>NZ_CP166019.1:860000-4199467 GCF_041222765.1 Bacillus sp. JNUCC-21 | reverse complement strand
TATCCGGCACAGCCCTCCTTTTCTTTAAAAATCAGCGCCCTTTCCCTGTTATAGAACACAAAAAAAGAGCATATGGCTCTGACCATTCGTACACACGAAATGTTGAAAACATATAGTATAGTAGAAAAACAGCTTTTCGACAAATTCCACAAGTTGTGGACAACAATCTACACAAGCTGTGTGAAAACAATCCACAACTTATCCACAGTTTGTGGATAAAGAGAATGGGCTGGATAAGTAATTAAGAGTTAAAACACAAATATAATATCAAATTAAGCGAGGACTTGCAATGGTTCTCGTAATCTTATCCACAAACCTGACAACTTGTTGAAAAATCTTTGTCCACAGGAGTTAGCAATGTGAAAATGTTGTCGATAACGACTGTGGATATTAAAAAAAGGCAAAAAAATTATCCACATGTCGTTTTTTCGGGGGAGCACGGCTTTTTTTTTTGCGTTAAAAAAAGGAATATGAAAAATAAGGTTTCTAAACTGGTTAAGGTATGTTATCCTATTATGGTTGTAAGAAATAAAAGCACTGCTGAAGTTGACAATGAATAGGCAGCACAAATATAATAAGTAAGACTGTCTTTAACAGCTATTCCTCGAGGGAGGTGTCATAAATGAAAAGAACATTCCAACCGAATAACCGTAAACGCAGTAAAGTTCATGGCTTCAGAAGCCGTATGAGTTCAAAAAACGGTCGTCTAGTATTAGCACGCCGTCGCCGCAAAGGCAGAAAAGTATTATCAGCTTAGGCCACTGAATAATGTCAGTGGTCTTTTTTCACATTAAGAGAGTGAGATGTCATGCGTCGCCCGGTACTGGAGAAATTTCTTCAGTATTCCGGCGGCCCGTTTTTTTTAGATAGAAATAAAAGTTTCTGCGAGTGAATATCGGAGTGAATTAAAGTGAAGAAGCGAAATCGGTTAAAGAAAAATGAAGATTTTCAAAAAGTGTTTAAACGCGGAACGTCTATGGCAAACCGCCAGTTCGTGCTGTATACGCTTGATCAGCCGAAACAGGAAGAGCTCCGGGTAGGGCTTTCTGTCAGTAAAAAAATCGGCAATGCCGTCGTGCGCAATCGGGTGAAGCGGTTAATCAGACAGGCTGTTCAGGAGGAAAAAGAGCTGCTCAAGCCGAAAGATTTTATTATTATCGCAAGAAAACCCGCCGGCGACCTCAGTTTTGAAGAAACGAAAAAGAGTCTGCAGCACTTATTCAGAAAAACCTCATTATATAAGAAATCGTCGTCAAAATAGCTCATATTTTGTTTTCTTCACGTTTTTAAAAGCGCTTCCTTTTATTTGGCGAAAAATGAACGCCATTTGAAACTGAAAGATGCTAAAATACATACAAGGTTCATAAAGATTGGTATAGGAGGAAACGTTCTTGAAAAGGAGAATATGGTTACTACTGAGTATGGTCGGTATGCTCGTGCTGCTGGCCGGGTGCTCGAGTGTGAAAGAGCCGATTACGGCGAATAGTCCGCATTTCTGGGACAAATATGTTGTGTATCCATTGTCAGAAGTCATTACGTACGTAGCGAAACTGACGGGCGATAACTATGGTTTATCGATCATCATCGTTACGATTTTAATTCGTCTGCTGATTCTGCCGCTGATGATCAAGCAGCTTCGAAGCTCAAAAGCGATGCAGGCGCTGCAGCCTGAAATGCAGAAGCTCAGAGAAAAATACAGCTCTAAAGATCAAAAAACGCAGCAGAAGCTTCAGCAGGAAACGATGGCCCTGTTTTCAAAGCACGGGGTAAACCCGCTGGCGGGATGTTTCCCGATCCTGATTCAAATGCCGATTTTGATCGGATTCTACCACGCCATTATGCGTACGCAAGCCATTTCACAGCACAGCTTTTTATGGTTTGATTTAGGAGAGAAGGATCCTTACTATATTCTTCCTATCGTTGCCGGTGTGGCCACTTTTGTCCAGCAGAAGCTGATGATGGCCGGAAATCCGACTCAGAATCCTCAAATGGCAATGATGGTATGGATTATGCCGATCATGATCATCGTATTTGCGATCAACTTCCCGAGCGCGCTTTCTCTGTATTGGGTAGTCGGAAACCTGTTTATGATTGCTCAGACATTCCTTATTAAAGGACCTGACATTAAACACGATCCGGAAACGCAGAAAGCGGGAGGAAAGAAAAAGTGAAGAAGGTGACTGCTGCGGGACGGAATGTCGAAGAAGCAGTTCAATCAGGCCTTCAGGAACTTCAACTGACGAAAGATCAAGTAGAAATAACGGTGGTGCAAGAAGAATACAAAGGGTTTTTGGGTATTTTCGGAAAAAAGAATGCGATCGTAGAACTGGAAGAGAAAAAAAATCCTGTTCATGAAGCGAAAGTGTATTTGGAAGAAATCATCCATTCCATTGCCGGACCTTCTGAGATTGTTACGGAAGAAAACAAGAAAACAGTCTGTTTTCACATTAAAGGTGAAAAAGCGGCGCTGCTTATTGGCAAAAGAGGACAAACACTCAATGCCCTGGAAACATTGACGCAGCTTGTTTTGAACCGCGGCTCCGGCCAGTATCGCCAAGCCATTGTCGACGCTGAGAATTATCGGCGGAAAAGAAGAGAAATTCTGGAGCAGCTGGCAAACAGGCTGGCCAAGCAAGTGTCGAAAACGAAAAAAGATGTGCATTTAGAACCGATGCCGTCAGGTGAAAGAAAAATCATCCATGACGCGCTGTCAAAGCATCCAAATATCAAAACTTTTTCTACCGGTGAAGGCCGGTACCGCCATCTCGTTATTTCCCATAAAGATAGCAGAAAACCGAAGTCCGGGTAAAATCGGAACTTCGGTTTTTTTATTGGTAAAAATGGCTCTATTCCTAAGCAGAATCGCATTTTTTGCGTTTAAGTTTTTTCTTTTTCGGTCTATGCTGTTGATAAAAAAGGTTTTAGGAAATAAAATTAATTGTTATTCACATGTGGATAAGTTAAAGTAATAAGGGATGAATTTCTGCCTTTGTGGATAACGTATCTTCCACTTCAAACCAAACTATGTTATCTTTTAATTTTGGCGTAAATAAAATTTTTTATATAGATGGAAACAGAGATAAAGAGAGGTGAACAGCATGGATACAATTGCAGCGATTTCAACTCCGATGGGTGAAGGCGCGATCGCGATCGTTCGGCTGAGCGGCCCGGAAGCCGTAAAGATCGCCGACAAAATGTACAAGGGTCCGAAAGGCAAAACGCTCAGTTCGGCAGAATCGCATACCATTCATTACGGGCATATCGCGGACAGCACGACGGGACGGATTATTGAGGAAGTCATGGTGTCTGTTTTAAGAGCGCCCAGAACATTCACAAGGGAAGATGTCATTGAAATCAACTGTCACGGGGGTATTGTGACGGTTAATCAGGTGCTCCAGCTTGCTTTAAGAGAAGGTGCGAGACTGGCAGAACCCGGTGAGTTTACGAAGCGCGCATTTTTAAACGGACGGATTGACCTATCACAGGCGGAAGCGGTGATGGATCTGATCAGGGCCAAAACGGACCGTGCCATGAATGTCGCCATGAACCAGATGGAAGGACGGCTTTCCGCGCTTGTCCGCCGTCTGCGTGATGAGTTGTTAGAAACACTTGCCCATGTTGAGGTTAATATAGATTATCCGGAATATGATGACGTCGAAGAAATGACGCATCAGCTTTTAGTGGAGAAGGCAAGCGGCGTGAAGAAAGAAATCGAGGCGCTGCTCCATACGTCTGAGCAGGGGAAAATTTTGCGTGAGGGACTGTCTACCGTGATCATCGGCCGTCCGAACGTCGGAAAATCCTCTCTGCTTAACAGCCTTGTCCATGAAACGAAGGCGATCGTAACCGATATTCCGGGAACGACGCGTGATGTGATTGAGGAATATGTCAATGTCCGAGGCGTGCCGCTTCGGCTTGTCGATACCGCCGGAATCCGTGAGACAGAAGACATCGTCGAAAGAATCGGTGTGGAACGGTCACGGCAGGTTCTGAAGGAAGCGGATCTCATTTTGCTTGTGCTTAACCACAGCGAAGAGCTTTCTGAAGAAGATGTGAAATTGTTTGAAGCGGTTGAGGGAATGGACGTCATTGTCATTATGAATAAGACGGACCTTGAGGCTAAGATTGACGCTGAGCGCGTCAAGGAACTGGCGAAAGGCCGGCCTGTCGTCACGACCTCATTGCTGAAAGAAGAAGGCATTCAAGATTTAGAGGAAGCGATTCAGTCGCTATTTTATACAGGAGCGATCGAAAGCGGAGATCTCACCTATGTCAGCAACACCCGTCATATCTCGATACTGCATCAGGCAAAGCAAGCGATTGATGATGCGCTGAACGGAATTGAACAGGATGTTCCGATTGATATGGTGCAAATTGATTTGACAAGGTGCTGGGAGCTGCTGGGCGAAATCATCGGTGATGCCGTCCACGAAAGCTTAATTGATCAGCTCTTTTCACAATTTTGTTTAGGTAAATAAAAGGGAGGAAAAAACCATGGGGTATGAAGCAGGCCAATACGACGTGATTGTCATCGGCGCCGGGCATGCCGGTGTTGAGGCTGCCCTCGCATCCGCGCGCCAGGGAGCCAAAACGCTTGTTTTGACGATCAATCTTGATATGGTTGCGTTTATGCCATGTAATCCGTCTGTCGGCGGCCCCGCGAAAGGGATTGTCGTCCGCGAAATTGACGCGCTCGGCGGAGAAATGGCTAGAAATATAGATAAAACTCATATTCAAATGAGAATGCTGAATACAGGAAAAGGTCCGGCCGTACGGGCGCTGCGTGCGCAGGCGGATAAATTCCAATATCAGCACGAAATGAAGCATACGCTGGAAAAAACACCGAATTTGACACTTCTTCAAGGGATTGCCGAGCGTTTAATCATTGAAGACGGGGAGTGCCGCGGTGTCATTACGCAAACCGGTGCTGAATATAAGGCAAAAACGGTCGTGCTGACAACCGGAACGTATTTAAGAGGGCGGATCATTCTCGGTGATCTGTCTTACTCAAGCGGTCCGAATAACCAGCAGCCGTCTATTAAACTTTCTGAGCACTTAGAGGAGCTCGGTTTTGATCTCGTCCGTTTTAAAACGGGTACGCCTCCTCGTGTCTCAAGCGATTCCATTGATTACAGCAAAACAGAAATCCAGCCGGGGGACCCGGTTCCGCGCGCTTTCTCATATGAAACGGTTGAATACATTACCGATCAGCTGCCTTGCTGGCTGACTTACACGAGTCCTGAGACTCATGAGATCATCGACAGCAACCTGCATCGTTCGCCAATGTATTCCGGTATGATTAAAGGAACGGGACCGAGATACTGCCCTTCGATTGAAGATAAAGTCGTGCGGTTTAATGATAAACCGCGTCATCAGATTTTCCTTGAGCCGGAAGGCAGAAATACGCAGGAAGTATACGTTCAAGGTTTATCCACGAGTCTTCCTGAGGACGTGCAGCAGCGGATGCTGGCGACCATTCCGGGACTGGAAAAGGTGCAGATGATGAGAGCCGGTTACGCGATTGAGTATGACGCGATTGTACCGACGCAGCTCTGGCCTACACTGGAGACGAAAAAAATCCCTAACCTGTACACGGCCGGTCAAATTAACGGTACATCAGGTTATGAGGAAGCAGCCGGGCAAGGAATTATGGCAGGGATCAACGCAGGCCGCAAAGCGCTTGGAAAAGAAGAAGTGATCCTCAGCCGTTCCGATGCTTATATCGGTGTATTGATTGATGATTTGGTAACGAAAGGAACCAATGAACCGTACCGTCTGCTGACTTCACGGGCGGAATACAGACTGCTGCTCCGTCACGACAACGCGGATCTTCGTCTGACGGAAATCGGCCACGATATCGGCTTAATTTCTGATGAGCGCTATGAAGCGTTTGAGAAGAAAAAAGCGGCGATTGAGGCGGAGAAAAAACGTCTCTGGTCTGTTATTATCAAGCCGTCTCCTGAGAATCAGGAATATATCCGTTCACTCGGCGGAAGCGAGCTGAAAGACGGAGTGCGCGGCACAGATTTAATGAAACGTCCGGAAATGAACTATGAAACAGTGACAAAACTTGCGCCTGCAGATTCTCCGGTTCCGCAAGACGTGGCGGAACAAGTGGAAATTCAGGTGAAATATGAAGGATATATCGAAAAATCCTTGCAGCAAGTGGAAAAGCTGAAGAAAATGGAAAACAAAAAAATCCCTGATCGGATTGATTATGACGCCATTAAAGGAATTGCTACTGAAGCCCGTCAAAAGCTGAAAGAAGTGCGTCCTTTATCAGTTGCTCAAGCGTCCCGTATTTCCGGCGTCAATCCGGCAGACATTTCAATCCTGCTGGTATACCTGGAGCAGGGCCGTATTGCCAAGGTAGCTGAATAGAAAGGATGACGGCATGAATATAGAGGAATTTACATCCAGTTTAGCGGAGAAAGGGATTTCCCTTTCTGACCGCCAGCTGGAGCAATTCGAGTTGTATTACCGGATGCTCGTGGAATGGAACGAAAAAATGAATCTGACATCCATCACTGAGAAAAAGGAAGTTTATCTCAAGCATTTTTATGATTCGATAACGGCGGCATTTTATATTGATTTTGAAAAGGTCACCACTCTTTGTGATGTCGGCGCCGGCGCCGGTTTTCCGAGCCTGCCCGTCAAAATCTGCTTCCCGCATCTGCATGTCACCATCGTCGATTCACTGAATAAGCGGATTACGTTTTTGGAAACTCTCTCTGATGCTTTACAATTAGAGCATACGGCATTTGTCCATGACAGAGCGGAGACATTCGGACAGCGGAAAGACGTCCGGGAAAGCTTCGATCTCGTGACGGCCCGTGCGGTGGCGCGTTTGTCGGTCCTGAGTGAGCTTTGTCTGCCGCTGGCCAAGAAAAACGGCGTATTTGCGGCACTAAAAGCAGCAGCAGCTGATGAAGAGCTGAAAGCGGGGCAAAAGGCAATTAAAGTATTGGGAGGAGAGCTTGAACAAGTTCATTCCTTTACACTTCCTGTTGAAGAAAGTGAACGGAACATCATGATCATTCGCAAGACGAAAAGCACTCCGAAAAAATATCCGAGAAAACCGGGTACTCCAAATAAATCGCCAATTGAAGGGTAATTTAGACAGCCTGATGTGACAATTCCATCATATTTTCTGCAAAATTGATGAAGATACAGCAGGAAAAACCATGAGAAAATAGAATTATAAAAATGGCAGTTTTTAAAGGTGGTGTAGGTACATGAAGCATTCATTCTCTCGTTTCTTCGGGTTTGGTGAGAAGGAAGAGGAACCGGAGATAGCTGAGCATGATACAAACAAAGAAGAGATACTCGAAATACCGGTACATGCTATCGTTCCCAACCGTTTTCAGCCACGCACCATTTTCTCAGATGAAAAAATCAAAGAGTTAGCAATGACTATCCATACACACGGCATCATTCAGCCGATTGTTGTCAGACATACAGAAGATGAAGGACAATATGAGCTCATTGCGGGTGAAAGGCGCTGGAGAGCGGTACAGACGCTTGAATGGGAGAAGATTCCCGCAATTATTAAAGATTTTTCTGATACGGAAACAGCATCTGTCGCTTTGATTGAAAACCTGCAAAGGGAAGAATTGTCCTCCATTGAGGAAGCTCATGCGTACGCAAGGCTGTTAGAACTTCATGATTTAACACAGGAAGCCTTGGCGCAGCGCTTAGGAAAAGGCCAGTCAACGATTGCGAACAAGCTCCGATTGTTAAAGCTCCCGGAACCCGTCCAGGATGCGATTATGGAGAAAAAAATTACGGAACGTCATGCAAGAGCACTGATTCCGCTCAAACAGCCGGAGTTTCAGGTCACATTGCTTGCGGAAATCATTGAGAAAAGCTTAAACGTCAAGCAGACGGAAGACAGAGTGGTGAAAATGCTTGAACAGAATAAGCAGAAACCAAAGCCGAGACGCAAAGCGTTCAGCAGGGATACAAGAATTGCGATGAATACGATTCGTCAGTCACTGTCTATGGTAGAAGACAGCGGCGTCAGACTGAATACTGAAGAAGAAGAATTCGAAGAGTACATCCAGCTTACCATTCGGATACCTAAATAAAAACTCTCCTGATCAGCAGGGGAGTTTTTATTTTAATCAAAAAACTATTTTGAGATAATGATAGATTTATTGTGCACTATACATTATATATGTAAAATTTTATCTTTTTGTGTCGTGAATTGTCTTTTTACAGTCAAAAAAGTCACTTTATCGGAGAACTTATATTAGAAAGTGTCTTTTCCGTTTACATTTTTTTCACTTGCTGATAAACAAATTATGAAAAAAATAAAACGCTTTACTCTTTTTTTGATAAGATAGAAACAAGACAGTACATGTTCATGTGAAGGTAGGTGACATCGTGGGAAAAATCATAGCAATTACGAACCAAAAAGGCGGAGTCGGGAAGACGACGACTTCTGTTAATCTGGGGGCTTGCTTGGCTTACATAGGTAAAAGAGTTCTTCTTGTTGATATTGATCCGCAGGGCAATGCAACGAGCGGATTAGGGATTGAAAAAGCCGATGTGGATCATTGTGTGTACGACATTTTAGTAGATGATGCAGATGTTACAGATATTATTAAACCGACTTCAGTAGAGAACTTAGATGTCATTCCGGCCACGATCCAGCTTGCGGGAGCGGAAATCGAATTGGTTCCGACGATCTCACGGGAGGTCAGGCTGAAAAGAGCATTAGAATCAGTGAAACAAAATTACGATTACATGATTATTGATTGTCCTCCGTCTCTCGGGTTATTAACGATTAATGCGCTTACCGCTTCAGATTCAGTCGTTATCCCGGTTCAGTGCGAATACTACGCTCTTGAAGGATTGAGTCAATTATTAAATACAGTTCGGCTTGTGCAAAAACATTTAAATACCGACTTAATGATAGAAGGAGTGCTTCTGACGATGCTTGATGCCAGAACGAATCTCGGCATTCAAGTGATAGAAGAGGTAAAGAAATACTTTAGAGATAAAGTGTATCAAACCATTATTCCTCGAAATGTCCGTTTAAGTGAGGCGCCGAGTCACGGTAAGCCGATCATATTATACGATCCGCGTTCGAGAGGTGCGGAAGTATATTTAGATTTAGCAAAGGAAGTGGCAGCGAATGGCTAAAGGCGGGCTCGGAAAAGGGATTAACGCGTTGTTTAATCAGGTTGATTTGTCTGAAGAGACAGTGGAAGAGATTAAAATCAGTGATTTACGCCCCAATCCTTATCAGCCAAGAAAACAATTTGACGATGAGTCATTAGCTGAACTGAAGGAATCTATCATTCAGCATGGCATTCTTCAGCCCATTATCGTGAGAAAATCATTGAAGGGCTATGATATTGTAGCCGGCGAACGCCGTTACCGCGCCGCAAAACTTGCCGGTAAAGAGACAGTGCCGGCTATCGTGCGGGATTTATCTGAATCGCTGATGCGGGAAATCGCTCTTTTGGAAAACCTTCAGCGTGAAGACTTATCACCGCTTGAAGAAGCTCTGGCATATGACTCACTGCTGAAGCATTTGGATTTAACCCAGGAACAGCTCGCTAAACGGCTCGGGAAAAGCAGGCCTCATATTGCCAACCATTTAAGACTGCTGACGCTGCCGGAAAGCATCCAGAACCTCATTGCAGAAGGTACGTTATCCATGGGACACGGCAGAACCTTGCTTGGTTTGAAAAATAAAGACAAGCTTGAGCCGCTTGTGAAGAAAGTGGTTGAAGAACAGCTGAACGTCCGTCAGCTTGAGCAGCTGATTCAGCAGTTAAACAACAATGTTCCACGTGAAACAAAGAAAAAAGAACCTGTTCAAGATGTTGTGTTAAAAGAGCGGGAATCGTATTTGCAAAATTATTTCGGAACAACAGTAAATATAAAGAGACAAAAGAAAAAAGGGAAGATTGAGATTGAGTTTTTCTCAAATGAAGATCTTGAACGTATCCTAGAACTATTGTCTGAAAGAGAAGCGTAAAAACCATCTTTTTAAAAAAAGATGGTTTTTTATATACGTCTTGTCAACTTATGAAACGGACTGAGCCGTTCCTGCCGGCCTTCTGATTTATCTGTCAGCTGTAACCCCTCTGCTAAAACATTTGCCATGCTCATAACAAGATGAAGCCTCGTATTCTGCAGGACAAAATACTCCATAAACCCGCTGACATTGACGATTCCATTGATATGGACGTCACCGATTTCAGGAAGATCTTTTTGAACACCTGCTCCGGGCTTCAGCGGCCCATCGCCGATTTGAAATGACCCTACGCTTTTGACGCGGCCTAAACAAGCATCAACCGCTATAATAAACGGATTTTTATGTAGATGTTGAATATCTTTCAGCTTGTCTTTCATATTGACGGCGTGAACAGGATCTGACAGCGTGCCGTAAACGTGCAATCTGCCTAAATTCATTTTTTCTAACTTTGTTCCTACGAGCGGACCTAATGAATCTCCGGTCGACCGATCTGTGCCGATACACACGGTGACTAACGGTCTGCCGGCTGCTTTACGTAAAGATGAAGTAAGGATCGCTTGTATTTGATTCGCAGCAGAAGAATCCGTATGAGATACATATTGTTTTGCCCGTTCTTGAGAAAAAAGCCCGCCTTTTCGATTCATAAGGTTCACTTCCTTGTCATGTCATACGAGTATTACATTGTTGTTTTTGGTGTTGTATGGTTGTTTACAGTATATCCAGCGCTTCCTTTTTTTATGCTTATGTCGTGATCAGCATGCCGGTTGTTTGAAAAGAGCGGGATAGAAAAAAGAACTCAGAGCAGTTATTCTCTAAGTTCATGAAAGAAATAAGACCATTTGATCTACGTCGACATATTGCTGATAATCTAATTTCAGCGCTCTTTTTTCTGTAGAGAAGAGGATAAATCCTAACTGAGCGTAGAGTTTTTTTGCGGGTTCATTTGTTGAAGTAACAGAGAGATGGAGCTGTTCTGTGTCCTTCATCTTTTTTGCTCGGCTGATGGCTTCCGTCATTAAAGCTTTTCCCGCGCCTGACCCTCGGTGTTTGGGGGAAATATACATAGAACCGATAACCGCAATGTGTCTTAGTTTAAACAGCGGATGCTTGGAGATCTTGAGGATTCCTATCAGTCTGTCTTGTTCAAAGGCGCCAAGCACGATGGCATTGTCGGCTTCAAGCCTGGCTTTAAATTTTTCGGACGGCCATTCTTTCTCCTCATCATAGCTGACGGCAAATGCGTCCGGGTGATCTTTTAAAGCTTTGAGCCTGATATCGGAATAAGGCTGGGTATCATTTGCGGTTAAACGCCTGATGTACATGGTTTGAGCTCCTTGCATAAGTGAATTTTTCTGAATAGTCAATCGTCGTTATCATACCATATTTGTCCCATTTGTATGAATGATTGCCGCTGTCACTCAATATAGTAGCAATATGCGGAGATGATCAGAAATTTTATGAGGTGATGAGGGTGTGGAGAGCCGGGATGAAGTGGATGCTGCTCATATTAAGCAGCCAGATTGGGGCTGGGTATGCAAGCGGGCAGGAAATATGGCAGTTTTTCGGTGTCGAAAGCGGACTGGCTATTGTATTGTTTACAGTCATGTTTACGATTTCGGCTTATATTGTGTTGAAGATCAGCTATCGGGTTCAATCAACGCACTTTTTACCTGTGCTTGAGCATCTGATGGGGCCGGCTCTTGCTAAAGTCTATGATGTGCTTATTATGTTTTATTTGTTTTCAATGACGATGGTTATGATTGCCGGCGGCGGTGTGACGCTGCAAATGTACAAGCTGCCGTTTTGGGTCGGTATTTTTCTTCTTTGCATTGTGACCGTCGGTTTATTCTTTTGGGATATAAAAGGAATATTATCTCTGAATAGTATTTTGATACCGATTCTTGTAGCGGGGCTGTTATATGCATTGGTCTTTTTTCAGACAACCCATCATTACACGTGGACGATAGATTTGACCCGCCAGTATAATTGGCCGGCAAGCATTACCTTCACGTCCTTAAACATCCTTTCTGTTGTCGCTGTTCTTTCTTCAATCGGAAAAGATATGAAGGGACTGGGAGAAGCGAAAATCGCAAGCGTTGCAAGCGGGCTGATTTTCGGTATGATTTCATTTGTTTACAATGAAACGCTTGTACAGCTTTCAGGCAGTCTTACACAATATGAGATTCCTCTTTTCGCTGTCCTTGAAGGCGCTCCTTATCCGTTATTTCTTTGTATGGCCGCCGTGCTTTTTTTAGCCATCTATACGACAACCGTGACCGGTCTGTTCGGGCTGTCCAGCCGCATGCTTGCATTTGTGAAATTGCCGAGATGGACGCTCGTATCTCTTCTTTTAGCTGTGATGGTGCCTTTTACGACAATCGGTTTTTCAGATTTGATCGCGATTTTATATCCCATTTACGGGCTTTTAAGTCTTTATTTGCTGGTATGTCTTCTTCTTTACCCTATTTTAGGGAGATGGAAAAAAGTATAATGCTCATTTTGAGTGCGGCCGTTGCTCTTATCCTGTCTTTTTTTGTACAATAAATAAAGCAGTCTATGGAGAGAGGTGAAGGGTCTTGGCGGATAAAGACTTTGGCCTGAATGATATTGTTGAAATGAAGAAACCGCATCCTTGCGGTGAAAACAGGTGGAAAATCATTCGGATGGGAATGGATATTCGGATTAAATGCACGGGTTGTTCCCACAGTGTCATGATTCCGAGAAGAGATTTTGAGAGAAAGCTGAAAAAAGTACTCGTCAAGCATGAGGAGCCTACATCATAAGGGCTGGCGCTCATGCTTTTTCATATAGAGGAGAGGAAGAGGGCCGATGAGCAAAGTGCATCAGTCAGCGTGCCCGCTGAATTGCTGGGACAGCTGCGGCTTTTTGGTGACAGTTGAGGATGGAAAGGTGACGAAAGTAGACGGAGACCCGAATCATCCCATTACAGAAGGGAAAATTTGCGGCCGTGGCAGAATGCTGGAGACGAAAACGAATGCGCCGGAACGGCTTCGTTTTCCTTTAAAAAAGAAAGACGGCGAATTTGTCCGCATTTCCTGGGAGCAGGCGTTAGATGAAATCGCGGAAAAAATGGCGGTGATTAAGGAGACGTTGGGCACTGCCGCAGTGCTGCACAGTCATGATTACGCCAATAACGGTCTTTTGAAGGCGCTCGACCAGCGTTTTTTCAATGGATACGGCGGTGTGACGGAGATTGCGGGCAGCATTTGCTGGGGTTCCGGCATTGAAGCGCAGCGCTGGGATTTCGGGCGTTCTTACGGGCATGGACCGCTTGATATTTATCACAGCAAGCATGTGATCGTATGGGGCAGAAACGTGTCCCGGACGAATATGCACCTCTATCATCATCTGCAGCAGGTGAAGAAAAAAGGAGCGACACTGACGGTCATTGATCCTATTTTTAACCCGACTGCAAAGCTTGCCGATCGGTATATATCCGTTAAACCCGGCATGGATGGCTGGCTTGCGGCGGGTGTTTTAAAAGTATTATGCCAAACCGGCAGAACCGATTCCGATTTCATTCAAAGGCATTCGGTCGGTTTTGAAGAAATAGAAAAGCTTCTGCAGACGATTTCTATTGAGGAGATCATTGAGAAAACAGAAACGTCTTTAGAAGTGATTGAATATCTTGCTGATTTATATGCTGACGGTCCCGCCTCCACTTTTATGGGTCTTGGGATGCAGAGATATAAAAACGGGGGCGGGACGATACGGTGGATTGACGCTTTAGCTGCGGCGAGCGGAAATGTCGGTATCAAAGGCGGCGGCGCAAACTTCGGAAATGTGCAAGTCGGTGAAAGCTTTGCAAAGGCTGAGCTCACCCGTCCTGATCTGAAGAAAAGTTCGAGAACGTTTTCGATGATGACTCAAGCCGAAGAGGCGCTGAATGCAGCCGATCCGCCGATTGAGATGATCATCGTGACGTGCGGCAATCCGCTGACACAGGTGCCGAATACAAAAAAAGTGAAGGAAGCATTTGAAAAAACACCGGTCACAGTGGCCATTGATTCTGTCATGACCGATACGGCGAAGCTCTGTGACTATGTGCTGCCGACGGCCGTTGTTTTCGAAGAGGAAGATATTTATTATTCCAGCATGTATCATCACTATGTTCAATATGGCAAGAAGCTTGCGGAACCGCAGGGAGAGGCAAAATCAGACCGATGGATCTGGACGGAACTCGCAAAGCGTCTCGGATTCGGGGAGCTCTTTGATTACAGTACGGAAGATTTCTTAAAAATGGGGCTCTCTTCTTTGGAGAAAGAAGGAATCACCCTTGAGCAATTAAAGGAAAAAGGACATATGCCGCTTCCGGTCAAACAGGTTCCGTGGAGTGATTTTCAATTTTTAACCCCGAGCGGAAAATTTGAATTCGTCTCGTCACTGGCAGAAGAGAAAGGATACAGCGGCCTCCCTCAATTGGAAGTGCCGGAGGAGTCTGTTTATCATGACGCCGGACTGGCGGGGAAATATCCGTATACGCTGCTGTCCATTCACCCGCAGCGCTCCAATCATTCACAGCACGTGCCGTTTATTGAAAAGCTTCAGCAGATTCAGGTGGATCTGTCGCCGGATATCGCCGAGGAGCTTTCACTTCAAGACGGAGATACGGCAGAGGTATACAATGACCGCGGCCGTCTGCGCGGCAGGGTGAAAATCATGAAGCAGGCTCACCCGAAGACGGTGAATATAGATGAAGGCATGTGGGCGGCATTCGGAGGCTCCGTCAACATGCTCACAAAGGATTCAAATTCTGATAATGGAATGGGAAGTACGCTTTTTGACTGTCTGGTAGCGGTTAAAAAAGGATAATCTAAGGAGAGAGAGGGCGGGAAATGCTTTTTTCTCAGCTTGTCTTTTCCTATGAACCTCCTTATAATTGCTCTAGGTTACAATACGTTTATACGATGATGGTTTGATATAGAGGAGATGAAAGAATGGCTTTAACTGCTGGAATTGTCGGTTTGCCGAATGTCGGAAAATCGACGTTATTTAATGCAATTACCCAGGCTGGTGCCGAATCAGCCAACTACCCGTTCTGTACAATTGATCCGAACGTGGGAATCGTGGAAGTGCCGGATGAACGTCTGCAAAAGCTGACTGAATTGGTGAACCCGAAAAAAACGGTGCCGACTGCGTTTGAATTCACTGATATCGCGGGGATCGTAAAAGGCGCATCAAAAGGTGAAGGACTCGGAAATAAGTTTCTTTCTCATATCCGTCAGGTTGATGCGATCTGCCACGTTGTACGCGCATTCGCTGATGACAATATTACGCACGTGTCAGGGAAAGTCGATCCGATTGACGATATTGAAACGATCAATCTTGAATTGATTCTTGCCGACATGGAGACAGTCGAAAAACGCATCACGCGTGTAAGCAAGCTTGCTAAGCAAAAAGACAAAGAAGCGGTTTTTGAATTTGACATTCTGTCTAAATTAAAAGAAGCTTTCGAACAAGAAAAGCCTGCCCGTTCCGTTGAATTTACGGAAGAACAGCAAAAGCTTGTGAAGCAGCTTCATTTGCTTACGTCAAAACCTGTGCTTTATGTAGCAAATGTAAGCGAGGATGAAGTGGCTGATCCTTCAGATAATGAATATGTTGCGAAAATCCGGGAGTACGCCGCGGGTGAAAACGCCGAAGTTATCGTCGTCTGTGCGAAAATTGAGTCTGAAATTGCTGAATTGGAAGGCGAAGAAAAGCAAATGTTCCTTGAGGAGCTCGGCATTGAAGAATCAGGTCTTGATCAGCTGATTAAAGCGTCATACTCTCTTCTCGGCCTTGCGACATACTTTACGGCGGGCGAACAGGAAGTGCGCGCATGGACATTCAGAAAAGGCATGAAAGCTCCTGAGTGTGCGGGTATCATCCACACTGATTTTGAACGCGGCTTTATCCGCGCTGAAACGGTTGCTTATGAAGACCTTTTGGCAGGCGGCGGAATGTCCGGAGCGAAAGAAGCCGGAAAAGTGCGTCTGGAAGGTAAGGAATATGTAGTCCAAGACGGAGATGTCATTCATTTCCGATTTAATGTATAGGACACAGTTGTAAAGGGACAAGAGCTTTGGTATAATATAAACTTGTGAGTAATAGAATTATTGCTCCTTGCCCATTATAGGGCCGCTTAGACCAAAAGGAGGTGCAAACAGATGAAAAAGTACGAAGTTATGTACATTATCCGTCCGAACATTGACGAAGAGTCAAAGAAGGCAGTTATCGAGCGTTTCAACAACGTATTGACTTCTAACGGAGCGGAGATCACTGGAACAAAAGATTGGGGTAAACGTCGTCTTGCTTACGAAATCAACGATTTCCGTGACGGTTTCTACCAAATCTTAAACGTTCAGTCTGAAGCTGCAGCGGTTGCTGAATTCGACCGTTTAGCTAAGATCAGTGACGATATCATTCGCCACATCGTTGTTAAAGAAGAAGAATAAGCAATTTGAAATATATAATGTTAAAAGGTGGTCTTTCATATGCTTAACCGAGTTGTATTAGTCGGAAGACTGACAAAAGACCCAGAGCTTCGTTATACGCCAAGCGGTGCGGCTGTCGCCACGTTTACTCTTGCTGTGAATCGTACATTCACGAACCAGTCCGGAGAACGTGAAGCCGATTTCATTAATTGTGTCACTTGGAGAAGACAAGCCGAAAACGTTGCAAACTTTCTTAAAAAAGGAAGCCTTGCCGGCGTAGACGGCCGACTCCAGACAAGAAATTATGAAAACCAGCAGGGACAGCGTGTCTTCGTGACAGAAGTCCAAGCTGAAAGTGTTCAATTTCTTGAGCCTAAAAACAGCGGCGGTTCTGGATCAGGCGGATACAACGAAGGAAACAGCGGCGGAGGCCAATACTTTGGCGGAGGCCAAAATGATAATCCGTTCGGCGGAAATCAGAACAACCAGAGACGAAATCAAGGGAACAGCTTTAATGATGATCCATTTGCCAACGACGGCAAGCCGATTGACATCTCGGATGATGATCTTCCGTTCTAATAGATTATCGCTATATTCATAACGAGAAAGGTGGGAAATGACAATGGCAGGAGGACGCAGAGGCGGTCGTGCGAAACGCCGTAAGGTTTGTTACTTCACTTCTAACGGCATTACGCACATCGATTACAAAGATGTAGATCTTCTTAGAAAGTTTGTTTCTGAGCGTGGTAAAATTTTACCTCGCCGTGTAACTGGAACAAACGCGAAATACCAACGTAAATTGACTATCGCGATCAAACGCGCACGTCAAATGGCTTTACTTCCATACGTAACTGGCGAGTAAGCCGAAAAAAGAGCAAGAGCCTGCGGGCTCCTGCTCTTTTTTTATATCAGTCCCCCTCCATCCTGCCGAAATGTTTCACATGAAACATGGAAGTGCTCCTGACACCTATCTTTGTTATCTTGCTCCTCTATTCAAAAACGCGTACTTATGCAATGAATTTGTTTATACTGAAAAACAGGGGGTGGATGAGATGGAGACAGACAGAAATATCCTGACTGATGAAAAGTGGAGCGCAATCATACACAATGATGCTTCTTATGACGGGGCATTTTATTATGCAGTAAAAACGACGGGGATTTTCTGCCGGCCTTCTTGTAAATCGAGAGTTCCGAATAAAGATAACGTGCTGGTGTTTGATACGGCTGATGCAGCGCTCGAGAGACATTTTCGTCCCTGTAAAAGGTGCCGGCCGAACGGTCTTCGTCTTCCTGATGAAGAATGGATTGCTCAAATCACTGAGTACATTGACCGCCATTATCACGAATCCCTGAATCTGAGCATACTGGCCGAAATGTGTCACGGCAGCCCCTATCATTTACAGCGGACATTTAAAAAAATCAGGGGAATATCCCCGATTGCGTATATACAGAAAATAAGATTGTCGAAGGCGGAACACCTTTTAAAGCATACTGATATGGCAGTCATGGAGATCGCTCTGACTGTCGGAATTCCAAACACAGCGCATTTCGCGACCCTTTTTAAAAAGGGAACCGGGAGTTCGCCCACAGAATACAGAAAAACGGCCAAAACGGGACAGGGAAGTTCAATATGAGTAAAGAGCCTATGATCTATTGGACACTCTTCACACGGAATGATTGGAGCCTGTATACAGCCGCTACATCTAAGGGGCTTTGCTTTATAGGGTCAAATCATGGAAGCTTTGAAGAGCTTGAGCAGTGGGCAAAAAAATCACTGCCGCAATACCGATTGGCACGTGATGATGAAAAGCTGGCGCCTTACACGGCAGAGCTGTCCGAGTACATTGACAATGGCAGATCAGCTTTTTCAGTGCCGGTGGATCTTTACGGGACAGAATTTCAGCTTGCTGTATGGAAAGCGCTTATGGACATACCGTACGGCGAGACATACTCCTATTCGGATATAGCAGAAATGATTCAGAAACCGGCAGCCGTAAGAGCCGTGGGCGCCGCAATCGGGAAAAATCCGGTATTGATTACGGTTCCGTGCCATCGCGTCATCGGAAAAAACGGGAAACTGACCGGGTTCAGAGGCGGTTTAGAAATGAAAAAGCAGCTGCTGGCATTAGAGGGCGGAAACATTGAAACACTGAAATACCGGCTGAGCCGGACAGGAGGGATCACATGAAACTGATTTCTTGGAATGTAAACGGCTTGCGTGCCGTGATGAAAAAGATAGATATCAATACTTACGTTCAGGAAACGGAAGCCGATATTCTATGTCTGCAAGAAACAAAAGTACAGGACGGACAAGTATCATTACAGCTTGAAGGATATCACGCCTATTGGAACTATGCGGTGAAAAAAGGCTACTCAGGCACGGCTGTTTTTTCGAAAGAAAAGCCGCTGCACGTGTTCTATGGACTGGGGATTGACGACCATGATCAAGAAGGACGGGTGATCACGCTTGAATTTGAGCATGTGTTTGTCGTCAACTGTTATACGCCGAATGCCAAACGCGGATTAGAGCGAATTGATTACCGTCTTCAATGGGAAGCCGATTTTAAGGATTATCTGCAGAAGCTTGACCGGAAGAAGCCCGTGATCTTATGCGGCGATCTGAATGTCGCACACAGGGAGATAGACTTAAAAAATCCGAAAGCCAACCGGAAGAACGCCGGTTTCTCGGAGCAGGAGCGGGAAGCGTTCAGCGCCCTGCTGAACGCGGGATTTACCGACTCATTCCGCTATTTATATCCTGACCAGGAAGGCGCGTATTCCTGGTGGTCTTACAGGACGAACGCACGTGAGAAAAACATCGGCTGGCGGCTTGATTACGTCATTGTTTCAGACAGACTGAAGCAGCGGATCAGCCAAGCGGCCATTTGTGCCGATATCATGGGTTCTGACCATTGCCCTGTTGAAATGACATTGGATTTATGATGAGATAGCAGTAAGAGAAATCCACTCTTGCTGCTTTTTTATCACCGAAAATGGAGGAGCACATGGCAAATATAAAAGAGATAGCGAAACTGGCGAATGTGTCGGTGGCCACCGTATCACGCGTATTAAACCGACATCCGTACGTATCTGAGGAGAAAAGGCGTCTTGTGAATCAAGTGATGAAGGAGCTGGATTATACCCCTAATCGAACCGCCATTGATCTGATTCGCGGAAAGACCAATACAATCGGCGTGATTTTGCCGTACAGCGACCATCCCTGCTTTGACAAAATTGTAAACGGTATCACGAAGGAAGCGTTTGCCCATGATTACGTGACAACCCTTCTCCCCACCAACTATGACCCCGCTATAGAGATGACATATTTCGAACTGCTGAAAATGAAAAAGATTGACGGACTGATTGTCACGTCCCGGGCGAATGAATGGGAAACCGCCGTGCCTTACCTGGAATACGGTCCCATTGTCGCTTGTGAATATACACAGCATCAAGAGATTCCCTGCGCTTATAATGACAGGCAGGCAGCATACAGAGAAAGCTTTTTGTATTTGAAAAACCGCGGGCATCAAGACGTTGCTTTTACATGTGTGCGGGAAGCGGAAAAAAGCCCGAGTACGGCCGACAAGGTAACCGCATATAAGGCGGTTTTCGGCTCTCTTGATGAAACCCGCATTCTGGTCGGATGCCATGATATGGACGACGGAAAGCGTGCGGGTGAGCACTTCTGGGGTTTCGACAAGGCGCCGACGGCCATCTATGCGCACAGTGATGACGTGGCTGCCGGCTTGTACCAGTTTGCGAAAGAACAGAAATGGAACGCGGAGATCATCGGCGAGGGAAATCTGAGCGTCAGCCGGGCATTGAATATTCCATCCCTGGAACTTCATTTGGAACGGGTCGGAAAGGAAGCATTTTTATTGTTTTTTCACGAAGAAACGGCTAAAAAACAAATTATGCATCAATTTCAGCGGAAAAAAGTCTTGAGCTGAAATGGGTTTCATGCTTTATAAATAGATTGAGAAAAAAAGGGAGGCGGACATATGCGAATTGAACATGCAGCGATATGGGTGAAAGATTTGGAGCGGATGAAAAAATTTTATGAGAAATACTTCGGCGCCAAGGCCAATGACCTTTATCATAATGAGAAAAAAGATTTCAAATCGTATTTTCTTTCATTTGACTCTGGATGCAGGCTGGAACTTATGAAAAAAGGCGGCATTGATGAAGTTCCGTCACAGAATATGACCGGATGGGCGCATCTCGCATTTTCTACAGGCAGCAAGGAGCGGGTGAATGAATTGACGGAAACGTTTAAAAACGATGGATTTCAGGTTGTAAGCGGCCCGCGCGTGACGGGTGACGGATATTATGAGAGCGTGATAGAGGATGGGGAAGGCAATTTGATAGAAATCACAGTGTAACAGTGCGGAGTGATTCCGCACTGTTTTTTTGATTAAATTTGCTGTGCATTTGTTTTCGGGCCGAAGAGGATTAACAAAACGGAACATAGAAGCCAGCAGCCGCCGATAAACAAAAAGACGCTGATGTAGCCGAGCTTAACGGCAATAAATCCGACGAGCAGGGAGCCGAATATGTTGGAAAAACGGCCGAGCCCATACGCCAGCCCGCTCCCGGCCGAGCGATATTCCGTAGGATACGGTTCCGATGTGTAGGCGTATAAGTTTGAGGTGAAGATCCGTTCCGTGACGTTAACGACAAATCCAAACACAATAATCATGACGGGAATAAACGTCATGCCGTATAACAGTCCGGCAATGGCAGTCAGAAAGGCGCTTGCGGCCAGAATCCATTTCCTTTGGAACGTCTCGGATATCATGGAACCGAGCAGTGCGCCAAGCGGTGCGCCGACAGAGTGAAGCACATTGTACCACAGCGTTTTTTCCATGGTGATGCCGTTGCTTTTCAGCAGGCTGGGCACCCATGAAGCAAAGCCGTAAAAGCCAAAGGTTTCAAGAATCCATACCGCTGACAGGATGATGGTGATCTTTAAATTCCTGCCCTGAAACAGCCCTAAGTAGCCTGCGCGCTTCACTGTATGTACTTCTGCCGCCTCTTTTGGCGCGGGAAGCGGGCCTTTTTCTTTCTCTGCACGTGCTTCAAGACGGTTCATAATGGCGTTTGCCTGATCATATGCGCCCCGATTTTCGTGCCAGCGCGGCGATTCCTCAAGCCGGCGGATAAAAAAGAAATAAATGAGACCGGCCGCCCCCCATACGAATACGAGCCGCCACCCCCATGAGCCTAAAGGAATGACAAAAGCGGAAACAACGTTTGTGACGGGAACGCCGATTAGTCCGATCATGGCGCAAAGGGAGATGTATTTTCCCCGTACGGAGGATGGAAAAAATTCTGCCAAATAGCTGTTCGTCACAATCATGGCGGCCGCGACGCCGAGCCCGGTCAAGAAGCGGAAAATCATTAAGGACGGAATGTCCCATGCCAGCGCATTCAGAAAAGATGAGATCGAAAAGACAAGGACAAAACAATTCAGCGCTTTTTTCCTGCCGATCCGATCGGACAGCCTTCCGCCGATGGACGCGCCTAAAAACATGCCCAGGAAGGATGCGGCCGTGATGTCGGCAATGGTGGACAGCTTCACGCCCCAATGCTCAATCAGCGCCGGAGCCACGTTGCTGAGCGTAAACAGATCAGCGAGATCAAAAAAATAGATGATTCCGAGAGCGGTTAATACTTGATAATGCACACGTGAAATGGGGAGACGGTCTAATCGGTTCGCTACATTTGAGAATGTCTGATGTTTCATAAAAAACCCCCTGACTTTGCAATTGTAATCAGAAAATACTGTGAATTTATCTGACGAATACATTATAAAGGTCTTTTTTTGGCAAAAACAGAGTGTAAATAACCAGAGCCAAAGGAAACGGCATAGCGCTTTCTTCTTAAAATATATAACATTTCCTATATCTGTTTTTGTTTATATTGTAAAATGTTGAAGGAAAGGAAGTTGATGCATAAATATGAATACGTTTGTACGGCCCGCAGAGGGAAAAAATAGTGTATCGAGATATATTCTTTCTCTGTTGGTCATTGTGGGTTTGTTCTTTTTCGGAAGCATACTGACCGTGTTTTATATGTTTCTCACGTCCGCTTTCAATCCTTCACTGACGATAAATTGGGATGAGGGGGCATTAAGTGACCCGCTGGCGGATATTTATTTACAGCATATCGTCTATTTCATAGCGATTCCGGGCATTTGGATAGCAGTTCGTTTCATTATGAAACGGCGGTTTTTATCCATCATCACACCGAATCAGTCGCTGAACTGGAAGAGGATTTTCTTTGGATTCGGCACATATGTTGTGCTGATGTTTGTCGCGGGGCTGATTGATTTTACAATTCATCCGGATCGTTTCTCGCTTCAGGAATTCCATGCTTCACGTTTTCTGCTCCTGTTAGCGGCGGCCGTCTTGTTGGTGCCGATTCAAACCTCTGCGGAGGAATTTCTCTTTCGCGGTTTTCTGCTTCAGTTCGCCGGAAAATTGACGGCAAATGCGGCGGTTCTGACAGTCATTATCGGCGGATTATTCGGCGCACTTCATTTCGGGAATCCGGAGATGGATAATGGGGCTCTCTGGGCGGGAATCGGATATGTCACCATCGGCATGATCTGGACCTTTATCACGATTAAAACGGGCAGTCTGGAGATGTCCCTTGGCGGTCACGCTGCCAATAATATGTTTTTATTTATCTTTCTCACAGAGGATCATTCGGTGTACGGCGGCATTCCGTCGATATTTACAACAGCAGCCGGCGGCTATGAAATATATGATTGCATATCGACTCTGGTGATCAATATCATCTTCGCATGGCTCGCATTCCGTTTTGTGAAAAAAGAAAAGCAGCAGGCCGCCTAGGCTCTGCTGCTGATTTGTAAGGTGTTCATCGCTTCATCAATATCCGTCGTCGGCCTCCGGCAGGCGAAATTCTCGCAAATGTAGACCGTTGTCCTCCCATCGATCATTTGATAACCCGCGGCAAAGTCAGAAATGCCGGCAAGCTCATCCGGATGTTCTGCGGCGAGAATCGTATAGGCGGGAGTGAAATGCTCCTGAAGCGCCTCAATGAAACGTTTTCTGTCCGGGTCATCTTTCCTTCCGAAAACAACGATTTCTTTTTGGGGCATTGTATGTGCCAGTACGCTTTGCATGAAGAAAGCGTTGCTGCTCGGATAGGCCTCTATTTCCCGTTTGAACACGGAAAACATCGCTTCGGCTTTTTCAATCAGTGATATATCACCCGTCAGGCGGCCGAGACGAAGCAGCTGTACGGCAGCCGCGCTGTTTCCGGAAGGCACGGCCCCGTCATAAACCTCTTTTTCCCTGACAAGAAGGGTCTCAGCATCATTCCCCGTAAAGAAGAAACCTCCGTGCCGTTCATCCCAGAACAGCTCCAGCATGCTTGTACATAACGTTTTCGCTTTCTGCAGATAAGACGGATTAAAACCCGCTTCATACAGTTCAAGATAAGCCCAGATGAGAAAAGCATAATCATCGATAAACCCTTTGTTTTTCACTTCGCCCTCGCGATAGCGGACCATGACGCGCCCGTCCGGCATGAGGTGCCGTTCGAGAAAGCGGATCGCTGTTTCCGCCATGCTGAGAAAGTCAGGCTCGTGAAATACCTTTGCGGCTTTTGCCAGCCCGGCAATCATGAGCGCGTTCCATGAGGTCAGCACTTTGTCATCTGTATGCGGATAGCTTCTGTTTTCACGGGCCTCCAGCAATTTTATTCTTGCCTCTTCAAGGCGTCCGGCCAGTTCATGTCCGGTGAGGCCGGTCTCTTCGAGGATGGCCTCACGCCGCGTGAAAATGAGGTGCGGGATGTTTTCGCCTTCAAAATTGCCTTGATCTGTGATGTTATACACCTTGCAGTAAAGCGGGCCGAGTTCATCACCGAGAAGATTCATGATTTCTTTTTTGGACCATATGTAATATTTCCCCTCACGGCCTTCGGTATCAGCGTCTAAAGCTGAGAAAAAGCTGCCGTCTTCATGCGTCATTTCCCGCTGAATAAACATTACGATCTGCATCGCAATCTGTTTGTAGCGCTCATTACCCGTGACTTGGCAGGCTTCTGTATATGCGGTCAGGAGAAGGGCGTTATCATACAGCATTTTCTCAAAATGCGGCACGAGCCATTCATTATCAGTCGAGTAGCGGGCAAAGCCGTACCCGATGTGGTCAAAAATTCCGCCGTTCGCCATGCCGTCGAGTGTCTTGGTTACGCCGGCCAAAGCCTGTTCCTTGCCCGTATAGCTGTAGTAGCGAAGCAGAAACATGAGCATATGCGGCATCGGAAATTTCGGAGCCTGGCCGAACCCGCCGTACACTGTATCAAACCCGCCGGCCAGCTGGCGATACGTGTCATGAACCGCCTGTTCGCCAAGCATGCCCTCGGTCGGGTGAACCTTGACTTCAAGATGAGCGGCGGCGTTTTCGGCGATATCCTCGACATGCTGCCGGTCATTCGCAAACGTTTCGGACAGATGTTCAAGCACATCGATAAAGCCCGGGCGGTTAAATTTGCTCGTCTTCGGAAAATACGTCCCCGCATAAAACGGCTTCTGATCTGGTGTGACGAACACGTTCAGCGGCCACCCGCCCTGCCCCGTCATCAGCTGGCAGATTCTCATATACACGGAATCCACATCAGGCCGCTCCTCACGATCAACCTTGATGGCTATGAATTTATCGTTTAACATACCGGCGATCTCTTCGTCCTCAAAGGACTCGTGGGCCATTACGTGACACCAGTGACACGTCGAATAGCCGATGCTGACAAGAACCGGCTTGTTTTCGCGTTTTGCTTTTTCGAAGGCTTCTTTTCCCCAAGGATGCCAGTTTACGGGGTTGTGGGCGTGTTGGAGCAGATAGGGGGACTTCTCCGTGATTAAACTGTTGGGTTTGCTATTGTTTGGCATGGGCTCACCTTCTTTCTATTAATATTTGTATGTTTAACATACCACAATCCTCTAAAAAAATTCATACACTCAACTTTGTGAACCACACCCAAGTCATTAAAAAGGAGAACTGCTTATGACTCTATTTTCAGGATTAAACTTCATCCACCTTATTGCTTTTTAGATAAGAAATAAGGATTTAAAATCTTTATCGTTTTATTTACTGTTAGATAGGTGAAACACACTCCGGCGACTGTAACCATCCCGCCTGTCAGTGCAATAAACGCAGGCACCTCACCTAACCACACCCAAGAAATGGCCAAGGCTACGGCTGGTGTTAAATAAAGTGAAATGGCTGCTTCTGAAGCACCGACGAGTGAAGTTACATACGCAAGTGCAAAGTAAGGCACAACCGTTGGTAATAAACCTAAGTAAACGATAGACAATGTTGAGTTCATTGAAGCGTTCAAAAACTCTTCCCCTAAGCCAGGCAGAAACACAAGCATAGGTACTGTCCCGCCCCAAATAGTGAATGTAACGAATGGAATAAATCCATATTTTTTTATATAGCGAGCTTGAAAAACGAAATAAATACTCTCCGAAAAAGCTGCCAGCAGGATTAACAAAATGCCGTTCACTGAATTTGTATAGTTTCCTGCCCCAAATGAAATGATCGACACACCCAATAAACTTATGATAGAGCCAATCCATTTATAAAGCCCAAAATGTTCACCAAAAAACAGACGGGATAACATTGCAGAAAAAATAGGTGTCATGGTCACGAGTAAGCTTGCTGTCCCTGCGCTGACTGTTTTTTCTCCGATATTCAGCAAAATGTGATATAGTGCAAAACCTAAAAATCCTAACGATAAAATAGCAGGGATATCCTTCATGTCAGGTAAACGCATATGAGTCAAAACAGCAAAAACCAACAGTGCCATTGACCCAATCAACAAGCGAAACAAAGCGAGGTGTTCCGGCGTGTAACTCTCCAAACCCGCTCGAATTCCCGGGAAAGCTGATGCCCACAACCCAATCATCAGACTGTAAGATATACCGATTCGAACTGTTTTCTTTCTCATCTTTCTCACTCCTCTTTACAAAAACCAACCAGTTATTTAATGTGTTTCTATATTAATAAAGATTTGATGATATGACTTCAACCAGTTAAATAGATTTTGACCCAACCACTTTAGTTTTTAAGGAGGATCCTTTTTATGAGAGCTCCAGAAGAAAAAAAGATGAAAAAGCTTCCTAAGTACATACAAATCATTCAATTTATAAAAGAGAAAATAGGAAATGGAGAATGGCCGATTGGAAGTAAGATTCCAAGCCAGCGCACGCTTGCTAAACACTTTGAGGTGAACAGGAGCACAGTCATTACAGCTTTAGAGGAATTGACGGCGGATGGATTAATCGAAGGCAGAATGGGCAAAGGGACAGTTGTTACGAACAATACATGGACACTTTTGGCTAAGAATTCCGCTCCCGATTGGGATCAGTATGTAACCTCCGGAATCCAGCAGCCCAGCCAAAAAATCGTTCAAGAGATCAATAAATCAGAATCAAATTCTGATCTTATACAGCTCAGTAAAGGAGAACTTTCACATGAGATTTTTCCTTTAGCTGTTATGAAAGAGATCATGGGAAAGGTATCTCAAAACATAGAGGCATTCGGGTATGAGGAACCAAAAGGATATTTGCCTTTGAGAGAGGCATTAAGCGGCTATTTAAGAACAATCGGCATTCAAGCGTCTCCTTCTTCCATTCTTATTGTTTCGGGCGCACTGCAAGCCTTGCAGCTTATATCAATGGGGCTTTTACAAAGGGGATCGACCGTTTATCTTGACCAGCCGTCCTATCTTTATTCATTACACGTATTTCAATCAGCCGGTATGAAGCTGACTGGAGTTCCTATGGATAACGATGGGCTTTTGCCGGAACATATCCACGTGGCAAGGGGGGAGCGGGGGAGGGCTATCTTATATACAAATCCTTGTTTTCATAATCCGACAGGTATTTTAATGTCAAAAAAGAGACGAGAAGAAATCCTTGCCGCAAGTGAGAATGCACAGCTTCCCATTATTGAAGATGACATTTATCGTGAGTTATGGATAGATGAGATTCCTCCAGATCCTATTAAAACAATAGATAAAAATGGGCATGTGCTTTACATAGGCAGTTTATCGAAAACGTTAAGTCCGGGTTTGAGGATTGGATGGATCGTCGGTCCAGAACCAGTGATTGAACGTTTATCCGACATAAAAATGCAAACAGATTACGGCTCCAGTTCGTTATCTCAGAGAGTAGCGGCAGAGTGGTTTACATCCGGTGAATACCAGCAACATCTAGAACAGGTGAGAAGTCAATTAAAGGTGAGAAGGCAATTGGTCATGAGTCTCTTAGAAACCAATTTGAAGAATGTCGCTATATGGAATATGCCGAAGGGAGGATTCTTTGTCTGGGTAAAAATATTGCCTCCACTATCTATGAAATTACTTTATACAAAAGCTTTGACAAAAGGGATACTCCTTAATCTCGGCAGCATCTATGCTCAAGAAAAAGGGAATTATATTCG
This sequence comes from Bacillus sp. JNUCC-21, assembly GCF_041222765.1. Lineage (NCBI taxonomy): Bacteria > Bacillati > Bacillota > Bacilli > Caryophanales > Bacillaceae > Bacillus > Bacillus sp. JNUCC-21. Next base: position 4,171,559 of record NZ_CP166019.1, on the reverse strand, counting down.
CTTATCATATGCTTATGCATCTCTTGAAGACCTTCAAAAGGGAATTTATGAATTGGGTTTGATGATTAAGGAATTGGCAAGCAGATAAATATATAATGATTACTAAAAGACAGGGACATGCCACCAGTGACACGTCGAATAGCCGATGCTGACAAGAACCGGCTTGTTTTCGCGTTTCGCTTTTTCAAATGCTTCTTCTCCCCTCATGAAAACCAGTAAAAAAGCCGCCAACAAAGCGGCTTTTCTTAAGTTAATATACCAAATATATATCAAACTTCAATCTGTATAGCTATGTCTTTCCTAAAAAACCATCGGCTTGGTTCTTGAAGAGTAAATCATTTAATCCAAAGCGCTATGACTCCTGCAGATGAAATTCAGATTATTGGGCCGTATAACCGCCGTCCATTACGACTGCCTGTCCTGTAACTCCTTTCGCTTTGTCACTGGCGAGGAATACTGCGTAATCAGCGATTTCTTGCACGGCTAACAAACGTTTTTGAGGAACCAAGGGGTAAATGACTTCTTCAAACACCTTCTCTTTAGAAATGCCTCTAGTCTCTGCAATATCTTTTAACTGGTTTTGCACCAATGGAGTGTCGATATATCCCGGGCACAAGGCGTTGACGGTAATTCCGTATTCCGCTCCTTCCAATGCTGATACTTTAGTTAAACCGATCAAACCGTGTTTAGCGCTGCAATAAGCTGCTTTCCCTGCAAAACCAATTAAACCATTTATGGAAGCCATATTGATGATGCGGCCAAATTTTTGTTTTTTCATCAAAGGGAATACTCTTTTTGTTGCACTAAAAGGAGCAGTAAGCATTAATTTCAGCATAAATTCAAACTTATCAGTCGGGAAGTTTTCTATATCCGACACATGCTGAATCCCCGCATTGTTTACCAGAATATCCAATCGCCCAAAGGCTTCAAGTGTCTTAGAGACACTTTTTTCTACTTGTTCTTCGTTTGTTACATCACAAACCGCAGAGAGGACTTCGTATCCTTGTTCCGTAAGTTCCTCAGCTGCATGTTGCACGGCTTTTTCGTTCAAATCGGAAATCACAACTTTTGCGCCTTCTTTAGCGAATTCACGTGCAATTTCTAAACCAATTCCACTCGCCGCGCCTGTAACAAGAGCAACTTTACTTTCCAATAATTTACTCATAGTAACCCCTCCAGGATTCATTTTGGTCTCCTAAAAGTTTACACCCAGCAGTTGTATAAGTAAAATGAATAAAAAGAATGTAATGTATTCGTTAAACTTATGGAATGGAGGTCATACGATGGATATACGCCAAATCACTTACTTTCTTGAAGTTGCTAAATCCAACAGTTTTACTAAGGCATCAGAAAATTTGCATTTGTCACAGCCTGCCTTAAGTAAGATGGTGAAAAGTTTGGAAGAGGAATTAAAGGTTGAGCTCATTGATCGTTCAGCTAGACAAATCGCTTTGACAGATGCAGGCGAAATTGTATTTGAGCAAGGCCAAATGATTATGAAGTCAATAGATGACTTATCGACGAACTTATACGATCTTTTACATTTAAAAAAAGGAAAAGTGAAAATTGGAATACCGCCGCTTATCGGTGTCTTGTTTTTTCCTAAAATCATTAAAGGATTTAAACAATTGTATCCTGATGTGAACATCAAGCTGATAGAACATGGGGGAAACAAGGTGAAACAGGAGGTTGAAGATGGGGTACTGGATCTTGGCGTGGTTATTGAACCAGTGGACGAAGAGCAGTTTGATATCATTCCATTGCTTAATGAAGAACTGATGCTCTTCGTTCATTCCGCTCATCCGCTTGTTCATAAAGAGATTGTGGAAATGCAAGACTTGAAAAATGAACCTTTCATCCTGTTTAGTGAAGACTTCTCTCTTCACGATCGGATTATTCAAGAGTGTATTAGAGCCGGTTTTCGTCCAAATATCGTTTATGAAAGTTCTCAATGGGATTTTATCAGCGAAATGATTGGAGAAGAACTAGGTATTTCCATTTTCCCTCAGTCTATAGTGAAAAAGACTGATCAAAGTTTAGTTAAGGCAATTTCCATTGTCAATCCATCAATTCCTTGGAAAGTGGCGATTATTTTAAAAAAAGGAAAATACGTTTCACACGCAGTACGCGAATTTATCCGGTATATTTCATTTTTTTGTAAGAGTAATTACGCAGATCAAGATAACTCATGAAAAAAATGAATGATTTTTATAGTTTTTATGTATTTTACGGTTAGAGAGGGCTGCGATATATTATCTTATGTCAGAAAATAAGTACTTTTCAGGAGGAAATTCAAATGGATCAAAGCCGTTACCAACAAGGTTTAGACAAATTAATGGAGTACACTTTAACAAGCGATGATAAAATCTCTACGCATTTAAAGATTTCTGAAGACTTGAAAGATATCGCCCCAGATGTAAGTAAGTACATGATAGAATTTGCTTATGGAGATATATATTCACGGCCGGGATTAACCAATCAACAACGTGCGCTTGTTACCATTTCATCCCTTGTAACGCAAGGAACCGAGCCGCAGCTTGAACTTCATATCAATACAGGGCTTACATCCGGATTAACACCGACTGAGATTGTAGAGAGTATCACCCAATTGGTTCCTTATACAGGATTCCCGCGTGTACTTAATGCTCTTTCAGTGGCTAAGAAGGTGTTTGCACAACGACATGTAGAAAACCATTGAGAAATAAAGAGCTTGTATGGAATGCGGGTTGAATTAGTATAAACTCATCAATAGAATATACACAAAACGACAGCCTATAAGGCTGTTTTTTAACATTAAAATGTCTGACCTCTTTTTTGTTTTTCGGTTGATCATATGTAAAAGCGATTATATTAATCGCTTTTTGATACTTCGAAACATGCTAAGCTTTGACCTCTTTATCAGTAAGCACTTTTAAAGCATCTCTCACTTTTAAGGCGAAGTTGACAGGTTTATCAATCGCTTCGAAATGAATATACATCAGTCTCGGTTTATCAAACAGCCAGTGATTGTGAAGTGACGTTACAATCAGATCATGTTTCCGAAGAACGCTGATAAATGGATTGATTTCTTTTTGCAGAATGACAGTTTCTCCGCTGCAAAGAGCACGGCCGTCTTTTGTCATTGATTCAAATGAAAACATTTGCGGAATGAGCAAAAATGATCTTCCAGGCCGTCCCAGTACTACTGGTTTTATATTCGTTCGTGATCTCATTACTGTACAAATTCCATTTTCAAACGTATGCATGGTTCCGCCTAGAATATCGTTGAATTCGTCACAAAGACCATGCCGTTCAATCATTTCCCCGTCAGTTTTTGGTACCGCACGCACAGTTTTAGTAGTTAGAACTCTCAGGGCCTCTCTCACTTTTCTTGCAAAATTGAGAGGTTTATCAATTGATTCAAAATGCATAAACATCAGACGCGGTTTATCAAACAGCCAATGGTTATGAACGGCAGTTACGATGATACCGAATTTGCGCAGCTCACTCATTAACGGGTTCACTTCTTCTTGCAGTAAAACAGTCTCACCTAAACATAAAGCTCTGCCTTCCCGGTCCATGCTTTCAAATGAAAAGGCCTGAGGAATAAAAGGAAATGCCTCGGCTCTTCTTCCGAGTACCACCGGATGAATGTTGCTTCGAAATCTTGTCGCCGTACATACGCCATTTACGACACTGGGCGTTGAATTGAGAATTCTAGCAAATTCTTTGCAGAGCCGTGATGGCTCCATACTCGTTTCTTCCACTTCATATCTCCTCCTGGAATCTATTTATAACGTACGTAGTATTAAAGATATGTGAAGATAGAAAAAATGTAACGCGTCAGCAGTCCATATTAGAGAGAATCAGCCTTTCTTGTATGATTTGAGATTTTCTTCCCTTTTTATAATCTCTTTAACTGTTAATTTTTAATAGATTAAAAGCTTAAATTGGTAGTTTTATTCCAGCTTTGATTTTTTTGTGGCGGTCATTTGTGACAAGCACCGGCTGCGCACACATACCTTTTAGTTGTGAGTTTCAGAATATGAAAAAAAGCCTTTATACAAGGCTTTCGGTAAATAATTCATACAGCCGTTTGGCTGCTCATTCAGTGACAGCTCACAGCTCTTTTGTCATCAAGACATGCGGGATGCCGTCTTCCATAAATTCCGGTGAATCTGTCTGATAGCCCAGTTTGTGATAAAAGCCTTCCGCATGTGTTTGTCCATGCAGTTTACATTGGGTGATGCCTTTTTCTTTTACCATGTTTTCTAATTCGCTTATGATGACTTTGCCCAACCCGTATTTGCGGTAAGGCTTCAGGATGCAGATTCGTTCGAGCTTGCCTGTATGGTTTACAATGCGGACGCGTCCTGTGCCGGCAGGCTGATTTTCATGATAAACCAAGACATGCCCGCACTGTTCCTGAAGCGTATCGAACTGATCAAATTCATCGGATTCAGGTACTTGCTGTTCCTCAATGAATACTGCTTTTCTAATCTCAAGCGCTACTTGCAAATCAATTTCCGTTGTTATTCTTTTTATCTTCATAATCAACCAATCCTTTTCACATGTTAGTCTGGACTGCACGGCTTGCTTGTGGTCTTATAGAAGTAACGATAAAATAATTATATTGCAAATGCAACAAAAAATGAGGGGTTTGAAAAGATATGACTGATATTTTGCGGGAAATCGGCATGATCGCACGGGCACTGGATTCCATCAGCAATATTGAATTTAAGGAATTAGACTTAACAAAAGGGCAGTATCTCTATCTTGTGCGTATATGTGAAAACCCGGGAGTGATACAGGAAAAAGTGGCGGAAATGATTAAAGTCGACCGAACAACAGCGGCGAGAGCAATCAAAAAATTGGAAATGCAGGGGTTTATTGAAAAGCGTCCTGATGATCAAAATAAAAAAATAAAAAAGCTGTTTCCGACTGAAAAAGGGAGAAAGGTTTATCCGTTATTGCAAAGAGAAGGAGAGCATTCTGCGGAGGTGGCCCTGTCCGGCTTTACATCTGAGGAAAAAAAAACCATTTTCAGCCTTCTTCAGCGGGTGAGAAAAAATATAGAACATGATTGGGAATATGTGAAGAAGGGGAATAAAAGAGATTATTAATGGTCATTAGTTCCTTTTAGTGAATGATTACGTTGTGAATGATTAAAGTCATAAATGGATACGTTATCTGTGACATCTCCTTCCTCGGTTCCTGCTTCAACTAGCCGATAGGCTTATTTTTAACGAAAAGTATCAATTATGGTATATTTAAATAAGAAAAAATAATCGAAGCGGGGAATGATATGAGTACAATCGAAAAACAAAGACGTAAGAAATTCAGAGTGAAATCAATCGTACGGGCCATCATGGTCATCATCGGCGGAATTATTGCCGCGTATGGACTGGAAACCGTATTGATTCCGAATAGTGTATCTGACGGCGGTGTAACCGGACTGAGCATTGTCGGTTCACAGCTGTTTCATTTGCCTCTTGGGATCTTAATTGCGGTGATCAATATACCGTTTGTCTGGTTAGGATATAAGCAAATCGGGAAAGGTTTTGCGTTTCTATCAATTATCGGTATTGTCTCACTTGCCGCGGGCACGAGTTTTTTCCACCACACACCGGCTATCATTGAGGGAGACACCCTGTTAATCACCGTTGTCGGCGGGATTATTCTCGGCTTTGGAATGGGATTGGCATTGCGCAACGGCGGCGCATTAGATGGAATTGATATGCTGGCTGTGCTTCTGTCACGGAAATTGCCGTTTGGCACGAGCGACCTCATTTTATTTTTAAACATGTTTGTGTTTATTTTTGTTTCTTTTGTATTTGGGCTGCAAGGCGCATTGCTTTCCGTCATTGCTTACTACATTGCATCTAAGGTGATTCATGTGGTTGAGGAAGGCTTAAGCGGTTCTAAAACATTTCAGATTATCACCAATGAGCCTGCATTAATGGTAGAGACCATTCGTGAAGAATTGGGCCGGAGCGCTACTTATAAAGAAGCATACGGCGGTTTTTCTCATGAAAAATTCCAAGAAATCACATGTGTCATCAACCGTTTGGAAGAAACCAAACTGAAAGAAATTATTAATGACATTGATAAACAAGCCTTTGTGACGGTATATGATGTCGCAGAAGTAAAAGGCAGTAATTTCAGAAAAGTCCATAATCATTAAGAAGCGAGCTGCCGTTAATCGGCAGCTTTTTTTAATAAAGGAGAAAAAACTTGCAAAAATAGAATGACGGCTGTATATTATTGATATATCAAACATTGACTAGTCAATTAATTGCGCAAAAGAAAGTGGGGATGGGTTTTGACAGCATGTTGTTCAGAGGAAGGCGAGATTTTATATCAGCTCCAATCACTGCATAAAGTGATCGGCACGAAGTTTGAAGCGTGCACCGGAATCAGCCAATCCCGCCTTGAGCTTCTCGCCGTGCTTTTTTACGTCGATGAGATCAGCCAAAGCGATCTTCAGAAAAAGGTGAATATTGATGGCGCAGCCGTGACAAGACACTTGAAACAGCTTGAAGCCAAAGAAATGGTCACAAGAAGGCGGAAGCCCGAGGACAACCGAATTATACTTGTCCGGCTTACTGAACAGGGGCGGGAGAGAATCGAGGCTTCCAAAAAGGAGAAGGAGCGTTTCATAAAGGAAATGCTTGCCGGTGTCAGCGAGGAAGAACGCAGTATGTTAAAAAACGTATTGTCGCAGATGCAGAATAATATAGAAAATATGAAAGCATAGGAGTGTTTTACACATGAAAACAGAACTGAAAACAAACGACTTTATGGACATTATGAAAGGGCGCCGTTCCATTCGGAATTATGATCCGGCTGTTAAAATCAGCAAAGAAGAAATGACTCAAATCCTGGAAGAAGCAACGACAGCGCCGTCTTCAGTCAACGCGCAGCCGTGGCGTTTTCTCGTCATTGACAGCCCTGAAGGAAAAGAAAAACTCGCGCCGCTTGCCAGCTTTAACCAAACACAAGTCAGCACATCATCTGCGGTGATCGCGGTTTTCGCAGATATGAACAGTGATGACTATTTAGAAGAAATTTATTCAAAAGCGGTCGAACTGGGCTACATGCCGCAGGAAGTAAAAGACAGACAAATCGCTGCGTTGACGGCGCATTTTGAAAAACTTCCGGAGCAAGTGAACCGTGAAACGATTCTGATTGACGGAGGACTCGTTTCCATGCAGCTGATGCTTACGGCACGCGCGCACGGCTATGACACAAACCCGATCGGCGGCTACGATAAAGAAAAGATTGCCGAGGTTTTCGGAATGGATAAAGAGCGTTATGTACCGGTCATGCTGTTATCAATCGGAAAAGCGGCAGACGAAGGATATGCTTCCTACCGTCTTCCTATCGAAACAATCGCACAATGGAAATAAGGTTGAAGTGAAGCTGAGAGGAGAGGGACAGTGGACATGATTGCGGCTGTTTTCGTCGGAATTGTAGCTTTAGAACATATATTTATCATGATACTTGAAATGTTTTTTATCAATTCGAAGGCAGCTAAGCGGTCCTTCAAATTGCCGAAGCATTTAGAAGGTGATCGGAATGTAGCGGTCATGTTTGCAAATCAGGGTCTGTATAATGGATTTCTGGCTGCCGGCCTCATTTGGGGGCTGATCCTCGGAGCTGATCCGATTGGCCATATGATTCAAATGTTTTTCGTCATCTGCGTGGTCATCGCGGCCATTTTCGGAGGCTTTACTTCAAACAAATCAATTATCGTAAAACAAGGACTTCCGGCTGTTTTAGCGCTTATTTTTCTTTTATTGGCGTAGCAGACGGAAAGAGGGCTTCCGGAAAGGAAGCCCTCTTTTTTTATTCTGTTTTGAAAATCATTCCTTATATGCATCAGTTTCATGCAAACTAACAATTAGAAGTTATAGATCGGGTAACGTATGATAAGTGAAAATAACAAATCAGCGGAGGCAATCAATGGATTGGCATCAGATTAATTATTTTCAGACAGTGGCGCAAGTGCAGCATATTACACAGGCAGCAAAACAGCTGTCCATATCTCAGCCCGCTCTCAGCCGTTCGATTTCAAAGCTTGAAGACGAGCTGGGCGTTCAGCTTTTTGATCGCAAAGGCAGGAATATTTATTTGAATCGGTACGGGAAAATGTTTTTGCATCGTGTGGAACAATCTATCAGACAAATTGAAATCGGTAAACAGGAAGTGTGGAATGAAATACATCCCAACAGCGGCACAATTTTATTGTCTTTTTTGCCGTCGCTTGGCATGAGTATGGTTCCGGATGTGATCAGCTCGTTTCAACACATGTATCCTCATGTCAATTTTCAGTTGACCCAAGCATCAAATCAGCAGATTATCGAGCAATTAACGTCAAGAGAAGTGGACATCGCATTGACTTCGCTTCGTGATGAAAACGATGAGGTGATCTGCCAGCCGCTTTTAACAGAAGAGTTATATTTAGCCGTTTCTGCTGAACATCCGCTCGCCTCATATGATGAAATTGATTTGAAAATGGCGGAGCATGAACCGTTTATCTCTTTTAAAGATACAAATGTTCTTCACGGCATGATTAAAGAGTTGTGTGAAAAAGCGGGATTTTCACCGGATGTCGTATTTGAGGGAGAAGATATTGTGACAGCTTCCGGGTTAGTCGGCGCTAAACTGGGGGTGTCTCTTATCCCTGACTTGCACGTTTTTGATAAAACAAAGGTCAAACTTCTCAGTGTCACCAATCCGATCTGTGAAAGAGAGATTGGTTTGGCTTGGAGGAAAGACGGCTATTTATCGCCGGCAGCGGAGAATTTTATAGCGTTTATTCAAACCCGGCTTAACAGAAAAGGGGGAAGATAAATGACTCACATCCGCCGCGGCACACTTCAATTCAAAAAGGTAAACTTCGCTTTGTTTGCTGGCGGATTTTGCACGTTTGCCATCCTTTGGGGAACGCAGCCGCTGCTGCCTGATATCGCAAACGATTTTCACCTGTCACCGGCGGTTTCAAGCTTAAGCCAATCAGCGGCAACGATTGCTTTAGCCATCAGTCTGGTATTCGCCGGTTTTTTATCAGAAATGTACGGGCGGAAGCAGATAATGGGCGTGTCATTATTTGCTGCATCCATCCTAGCCGTTCTCACAGGGTTTGTTTCGGACTTTCAGCTGCTCGTCGTTTGCAGGGCGCTGCAGGGAGCCGCATTAGCGGGGCTTCCCGCCGCGGCAATGGCTTATTTAGCTGAAGAAATCGAGCCGGACAGCTTGGGAATGGCAATGGGGCTTTATATCAGCGGAAATTCGATTGGCGGCATGACGGGACGCATCATCAGCGGCTTTCTGACGGATTCCTTCAGCTGGCATACGGCTTTGCTGACGATCGGCCTCATCAGTTTGCTGGCAAGTATTATCTTCTGGACGATCCTTCCTGCCTCTTCTCATTTTACGCCCCGGACATATAAAAGAAACGACATTTTCACCTCATTTTACCGTCAATACAGGACGCCCGGTTTCGGCTGCCTTTTGATCATCGGTTTTTTATTGGAAGCCGGCTTTGTATCTTTATATAACTATATCGGTTTTCAATTGATGAAGCCGCCTTATTCACTAAGCCAAACGGCAGTCGGATTTATTTTTCTCGTATACCTTGTCGGAACGTTCAGTTCAACGTGGATGGGCATGTTAGCAGACAAATACGGCAAAAGAAAAATCCTGCCATTCTCATTGGTGATTGTCATGATTGGTGTCTGCATTACTTTATCTGCTGATATAGGGATCATGATTTTAGGAGTTGCGATTTTCACATTCGGCTTTTTTGCGGGCCATTCGATCTCCAGCAGCTGGGTTGGCGAACTGGCCGTCCGCGATAAGGCACAGGCCGCGGCCTTATATTTGTTTTCCTATTATGTGGGAGGGAGCATTGGGGGGACTGCAAGCGGTGCTTTCTATCACCAATTCGGCTGGGGCGGCATTGCCGTCATGATTACGGCGCTTTCTGCCGTTTCAGCAGCCGTTTCAGTCTGGCTGGGATTATTGACGAAACGAAAAAAAGATAAACACCAATAGGCGTTTATCTTTTTTGAATTACAGATAAATGCTTACCGCAGAATAGATGAGCAGCAGACACATCACGATGCGAAACGCTTTATCGTGTTTCTCAAAGAGATGTTTAAAAACAGAGCCGAACGCCGACCACAGCAGTAAAGCCGCCCAGCCCAGGAGAATAGCCGACGCGAGCCAGAACGCAATCAATGGATACGTGTGCTGAAATGGCAATATAAAAGCGCTCATTAAGGTTAAAAAGAATAAAATACTCTTTATATTGATCATTTGAAACAGAAATCCCGATAGAAAAGACGATCGGGTTTTTTCAGAATCGCCTTTTGATGTTTTGGGCAGCGAAATCTGCCAAGCCAAATAGAGCAAATAGACGGCTCCGGCAATTTTAAAGTAAGGTTCCACGACGGGAATCCAATGATAGACACTCATGGTAAACAGACCGCTGAGAATGCCGAGCACTGCAAATCCCGTCAGGATTCCGCCGTTAAAACGCCATGAACCGATAAAGCCGGCTCTGCGCGCTTCATTCATCATTAAAATATTGCTCGGCCCGGGCGTAATAGATGTCATCAGGACATAAGAAAGAAAAGCTATGATACTCATTAAATCACCTTCATTTGCTAATGTGATGGAACCGTTTTTTATTGTATGATAAGAATAGGTATAAATAAAATTGAAAAATAAAATCGCATTATTGATTTTTTCGATACATCTTAGAGGTGAATTCATATGGAGATCAGACATCTTATTACATTTCAGGCCATTGTAGATAAGGGAAGCTATACAGGGGCCGCGGCGAAGCTGGGATACACGCAGTCGACGATTACGACTCATATTCAGGCGCTTGAACAGGAGATCGGCGGCGCATTATTTACGTACGAAAAAAGGCGTCTGAAACTGACGCCTTTAGGGAGAGAGCTGATACCGTTAGCCGAGGATTTACTTTCCGCCCATGACAAGATCAAAAATATGCAAAGCATTCACGAGGTGAAGGGCGTTTTAAAAATTGCGGCGCCGGAGTCTTTGACCATTTCCAGACTGGGGCCGATTATCAGAGAATATTCCATGAAGTATCCGAACGTCAATATCATATTGAGCAACGGAACATGCGGGCAGAATCAGGTGGAATTAGTAAGCGGCCGTGTGGATATTGCATTTATGGTGTATCCGGAGATACAAATGGAAAAATGCATACATCATTCTTTATTGGAGGAACGCATCGTCCTCGTGGCGGGCAATGACGCACCGGAACATTTTGACGACTATCAACAAAGCGGCAAGCACTTTTTTATTACAAATGAAGAAGGATGCAGCTATCGGACTATGTTTGAACGATTTCTCGTCAAACATGATATCAGTCATTTACAAACAATGGAACTGTGGAGTATAGAGGCCATTAAGCAGACGGTGATGAGCGGACTCGGTTTCTCCGTTTTACCTTATATTACGGTAAAAGAAGAGGTAAAAGCGGGGAAGCTGAAAATTCTTCAGCAGTCTGAGCCGTTCGAGCGGCTTTATTCTCATATGCTGGTCAAAAAGAAAAAATGGCAGCTTCCAGCCGCTGAAGCTTTTGTGTCGCTTGTTCTTGAGTCGTTTGGTGATAAATAATGTTTAGGTTAATTTGAAAGCCGATGCCTGCGCGCATCGGCTTTTGTTTTTGTCCGGAATCTTAATGACATTTTCGATGTCAGCCAGCTTTGACTCCATACCTACCTTTTTTTAAAAAAAGAGAGCTGATCAGCAAATATGGTATGATTTACATAATCAGGGAGTGAGAAGATGAATATGAAGAGGGCATATTACACTATTTTATACAGCCAGACCGCTATCAACTTGGGGTTCTCACTTTATACGATGGCCGTCATCTTGTTTTTGTTTACAAAAACCGGTTCGACGGCGATGGCCTCTCTTATGACGTTCGTCAGCATTGTATGTCGCGTATTGGGCAGCGCCGTTTTGCCGCTGGTCACCGGCCGGTTCACGCTTCGGTCTTTGTTAATCAGTTCTCAATTGATACAGATCACACTGTTAGTCTGTTTGTTTTTTGTCATTCAAACCGGTTCATCCGCATTCTTTTTTCTGATGTTTTGTCTGATCGGAGGCATTTCTTTTTGCAACGGATGGTTTGCTCCGATTAAAAGCGCGCTGGTTGGGGAAATCATTCCTCCCGATCGAAGGGCGAAAGCGAACGGTTTATTATCTGCGGCGGATCAGACCGTTCAGTTTGCGGGGTGGTCTCTGGGCGGCGTCATCATAGCGTTCTTGGGAGAGAGCGATACAATGATCGTTACTGTCATGTTATTGGTTTCTTCGGTTTTGGGCATCATTCTGTTTCTTCAAGTACGCATGTGTGCGCCGGCAGCAGTCAGGGAACGTTCCCTTTTTGCAGATGCGGCAAGCGGCTGGGTGTATTTATTTCGGCAAAAGCAGCTGAGGGTTCTCATTGTGATGGATGTGATCGAATCGTGGGCAGGCATGATATGGATCGGGTCTGTGTCCTTGACTTATGTGCATGACGTCCTTCATAAAGGAGAGGCTTGGTGGGGGTATGTCAACGGAGTCTATTATGCAGGGACGATGATCGGCGGACTGATCATCTATAAGTTATCCGGTCAGTTTCAGCATCATCTCATTCCGCTTATGCTGACGGGAGCCTTGGCATATGGAATGTTCACGTTTATTTATGGGTTGATCACAAGCGCCGTTACGGCCCTTTTTCTGGTGCTGTGTATGGGGCCGGCTTGTGTATTACGAGATCTCACGCAGGAAACATTGCTTCAAAACATCACGACCGAAAAGACACGGGTCAATATATTAGCGGCGAGATCAGCTTTGGTTCAGTTTATTTTTATGTTTTCCATTATCGGAACGGGGGTCATCTCGGATGTATTCGGCGTGCGGTTTATTTATATTGGCGCAGGCCTCCTCTTATTAATTTCGGCTTTTATCGGATTTTCTCAGCTGCGAATGAAGAAGATGGTACAAAGCCGCATGTAGTGTAGTATAATGAGGAACGTACGTTCTATATCGAGAGAGGAGAGGGTAATGTGGGACATCTGGCACTGCAATTGTATGATTATCATCTTTGGGCAAATCAGCAAATATTCACCCGGCTTAAAGAGCTTCCGGAGGATGTGTACCGTAAGGAGATTCAAAGTGTCTTTCCGTCGATAGCCGGTGTATTGACTCATGTGTATCTGTCGGATAAGGGGTGGTTTGATGTGTTCTCCGGAGAGCGTCTGGAGGATACGCTGAAATCAGCTGAACAGCAAAAAGAGGACATCTTGTCTAAAGAGATAGAAGAGCTGGAAGATATGTTTTTGGAATTATCAGACCGATATCAATTATTTTTGCAAAAGGAAGAAAATATCAGTCTCCCCCTTGAAATAGAGCATCCGTCAGGTGACATCATGAAAACCGCAGCGGCCGATATGATCCTCCATGTTGTGAACCACGGAACGTATCATCGCGGGAATATAACAGCCATGCTCAGACAGATGGGGTATGCTTCTGTGCCGACGGATTACGGTATGTATTTATATATAAACAAAAAGTAAACAAGACAGCCAACGCGGCTGTCTTGTGATATCCGTAAAACAGCCAAATCATATGAGTGATTTGGCTGTTTCGTTTGCTATGCCATGTTCTGCAGCCGTTCTAAACTTTTTTTCCAATTCGCTTCAAGCGCTGTAAAAGCAGCGGCGGCATCTTGCTGTTCTAATGCGTGAATGATATCAGAGTGTTCATTATATGATCTGTTTAAAGCGCCGTTTTCACTGAAATAGCGGATTTCCATTCTCTGAATTTTGACTTTCAGGCTTACTAGCAATTTGTGAAGTTCGGCGTTGTCCGCAAGCAGAATGATGCGATGGTGAAATGCATTGTCCGCTTCCAGGATGGCCAGTTTATCGCCGTCTTTCATTGTTTGAAGAAGATTTTCATTCAGCTGTTTCAATTCCTGAATCACGGCATCGTCCACATGCGGGAGAGCTTGCTGCAATGCGAGTTTTTCAAGCGTCCAGACGATGGAATACAAGTTTTCCGCTTCTTTTAACTCAATCGGAGCGACAAGCGTCCATCTGTTCGCTTTTGTTATCACCAAGCCGTCATCTTCCAGCCGCAATAAGGCTTCCCGTATCGGGGTGCGGCTGATTCCCAATGTTTCCGACAAATCCTTGTCCTTTAACTTTGTTTCCGGTTTGAGCTTGCCCGTTATGATCCAGTTTCTGAGTGTGCGATACACTTCGTCCCGCATGATGGTTCTTTTCAGCACAGGTTCTTTGTTTTGATTATCCAATGGAACACCTCATGAATCGTAGTATACATATTTGCATTTTACCACAGTCCGGGCGCTGGTTAGAAATGAAGAGGAACGTCTAAGAATGAATCGAACCGAGATGCTTCATCTCAATATGCTGAAAGTCAGCGGAGCCGCCTTCAGAAAAGAGCGTGATTCCCTGATCTTCGTGTTTTGGGAACACTTCATTTGTCAAAACGGTTTTTCCGTCGTCTGCAAATACTTCAATACTTGTTTTATCCACGAGAATTTTCAGATGGACGCGCCCTTTGTTTCCGTCAAATGGGGCTTTGCTTTCGGCGTATGCACCGGTTTTATCAGGCTGGTCTGTAAACGATCTGTTCACATAGGCATAGCCGTCTTCTGCCGAAATACCGACATCGATATGCCGACTTTGGTCTGCTGATTCTCTGAGTCTGACACCTGCATTTTTGATATCTGACCAAGCGATATCCATATCAAGCTGATATGTATCACCTTTGATCGGCAGTGTCTCTGAACCGTTCACCTGTTTGTGTTCTATGCTGTCAGTTGAAGAGGTTAATTGGTTCAATGCTTCAACCGGCTCTGACACTAGGCTGTATGTGCCGCCGTCCTGCTGCTGAAGGCGGATTTCACGGACGATAGAATCCGTGCCGTTAAAGCCGTTTTTTAGTGTCGGTGTTTCATTCGGATAATCCCAATTGTTCATCCATGCCAGCGCATAGCGTTTTGTCAGAGGATCTTCGCTATTACCGTCCTCAAATGTGACGCCGCCGTACCAGTCAAAGCCGTAATCGAGCCATTGCGGTTCTTCTTGATCGGCGGTAAATTCCTTCCCGTCAAAGTTTCCGGTCCAATACGCGTACGTATTCGGTTTGCCTGCGGGTTTGCCGTTTGCGCTTGCGCCCAGAACCCACTTGGCTGTTCCGTCATCTGCACGCATCATATAAAGGTCGGGGCATTCGACGAGGCCGATCTGCTGAGTGATAAAACCGCCCGTGTATTTCCAATTTTTTAAATCGGGTGATTCATAAAAACCGATTTTTTCGCCTTCGGCCATGGCCATCACCCATTTGTCATCCTGTTCATCCCAGATCACTTTCGGGTCCCGGAAATCCTTAGTTCCCGGATTTTTCATCACGGGCTGATCACTATAGGAAGTAAACGTTTTTCCTTTGTCCGTGCTGTACCATAAATATTGTTCCTGGGCTTTTGTTTTAGCTGTCGGCTGCGTTGTGACGGCGACCAGCGCGTTTTTGCCGAAGCCCGCGGTGTTGTGTTTATCAATGACGACAGAACCGGACCATATATCGCCGTTTTCGTTGGTGTATTTCGGAATAGCCGTGCCTTCGTCCGTCCAGTGCACCAAGTCCTCTGATACGGCGTGCCGCCATTCTGTGCCGTTGCCGTTCGGGTAATCCCGATTATAAAGATAGTAGTAATGATATTTCCCCTCGAAAAAAATGGGCTTTTGAGGGTCGTTTTTCCATTTGTCCGGGGTCGTAAAATGATACGCCGCACGGTAATCTTTCTTATGCTCCGTGTTTGTGTCAGAGGAATTGTGGCTTTTGTTCGGCAGTAAGCCGACAAACAGGAACGCACCCAAAAAGATCAATATTACAACGGGCCATTTTCGTGCCATGATTGAGTTCACCATCTTGTTGAGAAATAAAAGAAAATGCCAATGAAGTATCGGCATTTTCTTTTTGTTGTTATTAGTTGTTAACCGTAAGCTGTCCTTGTTCAAGGATGCTGTTTTTAACAACGGATGTTTTCTTGCCTTTGATGTTCATTAAGAAGCTTGGCGCAAATGTTGCCTTTTTATCCTCAAAGAAGCCTCTGTTTGTCATGTAGCTTGTGATCACGACATTGTTGCCTTTGGCTTGCGGCACTGCGAAGTGAGAGTAAGTGAACGTTACATCGTTAGGATCAAGACCCATTTGCAGTACAAGACCAGTTTTGTTCAGCGGCTTGTAAGGACCTGTTAAAGAGTTTGATACATAACCAAGCATGTAGATATCGTTGGAGTTAATACCGTCGATCGTCATTTTTGAACCGCGTGAATCAGTGAACAGGTACCATTTGCCGTTCATTTTGAAAACATTCGCGCGCTCGATTTCATCAGTTACCGTGTTTGAAGTGATCAGCGGCTTCATGACTTTTTTCAATGTGTAGTCATTGTTTAATTCTACGATACCGAGGGCGCCGTTCGCTAATTCAGCATCGCGTTTTTTAGCACTTTGCTGAAGCTTCTGACTTTCTTTACGGAAGAAGTTTGTGCTGCCGCCGTAGTACGCTTTGTTAAATAAAGATTCTTCGCCTTGGTATCCGTTATCTGTTCCAGTGTTGGCTTCGAATACAAGGTATTTATGGCCTTTGTCTTCAACGTAGTGAGGGTCTCTCAGCGTATGGTTGTCGCCGGATGTATAGTTCCCTTCATCGATAAACTGCTGAACGTTTTGATATGTTTTTCCGTCACCGTCAAAAATCGTTTTATGATCTTCCACTCCGTTGATCTTGAGCGTGTCATCAGATTTTGACACATTTACCTGCGCCGTTGTCAGGCTTTGTTTGCCGTAATGTGTACCGGAAAAGTCAGTGTAGAATAAACGGATTTTTCCGTCAGATGTAAAGGTTGCAGAACCGGACCATTCTTGTGTCTGTTCTTTCAGGATTTCATCGTTGGCGTCGAACTTATCGCTGTCTTTAAAGACACGGCCCGCGTTTTTCCAGCTGTCGATCGAGTTGTCGCCGACTTTTTGATAAAACATGTAGATGGATGTGTCATCAGCGTCTTTCGGGCTTCCGGCAAGAGCAAACACGACGTGATAGCCGTTGTATTCAGCTACTGTTCCGTCAGCGTTTTGGAGCGGCCAGCTGTCCCACACATCCAGTCCTTTTGCGGACTCGATATTTTTAATTGTTGATTGGTCGAATTGAGGCACTTGGTATTTTTCACTTTGCTGCTGTTTAGGGATCTGCAGCATATCATGGCGTGTGATGTGAGAGACGCCGTACGTTTCTTTGTAAGGTTTTTGGGTATTTTCTTTCGCGAAGGCTTGAGTCGCTCCCCCTGCCAGAAGTGCAGTCGTAAAAGTTAGAACTGTGGCTCGTTTTGCAAATTTTTTGATGTTCATGTTCATGTCTCCTTTTGTATGTACCTTTTTTGCGATCTGCCGATTCGATCCTCCTGCATTCATGGATGGCAGGTTTGTTACAGAAAAAAAGACCTAAAATATGTATGGGGTGACGCCAAAGAATACACTTTGCCCTTAACACATTTTAGGTCTTGCCTGCTTTATCAGTAACAATCCTGCATGATTTACTTGTCGACATCATTCTATTAGACTCTGATTCTATTGACAACTGGTCTATTTTCCTCTTTTGGATGATAGTAAAATGAAAAAAGGCCTTTTAATATATGGGTAATTGAGACTAAGGGGTGCTCTGGGCCTAGGAAAAAACCTCTCTAAAAAAGAGAGGTTATTTTTTCTTGATAGATAATAAAGCGATGGTAGCTAAAATCAGCAAAGTACCCAGCCATTCTGATATTCCGAAGGGAACATGCAGCCAGATCACAGCTAAAAAAGCTGCCGACAGCGGCTCTGCACAGGCGAGCAGGCTGGTTTCAGAGGCACTCAGATATTTCAGGCTTTCCAAGTAGCAATAAAAAGCGATGAGCGTTCCGAAAATGATGATAAACACGATCGCGGCATATGCAGGAAAGGACCACTCGCCTTCAAATGTCCAGGGCGGGCGGATCAAGCTGAGGGCGGCTCCGCCGATCAGCATGCCCCATCCGACAATTATGGCGGATCCCCATTTCCTCAGCAGACGATGCGGCTGAAGGGTGTAAAACGCCAGTGCAAACGCCGAACTGATGCCCCAAAAGACGGCCAGACCGGATATGGACAGGCTTCCGACATTCCCGTGCGTGACCAAAATGAATGTGCCGGCAACCGCCAATAAGACGGCGAGCAGCTCTTTTGCTGAAGGAATTCTCTTTGCGCGAATCGCTAAAAAGCATGTAATGATCGCCGGCCCTAAATACTGAAGAACGGTAGCAGTTGCCGCGTTGCCGTACTCAATTGCCGCGAAGTAGGTGTATTGAACGCCTAACATTCCGAAAATCCCGAATAAAAGAAGGGGAATTCTGTCCCGTCTGTCTTTCCAAACAGCCCATATCCGTCCTTTTTCTTTGCGGTACGCGATGCCGAGCAGAAGCGCCCCTGACGCCAGAAGGCGCACCGAAGTCAGCCATTCTGTATTAAAATGGCGGTGCTGGAACAGATACTGGGCAACCGTTCCCGAGACCCCCCATAAGATAGCTCCTGTCAGCACAAGCCAAATGCCTGTTGTTCGTGAATAAGAAAGAGCAGCGTGTTTTTCCAGGATAGACACCCCCGATTCTGATGTTGTGATGCTAACTTACAATAATTAGGAAATCGAACGTCTTCCATGTGATATATTATATATTGTATATTTTATATTAAATTCCGTCAAAATAATTTTCGGAGAAAGCGCTTACGAAACGCCGTCTGATGATTGAGCAATAAAAAAACACCCCGGCTGGTTTCCGGGGTGTGTTGGTTATTCTGCAATCGCGTCTGTTAAAACAGGAACGACTTGTTTCTTTCTGGATACGACGCCTTTTAAAAGAGCCGTGTTGTTTTCTAAAGTCACGTTGAATGCTTTTTCCACTTTTGACGCTTGATCACCGATGGCAAGCGCAAGGGAATCGTTTTCCAGAATATCCGTAATCACGAGAAGGAACAGGTCAAGGTTCTTCTCAGCAATTACTTTTGAAAGAGCCGCTTCTAATTCCGGCTGCCGCTTTTTAACATCTTCAATATCAACTGTGTTGACTTGGGCGATTTCGACTTTTTTGCTGCCGAGCGTGAACTCTTTCGCATCAAGAGAAATCAGTTCTTCCACAGTTTTTTTGCTTAAGTCGGCGCCCGCTTTCAGCATGTTTAAGCCGTACTCTTCCGCATCTACGCCGGCAATTTCAGCAAGCTCTTTTGCCGCTGCGATATCTTGCTCCGTGCAAGTCGGAGATTTAAATAACAGAGAGTCGGAAATGATTGCTGACAGCATGAGGCCCGCAATTTCTTTCTCGATTTTCACGTTATTTTCTTTGTACATTTTGTTTAAGATCGTAGCCGTACAGCCGACCGGCTCAGCACGGTAGTAAAGAGGTTCCGCTGTTTCGAAGTTGGCGATACGGTGGTGGTCGATAACTTCAAGAACCTGAACGTCTTCGATATCCTTGATGCTTTGCTGGCGTTCATTATGGTCAACAAGGATGACGCCGTTTACTTCGTTTGCGGCTGTTTCCACCAAACGCGGGCTTTCCTGCTTGAAATAATCAAGCGCGTATTGTGTTTCGCCGTTGACTTGTCCGAGGCGGACGGGCTCAGCATTGAAGCCGAGTTTATTTTTTAGATCAGCGTAGGCAATGGCAGAGCAAATGGTATCTGTGTCTGGGTTTTGATGTCCGAAAATAAGAATTTTTTCCATAATAACTCCTTGTCCTTTTTTGTAGTGTAAACAATCTTTTTATAGTTTAACACGTCTTGAGGAGGGTGTAATCTTCAAAACCTTAAAAATTGATGTGAAAAAGAAGCATTTTTGTTGAGAGGTGGAGAGGATTGCGAGTAAAATACTGGGTAAGTCAGATGCTAATCAGCATATAGTATCAAAAAAGGTACTATGGAGGATGAAAAATGAACATATATCCGAATAAAGAAGGTTGTCCGGTTGAACTGACGCTTTCCGTTATCGGCGGAAAGTGGAAGGGTATTTTGTTTTATCATATGATCGGCGGAAAGAAGCGGTTTAATGAGTTTCGGCGCATTTGCCCCAGCATTACGCAGCGTATGCTGACGCTTCAGCTTCGCGAGCTTGAGGCGGACGGCATCGTGCATCGCGAGGTATATCAGCAGGTGCCTCCAAAGGTGGAGTATTCTCTTACCGAATTCGGCAGGTCGCTGGAACCGATCGTTTTGCAAATGAAGAAATGGGGAGATGCCAACAGGGAGTTTCTCGAGGTATACCGGGAAAAAACGTCTCCTCAAGATCAGTCCGCTCAAAAATAAGAAGCAGCAAAGGATTAAATTCCTTGCTGCTTTTTTTTATTTCATCGCGATGGCCTTTCTGGCGTTGCGCACGTCATTCTTCAGCAATTCGCTCAAGTTGTAAGCCGGATATTGACCGCGTTCTTCCATATACTCAAAGACCATTTGATGCCACTTGATGGCCGCGTTTAAGTGCTTGACGAAGACGTGTCTTAATTGAGGTGTGGCCGTCTCTGTAATGGCTCCGGCATAATTGCGGACAGATGTTTTGGCCAGGATCAGCAGGCCGCCGCTGTAAAAGGAGGAATCAGCGCGCTCTTCTGTTTCATCCTCACGAAAGGCGGGAGCTTCAGGGAAGAAAGGAAGCAGTTCACGCAGATTTTGTTCCAGCGAATGGATGGAAAATCTGTAGAGCTGTTTTAATCTGGCATCGCTTACGTCCCGCTCTGTTCTTTTTAATTTCACAAGTCCGTTTGCCTGGAAAGCTACTAACTCATGCAGTTCTAACGTTTCATGCCATGCTAATGTTCTCCGCTCAGTCATGGTGTAAGAATCTCCTTTATCCTTCATTTTCACTTTCAGCATATGCCCCGGTCCCGATGTTGTTCCTGATGTTTTGAAGTTTCCAGAAAGGGAAACTCAATGTAAAGGAAATACGAAATAGAGGTGAAACTATATGTGGGACATGATAAAGAACTTCTTCCTTTTCAGCAGCGGGGTTTTGCAGGCGACCACTCTCTTACTTATCGTTATCGTCTTGTTATATGTACGAAAAACCAAAAAGAAAAACAGAGATACTTCTGGTTTCATGGATGATCAGGATCACTGATACAACGGGCATTCTTTCACTGGGATGTCCGTTTGTCTGTTTTCATGTTTCACATGGAACATTGCGGCTGTCCGCGCTCATTTTACTTGCGATTTCGACTTATGTTAAAATATATACGTGTATTTTGGAGAGTTTATGGAAAATTCAGGTCCTGAAAGAGACATTGCGGCGTCAAAAGAGCAGTCGTCTAAGCTGCTCTTTTCTATTCGTATGGTTCGAATGATACAAGGTTTGAGGTGAGTAAGTGAAAAATACAAGGGCTCTAATAGAAGGCGCCATTTTGATCAGTATTTTTGCAATCATTTCCCTTTTGGTCGTGTACCTCCCTTTACTGGGGGCAATTCTTCTCTTTGCTTTGCCGCTGCCGATCATTCTTTACACCATTCGGCATGGTCTGAAGCCCGGGGTATGGATGGGGCTTGCCAGCCTTCCTGTCAGCTTTATTGTAAGTTCGTTTACCGGGCTTACAGGCGCTTTTACGGCGGCCTGTACGGGAATCGCCATGGGATATTATTTTAAAAAGAAACAGCCCGGCTATGCGGTTGTTGCCGGCGCTATGGCGTATGTGCTGTGCGGCGTCGTTTTTTTTGTGGTCAGCATCGTGTTTCTTAATATGAATGTGGTTGATACCACCATGTCCCAGCTTCGGGAGTCGCTGTCTGTGGCTGATACCATGTCAAAGCAGCTCGGTTATGGAGACCAGTTCGGGAAGCAGATCAAGCTGATGGAAAGTCAGCTGAGCACGGTTCAATATCTTTTTCCGACAGTGCTCGTATTGACCGGCATCGTTTTTTCTTTCCTCAGTTATGCTATGGCAAGGCCGCTTTTACGGCGATTTTCCCCTGATCTTCCGAAGATGAAGCCTTTTAGAGAGCTCAAACTCCCGCAAAGCGTTGTCATTCTGTATTTTATTGTGACGATATTAGGGTTTCTGCCTTTAGAAAAAGGGCATATGCTGTATTCGGTTTCATTGAATGGGGGATTTATTCTCAGCTTGCTGATTTGTATTCAAGGATTAGCGTTTATTTTTTTCTATTGCCGCGAAATGGAGATGCCGAAAGCCGTTCCTGTATTAGCAATTGTGCTGGGGGTGCTTTTTCCGCTCATCTTGTCCGTGTATCTCCTCTTAGGCATCATTGACATAGGCTTTAACATAAGAAATAAGGTGACGCGAAATTGAGTGTGACTTACAGGTGGGGAGTTGATAGAAATGCCTAGTTTTTATGAAAAACCGTTGTTTCGGTATCCCATCTATGCATTGATTGCATTGTCAATCATCATAATTCTCATCAGCATTTACTTTAACTGGCTGATAGGAGCCATCGGCGTTGTGCTGCTCGCCGTGATCTTGTTTTTCATTAAGCGTGCGGATTCTCTGATCAGAAAAGAAATTGACGATTATATCTCCACGTTATCGTATAGATTGAAAAAAGTGGGCGAAGAGGCATTAATGGAAATGCCTATCGGAATTATGCTGTTTAATGATCAATATTACATTGAGTGGGCGAATCCGTTTTTGTCTTCCTGTTTTAATGAAAGCACGCTCGTCGGACGCTCGCTGTATGACACATGCGAGGCCGTCGTGCCGCTGATCAAGCAGGAGGTTGATTCGGAAACGATCACCTTGAATGAGCGGAAGTTTAAAGTAGTGATTAAAAGAGATGAGCGCCTGCTTTATTTCTTTGATGTGACAGAACAGATTCAGATTGAAAAGCAGTACGAAAATGAGAGAACCGTGCTGGCATATATCTTCTTAGATAACTATGATGACGTCACACAGGGGCTGGATGACCAAACGAGAAGCACGATGAACAGCCAGGTCACCTCATTATTAAATGCGTGGGCGCAGGAGTACGGCATTTTCCTGAAACGGACGTCCTCGGAGCGGTTTATCGCGGTGTTAAATGAACACATTTTAACGGAGCTTGAAAACGCGAAATTTTCGATTTTGGATGAAATCCGAGAAAAAACATCCGTTCACACTGTATCTTTGACCCTCAGCATCGGGATCGGCGCATCGGTTTCTTCCTTGAAGGAGCTTGGAGATCTGGCGCAGTCCAGCCTCGATTTGGCTCTCGGCCGCGGAGGCGACCAAGTGGCGATCAAAATGCCGAACGGCAAGGTGAAATTTTACGGCGGCAAAACAAATCCGATGGAGAAGCGCACAAGGGTGCGCGCCCGGGTGATTTCTCACGCGCTCAAGGAAATTGTCTCAGAAAGCAGCAATGTCATTATTATGGGGCACAAATTTCCTGATATGGACGCAGTCGGAGCCGCAATCGGAATATTGAAGGTGGCGCAGGCCAACGGCAAAGAAGGCTACATCGTCATTGATCCGAACCAGATCGGATCAAGCGTTCAGCGTCTGATTGAAGAAATTAAAAAATATGAAGAGCTGTGGTCGCGGTTCATCACGCCGGAAGAGGCGATGGAAATTTCAAATGACGACACGCTGCTTGTCGTCGTTGATACACATAAACCATCCCTTGTGATGGAAGAGCGTCTCGTGAACAAAATCGAGCACATCGTTGTGATTGACCACCACCGCAGAGGCGAGGAATTTATTAAAGACCCGCTGCTCGTTTATATGGAGCCATATGCTTCATCCACCGCAGAACTCGTGACGGAGCTGCTTGAATACCAGCCGAAGCGGCTCAAAATCAATATGATTGAAGCGACGGCCCTGTTAGCTGGTATAATAGTGGATACGAAGAGTTTTTCCCTTCGCACGGGCTCGCGGACGTTCGACGCCGCTTCTTATTTGAGAGCGAAAGGCGCAGATACGGTTCTGGTGCAGAAAGTTCTCAAAGAATCGGTCGGTTCTTATATCAAGCGGGCGAAGCTGATCCAGCATACGTCTCTTTATAAAGAACATATCGCGATTGCTTCTCTTCCTGAGAACGAAGAGGAGTACTTTGACCAGGTGCTGATTGCGCAGGCGGCTGATTCCCTCTTATCGATGAGTGAAGTGGAAGCTTCATTTGCGGTAGCCAGACGGGATGAGCATACGGTGTGCATCAGTGCGAGATCGCTGGGCGAGGTCAATGTGCAGATTATTATGGAGGCGCTGGATGGCGGAGGGCATTTAACCAATGCGGCAACCCAGTTATCGGGCATTTCTGTCTCAGAAGCGCTCGTCCGGCTGAAGGAAGCCATTGATGAATATTTTGAGGGAGGCGTTCAGAGATGAAGGTTATTTTCTTACAAGATGTAAAAGGTAAAGGAAAAAAAGGCGAAATGAAAAACGTAGCAGACGGTTATGCACATAACTTTCTCATTAAAAAAGGCCTCGCTGTCGAAGCAAATGCGACAAACATCAGCGCATTGAAAGGACAGAAAGAAAAAGAGAAAAAAGAAGCGATTGCCGAGCTTGAAAGAGCCAAAGATTTGAAAGAAACGCTTGAACAGCTGACTGTTGAGCTGAGTGCCAAATCCGGTGAAGGCGGCCGTCTATTCGGATCTGTCACAAGCAAACAGATTGCAGAAGCGCTGCAAAAAACGCATAAGATTAAAGTGGATAAACGGAAACTGGAGCTCCAAGACGGTATCCGCACACTGGGATATACAAACGTTCCTGTAAAGCTGCACCCTGAAGTTCAGGCTGTGCTGAAGGTTCACGTAAAAGAAGAAGCGTAAAATACAATGAAAAACCCGCCGATCCGGCGGGTTTTTTTCATGTCAGCAGACGGCGCAGCGCAAGAAAATGATGAGATTGTTTCATTTCCGATCGTTACCAGATTGCATATTATATTACATCATAACGAAGGATGTGTCGGTATGAAACGATTTTTTTCTGAAACATATTTTAATAATCCGGAGAATAAAAAGGCGCTGGAGCACTATCCGCTGATCGGTGACGGAAAAGACGGGGAAGTCTATCGTTTAACACACAACAAATGCGTAAAGTACTTCTTTGAAAAAGAGACATGCAAGAAGGAGTTGGCAGCTTTAAAGACCGGACAAGGTTCCCCGGTGATTCCAAGACTGTATGAATACGGAGATCGTTATATTGTGATGGAATATGTCCAAGGCACCTCTCTTGCCCGCCATATCAAACAAGAAAAATCCCTGTCCGTCAAACTGACTGCTGATATTTTAAATATGCTGGATGAATTAAAGAAAATCGGTTTTACCAGATGGGATGCCGAAATCAGGCACATTCTGATCAATGAATACGGCAATCTTAAAGTCATCGACCATAAAAGAGCTTTTTCCGCCATTACCCGGTTTCCCGTAAAACTATTAAAAGGACTGGACAAATACGGCTTGGCGGATGAGTTTTTGAACACTATAAAAAAATTAAATCCGTCACGTTACCTGGAATGGCAGCCGCACATGTAAGTTTCTGAAAATCCGCACATGTAAGTTTCCTTTTTTTAGGGTCGTCATATGATATTTGTAACATTTGTTTGGTGGAGTGTGGAAAAAATGGCAGAATACATTATGGTTATCGGCGCTCATCCCGATGATGAACTATTGGGATCAGCGGGCACCATAAAACGGCTGATCAATGAAGGATATAAAGTGATTTCCGTTATTACGGCATTAGGAAGAAAAGAAGAAGCTCATCATATTAAACAATTAGGCGAACGCGCGAATCAAGAGCTTGGAATTGAGAAAGTCATCTTTTTGGAGCACACGAATTTAGAGCTGGAATGTATCCCTCTTCATAAGCTTGTCAAAGAATTAGAGCAGCTCATTCGCGTCTATCAGCCTGATAAAATCTTTACACATCATTACGGCGATATCAATATGGACCACCAGAGAACATTCCAAGCAGTTTTAACAGCCGCCAGGCCGCTTCCGAATCAAAAGCCTATCGAACTGCTTACGTTTGAAACGCTATCTTCAAGCGAGTGGGAGAGAAATACGGCTGATAAACTCTTCAAGCCCAATTACTTCGTCAATATCACAGACACAATGGATGCCAAACTCGCGGCGCTTCACCACTATGACGTAGAAATGAGGGATTACCCTCATCCCCGTTCATATGAAGGCGTAAAACATTTAGGAAAAGTCAGAGGGATGACGGCGGGTGTGGAATACGCTGAAGCTTTTGAAATCGTGCGGAGGATCTGGAAATGAACAAGACATTTTCCGTCCCCTATCCGTATATGATCCAGACGCTTGACCGCTACTACGGGGTCAAAACGCGCCTGCAAAAACAGAAAGCCATAAAGACACAGATGAAACATGCAGATCAAATTCCGCCGGTATACAGGAAAAAAAAGAAGTTATCCATTTTGATTGCCACGTTTTGGGACTACCCGCACACGGGCGGTTTATCAAACTATATTAAAACGCTTAGTGAAGGCCTGAAAAAGAGAGGTCATAAGGTGGATGTCATATCCCCTAATCTGTTTCCGTCCGCACAGGTAAAAGAACTGCGGGCGGCTGTTGTTCCGAAATTAAAAGATTTCTTTAAAGACAGATATGGGGATTATAACGATCATATTTTGAAAAATAATCGGCTGATGTTTATATACGAGCAAATGCTTCAAAAGATTCATTTGGAAAGATATGATGTGTTCCACGCTCAAGATTTATTTACAGCCAATATGTTAGGCAGGTTCAATCAAATCTATAAAAAACCTTTGTTTTTCACACCGCATGGCATGTTTACTTTCAACAGACTTAAATTTCACATCTTTAAAAAAGGCTCGGTAGAAGAGATTTATTATAAAACATTAGAGATGAAAGCCATTGAATACGCAGATCGCCTGATTATTATCAGCGATACGTTCCGCAGCCCGCTCATGAAGCTCGGAGCCGAACAGGAAGACATGACAACGGTGATCACAGGAATCGATTACGATGCAAAAACAGGCGGGAAAAGAAAAACCCCGGTACCGAAAAATAAGATCATCATCTCGTGTATTGCAAGATTAGGCCCGAGAAAAGGTCACAAATATTTACTGGACGCCCTTTCGAGAATTCCATCTGATGTACTTGAGCATGTTGAAGTGCTGATCGCGGGCGACGGAGAGATGAGGAGCGCCTTAGAGGAACAGGCTCGAAAACTGAATCTATCTATGGTTTCCTTTTTAGGAAAAAGAGATGATGTTCCCGCTATTTTGAATATGACGGACATATTCGTACTGCCGACCATTAATGATAGTCTGCCTATTTCGATTATTGAAGCGATGTTCAGCGGCTCGGCTGTCATCGCGACCGATTGCGGGGGTATTCCGGATCTGATCCGCCATAACAAAACGGGGCTTATTGTCGAGCCGGGAAATGTAAAGGTTCTTGCCCGGGCTTTAGCGTTTTTTATCACTAACAAATCTGCGCGGAAGATAGCTGCTTCAAACGCAAAGGCCTACGCGGAGAAATATTTAAGCAGTGAGACGATGATAAAAAATATCGAATCGATTTATCAAAATACCAACAGCTCGGAGGGAGATCATGAAACATGAACATGCAGCCGTTGTACTTGATTTCAGTGCAAACGGGATTGGGATCATTCGCAGCCTGGCCCGAAGAGGAATCGATGTTTACGCGTTTGACACGGAGGGACCTTATCGTATCGGAAAATCAAGATTGGCAGATTGCGGGATATGTCCCAGCCCTTTAACACAAGAGGAAGAACTGCTGACATTTCTGACTGATTTTGGGAAGAGATTCCAAGCAAAGCCGGTTCTGTACGCAGGATCTGATGATTATGCGGGATTTATATCTAAATTCCGCGAGACATTAGCCGGTTTTTTTTTATTTTTGCTCCCGAGCCGCTCTCTGTTAGAAACGGTCTTAGATAAAAGCAAAGCATATGAATTAGCGGTCAAGCATAACATCCCCTGCCCGAAAACCTTTTTTCCGAACAATCAGGATGAGCTGGAAGAGGCCATCGCCAATATTGACTTCCCGTGTATTTTAAAACCGGTGGCCGGCCATGAATACAGAAAAAAAGTAAACAAAAAAGCAATTGTAATGAAGGATGCCGCACAATTGCGCAAGGAGTTCAGCTCCTACAGAGAAAATGGAGAACTGCTCGTGCAGGAGATCATCCCCGGAGACAACCAGTGTTTTTATAAAGTCGCCACTTTTTATGATGACCAAATGAAATTAATGGGCCTATTCTCTCTGCAAAAGAACCATCAATTCCCTGCAGATTTTGGCGCGGGGGCCCACGTCGTCAGCAAACGGCTTCCTGATTTAATCGAGAAGACCCTGCCGTTTTTTGAAGCGATTCAGCTGAAGGGAGTAGGCATGGCGGAATTTAAAAAGGATCCCCGGGACAATGTTTACAAGTTTATCGAAATTAATCCGCGCTTTTGGCTCAGCCATAGCCTGACAGAACCGGCAGGCGTTCATTTCGTTTACATGTACTATCTGTATTTGACCGGACAACATGTGAAGCCCCAGCTCGAACAAAAAGACGGAATCAACTGGATTTATGAGGTGCGTTATTTCTTAACGTTTTTGAAGAAACGAAAAAGAGGAGAAATGACGTTCCGGGATTTTTGGAAAGGGTGTAAAGGAAAAAAAGAGTATGCTCTTTTTGCTTGGAATGACCCGATGCCATTTATCAGAAACACTTGGTCTCATCTCAAAAACAGCTGGAAACGGAAGCGGAAGGAAGATCGGCATGTATGAAAAGGAGATTTTGTATGGCGCATTTCAAAAACTGAGAATTGACGAAAAACTGTCGTATTCGTTCGGTGAAAGGGCTGCGGTGAATCCGGATGACATCACATGCCTGAAATCGACGGACAGAAGCGCCATTTATAAACTGTTTGTAAAGAAAAAATCCGGCACTGTTCCGCTGATATTGAAGGTATATAAATCTTCCCGTGAAAAAAACAAGGTCGAGATTAATATATACGGGAAAGCCCGTTCTGTTTTAGGGGATTTGCTGCCGGATATCTATCTTATAGAAGAAAGTGACCATGAAACGTGGATATTTATGGAGTTTGTCAGCCAGATCAGGGGACAGCTTACATTTCACCCGAAGCATTTCAAGTATATTATTCCGTCTGTCGCAGAATTGCACAGCCGCACCTTTGAAAACAAGAATATTTTTGACGGTAAATGGCGGTCGTGGCTGCCGGTATATGGATCGGAAACCATGAGAAAAGGGCGTAAAAAGCAGATCAAAAAGACAGCGGAATTATTGGATAGGGCTCTTAAAGATGAGCGCACAAAAGATATCGTGAAGCCTCATTATCGGCAAATCACAAACTTGCTTGAGCAGGAGGAGCCGGATTTTTTCCCTGAATTGATACAAAACGGCTCAGCCATCACACACGGTGATCTTCATATGCAGAATATCTGCACCCACGATGCGTCCGGACATGAACCGTGGAATATTCAATTCATCGATTGGGAATCCGCAAAATACGCGCCGGTTTGGTTTGATATGACGGTGCTGGTTGAAATTCTGCTTGGCTTCAGAAAAGATTGGAGCCGGCACGCAGAAGATATTCGGACGTATTGCGTAAAAGTGTATACGAAAGAAATGAAAAAGCGGGGCATTCATTTTCAGACCCCTCCTATGACGCTTTATAAAATGGCTTATTTGCAGAGAACACTTGAGAAAGGGCTTCATACCCAATTGCGGAGAATCTTCGACAATCGGGGAGGGGAACTGCTGCCGTATCATGTTGACAAAGTGTCAAAATGGGGACGGGAATTAGGATTATAAGTTTGAGAGAGGGGGAGCGGATTTGAAAGAAGAGATCGGCAAGCCGAACGGTCTGGTGCCTCCAGCCTTATTGCGCGTCATGGATCAATTTTACGGGATCGAACATCAAAGTGAGCCAGAGATGCTGTATTCGTTCTGTGCGGAAGGAAAAAGCTCCCCCAAACGAAAAAAGCCATTGCGTATTCTGTACGCAACCTTTCTCCGTTACCCGAATGTCGGAGGGTTGGCGAGTTATATCACGTCAATTAAGACGGGTTTTGAGCGCATCGGTCATCAGGCGGATGTCATCTCGCCGCTTCAAATGCCGCCATCTTTTTTTCAGGAAGATATCCCGCGGGCCGCTGACGAGATCAGAGCGTTTCTTGTTGGCAGATACGGCGCCGCAAACGAAAAGTTTGTGAAGAATCTCAGCTATTTACATGTCTTTCAAAGATTTTTGAAGGAGAAAGACTTAGAACAATATGACCTGTTTCACGCGCAGGATTTATTTGCGGTATTTTTGCTGGGATACCTTAATCAAACGTACCAGCGTCCTCTTTTTTTCACGCCGCACGGACATTTTACGAAAAGCCGGATGAAGTTTCATAAAATCCAAAAGGGTTCAATAGAAGAGGCATATTTCAGTGAAATAGAAAGGCAGGGTATTCGGGCTTCGGATAAAATCATTACAATCAGCGACTCCTTTCACGAGCCCTTGCTGGAGTACGGAGCGAAGGAGGCTCAGCTGACGACTGTTCATACCGGCATTGACATTCAGGATGCCCCTGAGTCAAAACGTGCTGAAAAGCTCG
This sequence comes from Bacillus sp. JNUCC-21, assembly GCF_041222765.1. Taxonomy (NCBI): domain Bacteria; kingdom Bacillati; phylum Bacillota; class Bacilli; order Caryophanales; family Bacillaceae; genus Bacillus; species Bacillus sp. JNUCC-21. Next base: position 4,140,910 of record NZ_CP166019.1, on the reverse strand, counting down.
TGATTGCGTGCGTTTCCCGTCTGACCGAGCGAAAAGGACATGATGTGCTGCTGGACGCTCTCGCCCGCATCCGGCACCATTTATCCGGAGTTGATATATGGATCATCGGAGACGGAAACATGAGAGGGTTTCTGGAAGAGAAGAGACGGAAACTGGGCCTCTCAAATGTGTTTTTCCTCGGAAAACGACGTGATGTGCCGGCGCTTTTGGCTGAATCATCTATATTTGTCCTGCCGACATTGAATGATAATTTCCCTATAGCGATCATCGAAGCGATGTTCTCAGGTCAAGCCATTGTCGCAACTGACTGCGGAGGAATCCCTGAGATGATCCGGCATGAGGCCACAGGGCTTATTTGTCAGCCCGGCAACAGCCGCGAACTTGCTGATGCTCTCGTAATGCTGATTACGGATCAGTCTCTCAGGGAACGGCTTGGAAAAGAAGCGCGCTCCTATGCCGGCCGGCATCTGCGTCAGGAACTGATGGTTTCAAAAATAGAAAGTATTTATCAATCATTTTTCTGAATGATACCGGCGCCGCATGGCAGGTGCTTCAAGAGCAAAATAAAGAGGCCGGCGTTTAACTATCCAGCCTCTTTCCGAACTATTTTTTCATCTCATACAGAGTCTGCTGACTTTGTCCGCCCGGGCCGCCCGTCATTCCTTGCCGGGCTGAGCTTGTTTTTCCGGTGCTGTATTGGTCAGCTGAGATTTTTGTGCCGTTCTTTTTCATCCATGAGACAAGCTTTGTGTTGCCTGAATTGTTTCCGGATAATAAGAAATATTTCACTTTTCCTTCGTCAACAAGTTTTTTCAGCTGTGAGACGGTTAAAATCGGATCGGTTCCGTTCAAAGAATGTTTTACCAAAATTTTCTCCGCGAAAAAAGAGGCGGAAAGCCATCGCTTCCGCCTCCCGCACATATATATGAGAGAGCAGCCTTTATTTGTGATCGTTCTCTTTTTGGATTTCAGCTAATTTGGCAAGCAGAATGTGCTGAGGCATGTGCATGATTCTCTCAAGCGGCATATTCAGTGATTCTGCGAGTTTTTGCGCCGTTTCGGCGGAAATTTGCAGCGGTTTCATGTGATCACTCCTTCCGTTTCTTTATTGTACTAAAATCAGAAATCTATCGTAAGAGGATATGACAAAGGAATGGAGGTTTGAAAAGCGGGGCTTTATAACAGAATGGGGGAGGTTTTTTATGCAATCGCCATTGATGTTATTACAGCTGAAGCTGGCTGATTATCAGAAAAAAGCCGCAGAACTGCGGACAATTGACGAATTTATCATACTGAAACAGACATTGCAGGACATGATGAAAGTATTCGCCGCCTGTGAAGAATGGGAGCTGTATCAAAAAACGGCCGATCTCATGGCGCAGACGGTGCTGCACATCCGTTTCATCGAATAAGAAAAGCCCTCGCTCGGGCGAAGGCTTTTCTTAAAAGGACCGTTCTTCTTCAATGTTTTTATGCTGATCATAAATGACAAGCTTAGACGGGCTGTTCTCTTTAGCCGTCTGCTCCGCTTTCTCGATCGCCGCGTCCTTTGATGTATAAAGAGCCGTCGGCGCCACATTTTCCACCTTCACAAACCATCCGTCCGCATCAACATTGGGTGTTACTGCATATGTTTTCATCCTTCTTACCTCCTGGTTTCGATTTATTTATTTGTTTCCCAGCATTCGGAATGGTGAAACACGCAGCCGCTGTTTGACAAATACAGGGAAAGTGATGTTTTTCTATTCTTTTTCTTGAGAAATGGTAAAATGGAGTTTGGATATTTTTTAAGGAGAGGACGGTGCTTAGCATGACAGACCTTCTGAATGATCGGCTGCCGCCGCAAAACATAGAAGCTGAGCAGGCCGTGTTAGGTGCTGTTTTTTTACAGCCGTCTGCGTTAACACTGGCTTCTGAAGTGTTGATTCCGGATGATTTCTACAGAATGTCACATCAAAAAATTTACAATGCCATGCTCGTGCTCGGAGACCGCGGTGAACCGGTTGATTTGGTCACGGTAACGTCAGAGCTTGCGAATACCGATTTGTTAGAAGAGGTGGGAGGCGTCTCTTACCTGACGGACATCGCGAATTCCGTTCCGACAGCGGCTAATATAGAATATTACGCGAAAATCGTTGAGGAAAAATCGATTCTCCGCCGTTTAATCAGAACGGCGACCTCAATCGCTCAAGACGGGTATACGCGCGAGGATGAAGTTGAAGATTTATTAAGCGATGCGGAAAAAACGATTATGGAGGTCGCGCAGCGAAAAAATTCGGGCGCCTTCCAAAATATTAAAGACGTGCTTGTGCAAACATATGACAACATTGAGCAGCTTCACAACCGAAAAGGCGATATTACCGGGATTCCGACCGGTTTTATCGAGCTTGACCGGATGACAGCGGGGTTTCAGCGAAATGATTTGATTATTGTCGCGGCCCGTCCGTCTGTGGGGAAAACGGCGTTCGCCTTAAATATTGCGCAAAACGTGGCCACCAAAACGGATGAGAGCGTCGCGATATTCAGTCTTGAGATGGGTGCCGAGCAGCTTGTCATGCGTATGCTCTGCGCCGAAGGGAATATTAACGCCCAAAATCTCAGAACGGGAAATCTGACGGAAGAAGATTGGGGCAAGCTGACGATGGCGATGGGAAGCCTGTCAAACAGCGGTATCTTTATAGATGACACCCCCGGCATCCGCGTCAGCGAAATCCGTTCAAAATGCCGCCGACTGAAGCAGGAAAACGGATTGGGCATGATTTTAATTGACTACTTGCAGCTCATTCAGGGAAGCGGCCGTTCAAGCGACAACCGCCAGCAAGAGGTATCGGAAATTTCACGGGCGCTAAAAGCGCTGGCACGGGAGCTTGAAGTCCCGGTCATCGCTCTGTCTCAGCTCTCCCGGGGTGTTGAGCAGCGGCAGGATAAACGTCCGATGATGTCAGATATCCGTGAGTCGGGAAGTATTGAGCAGGATGCCGACATCGTCGCCTTCCTGTATCGTGATGATTACTATGATAAAGAATCCGAAAACAAAAACATCATCGAAATCATTATCGCCAAACAGCGTAACGGCCCGGTGGGCACCGTCTCACTGGCTTTTGTGAAAGAATACAATAAGTTCGTAAACCTGGAAAGGCGCTTTGATGACGGCGGTGTTCCGGCAGGTGCGTAAAGCCTCAAGCAATGTCTTGAGGCTTTTTTTCATCCGAAAGAATGAGAGAATGCCGTCCGTTCGGCAGACGAAAAAAAGAAAGCGCTTTTATATAATGGAATTAAGGGAGGAATGATGATGACAATTGAATTTCCGCAATTTCAAGCGGCGCAAATCCGGATTGCCCGGCCGACCGGACAGCTTAAGGAAATCATCAGATTTTATGAAGAGGGCCTCGGGCTGAAGAGGGTCGGCAGCTTTTCCGGACATAGAGGCTACAGCGGTGTCATGTTCGGCCTGCCGCATACGCAATATCACTTAGAATTCACCGAAGAAACCGGCTCGTCTCAGCCGGCGCCCGTTCCGCACGGCGACAGCCTGCTTGTCTTTTACATCCGGGATCAGCAGGAGGTCATTCGCATCAGCACGAAATTAAAGCAGATGGGATATGAGGAGAAAGCACCCGAAAACCCGTACTGGGAAGAAAAAGGCGTGACCATCGAAGATCCTGACGGCTGGCGGGTCGTTCTGATGAATACAAGCGGCATATAAATGACTGTCTGAAGAACCCTGATTACGGGTTCTTTTTCTTGTTAAAGCATGAAAGTTTCAGGAGTAATAGATAGTAAATGAAAGAGAAAACGCTTTTAATCATGTTTAAGGCGAACAAATATAGATTGATAAGATTTTAATGTTCGGATTTACGATTGACTTTCTGTTTCGGCACTGATACACTTAATTTGTTTGAATGAGATATCGTTTTGAAAGGTTAACGGAGGTGCACGGATATATGTCTTCAGTAGTCGTAGTAGGTACGCAGTGGGGCGATGAAGGAAAAGGTAAAATTACAGATTTCCTATCAGAAAATGCAGAAGTGATCGCACGTTATCAAGGCGGAAACAATGCAGGACATACCATCAAGTTTGATGGCGTCACGTACAAGCTTCATTTAATCCCATCAGGAATTTTTTATAAAGAAAAAGCGTGTGTCATCGGGAACGGAATGGTTGTTGATCCGAAAGCGCTCATAACAGAGCTTGCGTATCTTCATGAACGCAATGTGAGCACGGATAACTTGAGAATCAGCAACAGAGCCCACGTCATTCTTCCATACCATCTGAAACTGGATGAAGTAGAGGAAGAACGCAAAGGGGCCAATAAGATCGGCACAACGAAAAAAGGCATCGGACCTGCTTATATGGACAAAGCGGCGCGGATCGGCATCCGGATCGCAGACCTGCTAGATCGTGACGTGTTTGCAGAAAAGCTTGAACGGAACCTAGAAGAGAAAAACCGTCTGCTTGAAAAAATGTATGAAACAGAAGGCTTCAAAATTGAAGATATTCTGGATGAGTATTATGAATACGGCCAGCAGATTAAAAAGTATGTATGCGATACATCCGTCGTCTTAAATGACGCGCTGGATGAAGGCCGCCGCGTTTTATTTGAAGGCGCTCAAGGGGTTATGCTTGATATTGACCAAGGGACATACCCGTTTGTCACTTCATCCAACCCGGTCGCCGGAGGGGTGACGATCGGTTCAGGCGTAGGCCCGACAAAAATCCAGCACGTCGTCGGTGTATCTAAAGCGTACACAACCCGTGTCGGTGACGGTCCTTTTCCGACTGAGCTGAAAGATGAAATCGGGGATCAAATCCGTGAAGTCGGACGCGAATACGGCACAACGACAGGCCGTCCGCGCCGTGTCGGCTGGTTTGACAGCGTTGTTGTCCGCCACGCCCGCCGCGTCAGCGGAATCACAGATCTTTCTCTGAACTCAATCGATGTGCTGACTGGCATTGAAACATTGAAAATCTGTGTCGCTTACCGCTACAAAGGTGAAGTGATTGAAGAATTCCCGGCAAGTCTGAAAGCTCTCGCAGAGTGTGAACCGGTATATGAAGAAATGCCTGGCTGGACGGAAGATATCACAGGCGCAAAAACATTAAGCGATCTTCCTGAAAATGCGCGCCATTATCTGGAACGCGTGTCTCAGCTGACAGGTATTCCGCTTTCTATTTTCTCTGTCGGTCCCGACCGTTCACAAACGAACGTCATCCGCAGTGTATACCGCGCTAACTAAGAATTTGCAGCAAACAAGCCTCCGGTCACGGAGGCTTGTTTTTTTATGTAGGAAAAAAATAATAGATTTTTTTCAAAAAAGTAGTTGCCACTTTCGAATGTTCTATGATATTATAAATCTCGTTGTTACGGAACAGCTTCAATAGAGTACTGCAAGAAAGCTTTTGTCTGAATGCTCTATGATACATAATCCGACACATCAGGAGCCATTAGCTCAGTTGGTAGAGCATCTGACTTTTAATCAGAGGGTCGAAGGTTCGAGTCCTTCATGGCTCACCACTTTTTATGGCCCGTTGGTCAAGCGGTTAAGACACCGCCCTTTCACGGCGGTAACACGGGTTCGAATCCCGTACGGGTCATTGATTTACTTTAGCGTTATTGCTAACTCCTTATTTGTCCTCGGAGGGCCGCCACGATACGGCTCTCCGGACAAATTACTGTAAGGTCCGGTAGTTCAGTTGGTTAGAATGCCTGCCTGTCACGCAGGAGGTCGCGGGTTCGAGTCCCGTCCGGACCGCCATTTTACTTTACTTTATAGTATAGAAAAGAAACATCTGGCTCGGTAGCTCAGTTGGTAGAGCAACGGACTGAAAATCCGTGTGTCGGCGGTTCGATTCCGTCCCGAGCCACTTACCCAAACGCATCTGCAATAGTAGGTGCGTTTTTTCTTTTGTTATAAAAAAAGGGAGAGCCGGCTTTTCAGCCGGCCCAGAAGAAGACGTCAAACACTAGACGGCGTTTTTTTTCGTGAGGTTTCAAAAAAATATTATTTTTTAAAAGAAAATAAAAAACATGACAAAAGGATGGCAGTTCAATACGTTTTTGCGCTGTTCTCTTTAATTTTTTTATCTTTTGACCTGAAACCGTTATAATAGACGGGGAACGTTTTTCACGATCCGAATTGTGATCATCATGAAACATCAATAGATGAAATGAAGTCATTCTGGCAGGAGGAAAATCAAGATGATGGATAAGAAAATCCTTGTAGTCGATGATGAAAAACCGATTGCAGATATATTAGAGTTTAATTTAAGAAAAGAAGGCTATGACGTGCATTGTGCGTACGACGGAAACGAAGCCGTGGAAATGGTGGAGGAGCTTCAGCCTGATTTAATTCTTTTAGATATTATGCTTCCGAATAAAGACGGAGTTGAAGTGTGCCGGGAAGTCCGGAAAAAATATGATATGCCGATTATTATGCTGACGGCAAAAGACTCGGAGATTGACAAGGTCATCGGGCTTGAAATCGGAGCGGATGACTATGTCACGAAGCCTTTCAGCACGCGTGAGCTTCTGGCCCGCGTCAAAGCGAACCTGCGCCGCCAGCTTACGGTTGCGCCGGCTGAGGAAGAATCAGCTTCTAATGACATTCATATCGGTTCTCTCGTCATCTTCCCTGACGCTTATGTCGTATCAAAAAGAGAAGAAACGATCGAGCTGACTCATCGTGAGTTTGAATTGCTTCATTACTTAGCCAAACATATCGGACAGGTCATGACGCGTGAGCATCTTCTGCAGACTGTGTGGGGCTATGACTATTTCGGTGACGTGAGAACGGTGGATGTAACAGTGCGCCGTCTTCGTGAGAAAATCGAGGATAATCCGAGCCATCCGAACTGGATCGTCACAAGACGGGGTGTCGGTTATTACTTGAGAAACCCTGAACAGGACTAACCGGCGATGAATAAGGTTGGTTTTTTTCGGTCGATTCAATTTAAGATCACGCTGATCTATGTGCTTCTCATTATCATCGCCATGCAGATTATCGGCGTGTACTTTGTGAAACAGGTGGAGAATTCTCTTCTCAAGTCCTATGAATTATCGTTAAATCAGCGCATTGACAATCTATCCTATTATATTGAGCAGGAATATAAAGGAGATAATGACAGCACCGTCATTAAAGATGACGTCAAACGGATTTTGAATGATTTTACGAAAAACAATGAAATACGGGAGATTACATTTGTTGATAAAAGCTATGAGGTCGTCGGTTCCTCGAGGCCTTATGGTGAGGAAATAGCGGGGAAACAGACGACTGATCCGATTTTTAAACGGATTTTCTCAACAAAACAGGCCTATTCAAAAAAATATTATGATCCTAAAAGCAAAAACAGAGTGCTGATTTCAGCAAAACCTGTCGTCACAGAGAATCAGGAAGTTGTCGGCGCGATATATGTCGTGGCCAGTATGGAAGATACCTTTAACCAGATGAAAACCGTCAACTCGATTCTTGCTTCTGGAACAGGCTTAGCCCTTGTTCTGACGGCTCTTCTCGGTATATTTCTCGCCCGCACCATTACCCATCCGCTGTCGGATATGCGTAAGCAGGCGATGGAACTGGCAAAAGGGAATTTCTCCAGAAAGGTGCGGAAATACGGGCATGATGAAATCGGTCAGCTCGCAACGACGTTCAACCATCTGACGAGAGAGCTTGAAGATGCCCAAGCCATGACGGAAGGGGAGAGAAGAAAGCTTTCATCCGTTATCGCGTATATGACAGACGGCGTCATCGCAACGAATCGCAATGGAGCTATTATTCTTTTAAACAGCCCTGCGCTTGAGCTGCTGAATGTTTCACGTGAAACGGCTTTAGAGATGCCGATTACGTCTTTATTAGGCATAAAAGAGAACTTTACATTTGAGGATTTAGTAGAACAGCAGGATTCAATGCTGCTGGAGATCGAACGTGACGATGAAACGACTGTACTGCGGGTGAATTTTTCCGTTATTCAGAGAGAGCACGGAAAAATCGACGGTTTAATCGCGGTTCTTTATGATGTCACCGAACAGGAAAAACTCGATCGGGAACGCAGAGAGTTCGTTGCCAACGTGTCTCATGAGCTGCGGACACCGCTGACGACCATGCGAAGCTATTTAGAGGCGCTTGCAGAAGGCGCGTGGGAAAATAAAGATATCGCTCCGCGTTTCCTAATGGTGACCCAAAATGAGACTGAGCGCATGATCAGATTGGTGAACGACCTGCTTCAGCTTTCTAAATTCGACAGCAAAGATTATCAGTTTAATCGGGAGTGGATTCATATGATCCGCTTTATGTCACTGATTATTGACCGTTTTGAAATGACAAAAGAACAGCATGTCGAATTTATCCGCGAGCTTCCGGACAGAAATCTGTACGTGGAGATTGATCAGGATAAAGTGACGCAGGTTCTCGATAATATCATTTCTAACGCACTGAAATACTCACCGGAAGGCGGACATGTCACTTTCTCAGTCGATGTGAATGAGAAAGAAGAGCTGCTTTATATCAGCGTAAAAGATGAAGGTATCGGCATTCCGAAAAAAGATGTGGAAAAAGTCTTTGACCGTTTCTACAGAGTGGATAAAGCGCGCACGAGAAAACTCGGCGGCACCGGGCTCGGCCTTGCGATTGCAAAAGAGATGGTTCAGGCGCACGGCGGAGACATTTGGGCCGACAGTGTAGAAGGCAAAGGAACGAAGATTACATTTACTCTTCCATATAAAGAAGAGCAAGAGGATGATTGGGATGAGGCGTGAAAATATAAAAACAGTCATACTGTCAGTGCTGGTCGTCATTAGTCTTGTTTTAACATGGGGAATTTGGACATTCCAGCCCAATTTTTCAGAAGGCACGGCCTCAACCAAATCGACTGTCCGGGAAAAGCATAAAATTGATAAAACGAGTCAAAAAGTAGCGCAAACGGTAAAACCCCGGGATATGTTTATTCATACAAACGGCTCTCATTACAAAGTGGATGATGAGACGCTCTTTAATGACCTATGGGCGGATTTGCCGCAATGGGAAGTAAAAGGGATGAAGGATATTTCCGATCAATACGACAAGCTCGGTTTTAAAAATTGGCTTTACGGCAGAAACGGCAATTCGGCAAAGCTCGATCTGCAATTCAATGACACCATTCCGATTGATTTCTTCCAAACAATGTTTAAATGGTCGAATCCGTCAATGGAATACAGCTCATTTGACCATATTGTCATTCCGTTTAATGAGAATAAGACAAATAAAAAGATTTACATGGTCTCATACAGCAAGCAGCTGATTTTGGAAGTGACTGTGGAATCGGCGAATTACCGCAATCTGATGAATGAGCTGTACAGCAAAAAGTCGAGTATGCCGTTATACCACCTCTATTCGGTCGGAAAAAGCAAAGAATTTCTCATGCCGAATGCGCGATTTAATATGAAGGAAAAAGAATTTATCACTGAAACCATTAAGACGAACCTGTTTAAGCAGACGCTTTTTAATGATCCGAGCACGGTCAGAGAAGACCCGAATTATAATCGGAATGTGCTGACTGACGGAATCAGCCGTCTGGAAATCAATTCGACACAGCGGCAGATTCAATTCCAACATCGGAACCTGGCACAAAGCGCTTCTTATCAAACAGGGGAGCTGATTAAGAAAAGCTATAAATATTTAGAGGATACGGGAAGCTGGACGGATCATTATCAATTTTTCAATGTGAGTGATAACCAACAGCTGAGTTTCTACATGTTTAAAGACCAAATGCCTGTAATTAACAGCACGTCTAAGCCTTTCGGATCCGGACCCGTTTTGACCCTGCAATGGGCCAATGACGAGGTTCTCAGCTACAAGCGGCCGAACTATGTTCTCGGACCGAATCCGATTAAAACAAAAGACGTAAAAATGATGAACGGCAATGAGGTTGTGTCTCTGCTGGAGCAGCAGGATAAATACGACGTGAATAAAATCGACCAGATCTTCCTGGCCTATCAAATGGTCTCTTCATCAACGAATGATCTCGTTGAACTGGAACCCGTCTGGAGTATGAAAATCAACGGGAAGATCGTTCCGATTACGAAAGATCTGCTGGGGAAGGAGGAGGACGATAATGGAGTGGAATAAGACAAAAACGATCTTCATCATTGCCTTCCTCATCCTTGATATTTTTCTCGGCTATCAGTTTTTTGAAAAACGCTCGAGCAGTGAATACGAAGTGATTAAAAATTCAAACGTGGAAAAAGACATGGAGATGGATCATATCACTTTCGGCAACCTGTCTTCTGATTCCGCGACGGGCTACCGGCTGACGGCGGGCCAAAAGGTATTTACCGCCGAAGATATTGATGCTTTGAAAGATCAAAAGCCTTTAATGGAGATGCCGGCGGATGATCACAAGGTTACCACACTGAAAATGAAATTTACCGATCCGGTCGGTTTATCGAAGCAAAAACCGCAGGAGGATGCGGAATCGCTCGTCAGCTCTAAAATAACCGGCGGTGAAAAATATAAACTGTGGAAAGTCGACAAGGATAAAAAACAGATCATTTTTTACCAGATGTATGACGGCCAGTTGATTTATCAGGATTTTGACTCGTCCACGGATGCGATCGGACAGGTGATTCTGCATCTGAACGATAAAAACGAGGTCGTATCTTACGAGCAGACCATGCTGGAGTCATTCAAGCGAATCCAGACGGAGAGCCTGATTCCTGAGCTTGATGCGGTCGAATTATTGTATTCTCAAAATTACTTAAAAGCGAATTGCGCCGTTAAAAGCGTTAAGTTCGGCTATATTGCCCAATATCCGCTGACAAGTACGCAGGTGCTGGCGCCGGTATGGAGAATTACAATTGAAGATAAGTCAAAAGGGACGAAGAAAAAGACACAGCAAACGTACACTGTGAATGCATTGGAAAGCACAGTCATTGATAACAATCAAAATAAATAATGGAGTGAGACACAATGGGCTTGCAATTTAGCGTGCTTGCGAGCGGGAGTACCGGAAACGCGTTTTATCTGGAGACAGATGAGCACTCTTTTCTGGTAGATGCCGGCCTGAGCGGTAAAGCGATGGACGGGCTGATGGAGAGAATCGGCCGCAAGATAGACGACGTCGACGGCATCTTTGTCACTCACGAGCACAGCGACCATATTAAAGGGCTCGGCGTCATTGCGAGAAAGTACGGACTTCCCGTCTACGCCAATGAAAAGACGTGGAAAGCGATGGAGAATCAGATCGGCAAGCTGGATACCGGACAAAAGTTTCTGTTCCCGATGGAAAGCGTGAAATCCTTCGGCGGGCTTGATGTTGAGTCATTCGGCGTCTCTCATGACGCGGCCGAGCCGATGTTTTATGTTTTCCACTACCAAGGCAGAAAGCTCGCGCTGATGACGGACACCGGGTATGTGAGCGACAGAATGAAAGGCATTATCCGTTCGGCCAATGTGTTTGTGTTTGAAAGCAACCATGATGTCGGCATGCTGCAAATGGGCAGATACCCATGGAGCATTAAGCGGCGGATTTTAAGCGATGTCGGCCACGTCTCCAATGAAGATGCGGCGCTCGCCATGACTGATGTCATCGGCGACGGCACATCGCGCATCTATTTGGCGCATCTGAGCCAAGACAACAATATGAAGGAACTGGCGAGAATGTCCGTGCAGCAGACATTGGCTGCGAAAGGATTTGTCGCCGGGGAAACGTTTCAGTTATTTGATACCGATCCGAAAATCCCGACGCCGCTGTGCGCCGTGTAATTTTTCCAAATGAATCATGATTATTAATCCGCGATCTGACCCACACTATAAGCAAATCGAGTACTCTTGAAAGGATTTGAGATAGGGTGGATTATAATCGCGATGATGAACAGTACGCCTCCGAACAGCCCCGCCGCAGCAAGAGAGGGTACTTTCTATCAAGTCTGATCGGCGTCATCGTCGGGACCGCGCTCATGGCATTCCTGCTGCCGTACTGGACAGGCGGAGACCATGGGGAAAGCAGCAAAAGCACCAGCCAGCGTCTCGGCAGCGAACAGGTGAAAACAGTTAACGTAAATGTCAATGACGCTGTCACGAATATGGTCAGCCGTGTATCGGATTCGGTAGTCGGCGTTCTCAATATCCAAAAGACCGATATTTGGGGAGAGGGCGGCGAAGCGGGAAGCGGGTCCGGCGTCATTTACAAAAAGAACGGAAACACTTCTTATATCGTAACCAATCACCATGTCATTGAAGGTGCGACTGAGATTGAGATCAGCCTGAAGGATGGCTCACGCGTGCCTGCTGAGCTGATCGGGAGCGACCGTCTGATGGATCTCGCCGTGCTGAAGGTGAAATCTGATAAAATCAAATCGGCCGCCCAGTTCGGCAATTCCGATCAGGTCAAAGTCGGAGAACCGGTCATTGCGATCGGAAATCCGCTCGGGCTTGAATTTGCGGGATCAGTGACACAGGGGATCATTTCAGGCACGGAAAGGGCAGTGCCCGTTGACTCAAACGGCGACGGACAGCCGGATTGGAATGCGGAAGTGCTGCAGACCGATGCCGCGATTAACCCTGGCAACAGCGGCGGCGCTTTGATGGATATATCGGGCAAGGTGGTCGGCATCAACTCAATGAAGATCGCTGAATCCGCCGTTGAAGGAATCGGCCTGTCCATCCCGTCAAAGCTTGTCATTCCCGTTATTCAGGATTTAGAAAAATACGGAGAAGTCAGACGGCCTTTCCTCGGTATTGAGATGAAATCCTTAACGGATATTGCGAGCTACCATTGGAGCCAGACGCTGAAACTTCCGAAAGGCGTTAAAACCGGGGCGGTCATTATGGGTGTCGACGCGTTTTCACCGGCCGGAAAAGCGGGTTTGAAAAAGCTCGACGTGATTACCGGGTTCGACGGACATAAGGTCAATGACGTTGTTGATCTCCGTGAGCGTCTGTATCGCAAAAAGATCGGCGACCGTGTGAACATCACGTTCTACCGTTCGGGAAAGAAAAAAACAGCGGAAGTCAAACTGACAGAAGCGGATCGATTACAGAAATAAAAAAACAGCCCGGACATCCGGGCTGTTTTTTATTGATTTATTTGTTAATATTATACTATTATGAAAACGGGAGGTGAAACACATGAAAACGGCTGATGTGATCATCGTATTGAATGAAATTGAAGGTGAATGTGAAGGAAGAATTATTTTAGAATGCAGAATTTAAGAACATGAAACATGTCATATTAAACGTCCTTTTTCAGGGCGCTTTTTTTATGCCTTTTTTCAGAAGCCATAAAAAAGAACTGAATGCGGGTCACAACACGTTCAGTTAAAAATGGGTATTTTTAGAAAAAGGCAGACGTGAACTTAGAACTTTGTGATTGAAACAGACTGCTGCTGCTGAATTGAAGCGGCAGATAATGATTTTTATTTGCAGATGGCTCCGTTTTCAGCGTTTCCTTTCACCAATTCAGCTTAGATTCCGTTTTGTTTCAGATAAAAGCGAATAATAGAAGGGGAAGCGAAAAAAATAAACACAGGCTGATACATCTAAGGAGAGACTGCATCATGGAAAAGTTGAAAGGCATCAAGCTGAGTGCAGACGGCGAGTCTGCACTCATTGATTCTTTAACGATGGGGCTTCATTACGGAACGGTCCTCGGGGAAGACAATATCGTCGAGGTGTACATCCGTTCTCTGCGCGAAAAGCTGAAGGACAAAGAACACAAGGTGATTCGCACGGTTCGGGGCGCCGGGTACAGGGTGGATCTGGCATGAAACGGCTGTACAGAACCCTGCGGTTCCAGCTCCTGTTCAGGTCACTGGCGATTTTGGCTTTGCTGTTATGTTTCATCGGCGGCACTCAGTACATGTTTATGACACGGACGATGTATGAAAATCAGGCGATCAGCATTCAGAGTGATATCAATTCAATGGATCAAAGCGTATGGAGGTCAATCAAAACCCTTGCCCGTTCCGAAACACCGGCTCATCCGAATTTGATTTACCCCGGGTTGACGGTTGCTTTTATCAATCAATCATACAAGATGTCTGTTTTATCAGAAGACCCGCACGCGGGGGCCGCTCCTTCTTTCCCGAAAAAAGTGTACCGGGATGCGCTGACAGATACCATGGCGCTTCACTATCAGGTGGCTCACAATAAGTCAGGTCAGGAAATCATCGTCGTGTTTCAGGCGATTTCCGTTGACGGAAGGCAGGCGGGAGTTGTGCAGATGAGCACGCTGACCCAGCCTCTGAATGATTCGCTTTTCCGCCAGATCAGCATTTTCGCGGTGCTTTCCTTTGCGGCTTTGGTCATCGGCCTGTTTGTGTTTTTGCCGGTGATCCGGCTCACACTCAAGCCGCTGTCCCGCATTGTGCGTATGATGGGTGACATTCATGCCGGCAGTCTCGATAAACGGCTGCCGATTGATAAAAGGCAGGCCGAAATTGAGTCATTGGGTATCTCCATCAATCAGATGCTGGAACGGATTGAATCCTCTTTTCAGGCGGAAAAAGAAGCGAAGGAGCGCATCCGGCAGTTTATATCAGACGCATCACATGAGCTGAGAACGCCGCTTACCTCCATTCACGGCTGTATCGAAATGTTAATGCGCGGAGCGGCGGAGAAGCCGGAGCAGAAAGAAAAAGCGCTTCAAAGCATGTACGCGGAATCCGCCAGGGCGAATAAGCTGATAGAGGATCTTCTGTTTCTCGCGAAGATTGACCGGGTGCCGAGCTTTGAAATGAAAAAAGGCGCATTGGGAGACGTCATTTTGGAAATGGAGGCTCAGCTGAAGCTGCTCGCGAGAAACCGGAAGCTCGAGTTCTTTGTCGATCAAAAGATAGAAGCCGTTTTTGACAAAGACAAAATGAAGCAGGTCATTCTCAACCTCTTTTACAATGCGGTGCAGCATACGGATGAAGACAAGGGTGTCATCACCGTCTCCCTGCAGAAAGACGGAGGAATCATGCTTATGATTGCGGATAACGGAACGGGAATCGCTCCGGAGCATGTGCCTCATTTGTTTGACCGGTTTTACAGGGCGGAAACCTCCCGATCCCGTCAATCCGGCGGCGCGGGGCTGGGCCTTGCCATTACAAAAACCATTATCGACAGCCATAACGGAACAATTGAAGTGAAAAGTGAGCAGGGAAAAGGCTCCGTGTTCATCATCCGGCTGCCGGGATAAACCGGGCAGAAGGAAGAAAAATCACAATTTATATATAAATTCTAAATTTTCAAAAAATAACTTGTCCTTTTCCAATATTGGTGATAATATCTAGTTATTGGTAAAGGGGGTGTGTACTGATGAAGATTGAAGAACTTGATCTTGATACAGAAACAGCAAGCTTGGTGCATCGTTGCTAGTAAAGCCGTGACTCCCCTCATTGGGGAGTTATTATCTTTCAGGGGGTATGTCATGATGTCAACGTACTGTAAGCGCTGGAAGTTTAAAGACAGCGTGCAGGTGCTGACCTACACGGCGCATATTATCATTCAATATCGAAAGGCGATTAAGCTTGCGCATACGAGTGAGATCAAAGAGGCGGTTGAACGGCTGACCATCGGCTGTGAAAAACAAGAGCTTTCTGATCTTCTGGGAGAGGAAGCGGGAAACCAGTTTTTCGATGCGTTAATGAAATTGGATGCTTTAATAGAGCCATGGCAAAACGGCCGTGAAGGCCGCATCACTGAAAAGCAGCTGTACCATTTTGAGAAATACAACCAAAACCCCAATCTGATCCAAAAGAGATTAGACGGCAGCAGGGCAGCGATCGTGGGTCTGGGGGGCGTCGGAACGATCATTCTTCAAAACCTTTTGGCGGCGGGCTTGCAGCATTTTATTCTCATTGATTTCGATGCCGTATCAGTACATAACCTGAACAGACAATTCGTCTATAATAAATCTTCTGTAGGCAAATTAAAGATCTCAGAATGCAGAGATTATATTGCGGGTATCAATCCCAATGCGGACGCAGCACTTTACCATAAGGAAATGACACAGCCGCAGGACCTGCGTGTGTTAGATCCGTATGAAATTGATATCGTCATAAATGCCGCTGACAAACCCCATAACATTTCTGAATGGGTTTACCGGTATTGTAAGGAGCGGAATATCGCGTTTATGACCGGGGGTGTCGGCAGCTTCAGCGGCCAATGGGGGCCTCTGCTCACGCCTGAATCCTATCAATCCGGCGTCACCTATGAAAAAAACATGCCGGCCGGACTTCTGAACTGTTACCCCGATGAACCGATCAAAGGTTCCTTAGGAGCGACAAACGGTATTATATCCTCGTTTATGTCTCATGACATTATCACATACCTTGCAGGCGGAAGCCCGAAATCCCTGAATACCCGCATCGGCCTGGACTTTGACGGCCTTCATATTACAGAAACGAAGCTTTCTCAAAAGGAAAGCGCTTTATGAAGACGATGCATCGTACGGCGAGAAAACCGGGTGACCCTCTAAAAATAGAAATCGACACAAGCCCGATACGCTTGAACCCATTAGATACGCAGGATTACACAAGCAAGATGATTTGCAGCATTATGTATGAAAGCCTGCAGGACGGCTATAACTGCCGGATCATCCGCAAAGATCCCCGCACCTGTCAGGTGGACATTCACCCGGACTATTTAGGTGACGCCGAGGGTGTGGTTCAAACGATCATCTATCATCTGACGAAAGAAAATCAAAGCCCCCATCTCGGCAGTTTCCTGAACATAAAACAGGCCGTTCCGTATGTAAAAGGCCTCGTCTCTTCCGATCAGCTCGGGGTGAACGTAACAGGCGAAAAACGCTTTGAAGTCACCTTGGACGAGCCGTCTGATGAGATAGAAGCCGTTTTGCAGAGCAGCTTTCTGATTCCGGGGACCGCCGGGGGCGATGTGCCGGAAAACGGCCCGTACCGATTCAAGCGCACGTTTGAGAAGGGGCTGGAATTTGAGCGGAATCCGCAATATAAAATGACGCCCGCGGATCACCGCACGGTTCAGACCATCCAATTTATTTTGAATGATGATCTGGAAAAAAGCATCGGGCTGTACGAAGCGAATCAAACGGACGTGACCTGCCACACCCAGTTTCATCATTCAAACATGAGGTATCGGCAGTATGCTGATTTTAAAGAAAATCATTTGCCGATGTTATTTACCTTCAAGGTAAAGGACGACATGCTGAGAACTTTCATTCAGCATTATTTTGATAAACAAAAGCTGGCCGGCGATTTGGGGCATATCATCACACCGACTGATTCACTGATCGGAATATGGGAAAGCGGGAGGACACCGCAGAAAGATCTGCCCCTTTTGACAAAAGAAGAACCGATCCGAATCGTTTATGCCGATTATTATCCCAACGGAGAGATCATTGAAAGGCTGGCTGATCTGTTGCGGCGGGCCGGAGCGGACGTATCCGTCTCCCAGGTCAGTCATTTCAATGATTATTACCATATGGATAAAAGCGGGTTTGATATTGAGCTCCATTTGTTCCTGCCGGCTTACCTGCATGAGCTGAGCTATATCAAATATTTCATCCGCGACATCAGCGATCCAGAGAAGAAAAAAACGATCATTGATGCCATAGGATCTGAAAAAAAGAAGGAACTTTTTGGGTTATTCGAGAATACAACTCATTATTGCCCAATTTGTTTTGGGAAAAGTCTGTATCTGCAAGATCCATGTATAGAGGGTTTTAGTGTAAAGACTGACGGGCTCCTTTCTGTTCATGATGTTAAATGCAGATAGCTGGAAAGGGGTATTCATTTGCGGAATCGAAATTTGCTTTACTTCTCCGGTTTTTTCGGAAACTTCTTTTTCGAACGGGGAATTTGGATTTTATATTTAACAAGCATGAATTATTCATTATTTCTTGTGGGCATCCTGCAATCGGTCCTGAATTTGGCGATGTTTCTGGCGGAAGTGCCGAGCGGCGTCATCTCGGACAGAATCGGGAGAAAAAAATCGCTCTTGCTCGGCCATTTTATGGTCATTGTCTATTTGGTGATGTTCCTGAGCTTCCACAACTTCATCGCCCTCTTCATCGCCCATATTATATACGGTATCGGGCTGACGTTTATATCAGGAACGGATCATGCCTTTTTGTTTGATTCACTGAAAGAACAAGGGAAAGAAAAATGGTACGGCAAATCCATCGGAAACTATAACGGACTTGTCATACTCGGTCTTGCGATCGCCATGGGCATCGGCGGCTACTTGCAGGAAATATCATGGTCGTATGTGTTTATCGCCGGGATTGTCACTCAGCTGATTGCAATGGCGGTCATTACACAGCTGACGGAAATCAAATTTGAAAACAGTGAACACGAAACGCAGACGGTCGGTGACATCTTAAAAGAAGTCAAAGATTTCTTCAGGCTGAACAAAGCCTTTAAATATCTGGTGCTGTCACTCTCCGTTTTCTTTGCGATTACCTCGGTTTTTTATATGTACGGACAAGATCTGTTAAGTCAGGAAGGGCTGTCCGTGCGCAATATATCCATTATTTTTGCGGGACTGTCCATCTTGCAGGCGCTGTGCTCCATCTTTTCTTCCAAGCCGGCGGAAAAATTCACGCCGAGGCGCGTGCTTCTGCTGACATTCTGCATCATCGGGGCGGCCTACCTGTTTATACCTTCGGGCAGTCTGTACGTGACGATTGCAGCTTTTGTCGTCATTAACGCGCTCTATGATGTGATAGAACCCGTATCCAGTCAGGTGGTGAATAATGAGATTCCGTCCAGAACGAGAGCCACGCTGCTGTCCATTATCAGTTTGATGACCTCGCTCTTCATGTTCATTGCCTTTCCGTTTATCGGATTCTTAACGGACTATTTTGATTCAGCTTTGCTGCTGACCGCAATCGGGGTATTATCCATCTTATTGTCGCTGTTTATGATGCTCAGCTTTTACAAACTGAAAGCGAGCGTCGCCATCCAGAATAAAGTCGAGCTTTGAACCAGAATGACAAAGGGATGATGTGAGTTGCTGAATATTCATAATCTTACGGTAAATTTAGCGGGAGATACCATTTTCAAACAAGTTTCTTTTTTCATCAATGAAGGCGAAAAAGTGCTTGTGGCCGGGCCGAACGGTTCCGGCAAAAGCACGCTGTTCAGGGTGCTTTCCGGAGAGCTTGAGGCAGATGAAGGAACGATTGCGATCAACAAAGGGGCGAAGGTCGGTTTGCTGAAGCAGATCGCTGATCCCCATGAGGATCTGACGTTGTATCAATATCTGGAAAAATCATTTGAAGCTCTCGCGGCGATCCAGAATGAAATGAAGGCCATTGAGCTGAAGCTTTCGGAACCGATGAGTGATGACGAGCTGACTGCTTTATTGGAAAAATACAGTCAATACACGGAAACATTTGAGCGGAACAACGGCTACCAGATGCATGCGATGATTGACGAGGTATGCAACGGGCTCAGCCTCAGCGAATTAAAGGATCAGCCGTTTTCAAAGCTGAGCGGCGGCGAAAAAACAAAAGCCGGCCTTGCCGAAATTTTAATCCGCAACGACGACGTTATATTGCTGGACGAGCCGACCAACCATTTGGACGTCCATGCGATTGAGTGGCTTGAAGGGTTTATTAAAAAATCGAACAAAACCATTCTGTTTACGACCCACGATAAAACGTTTGCCGACCAAACGGCGATGAAGGTGCTCGAGATTGACGATACCGAGGTGAAGATTTGGCCTTACGGATTCAGCGAATACTTGAAAAAGCGGGAAGAATTCATCATCGCCCAGTTTGAGAAATATGAAGAACAGCAGAGAAAAATACAGAAGATGAAGGAATCCATCGCCCAGCTGAGAGATTGGGCCAACCGCTCGAATCCGCCGTCTGTCGGCCTGCACAGACGCGCGAATAATATGGAAAAGGCGCTGAGAAGGATTGAGCTGATCAATAAGCCGGTCCGGACGGAGCAAAAATTAAAAAACGCATTTCAGGAAGCGGGCGCCGGTTCAAAAGATATTGTGTTCATTGAAAACGGAAAGGTGACCAACGGATCTTCCCTTTTATATCAAAATGTGAATCTGCGCATAAAGCATAAAGACAGAATCGGCATCGTCGGCAGAAACGGCGTCGGCAAAACAACGCTGATCCGCTGCATCATCGGGGAAAGAGAACTGTCGGACGGCACCATTAAAGTGGGAGAAAATCTTAAAATAGGCTACATTGATCAAAAGAGCCATGTCGGAGATTCGAGCCAGACGATTCTGCAATTTTTTAAAGAAAATCTGCTGACTGAAGAGGGCATGGCCCGGAATATGCTGGCCAAGTACGGATTTTACGGGTCGTCGGTCTTTAAAAAACTTTCCGTCCTGTCGGGCGGTGAGAGAATCAGGCTGAAGCTGTCCATCTTAATGGAAAAAAAGCTGAATGTCCTGATCCTGGATGAGCCGACCAACCACTTGGATATTGAATCTCAGGAAATTCTCGAAAACAGCCTGATGCAGTTTCAAGGCACCATCATCTGCGTTTCTCACGACAGAAACCTGCTGGAGAAGTTCAACAAGATTTTCTGGCTTGAGAATCAAAACGTCACCATCTTTTCAGGTCCATACAGTTACGCCAAACAAAAAAAACGGCAGATTGCCGAATAAAAGGGGAATGGATATGACCATTGACAGACTGACAATCAATGAGTTATCGTACGATCTTTTTGTAAGTGAGTATGCTGATAAGAAACCTTTTATTTTGACGGGGGCAATGGATCACTGGGAATGCAGGCCGTGGACGCTTGAATACATTGACGAACACTATGGAGACAGAATGGTCACCATCCGGAAATCAGATATCGAAGGGGTCAAAACCTTTAAACAAGTAAAGCTTTCCAACTATATCGAGTACATTGATCAGAATGATGACAAATGGTACTGTGACTGGAATTTTACGCAGCTGAACCAAAATGACTTAGACCTTGTCTATTCCGCACCCGAGTATTTTACAAAAGACACATTGAGAGCGGATGAAGAAACGGGACGGGACTGGAAATGGTTCTTTCTCGGTTCTAAGCAGACAGGCACACCGCTGCATCAGGATTTTAACAACACGCACGCGTGGAACGGCGTCATTTTCGGGGAGAAGGAATGGATCTTCTATCATCCGGACGACTCTCCGTATTTGTACGAAGGAAATATCAATGTCTTTGATGAAAAAGACATTGAGCAAAAACCGCTGGTGCAAAAGGCGTCTCCGATCCGCTTCAGACAAAAGGCGGGAGAAATCATTTACGCGCCGCGCCATTGGTGGCATCAAGTCGAGAATACGGAACATACATTGGCAGTGAGTGAGAACTTTTGGTTTACCGGAGAGCGGCTTGCCAATCAGATATAAACGAAAGGCTGAGGAGCATCTCAGCCTTTTTTTGTATGGATTCATTTCATCCGGTCCAGACCGAATTTTTTCAGGCGGTATTGCAGGCTCTGTCTGCTGATTCCGAGCTCGTTTGCCGTTTTGGATATGTTATTGCCGTGTTTTCTCAGGGTTTTTTCGATCATGTATTTTTCGAAGTTTTCCATTTTGTCTTTTAAATCGGTGCCGGGCTGGGTGCTTGCGGCGGCTTTGGTTTCCGTGTCAGCCGGTTTGATTTTCATGCGGTATTGATAAGGCAGGTGGGCCGCCGTAATCGTCGTTTCATCCGTCATAAAGTTCATGGCGCCTTCAATCATATGTTCAAGTTCGCGAATGTTGCCCGGCCAGTCATATTCCAAGAAGAATCGCTGCACATCGTCACTGATCGAATCGACATGCATTTGGAACAGGTGATTGTTTTTCTGGATAAAGACTTCGGCCAGAGGCAGAATATCCTCCTTGCGCTCCCGGAGCGGGGGAATGATCAACGTGACAACGCTTAAACGGTAGTATAAATCTTTGCGCAGCCGCTCTTCTGAAATGGCGGTGATCGGGTCTTCATTCATCGTGGCGATGATGCGGACGTCAATCGGTTTGTCCTGCGCTGATCCGATGCGCCTGATTTTCTTTTCCTGAAGGGCGCGGAGCAGTTTTGCCTGCAGGCTGAGATTGAGCGAGTTGATCTCATCAAGGAGCAGGGTGCCTCCCTGCGCCTGCTCAAATAACCCGGGCTGGTCGATGGCTCCGGTAAAGGCGCCTTTTTTCGTGCCGAATAAAATACTTTCGACCAGGCTATCCGGCAGGGCGGCGCAGTTTTGTGAGATGAACGGGGCGCCTGAGCGCTGGCTGCCGTTATGAATGCTTTGGGCGAACAGTTCCTTGCCCGTTCCCGTCTCGCCGGCCAAAAGCACCGATGATGATGTGCGGGTTGCCCGTTTTGCGTTTTCGATGACTTCCCGAATGACCGGGCTGTTGCCGAGAATACTGTCAAACGTGTAGCTGTTCTGTTCTTTCCTGTGCATGTTCTCCCTGATCAGCCGTTCGAGCTTGGTGACGTCCTTGGCGATTTCCACGGCTCCCTTGATCTCGCCGTTTTGCACAATCGGGAAGGTGTGGTTGATCGTCGTGATTTCCTGGCCTTTGTTATTGAAATAGCTTTGCTTCACGTTTTTAATCGTTTTGCCTTCTTGAAGGGCCTGAACGAGCGTGCTGTCCTGCTGATTGGAAAACATAAATACATCAGTCAGGTTTTTATGCAGGACGTCCCGTTCATCCATATCTTCAATCTGCATCATTTTCTTATTGTAAATGACGGTGCTGCCCTTTTCGTCCACCACATGCAGCCCGACATCAATCTCTTCCAGAATGCTTTGTAACACGAGTGTGTAAAATTCGCTGGTTGTGTGCAGGTCAATTCCCCCTCTCAATCGTCTTAACATTCATTATTTTAAAATAAATCGAACGGGAAACGCAAAAAAATTTTGCGCTTGGACGATGTTTAAAAATAAATGGAAATTAAGGTAATAAAACCATTGACTTTTTTAGGGAAATGGTTGATATTTAGATATATACTTAAATATCTAAATCATGTATGTATGAGAGGGGGAAAGTTTTTGAATAAAGCTTTTAAAGCACTGGCCGATCCTACAAGGAGAAGAATTTTGGATTTATTAAAGAAACAAGACATGACCGCTGGAGAAATTGCGGAACACTTCGATATGTCAAAACCCAGTATTTCTCATCACCTTACCATATTGAAAAATACTGATTTGGTTCACGATGAGAGGAAAGGCCAATTTATTATGTATTCATTAAATACCACTGTATTACAGGATCTTATAGGCTGGTTCTTTTCTCTGACTGATTCAGAACATGATAATAAGAAAGGCGGGGAATCATGAAAAAATATCTCTTTTCGGCAGGAATCATAGTTTTAACTGTTTTCACATGGGTTTGCACATATTCATCTTTACCGGACAATTTGGCGACACACTGGGGATTAAACGGAAGTGCAAATGATTACCAAACGAAAGCTAATGCGATGATGATGCTTATTGGCATCATGATTATTCTATATATTTTAATGGTTATCATCCCTAAGATTGATCCTAAAAATAACTACAAAACATTTATCCGGCCATATATGGCTATATTTAATACAATGTTTGCGGTTCTGTTTGTCATTAATCTGATGACCATCTTGACCGGCCTGGGATATGATCTCCCTATATCTTATTTAGGAAACTTTATAGTGGGAGTCATTTTCATGGTGTTTGGAAACTTCATTCAGATCGTTAAGCCCAATTTCTTTTTAGGGATAAGAACACCTTGGACGCTGAGCAGTGAAAGAGTTTGGAAGGATACACACAGGGTTAGTTCAAAACTTTTTGTCTTAGCGGGTATGCTCATGATGCTTGCAGCTTTTTTGCCGCCGGTGTATAGAGTGTCAGTCATTTTCGTGGCTGCAATCGGCTGTATCATATTATCTTTACTATATTCTTACATTGTATATCAGAGACAATTGAATAAATAACTGTTGAGTAGGAGCAATCTAATTGGATTGCTCCTATTTTGTCAGCGGGAAACGCAAAAAAATTTTGCGCTTGGCTGAAGTTTGCACACAAACTGCCGGAAAATTTTGCGGGAAAAGAAAGAATGTTGGCGAAACATCCCGTTTTTTCGGATTGGCACGGAACTTGCTTTATAAAAAGGGAAAGCAAGATCTAATGTTGAATGATTACAAAACAAGGGGGAATCAGATTATGTCAGCTTTCACAAAATCTCAAGAAATTATCAGCCAAACTTCACATTACGGCGCGAACAACTATCATCCTCTGCCGATTGTTATTTCTGAAGCGCAGGGTGTTTGGGTAAAAGACCCTGAAGGCAATCAATATATGGATATGCTGAGTGCTTATTCTGCGGTGAACCAGGGGCACAGACATCCGAAGATCATTCAGGCGCTGAAGGATCAGGCGGATAAAATCACTCTGACGTCACGCGCGTTCCATAATGATCAGCTCGGTCCGTTTTATGAGAAAACAGCCAAGCTGACCGGAAAAGATATGATTCTGCCGATGAATACGGGGGCGGAAGCCGTTGAATCCGCTGTCAAAGCGGCGAGACGCTGGGCATATGAGGTCAAAGGAGTAGCGGATAATCAGGCGGAAATCATTGCGTGTATCGGCAACTTCCACGGCAGAACGATGCTTGCGGTATCCCTTTCTTCAGAAGATGAGTATAAACGCGGTTTCGGACCTATGCTTCCGGGTATAAAATTAATTCCATACGGAGACGCAGAAGCGCTGCGCCGGGCGATCACGCCGAACACAGCCGCTTTCTTATTCGAACCGATTCAGGGAGAAGCGGGCATCGTCATTCCGCCGGAAGGATTTTTACAAGAAGCGGCCGCCATTTGTAAGGAAGAAAATGTACTTCTGATCGCTGATGAAATTCAGACGGGACTCGGCCGCACAGGGAAAACATTCGCGGTTGACTGGGAAAATATCGTACCGGATATGTTCATCTTAGGCAAAGCGCTCGGCGGGGGCGTCTTCCCGATTTCGTGCATCGCGGCGAACCGTGACATTCTCGGCGTGTTTAACCCGGGCTCCCACGGCTCGACATTCGGCGGAAACCCGCTCGCTTGCGCGGTATCGCTCGCATCTCTTGAAGTCCTTGAGGAAGAAGGGCTGGCAGAGCGTTCCCTTCAGCTTGGCCGTTATTTTAAAGAAGAGCTTGAGAAAATTGATAACCCGATCATAAAAGACGTGCGCGGACGCGGCCTGTTTATCGGCGTTGAACTGACAGAAGCGGCCCGCCCGTACTGTGAAAAGCTGAAAGGCGAAGGGCTTTTATGCAAAGAAACACATGATACCGTGATCCGTTTTGCACCGCCGTTAATGATTTCCAAGGAAGACTTGGACTGGGCGGTCCAAAAGATCACAAACGTGCTTCAAAACGCGTAAAACTTTGATGCGGCAATGCTTTCCCTCGGCTTGTATGGAATTTACAAATAAAAAATTCAGCACACTCTATTTGCGCGGCGACAGTATTTTAGTATAATGTATCTTTATGTACGAAAATGAATTTCATATAACATTCATATACAAATAGAGGCTCTTTGGACAGCAAATCGGTTTCAAAGCACCGGCTTGGTTCCAATACAAGTTGCTGAAGGGGTGCAGAATAGTGAATACAAATCAAAAAGAGAATCAGCTTCAGCGCACAATGAAATCACGCCATTTGTTTATGATTTCTTTGGGCGGAGTGATCGGCACCGGGTTTTTCCTGAGTACCGGATTTACAATTAACCAGGCGGGACCGCTGGGCGCGGTTCTGTCTTATCTGGTCGGCGGTTTTATAATGTTTTTGACAATGCTCTGCTTAGGCGAGCTTGCGGTTGCCCTTCCCGTATCAGGGTCGTTTCAGACGTACGCAACCAAATTCATCAGCCCCGCTTTCGGTTTCGCATTCGGCTGGCTGTACTGGCTCGGCTGGGCGGTGACATGCGCCATTGAGTTTTTATCTGCGGGACAATTGATGCTCCGCTGGTTTCCGCATGTTCCCGTATGGGTGTGGTGCCTCGTGTTTGTCGGACTGATGTTTCTTTTGAACGCTATTACCACAAAAGCGTTCGCTGAGTCGGAATTTTGGTTTTCCGGTATTAAAATTTTAGTCATTCTGCTGTTTATTATTTTGGGCGGCGCCGCCATGTTCGGCCTGATTGACATGAAACACGGCGAGCAGGCTCCTTTCTTCTCTCATTTTTATGAGGATGGATTGTTTCCGAACGGCATTAAGGCTATGCTTATTACGATGATTACCGTAAACTTCGCGTTCCAGGGAACGGAGCTGATCGGGGTTGCCGCGGGAGAAAGTGAAAATCCCGAGAAAACGATTCCGCGCTCTATCCGGCAGACGGTATGGAGAACGCTTGTCTTTTTCGTTCTCTCCATCATCGTCATTGCCGGGATGATTCCGTGGAGGCAGGCAGGAGTGGTCGAAAGCCCGTTTGTCGTGGTGTTTGAACAAATCGGTATTCCATATGCCGCCGATATTATGAACTTTGTTATCTTAATTGCGCTGCTCTCAGTGGCCAACTCAGGCCTGTTTGCATCGACGCGTATCTTATATGCTATGGCGAACGAAGGACAAGCCTTTAAATCGCTCGGCAAAATAAATAAACGCGGCGTGCCGATGAACGCTCTGATCGTGACGCTGGCCGTCGCCTGCCTGTCACTGCTGTCTAAAGTGGCAGCGCCGGAAACCGTTTATATGTTTCTCTTATCATTAGCCGGACTAAGCGCGCAGGTCGGCTGGATTACGATTTCCCTGTCACAGCTGATGTTCAGACGGAAATACATCCGCGAAGGCGGCAAAGTGGAAGACCTGAAGTTTAAAACACCGCTGTACCCGGTGCTGCCTATTATCGGGCTGACGTTAAACACGGTTGTTCTGATCAGCCTCGCATTTGATTCAGAACAGCGGCTCGCCCTTTATTGCGGCATCCCGTTCATGGCGGTGTGCGTTATCGTCTATCATCTGTATGTAAAAAAGCATAAGCAGTCAGAAAAACAGATAGAGCTTTAAATCTTTTCGTGTCCAAGTCATCTTTGAGAAACCCGCACAGGACAACATACAACATGTTGAGGTGGAAAAACGGATGAACAAGAATATCTCAGTTATTGGAATGCCGATGGATTTAGGACAAGCACGACGCGGAGTGGACATGGGCCCGAGCGCCATCCGCTACGCGCATCTCATTGAACGGTTATCTGACATGGGGTATGCGGTGGAAGACTTAGGCGACATCCCCGTCAATCGTGAAAAACTCAAAAATGATGAAGAACTGAAAAATCTGAACTCTGTGCTCTCGGGGAACGAGCAGCTCGCCCAAAAGGTGGACAGCGTCATTGAGAATGAGCGGTTCCCTCTCGTCTTGGGCGGCGATCACAGCATCGCGATCGGAACGCTGACAGGAACGGCAAAGCACTATAAACAGCTCGGCGTCATCTGGTACGACGCGCACGGCGACTTAAACACCCTAGAAACATCGCCGTCAGGCAATATTCATGGAATGCCGCTGGCCGTCAGTCTCGGCGTCGGACACGACACGCTGGTGAACCTGGGCGGGTATGCCCCGAAAATCAAGCCGGAGAACGTCGTCATCATCGGCGCGAGATCGCTTGATGAAGGCGAGCGTGAATACATTAAGGAAACAGGCATGAAGGTCTATACGATGCATGAGATTGACCGCCTCGGCATGACAAAGGTCATTGAAGAAACCATTGACTACTTGTCAGACTGTGACGGCGTTCACCTCAGCCTTGACCTCGACGGCCTTGATCCGAGCGACGCACCCGGCGTAGGCACACCTGTCGTCGGCGGCATCAGCTACCGTGAAAGCCATTTGGCAATGGAGATGCTGTACGATGCCGACATCATCACTTCAGCTGAATTTGTCGAAGTCAACCCGATCCTCGATCACAAAAACAAAACCGGCAAAACAGCGGTCGAGCTGGTAGAATCTTTGTTAGGAAAAAAACTATTATAAAATATGCGCCTCCGCATCTGCGGAGGTTTTTTTGTTGCCACGAGGAAACTAGCGGGCTGCCACCCTCTTTTTGAACCTGTAAATATGATATATTTATTACACAAAATGGGAAAGGGAGGTGTCCTGACAGATGGCTGAGGTGATGGCCCACGAAACAGTTGCGAAAAAAATCAGTGACTGGTATGAGGAAATCAAAAAGCACAACACTGAATCGGCTGAGGCGTTAAGAGAACAACTGCTTACGGATCTGCAAAATATGACACAGAATCAAACGGTGCTCCTTTATTTTAATTTAATTGATTCCCGCTATAAGCTTTTGATGGAAGAGTATGAGAAAACAGACGGCATTTTAAAAACGATCCAGCTGAACGCCGATAAAGAAAAAACAGACCAGATGATTCAATACTATTATTATTTCTTTTCCGGAATGCACGAGTTTTACCGTAAACGGTTTATGAACGCCATTAATTTTTACCGGATTGCTGAAAGCAGGCTCCGGCACATACCGAATGAGATTGAAAGAGCCGAGTTTAATTATCAAGTGGCGATTGCCTACTATGAAATCCGCCAAAACTACTTTGCGATGAACCACGCGGAAAAAGCGTTGGAGATCTACAAAGCCAATGAAATGTACGCGGTCAGAGAAGCACAGTGTTTAATGGTGATCGGCTGTAACAGAATGGACTTGTTTCACTATCAGAAAGCCGAAGAGCTCCTGCAGACGGCGGTTCATCAAGCTGCCAAAGCGGGCGATCCGCATATTGAAGCGCTCGCCCACTTTAACGCAGGCATTTGCTATGAAAGACAGGAAAAACTGGAGGAGGCGCGGGTCGAGTTTGAAACGGCTCTTGATCAAAAGGAGCATTTGCAATCAGCGTATTCGGTGCGGAGTCTGTACATGCTGGCCAGAGTGTTATTGAAACAGGAACAGGCGGATGAGGGCCGGTTTTGGCTGCATAAAGCGCTGAATGCCGCTGAAGAAAAAAACGAGCCCGTATACACCCAAAAGCTGCGCATCTTACAGCATGTCTTTATTGACCGCAATGAAGAAGCGCTTGAATCAGCTTTCGCCGAGTTAAGAAGGAAAGAGCTGTGGAGTGACGTTTCCGACTTGTCGTATCAGGCCGCGGCGCATTTTAAAAAACAGGAGAATTACAAACCGGCGGCGAAGTATTTTCAAGAATCAATTGATGCCAATGACCAAATTTTGAGATTAACGGAGGGGATTCGTAATGAAAACATGTAAATTCATTGTACTCTCAGCAGCCTTGGCAAGTCTCATTTCGATTGGATTATTTGCGCAAACTGGTTCAACGGCACAAGCCGAACAAATCATAAAACCGGCGGAAAACGGAGCCTTCGGATAATACTTCATGATACCGCTTTCAGTCTGTGTTTTGTAAGGAGTGATTCAATGGCTATCACGCTGCAGCCGATGACAGAACAAGAATTTCAGTCCTATCTCGCCCATTCAACCAAGCATTACGCTGAAGAAAAGGTAAAAGCGGGAACGTGGCTGCCTGACGAAGCGCCGGAATTAGCGGAGCTGGCGTTTGAAGACCTGCTTCCTGACGGCTTGGAGACGGACGATCACTATTTATGGACGCTGACATTGGACGGAAAGGAAAATGCCGGCTGGCTGTGGCTGCACGCCGATCCGGACCACCCGCAGCAGGACGCATTTATTTATGATTTCGGCCTTCATCCGCCTTTCCGCGGCAAAGGCTATGCAAAAGAGGCGCTCGCAAGGCTGGAGGACAAAGCCAAAGACCTGGGTGTCCGCAAGATTTCTCTCCATGTGTTCGCTCATAACGAAACGGCGCGGAAGCTGTATGAGAAGACGGGATTTCTGGAGACGGATGTCATCATGAGCAAAAAGCTGTCATGAAAAGAGGCCCGCACGATGGGCCTCTTTTGTTATTCATCTAACAATGTCATCATTTGTTCCGGATAACGCTCGCCGGCCGCCGTTCCGATCGGAAACATCTCATCCAACCGCGCCTTCACATCCTCCGGAAGCACAATGTCGAGAGCGGCGAGGTTCTCTTCCAAGTAGTGTTTCTTTTTTGTACCCGGAATCGGAATGAGGTCATCGCCGTTTGCGAGAACCCATGCGAGCGCAAGCTGAGGCGCGGTGATATTCATTTCCCGGGCAATGGAGGTAAGTTTTTGGACGAGCCCCATATTCACGGCCAAATTGTCTCCCTGGAATCTCGGCGTTCTTCTTCTGTAATCATCGGCATCCAGCTGATCGGTCGACGTCATCTTTCCGGAAAGAAAACCTCTGCCGAGCGGACTGTAAGGCACAAATGAGATGCCGAGCTCACGGCAGGCGGGCAGCACATGCTCCTCCGCTTCCCTGCTCCATAAAGAATATTCCGATTGAAGCGCGGCAATCGGGTGAATGCGGACGGCGCGCCTGATCGTTTCTGCGGAAGCCTCTGACAATCCGATATACCTCACCTTTCCCTCGTCTATCAGCTCCTTCATGGCGCCGACGGTTTCTTCAATCGGCACCCGCGGATCAACCCGGTGCAGATAATAAAGGTCGATATAATCCGTCCCGAGGCGTTTCAGACTGGCGTCACACGCTTTTTTCACATAATCGGGCCGTCCGTTGATTTCGATAAACTCACCCTTTTCGCTTCGGACATAACCGAATTTCGTCGCGAGGTAAAGCTCCTTTCTGAATGGGGCAAGCGCTCTGCCGACAAGTTCTTCATTCGCACCCAATCCATATTGATCAGCCGTATCAAACAAATTCACGCCGAGATGAACGGCATGATGCAGTGTGGAAATCGACTCTTCCTCACTCTGGCTGCCATAGTATTCCGACATGCCCATGCACCCTAACCCCATTGCGGAAACCCGCATCGAACCGATTGTTCTGTCCTTCATATGTCCTCCCCCTTTCTTGTATGATAACCGGATTTCCTGATATTTGAAAATGATTTATGTATATGATTTACATATTGTTATAAAATTTTTAAAAATCTGTAAATTGTATATTTTTTTATCGCAATTTCGTCATATAATGAAAACGTGGAAAAATTAACCTTAAAGAAAAGAGGCGAAGTCAATGTGTAAAAAGCTGTTCAAAGCCGTCCTCCCGTTTGCCCTGTCATTCACCATGGTTCTGTCGTTCTCCGGTTTGAATGTAAAAGCGAAAGAAACAGAAACAGCCCGCTACGCAAAAGAAATCGCAGACCTTCAGCAGGGCACGACTCCTCAAGACGTTCTCCAATCCGCCAAAGAGCTTGCCAAACAGAAGCACGTTTCAACAGAAGCAATTCTCAAGCAGTTTCATCAAGAAATCACGGCAGACAAGGTGCAAGGAAATGTAATCGCTTCCAAAGAAGGACTCTCTGCAATGGGCGGATCGTCAGGAACCAAAAAACTTCCGAAAAGCACAAAAGGCAATATTTATTACACGAACTCATACACGGCTTATTACAACCACGGGCATGTCGGCATGTATTCATCCGCTGATAAAATTGTCGAATCCGTGCCGGGAGACGGCGTCCGCCAGATTGCTTATAACGGCAGAGAAGTCGAAGACAATTCAATCGTTCAGACCGTGAAAGTTACCGATGCTCAAAAACAAGCCGCCGCTGACTGGGCCGTATCAAGAGTGGGTGATGAGTACTCCTTCAACTTCGTCAATAACAGAAATACGGGCCATGAAGGCGCCAAAAACTGCTCAAAACTGCTGTGGTCGGCATTCCTTTTAAAAGCGGGGATTGATATCGACTCTAACGGCGGCTTAGGCGTATACCCGCGCGACATCACAAGCTCGTCCTACACAACCACGATCCTGACCATTCACTAAGGAGAACAACGTGAAAAAAATCATCTGGATACCCTTAGTGATCATTGCCGCCGCAGCGGTCTTATGCTTCTTCTATTTCCGCACGGAAGACCCTGCGGAGGTTGCGAGAGACACATTAAATGACCCTGATTTTCTGAAAGATAAAGAGGCGCTGCTGTATTTCTCCACTGCGGCTGACCAAGACACGTTCGGCGGCGGAAAAAGCTACGCCCTCTTCGCCGATGAAAAAGGGCGGCTCTCTTCTTATCAAATGAAGGGGCTTGAGCTCGGATCGGCCAAAGTGCATGACGGCAGCTTGCTGCTGGAGGACAAAAAAGGAATCTACACCGTTCAGGACGGCCTTCACACATATAAAAGAGCGTACCAGCATACGGGAGACAGCGCGGGATATATCGAGCGGGCGAAAGGCTTTTACACGCTGTATAATTCGGGCTACGACAAGAGCGGCGGCAGCTATCGCTCAGAGCTGTACCGCCAGATGGACGGCAGGTGGAAGCAAGACGTCATTCCGCACTATATCCGCGCTTCAGGCTTTTTTAAAGATCATCTTTTCGCACTCACGCCGACAGATGACGAAAAAGGCTATCACGTCCAAGACATTCAGGCTGATAAAGAGAAGCTCCATACAAAATCAATCGCGACGTGGACGTATAAAGAAGGCACGTCTGTCGAATCCCAGCTCGCCGCGGACGACAGCGCCGTCCGCTTTGTCACCAGAGGGGAAAAAGCAGATCACATCTATCAAATGGTGAAAGTCATGAAAAACAGCGGCGCCATCAAAACGTATGACATCGCCGCTTATAAAAATGACGAACAGACGATCTATGACTCCATGCCGTTCAGCTTCAAAAAAAGCTTTTTCATGGAGCGGCGCAGCTTCTATTTCGTTGACGGCTTCGGAACCGTCTACCGCATCAACCCTGAGACCGGAAAAAGCAAAAAAGCCTTCAAGCTCCCCGCATCACGAATGAAAGCCGACTTCAAGGAGCTGACCCATCAAAACGGAAAGCTGTATCTGTTCACGTACAGCTACAAAAAGCCCGCCAAAATCGAGTCCTTCGACCTGAAAACGGGCAAAAAGCTGAACGACCTGACCATCCCGGGTCTGAAAGATATCGTGACGCCGAAAAGCCATCTCAAGCTGTATGATGTGCAGGTGATGGGTGGGCTTTGAAGAGTATAAACATTTCGGAAGAGCTTGCCGCTTTTGGTAAGCTTTTTATAATGAAACGTTACTGCAAGAAAGAAGGTGGTCATTTGAAATCATTCAGTATCTTCTTATTGTTGTCCGTCATTTGTATAACCATTGTTTTTGTCATAATGAATATGTTGATTGGATACCCTGATGTGAGTAACGGGGCATTGATTATGATTGTATATATCGTTGTGACCCTCTTAATCAGGCTATATAACAAGAAGACAGTCGGTGAAGGAGGGAGCCGATGAAGAAAAAGCTTGCCGCGGTGACCGTCACCATTCTCCTGGTTTCCGTAATAACCAACTCTTTTTTAAACGGCGGAAAGCCGGACTGGATTGATGTATGCTTTACGCTGCTGGCGTGTCTATTAGGAATTCTGTTCGTCCTTCGCTTAGAAAAAAGAGAAAACACGTAAAGAGCCGGATGCTGCAAACGCCGGCTCTTTTTGCGCGTGATTTGCCGAATTGTGGATAAAACTCAGCCCGAAGCACTACTAACATGTGTATAAATAGGTTATATTGAAAAGAGAACAATTGCCGCGCGCAAAAGAAAATCGGAGGATGTAACAATGAAAACCGCTTATTATTCTTGTGAAGAACATATCGAAACCGTGCTGGACATGTACATAGATGATCATGAGCTTCCGCCCGAAATCAGAAAAATCGAACATACTAACAGTTTATCCACAGCCTGTGAATTATGTGGGGACACTGCAACATATCTAGTAGGGAACGAATGATCCTACACAAAATACAGAAAAGATATCCACAATTGTGGACAATATATATGAATAACTTGTTTCTAAAGTGGGGATGACCTGTGAATATCAATATCGTGACAATTGGAAAACTAAAAGAAAAATACCTCAAGCAAGGCATTGAAGAATACAAAAAACGACTTTCAGCCTACGCAAAAATCGACATCATCGAACTCCCGGACGAAAAAGCCCCGGAAAACCTGAGCGACCAAGACATGAAAATCGTCAAAGACAAAGAAGGCGAACGCATCCTGGCCAAAATCAGCCCGGACACCCACGTCATCGCCCTCGCCATCGAAGGAAAAATGAAAACATCCGAAGAACTGGCCGATACAATAGATAAGCTGGCGACTTATGGAAAAAGCAAAATCACCTTCGTCATCGGCGGCTCACTAGGATTGAGTGATGCAGTGATGAAGCGAGCAGATGAAAAGCTGTCATTCTCAAAAATGACGTTTCCTCATCAGCTCATGCGTCTGATTTTAGTGGAGCAGATTTATCGCGCGTTTCGGATAAATCGTGGGGAGCCTTATCATAAGTGAGTGAGGTTTTCTACTTTACATTAATTAATCATTCTAAAAAGAATTGATTATCTACGAAGTGAAAAGTCTAACTTGATCGGGGTGTTTTATATATATTGAAATAGTCAATTAATGCGAAATTAGTTTGGGACCTGCCCCGCTCAATTGAAAGGTTCAGTTTTTATGGATAGTCTACGAAGGTCTGGGGACTAATAGTCTTAGAATACATACAAGTGCAGTTTATAAAAGAATCACCTAGAACCATTTATTAATACATGTAACTACTAAGGTTATGAGAAAAGTAAAATGAGGTGAGAAATTTTGAAGAATAAAGAAGATTTTTATGTTGACATTAAAAAGAGAGCATTAAATATATATGAACAATACCAATTTCTTACGAAAAGAATTTTTAAAAATGAATCAAGCATCTCAAAATACAGACTAAATTTTTATATTAAAGAAGATGCGAAATTAGGTGGAAAAGCATGGTGTGAAAAATATACAGATAATATACTAATAAACAAGGGGGTTATAGATAATTTTTTTGATTACTTTTATAGCTTTACAAAAATGCAAAGTGAAAGTTTCTTGAAAAAATTAAATTTTAACGATGAAGACGAAACTGAAGTATCATACGAGTTTTTTAAATTTGATGATAATGGAAAATACACTATTTTTGATAGTAAAATTATAGATATTAAATTAGCAGGATTGCTTACTATTTTTGTATCACGCTTTATAATAACTCATGAATTAGGACATTTACTTAATGGGCATTGTGAATTTATAAATTCAAAAGATGAAAAAAGTATACAATATATCCCAATGTTTGAGAAAGATAATGGTCAAACTCCAAAGACTATTTCTCCATTAGATTTCAGAACTCTAGAAATGGATGCAGATGCATTTGCTGCGACAGATAATTTCAGAAATTTGATCTTACTTTATGAACGTTTTGAAGAAATGGTGGACGGAGATTTAAATATAAAACCAATTGAGTTATTTTATTGGTGGTCATTTGCAATTAGAAGCAATTTTTTAATAACACAAAGAATCTTAAATGATGAGGAATATAAAGCTGATAAAACTCATTTGCCAAGTGTAGCACGCTGGATTTTAATATTAGGATCAATATTAAATCCTATAGAAAGTGATACATATAAAATAAATTATAGGGTTGGAGATAATAAAGAGAAATTATTACAATCATTAGCAGCTGGGTTTGTATACGCTGAAAAGTGTTATAATGAAGTTTTTTATACAAATTATAATTGTATAGAAGAAACTAGTAATAGTGCAGATTATGAATATTATGCAACAGCAACTCAAAAAAACTGGGGAAATCTTCAGAGTGAACTGGATGCATTTTCAAGGCTACCTCTGTATAAATCTGGCTCATAGTGTATATATAAATAAGATTAAAGACTTTCTATAGGTAGAGAGTTTATACTTTTTTCATAATAAATCCTCATTTAGACATTTTACAGAGAGTCGTATCATAAGTGATGGTAAATCGGAAATTTAAAATAACACTCTAAATGTTACTTTGTGGAAAGAGTAAATAACAATATATCCCTACGCGCTTTTTGACTCTATAAAGAAATACATAGTCATATGAAAAATTGTGAGGTATAAACTATGACCACTAAAAGTTTGAAAAAGAAGGATACACGTTCAAAAAAAACAAAATATGAAAGTATTACCCCTAAAAATAAGGATTATATCTTTAGATATCTCGAAACTATAGGAAAGAAGGATTCTGCTGATATTTATGAGGGGTCATTATTAAAGATTATATTATTTATCGATAAGGAAATAACTGAAATTAATAGTGGCGATATTGATGATTATGTAGCTGAAGCTAAGAAGATTTCTTTTTCCGTTCAAACAATTAATAGAGACTTAGCGGCGTTTAGAAATTTAATTAAATTCTGTATAGAGGAAAAAATACCTGTTGAAGTCTCCTTAAAAGACTACAAAAATTTACCGGACGAGGGGAACGAACGTGCCTTAGAGGGTGTACCGTTAACATATAAACAACTCTTGCAAGTAAAAGATGTTTTAAAGGCTCCTGATACTATTAAAAAAATGGAGTATTCAATAGTTTGGCATTTGATATTTGAAAAAGAACTACGAAATGGTGTACTTAATGAGTTCTGCACAGAGAAGTTTTCTTCAAAGGAAAATAAGTTTGTTACGTCTTCTGGTGATGTTTTTTTGGACGAATTAAATGGCGAATTTATGAAGAAATTAATAGCTGAAAAGGGAAAGAAATTTGGATTTTCTAAATATCTATCCGATAGGATTATTAGGGATTTAGGAAACGTTATTGGGATTAAAGAATTAACTTATAGAGATATAATTGCTACAAAGAAAAAATATAGCATGAAATGCCCGGTTTGCGAAAATGTATTAGAAAACCGTGGTGATTTATGGGTTATTCTAGGAGGGAGAATAATTTGTGTTAACTGTTCAGGGGAGATAAAAAAAAAGATAGTAGTGAATGAGGTTTCTATACCGACGAGTGAATTTTTGGTTGAAAAGGAGCCTCATCCTCTACTGGAAGATAACTTTATTTCCGCTAGAAAAAAATTTGAAATGACTATAGATGACCTATTGAACTTAAAAGATTTTCAAAGAAGAGTAGGAAGTTTAGGAGAGCGGTTTGTGTTAGACCAAGAAATTAAAAAATTAGAAGGTACAGAATACTTTCCTGAATATGTAGGAGAAGTTGATGTTACTGCCGGATACGATATTGTTTCTTATGAGCGAACAGGAGAAAAAATTTATATTGAAGTAAAAACCTCTGTGAACGTAGGTAGCTGTTTTTATCTGTCGACTTCGGAATATAGCAGGGCAAAAGAATTAAGCGACTCTTATTATATATATCGTGTTGAAAATGTATTGGCAAAGGATTCAAAAGAAGTAAGATTAAATCGGTATAAGAATCCGTGTAATAACCGTTTGTTTAACTTTATTAATAATGGCTGGAAAGTAGATATTGCTTTAGATTAAGTAATAATAGCATATAGGTGATTTTAGTTATAAGTTATTGTATTGTTTTTATTTTAATAAGAGTAAAAAGTTTTCTCTGAAAAGTTAATTTAAATGGGGGATTTTGTGATCTTTTAAATATTATGGTGTTCCTCTTGTGGGGAGGGTATCATGATGAATAAATCGAAAAATCATATGTAATATTATTGCTTTTTATATTATATTTTGCCAAGTTTAAGCTAGTAAGGGATTAAAAACATGTAAGTATATTTGATTAGAAAAGAAGTAATAGAGAAGAAAGTCCTTCGAAAGATTAAAGTGCTCTTAAGGGGTTTGAAGATAGTAGAAAAGGTCTAAAATAAATTTGAAGAGGATGCTGTATGAACTTCCCCCTTACCAATTAATAAAAAACTCTGTAAGAAACGTTCTAACTGAGAAAAAATCAGTAACGACTATTATGCGGAAAGGATAGATACAGGAGTTTATAATAATCAAGCCAAAACGCTAGAGGGAGATAGCTAGTTTAGAAGAGAATAGGAGAAGGGCTGAGAGAGTGTTAGACGAGATGAAATCCCGAACGATTATAACAAAAGAAGCTATGTATCGGATTTAGAAAATTTCGGGAATTTGTACGAAGGTGCTAGCAATCAGGATAAAGATATTGTTGATAAGAGCACTAATTTTTTTTAAAAAAGTTCTACTGAACCGAAAGGATATGGATTATATAACTTTTTGGTTTAATTATAATGACGCTTTACTACCTAGTAAGACGGGGAGAGCTATATCATAAATAAATACCTAAATTTAAATTCGAATAAATATATACAAAACGTATAGAATAAAAACTTATATATACTTAAGTTTTTATACCAAAAATCGGATTAATTATAGCTCCCATCCCGCCAAACTTGCAGCCTCAAGTTTCCCAAAGCCCCTTTGCTTCAAAAAGTCCTCAATAATGTATCATTTTCCAATGTTTCCCAACCCCAAAAAAGAAGCTGTCATTCAAGAATTCCCCCTCTGAACAACAGCTTCTTCCGCATTTTCCATATGTCAGTATAAATCCCTTTCCGTCACGGAAACCTAGTGGAAAAGGTTTCTGAAAGGAGGGGGCGTATGATGAAGAAAAGTAAAAAAAATCAAAATAAAACATCCTTGGTTTGGAAGATGGCGATTGCCTCTGCGGTTGCTTGGGAAGCGGCAAAACTGGCGGGCTCTGATCACCCGTATTTAGCGCCTCTGTCTGTTATCTTATGTTTGCAGCCAACGATAGATCAGTCGATTCGCTTTTCTTTTCATCGTATTGCGGGAACTGCAATCGGAATCATGCTAACGTCCTTTCTTGTCAGTCACTTGCCAATGAATGGCTGGATGCTGGGGCTGTTCCTATTAGGCGGTACTTACATTGCGAAGTGGTTACGAATAGATGTAACGGTTTTACATCAGGTAGCGCTCACCATTTTGTTGGTCTTTACGTTTGAACGAAACGCTAAAGATTATGCATTCGACCGAATAATCGATACGATGATCGGCGTCATCATCGCCATTCTGGTTCACATGTTCCTTTTCCCGCCGGACTACACAAAAAAGGCAGCGGACTCTTTTCAAACATTGGCTCGTCAGCTTTCCGGCACACTTTCAGACCTCTCCAAATGGGTGCAATCAGAGTGGGGGCAAGGAAAAGGGAACCTTATGGCGTATAGAATGAACAATCTTCTGCAAGAGCTGCATATGACAAAAGAGATGCTGCAAACAGCCTCTGACAGCTTAAAATTCAACCCCGTCAGAAAAAAACATAAAAATATCATTTCAAGCTATCAAATTGAGATGCAAAAGTTGAACGCCGGATTTGAGTATCTATCAAATATAGTGAAAACGTTAAAAGAATGGGAAAAAGAAGGAGCATTATCTTCAAGTGACAAAAGGGAGCTGGGGAATGATTTACAAGTGTTAAGTGAATACTTTGCGGGTTTTAAAGGCATACAGCAGGGTGAAACAGACAATTGGAAACAGAAGGAACAGAGCGTGTTATTGGAATCTCTCCGTTCCGACATGCTGTCGCACCCGCCGCCCGGTCATAAGGTCTATAAAGACTCTTTTTTTTTAGAAACGAAGAAATTGCTGAAGCGTTTGTAATGTTTTCCGGAATTAAAGAATACGGATATACAGATGCAGATATGATCAGATAAAAGCGGGGGACATGAAATGGATGATATACACCGGATTTTGGATGTCATCGCCAATTCTGCAAAACCTAAGGTACTGGCTACCATCATTAAAACAGAGGGGTCCGCTTATAAGAAAGAAGGGGCCTCCATGCTGATTTTAGGGGATAAAACAAGAGTCGGAATGTTATCCGCCGGTTGTCTGGAAGAAGATCTCGTTGAACGGTCGGAACAGGTCTGGACTGCAGGAGAGCCCTTGATTGTCCGCTTTGATATGAGCACGGAAGACGATTTATCTTGGGGACAGGGCGTTGGCTGTAATGGTGTTTTGACGGTTTTACTTGAGCCTGTAAAAGGGGAATTGGAACGACATCTGATGACAGTCAAGACATGCTTAGATGAAAAAAAGTCTGTGACCCGAATGAAACGATTCACTGAAACGTTAGAGCCCAAGGAGGATCTGTATATAGCTGAAGACGGAAGCGTGTTTGGAACCGGGGATGTTATGGAACAAGGCCGTATTCAAAAACTGAGACAGACGGAAAAGGGAATCAAAAAGGATGAACATACATCTGATTTATTTTTTATCCATCAGATGATTCCAAAACCTTGTTTATATGTTTTTGGAGCGGGCGAAGATGCGAAGCCATTGGTTTCTTTGGCGGCTGGTACGGGCTTTCATGTGACGGTGATTGACTGGCGCCCCGCTTTATGTCAGCACGGCCATTTTCCTGAAGCCGGCCGTTTGATTACAGGAGCACCGGAAGAAGTCATGGAAGGCCTAAGTATGACGAAAAGGGATTTTGTTGTCATTATGACGCACAGCTTTCAAAAAGATCAGATCATTTTACATACATTAAAAAACGAGAATGTGTTTTATAAAGGCGTATTAGGCCCCAGAAGACGCACGGAGCGGCTATTAGGCGGGGCAGAGATTCCGGAAGATATCCATTCCCCTATCGGACTTCCCATCGGGGCACAAGGCCCTGAGGAGATTGCTGTAAGTATTGTCGGCGAGATGATTCAAAAAATGCGAAAACAAAGGTCTCGCTTATGAAAACAGCAGCCATTTACCTGGCAGCCGGTACAAGCAGACGCATGGGGACGGATAAGCGAAGTTTATTTCTCAATGGCGTCTCTCTGGGAAGTATAGCTCTAAAAAATGCCTTGTTATCTGAATTAGATCATATTTTTGTTATTACGAGACAGGGAGACTCACTGCATTGGCTTTCGGATTTTTTCTTTTTAGATCCCATATCAAATAAGTGGAGCCAGGCAGAATGTGAGCAAGCGGGTAAGGGCCAAAGCCATTCTATACAATGCGGTGTAAAAAAAGCGGCAGAGTATGAGGCTGACGCCGTTATCATTCTCCTTGCAGATCAGCCGTTTGTCACCGCAGATATCATCAATACGTTAATTGATTCCTATCAAAAGGAGCGCCGTTATTCATTTATCGCCGCTGAAAATCATCATCTTCCTATGCCCCCCATTTTATTCTCCAATCAATGTTTTCCAGTATTGCATCAGTTAAAGGGAGACCAGGGCGCCCGGCATGTCATCCGTGAAAGTATGATCAATACGGGAAAAATGATCAGCTTTCAAGACCCTTTGCTTTTTTATGACGTCGATACAGCTGAAGATTATACGCTGCTGCTGAATAAATTCGAGGAGTGAATGAGTTGGAGTATATCGGGAAGAGTGTCATTCGAAAAGAGGCCCTTGAAAAAGTGACGGGTAAAGCGAAATATACGGATGATTTTCAAGAAACAGGCACATTACACGCAAAAATGCTGATCAGTCCATATGCGCATGCCGATATTGTGTCTATGGACTTTTCAGAAGCTTGGAAGATTCCCGGCGTGAGAGCGATATTGGGTGATGAACCTTTTCCGCTTGCAGGTGAGGAAATTAAAGACAGATCGCCGATTGCTTATAAAAGGGTCAGATACCATGGTGAGCCGGTTGCTGTTGTTGTTGCGGAAAATCCGATTACAGCTAAAAAGGCAGCGGATGCCATCAAAGTATCCTATAAACCTCTTCCCGTCGTCAATTCCCCCCGTGAGGCCTTTCAAAAGGATGCGCCACTCGTCCATGAACATGCGGACCGCTATGAGAAGACAAAAGGTGTATTCCCGGTTCCGAAGACAAATATCGCAAACCTGGATAAGGTTAAAAAAGGAAATATTGAAGACGGGTTTAGGGAAAGTGATGTGACAGCAGAATTCCAGATTTCCTTTAACCCTTCTGATCACGCTGCGATGGAAACAAGATGCTCGATTGTTGAAATTCGGGCGGATGAGGAGATTATCATTACCACATCCTCTCAAGCTCCTTTTGCCATTAAAAAATTAATGCAGTGGTATTTTGGAATCGAACCCGGAAAGGTGATCGTCAAAACGCCTTTAGTAGGTGGGGCTTACGGGGGAAAAGCAGCCGTTCAGTTAGAGGTGATTGCCTATTTGGCATCAAAAGCAGTCGGAGGCCGGCCCGTCAAATTGTTTAATACGAGAGAAGAGGATCTGATCACATCTCCCGTTCATATCGGGTTGGATGCCATTGTCAAATTAGGGGCTGCAAAGGATGGAATCTTAAAGGCGGCGGACATTCAGTTTTTATTTGATGGCGGAGCGTATTCTGATAAAGGAGTGGACATCAGCCGGGCTGCGGTGGTTGATTGTACGGGTCCGTACGCGATCGATCATATACGGTGTGATTCATATTGTATGTATACGAATCATCCATATCCAAGTGCATTCAGGGGATACAGCCATGCTGAAGTGTTATTTGCCTTTGAGCGGACGATGGATGTATTGGCGGAAAAGCTGAACATGGACCCGTTAGAACTCCGCTATAAAAATGCCATTCGCCCCGGTGACACCACACCGACTCAAGTTCTTCTCAATTCAAGCACGGTCGGAAATGTGCCGAAATGCATTGAGAGATTGAAGGAATTAATGAATTGGTCCGAGGGACAGCGAATTGAAATCGATGGCCGGAAGATACGGGCGAAGGGAATCAGCTGTATCTGGAAAACCTCAACATTTGATACAAATGCAACATCCGGGGTTCTTTTAACCTTTAATCCCGATGGAAGCATTAATTTGATGTCAGGGGTAGTGGAAATTGGAACAGGGACAAAAACAGTGCTAGCCCAAATCTTAGCGGAACGAATGAAAATGGATATAAGCAAAATTCACGTAAAAATGCTTATAGATACACAAACAACACCCGAGCATTGGAAAACCGTGGGGAGCAGAGGGACGTTAATGGCCGGAAGAGCCGTACTGAATGCAGCGGAGGAAGCCATTCGAAAGCTGAAAGACGTGGCATCATGTGTGTTGCGGGTTCCTGTCGAGGAATTGGAAGTGGCCGACGGAAAGGTTTATTTTATAGATCATCCTTCTGTACATGTTGAAATAAAAGACATTGCTTACGGATATACGTTTCCGAATGGAAATACCATTGGCGGCCAAATCATTGCGAGCGGCAATTACACATTAACCCGGATGACGAATTTAGACCGGGAAACGGGAAGAGGGAAGCCGGGACCCGAGTGGGCTGTCGGTGCTCAGGGAATTGAAGTTGAGTTGGATAAACGGGATTATACGTATCGAATTACAAAAGCCTATTCTGTTGTGGATATAGGAACTGTACTGAATGAAAAAGCTGCAAGGGGTCAAGTGATGGGGGGGATGAGTATGGGAATCGCATTTGGAGGAAGAGAAACCTTTGTATTTGATCCATATGGAAGAGTATTAAATCCTCAGCTTAGAACATATCGCCCCCTTCACTATGGAGAGCAGCCTGAATATATCATTGAATTTGTTGAAACCCCGCATGTGATTGCGCCTTATGGAGCGCGCGGCGGCGGGGAACACGGACTGTTGGGGATGCCGGCAGCATTGGGAAATTGCCTGTCCGCCGCTTTAGGTGTCCAATTGAATCAACTTCCTCTCATTCCCGAACAATTATGGAGAACGCAAGAGGGGTGGAAAGATGATACCGTTTGATTTCGACTATTTTAAACCGAAGACCATTCAACAAACAATCAATCTATTTCACTCGCTTGCGGCCGAAAAGAAAACACCAATGTATTATTCCGGCGGCACGGAAATTATCACGTTAGGAAGGCTGAATATCATCTATACGGATGCGGTGATAGATATGAACGCGCTTCCGGAATTTCAAACCATCCGCTTTTATGAAAATGATCTGGTGATCGGAGCGGGCGTGTCATTAACGAAACTGGAGGAAGAAAATCCATTTCCGCTATTAAGTAAAACAGTCAGTGAAATAGCCGATCGGACGACTCGAAATAAGATCAGCCTGGGCGGAAACATTTGCGGGGGCATCTATTACCGTGAGGCCGTGCTGCCGTTGTTGATTTCTGATAGTTTGATAGGGATTGCAGGGAGAGCGGGGATTCATTACCGTCCCATAAATAAAGTATTTAACAAGGAAATACAGTTGCAAAAAGGTGATTTTTTATTTCATGTCGTTGTCGATCGAGCGTACGTTGACCTGCCATTTGTCAGTATCAAAAGAAGACAGCAGTGGAATGTCGGGTATCCATTGGTGACAGTCTGTGCGCTGAAAAAAGATGATGAGATCAGAATGGCCTTCAGCGGCGTATGTCCATTTCCGTTTCGTTCTGCTGAAATGGAGGCTGTGCTTAACGATAAAAGTTATTCATTAGAAGACAGGGTGCGCAGGTCTTTACAGTATGTACCCAAACCCGTTCTTGATGACGCAGAAGGCTCAAGTGAATACCGAATATTTGTCTTGCAAAATACAATTTTAGATGCCTTACGGGAATTAGAAGGAGGTCCAAATGTCTGATCCTATTACGTTGAAAGTAAATGGCGAGGAAAGACAGATTACGATCAGGCCGGCTGATACTTTGTTATTTGCTCTTCGTCTTCGTCTCGGATTAACTGGTGCAAAACCGGGCTGCTTAAATGGGGATTGCGGCGCCTGTACGGTATTAACGGACGGGGTGCCGATGAAATCTTGCTTAATGCTTGCGGCAGAAGGGGAAGGAAAGGACATTACGACAATTGAAGGACTGATCAATACACCGATTCAAAAGGCTTTTATTGAAAAATTCGCGTTTCAATGCGGTTATTGCACACCGGGTTTTCTCATGAATTGTCATGCTTTAGTGAAT
The DNA here is from genome assembly GCF_041222765.1 of Bacillus sp. JNUCC-21. Taxonomy (NCBI): domain Bacteria; kingdom Bacillati; phylum Bacillota; class Bacilli; order Caryophanales; family Bacillaceae; genus Bacillus; species Bacillus sp. JNUCC-21. The sequence goes on along the minus strand of NZ_CP166019.1, from coordinate 4,096,399 downwards.
ACTGAGCCGAATGCAAGTGATGACACGATAAAAAATTGGCTGGAGTCCAATATTTGCAGATGTACGGGTTATAGGGAGATTGAAGAAGCGGTTAAATCCGTTTTACATACAGGGAAACCGTAAAAAAAGAGCCCAGAGAATCATCTCTGAACTCCATTCTTCATTTCATATACCGATACTCCCGCAGTTTCTCCAAAATCGCCACTTCTTTCATCAGTTCTTCACCGACGTTTGTTTCTTTTACTTTCTTCCGCTCCAGCTCTTTGTCGACTAATCGTTTCACTGTTAAGACGTCGGTTCCGGTGCTCAGCACTTCGGCCTTAGAGTTAAAGTGTTTATGGGCGACGAGCTGCATGCCGTAGGAGTTGTATAAGAGCGTGTAGCCGGCAATGCCTGTTGTGGATTGATAGGCTTTGGAGAAGCCGCCGTCGATGACGATCATTTTTCCGTTTGCCTTGATCGGATCTTCGCCTTCGATTTCTTTTACCGGTGTATGACCGTTGATGATATGGCCATGATCCGGGTTGAGACCGAATTCCTTCAGGATGTTTCGGCAGGCTGCTTCGTCTTCACGCAAATAGTAATACGGGTTTTTCTTTTCTTTATGCGTTTCCTTCTCTTTAATGAAATACCGCTCAAAGGTTGTCATGGCGCGTTTTCCGAAGAGGGAGGAGTATTCGCCTGTCCATAAGTACCAAGTCATATCTGTCGCCAGATCATCGGTTTCTTCCGGATGGGCAAACGCTTCCCGTAAGAACCGTTCAAAAACATCTAGCAGCTCACGGCCTGCATAAGCTTTATCCTCTATCATCATCGTTTCCATGCTGCCGTTTTCATCGACGGGAATACAGCCGTGAATCAGCAGGTTGCCGTTATATTTTAAATAAAGGCTGCCTTTTTTCATCATAAAATTCATATGGCGGCCCAGCTTTTCGGAGTTCTGAACAGAGAACAGCAGCTTGTCCATGACTTCTGCTTCTTCTTCTAACAGCTCATCAGGCTGTTTGGGATTCACCGTCGCAAAGCAGGTGTTTTCCAGTTGATATGTTTTTCCGTTCAGCGTGATTTCATTGCGGTCATAATCGATCTTTTCCAGTAACAGCCGTTCCTCCATATTAAAGTTCGGCCGTCTCTTAATAATCGGGCTCTCAAGCTTGAATTGGATCATCGCGATCGCCTGATGAATTTTTGTGATTTGTTTAATCTCATCTTCCGGTCTGTTTTCGTCCGCTTTCGGGCGGAAAGACGGGTTATCATCGTAATATTTTTCGGCAAGGTTCAATAGCGGTCTCAGATTGATGCCGTAAACGTCTTCAATAATATCCAGATTGTCATAGCGGGCACAGATGCGGATAATGTTTGCCAGGCATACTTTTGAGCCGGAATAAGCGCCTATCCAGAGAACATCATGATTCCCCCATTGAATATCCACTGAATGATAGTTGATCAGTTCTTCCATGATCTTATCCGGCTGCGGTCCGCGGTCATAAATATCGCCGACAACATGCAGATGGTCGACCACCAAACGCTGCGTGCTGTAGGCAAGGCCGGTGATCAGCTTATCGGCCTGGCCGAGCGCAATGATCTGTTCTATGATTTCGGAATAGTATTGTTCTTTGTTGGCGGCTTGTTCTGTTTTGTACAGCAGCTCTTCAGAAATATAAGCAAATTGGGCGGGCAGTGCTTTGCGCAATTTGGAGCGGGTGTACTTGGAAGAACAATAAGAAACGAGCTTAATCATCCGGTGAATCGTTTCTTTATACCACTCGTTTAATGCCTCTTTCGTATCAAAGTCATGTTTGATCAGCTTCAGTTTGTCTTCCGGATAATAGACCAAAGCCGCCAGTTCATCAATTTCTCTATCGTAAATGACGCCGCTGAAAATATCGCGGATCTTCTCTTTTACCCTTCCTGAACCGTTCCGCAGCACGTGCTGGAATGCCTGATACTCCCCATGCAGATCACTGACGAAATGCTCGGTTCCTTTCGGCAGGTTCAGTATCGCTTTCAGATTAATGATTTCCGTGACCACTTTTTCTTCACAATCGTATTTTTGTGCGAGCAGATCTAAATATTTCGTTTCCAATCTCGTCCATCCCCTTTTTATTTACGAGCAATTGTATGATAAAGTGAATTTAAAGTATGACATAATGTTTAAATGATTAGACCTTATATGATAGTACCGCATAACGCCTTTTTGAGACAATGAAAACGGAAAATACGCGCTTCAGGCATCAAAAATTGGACCGGGATAACGCCGTGCAGCTCATCCCTCTATTGACAATGCATTCAACTTCCATTAAAATAAAAAGTTAGCTGATAGGTGTTTCTATCAGAAACTCAATACGTAGCAGGCTATGATTGCTGTGGGTCGAACTACAGCAGGAGCGGCTTCTGGAGAGACCGCGGGTTTTCCGCGGCGCCGAAGGGTTCACAATCTCAGGCAAAAGGACAGAAGAGTACCGAATATGTATTTGTCATGCTGTTAATTGTCAGCGGCGCAGATATAATTTGATATTCTTATGACCATGAGATTGGAGGGCATCCAATCTCTTTTTTTATTGGCTTTTTTTGCTCGTCGTTCACTAGAGAGGTAAGGAGGAGTCAGATGTGGAGCAGCGAGAGCTAAAGAGGGACTTATCGAATCGGCACGTGCAGCTGATCGCCATTGGCGGCACGATCGGCACCGGATTGTTTTTAGGGTCTGGTAAGGCGATTCAGCTGGCGGGTCCTTCTATCATCTTTGCGTATTTTATTGTAGGTATTGCGCTTTTTTTCGTCATGCGGGCGCTGGGAGAACTGCTGTTATCTAAAGCGGGATACCAATCATTAACGGATATTGCCGAGGCGTACTTAGGGCCGCGTGCAGCGTTTGTCACCGGCTGGACCTACTGGTTTTGCTGGATTATGACGGCTATGGCGGATGTGATCGCCGTCGGTGTGTATGTGAAATATTGGTTTGATATTCCGCAGTGGATTCCGGCACTTATCTGTTTGCTCATTTTATTAGGGCTTAATCTGTTAACGGTTAAGATTTTTGGAGAATTGGAGTTTTGGTTCGCCTTAATTAAGGTAGTCACGATTCTCGCGTTAATTGTCATCGGTGTGGTTCTGCTGGTGAATGGGTTCAAAACGCATACCGGAACGGTTTCAGCGGCGAATCTGTGGGAGCACGGCGGCTTGTTTCCGAACGGATTTTCAGGCTTTTTGCTTTCGTTCCAGATGGTGATCTTCGCCTATGTCGGTGTGGAATTAGTGGGTGTGTCGGCGGCGGAAACGTCAAATCCGAAAAAAAATATTCCGTCCGCTATCAATAAAATTCCATTGCGGATTTTATTTTTCTACGTCGGGGCATTGCTCATTCTTTTATGTATTAATCCGTGGATGCAGCTGAATGCGGCGGAAAGTCCTTTTGTAAAGACCTTCAGTCTGGTCGGCATCCCGTTAGCCGCGGGAATCATTAATTTTGTCGTATTAACGTCTGCCGCTTCTGCTTGTAACAGCGGGATGTTTTCAACAAGCCGGATTTTGTATAACTTAAGCAAAACGAAACAAGCGCCGGCAAGTTTTGCGAAGCTGAATAAAAATCATGTGCCGAGCCGCGCATTATGGATATCGGTTATTGTGCTGTCAGCTGGCGCTCTTTTAAGCAAATTGATACCGGAAGCGGCTTTTGGCATCGTGACCACCATCAGCGCGATTTGTTTCATTTGGGTGTGGGGCGTGATTCTGGTCTGTCATATCAGATACAGGAAAACCCGTCCGGACTTACATGCAAGCTCGTCTTTCAAGGCGCCGTTTGCGCCGTTTATCAATTACGCCGTGCTGGCGCTGTTTGCCGTCATTCTGGTGATTATGCTGTTTGCGGATGCAACGCGCCCGGCTTTGCTGCTGACGCCGCTGTGGTTTATTGGATTATTTCTCATCTATCGGGCGAGAGGGAGAAAGACAGATTGAATTGCTTCAGACGGTGTACTGCCATGCAGTATGCCGTTTTAATATAAAAAAAGCGCTATCCTGCCGTGTAAGCAGGATAGCGCTTTTTACATTAATTCCGGATCAAATAATCAAATGCGCCTAAAGCGGCAGTTGCACCTGATCCCATTGAGATAATGATTTGGTTGTACGGGCCGTCTGTGCAGTCCCCTGCGGCAAATAGGCCGGGAACGCTTGTCGCGCCGCTCTTATCGACGATGATTTCGCCGATGCGGTTGCGTTCGACAGTTTCGTCTAACCATTCTGTATTAGGCACGAGACCGATTTGGACGAATACACCTTGGAGTTCAACGTGTTTTTCTTCGCCTGTTTCACGGTCAACGAACGTAATGCCGTTTACGTTTTGGTCGCCTGTGATTTCTTTCGTTTGTGCATTTTTGTGCACAGTGACGTTTGGCAGGCTGTAAAGACGTTTTTGCAGGACTTCGTCTGCTTTCAGTTCAGGCGCGAATTCCAGCACAGTCACGTGATTGACGATACCTGCAAGGTCAATCGCCGCTTCGATTCCGGAGTTTCCGCCGCCGATAACCGCTACGTCTTTGCCTTCAAACAATGGTCCGTCACAGTGCGGGCAGTATGCAACACCTTTGTTTTTGAACTCTTGCTCACCAGGTACGTTGACATTGCGCCAGCGGGCACCTGTTGAAAGGATCACTGTTTTACTTTTCAGTACAGCGCCGTTTTCAAGTTCAAGTTCGAAGAGGTCTTTTTTCTCAAGGCGTTTCGCGCGCTGAAGGTTCATGACGTCAATATCATAATCTTTCACGTGCTCTTCAAGGCTTGCAGCGAGCTTCGGTCCTTCAGTCGCTTTGACGCTGATGAAGTTTTCGATGCTCATGGTGTCGAGTACCTGGCCGCCGAAGCGTTCAGCGACGACACCGGTGCGGATGCCTTTACGCGCCGTGTAGATCGCCGCGCTTGCGCCGGCAGGTCCGCCGCCGACAACAAGAACGTCAAACGGCTCTTTGTCGGCAAACTCAGACGCATCTGCGCCGCTGCCCATTTTCGCGAGAATCTCTTCGATGGTCATACGGCCGCTTCCGAAAGATTCACCGTTTAAGAAAACAGTCGGAACAGCCATAATGTTTTTGCTTTCTACTTCTTCTTTGAATGCCGCGCCGTCAATCATTGTATGAGTGATATTCGGGTTGAGCACGCTCATCATGTTTAATGCTTGGACGACATCAGGGCAGTTGTGGCACGTCAGGCTGATATAAGACTCGAAGCGGTATTCTCCGCTGATGTTCTTAATCTGGTCAATGACCTTTTGATCAGCCTTAGGCGCTCTGCCGCTGACTTGAAGCAATGCCAGCACTAATGATGTAAATTCGTGGCCGAGAGGAACACCGGCGAATGTAACGCCTGTGTCTTCTCCGGTACGATTAACGCTGAAGCTCGGTGTTCTGTTTAATTCAGTTTTTTCAACTGAAATTTTAGATGACATGGAAGCCAGCTCGTCAACGAGAGCCAGCATGTCCTTAGAAGTGTCATCGTCACCGGCGCTTACTTTGAGAACAATGTCGTTCTCAATTAGCTGCATGTATTGATTTAATTGTGCTTTGATATTTGCATCAAGTACCAATGGAATGCACTCCTTAGATTTTACCTACCAAATCAAGGCTAGGTGTAAGTGTTTCGCCGCCTTCTTCCCATTTAGCCGGGCAGACTTCACCTGGGTTTTGACGAACATATTGAGCTGCTTTTACTTTGTTTACAAGGTTGCTTGCGTCACGGCCGATACCGCCTGCATTGATTTCAACTGTTTGGATGACGCCATCAGGATCGATGATGAATGTTCCGCGGTCAGCAAGACCAGTTTCTTCGTCAAGAACGTCGAAGTTGCGGGAGATCGTTTGAGATGGGTCACCGATCATTGCATAAGTGATTTTGCCGATTTTTTCAGAGCTGTCATGCCAGCCTTTGTGTACGAAGTGAGTATCTGTAGAAACAGAGTATACTTCAACACCTAATTCTTTCAGTGCAGCGTATTGTCCTTGAAGATCTTCAAGTTCAGTCGGGCAAACGAAAGAGAAATCCGCTGGGTAGAAGCAGAAAACGCTCCATTGACCTTTCAAATCTTCGTTTGTTACATCGATGAATTCACCGTTTTTGAAAGCTTTTGCTTCGAATGGCAGTACTTCTTTTCCGATTAAAGACATAATATCTTCCTCCTGAAATGTGATTTGAAATATATTAAAAAGACAAAGCATTCACTTTATCTTTCAATAATAATTCTAATTATATATAGATTATTAAATAACATTTATTTTTTGTCAAGCTATATGGGGTATTATTTTCTGCTTTTTTTGCTTTAGACGTTCAAAAACACCTGGTATAAGCGGTTTGGCGCTGTTTGACATGTTTAGCACCGGGCGAAAGGGGGATTCTCAATTGGTGCAGAATAATATCAAGAATCCACCCTCTATATGGTAGTATAAACCAAAGAGGGGACGGTCATGCAAATAAAGTAACTTTGTTCAGGAACACTTTTATGAATGGGTGTTAGGTTTTTAAAAAAATGATGAGTCCGGTGACTGGAATTTAAAGATATGTATTTGTTTTGAACTTATTCAATTATGGATAGCGGCTGTTCTTATATTAGCTTTACCTCATATATCATCATGAGTGATTTTTTGAAAGAGATTTAAGTGTGAAATGATTACGCAGGGGTGTTAGGAACGCAAAAATAATATAAATATCAAGCCAGTTTTAACAAAGACGTTAAATAGGAGTGTAGAAGTTGACCATACCAGGATATCAAGAATTTATGTACCCTTTTTTAAAGATTCTTTCAGATAAAAAGGAGCACAGATTACAAGACTTATACGTGAAATTAGCAAAAGAGTTAAACCTGTCAGAGGAAGATGCAGAAAAATTATTACCCAGCGGAAACCAAAAAGTACTTCATAATCGAATCGGTTGGGTAAGAACATATTTAAGTAAAGCCGGTTTAATCGACATTGTCAGACGGGGTGTTTTTCAGATCACCAGCGAAGGCTTAGAAATAATTAATGACCCGAGTGTCGCCAGTATAGATAATAGATTTCTAATGAAGTATAAGAGCTTTCAGAGATTCAAACAGACGGGTAAAGACAGCAATCAACAGGAAAGTGAGCCGTCGATTACTTCAGATCCCAGAACTCCCAATGAAATCATTGAACAGAATTATAATGCTGTTAAAAATGAGATTAAAGAAGAGTTACTGAACCAAATATACAAATGTTCTCCTGCCTTTTTTGAAAAACTAGTCGTAGAATTGCTTGTTGCTCTTGGATATGGCGGTTCATTAACAGATGCAGGCACGGCTATAGGGAGATCTGGAGATGGCGGCATAGATGGAGTTATCAAAGAAGATATTTTAGGACTGGATATGATTTATCTTCAAGCCAAGAGATGGAAAGATTCTGTTTCACGACCGGAAATACAAAAATTTGCAGGCAGCCTGGATGGGAAAAAAGCGAAAAAGGGTGTGTTTATTACTACATCTGTATTTACTGATGGCGCAAAAGAATATGTTAAAGTGATCGATAAAAAAATTATATTAATTGATGGAGAGAGGCTAACGGATTTAATGTTCAACTATAATGTCGGCGTTAGTTTAGAGAGTACTTTTGTTATCAAGAGAGTAGACCTGGATTATTTTGAAGAGTGATTAAAAAGAGGTGCTGTTAAAAACAGCACCTCTTTTTCGGAAAAAAATGGATGATCATCTTTACAATGCTATTTTCGAAACCGATAATAAAAAGACAGTTTAAGTAGTGGTAAATCATTCAAACATAATAAAAAAGGGTGATCAAAAATGGAAGTTAGAAAAACAAAGTTCAATTATTTATACATTGTTTGGTCTGGGCTGACAGTTTTGATTTCAATTATGATCTTCAGAAAATTATTTCCTTTGGCACTTTTTCCAACGGTTCTTCTTTTTTTATCCGTTTACGGATTGTTATTCTTTATGAATTATGGACTTTTTGGAGACTGGAGAAATAGAATAAGGGCCGGGTTAAGGCGCCCGGCAACCATTGGAGAAAAGGAGTACCTTGAAAGGTTAAACGATGAAGTTTTTGTAAGCGTACAAAGACATTATCCTCATGTGAAAAAAGCGGATCTTTTTTTAATAGATGATGAGGGTATTAATGCATTTGCACTGGGGTTTAAAACGATAGGATTGACTTCGGCGGCTATGAGAAATTTAAGTGATGGTGAGCTAAAAGCGGTACTGGCCCATGAGTATGCGCATCTTGCTTTTAAAGACACATTACACCTTGTGATGTTTAATTCCAGTTTTACTATTTTGAGTATCGCACTGTTGCCGCTGTATGTGATGGGATTCTTTATATGTTTTATTCTGGGGTGTATTGAAGGGCTTCTGAACGGCGGATCAAATCCTTCTGTGTCTGGGGGGTTATTAAATATATTCTTCAGGCTGGTCGGATGGTGTTACATAACGTACTGCCGTTTGGGATTTTATTTTGTGAATATCGGAAGCAGAGATTTTGAATATCGGGCAGATGAAGTAGCTGCGAAAGCGGGTTTCGGAGATGAGCTGTTAGAATTTTTCTATCGGATTGAACGTGAACATATTGACGTTCGAAAAGGTTTTATCGCTTTATTAGCTTCCACTCACCCCTATACTGCTTACCGAATTGAGAATATTGAATCATTTTTGAACGGAGTCAGACAAGAATATTGATATATTCATTGTCTTTATAAACAAAGGGGGTATGATCATGCAAATAAATAACATTACTTTGTACAGTTGTGCGTTGGAGGAGACGAAACACTTCTATGAACGGGTGTTAGGTTTTTCTTTAATTGATGAGTCCGGTGATTCGTTTACCATCAAGGCGGGGGAAAGTGAGTTGGAATTCAGGCGCGCCGATTCTCACTCTCATCCGACGTATCATTTCGCGTTTAACATTCCGAATAATCGTTTTGATGAGGCGAAGGAGTGGATAAAGGATAAAGTCGTTTTTCAAACGGAAGATGGGGAGGATGAGGTGTATTTCTCTCATATTCAGGCGCGTTCCTTTTATTTCAAAGATCCGTCCAACAATCTGGCGGAATTCATCGCGAGAGAAACATCGCCGCCAAGCGCGGAACATTTTTCGATTGAGTCCGTTCTGAATATCGGCGAGGTGAATCTGACGGCTGCCGAAGTCGTATCAACCGGGAGGGAGCTGCAGCGTTTCGGCATTCCGGTGAGAAAGCATGCGCCTCTTAGGGAGAATGGGTTTCATTTTATGGGTGATTACAATGATGGGGCGTTTTTGCTTTTAGGGCCGAGCGGCCGCCGCTGGATTTTTTCTGATCAGCATGCGGAGTTCCATCCGCTGTCTGTCATTGTGAACGGGACGATCCGCATTGAGGCTGACGGAAAGGGCGGCATTGACATCAGGCGGGCACAGCCGTCATAAAAAAGCCCGGGCTCAAAAGGCCCGGACTTGAGGTCATTATTTATAGACAACACGGGTGCTGCACATGATGTCGTGCAGCGTTTTTTTCTCTCCGAAGGCGCCCATGATGAATCCGATATAAAGAATGAGCTTAGATATGATATATGCGAAAGCGCGTCCGAAGGCCTGGCCGATGGATATCCGTCCGCCATCCTCATTGACGACCTTAAGGCCGAGCAATGCTTTTCCCAGTGTCCCCTGCATCTTTGAGGCCGTGAGCAGGCTGAAATATAAGATACTGATCACAAAAGAGCTCGCAAGAATCGGGATGACGCCGAACACCAGAAAAGAGATGTTAAACTGATTTTCGGTCATGAAGGGGTCAGCCGCCGCAACGCCTGCCGCAAATAAAAAAGAGACCATAAATTGAATGATAAAAATCGGAATTCCTATGATGATTTGATCAATGACGTAAGCCAGAAACCGAATCCAAAATCCTGCCGGTCTTTCCATGTATCTTTTTCTCTCCCTTGCTTTAATCTGGAATATTATACGTAATCATTCCGGATTTTGCAACGGAGCTTAAGCTTCTGCGAGCAGCCTCTTTCCCCATGCCAAGCGTCCCATGATCAGCCCGAAAGCCAGAAGGGCAAACATGATGCCGCACCACATCAGCTGATGGATTCCCAAATGTGAAATAAACCAGCCGCCCGCCGCCGTTCCGATGGTGATGCCGAGGTTGGAAAAAGAGACAAACAGGCTGTTGCCGAATTCGGGCGCCTCCTTTGCTTCCGCAGTAAGCCATGTCTGGCTGACAATGAGACCGCCGGAATGAACGGCGCCCCATACGAAGACGAGGACGGCCATCGGCGCAAAAGACGTCCCAAACCCGTATATGAGCAAGTAGGCGGCTGTATAAAGAAGCGGAAACAGGATGACGGTCTTTTTCATATTTTTATATAACAAAGCGCCGAAGACGAAATTCCCGGCTATCATAATCACTCCGAAGCTCATCAGCATGAAGCTGACCCATGTGCCGTTCATATGGGACACCCGTCCGAGGTACTCCGCAAAATAGCTGTAGACAGAAAACATGGCCGCAAAGAGACAGGTGACGGCAGCGATATTGAGCCGCAAAGCCGGTTTGCGAAGGATGCCGAGCTGACTTCTGAAAGACATTTTTTCTGTGACCGGCATGGATGGCAAAAAGAGAAGAATGCCCGTGAATGCGATGAGACTGATGATAGCGCCGAATAAGAAGGCGGCTTCAAGGGAGAGACGCTCCGCCAGATAAGACGTGAAAGGCACGCCGAACGCAAAGCCGGCGGTGATGCCTGAAAAGACTTTCGTTACGGCTTTTCCGGATTGGCCGGCGGGGACAAGCCGGGCCGCGGCCGCAAGCGCTACAGAAAAGAACACCGGGTGGCATAAAGCCGGAATGATCCGAAACGCCAGCATGACACTGAAATGCGCCGTATACGCGTAGACCGCATTTGAAACGGCAAACATCAGCACCGCCAAAAGCAGAATGACTTTCCGGTTTATACCTGAAGCAAGCAAGGTCAAAAACGGTCCCGACACAGCGACGATGAACGCGAAAATGCTGACAAGCCACCCCGCTTTTGAAGCAGAAATATGAAATCTGTCCGCCACTTGCGGAAGAACGCCGATAATGCCCATTTCGGTCGTGATAATTCCGAAAACCCCTAATGCCAAAAACAGAATGAAGATGGAACTGCTTTTTTTCATTGTTATGTATGCCTCCTTTTATAACTACATATACAGAAAAATAGATATGTTAGAACAAAAAAAGCCCTCCTTTCATGGTTATAGCTGGTGCTGAACATAGTCAGCAAAGGCTTTAATTTGTTTTTCATTCCTTCTGTAATAGGTCCACTTTCCGATTCGTTCGGATTCCAGCAGGCCGGCTTTTTGCATGGTCAGCAGGTAGCTGGAGATGACGGACTGCGCAAGCCCCGACTTTGCCTGAATATCACCGACGCAAATTCCGGTGCGGAAACTGAGTCCCTGCTCAAGATAAGGTCTTTCATCAAAATGGTCTTCCGGGTGTTTAAGCCACGTCATAATATCACTTCGTGTTTTGTTAGATAACGCTTTATGAATCAATATCGGTTCCATAACGTTTATTATATCTATTTTTCTGGATTTGTAAATTCGTTTTTGACAAAACATTCTCAAATTAAGTAAAAATCGTGCTAAAATATAACATATTATCAGATTACCGGTAAAAAAGCCGGGTTATTGTCAGGAGGATATTCACATGAATCAAAAGAAAAAAGGTGCGGTTGCGGTGACCTTGCTTTCCGCTCTGCTGTTTTGTTTATTGCCGGTCCTCGTCTCGCTTTCTCCGCTTGCGGAAACGGGGCCGAACGCGAATCGTTTTAATTCCGCGGGCATGTGGGCCGCCGTCGGCCAGATCTTTGTTATATATGCGGTCCCGCTCATTTTGTATATTCTCGGTATTCGTGTCATGAAAATCATCATGGCCGTTTTTTGCGGAATCGGGCTTATTATTTGCGCGGCTGTCTTGTTGGTGGCGTTATTGACCGCAATTTCCTTAGAGCAGGAGCTGTCTCTTTATTACGGCCTTTTCGTTTGGTCAGGCGCGGCTTTCATCGTCAATGTGGTGTGGTATATTGCCGCGTTTCGATCATCCCCGAAGCATCAGCAGGCTATGTGACATTTGTTCTATAAATCTACCGAAAATACAAATATTACATAGGTTAATTATGGTATGATCGAAGTGATATAGCAGCTTTTAATAGAAACGGGAGGAACTGACATTGAAAAAAAAGACAGCTTCATTGCGAATGAAAACATTGGCGGCCGGCGCTGCGGTTGCTGCGGCTTTATCTATGGGAGCGGTTACTGATCTGCCGGGGGCAAAATGGCTGCATCCGGCGGCTGCTCAAGCCGCGGAAACGGTATTTAAACAAAATCATGCGGCATCCGGTTTCTTGGCGGGACGGTATGACGCGCAGGCGATGTCTCCGACGATGTTCAACTGGTCAAGAGAAAGCCGGTTTACAAGCACTGCCGATGGCGCATTAAAATGGGAAAAGAATGTTCCGGCCAATCCTCAAAACGGTGCGGGAGCCGCGGTTGATGGGGACGGCACCGTATTTATTCAATCAAAAGACGGGAAGCTGACGGCGTATCATCCGGACGGTACTGTGAAATGGGTGACGGAAAACCTCGGGACGACCTATACGCTGACTCCGGTGCTCGGAACAAACGGTGTCATTTATCTTCCTTCTCACGATAAAAAACTGTATTTCATCGACAAAGAAACCGGAACCATTTTAACTTCAGTTCCGCTGAGCGGAGCGCCTAGTTCCGATGCGGCTATCGGCTCTGACGGCACGCTGTATGTGTCGACGCTGGATAACTATATCTATGCGATTAAACCGACGTCGCTTTCGACATGGACGCAAAAGTGGAAGTTTAAAACAAACGGCGTGGTCGGCTCCGCTCCCGTGTTAGCATCAAACGGCACGCTGTATACGGCAACGTACAATAATATCTTTTACGCGATCAATTCCGGAACGGGCCAAGTGAAATGGTCAAAAACGACGTCCAACGGGTTTAAAGGCTATCCGGTTATTGATAGAGACGGCACCGTTTACGCCGGAAACCAGGACGGCAACTTATACGCCTATACATCAACGGGTGCTGTAAAGTGGACGTTCCCGTTAAACGGTTTCTCCAGCTCTTCATTAGCGATCGACCATAACGGCAATGTGTATATCGGTTCCGGAAGCGGCGAGCTGTTTTCCATCAGCAAAACCGGCAATATGAACTGGTCTTTCTATACGGACGGGCCTGTGAGAACGGCGCCGCTGATTGATGCGGACGGCAATGTGTACTTCGGTTCTGACGATAAAAACGTCTATGCGGTTGACGCTGACGGTAATGAAAAATGGCGCTATCAAACAGACAGCAATGTCATTTCCTCCCCGGTTCTGGCTGAAGACGGCACGCTTTACGTCGGCACTTATACGAAACTGCTCGCATTCGGGGCAAAAAAATCATAAAAAAAGAATCCGCGTCATCTGCGCGGATTCTTTTTTTATTTAGAGGCTTGAATAAATACGCCTTTTTCATGAGAAAATTCTTTAAAGCCGTACACACCGTGATATGAACCGATCCCGCTCGTATTGACACCGCCGAACGGAAGGTTGACGTCAGTGAAATGAACGACGACATCATTGATAGAAGCATTGCCGGATGTCGTATGCTGCAGCACATAATCGATCAGCTCCTGATTATGGCTGAATACATACAAGGCAAGCGGCTTGTCCCGTTCAGTGATGTAATCAACGGCTTCACTGATATCTTCGTAATTCATAATCGGCAGAATCGGTGCGAAGATTTCTTCCTGCATGATCTTCATATCAGGCGTGACGTTTGTCAGCACGGTCGGAGAAATCGTGCGGTCATGCGCATCGAATACGCCGCCGAACGCCGTCTTCGCCCCTTTTTCAATGGCGTCATCATACAGGGCTTTGACACGGTTAAAGTTGCGGTCGTTGACAATCTGCGTGAATTTGTTGCGGTCAACCGTATGATCATCCTCCATAAAACCTGCATTGACAATGGTTTGCAGGAGATCTGTAAAGGTGTTCTGCACTTCTTTCTTCATAAGGAGATAGTCAGGTGCGATACATGTTTGCCCCGCATTGACAAATTTGCCGACGGCGATTTTTTTCGCCGCGTCCATTAAATCATAGTCGCTGTCGATGATCGTCGGGCTTTTTCCGCCAAGCTCAAGCGTGACGGACGACAAGTGCTTCGCCGCTGCCGTCATGACGATTTTACCGACATTCGTGCTTCCGGTGAAGAAAATGTGGTCAAACGGCTGGTCGAGCAGTTCTGTGGCGACATCGACCTCACCTTCAAAAATGGCGACTTCTTCTTCGTGAAATGCCTCGCGAATAACTGTCGCGGCGATATGGCTCGTCTCCATTGTAAAATCGGACAGCTTCACAATCGCGCTGTTGCCGGCCGCAATGGCAGCCGCAAGCGGAGCCATCGTCAGCATAAACGGATAATTCCATGGGCCGAGAATTAAGGTAAGGCCTTTTGGCTCGTACATTAATACGCCGTCAGCGTCGGGACTGACGGATGAGCCGACGCGTTTCGGCGCCATCCAGGTGTCGAGATTGTTCATATTATCTTTAATCGCCTTAATCGTTCCCTGCGTTTCCGCTCTTTTTACCTCATGATAAGGCTTGCGGACGTCCCGTCTGATCGCCTCGATGATTTCTTCTTCATGTGCGGTGACGGCATCTAAAAAGCGCTGAAGCTTTTCTCTGCGCTGCCCGGCTGTTGAAGCACGCAGTGTTTTTTGATTTTTTTTCTGAAGCGCAAAGACGCGTTTGATGTCTGCTTTTATATGCTGATCCATCGGTCTTCCTCCTCTGGTTGCTTTTTTGTTTCTTCAGGGCCTATTATAATGTGATGTGTTTTTGCGGCAAAGACAGCGTAAACTCATCTATACGTTACCGTACAAATTGCGGTGATCTGTCTAATGAAAGGAGTGTCTCTTATGCCGGATTCTGTGACAACTGACATCAAACAAGCGCTTTTGGCCATGCTTGGAGAGCGGGATATCCGCCGTGTGACCATGAAGGACATCGCCGAACGGGCGCGTGTGAGCCGGGGGACACTGTACCTTTATTACGAAGATAAATATGCGATTTTAGAGGATATAGAGGAAGAAATGAAAGACGGGCTGAGCGAAGCGCTGTATGATTCGCTGAAGAATAAAGATGTGCTTCATTTACATGGCGGATGGCAAAAAGTGCATCCGACCCTGTCTTTTGTTGATCGGCATCGGGTGTTTTTTCAAACGATGATGGATCGCAATAAAATGCCCTATTTTCACTTTCATGCTTTTTTAAAAGATGTGTTCCGGCATGATGTGCTGCTGTCACCGGTCAATGCGGATTTCTCACCGACTGAACAGGATATGTACATTCATTACCGCGCTTTATACACGTATGCCATTGTGTTGTACTGGCTGAATGAGGAGCCCGGGGCATCCCCGGAAGCGATCAGCGGACAGGTGTGGGATTTGATTTCTCAAAAACGGTTTTACTGGCTGTTCGGCCGCCGGGTGCCGGAACAAGAAGAAAAAAAGCCCGCCGACCGCCGGGTGACAAGGACGAGGCAGGCCTTGCAAGAAGCCATGATCGGCTTAATGGCGGAAAAAAAAGAGTACGCGGCAATCACGATTTCCGATATTGCCCGTCAAAGCAACCTCCGCCGTGCCACTTTTTATGACCATTACGCCAACAAAGAAGCATTGCTGAAAACGATCATCCATCAATCATGCCGGGATCTGATCGGATTATTGACGGTAAAAGGAGAGCCTGCCGATTGCTCCATGGAAGAAGCGGAATCCGCGCTCGTCGGTCTCTTTTCGGCACTGTCGGACGGCCTGCCGCTCGTTCATTTTCTGAGAGAGGGTTCGGGAGTGCCTGACGTCATCCCGGAAATGTTCAGAGCGCTGCAATCGTTTTATCTTCATCAGCCCCTGCACATTCAGGCGGGCAAAAAACTCTATGCATATTATGTCGCGTCCATGCTCGCCGGTTTGATTCAATATCGTCTTCATGAAGGAAAAGACCACGCGCCGGACATGCTGGCCCGGGAGTTTCTGCAGTTTTTGGATGTGAAGAAGTATCGGGTGATTTTGCTGTGAGGATGATGAAAAAGAACTCAGCCGAAAACAGGCCGGGTTCTTTTTTGCTGTTTTCTTTGAGAAGCGCCGATATGAAGTGTCCGGCTTTATCCCTTATAAAAAAGATACCTTCCATATGACGCCTGATCAGCATTCAGCCGCCAAACATGACAAATGTCATATTCGGGGCATGATGGCTGCTACTACAAAAGCGTCTGGCGCCCCGTTATACTTGGGATCATAATGAAAAAGAAGGGACATGACATTCATGACCAATCACACCGCAACTCAAAAACAAGCATCTTTAAAAAAGCAGGTTGCCGCATTTTCCGGCGCCGATACAAAGCATAGTGTCAATCAGCTTTTCAACACGTTTGTGCCGTTTTTTGCCCTTTGGTTTCTTGCTTACTTCAGCCTCAATGTCTCCTATCTTCTGACCCTCGCCTTTACTGTTATAGCAGCGGGATTTTTGACAAGAATCTTTATTATTTTCCACGACTGCTGCCACCAATCCTTTTTCAAACAAAAGAAACTGAACCGGCTGTTCGGGTTTATTTCAGGTGTGCTGACCCTGTTTCCGTTCCTTCAATGGCAGCGCAGCCACTCCATTCATCATGCGACGAGCAGCAACTTAGATAAACGGGGCACCGGCGATATTTGGATGATGACCGTCAAGGAATACAACGAAGCCTCAGCCTGGACAAAAGTACGCTACAGACTTTATCGCAATCCGTTTATTATGTTTATTCTCGGCCCGATTTACGTATTTCTGATTAAAAACCGTTTCAATGTAAAAGGCGCCCGCCGCAAGGAGCGCTGGAACACCTATTTCACGAACGCGGCGATTGTCTTATTGGCTGCTGCGACGTGCCTGCTTGTCGGCTGGGAAAACTTTTTGCTTGTTCAGGGTCCGATTTTCCTTATTTCGGGGTCAATCGGCGTCTGGCTATTTTATGTTCAGCACACGTTTGAGGATTCTTATTTTGAAGCCGATGAGCATTGGGATTATGTGCAGGCCGCGGTAGAAGGAAGCTCCTTTTACAAGCTTCCGAAGCTTTTGCAATGGCTGACAGGCAATATCGGCTACCATCATGTTCACCACTTAAGCCCGAAAGTGCCGAACTACAAGCTGGAAGCCGCTCATGAGGGGCACGAGCCTTTAAAAAACGTGCCGACCATTACGCTTAAAACAAGTCTTGAATCCATGAAATTCCGTCTGTGGGATGAGGACGAAAAGCAATTTGTCACCTTTCGGGAGGCGCGGAAAAAACCGGCGCCCCATCCGGTGCCGAAAGAACCTTTAAAGAAAAATGCCTGATATGACGCGCGGCTCTTTCTCTTATCAGAAAGAGCCTTCTCTTCATGCGTGAGGATGCAATGAAGGCGGTGTTTTGATAAAGTGATGGTAGACACAAGCAGCAGAAGGTGGAACAAAGATGAAGAAGTATTTTAAATTTCAAAAACTGAATGGGATTTCTCCTTATATATGGATGATTTTTTTCATCTTGCCTTTTTATTTTATTTTTAAAAGCTCTTCTACCTTTGTCATCGTGGCCGGCATCATTTTTACACTTGTTTTCTTTGGCGCATACCGCTTCGCATTTGTTGCAAAAGGCTGGCCGCTTTACTTATGGGCGCTTCTTCTGATCGGCATTTCGACCGGCTCAGTTATGCTGTTCAGCTATATTTACTTCGCCTTCTTTATCGCCTACTTCATCGGCCATATCCGAGACAAAGTTCCATTTTACATCTTATATTACATTCATATCATCAGTGCGGCGGTTGCCGTCAACTTCAGCCTTGTTCTGAAAAAAGAGTGGTTTTTGACACAAATCCCGTTTATTGTCATTACACTGATCAGTGCCATTCTGCTCCCGCTCAGCATTCGAAGCAGAAAGGCACGGGAGCGCCTTGAAGAGAAATTAGAATATGCAAATGAGCGAATCGCCGATCTTGTGAAGCTGGAAGAAAGGCAGCGCATCGCCCGGGACCTTCACGATACACTTGGACAAAAGCTCTCCTTAATCGGACTGAAAAGCGACCTCGCCCGAAAGCTGATTTACAAGGACCCCGAACAGGCCCGCACTGAGCTGAAAAGCGTGCAGCAGACGGCCCGCACCTCCTTAAATGAGGTCAGACAAATCGTCTCATCGATGAAAGGCATCCGATTGAAGGATGAGCTCGGCAATGTTCGGCAAATTCTTGAAGCGGCAGGAATTGATTTTGTGTATGAAGAAAAAGAAGCGCCCAAACATATCTCTTTGCTGAACGAAAACATCGTCAGCATGTGCATTAAAGAAGCCGTCACCAATGTCGTGAAACACAGCGGCGCCAAAGTATGCCGCATCACCATTCAGCAGCTTTGGAAAGAGGTTGTCATTACGGTAGAAGATGACGGCAGCTTTCAATGCAAAGAAGACCGCTTTTTTTCAAAGGGGCACGGCCTGCTTGGAATGAGGGAACGTCTTGAATTCGCAAACGGCAGTTTAGCCATTGATACAGCCGCCGGAACAAAGCTGACCATGAGAATCCCGAATGATTCAAAATCAAAAGAAAAGGATGGTAGCAGATGATCAACATCTTCATTGCCGAGGATCAGCAAATGCTGCTCGGCGCACTCGGTTCGCTGTTGAATTTAGAAGAGGATATGACGGTTGTCGGCAAAGGCACAAGCGGCCAGGATGCCATCGATTTCGTGGAAAAACATGCGCCCGACATCTGTCTGATGGATATCGAAATGCCCGGGAAATCAGGTCTTGAAGCGGCAGAAGAGCTCAAGGACAGCGGTGTGAAAATCATCATTTTGACGACCTTTGCCCGCTCCGGCTATTTTCAGCGGGCGCTAAAAGCAGGCGTCAGCGGGTACATGCTCAAGGACAGCCCGAGCGATGAGCTCGTCAGCGCCATCCGCAGCGTCATGAAAGGAAGACGCGTCTACGCACCTGAATTAATGGAGGACATCTATAGTGAAGAAAACCCGCTGACCGAACGGGAAAAAGAGGTGCTCGAGCTTGTCGCAGACGGAAAAAACACGAAAGAAATCGCAAACGCCCTCAGCATCAAAAGCGGCACAGTCCGCAATTACGTTTCGATGATCCTGGATAAATTAGAAGTGAAAAATCGAATTGAAGCCATTACCAGATCAAAGGAAAAGGGCTGGTTTAAGTAACCCGCCCTCAGCTTGTTCAGCCAGTGTTTTTGCACTGGCTTGTTTCTTTTTCACCGTCACTCCGTCTCTTCCTTCCACTTCTTATCAATCAGCATTTTTCCCGGCCAAGTGTATGCCATGATGCCGCCGTCTGCGGTGATGTCTTCTCCCGTGACGTAAGAGCTGTCGTCTGAAGCGAGGAAGAGCGCGACGGCTGCCATTTCTTCCGGTTTTCCGAGCCGGCCGAGCGGCGTGATCCATTTGTTGGCTTCACGGAACGCTTCGCCCATTTCGTCTTCTGTCGTGCCTGCCAATTTATCAATGAGCGGCGTTTCAATCGTCCCCGGCGATAAGGAATTGACGCGGATTCCGCTTCTGGCGTAATCAATGGCCATCGCTCTCGTCAGGTTCGTGATTCCGCCTTTTGCGGCGTTATAGCCTGAGCGGTCAAGGTCTGCGGCCCGGCCGGACATGGAGGAGGTGTTGATGATGGAGCCTCCTTTTTCGAGCATGAGCGGAATCAGGTATTTGCTGCAAAGAAATGTGCCGCGCAGATCGACGGCGATGATCCGGTCAAACAGGTCGACCGGGTATTCATGGACTTTTCCGCCCTCTTGGTCAACACCGGCATTGTTAAACAGAATATCAATTGTTCCGTACTTTTGCTGAATGCCGTCCGCAAAAGACTTTACGTTTTCTTCGTCTGATACATCAAGGTGAAAGGCTTCTGCATCTCCGCCGTTTTTTCTGATGGCGCTGACGGTTTCATTCAGTTCGCTTTCATTGATGTCACCGCAGATCACGCGGGCGCCTTCATCGGCGAAAACCCGTGCCGTCGCTTGTCCGATGCCTGTCGCGGCCCCTGTGATGATTGCGGTTTTGTCTGTTAATCTTCCCATATTGCGATTCCTCCTTTTTTTATATCTGTTCCCGCTGAATAGGGGGATAAACATACGGAGGTCTGTTTCTAAATACCTATTAAATATGTTAATATTATGTATATACATCATTGGGAGGTTTACATATTTTGAAGATACAGCATAAGAAGGAGATAGCGTTTTATTGTTATGCCATTGTTCCTATGGGATTTGTGATTTACACCGTTATCTCTATTCTATTTCAGGACATCATATTTCCTCTCACTGTAAGAAATGTTCTGCATGAGTCTTTGCGAAACTTGGGATCTCTTATCTTATTTAGTTTGTTTTTCTACCCGTCATACATATGGATGAAGAAGGAATTCGGCCGCCGGAAAGAAGCAGAGAGGAGAGGATGATCAACATTCTCTCTTTTTTATTGATAAAATGGGTGAAATGAATCCATTAACATGTTAAATTTACAATATATGCATCTGCTAATCCTAGTTGACAATTGTCACTGTATATGATAAATAGATGCTGAAAAGATTTTACATAACATCAAAGCATAATTAAAGGAGAGATCTGAAGTGCGGAAAAAAAAGTTTAAAGCAGAATCCAAGCGATTGCTGGACATGATGATTAACTCCATTTACACGCAGAAGGAAATTTTTCTCCGCGAGTTAATTTCCAACGCGAGCGATGCGATTGACAAAATCTATTACAAGGCGTTAACCGATGATTCATTAACGTTTGATCAAGACAATTACTACATAAAAGTGACGGCGGACAAAGAAGCGAGAACGCTCACCGTCACAGACACCGGTATCGGGATGACAAAAGACGAGCTTGAACAGCATCTCGGCACGATTGCGAAAAGCGGTTCACTCGCTTTCAAGCAAGAAAATGACACGAAAGATGGCCATGACATTATCGGCCAGTTCGGCGTCGGATTTTATGCGGCGTTTATGGTGGCTGATAAAGTCACGGTGAAAAGTAAGGCGCTCGGCAGTGACGAGGCGTATGTATGGGAGTCGGAAGGGGCTGCCGGCTACACGATCGCGCCGTGTGACAAAGAAACCGTCGGTACGGAAATCACCCTGCAAATAAAAGAAAACACAGAAGATGAAAGCTATGATGAGTTTTTAGAAAACTACCGCATCAAAGCGATCGTGAAAAAGTACTCTGATTTTATCCGCTACCCGATCAAAATGGAAGAGACGGTCAACAAGCCGAAAGAGGGCAGCGAGAACGAATTTGAAGAAGTTCAGGAAGAACAGACGGTCAACAGCATGGTGCCGATCTGGAGAAAAAATAAAAGCGAGCTGACGGATGAAGATTACGAGGCTTTTTACGCCGAGAAGCATTACGGCTTTGATAAACCGCTGACCCATGTGCATATCAGCGTCGATGGAGCGGTGCGCTACAATTCGATTTTGTTTATTCCGGAAAACATGCCGTTTGACTATTATACGAAGGAATTCGAAAAAGGATTGGAGCTGTATTCCAACGGCGTGCTGATCATGAACAAATGCGCCGACCTGCTTCCGGACCATTTCAGTTTTGTAAAAGGCATGGTCGATTCTGAGGATCTGTCGCTGAACATTTCCAGAGAGATGCTGCAGCACGACCGCCAGCTGAAGCTGATTGCGAAAAACATCAATAAAAAAATCAAAGCCGAGCTGAAGAGCCTGCTGAAGAACAAAAGAGAAAAATACGAATCTTTCTATGAATCTTTCGGCAGACAGCTGAAATTCGGCGTCTATAATGATTTCGGCGCGAATAAAGACGTATTAAAAGATCTGCTTCTCTTCTATTCATCTAAGGAGAAAAAGCTCGTCACTCTGGACGAATATGTGTCCAGAATGCCTGAGGATCAAAAATATATCTATTACGCGTCCGGCGATTCATATGAGCGGATTGAAAAGCTGCCGCAAACTGAAATGGTGGCGGACAAAGGCTACGAGATTTTATATTTCACGGAAGATATTGATGAATTCGCGATCAAAATGCTGACAAGCTATGAGGAAAAAGAGTTCAAATCCGTATCCAGCGCCGACTTAGGCATCGACAGTGATGAGGATGAAAAGCAGACT
This sequence comes from Bacillus sp. JNUCC-21, assembly GCF_041222765.1. Classification (NCBI taxonomy): domain Bacteria; kingdom Bacillati; phylum Bacillota; class Bacilli; order Caryophanales; family Bacillaceae; genus Bacillus; species Bacillus sp. JNUCC-21. Next base: position 4,074,203 of record NZ_CP166019.1, on the reverse strand, counting down.
GAAGCCGAAGAGAACGAATATAAAGACCTGTTCGAAAGCATGAAAGAGATTCTTGCGGATAAAGTAAAGAACGTCAGAGCGTCGAAACGTTTAAAATCTCATCCGGTCTGTTTTGCGACAGACGGCGAAGTGACGATCGAAATGGAAAAAGTGTTGAATGCTATGCCTGACAGCCAGCAGGTCAAAGCGGAAAAAGTGCTGGAAATCAACCCGAATCACGAAGTGTTTGAGACGCTAAAAAACGCGCACGGACAAGATCGGGAAAAGCTGGCATTATACACAAACCTTCTGTACAATCAGGCGCTTCTGATTGAAGGGCTGCCGATCCATGATCCGGTCGAATTTACGAATGACATTTGCAAAGTCATGGTATGACGCCAAAAAGGAATCGCCCCCGCTGGGCGATTCCTTTTTTTATTACAGTGTGCGCTGTTTAAGAATTTGATTTTGTTTGCTGCGCTTCTTTAAGGAGAACCGTTTTTTCAAGTGCGTTTCGATTTCTTCTAAACTTCTGCCCTTCGTTTCAGGAACGATGTAAGCGGCGAAGAAGAAGGATGAGAGGCAAATGACTGAGAATATTCCGAATACCCAGCCGATGCCCATAGCGCTCAGCATAAGCGGGAATACCAGTGAAACGATCAGGTTGGTTGCCGACAGGATCAATGTCGTAAATCCGGTTGCGGCTCCGCGTGCGTTTGACGGGAACAGCTCCGGCATCAGAACCCATACGACGGGACCCCATGTCGCCTGGTAGAAAACGATATAGATGCCGAGAAACAGCACGGTCAGCCATGCTGTTGAAGCTGACAGGCCGGCCAGAAGGAGAATGGCTGATAGTGACGCCAGGCTCAAGGTAATGCCGACACTTCCCCACATCAGCAGTTTTTTCCGGCCGATCCGGTCAATTAAGATCATGGCGGTGATACACATGATGACGTTTAAGACACCGATGCCCATCGTGCCGAGAACGGACGCCGAAGTGCCGAGTCCTGCCTTTGTAAAGATAGTCGGCGCATAGTAAATCACCGTGTTGATACCGACCGCCTGCTGGAAGATGGCGAGGCCGATCCCGATCAGCAGCATAGGGCGGATCCATTTGGCTTTCAGCAAGCCGAGCGTAGATTCTTTTTTCTCGGCTTCTCCTTGTTTCATTTCCGCCAATTCAACGGCGATATCCTCTTTGTCGTGGGTCATTTCCATGACTTGTCTGGCTTCCTGCTCACGGCCGCGTTTGACGAGCCATCTCGGAGATTCCGGCATAAACGCGATTCCGATTAATAAAAGCGCCGCCGGTACTGCGGCGAGACCGACCATCCAGCGCCAAGCTTCAAATGGGGTGAATATGTAATTCACGATATATGCGAGTAAAATTCCGGTTACAATCATTAAGTTATTCAATGTGCCGAGCGTTCCGCGTATTTTTGTCGGCGCCATCTCAGATAGATAAACGGGAACCAGCGCCGTTGAGCCCCCGACGGCTAACCCGAGAATGACACGGGAGATAATCAGCATGGTGACGGTTTGCGAAGCCGCACAGGCAAGCGCGCCGATAATAAAAATGAGTGAAAGGACGAAAACCACTTTTCTCCGGCCCCATCGGTCAGAGCATGTCCCGCTTAATGCGGACCCGAAAATCGCACCGAGCAGCAGCATGCTGACGACCAATCCCTCGGTCAGCGTGTTTAAAGGAATATCATTGTTAATAAATAACAAAGCCCCTGAAATCACACCGGTGTCATAGCCGTAAAGCAGCCCGCCTAATGCTCCGAAAAAGTAAATCAGGTATTTTTTGGTGTTTTTCTTCACAGATGATCCTCCTCATCTTTTGGAACGCATAATAGTTTATTTAGATAACTATTTCATTCCCCGAAGAGAAAAATATAAACATAAAAAAAACACGCCCCTTTTAAAAGGCGTGTTTTTTTTTCTTAGGAAAACAGCTTGTCGATAAACGCGATTTCTTCAGCAGATAGCGTAATGGAGGCTGCTTTCATGTTGTCTTTTAATTGATCCGCGCGTTTGGCGCCCGGAATCAGGATATCGATTTCAGGTCTCGCCAAGTACCAGGCAAGCACGATATGCGCCGTATCGGCATTGTGCTTTTCGGCAATCGGTTTGAGCTGGTTGACTTTTTTGATGTTTTCTTTAAACTGCTCCCCTTGGAAATGCGCCTGGTCATTGCGCAGGTCGCCTTCAGGGAAGGTGGTGTTCTCGTCGTATTTGCCGGCCAGCAGTCCGGATACGAGCGGGAAGTACGGAATGAATGAGATGCCGTGTTCTGTCGTATAAGGGAAGAAAGTTTTTTCCGCCTCACGGTTCAGCAGGTTGTATTCTCCTTGAATCACGTCCACTAAGCCGTCTTTATTGGCTTCTTTCAGCTGCTCCAAAGAGAAATTGGATACGCCGATGGAACGGATTTTTCCTTCTTTTTTCAGCTCATTCAATGCTTGAACGGCTTCGTCCTTCGGCGTGTGCTCATCCGGGAAATGGATGTAGAATAAATCGATGTAATCAGTCTGCAGGCGTTTCAGGCTGTCTTCGACCGATTGTTTCAAAAAGGCCGGTGAGTTGTCGAAAACAAAGTCATCGCCTTCTTTTCTGTGAGCGGCTTTTGTGGCGATGAAGACATCCTCGCGTTTGCATTCTTTCAGCACCTCGCCGATTAATTCTTCAGAACGGCCCACACCGTAAATATAGGCAGTATCTAACATGGTAACGCCGCTTTTAATCGCTTCCCGGACCAATTCTTTTCCCGTCTCTTCATTCAGATTCGGGTAGAGATTGTGTCCGCCGACCGCATTTGTTCCCAAACCGATCGGAAATACCTTTAGGTCAGTTTTGCCGATTGTTACTTTGCTCATGTTTTCGCCCCCTGAAAAAATTGGATATCATAGCGGCTGCCGGAAAAATACGGCAGCGTTCTCTATTAACTATAACGCTATGCCAAGTGAATGTCGATTTGATGCTCTTGGCAATACTTCGTATATTCCTCATCGAGCTGCTGAGAAGTGACAATGCTGTGAAGCCGGTCGAAAGGCGCGTATGTCAAAAGCGTGGATTTGCCGAATTTGGAATGATCCGCGAGCAGATACACTTCGTTCGCCTTTTCGGAAATTCTCTTTTTCACCTCGTATTCCAGTAAGTCGGAATTCGTCAGGCCGTGGGTGATCGTTGTCCCGGTAGCGGACATGAACGCCTTGTTAATGTTGTATTTATTGAGTGTGCTCGGATCATCAATGCCGACAAACGACCTTGTCTTCCGCTTGTAATTATTGCCGATGATGATCAGGTCGATATTTTTCATGGATGAAGCAGCGTTAATAATATCAAGGCTGTTCGTCAAAACCGTCACATTCTTATCGGGATCAAGCGTCTCCAGCATCGATTTGGTCGTCGTGCCGGAATCAATAAATACAAGATCGTGATCCTCGATAAACCGTGACGCATAGCGGGCGATTTTGATTTTTTCGTCCTGATGTTGAATGGTGCGGTTCTCAAAAGGGACGAGCACAGATTTTTCGGCTGATGTCACGCCGCCGTACACCTTTTTGATAACCCCTTTTTCCGCAAGCTTATTAATATCGCGTCTGACCGTGTTTTTAGAGACGTTGAATACCTCGCACAGCTCATCCAGCGAAGTGGCTCCGTGTTTGAGAATGTAATCTTCCATCTCCTGAATCCGCATCAGTTTCATAAAAAAACTCCTTCTAGAATTCTTAAAGTAATTAAAATATATAATAAACACCAAGAGTTAATCAATAGTTACTTAACAAATGATAAAAAAGAGGGTTCACGCCGTACGATTCGACACGGTTCTCCAAGTTCCTGTTTTCCCGATCAAAAAAAGTATGATAAAAATAATGAAAAAATTTTGATTTTTTAGATTGACTTGAAGATGTGTTGGGCTTACAATGTAACCAAGAAATGACCAAAACATAACCTGTAAAATCAAAAGTGAAAGATGTAACCGTTTGCTTTTTCCGGTACATGACCAACTTTTACATGGAAAGATTGGGAGTCACCATCATTTTAGCATTTGTAAGCGTTTAATTCATGTCTTTTATATGTAAAAGATGAATATATTCATCCGTTATTATCCAGCTGAACAGGATGTTTACTATTTAAGGAGGCAATGAGAATGGCAGAGATCAGAAAACTGAAAAACTACATCAATGGTGAATGGGTTGAAAGTAAGACAGATCAATATGAAGACGTTATCAATCCGGCTACAAAAGAAGTGATGTGCCAGGTTCCGATTTCTACGCGGGAGGATGTGGAATACGCCGTCCGCTCAGCGTCAGAGGCGTTTCAAACATGGTCAAAGACGGCAGTGCCGCGCCGTGCGAGAATACTATTTAACTATCAGCAGCTTCTCCAGCAGAACAAAGAAGAGCTTGCCCGTCTGATTACTTTGGAAAACGGTAAAAACACGACGGAGGCACTCGGTGAAGTGGGACGCGGAATTGAAAACGTCGAATTCGCAGCGGGCGCGCCGTCACTCATGATGGGCGATTCACTCGCCTCCATCGCGACGGATGTAGAGGCGGCGAATTACCGCTATCCGATCGGGGTGGTCGGCGGTATCGCACCGTTCAACTTCCCGATGATGGTCCCGTGCTGGATGTTCCCGATGGCGATTTCGTTAGGAAACACGTTCATTCTGAAGCCGTCTGAGCGCACGCCGCTGTTAACGGAAAAACTGGCAGAGCTGTTTGAACAGGCCGGTCTGCCGAAGGGCGTCTTCAATGTCGTGCACGGCGCGCATGACGTCGTAAACGGCGTTCTTGAACATCCGGATATTAAAGCCATCTCATTCGTCGGTTCAAAACCTGTCGGCGAGTATGTTTTCAAAAAAGGCAGCGAACATTTGAAGCGCGTGCAAGCGTTAACGGGCGCGAAAAACCACACGATCGTGCTGAATGACGCCCACCTTGAAGATACGGTGACAAACATTATCGGTGCGGCATTCGGTTCGGCAGGAGAGCGCTGCATGGCATGCGCGGTTGTGACGGTTGAAGAGGGAATCGCCGATGAGTTTATGGCGAAATTACAGGAAAAAGCAGCGGACATCAAGATCGGAAACGGACTGGATGACGGCGTGTTCTTAGGCCCGGTCATCCGCGAGGACAACAAAAAACGCACGCACAGCTATATTGAAAAAGGCATCGAAGAAGGAGCGAGACTTCTTTGTGACGGGCGTGAAAACGCAACGGAAGACGGCTATTTCGTCGGACCGACGATTTTTGACAACGTGACGACGGATATGACGATCTGGAAAGATGAAATCTTTGCGCCCGTTCTGTCGGTCATCCGCGTGAAAAACTTAAAAGAAGCGGTGGACATCGCCAACCAGTCTGAATTTGCGAACGGCGCGTGTCTGTTCACTTCAAATGCGAACGCGATCCGCTACTTCCGTGAAAATATTGACGCGGGGATGCTCGGCATCAACCTTGGCGTCCCGGCGCCGATGGCATTCTTCCCGTTCTCTGGCTGGAAGTCTTCTTTCTTCGGCACATTGCACGCAAACGGAAAAGACAGCGTCGACTTCTATACACGTAAAAAAGTCGTGACGGCACGATACCCGTCTCCTGACTTCAATTGATCTGACAGCCGGACCGGACGGCTTTGTGATTTTCGTCCGGGTTTTCTTTTACCATCAATTAAGGAGGAATAAACATGAGTCATTTGCTGCGCAAACCGCAGGCCGATGAGATTTCTCAAGGCGTGAACATCATACATGACGTCACTTCAGCCAATTCAGACCTCAAATACGTCGGATTTAAAGTCGTTGACCTCACTCCCGGTTCCGCATATACAGAAGATTTGAAAAAGACGGAGTGCTGCATCGTTGCGGTAACGGGAAAAATCACCGTCACTGATTATGATCAGACATTTGAAAGCATCGGCACCCGTGAAAGCGTATTTGAAAGAAAACCGACGGACAGCGTTTATGTGTCCAATGACCGCTCTTTTGAAATCACAGCGGTCAGCGGGGCGAGGGTCGCGCTGTGCTATTCTCCGTCCGAACACCAGCTTCCGACAAAGCTGATTAAAGCGGAAGACAACGGTGTGGAACATCGCGGCAAGCTGGCAAACAAACGAACCGTTCATAATATTCTCCCCGATTCAGATCCATCGGCAAACAGCCTTCTCGTTGTTGAAGTTTACACGGACAGCGGCAACTGGTCGAGCTATCCGCCTCATAAACATGACCAAGACAATCTGCCGGCTGAATCCTTTTTAGAAGAAACCTATTACCATGAAACGGACCCGCCGCAGGGGTTTGTCTTCCAGCGTGTGTACACGGACGACCGCTCGATTGATGAGACGATGACCGCAGAAAATGAAAACGTTGTCATCGTGCCGGCGGGCTATCACCCGGTTGGAGTTCCGGACGGGTATACCTCTTACTACCTGAATGTAATGGCGGGACCGACACGAAAGTGGAAGTTTCATAATGATCCGGCCCATGAATGGATCCTGGAACGCTAACAAGTGAGGAGTGGCAGATAACGATGAAATATACATTTAATGAAGAAAAAGAGTTTGATATTGTCGCGATCGGACGCGCGTGTATTGATTTGAACGCTGCGGAATACAACCGGCCGATGGAAGAAACGATGACGTTTTCTAAATATGTCGGCGGCTCCCCGGCAAATATTGCGATCGGCAGCGCCAAGCTCGGATTAAAAGCCGGTTTTATCGGCAAAATCCCGGATGACCAGCACGGCAGATTCATCGTTTCCTATATGCAGGAAAAGGGCGTTGATACGTCACAAATGACCGTTGACAGAGAAGGACGCAAAGCCGGGCTCGCTTTTACCGAAATTCTCAGTCCCGAAGAGTGCAGCATCCTGATGTACCGGGATGACGTGGCGGATTTGTATCTTGAGCCGTCCGAAGTCAATGAAGGCTACATCGCAAACGCGAAAATGCTGCTCGTATCAGGTACGGCGCTTGCGAAAAGCCCGTCGCGCGAAGCCGTCTTAAAAGCGGTGCATATCGCAAAAAAACATGACGTAAAAGTCGTGTTTGAGCTCGACTACCGTCCGTATACTTGGCAATCGGCAGAAGAAACAGCCGTGTACTACACGCTGGTGGCGGAACAATCCGATATCGTCATCGGTACGCGTGACGAATTTGACGTAATGGAAAACCGCAGCGGCGGAGGTAACGATGAAACCGTCCGCCATTTGTTTGCGCACTCCGCTGACCTTGTCGTCATTAAGCACGGCGTTGACGGATCATACGCATACAGCAGATCGGGAGAAGTTTTCCGGGCGCATGCCTATAAAACAAAGGTGCTGAAGACCTTCGGAGCGGGTGATTCCTATGCGTCAGCCTTCATCTACGGACTTGTCAGCGGCCGGGATATTGAAACGGCTTTAAAATACGGGAGCGCTTCCGCTTCCATCGTCGTCAGCAAACACAGCTCCTCAGAAGCAATGCCGGCTGCCGGTGAAATCATCGAACTGATTGAAGCGCAGCACAGTCTTAACGGTAAATAGAACGTATAAAAGGTGGGATCGTTTGTGGGTAAGACAATTCGCTTAACGACAGCACAAGCGCTGATTCAATTCTTGAACCGGCAGTACATTCATGTTGACGGAAAAGAAGAGCCGTTCGTTGAGGGCATCTTCACGATTTTTGGCCACGGAAATGTGTTGGGGATCGGGCAGGCGCTTGAGCAGGACGCCGGGCACCTGAAAGTCTATCAAGGCAAAAACGAACAAGGCATGGCGCATGCCGCGATGGCATACAGCAAGCAGATGCTGAGAAGAAAAATTTACGCGGTATCGACATCGGTCGGTCCGGGTGCCGCTAACTTGACGGCTGCCGCGGGTACAGCGCTGGCCAATCATATTCCGGTGCTGCTGCTTCCGGCCGATACCTTTGCGACGAGGCAGCCTGACCCGGTGCTTCAGCAGGTGGAGCAGGAATACAGTGCCGCCGTCACAACAAACGATGCGTTAAAGCCCGTGTCCCGCTATTGGGACCGCATTACCCGACCTGAGCAGCTGATGAGCAGCTTAATCCGGGCATTTGAAGTGATGACAGATCCGGCAAAAGCGGGTCCGGCGACCATCTGTATTTCTCAGGATGTAGAGGGAGAAGCATTTGATTTTGATGAAAGCTTCTTTGAAAAACGCGTTCATTACATTGACCGGATGCAGCCGAGCGAGCGTGAACTGAAAGGCGCCGCGGAAAGAATTAAGGAGAGCTGCCGTCCCGTCATTTTAGTGGGCGGCGGCGCGAAGTACTCCGGCGCGCGTGAGGAATTAATCGCGCTTTCTGAAACATACGGCATTCCGCTTGTCGAAACGCAGGCCGGCAAGTCAACGGTTGAAGCCGATTTCGCCAACAATCTGGGCGGCATGGGCATCACGGGCACCCTCGCCGCAAACAAAGCCGCCCGCCAGGCTGATCTGATCATCGGTGTCGGCACACGGTACACGGACTTTGCGACATCCTCGAAAACGGCGTTTGATTTTGACAAAGCAAAATTTTTGAATATCAACGTCAGCCGCATGCAGGCTTACAAGCTTGACGCGTTTCAGGTTGTAGCCGATGCGAAAGTGACGCTCGGCAGGCTGCACGGCTTATTAGACGGATATAAAAGTGCATTCGGCACGGCGATTAAAGACTGGAAAGATGAATGGCTTGCTGAACGGGACCGGCTCGGCAAGGTCACTTTTACACGTGACGCGTTTGAACCGGAAATTAAGAACCATTTTTCACAGGACGTGTTAAACGAGTATGCCGACGCGCTCGGGACTGAGCTGCCGCAGACAACGGCGCTGTTGACCATCAATGACACGATTCCTGAAGACAGCGTCGTCATCAGTTCGGCGGGATCTCTTCCGGGGGATCTGCAGCGGCTGTGGCATTCCAATGTCCCGAATACGTACCACCTCGAGTACGGCTATTCCTGCATGGGGTATGAGATATCAGGCACGCTCGGCCTCAAGCTGGCCCATCCCGACAAAGAAGTCTATTCACTCGTCGGCGACGGAAGCTTTCTGATGCTGCACTCAGAGCTGATTACCGCGCTTCAATATAACAAAAAAATCAATGTCCTGCTTTTTGACAACTCGGGATTCGGCTGTATTAACAACCTGCAGATGGATCACGGGAGCGGCAGTTATTTTTGCGAGTTCCGCACAGAGGACAATCAGATTTTAAACGTTGATTACGCGAAGGTGGCAGAGGGCTACGGCGCTAAAACATACAGAGCCAATACGGTTGAAGAACTGAAAGCGGCGCTTGAAGATGCGAAAACGCAAGACGTATCCACTTTAATTGAAATGAAGGTTCTGCCGAAAACGATGACGGACGGCTATGACAGCTGGTGGCATGTCGGCGTGGCGGAAGTGTCGGAGCAGGAAAGCGTTCAGCGGGCATACGAAGCGAAAGAGACGAAGCTGAAGTCTGCAAAGCAGTACTAGAGGGGAGGCATCACGATGGGCAAACAAGATATTCTGTGGGGCATCGCTCCCATTGGGTGGCGCAATGACGATATACCGGAAATCGGAGCCGGGAATACGCTGCAGCATTTGTTAAGCGATATTGTTGTCGCCGGCTTTCAAGGTACGGAAGTGGGAGGGTTTTTCCCTGAACCCTCCGTCCTCAATAAGGAGCTGGCTCTCCGGAACTTGCGGATTGCGGGGAAATGGTTCAGCAGCTTTATCATACAAGACGGTATTGAAAAAATGGCTGAACAATTTACAGAACACTGTGATTATTTGCAGAAAGTCGGAGCGGATGTCGCCATCGTTTCTGAACAGACGTACAGTGTTCAAGGCTTGGACATTGATGTATTTAAGGAAAAACCGCACTTCTCAGATGAAGAATGGGATACGCTGTGCCAAGGCTTGAACCGTCTCGGGAAAATCGCTGGCGAATACGGGCTGGACCTCACGTTTCATCATCATCTCGGCACAGGCGTCCAGACGGCGGAAGAAGTTGACCGGCTGATGGATGGAACGGACCCGCGGTATGTCCATTTACTTTATGATACCGGCCATGCCTATATCTCGGACGGAGACTATATGACGATTCTCAACAAGCATATGGATCGGATCAGACACGTTCATTTCAAGGACGCCCGGTTTGACATTATGGAGCGGTGCAGACAGGAAGGCAAGTCATTCAGGCAGTCGTTTTTACAGGGCATTTTTACGGTTCCCGGAGACGGATGCATCGATTTTACCGAAGTATACCGAACGCTCGTCCGTCATGATTATTCAGGCTGGATCGTCATCGAAGCCGAACAAGACCCGGCAGTCGCCAATCCGCTTGAGTACGCGCTGATTGCGAGAAAGTACATCGACAGTGAACTGCTTGATCCTGCAAATTAGAGGGGGACTTATATGAATAGTGCCAAGGCGGAATCAGCTTTCAGCAAAAGGACCATCGCCGCAGCATTAGCAAATTACATTGATGCGGGTTCCATTGTGGCAGGATCAGCGGGTTTATCTATGTGGGTCAGCTATTTGAAGCTGTCCGACAGCCAGATCGGATTGCTCGGCGCCTTCAGCGCAAACGCGATATCAGCGGCCATCGGAGCGCTGCTCGGCGGGTATTTGGCTGATAAGGTCGGCCGAAAAGCTGTATACACAAACAGTATGCTCGTCTACGCCTTAGGAATTTGTTTGGTTTTGTTTGGATTCAACTTTCCCATGCTGTTATGCGGATACATGATTATCGGGATTTCTGTAGGCGCGGATATTACGGCTTCATGGACCATTATCGCGGAAAACGCCCCTGAGAAAAACCGGGCGAGGCATTGCGGAGTGGCGCAGGTGGCGTGGGCCGCAGGAGCCGTTGTGGTTCTGCTGTTATCCGTTTTGGTCGGTGACCTCGGGCTTTTAGGAAATAAAATTGTCTTTGTGCATCTATTGGTGATCGCCCTGATCACATATGTGATAAGAAAGCGTTTACCTGAGTCGGATGCCTGGAAAAACAGTGAAGAGCGGCCTGCCGCCGTGAAAAAAACATCTTATTTTGACCTGCTTCAGCCGAAATTTTTCAAGAACATTTTGTTTTTAATGGGTGTGTTTCTCGTATGGAATCTCGCAGCGGGCGTCATGGGATTCTTCATGCCGTACATCTACCAGCAGGTCGGCGGCGTATCCGCAAATACGGCCAACATTCTGCAGATGGCCCTGTTTATCTTCACCGGGCTCGGCGTCGCCTGTATCTTCATGCCTTTCGCAGATAAATATCGGAAAACGGTGTTCGGAATCTGCGCATGTATGGCCGTTGTCGGCTGGTCGCTGTTTTTACTGCCGTTTCAGGGGCTCCCGATGCTGCTTTTGTTTGTTTTAGCGATCGGCATCAATAACGGAGCCGGCCAGCAGGCGAACTACCAGCTGTGGGCAAGCGAGCTGTTCCCGACAGAACACAGAGCGTCAGCACAAGGGCTCATGTTCTTTCTCGTCCGTATTTCAATCGGAATTTGGAGTTTATTTGTGCCGGTCATCATGTCACAATTCGGCATCGGTTTTATGGCCGGTATTCTGCTCATATGTGTGACGGCCAGTATGATCATCGGGCTTGTTTTCGCACCGAATACGTCCGGCAAGTCGCTTGAACAAATACAGGAGGAACTGTACGGCGCTCCTCAGGACGGCAGCGAGAAAAGAAAGACGAGAACCATTATTTGATTATCAGAAGGAGTGGCGATCAATGAATTTACGTATAGGTGTTATCGGAACCGGTGCTATCGGAAAAGAGCACATCAACCGCATCACAAATAAGCTGTCCGGAGCGGAAATTACCGCTGTCACAGATGTGAATCAGGAGGCCGCGCAGCAGACCGTTCAGGATTTCAATTTGAACGCCTCCGTTTATCCTGATGACGACAGCCTCCTCGCTGCTGAAAATGTGGATGCCGTCTTAGTGACAAGCTGGGGCCCGGCTCATGAGTCCAGCGTTTTGAAAGCGATTCAGCGCGGCAAGCACGTGTTTTGTGAAAAGCCGCTTGCGACAACGGCAGAAGGCTGTATGCGCATTGTCGAGGAAGAAATGAAGACGGGAAAACGATTGGTGCAGGTAGGTTTCATGCGCAGGTATGACAGCGGTTACGTTCAGCTGAAAGAAGCGATTGACAACCGCGTGGTCGGCGAGCCGCTGATGATTCACTGTGCGCACCGCAACCCGACAGTCGCATCCAATTATTCAACGGACATGGCCGTCATCGATACGCTCGTTCATGAAATTGATGTCCTCCACTGGCTCGTCAATGACGACTATGAATCCGTACAGGTGATCTATCCGAAGAAATCAAAAAATGCGCTGCCGCATCTGAAAGATCCGCAGATGGTCATCATCGAAACAAAAGGCGGCATCGTCATCAATGCCGAAATCTACGTGAACTGTAAATACGGCTATGACATTCAATGTGAAATCGTTGGGGAAGACGGCGTTATCAAGCTTCCGGAACCGTCAAGCATCAGCTTGAGAAAAGAAGGGAAATTCAGCACCGATATCCTGATGGACTGGCAGCGCCGATTTGTGGCTGCGTATGATGTGGAAATTCAAGACTTCATTGATTCGATCCGGAATAAAGGCGAAGTCAGCGGTCCGACGGCATGGGACGGTTATATTGCCGCGGTGACAACTGATGCGTGCGTAAAAGCTCAGGAATCCGGACAGAAAGAGCCTGTGGCGCTGCAAGAGAAACCGGCATTCTACCAATCATTTACGACTGTGAACAAATAATAGATCGGGAGTGAAAGAAATGAAACTGGCCTTAGATCCATCCATGTACCGCGATGATTTAACGTTAGAAGAAATGGTCTATAAAACGGCGGAACTCGGATACGAATATATCGAACTGTCTCCGCGCGAGGATTTTTGTCCTTTCTATAAATATCCGAAAGTCGATTCAGCAAAAATCAAACAATTGAAGCGCCTTTTAAAGGATACAGGTGTGAAGCTGTCTTCTCTTCTTCCGCTTTACCACTGGGCGGGTCCTGATGAAGACCGCCGACAGGCCGCCGTGCGCAACTGGAAACGGGCGATCGAAATTGCGGTTGAACTTGAAGTGGATTTGATGAACAGTGAATTCAGCGGTTCAAAATATGATCCTTTGACAAGTGAAGAAAAATTCATCAAATCCATGGATGAACTGCTGCCCGTCTTTGAAAAAGAAGGCGTTAAACTCAATCTGCAGGCTCACCCGTACGATTTTATCGAAACGCACAAAGGGGCGATGGATATGATCCGCGCGCTTGACAAGGATTGGATCAATCTTGTCTACTCGACTGCGCATACGTTCTTCTATGATGACGGCAAAGGCGATATTGCGACTATGTTTGATGAAGCCGGCGACCGCCTCACACATGTTTTATTTGCAGATACTTTTAATCATAAAGCGGCGCATGGCCTGCGCTACATCGTCAACCCGCCTGACGCGAAAGTAACGGTTCACCAGCATTTGGACATCGGGCAAGGCGAGGTTGATTTTGAGACGATTTTCAGAAAGATGAGAGAGATGAAATTCGACGGAATTGCGACGAACGCTGTTTTTGCTTGGGTCGGTGAAAGAGCGGATGAATCAAGCCGGACCACGCTTAAGAAATTAAAGGAAGAATTAGGTATGGCATAAGCTGAGTATGGAGTTCGGCGGAGCGGGGCAAACAAGCCCTCCTGCCGGACTCCCTTCATATCGAAAACGCGGATGGGAGAGGCTGACATGAAACTTTGCTTTAATGAAGCGACTACGCTGGAGAATTCAAACCTGAAACAGGATTTAGAACTGTGCGAAAAGCACGGCTATGATTATATTGAAATCCGCACAATGGATAAGCTGCCGGAATACTTAAAAGACCATTCACTGGCCGATCTGGCGGAATATTTTCGAACCCATCACATTAAACCGCTTGCCCTGAACGCACTGGTTTTCTTCAACAACCGTGATGAGAAGGGCTATAGGGAGATCATTTCGGAATTCAAAAGCATGATGGAAACCTGCAGGACGCTCGGCGTGAAATATGTGGTGGCCGTGCCGCTTGTGACAGAGCGGAAAATCTTGAAAGAAGAGATCAAAAAGAGCAGCATAGAGGTGCTGACTGAGCTTTCGGACATCGCGGAGCCGTACGGCGTAAACATTGCCCTTGAATTTGTCGGCCACCCGCAATGTACGGTCAATACATTTGAACAGGCGTATGACATCGTGAACGCTGTCGGCCGCGATAATGTCGGACTGGTGTTTGACAGCTTCCATTTCCACGCGATGGGCTCCAATATTGAGAGTTTGAAGCAGGCGGACGGAAAGAAAATTTTCATCTATCATATCGACGATACAGAAGACTTTCCGATCGGCTTTTTAACGGATGAAGACCGCGTCTGGCCTGGACAGGGTGCGATTGACTTAGACGCCCATCTGTCAGCGTTAAAAGAAATCGGATTCAATGATGTTGTCTCCGTAGAGCTGTTCAGACCTGAATATTATAAGCTGACTGCGGAGGAAACGATCAAAACGGCAAAGGAAACAACGGAAGCCGTCGTATCAAAATACTTCATGAAGGAGGCGTGAACATGGCTTTTGTCACCATGAAACATCTTCTTGCAGAAGCGAAACGGGAGCATTATGCAGTCGGCCAATTTAATATCAACGGCCTCCAATGGACGAAGGCGATTCTGCAAGCGGCGCAAAAGGAGCAATCGCCGGTCATCGCCGCGGCTTCCGATCGTCTGGTCGACTATTTAGGCGGATTTAAAACGATTTCCGCCATGGTCGGCGCGTTAATGGAAGAAATGGCGATTACCGTTCCCGTCGTGCTCCATCTTGATCACGGGAGCAGTGCGGAACGCTGCAGACAGGCCATTGACGCCGGATTCAGCTCAGTGATGATTGACGGCTCCCATCATCCGATTGATGAGAACATCGCGATGACAAAAGAAGTCGCCGATTATGCCGCTCAGCACGGCGTCTCAGTAGAAGCAGAAGTCGGCACGGTCGGCGGCATGGAAGACGGGCTGGTCGGCGGGGTCCGCTATGCCGATGTCGCCGAATGTGAGCGGATCGTCAAAGAAACCAATATTGACGCGCTGGCCGCCGCCCTCGGCTCCGTCCACGGCAAATATCAAGGTGAACCGAATCTCGGATTTAAAGAAATGGAGGCTATCTCCCGCATGACTGATATTCCTCTCGTTCTTCACGGAGCATCCGGGATTCTGCAGGATCAGATCAAAAGAGCCATCACGCTCGGCCACGCGAAAATCAATATCAACACGGAATGTATGGTCGCCTGGACAGACGAAACACGCCGCATGTTTCAGGAAAACAGTGATCTGTACGAACCCCGCGGCTATATGACACCCGGCATTGAAGCCGTGGAAGAGACAGTGCGAAGCAAAATGAGAGAGTTCGGATCAGCCGGTAAAGCTGTAAAACAGCAGGTCGGCTGATGAGAACGGAAACCGCCAAGATGGCGGTTTTTTTGTGCGGTGTTGCGCCCGTACGCCTGAAACGATTATGATGATGGCAGCAGTGTAAGAAACGGGAGTGGTTCAGTTTGAATAAAATCATGATTGTGGAAGATAGTGAAGACATTCGCGGACTATTGCAGAATTACCTTGAAAAATACGGATATCAAACCGTGGCCGCCGATGATTTCACGGCTGTTCTTGATGTTTTTTTGCGGGAAAAGCCTGATGTGGTGCTGCTTGATATCAATCTGCCGTCTTATGACGGCTATTATTGGTGCCGCCAGATCCGCCAGCACTCCACAAGCCCGATCATTTTTATCTCTGCCAGAAGCGGGGAAATGGATCAAGTGATGGCGATTGAAAACGGCGGAGATGATTATATCGAAAAACCGTTTTCTTATGATATTGTGCTGGCGAAAATCAAAAGCCAGATCCGGAGGGCATACGGAGAGTACGCCGCCAAGCAGGGAGAAAAAGTGGTTGAATATGCCGGTGTGCAGCTCTTTGTGGAACGGTTTGAACTGCGCTTTCAGGACGAAAAAAGCGAGCTTTCTAAAAAAGAAAGCAAGCTTTTGGAAGTGCTGCTGGAGCGGGGAGAAAAGGTGACGGGAAGAGACCGGCTCATGGAAAAAACGTGGGACACCGACATTTTCGTCGATGATAATACGCTTAACGTGTATATCACGCGGCTCAGAAAAAAACTGCGGGAGCTGAATGCGCCTGTTTCCATTGAATCGGTGCGGGGCGAAGGCTACCAGCTGAGGGCGCTGTCATGAAGCTGTTTCTCCGGTCTCATGCCGTGCTGATTCTGCTTTTTCTCCTTCAAGGGCTGTTTGTCTTCTTTTATTACTGGTTTGCGGGTCTTCATTCTTTTTCCCACCTGTTTTACATATTGGGCGTGCAGCTTCTTATTTTGGCGGGGTATCTTGCCTATCGCTGGTACAAAGACCGCGGTGTGTATCATTGGCTCAGCTCGGAGCAGGAAGGGACAGACATCCCGTATCTCGGTTCTTCAGTGTTTTGTTCAGAGCTGTATGAAAAGCAGATGGAGCTGATCCGGATGCAGCACCAGAAGCTCCATGAGACCGAAGCCAAGCTTGACGCGCGGGTGACGTATATGAACCAATGGGTGCACCAAGTAAAAACGCCGCTGTCGGTCATTAATTTAATCATTCAGGAAGAGGATGAGCCCGTCTTTGAACAAATCAAAAAAGAGGTCCGGCAGATTGAATTCGGGCTGGAGACGCTTCTTTATTCTTCAAGGCTTGACCTGTTTGAGCGGGATTTTAAAGTTGAAGCGGTTTCCTTATCAGAGCTTCTCCAATCGGTCATTCAAAGCTATAAACGATTCTTTATTCAATACCGCGTTTATCCGAAAATGAACGTTTGCGATGATCATCAGATTTACACCGATGCCAAATGGCTCAAATTTGCGATCGGCCAAGTGGTCACAAATGCGGTCAAGTATTCGGCAGGCAAGAGTGACAGACTGGAGCTGAATGTCTTCCGCGATGAAGACAGGACGGTGCTTGAAGTCAAAGATTACGGTGTCGGCATTCCCTCGCAAGATATCAAGCGGGTGTTTGACCCTTATTACACCGGCGAAAACGGACGGCGTTTCCAAGAATCTACGGGAATCGGCCTTCATCTCGTCAAAGAAATTACGGGCAAGCTCAATCATACGGTGGACATCAGCTCGTCCCCTGGTGAAGGGACATCGGTCCGATTTTCATTTCTTACAAAAATGTAAGACTGCGTTAAGAAAACAACATAGCTCGTTTTGTTTCCCCTTGATAACATGGATTTATGTCAAGGGGATTTTTATGTTAAATGCCCCGGCACTACATGAAAGCAGCCCAGACCAACAAGAATAAAACCATAAGGAGGATTTTCATGGCGAATATGCTTGAAGTCAAACATATAAATAAAACCTATAAAGGACAAGTGTCCTATCAAGCTTTAAAACAAATTTCGTTTTCAATAGAAGAAGGCGGGTTCACGGCGGTGATGGGACCGTCCGGCTCCGGAAAAACAACGCTTTTGAATATCATTTCAACGATTGACCGTCCGGATTCAGGCGATATCCTGATTCACGGAGAAAACCCGCATCGCCTGAAGCGGACAAAGCTCGCTCATTTCCGCCGCAAGCAGCTCGGATTTGTGTTCCAGGATTTCAACCTTCTGGACACACTGACGATCGGTGAAAATATCATGCTGCCGTTAACGCTTGAAAAAGAAGCGCCGTCTGTCATGGAAGAAAAACTGCGCAGCATCGCGGCAAAGCTCGGAATTGAAGACCTGCTCAACAAACGGACGTTTGAAGTATCCGGCGGACAGCGCCAGCGGGCCGCCATCGCAAGAGCGGTCATTCATAAGCCGTCACTCATTCTGGCCGATGAACCGACGGGAAACCTTGATTCCAAAGCGTCAAAAGACGTCATGGAAACGATGCAGAGCCTGAACCAGGATGATCATGTCACGGCTTTGATGGTGACCCATGATCCGGTTGCGGCAAGCTACTGCCGCCGCGTCATCTTTATAAAAGACGGCGAACTGTTTAATGAGATTTACCGCGGGGAAAACCGCCAAGTCTTTTATGAGCAGATTCTTGATGTGCTGTCTATGCTGGGGGGAAACGCAAATGACCTTTCTTCAGTTCGCTTATAAAAACGTCACGAGAAACAAAAGGGCCTATCTTGCTTTCTTTTTAAGCAGCGCTTTTTCCGTTTTGATTTTCTTTACCTTTGCGATGTTCCTGTTTCATCCGGCACTAAAGGAAGGCTACCTGAATAACATCGCCAAAAAAGGCTTAACCGCCGCGGAATGGATGATCTTTGTTTTTTCTTTCTTATTTGTTCTGTATTCGGTTAACGCATTTTTGAAATCGAGAAATAAAGAATTCGGCATCCTGCTCATGCAGGGTATTACGCCGGTGCAGCTGAGAAAGCTCATTACGGCGGAAAACATGATCATCGGCGTCATGTCGATCGCAGCCGGGATTATCGGAGGCTTCATTTTTTCGAAAACGTTCTTTACGGTCGGCGCTTATATTTTAGAAATGGACGCGCTGCCACTGTACATGCCTTGGAAAGCGCTCGGCATTACGGCCGGCGGATTTCTGCTTTTATTTTTCCTTTTATCGCAGTTTACGATCCTTTTTGTCAGATCAAATACGGTGATCAAATTAATAAAGGGCACTGACAAGATCAAGCCGGAGCCGAAGCCGTCCGTGCTTCTGTCCTTATTCGGCATCGCCTGCCTGTGCGGCGGGTACGGCATGGTCCTGAAAGGCAATGTCCACGGGACTGAACCGTTTATCATTTTACTGCTTACCGTCATCGGCACGTATTTCTTTTTCAGCCAAAGCAGCATCTGGATTCTGCGCGCGCTGAAGAAATGGAAAACCTTTTATCTGCGCGGGAAAAATGTCATATGGGTTTCTGATCTTGTCTATCGTTTAAAAGACAACGCCCGCCTGTTCTTTATCGTCAGCATTATTTCCGCGGTCGCGTTTACGGCGACAGGCGTGCTCGCGATGTACAAATCGACCGTCGGGGCGGAAGAGTCCGCCTATGAGATGGAGTATTTATCTTACAGCAATAATCCAAAAGAACAGACTCATTTGAAAGATATTGACCATGAACTGAAAACACACGGCTTTACGTATAAGAAAGACAAAATAGATGTTTCCTATGTCCGCTATCAGGAAGGAGATACTGTTCCCCCTGTTTACATGATCAGCGAATCGGATGTGTCAACATACTTCCATGTTAAGCTGAACGGCCTGAAACATGATGAGGCTGTCTATTTCCCGGGCACGTATGACCGCAATTTCAAAAACGAAGCGCCGGATCAGCTGAAGCTGCTGAATCAAAAAGGTAAGCCGTCCGGCCAAAAACTGTTGGTAAAAGAAGTCAAAAAACCGCTGATCTCATTGAATGCCATCATCGCGGTGAACGATCAAACCTTTGATCAGCTCAAATCACTCGGTGATAAAGCGTCATTATACGGCTACAGCTACGATCGTTGGAAAGACAGTCTTGGGATCAGCCAATCCTTGAAAAATGAGATTTACGGCAACTATATCGACGTCCATTCTGATTTTATGGCAAAAGCCGGCACGTACTATGATACGGTGCAGCTGCCGAGCCTGAGTTTATTCATCGGCCTGTTTATCGCAATCGTCTTCTTTGTCGCGGCAGCAAGTTTCTTATATTTCAGGCTGTTCACCGATTTAGATGAAGACAGGGAGCGCTACCGTTCATTGGCCAAAATCGGTCTGAGTGAGCGCGAAATGGCACAAAGCGTAACGATACAATTGGCGATTTTGTTCTTCTTCCCATTTGTCATTGCCGTCATGCATACGCTGTTTGCTTTGAGAACATTGGCCGTGGAAGGCTATTCCGATGTAGCGGGGCCGCTCAGTCTGACCATCGGAGGGTTTTTCATCTTTCAGCTTCTGTTCTTCCTCGCGGTGCGGACAAGCTATTTGAAAAAAATGAACAAGTAAGGGGAGTGCACAGATGAAAAAAGCATTGGCAATCCTGGCCGTCTTGGCAGCCGCTGCCGTCATATACGGACTTCTCTTTTTTCATAACGATGTTACAGACAGATTTAATCCGTTTATTCACCAGCAAGATGTTTATGTACAGATTGATCGAGATGGCAAACATCTTAGCCCGGGCGGTACTGAGTATACATTAGACGGATACAACGCATCCGGGAAAAAAGAAGAAGTGACCTTTTTCGCCGGGAAAGACCTTCGGAAGAACGCGTATTTGAAGGTGAAGGCGAAAGGAAAGTATGTCGAGACCTGGGAAGAAGTCAGATTTGAAGATATGCCGGGCTCCATACAGTCAAAGTTAAAGTGAACATGAAAAGCGGCACAGTGTCATGACTGTGCCGCTTTTTTTATTTTTTATTTTCTTCAGCCCGTTTGATCAGCATGTCGGTGATGATATCCATCTGTTTGCTGACGGCAATCGGGTCATACGGATAGAAGGTGTTGAAATCGTTGATAAAGACACGATTGTGTTTTACGGCATCGAGATTTTTCCAAACGGATGAATCTTTCAGACGCTCAAATGTTTTGCTTTCTCCATTCGGATTGTAATCGGTAATGAACATATAATCAGCCGCATATTGAGGGATGACCTCTTGGGAAACCTGTTTCATGGCGCCCGTTTTCATGATGTTTTTTTCAATTTTGGCCGGCGCTTTCAATCCGAGCGCGTTATAAACGGCTTGGCCGCCGCGGCCGGAATTGTCATTGAAAACCCAGATCTCGCCTTTATCCGTCGTTTCATATAGGCCGACTGTCTCGTCTTTGCTGATCACGTTTTTGAGGCGCTTTTGATTCGCTTCGGCTTTTTTGTTGAAGTCTGCCATAAAGCTTTTGGCTTTATCCTTCGCCCCGGCAATGTCGCCGAATAGGCTGACCGTATCTTTCGTATTCTTTGCGGTGTTAAAAGGAATGACAATCGTCGGCGCGATTTTTGATAGTTTCTCGTATTGGTCTTCCTTCATCAGCACGATTAAATCAGGCTTCAGCTGCATCACTTTCTCTACATTGACGGGATTGCCGATGTCAGTAATGTTTTTCAGCTGTTTTTTGATAAACGGATTTTTGAAAGTCCATGAGCCCGCCCCGACGACATTTGCGTCAACGGACAGCAGCTCACCCGCATAAAAGTCAGTGACGATCCGTTTCGGATGTGCGGGTATGTCAATATTTCCTTTTGTTGATTCATATGTACGCATGTCTGTCTTTCCTTTGCCTGATGCCGATCCGTTGTTTTCCTTCGCGCCGCTGCAAGCGCTTAATGCGAAAACAAGCAGAAGTGCCAGGCCGATCAGCCATGATTGTTTCTTCATAATGATCCCCCTATTTCAGTGATAATGATTATCATTATTAATATAGCAGGAAGACGTCATTCCGTCTATGTTTTTTATAGAAAACCTTCCTTGATTATCCATGTTATAGTAGTAAAGGAGGAATGAATGTTGATTACGAAAAGAGGGACTTGGTGGGAAGTGCTGCACAGCTGGTGGCTGCTGCTGACTTTTGCGCCGTTTGCGCTGACCGCTTTCCTGTCCTTTTTCTATATCGGCTACCGGGCCAAGAACAAAAAATGACTGAAATACGGACTTATCTATTTTATTATTTTAGCAATTGCTTTTGTGCTGCCGAGCACGCCGGGCGTGTATATCGTGCTGCCATTATGGGTCATCTCCATCTTCCACGGGCTGAAAGTGCGGGCGGCTTATTTGATACAGCTTGATGTGTTTAAACAAAACGTCGAAGCAAGAGCGTTTGAAGCGGTAAGGCATGAGGCTGAAGCAAAATTCGGCGGAAAACCCGCTCATCGCATTGATCTGACAAAACAGAGATAAAAACAAATGACAAAGCCGGTATGTCGCGCTTTGTCATTTGCATGACCGGCCTATTGCTGGTATGAATGCTGCTGAAACGGTGTGTGATGCTGTGTTTGCGGGAATGAAGAAACATTAGCGTTTGCCATCGGTGCAGGCATGTGTCCGCTTACTTCCTGCTGAAGCTGATTGCACACATTCACGATTTGCTGGCATTTCTGAATGGCCAGTTCATGCCCCTGCAGCGCTTGCTGAATGGTATGAACGGCATGCTGTTCATGGTTAAGCATCTGCTGAAGCATTTGAATGTTTTGCTGTTCCTGCTGGAGCATTTGCTTGTACTGCTGACTGCTTTGCTGTGTCTGCTGAATAAGCTGCTGTGCTGTTTGGCGGCATTGCTGCAGCTGATTTCCGCTGTATTGGTTTTGATACATCATGAAAACCTCCTGGAGTGATTGATTTTACACATTTATCATGTGAAAGAATAGGAGAGGCATTCATGCAAGAAAAGGATTCAAATATTTACCTGTTATGTACAGAGCGGAATACAAGGCTCGGGATGGCCTGTCGAGCTTTGTATTCCGGCCCTTTTTCTCAGAAGCCGCCTTCTGTAGCGTGAAAAGGAATATTGAGTCTGTTTTCGACTGCGCGCAGGCGCTGATTCAAACGGTTTAAGCGGCGGGTATGGATTTCAATGGACTGGCTCAGCCGTCTGATCTGCTCATTCATACGCGTGATTTCCCGGTTTTGGCGCTGGTCTTCTTGTGAGAGGCGGGTGAGCTCTCTCGTTTGCTCGGCGTTTTGTCTTTCAAGCTGGGCGACTCTCCGTTCTAAACCTGTCGGCTGCCGCTCTTCGGACTGAGGGGGCGCATAATAATAGCTTTCCTGCTGCTGATACGGCTCATACTCAACGCGGTTCACTTCGTATTCCTGCTGCTGAGGGAAATAGGCAGGCGGGGTGTAGTACTGATATGGGTTCATTCATCATTCTCCTTATCTAGTGAAGTCTTTATACACTATGTAGTCAATTGCACAGTGCCACGGCATCCGCCTAAGTTACAGACGTAAAAAAGCTTCAAAGGAAGGTGATCATGTTGCGGAACATACGGATTTTCATCATGACGGTTCTTGTTTTCGGATGCGTCATGATAACAGGCTGCTCGCAAAAGAAAGCAGACGAACCCCCTTTTTATTACGGGACATGGGATGCGGGGCTGAAACCGGGCCCGATGGACGGGGTCAGATCTGAAACCGTCACGTTTACGAAAGACAGCGTGCTGACAAAGCAGGTCATTCAAGGCCGCGGCGAGGTTGCCATGCCCTCAGATGTGTACAAGGTGATCTCTCAGAACACGGACGGGACGATCGAGATTGAATACCTCGGACATCCGCACCCCGTCAAAAGCACGTTGAAAAGAGGAAAAAACGATACGCTCATTTGGAAGATATACGGAGAAACAAAAACAATGACAAGAATAAAAACCGGCGGGGAGGATGCACATGAGAAATAAGGCTGCCGACAGACTCGTTTTGACGGGTGTCATCGTACATATCATTCAATGGTTTTCACTGTTATGGTTATTTTTTATGCTTTTTGATCAGTTCGGGCGTTTTACCATTTACAATCCCAATGTCGTAAACGGAAGCATGCAGTCTTTTTCATTCTTTGATATGATGCGCGCTCTTCTGTTTTCCGGCACGCTGCGGAATACGCTCCTGCTGTTTCTGTTTGCGGCGCTACTCATTTACTTGTGGGTGAACGCTCTGTTTATCCTGCTGGAAATCGTTTCTTATATCATGATCAGGCGGAACAGCCGTTCATTATGGGCATACTTTCCCGCAGCGATGGGAATAAAGCTTGCCCTTCTGGACATAGCGGCCATCCCTTTCTTTGCGGCGGGGCTGATGCTCTTGAAGCAGAAAACAGATGACGGCGGCGAACAAGCTGACAAGGGGAAAAGACGGCCCCGCATCCGGAGGCAGGCCCGGTTTACGAAGAGAAGGCGGAGAAACTTGTCCGTTTGATTTTTCATTGAAACGAAAAAACGATATGATGAAAGCATAAGTAGAAAAGGATACAAAGGAGATGCAGGATGTACAAGTTAATCGCAATAGATATGGACGGAACACTACTAAACGATCATCATGAAGTGACGGCTGAAGTCCGCGGGGCGCTTGATGCCGCCAAAGCGGAAGGGGTCAATATCGTCCTGTGCACGGGCCGGCCGATCGGCGGCGTGCGTCGGTATTTGGAAGAGCTGAACTTACAGGAAGAAGGCGACTTTGTGATTGCCTATAACGGCGCACTCGTCCAAAATACGTATACAAACGGTGTCGTGGCCGAGCAGTCATTAGGTTATGAGGATTTGAAGTCGCTTTACGAGCTGAGCTTACAGCTGGATACTCCGATGCATTACTTTGACACAGCCAATCTGTACACGCCGAACCGGGATATCAGTGAATACACGGTATACGAATCATACATTACGAAAGTGCCGCTTCATTTCCGCACGATCGATGAAGTGCCGAAGGATATTCTGATTCCGAAAGTCATGTTCATTGACGATCCGGACAAGCTGGAGAAAGCGATCGCTTCCATTCCGGAATCATTCAAGGAAACATACACAATGGTCAAAAGCGCGCCATTCTTCTATGAGATTCTTCACCCGAAAGTCAGTAAAGGAAACGCAGTCAAGCTGCTGGCCGAAAAACTCGGCATTGAACAGAAAGACGTCATGGCAATCGGCGATAACGGCAACGACATGTCCATGATTCAGTGGGCCGGCTGCGGTGTGGCAATGGCCAATGCCATCCCGGAAGTAAGGGAGATTGCTGATTTTGAAACGAAATCAAATAACGAACACGGCGTGGCGCATGCGATTCAGGAGCTTGTGCTGAAAAAATAGGCACCCCATCAGAGGGTGCTTTTTTACCGCGTGTTTTGGTGATATGATAAGCGGAGAGGGGAGGCGCGACATGGATCGTGAAAAACAGCAGCTCAGCATAGAAGCGGCAAAACTATATTATCAATCAGATTACAGCCAGCAGCAGATCGCCGAACGGCTTGATCTGTCACGCCCCACCGTTTCAAGGCTGCTTCAGTACGCAAAGGAAAAAGGGTATGTTCAAATTCGCGTCATGGACCCGTTTGAGGATCTGGACGAACTCGGCGCAAAGCTGGAAGAAAAATACGGGCTGCTTGAGGCGCACGTCGTCTTTTCTCCAAGTGACGATTACCAGGCCATTACACATTACTTAAGCCGCTATGGCGCAGACTATATGCATAAAACCGTAAAGGACGGCGATATACTCGGCGTAAGCTGGGGGACGACGATGTACCAGATCGCAAGCCGCATGGAGCCGAAGCAGGTAAAGAGCGTTGAAGTCGTGCAGCTGAAAGGCGGCATCAGTCATTCCAATGTCAATACGTACTCGTCAGAAACGATTCAGCTGTTCGCCGAAGCATTTCAGACGATGCCGAGGTATTTGCCGCTGCCGGTTATATTTGACAGCGCCGATGTGAAACAGATGGTCGAGCGGGACAGACATATTAAGCGGATCATTGAAATGGGCAGACAAGCCAATATCGCCCTGTTTACGGTCGGAACCGTCCGGGATGAGGCGCTGCTTTTCAGACTCGGCTATTTCCGGGAAGAAGAGAAACAATTGCTGAAAGCACGCGGAGTCGGCGATATTTGTTCGCGCTTTTTTGACGAGGAAGGCAGGATTTGCAGCAGCAGCATTAACGGCAGGACGATCGGAGTCGAGCTCAGCGACTTGAAAATGAAAGAGCGTTCGATTCTGGTGGCGGGCGGCAGCAGAAAATGCAAAGCCATTCACGGTGCTCTGAAAGGAAAGTACGCCAACGTTTTGATTACCGATCAGCATACGGCCAAAAAACTCATTCAAGAATTGTGACAATTCATGAACATAATTTCAATTACCAATTTACATATGTTCAAAATTCGGTTATTCTAAACGTATCCTAGGAAAAAGGAAGTGCATACAATGTCAATTGCAAGTCAAATAGACCATACTGCTTTGAAACCGCATACACAAAAAGCGGATATTTTACAACTGATAAAAGAAGCAAAAGAATATAAATTCGCTTCCGTTTGTGTAAACCCGACTTGGGTCAAACTCGCAGCGGAGGAACTGAAAGGCACTGGAGTTGACGTTTGCACCGTTATCGGATTTCCTCTCGGCGCAACGACATCGGAAACAAAAGCATTTGAAACGAAGGATGCCATCTCAAAAGGGGCAACTGAGGTTGACATGGTCATCAATATCGGCGCATTAAAAGACGGCGATGATGAAGCGGTTGAAGCTGATATCCGCGCGGTAGTTGAAGCAGCTGATAAAAAAGCGCTCGTCAAAGTGATCATCGAAACATGCCTTTTAACAGATGAAGAAAAAGAGCGCGCGTGCCGCTTGGCGGTATCCGCAGGCGCAGATTTCGTCAAAACGTCTACCGGTTTTTCTACAGGCGGGGCAACGGCTGAAGATATCGCTCTCATGAGAAAAACAGTCGGACCGGACATCGGGGTCAAAGCATCAGGCGGCATCAGAACAAAAGCTGATGTTGACAGCATGATCGCTGCGGGCGCGAGCCGGATCGGCGCAAGTGCGGGCGTCTCTATCGTGAGCGGCGGAGACAGCGGCAGCAGCGACTATTAATCAGCAGTGCGGAAGCCGAAAGCTTCCGCCATCCTCTTTCTTTGTTGATGCATAAAAAATTGTAAGCGAATACAAATAAAAGGAGAACACATATGAAGTATCTCATCGGAATTATCGGAATCATTGTGTTTTTAGGTCTTGCCTGGCTTGCCAGCAACGGCAAAAAAAGAATCAGAATCCGGCCGATCGCCGTCATGCTCGTGCTGCAGCTGATTCTCGGTTATATTCTCCTCAACACCGGTATCGGGAATTTTCTTGTCGGCGGTTTTGCAAAAGGATTTAACTACTTGCTGGAATATGCATCAGAAGGGATTAACTTTGTATTCGGCGGGCTTGTGAATGCGAAACAGACGACGTTCTTCATGAGCGTGCTTCTGCCGATCGTCTTTATATCCGCTTTAATCGGAATTCTGCAGCATTGGAAGGTCCTCCCCTTCATCACGAAGTATATCGGTCTTGCGTTAAGCAAGGTGAACGGAATGGGGAAAATCGAATCTTACAACGCTGTCGCATCCGCGATTTTAGGGCAATCAGAAGTCTTTATCAGTTTGAAAAAACAGCTCGGTTATCTTACTGAACAGCGCTTATATACGCTTTGCGCGTCCGCAATGTCGACGGTCTCAATGTCGATCGTCGGTTCTTACATGATGATGCTGAAGCCTGAATACGTCGTGACGGCGCTTGTGCTGAACTTATTCGGCGGATTTATCATCGCTTCTATCATCAACCCGTACACCGTCAGCAAAGAAGAGGATTTGATCGTCGTTCCTGAAGAAGAAAAGCAATCCTTTTTTGAAGTGCTCGGTGAGTATATAATGGATGGATTCAGAGTCGCCGTTGTCGTAGCGGCGATGCTGATCGGATTTGTCGCACTCATTGCCCTGGTCAACGGCGTTTTTAATGCGGTCTTCGGCATTACATTCCAGGCGCTGCTCGGATATGTATTCGCGCCATTTGCGTTTTTAACCGGTATTCCGTGGAATGAAGCGGTGAGCGCCGGAAGCATTATGGCGACGAAAATGGTATCGAATGAATTTGTGGCGATGCAGACGCTCTCGTCCGGCGATTTCCATTTCAGTGCGCATACACAGGCAGTGGTATCTGTATTCCTTGTCTCATTCGCGAATTTCTCCTCTATCGGTATCATTACCGGTGCGGTGAAAGGGCTGCATGAAAAACAAGGAAACGTCGTCGCGCGGTTCGGGCTGAAGCTGCTGTACGGCGCAACGCTCGTCAGCTTCCTGACAGCGGCGATCGTCGGATTGATTCACTGAACATAAATGAAGGACAGGTGATAGATCATGAGAATGGTAGATCTTATTGTAAAAAAACAAAATGGAAAAGAACTGACAACAGAAGAAATTCAATTTTTCGTAAAAGGATACACGGACGGAAGCATCCCTGATTATCAGGCAAGTGCGCTGGCTATGGCGATTTACTTTCAGGATATGACAGATCAGGAGCGCGCCGATCTGACAATGGCGATGGTGAATTCAGGGGAAACGATTGATCTCTCCGCCATTGAAGGCATTAAGGTCGACAAGCACTCTACGGGCGGGGTCGGCGACACGACAACTCTCGTACTCGCACCGCTCGTCGCGGCGCTCGGCGTTCCCGTTGCTAAAATGTCCGGCCGAGGTCTTGGCCATACGGGGGGAACCATTGATAAGCTGGAAGCGATCGAAGGCTTCCACGTAGAATTGTCAAAAGATGAATTCATCAAGCTTGTGAACCGCGACAAGGTAGCCGTCATCGGACAAAGCGGCAATTTGACGCCTGCCGATAAAAAGCTGTATGCGCTGCGTGATGTAACGGGTACGGTGAACTCCATCCCGCTGATCGCAAGCTCAATTATGAGTAAAAAAATCGCCGCCGGAGCAGATGCCATCGTGCTTGACGTCAAAACGGGAGCCGGCGCGTTTATGAAAACGGATGAAGACGCCGTGAACCTCGCCAAAGCAATGGTCCGCATCGGAAACAACGTCGGCCGCCAGACGATGGCCGTGATTTCTGACATGTCGCAGCCGCTCGGTTTTGCGATCGGGAATGCCCTGGAAGTACAAGAAGCCATTGATACATTAAGAGGGGAAGGCCCTGAAGACTTAAACGAACTCGTCCTCACGCTCGGCAGCCAAATGGTCGTATTGGCGAAAAAAGCTGAGACATTGGAAGAAGCGAGAACGAAGCTGCAGGAAGTCATGAAAAACGGCAAAGCGCTTGAAAAGTTCAAAGAGTTCCTGAGCAATCAGGGAGGAGACGCTTCTGTCGTTGACGATCCGTCCAAACTTCCGCAGGCGGCGTACAAAATTGACGTTCCGGCAAAAGAAGCGGGTGTCGTTTCAGAAATCGTCGCTGACGAAATCGGCGTCGCAGCGATGCTGTTGGGCGCGGGACGTGCGACAAAAGAGGACGAAATCGATCTTGCCGTCGGCATTATGCTCCGCAAAAAAGTCGGTGACAACGTCGAAAAAGGCGAGCCGCTCGTCACCCTTTACGCCAACCGCGACAACGTTGACGACGTGACCGCCAAAGTCTATGACAACATCCGCATCTCAGAAAAAGCGGAAGCGCCGAAACTGATTCATACGCTGATTACGGAATAAGACAAGAAAGGCACATACCTCATCAGTATGTGCCTTTTTTTATGGCATGGTTTTATCCAAATGAATGTCACGGACGGATTGTTTCGGCTGTTTCTTTCTCAAAAAACGAATGAGATAGCACAGGATCATACAAGGAATTCCGCAGAAGAGGGCGATTCTTTGATTGGGATCAAATGCAAGGCCTACGCATGAAGCGAAACATAAGATCACAGCGGCGATCGGAACGAGAGGGTATAACGGTGTGCGGAAGGTCAGATCCGAGACGCGTCCGCCGTTTTTCACATAATGTTTTCGAAATAACAGCTGAGACAGGGCGATGCTCATCCACACCACGACGCCGGCAAATCCGGCTATTGCCACAAGCACCACGTAGACCGTGCCCGGGGCGGCGATGCTTGAGATCAAGGATATGCAGGAAACGGCCATGCTGGCGAGCAGAGCATTCAGCGGAATGCCTTTTGGCGTGACTTTTTTGAACCGGGCGCTGATCATGTTTTCATTCGCAAGAGACCACAGCATCCGGGTGGAAGCATACAGTCCGGAGTTGGCGACCGAAAGCAAAGCCGTTAAAATCACGAAATTCATGATATCGGCGGCGTATGGGATACCGATTTGGGAAAAGACCGCGACAAACGGACTTTCAATCACACCGGCTTCCTTCCAGGAGATCAGTCCGGACAGCACAAAAATGGCACCGATAAAAAAGATGACCGTTCTCCAGGCGACATTTCGGATCGAACGCGGAATATCTTTTGCCGGATTGGCGGTTTCACCCGCTGTAATTCCGATCAGCTCCGTCCCTGAAAAGGCAAAGCTTACGGAAATCATTGCAATGAAAACCGCAAGAAAGCCGTTCGGAAACAGTCCGCCGTGTGAGGTGAAATTCGACAGCATCGGAGCTTCACCCGAACCGTGCAATGAAATCAAACCGAACATCGCGGCGCCGCCTAAGATGATAAATAAAAGGATGGTGACGATTTTGACGCTGGAAAACCAAAACTCTGTTTCTGCAAACAATTTAACGGAGAATGCATTGGCGGCAAAAAGGAGAGCCGCGAAAATCGCGCTCCACATCCAGACGCTGCTGTGGGGAAACCAGCGCTGCATGAGGATACCGGAAGCTGTAAACTCCGATCCTACCGTCACCACCCAATTCACCCAATACATGATACCGACCATAAAACCCGTGGACGGCCCGATAAACGTTGTCGCATACGTTTGAAATGAACCGGTCACAGGCATGGCTACTGACAATTCTCCGAGACACTGCATGACAAGATACATCATCAAGCCCCCGATCAGGTAAGCGGCGATCGTCCCGCCCGGCCCGGCCTGGCTCAATGTATACCCTGTGCTCAAAAACAGCCCCGTGCCGATGACCCCTCCCAATGAAATCATAAATAAGTGCCTGCTTTTCATCGTGCGCTTTAGTTGATTGCCGCCTTGATCAACATCCATCGTGATCTCCCCCTTTTTGCGTGGCGTGAGAATCTTCCGGCAGCCGAGAGCACGCGTGCCGAATTTGACTTTAACGTGACAATTTAAATCCCTTTAATGCATGTAAAATGACGTGTGCGGCTGCCCGGCTTGTCATGTCGCGAAAATCAAGTGTCGGATCAACCTCAACGATCTCAATACCCGAGATGTCAGCCTCACTGGCTAAAAACCGGACCGCCTGAAGCAGTTCTTCGGTATACAGGCCTCCGGGGCCGATCGCGGGGCAGCCGGGCGCATGAGCTTGATCCAGCACATCCATATCAACCGAAATAAAGATGGCCTCGGCTCTTTTTTGAACGGCCGGCAAGACCTCTTGTATCGTTCGGAGGAGCCCTTTCTCCCGGATCATCTCCATTGTATGCACGTCTGCCTGCCGCTCTTTTACGTATTGTTCATATGCCAAGCTGTTGCTGAACTCCCTGATCCCAAGCTGAATCAGGTTTTGTCCGCTTATGATATTTTCATCTAACAGCCGGCGGAATGGCGTGCCGTTTGTCGGTCCGCCGTCTTCTGTGTTGCGGACGTCGTGGTGGGCGTCGAATTGAAAGACGGCTGTTGTTCCTTTCGTTTCCGCAATGGCTTTGATGGTGGAATAACTGATGGAGTTGTCGCCGCCGAGAATGACGGGCACCCAGTCAGGCTGGTCCGCCAGAATGTCATGAATGGTCCGATAAATGTGTTCGTGAGATGTGACGACATCCGTGACGTGAATCTGAATATCGCCGATATCGTACAGATGGTTAATGACATGCTCCCGCAGCTCCGCGGAATAAGCGGAAATCCCGCCGAGCGCCCGGCGGATCGCACCGGGTGCAAAGCAGGCGCCGGAATGGCTGATTGACGACTTAGAAAGCGGAACGCCGATCAAAGCCGGCCCTTTGATCGGTTGTCCCGCCCACGCTTCCGTCACATCGCCGATCCTTGTCACATGGCGGTCGTTGAAGAGGGAGCCGGCTTTTTGCAGAAACGGATACTTATCCAAGAGCGGCTCCCTCCCTTGAAACGACCGTCTTTCCGTTCTTGATGACACGGCGGACATGATTGACGCCGTAATGATACGGGATATACATGTAATTCGGCGCTTCCCAAATGACAATGTCAGCCGCCCGTCCGGCTTTAATTTGTCCGGCCTCTTCGCCTTTTCCGATCGCATACGCGGCATTAACGGTGACAGCGTGCCAGATTTCTTCTGCGGTCATTTTTAAATGAAGCGCGGCAATCGACATAATGAGCTGGAGATTTTCCGTCGGTGAGCTGCCCGGGTTGAAGTCAGTCGCCAAACTGACCCGTACGCCCGCATCAATCATCTCCCGGGCTCTCGCATAAGTGTGTTTGCCGAGATAGAAAGTCGTGCCCGGCAGCAGGACGGCGATCGTTCCGGAGGCCGCTAGCCTTTCGATGCCTTCGTCAGACGCCCCCACCAAATGATCGGCAGAAACAGCATGCAGCTCTGCCGCCAATTCCGCGCCGCCGAGCGGGTCAATCTCATCAGCATGGATTTTCAGGCCGAAACCGGCTTCAGACGCCTTTTTCAGGTAGTCCCGTGACTGGCTGACGGTAAAGACGCCTGTTTCTGTGAAAATATCGGCAAATTGCGCGAGGCCTTTTTCTTTTATTTCAGGCAAAAGCTGCAGCATGCGATTCAGAAATTCGTCAGGGCTGTTCCGGTACTCAGGCGGAATGGCGTGTGCCCCCATAAAAGTTGTGACAAGGTCGACCGGCTGGCGTTCGCCCAGTTTTTTGGCCGCGGTCAGCTGTTTCAGCTCCGTGTCTTTGTCGAGTCCGTACCCGCTTTTTACTTCCGCCGTCGTGATGCCGTATGACAGCATGCGTCCGAGGTGAAAAAGCCCTTTTTTAATCAGTTCTTCTTCGGAAGCGGCTTTCGTGTCTTTGACCGTTGACAAAATACCGCCGCCTTGCGCCAGAATATCCAAATAGGACATGCCCTGAATTTTTAAATTCAGTTCTTTTTCCCGGGACCCTCCGAATACAAGATGGGTATGGGGATCGACGAGGCCGGGGGTGACGAGCCGTCCCCCGCAGTCGATGATGTCTCTTGCCTCGTATCCTTCCTCCGCTCCTTGATGTCCGGCAAAAACAATGCGCCCGTCGGAAATGCCGATGACGGCATCTTCCGTGACATGAAGATCCTGCATGCTTTCGCCTGATCGGGGGCCGCCGGATTCCATCGTCAGCAGCTGGCCGATGTTGGTGAGTATGGTATCTATTTGTTTCGGCATGTTACCGCTCCTTTTTCATCGGTATCATAATGTCTTGTTCCTCGGCGACTTGAGCCGCTTTTTCATAACCTGCGTCCGCATGGCGGATGATGCCCATTCCCGGATCGCTTGTCAGAACGCGGGAAAGCCGTTGTTCCGCAAGGATGCTGCCGTCAGCGACCGCGACCATTCCCGCGTGAAGGGAATACCCCATGCCGACGCCCCCGCCGTGGTGAAAAGAAACCCAGCTTGCGCCTGAGGCCGTGTTGATCAGCGCGTTCAGCACCGCCCAATCGCCGACCGCGTCGCTTCCGTCTTTCATCGCTTCTGTTTCCCGATTCGGAGAGGCGACAGATCCGCAGTCTAAATGGTCTCTTCCGATGACGATCGGGGCTTTCAGCTCGCCGTTTCTGACCAATTCATTGATGGCGAGCCCCATCTTTTCCCGTTCACCGTAGCCGAGCCAGCAAATACGGGACGGCAGGCCTTGGAATGTGACTTTTTTCTGTGCCATGTCAATCCAGCGGTGAAGGGCTTGATTTTCTGGAAACAGCTCTTTTAATAAAGCGTCAGTGCGGTATATATCTTCAGGGTCTCCCGACAGCGCGGCCCAGCGGAACGGCCCTTTTCCTTCACAAAATAAAGGCCGGATGTAGGCGGGAACGAATCCCGGAAAATCAAAAGCATCGGCGAGACCCTCATCTTTGGCAGCCTGGCGGATATTGTTGCCGTAATCAAAGACGACGGCCCCTTTTTTCTTGAAGGCGAGCATGGCTTCCACATGCTTTTTCATACTCTGCTTGGAAAGCCTTACGTATAATTCAGGCTGATCCCGGCGCAGACGGTCGGCCTCTTCAAGTGAGTATCCTGCCGGAATATAGCCGATCAGCGGGTCGTGAGCGGAAGTCTGATCGGTCACGATGTCAATATGGACGCCGCGGTTCAAAAGCTCATGATGCACCTCAGCCGCATTGCCGAGAAGGCCGATCGATAAAGGCTCTCCGGCTTGTCTGGCTGCTTCGGCCCAGCGCAGCGCTTCGTCAATTGATGCGGTTTTACGGTCGCAATAGTTTGTTTCCATCCGTTTATCAATCCGTGTTTCATCCGCTTCAACGGCGATGACGACGCCATCATTCATCGTGACGGACAGCGGCTGGGCGCCTCCCATTCCGCCAAGTCCGGCCGTCAGCGTAAGGGTTCCTTTCAGACTGCCGCCGAAATGCTGTCTCGCAAGCTCAGCAAAGGTTTCATAGGTGCCTTGCAAAATGCCTTGTGAGCCGATATAAATCCAGCTTCCGGCCGTCATCTGCCCGTACATCATCAGTCCTTTTTTCTCAAGGTCATGGAAATGCTCCCAATCCGCCCATTTCGGCACGAGAACCGAATTAGCCAGCAGGACGCGGGGCGCGCGGCTGTGCGTGCGGAACAATCCGACCGGTTTTCCGGATTGGATCAGCAGTGTTTCATCATCTTTTAACATTTTGAGGGAACGCTCAATCGCGTGAAAAGCATCCCAGTTTCGTGCGGCCTTGCCTATGCCGCCGTATACGATCAGATCCTCCGGCTTTTCGGCAACCTCCGGGTCAAGGTTGTTTCGGAGCATGCGGAGCACGGCTTCCTGCTCCCATCCTAAGCATTCAAGTTCGGTGCCGCGGCCGGCGCGGATTGATTTCTTTACATCAGTCATCTTGTAAGTCCCCCTTCATTGGTCATCAGTTTTTGGTGATGCTCATTCGGCAGAAAAGACTCCTTCTTCAGCCAGTCACTCAGATGCTCGATGTCATAAGAAAACACGCGGTCTTCTTGTATGGACGGCACGATGTTTCTCATTTCGTGATAGAGCTGTTTTGTGTACGAGGCGCAATGTTCCGCACCCCGGTACTCCACGGCCTGCAGCGCGCAAATAGCTTCAACGGCAAGCACCCGTCTCGTATTCGCAATGATCTGGTAGGCGTGCCTTGAGGCGATGGTTCCCATGCTGACGTGATCCTCCTGGTTTGCCGATGAAGGAATGGAATCGACACTGGCGGGATGGGCCAGGGTTTTATTTTCTGACACGAGGGAGGCCGCCGCATATTGCATGATCATCGCTCCGGATTGTAAGCCGGGCTGAGGGCTCAGAAAGGGCGGCAGGTCATTCAGCTGCGGATTCACAAGCCGTTCGATCCGGCGTTCAGAAATATTCGCAAGCTCGGCCGCCGCCACTTTGAGAAAATCCATGGCAAAGGCGATCGGCTGTCCGTGAAAGTTTCCGCCTGAGATGATTTTGGCGCCGTCTTCGAAAATGAGCGGGTTATCTGTCGCGGCATTCATCTCAATTTCTAATTTTTCTTTTACATACGCTAATGTCTGCCATGATGCGCCGTGGACTTGAGGAATACAGCGGATCGAATAGGCGTCCTGGACACGCAGCTCCCCTTGGACGGTCGTCAGCTTGCTGTCTGACAAGTAATAGCGGA
Organism: Bacillus sp. JNUCC-21; assembly: GCF_041222765.1. Lineage (NCBI taxonomy): Bacteria > Bacillati > Bacillota > Bacilli > Caryophanales > Bacillaceae > Bacillus > Bacillus sp. JNUCC-21. The sequence continues at coordinate 4,038,938 of NZ_CP166019.1, read as the reverse complement.
TTCGCTCTGCGACATCCATCTGTTCCTGATAACCGCGGGCGGCATGAATGTCCTCGTCAAACGCATCGATAATACCCTGAAGGCCTTCGATCGTTAAGCTCGCGATCCGTTCCGACTGATAGGCCAGCTTTTCGGCTTCGAGGTAAGCGATCAGCCCCATCGCGGTCATGGCCTGCGTTCCGTTGATCAGCGCGAGCCCTTCCTTAGAGGTCAGGACGGCCGGCTGAAGGTTTGTCTTTTCTAAAGCATGAGCTGTCGGCATCCGGGCCCCTTCGTAAAAGACTTCGCCTTGACCGATAAGCGCCAGTGCGAGATGAGAAAGCGGCGCCAAATCCCCGCTCGCCCCCAGTGACCCTTGCTGCGGGATGACCGGGTGAATGCGATGATTGAGGTACGCGAGCAGTTGATCAATCAGCTCAGTCCGCACGCCGGAAAAGCCTTTCAGCAGGGCATTGGCGCGCAAAAGCAGCATGGCCCGCGATACAGATTCCGGAAACGGATCACCGACGCCGCACGCATGAGAAAGAATCAGATTCAGCTGCAGATCCGCGGCGTCTTCTTTTTGAATCAGCACATCGCTGAACTTGCCGAATCCCGTCGTAATCCCGTAAATGGTCTTCTCTTCCTGAACGATCCGTTCAACCGCCGCCCTGCTTTTTTTCACACGTTCCATGCTTTCGGCAGATGCTTGAACCTCTTCAAAATCAAACAGCACACGCTGGGCATCTGCGGTTGTCAGTGAGGAACCGTCTAACGTCACCATCATTTCAACCCCTTTTCCTTTACTTTGGTAAAGCGCCCATACAAAAAGGAGCTATGCCATGAAAATGATATTTCACGCATAGCCCCCTATCATCTGAAATCTATGGGCTGATTCATATGTGATTAATTCCGACTCCGAATGTTTCGTGCTCAAGCCCCTTAATCGGAGCCCCGATCGTGCCGTAAAGTGAAACGGCGATCCAATCGCCTTCCGCCTCGCTTTCATACGGATTTCCCCGCAAGACGGCAAACTTCAGGCCCACGGTACGAAGCAGCGAGCCAAGCAGCATTTCGCCCCTCGTCACTCCGTGCAAAGCTTCCATTGTGGCGTGATACAGCGCATGTGATTCGCGATAACCCTCAGATTGAATGACGCCGCTCTTTTTGGAAGCGGTTTCAATTGCAGCTACCACCTTATGCGCATCCATTGAACCCACCCTGCCGAGACAGACTTTCCAGCCGTCCCGTTCCAGCCGTCTGATCTGCTGGTTTTCTTCAGTCTCATGAAGCAGAAGAAGGACGGACAGTCGCCCGATGCGGCGGTCTTTGTGTAAGGTCATATATGCTTCACTCAATTCTTAAATATTCTGATAACTAGTAACTGTTTTTTATATTAAGTGTTTGCGAATCAGAAGTCAAAACTTTTTTTCCAGTCTTTCACAAATCAGATTGTTATCGAAGTAAAGCGGTACATCGCGAAGCCGGCGCTGTTGATCACATATTTCCGCCATCCGCATCATAAAATGGAGCGTTGTCTTGAAAGCGTTTTAAGAAAAGAAGAGAGCGAGGAGATTTCAGAAAATGAAAACCAGTTTCTTTCGTGTGTGCCTGGTCTCAGCAGCGGTCATCGGGTTCACTCTGCCACAGGCAAAAGCCCAGCATCCGGTTTTTTCAGAGGTCAGCGTGCATGATCCGTCCGTCATCAAAACAGGCGATACATATTATGTATTCGGCTCGCATTTGGCTTCCGCCAAGTCGAAAAACCTGATGCAGTGGCAGCAGATGTCTTCAAGCGTCAATCCCAATAATCCCCTGATCCCGAACGTCTACACCGAATTAAAAGAGACATTCGACTGGGCCCAGTCTGATACGCTGTGGGCGCCGGACGTCGCCCAGCTGTCTGACGGGAAATATTACATGTACTATAACGCCTGTAAAGGAGACTCGCCGCGATCCGCTCTCGGTGTCGCCGTGAGTGACAAGATCGAAGGACCCTACAAAAACAAAGGCATCTTTTTGAAATCGGGCATGGAAGGAAAAAGCGAAGACGGCACGACGTATAATGCAAACGTTCACCCGAACGTCGTAGATCCGCAAACGTTTTTTGACCATAAAGGCAAGCTCTGGATGGTGTACGGCTCTTACTCCGGCGGGATTTTTATACTGGAAATGAATCCGAAAACCGGTTTCCCGCTCCCGAACCAAGGCTACGGAAAAAAACTGCTCGGCGGAAATCACAGCAGAATCGAAGGCCCGTACATCAGCTACAATCCGGAAACGAAATATTACTATCTGTATCTGTCATTCGGCGGACTTGACGCAGCCGGCGGTTATCATATGCGTGTGGCGCGTTCCAAAAATCCGGACGGTCCGTACTATGACGCCGCAGGCCATAACATGCTTGATGCCAAAGGAAAAGACGGCAGTTTCTTTGACGACAAAGCAATTGAACCGTACGGGGTCAAACTCATGGGCGGCTACAGCTTCGCCTCACAATCTGAAAAAGGCACGGGCTACGTATCGCCGGGACACAACTCCGTGTTTTACGACGGGAAAACGAAACGATCATACCTCATTTTCCACACCCGTTTCCCGAACAGAGGCGAAGAGCACGAAGTCAGAGTACATCAGCTGTACATGAACAAAGACGGATGGCCCGTTGCAGCGCCATACCGCTACGCGGGAGAACCGGATACACACATTCCGGCGGCCGCCGCATCCGGAACCTACAAACTCATCCAGCACGGAAAAGACATCACAGCTACGATCAAAACCCCAAAAAACATCCGGCTTAACAACGACGGCACCATTTCCGGGGAAATGACCGGAACCTGGACAATAACGGACAGCAGCAAAGCCCGAATTAACCTGAACGGCACAAACTATGACGGCGTCTTCCTGAAAGAATGGGACTCAGAGAGAGAGAAAGAAGTTGTGACGTTTAGTGTGCTGAGCGGTGATGGGGAGGCTGTTTGGGGAGTGAAGTGACTTTGTAATGCATTTGTAAGTACTAGACTAGTTTTATCCAAAAGAGATATAATAAGTATGTATATGCAATTAACGCAAATCTAATTCTTAAACTTTAGTCCTTGAATAATGTTTTTAAAATAGGAGGGAAGTTCTATTCTTGTATACAAAGATCGTTTGTTTAATAATATTATACTAAATCCATATAACAAAGGAAGAAGAAAGCTAAAAGTGATTACTGCTTATGCTTCCCCTACTTTTTTACATCATGTACTATATGCACTTAATGAAATTGAAATTGAAATGTACATCGGTATGACTAAATATCAGCCAATAACAGTATGGGATCACAAAGAATACTTAAAAATGGCGAGTGAAACTAATAGATTAAGTGTAAATTATTTTTATGGAGAGAGACCTGTCCACTCTAAAATTATTTATTGGGAGCAGGAGGGATTATTTGCATCAGAACTAGCTTTTGTTGGATCTGCAAACTTTACTAGAAATGGCTATGTTAATTATAGCGAAATAATGGCAGAGGCTGACCCAATAGAAATAGGCAATATTTTTAAAGATGTTGGAGAGTATATAGATTTTAAGCAACCTAATATAGAAGAGTATATTACATTTACATATCAGTCTGATTTAAAAAGTTCAGAAAAAGAAGGGTCTGGGTTAGGGAAAATAGTAAAAGAAAAAGAATATAAACATTTTGATTTTCCGTTAACTATCAAAAGTGATAGAAGGAAGATTCATCAAAAATCAGGGTTGAATTGGGGACAGCGTCCGGATAGAGAGTCGAACCAAGCCTATATCCCTATTCCTAAAGAAGTTTATACAACTGACTTTTTTCCAGATAAGAAAATGCAATTCAATTTGATAACAGATGATGGAGAGAGTTTTACATGTGTAGTAGCGCAAGAAAACAATAAAGCTCTTGAGACACCAGAGGATAATAGCATACTGGGAAAATACTTCAGAAAAAGACTCAACGTACCCTTAGGCAGTTTTGTTAGGGTTGAAGATTTAGATAGGTATGGGAGACATCATGTCACTATATATAAAATAAATAATGAAACTTATTTTATGGATTTTAGCTAAGGGAGAAATATAATGATTCGATCTGGATTAAGTAAGGTTGAGAAGTTCAGCAGAGTCCTAAAGAGAGAATTAGCAGAAGAGGAAATCAATAAGATAAAAAAAACAGCTGAAGAAATGAATGAAAAGATAGGGCTTCCTAATAATGAAACCCGCCAAGGTTTACTGTTTGGACAAGTACAAAGCGGTAAAACAAATAATATGTTGATGACAATTGCTCAAGCCTCGGATAATGGCCATCGTTTATTTATCATACTGACATCTGACAACCTGTGGTTGTATGACCAGACCTTAGAGCGTGTTCAAGAAGCACTCCCCGGGTTACTTACTCTTGGAAAGGATTCATGGGGAATTGAATCAATGACCTCTAGAATTCAAACAGCGTTAAACCATAACGGAGGAGTTGTTTTAGTTACCACTAAGAATAAAAAAATATTACCTAAAATGCAGGAGTTTATTAAAGAGCACATACCCCGGAATACAAGATCAGTTATATTTGATGATGAAGCAGATCAAGCGAGCTTAAATACGTTTGCCAATACTGAAGTGCAGGATAAATTAAGTGAAGTAAGTGCTGCTATTGTTAACCTTAGAGATTTTTTTAACAATCATGTCTATGTTCAAGTAACCGCTACGCCTCAAGCACTGTTATTACAAGGCGCAAACAAAGAATTTCGACCGGATTTTATTGTGAAATTCAGTCCCGGCGCAGGTTATATAGGGGGAGAAGCGTTCTTTGAAGAAGGTGCCGGTGCTCTCAAGACATTTGCAGACTCAGAGATTGATGACATAATGAACGAAGAATCAGATATTGCTCCCCATACAAAGGGGCTCGCTATCCCTACCGGTTTAAGACAAGCCCTATGCACTTTTTTTATTGGAGCTTCGATTAAAATTTGCAATGGAGAAGGTACAAATTATACATTTCTTTGTCACGTCAGTCATAAACAGGACGACCATCGAAGGTTAGAGACGATGGTTAATGGCTTTATTACAAGTCTATCTAAGGCTTTACACGAAGAGAACCATGAAACAGAAAAAAATATTGTATATACTTATTTAAATGAAGCTTATCAAGATTTGCTGCAAACTAACAGCAGGACGCCTTCATTTGAATTAGTTATATCGGAGCTAGCTGATAACATAACCAGCACGCAGTCACAATTAATTATTTCGGGGAGTCATTTTAAAAAACCTAGATACAGTTCCCCATTTAATATTCTAATAGGAGGAAATAAATTAGGCAGGGGAGTAACAGTTAAAAGGTTATTAGTTACTTATTATGGACGTTCCAGCCAAGCGCCAAAAGTTGATACAATTCTTCAACATGCCAGAATGTATGGTTATAGAGAACGAGATTTAGGTGTTTTAAGATTTTTCACATCGTACTCAATAGCTGAGATTTTTACAGAAGCCTATCTTTCTGAAAAAAGATTAAGAACAGTAATTAATAAGGCTGATTCTAGTGACCTTCAAGCATTAGTTCTATCAAGGACAAAACACTCTTTGCTCAGGCCGACAAGATCGAATGTTATCTATCTGGATTCTGTATTATTTTATATGTCAGGAAAACGCTATTTTCCTAGAAATCCATTGGTAAGTAATGTGGGTTTGTTAGATCAGTTATTAGAAGATTATAAAGATCAGCAAGGGCTGGAAATGATAACGATTCAAAGATTGATAGAAATCGTCAATCTAACTAAGTCTAAAAATATTGAGGGCAGCAGCTGGGATGATGAAGCAATTTTAGCTTGTTTGAAAAATATGAAAGAGATGTATAATAACCGTGGCTATATTGCCGTACGCAGAAACAGAGACATAAAAAAGAATGCCAGAACAATGCTGTCATCGGATGATAATTTATTATTCAATCCGCATGGTCCGACTTTAATTATGTATAAGTACATTGGATCTGCGAATAAAGGGTGGTCTGATGACAAACCTTTATGGGTGCCTAATTTAAGGTTCCCAGATGGAAATACCTATTTTATGTTTTCAACTAATGACATACCGAACGATTAAAAATGCTATAAAAGGACGGGACTGATTTTAACGATTGAACATTGATTAAAAAAGGGGGTCAGTCCCATTTTTTTATTTTTAACAAATGAAAAACTTGCAAATGTTGTCATTTGCAAGTAACGATTGTATTTTAGATGAGAAATGGAACTTTTTCCTCTTTAACTAACTCTTTAAAAGTCCATTTGGGCTCAATGGAGTCATATTCAATTCCAGCAAACGTTTTTAGTATCGCTTCTGCAATAATTTGAGCAGCTTTTGGAGGGACAGCCATGCCGATTTGCTGTCTTACCTTTTCTTTCTTTCCTTCAAATATAAAATGATCAGGAAAGGTTTGCAGGCGTGCCCGTTCTCTATTGGTTAAGGCGCGGGGCTCTTCCCAATGGTATACGTGAGTGCCGCCGCCCCCGCTTCCAGTCACCGTATAAGATGGTTCATCCGGATGAAGACGTTTATAAATCTGACTCATTCGGGCACCTTTCACTTTAAGTCGTAATTCTTCCGGGATGCCCTCATACCAAGCGTTCTTTCCGGGAGGAATATAATTCAGCATCTCAATAGTTTTTTGATTATGTTTCGTAGGCTCGTGATTTTCAGTAAAATCAAGAATAGGCGGATTATTGAGTGCGTCGTATGCAGTAACATACTGATTAGGAGTAGTAGGAGCAGGAATTTTGAATTCTAAATTCTGGTCTTTTCTGATACCTACTATAATAATACGGTGTCTTTTTTGCGGTACGCCGTATTCCTCAAATTTATATAAGTGAGGAGTAATTGTATAACCCATCCCCGCTTCTCCCAGTTCCCTCAATATCTGAATAAAAGCTTTACCTTCATTTGCACTTTGCAGACCGCCCACATTTTCAGCAATAAAAAATTTCGGATTATGATAATTGAGCACCTTCACGCCATATGAGTAAAGAGGGCCGTAATCTCCGCTCATTCCTTTATGTTCTCCAACTATACTGTAATCATTGCAAGGGAATCCAAAGGCTAATGCATCTATAGGAGGGAGGCTTTCTATATCCAATTCTTGCACAGGACCCTCAATTACTGACGGGTCATCAATATTTTTGCAGATATTTCTTCTGTATGTTTTACATGCAGATTCGTCATAATCATTAGACCACTCATGTTTTATGCTGTATTCATTACCGGAACTGTCAACGACACGGGCACTTGTAATTCCTAAAGACAGTCCTCCTGGTCCGCTGAACAATTCTCCTTTTCGGAAGATCATATAAAAACCTCCATTTGTTGATCTCATACACATTATAAACTATAACACATCTTAACGCTAAAAAGAGAACGTTTGTTTCGCGAATTTAAAAGGAGAAAACTTTTGTTTTAATAGAAGATTTAAATGTTTTCATTGAGGGAAAACTTTTACAAATCGGGAGGGGAATCGTATGGCTGACACTCATACAAAAGAACAAAGAAGAAAGAATATGCAGGCAATTAAAGCAAAATCAAAATTAGAAGATAAAGTATCCGCAGCCTTATGGAAGAGGGGGCTGCGATTCAGAAGAAATGTTTCATCTCTTTTTGGTAAGCCAGATATAGCTATTAAAAAATACAAAATTGTTATCTTTGTTGATTCTTGCTTTTGGCACGGATGCATCTCTCACGGAAATCAGCCAAAAAGCAACAAAGCGTATTGGGAGAAAAAGCTGAAGCGGAATAAGGAAAGAGATCAAAAGGTTACTTCCTACTATATAAAAAATGGCTGGCATATATTAAGGGTGTGGGAACATGCTTTTAAAGAGAATTTTGAAAGAACAATAGATGAGATAGAAACTTTTATAAAAACGAATATGTAGATAACTGATTATAAATTTTCCGGTGATAAACAATTCCTTTTACCTATTCATCCAAATAAACCCATAGTGTAACATGAAAATAGTCTATAATGCCCAAAATTTATAAGCGAGGTGTTTACTTATATTAGCAGAGATGAACACATTACATTCGGCAAGAGCCGACTTTGCTATAAAACAAGAGCACATTCATGCCCTGAAACAAGTCAGACATGAAATAACAAATTTAAAATATGAGTTTTCAGATATCAACCATTTGATCAGTCAGCCTCATTTATCCCCGCATACGTGGAAAGGGAGCCATGCAAAGGCCTTTGAAGAGGTTCGCGAAGATATGGCACATGCCTGGGCTGATATCAAAAAGGACCAGGTGAACGGGATAATTGAACGCATTAATGAAAAGATTTCTATATTAGAGGGTGACGTGCATACACTTCAGCACAGAATACGATCAATTGAGAATAAGATCCGAAAACAAAAAGAGAAGAGATGAGGTGCGATATGGGACAGGAGATCAAGATGGATTTCCATATGGTAAAGCAGGGGACAAACTGAAGCTGTATCAAGCCCATTTTTGCAAAGTGAGGTTATGCCCTATGTGTGCGTGGCGCCGGTCGTTAAAAATTGCTTATCATAATAAATTAATTGTAGAAGAAGCTAACCGGCAGTACGGTTGCGGGTGGATTTTTCTCACGCTGACTGTCAGAAATGTAGCAGGAGAAGAGCTGAAGCCTAAGATTTCTGACATGCGGTACTTGGCTATTTTAGAGCTTTAGAGATTACTAAAAATCATGAAGAAGATACATATCATCCGCATTTTCATGTGTTATTGCCTGTGAAGAGAAGTTATTTCGGCAAAAATTATATCAAGCAGGCAGAATGGACAAGTCTTTGGAAAAGGGCGATGAAACTGGACTATACGCCGATTGTTGACATTCGAAGAGTCAAGGGAAGAGCTAAAATTGATGCTGAGCAAATTGAGAGCGATGTGCGGGAAGCCATGATGGAGCAAAAAGCAGTTCTCGAAATTTCTAAATATCCTGTTAAGGAGACGGATGTGGTGCGTGGCAGCAAGGTGACGGATGATAACTTAAATACTGTGTTTTACTTGGATGATGCGCTTTCTGCGCGAAAGCTGATCGGGTACGGCGGCATTTTGAAGGAGATAGGAGATACATAAAGATCTGAACCTTGAAGAGGCGGAAGACGGCGATCTGGTTAAGATTGATGAGGAAGACGATGAGGTGGCAAACAGCGCTTTTGAGGTCATGGCTTATTGGCATCCCGGCATCAAAAATTACATAATCAAGTGAAAGGGAGCAGGCCATGTGGCTTGCTCTCTTACTTTGTGGAACCGTTATTCAATACAAGCAGAAACGATGGCCGTAATGCCAAAGAAGTCCATTATCGCCTCTTTTATTTCAGGGCTGGCTTTTGAAGCTGCTTTGGAGACTGCTTTGTTCCAAGCGGTTTTTTTACTGCGGTATTTTTTCTTGTAATAATTGTAGTACTGATATGTTTTAGTGACGAATGTCTTTACTCCACCCAAGGCTTTTATTGCCTTTTTGATCTTTAACAATTTTGCAGGAGCGAAAGCTAGGCTGGCAAGTGCGGTACCAACAGCACTTATACAACCTAGGACACCTTGAGTCTTGAATGGTTTGTCCGATTGATGAAGCTCAGTTGCAGCGGCGTTCATATCATTGATTAGCGATTGATCATCGATGTTATTTCTGAACCAATTTAAAATTGCATCAGAACCTTGGTTGATCACTGAGTCAGGTATGTTTTCAATTGCGTATAATGCTTTTTGACTAGAAAGCAAACTTGAAAATTCTTTTTCGAGATTAGTGTCTCGAACTAATGATTGATTATTCGGTGATTCAGTAGCTTTAGCGGCTGTCGTTCCAAGGATTGAAAATAAAAACACTGAAACAACTGCCAAAATAATTTTACTTCTGTACTTTAGAACAAATTTCATATTATCCCCCTTTTTTACTTAAAAATACCTTGTAAATTATAAACCATTTTACCGCTTGATTCCATAGCAGAAATTGTGTCATGATGGATTTTGGTATATAAAGTGTTTAACAGAGAGAGTGAGGGGATCAGCAATGAGTGACAAAAAATATGAATCTATACACTGGTTTGCGTCAGTACTAGCGTTTTTATTAATAATTTTGAATAGCTTTTTTATAAAAATTGAGGGTGTAACTGTTGGTATTGCGATTGTATACATAGTGATCATGGGAATTGTTAGGAGTACATGGAAAAAAGCTAAAATAGATTAAGCAGGCCTTCAGGCCTGTTTTTTTATTGCGGTGCAAAAGAGAAAAAATTGTTATGCATGAGTGAAAAAATAAAAAAGTGGACTCGGTGAAAGTCTCCTTTTTTGTAACACGCCTGACGGAAATCGAGAGATTTAGCATGTACACAGGGTTGTGTGTATAAGTGCGCCATTTTCCGTGTGTTCTATTTCCAAAATTGCCACTACTTTTTTTGTTTAGTGGCTGCGATCATTCTTTGTGTCTCTAGCGACTTCCGTAATGCCGCAGTGAGTGTCTCGTGTCTTTCATGCTGTCTTTTTTCGAATTGTTCCATCCTTGAATTCTTCCTTTCGCTTTATGAATTCCACCAAAGGATTGTCCTGTAGCGATGTAGCGGTATCCGATATGGTCAGTTTTGAACGATACAGGCTTGCTATATGCTTTACCGTTTCGTCGAGTGAGTGTCCATTGATCTTAGTCATTGTACATAGATACTCTAAAGTCTTTACGTCATCTTCGGTATAGAGTCGCCATCCTTTCGAATCTTTATTGAACGAGTAGCCTTGTTCTTCAAGCATACTGGCATACTTGCGGACAGTCACCGGCTCTATACCGAGGTGTTTTGCGACGTCCTTGGACGATAATTTGACTCCCATATCCATCACGAATCACCTCGTAAAATAGGTTCGCTATGGCGAGGTCAGACACCTTTAAGTATTGCACCCTTTATTATGATTTGAGTTGTTTTGAAAAGGGTGCATTTTAAAAAACGCTGCATACCTAAACGAGAGGAAAAATCCAGTTATGACAGGGGACTGACTGGGTTCTTTTGTGTTTGAGTTTGATTTGGAATTTAGGAGCGGTCACGGAGTGCCCAGTTATACGCACCAAATAAATTGGGGCGTGCTGGCGAAAATGACCCGCAGGGCCTTTTGATAAAGAGGAGGGGGGTAGCAATGCAAGAGATTGATTTTGAAACAGGGATGAAATATGTAAGAGCAACCCTTGGCTTTGAGGGCTTAGTGCTGACGGAAGAAGAGGAAAAGCTCTTAGAAAGGCGGTTTCATGGAGAAATCACAGAAGAAGAATACATACGAAAAGCGCTAGAGCTGTCTTATTCCGGTAGTTCAAAATAAGGGATGTGAAGTTTTCGAGGGGTTGGGAAGGAGCCGAAAAAATGAATGTTGATAAGAAGAGGGAAATCCAAAGAAAATATAAAGAGCAAATGCGAAGGAAAAAAGTGACCTACACTGTAGAAGCAGTGGTTGTTACTGCGATTGTTGTGTTAATTATTTTTTTTGAATTGCGTTATTAAAGGATTTTAGGGAAGCAAGCGAATAGGGCGTGAGTCAACGGTAACCGGACCGTAGGGAGGATTAAGGAGTTGACTCACTCAGCGCCACCCGAACCCTTTTAGAATGAAAAAACGCTACGGCTATATCTATGTCGACCGCGGCAATGACGGAAAAGGCACGTTTGAAAGAAAGAAAAAGAAAAGTTTTTATTGGTATAAAGACGTCATCGCCACAAACGGAGAAAGTCTGTAAGCGCAATGTTCCGGAGAAAGCCGGCAAAATTGACATTCAGCAAAGAGAGGAGGACAATAAAAGCAGAAAGGCGGGATTCATATGTTTAAAAAAATTCTTGCAGCAGTAGACGGTTCAGACATGAGCAATAAAGCCCTGGACGCAGCCATCCATCTGGCGAAAGAACAGCAGGCTGAACTCACCATTCTCTATGCGGGACGTGAAGCCGTTGTCTCCACATCAGCTTTAACCGGGATTGTCTATGTTCCGGAAAACTTCATTGAAGACATCAAACATGAAGTCGAGCAAAAAGGAGCAGCCATTCTGGAAGATGCCAAGCAGAAAGCGGCAGAAAGCGGAGTAAATGCGGAAAGCCTGTACGTCCAAGGCGAACCTGCGCATCAAATTTTAAACATAGCGAAAGAACAGCATTTCAATCTGATTGTCGTCGGAAGCCGCGGAATCAGCGGATTTAAAGAAATGATGCTCGGAAGCGTGAGCCATAAGGTCTCACAATTGTCTCCTTGTCCTGTACTGATCGTTCATTAAACAGAAGACCCTGCTGATGCGGGGTTTTTTTCATGAGAAAAGACCGCCGGCTTTCGAAAAATAGGGTGAAATCTTCCTCTGAATCAAGTAAAATGGCTGTTAGTATTTGTCTGAATAAACAGTCAATGATATGGAGGAAGCAAATCAATGCAAGCTGAACAAACATCAAATGCCGTCATCAAAATGGTCATTTCCATGGTCATTTTCGGATCAATCGGCTTTTTCTCGGAACATACGAATGTGCCTTCAATTGAACTGGTCTTTGTGAGATGTCTGTGCGCCTCATTGTTTCTGGGCGTTTGCTGGTTTGGTTCCGGACGGTACCGCACCGAACAATGGAACCGGCGGGAGGTGCTGCAGACACTGGCCTGCGGATTTTTTCTCGTGCTGAACTGGGTGTTTTTATTTAAATCGTTTGAGGAGACATCAGTGACGATAGCGATTTCCGTTTATCATTTGGCTCCGGTTCTCGTCCTTCTTCTGGGGAGCCTTATATACCGGGAGAAACTGCATATTGTGTCCGTCAGTTCCATCGTAATTTGTTTTCTGGGCACCGCTCTGATTTCCGGCATCAACGGAAATACATCATTTTCTCAGCTGATGGGATCGGGTATTATTTGGGCCGTGCTGGCCGCCCTTTTTTATGCTTTTACGACACTGGCCGGGAAAGGCATCAACAGTCTCAGTCCATATGCGGTCACCTGTTTGCAGACCGGGTTGGGCGTTATCATTCTTCTCCCGTTCGTCCGTTTCGGCGCTTTTTCTGATTTGTCGCATGTGAACTGGATCATGATTGTGTCGACCGGTATCATCCATACGGGAATTGTGTATTTGCTCTTTTTTGACAGCTTGCGGTTTTTATCCACCCGGTTTATTTCAATCATCGTATTTCTTGATCCGGCGGTGGCGATTGTGCTTGACACCGTATTTACGGGATTTCGCCCCGACCTTTATCAATCTTTGGGGATTGTGTTGATTTTTGCTGGAATGGCGCTGTCCCTGATTCGAAAGCAAAAAGCCGTGCCGGCGGAAACTCAGGCAGACAGCACCCGTATATAGGCGGCCGTACCGGCTGCTTTTTTTATTTTGGGGCTTTTCAGCCATAACGAAAAAGCAGACAAACAGATCATGGAAAAAGAGGATAGTAATTGTATAATACTTCTTGTGTTTACAATTTAAGAAATTAAAGGAGTGAAGGGCATGATAAAAAAGACGCGTCATCTCGCTTTCTTGGCTGCATTCGGATTTGCGCTTTGTCTGGCCATCGTATGTTCCGCATCAAAGCAGGCAGAAGCGGCAGCGGCTTATCCGGATGTGATGCAGGGACTTACCGGATTCGCGGGCAATGCGAAGGATCATAACGGAAAAGCAAAATCCGCCGTATCGGGCGGCCAGGGCGGCCCCGTCGTCTACGTCAGCAATCTCAATGATTTGAAAAACAATGCGGGCGGAACGGACCGCAAAACCATCGTCATCACAAGTGATATTTCTTCCCCGGGTAAAGCCGTTGTGACAGTCGGCGCCAATAAAACCATCGTCGGCTCTTATACCAGCCACAGGCTGACCAACGTCTATCTGACCACCGGCTCCGGCTCAAACAATGTGATTTTCAAAAATCTCATTATCAGCCATAGTGCCGCCATTACGGGCAACAACGACATTCCGATGTACATAGCGAACGGACAGAATTACTGGATTGACCACGTCTGGTTTGAAGGACACAGCTACAATCCGAACAGCCACAGTGATTTGGGAAAGCTTCTGTATGTCGGCGCCAAAGCGGATTTTGTGACGCTGTCTAACTCTAAATTCACAGATCATCTGTACGGCCTGATTCTCGGTTATCCGAATGATGATAACGAAGGACGCAATTATATCGGCTATCCGCATATGACGATCACCAACAACTATTTTAATAACGTCTATGTGCGTTCACCGGGCCTGATGAGATACGGCTATTTTCACGCGAAAAACAACTATGTGACCAATTTCAATTTAGGATTCACCATTCATACAAACGCGACTGTCTTCTCAGAAGCCAACTATTTCGGTAACGGAAATGAAAAAGGCGGAATGATAGACGACTACGGGACGGCCCAATTCACCGACACCGGTTCATTCCCGTCGCTCAAAGCCCTGAAATCACCGCGCACCGGCTGGAATCCGAGATCAAATTACAGCTACGGCACCCTTTCAGCCCAGGACGCCAAAAACTTCGCCCAATCCTACGCGGGAGCGCAAAATACAAATCTCCGCTATCCATAATACGAAAAACCGCCGGCTGCCGGCGGTTTTTTTATATGAATAAAAGGTTCAAAATCCCTATAATCCTTAAAATAACCTTAAATACCTAGGAAAATATTGATAAACAATTTCAATAATATTACTATTGTTAAGCCTATATTACAAAAGAAGGAGGAGAACCTATGAAAATAGGAAAAAAGAACAAGTGGAAAAAATGGCTGGCCGGCACTCTTGCGGCAACGCTGATGATTTCCATTGCGCCTGCCGATGTGTTTGCGGCAGAAACGCGTGAAAAACAAGATCAAGCGAAAACCGCAGCCATTCCGGCCGCAGACCCGGAAAAAGATCTTCCGGCGGAAAAAGCATCTGAGCAGATGCCTTTTGATCAAAAAGATATCAATCAAGACGGTGAGATCACGTCTGAAAGAACTGAGAATTCAAAGCTTTACTATGAAGGCGAGGGTGTGTACAAACAGGAAATCTACACAGACCCCATTCATACGAAAGAAACCGCCAATGCGGACTGGGAAGACGTTTCTCCTGAATTGAAAACCGGATCAAAGGAAGTCGGGACGGAAAATACAGTGCTGAATTCCGATTTTCTG
Organism: Bacillus sp. JNUCC-21; assembly: GCF_041222765.1. Lineage (NCBI taxonomy): Bacteria > Bacillati > Bacillota > Bacilli > Caryophanales > Bacillaceae > Bacillus > Bacillus sp. JNUCC-21. Next base: position 4,023,864 of record NZ_CP166019.1, on the reverse strand, counting down.
AAGCAAATGAAAAACGGATTATACGCCACATTTGAACATGATGATCATAAGCTCACATACTCATTAACCGGCGCAAAAGGCCCCGATCAGGCTGCAATTACTCCGACAGATGCCTCAGCAAAAGTAAGGGAAGACAGCAACGAGCTTACGTATCAGCAAGTGTTTCCTGCAATTGATTTACAAACCTACACATTTAACGAAAACATAAAAGAAGACCTTGTGCTTCACAAATATGAAGGCTACAATTCCTTCACCTTTCAAATCAAAACCGACCTTCAGGCTAAAGAACAGGAAGACGGCTCTATCGCGTTTTCTGATGATAAAGACAATGTCGTCTACACCGTGCCGAAGCCCTTTATGACCGACTCAGATCTCGACGAAAAGTCAGGTGAAGTCAGCAGGTCAGAAGATGTCAGCTTCAAGCTTGAAAAAAACAGCGAAGGCTACTTGCTCCATGTAACGGCCGATGAAAAATGGCTGAAAGATCCCAAGCGGGTTTATCCGGTATCTATTGACCCTTCAACATCAGTATCTGTGTCATCCGATACCTTTGTCATGAGCGCGTACCCGACGACAAACTACTCTGCCGCTTCGCAGAAATGGGACGCCGGATTGAAAGCGTACGTGCTGAAAACTGGATATTATGACGGCACAACCGGAACGAACTACGCTTTTATGAAGTTTGATAATCTAAAGCCGATCAAAAACATGACGGTGACGAAAGCGACGCTCAAAGCGTACACAGCCCACTCCTATTACGGATCAAAAGCGACGGGGCTTTGGCTCGACACCGTTAACAGCAATTACGACAATGCCAAGATTACGTGGAAGAACAAGCCGGGCTCCAAAAACATCGGCAAAGCCGAGGTCTATAAAGGCCAATGGGCAAGCTTCGATGTCACCTCCGCAGTCAAGTCGTGGAACAGCGGCGGCGCCAATTACGGCTTTAAGCTTCACACAAACGGAAACGGAAAAGAGTATTGGAAGAAGCTGATGTCCTCAGCAAACTCTGCTAAAAAACCATACATTGAAGTGACATACACGATTCCGAAGGCGGACACGCCGTCTGTCAAAGCGTATCATAACGGAGATTCGACAGGATTTTTCAATATCAGCTGGAAAAAAGCTGAAGGCGCCAAAAGCTATAAAGTCTGGCTTTATAACGGGAAAGAATATCAGGCCATTCCGGTCGGCAATGCAACCTCTTGGAGCACAAAAGGAAAAAACATCTGGCCGACAAAAGCGGAAATCGACTCCGGCAAATATAAGCTGCATACAGACGGAAAAGGCGGAAGTGAATTAGCGCTTAATCCTTCGCCGGTCTATAAAAACGCCGGCGGCAGCTATCCGGCAAGTAAAAATTACTGGGTCGCGGTCAGCGCGGTGTTTGACCAGGGAGAAGGCGCCATGTCTGCGGCCGCCAAGCCCGTCATTCCGAATATTGGAAGAGTTCAGAAACCGAGCACGAAAGGCTTTAATAACAACAACGCCACAGGCTGGTTTGATCTTTCCTGGAAAGCCGTATCAGGCGCAGCCGGGTATAAAATGCAAGTCTTTAACGGCAAAGGCTTTGAAACGCTTGACCTCGGAAATAAAACATCCTGGTCCACAAAAGATCAAAACATCTGGCCGACAAAGGCGGAAATCAGCGCCGGAAAATATGCGCTTCACCTGAAAGACAAAAAAGGTGCGGAATTGCCGATCAACCCAGGCCCCGTTTATAAAAACGCCGGCGGAGATGCGAACCGGAAAACCTACGGATTTAAAGTCATTGCTTATAACAAAGACGGAGAAGCGATCGCCTCACCGGAAGCGAGTCCGGCGCTGCCTGATATCGCAAAGCCGAAAAACCTGACAGGCTATGTCTATACGAACACGAAATCGAGCCAAACGGGTTATGTCAATCTCATATGGGATAAAGTCAAAAACGCCAAAGGCTACAAAATCAACATCTACAACGGAAAAGACTATCAATCATTCGATGTCGGGGATACCGATCATTGGACGACCCAAAACAAACACATCTGGCCTTCAGCCGATGAAGTGAAAGCGGGAAGATTCCAGCTTCACACGGACGGAAAGGGCGGCGAACTGGCGCTTGACCCTTCACCTGTTTACGAAAACGCAAACGGCAATTACAAAGGGAAGAAGAACTATTCCTTCACGCTGACCGCCTATGACGCAAACGGTGACAGCATACCGACGGCACCTTTTAACCCTGTTTTCCATGAAGGGGCGGAATTCCTCGGAACGGAAGAATTCTGGTCTATTATCGACATTCCGGACGGACAGCTGAACGGCGCGACGGGAAATGTCATCGTCAATGAGGAAGATATGTCAATCGACGGACGCGGGCCGGGGCTCGGGCTCTCCCGGACCTTCAACAGCCTTGACAGCTCTGACCATATGTTCGGCCAAGGCTGGTATGCCGATGCGGAAACGTCGATCCTTTCTGAAGACGGCAGAGCCGTTTATATTGATGAGGACGCGACAACACATGTCTTCACGAAAAAATCTGACGGCACGTATCAGCCGCCGACGGGCGTTTATCTCGAACTGACGGAAACAAGCGACCAATTTGTATTAAAAACAAAAGATCAGACGAACGCTTATTTCAGCAAAAAAGGCGGCAAGCTCCAAAAAATCGTTGACGGACACAACAACACAACCGTATACGAATATAACGACAGCAATCAGCTGACCGCCATAACAGACGCATCAGGGCGCAAGCTGACATTTACCTATGATGAAAACGGCCATGTCACATCTCTTACAGGGCCGAAAAACAAAAAGATTTCATATTCATATGACAAAGACCTTCTCAAAAAGGTGACGGATACTGACGGCAGCGTCACAAGCTACGACTATGATGCCGAAGGGCGCCTCGTCAAGCAGTATTCCGCAAACAGCACGGATGATAAACCGCTGTTCACTGAATACCAATACAGCGGCCACCGTCTGGCCAAAGCCGTCAATGCGAAAAAAGAAACGTACGACTACAGCTATGACGCGGACAAAAAAACGCTGCTCATGACGCAGCCGAACGGCCGCAAAGTGCAGTACGGCTATAACGAAGCGGGCAACCCGATTCAGATGATCGATGATGCCGAAGGGCTGAAAATCACGACCAGCACCGTATACGAAGGCAACAACGTCATTCAGGACACCGATCCGAACGACGCGGATGCGGGCAAAGCGACAGAAAGCTATCAATATGATAAAGACGGCAACGTCACAGCCGTAAAAGACAACTACGGCACCGAAACGTATCAGTACAACAAAAACAATGACGTAACGAAAATGAAGGACACCGAGGGGAACATCACTGATATTGCGTACGACGGACTTGATGCCGTTTCTGAGACGGATCAAAGCGGAAAATCCTCATCCGCCGCCGTGTATGACAAGTACGGAAATCTCATTCAATCAAGCAAAGAGCTGGCAGCTTCGGCAAGTCTGCTGAAAGACGGCAGCTTTGAAGGAACAAAGCTTGGCTGGAATCTCACCGCTACGAGAGACAGCGGAAGCATCGCATCTGTAAAAGCAAGAAGCGGCGCGCTGTCCGGACAAAAAGCACTGGAGATCTCCTCACAATCCGCTTCAGCCGGAACGGAGCACGGCCATGCGTCCGCAACGCAGGAAGTGCAGCTTGAGCCGAATACGACGTATACACTCAGCGGCCAGATCAAAACGGATCTGACAAAGGCAAGAGCGTATTTCAACATTGATCTGCGTGACAAAGACCAAAAACGCATTCAATGGATTCACAATGAATCAGGCGCATTAGCCGGAAAGAATGACTGGACGAAACGGCAGATCACCTTTACAACACCGGCCAATGCAGGAAAAGCCATCGTCTATATGGAAGTGGATCATAACGACAAGGACGGTAAAGGAAAAGCGTGGTTTGATCAGGTTCAGCTGGAAAAAGGCGAAGTCTCTTCAAGCTATAACCCGGTGCAAAACAGCAGTTTCACGGCCAAAACAGACGGATGGAGCACAAGCGGAGCCGCCGCTGACCTTGATGAAGGCTTCGATGATGACAGCTCATTAAAAGCGTTCCGCACAAATGCATCACAAGCCAATGCGGCCGCAAAACAAACCGTTACATTAGGCCAAAGCGCGGACGATAAGCCGGTATATATCACGCTGACGGGGATGTCCAAGGCTGACGGCGTAAAATTTACGAACGACAATGATTACGCGCTTCAGGCTAACGTCACTTATGCGGACGGCACAACGGGCGTCTACACCGCCAAATTCCCGCAGGGGACACAGGAATGGAACCGGGCGGCGGCAGTCATTCCGAAAACAAAGCCGATCAATAAAATCGAACTCAGCATTCTGTTCCAAAAAAGCGCCACAGGAACGGCGTGGTTTGATGATATCCGTTTAATCGAAGGAAGCATCCTGACGAAAAACACCTATGACGAAAAAGGAAACTACGTCACAAAAGAAGAAGACGAACTAGGGTATGCAAGCACTGCTTCATATGACGAGACTGGAAAGAAAATGTCTGAAACCGACGCGAAAGGCGAAACAACCGCCTACGAATACGATCAGGCCGACCAGCTGACAAAGCTGACCTTGTCAAACGGCACATCCATCCTTCACAGCTATGACAAGGAAGGAAATGAGCTGACAAAAACGATTCGGGCCGGCGCGGACCAGACCTATCAATATGAATATGACGTCATGGGCAAGCTCGTCAAAACAACCGACCCGCTCGGCAATGTACTGAAGAGTGAATATGACGCCAACAGCAACTTGACGAAAACCGTTTCCGCCAACGGCAATGAAGTGTCGCTGACCTATGACGGCACCGACCGGGTTAAGTCAAAAGCGTATAACGGCACTGAAAAATACAACTTTACCTATGACAAAAACGGCAATGAAACGTCGGTCACAAACAAAGAACAAAATACAACGAAAAAACGCACCTTTGACAACAACAACCGCCTGACCGAATTAACCGACCGCGGCGGCAGCCAAAGCTGGACGTATCCGGCTGATTCGGATAAGCTGAAAACTTTCTCATGGAGCCACGGCGGCCAAAAAGGAACAAACAGCTTTACGTACAACAAACTTGATCAAATGATTGAAATGAAAGACGGCACTTCAGCCTATACATTTGATTACGATGAAAACGGCAATGTCCAGACATTCATCAGCGGCAATGAAGTCGGCACGAGTTTTTCATATGATGAGCGGAATCTCGTCAGCTCTCTTCATATCGGAGCGAAAAACGGCGGCAGCATCTTCCGGGAAAGCTATGAATATGACGCCAACGGCAACCGCACGGTCATCGACAGCTCAGCGGGCGGAAAGGTGCAGTACGAATACGGCAAGCTCAACCAGCTCGTCAAAGAAACTCATGAAGACGGCACCGTCATTCAATATACGTACGACGGCTTCGGCAACCGGACAAACGTCACCACCACAAAGGACGGCGCAAGCAAATCAGTCAACGCATCCTTCAACATCATGAATCAGCTGACGAAGGTGAATGACGAAGACCTGTCCTATGATAAAAACGGCAACCGCACATCCGACGGCAAATTCACATATACGTGGGACGCGGAAGACAACCTGACCGCCGTAACAAAAAAAGGCGAAGACAAGCCGTTCGCAACATACAAATACGATGAAAAAGGAAACAGAATCCAAAAAACCGTCAACGGAAACGTCACGAACTACTTCTACGACGGAGACAGCTTGAATGTCCTGTATGAAACAGACGCCGACAACAACGTCACAAAATCATACACGTACGGTGACAGCGGCCAGCTGTTATCCTATACAAAGAACGGCAAGAAATATTTCTATCACTACAACGCACACGGCGACGTCATCGCCATCACAGACAGCATCGGAAAAACCGTTGCCGAATATCAATACGATGCATGGGGAAATCCGATAAAAACCGAAGCGAGCGACGAAGTAAATGACAACCGCTACCGCTACGCAGGCTACCAATACGACGAAGAAACCGGTCTATACTATCTCATGGCCCGCTACTACGAACCAAGAAACGGCGTATTCCTATCACTCGACCCAGACCCGGGCAGCGACGGCGATTCACTGGATCAGAATGGGTATACTTATGGAAACAACAACCCAGTGATGAACGTCGATCCGGATGGGCATTGGGTGTGGATGGTAGCAGGAGCTTTAATTGGCGGAATTTCATCTTATAAAGCAGCAAAAGCAAAGGGGGCAAGAGGTTGGAGGTTAGTTGGATCTGTAGCCTTAGGTGCTGCTGGCGGAGCAATCGGAGGAAACTATCTACGAGTAGGACGTACTCTATATAAGGCTGGAAAATTATCTAAAACGTATTGGAACGCTAGAAAAGTTGCAAAAGCAAACAAAGGTGTAATTAAAAGAGCTAGAAATAAAAAAGGTTGGGTAGTTACTACTAAAAAACATACAGTAAGATTAATGGGAAGGAATTCAGGACAAAGGAAAAGACCTTATTATCGAATGAGTCATCATAAAAAAGGGGCCATGAACGCAAAGGGACACTATTCAAATAAACAAGCTGAGACTCATATTAAATTAAGATGGCATTCATATAGAAATATCAATAAAAGATTACGTAAGGGGAGATAAACGATGTACAAAACAATAAATGAATGGGTAGATTACATAGATGGGGGGTGCGCTGTCCTTCATTTTGATTTTCAAGTGTTTAAAAAAGAACTTTCACTTAAGATTCAGGTCGTTGAAAATAAAGCCGAATATACGCATAACATTCTTTTTCAAAATGTAGCATCTGTTTATTTTAGTGCAGATATTGGTGATATGAGATTAGAAAAAATAGATCCTGAAGAATACAATTGGCAAGTATTTGAGATGAGTTACCACCCGGAAGGAATCGGAAATCTATCAAATGCTGTAATTCCTGAGTATCAATCAAATGCTAATTTTCTCATTGACATGAACAGAATGCTGATTGCTGTAGAAGCTGAAACAGTTCGCTTTGATGATCAATCATTTTATGCGTATCATTCGAAATCATAAATAAACAAATAAGAGAGGTTCCCTGCCTCTCTTTTCTTACAAACAAAACCGCTTTTACGCGGGAAACCGTTCGCGGAGGTAAACATGAGCAGCCCTTTAAATATACAAAAAGAATCATTGAAGGCTATAGGGAATCTGGATGTGATTAATCCGCTGAAATACAACTCGATATATTCATGTGATCTAGTGAGTAAAGATACTTTTTCTCAATTAATGAATGACTTAGAATTCGAGACCGTTCTAATAGAAGTAATGGCATTTCCTTCTTTTATTGAAGAATGGAAGAAGAAGGTTGAAAAGAAAATGATACATATGAATACTGTATCGAAAAAGTTCATTCATATTGAATGTGCCCTAACCAAAGAAGAATTGATGGCAGATCACTTATTAGATGAATTATATTTTTTAGCATCGATCAATGACTTTGTTGTTATAATAGCAAATCCTGCCAAAAATAAGTCCTATATGAACCTGAACACTCAAAAGGTTGATGTAACTACTGAAAATAATGAAAAAATCATTTGGTTTGAATACGATGCAGCAGATTTATATATCATTGATTAATTTAATATAAATTTCAGGTTCCTAATCAACGGAGTGTTGCTGATGTTAGAACTTACCGCGGAGCGTGTTGGGTCATATGAAAGGGAAAATATCATTTATTTCAATGCGGGTCGGGATGATCAAGTGTTTATTGTGTCCGTGCACGATCACAAAGTAATATTGGAGGTTATGAAAGGCAGCTCTCTTTTAATCAAAAAAGAGTTACACGGATTTTCTGAAGATGCCCATTTCTATCTGGTTGATTCGTATGATAACACAATCGTTATCGTTTACCTGGAAAATCATACGTGTCAATTAGCCGTATACTGCGTAAACAGTAATAAAATCAATCCGATTTGTTCTTTTCTATTAAGCGCCAATGTATTTCATCTGGGTGAGGATGGATTATTATGGATCGGATTAACGGACGAGGGTATGTATGATGAGAGAAATCCTCAAGGAAAAGCGATATTTGCTTTTCATGCAGAAGACAGAACGTTTTATTTTGAAGACGATTTTAAAGAAATGATGCATGAATGCTATGCCGTACAATCGATCAAATCTGATTTGTATGTATGTTTCGAGGGAGAGGATTGCTGTGTCATCGGGCATTATCAGATTGGACGGGATAGAATTCGTACTGTTGCAGAATATGTGCTGGACGGCGATCAATACTCCTATTGTGATCAGCTATCCGTTTCGAAAAAAAGGGTGCTGCTGATTCAGAGTCACGAGGATACCCTATTTACATTTCATGAAGAGCACAAAGGCTTATCAGAGACTGACGTCATGATACACGGTATTGATAGAAAAGGAGAAACAACGTACAGAGCCGTCCAGGACCGCATTTTTATCTTTAGTGATAACGATTTATATCTGGTAAAGTATTGATACTTCTGTGCAAAATGAAAGTATCCTGTAAGGAAGTGCTCAGTGATGAGAGAAAAGTTAATTGACAAGCTTGAGGAAAACAAAAGGCATTTTTTAATGAAACAGGTGCGTGCCTCGTTAAGATCTTGTGAAGAATCAGGGTTTGTTTATCAATTAGCTGAGGCAGAACAAAGCAGGCAGATATTTGAGACTATATTATCGAATTCTTTCCCAAGTGCAGTGCGTGAAGTTGATATAAGCGACAGGGAGACAGCTATATCGCTTATTTTAGAAAACATTGCGGACACGGGGGTTGAACGGATGAATGATATTGTTTATCTGTTTCATCCGTATAGTGATGAAGTCGGCGCTATCAAATGTGCGCTGAAGGATTGTGCATGTCATCTGCACTGTCTCATGGATTTTATAGATTTTGAAGGCCGGCTGCTTTCTAACAGCTTTATTTTAGTTGAGCCGTCCTTCTCATTTGCTATCTGTTTATTTCACACAGAATACGGCTGTGAGCTTGTGTATAAACCGCTGAAAAGAGGTTCAAAATGCATCCCTTTTTTATAAAAAACACAAAGGAATCGGCGGTTTTTCAATCCCAAATATATTCCTTATTTCATGAAAACAAAACGTTGCCCGAACAAGTATTTAAACAACGAAAACATTATTATCTATTCGAAGAATTCCACTGGGTCTTGTCTGAAGAAGGCTGGGAGATGCTCAAAAGTTTGGCGCATCATCATCACGATGATTTTATCTTAATGGCTGTTCTGGCACAACTGGATGATATGAATCGGTTTTACGAGGAATTCGGTTATTTTAACTGGTTAAAGATTCCTTTATATATAACCAAAGATGAATATCTTTCAATCTTAACTGATTATCCAAAGTACAGTAAAAATGACAGCATAATGAATATTGCATCCCGCGTCGTATGGGCTTCACCGACTTTAAAGTGGGCGATTTACGGAGAGAGAGAATTTGAAATTTGTATTTTAGGCATTGATCAGGAGATTGCGGGAAAAACGTTAGAATCATGGAGGCTGTTAGATGATCATGTTTTAGACTGGATATCAGTTGTATTCCCGGATCAGACTGTTCCGGATGAATTTCAAAAAAAGCTCACCACGCATTATAAATACAAGGGGCAATGACATGAAAATAAAAATGAACAAGATACACGATGAATCAGTAAAAGGATGTTTTTGTCACTTTGACAACTGCGGACGTCAGTATCTTGGTCAGCATCAGAATGACGGGCTTTCGTTTACGATCATCGACGAATCCGGCGCTACCCGAGTGCTTCATATCGATGAACAAATCCCGTATGAGGATATTATGCTGTTCCAACAGAGTTCGGCTGACTGGTATCTGTTGATTTTCTTTGAATCGCATGAGTATAAAGTGAAAGTATTTTCAGCAGAAGGAACTGAACAAAGTGCATTTTCTCTGCCTTCAGGGGTTTCATGCAGTCTTTTGGATGAAAAACAAAACCTGTGGATCGGTTTAAGTGATGAAGGTATTTATAGTGATGAAAATCCTGAAGGGCACAGTGTGCTGTGCTTCACTTTAGACGGGCAGCTAAAGAAAACTCACATTGATCAGCAGCTTTCAGAAATGTATGCGCCCGCGGCAGATGACTGCCATGCACTTGCAGAAAAAAATGGACTGATCTACATGCTGTATTATTCATATACAGTCATTGCTGCGTTTGATGAAACCGACGTGAAACGAGTGTGGATTATTTCTGATAAAGCATGTTCAGGGGTTTACGATCAGCTTGCGATTTCAGGTGACGGGTTTTGGATATGCAAAGATGATCATTCACTGTCCCTCATTCCGGCTGATGTCAGTCTGCCGGTGCAAGAGATAACGTGCTGTGATGCGGATGGTGATGAGCTTTCCGGGCATCAGCTGAAGCTGACTGGCAATGCCATTTACGCGGTCTCGAATTCGGGGATTTATAAGCGGGATATCAGTAATTGGAAAGCGTCAAAATGAGATGATGAAATCCAACAGATATTCTTTAAATGATGACGTCATCCGAAACCTGAAATTACACAAAAAAGAATTAGAGGGGCCGCTGCCTTCAGATACAGGGAGATTCGAAGAAGACTTTGAGGGGGTCGCCTGCTCTGGGGATTTTTATGAATACTTCGCGCTTATCTGCGGCGGCTTAGATTTTGTTTTGGCGAATAAACAAATGCCTGCGAGGCAGCGTAAAGCCTTATATAAATCCTTTTTTGAGCTGTATCCTCAATATGCGCAGCTGAAAAATGCTTTAACGGATTATCCGGAGCTCAGCCGGGAAATCGGGCGGCACGAACGGGCCCGGAGGCTGTTAGTCAGCATTTTAAACAAGAAATGAAAGGCAGGATTCTGACGTGACAGAACCTACAAGAGCAGAATGTCTGAAGAAGGCTGGTCTGATCCTGAACGGTCAAGCGGCGAGAGAAGAAGTGTCGGATTGGGCGTGCGAGTACGTGGCTGCAGATGATCCGGCGGTTGAGGACGAAACCGTTTGGGAGATGCTCGTATATTTGAGCGGGTTTGATCTGAAAGATTCGCCTGATTCGTATCTGCATACGATAGAAGAATTAAAAGATTGGATGCAGGGATATAGGTAACCGGAAATACATGAAGAAAGGGTGCGTTCATGTCGGAATTAGTCTTTACAAGAATCAATACAAAAATAAACATAAGCGGCCCAATCATTCTGTCCATGAATGCAGCGGAACTCATCGTACTGGCTCAGGAAAAAGTGCGGAAAGAAGAATATATCAACCACATTTTCATATTCCGGAACGGTGATGGACATTTACGTCATCGCTATCAAATTCAAACCTCAATGAATATAATCGGAGTTCAAAAATCGGGGGATTTATTTTTGTTTCTTATTCATAAGGACTATGAAGATGGGGTGGTTCAGGAAGATCCGAATATTTATATATGGCACCCGCTCAAAGGGTTTTATCATTCGCTCTACGGGGGCCGTTATATCCAGTCAATGACAGTCGATTCTGCGAATAATTTGTGGCTGGGCTACGATGAAGCGGGAATATTTTCTTGCCTGGACGACGATATCAGTTCAAAAGGCGTGGCCCGCTTTCCCTTTGAAGACGGAACTTGGAAATCTTGCAGTGATACTTTCCGTACGGCTCCGCACCTTATTGATCATTTTTATGGGGCGTATGCACAAAAAGATGCCATGTATCTTCATTATCGTACGCTTGGTGAAGATTATATTCGGAAGGTCGATTTGCAAGGCGAAACGTTAAGCTTTCATAGGGCAGACTTTGACTTTAGTGCACAATTCAAGAAAGATTCATCATATTATTTTTTGATTCGGAATCAAGCTTCGTGCCAAATTGACAAAGCGCTAAAATTTCATAACATGACAAAACAGGCTGGGGAATATCAGCTCACTGATAAAATCTCAAGAAAACCTCTCCGTTTTACGCAAGTGGCTGCTTATCAAGATAAGGCTGCGGGGATTGATGAGAGCAACAGGCTTTACTTGCTGAGCTGACAGGCGGCTTTTAAAAAAGGAAGGGCAGAGGTGAAACGTTGAAACTGCGGGAGGAGTAATACATGAATTGGCACTGTTTGAGTGAAGAGGAGACAGAGCGCTTGTGGCGCAGGGTAAATCGCGCAGTGAAATGGAAATCGGGCAGTATATTTGCTTCTATAAAACCTCCAAAACCGTTTCAGATCTTTGATGTATCTCAAGGATTCAATGATGAAAAAGGGCGTATCGGCTTTCTGGAAGATGCAGAGGTGCAGTTACTAAAGGCACTTCAATCTTGTACCTTAAAGCAAGAGTTTATATATGCGCTGGACTGGCAGCATGAATGTTATCTATTTAATCCTCATGCGCCAATTGATAAAGATGAACTCGGTGAATGGCTGGTCTCCGTTATTCCAAACGGAGACTATTGTTTCTTTATTCATCAGGACTTCCAGTGGGGGCTGCTAGGGGATCCGCGGCAGCAAACCATTACGGTTTTTGGCTCACCGCTAATAAGGGCGATAGAAAGAAACGCTCCTGTCTTATTTCAAAAGTGAATGCCGCTTGCGAATGAATCTCATGTTTTTACGGGGGAGGAATAACAGGATGACAGAAGAAGAGTTCAGGGCTGCGGAAAAAAGCTTGAGAGCGTCTTTTCCGAAAGCGTATAAACGGCTGCTTCATAAAAAGAACCCTGCGGAGATCGGAGAGTGGATTTTTTTCCCTATCCGTGAACAAAGCCGCTTACAGAAAACCTGGGATGATGTGATCAGGCAAAACAGTGTATGCAGAGAAGAGAACATGCCTGACGATTTGATCGTAATTGCCGACAACGGAACCGGGGATAAGCTGTGCTTGAAAAAGACGGACAGCGTAATGGAGGAGACTGTTTATCTGTGGGATCATGAGACTGCCGATGTTGAGTTGTATGCCGCTTCTATAGGAGAATTTATAGAAAATGAAAAAGAATAAGTGGCTGATTCAAGAGCTTTTAGAATTCCGCCTTTTCCGGGAACGAGAGATTTCTGTAATTGAGTTGGTGTTTTCCTTCGAGTATGAACATCAGCTCATTTGTTTGAGGCTCATATGCAAAGACGTTTCTTCCGTTCAAATAAAAGAAATGGAGAGTCATGCTGCTGGTTCAGGCATTGTAACAATTGATCCTGCTGCTGACGGAGATGAGGGACAGCATTTTCTCGTGGAGGAGTGGGAGAACCAAACGTTCCGCTTTTATTGCCGTCAATATGAAGCAGCTGAAAAGAAGGAGGCACAAAATGGAATGGCACAAACATGAGAAAGCAGTTCTGCTGGGGCCGGATTCGCCGGGTTGTTTTGAATTGACGGAGTTTACGTTCTATACCGGGTATAACGAGTTTTATGATAAAATCCCGGTGTTTGAGCTGAAGCTGACTGATGGACAGTATGATGCCGTGCTGCGGTTTGAAGGTGTGAGGGCTGCCCGGCTGGATGATCTTGAAAGCATCACCGACATCCATCTGGATATCAGCCCGGTCGACGGCGGCTGGGAATCAATCCGCTACTATGTCGATGACGGGGAAGGAAGTATGAGCTTTTATTGCGCCAAATGGGTCGTGCTTGACATGAAGAAAAAGCAGTCCCCCGAATGGCCCGGCAAAACGTCAGGGTAAAGCGGCGGCATTTCGCGTATAATGAGGGGAGCCGGACAGAGAAGGAGTTTAGTCATGAATGAGTTTAATGAATATGCGATCAGCCCCGAAATCCGACGGGCGCTGGATGGCTTGCAATACACCGAGCCGACTGAAGTGCAGCGGCGCGTCATCCCCGCCGCGCTGCAAAAAAAAGACCTCGTCGTCAAATCGCAGACGGGCAGCGGCAAAACCGCGGCTTTCGGCATTCCGATCTGTGAGCTTGCGGAATGGGAGGAAAACAAACCGCAGGCCCTGATTTTAACGCCGACCCGCGAGCTTGCGGCGCAGATTAAAGAAGATATCACGAATATCGGCCGTTTCAAACGGATAAAAGCCACAGCGGTTTTCGGAAAAGCGTCTTTTGACAAACAGAAAACCGAACTGAAGCAAAAAAGCCACGTCGTTGCCGGAACGCCGGGGCGTGTGCTTGATCATATAGAGAAAGGGACGCTGCCGCTTGAACGGCTGGCGTATGTAGTGATTGACGAAGCGGATGAAATGCTGAATATGGGATTTATTGAACAGGTGGAAGCCATCATTCAGCATCTGCCGAAAAACAGAGTCACCATGCTGTTTTCAGCGACGCTTCCGGATGACGTCGAGAAGCTGAGCCGCACATATATGAAAGACCCTGAATTGATTGAAGTAAAAGCGGAAGGCCTGACGACAAAAGACATTGAGCATTTTGTCACCAGAACAGAAGAAGAGGACAAAACATCTTTGCTGCGTGATGTCCTGATCACCGAAAACCCGGACAGCTGCATCATATTCTGCCGGACAAAAGAAAGAGTCATCCAGTTAACCGATGAGCTGGACAGGCTGGGCTACCCTTGCGATAAAATTCACGGCGGCATGGTGCAGGAAGACCGCTTTGACGTCATGAATGAATTCAAGCGCGGCGAGTTCCGCTATCTCATTGCGACCGATGTTGCCGCCAGAGGAATTGATATTGAAAACATCAGCCTCGTCATCAATTATGATATTCCGCTTGAAAAAGAAAGCTATGTACACCGCACCGGCAGAACGGGCCGCGCCGGACACCGCGGACTGGCCGTTACGTTTGTGACGCCGTCTGAATCGCGGTTTCTGAATGACATTGAGACATATATCGGTTTCCGCATCCAAAAGCGTGAGGCGCCGTCTGAGAAAGAAACAGCGGAACGGAAAGCGGCTTTTGCGGAAAAATTGAACGCCCGCCCCGATGTCAAAACAGACAAAAGCGAACAGTTAAACAAAGACATCATGAAGCTGTACTTTAACGGCGGGAAAAAGAAAAAACTCAGAGCGGTCGATTTTGTCGGAACGATTGCGAAAATCGACGGCGTTTCAGCCGATGATATCGGGATTATCACGATTCTGGACAACGCATCGTACGTCGAAATTCTGAACGGCAAAGGCCCGCACGTTCTTGACATCATGAAAAATACGACGGTCAAAGGCAAAAAACTGAAAGTCCATAAAGCCAAGAAATAAAAAAGAAAGCCTGCCGCGCGCAGGCTTTTTTTACGCCGTCTCCTCGGGGACGAACGCAAGGATGGCAATGCCGATCACAAATAACAAAATCAGGCTGAACACGGCGGCTGACGAATTCCCGGTCAGCTGGGCGGTGACGGCAATCAAAAGCGGGCCGATAATCGAAGCGAACTTGCCGAAGATATTATAAAAGCCGAAAAACTCATTGGCGTTCTGTTTGGGGACAAGCTTTGCAAAGTAAGAGCGGCTCAGCGCCTGAATACCGCCTTGGGAAGTGGCGACAAGCATAGCCAAAACCCAGAAATCAAAAGCGGAATCCATAAAATAAGCATACGTGCAGACAATCATATACACGCCGATTCCGGCATAAAGCATCGTTTTTCCCTTAAACCGTTCGGCCAGCCGTCCGTACAAAATCGAAAAAGGCGCGGCGACGACCTGTGTGACAAATAAAACAATCAGCAGATTTGCCGCGCTGATGCCGAGGTCAGCCCCGTATGACGTGGACATCGTAATGATGGTGCCGACCCCGTCGATGTAGAAGAAATAGGCGAGCAGAAACAAAAACAGCGCCCGGTGCTTCCTGATCTGCCTCAGCGTGCCGGCCAGCCGTTTAAAACTGCTGATTACAAGCCGCGGCTCCCTCTCGATATAATAGCGCTGGCGGACGCGGAGAAGGAGCGGGATCGAAAACAGCCCCCACCATGCCGCCGTAATCAAAAAGGCAATGCGGCCGGCAGCCTGGGCGGACAGCGGAATCACCTCCGCTTGTGCTGAAAGAATCACGGCAATGCTGAGGAGAAAAGGGATCGTACTGCCGATATAGCCCAGCCCAAATCCTCTGGCGGACACCATATTCATCCGCTTCTTTGCGGCCACATCAACGAGAAACGCATCATAAAACACATTAGACCCGGCAAAGCCGATCGTGGAAATCGTATAACAAATTAATAACAGCATCCAAGATTCGCCGGGAATCAAAGCCAGCGCGGCTGTGCCCGCCACACCGATCAGAAGAAAGAAGGCAAAAAACCGTTTCTTGCATCCTTTGTAGTCGGCAATCGTTCCTAAGACGGGACCGAGCATCGCCAAAATAAAAGTCGCGGCGGCAATCGTATAGCCCAAATAAGCGGTAGAATCCGCCGCGCTGACACCGTTTTCCGCCGCCGCGGCTTTAAAAAACAAGGGGAATACCGCCGTCATAATAATGACCGAATAAGCTGAATTGGCCCAATCATACAGCATCCAGCTGCTTTCTTCTTTCGAAAACCGTTTCATCACACACGCTCCTTCCCAAAAACCGGTTCTCTGCATTATATGCGCCTCATCCGCATCGTTGGACAATGATTTCTGAACGGCGTTTTCTGATTGACCTGGAGATATTGACCTAGTTCAAAAAGGATGTAAAATCAAGGTGTAGCAGGTAAATGGTCAGGCGGGAGGGAGACAGAATTGAAGATTGCGAAAGTCATTAATAATAATGTCGTCAGTGTGCTCAAAGAAGGCAATCAGGAATTGGTTATCATGGGCCGGGGCATTGCTTTTCAAAAGAAAACGGGAGACCCGGTAGATGAAGCCCGCATTGAGAAAGTGTTCACGCTCGATAACAAAGATGTATCCGAAAAGTTCAAAACCCTTTTGTATGATATCCCGATCGAATGTATGGAAGTATCCGAAGAGATTATCAGCTATGCGAAATTACAGCTCGGCAAAAAGCTCAATGACAGCATCTATGTGTCGCTGACCGACCATATTAACTTTGCGATCCAGCGCAATAAGAAAGGGCTGGATATCAAAAACGCCTTACTGTGGGAAACGAAACGGCTGTACAAAGACGAATTTGCAATCGGCAAACAAGCGTTGGCCATGGTAAAAAACAAGACTGGCGTGTCTCTGCCGGAGGATGAAGCAGGCTTTATTGCGCTGCATATTGTGAATGCCGAGCTGAATGAAGAGATGCCCAATATCATCAACATTACAAAAGTCATGCAAGAGATTTTGAGAATCGTAAAATACCATTTTAAGATTGACTTCAACGAGGAATCACTTCACTATTATCGGTTTGTCACCCACTTAAAGTTTTTCGCGCAGCGTCTTTTTAACGGCACACATATGGAAAGCCAGGACGATTTTTTGCTGGAGACAGTGAAAGAAAAGTACCATCGGGCGTATGAATGCACGAAGAAAATCCAAACATGCATTGAGAGGACGTATGAACACAAGCTCACCAGTGACGAGCTGCTGTATTTAACGATTCACATAGAAAGGGTAGTCAAATAAGCATAATGAAAGCGTTGGCATTTTTTTCTTCATTTACGTATGATCTTGTTAGGATTGTTACTGATAAGCAGGCAAAACCTAAATTACAATGAGCACTGATCACTTCTGTTTGTGCTGATGGTAATTTAGGTTTTTTTAAGATTCATTATTATCATTATTCTGACCGATGTCCCCTTTTAACAGAATCATGTATGATCAATAAAGAAATCGCTTTCAAAGAAAGGGGAATGCCGACATGTTTTATCGTATGAAACGAGTGCTGCTGCTTCTTGTCACTGGATTGTTTTTGAGTTTGTGTGCGATCACTTCTACTGCATCAGCTCAAACAGGAGGATCGTTTTTTGAACCTTTTAACAGCTATAACTCCGGATTATGGCAAAAAGCAAATGGTTATTCCAATGGAGATATGTTCAACTGCACGTGGCGTGCAAATAATGTATCAATGACGTCATCAGGTGAAATGCGTTTGGCGCTGACAAGTCCGTCTTATAACAAGTTTGACTGCGGGGAGAACCGCTCCGTTCAAACCTATGGCTACGGACTTTATGAAGTCAGAATGAAACCGGCTAAAAACACAGGGATCGTTTCATCGTTCTTCACTTATACAGGTCCAACGGATGGCACTCCTTGGGATGAGATTGATATCGAATTTTTAGGAAAAGACACGACAAAGGTTCAATTTAACTATTATACAAATGGTGCGGGAAACCATGAGAAGGTTGCGGATCTCGGATTTGACGCGGCCAATGCCTATCATACGTATGCGTTCGATTGGCAGCCAAACTCTATTAAATGGTATGTCGATGGGCAATTAAAACATACTGCGACAAGCCAAATCCCGACAAACCCGGGAAAGATCATGATGAACTTGTGGAATGGGGTAGGTGTCGATGACTGGCTCGGTTCCTACAATGGTGTAAATCCGCTATACGCTCATTATGACTGGGTGCGCTATACAAAAAAATAATGTACAGAAAAGGATTTCCGCTGGCGGAAATCCTTTTTTAATTAAAACGAAATAATCCCAATCAAAAGCGCCGCAATCGTCATCACAATCGTTGTCCCCACGGCCCATTTGATGGTGAATTTTTGATGATCGCCAAAGCTGACGCCTGCCATTCCGACCAATAGATAGGTGGATGGCACAAGCGGGCTGAGCAGATGCACAGGCTGCCCCAGCAAGGAGGCTCTTCCGATTTCAGCGGCGTCTATTCCGTAAGCGGAAGCGGCTTCAGCGATGATGGGAAGCACACCGAAGTAAAAGGCGTCATTCGACATGAAAAAGGTGAAAGGCATGCTGGCAATCGCAGTGATCAACGGCAGATGCGGGCCCATGGCATCAGGGATGAGGGAAACGAGAGAATGCGCCATCGCATCGACCATTTTTGTGCCTGAGAGAATGCCTGTAAATATGCCTGCCGCAAACACCATTGAGACAACGTTTAACGCATTACCCGCATGTGCCGAAATCCGTTTCTGCTGCTCTTTGACATTTGGATAGTTGACCATCAAGGCGATGGCGAACGCGATCATAAAAAGAACAGGGATTGGCAGCAGGCTGGTGATCAGCGCGGCCATCAGAGCAACAGTCAGCAGCAGGTTAAACCATTGAAGAGCGGGACGCTTCAGCGGCGCTGCCTCCGGATCAGAAGACGGCGCGTGTTCAATCGAAATGATGCCGAGCCGCTTCCGTTCTTTTTTTCCGAGGAGATAAGCAACGGCGATCACCCAGAGAACGCCGGCGATCATAGCGGGAATCAGCGGCGTAAAAACTTCTGACGTGTCCAATTTCAAGGAAGCCAAAACCCTCGCCGTCGGCCCGCCCCACGGAATAATATTCATGACCCCCGAACCGAGCATCGCAATCCCCGCCAGCACCAAACGGTTCATGCCGAGCCGTTTGTAAAGGGGCAGCATTGCCGCAATTGTAATCATATACGTTGTTGTCCCATCTCCGTCCAGCGAAATGGTCATCGTCAGAACCGCTGTGCCGATGGCGATTTTTAACGGATCCCCTTTGACAAGCGATAGGATTTTGGCAATGAGGGGATCAAACAGACCTGAGTCAATCATAATGCCGAAATACAGGATGGCGAATAACAGCATGATCCCGGTTGGAGCGAGGTCTGTAACGCCTTGAATCATCATCTCGCCGAGATCTTTGCCAAATCCGCTGATCAGGGCAAACACAACAGGAACGACAATCAAAGCAATAAGAGCGGAAAGCCGGTTAGACATAATAAGATACATAAAGACAATCATCATCACAAAACCGAGTATGGCAAGCACG
Organism: Bacillus sp. JNUCC-21; assembly: GCF_041222765.1. Taxonomy (NCBI): domain Bacteria; kingdom Bacillati; phylum Bacillota; class Bacilli; order Caryophanales; family Bacillaceae; genus Bacillus; species Bacillus sp. JNUCC-21. The sequence continues at coordinate 4,004,201 of NZ_CP166019.1, read as the reverse complement.
ATATGACCTCCCCTGTTCAACAGCTGTATTGGTAAGCGTTTTCACAATTTATTTCTGTGAAAATGGCTTATTTCAAAATGTGTATGACCGCATATGTAAATACAGACCTAAAATCCTAATGAGCGGATCAGCAGTTTATATGAAGAACGCCGCGGGTAAATGTGCTGTAGAATGTTTCGTTTTAAAAGGGGGAACTGACATGAGTGATGATCAAAACAAACGAGTAAATGAACACTCAAAGGACGAACAGCTGGAGCAGTACCGGTCTGATAACAGCGGCAAAAAAATGACGACCAATCAGGGGCTTCGCGTGTCTGAGGATGAGCATTCTTTAAAAGCGGGCGTCCGCGGCCCCACGCTGATGGAGGATTTTCATTTTCGTGAAAAAATGACGCACTTTGACCACGAGCGGATTCCGGAACGGGTCGTTCATGCGCGCGGGTACGGCGTTCATGGGCATTTTCAGGTGTACGAACCGATGACGGAATATACACGGGCGAAATTTTTGCAGGACCCGTCCGTCAAAACGCCTGTTTTCGTCCGTTTCTCAACAGTGGCGGGCTCCAAGGGGTCAGCCGACACCGTCCGTGACGCCAGGGGATTTGCGACGAAGTTTTATACTGAAGAAGGGAACTATGACCTCGTCGGAAACAATATTCCGGTGTTCTTCATTCAGGACGCGATCAAATTCCCGGATCTCGTTCACGCCATAAAACCGGAACCGCACAATGAAATGCCGCAGGCTGCGACGGCTCATGATACGTTCTGGGATTTTGTCGCTAATAACCCTGAGTCGGCTCACATGGTCATGTGGACGATGTCTGACCGCGGCATCCCGCGGAGCTATCGGATGATGGAGGGCTTCGGCGTGCATACGTTCCGTTTCGTCAACGAGAAAGGAAAAGCGCGCTTTGTAAAATTCCACTGGAAACCCGTGCTCGGCGTTCATTCCCTCGTATGGGATGAAGCGCAGAAAATTGCCGGGAAAGATCCCGATTTCAACCGCCGCGACCTGTGGGAAACGATTGAAAACGGCGGCAAAGTCGAGTATGAGCTCGGTGTTCAGATGATTGACGAAGAAGATGAATTTAAATTTGATTTCGATATCCTTGATCCGACGAAGCTGTGGCCGGAGGAGTTGGTTCCCGTCAAGCTGATCGGAAAAATGACCCTTGACCGCAATCAGGACAATGTCTTTGCGGAAACTGAACAAGTCGCATTCCACCCGGGCAATGTCGTGCCGGGCATCGATTTTACCAATGACCCGCTTCTTCAAGGCCGGCTTTTCTCTTATACGGATACACAGCTCATCCGTCTTGGCGGGCCGAATTTTCACGAGATTCCGATCAACCGGCCGGTCTGCCCGTTCCATAACAACCAATACGACGGCTACCACCGGATGACGATTAATAAGGGCCCCGTCGCCTATCATAAAAATTCCCTGCAGAACAATGATCCGTCGCCGGCCTCAGAAGAAGAAGGCGGATACGTTCATTACGAGGAAAAAGTAGAAGGCAGAAAAATCCGCCAGCGCAGTGAGAGCTTCAATGACTATTTTTCTCAGGCCAAGATGTTCTGGAACAGCATGTCTCCCGCCGAGAAAGAACATATCATCTCCGCGTTCTGTTTTGAAGTCGGAAAAGTGAACAGCAAGGACGTGCAGCAGCAGGTGGTTGATGTCTTCAGTCACGTCGACGCCGGGCTTGCCGAGCGTGTTGCGAAAGGAATCGGCGTGAACCCGCCGCCGAAGGACCGTGAATCTGATGAAACGTTCACTTCCCCGGCCTTAAGCCAGGAAAACACGGTGAAGACGGCAGCGACAAGGCAGGTCGCGGTTTTAACCGATCACGGGTTTTCTGATGAGAAAGTCAAACAAGTGCTTGACGCATGCAAACAGGCGGGAGTCAGAGCCGATATCATCAGCCCCGCGCTGGGAACCATCAAGGGAGAAAACGGTACGGAGCTGAAAGCGTCAGCCACTTTCCTGACAGCGGATTCCGTCCTGTACGACGCTGTTTTCATTCCGGGCGGAAAACAAAGCACAGACAGCCTCAAAGCCCAAAAATCGGCCAGAGACTTCGTCAGCGAAGCTTTCAGCCATTACAAAGCGATCGGCGCCTCCGGTGAAGGAAAAGAACTTCTCGCCCTCGCCGCCGGAACCGAAAGCGGCCCCGGCCTTGTTCCGGACGGGAACCATGAACAATTTCTGAAGGCCGTGGCTGAGCACCGGCATTGGGGCAGAAACATATAAGAATGAAAAAGCGCCTTTTATGAGGGGACTGACCCCATAATATGAGACAAACAAAAAACACCTTCAAGTTTGAAAACGGATCGTTGTTATCCGAAATTAGACTTGGAGGTGTTTTTCTATGAGGGCAAGAGTGAGTTATCCGGTTGAAGTCAAACAGAAGGCTGTAGAAATGAGATTGGCGGGCGTGCCTGTGAAGGAGATCATGCAGGAATTGAATATAAAGAATAAGACGCAGGTGCAGACATGGGTCAGGTGGTATAAAGCTGGGGACACACATCGATTCGAACAACCTGTCGGAAAGCAATATTCTTATGGAAAAGGTCCAGAGTATTCTTCCGAATTAGAGAAACTGCAGGCAGAAAATCGTTATCTGAGACAACAGAATGAAGTGTTAAAAAAGTACAACGAATTGGAAAGGAAGCTGATAGCGAAACGCCAGTCGAGCTTGTAGAAGCATTGCGCAGCACAATGACCATAAAGGATATCTGTATTCATTTAGGTATCTCACGAGCATCTTATTATCGTTGGAAGAAGAATCTGATGAAAGATAACCCTAAATACCATTTAGAAAAACAAATCGGCACGTTGTGCCGAGAACACAAGTATCGATATGGCTATCGGAAAATCACAGCCATATTAAAAAAGGGAATGCGTATGAATCATAAAACGGTTCAGCGCATAATGCAGAAGAATCAGTGGCAATGCCGGGTTAAGGTGAAAAAGCGCAAGAAGAATGGGCAGCCATATGCCGTGGCCGAGAATATATTGGATCGGAACTTTCAGTCTGATCGCCCTCTGGAAAAGCTAGTAACGGATATCACATATTTGCCTTATGGGCAGAAACAATTGTATCTTTCCAGTATATTGGATTTATACAATGGAGAAGTGATTGCTTTTACGATTGGCGATAGACAGGACACAGACTTTGTCTTACACACACTTGATCAGCTGCCCGCACTGCCAGAGAACTGTGTGTTACATAGTGACCAAGGTTCTGTTTATACATCTTATGAGTATCAGAAAGCTGTTAAAACAAAAGGCATTACCATGAGCATGTCCCGCAAAGGGACGCCCGCTGATAATGCCTCCATCGAATCGTTTCATTCCTCACTAAAGTCTGAAACGTTCTACCTCGACAGGTTGGAAAGCACTACGACGACCATCGTAGAACAAACTGTCGAAGCCTATATACACTATTATAACAACATTCGTATTCAAACGAAACTAAACAACCAGCCGCCGGTCACATACCGACAGCTGGCTGCTTAAAGGTGTTTTGATCCCTGTCTCAAAAACGGGGGTCAGTCCCTGAGAAGGGCGCTTTTTTCTTGTGAAAGTGAAATATCTGAACGAAGCATTAATATTGAGAGAAAACGAAAATTGCTTCCGTGCAAATCCGTACCTCCCGCTGTCCGGGACATTCAGACAACAGTTTTAGAGAGTCAGGGCATTGCATTATTTAAAGGGTTCTGACTGATGGTGAAATAATCTTTGGTTTACTTCCGCTCTGTGTTTGTGTATCTTAGGGGTAGATTTTCTGGAGGAGCGAATGATAGTGAAGCCGTTTACCGAAAAACAACTTGAAGAATATTACCGGCGTGACGAAAACATGATGATTTTGGTGTTTGCCCAATGGTGCGTCAATCATGACCTTGATCCGATGGCCATTTACAGCAAGGCTTATCCCGGACAGCCTTTAAACGAAGAGCTGCAAAAAACGGCTGAAGAACTTGTCGTGCCGAAGGAGGAATCAGAACCGATTCCTGATCAAACCGTCATCGGCGTTTTGGAGATGTTCGGCAACTCCGATTTGGCGGAAGCCGTTTATGAAGCCATTGCGCAAAGACCTTCACGGTAAAAGAGGCGTGGATTTTCCATGTCTCTTTTTTTCATGGAGAAAATGTGAAAGAAGGCCCAGAAACAATTTGCTGATCCGCGCTGTCTATAGAGTGTAACCCGTTTTCAAAAAGGGAACGGTAATGAAAAGGAGGAGTTGTGATGAAAAAGGCATTCAAAATGATGGCAGCCGTGCTCTTAACCGTGCTGACAGCCGCGCCGTTCGGAGGTTTCGCGCCTTCAGCCGAGGCCGCGCAAACCGCAAAGCCCGTTGTCAAAAGCCATACGTATAAGCATGTAAAACAGCTGACATACCCCGAGGTCACAAATACGGGAAACGCATCTTTTGAAAAGAAAATCAATCAGGACTTCAAACGCTATATTGAAAACTCGTACAAAGAATATGTGAAAAACAAAAAAGACGGTGAAAAACAAGGCTACAAAGCGGAATACCAAACAGATTTCAAAGTGAAGTATAATCAAGACGGCAAACTCAGCATACAGACGGAAGACTACAGTTACACAGGCGGCGCACACGGGCTGACATCCGTTCAGACCTTTAATTACGACTTGGCCGCAAAAAAACGGGTCACACTCGATAATGTGCTGAATACAAAAACGAAAGCTAACAAGACGAGAGACTATCTTTACGGCTACATCAAGAAACATGACGATCTGTTCGATCAGGACGTCAAAAAACAAGAGATCATCCTGAATAATGAAAGACCTTTTTTCTTTACGAAAAACGGCATTGCCGTTGTGTTCGGACAATATGATCTCGGGCCGTACGCGGCAGGAATCCGGGACGTTTTCGTACCTGCATCCGTCTATCAATAAAAAAAAGCGATATCACTCCAAAATGGAGCGGTATCGCTTTTTTTCTTTTACCAGACAAACAATCCGACAATCGCCGCGCTCAATAAGGAAACGGCAATTCCGCTGACAAGCAGCTTCCAGACGTTTTTTCCGATGATGGCTGATTTTTCACCATCAAGCAGAGATTGATAAGATCCGTAGATCATACCGATGGTGCTGAAGTTTGCGAATGATGTCAGGAATGTCGTAGCCACGGCAATCGTGTGCGGCGGAAGTGAATTCAGCTGCCCTTTCAGATCGGCCATTGCCACAAATTCATTCGTCGCGAGCTTGATGCCCATCAGCTGTGCGACATACATCGCGTCATGTACGCCTAATCCGAGGAGGAAGGCAAACGGACTGAAGATGTATGAGAAAATCTTTTGAATGGTCAACCCGTGCATGAACAGCCCGAGTACGCCGTTTAACGCGGCCGTTAACGCCACATAGCCGATTACCATCGCTAAAATGACAATGACCATGTTCATGCCGACAAGCATACTGTTAGAAATCGTGGAGAAGAAGTCTTTTTTCTCCGCTTTTGAAGGAACGTAAATAATATCATCCTCTTTAGAAACGTCCACGGGATTCAGCATATTGGCGATTAAAAGCGCGTTTAAGCAATTCAGCGGGATGGCTGTAAACACATAAGTGGACGGAACCATCGTCAAGTATGATCCGATGATCGAGCCGCTGATGCTGCTCATGCTCATCAGCCCGAATGTCAAAAGCCGATTGTTGCTGACGGCGGCAAGCTGCTGGCGGATGACGGCTAAAGCTTCCGTATTTCCTAAAAACATCATCTGGATGGAGAAAAAGCTCTCCAGCTTCGGCAGACGGGATATTTTAGAAATCAGCCAGCCGATTTTATCAATGAGCCACGGCAGAATACCGAAATACGACAGCATATCAAAGAAGGTCACGACGAAGATAATCGGCAGCAATGCGCTGAAGAAAAAATCAACCGTCGGATTGGCCATGACAGACGGAAAAGCGAACGCAATCCCTTGACTGGCGCAGGAAATCAGCCATGTAAAGAACGCGCCGATCTTCCCGATGACAAAGCCGCCGACTTTTGTCCCTAACATAAACCAAGTAATCAGAAACTCAAAGACGAGGAGCATGACAATCGGACGCCATTTAATCTTCTTCTTGTTGGGAGAGCATAAGAAAACAACAGCCATGACAACAATGAGACCGACAATGTTCAATAAAAAGTACATGTGAGCAACTCCTATAAGGGTATTATGGAAATAAAAAAAGCTCTTATTCGTCACAAATTCCTGAAAGCCAGAAAGTGTGATAAATAAGAGCCAAAAGAAAAGAATAGACAGCGTCATATGCTTTTCACTCGTTCAAATTTATGCAAACTTTCTTGTAGTCTAGTCTTTTACGGCACTAGGTAGAAACAATCAGACCATATTACTGATCATATACAAGAATAACGATATTACATGAGATAGCAGTATTTTATCGTTTCAATTTTTGAAAATCAACCTTTTTAGATATTTTCAAAATAATAAATTTATATTATAAATAAAGAAAATAAAGGATGTTCATAAGTAATTGGATAATAAAGGTATAAAAAACCTGAAAACCGTTCTGGTTCATTGTAAAGACGGGATGCAGCTGATAAAATGGATCTGAGGGCACAGCCTTCAAAAGACGGCAGAAAAGGGGTCATTTTCGTGATCATCCAGTTCATTCGTTACAGATAATGAGAGGGATAGATGAATAGGTTAAACCTTCCAATTCGGTAAGGTTTATTTGTCTATGCCTTTTTCATTTCATCGGAATAACGAATGAATGAGGTGTTTTTTTGACGTCTATAAAAAGAAAACGCGCGGAATTACTGCAATCATGCCAGTCCGTGTTCGGGTGTCCGCTATGCCGGTCGGCCATGGCGGTCTCACAATACCGAAGCTTGATTTGCGGACAGGGGCATACATTTGATATATCAAAACAAGGATATGTGAATTTCCTCAATAAATCGGTCAAAACCCGCTATGACAGGCAGCTGTTCGAAGCGAGACGCGAGCTTTTTGACAGCCGGGAATTTTTTGGGCCGGTTCAAAAGGAGATCGCCGCCATCATCACCCATATTCAATCTCCGCAAACATCAGCGGCGGTATTGGATGCGGGATGCGGAGAAGGGTCTCATTTAGCCGCCGTATGCAAATGGCTTCAGCCTGCTTTTTCCGTGACGGGAATCGGCATTGATCTCTCGAAAGAAGGTGTGCTGCATGCCGCAAAGGCCTTCGGGAATCATATGGTTTTTGCCGTCGCTGATGTGGCGGATGCGCCGTTTGCCGACAGCCGTTTTGATGTCGTGATGTCTGTTTTATCACCTTGGAATTACAAGGAATGCAGCAGGCTTTTACGAAAGGGCGGCACAGTCATTAAAGCGGTGCCGCGGCGTGATTATTTGAAGGAAGTAAGGGAATTCTTCTTCGGAGACAGCCCTCGGCGGAATGACACCGCCGATTCTGCGGCCGGACGATTCCAAGCGGGCTTTCAAACCTTTGAGCGCAAACGGCTGTGTTACACAAAGACTTTAGCGCAGCCTGACCTCGAGCGGCTTGTGAAAATGACGCCCTTAACATGGAAATGTACTGATGACAGCATCCAGCGGTTTATCAGCCGGAAAGAGGCTGCTGTCACGATAGATATCGATATTTTAATCGGAACCGATCCGCTGTAAAACGGAAAAGACACGCTAATCGCGTGTCTTTTTTTTTATTTCCAGACTTCACCGGCAATGTTGACGACATGGCGCAGTTTCGCCCATTGCTGTTCTTCTGTGATCAGGTTTCCTTCCTCAGTGGAGGCGAATCCGCATTGCGGGCTGAGGCAAAGCTGATCCAGACTGACATATTGTGAAGCCTCTTCAATCCGGCGTTTAATCGCGTCCTTGTCTTCAAGTTCGCCATGTTTCGACGTAATCAAGCCAAGCACAAGCTGAAGATCAGAGCGTTTGACATAACGGAGCGGTTCAAAGCCGCCGGAGCGGGAATCATCATATTCCAGAAACAATCCGTCAAGATCAAGCCCGTCAAAAATCGTTTCAGCCGCTGCATCATAGCCGCCTTCAGCCGTCCATGTGGATTGGAAGTTGCCGCGGCAGATATGCATCGTAACCTTCAGATCGTCAGGGCGATCCTTGATGGCGTCATTAATGGAAGCGGCAAACAGCTTGCGCAGCTCATCCGGCGTCGTGCCGAAAGCTTCAATCTGACGAAGCCCCGCTTCTGATAAGAAAACGGCCCATGCGGTGTCATCGAGCTGAAGGTAGCGGCACCCGGCGTCATAGAAAGCTTGAATCGCTTTTTTATACGCTTTTGACACATCGTGCTGAAATTGTTTGTAATCATTCTGGTAGGACGCTTTTTCCAATTTTCCGCGGAAAAACAGCATATTCGGACTTGGGATGGTCATTTTCGGAACAGCATCGCCGGCAATGCTGTGCAGGAATTTATAATCTTCGAGCATCGGATGCTGAGAAAAATCAATATCTCCCGTTACTTTAATGCCGCGCGCTTTCGTCTGTACGTTGTGAAACTGAATGCCGCTTTCAGGCGTAAACGCTTCGACGCCGTCTAAATTTTCGAGAAAATCAAAATGCCACCAGGCACGGCGGAATTCGCCGTCAGTCACGACATTGAGGCCGGTTTCTTTCTGCTTTTTCACACTGCGGATGATTTCTCTGTTTTCGATTTCGCGCAGCTGTTCTGCCGAAATCTCACCCGCCGCTCTTTGCAGGCGGGCTTGCTTCACAGCCGCCGGCCGCAGCAGACTTCCGACCTGATCCGCGCGAAACGGCGGGTTTTTTCTTAGAAGCGTATGCAATGGTTGTTCTGTGTTTTGCTGTGACATGAACGATTCCTTCTTTCCTGATGAAATATAAAAAAACTCTTCCCTCGGATAGGGAAGAGCTTGCGTCCGCAAATCTCAACCTTATCTTCAGGATTTAGCACCATTCTGCTGAACAGCGGTTGCCGGGTATCATAGGGCCAGTCCCTCCACCTCTCTTGATAAGGAAATATGCTATTTTTCAGAATAAACTGTAATACTCTTAATCTTAGTATATTATCTTATATTGTCAATATATTTCGATAAATATTTTTATTTATCACCCTCAAATAGAATCATATCTATCACAATGGCGATCGCGAGACAAAGAACGATATCCTCTTCCTTTTCAATCTGCAAATGATAGGAATCGCCCCAGCTCATCCATGATTTGGTGACGGTCATCCGGTTTGATTTTCCGTCTGTCACTTGAAAATTCCGGCCCCACACATCGCCGGTAAGATCCCAGCCGAGTCCGGAAATTTCAAATTTCGGTTTGAAAAACGTGACTTTCTTGATGACTTGGCAGACGGGTTTGCCGCTGACGGAAATCTCGTAACGGGGAACGAGCGACATCAGTTTCTGGTTGACGCTGGCGAGCGTGCGGCCGTCCAAATCAGTCAGCTTCAGTTCATCACCGAATGAAAACAGCTTTCCTTCAACATTGTAGACTTCTTTTCCGCTTTCAAGAAACACTTGAAAACGATTCTTAAACGTAAACATTCGCTCTTTGATGTAAAAATGGTACATAAAAAAACTCCTTTTTTATGTTGTACGAAAAAAGGAGGCGGTTGGTTTCATATCGGGCGGGTACATAAAAAAAGGCTGCCGATTTTGCGGCAGCTGTCGTTTTTATGATAGCGGCATCCGGCGTTTTTGACGGATCGCATTTAAATCAATGATGTTATTCGTGTCGGCAGCTGTCACCAGCGGGCTTGTCTTTGGCGTTTTCCGGCGGTTGTCCTTACTGAAAGAGAAAACAAGATACCCTGTCAAAGCAGCAAAAATAAGTAGCATCATTTTACATACCTCCCAAAAAAAGTTTTGGTATTATTATTGTACGAAAAAACAAACGAAAAGTATTCAAACAATTGTCACTTTTTTAAAAAATAACGTCATTTTCCGTAAAAATGACTATGGGTTGAAGAAGTTTTGCTCTTGTTGTGGTTCTATAGATTGTATCGGCTGATGAATGACGATCGTTTATATAACTTTTTCACTATTTTTGTAAGTGTCTAATTAACTACTTCAGTGTTTTCGTTTGCCTTGTGTTATTCAGTACCCTAAAAAACCTTATCATATGCAAAATAACTGCTTCTAACAGATGACTGCGGGATGACAGCGCTTTCTTTATTTTTTTAAAGAAAACGAGATGTTATCTTAAAAAAATCGTTTGAACATTTTCCGCAGCTTTTTAAACGGGTTTGATTTCGTCTCCAGAACACGCGGGTCTTTTAAGGTTTTTTTCAATTCTTTCGCTACAGTCCCTCTTGCCATAGTCTTCACTCCTTCTTTCCAATTCATACCTTATATACGGAAAGAAAGAAGGAAAGGTTTCATGTGAAAGAAAAAAACCAAAGCAGGGGGCTTTGGTTTTAAGCGCGCTCTTCAAAGAGCCTGGCGATTTCAACAATGACGTTTACCGCCTTTTCCATATGATCGACGGAAATGTATTCATATTTTCCGTGGAAGTTTTGGCCGCCCGTAAAAATGTTCGGTGTCGGCAGCCCCATGTAAGAGAGCTGTGATCCGTCGGTTCCGCCCCGGATCGGTTCGATAATCGGTTCGATATCGAGGTTTTTCATGGCTTGATAGGCGACATCGACTATCTCTTTGACCGGTTCGATTTTTTCTCTCATGTTGTAATATTGATCACGCAGTTCAAGCTTGATGCTTTCCTTGCCGTATTTGGCCGCCAGCGCATCGGCGGTTTTCTGCATATATTCTTTTCGTTCTGCAAAGCGGTCTCTGTCAAAGTCTCTGATGATGTACGACAGGGCGGCTTCAGAAACGTCTCCGTTCATGGAAAGTAAATGATAGAAGCCTTCATACCCTTCCGTATATTCCGGCGCTTCTTCTTTCGGCAGCGCGTGATGAAATTCCATCGCGATTTTTGAAGCGTTGACCATTTTGTTTTTCGCCGTTCCCGGGTGGACGCTTTTTCCGTAACAAGTAAGCTTTGCGGCGGCTGCGTTAAAGCTTTCATATTGCAGTTCGCCGAGGGGGCCTCCGTCTATCGTGTAGGCGAATGCGGCGTTGAAGCGGCCGACATCGAATTTGTGAGGGCCTCTGCCGATTTCTTCATCGGGCGTAAACGCGACCCGGATCGTTCCGTGTTTGATGTCCGGATGTTTGATCAAGTACGCCATTGCCGTCATGATTTCGGCAATGCCCGCTTTGTTGTCGGCTCCGAGCAGCGTCGTGCCGTCTGTTGTGATCAGCGTCTGGCCTTTATAGCGGGAGAGCTCCGGGAATTGCTCAGGCGACAGGACGACATTGAGTTTGTCATTCAGAACGATATCATGTCCGTCGTAGCTCTCAATAATCTGAGGATTCACATTTTTCCCGGTAAAATCGGTCGCGGTGTCCACGTGAGCCAGAAAACCGACAGTCGGCACGTCTTTATCCGTATTTGCCGGCAGAGTCGCCATGACGTACCCATTGTCATCGACTGTGATGTCTGTCATGCCGATCGACTTTAATTCATCTGCCAGCATGTTGGCCAATGTCAGCTGGCCGGGGGTTGAAGGGCAGTTTTCATTGTTTTCGTCAGACTGTGTATCGACTTTTACGTAAGAGGTAAAGCGTTCAATGATTTCTTTTTTCATACCGTCATCTCCTTTGTCTTATCTTACCATGCGCGGGGGAGGGATTTCTATTTCGCAACCGGTTTGAATCGAAGGCTCTGTGTTTTACGCGAATGAAAACAAATTATGAAGAAACGATGACTAAACGATTAAACTTTTTGGAAATGGATGATTGAGGAAGAAAAAACCGATATAATATGGTCAATTCATTCAATAGGGGAGGCTTTCTTCATGGCGATTTTAGTGACAGGCGGAGCGGGTTATATCGGAAGCCACACATGTGTCGAGCTGTTAAACGGCGGCTATGACATCGTGGTTTTGGATAATCTGTCAAATAGTTCACCGGAAGCATTGGAGCGTGTGAAAGACATTACCGGAAAAGGGCTTGTATTTTATGAAGCGGATCTCCTTGACCGTGACGCCGTTCACCGGGTGTTTGCTGAAAATGAGATTGAAGCCGTCATTCATTTTGCGGGATTAAAAGCCGTCGGTGAGTCTGTGGCTGTTCCGCTCCGTTATTATCATAATAATCTGACGGGGACGTTTATTTTATGTGAAGCCATGCAGGCACACGGTGTGAAAAAAATCGTCTTCAGTTCTTCAGCGACGGTTTACGGCGTTCCGGAAACAACGCCGATCACTGAGGATTTTCCATTAAGCGCGACCAATCCTTACGGGCAGACAAAGCTGATGCTGGAACAGATTTTACGCGATCTGCATAAAGCGGATTCTGAATGGAGCATTGCGCTGCTCCGCTACTTTAATCCGTTCGGCGCGCACCCGAGCGGGCGGATCGGAGAAGACCCGAACGGCATCCCGAATAATTTAATGCCGTACGTCGCACAAGTCGCTGTCGGCAAGCTTGAGCAATTGCAGGTGTTCGGCAATGATTATCCGACAAAGGACGGCACCGGCGTGCGGGATTACATCCATGTCGTTGACCTTGCCGAGGGCCACGTCAGAGCGCTTGAGAAGGTGCTGAACACAACAGGCGCGGATGCCTATAATCTCGGCACGGGAAGAGGCTACAGCGTTCTTGAGATGGTCAAGGCGTTTGAAAAAGTATCGGGAAAAGAAGTGCCGTACCGTTTTGCCGCCCGGCGCCCGGGAGACATCGCCGCATGCTTCGCAGACCCGGCAAAAGCAAAGGCTGAATTAGGCTGGGAAGCAAAGCGCGGGCTTGAAGAAATGTGCGCCGACTCTTGGAAGTGGCAGTCCTCCAATGTGAACGGGTACCAAAAGGTGTAAAAAGAAAGAGACCTTCAAATGGTGAAGGTCTCTTTTATTACGGTCATTATTTAATTTTCACTTCAACATCGTTGCTGAACTTTAATTTCCAAGTGCCTTTAGAGTATGCGTTTTTATCAACTTCAAAAGCTTTTACGTCAGTAACTTTAATGTTCGGGTTCAAGTCACTTAAAATTTTACTGTTGTCTACTTTTGTTTCTGTTGCATAGCTTGAAGAAGCATCAATATCTGAATCATAGGATGTTCCTTTAGAATCTACTAATTTCGCTCTTGGAATGGAGAAAGAGCTTAACGGCTTGTTTGAAACATTTTTAACTGTGTATTGAACAGCTACGATAACGCCGCCGTCAGACGCTTTTTTCTCGACAAATTGAGAGCCTACTGAATCTCTTTTTTCGACTTTCGTAACAGTAACTTCAGTTTTCTCAGTCTTAACAGTGTCACCGATGTTATACAGTTTTTCCTTGGATTCCGCAGCTTTTGAAGACGCGGTTTTAGATGATGAAGATCCGCCTCCGCCGCCGATGTTTACGAGAATGATAATAACCACTACTGCCAGAAGCAATGTGATAATTTTATGTCTCATAAAAAAGTTTCTCTGATCTTTACCGCAGTTTGGGCATTTTTTAACGCCTTTAGCGATTTCTTTGCCGCATGCCTTACAAGACACCAGGTTGCCTGCCATAATATTTCCTCCTATGTAAACTATTTCTTGAAAACTACATACTATAATGCCTGTAAAATAACCTATAGTCAATAATATTTTGAGAAAAAAAGTATTTTAATGATTTTTTAGTCATGTATTTTAAGGACCTTTTTTAGTATCGGCAGTTCGTTCGAATTTTTTATACGTTTATGGAAAAAAGAGTGGTTGAACATGTTCGTGATTTCCCGTATAATCTTGAAAGATATACAAAAACTGAACATAAAAAACAGTGGTTTTCTAGGGTTCCGCAATGCTGAATTGGTCTGGACCGAGAGAAAACACACAGCAGGTTCCTGCTGTGACACGTTGGGATAAAAGCCCGGGAGTTTCTGCTCTTTTAATGAAGAGTGCTCTCCCGGGCTTTTTTGATTTTATATAAAGGGAGTGTCTGGGATGAAAAAGAGATTGCTGGATGTGCTGATGCTGATTATTGGGGCTTTTATCTTTGCTTTGGCCGTTAATTTATTCGCCATTCCGAATGATCTTGGAGAGGGCGGGGTAACGGGAATCACCCTGATTTTGTACTATGTGTTTGAATGGTCGCCCGGGGTGACGAATATCATTTTGAACGGAATCTTATTGATTATCGGATACAAATTTTTAGACGGAAAAACAACGCTTTATACGATCATTACCGTTGTCGCCAACTCACTGTTTCTGCATCTGACGCATGATTGGCACTCGCCTTCACATGAACTCATTATTAATACTATTTTTGCGGGTGTGTTTGCCGGTGTCGGAATCGGGATCATTATTCGAGTCGGAGGCACGACTGCGGGTTCTGCCATTTTGGCGAGGATTGCGAACAAATATCTCGATTGGAATATCAGCTATGCGCTTTTGTTCTTTGATCTGATTGTCGTCTTCAGTTCTTATTTCATCATCGGTGCGGAAAAAATGATGTTTACCATTGTCATGCTGTACATCGGAACGAAGGTGATGGACTTTATCATTGAAGGCCTGAATACGAAAAAAGCGGTGACGATTATATCTGAGCATAAGCACGAAATCGCCGAACAGGTCAACACGCTTATGGACAGAGGGGTTACGCTGCTGTCGGGTAAAGGAAATTACACGGGGCAGTCGAAAGAAATTTTATATATCGTCATCCAGAAACAAGAGCTTTCCATGCTCAAAAAAATTATTAAAAGCTGTGATACAAAAGCGTTTGTCATTGTTCATGATGTGCGTGACGTCTTTGGTGAAGGCTTCGTCGATATCTCTAAATAAAAAGGATCCCTCTGCCGGCGCGGAGGGTTTTTTTCTTATGCCGGCAGAAGCTGTTATGATCCGTTTCCCGGGAAATAGCCTGAAAGCTGTTTCTTAAAACGAAGTGGATACAATCGGCCGGACGTTTTATACTGAAAATATGATAGAGCGATAGAGAGGAGCGCATATGAACCCGTTATTGGCAATTTACCCGAGGGCTGTGTTGTCTGATAAGTGCTGTACGGCGGAGGATGTCTTTTGCTTTTATGATGAGAAAAGGCGGGTCTATGTCGCCATTCCGAAGGAGGATATCACCCCGAAGGAGAAACTGCTTCTGGAATCACTTTTGACGCCCGCTGAAGAAAAAGGCGATTTTTTTCCGGAGACGGCGGCAGCAAAGAGGTGGCGGCGGTTTCTGCTGGAAGAAGGCCCGGTGCCTGATGTCAAGGAGCCTCGTGTCCGTTTTATCCATTATGACTTATTGGGAGAACGGGACTGGGGGGCATTTACGGAAGCGCTGCGCCATTTCTGGCCGGTTTCATATACAGTTGTCCGGACGGGAAGGGATCAGGGCGTGATTGTGGAGGAAGAAAAGCTGGAAGCGCCAGATTCGGATGACATCGCATCTTTTGTGAAGATTCTCGAAGGCGATTTTTATTTCAGTGTCCGTTTTTTCATCGGAAGGTATTATGGCGCGGGAGAACGTCTGCGCCTTCATTATCGGAGAGAACAGCAATATTGTCAGATTGGCCGGCGTTATCTCCCGCAGCTGAGCACGCTGACCGCGGAAACGGTATTTCCGGCCATGCTCACGGAAGAAAGCAGAGAAAAGCTCTCAGCCTTGCTTCACGAAGAAGCGGTGCTGCTGTTTCAGAAAGAACCGGAGCTGAAGCATACGATTCAGACTTTTATTGAACATAACTCGAACATGTCGCTCACATCGAAAAGACTGCATTTGCACCGCAACAGTCTTCAATATCGGATTGATAAATTTGCCGAACGCTCGGGTATTGATATTAAGACATATCGGGGCGCCCTGCTGGCTTATTTCATTTGTCTGCAGTATGAAAAATCACATTAAATGGGAAATGTGCACGAAGGCAGCGGACTTTTTTTATGAACATTGCCTATATCCGCCGCCGTCTGACGCTGTTACAATCCTATTAAAGAAAGCGTTTACAAAAAGGGGGAGATGACATGGCGGAACTTCGGCTGGAGCATATTTATAAGTATTACGATCAAAAAGAAGCGGCTGTCGATGATTTTAACCTTCATATTAAAGATAAAGAGTTTATTGTGTTTGTCGGTCCGTCGGGGTGCGGCAAGTCGACAACATTGCGGATGGTTGCCGGGCTGGAAGACATTACGAAGGGTGATTTCTATATCGGTGACACGAGAGTGAATGACATCGCTCCTAAAGACAGGGATATTGCCATGGTGTTCCAAAACTATGCGTTATATCCGCACATGACGGTCTATGATAATATCGCTTTCGGTCTGAAGCTGAGGAAGATGCCGAAACCTGAGATAAAAAAACGGGTCGAAGAAGCGGCGAAAATGCTTGGGCTCACAGAGTATCTGCACCGTAAACCGAAGGCGCTCTCCGGCGGGCAGCGGCAGCGGGTTGCATTAGGCCGGGCGATTGTCAGGGACGCCAAAGTGTTTCTAATGGATGAGCCGCTGTCAAATCTGGACGCAAAGCTTCGGGTGCAGATGCGGGCAGAAATTATTAAGCTGCATCAAAGGCTGCAAACAACCACAATCTATGTGACGCACGACCAAACAGAAGCACTGACGATGGCGACACGCATCGTCGTCATGAAGGACGGAAAAATTCAGCAGATCGGCACCCCGAAAGACGTGTATGAATATCCCGAAAACGTATTTGTCGGCGGGTTTATCGGCTCCCCAGCGATGAACTTTTTCAAAGGAAAGCTGACGGACGGCGCCATTCAGATCGGTTCGGCCGCTCTCAGCGTGCCGGAAGGGAAAATGAAAATGCTCCGGGAAAAAGGGTATGCCGGCAAAGATGTTATCTTCGGTATCCGCCCGGAAGACATACATGACGAGCTGATTGTGGTAGAATCCTATAAGAATTCATCCATCACAGCTAAAATCAATGTCGCAGAATTGCTCGGGTCAGAAATTATGGTTTATTCCCGGATCGGGGATCAGGATTTTATCGCCCGGATTGACGCCCGCCATGACATACGTGCCGGTGAGGAATTGACCGTCGCTTTCGACATGAATAAAGCTCACTTTTTTGACAGTGAAACAGAAATCAGAATCCGCTCATAACGCAAAGCCGGACAGCTGGATGTCCGGCTTTTTTGATGTAACAATTTATGACGCATAACCGATATAAAAAGTAAATAGAAGACAGAAAGCAGGAAAACGATGAAACGCATGATCATGTGCATGTGCCTTTTGGCTGCCGTGTTTACGCTTGCCGCCTGCTCGGGCCATGAGGCAAGCGCCGAACAAAGCATTCCGAAGGCAGAAGCGCACCACGATAAAAAGTCTGTAAAGCGCCAAATCAAAAAAGAGCCGGATACGTCCGCCTGGGTTCAAACGAAAGGAACGGCAAGACTGCCGATTCTGATGTACCACAGCATTTCTGAGGGAAACAGCCTGCGTGTGCCGAAGGAAGAATTCCGGCAGCATATGAAGTGGCTTCATGATCACGGCTATTATACGATGACTCCTGAAGAGGCCTATCTGATGCTGACGGAGGATAAGGAGCCGCGTGAAAAATGTGTTCTGATCACATTTGATGACGGCTATACCGACAATGTGAAAGCGGCCTATCCCATTTTAAAGAAATACAAGATGAAAGCGACAATCTTTATGATCGGAAACTATATCGGGCATAAGAATCATCTGACTGAGAAGCAGATGAAGGAGATGGCCGCCCACGGCATTTCCATTCAGAGCCATACGATGAACCATCTCGAATTGAACGGGCTCACACCGCAGCAGCAGCGACGTGAAATGAAGGACTCTAAGCGTTTATTTGATCAAATGTTCGGGCAGCGGACGTCTATGATCAGCTACCCTGTCGGACGATATAATAAGGAAACATTAAAAGCCGCCGCCGCGTCAGGCTACCGTATGGCGGTCACGACGGAGCCGGGAGCGGCGTCAAGAGATCAGGGGCTTTACGGGCTTCACCGCGTCCGTGTGTCGCCGGGCATGTCCGGCGCGGCGTTTGGCTCTTATATTCAAAATGTGATGAAATAACAGAGCCTCCGCATATGCGGAGGCTTTTTTCAGTTTAATAGAATTGATGAAGCAGCAGAAGGGTGACACTCACGGTAATCGCTCCGCCGATTCTGGTCGACACTTGGGCGAACGGCATAAGCTCAAGCCGTTCAGCGGCGCTCAAGATCGCGACGTCGCCGGTGCCGCCCTGGCCGGAATGGCAGGCATTAATAATTGCCGTCTCAATCGGGTACAAATTCAGCCATTTTCCGGTCAGAAAACCGACGGCCATCATCGTGACGACGATTGATAAAATGGTAATGATGTTGCTGATCGTAAACGCCGCAATCAGCTTGTCCCACGGTGTCATTGAAACGCCGATCGCAAATAAGAGCGGATAGGTCACGGCTGTCGAGAAAAAGCGCGAGACGCCGAAGGCTCCGTTTTCAATTGAAGCCGGCGCCAGCCTGAACAGCTTAATGAGAACGGCAAGGACGAGCATCACGACAGGAGCCGGAAGCTGAAAGAAATCATGCGCCAGCATGCCGACCAAATAGAGGGAAACCGCTAAAATACCGCCCGAAGCGAAAAAGGACAAATCAAACGTTTTATCATTGGCCGGCTGTTCCAATGCGGGAGCGGAATGATCAGACTTATCAACCTTCCCGTTGCCCGTCCATTCCGGTTTGCGTTTCCCGATGACATTCAGCAAACCCGATAACATAATGGCGCACAGGCTGCCGAGCATGATGGACGGCAGCACAAGCGCAAAGGCGTCTCCCTGGGACATCGGCATAATATCGGAATAGCCGATGGATAAAGGAATCGCGCCTTCACCGACACCCCCCGCCATAATCGGAACGACAATATAAAGCAGTGTGTGCTGAAAGCCGAGCCCGAGCAGCGTCCCGACGCATAAGCCGACGATGGCGGCCGCGATCGAGCCGGCGATCAGCGGAATAAAAATCTTGACGAAAGCTTTGACGAGCGTCTCTCTTTTCATCCCGAGAATACTGCCGACGACGATACCGGCAATAAATAGATAGAGAAAGTTGGAGCTTTCCGTGAATTCTGTTGTTGAAGTAATAATGTCTTTCGGAAGCAGGTGGTAGTAGACGACAGCGGATGGAATAAAGGTTGCGAGAATCGCAGGGCCGCCGATGGACCGCACGATCGGAATGGATTTTCCGATCTGGCCGAAGGTAAATCCGAAAAAACTCATGACGGCAATTGATGTCAGAATGTCGCTTTTTACATCACGGCTCATGACAAACACCGTAATAAGCAAGAAAAGCAGGATATAGATAGGAAGAGGAATAATGCCGATTCTTATATTCATTGCTCTGGCAAACCAGTTATCAGTCCGTTCCTGTTTTTGGATTGAATCCGTTTGCAATTTTGGTTGAAGTTCTCCCATGCTTGTTCCCCCAGTCGTTATGTAGTGAAAAAATATCCCCATTTAAAGTATACTAAAAAATTTAAATTGTTCATATATTATGAATTTACTAGAGGGCATGCTTTCTTCACATTTTCTTTCTTAAAATGGCGATTTGGCGGGCTTTTTCATCGAGAAAAGCATTTTGTTCGCCACACGAATAAAAAAGAGGTACGATATCAAAGGGACAAATATCCTAGGTGCTGACATAAAATCTCTACAAATCCGACAATAATCGGTCACAATTTCAGCCTTATTTTAGGTATATTGATCTTTTTTTTTAGGCTGAATCGTTGTAAAGTAATGATATTGAATCATTTCTATGACAGCCGCTGTCCCCCAGGGTGTACAGGCTGATATTTCAATAGTTTTGACGAATTTGTGAAACATTGAGCAAATATATCATTTTTTGTGAAATACCGAGCAATGATTTTTCTATGTTTGTGAAATGTTGAGCAATTTACCAGATTGGAGGAAAAACATCATGAGTGAGTTGGTATTAGCCCGCATTCAATTTGCATCTACAACATTGTTTCACTTCTTGTTTGTGCCTTTGTCTATCGGGCTTGTGTTTATGGTTGCTTTGATGGAGACGCTTTATGTTGTCAAAAAACAAGAGACCTATCTCAAAATGGCTAAATTTTGGGGGCATCTCTTTTTAATTAACTTCGCTGTCGGCGTCGTCACAGGGATTCTTCAGGAATTCCAGTTCGGATTGAACTGGTCTGATTATTCCCGTTTTGTCGGAGATGTATTTGGAGCTCCGCTTGCGGTTGAAGCGCTTTTGGCGTTTTTTATGGAGTCTATTTTTATCGGATTATGGATTTTCGGCTGGGACCGTTTATCTAAAAAAGTGCATTTGCTTTGCATTTGGCTTGTGTCCTTCGGAACGATTATGTCATCTTTCTGGATTTTGACGGCAAACTCATTCATGCAGGAGCCGGTCGGCTTTGCGATTAAAAACGGCCGCGCGGAAATGAATGATTTCGGGGCGCTTTTGACAAACCCTCAGCTTTGGGTTGAATTTCCTCACGTCATTTTCGGGGCGCTTGCGACGGGTGCTTTCTTTATCGCCGGTGTCAGCGCATTTAAATTATTGAAGAAAAAAGAAGTGCCTTTCTTCCATAAATCTTTCAAGCTTTCGATGATTGTCGGTCTGATCGCCGGTATCGGCGTTGCGTTCAGCGGACATATGCAGGCTGAGCATTTAATGGAATCGCAGCCGATGAAAATGGCTGCCAGTGAAGCGCTTTGGGATGACAGCGGTGATCCTGCCGCGTGGACGGCTTTTGCGAATATTGATACGAATAAAGAAAAAAACACATCAGAAATTTCAATTCCTTACGCACTGAGCTACTTGGCTTACCAGAAGTTCAGCGGCAGTGTGAAAGGGATGAAAACACTTCAAAAAGAATACGAAAAAACGTACGGAAAAGGCGACTATATCCCGCCTGTTAAAACGACGTTCTGGAGTTTCCGCATTATGGCGGGCGCGGGCGCGCTTATGATATTTGCCGCGATTGCCGGCTTTATTCTGAACCGCCGCAAAAAGCTTCATACGAGCAAGTGGTATTTACGGGGCATGATCGCACTGATCGCATTTCCATTCATTGCGAACTCTGCCGGTTGGATTATGACTGAAATCGGACGCCAGCCGTGGACGGTCATGGGACAATTGACGACCGCACAATCCGTTTCTCCTAACGTAACGACGGGATCTCTGCTGTTTTCAATTATCAGCTTCGGCGTCATGTACTTGATTTTAGGCGCGCTGCTTGTTTTCCTATTCGTTCGTGAAATTAAAAAAGGTGCGGACCATGATGATCATAAGGATGTTCCTGTGTCAACGGATCCGTTCAGTCAGGAGGTCTACCATGGGGTCACTTCATGATCTTTGGTTTATACTCGTTTCAGTTTTGTTTGTCGGATTTTTCTTTTTAGAGGGTTTTGATTTCGGTGTCGGCATTTCGACCCGATTTCTTGGCCATAATGAATTAGAACGCAGAGTGCTGGTTAACACCATCGGCCCGTTCTGGGATGCGAATGAGGTGTGGCTTATCACAGGTACGGGAGCGATCTTCGCGGCATTCCCGAACTGGTATGCGACGATGCTGAGCGGATATTACATTCCGTTTATCATCATTCTTCTTGCCTTGATGGGGCGCGGCGTGGCATTTGAATTCCGCGGCCAAGTGAATAATCTGAAATGGGTCAAAACATGGGACTGGGTGATTTTCTTCGGCAGCCTTATCCCGCCATTTGTATTCGGACTTATTTTCACAAGCTTGTTCCGCGGTGTGCCGATTGACGGACATATGAACATTCACGCAGGTTTTTCAGATATTGTGAACGTGTATTCCGTTCTTGGCGGTGCGGCCGTCACCCTTCTTTCATTCCTGCACGGTTTAATGTTTATCACCCTGCGCACGATCGGTGATTTACAAGAGCGTGCGAGAAAAATGGCAAAACGCGTAATCGGTGTTATCTTTCTTGTTGTACTTGCTTTCTTTGCGATGTCTGCATACGATACGGATATGTTTACACGCCGGGCAAACATCACGATTCCGGTATTCGTGCTGATAGTCATCTGCAACGTTCTTGCCATTGTGTTCATGAGCAAGAAAAAAGACGGCTGGGCATTCGGTATGACCGGCGCGGGTCTTGCTTTGACAGTTGCGATGATTTTTATCTCTCTGTTCCCGCGCGTCATGGTCAGCTCGCTGAAAAGCGCGTATGACTTAACAGTAGCTAACGCGTCTTCCGGTGATTATTCACTTAAGGTCATGACAATTGTCGCACTGACTCTGCTGCCGTTTGTCATCGGCAGTCAGATCTGGAGCTATTATGTCTTCCGGAAACGCGTCAGCCATAAGGAGCCTATGACTTATTAATGGGAAAAGACCTGTTTCTTTATAAAGGAATGAAGCGGATTCTTGCGATCATTACGGGATTAACGATTATACAAACGGCCGCCATCATCTTGCAGGCGGAATGGCTGAGCCAGGCGGTAACCGGATTATTTAACGGGAAGCGGATTGCTTCTCTTTATCCGGTTATCGGCTTTTTCCTGCTTGCGTTTTTGGTCCGGCATGCGGTGACAACGGTCCGGCAGAAAATCGTGTACCAATATGCCGCGCAAACCGGCGCAGACTTAAGAAAAAGATTTCTTGAGCAATTGTTCCGTCTCGGCCCCCGCTTTGCGAAAAAAGAGGGGACAGGCCGGATGGTGACGCTGGCGATGGAAGGCATCAGCCAGTTCCGCCGTTATTTAGAGCTGTTTCTGCCGAAAATGGTCAGCATGGCGATTGTGCCGGCGGCCGTTGTTATTTACGTGTTTTTTCAGGATAAAACATCGGCATTGATTCTGATTCTTGCGCTTCCGATTTTGATTGTATTTATGATTCTGCTCGGACTTGTGGCACAGAAAAAAGCCGATCGCCAATGGAAGTCCTATCAGACGCTTTCCAATCATTTCGTGGATTCGCTCCGCGGACTGGAGACATTGCGGTTTTTAGGATTAAGCAAATCACACAGTAAAAATATCTTTCATGTCAGTGAGAGATACCGCAAGGCGACGATGAGCACGCTCCGGGTCGCGTTTTTATCATCATTCGCCCTGGACTTTTTTACGATGCTGTCGGTGGCGACAGTGGCGGTGTTTCTCGGCTTGCGGCTGATAGACGGACAAATTCTGCTCGGGCCGGCATTGACCGCGCTCATTCTCGCGCCTGAATATTTTCTCCCGGTCCGCGAAGTGGGAAATGATTACCACGCGACGTTAAACGGGCAGGAGGCGGGGAAAACCATTCAAGCGATTTTGGCGCAGCCCGGTTTTAAAGAAGAAAAGCCGCTCAAACTTGATACGTGGACTGACGGGGATGAATTACAGCTTACGCGTTTGTCCGTCCGAGAATCGATGTCTGAATTTCATCTGTCCTTCAAAGGGAAGAAGAAAATCGGGATTATCGGGGAAAGCGGTGCGGGAAAATCGACACTCATTGATGTGCTGGGCGGCTTTTTAGAGCCTGCGTCCGGTGAGATCAAGGTAAACGGTGAATCCCGCTCACATCTGCAGTCGGACGGCTGGCAGAAGCAGCTGCTTTATATTCCGCAGCACCCGTATATTTTTGATGACACGCTTTTGAATAATATCCGGTTTTATCATCCTGATGCTTCGCGTGAGGAAACGGCGCAGGCCGCTAGATCGGCGGGTCTTTCCGGACTGATCCGTGATCTGCCCGGCGGTCTTGACGGCCGGATCGGCGAGGGCGGACGGGCGCTCAGCGGAGGGCAGGCTCAGCGTGTCGCGCTGGCCAGAGCCTTTTTAGGAAACCGGCCGATTCTCCTTTTGGATGAGCCGACCGCTCACCTTGATATTGAAACAGAATATGAAATAAAAGAAACGATGAAAGACCTGTTTGAAAACAAGCTTGTTTTTCTGGCCACTCACCGTCTTCACTGGATGCTTGAGATGGACGAAATTATCGTGCTTGATGACGGCGCGGTGGCGGAAATCGGCACCCACGACGAATTGATGGCGAAACAAGGCGTATACGCCAAACTTGTAAAGGCGCAACTGGGGGAAAGAACATGAGAAAAGAAGAATGGATTCTGCCGTATATGAAGCAAAATGCCCGTTTGTTTGTTCTTGTGATTTTTTTAGGCGCGGTGACGATTTTTTCGGCGGCCTTTCTCATGTTCACTTCCGGTTTTTTGATCTCTAAGTCGGCGACCAGGCCTGAGAATATCCTGCTGGTGTACGTTCCGATTGTAGCCGTGCGGACCTTCGGGATTGCCCGTTCAGTCTCACGGTACGCCGAGCGTCTGACGGGGCACCATATCATTCTGAAAATCGTGTCCGACATGAGGGTGCGGCTTTACAATATGCTGGAGCCGGCCTCGCTCATGCTTTCATCCCGTTTTCGGACGGGCGACATGCTCGGCATTTTGGCTGAGGATATTGAGCATTTGCAGGATGCGTTTTTAAAAACGATTTTCCCTGCGGTTTCCGCTTTGCTGCTGTATGCGGCATCCGTTATCGGACTCGGCTTTTATTCCTGGCCGTTTGCCGCTTTTGCGGCGATTTACCTGTTTATATTGGTTGTAATGTTTCCGGTTGTGTCGCTTCTTGTGACGAGAGCGAAAAACATGAGGCTGAAAAGCGGCCGGAATACGCTCTACAGCCGGCTGACAGATGCCGTGCTCGGCGTGAGCGACTGGATGTTCTCGGGACGCCAGGCGGCCTTTATTTCCTCTTATGAAGAGAAAGAGAAGGCATGGTTTGACCTTGAAAGCAAACGTCAGCGGTTTACGAGATGGCGTGATCTCGCCGCGCAATGTCTTGTCGGCGGCTTCATATTGATCATGCTGTTCTGGACGGCTGGTCAGTATGCGGACGGCAGCATAGCCAACACGATGATCGCAGCCTTTGTGCTTGTCGTATTTCCATTGACGGAGGCGTTTCTGCCCCTTTCGGATGCGCTGACGGAAGTGCCTTCTTATCAGGATTCCATCAAAAGAATGAGTCAGGCGGCTCCGGAGCTGCGAAGTCGTGAGGTGAAGCAGACGGATGAGAAACTGGATGTATCTGATGTGACACTTACATTTGATAACGTGACGTTTTCTTATGATCAGCACAGTCATGTGCTTGACCGTTTTTCCTTCACTCTCCGCCAAGGTGAAAAAATGGCGCTGCTCGGCAGGAGCGGCTCCGGTAAGTCGACCTCTCTCGCTTTAATTGAAGGTGCCTTAGTTCCCGATTCGGGCAAAGTGATGCTGAACGGGCTGGAAACTGCGGCCGTGCAGGAGCAGATTTCCTCAGCGGTGGCCGTTTTGAATCAGAAACCTCATCTCTTTAACACGAGCATTATGAACAATATCCGGCTCGGAAACGGCAAGGCGAGTGATGAAGATGTTAAGCGTGCGGCTCGGCAAGTGAAGCTGCATGATTATATTGAATCACTGCCTGACGGATATGAAACGTCCGTGCAGGAGACTGGGATTCGTTTCTCAGGCGGGGAACGGCAGCGGATCGCGCTTGCCCGTATTCTGCTCCAAGACACGCCGGTCATTATCCTTGATGAACCGACGGTCGGTCTTGATGCGGTCACTGAACGCGAATTGCTTGATACGATTTTTGATGTCTTTAAAGAGAAAACGATCCTCTGGATTACACACCATTTAGCGGGTGTGGAAACAGCTGATAAAATCGTCTTTTTAGAAAATGGAAAAGCAGAAATGGAAGGAACCCATCAAGAGCTGCTTGCAGAAAACGAACGGTACCGGAAGCTTTACCGTCTTGATGTTCCGATCAGAACATAAACAGCCGCAAACGAGCGGCTGTTTTTTTGTGCGGTTTAAAATCTCTTCTTGTTTGGAATATAAATAGGAGACAGAAGAGGAGGTACAGAGATGAATATAATGGATTGGACGGAACAGGATGTGAAAGATACGCTGCCGAAACGGGAGGCAGACAGCCATAAAGGAACGTTCGGGACGGCGTTATTGCTGGCCGGGAGCGATGACATGCCGGGAGCCGCCCTTCTGGCCGGATTGGGCGCGATGAGAAGCGGTGTCGGCAAGCTCGTCATCGGTACATCGGCAGGCGTCATCCCGCTTATCGTCCCGGTGCTGCCGGAAGCGACGTACTGGCGTGACGGCTGGAAAAAAGCCGCGGCGGGCCAGCCCGGGGAAACCATCCGGGCCGCTGCCATCGGGCCGGGCCTTCCTCAAAATGACGAAGTGCAGCAGGCGGCTGATCAGCTGCTTTCTGCCGATTATCCCGTCATACTGGACGCGGGCGCCATTACGAAAAGAACCTATCCAAAGAGGAAAGCCCCTGTGATCTTGACGCCTCATCCCGGCGAATTTTCCAGAATGACAGGCCTTCCGATTCAAGAAATTCAGCAGAACAGAGCGGGATATGCCGCGGAATGGGCGGAGCGGCTTCACGCCACGATTGTCCTGAAAGGAAACGAAACCATTATCGCTTTTCCCGACGGGGAATGCCGCAGAAATACAACCGGAAACGGCGCGCTTGCAAAAGGGGGGACCGGCGACACGCTGACGGGAATGATTCTCGGCATGCTGTGCTGTCATCAAGACCCGAAACATGCCGTATTGAACGCCGTCCGCCTTCACGGCGAATGTGCGGAGTTATGGACGAAAGAGCGCTCCGCCCATACCTTATTGGCGCACGAACTTTCTGAACTGCTGCCGCGTGTATGGAATGAATATGAATAAAGAAGAGGCGTCTTCATAGAGAAGGCGCCTCTTGTTGTTTTACCCTTGATTTCATTAGGACATAATACAGCAGCGACGGAACGGCCAGGCCGATGACCCAGGCAATGTCGCCTCCGCCGAATATTTCAGCGAGCGGCCCAATGTAAAAGGATGTATTGATGAACGGGATTTCTAATATAATCGACAAAACGAAGGCGGCCGCTGTAATCCAATTGACCCTGCCGTATTGTCCGTTGACGTCAAACATCGATTTGACGTGGTATTTTCCGCGGCGGATAAAATAGTAATCCACGAGGTTGATCGCCGTCCATGGAATTAAGAAATAACTGATGAAAAAGATGAAATTTAAAAACAGTTCCATGAAATTGCTTTGGCCCAAGAGACTTAATACAGTACCTGCTGCCGTCACACAAAGGATCATTACCACTCTCGTTTTCGGCGTCACCTTCAGTTTTAAAAACGGCTCTAAGGTAGTCGTCGTTGACATAAAGGCTCCGTATAAATTAAAGACGTTGATCGCCATTTGCCCGAACAGGACGATGATCAGCATAATAAAGGAAAACGGACCAAACAATCGGACAATCTCATTTCCCGCATTAGCGGTAAATTCCGGGAGCGCCGTCGTCAAAATGGCGCCGAGAAGCATCATCCAGATGGAACTGACTGACGTACCTGCGTAGCTGTACCAAAAGGTATGCGATGCCGGTGTTTTGACCGGCAGATAACGGGAATAATCTGCGACATATGGCGCATATGCCAGCTGCCATGTGGCCACCGCGCTGACCGCCACTAGAAAAACAGGCAGATCTAATGAGCCGGGCACCCAGCTTCCTGAAGGAATCGGCAGTTGAAAAATAAGAATCGTTGCAGCAAAAAAAACGGCAAAGGAGGTCCAAGAGAGGATTTTCTGCATTTTGTGAATCAGATCATGACCGTAGATCGTGAGTAAAAAACAGATGGCGCTTAAGCCGATAATACACCATGAAGCCGGAATCGGTACAAAGCTGCTCAGTGTACCGGCTGCGAGAATCGTACTGCTCGCAAAGAAGCCCAGGTAGATAAACATGACCAAAAAGAGGGGCAGAATCGCTCCGATCACGCCGAATTGCGCGCGGCTTTGAATCATTTGCGGAATTCCGAGCTGAGGTCCTTGTGCGGAATGAGACGCCATAAAGATTGCGCCGATAAAGGTTCCGATAATAATGGCGGCGATACTCCAAAAGAGATCGAGCCCCATTGTAACGGGCAGTGTGCCTGTGACTAACGTCGTAATATGCATATTAGCCCCGAACCAGACGGGGAATAAATCTTTAGCCTTTCCGTGTCTTTCGTCATGCGGAATATGTTCAATCGTTCGCCTTTCTACTTTCAATAGATAATCTCCTCCGTATGTTCTTCTTTAACATAAAGACATAGCTTAACAGATTGACCTGCCGTTTACAAATTCCAGCATGCAGGAAAAACATTGTAAAGCCTCGTTGACAGCCGTTCAAAAGTTTTTTTGAAAAACGGAACAAACACTGCCGCCAAAACGATTTGCCAGGGTTTAAAAGGCATGGATATGCTTACGGACTAATATGTATTAAGGAGAAATGTGTCAATCTTTTGACGAATGGAGCCATTATTCGTTAAGCTGGAAGAATAGTTTACTTTGTGTAAATTTCATTAATGAAAAGGGGATTGATAATATGTGTACAAGTCTTACATTGAAAACGACAGACGGTAATCACCTATTGGCGCGAACGATGGATTTTGCATTTCAGCTCGGTACGGACATCGTGCTTTACCCTCGTCAGTACAGCTGGAAAAGCGAAGCTGACGGCAGGATGCATAAGACGAAATACGCATTTATCGGCATGGGGAGAAATCTCGGCAATGTTCTGTTTGCCGACGGCGTAAATGAAAAAGGGCTGTCGTGTGCGACGCTGTATTTTCCGGGCTTTGCGGGATACGAGAAAGCGGAACGGGAGGGCACCTGTCACATCGCTCCTCATGAGTTTGTCACCTGGGCCTTATCAAACTGTGAATCTCTTGAAGACATAAAGGAAAAGCTCTCAATGCTGACGATTGTAGAGAAGAAGTTAATGTTATTGGATACGGTGCTGCCTCTTCATTGGATTTTATCAGACCGCACGGGCGGCTGCATTGTCATCGAGCCGACACCGGAGGGAATGAAAGTATATGACAACAAACCCGGAGTGATGACCAACAGTCCGGAATTTCCTTGGCATGTGACCAATCTGCGCCATTATATCGGAATCAGGCCGCAGCAGTCAGAAAGCAAAACATTGGGCGGAATGACATTAACCGCTTTCGGCCAAGGATCTGGAACGATCGGGCTTCCCGGTGATTACACGCCGCCATCCCGATTTATCAGAGCCGCTTATCTGAAAGAGCATTTAGAGCCTGCCGCTCATGAAACGGATGGCGTTACGGCCGCTTTTCACGTGCTGTCCAATGTGAATATTCCAAAAGGCGCGGTGATCACAGAGGAGAATGAAATTGATTATACGCAGTATACGTCGGTCATGTGCTGTGACACCGGGAACTACTACTTTCATCTGTATGACAACCGGCAGATTCACAAAGTAAGTTTATTCCATGAAGATCTTGACCGTCCGGAGCCGAAAGTATTTGCGGCCGCGGCGGAGCAGAATATACAGGAGCTGAATTAGCTCAAAAAAAAACAGGACGCGATGGGACTGCCCCCCGTTTTTGAGACAGGGGTCAAAACACCTTTTAAACAGCCAATTGCCGATAGTTTATCGGTGATTGGTTGTTTAGTTTGGTTTGAATACGAATATTGTTATAATAATGAATGTATTCTATGACAGTGCGTTCTACGATGGCAGTCGTAGTTCGATCAATGCTGTTAAGATAGAACGTTTCAGACTTTAGCGAGGAATGAAACGATTCGATGGAGGCATTATCAGCGGGCGTCCCTTTGCGGGACATGCTCATGGTAATGCCTTTTGTTTTAACAGCTTTTTGATACTCGTAAGATGTATACACAGAACCTTGGTCACTATGTAACACACAGTTCTCTGGCAGTGCGGGCAGCTGATCAAGTGTGTGTAAGACAAAGGCTGTGTCCTGCTTATCCCCAATAGTAAAAGCAATCACTTCTCCATTGTATAAATCTAATATACTGGAAAGGTACAATTGTTTCTGTCCATAAGGCAAATATGTGATGTCTGTTACTAGTTTTTCAAGAGGACGATCAGACTGAAAGTTCCGATCCAATATATTATCGACCACGGCATATGGCTGCCCATCCTTCTTGCGCTTTTTCACCTTAACCCGACACTGCCATTGATTTTTCTGCATAATACGTTGAACCGTTTTATGGTTAATACACATTCTCTTTTTTAGTATGGCTGTGATTTTTCGATATCCATATCGATACTTGTGCTCTCGGCACAACGTGCCGATTTGTTTTTCCAAATGGCGCTTGGGATGATCCTTCATCAGATTCTTCTTCCAACGATAATAAGACGCTCGAGAGATACCTAAATGAATACAGATATCCTGTACGGTCATTGTGCTGTGCAATATTTCTACAAGTTCGACTGACGTTTCGCTATCAACTTCCTTTCCAATTCGTTGTACTTTTTTAAAACTTCATTCTGTTGTCTCAGGTAACGAATCTCTGCCTGCAGTTTCTCTAAATCGGAAGAATACTCCGGACCTTTTCCGTAAGTGTATTGCTTTCCAACAGGCTGTTCGAATCGATGTGTATCACCAGCCTTATACCATCTAACCCATGTCTGAACCTGTGTCTTATTCTTAATATTCAACTCCTGCATAATCTCTTTCATAGGTACGCCTGCCAATCTCATTTCTACAGCCTTCTGTTTCGCTTCAACCGGATAACTCACTCTTGTCCCCATAGAAAAAACACCTCCAAGTCTAATTTCGGATAACAATCATCCGTATTCAAACTTGAAGGTGTTTTTATTTGTCTCATCTTATGGGGTCAGTCCCCGATTGTCCTGTTTTTTTATTTAATACGGATCAGACGGATGGCTTTCCTGTTCAGCCTGTTTTGCGGCTTGTGCTGTATCAGTAGTGCCGATCGGCCCGCCGCTGTTGCTTTCGGCGGCTTTTTTCAGCCCTTCCGCCACACGTTTTCCGTAGTCCGGATCTGCTTTTGTGAAATTCTCAATCATTTGATCCTGAATGTCTTTCCGGCAGGAAGAAAGCGTATTGACCAGGTTCGTGATCAATTCGTTCCGTTCAAATTCCGAAAATCTGCGGTATGTTTCTCCGGCCTGGCCGAAGTTATTCGACCGGTCGATCGCCTCCCGCATCACATCGCCTTCGACATGAGGTGTATGGTCTTTCCCATCCTGCTTTGCTTCGTTGAGTCCCCCCATAATGGACGGCTCATAGTTGACGTGCGGGTTTTGTCCTTCTGCCCGATCGACCCGATACTGCATTTGCCCGCCTTCCTGGTTGGTGGCGACATGCTTTTTCGGCGAGTTGATCGGAAGCTGCAGGTAGTTTGCGCCGACGCGGTACCGCTGGGTATCTGAATAGGAGAATGTCCGCCCCTGAAGTAATTTGTCATCCGAAAAATCAAGGCCGTCCACAAGCACGCCCGTTCCGAATGACGCTTGTTCCACCTCGGCATGGTAGTTTTCCGGGTTTTTATTCAGAACCAATTTACCGATCGGCTTCCAAGGGAAATCGTCTTTATACCACAGCTTGGTCGGATCAAGCGGATCAAAATCCAGCTCGGGGTGTTCGTCATCAGTCATGATTTGCGCATACACTTCCCATTCAGGGTAATCGCCTTTTTCAATCGCTTCATACAAATCCTGTGTCGCATGGTTAAAGTTTTTCCCCTGAATCTCTTCCGCTTCCTTCTGTGTCAGGTTGCGGATGCCCTGTTTCGGTTCAAAGTGATATTTGACGAGCACGGCTTTTCCTTCTTCATTGACCCATTTGTAGGCATGGACGCCTGAGCCCTGCATCTGCCGGTAGTTGGCCGGGATGCCCCACGGCGAAAACAAGAAAGTGATCATATGAGTCGCTTCCGGTGATTGGGAAATGAAGTCGAAAATACGCTCGCCGTCCTGAATGTTCGTAACAGGATCAGGCTGAAATGCGTGCACAAGATCCGGGAACTTCAGCGGATCACGGATAAAAAAGATTTTCAAGTTGTTGCCGACCAGATCCCAGTTGCCGTCTTCGGTATAAAGCTTAACGGCAAACCCCCGGGGGTCACGCAATGTTTCCGGGGAATGCTTTCCGTGGTTGACGGTAGAAAACCGCACAAACGCCGGAGTTTTCGTTCCTTTCTTTTGAAACACTTTCGCTCTTGTGTATGTAGAAATCTCCTCGTCTCCAAAACTTCCGTACGCCTCAAAGTATCCGTGTGCCCCGGCGCCGCGCGCGTGAACGACGCGCTCGGGAATTCGTTCGCGGTCAAAGTGGCTGATTTTCTCCAAAAAATCATAATTCTCCAATGTCGTCGGTCCTCTATTGCCGACTGTCCTGACATTCTGGTTGTCAGTGACCGGATGGCCCTGCCGGTTTGTCAGCGTGTCTTCTGAGTCGCCTTTACCGGTCGTCTTACTGGAAAGCGTTTCTTCGCTGTTTTTGTTATTTTCCATTGTTGAACCCTCCTTTTTGAACGGTAACAATATGCCCAGCAGAGCCGTTTCTTAAAACCGATTTTCAAAAGAAGCAGTTATTCCGTGATCGGCGTCAAGGACCCGCCGTTCCATATTTCGCCTTTGTTCAGCGTCCAGCTGTTTTGATAAAGGCTTTGCGCGCCTTGATTGGCCGCCGGACTTAATTGTTCATCCCATGTCAAAAAGTACGTGGTCTCGGGATACTTTTGCCTGATCGCATTGATAAAAGCAGCATAATCAAAGCTTCCGATATTGCCGGACGGACCGGTTTCGGCAAAGGCAAACGGTTTTTTCAGAGACAGCATTTCATCATAGCCTGATATCGCATACGGATCAGTGAAGTAAGCGTCCAGACCGGTAATATCCACATAAGATGAGCCTGGGTAAAAGTCTGTCTTAAAGTCTCTGTTGGCATCCGGCGAATACACCCACAAAAGGTTATCCAACCCTCTTGTCTCTGTCATATAGCGGTATATCTTCTTGTAAAGCTCTTTGTACAGCGAGATTCTTTCCGTGTCTTTTTGGTTGTAGCCTGTCAGCCCCCACCAGAACCACTCGCCGTTCATTTCATGCAGCGGTCTGAACAGAACGGTGACGCCTTGATTTTTCAGCTGAGTAAGGCCGTCGGCGATTTTGCTGAGCAGCGCCTCAAGCCGTTTTCCTTCAACAGTTGAAGGGTTCAGGATGTTTTTGTACTGGCTGTTTGAGATGGCCGTTTTATAGTTTCCGGATGGAAAAGCCGGATTTGCGAGATGCAGGCTGACCTGAGGGAGGCCGCCGCTTTTCCAGTATGAGATTAAGCTGCTGTTGCAGCTGTAATCGATAGAATCGGTGATATCCGCTGTTTCAAGCCATCCTCTCCCATAGTCACAGCCGTAGATGGCGGGAGACTGTCCCGTCGCGTTTTTTAAGCGGTTTTCCTCTGTCATTGAAAAAGTGACATCGCTGTACCCGCCGAACGCCCCGGACATGACCCTGTTTTCTGAACGGTTGGGCAGGTGCGCCAGCCAGTTCATGATATCTTTTGTCGTCTGCTGGGCATTTGGGTTGACGGGATAAACGGTGTGAGCTGATATCGGACTGGCGGCTCCTAAGAGTAATAAAACGATAGACAGGCAGACTGCTAACCTTTTGAGCATATAAAAGACCTCCTGATTTTTAAGATGATGAAGGATGTGAAACGATAACCTCACAATCTCCTTCTATAACAAAATCTCCGGAATCCGCCGGCACGATAAAGTGATCGCCTTTGTGAATGGGGCATCCATCCAGTTCTCCGCGTCCTTTCATGACGCTTGCGAGTAAATACCGGCCGGGTGCGGGAAATGATGCTTTTCCGCTCACATCCCATTGATAAACTGAAAAGAAAGGTGTTTCTGCGAGTGTTGTAATAAGAGCATCTCCGATCTGATGCTTTGTGCTTTTTACATTTTCATCGGTATGGGGAATGTCTGTTACGTCAATTGCTTTCTGAAGATGAAGCTCGCGTTTATTCCCGTTCCCATCCGTCCGGTCATAGTCGTAAAGCCGGTAGGTGGCATCAGAGCTTTGCTGGATTTCAAGAACGAGCGTACCTTCACATAAAGCGTGCAGTGTGCCGCTCGGGACATAGAAAAAGTCGCCGGGCTTAATGGGGAGGCGGCGGAGCAGGTGATCCCACTCGTTTCGTTCAATGAGCCGAACGAAGTCTTCTCTCGTTTGGGCGCGATGCCCTAAAATGAGCTCCGCGTCTTTTTTGCAGTCCAACACGTACCAGCATTCCGTTTTTCCGAGTTCTCCGTTTTCATGCCGATGTGCATATGCGTCATCCGGATGAACCTGCACGGATAAGTCCATATTTGCGTCAAGAATTTTTGTGAGCAGGGGAAAGGCGTCCTCTTTCGGATGTCCGAACAGGTCAGGGTGTTCATTCCAGAGACGGTGTAATGATGTTCCGGAAAAAGGCCCGTTCCGCACAATGGAAGTACCGTGCGGATGAGCTGAAATCGCCCAGCACTCTCCCGTCCGCTCAGAAGGAATCTCATACCCGAATGTATCGCGCAGCTTCGTCCCGCCCCATAATCTTTCTTTAAAAACCGGTTCCAAAAATAAGAGTTTCGTCATTTTTCCGCCTCCCGGTTTGCCGCCTTTAATGCGCGCTCCGCCAATACGAGCGAACCGGCCGCGCCGGAGTGAATCCCTAATTGAGGGGGAACGATGAAGTGTTCAATGTCGGGCAGATCAATATATTGATTCAGCCGCTTTTTCACGTGCTGACGGATAGAAGAGAACAGCTGCCGCTGCTTCATGACGCCTCCGCCGAGAATGATCTTTTCCGGCGAAAGTATGAGAATATACTGCACAAGCGCTTCGGCAATATAATAGCCCTCAAGCTCCCACACTTCCTGCTGATCCGTGAGCAAACATGCTTTTTTCCCCCAGCGTTTCTCAATGGCGGGGCCTGCCGCGAGGCCTTCCAGACAATCTGTATGGTATGGGCAATTGCCTTTGTAGCCGTCGTCCGGATGTCTTCTGACATAAATGTGGCCCATTTCAGGATGAGACAGCCCTTGAACAAATCTGCCGTTCATGATGGCGCCCGCGCCGATGCCTGTGCCGACCGTCAAATAGAGGCAGCTGTCCGCGTTTTTGGCCGCGCCGAAAGAAGCTTCTCCAAGCGCCGCCGCATTAACGTCGGTGGTGAAGCCTGCGGGAATATCCAGAGCGCTTTTGATCGTTTGAAGAATAGGGCAGTTCCGCCAGGCTGTCTTCGGCGTCGCGGTGATGCACCCGTATGTTTGACTGTCGGGACGGATATCAATCGGCCCGAACGACCCGATGCCGATGGCGTCTATCGGGAAATCTGTAAAGTAACGGATCACCTGTCTGAGTGTGTCATCCGGTTCTCCCGTCGGAAACTCTGCTCTGTCCAGAATGGTGCCGTCTCTTTGTCCGGCGGCACAGACAAATTTCGTGCCGCCGGCTTCAATACCTCCAAGCATGGCCGTCCCTCCTCATCTGTTAAAATCCGTTTTGATCGGAAACGGCTTTGAACCAGCGGCCGCTTTTTTTGACGGTCCGTTCGCCCCCGTTTTCCAGATTGACAGATACAAAGCCGTAGCGGTTTTTATAAGCATTTGTCCAAGACCAGTTGTCCATGAAAGTCCACAGGTGATAGCCTTTTACATTTGAACCTTCTCCGATGGCCCGATGCACCCATTTCAGATGTTCCTGGATAAATTCAATCCTGTAATCATCCTGAATGATGCCGTTTTCATCGCGGAAGCGTTCCTCGCCTTCTACTCCCATGCCGTTCTCAGAAATAAAACACTCGATATTTCCGTACTGTTCTCTGAGATTGGTGAGAATGTCATAGATTCCTTTTTCGTAAATTTCCCACCCGCGGTGAGGGTTCATTTTCCGGCCGGGCATGACATACGGATCGAAGAAACGCTCAGGCAGGAAAGGGGCATGCGGATTCGGAACATGTTCTTTTGCCTTGACGCGCCTCGGCTGATAGTAGTTCACGCCTAACAGGTCGACCGTATGCTCCTGAATGAGGCGGAGATCTTCTTTCTCATAATGCGGCAGAAAGCCTTCCGCCTTGAGAATCTCGACAAGCTCCTCAGGAAATTCGCCCTTTACGGCGGGATCTAAAAATGAGCGGTTGAAAAAGGCGTCGGCAATCCGGGACGCTTTGACATCTTCTGGATGTGAGCTTCTCGGATAAGAAGGCGTCAGATTCAGAATGATTCCGATTTGTCCGTCCTGTTTCAATTCTCTGTAGGCTTTGACAGCCCTTGCATTCGACAGCAGGGTATGGAAACCGGCCTGCACCGCTTCTTGAAAATTAACGTGATTCGGGTAATGAAAATCATATAAGTAGCCGCCTTCAATCGGCACAATCGGCTCGTTGTGAGTGAACCATTTTTTCACCTTGTCACCGAATAGCGAAAAGCAGGTTTTGGCGTAATGTTCAAACGCGTCAACGGTGTTCCGGCTGACCCAGCCCCCCTTACGCTGAAGGGCGAGCGGCATGTCAAAGTGAAACAAATTGACAAACGGCTCAATGCGATGGGCAAGCATTTCATCGATGACGTCCTGATAAAACGCGACCGCTTTCTGATTGACCTCGCCGGTTCCGTCCGGAATCAATCTTGACCAGGAAATAGACAGCCGGAAGGAGTTATGGCCGATTTCTTTCATCAGCCGGATATCCTCCTTGTATTGATCGTAAAAACGTGACGTGTCGCCGGGGCCGACGCCGTTAAAAAAACGGCTCGGCTCTTTTTCATACCAGTAATCCCATATGTTTTGGCTTTTTCCGTCTCTGTCAGCGGCGCCTTCTGTTTGGGTGGCGGAGGCGGAAGACCCCCACCAGAATCCTTCCGGAAAACGATATTGAATATTTGATTCAGTCAATTGATTTCTCTCCCTTACTGCGATTTTGATTACATACTCATGCTGTCATCCCGGGCATGCTGCTCGGTCTCAGCTTCTTTTTCCTTTGCCATGTTTAATTTGTCCAGCGCTTTAAGAAACGGGAACCAGATGACAAACACAATACAGAGGTTGACCAGCTGCATAATGCCGCCCATGACGGAATTGGTCGCCATAATCCCGTTAATGAAAAGGGGGACGGTCCAAGGCACGGTCACGCCGGTAGGAGGGGGCACGATCCCCGCCGACATGGCCAGGTAGGTGACAAGTGTGACAACCATCGGCGCGATCACCCACGGAATGATAATGATCGGGTTCATCACGATCGGCAAACCGAAAATAATCGGCTCATTGACGTTGAAAATGCCCGGCGCGAGACCGAGTTTGGATATCTGTTTCATCTGTTTGCTTTTCATAAAAAGCAAGATGGCGATCACTATGGCCAATGTCATTCCGGTTCCGCCCATTCCGACGGTGTAAATCTCCATAAACGGCTTAGAAATAATATGGGGAATCTCTTTTCCCGCTGTATACGCAGCCAAATTTTCGACCTGTAATGTATTCCAAATCGGGTCCATCACGGAATTGATAATGATTTGTCCGTGAAGTCCGAAAAACCATAAAATCTGAATAAAGAAAACAGCGATTAATGTAGGAATGATGCCGCTTCCAAGTCCGACAAGCGGGGCTTGAACCGTATGATAAATGACATCATGCAGATTGGTGTGAAAGATCTGGGTGACAGCCGCATTGATCAAGAGGAAGACGGTAAGCGTGATAAAAGCCGGAATCAATGCGGCGAACGATTTAGCAACAGCCGGAGGAACACCGGCAGGCATCTTAATCGTTAAGTTTCTCTGGACGATTCTTCTGTAGATTTCACCTGACAAAAAAGCGGTTATCATGCCGAGAAACATCCCTTTTGCTCCAAGCCGGTCAACCGGAATGACGCCTGCGACCGCTTTGCCCGTTTCCGGCTCTAAAACGAACGGGGTGAGCAGCAGAAAAGAAACCAATGCGATCGCTCCGCCGAATACGGCCTCCACTTCGTAGCTTTTGGAAAGGTAATAGCCGATCCCGAAGACGACAAAAATGGACATAATCCCCATCGTCGCCGTCGAAGCGCCGCCAAACCCGGATTGAAAGACAGACAGGGCGGAGCTGCTCATGATTTTGTTTAAAAACGGCAGGTTCGTCAGCACGACGAACACCGAACCGAAAATGGTCAGCGGAAACGCCAGCATAAAAGCATCCCGTAAGACTTGCAAGTAGCGGTTATTGTTTAATTTTCCCGCGATCGGAACAAGGAATTGGCTGATTTTCTCAAACACGTCTTCACCCCCGGCTTTTTATAAATTCTTTGATTGAAATAAGTCGAGCATTTCTTTGACGAGCTCTTTCATTGAAAGCGCTGACATTAAGTGATCTTCAGCATGCATAAAAAGCAGAGAGACATCCGTCTTGGCGCCGCCGGCTTCTTTTTGAATCATCTGAAAATGGATGTCGTGCGCTTTCCCCAGTTCTTCTTCAGCCTTTGTCAGAAAGGTGTCTGACTCATCTGTCCGGCCGTCTTTATAAGCGCGTATCGATTGAATAATATTGCTGCGGGCATTGCCGCTGTGAAGAATCAGCTGAAAACTGATCTGTTCATCCGTGTACGTTTCCATGCTTATCGCCTCCTTTATTTGTTCTCTATCAAGGCAACGGCCTGTTCGTATGCTTTTTTGCCGTCTCCCATGCCGTAAGCCATCATGTCAATCACATCAACGGTGATGTGAAGCGGGTCCGCATCTTTTTGAAGCTCACCTTTTAAAAAACTCATCTGCGGGCCGATCAGTACGACGTCTGCGTCTTTCAGCGCTTCTTTTGCTTTATCCTGTCCGACTGCCCAAATCTCGGCTTCCTCACCGATGGAGCGGGCGTAATTCTGCATTTTCGTAACAAGAAGGCTGGTGGACATGCCTGAGCTGCAGGCTAATAAAATTCTTTTCATGAGGAATCCCTTCTTTCATAAAGTTAAAACGTTTTCATGAATATTATAATCTTTTGA
Source organism: Bacillus sp. JNUCC-21 (assembly GCF_041222765.1). Lineage (NCBI taxonomy): Bacteria > Bacillati > Bacillota > Bacilli > Caryophanales > Bacillaceae > Bacillus > Bacillus sp. JNUCC-21. Next base: position 3,965,454 of record NZ_CP166019.1, on the reverse strand, counting down.
AATTAAATGTCTATACTTTTAAAATATAAAGTTTTACTTTTCGGATTTTTGACACAAAAAAACCTTTTAAGATTCAACTTAAAAGGTTTTTCATCTCAAGCGAGCCATAACAGCCATAAATAAAGTCCGATCAGGGTGATGAATAACGTCGGAATGGTTAATATCAGACCTGTCTTGAAATACATTCCCCAGGAAATTTTCACGTTTTTCCGGCTTAGCACGTGGAGCCATAACAACGTCGCCAGCGATCCGATCGGCGTGATTTTCGGCCCGAGGTCCGAACCGATAACATTCGCGTAAATCAATGCTTCTCTCATCAGCCCGTGAGTTTCCGTTCCGCTGATGGCTATGGCGTCAATCATCACCGTCGGCAGGTTATTCATAACGGAGGAGAGGATCGCCGCGATAAACCCCATTCCGAGTGTGCCCGCAAACAAACCGTGATCCGCCGCTTTCTGTATAAGCTGAGAAAGAAGATCCGTCAGTCCGGCATTCCGCAAGCCGTACACGACAACATACATGCCGACAGAAAAAAACACGATGGCCCACGGGGCGTCCTTGATGACTTGTTTCGCAGGGACGGCGGGGCTTCGCTGCGCCAGAATGAGAAAAATGACCGCGATGGAGCCGGCAACGAAGGAAACGGGTATCGACAGCAGTTCGCTGACGAAATATCCGATCAATAAAACGGCCAGCACAGCCCACGATAACCGGAAAAGGCGTTCATCCTTAATCGCGGATGCCGGATGTTTCACAAGACCGGTGTCATACCGTTTCGGAATGTTTTTTCTGAAATAGAGATACAGCACCAAAATGCTTGCCGCCAGAGAAAAAAGGTTGGGCACCAGCATGCGTGATGCATATTCAATGTATCCGATATGAAAGTAATCGGCGGATACAATATTGACCAAATTGCTTACAACGAGCGGAAGCGAGGTGGTGTCGGCGATGAATCCTCCGGCGATAATAAAAGGAAAAACCAGCTTTTCAGGTAAATTCAAAGCCCGCACCATCGCCAGTACGATCGGGGTCAAAATGAGCGCCGCTCCGTCATTGGCAAACAGGGCGGAGACAACAGCCCCTAAGACCGACACATAGAGAAACATCCGCAGCCCGCTGCCCTTGGCCGCCATGGCCATATGCAGCGCGGCCCACTCAAAAAAACCGATACTGTCAAGAATCAATGAAATGATAATAATGGCGATAAAGGCAAGTGTCGCATTCCAGACGATTCCCGTCACTTCCGCGATATCGTGCAGGCTGACTGCTCCGGCGATCAAAGCGAGGACCGCCCCGCCGCAGGCAGACCAGCCGATTGATACATGTTTCGGCTGCCATATGACAAACACAAGTGTCAGCACAAAAATCAGCGCTGATAAAACCGCAACTCCCAAGATATATCCCCCTTACCGGCATGTAACAGTGACTTCTTTTTGCCGCAATGTCTGTAAAACTTCGTCCTTTTCATCTATCTGCTGCAGAATCGAGCAAACCAGCGCGTATTCCGGACCGGACGGATGAATGGCATAGTACCGCCACTGACCCTCGCGTCTTTCCCGCACAAGGCCGGCGTTCTTTAATTTCCGCAAGTGCTGGCTGATGCCGGGCTGACTTATATGAAAAATAGCTGTCAGCTCGCAGACACAATATTCCTTATCCTTCAGAAGCTTCAGCATCAAAAGCCTCGTCGGGTCGCTTAGAAGTTTGAGGCACTGGCTGATCCCTTCGGAACTTAAAGCATGATGCCTCCGTTCCATGCGCTCACTCCTTTTTTACACTATTATATAAGCAGATGTTTATATAAGTAAACGACAATATAAAAAAGCCGGCCTTGCACTTTTTGCAAAACCGGCTCATGTTTATTTTTGGAACAGTTTTTTCGCTTCATCCATTGCTAATTTATTTCCCAGTGCTGAATAATCAAGCCAAGGCTGATCGGCAATTTTATAGACGTGGTTTGCTTTCACGGCCTTCAGCCCTTTCCATACAGCGCTTTTTTGCAATTCTTTATAGGCTTGCTGTGACTTGTCGTCTCTGTTAACGACGACGAAAATCGCATCTGCGTTGTAATCAGGCAGCACTTCTTGAGAAATGACTTCATAAGGGCGGGAGGTGTTCATTTCTTTAATGCCGTCAGCCGGTTTCAGCTTCAGATCGTCAAACAGAATCGGTCCCATCGGACGGCGTGTGCTGAAGACGCGAAGCTCTTTTGCGTTCACGCGGATCGCCATGACTTTGGCGTTTTTCCCTAATTCCTTATTCATCATGGATCTGACTTGTTTTGTTTCATCTTCGTAATCTTGAATAAATGTTTTCGCTTCTTTTTCACGGTTGACGATTTTTCCGATATCTTTTAGATGATCGCGCCAAGTGCCTTTATCAAGGTCGAAAACGTGTGTGTTTCCGATTTTCTTGTATTTTGACACATCTTTTCCCGCAAATTCTTTATCAAGATAAATGTTGTCTGGATTCAGCTCAAGTAAAGCTTCCATATCCGGGTCTGAGGCAGGTCCGAGTTTTTTCGTGTCTTTCAGCTGATTTTTCACATGAGGGAGAAAATCTTTTAATTCTCCGCCCACGACGGAACCGGCAGGTGTAACGCCGAGAGCCAGCAGATCATTTGTCAGGTGAATGGACATCGAAGCGATTTTATGATCGCCGGATTTCTTTTTTGACTCCGGCTGTGTTGAATCGGATTGGCAGGCAGCCAATAAGAAAATACACATGAAACTGACGAGCGCAATTATTTTTTTCATGGGAATACTCCTTGTTTTATGATTTGATTTTCATGACGAGATAGAGAAAATACGGCGCGCCGATGGCTGCCGCAACCACGCCGGCCGGAATGGCGTTCGGCTGAAACAAAGACCGGCCGATGGTGTCTGCCGCGACAAGAATGACGAGTCCGATTAATCCCGCAATCGGGATAATATGCTGATGCATGGTGCCGACGAGCCGTCTTGCCAAGTGAGGGGCGGCAAAGCCGATAAAGCCGATTCCCCCGGCCATCGCGACGCTCGCGCAGGACAAGCCGACCGCTATGGCGATCAGCATGATCCTTTTTCTCTGCACGTGTGCGCCGAGCCCCGCGGCTGCCTGGTCACCGAGCATTAAAATATTCAAAGAGCGGGCGTTAAGCCATGCAAGCGGTGCGAGAATGCCGATCCAGGGCAATAGCGACCACACGTGAATCCAATCCCTGCCCCAGACGTTTCCCACCAGCCAGCGGGAAGCGAATGTATAAGTTTCTTCATTCAGTCGCAGCGACATAAACAATGTAACGGCGCTGAAGCCCGCGGAAACGGCGATCCCGACTAACAGCATGCGGATCGTTAAAAAACCGTTCAGCCTGTCGTACGTAAGCACTACGATCAGCAGGGCGGCGAGTGTTCCGCCCGCAAACGTAAACAGCGGGATGAACATCGATGCCTGCGCCTCCAGGGAATGAAAGAACGTGATATACATCATCAAACCGAAGGAAGCGCCGGCATGCAGTCCGAGAATGCCCGGATCGGCAAGCGGATTTCGGGATACACCCTGCAAAATAGCGCCCGACACTCCTAAACCGATGCCGGCCAGCATCGTCACCAGAATCCGGGGAAGCCGGTAATCGAATAAAACGGTTGTGCTTTGAAACGTGCCGTATCCGAACAGCGTTTTTCCCACCGTGAGAGGAGAAAGCCGGAATGAGCCCGTATGCAGCCCGATCAGAATAATGCAAACGGCGATGACCAGCAGAATGAGTCCTGCCGCCGCCGCTTTTTTTGTTTCTTTCTGCACTTTCATTTATAAGTCTCTCCCTTCCTTGCGGGCAATATAAAGAAAGAAAGGGACACCGACAAGTGCGACCATAATGCCTATCGCCAATTCCCTCGGGGGACTGACCGTGCGCGAGGCCAGGTCAGCCAAAATCAATAGAATCGCGCCGAGTAACGCGGACATCGGAATAATCAGCCTGTACGTAACGCCGACGATCTTTCGCGCGATATGGGGAATGACCAGCCCGACGAAGCCGATCGCGCCGGCAGCGGAAACAGACACACCGGCAAGAACGACGGCGATCATTAATCCGGCGGCACGCGTCAGAGCCGTGTTCACCCCTAAATTCGCCGCCACGTCATTTCCCATTGAGAGAAGGGTGACGGACCGGCCCATGAATGTCGCGAGAATGATGAAGACCGCAATCACGGGAACAAGGACTTGTAAATGAGTCCACTTGATCCCTGACACCCCGCCGGCGTACCAGAAGGCCAAATCCTGGCTTAAATCGTAATAAATCGCCACACCGGTACTGAGTGAATGTAAAAGAGCGGCCACGACCGCCCCGGCAAGCGTCACTTTTAAAGGTGTCATGCTGCCTTTTCCCGCCGCACTGATAAAGAAAATCAAGCCGGTGCTTGCCAGTGCTCCCAAAAATGACATCACCATCAGCAGGGCGTATGATAAATGAGGGAAAAAAGCAAAACTGAGCGCAACAACAAACATGGCGCCCGCGTTTACGCCTAAGACTCCCGAATCGGCAAGCGGGTTTCTCGTGACACCCTGCATGAGGGCGCCGGCTGCGGCAAAAGCGGCTCCTGTAACGGCCGCCCCGAGCACCCTCGGAAGACGCAATTCATGAATGATCTGCTGGCCCGTTATATTCGGATTGTAATCAGCAACAGCCGACCAAACCGTATGTAAAGTAATGTCTTTCGCGCCGAATGAGACGGCGAAAAAAATAGATACAAGCAGCCCGATCACCGCGATCAGGAAGAAAACCCCGTTTTTTAAGATGCTGATCAGACGGTTTGCGGACCTGACAGAATCGCTCAAAAATCAATTCACCTACTTTTATGATCATTGTCCGGTATTTATTGAACATGAGAATCATTTTCATTTGAACCATCATATTATACCGAGCCGATTTTCAAAACGCAATAGAGCGTTCAACAATAATGTCCTTTTTTTCTCTCATGTTTATATTGTAAAAAAGAAGTGAAAAACGTGAAAGAGGAAATCGCTATATTCAGAAAGGAGGGAGGCAAATGGCGGGAGAACGAAAGCCTTTGCCGATTGAATTTTACCAGAGACCGTCAGTGGAGCTTGCCCCTTTATTGCTCGGCTGTCTCTTGGTGAAGGAGACGGATGAGGGAACGGCTTCAGGTTTTATCGTGGAAACGGAAGCTTATATGGGAGCGGAAGACCGGGCGGCGCACAGCTTCGGCAACCGGCGCACGAAACGGACGGAAATTATGTTCCATGAGGCGGGCCGCATTTATACATACGTCATGCACACTCATACATTAATGAACGTCGTCGCCGCGGACATCGGCATTCCGCAGGCCGTGTTAATCAGGGCGGCGGAGCCTCATGAAGGACAGTTCCTGATGGAGAGCAGGAGACCGGGCAGACCCCCGAGAGAGTGGACAAACGGCCCGGGAAAACTGACGAAGGCGATGGGCATTTCAATGAACGACTACAGCGGCATGATCACGGAACCGCCGCTGTATATTACGGAGGGCTTTACGCCTGAGCATATATCAACAGGCCCGAGAATCGGGATTGACAACAGCGGAGAAGCCCGGGATTATCCGTGGCGCTATTGGGTGACAGGGAACCGATATGTCTCACGCTGACCATGTTTATAAACGCTGATAACAGGGGAAAGACAAGGTAAAAGAAAGGGGATTCAGACATTGAAAAAATTTTTCAAAACGATTATCAAATGGGCGCCCGTCATCTATCCGATCATCAGAAAAATCATAAAAGAACGGAAGGCATCTAAGCGGAACCGCATGTCCGCATCCCGAACAGCCGGCTGATCCGGCTGTTTTTTTACGGGCTTGGCATCGGATTGCCGCATTGACTAGAAATCCTCCCCATTATAGAATTTACATACATTTACCCCTTCCTCATTCTTTTTGCCCATTTTTCACGTCTGCATCTGATCTGATAGGAGGTTTTTCTCATGCTTCATGGGCGGCTTCGTGAACTTCTGCGCTTGCTTTTAGCTGCTGAAACACCGGTTACAAGCTCAGTCATCGCTGCAAATGTAAAGGTAACGACGCGGACGGTCCGCAATGACATAAAGGAACTGCAAACCATTGTAGAAAAACACGGCGCATCCATTCAATCTGTCAGAGGGAGCGGCTATAAGCTGCTGATCCGGAATGAGCAGCCGTTTAAAAACTGGCTTCAGGACAATTTCCAGCAAAACAGCACCGTGCCGATTTTTCCCGATGAACGGATAGATTACCTTATGAAAAGAATGCTTCTGGCCGACGGCTACCTCAAGCTGGATGACTTGGCGGAAGAACTGTTCATCAGTAAATCCACACTTCAATCTGATTTAAAAGAAGTCAAAAAACGGCTCCGCCCCTATGACATCATTTTGGAAACAAGGCCGAACTACGGCTTTAAGCTGCGCGGCGAAGAGCTCCGCCTCCGTTATTGTATGGCGGAATACTTAGTGGACGACCGCGAGCCTGAGCCTGATCTCCTGAGTGAAAAGGCCGGTATTCTGCCGAAAGACGACATTCATGTGATCCGCACAGCCATTATGAAGCAGGTTCGAAACCATAAGATCCCGCTTTCTTTCTTCGGCCTGAACAATCTCATCATCCATATCGCCATTGCCTGCAAACGAATCCGGACAGAAAACTATGTATCTCTCATTCCGGAAGATCTTCATGATATTAAGCTTGAAACAGAATATCAGTCAGCGGAAGCCATCGTAAAAGAGCTTGAATCTGCGCTTTCGGTCACCTTTCCCGAACAGGAAACCGCCTATATCGCCATTCACCTGCTCGGGACAAAGCGCATGACCCAGTCACAATTGGAAGGAAAAGAGCTTACAAGGCTGATAGACGGGGAAACCAGTCGTTTGACGGAGGCCATGATTGAAGCCATTGAGCGGGAGCTGAAGCTCGGAATCACGGACGACAATGAGCTGAAAGCGGGTCTTGCGCTCCACATCAAGCCGGCGATTAACCGAAACCGGTACGGAATGAACCTGAGAAACCCGATGCTCTCCGCCATAAAGGAAAATTATCCGCTCGCATTTGAAGCGGGAGTGATTGCGGGAATCGTGATCAAGGAGCAAACCGGCATTGATATTCATGAGAATGAGATCGGATATTTGGCGCTTCATTTCGGAGCCGCCATTGAAAGGAGAAAGACGGAACGGCCGCCTAAACGCTGCTTGATTGTCTGTGCGTCCGGCGCCGGCAGCGCACAGCTTTTAAGAGAAAAGCTCCGTTCCCGGTTCGCAAAGCGTCTTGAAATCGTCGGAACGGCTGATTACTGCAGCCTTGACCAGCTTTCCTTTGAGTCGATTGATTTTGTGGTCAGCACAGTGCCGATCAAAAAAGACCTGCCCGTTCCCGTATTAAAGGTTCATACGCTGTTGGGCGGCGGGGATTTTACAAAAATCGACGCCATGCTGGAAGAAAAGCGGGAACAATTGAACTTTCTGAAACCGGAGCTGGTATTTTTGCAGCAGGATCTGGAGACGAAGGAGGACGTCATCCGTTTTCTCGGACAGCAGGTTGCAGAAGCCGGCCTCGCTTCTGATTCTCTGACCGATTCTATTTTTGAAAGGGAAGCGATTTCTCCTACGAGTTTCGGCAATCTTACGGCGATTCCGCACCCGCTCGTTCCGCAGACAGACACGACGTTTTGGGCGGTATGCACGCTGAAGAAGCCGATTGACTGGGCGGATAAGCGTGTCCAATTTGTCTGCCTGCTCTGCGTCGAGAAAGAAAGCAAAGCCGACCTCCAGCATATGTACAAATGGCTCGGCGGCATGTTAGATGATCCGGCCGCGGTAAGCCGTCTCTTAAAATGCACAACCTATCAGGAGGTTTTACGAGTATTCAGAGACAAACGATCAGAGAAAGACCGGGATACACCTTTTTTCCGTTAACAGCGGAAAAAGCCTGAGTAGTTATGAAAGCGATTTCATAATATGATGGTACTAACATCGAGACATACAAAATATCAAACTTTCAGGAGGTCTTTTACATGAATATATTACTCGTTTGTGCAGCAGGGATGTCAACAAGCTTACTCGTCACCAAGATGGAAAAAAGCGCGCAGGAACAAGGAAAAGAATATAAAATCTGGGCGGTGTCAGGCGATTCAGTCAACCAGCATATTGATAAAGCGGACGTATTGCTGCTTGGGCCTCAAGTCCGTTATTTGCTTCCGCAGCTGAAAAAATTGGGTGAATCAAAAGGAGTGCCGGTTGAAGTCATCAATACTGTCCATTACGGCACATGCAACGGAGCGGAGGTTCTGAAATCAGCGGAACAGCTCGGAAACGCATCGTAGAAAGGGGCGGGCCGTGTGAATAAGGTGAACCAGTTTTTAGAAGAGAAAGTCATGCCCATTGCCGGAAAAATTGCCTCCCAGCGGCATCTGCAAGCATTGCGTGACGGGATCATCCTCACCATGCCGCTTATTATCATCGGTTCATTTTTTCTGATCATCGGCAACCTGCCGATTCCGGGATATGCGGATTTCATGGCAAAGACGTTCGGAAGCGCCTGGTCTCAAAAACTGCAATATCCGGTTGATGCGACCTTTGAAATCATGGGTCTTGTCGCCGCTTTCGGAATCGCCTACCGCCTGGCCGAAAAATACGGGGTGGATGCATTATCGGCCGGTGCGATATCTTTGGCGGCGTTTCTCTTGGCAACGCCGTACAAAGTTCCGTTTCTGCCTTCCGGCGCCAAAGAGGAAATCATGGTCGGCGGCGGCATCCCGCTGTCTCTCATGGGAAGCAAAGGGCTGTTTGTCGCGATGATCATCGCCATGCTGTCGACGGAAATTTACCGCCTGATCATCCAGCGGAATTTCGTCTTCAAAATGCCGGACGGCGTGCCTCCTGCGGTCAGCAAATCGTTTATCGCTTTAATTCCCGGTTTTGCCGTCATCTTTCTGATCTGGGGCGCGCGTTTAATTGTCGAAGCGACACCGTTTGAAAGCCTTCATAACATTGTAAGCGTTGTACTGGGGACACCGCTCTCGATTCTTGGGGGAAGTCTCGGCGGAAGCCTGATAGCCGAAGCGGTTCAAATGCTCTTGTGGGCGTGCGGATTACACGGGGCGAACATAGTCGGCGGCGTCATGGCGCCGATCTGGTTCGGAGCGATGGATGCCAACCGGATTGCGTTTCAGGCGGGCGATGCGCTTCCGAATATTTTCACCCAGCAGTTTTTTGAAATCTGGATCAACATCGGCGGAAGCGGCGCGACACTGGCGCTCGTGGTCACCATGTTTCTCCGTTCGCGAAGCAAGCAGATGAAGCAGCTTGGGAAACTCGCCATCGGGCCGGCCGTCTTTAATATTAATGAGCCGATTATTTTCGGAATGCCGATCGTCATGAACCCGATGCTTCTCATTCCGTTCATTATCACACCGCTTGTCACACTGGTCCTTACCTATATCGGCATGAGCACTGGCCTCGTCGCCAAACCTGCCGGCATTGCCGTCCCATGGACGATGCCGCCGATTTTCTCCGGCTATCTTGCCACGGGCGGAAAAATATCAGGGGCTGTCATGCAGGCGATTAATATCATCACAGCCTTTATCGTGTACTATCCGTTCTTCAGAATGTGGGATTCGCAAAAGCTGAAAGAAGAAAACGAACTTGAACAATCGCAGGCGCCAGCCGTACAGGGAGACGAAAAAGCCGTGCTGTAGAGAAAGGGAGTGAAACACATGAATGAAAAAATGGAACAGACCATTTTTCAGATCATCCTGCATGGCGGCAACGGCAGAAGCGCATCAATGGAAGCCATTGCCGCCGCAAAGCGGGGGGACAGAGCCATGGCGGAAGAAAAGCTTCAGGAAGCCGCAAGGGAACTGACGGAAGCCCATCATTATCAGACAGAATTGATCCAAAATGAAGCCGGCGGAGAAAAAACAGACATGACGCTTTTGATGGTGCATGCGCAAGATCATTTAATGAATGCCATGACCGTGAAAGACTTGGCCGCTGAGTTAGTCGAGATTTACGAAAAAGTGAGTCTGCAAGGGGGAGCAAAAATATGACAAAAGGAATTAAAATTGTAACGATCGGCGGAGGTTCAAGCTATACACCGGAGCTTGTGGAAGGCATCATTAAACGCTATGAGGAACTGCCTGTCAGAGAATTATGGCTCGTCGACATTCCCGAAGGCGAGAAAAAACTCAATATTGTCGGCACGCTTGCAAAACGCATGGTCGAAAAAGCGGGTGTTCCGATAGAGATTCACCTGACGCTTGACCGGAGAGAAGCCTTGAAGGATGCGGATTTCGTAACGACTCAATTCCGCGTCGGCCTTCTTGAGGCCCGCGCCAAAGACGAACGGATTCCGTTAAAATACGGCGTAATCGGCCAGGAAACAAACGGTCCGGGCGGTTTATTCAAAGGGCTGCGCACCATCCCGGTTATTCTGGAAATCGCGAAAGACATCGAAGAGCTTTGTCCGAATGCATGGCTCGTGAATTTCACAAACCCTGCCGGCATGGTTACCGAGGCCTTGCTCCGCTACTCGAATCTCACAAAAGTCGTCGGTCTCTGCAATGTGCCGATCGGCATTAAAATGGGCGTCGCAAAAGCATTGGACGTGGATGTCAGCCGGATCGAAGTGCAATTTGCCGGGCTGAATCACATGGTCTTCGGATTAGATGTTTTCTTAGACGGCGTCAGCGTGAAAGATCAAGTCATTGAAGCCATGGGAGACCCGAAAAACGCCATGACGATGAAAAATATTTCAGGGGCGGAATGGGAGCCTGAATTCCTGAAGGCGCTCGATCTGATTCCTTGCGGCTACCACCGCTATTATTTCAAAACGAAAGAAATGCTCGAGCATGAAATAGAAGCGTCACAGACGGAGGGCACACGCGCCGAGGTCGTACAGAAGGTTGAGAAAGAACTGTTCGAACTGTACAAAGATCCGAATCTCGCCATCAAACCGCCGCAGCTTGAAAAACGGGGCGGAGCGTACTACAGTGACGCGGCCTGCAACCTGATCAGCTCCATCTATAACGACAAACATGATATCCAGCCCGTCAATACGATAAACAACGGCGCGATCGCCAGCATTCCGAATGACTCAGCGGTCGAAGTGAACTGTGTTATGACGAAAGACGGTCCGAAACCGATCGCCGTCGGTGATCTGCCGGTGTCTGTCCGCGGACTCGTCCAGCAAATCAAATCATTTGAGCGTGTCGCCGCTGAAGCAGCCGTCACGGGAGATTATCAAACGGCGCTACTTGCGATGACGATCAATCCTCTCGTCCCGTCAGACTCCGTGGCAAAGGCCATTCTGGATGAAATGCTTGAGGCCCACAAAGAACATCTGCCTCATTTCTTTAAGTCGATTGAAGCATAAGAGCAGTAAAAAACCCGGATTCGCTTCCGGGTTTTTTGCTTATTTTGATTCGCTTAGTGAGGCGACTTCCGTCGTCCAGCCGAACACGTCGGCTTCCGCGCCTTTTTGAATGCCTGTAATGGTATCGTACAATTTCTTCGAGATCTCTCCGGTTTCACCGCTGCCGATGACAAGACTTTCATCATTCCAGATCAGTTCGCCGACCGGAGAAATGACCGCCGCCGTACCGGTTCCGAATGTTTCTTCCAATCGGCCGTCACGATGCGCCTGGATGATTTCATCGATCGAAATCTTCCGCTCAGACACAGTCAGTCCCCAATGTTTGAGAAGGGTGATGACGGAATTTCTCGTAATTCCTTCAAGAATGCTTCCGTTCAGCTCCGGCGTCACGATCTCGCCGCTGATCTTGAAGAAGATGTTCATGCTGCCGACTTCTTCGATGTATTTTTTCTCAATGCCGTCAAGCCATAAAACCTGGGAAAATCCCTTCTCTTCCGCAACCTGCTGCGCTTTCAGGCTTGATGCGTAGTTGCCGGCGGTTTTCGCGTTTCCGGTGCCGCCTTTGACGGCGCGCACGAATTCGTTTTCCACGGCGATTTTTACCGGTTTAATGCCTTCTTTGTAATAAGAGCCGACCGGGGAAAGAATGATAAACAGCTTGTACGTATGGGATGCCGCTACACCGAGGAAAGGCTCAGTCGCAATGATAAACGGACGGATATAAAGGGAAGTGCCTTCCGCTTTCGGAATCCAGTCTTTGTCGATGGCTACGAGCTGTTTCAGGCCTTCAAGAACAAGCTCTTCATCAATGAGCGGGATGCAAAGGCGGTCATTTGACTGGTTCAGGCGCTCCATATTTTTCTCCGGTCTGAACAGAAGCACTTCCTGATCCTTCGTTACATACGCTTTAAGCCCTTCAAAAACGGTTTGGCCGTAATGATAAACCATGGCCGCAGGATCCATTGAGATGGACTGATAAGGGATAATTCTCGGATCATACCAGCCTTGATCGGCGTCGTAATCCATAACAAACATATGGTCGGTGAAAATTCTGCCGAACGCAAGGTCATGGGGGTCCGGTTTCGGTTTTTTGGCTGAAGTCAATTCAACACGAATATCTTGTTTCATAATGTTCTGTCTCCCTATTGGTGTTATTGTCAAACTTATTTGAAAATAATTTATATTCTATTGTATACCTTCAACAAATATTCGCAATAGTTTTCCTCAAATTTGTGAAAAAATCAAAATCACATAAAAAGCAGGGGAGAGAATGCCCCCTGCGTGTTCGTTTTTACGTATTCTGTCATCACCGTGCTCAGTGAACCGTCACCTTGCCGGTTTTGTAAAACTGCTCCATTGCTTTATCGACGTACACCCAGCCCTTCCAGGCGATATGGATGGTGTCTTTCATAAAGTACGGATCATATTCGTGCCCGGATAAGTCGGCAACCTGAAAGCCCTTCGCTTTAATTTGCTTAGTGACTTTTTTGTAGTAATCAGTCCGGCCTTTTTTCGGGAATTCGGTGTAGTCGTAAAACTTCCCATTTACGGGAATGACGACAAACATCGGCTTAGCCCCGGAATCCTTCAGAATAGTAAGCATATCTTCAAAATCTCTGAACTCCAGTGACTTTTTATAGGCGTATGTTCTGCCTTTGTTTGAACCTTTGGCTTTAGGCACTTTATTCTTGATTTTTTTATAAACAGAATCGTCTATAAAAAACGGATTAGAACGCGTGTGATCTTTACCATATTGAGCAGCCAGTTTTTCAAGCTGGGACCAGGACTTTCCCTTTAGGTTATTATTAACGAAACGTTTTGGTCCTTGCGGCTCTTCTATCGAGTAATAAAGGTCCTTCTTTTCTAAGATATTATAATAAAGCTTCGCAGCCGGTGTTAATGCGTTTACTTTCCATGTCTGACCTTTTACAGCCGCTTTATACAGTTCAGACAGGACTGCATCATTCTGTACAACTTTGTAGTGCAGCATACGCTTCATCATTTGTTTTTTCAGTTTTGGTTCAATGTTGTGATTAAAAGCCAAGTCAAGAGCTTGCAATGATGAGAAATTAGGAGCAAAATGCTGCTCATTTGAACCATGTTTTGTAAACCATTGCGGTGATACAATAAATACCATCTTTCTGCCTTTAAGCTGATCAGCATGAGCGGCAAAATTTATGGCATGAATTAAAGATTGCGAACCGCCTTTTCCGACAAGATAAGGCGTAAAGCCTTGGTTGTTCACTTGGAAATAGTTGGACGGGTGAAACTCATCCAGTCTTGAAAGCTCGGAAGAACCGAAAATCGGCAGATACTTCGAGTCTTCGAACATTTTGTTTTGAAGATAGAGTCCCTGGAACATATTCGGATTTAAGGCTGCCGCCGACTCTTCGACACGTTTTTCAGGAATGAAGCGCGTAAGCCATGAAGCCGGAACTGCGATAGCTCCGACAAACAGGACGAACGCTAAAATAATTGGTCCAAAGAAACGCTTTTTCATTTACTTCAACTCAGTCAGTTTGTTTACAATGTTGTTTGGCGTATTCCACTCGTCACGGTCAAATTCAGTGATCGGCACTGTAATGCCGAAGCGGTTTTCGATGGCGACCAGCAGTTCTACAGTTCCGAAAGAATCAAGCAGTCCTTCTTCAAAGATTTCAATATCAGGATTTTCTTTCACAGCGTCCTCCTGACAAACTTCAGCTAATACGTCTAATACTTCCTGTTTAAATTCCATGTGTTTTCAATCTCCTTTAGTGATGAAATGGTTTTCCTGAGAAAATATAAAATCCGAAACATACGAAATGGAATGTGATGACGATGGCTAAAAAGGCCGTAAAACGATTGGCGGGCAGCCACTTGTATTTCTTATTCCATTTCTCAAAAAAGTTATACCCGGTCATTAATACGGCGTGGTACAGGCCGTATACAATATATTGCAGGGCGAGTCCGTGCCAGACGCCCATCAGCATGAACAGCAGGAAATACCCGATGTTTGAGACGGCCATCCGGTTCTTTATCCATTTTTTCTTTGTCATCCAGAAAACAAAGCGCATAAATACGTAGTCTCTGAACCAGAAGGATAAGGACATGTGCCAGCGGTTCCAGAAGTCTTTAATGTTTTTGCTGATAAACGGCTTATTAAAGTTTTCCGGAGATTTGATACCCATGATATAGCTTACACCGACGGCAAACATCGTGTAACCCGCAAAATCAAAAAACAGGTACAAGCTGTATCCGTACATGTACAGCACATTACCCCACAGTTTGCTGTGGGTGATATGAGACAGATTCATAATGAAATACGTGTTAATCGCATATCCGATAATGAATTTGTATAAGAAACCGATAAAAATTTTATGAATGCCGGTATACAGTAAATCAGCGTATTCTCCCTTTGTCCATACTTTCTGTTCGTCCTTGGCAAATCTGCGGTATCTGTCGATCGGACCGGAAGAAATGGTCGGGAAAAACATTATAAAGTACAAAAGGCGGTGAAGCGGCATTTTTTCTTTAATCAGCCCGTCTCTCGTTTCCATGATCAGCTGGACGCCTTTAAATGTCAAATAAGAAATTCCTAAGAAACTGATCAGGTTATGAACCGGGTGATGAGGCACCGGCGGAAAGAAAAACGGCCATAATTTAGATAAAAACAGGGGTAAAATGGACGCGATCACGGCCATACTGAAGACAAAGCCGCTGTTGGCTTTCAGTCTGTAAGCGAGATAACCCCTGATTAAAAGCACCTGCCACAGCGTAAAGATACATAGTGCGATCACGCCGTGCAGATCATGCGCGAAAATCAAAGCCAATACGATGATGGATATAAACATGTTGTATCCTTGGAATCTCTTGCCGTTCAGCCCTAAAATAATCGTCGGCAAAAGAAGGATTCCAAGTAAGATAAAGAAGAAAAACGAGCTGTAAGGCGTCATACAAGAACCTCTTCGCCAATGCGTTTACGGTCGATTTTTCCGTTCGCAGTCATTTGAATGTGATCCTGATAAATGAATTTTCTCGGAATCATGTAGGCCGGAAGCGAAGCGGCCAGTTCTTTCTTAATGGCGCTTGTCAGCTGGAATTCTTTTTCAAAATCATGTTTTTCAGGCACGATGGCGGCAATTAAATATTCGACAGGTCCGTTAGGCTGATACGGGATGACAACCGCCGTGCGCACATATTGAGACTGCCTTACATGTACTTCGATTTCCTCCAGCTCCATGCGGTAGCCGTGAAGCTTAATCTGGAAATCAAGGCGTCCTTGGCAGAAAATCTGACCATCCTGAACATAACCGGCATCACCCGTGTGATATGCCCACTGGCCGTCGATCGGGAAAAACGCTTTTTCCGTCAGAGAAGGTTCTCCGAGATAGCCTTTGCTTACGCTCGGGCCCGCGATGATGATTTCCCCTTTTTCTCCGTCCGGAAGCTTATTCCCGTTTTCATCCATGATGAAGATATCCATATCGGGTTTTGCAAAACCGACAGGCAGAGATTCATTTTCATCAATGATCTGCTGCGTAATTTCAACGGAGGTGACGGCAACCGTTGTTTCAGTCGGGCCGTATGTATTGAATACGCGGGCCTTCGGAAAACGGTTTAACAGCTCCTGTGCCACGGCAGCCGGAAGCGCTTCTCCGCAAAACATAAACACTTCTGCCTCAGGCAGGAGCTCCTGCGTAAAGCCGGGGTCCATCAGACACATTTGGACGAAAGACGGCGTCGATGTCCAGACGTTCAGTTTGGATTTCTCCAGCTCTTCAAATAGTACTTTCGGTTTATTGATTTTGTCTTTCGTTACGCAGTGCAGCGTACCTCCCGTTTGAAGCGACGGGAAAATGTCCATGACAGATAAATCAAAAGAAAACGGAGCTTGGTTTAAGAATGTCTTACCCTCGCCCACAGGAAAATCCCTGCAGATCCAGTCAGTGAAGCTTTGCAGGTTATCAGCCGATATCTGCACGCCCT
Organism: Bacillus sp. JNUCC-21; assembly: GCF_041222765.1. NCBI lineage: Bacteria > Bacillati > Bacillota > Bacilli > Caryophanales > Bacillaceae > Bacillus > Bacillus sp. JNUCC-21. The sequence continues at coordinate 3,949,123 of NZ_CP166019.1, read as the reverse complement.
TCGGATTTCCCGTGCTGCCGGACGTGTAAATAATGTAAAACGTGTCCAGCTCTTTTACCCAGTTCTCATGGCTGAGGTCTGCAACTCCGTCAGCTGCAAGCTCTTCGGGCGTAACGGTTTTAATCAGATTGCTTCCCGTATCGACTGCATCGCCCGATACGCTGATAAGCAGCTCTGCGCCTGAGCTTTCAATGATTTTGACGATCCGCTCCGCCGGGATGGAAACATCGACAGGGATGTAAGGGCGGCCTGCTTTGACGCTTCCTAAGAAAGAAACGATCATATTCGGCTCCATATGTCCGTAAACCAGGACAGGCGCTTTCGAACCGTCAGCTGTATGTTTTTGAATGCCGGACGCAACCAGCTCCGACAAATCCCATAATTCCCCGTAAGTGAGGGAATGATCTAAGGAACGAAACGCTTCGGCCTGCGGCTTGGCGTCTGCGTATGTTTTTATAGCATCAAGTAGTTTCATAGTTATCCTCCCCGATTAGAAATCGTTGTAAATATAAGTGCCGGTATTCGCTGTATGAAATCCATACATCCAAAAGAGCAATACTAATATCAGAAAATAAAAGCCCGTATGAAACGTCCATTTGATCAATGTATTTTCATAAGCACGTTTTAATTTTTGCATCATATTCAAAATTCCTTCCCCGCGTATTCAATAATTACACCAGTATATGACGATTAGATTAACAAAAAGTTTCAAAATATGTCTAATATCCTAAGCTTAAAATTTCCTTAAAAATGAATGAGAAACAAAAGGATGGAAAACACGCATGTATAAATTGGCAAATGATCATACTAAAAAGGCGCTGTTCAGGCGGGATTTTTAACTTATCGTAAATATAAACGAGGTAAAAAAATTTTGGCGGCTTTTTCTTAAGCAGGCTTGTGCCGAACCCCAATGGAGAAGGGCGAAAAGCCGTTTCCGGCAGGATAGCCGATAAAGCGCCGCATCTTGTGAAATGAGGAAGAAATTATTATGATAGATAAGGTAGCAGAAAACGTGAAAACCCCAATTCAACACTACTGTTATCGGCTGACTGTGAAAGCCTTTTAATAGAAAGGAAGAGGAAAATGAATCAAAACAATATGGGGGGCAGCCAAAAGACGCCCGAGAAAGAAAGCATGGGCCGCATTTTGTGGCAGCTAACCCGCCCTCATACATTGACGGCATCGTTTGTGCCCGTACTTCTCGGCACCGTATTGGCGATGTTTTACGTAAAGGTTGATTTCCTGCTGTTTTTGGCCATGCTGTTTTCCTGTCTTTGGATTCAGATCGCCACGAACTTATTCAATGAATATTACGATTTTAAACGCGGTTTAGATACGGAGGATTCCGTCGGTATCGGCGGAGCGATCGTCCGCCACGGCATGAAGCCGAAAACAATTCTGCAGCTGGCGCTCGGCTCTTATGCGATTGCCCTCGTGCTCGGTGTTTATATCTGCATGAGCAGCAGCTGGTGGCTTGCGGCTATCGGCCTTGCCGGCATGCTGATCGGCTATCTGTATACGGGCGGCCCGCTGCCGATTGCGTATACACCGTTCGGGGAACTGTTCTCCGGCATTTGCATGGGCTCTGTATTTGTCCTTATTTCTTTCTTCATTCAGACAGGCAGAATTAATGAACAGAGCATTTTGATTTCCATCCCGATCGCCATCTTGGTCGGAGCCATTAATCTGTCCAACAATATCCGTGATATTGAGGAAGATAAAAAGGGCGGACGTAAAACCCTGGCCATTTTGATGGGGCATAGAGGGGCTGTCATGATACTGGCCGCATCTTTTGCCATCGCTTACATCTGGATCGTCGGTCTTGTCATTATGGGTTACACAAGCCCGTGGCTGTTCCTGGTCTTCCTGAGCGTGCCGAAACCCGTTCAGGCCGTGAAAGGCTTTGTGAAAAACGAAATGCCGATGAACATGATTATTGCGATGAAATCAACGGCGCAAACCAATACATTTTTCGGATTCCTGCTTTCCATCGGACTCCTGATCAGTTATTTCCGCTGATCAAATGAAAGGGCAAATGCCATAACCGGCATTTGCTTTTTTTTATGACATAATCTTCACGATATTGTAAAGAACCTGACCGCGGACTGACACGTCTCATATATGGACAGCAAAGCAAGGAGATGAAAAAAATGGACTTGTCAACAGCCCATATGGATGATTTGAAAACGGTCATGGAAGATTGGAAAAATGAATTATTAGTTTATAAATTCGCTTTAGATGAGCTGGATACGAAGTTTTCTATCATCAGCCAGGAATATAATCTGATTCACGGGCATAACCCGATCGAGCATACAAAATCACGCGTGAAAAGTTTTGAGAGTATCGTCAATAAACTGATGCGCAAAGGCTGCGATGTGACGACGCAGGAAATGAAAGAGCATATTCATGATATTGCGGGTGTCAGGATTATCTGTTCCTTTATTTCCGATATTTATAATGTCGCTGAGGTTTTGAAGCAGCATAAGGACCTGAAGATCGTAAAGGTGAAGGATTATATCAAACATCCGAAGCCGAACGGCTACCGCAGCCTGCATTTGATTATTGAAATTCCCGTTTATTTGACGAATCGTGTGGAATATGTGAAGGCGGAAATTCAAATCCGCACCATCGCCATGGATTTTTGGGCGAGTCTTGAACATAAAATTTATTACAAATTAAATAACGAAGTCCCAAAGCATCTGACCGACGAGCTGAAGGAAGCGGCGGACATCGCCCATTATTTAGACGAAAAGATGCTTGGGATTAAGAAAGAAGTCGATTAAACGATTGATGCATCACAACCAGCCGGACCGCTTTTATGTGCAGTCCGGCTGGTTGTTTTTATGTTTACGTGTTTTCGCTTTCCTGCGCGATATATTCTGACGATGATTCAGGCTGAAATCCTGATTGAATTTGAACAGGGAATGCAAAAGATATCAAATCGTAAACAGCACATTCCCGCAGAAAAAATGTGTAAGATCGAGGTTTACTTTTTAAAAAAAGGGAAAGACATTTGTACAACAAAAAGGGAGATGAATATCAGTGGGAAAGAATGAAACAATGCATATCGTATCATGTGCCGATGATCATTATGCTCGTCATTTGGGTGGGATGTTCGCTTCTTTATTGATGAATATGGATAAAACAAGGGATGCAAAATTATATGTAATCGACGGCGGAATTACTGCCGAAAACAAGGACAAGCTTGAACAGACCGCGATGTCATTCGGGACGCCGCTTGAATTTTTAGAAGTAGACGCTGATCAATACAAGCATGCAGTCGAAAGCAGCCACATTACAAAAGCGGCTTATTACCGCATTTCCATCCCTGATTTAATTAAGGATGAGTCCGTAAAGCGGATGATTTACATCGATTGCGATGCAATTGTGATGGAAGATATTTCGGTTTTATGGGACTTGGATATTTCCCCGGCAATAGTTGCGGCGGTAGAAGACGCCGGACAGCATGAAAGGCTGAAAAAAATGAATATCAGCGACACTGCCAAGTATTTTAATTCCGGTATTATGATTATAGATTTCGAACCTTGGAGAAAACAAAATATTTCCGAAAAGGTGATTGATTTTATTAACGAAAACAGCTCGGAGGATTTTCTCGTGTTTCATGATCAGGACGCGCTTAACGCGATCTTATATGATCAATGGCATGAACTGCATCCGCGCTGGAATGCGCAGACGCATATTATCATGAACGAGAAAACGCCTCCTGAACTGATCGACCGTATACGTTACAGAGAAACACGTGCCGAACCGGCCATCGTCCATTTCTGCGGCAGCGACAAGCCTTGGAATACAGGCACCTCGCACCCGTATCGTGATCATTATTTCCGATATATGTCCTTTACGAAATGGAACACGATCGACCGCCCGGCCATGAACCAATAGGCAGGTGTGATGAAACGCTTGTGAAGCCGTTATCCGGCTCATAAGCGTTTTTTTGCTATTTCACCCGAATCGCACGCACGCGTTTTTGCAGGCTGGTCTTTTCGGCAGACGGCTTCAATCGGCTGACTGCCGTTTGCGCCGCTGATTTTGCTTTTTTCGTCTTGGTTTTTTCAGCCGTTTTTACTTTGTCTCTAGCCTGCTGCCGGTTGAGTTTATCTTTTATCCGGTCAAGCCGTTTTTCCAGAGCGTTTTTTTCTTTTCCCGGCTGGATTTCGCTGACTGCTTTTTGGGCTTTTACGGTGCTGGCCTCAGAGGTCTTTTTTTCCGCCTGCTTGACGCTGGCCTCAGCTGTTTTCAAAAGGCTTGAGTTGACAGCGTTCAGCCGCTTTTGCAGCCCTTTTTTTTCTGAACCGGCCGGTAATTTGCGAATGGCGCTTTGTGCGGCATTGACGGCGGTTTTTTTCTTTTGTTTTTCGGCAGTCCGGACTTTGTCTCTTGCGTCCGTCACATTTCTTGCCGTCTGAACTTTATTGATCCGGGACTCGAGAGCGGTTTTTCCCTTTGACTTGGACAGCTTGCTGACGGCCGTTTTTGCTTGATTGATATCTGCCTGTTTTTTCGTCTTTTCCGCTTTTATTACGGCCCGTTCGGCATAGCTCTTTTGCTTTACATGATATTGCACCAGGCCGTACCCGAATCGGCTGTCACGTCCGGGAGCGCCCAGATCTTTGACGTTTTGCTGCATCTGCTGCCGGAGCTGTGTATTTGTTTCCTCGGGATATTTCTGCCTGAGCAGCGCGAACATGCCGGTGACGTGGGGCGCGGCTTGAGATGTGCCGTCAGCCGTGGCGTACATTTGATTCAGATACGTGCTCGTAATATTGGTGCCGGGTGCGGCAAACTCAATTTGTTTTCCGGTCGTGGAAAAAGCCGCGAGCCCGTTTTTTTCAGTTGACGCTGAGACTGCCGTTACGCTGCTGTAGGCGCCCGGATAATTGACGGGTTTTTTGTTGCCGTCGTTTCCTGCGGCGGCTACGATCACGATTCCTTTTTTGTATGCTTTGTCTACGGCGTCGTGAAGAATTTTGCTGTCTGCGTTAGTTCCGAGGCTCATATTGATGATGTCCATTTTATTGGCGATCGACCAGTCGATCGCTTTAAGAAGGCTCTTAAGATCCCCTGCACCCTTTCTGTCTAATGCCTTAACCGCATATAACCGGACATCCGGCGCGATGCCGTCAATGCCGTATCCGTCATGTTTGGCCGCAATGATTCCGGCGACATGCGTCCCGTGTCCGTTGTCATCTTTGTATGAGGAAGTATAGCTGACTGCGGAATAGCCTCCCGCAATGGACAGATCATCATGAGGATAAATGCCGCTGTCAATGACAGCCACTTTCACCTTTTTTCCCGTCAAGCCTTCTTTCCACGCCTGCTTGACCTGAGTCGGTTCTATATCCCATTGCGGCAGCGCGTAACTGCTGCTTTGGGCCGCTGATAACGGGCGGATATCAGAACCGCCTGCTGCCTGAAAGGATACATTGTCTTCTACATATAAGATGTCAGGGTCCTGTTTCAGGTCTTTCACCGTTTGTGAATCGGCTGACACGGCGACTGCGGGGAGATGCTGATAGGTCTGTTCCACATCCGCTCCGCTGTCTATGGCGGATTCCTTGCCGTTTTGATTTTTGTACACCACGATAACGTCCCGGTCGTGCGTCTCGGCGTGCGCGGGCGCCGCGGCGGAGAACAGGCCGGCGCACAAGGCCGCGGCCATTATCGGTTTCAGGGTGTGATACATTGCAATTCCCCCTTTTTCTTTATATATCGGCAGTGCGGAATTCTTTTTTTCCTGAGGGATAAGGAAAATTTCTGTATGCAAATGTAAGCGCTTCCAAAATATGATGGAGAAAATGCTTTAAGACATCTGCGCAATGAACTCAAAAAGGGGGTTTTTGATAAATGAGTACGTTCAATCGGGTCATGGAAGAAAAAATCATGCCTGTCGCCGGAAAAGTCGCCGGCCAAAGGCACTTAAGAGCTTTGCGGGACGGCATTATTTTGACTATGCCGCTTATCATCATCGGATCGGTTTTTCTGATTCTGACGAGTCTTCCGATTCCCGGTTATGCCGATTTTATGGCTGGTCTTTTCGGTGAAAATTGGGTTGAAAAGCTCGGGTATCCCGTGAATGCGTCCTTTGATATTATGGCGCTTGTCGCCGCCTTTGGGATTGCTTACCGGCTTGCGGAAAGCTATGAGGTGGATGCCCTGTCGTCGGGAGCCATTGCCCTTGCCGCTTTTTTATTGGCGACGCCGTATCAGATTCCGTTTATTCCTGACGGCTCGGCAACAGAGATTATGGTGGGAGGCGGCATTCCGATTTCGCTGCTCGGAAGCAAAGGTCTGTTTGTCGCGATGATCATTGCAATGCTGTCTACGGAAGTGTACCGGTTTATCATACAAAGAAATATCGTCATTAAAATGCCTGACGGAGTGCCGCCTGCGGTCAGCAAATCGTTTGTTGCGCTCATCCCCGGTTTCATTATTATTACGCTTGTATGGCTGGCCCGTCTGTTTATTGAAATAACTCCTTTTAAAAGCCTCCACAATGTGGTAGGCGATCTGCTGGGCACCCCGCTGTCTATTTTGGGCGGGAGTCTCGGCGGAAGTCTTATCGCCGAATTCGTGCAAATGCTGCTTTGGTCGTGCGGCATACACGGCGCGTCCATTATCGGCGGCGTCATGTCGCCGATCTGGTACGGGGCGATGGACGCCAACCGTTTGGCTTTTCAGGCGGGAGAAGCGCTGCCGAGCATTTTTACGACACAGTTCTTTCAAATATGGATTAATGTCGGCGGAAGCGGAGCGACGCTTGCCCTTGTGCTGACCATGCTTGTGCGCTCCAGAAGCAAACAGATGAAACAGCTCGGCCGTCTCGGCATCGGGCCCGCGATTTTTAACATTAACGAACCGATTATTTTCGGGATGCCGCTCGTCATGAATCCGCTGTTAATCGTGCCCTTTATCATTGCGCCGCTCTTGACCATTACGGCGACGTACATCGGGATGAGCACGGGGATGGTGGCAAAACCGGCGGGAATCGCCGTGCCGTGGACGATGCCGCCGCTGATTTCCGGTTATTTGGCGACGGGCGGGAAAATCTCCGGTTCGGTCATGCAGCTGATCAATCTCCTGATTACATTTATCATCTATTATCCGTTTTTCCGAATTTGGGATCTTCAAAAATGGAGAGAGGAACGGGCGGCGGAACAAAACGTCACTGAAGAAACATAAAAAAAACGGGCGCTTTCGCCCGTTTTTTTTAACGCTGGAAAAATTCAATCCATTCGCCGTCAGGTCCTTCAATGTAAAAGTAGCGGTACCCGTTCGGAAGCGTCGTGATTTCTTTATCGATAAATACGGCGCCCTGACGCTTCGCATGCGTGAACTCCGCCGCGATATCTTCAGTTAATAAAGCGAAGTGGTGGACTTTTCCTTCTGCGGGAAGCTCGCTGCTGTAGCCCTGGATCAGCTCAATTTCTGTCTCCGGCCCTTCCTGAAAGCCGAGAAAGGCAAGTTCAATAATGCCGTTCGTATGAGTGATACGATCCTTTAACTGCATACCGAGAACGTCTTGATAAAAGGCGATGGATGTTTCAATATCTTTGACCATAATGCCTGTATGGTCGATTCTTTTGGCTGTCATGGTTTTCCCCCTGTTTTGAATTTTTCGGGACAATGCGGTGTTGATCATGTTTTATGGTACGATAAGAGAAAGCAAAACGAAAGAGGAATGCACAATGAAGCTACTTACAGTGAAAGATACATTTGCCGGAAAGCTGAAAAAAGGATTCCCCCTGATTGAAAAAGACGCTCTGTCCGGAAGCTCTGCTCATTTAACAGAGGGCGATCTTTTTGATGTGACATCCGAGAAGGGTGAGTTTATCGGAAAAGGCTATTACGGTTTGCAGAATAAAGGAGTCGGCTGGGTGCTGTCCCGCGCGAGAGATGAACGGATCGACGGACGTTTCTTTCTGGACAAGCTGAAAAAAGCGGCTGAAGCGAGAGCTCATCTGTTTAAGGCGCCCGACACGACGGCGTTCCGGCTGTTCAACGGTGAGGGCGACGGCATCGGCGGCGTCACGATTGACTTTTATGATGGTTATCTGCTGATTCAATGGTACAGTAAAGGCATTTACGCTTATAAGGACAGCATGATTGAGGCGATTGACGGACTGGAGCTTTCTTATAAAGCGATCTATGAAAAGAAACGATTCGATACGGCCGGGCAATACGTGGAAGACGACGATTTTGTCAAAGGCGAAAGAGGAGATTTTCCGGTCATTGTTCAAGAAAACGGTATACAGTACGCGGTGGATTTAAACGACGGGGCGATGACGGGCATTTTCTTAGACCAGCGTCATGTGCGCAAAGCGATTCGGGATAAGTATGCAAACGGCAGACGGGTGCTGAATACGTTCTCTTATACGGGGGCATTTTCCGTTGCGGCGGCGCTTGGAGGAGCTGAGAAAACGACCAGCGTCGATGTCGCCAACCGCAGTCTCGCAAAAACGATTGAACAGTTCAGCGCCAACGGAATTGATTATGAGGCGCATGACATTAAAGTCATGGATGTTTTCAAATACTTCGGCTATGCGGCAAAAAAAGGGCTGGAGTTTGACCTCATCATCCTTGATCCGCCTTCTTTCGCCCGCACAAAAAAACGGACGTTCAGCGCGGCGAAAGATTATAAAAACCTGCTGAAGGAAACGATCGCCATCACCGCAAAAAACGGCATCATCGCCGCTTCGACAAACAGCAGCGCCTTCAATATGAAGAAATTTAAAGGCTTTATAGAGACCGCCTTTAAAGAAACAAATGAGCGTTACGACATTTTGGAAGAATATACGCTTCCGGAAGATTTCAAAACGATTCCCGCGTTTAAAGAAGGGAACTATTTGAAGGTTGTTTTCTTGCGGAAAAAATAGGATGATCATTTATAGCGTGGATAGAGGGGAAAAGAAAACCCTCTTCCATCGCTTTAATACGGGATAAAATAATCTTCATTCTTAAAGAAACAACCCGCTATTACTTAGTATCTCATCTGTGCCAAGTAAAGTGGCCTCTCTAATCCCCACATTGTTGGCTTTCATGAAGGATTGCACCGCTTGGTAGCCAACCGCATAACCTGCAAACGGTGATAAGCCGACAGGCTGATAACCTTGTTCGGCTGCAAAGGTGTCACCGAACATGTAACTGCTGACCTCAGCAAACCCTTTCACATTTAATGAGTCTTTGATAATTTCTTTTGAGTATTCTAACTCTTCTTTTTCAAAAGAAGTAACCCAGGGACCTAACAGAGCTTCTCCGTAAAGTTCTTTGGCAAACGATTCTGCCAACCCCTCTATAATTAAGTAATCACCAACCGTTACGTTCCCATAATCCCAATTGAAATACGAAAAACGAATATTATGATGAAATTCGTGTGCGATTACAGCAGGCAGTCTCGGTATGTTATATGAATTGGGGAATATTGAAACTTGAATAAATCCCGGAATTCCTCCGAATCCACAATACCCTCTATGTAACTCAAGCTTTTTTTGATTGGCCAGATACATCCCAAACCTTATTTCATCAGCATTTATTTTTAAGCGGTTTTGCTGGATAAATTCTACACAATGAGTTAAAGTGCCATATGCAATTTGAAGAGCTTGAATTTCTTTTAGTTTCTCTAATGCTTTTCTTCCGGTTTCCGTATCAAATATGCTCAGATAGCCCAGCATATTTGCAGCCATGATTACATCATATCCGTTAGGCTGCTTTGCCTTTAAGGGAACATTCATCTTTTTCCACATATCTTCAAAAGGTTTCATCATTGAATACCGATAATAATCTTCTCTATTTTCAATCATTGAAAATAACGTTTCGTATTGCCCAATTGTATCCTCGATAATGATTTTAATGGGTACCACCCTTTTTTTGATGATCTATATAAATTGTAATGGCATCACTCATGAGCTTCGCCAACCCTTCACCATACTGATCGATGTTCTTAGTGAAGCGTTTATCTTCAATATAGAGTTGACCTAATCCGTAAAAGGCATCAAAAGAATATTCACCAAAATTTTCATTGAGAAAATCAAACCACTCTTTGATAGCTGTTTGTACGTCTGGGGACTTGGGAGATTGGTTAATAAGGAGTGCAAATTTATTGAACATTGCAGTCCACTTATCAGATAAATCTTTTTGCTCACCATCAGTCATGTTTTTCAATCTAATATTTACCTTATCGACAGGTTGATCACCCCACCGTTTGCGAGCTTCTTGTTCATAAAGATTATGATTGAAGTTCATTCCCTCAAACCGCTCTTTGTTCGTCATGCAAATCTCTCCCATCAAATGTTTGATTGATTTATCGATGGTTTCAATCATTTTATCGACTCTATTCCGTTTCTCAATCAACATTTTCTTTTGTAAAATTAATGCCTCCCTTCGGTTAAATGAAGGACTATTAATGATTTCTTTAATCTCTTTTAAGGAGAAATCGAGCTCCTTGAAAAATAGTATCTGCTGCAGCTGTTCAAGATTCTCTTCAGAATAAAGCCGATAACCGGAATCGGTCGTTTCCTGAGGAGTCAATAATCCGATTTGATCGTAATGATGGAGAGTACGTATGCTTACTCCAATCAGTTCAGCTACTTCTTTTACTTTCATACCCATCACGTTTGCCGCCTCCTTAATGGCTACTCTAAAGTATTACGCAACGTAAGAGTCAATAGTTGGTTAAATATTTTTTGTATATAAAGAAAGAACATATGAGGATTTCATTGCTGAAATTAAAGAAAAAAAGCCGGGCGTGAAGCTCCGGCTTTTTTCTATTCAATAATGTGCTGCACCCGGCCGATTCGTCCGTCTTCAAGGCGGACCTTAATGCCGCGCGGGTGGAAGCTTGAGTTCGTCAAAATATCCTTCACGATTCCTCTTGTCAGCTTTCCTGAACGCTGATCGGCTTTCAGGACGATATCGACTTCAAGTCCTTTTCTGATGCTGCTTCGCTGCTGGCCGTTCATATGACACATCCGATCTTCAGTCTTTTCACTTCATATCTTATCATATCGTGTTTTCGTCTTTTTATGAAGGACAGACAAATCAATCTGAGTGGCAAATAAAAAAAGACCGCTCTGTAAGGAGCAGTCTTTTATGACATAAACGAAAGCAAAATCGGGGCCGCGCACAGCGTCATAATTGCGGCGAGAATCATGGACACGCTTGAGATCGTACCTGATACGGAGCTGAGCTCAAATGCTTTAGATGTTCCCGCTCCGTGCGCGCTAGTTCCGAGCAGCACGCCCCGGGCAATTTCGTTATCAATGCGGAAATAGCGGATGACCATCGGCCCGATGATCGTTCCCAATAAAGCCGTTAAAATGACGAAAACCGCTGTAACGGCCGGCATCCCGCCGATCATTTCTGAAACGTTCATGGCAATCGGCGTCGTCACGGATCGCGGCACGAGACTGTCGACTAAGCTGCTGCCGAGATGGAACCATTTCGCGATAAAGGCCGTTGACAGAATGGCGATACATGAACCGACCGCTACGTTCAAAATAATTTCCACGGCGTATTTCTTTAAAATCGGGAAATATTTATAAAGCGGGATGGCGAACGCCACTGTTGCCGGCTGAAGCATATCGGTCAGCAGTCCGCCGCCGAGATTGTATGTCTGATACGGGACATTGACAAGAAGCAGCAGTACGACCAAAACAGCGGGCGTAATCAGAAGCGGCGACGTATACACCCGCGGAAAACGAATGTAGAGTTTTTTCGCGCCCAAATATACTAAGACAGTTAAGAATAAACTTATGATTCCGATGAACACGTTTGTTTTTTCTCCTTTCTTTTTGCTATCAGCTGTGTAAGCGTACCTGTTGAAACCATCACGACAAATGTGCTGATGACGACGACAAGTAAAATGCTTACGCCGAATTTAGACATAATATCTCCGTATTCAATCACTCCGACGGCAGACGGGATGAAAAACAGCAGCAGCTCACCGAGGAGCCATGCTGCGCCAAGCTCAATCCATTCAAGTTTGATAATCTTGAAATGCAATAATGTGAAAAGAATCACAATCCCGATTATACTGCCGGGAATATTTATATGAAGAGCCGCCGTGACCCAATTGATCAGACGCGCAAATATAAACAGCAGAGCGATTTGAATAACGGTAAGCAGCAATTTTTTCATAATGATGCCTCCCTTATATTTATATTGTACAGAAGGTTTTGCTATAGGTAAAATACATATAAAGAATAATGTGTATTCCTTTTGTCTATAGAAAGGATGAAATGTAATGGATATCCGGCACTTAACGTATTTTTTGGAAGTGGCCCGTTTGAAAAGCTTTACGAAGGCTTCACAGTCGCTGTATGTTTCACAGCCGACAATCTCAAAAATGATTAAAAACCTGGAGACGGAGCTCGGCATTAAGCTGTTTTACCGCAATGGCCGGCAAGTTGAACTGACTGACGCCGGGCAGAGCATGTATGTGCAGGCGCAGGAAATCACAAAGTCATTCCAAAACCTGACGTCAGAGCTGAACGATATTATGGAAGTGAAGAAAGGGCACGTCCGCATCGGTCTTCCGCCGATGATCGGGTCCGGCTTTTTCCCGAGAGTGCTCGGTGACTTCCGCGTCACATATCCCGATGTGACGTTTCAGCTTGTTGAGGACGGCTCAATTAAAGTGCAGCAAGGGGTGGAGGACGGCTCGCTTGATATCGGGGTCGTCGTGCTTCCCGCGAATGAAGAGATTTTTCATACGTTCACAATCGTCAAGGAAACCCTTATGCTCGTCGTCCATCCGTCACATCGGCTCGCTGACGAGAAAGAATGCAGTCTTCACGAATTGAAAGAAGAGCCGTTCATATTTTTCAGGGAGGATTTTGTCCTTCATAATCGAATTATGACGGAATGCGTGAAAGCCGGATTCAGGCCGCACGTCATTTATGAAACGTCACAGTGGGACTTTATCAGCGAAATGGTATCCGCCAATCTCGGTATCGGCCTCTTGCCGGAAAGAATCTGCCGCGGTCTTGATCCTGACAAAGTCAGAACCATTCCGCTCGTTCATCCGGTCATTCCGTGGCATTTAGCCATCATTTGGCGGAAAGACCGCTATATGTCCTTTGCCGCCAGAGCCTGGCTGGAGCATACGAAATCGTATTTATGGAATCCGAAAAAGAGAAAAAAGGATGATTAAGCATGGACGCACAAACCGCAGCTCAACACTTGAGTAAAGTGCGGGATCAAAACCCGCTCGTTCACAGTATCACCAATAATGTCGTCACGAACTTCACCGCTAACGGACTGCTCGCGCTCGGCGCATCGCCCGTTATGGCTTATGCAATTGAGGAGGCAGCCGACATGGCGAAAATCGCAGGAGCGCTCGTCCTGAATATAGGCACCCTCAGTTCGGCGTCGGTTGAAGCTATGATCGCAGCCGGAAAATCGGCCAATGAAAACGGCGTTCCGGTCATTTTTGATCCGGTAGGCGCCGGCGCCACGCCGTTTCGGACGGCATCAGCCCGCAAGATCATACAGGAGGTCCGCTTGTCCGTCATTCGCGGAAATGCCGCGGAAATCGCCAATATAGCCGGCGCCCCTGATTGGAAGATAAAAGGCGTGGATGCGGGGGAAGCCGGAGGAGATGTGGTTCAGCTCGCTAAGACGGCTGCAAGCGGGCTGAAGACGGTCATTGCGATTACCGGAAAAACCGACGTCATCTCCGACGGCACCGACACATACGCCGTACATAACGGTGATAAACTGCTGACGAAGGTGACGGGGGCGGGATGCCTGCTGACGTCTGTAATCGGAGCCTTCTGCGCAGCGGGGCAGGACGTTCTGCAAGCGGCCGTTTCAGCCGTTTCTGTATACGGAAGCGCTGCTCAGCTTGCCGCTCTGGACACCTCCCATAAGGGGCCGGGCAACTTCCAGATTGAGCTTTTAAACAAGCTGGCAAGCATCTCAGAACAAGAAGCGGCCGAGCTTGCCGCAATTGAAAGGGTGACAGAAAAATGACGCGTATTTCTCGGGAAATGATGAAGGATATGTTATCGGTTTATTTTATTATGGGATCAAACAATACAAGCGCAGACCCCGTTTCTGTGGTGAAAAAAGCCATTGAGGGCGGCGCTACGCTTTTTCAATTTCGGGAAAAGGGGAGCGGTTCTTTAACAGGGGATGAACGTGTCCTGTTCGCGAAGCAGGTGCAGGATGTCTGCAGGCAGGCCGGGATTCCTTTCATCATTAATGATGATGTCGAATTGGCCTTGCGCCTTGAGGCGGACGGAGTGCATATCGGACAGGATGACGCAGACGCCGAAGAAACGAGAGCGGCAATCGGCGATATGATTCTCGGTGTGTCAGCACATAACGTCTCCGAGGTGAAGCGGGCGGAAGAAGCCGGAGCCGATTACGTCGGAATGGGCCCGGTCTATCCGACCGAAACAAAAAAAGATGCTGAAGCTGTGCAGGGCGTTACATTGATTGAAGAGGTGCGGCGTCAGGGCATCAGCATTCCGATTGTAGGAATCGGCGGCATTACGGCTGACAACGCGGCGCCCGTTATTGAAGCGGGTGCAGACGGCGTCAGCATGATCAGCGCCATCAGCCAAGCTGAAGATCCAAAAGCGGCGGCGCGCAAGTTTTCAGAGGAAATTCAGCACTCCAAAGCAGGGCTGTCCCGATAGGGCGGCCCTTTTTCTGTGTGCGCAAAAAGGCAGTGACGGACTTGGAGAATATAAGCCGTATGTCAAGAACAGGGCAATCAGCTTGCAATATCGACCGAAGTGTTTGACGGCTCTATCGCTTTGCTCAAAGTGATGCCTGAACCAATCACCGCCGGCGCCGAAGGCTTAAAAGCACTCTATGAACCAGTGAAAAGCGCGCAGTGAGAGATCATTTCGAGGTCACGGAAAAACTTGATGCGGAATTCAGCGAATTTGAAGTTTTGATGTCGAAATCAAAACGTGCGATCAATCGTATACGTCTTGTGATACATTAAGTACAGATCAAATCAGAGAGATAAGCACGAAGCTGACGGCCCTTTCTGAAACCATGTCGAAGATTGCCGATGTGCTTTTAAAGGAGTTAAGACGCAGCATGAGCGATGAACAAAACAAGGAAAAACAGATCCACAGACGGGATGTCTTGAAGTGGGGCGCCGTCGCGGGCGCCGCCGTCGCTGTCGGAGCGAGCGGCCTCGGAGGACTCGCGCCGCTCTTCAAACCGGCGGCCACCGCTTCAAAGAAGAATGATGAAAAACGTGATCGTGATCAAATCGTTCCTTTTTACGGAAAGCACCAAGCAGGAATCACAACGGCGCATCAGACGTATGTGTATTTTGCAGCGCTTGATGTCATGTCAAGCGACAAAGCCGATGTCATCTCCCTTTTCAAACAATGGACAAGCCTGACGCAGCTGCTGACTTCAGGCGCCGTCCCGTCGGGCGAACAGAAAAATAAATATATGCCTCCGCAGGATACCGGGGAGGCGCAGGATCTGGCCCCGGCGAATTTGACCGTTACCTTCGGCTTCGGCCCCGGGTTTTTCGAGAAAGACGGGAAGGACCGCTTCGGACTGAAAGATAAAAAACCGAAGCACCTCGCCGATATTCCGCCGATGCCTAACGACAAGCTTGATAAGAAACAAGGCGGCGGTGATATCGTCATACAAGTCTGCGCGGATAATGAACAAACGGCGTTTCACGCGGTGCGCAACCTGATGAAACAGGCAGCAGGCGTGTGCGAAGTCCGCTTTCTCAATAAAGGTTTCTTAAGCGGCGGGAAAAACGGGGAAACACCGCGCAACCTCTTCGGATTCAAAGACGGCACCGGCAACCAAAGCACGAAGGATGAAAACCTGATGAATTCGATCGTTTGGGTTCAATCAGGAGAGCCGGACTGGATGACGGGCGGCACGTACATGGCGTTTAGGAAAATTAAGATGTTTTTAGATATATGGGACCGTTCATCCTTGAAGGAACAAGAGGACACGTTCGGACGGGTGAAAAGCTCGGGCGCGCCTTTCGGACAAAAAAAGGAAACCGATCCCGTGAAGCTGAATCAAATTCCCGCCGACTCGCATGTCAGCGTGGCAAAATCAACCGGCAGACAGATTCTGCGCCGGGCATTTTCCTATACGGACGGAATTGATCCAAAGACGGGCTATGTTGACGCAGGGCTGCTGTTTATCTGCTTTCAAAAAGACCCGGACCGCCAATTTGTCCCGATGCTGAAGGCTTTGGCGGCAAAGGATGCGTTGAATGAATACACACAAACGATCGGCTCTTCCTTATTCGCCTGTCCCGGCGGCTGTAAAAAAGGAGAATATATCGCCCAAAGGCTGCTGGAATCGTGACACCTTCCATATGGAGGGTGTTTTTAAAAAAACAATTGTAACTATATGTGTTACAACTTAAAATGAAAAGGAAAGGAGACTTACAATGACACTGCAGATTAAAGTATATTCTGATTATGTATGTCCGTTTTGCTTTGTCGGCAAAGCGGCGTTTGAAGAAGCAATCAAGGACAAGGACGTACAGGTGGAATGGATGCCGTTTGAATTGCGTCCGAGCCCCTCGCCGAAACTTGATCCGGTGAATGATCCCGCCAAGCGGCAGATGTGGAAAAACTCCATTGAGCCGATGGCGCAGTCGTTAGGCGTTGAAATCACGTTCCCCCGCGTGTCACCGCATCCTTACACGGATTTGGCATTTGAGGGCTTTCATTTCGCAAAGGAACATGGGAAAGGAAGCGAATACCATACACGCGTTTTTCAGGCGTTCTTTCAGGAAGAACAAAATATCGGTGACGTTGGCGTGCTGACAAAGCTTGCGGAAGAAGCCGGACTTGACGGCGCTGCCTTTAAAGAGGCGCTTGAGACAAGAGCGTACAGACACGTACAGCAGGAAGCGCTCCGCCATGCTTATGAAGAAGCCGGCATTACGGCAGTGCCGACGTTTATCATCGGCGATGAGAGAATCCCTGGCGCGGCGGGAAAGGAAACCTTTGAACAAATCATTGAGCGGGAACTGAATAAACGTTAACCCGAAAAAAGCCCTCTCGATCAGCGAGAGGGCTTTGCCATATAGTGTTTGACAAATGTTTGTCTGTCCGCTTCATATGCCGCGGCGTCAAATGAGTCGCCGCAAAAATGAAGGCACCAAGGGTCTTTCTGGCAGGCGACGCCGACTTGATAGCCGTATTTTTGAAATTCAAGCGACTGTGATGTGTCGTAAAAATGAAAGCCGCGAAACAAATCCTCCCGCCACTCCACGTCATATTGAGATGCCATTAACAAGCCGTCAATGGCGTCAGCGGGCGTAAACAGGCCGTCTTCATCGCCGTGCTCAAAGTCCAGCGGGTGATAAGCATTCCCCCGGTA
Organism: Bacillus sp. JNUCC-21; assembly: GCF_041222765.1. Classification (NCBI taxonomy): domain Bacteria; kingdom Bacillati; phylum Bacillota; class Bacilli; order Caryophanales; family Bacillaceae; genus Bacillus; species Bacillus sp. JNUCC-21. The sequence continues at coordinate 3,931,768 of NZ_CP166019.1, read as the reverse complement.
TTCAATCACTTTTCCCATCCGCTCTCCGCTTTCCCACCAAATGCCGTTCGGCGGCAGGGTTTTGCAGCCGGCGACACCGAGAAGGCCGAGCTCCTGATGAGATTGAAAGATATGAAGCATGTCATGAAGGAAATGCTGATGAATGATAAAGGTATCCTGATGCAGATAAATTTTATATTTGGAGGGGTGTCTCAGCGCTTTGTTGTAGGACGAGGCCATGCTTGCTGAATCGTATATCGGCATGATATCAACGGAGTATGAAGGGGGGACGGTAAGCTGCATGATATGGCTCTTGCACCGGGAGTACAGCGACTCGTCATTCACACAGACGACAAACAGAAATGAATGTGAATCCATTACATGCTCCTCTCGGCCTCAATCACATATTGATAGGCCGATGCTTCTGTCATAAAGTCATGCCTTATGCCAAGCTGTACGCATACTTCGTGCAATGCTGCGATGGCTTTGTGATAAGAGGGGTGATCAACGCGGATCGCCTCAATGCGTTTCACCTCATAACCGGCGGCTTTAAATAATGAAAGCGTCTCTTCACGGGTAAAAAAACGCAGGTGGGTCTGAGCCATTAATCCGGCGTCACTGTAAGTCCATTTGCCGGCTAAAAGCTCCAGCACCACTGAGATGTGGCCGACATTCGGTATGCATGCAAGCACCGTGCCGTCTTTTTTTACATAAGGACGAAGCTTTTTCAGCACGGACCACGGATCGATAAGATGCTCAAGAACGTCTCCGAACAGCATGCAGTCGAATTGTTCTGATTCGTACGGAAGAATGGCGGATTCAATGTCGCCGCAAAGCACGTGGCTCAATTTGCTTTCCGCCTTTTTTGCGGCTTCGGGATACGCTTCAATGCCGTAAACCGTTATTCCGCGGTCTTCGATCGCCGCTCCTAAATTGCCTGTTCCGCAGCCGACATCAAGCACTGTCCGCCAGTTTTCGTCTATTTTGTTCAATAAATAAGGATTCAGGCCTTCGTAGTAGTTCTGTTGTTTTTCATCATAATAGGGATTCGTATCCATCTGTGTATCACCTCATAAATGGGCATATACACAAGATATGCAGCGGGGGGATCTCATATCACCATGTTTGGCTGTTCAATTGCGGAATGCGGACGGGAATGGTTGTCCGGTATACGGTTTGTTCTCTGATTCCCCTCTTATTGCGGCTGTTCCTTTGAAAACTCGGGTGCGGGCGGACTGTGGCAGGTCATATAGTAAAAGGATCCGCCTGTAATCTTACCGCTGGCGGATGGTGTTTTTCATTGGTGTTTTTTTCTTCACCGCTTTTTCAGTATTTAAGAAGCGCCTCACATCGTCAATGTGCAAACCCATGATTCTAGCCTCTTGAATTAACAATTGCCAATCTTGATCTATATCTTTCATTACATGAGTTTTCATAAGAACCTCCAATTGAAAAATTGATTTGCCCAGCTACAGCAGCCAATGTATAACAAATATCACACATAGTTGGCCGGTAATCCCAAATTGAAGATGAATTCACCTACCTATTCCCTAAGAAAATGACTGAAATAACCAAAATCCTTCAAGAATTCTTACGTATAATAATAAACAAATAAATACTGACTGGATAGTATGCAAATAAAAATAAATCATATGACCTATTAACATTTACCCTCAAAGCGTCGACTAGCATATTCTTTTTGCATAAAAAATACCGCAAAAGAATGATTCGGTGTAAGATAAAGTGAATGATCAAACAGCTGGGGTAAAAAATGAAAAAAAACAAATTTCAAATTAAGAGAGAAGAAACATTTGAAAGTTTTATTGACGCAGGCCTTCATCTCCTGATTGAAAGAGCTTACGATTCAGTCTCAATCGATGACATCAGTAAAGCGGCGGGTTTCAGCAAAGGCGCGTTTTACGTTCATTTTGAAAGCAAGGAAGATTTTCTGAAGCATTTATTAGACAGGCGTCAGATTAAAAAAAGGATCATCACCGGCTATCTCGATGAATTAGAAAAGCAAAAAGCGCAGCCGTTGACGCTTTGTGAAGCTGCGGCAAGCGCGGCCAGCCTGCTGATGCGGTTTGTAAACAGCAAGCCTGCCTGGAATGTTGTGTCTTTTGCCGTTCATATGCCTACTTACAAAGTCGTCAGTGAATATGAAGCTTATATCCGTCTTTATAAGTTATGGATAGAAGAAAGCACCATGTACATAAATTGGCTCAAATCGAGAAATTTAATAGAAGACCATATAGATACCGAGCATACCGCTAACATGATGTGCGCGCTCATCGACGGGATGATTAAGCAATCCAATGTGCTGGGAAGGCCGGTTACTTTCCGCAGCATGTTTGACGCGCTCTATGTTTTTGTCAGCGGCAGAAAATCAGGGTAACGTTCTTCTTGATTTGACAAAAGGTTTAGAAAAGTCTTTCAGAAAGCGAGGAACTGCCATGCGCTACAGAGAAATTATGATGTATATCATTATGGGGATATTCACGACCATCGTGAATATCGCCAGTTTTTACTTTCTGACGTCGGCATTTGAGATGGATTACAAGGCGGCGACTGTCGCTGCTTGGGTTCTGTCCGTTCTATTTGCATATGTCACGAATAAACTGTATGTATTTCAGCAAAAGACCGCGGGGATGCGGAGTCTGATGAAAGAATTGACAGCCTTTTTCAGCGTGCGGGTATTGTCTCTAGCCATCGATCTCGCCATGATGATTCTTCTGGTCAGTCAATTTCATATGAACGAAACGTTGGCGAAAATCGCCGATAACGTCATTATCGTAGTCGTCAACTATGCGGCCAGCAAGTGGATTGTCTTCAGAAAAGCGAAAGAAGAGGGCGTGTCATAACGGTTTCTTTCCGCGCCCCGGGGGAAAGTGTAATGGTGAAAGGGGATGCGTATGAAGCACAAAATAAAGAAAGCGTTTGCTGATGTATTCGGGGAATCGGAGGACCTGCGCATTTTCTTTGCGCCCGGCAGAGTGAATCTCATCGGAGAGCATACGGATTATAACGGCGGCCACGTCTTTCCTTGCGCGCTGACGATCGGTACATATGCAGCCGTCCGGGAGAGAGGGGACAGGCTCGTCAGAATGTACTCTCATCATTTTAAAGATGCGGGCATAAAGGAATGCAGTCTCGATAATATCCGTTATCAAAAAGAGGACGGGTGGGCCAATTATCCGAAAGGGGTCATGGCGGAATGTCTCGGCAGCGGTTTTTCCCTTCCGCACGGCTTCGATATTGTGTTCTGGGGAAACATCCCGAACGGCGCGGGGCTGTCATCTTCGGCTTCGATTGAACTTGTTACGGCGGTCATTCTCAAGGAATGCCATGAGCTTGAGGCGGATATGCTCGACTTGGTGAAGCTCGCTCAGACGGCGGAGAATTCCTTTATCGGCGTCAGCTGCGGAATAATGGATCAATTCGCCATCGGAATGGGAAAGAAACATCATGCGATTCTGCTGAATTGCGGGACGCTCAGCTTTGAATATACAAAACTCGGGCTGTCGGGGCTGTCGATCGTTATTGCAAATACCAATAAAAAACGAAAGCTTGCAGACTCAGGCTATAATACGAGGCTCAAGGAGTGCGGGGAAGCGCTTTGTGATCTTCAGAAGCATCTTTCCGTTCAATCACTGGGAGAGCTGACCCCTTCCGCTTTTGACGCCCATGCGGAGCTGATTCAGAATGAAGTGAACAGACGCCGGGCGAAACACGCCGTCTATGAAAATCACCGCACAATAGAGGCCGCCGACATGTTCAGTAACAATCAGCTTCATCATATCGGTGAATTAATGAGGGATTCGCATCTCTCTTTACGCGATGACTACGAGGTGACGAGTCATGAGCTGGATACACTGGCTGAAGCGGCCTGGCGCCACGGCGGGGTGATCGGATCAAGGATGACGGGAGCCGGTTTCGGCGGCTGTACAGTCAGTATCGTCAAGGACGATGCGGTTTCGGATTTTATTGAAACGGCAGGGGCCCGCTATGAGGAGAAGACAGGGAGAAAAGCTGACTTTTACACGGCGGATGTCGGAGCCGGAGCGAGAGAACTAAAGGGGGATGACGATGGCAATTGAGCGGCACGTGGAACGTTTAATCCGGTACGGATTGCAAAAAGAGCTGATTTCATTTCTTGATATTGAATATACGAGAAACCGTTTGTATGAAGCTTTGCATATCACCCATCCGGAGGTTCCAGAACAGAAAGAAAATGTATCGGCGGCATCATTGCCGGACATATTGGCCCCGATTTATGAATGGGCGGCAGAAACGGGCCGGATTGCAGCAGATACAGACACCTATCGCGACCTGCTGAGCGCGAAGATCATGGGCTGCTTTGCCCTGCAGCCGTCCGAGATTGTCCGTCGTTTTGAAGAAACAAAGGCGGTGCACGGGCCGGAGCAGGCGACAAAGGCGTTTTACCGATTTTCAGAGGATGTGTATTATATCCGTTCGGACAGAATACAGCGGAATGTCGGGTGGACGGCTGAGACGGCTTACGGAAAGCTGGACATCACGATCAACCTTTCAAAACCGGAAAAAGATCCGAAAGCAATTGGCGTTGCCAAAGAGCAGCCTCAATCCGATTATCCGAGATGTGTTCTTTGTAAAGAAAATGTCGGGTACGAGGGGAGACCGGATCACCCGGCGCGTCAAAACCTTCGTGTCATTCCGGTAATTCTCGGCGATGAGCAGTGGTTTCTGCAATTTTCTCCGTATGTGTATTACCGGGAGCATTGCATCGTTTTGAAAGACCGGCACGAACCGATGAAGATCAGCAAAAAAACGTTTGACCGGCTGCTGTCGTTCGTCAGCCAGTATCCTCATTATTTTCTCGGTTCCAATGCTGATCTGCCGATTGTCGGCGGCAGTATTTTAAGCCACGACCATTTTCAGGGGGGCAATTATGAATTCCCGATGGCGCGGGCGGAGACAGAAAGCCGGTACAGGCTGCCTGACTATCCGAAAACGGTGTTGGGAATTGTGAAGTGGCCGATGTCGGTCATCCGCCTGCAAAGCGAGAGTGCGTCTGAGCTTTCCGGCGCGGCGGATGCCATCCTGCGGGCGTGGCGCGGTTATTCCGATGAGGCGGCTGATCTCCTCGCCCATTCAGGAGAAACACCGCACAATACAATTACGCCGATTGCCCGGCGGAGAAACGGTTTATTCGAATTAGATCTCGTCCTCAGAAATAACCGCACCTCTGATGAGCATCCGCTGGGAATTTTTCATCCCCATCAGGAAGTTCATCACCTGAAAAAAGAAAATATCGGACTGATTGAGGTAATGGGGCTTGCGATTCTGCCGGGCCGCCTTGAACAAGAAATGAAATACACGGCTGAAGCGCTGTGCTCACCGGACCCGGAAGCGGTCTTAACGGCAGACCCTTCTGCGGCAGCGCATAAAGATTGGGCGCTCAGTGTGCTGCATAAGCGGAAGGTAACGAAAGAAAACGCGGAACAGATTCTGAAAGAGGAAATCGGCCATGCCTTTGCGCGGATACTGGAGCATGCCGGCGTCTTTAAACAAACAGAAGAAGGCAGAGCGGCTTTCCGGCGGTTTATCCGCCATTTGGGCGCTCTACCGGAAAAAAGCCCCATCCCATAAGGGACGAGGCTTTTTTTTTTATCCTCTGCTTCTGGCGATCAGGCTGAATAAGAACACCACGATCGCAGCTCCGATGATTGCCGGAATAATGGCAAAGCCGGCAAGGTGAGGACCCCATGTGCCGAGCAGTCCGTGCCCGATCCATGCGCCGATCAGACCGGCGATCATTGACCCGATGATTCCCCCGGGCATACTGCCTTTTACAAATAAACTTCCGATCCAGCCGATAATAATAGCGACAATCAGAGATACGATAAAACCCATAAATATCACTTCCTATTTTTTATTATTTATGCCTATATGTTTCCTTCGTTTTGTCCATATTAAACATATAAATGTGTTTTTTATAATGAACATATCAAGGCGCGTTCCGGTCTTTTTTTTCATAATGCGTTGCGTTAAAATGGAAACCGTGTGAAAAGGTGTGAGCAAAGGAAAAAATATTTCTTTTGTAGAATGTTTAACAAAATGAAACTTTTTGTTGACCAGCGTTTTTTATTATGGTAAACCTTTATTTGGTATTATTCGTTCTCACTATCTTTTTTCTCTATATATGCTAAATGATCTAAAACTTTTTATGTTTGATTTGCGCAAGTGGAAAAAGTTCATGCATTTTTTGACGATTTTGTGACATTAGGTCGAAAAAAAGATGAACTTTAGAAAAAAATAAAGCTAATAAGGGCAGATTTTGATAGCATAACAAGGTAGATAGAGAAAAGATTTTGAGAAAGTACATTTCAGATTCACTACATCAATAGGAAGGATGGTGATCTTCTTGTTCAGAGCATTTAAACCGTTACTTTTATTAGCGATGTTGGCTGTTGTTTTCGTACTGGGCGGATGCAGCGACATTTCCGTTTTAGATCCGAAAGGACCTGTAGCAGACCAGCAGAAAGATCTGATTCTCTTGTCAATCGGATTTATGCTGTTCATTGTCGGCGTCGTTTTCGTACTATTTACAATCATTTTAGTGAAGTACCGCGACCGCAAAGGCAAAGACAGCGGAAATTACAAGCCCGAGATGCACGGCAACACGTTCTTAGAAGTAGTCTGGACAGTGATCCCAATTTTAATTGTTATTGCACTTTCTGTGCCTACCGTACAGACGATATATTCGTTAGAAAAAGCGCCTGAAGCGACAAAGGATAAAGAGCCTCTTGTTGTTTATGCTACTTCGGTAGACTGGAAATGGGTATTCAGCTACCCAGAGCAGGATATTGAGACGGTTAACTACCTGAACATTCCTGTAGACCGTCCGGTTTTATTTAAAATTTCTTCAGCCGATTCAATGGCATCGCTATGGATTCCTCAGCTTGGGGGGCAAAAATACGCGATGGCGGGAATGCTGATGGATCAATACTTACAGGCTGACAAAGTGGGAACATATGAAGGCCGCAACGCGAACTTCACCGGCGAACACTTTGCCGACCAGAAATTCAACGTAAAAGCTGTTACGCAAAAAGACTTTAACAGCTGGGTGAAAAAAGCCCAAAGCGATTCTCCAAAGCTGACGAAAGAGAAGTATGACGAACTGATGCTTCCGGAGAATGTCGGTAAATTAACGTTCTCTTCTACACACTTAAAATACGTTGACCACGGCCAAGATGCCGAATATGCGATGGAGGCGCGCAAACGCCTTGGCTACAAAGCCGTATCACCGCACTCTAAAACAGATCCGTGGGAAAATGTAAAGAAAAACGAATTTAAAGTATCCGACGATAAACAAGATTGAAATTGAACAAGAAAGGAGGAAGCCCGAATGAAATTGAGATGGGATGAATTTTTTGTAACAGGTGACCCATTAATTCTGGGCGCACAAGTTTCCATTGCGCTTTCCACTATCGCTATCATCGTTGTACTCACATACTTCAAAAAGTGGAAATGGCTCTGGTCTGAATGGCTGACGTCTGTAGACCATAAGAAACTTGGAATCATGTACATTATCTCTGCTGTTATCATGCTGTTCCGCGGCGGGGTCGACGGCTTGATGATGCGCGCCCAGTTAGCGCTTCCTAATAACAGTTTTTTAGACTCAAACCACTATAATGAGATCTTTACGACTCACGGTACGATCATGATTATCTTCATGGCGATGCCGTTTTTAATCGGTCTGATCAACGTTGTCGTACCTTTGCAGATCGGTGCGCGCGACGTAGCATTCCCTTACTTGAACAACCTGAGTTTCTGGACGTTCTTCGTAGGTGCGATGCTTTTCAATATTTCTTTCGTTATCGGAGGTTCTCCGAACGCAGGCTGGACGAGTTACATGCCGCTGGCAAGCAACGACATGAGTCCCGGGCCTGGTGAGAACTTCTACCTGCTCGGTCTTCAGATTGCCGGTATCGGTACGCTGATGACGGGTATCAACTTTATGGTGACGATCCTGAAAATGCGTACGAAAGGCATGACGCTGATGCGTATGCCGATGTTTACATGGACGACGCTGATTACAATGGTTATTATCGTATTCGCCTTCCCTGTTTTGACAGTGGCATTGGCGCTGTTATCATTTGACCGTTTGTTCGGCGCTCACTTTTTCACGCTGGAAGCCGGCGGTATGCCGATGCTTTGGGCTAACTTGTTCTGGATTTGGGGACACCCTGAAGTATATATCGTTATCTTACCGGCATTCGGTATTTTCTCTGAAATTATTTCAGCGTTTGCAAGAAAGCAGTTATTCGGTTACAAAGCGATGGTCGGCTCAATTATCGCCATTTCCGTCCTGAGTTTCCTAGTATGGACTCACCACTTCTTCACAATGGGGAACAGTGCGTCTGTTAACTCTTTCTTCTCGATTACAACGATGGCGATTTCGGTTCCGACCGGGGTTAAAATCTTTAACTGGCTCTTTACGATGTATAAAGGCCGAATCAGTTTTACAACACCGATGCTGTGGGCGCTCGCGTTCATCCCGAACTTCGTTGTCGGCGGGGTAACAGGGGTTATGCTTGCGATGGCTGCAGCGGATTATCAATACCATAATACGTACTTCCTCGTATCTCACTTCCACTATGTGCTGATCGCGGGTACGGTATTTGCATGTTTCGCAGGATTTATTTTCTGGTATCCGAAAATGTTCGGCCACAAGCTGAACGAAAGAATCGGAAAATGGTTCTTCTGGATCTTTATGATCGGATTTAATGTATGTTTCTTCCCTCAATACTTCTTGGGGCTGCAAGGTATGCCTCGCCGTATTTACACATACGGACCGAATGACGGATGGACTGCATTGAACTTTATTTCAACTGTCGGAGCCTTCATGATGGGTGTCGGATTCTTAATCCTTTGCTACAACATCTACTACAGCTTCCGCTACTCTACTCGCGAGATCAGCGGAGATTCATGGGGCGTGGGACGTACGCTTGAGTGGGCGACTTCATCTGCGATTCCGCCGCATTACAACTTTGCGGTGCTTCCTGAAGTGAAATCTCAAGATGCGTACCTGCAATTGAAAGAAGACAAAACGGATATTCATCCGGAAAGCAAGTTCAAGAAAATCCATATGCCGCACAACTCCGGAAGACCGCTTATTATGTCAGTGGCGTTCGGTATTGCAGGCTTCGGACTTGTATTTGAATGGTTCTGGATGGGCATTGTCGGTTTGATCGGCATTCTGCTTTGCATGGTGCTTCGTTCATTTGAATATGACAATGGCTACTATATACCTGTTGAAGAAATAAAAGAGACGGAAAGAAAGATTTCCGAATAAAGGAGGCGTGATTTATGGAACATGCAGAACACGGCAATTCTAACGCGCCTATGGAATATCAATCTGAAACCGGCAGACTCAATATTCTCGGGTTTTGGATCTTTTTAGGGGCAGAGATTGTGTTGTTCTCAACACTATTTGCAACCTTCTTCGTTCTTCAAAGAAGAACAGCAGGAGGAGTCTTACCGGCTGAATTATTTGAAGTGAAGCTTGTCATGATCATGACATTCCTGCTTCTGATCAGCAGTTTCACCTGCGGGATCGCTGTTCATGAAATGCGTCGCGGAAGTTTAAAAGGCGTCGTCATTTGGACGATCATTACGCTTCTTCTTGGCGCGGGCTTCGTCGGATGTGAGCTTAACGAGTTCATCCACTATGTACATGAAGGAGCATCTCTCGGTACAAGTGCTTTCTGGTCTGGATTCTTCGTCCTTCTGGGAACGCACGGAACGCACGTAACGATCGGTATCTTCTGGATTGCCGGCATCTTACTGCAATTGAAGAAACGCGGATTAACGCCGCAGACGTCTTCAAAAATCTTTATCTCAAGTTTATACTGGCACTTCTTAGACGTTGTTTGGATCTTCATCTTTACAGGCGTCTATCTCATCGGATTGGGGGGACTATAATATGGCAAACAAATCTGCTGAACACAGCCACTTTCCGTGGAAGCATATCGTAGGTTTTGCGTTGTCTATTATTCTGACCCTGCTGGCCCTTTGGGTTGCAGTATATACGGATTTAAGCTCATCAGCAAAACTCTGGATCATTTTCGGATTCGCATTTATCCAAGCCGGTCTTCAGCTTCTCATGTTCATGCACATGACAGAAAGCGAAAACGGCGGAATCCAAGTCGGAAACACGCTCTTCGGATTTTTCGGAGCGATTGTTATCATCCTTGGTTCCATCTGGATCTTTGCGGCGCACTACCATCACGGTGACCATATGGATGGAAACCCTCCTGGCGGTGCGAAGCATCATTCCGAACATCAGGAATAAAAAGAAACCCTCTTCGTTTATGCGAAGAGGGTTTTTTGTGCCTTTATTGGCTTCTTCTCCGGCGCAGGCGCGGAAGGCCGTAAATGATAAAGGCGGCGATATGGGCAACGATGACGTTGACGGCAAACAGGATGATCATAAGTGTGTGGCCGAGAGGGGATAGGCTGCTGGTTGCGTAAAAGTAGAAGAAAACCCACATGAGAATAATTGGCGGTATGGCCGAAAGAGCGACTTTTTTGTTATCCAGCCAGATAAAGAGGGGTGTTGCGCTTGCGACCAGTAAATAAGCAAAAAACATGTCCATCTTACATGTCTCCTTTCATTTTATGGGAGCGTTTCCAAAATGAAATACAGAGAATAAAATGTGTCTGTTTTGTGGTCGTTTTTTGAACATTTTGTTACAATTATTATACCATGTTTTCCAATTTTTGATACCGCTTTTTCGAGAAATGTATTGCAACTATTGCCTCATTTTTGGATAGGTACAAGAAACCGGAAAGGCCAAATACCCTGTCACATTTCCGGACAATGGAATGGCGCAGGCTGTGAACCTTTGCTATGGTCAAAGAAAATATGCACAGCAAGGGTGGTTTGAAGTGGACGTAAGGAAAGAAGATGTCACAGCGCCGGATGTCTTTGCGCTTTTGCAGGAGCATCTGAAGAGCATGACCATGCATTCTCCTCCGGAAAGTATACATGCGCTCAATGCGGACCGGCTGCGTCAGCCTGACGTTACGTTTTGGAGTGCGAGGGAAAACGGCATCCTGCTCGGCTGCGGTGCCTTAAAGGAGCTAAACAGCCGGCACGGTGAGATCAAATCAATGAAAACCTCTCCGCATCATGTCAGAAAAGGCGTTCCCAACCGGATCCTCCGCCATATGCTTGAAGAAGCAAGGCGGCGGGGCTATCAGCGGATCAGCTTAGAAACCGGTTCTATGGAGGCTTTTCTCCCCGCCAGACGCCTGTATGAAAAAGCCGGGTTTCAATATTGTGATCCGTTTGCACATTATAAAGAGGACCCGAACAGCTTGTTTATGACGTTAAACATAGGCTGAAACCCCTTTTCTGACGAGAAGGGGTTTTTTATCGGAAAAGTTTCATCATGACCGAAACATTTCCTTTTCTGACACGTCATATGTCGTGTAGTCCCCAAACCGTAAAAAATAAAAAGGAAGCAACCTCAACATGTTTTCTTGAACGGTGTTCATGTATAATAAACAATAGTGACTTCCGATGAAAATGTAAGGCGGGATAGAATGAGTCGATATAAGAAACAGCAAAATCCCTATTATCAGGGGGATTTGATTTTTATATTTGGTGTGTTTTTAATAATTAGTGTTGCCGCGATTTATGCGGCCGGACAGTTCGGGCAGTACGGAGGCAGTGCCTGGATGAAACAGATTGTCTTCTATGTTATAGGTGCGGGATTCATCGGATTATTGCTGTACTTTGATTTAGAGCAGCTTGAAAAACTGAGTCTGTACGTATTGATTGCCGGTGTGCTGTCGCTGCTCCTTTTGCGTGTGGCACCGGAATCCATCGCGCCGATTAAAAACGGAGCGAAGAGCTGGTTTCAAATCGGAAACTTTACCCTCCAGCCCTCTGAGTTTACGAAAATAGGAATTATGATGATGGTCGCGTCCATTATATCGAAGGCGGGCCCGAAGGATCAAAGGTCACTTCGGGAAGATGTGAATCTGCTTTTGAAAATTGCGGCATGGACGGTTATTCCGATCGGGATGATCGTTTTGCAGGATGCCGGAACGGGTGCGATCTGTCTGTTTATCGTTATGGTGATGGTGTTTATGTCGGGTGTGAACTGGAAGCTGATCACCATTATCGGCGGTTCGGCCGCGCTTGTGCTTGGCCTTTTCTTAGTTCTCGTGATTGAATTTCCCCATGTGGCGAATTCAATCGGCATTGCGGATTATCAAATTAACCGGATTACATCGTGGATGTCTGACTCCAGTGCGGCAACGACTCAGGCAGAGAGCGATAAAAGCTGGCAGGTGGATCAGGCCGTTATGGCGATCGGATCGGGCGGCATTACCGGAAACGGCGTTCATAATCTGAAGGTGTACGTACCTGAGGGACAGACCGACTTTATCTTTGCGATTTTGGGTGAAAGTTTTGGATTTTTAGGCTGCGCCATTGCGGTTGTCATGTTTTTCTTTTTAATTTACAGACTTGTGGTGCTGATTGACCGCTTGCATGCGTTTAACCGATTTGGCGCGTTTTTTTGCGTAGGATTTACTGCACTTATCGTGATTCACACCTTCCAGAACATCGGGATGAATATCGGCATTATGCCGGTTACCGGTATTCCGCTGCTGTTTGTCAGCTATGGGGGGAGCTCGGTGCTTTCTACATTAATCAGCTTCGGGATCGTATATAACGCAAGTGTGCAGCTGACGAAATATAAAAGCTACTTGTTCAATTCTTAATGTGAGACGGCTCGTTTTTCGGGCTGTCTTTTTTTGTTTAGAGCATTTCGCTTTTGACATGATTCCCTTTCGGATATGATATAGAAAGAAGGAGGCTTTTATATGAACAATACCATCGAAACCATACTTAATCATCGGTCGATCCGATCATTTACTGACGAGCTTCTGACAGCAGAAGAGATAGATACATTAGTGAAAAGCGCCCAGGCGGCGTCAACGTCCAGTTACGTGCAAGCTTACTCCATCATCGGCGTAACCGATAAGGAGAAAAAGCGGAAGCTGGCGGCACTGGCCGGAAACCAGCCTTACGTCGAGAATAATGGGCACTTGTTTGTGTTTTGCGCTGATTTGTACCGTCATAAAAAACTTGCTGAGGAAAAAGGCGAAAACATTACCGAGCTTCTTGAGAATACAGAAATGTTTATGGTCAGCGTCATTGATGCCGCACTTGCCGCACAAAACGTAAGTGTTGCCGCGGAATCAATGGGACTTGGCATTTGTTATATCGGAGGCATTCGAAATGAACTTGATCAGGTGACGGAAGTGCTTGGTACACCTGACCATGTGCTGCCGCTGTTCGGCTTGGTAGTCGGTCATCCCGCTCATCCGTCCGGTCAAAAGCCGCGCCTGCCGAAACAAGCCGTATATCATGAAAACACGTACGATACGAATGAAGAACACTTCCGCAGTTATATGAAGGAATATGATGAAACCATTGCCGCTTATTATGATAAACGGACAAACGGCAAGCGGGTTGAAACATGGTCTGATCAAATCCTGCAGTTCATGAAACAAAAACCGAGAACCTATTTAAATCAATATGTAAAAGATAAAGGTTTTCAAAAGAATTAAGAAAAAACCTCTCCTGACCGGGAGAGGTTTTTATGTTTCACGTGTAACATATTTCGACAAAATGGAACAAGGTATATAAATGTTTATCATCAGGGATGCTTATAAGCATACAGAAAGAAAAAACGGCTTAGCAGTGGTACGATGTTGATGAGGTGACAGTGATGATTTCATTAAGCATATTAGATCAATCTCCTGTATCAGAAGGGAGTTCTGCGGAAAGTGCTCTGCGGAATACAGTAAGACTGGCGCAGGAGGCGGAAAAGCTCGGATATAAGAGGTTTTGGGTGTCAGAGCATCATTTTTCAGAGCGGTTGGCGGGTTCAAGCCCTGAAGTGCTGATCAGCCATATTGCGGCGAAAACGAATGAGATTCGTGTAGGCTCGGGCGGTGTCATGCTTCCGCATTACAGCGCATATAAGGTGGCGGAGAATTTCCGCGTGCTTGAAGGGTTGACGCCGGGCAGAATCGATCTCGGATTAGGGAGAGCGCCGGGCGGAATGCCGATCGCATCATGGGCGCTGAATGACGGCGGGAAGCGTAATGCTGATCAATATCCGCAGCAGATTCGTGAGCTGGCGATGTATTTGCATGATGCAGCTGATGACAATCACCGTTTTCCGAATCTGACCGCATCACCCCTTATTAAGACTGCGCCGGAAGTCTGGCTTCTGGGTTCTTCGGGGGAAAGCGCGCTTCTGAGCGCAGAAATGGGAGCAGGCTATATGTTTGCTCACTTTATTAATGGAGAAGGCGGAGAAAGCACGACAGCACAATATAAGCGCAGATTTAAACCTTCTGTATTAGGAAAAGAACCAAAAACAGCCGTGGCTGTGTTTGTGCTGTGCGCGGACACGGAAGAGAAAGCGGAGGAACTCGCGGCCGTCATGGATTATACGCTGCTTGCGGGTGAACAGGGGATTCCGCTTCACGGCGTACCGTCTTACGAAACCGTCCGCGGCAATACGTATACACCGTATGAACAAAGACGAATTGCCGATAATCGGAATCGAATGATCATCGGAACGAAGCAGCAAGTGAAAGAACAGATTCTGGCTCTCAGTAAAGCATACGGAACGGAAGAAGTGATGGCTGTAACCATTACTCATCATTTTGAAGATAAACTTCAGTCATATCGCCTGCTTCGAGAAGCTTTTGCCGATTAATCAGAAAGAAACCCTGCTGATGCTCCAGCAGGGTTGTTCGGTTATTCAATGATAAAAGGTTTTTCAGTCAGCACCTGGCTTGATTTCCCTTTGTTCGCGGCATAGGCCAGCATATAATATTCTCCTGCCGGCAGTGCGGTGTCACCATTGACTTTGCCGTTCCAGTCGAAATATTGATAGCCTTTATCCTGCTTTTTGTAGATGCCGGCTTGGCCGACAAAGTCAAGATTGCTGTCATATACAAGGAAGGCAAGCTCTTCAGCTCCCGCCGGAAGATAGGTTTCAATTTGGTAGGTTCCCTGCGTTGTGCCGTCCTGCACGTCGATTGACGTCACGCGCGGATAGTCCGGCTCTTTTACAATCAGCAGCGTCGGCACTTTTGCAACTGTTTTTCCGCCTTCACGCACTGTGACGGTTCCCTCATAGGTGCCTGCCTTTACTTTTTTGGCATTGACCTTTACTTTGGCATTGACCTTTCCGGTTTGATGAGCGGGGATCACGACCCGGTCTGTGCCCGAAACGGTAATGCCCGTGCCGTTGAAAGAGTACTCGAGCTGATATGATTTTCTGATGGACGATTGGTTTTCAATCGTAAAGGTTTCTTTTTTCGTTTCATTGCCTTTGTCTTTCATAAACGTTCCGTAAGAATAACTTCCTGGGGCAACAAGGGAGTCTGCTTTGATCGCCTTCATGATTCTGATGCTTCCGGCGCCTTGCGCATTATGCGGGTATACGTCACCGTCCGCGTCCGTTAAGGTTTCCGCGGTGTTCATGAGAGCGGCTTTTATTTGTTCCGGGCTCCATTTCGGTTTGGCCTGCTTGATGACGGCAGCTGCGCCGGCTACATGCGGGGAAGCCATGCTCGTTCCCTGCTTCGATCCGTAGCCGTACGGGTCGGCCGGATCATGGGTCGGAATGGTGCTGACGATGTTTACGCCGGGAGCGGAGACGTCAGGTTTAATCATCCACGTGTCCATAACCGGACCGCGTGACGAAAAGTCTGCCATTTGTTCAGTGAGCGATTTAGCCACGGATAAATTGAAAGTCGCTTTTGTGCCGCCCGCTTTTAATTGGCTGACGAGTTTTTCGCCGTCTTCTGATGAAAGCTTAATCGTCGGCACGGACATGCCCGGTACGTTGGCTTCAATTTCTCCCGGGGCATTGTTATACACAACCATACCGATCGCACCCGCTTTTTTGGCGTTGTCGGCTTTATCCACAAAGGCGATGCTGCCCCGTTTGACGACCGCGACTTTTCCTTTCAGATCTTTGCCTTCAAAATCCTTTTGCTCGCCGATACCCGCCTCTATGAGCTCTGTTTCTTTTTTATTCAGTGCTTTTATGTCATCTTCTTTGTTGTAGCCCATTACTTTCGCTGAGGAATAGGAACCGAAGGAGACGGCGTACTCGTTCAGCGGCAGCTGGGTCGCTCCGACGGAGATCGCTTCTCTGGACGTTCCCGGAGAGCCGACGGTCCAATTGTTCGGCCCGCTGTTTCCGTTGGATGTAACGGCCGTGACGCCTTCTGACATCGCCCAGTCAAGCGCCGTGCTTGTCGCCCAGTCCGGGTTATTCACAGAATTGCCGAGAGAAAGGTTCATGACATCCGCTCCGTCCTGTACGGCGCGTTCAATGCCGGCGATGACGTTCTCCGTTGTTCCGCTTCCGCCCGGACCGAGCACACGGTAGGCAAGGAGTGTAGCATCCGGCGCTACGCCTTTAATCGTTCCGTTTGCCGCTACCGTGCCCGCGACATGGGTTCCGTGGTCAGTCGACGCGCCTCTCGGATCACCGGACGGCGTTTCTTCAGGATCGTAATCGTTATCCACAAAATCGTATCCTTTATATTGTCCGAAATTTTTCTTTAAGTCAGGGTGTTTATATTCGACACCGGTGTCAATAATGGCCACCTTGACGCCTTTCCCCGTATAGCCGAGCTTCCACGCGTCATTTGCCCCTATATAAGGCGCGCTGTCATCCATCTGCGGAGACACGGCATCCTTAGATAGGGTGATGTCTTTATCTTTGAGCTGATCGGTATGATAGCTGACGTTCGGATAAACCGCTTTGACATCCTGATCACTCAGCAGTTTCGGAATTTCATTTGCCGGGAGTTTCATGGAGAAGCCGGAAAACACTTGCTCATATTCCCTGTTGATTTTTCCGTGTTTAATGGTTTTGAGCGCTTTCTTTTTCACCTTTGAGCGTTCGCTTTTCAGCTTGCTTTTTGTCTGTGCTTTGCCGAGTTCCTTTGCTTCCGCCAGTGACTTTTCCTTCAGCTCCACGATGACTGTCGTTTGTTTGCCGGTGGTCATATCAATGTCACCGAACACCTCAGCCTTCTCAAGATCAGGAGTTTGCGGTTTTGAAGCCGGCGCAGCCTGTGAACTTGTGGATAAGGTAAAGGATAAGACAAAAGCCGGAAGCAGATAACGGATGATTCCTTTTTTCAATCGTGTTTCCCCCTTTTTCTTTATCTAAATTAGAAATCTAGTATATATTTCTTGAAAATTCAAAATAATCCTTGTGACATATGACTCATTTATGGAAATTGGTCTGTGAATAAGGAGGGAGTTATACACAGAATCCTGTGCATAACTGAATAAATTTGTGTATATATATTGTTGGGAACGAATGTTCCTATACAAAATATAGATCGGGTTTGTGGATATGTGGATATACCCTGTGTTTAAGCTGTGCTTAACCAAGGGATAAGGTGTGTATAACTTTTTTTATCGGCTTTTCCATTTTTCAGGTCATTTCCATCAGCTTTCAACAAAACTTCTGAAAACTAGTTTGTTTTTTCACTCATATTGTGACAAACAATTCGCCCTGCCGCGTCTATCATAGAGTCATAGGGTTGCTAGACCCGCTAGTTTTTAGCGGAGAAGGATCGGCCGCCTTTTCCGTTAAAGCGGAGAGAAAAACAGGCCTGCGAACAAGCTGTCTGTCAAAAAGAAGCGGAGGGATGATTTGCAATGAAACGTTTGCTAGTATCTTTACGGGTGTGGATGGTCTTTCTGATGAACTGGATGGCGCCGGGTAACGGAAGATATCCATTAGCCGCCGTGTACGGAAACCAAGCGGCTTATTATAAGAAAGCGAAGCGGACGGCTGGGGCTTTTTCGTTTGTGAGCCGTGTCCGATCGGCGGATTTGACCGATGAAACGAAATCGGCCCGCGGCAGGCTGGATAAAAACCGATGGATGCCTGTCCGCAAAGAATTGCCGAAACGGGAGCGCGCGGGTCCGGCACCTTTACATCATATGAAAAAGAGGGTACAATCCCACTAAACATATGAACGGGAGCGAACCTCTTGAGAATAGACAAAGTATTAAATAACAATGCGGCGTTAATAAAAGAAGACGGACGGGAAAAGATCGTAATGGGTCCCGGAATCGCTTTTCAAAAGAGAAAAAATGATGTGATTCAAAAACATAAAATTGAAAAAATATTTGTCGTGCACGACGAAAATGAAAAGTTCAAACAAGTGTTAGAAACGCTTCCCGAAGAGCATATAGAGGCGGCTGAAGATATCATCAGCCATGCGGAGGGAGAGCTTGCGGCACCTTTGAGCGATCACATCCACATTGCGCTGGCGGACCATTTATCCTTTGCGATCGAAAGGATTCAAAACGGCCTTCAGGTGCATAACCGATTGCTTCATGAAATTAAGGCGCTTTATAAAAAAGAATATGAGATCGGCCGCTGGGCGGTTGAACACGTGAAACAAATCCTCGGTATATCATTGCCTGATGATGAGGCGGGGTATATCGCGCTTCATATCCACACTGCCAAGGCGGATGCCAAAAGCATGTATTCGGCGATGAAGCATACAACCATGATCAAAGAAATGATCGAAAAGATCGAATCCTTTTTCGAACAGAAGGTGGATGAAGACAGTATTTCCTATCAGCGCCTCGTCACGCACTTACGGTATGCGGTCAGCCGGTTGGACTCAAATGAAGCACTCCATTCCATGGACGAGGAGATGCTTTATTTCATCCAAAAAAAGTATCCGTTTGCTTATCGGTGTGCGCTTGAACTGGCGGCGTTTTTAAAAACTGAATATGATTTGGAACTGCCGGAATCCGAGGCCGGCTATATCACGCTGCATGTCCAGCGTCTGCAAAAAAACCCGGAATAACGCGTCTGTTTCGAGAAACAGACTTTTTTTTTGAAAACATATTGACGAAAGCGCTATCATGGAATAGAATGAAAGCGCATTAAAAAACTGAATCCGGCGGGATTGTGACTGGTAATGCAGGCAAGACCTAAAATTTGCGTACATGAAAAAGGGATTATGCTGACCTTTTTCGTTGGCGAATTTTAGGTCTTTTTTGATTTTAGAAAGGGGGATACATCATGAATTATCAAGAAACGGCAAAACAGCTTATCAAACATATCGGAGGGGAATCAAATATCATCAGCGCGACACATTGCGCGACGCGGCTCAGGCTCGTCATTCAAGATGAACAGAAGATCAGCCAGGCCGGCATTGAAGAAATAGAAGGCGTAAAAGGGGCTTTCAGCAGCTCGGGGCAATATCAGATTATATTCGGCACCGGCCTCGTGAATAAAGTGTATGACGCTTTTTCAAAAGAAGCCGATTTGGGGCGGGAGGATCGTGAGACACATCAGGACGCAGCGAAAAAAAAGCTGAATCCGGCCGCAAGATTTGCGAAGACACTGTCTAACATATTCGTTCCCATCATTCCGGCTATCGTGGCAAGCGGACTTTTAATGGGGCTGCTCGGCATGATGAAGGCTTTTCACTGGGTGTCTGAACAATCGTCGCTGTTTAAGCTTTTAGAGATGTTTTCAAGCGCGGCGTTTATCTTCCTGCCCGTATTCATCGGGTTCAGCGCGGCGAAGGAATTTGGCGGTAATGCCTATCTCGGTGCCGTGCTCGGGGGAATTATGATCCATCCGGCGCTTTTGAATCCGTGGGGGCTTGCGGATGCATCGCCTGATTTTATGCAGCTCTTCGGCTTCGACATTGCGCTGCTCGGCTATCAAGGGACGGTCATCCCCGTACTGTTAGCCGTTTACATTATGAGCAAAGTGGAAAAGGGCACGAGAAAAATTGTGCCTCACGCATTCGATTTATTGGTCACGCCGTTTGTCACGGTGATTGTCACGGGATTTATCACCTTTATCGCAATCGGTCCGCTTGGCAGGGCGATCGGATCAGGCATTACCGTCTCGCTGACATATGTGTATGATCATGCGGGCATTGTTGCCGGACTGCTTTTCGGCGGTCTTTATCCGCTTATTGTGCTTACCGGTGTGCATCACAGCTTTCATGCGATTGAGGCCGGCCTCATCGCTGATTTGGGCAGAAACTATATCCTTCCTATCTGGTCGATGGCGAATGTCGCTCAGGGCGCGGCGGGACTGGCTGTATTTTTTCTGACGAAAAAAGCGAAAATGAAAGAAATCGCTCTGCCGGCCGCATTTTCCGCTTTTCTCGGTGTAACCGAACCAGTCATTTTCGGTGTGAACCTAAGATACCGCAAGCCGTTTATCGCGGGAATGATCGGCGGAGCGCTGGGCGGAGCCTATGTCGTGGTGACCGGTGTCGCCGCCAATGCCTACGGTCTGACCGGAATTCCGATGATTGCCATCACGGCTCCGCTCGGTTTAGGAAATCTTATAAACTATCTGATCGGAATGGGCATCGCCTCTGTCTCGGCGTTTATTGCCGCTTACATTATGGGAGCTAAAGAAAAGGAGGCCGTCAAATGAGGACACCGGATCAAGAGCTGCGCCTGCAGGCTGAGGAAGCGAAAAAGAAGCGGGGAGAAACAGCCGCGTCAGATCCATACCGCCAGAACTATCATATTATGCCGCCGGTCGGGCTTTTAAATGATCCGAACGGCGTGATCCAATGGAACGGCGTATATCACTTGTTTTTTCAATGGCAGCCATTTCATACGGGGCACGGCGCGAAATTTTGGGCGCATGTGACGACGAAGGATTTCGTTGAGTGGAAAGAGGAAGAAATCGCGCTTGCGCCGGGTGAGTGGTATGACAAAAACGGCTGTTATTCCGGAAGCGCCATCGAAAAAGACGGGCGGCTCTGCCTGATGTACACAGGCAATGTCCGTGACGGAGAAGGCAATCGGGAAACGTATCAATGCCTCGCCGTATCCGAAGACGGGATCGTATTTGAAAAAAAAGGAGTTGTCGCGCGTCTCCCGGAAGGCTATACCGCTCATTTCCGTGATCCGAAGGTTTGGAAGAAAGACGGAGCGTATTACATGGTGCTTGGCGCGCAGACAGAAAAGCTCACCGGAAGCGCTGTGTTGTTCACATCAGAGAACTTGACGGATTGGACGTTTCTCGGTGCGATTGCGGGGGCGGACTCCGGCGGTCTCGGGTCATTCGGCTATATGTGGGAATGTCCCGACCTGTTTTCCCTTGACGGAACCGACGTGCTGCTCGTATGTCCGCAGGGGCTTGAAGCCGACGGGATAGAATATCATAACAGCCACCAGGCGGGCTATTTCCTCGGCAGGCTGCATACAGAGCCGCCAGAATTTAAGCACGGTGAATTTACGGAGCTTGACAGAGGATTTGATTTTTACGCGGCGCAGACGCTGGAAGATGATAAGGGACGGAGAATTCTGTTCGCGTGGATGGGCGTTCCGGATCAGCATGAGGACAAACATCCGACACATGCGTATCACTGGATTCACTGCTTAACGATGCCGAGACAGCTGTCACTGTCCAACGGCAGAATCATACAGCGCCCGCTTTCGGAAATGAAATCACGCCGCACGGATGAACAAAAGCGCCGTCTTCAATTGAATTGCTCGTCTGTAAGCCTCCCGGTGAAAGATGCGTCCCGGGCTGAAGTGCTGCTGGAGGACATCACTTGCGAATCCGGTTTTGAAATCTCAATTCGGGGCGCGGCCCGGTTTATATTTCATCAGGAAGAGGGGCTGGCTGTGCTGGAGCGCACCGCTTTCAGCGGAGAAGAAAAAGAAAAGAGAAGCTGCGCCATCAGCGAGGTGCATTCCGTGCAGCTCTTTCTGGATGCATCCTCGATTGAATTGTTTTTGAATGATGGAGAAGAGGTATTCAGTGCCAGATATTTTCCTTTCCCGGGAAATGATGAAGTAACCGTCACTTCGGCAGGAAAAACGGAAATAAATGGCTCAATTTGGGCACTTTTGTAGAAAATCGTTCTTTTTTCTTATGTGAAACCTATGCCATCTGTGCTATTCTTCAAACGAAAGCCTATGATTCCAGGAATAAAAGGAGTTGTTTTCTCAGTTTTGAAAAATCAGAAGATGACGCCGAAATGTTTACTTGTCAAAGCCGCAGAGCAAGTGGAAGATAAGCGGGAAGAATATAAAGAAGTATTGCTTCAGCTGAATCGCATGCTCAAGAGAGCTGAGCCTCACAATGAATGGAGTGATCGGCTGATGCATACATATGAACAGATGAAGGAATATGCGCTGTTTGTGCAGTCTATTGAGATGTTTTTGCGGTCATCCGCGAAAAAAATGAAATAATCCCCCTCGGGTAATGAGGGGGATATTTATTTTATTTTCCGCTAAGACGCATCGCCGAATGTTTAGTCGGTCCGATGTATTGGTTCAGCGGGAAGGATTCTTTGATTGCCGCGGTGATAAATTCTTTTGCCGCATAGATGGCTTCCTTCACTTCAGCGCCTTTGGCCAGTTCTGCCGTCACGGCGGCGGAGAATGTGCATCCGGCTCCGTGCGTATAAGGTGTATCAATCATTTCGCTTTCTAATACTTCCGCGGTTTCTCCGTCATACAGCACGTCGATCGCTTTTTCATGTTTCAATTTGCCTCCGCCTGTAATCAATACATATTTCGCGCCGAGTTCGTGAATTTTCTTGGCCGCTTCTTTCATGTCTTCCACCGTTTTTAATTCATCCATACCGCTCAGCTGGCTTGCTTCAAACAGGTTTGGCGTGATGACGGTTGCCAGAGGCGCCAATTGGGTGCGAAGCGCTTCGGCATGCTCCGGATACAGCACTTCGTTCGCTCCTTTGCAGACCATGACAGGATCGATAACGACATTCTTCAGCTGTTTTTCTTTAATCGTTTTCGCCGCAAGCTCTATGATCTCCACGGTAGGGAGCATTCCCGTTTTCATGGCGTCTACGCCGATTCCGTCAACAATCGTCGCCAGCTGTGCGCGAATCGTATCGGCATCGATCGGAAATACTTGATGATCCCAGCTGTTCTCCGGGTCCATCGCTACGATCACGGTCAAAGCCGTCATTCCGTATACGTTTTTTTCTTGAAATGTTTTTAAATCGGCCTGAATTCCCGCGCCGCCGCTGGAATCAGAACCGGCAATAGTAAGTGCTTTGTGCATTGACATATCAATGGCCTCCATCAGTGTTTTATATCTCATTATAGTTAGATTTTCTTCCGATCACAATACGGAAGGCTTGGAGGAATGATTTGACAGCCGCGGAGGATGTGCGTACAATACCTACATAAGATTACTAGGTAAGGGTGAGAAAATAAATGCTCAACAGGGAGCTTTTAAAGGGAAGCACGGTCATTCTGGTGCTGACGCTGCTGAATGAACGGCCCATGTACGGGTATGAACTTGTGAAAGAAATGGAGAAAAGAAGCGGGAATGAACTGCAAATGAAGGAAGGCACGCTGTACCCATCGCTTCATAAGCTTGAACGCCAAAGCTATATTTCTTCTTACTGGGAAAAGCAGACCAAAGGGCCGGACCGAAAATATTACCGGATCACCGATGAAGGAAAAAACATTCTAGCCGAACGGACGAAGGAATGGAATCTGTTCTCTGCTCTGATGGACCGGATGCTGAAGCGGGGCGGGCAGAATGGATAAAGACCTTTATGTGCAGGAAATCAGAAAAGGGCTGGAAGGCAAGGCCGGAAGCCGTGAATTATTAAAAGAAATCCAAAGCCATATTCATCATGCCATTTGTGATCATCTGGAAAAAGGCAAAACCGAAAGCGAAGCGATGGCGCTTATTCTGCGGGAAGTAGGGACTCCGTCTGAGATTATCTCTGCTTTTCAAAAAGCTTCGGCGGTGCCCGCGCGGACTTTTATGCTCTTTTATCTGTTCTGCAACTGCGGTCTTTTTGTGATGGGGGCGATGATTACGATGATGCACGCGTGGAGGATTCATCCCGCTGTTGACGCGCTGTGGAAAGGGATTTCCGTGTCAGTATGGCTGATTATGATCGGTTATGTGCTGTATTGGTTCCAAATCGGCTATCAAGCTGGCAAAGAGTTCGGGGCTGGCGGCAAAAAGCTTGCTGAGCGGACGGTATGGGCTTCAATGGTGCCGAATCTATGTTTTATGTTTGTCTTTTTGTTCAATCTGGTTCCGGCTGGGCTGTTTCCTTCGGCGGTCACACCGAGTTTTGCGGCAGTATGCGCCGTTGTGACGGTATGTTTTCCGTTTTGCGGCAAAATAGGTTTTTACGCAGGCAGGCAGAGGCTTGCCTGATCTTTTTCACTATATACATAGGGAATCTATATAGGGGTGTTAAAATGAGATTAGGTTCGTGGATGTACGGCGCGTGCGCCCAAATAGCCGTTACCGTATTTACCGTCTGCAGCTTGGTTCTTGCATTGCCCGTTGTAAGTCTTTTTATTATGGTTCTGAATGGGATGCAAGACGCTATTTTTGTTGTTTTCAGTATTTTGCTTCTTCTATTGTTTTATGCGCTGGGATGGATTTGGGCCGTTTCGTTTGCGCGTGAGTGGAAGGTGAAACTTTTCGAGCTGCAGATCAGTTCGCTCATTCCGCTGGCGGGTATATTATACTTGTACATTGACAGCGGGGTGAGTATACCGGAACTGATTCATGATTGGAATGAGGATGGATGTGCGCTTGTCCCGCCGGCTTTTGTCTGTTTGTGCACATGCTATGCGATGGTGTTGGTGCCTGTTTATCAATCAAAACTTTGGAACGCCATGGAGGCGGGCAGACTTAATGCCAAGGCGGTATGCACTGTTTGGGGAGACCTTCTGATCATTCTCGTTTTGCTGGCGGGCATGACCTGGATTTGTTTCTGAATGGGCCGAAATCAAAAATCCCCCCTGATCTCTCCGCCGCTTTATGTTTTAATAGAACATGAGAAAAAGCAGAAGGAGCGGATCATGAATATATCAATTGTCATAGTCACGTATAATCGGATTCCGGCTTTGTGTGAGCTGCTGGAGTCGATTTCCATGCAGACCATAAAGCCTTATGAAGTGATCATTGTAAATGATGCCGGGGAATCGGTCGAACAAGCGAAGCAGCTGTACAGCGATCTGCCGATTCAGATTATTGATTTAGAACAGAATGCCGGACATGTGGAAGCTCGGAACGCAGGTGTGAAAAAAGCGTCGGGTGATTGTATCATGCTGTGCGATGATGATGATTTCATTACGCCGGGCCATTTGGAAAGAATGGCGGCTGCACTTGCTGATGCGGATTTTGTCCATTCTGACGCGGAAATTGTGTCATTTGAAGAACGGGGCGGCACGAGATACCCGGTGTCACGAAAGCCGTTCGCCTATACGGCGGATTATGCGGATATGCGGGTATTTTCCACGTACGTTCCGTCAGGCAGCATGTACAGGCGTTCTCTGCATGACACGTTAGGGTATTTTGATCCGGATGTCCATAATTATTGGGACTGGGACTTTTATTTGCGCGCCGCAAAACAGCACCGTGTGAAGCGTGTTCCTTGCGCGAGCGTCATATATGCGTTTTTTGAGGGAGGCGGCAATCAGTCCGCGGATCTCGGCGGCAAACGGAAGCGGTACTTAGACCGGTTAAGCGAAAAGCACGGGCTTGGAGAACTCCCGACGAAAAACTTTGCGGTTCTTCTTGAAGAGCCGGACATGAAGAGGCGGGAGGCGCCGACTGACATTGTGTGGGACGGAAAGCCCGTCCATTCAAGACTGCACAGTTCATAAGGGGGACGGACAGTTTGAAACAGCTTTTAAAAGACAGCTGGTGGAATCAGCTGAAAGATGAATTTGACAAACCGTATTATCAAGAGCTGAGAGAGATGCTGAAACAAGAATACAGCAGCCAAACGATTTATCCTGACAGCCATGATATTTTTAACGCCTTGCATTATACGCCCTATGAGGATGTAAAAGCAGTCATTCTCGGACAGGACCCGTATCACGGGCCAGGACAGGCGCACGGGCTTAGTTTTTCCGTTCAGCCCGGGGTCAGGCAGCCGCCGTCTTTGAAAAATATTTTCATAGAGCTTCAGGACGATATCGGCTGCTCCGTACCGAACCACGGATCGCTCGTCAGCTGGGCGAAGCAGGGAGTGCTTTTGTTAAACACATTGCTTACGGTTCGCCGCGGTCAGGCCAATTCCCACAAAGGCAAGGGATGGGAGCGGCTCACTGACCGCATCATTGATGTGGTGAATGAAAGAGAGAAGCCGATTGTCTTTATCCTATGGGGGCGTCACGCGCAGATGAAAAAAGAGCGCATTGACACATCGAAACACATTATTATTGAATCGACTCATCCGAGCCCGTTTTCGGCAAGGAACGGCTTTTTCGGGAGCAGACCGTTTTCCCGTACAAACGCCGCCCTTGAAACAATGGGGGAGCAGCCGATCGATTGGTGCATCCCCGACCTGCCGCAATAAACGTTTTTTTGAGGCGCTTCCGCCCGGCGGAAAGCGCCTTTTTTGACGTTCCGGGCGGTATGCCGTCAGAAAAAATAACAAACTCAATTCTGCGATTCGCTCAGAAATTTGATAAAATGCAGGAAGAAGACAAATTACTGCTGGAGGATTTACTCATGAACATACATATCTCTGCTTTGATTCAGAAGATGGAAGAAGAACTGAGGCAGGCGAAAACGGCGACCCGCACCGAGGAGGTCAAAATGCACGCGGCCGCCATCCGCTCTCTGTGTGATGTCGTGCTCGGCACTCAGACGCACACCGCTCCGGCGCCAGTGCAGAATCCGATTCCGAAAGCGGCGCCGAAACCTTCCGCGTCTCCTTCGACAGACCCGCTGCTGCTTGAAAAAATGATGGGCAGCGCCGGGCTGAACCAATATCAGAAAAAAGCGAAAGACGAACGTGAGGAAGACGGGGATTCCATTTTCGATTTTTAACAGGAGAGGTTGATTGACTTGAAACTGATACTTGGGGGTTTGCAATGGACGGCATTTATGATTGCGGCTGCGATTGTAGTTCCTGTCGCCATCGCACAATCATTTCACTTGAACCATGCCGATTCTGCCGCATTGATTCAGAGCACATTTTTTGTACTTGGCGTCGCCGCGGTCATCCAATGTCTCCAGGGACATCGTCTGCCGATTAATGAAAGCCCGGCAGGCTTATGGTGGGGCGTATACACGATTTACGGCGGACTGACTGGCACGGTGTTCGCGACATTCGGCGAGACGCTGCGGGCGCTGCAGGGGGCGCTGTTATTAAGCGCTGTCTTTTTCTTTTTGTTCAGCCTTTTTAAAGTGATTGAACGGCTGGCCGTGCTGTTTACGCCGGTTGTGACCGGTGTGTATCTGCTGCTGTTGGTCATGCAGCTGAGTCAGCCGATTGTGAAAGGCCTTTTGGGCATCGGCTATTTAAAAAACAGCGTCGACGGCCTTGTATTCGGGCTCGCCATGGTTGTGACGGCGGCGATGTTCATCATGTCCCGATCGAATGTTACGTTCTTAAGACAGTATGCGATTCTCCTTTCGCTTGCCGGCGGATGGATCTTATTCGCCGTCTTCGGCGCTGCCAAACCGATTCAAATACCGGACCGCGTGATTCAGCTGCCGGCTCTTTTTCCGTTTGGAAAACCCGTGTTTGACAGCGGCCTGATTATTACATCACTCTTCATTACCGTGCTTTTGATTGTCAACATGCTCGCGAGCATCCGGGTTGTAGAAGCGGCGGTGAAAAAATTCGGCGGTACCGTCGGGAAGCGGCGTGAGCGTCCGGCTGGGTTTGCGGCTTCGATCAGCCACCTTTTGAGCGGACTGTCAGGGGGCATTGCGCCTGTGCCGATTTCAGGGGCGGCCGGTTTTATTGAGACGACGAAGCTTCCTTCGAAAAAGCCGTTTCTTTTGGGAAGTGTATTTGTCGTGATCATCAGTATGATCCCGCTATTTATGAATGCGTTTGCGAGTCTGCCCTCACCGGTCGGCTTTGCGGTAAACTTCGTCGTTTTCTCCGCGATGGCCGGTCTCGCCTTTACGGAGTTTGACTCTTATGAGAGAGAGGAGCAAAAACGAATCCGTTCCATTATCGGTCTGGCGCTCCTGACGGGGGTCGGCGTAATGTTTGTGCCGGAGAGCGCGTTATCGGGGATGCATCCGATCCTGATTTCGCTCTTAAGCAACGGTCTTGTACTCGGGACGCTGCTGGCGATAGCGATTGACCGAATCCAGCTTATCAAAAAGAAAAAATCCGACAATCTCGTGTCATCGGACGGCGGACGTTGAATTTTGCCGATGTTGGGTTATGATTGAATTGGAAACTTTAACGAAAAGGCGGGAGAAAAATAGATGAAAGTGTTTATTATTCTTGGTGCGATTAACGCTTTATTGGCCGTGGCGCTGGGCGCTTTCGGCGCGCATGGGCTTGAAGGGAAAATCCCCGATAAATATTTGCAGGTGTGGCACACAGGCGTGCAATATCATATGTATCACGCGCTCGGTCTTCTGGCTGTCGCGTTTTTGGCCGAAAAGCTTTCTGGCGCAGGCAGTGTTTCTGTTGCGGGCTGGCTGATGTTTGCGGGCATCGTTCTGTTTTCAGGAAGCCTGTACGTATTGAGCGTGACGCAGATTTCCATTCTCGGCGCGATTACACCGCTCGGCGGCGTGGCGTTTATCATCTCTTGGATTATGATTATCGTCGCGGCCGTCAAATATTTATAAAGAAAAAAAGCCAATCCTCTGTCAAGTGAGCGATTGGCTTTTTGATTTATCTCGGAGAATAAGAAGACATGGAGTACGGATAAGTATAAGCGATTTCCTCATCAAACGTGATGTAATCAAGGTAAATGGTCAGAAGCAGATAGCGGGTGCCCGTTTTCGGATCGCTGATGATGATATGGTCACGTCCCGCCGCCTGAATCACACCGCGGAAAATCTTTGAATTCCATTCTTTGCTGTTTTCAAATGTCATATAAATCGTCGCCGTTTTGCCCCGGTTCAACCGCAGAATATTTTCAATGTATGACTCTTCAATCGGCAGCATGCCGGGAACGTTTTGTGACGATGATGGGCCTGACGGAATCTGAAAGCTGCCGCCGCCCTGCTGCTGCGGCTGGCCGGGGAACCCCCCGCCGAAGCTCTGCTGGCCTTGCTGCATCGGCATTGTCATTTGCTGCTGCATCGGCATCATTTGTGATCCTTGGCCCTGAGGCTGCGGATAAGGATTAGGCCCGAGCTGCGGCTGGTATCCTTGCATATCCATTCCCATTCCCATCCCCATCCCCTGCATTTGCTGATATTGATTCTTTTTCGGTTTCATATTGTTCCTCCTTTGATGAAAACCTCTTGATGCTGAAACCTCCTGACAAGTATCAGACAGCCGACAGAGCGGCTGCTGTTTTTATCTATTCCACCATATGAGCCCAAAGAAAGATTTATGCGAAAAAAGAAAATACGCTCCAATGAGTCCGGGCATCAGAGCCGGCTTTTTTTGTGCGCGCAATGCTGACTTTTCACATAATAGTCTGTATTCCTAGCGCATCTTCCGCATAAGGAACATATGATAGCGGTAGTTTCAGGTGCGAAAAGGGGGTGACGAGTTGCCTAAAGTGTCAGTGATCATGACGAGCTATAACAAAAGTGACTATGTGGCCCGCTCTATTAAAAGTATTCTGTCTCAGACGTTTACGGACTTTGAGCTGTTCATTATGGATGACAACTCAAATGAAGCGACATTGGCGGAAATACGTCCTTTTCTCACGGATGACCGCGTCCGGTTTTATCAAAGCGATGTATCGGGCGTCAAAGAAAGAACGGAAAAAACACGCTACGCCGCCTTGATTAATCAGGCAATAGAAATGGCGGAGGGCGAGTACGTGACGTATGCGACCGACGACAACACGTATGTGCCGGAACGGCTTGAGAAAATGGTGAAAGAGCTTGATGAAGACCCGGAAAAAGCCGTCGTGTATTCAAGTTCCAAAACCTATCATCTGAATCAGCGGAAAGAGACGGTGAAGGAGACGGCCAGGCCCGCCGAACGGATCGTGTGGAACGCGCCGTGCGCCATTGACCATTGTTCGGTCATGCACCGGTTTTCCGTGCTGGAACAGGTCAAATCGGCATTCGGTTCCTATTGGGATGAAAGCCCGGCGTTTTACCGGATCGGTGACGCCCGTTTCTTCTGGAGAGTGAATCATTTTTATCCGTTTTACCCGATTTCTGAGGAGCTTGATATCAATTATATTACCGATCAATCCATCCATTATCAGCTTTTCGCGGCGGAGAAAAACGAGTTTGTGAACAGCCTTCCGCAGCAGACCACGTGCCGGGAGCTGAGGGAATCATTAAAAAAGCTTGGAAAGGGGTGAGGGCTTGTCGGCATACTTAGCGAACTATTGGGTGCTGTACCGGCAGTATATTGACCTTTTTCAGTCACTTCGCTACAAAGACATCCCGCTCGCATTGATCAGTAATTTTTATCAATATATCAGTCCGGCGCTTCGGGAGAGCATGGAGCAGAACCCAGAGCTTTTCGGTCCGGCTGATCAGCATATTCCTGAAGCCGGTATACAGCCATATTATGATCAAAAAAGGCAAAACATTAAGAAAACAGATGAGAAACCGGTAAACGGAAAAGTCATTCTGCATTTCGATCATCTTCGGTTCACCGAGGGAAACTACCGGCAGTTTGATCCGGCAAAAACAGCGGTACTGGCCAGATGGAGTCTGCCTGACCATTACGGGCTGCCCGTTATCTGCAAATTGGAGCTGACGGGAATGGGGCAAAAAGGGAACCCCGTCCCTTATATTGAAAAAGCCCATTCCATTTTGAAAGAGCTTCACAGCCATCCCGCTTTCGGAAACAGAGAATTTCAGGAACGTTTGTATAAAGACATCCCGTTATTTATTGAAGCGATTGACGCCATTGATATTTTGTTTACGGCCGAAAAGATTTCCGCCGTTGTAGTCGGCACGACGGAGGATATTTACAGCCGTGTGCTGGCGCTGATGTCCGCGAAAAAAAACGCCGTCAGCATCTGTCTTCAGCACGGAGCGCTCATGGGAGATGAAGCGTTTCTGCCCGTATTTACGGACTATCAGGCCGTATTCGGGACTTATGAAGCGGAGTGGTATAAAGCAAAAGGCTGCAGGGATGAACAAATCATCATCACGGGGCATCCCCGTTTCGACGAGATTTTCTCAAGAGAGCCGATAGATCAGGACACGTTTTACCGCAAACTTTCTTTTCTCCCGTCACAGCGGACGGTGCTGATCGCCACGCAGCCGTTTTCTGATGAATTTTATACGGGCGTGCTTGAAGAGCTTGCCGGCCAAAAGAACATGCAGCTCATTATTAAACCGCATCCGTGGGAAATCGGCAAAAACAAGCTGGATGCTTACAATCAGGTGCTGCGGAAATATAAAGCAGGCAAAATCATCAAAAAAGAGATGGAGCTGTATGATATTCTCCCGTATGTTGACGCTGCGGTGACACAGACATCAACGGTCGGTCTTGAAGCGATGCTGTTTCAAAAGCCCGTGCTGATCGGAAAATCAGCGGGAACCCGCAGATACCCTTATTATCACTCACTTGGAGAATTTGTCTTTGAGGACCCGCAGGCACTCGCTCAGGAATTAATCCGGATATGCGAAAGCCCCGCAGAATATCAAAAAGCGGAACAGGCGCGCCGTGCTTTTGTCGCCGCGAACTACCCGGTTCAGGATTCGCTTGCCGCTTTATGCCAAGTGCTTCAGGAAAAAACCGGAGTCAGCTTCAGACGGGTTGACCCTTCATAAAAAAGATAGGAGCGCAAAGAAAATGGTGCAAAAAAGATCAGCTTTTCTTCCCTATTCATTGCCCATGATCGGGAAGGACGAAATTCAGGAGGTTATTGATACGCTTGAATCGGGCTGGCTTTCAAAGGGACCGAAAGTAGAGGCGTTTGAAAAAGCCTTTGCCGCCTGGACGGGGGCAAAGCACGCGATCGCGCTGAACTCATGTACCGCCGCTTTGTTTTTGGCCCTGAAAGCGAAAGGGATCGGTCCCGGCGACGAGGTCATCACGTCTGCCGTGACGTTCAGTTCAACAGCCAATACAATCGTGCACACAGGCGCCGTTCCGGTGTTTGTTGACATCGATCCGCTTACGCTGAATGCAGACCCTGAAAAAATTGAGGCGGCCGTCACCCCGCGGACAAAAGCGATTGTACCCGTTCATTTCGCCGGCCAGTCGTGTGATATGGATCAGATTCTGGCCATTGCCGAAAAGCATCAGTTATTTGTCTTAGAGGATGCCGCACATGCCGTGTATACCACTTACAAACAGAAAATGATCGGATCAATCGGCGATGCGACGGCATTCAGCTTCTACGCGACAAAAAACCTGGCAACCGGTGAAGGCGGCATGCTGACGACGGACGATGACGGGCTTGCCGATCAGATCAGGGTGCTCAGCCTTCACGGCATGAGCAAAGGCGCGTGGAACCGCTATTCTTCAAACGGAAGCTGGTACTACGAGGTCGAAACGCCCGGCTATAAAATGAATATGTTTGATCTTCAGGCAGCGCTTGGGCTTCATCAGCTGAAACGGATTGACAGCATGCAGCAAAGAAGAGCCGACATTGCGAGCCGCTACCAGGACGCCTTCAGACACATGAAAGGGCTGACCATCCCGCATGTCAGTGATGACGGGCGGCATGCATGGCATCTGTATGTTCTTCAAATAGAGGAGCAGGAGGCCGGGGTCAGCCGGAACGATCTGATTTCCGCTTTAAAAGACCAATATAATATCGGCACAAGTGTTCATTTTATTCCGGTTCCGTTCCATCCGTATTATCAAAAAACGTACGGGTATAAGGAAACTGACTTTCCGGCCGCGGCCGCGTATTATCACCGCACCGTGTCACTCCCTCTTTATCCGTCAATGACAGATGACGACGTTGAATACGTCATTGCAGCCGTTACGGATATCGTCAAAGGGGCTGATTAGGTGTACAGACTGAGGGAAAATCTTGCGCAGGACATGATTCATACCTTCCTGCATCAGAAGGGCATCCAGCCGGAAGCCTATGAATCGTCGCTCTGTTTATTGGGAGAAAACAGCCTTCAAGGCGTGATTTTATATGAAAACTCTTCGTGGGAAAGTCAATTGTTCCGAAAAAATATCATCAATGTGAAGCTTGCAGCCGCAAACAGCGCCGGACAGCTCAAAAGGCTGTTTCAGGAATTTTACGCGGCAAGGCGGGCGGCAGGCACTGATTTTATATTTATTAAAATACCGGCTGAAGATATCGGCGCGATGCAGGTCGTTCAGCAGCTTCCGAACGCTTATTTTGTAGGGAGTCTTCTCAAGCTCGTCAGTCCGGTGCGTGTATATAACAGCACGCCGCCATTTGAGATTACAGAAGCCGGACCCGGCGACACGGAAGCGATCAGCCGGCTGGCCCGCGACGCCTTTACAAAAAGCAGGTATTATCAAGACCCCCATCTCAGCTATGAAAGTGCAAACCGCCTGTTTGAAGAGTGGGCGCGGAATAATGCGGAAGGCAGAGCTTCGTTACAATTCGCCGCCACATATAAGGGAGAGACTGTGGGCTTTGTTCAGGGGCTGTCTAAAGGCGATGAATTCGTCCTTGATCTGATGGCGGTAAAGCCGGGATTTGAAGGAAAGGGAGCGGGATTCCATTTAGCGGCGCACGTGATTGAACAATCATTGCGCTTTCAGCATAAGACTGTATCAGCGGGAACGCAGCTCCACAATGTAAGAGCCATCCGCCTATACGAAAGAATGGGATTTAAAGCGGATGCGTCCTATTACTACTATCATGTGTGGCCCGGGAAGGAGGCGGACTGATGGCATCATGCCAAATCGGAACGAAGTCAATCGGCGAAGGTTCGCCCGTATTCATCATCGCCGAAGCCGGAATTAATCATGACGGAAAACTGAGCCAGGCGTTTGAATTGATAGATGCGGCCAGTGAGGCCGGCGCGGACGCGGTCAAGTTCCAAATGTTTCAGGCTGACAAAATGTATCAGAAAGACCCCGGCTTGTACAAAACCGCTGCGGGAAAAAACGTCTCTATTTTTTCTTTGGTGCAATCAATGGAAATGCCCGCCGAGTGGATCGAACCGCTGCTTGAATATTGTAAGAAAGAAGGCGTGCTGTTTTTAAGCACTGTCTGTGACGAAGGCTCTGCCGACTTACTGTATGCGACTTCGCCTTCAGCCTTTAAAATCGCCTCCTACGAGCTGAACCATCTGCCGTTATTGAAATATGTCGCGGGGCTGAAGACACCGATTATTTTTTCCACCGCTGGCGCTGATATTTCAGATATTCAGGAGGCTTATCAAACCATTACCGGCGAGGGGAACACAGAAATTGCGATCATGCATTGTGTGGCGAAATATCCCGCGCCGCCTGAATACAGCAATCTGAGCGTCATTCCCATGCTTGCCGCCGCATTCCCGGATGCAGTGATCGGTTTCTCCGATCACAGCGCCCATCCGTATGATGTGCCGTGCGCGGCTGTCAGGCTCGGAGCGAAACTGATTGAAAAGCATTTTACGATCGATAAAAACCTGCCCGGTGCTGATCACTCCTTCGCCCTCAATCCGGATGAATTAAAAGAAATGGTTGCGGCGATCCGCTCAGTTGAAGCGGAGCTGCAGCAGGGGCATCACGCTCCGGTGCCGGAAGTGCTGTCGGGAAGTTCCCATAAAACGACGACACCGATTGAAGGGGATATCAGAAGGTTCGCTTACAGAGGCATTTTTTCAACAGCGCCGATTCAAAAAGGCGAATGTTTTACGGCTGAAAACCTTGCCGTCCTTCGTCCCGGCCAAAAACCGCAGGGGCTCCACCCGAGATATTTTGAGCTTTTAACTGACGGCGCGCGTGCGGTCAGGGATATCCCCGCCGACACGGGCATCACTTGGGATGACCTTTTGACGAAAGGCAGCCCATATGATGACTGACATTTTGTTTATCATTCAGGCGCGGATGGGAAGCGGGCGTCTTCCCGGCAAAGTGCTGAAACCGATCGGCGGGTATACGATCCTCGATATGATTGTCAAAAGGGTTCGGCAAAGCGCGTATTATGATCAATCACGGGATAATCTGATTGTCGCCTCGTCTGACAGCAAGACCGACGACATTCTGTCTGCGCACTGCCTCAGCAAGAACTACCGTGTGCACCGCGGCAGCGAGCAGCGCGTGCTTGACCGGTTTGCACAAGTCATCGAACAAGTAAAACCGGATATCGCAGTCAGACTGACGGGGGATAACCCGTTTGTCGACCCTTCGCTGCTTGATTTTCTGATTCAATCGCATTTAGATCAGCACGCGGACTACACGTATATCTGCGGTACACCGCTTGGCATCGGCGGCGAGGCGGTAAGCGCGCGACTTTTAACGGAGATCAATGCCGACAAAACGCTGGCGGACAAATACCAGGAACATGTCACGCTTTTAATAAGAGAATCTCCTGAGAGGTACCGGCTTCTCTTTCCTGAGCCCCCGCAGGAACTCCGGGCTCCTCACTTGCGGATGACCGTCGATACAGAAGAGGACTACAGGCTGGCCCGCGAGCTGTACGTAAAAGCGGGCTCGCGTCCTGATATTCCGGCAAAAGAATTGATCCATCTGCTGAATAGTGATCCGGAGCTCAGGGCCATTAATCAAATGATCCGGCAAAAAGAGGCTGATTAGCATGCGGGTTCTGATTTTCGCTGACGGGGGCCGTGACATCGGCATGGGGCACGCGGTCCGGATGAAGCTGCTTGCCGGTGCCATTAAGAACAATTGCTCAATAACGTTCTGCACAAATAAAGAGGCTTCTTCTTATCTGTCATCTGATCAATGGGAAGTGATCATCAAGCCTGACAAGGGACAGAAGGAATTTATTGTCCGGGAAATAAACAGGCAGGCTCCTGACCTTCTCATATTCGATCTGCTCGATATGCCGTGTGACTGGTTAGAGGAAGTCAAAAAGCATTCATCGGCACGCATCATCTTATTTGAAGAAAAACGGGAACATGTCATTCATTTATGCGATGTCGTTATAAACGGCATTTACGGAGGGCTGAAAAGCCGGACGGTTCAAATGGGCAGCGCCGCGGTATATGAAGGCCCGGATTATATGATTCTTCATCCGGGTTTTGAAAAAGCCAAACAGCTTTATCAGCTGAGAAAAGAATGCCGGACCATATTGGTTTCATTAGGAGGAAGCGACCCGAAGAAGCTTGTCTTTAAAGTGATGGAAGCATGCCGCCGCATCCCCGACATTCAGCGAAAACGAGTGATCATCGTCATGGGCGGCGCCGCGCCTCATGCTGACGACGTGCGCGCGCATCTTACACAAATGCCTTATGCCGAGCTGGTAAGGCAGACAAATGACATGGCCGCGCTTCTCACGAGGGCTGATATGGCCGTCGTGTCCGGCGGGATCACTTTATATGAAACCATTTGTACAGGTGTGCCCTGCATCGTACTTTCTCAAGTGGAGCATCAAACTGAGACGGCGGAAAAATTCGCCGCACGGGGGGCCGCCGTTCATCTCGGCCTTGGTGAATGCATATCACCGGACGTTCTCGCACGGCATATGTCTGACATGGCCGCTGATTATCCGATGCGGACCGGACTTCATCAAAACGGAAAGCCGCTGGTTGACGGCAGGGGCATCAAACGGGCGGCGGCGATTCTTTATGATTTGTGATAAAACCACACGTAAGGAAGTGTTCATGTGAAAGGTGTTATCTTAGCCGGAGGCACCGGCTCACGCCTTATGCCGCTGACAAAAGCGGTCAATAAGCATTTACTCCCTGTCGGTCCATATCCGATGATTTACTGGTCGGTCATGAAGCTGGAAGAAGCGGGGATTACAGATATCTTGCTGATTACGCAAAAAGAATATATTCCGCAATTTCATAAACTTCTCGAAACCGGAGAAGAGCTCGGCGTCTCAATCACATATCAGGTTCAGCCAGCCGCATCCGGCATATCCGACGGTTTATCATACGCAAAGCGGTTTACAGGTCGCGATCCGTTCGTTCTGCTTTTGGGAGATAATATTTTTGAAGATTCATTAAAACCTTATACGGAGCGTTTCGCAAAGCAGGGAAAAGGAGCGAAAGTGCTGCTGAAAGAAGTGGACGATCCGGAGCGCTTCGGCATCGCCGAGATTGATGAGGAAAACAAACGGATCAAGTCGATCATTGAAAAGCCGGAGCAGCCGCCGACCAGACTATGCGTCACAGGGATCTACATGTACGACGCAGAAGTGTTTTCCTATATTGAACAAATTTCCCCTTCAAAACGCGGCGAACTGGAAATTACGGATGTCAATAATTTATACATTGAACACAGTGAGCTGACGTATGATGTGTTAACGGGCTGGTGGGTGGATGCGGGCACGCATGAATCGCTCTACCTCGCCGGAAGCCTGGCGCATCAGGCATTACAGAAAGGACAGGAGCATTAATCATGCCAAAATCATATTTAATTACAGGGGGCGCCGGATTTATCGGCCTTACCTTTACAAAGATGATGCTGAAAGAAACGGACGCGCAGATTACCGTCCTGGATAATCTCACGTATGCAAGCAGGCCGCTTGAAATAGAAGCCTTAAAAAAGAACGGCCGTTTCCGTTTTATCAAAGGTGACATTTCTGAAAAAGAGGACATTGACAAAGTCTTTTCCCAAATGTATGACGCTGTCATTCATTTTGCGGCTGAATCCCATGTGGACAGAAGCATAAATCAGGCAGAGCCGTTCATCACAACAAATGTGATGGGCACATACCGACTGGCGGACGCGGTGTTACAGGGAAAAGCCGGCAGGCTGATTCACATTTCCACAGATGAGGTGTACGGAGATTTGGCGCCGGATGATCCCGCTTTTACGGAGACGACGCCGCTTTCTCCGAACAACCCGTATTCGGCCAGCAAGGCAAGCTCAGACCTGCTCGTCATGTCTTATGTGAGAACCCATAAGCTTCCAGCCATCATTACGAGATGCAGCAACAATTACGGGCCGTACCAGCATCACGAGAAAATGATTCCGACCATTATCAGGCATGCCGTAAACGGCACGCCGGTTCCGCTGTACGGCGACGGGATGCAGATCAGAGACTGGCTGTTTGCCGAAGATCATTGCCGCGCCATTAAGCTCGTGCTGGAAAAAGGAACACTCGGTGACATTTACAATATCGGCGGAGGAAATGAACGGACGAATAAAGAGCTTGCGTCATTTATCATGAAGGAGCTCGGTGTCGAGGAACAGTTTGCTCATGTCGAAGACAGAAAAGGGCATGACCGCCGTTACGCCATCAATGCTTCAAAGCTGAAAAATGAGCTGGGATGGCAGCAGGACGTCACATTTGAAGAAGGAATGAGAAGAACCATTCGCTGGTATACAGACAGCCAAGACTAATCGGAAAGAAGGGGATCCGATTGACGAAGGTATTAGTAACCGGAGCGGCCGGCCAGCTGGGGCGGGAGTTATGCCGCCAGCTGAAGCAGGAAGGGTATGAAGTGATCGCCTTGACAAAAGCGATGATGAACATATCTGACCAGCGTTCGGTGCGGCACTCGTTCAGCCATTACAAGCCGGATATCGTCGTCAATACGGCGGCATACACCTCCGTTGACAAATGTGAAACGGAGCTCGACAAAGCGTATTTAATAAACGGAATCGGCGCTTATTATGCCGCGCTTGAGGCTGAAAACACCGGCGCGAAATTCATTCACATCAGCACCGATTACGTCTTCAGCGGCAAAGGAACACGGCCATACCAGACCGATGATCCCGCAGATCCGGGCACGATTTATGGAAAAAGCAAAAAACTCGGCGAAGAACTGATCCGGTTAACGGGGAAAAACCACACCATTATCAGAACATCGTGGGTGTACGGCAGCGGCGGGCACAACTTTGTCAATACGATGCTGAAACTTGCGGATACACATGATCAGGTGCGTGTCGTTAACGATCAAGTCGGGGCGCCGACGTACACAAAGGATTTAGCCGAAACGGTGATCGGTCTGTTTGACAGGCCGCCGGGCTTATACCACGCCGCAAACAGCGGAGTGTGCAGCTGGTATGAATTTGCCAAGGCTATTTTTGAAGAAAGCGGCAGAACCGCCTCCGTGCTGCCCGTCACGACGGAGGAATACGGAAATGAGACGCCGCGCCCCGCTTACTCGGTGTTGAGTCTTGAGTCGATTGAACGGCAGGGGCTCGGGATGAGGCATTGGCGGGAAGCGCTGCATGATTATTTACAAAGGGAGGGACAATGCAAGTGATCGAAGGCGTAAAAATCAAAAAGCTGATCAAACACAGCGATGACCGGGGTTTTTTCTCAGAACTCGTCCGTGACGATGAACATCTCTTAGAGCGTTTCGGGCAGGCTTCCTGGTCCAAAAGCTATCCCGGCGTCATTAAAGCGTTTCACTATCATGAGAAACAGGATGACCTGTGGTTTTTTCCGACGGGCCACGCCCAGGTCGTGCTGCATGACCTTCGCGAAGAGTCTGCAACCAAGGGAGAAACGGATGTCTACTACATGGGAGAAGACAATCCGATGCTCCTTCTCATTCCTAGGGGCGTCGCACACGGGTACAGAGTGCTGGGTGAAACCCCGCTGACCATTATTTATTTCACGACAATGTCCTACAATCCGGATCAGCCTGACGAAAAAAGAATTCCGTGGAATGATGACACCATCGGATTTGACTGGCAGACGGCTCACCGATAGCGCACAAGACGAAGACAGCGGATGTCTTCGTTTTTTGTGCTGATTCATCTCGTGAAAAATAAATGATTGAATATTCTAAAAAATAATTTACTTCCATGGATAAAGGTGGTAGATTATTCTCAGGAAAAGAGAAACCCAATTCGCGAATGGAACCATCAGACACGCTTTTCCGGCAGAGGACGCTCTGAATCCCATATGATCTGGAGGAATTCATGATGTTAAAAAGAAAATCATTTTCGGCCTTTCTCATCAGTGCTGCGGTATTTTCATCTGTGTTCTTGCCATCTTTTCATGCGAACGCCCAATCTGCCGTTATTGAAGCGAAAACCGTCAATAGTACGAAAGAATACGCGACATCTGATATTGAAGTCACATACAAGCCGAATGCGCTGCTTGCCGTCGGCGCCGTTGAATTTCAATTTCCTGACGGGTTCAACGCCACTGTGAGGGACTCTGTAAACGGAAGAACACTGAAAGAAACGCAAATTCTCAACTACGGAAAAACGGTCAGACTTCCGCTTACCCTTGACTTATTGGGCGCGTCTGAATACAATCTCGTCCTGGTGCGTAAAAACCTTCCGCGCGCGGGCGCGTATACAATTAAAGGCGATTACGTAAACGGTTTGGGGGCCGGCAGTCTTTATGCCGAAACAAAGCTGGTTATTGACCCGCGTTAATCCAGGATGAAAGAGGCTGACAACAGCCTCTTTTTTTTATGCGCAAAAAACCTGGCATGAATCTTGCATATAAAAAGGGCGTAACGACAATGTGAAAGGGATTGATGGGTTTTGGTGTAAAAGCGCTTACATTTTGTTCTGCCGGTAATTGAAGCTTACACGTAAAATACGA
Organism: Bacillus sp. JNUCC-21; assembly: GCF_041222765.1. Lineage (NCBI taxonomy): Bacteria > Bacillati > Bacillota > Bacilli > Caryophanales > Bacillaceae > Bacillus > Bacillus sp. JNUCC-21. The sequence continues at coordinate 3,891,222 of NZ_CP166019.1, read as the reverse complement.
TGAGGTGATAAACATGTCAGCCAACCCGCTTTCTAAAAGCAATCAGAAAGATGAAGAAAAAGAAGTTCTTAATTTGTTCTTGTCAACACAATCGATCATAAAAGAGGCCCTGCGCAAACTGGGCTATCCTGACAATATGTATGAACTGATGAAAGAGCCGATGCGGCTTTTAACCGTCCGCATCCCTGTCAAAATGGACAATGGCTCAGTACAGGTTTTCACGGGCTACCGCTCACAGCATAATGACGCAGTCGGCCCGACAAAAGGGGGCGTGCGGTTTCATCCGGAAGTCAGTGAAGAAGAGGTTAAGGCGCTTTCCATCTGGATGACTTTAAAATGCGGCATCACAAATCTTCCTTACGGGGGCGGAAAAGGCGGCATCATCTGTGATCCGCGGACGATGTCATTCGGAGAGCTGGAACGGCTGAGCCGCGGATATGTGCGTGCGATCAGCCAGATCGTCGGTCCGACAAAGGATATTCCGGCTCCCGACGTATATACCAACTCGCAGATTATGGCATGGATGATGGACGAATACAGCCGCCTGAGAGAATTTGATTCACCGGGATTCATTACGGGCAAACCGATCGTTCTCGGCGGTTCACAGGGGCGGGAGACGGCGACCGCGCAAGGCGTCACGATTTGTATTGAGGAAGCCGTTAAGAAAAAAGGGATTCCATTGGAAAATGCGCGGATCATCATTCAGGGGTTCGGAAATGCGGGGAGCTTTCTCGCTAAATTTATGCATGATGCCGGTGCCAAGGTGATCGGCATCTCAGACGCCCACGGCGCTTTGTATGACCCTGACGGCCTTGACATTGATTACCTGCTGGATAAGCGGGACAGCTTCGGCACGGTGACGAATCTCTTCTCGGATGTCATAACGAACAGGGAGCTGCTGGAAAAGGACTGTGATATTCTCGTGCCCGCCGCAATCTCCAATCAGATTACGGCTGAAAACGCCCATCACATTAAAGCCTCAATCATTGTGGAGGCGGCAAACGGCCCGACAACGATAGATGCCACGAAAATTCTGAATGAAAGAGGCGTGCTTCTCGTGCCGGATATTTTGGCAAGCGCCGGCGGCGTGACGGTGTCTTATTTTGAATGGGTGCAAAATAATCAAGGCTTTTACTGGTCTGAGGAGGAAGTCGCCGGAAAACTGCGCAGCGTCATGGTGAATTCGTTTGAATCCATTTATCAGACAGCGCATACCCACAAAGTCGATATGCGTTTAGCCGCCTATATGACGGGCATCAGAAAGTCGGCTGAAGCGGCCCGGTTCCGCGGCTGGGTATAAGTGTTATCCGCAAAGAGATTTTGCATCAGTTATATAGCGGATCGCAAAATTTCTTTGCGTTTTCAGATTACAGCTGACAGATTCGGACAAGCTTCGTCCGCTTTCGGCAAAGATTTTCTTATTTTTATCACAAATTGCTATGCTGGTATGCTTCTTGCATCATCATAAAGCGTGAGCACACATTACAAAATACGGGGAGGAATTCTAATGACAGTTTCATACGCACACGAACCATTTACAAATTTTCAGGAAGAGACAAATAAACAATCGTTTCAGGAAGCGCTGGCTTATGTGAATTCACAGCTCGGCAAGCATTATCCGCTTATTATCAACGGTGAAGCGATTGAAACGGATAAAAAGATCATTTCCGTCAATCCGGCAGATAAAAAAGAAGTGATCGGTTCTGTATCGGCCGCCGGAAAAGAACTTGCGGAAAAGGCCATGCAGGCTGCGCTGCAGGCATTTCAAACATGGAAAAAAGTACGGCCGGAACACCGCGCGAATGTGCTGTTTAAAGCGGCGGCGATCATCCGCAGAAGAAAGCACGAATTCTCCGCGTATCTAGTGAAAGAAGCGGGAAAACCGTGGAAGGAAGCGGATGCGGATACGGCGGAAGCGATCGACTTTTTAGAGTATTACGCCCGTCAGATGCTGAAACTGAAAGACGGTTCTCCTGTAAAGAGCCGTGACGGAGAATATAATCAGTATCACTATGAGCCGCTTGGGGTGGGAATCGTCATTTCTCCATTCAACTTCCCGCTTGCGATCATGGCGGGAACGGCGGCGGCAGCCATCGTAACAGGCAACACGATACTGCTGAAACCGGCGGATGCGGCGCCTGTCGTGGCGGCGAAATTCGTTGAAGTGATGAAAGAAGCGGGCCTGCCGGACGGCGTGCTCCAATTCATACCGGGCGACGGAGGAGAAATCGGCGACTATCTGGTTGAGCATCCGAAGACGAGATTTGTGTCGTTTACAGGTTCCCGCGCGGTTGGATGCCGTATTTATGAACGCGCCGCAAAAGTACAGCCGGGCCAAAAGTGGCTGAAACGGGTCATTGCCGAAATGGGAGGGAAAGATACGGTGCTTGTAGACAGAGATGCTGATCTTGATCTTGCCGCTTCCTCAATCGTGTATTCCGCCTTCGGATTCTCAGGCCAAAAATGTTCAGCCGGTTCCCGTGCGGTCATCCATCAGGACGTCTATGATGAAGTTGTTGAAAAAGCCGTCGCTTTAACAAAATCACTCACTGTCGGAAGTCCGGAAGATTTTGATACATACATGGGGCCAGTCATCCACGAAGCATCTTATAATAAAGTCATGAGTTATATCGAAATCGGCAAAACAGAAGGAAAACTCCTGACGGGAGGCGAAGGTGATGATTCAAAAGGATACTTTATTCAGCCGACCATTTTTGCGGATGTTGATGAAAACGCCCGCCTGATGAAGGAGGAAATTTTCGGGCCGGTCGTCGCGATCTCAAAAGCCCGTGATTTCGACCATATGCTTGAGATTGCCAATAATACCGATTACGGACTGACGGGCGCTCTGTTATCAAAAACCCGCGCGCACATTGAACGCGCCCGCAAAGATTTTCACGTCGGGAATCTATACTTCAACCGCGGATGTACGGGAGCGATTGTCGGATACCAGCCGTTCGGCGGCTTCAATATGTCAGGAACCGATTCAAAAGCCGGAGGACCTGACTATCTGATTCTTCATATGCAGGCAAAAACAACGTCTGAAGCCTATTAATCTTTCGGAAATAGCGCGATGAAAAAGAGAGTCGCGCTATTTTCTCTATATGAAGGTAAGGAGGATGGAACATGTATCAGCAGCTCAGCAAAATGCTTCCGGAGGAGAAAATAGAAGCCATTACGAAATCACTGGTGGCGTTAAACAGCATCAACGGCACATTGGGAGAAGGAAAAAAAGCCGACTATATCAAAGATATGATCAAGAGCTTTCCCTACTTTCAGGAGAATCCGTCACATGTGTGGGAGCAGGCGATTCCTGAGGACCCTTACGGCCGCAAAAATATTTTCGCATTTATTGAGGGAAACGGCGAAAGCCTGAATACGGTCATTTATCACGCTCATCTTGATACGGTCGGCATCGAGGATTTCGGCCCTTTAAAAGATATCGCTTTTGATTCCGACCGTCTCGCGGAGTATTTCTCAAACTATGAATTTGATCGGGATGTGCAGCGGGACGCCCGCTCAGGCGAGTGGATGTTCGGAAGGGGTTCGGTTGATATGCAGAGCGGTATTGCCGTTCATCTCGCCAATCTGCTTCACTTTTCTGAACGGCGCGATCAGCTGCCGGGCCATATTCTGTTCATGGCAAACCCCGATGAAGAAAGCCAGCATTCCGGCATTTTAACCAGCATTTCTGAATTAAAACGGCTGAAACAAGAAAAGCAGCTTCGTTATTTAGCAGCGATTAATAACGATTTTATCACCCCGCTGTATGAGGGTGACACGACAAGGTACATCTACACGGGCGCGGCAGGGAAGCTTTTGCCTTGCTTTGCGATTTACGGGCGGGAGGTGCATGTCGGTGATACGCTGTCCGGCATCGATCCGAATTTGATCGCATCAGAAATCACCAGAAGAATTCACAACAATATTCATATGGCGGAAAACATTGAAGGGGAGCTTGTGCTTCCGCCGACCTGCCTGTACCAGCGTGACAACAAGGAAGCGTATAACGTGCAGACCGCCGTCAGCAGCTATGTCTATTTTAATTATTTTATTTACGAGAAAACCGCCAAAGAAGTCATGGATCAGCTGACCGCCGTGGCTGACGAAGCCTGCAAAGAGACAGAACGAAAATTATCTGATTATTACGACGAATACTGTGAGAGAACGAGCCTGCCGAAAAAAGAGATGTCATGGAACGTTCAAGTGTACAGTCTGGAAGATTACCTGAAAAGGCTTAGAAGCCGCGGGATAGACCCTGCACAGTGTATCGAGCAGGCATTTAAAACATATGAACATCTTGAACTGCGGATGAGATGCTTTAAAGCCGTCGAGGAACTGCAAAAACTCGATCCTGAGCAGGGAGCCAAGGTCATTATTTTCTATGCGCCGCCTTACCTTCCGCACAATTATCTGAAAGAAGAGAGCTCACGGGACCGGCTTTTGCAGCATGTCATTCAAGAAGCGGTCGATAAAACAGCGGCATCAACCGGAGAAACATTCGTCTTTAAAAAGTTTTTCCCTTATTTAGCGGACGGAAGCTTTTTATCGCTGCATGAAACAGACGAGGAGGTCTCCGCCTTTACCGATAATTTTCCGGGCTGGGATGTCATCGGGACGATTCCTTTTAAAGAAATCAGGGAATTGAATATTCCGTCGGTCAATATAGGGGTATACGGAAAGGACGGCCATAAATGGACGGAACGCGTGTACAAGCCGTACACATTCCATGTGCTGCCGGAGCTCATTCAGCAGACGACAATGCACCTTTTGCACAGCTACCGATTAGACATACGCACAAATGGCTGACATAACGGAATAAGGAGGATGTATATGCAGGGAGATACCAATCAAACTGAATTGCAGCGCACGATGAAGGGCCGGCATTTGTTTATGATCGCCCTCGGCGGCGTGATCGGGACGGGGCTTTTTCTGGGCTCCGGTTTTACGATCAGTGAAGCGGGACCGATCGGCGCGATATTGGCTTATGTGATCGGCGGATTTTTAATGTATCTGGTGATGCTTTGTTTGGGGGAGCTCGCGGTCGCCATGCCGGTCGCAGGATCATTTCAAGCGTATGCCGCAAAGTTTCTCGGGCCGTCGACGGGTTTTACGATCGGATGGATGTACGCATTCAGCTGGGCCAATACAGTGGGGCTTGAACTGACGTCGGCGGGGATTTTAATGCAGCGGTGGTTTCCGGCCGTTCCGATTTGGGTGTGGTGCCTTGTATTCGGCGTCGTCATTTTTTCCATTAACGCGCTGTCTGCGCGGAGTTTTGCGGAAATGGAATTTTGGTTTTCCAGCATTAAGGTCATGGCCATTGTATTGTTTATTATTCTCGGCTGCGCTGCGGTATTCGGCTTTGTCGGTTTTAACGGCGGGCAGACGGCTCCGTATCTGTCAAACTTTACGACGGACAAAGGGCTTTTCCCGAACGGTGCCCAAGCCGTGCTGTTTACCCTTGTCATGGTGAATTTTTCATTCCAGGGCACCGAGCTGGTCGGAATCGCCTCGGGAGAAAGCGAAAATCCGGAAAAGACGCTTCCCCGCTCAATCCGAAACGTCATATGGCGGACGCTGTTTTTCTTCGTGCTGGCGATGTTTGTTCTCGTGTCCATTTTGCCGTACCAAACGGCAGGCGTCATCGAAAGCCCGTTTGTGGCTGTGCTGGATAAAATCGGCGTTCCCTATGCGGCTGATATCATGAACTTTGTCATTCTGACCGCCATGCTGTCGGTGGCGAATTCCGGGCTGTACGCTTCGTCCAGAATGATGTGGTCCCTATCAAAAACTAAGATGGGCCCCGCTTCCTTAACGAAACTGACGAAAAAAGGCGTGCCTCTGAAAGCTCTTTCCATCACCATCGCTATCTCCGGTTTATCCCTGCTGACAAGTGTATTCGCGGCTGAAACGGTGTATGTGTGGCTCATTTCCATCTCCGGTATGATTACCGTCGTCGCGTGGATGTCAATCTGCGCTTCACAATTCGTTTTCCGAAGACGCTTTCTCGCTGAAGGAGGAAATCTGAAAGACCTGGCATTTAAAACGCCTCTTTATCCGATCGTGCCGATTCTCGGATTTTCGGTTTACGGTCTTATCTTAATCAGTCTCATCTTTATCCCCGACCAGCGTATCGGTCTGTACTGCGGCGTCCCGCTGATGATCATTTGTTACGCGTATTATCACTTCGGTATCAAAAAACGCCTGAAGCGTGAGCCGGCTTCTTCGGAAAAAGGCGCTGCCGGATAAGAAAAAAAGCCCTCCGCAAAAAGCGGCGGGCTTTACTTTGTTTTCCGTTTTGCCGACAGCACATAGGATAGAACGGCACAGAACTGAAAACCGAAAATGCTGACGGCCATCGGCCAGGCATTTTCTTCTCCGGCAATACCGACCAGGGGAGCGGCAGCCGCACCGCCGATAAAGGGCAGGAGTCCGAGAAGAGCCGCAGCGCTTCCCGCGCCTTTCTCCTGTTTCTGCATAGCCAGAGAAAATCCCGTCGTCGTGACGATCCCGACAGAAGAAACAATGATGAATAATGAAATGCAGACCGCCGTCAGGCCTAAACCAAACGCAAGTGATAAAAGCAAAGCGATGCTTCCGATGACGGCGATCAACAGCCCGGAGACAAACAGCTTCCGTTCATCATGTGTTTTGGCCATCCGTCCGGTGATTTGGGTGGCGCATATGATTCCCGCACCGTTTACGGCGAACAGCAGGCTGAACATTTGCGCCGATACGCCGTAGATGTTTTGCAGTACAAACGGCGACCCGGCAATATATGCGAACATGCCGGTCATCACAAATGCCTGGCTGAGCGCAAATCCCATAAACATCCGGTCGCCAAGCAGGCCGCGAAACGTCATCAGCGTCTCCCGGAGTCCGCCGCTTGTCCGCTTTTCCGGCGGGAGTGATTCAGGCAACGCCGTAAGCACGGCGGCAGAAATGATACAGCCGATCACCGCCAGCACGACAAATACGATTTTCCAGCCGGTGAACTGAAGGATAAATCCCCCTGTAATCGGCGCTAAAATCGGCGCCGCCCCATTGACGAGCATCAGTAATGAGAAAAAAGCCGTTAATTCTTTTCCGGAATACATATCGCGTGCGGCCGCCCGTGCGATGACGATTCCGGCCGCCCCGGTGAATCCTTGAATAAACCTCATGACAATTAAAAACGAAACAGAAGGGCTGAAGGCGCATAATAAAGAAGACAGCGCATAAAGCAGCAATGACAGAATGAGCGGCTTCCGGCGCCCGATCATATCACTGAGCGGCCCGACAACGATCTGCCCGACCGCCAGCCCCAAAAGACAAAACGTCAGGCTCAGCTGCGCAAGTGACGCTGTCGTATGAAGATCGGCCGCCACTTCAGGCAAAGCGGGCAGATACATATCGAGCGAAAGCGGCCCGAATGAAGCGAGCGTCCCGAGAATCAGTACCATGCCGAGGCCTGCGCGGGCGGCCTTTGAATCAGTGTTATTCATTCCATGACCCCCACCTTAACAAATGATTCTATCACTATAGCATAACCGGACGGCGTATTTTATATCATTTATTGAATACAAACTAAATATTTTATTTAAAATCTGAATGTAAATAAAAAAACAGAATTAGTTTTCATGTGAAATGTAAAATGAAACATAAGGATGCTAAACTATAAAATAACAAAAGGTAGAAAAGTTTTACGGAAGAGGTGTTCAAAGAGCATGAACAGCAAACAAACCGATCACATCGAAACGAAACGCCGATTTCCGATCTGTCTCGCGCTTGCTTTGACATTAGGCGTATTTGCCGCCGGTTCTGAAGAGCTGGTGATTTCTCCGCTGCTTCCGGATTTAGCGCAGGCTTTCAGCTCGGATGTCAGTGTGCTGGCGCTTTCCATCAGTATTTACGGATTGATGATTTTTATCGGCGCGCCGCTTCTCGTTCCGCTGGGAGATAAATATTCCCGGGAACTCAGCCTGCTGGCGGGGCTGCTTATATTTACGGCCGGCACGGTGATCTGCGCGCTGGCGCACAATCTCTTTTTCTTCTTTCTGGGCAGGGCGCTTTCCGGGCTCGCGGCGGGTGCGTTTGTGCCGACAGCATATGCGGTGGTCGGCGACCGTGTGCCTTATGCGTACCGCGGCAAGGTGATGGGTCTGATCGTGTCAAGCTGGTCGCTCGCTTTGATTTTCGGTGTTCCGATCGGCTCTTTTATCGGCGGTGTTTTGAATTGGCGGTGGACGTTTTGGATTTTCGCCCTCATGTCTGTCCTCGTTGCTTCGCTCATTTTCATTGAGGCGCGCCGCAGCACGGCGGATGGGGATAAAACAGAAGAGGAAAACGGACGGCAGGCAGGCACTTTCCGGGATGCGCTGAAGGTGCCCCGTGTCCCTGTATACCTTACGATCACTTTTTGCAACATGATCGGTTTTTACGGCATGTATTCCTTTCTCGGCACATATCTTCACCGCGTGCTGCCGGGGGGAAATACAGCTTCAGGGCTGCTGATCATGGTGTACGGAATCGGTTTTTCCATGAGCGTGTTCACCGGAAAAATCGCAGATAAGGCGGGGAAAATGCGCTCTTTGATCGCGGCATTGGCCGTGATCAGCATATGGCTTTCCTGTCTCGCCTATGCGCCGTCATCAATGCCGTTTTTGGTCATCGGGTTATTCGTCTGGGGATTGATGCAAAGCCTGACGGTGACCTTGCTCAGCACCATTTTAAGTGATTGCTCACAGAGCCGCCGGGGCAAAATCATGGCATTTTACAGTCTGGCGTCCAATTTGGCCGTCACCTTGGGTTCTGCTGTCATGGGTCCGGTCTATGTCGGATACGGATATGCAGCTGTCGGATTTATTTGTGCGGCCGTCACCCTCATCGGCTTTGTCCTCAGCGTTTTCGCATACAGAAGGTATGGGAAATATGAGCATCAGGCCGACCAAACATTGTATCGGTAAAATAAAGTTTCTATAATTTTGTAAATGTTAATTTTTAACACCCTATGTCATAGGGTGTTTTCTAATATATAGGAATAATTATCAATATTTTCAAATAATATTGACAGCTTGAACATCTATGGATAATATTTACTTAAAATTTAACAGATTGGTTGGTGCTCATGATTATATTGGATAATAGCATTCAAACGAAAAGCAAGGCTTATTCAATATCTAAACTGATTACGATCAACACGCTCGGTCCTGAAGGGACAAGCAGTGAGTACGCAGCAAAAAACTTCATCACCAATTTCACCCTTCTCCAAGGGGTGAACAGCAAATTATCACTGCATGATACATTTGAATCGTGCATTGAAAAAACGCTTCAAAGTCCGCTGGAATACACAATTGTGCCTCACGCGTATGACGGCATTAAGCACTTCTACATGAGACCGGATCTGCAGCTTCTGCAAATTTTCAGGTGCGACACCCCGATGTACGGCCTGGCTGTCCGGCCCGGTTTTGAATATACGGATGACATGCTTGATCAGACTGTCATCGTATCCCACCCGTCTCCTATCAATTTGATTAAGTATTTTACCCGTAAAGATGTCACGTTTGATCTGGTGAACTCAACGAGCGCAGCCGCGAAAAGAGTGAAGGACGGTTTGTCCGACATCGCGCTGACAAATGAGCTGGCCAGACAAAAGTACGGCCTTCACTTTGTCAAAACATTTAAAAGCATTCCCATGAGCTGGTCATTATTCGGAAAAGGAGAGATTCATGATGAAAACTGAACAAGATTTGCAGGAACTTTATTTCCCGACGCCTAAATTAATAGAATGGGATAACGGAGTAAGACAATATTCGTCCGTCAGAGGAGATACGGAAGTTCTGCTTTCTTACGTTCCGCCGCATACAAACGTGGAACTGCATCAGCATAAGGAAGTCCAAATCGGCCTTGTCGTTTCCGGCGAGCTGTCGATGACTGTCGGAGATGTCACAAGAAAGATGACAGCGCTGGAATCAGCCTATATCGCGCCTCCTAATGTGCCTCACGGCGCAAGAAATGAGACGGATCAAGAAGTGATCGCCATTGATATTAAACGCCTGAAAGCCGGTGAAACCTACACAAGCCCTGAAGATTATTTTTTGAATATTTTTAAAACGAGAGACTTATTGCCCGGTATGGAAGTCACGTTCTTCGTGGAAGACTGGGTGGAAATCATGCTTGCCAACATTCCGGGCAACGGGGGAGAAATGCCGTTCCATAAACACCGCAATGAACAGATCGGCATCTGCATCGGCGGCGGCTATGATATGACCATTGAAGGCTGCAAAGTGGATATGACATTCGGCACAGCTTATTTCTGCGATCCGAGAGAAGATCACGGCGCCATCAACAGATTTGAAAAAGATTCAAAATCAGTCAATATCTTTTTCCCTCCGCGCTATAACAGAGCAAAAGCGAAAAAATTAGAGGCGAAAGAGTCATGAACCTGACGGATAAAACCGTCCTCATCACAGGGGGCGCATCAGGCATCGGTTATGCCGCGGTTCAGGCGTTTCTGAATCAAGAGGCGAATGTGGTCGTCGCGGATATTGATGAGGCGCAGGGAGAAGCGATGATCAGGAAAGAAAACAATGACAGGCTGCATTTTGTGCAGACGGATATTACAGATGAGCCGGCATGTCAAAACGCCATCCGGTCAGCGGCGGACAAGTTCGGCGGGTTGGACGTGTTAATCAATAACGCCGGCATCGAAATTGTCGCCCCGATTCATGAGATGGAGCTGAGCGATTGGAACAAGGTGCTCAACGTCAATCTGACGGGCATGTTTCTTATGAGCAAGCACGCGCTCAAGTATATGCTCAAAAGCGGCAAGGGCAATATCATTAACACGTGCTCCGTCGGAGGAGTCGTTGCATGGCCCGACATTCCCGCATATAACGCCTCTAAAGGCGGCGTATTGCAGCTGACGCGTTCGATGGCTGTTGATTACGCCAAACACAACATCCGCGTCAATTGCGTGTGCCCGGGAATCATTGACACACCTTTGAATGAAAAGTCGTTCCTTGAAAACAACGAAGGCACGCTTGAAGAAATCAAAAAAGAAAAAGCGAAAGTCAATCCGCTGCTGAGACTCGGCAAGCCTGAAGAAATAGCGAACGTCATGCTGTTTCTCGCGTCGGATTTATCAAGCTATATGACCGGAAGCGCGATCACCGCAGACGGTGGATACACCGCACAATAGAGAAGGAGTGTTTACATATGGAGAGAAAAACAGTATTGGTTATCGCTGACCTTGGGGGATGCCCGCCGCATATGTTTTACAAAAGCGCAGCCGAAAAATACAACCTCGTCAGCTTTATTCCGAGACCTTTTGCAATTACAGCCTCTCATGCGGCATTAATTGAAAAATACTCGGTCGCGGTCATAAAAGATAAAGACTATTTTAAGAGTCTGGCTGATTTTGAGCATCCCGATTCGATTTACTGGGCTCATGAAGATCATGACAAACCTGAGGAAGAAGTAGTCGAAGAAATCGTCAAGGTGGCCGGCATGTTCGCGGTTGACGCCATTACGACCAACAATGAACTGTTTATCGCTCCGATGGCAAAAGCGTGTGAACGTCTCGGCCTGCGGGGAGCGGGCGTACAGGCCGCTGAAAATGCCAGAGATAAAAACAAAATGAGAGCCGCTTTCAACCGGGCCGGCGTTAAGTCTATCAAAAACAAACGGGTGACGACGCTGGAAGATTTCCGCGCCGCGCTTCAGGAAATCGGAACGCCGCTCATTCTGAAGCCTACATATCTGGCGAGCTCCATCGGCGTGACGCTTATCAAAGAGAGGGAAACGGCCGAAGCCGAATTTAACAGAGTCAATGAATACCTGAAGTCGATCAACGTACCGAAAGCGGTCACGTTTGAAGCGCCGTTTATCGCGGAAGAATTTTTGCAGGGCGAGTATGACGACTGGTACGAAACAAGCGGTTATTCCGACTATATCAGCATAGAGGGCATCATGGCCGACGGAGAATACTTCCCTGTCGCAATTCATGATAAAACACCGCAAATCGGATTCACGGAGACATCGCATATTACGCCGTCCATCCTGGATGATGACGCGAAGCGGAAAATCGTCGAAGCAGCCAAAAAGGCGAATGAAGGACTCGGCCTCGAAAACTGCGCAACCCATACAGAGATTAAATTAATGAAAAACCGGGAAGCCGGACTGATTGAATCAGCGGCACGATTTGCGGGCTGGAACATGATTCCGAATATTAAAAAGGTCTTCGGCGTCGATATGGCGCAGCTGTTATTGGATGTTCTCTGTTTCGGAAAAGAAGCCGATCTGCCGAAAGGATTATTGGAGCAGGAGCCATGCTATGTCGCCGACTGCCACTTGTATCCTCAGCATTTCAAAGAAAACGGCCAGCTGCCTGAGACGGCTGTCGATTTCGTCATTGAAAGCATTGACATTCCCGACGGCGTCTTAAAGGGAGACACCGAAATCGTTTCTTTCTCGGCGGCCGAGGCGGGTACATCCGTGGATCTGCGGCTGTTCGAAGCGTTCAACAGCATTGCGGCGTTCGAGCTGAAAGGAAGCAATTCGGGTGACGTGGCCGAATCAATCAAACAAATTCAGCAGCAGGCGAAGCTGACTGCAAAGTATGCGTTACCGGTATGAAACAGCTGAAACCGAACTCTAAGTATTTGCTTTTCGGGCAGGCGCTTTCGTTTATGGGAGACTATTGCGTTCTCCCGGCTCTGCTCATTTTGTCTACATACTATCACGACTACTGGGTGACGTCCGGCGTCATCGCGGTCCGCAGTATTCCGATGGTGTTTCAGCCGTTTTTAGGCGTGCTCGTGGACCGGCTCGACAGGGTGAAAATCATGCTGTGGACGGATGTGATCAGAGGCGTCATCTTTTTGGGGCTGACATTTCTCCCGAAAGGCGAATATCCGCTGCTTTTTCTGGCGCTGCTGTTTGTTTCTTACGGAAGCGGCGTGTTTTTTAACCCGGCACGTCTCGCGGTCATGTCGTCTTTAGAAGCGGATATTAAAAATATCAACACTTTGTTTGCAAAAGCCACGACGATTTCGATTATTGTCGGCGCTGCAGCCGGCGGACTTTTTCTGTTAGGCGGTTCTGTGGAGCTTGCCGTCGCCTTTAACGGGGTGACCTATCTTGTCTCCGCGTTTTTCATCAGCCGCATTAAGCTTCAATACGTGCCGATTCAGTCAGAAAACGTGAGAGAAGCTTTTCAGTCGTTTAAAGAAGGCCTGAAGGAAATCAAAACAAATGCTTTTGTGTTAAATGCCATGTTCACGATGATTACGATGGCGCTTTTGTGGGGTGTCGTCTACAGCTATTTCCCGATTGTCAGCCGCTTTTTAGGCGACGGGGAAATCGGCAATTTCATCCTGACGTTCTGTATCGGCTTCGGCGGCTTTATCGGTGCCGCTCTTGTCAGCAAATGGGGCTTTAACAACAATAAAGGGCTGATGTATTTTACAGTGTTATCGATCGTCTCGCTTGCGCTGTTTTTGTTTACCCCGATTTTCGCCGTGTCAGTCATTGCCGCCATTCTTTTCTTTATCGCAATGGAATACGGTGAGGTGCTGGCGAAGGTCAAAGTTCAGGAGAACGCGGCGAACCAGATTCAGGGCCGGATTTTTTCGGTGGCGGAGGCCTCCATCGGATTGTGCATCGCCGTCGGTTCCATGCTGATCAACATTGTAGACGCGGCAGTCATCATGGCGTTTATCGTCCTTTTGGTCAGCGGGCTGTTTCTGCATACAAAACTGGTCAATAAATCCTTTTCAGAACGGAATAACGAATCAGAGCAAATTCATTTATAAGGAGCCTTTCAGATGGAAATCATACCGTCCGACGTCATCAAGACACTTCCGAAACAGGAATTTTCGCTCGTTTTTCAAAAGGTAAAAGAGATGGAGAAAACGGGAGCCCAGATCATTAATCTCGGGCAGGGGAATCCCGATCTCCCCACACCGCCGCATATCGTTGAAACATTGCGGGAGGCTGCGCTGAATCCTTCGTATCACGGATACGGCCCGTTCAGAGGCTATCCGTTTCTGAAAGAAGCCATCGCGGAATTTTATGAGAGAGAGTACGGGGTATCGGTCAATCCGGAGACAGAAGTCGCGCTGTTCGGCGGAGGGAAAGCTGGTTTGTACGTTTTGACGCAATGCCTGCTGAATCCCGGCGATATCGCCTTAGTCCCGAACCCCGGCTACCCTGAGTATTTATCGGGCATTACAATGGCCAGAGCGGAGCTGCATGAGATGCCGCTTCATCCGGAAAACGGCTATTTGCCGGATTTTGAGCGGATTGATCCCGCCGTCCTGAAAAAAGCCAAGCTGATGTTTTTGAATTACCCGAATAACCCGACGGGCGCGACTGCGGATCAGGCGTTTTATGAAAAAGCGGCAGCGTTTGCAAAAAAACATGACATCCACCTTATTCACGATTTTGCATACGGCGCGTTCGAATTTGATCAGAACCCGGCCAGCTTTCTTCAGGCGAAAGAAGCGAAAACGGTCGGCGCGGAGCTTTATTCATTTTCGAAAACCTTCAATATGGCAGGCTGGAGAATGGCATTTGCCGTGGGGAATGAGAAAATCATTCAGGCGGTCAATGAGTTTCAGGATCACGTCTTCGTCGGCATGTTCGGCGGTCTTCAGCAGGCGGCAGCGGCGGCGCTGTCAGGAAATCCTGAGCATACCGAGCGTCTGAAGCGCACATATAAAGAACGGATTGACTTTTTCACGGCGTTATGTGAAAAGGAATTAGGCTGGAGCATTGAAAAACCGAAAGGGACTTTTTATGTATGGGCTGAAATTCCGAATGAATTCGAGTCTTCACACCAGTTTTCGGACTATCTGCTGGAGCATGCCCATGTTGTCGTGACGCCCGGCGAGATTTTCGGCAGCGGCGGAAAGCGTTATGTCAGAATATCAATGGTGGCAAAACAGGGTGATTTAAGGGAATTCGTGCTGCGGATTCAAAAGCTCGGTTTGTCCTTTCCTTCATTACAAGAAACATCCCGCTGAGAGCGGGATGTTTTTATTATATGCTTTTCATGCTGCCGCCGTCGGCTGATACTTGCTGTCCGGTAATATAGGAGGCTTCTTCAGAGGCAAGAAAGGCAGCCAGCGCCGCGGTTTCTTCCGCAGTTCCGACACGCTTCATCGGGACACCTGATGCAATCCGTTCTTCCGCTTCCGCTTTAGAAATGCCGTTTTGCTTCATGACATTCTTCACGAATTGGTGATAACGGTCTGTGGCGATAAACCCGGGATTCAGACAGTTGACAGTAATGTGAAAAGGCGCAAGCTGAATGGCGATGTTTTTGCTGGCATTAATTAAAGCGGCGTTCATCATGCTGTTGGTAAACATATTGGCGCCGGGTTCTTTCCATAGGTTTCCGACGATATTAATGATTCTGCCGAATTCGTGCTGTTTCATGATTGCTGCGGCCGTTTTCATAGAGTCGATATAGGCGATCGTTTTATTCGTAAAGGTATTTGTCATATCCTCTATATCGCAGTTTTCAAAGGTATCCGGCGAGCCGCCCGGAATGTTGTTGATCAATACATCAAGCCGTCCGCATCGTGATCTGATCTCTTCAAAAATGCCGGCTCTTGTCTTCTGGTCCGACATATCCCCGGCCAGAACGGTGACGCCCGCATCCGGATGTTTGGCGAGGATCTCTTCTTTTACCGATTCGATATTTTCGGGAACTCGTGAATTAATGACGGTATGAAAGCCATTGTCCGCCAGTTTCAGAGCGGTCGCTTTGCCGATCCCCTGACTGGCTCCCATAATAAACGCGGTTCGTTTTGACAACTGTCTGCACCCCTTTACCAAAATGGAATCTCCTTTACATCGTAAAAAAAAATGATAAAAATAGCAAATTTTATTTAAATTCTGACAAAGGAAAAACCCGCCGGACAGGCGGGTGGGTGTTACACGTGCAAAAACTTCGGAAGCGTGTCGAGAGACAAGCGGTTTCCGACAAAAAATGAACCGAATTCGCCGTAGCGCGCGCTGACTTCATCAAAGCGCATTTCGTAAACAAGTTTTTTGAACTGAAGCACATCATCGCTGAAGAGCGTGACGCCCCATTCGTAATCGTCAAAACCGACAGATCCCGTGATAATCTGTTTGACTTTGCCGGCATAGCTCCGTCCGATCAAGCCGTGGCTTCTCATCAGGTTTCTGCGTTCATCCATAGAAAGCATGTACCAGTTGTCATTGCCGCTTCTTCTTTTATCCATCGGATAGAAGCAGACGTATTTCGCTTCAGGCAGCTCAGGATACAGGCGGGCGCGGACATGCGGATTTTCATACGGATCGCCTTCTCCGCTAGCGAGGTAGTTGCTCAGCTCAACCACGGACACGTAAGAATAAGCCGGGATTGTAAATTCAGCAAGCTTTGATTTGTTAAATTCAAGCTCGATTTCGTTCAGCTCTTCCATTGTCGGGCGAAGAATCATCAGCATAAAATCAGCTTTCTGTCCGACGATGCTGTAGATGGTTTGCGAGCCTTTGCCTTCTTTTTGGGCGACGCCCCATTTTTCAAGCAGTCCCGTAAATTCGTGAATAATCGACAGGCGCTCATCGCTGGATAACATCTTCCATGACGTCCAGTCCATTGTGCGGAAATCGTGAAGCGCGTACCAGCCGTCAAGCGTTTGGGCGGCTTCGTTCGTTTTTTGCTGCTCACTCATGTATCTTCACTCCTATATCTTTTCATTACATTGATGCCTTCACTATATCACAGTTTAACCGTTTCGGCTGTGGAGAAACCTTGAATAATCCGAAGCCTTGTGTCAGAAACTATGCCGTGAACAAACGGTCAATTAAATTAGTTAGAAAAATAAGATTTCTTTTTGAAAGCGCTATAATAGAAGTTGGTTATTTGAATTTAGCTGGAAGAAGAGTATGCTGTAAAAGTAAGCGTTTTTTGTCAACATAGAGGAGGGTATATCGTGGCAGATTTATTTACAAAAGTACAAGAAAAAGTCGCAGGAAAAGATGTGAAAATCGTATTTCCTGAAGGGTTGGACGAACGTATCCTGGTTGCGGTCAACAACTTGGCGGGCAACAAGGTATTAAAGCCGATCGTAGTCGGCAATAAAGAAGACATTCAAGCAAAAGCGAAAGAATTAAATCTTACGCTTGACGGCGTGGACATTTTTGACCCGCATACATATGAAGGCATGGAAGAACTCGTTCAGGCTTTCGTAGAACGCCGCAAAGGCAAAGCGACGGAAGAACAGGCCCGCAAAGCTTTGCTGGACGAAAACTATTTCGGCACAATGCTTGTGTACAAAGGTCTCGCAGACGGACTTGTCAGCGGAGCTGCGCATTCTACTGCTGATACGGTGCGCCCTGCACTGCAAATCATCAAAACAAAAGAAGGCGTGAAAAAAACATCAGGCGTCTTCATCATGGCCCGCGGTGACGAGCAGTATGTGTTCGCTGATTGCGCGATCAACATTGCTCCTGACAGCCAGGACCTTGCCGAAATCGCCATTGAAAGCGCCAATACGGCTCAAATGTTTGACATTGACCCGCGCGTTGCCATGCTCAGCTTCTCTACAAAAGGATCGGCGAAATCAGACGAGACGGACAAAGTGGCTGAAGCGGTGAAAATTGCGAAGGAAAAAGCGCCTGAGCTTACGCTTGACGGCGAATTCCAATTCGACGCTGCATTTGTGCCGTCTGTCGCGGAGAAAAAAGCGCCGGACTCCGACATTAAAGGAGACGCGAATGTATTTGTATTCCCAAGCCTTGAAGCAGGAAACATCGGCTACAAAATCGCTCAGCGCTTAGGCGGCTTTGAAGCGGTCGGACCGATTCTGCAAGGATTAAATATGCCTGTAAACGATCTTTCCAGAGGATGTAATGCGGAAGACGTCTACAATCTTGCGTTAATTACGGCTGCTCAAGCGCTGTAACCCGCAAAAGCCGACCTTTACGAGGGCCGGCTTTTTTTATAGAAAAAACGTCACTGCGGCCCAGCCGAACAGGGACAAACAGAGAGAACCGATCAAGCCTGCTGCGAGCGCCCGCCAGCCGTTATGACGAAACGCCGATATATGGACTTTCAAACCGAGACCCGCCATCGCCATGCCGATTAAAACATAAGACACTTGAACAAGAAACGCGGAAAACGAGGCTGAAATAACGCCTGATGTATGGATGGCGCTCATTCCGAGAAATCCGAAGATAAACCAAGGGATGGGGAGCGAAGCGGCAGAAGCCGTCTTTGACTTTCCGCTGCGGCGAGCCCGCATTCCGAGCATGAATGCGGCCGGGACGAGCAGCGCGACCCGGGTCAGTTTGACGATCACCGCCATCTCGACGGCTGCTTTTCCTCCGGCGCTGCCGGCCGCCGCCGCATGCGCCACCTCGTGAAGCGTTGCCCCGCAAAAGGCTCCGTAAGCCGCAGGAGAAAAGCCCAATCCATGATAAGCAAGAGAATATACAACAGTAAAAACGGTTCCTAATAACGAAACGGCGGCCGCGCTGATGGCGGCTGCATTTTCATTTGATCTGATCTGCGGCGCGATCGCGGCAATGGCAGCCGCCCCGCAGATCGCTGTGCCGCAGGCTGTCAGCGTGCTGAGTGTCTGATCTATACGGAACAGCCGGGACAGTCCGTATACAACGGCACCCGCAAACATCATACAGCAGACGGCAATTGCAAATACGTGCCAGCCCGCATGATAGATATCCGCCAGATTCAGTCTCATGCCAAGCAGGATGATGCCTGCTTTCAGCAAGTATTTGCTTGAGAACGCGATCCCCGGCTCTAATGCCGCCCGCTGTCCGAATACGGCGCGCCAGAGCATGCCGATCAGCATTGCAAGGACAAGCATTCCGAACATATGAAAAAACGGCAGGCGGCTGACATAGAAAGCCGCAAACGCAATTCCTGCGGTAACTGAAACACCTTTTACCATCTTCATCTCAGTCACTTCCCATTATCTTGATAACTCCACTTTACTGCGGTCTTAATCATTAGTAAAATATATTTATATGATCTAAACGATTAGGAAAAATAATAATTAGGGGCGATGCTTTTTGTATTATGGGGAACTGAAAACATTCATTGCCGTCGTGGAAGAAAAAAACTTTACAAAGGCGGCGCAGAAGCTGATGATTTCTCAGCCGAGCGTCAGCCTTCACATTAAAAACCTGGAGAAAGAATTTCAAACCGCCTTGCTGAACCGCTCTCCGAAGCACTTTACGACTACACCGACGGGGGACATTCTCTATCAGCGCGCCAAGCAGATGGTCTTTTTGTACGAACAGGCGAAATCCGAAATTTACGCCCATCATCATTATGTCAAAGGGAAGCTCAAAATCGCCGCGAGCTTTACCATCGGCGAATATATTCTGCCGCCGCTTCTCGCAAAGCTTCATAACGAGTATCCCGAGCTGAACCTGGACGTCATGATCGGAAACACGGAGGAGGTCAGCGAAGCGGTTCGGATGCTTCAAGCCGATATCGGATTAATTGAAGGGCATACGGGGAAAAACGAGCTCGACATTCAGCCGTTTATGGAGGATGAATTGTGCATTGCCGCACCGAACGGACACCCGCTCGCCGACAGAAAAAACATCCCGGCTGCCGAATTGCAAAATCAAGCGTGGGTGACGAGGGAGAAGGGTTCGGGAACGAGGGAATATTTAGACCACGTCCTTCAATCAAACGGACTGCGGCCGAAATCCATGATGACGATCAGCAGCAACCAGGGCGTCAAAGAAGCCGTGATCAGCGGAATGGGTCTTTCCGTTCTGTCAAAAAGCGTGCTGCAAAAGGATCTGCTTCACGGCAGCATTTCCGTGCTTGAGATAAAAGGATTCTCCTTAAAACGGAAACTGTCTATCATCCAATCTTCCATTATGGAGAACACAAAAAACAAAGAAATCTTCATTGCTCTTTTGAAAAGCCAATTTCAATCATCACAAGCGGAGTGATATAATAAATGCATGGAAAGCCTATGACGAAAGGGATTTAATATAGATGGGAAAGCAACCGATTGATTTACTGATGCAGCCGAGCTGGAGAATCATTGACCAATCCAGCCTCGGCCCTTATTTTGATGCGAAGCAGTCATTCGCAATGGATGATACGCTGTGCGCCTCCGTAGGCAAAGGGGAATCGCCTGCGACAGCACGCTCTTGGGTGCACCACCGGACGATCGTGCTCGGCATTCAGGACACGCGCCTGCCGTTTTTAGAGGACGGCGTGAAATTGCTGGAGGACGAAGGCTACCGTGTCATTGTCCGCAATTCCGGAGGCCTCGCCGTCGTACTGGACGAAGGCGTATTGAATATCTCGCTTATTTTTGAAGACGAGAAAAAAGGCATCGACATCGACAGAGGCTACGAGGCGATGACAGAGCTGGTGCGGCGGATGCTGCGTCCGCACCATGCCGAAATTGAAGCATATGAAATTAAAGGATCGTACTGTCCGGGCAGCTATGATCTCAGCATCGGCGGCCGAAAATTCGCGGGAATCTCACAAAGACGCCTGCGGGGCGGAACCGCGGTTCAGATTTACCTCTGCGCCGATAAAAGCGGAAGCGAACGCGCCGATCTGATCAGACGTTTCTATCAAGCCGCTTTAAAAGACAAAAGCAACGATACAAAAGGCGTATATCCCGATATCCGGCCCGAAACGATGGCTTCATTAAGCGAATTGCTGCAAACGGACATTACCGTGCAAGACTTAATGCTGGCGCTTTTGACTGAACTGAAGGAACTCAGCGGACGCCTGTATGCAGCCGGATTATCGCCGGAAGAGGAAATGGTATTTGAAAAAAATCTGACCCGAATGCTGGAACGGAATGAGAAGGTGTTCGGCACGCAGGAAAGCTTGGACTAAGTCCGGGCTTTTTTTGTTTTTGGTAATTATATACTATTTAGTTATAGTGAAAAAGAATCGTTATATCAAAACTAGTTTACATTATATACCTTATTTGATTAATATATTTATGTAGGTTCCAAATAATTCTATAAACTAAAGGAGATGGAGATATGAACTTTAAAAAAATAAAAGAAGAAAAAAGAATCACGATCCCGACACATTTGTTAGCCGGAGATGCGGAACAATCAGGCAATTCTTTCGCTTGGAGCGGCTGGGTGCTTGTAGTGCCGAGCCAAGAAGACAATCAAAACCCGAATTTGAATTTCTCTGATTTAGCCGCTCAAAAGTAGGATAATCACTGTTTGGAGCCTACACATCTGAGACGAGGCGGTGAGAGTGTGACACAAGAGTATATAACAGAAATTAAGCGGGGAGCACTGTCATGGATTGTTAAAAATATCCAATATTTTGATATGAATCATAAAGTAGCGAATGATTTCAGGTGGCGCCTTAAAACATTTATAGAACTCATTTTTCTTACCAATTACCTGATCAGAAATCAGGCAGATGATAAGGAAGTTGCTGTTTTAACGGAGTTTATTACAGAAAGGCTCCGTAAGGATCAGCTTGAAGAATTTATTCATTTTGATCCGGACGGTCTCGCCGGATTGGCTATTGCGGGTGAATTTCTTACCTTGACTGATCATCCGTCACGGGCTTCGGTGATATGGGAGCTGGAAAAATTCACGGCAGCGCGTTTTGATTGCAGCCTTGCTAAAGTTCCCTTTCGGAAAATGGATCTGAAGTACAGTCTGCAAAGAGCAGGCGTAACCTCGGAAATAACGGATTTTTCTGACTTATATCACTACACAGCAGCTGGTCAGGATATCCCAAATACATATATGACGGATCATGATGCGTACAGCATCACTCATACGATTTTTTATATAACAGACATGGGATGTTCTTCGCTTACGGATAAAGAGTATCATCTGCCGTCCTTAAAAGAAAAGGTCCTGAAATTTCTCGGGATCTATATCTGTCTTGAGAATTTAGATATTACCAGTGAATTATTGATGTGCAGCTCTTTTTTACATATCAACATGGATAAGGACAACCATAAACCGCTCTATGAAGCAGCCTGGAATAAAATCTATCAGGGCCGAATGAAAGAGGGGAATGTCCCGAGCATCACCTATCAACATAAACCCGGTTTGACAGGTGAACAGCGAAGAGAAGATGTGTTCAAACATTGCTATCATACAACACTTGTCGCCGCTGGTGCCGCGCATGCCTGTCTTAGAGCAGAAAGGAACGATTAACTTGAATAGATTAGCTGAAGAGACAGATCAATTTTTATTATCTTTTGCTGAACAATCGCTTCCGGATCAAAAGAGCATTCAGCTGTTTGCCGGCTTCTGCAAGTACTACAGGAAGACGAGCCATTCTTCCGCTGTAAAAGAACATACTGAAAGGATTGCCTCCGCTTTCGTTGATAAGTCATGCTGGGAAGATCTGTTTCACTGTAACACGGCCATTGTCAATGAGTTGATTCATATCTATTTAACGGCAAAAGCTTATAAAAAGAAGCAGGGAATAGATTCGGATGATCAGGTCATACGTCACGGATTGCAAAACGGCTATCTTATAAAAAAAGAATGGCCTTATTTTAAATACGCCGAATTCGTCGGTTTGCTGAGCGAGCTGGGAATGTCAACTGACCATGAAAAAGTGCGCTTTTACAAGAATTCGATGTTTCAGCCTTTGCTCCATGACGCATGGAAAAGAACAGCTGAAAACGAGCTGGAGTTTGTCGAGTACTGTCTTCTTCATTTGAATGAGGGAGAGCATCTGCTTCATCCCGGCTTGAAGGTGTCCATTCAAAAATGGCTTGTGTTTTGTCTCGGCAGCCGAAAAATGAAACAGCTGTGCAATATGTTATTTATCCAATCGTGTATCGATCCATTTTTTTATGGCTGTCAAGCGGCTCTTCATCATATAAATAACGAGAATCCATCCATTCATTGTGCGCCGGCTCTTCTGCCGGCGATTGAGATTCTGAATCTGGAGTGTGGAACATGCAGATAGTCAAGGAACATTTTAATATAAAAAAAACAGAAGAATGGCTGCTGGGTTTTTGGAAGAACATTCAGCTGCAGCCGGAAGAAATGGAAGCAGATGATCTCATGCACCTGTTTTGCGGTTTAGCGGCATGTCATCATTTTGAAAGCAGAAAGGATACAGAAGAAGTTATTCTATTCCTAGACCGTTATTTCGGAGAAAAAACACACGAATGCCATCCGGTCCTGTTCGCGTATGCGTATCATGTGTACCGCAGGATAGATGCCGCAAAAAGCATCTTTTTTCATAACGGACTTGAACAAATGGCCCGCGGTTTACAAGAGGAACTGAAATCAGAGCCCTCCTCTATGATCCTCATGGTGTTAGGGTCTTATTTTGGGGCGGTGACTCCGGAAGAACTGATCGTGTTCTTAGAAACCGGGATGAAACGTGAGGCCGATTTGCTCATGGCACCGGGCAGCATCCAGCAAGAACAGGCGGATGCCCTTTATGCCGTCACTTATTTGCAAATGAATGAATTGCAGCCTTTTCTCACGGAATGGTACAAAACATCAGACTTTGCTTTTTCAGGTTTAATGTTAGCCGAGTGCAGAAAGTATCACATTGACGCCGTTGCAAAATACACTGCCATTATGAAATTTCTCCAATTCGATGAGGCGCTTTTTATACGGGAAGGGCGGGAATTTCTACACTTTCAGCAGCGAAGCAGCGGGAGCTTCGGTTATTTGAATCCATTAGCGATGGACCAAGGGGCGGTCAGCGGCAAATTGCTGGACCGGCAGTATTTCCTGCCGTCCGCTCATTATGCCGCCGCCTCTCTGTCTATGCTGTAATGTCTCTCTTTTGAAAGACGGAAAAAGAAATCAATAAACAAATAAGAAAGTAGATCGCTATAACCGTCATGGAATAGGGGATGTTTAACGTTGAAATCGCATCACCCGCGCTTTTATTTACATAAGCAACGAGATTTAAATGCGGAAAGAGCGTAAATTTATACCACGTAAATTGGGCAAGCAAATCAGTTCCGCCCAATATACTGCCGGCAAACAGCAGTAAAATCGATAAGCAAAGGGAGAGCGCCTGGCTTTTGCACAATACTGACAAAGTGAACGCAATGGTGACAATGCTTATAATTGATATGAAACGCAAAAGCAGAATGATTCCGGATGCTTTGATTGAACTGATGGTATACAGACTGTCATTTAAATGAGTATAGACGAGCGGATATGAAGCATTGGAAAAACCGAATAACACGCCGCCGATCAGCAAACAGCTCACACAGTAAAATAAGTAAATCATACCGGTAAACAGAAGGGAGGCCAGAAATTTCGATGTTAAAATCCGCCATCTTCGGTTCGGGCTTGTAGCGATAAACTTAATCGTTCCAAGGGCAAACTCTTTAGAAACAACCCCGCTGACGGTTAAAATCGCGGTCAAGCTGACGAAAATCTCAAGCCCGTTTGAAGTAACCGTGCCGAAAAACCTCCAGCCGTTCCATTCATAGGGGTTGATGTTATGCTCCAAATAATAGTCTTTATTTTTAACATCAGCAGAATAATAAACGCCTGTCGTTTCAGCCGGTTTATCAATTTCTTCCTGTTTTTTTTCGGCGAGAAGCCGTTCTTTCCAATTGTTATCCGAGGAAGCATCTAACTCATGATTCATAATAAGGCCGGCCAGCAAAACGATGAGAAACAGGAAAAAAAGAGATAAAAGTGTGCCTTTTTTTCGGGTTATTTTTATGAATTCGTTCTGCGCCAGATGAAATATGCTCATACCGCGTCCTCCTGATCTGTAATCATCATGTATTTCTCTTCCAATGACAAAGTTCTTGCAGAAACGCGGGAAATCAGAATCTCTTTCTCTGCCAAAGATTTAATGACATACGGGATGGTATCTTCTTCCGCTTCCAATTCAATGATGCGGCTGTCTTTTTGCTGTACTTGAAGAATACCGTCCTGCTCTAATATTTCTTTCGCCCTTGCCGGATGATCGACCGTGACGGTAAACAGTTTTTTCTGACCAAGGTCATGTCTGTTCTTCATGTCTTCAATTCCTAAAATCCGTCCCTTTTTAATATAGGCAACCCTATCGCAAATCTCCTCCATTTCCGACAATAAATGGCTTGATAATAAAATGGAAACCCCTTGCTTCGCTAAATCGGAAAGAATGGTGCGCAATTCTTTCATTCCTTTAGGATCGAGGCCGTTCATCGGTTCATCCAGAATTAATAATCCGGGATTGTGAAGAAGAGAATAAGCGAGCCCCAAGCGCTGTTTCATGCCTAATGAGAAATGTTTCACCTTTTTGCGGGCAGCCTGCTCTAGTCCGACTTTTGCAAGGGTATTCATAAGGTCATCCGTTCGCAGCGAGGTGCTGCGCAGTTTAGTAAAATATTTTAGGTTTTGCAAAGCGGTCATATTCGGATACATATCCGGGCCTTCAATGATAACCCCGATATGTCTCATAAAATATTCAAAGTCGCTGTCCGGTCTGCCTCTGAATGAAATGGCTCCTTCTGTTTTTTTAATAAGCTGTACGATCATTCTGAAAATAGTGGTTTTTCCTGAGCCGTTCGGCCCTAAAAGGCCGAAGATCTCGCCTTTTCTCACATCGAAAGAAATTGACTGTACAATAGGGGTATGATTGATTGTTTTAGAGACATCTTTTAATATCAGGGCTGGTTCAGTCATGATATTTGCACACCTTCCTTATGATTTAGGGTAAAAGCCGTCAAAACCGAAGAACATGCTTCCGATCAGGCCGGCAGCGATTAAAATGAGAGCAATGCTATACCACATTTTTCGATTCAATGGTTTCCCTCCTTACAACGCTGACATTCCATTTGAAATAGCGCAAAAAGATGCGGAATATCAGTTTCGAAAGATCAAATCCGGCCATAAACACCGCCATACCCGCTCCAAGAACCATACATCCGTTAAAAATGGCTGTTACAATCGGCACTTTTACGAGGAGAAAGAATGATCCGGTCATCAGCATCAGGCCGATCGCCATCAAACTTAACACCGCAACAGAGGCAAAAAGAAACGGTGTCAGCATAAACATGAAGTTGAACATGCCCATCCCCAGCATCAGGCCGAATGCTTTGAAAAACGAGCGCCATGTTTTCTGCTCCTCGGCATCGCTGATGAAAATATCCGCTTTTAAGGCGCGCGCAAGTGTTTTGGGGTTTCCTAAATTGCCCGCGATTTGTTCATCGCTTTTTCCTTCAGCGCCGCCCATTTGGAATATTTCGCCGATATCGGCGAGTATCTCTTTTTGCTCAAGTTCCGGCAGATCTTTTATTTCCCGCCGGAGATGTTTTAAATATTGGTCTTTACACATTCATTTTCCCTCCTTAATGATGCTGTTCACTTTTTCGGACAGGTCAAGCCATTCCGATTTTAATGTGTGATGATATAAGGCGCCTTCTTCTGTTACTTTGTAATATTTGCGTGACGGGCCTTGATCGGAAGCTGCTGTATACGTTTTTAGGTAGTTATTTTTTGTGAGTCTTCGTAATATGGGGTAGATGGTACCCTCCGATACAGGGAACGTTTCACTTATGATCTTGATTAATTCATAACCATATAAATCTTCATAAAGAAGCAGGGACAACACACAAAGTTCCAACGCTCCTTTTCGTAATTGGCTACTCATTTACTATCATTCCCATCATATCTAATAATTGTATTCTCTATACAGTGTATTGCACAGTAGCTAATCGATCAATAATTCCCAAGAACCATTTGGGATGAGGAATTGAATCTTTATGCTTATGTGCGGGCGGGGACCGAGATGCGCAGCCCTTGCGGGAAGAAGGCCTCCTGAACAATGTTTACATTAATATAGATCAGGATGTTCGTCATTGACAAATGGCAAAAACCCCTTTTTCCATGACAAGGAAAGGGGTTTTTCCGTTATTCGGCCATTTTTTCTAAATTGCCGTTCCGGTCCATTTTAAAGGACGGAGAGGCATGTTCGTCGTCTTCAAATAAAACTAGTTTTCTGGCTCTGTTCATAATTTTTACCAAGGTTTCGTAGTCTTCCTGAATGGTTTTTTGATCTTTTTCAAGCTTTTCGACGGCCGCTTCCAGCTGCTCGGTTTTAGACTGAAGTTCTTGGTTTTCCCGTTTTAAACGGTCATTTTCCATTTGCAGGGCGGAAGTTTGCTTTCCGCTGCCTTCATAGCTCTGCAGAAATTGAATGACGTCTGCCATTGTGAGCTCCGCCTTTTGGCTCGGCTGCTGAGGCGCCAGCAAATGTGATAAACTAGCTAACTCTTCCTTGAAGCTTTCATCGACATAAGGCATATGTTCGCCGGACATGACGGCTTGCCGATCCTCTTTTGGCGCTTCCGTTTGAACCGTCTCTTCGGCTGCGGTTTCCTGCATGATGTCCGCATCCGGTGCAGGCGGCTGATATAATAGTTTCTTCTTGGCCGGCTGGCCGTTTCCGAGCGCGCGCATCCGCTGTTTCCGCTGTTTTTTGGCAAGCTGAAGCGCTTTTTCGTATTGATGGCGCACGACGGCATTCCATCTGAAACCGCACGCTGCCGACGTTCTGTTTAATTTATCGCCTACCTCTTCAAAGGCGTTCAGCTGCGTGCTTCCTTCCCGGACGTGCCGGAGCACGGTTTCCGCAAGCAGCAGGTCGTTTTCCTCCGACCAGGCGTCCTGTCTTTGTTTTGTCAATGTTCTCAACCCCCAATATCTTTGATGGTATTAGAATGTCCAGATTGGAAAATATTTATACAAATTGGCTGAAAGAATGAGAGATACGCAGAGCCTTGCAGGATAAGATGAATCCTTGTACAATGAGATGTGATGTGATTTTTTTCGTTTTTAAAATTAAGATTTAACATAGAGGAACATTGAATGAAGGGAAGCGTACATCATGGCTAATGAATTCCGAGTGTGTGATGATTGCCAGGCCACCAATATTAAGACTTTGCTGCCGCGTTTGAAAGAAGCTGACCCGGATGCAAAAGTGGAGGTCGGATGTCAGTCATATTGCGGGCCCGGACGCAAAAAATCGTTTGCTTTCGTAAACAACCGCCCGCTGTCGGCGCCGACTGAGGACGAGCTGATTGAGAAAGTGAAAAAGAAGATCAAAAAGTAAATGTGTATTTTACGACAGCCTCGCCCGATGGGTCAGGCTTTTTTGCTTCAAAAAATCAATGACGGAAAACTGGAACAAAACGCCGGACAAATTCAAGGATGTTTTCAAATTACAGAGCCGATATAATAGAATCACGGCTAAAAAAAAGAGGGAATGACGATGGCGTATCCAAACGGAAAATTATCAGAAGAAAAAGTGTTTAAAGATCCCGTTCACCGCTATGTTCATGTGCGGGACAAGCTGATCTGGGATTTGATCGGCACCCGTGAATTTCAGCGGCTGCGCCGGATCAAACAGCTCGGTACGACGTATTTGACGTTTCACGGCGCGGAACACAGCCGTTTTAACCATTCTCTCGGCGTCTATGAGATTGTCAGACGAATGGTTGATGATGTTTTTAAAGGGCGTCCTGAATGGGATGACAATGAACGCGAACTCTGTCTCAGCGCCGCGCTTTTGCACGATTTGGGACATGGGCCGTTTTCGCATTCCTTTGAAAAGGTTTTTCATCTGGATCATGAAGACTATACGAGGGAAATCATTCTCGGCGACACCGAGGTGAATCAGGTTCTCAGAAAGGCGGGACCGGGATTTCCGCAGGATGTTGCCGAAGTCATTGCCAAAACATACAAAAACAAACAGGTGGTCAGCTTGATTTCGAGCCAGATTGACGCCGACAGGATGGATTACCTTCAGCGGGACGCATACTATACGGGCGTCAGCTACGGACATTTTGATATGGAACGGATTTTAAGGGTGATGCGTCCGCGAGAGGACCAAATCGTCATTAAGCAAAGCGGCATGCACGCCGTCGAAGACTATATTATGAGCCGCTATCAAATGTACTGGCAGGTGTATTTTCATCCCGTGACGAGAAGCGCTGAAGTCATTTTGACGAAAATTCTCCACCGTGCGAAGCAGCTCCATGAAGAAGGGTATATCTTCACTCATGCTCCCGTTCATTTTTATTCCATTTTTGAAGGGAAGCTGACGCTTGCGGATTATCTGAAGCTTGATGAAGCCATCATTTTATATTATTTCCAAGCTTGGGAAGAAGAAGAGGACCCGATTCTGTCCGACTTGTGCCGCCGCTTCATTAACCGCCAGCTGTTTCAATATGCCGAATTTAACCCCAATGAGGAAATGTCGGCTTATTTTGAACTGACCGCTCTGTTTAAAGAGGCGGGAATTGATCCCAATTACTATTTAGTGGTCGATTCTTCATCGGATCTGCCGTATGATTTTTACCGGCCGGGTGAAGAGGAGGAGCGTCTGCCGATTCACCTGTTAACGCAGAAGGGCCAGATCAAAGAGCTGTCCAGGCAGTCCGCCATTGTCGAATCCATTTCGGGCAAACGCCGGACGGACCATAAGCTCTACTATCCGATGGACCTCATTTGTGACGATTCAGAAAACCCTGAAGCAAAATTAAAAATCCGGCAGCTGCTGGGACTGACATAGAAGGATTTTGGTAAAGAAGGAAAAGGAGATGTCGGGAATTTGTTGAAAGAACATGCAAAACTGATGAAGGTGTTCTCGGATTCTGGAGAAATCATCGGGCGGAAAAAGCTGCAGAAAATCATTTATATCGCGAAGAAAATGCAGTATCCTTTCTACGAAAAATATGATTTTCATTTTTACGGCCCGTATTCCGAAGAACTGACGCTTCGAATTGAAGAGCTGTGCAATCTTGGGTTTCTGGATGAGGTGAAGGAAAAAAAGGGCGGCTACTTTCAATACCGGTACTCGCTGACGGAGACGGGAGCCGAGTTTTTACATCATGCGGAGCTTACGATGCCGGATATGAAGAAGTACATCGACAGCGTCAACAGCCGCTCATCCCGGTTTTTGGAGCTGGTGTCTACGATTTTGTATTTTGACGGCCTTGAAGCTGAGGAAAAGAAAGAGAAAGTGTTTACGATAAAAAGCAAACAGAAATATACGGATGAAGAATATGATGAGGCGCTTCACTACATAGAAGAGCTGAAACACATTTGTTAAAGGCGATGGCTTTCGTCTTTTTTGATGAAAAAACCAGGCCGCGATAAAGCGGGCCTGGTTTTGTTTATTGTCTCAATTTGCTGTGCTTGTACGAATATAAAAAGTAAACGATCACGCCGATGATCAGCCAGACGGCAAAATAAAGCCACGTTTTCAGCGGCAGATTGACCATTAAAAACAAACAGCAGATAATGGCCAAAATCGGCAGAACGGGTACAAAAGGCACTTTAAATCCCCGTGGCAGATCCTTATGGGTGCGGCGCAGAATCAGCACGGACAGACTGACCATGGCAAATGTCAATAGCGCGCCGATGTTTGAGAGATCTGACAGCTCTTTCAGATCAACAAAACCCGCGATGCATGCGCTGATCAGTCCGATCAGCCACGTATTAAAGATCGGCGCTCCCGATTTCTTTCCGACAATGGTAAAGACTTTCGGCAGCATTCCGTCTCTTGCCATCGCAAAAGATATACGGGTCGCCGCATAGGTATGGGCGAGAACGACGGCCATCAGTCCGATCACCGCACCGGCAGCGATAACGCCCGCCACCGCGTTTTGTCCGACAGACTGCAGCACATAAGACATGGCTTCCGGCACATTAAGCTGTGAATACGGAACCATCCCCGTCATGACGAGACAGACGATGACGTATACCAATGTACAGATCACCAGTGAACCGATAATACCGATCGGCAGGTTGCGCTGCGGTTTTTTGACTTCTTCAGCCGAAGCGGAAATCGCGTCAAATCCGAGAAACGCAAAAAAGACGGCAGAAGCCCCCGTAATGACGCCTTTGATTCCAAAAGGCATAAAAGGATGCCAATTGCCCGGCTTTACAAAAAAGCTTCCTGTGATGATAAACAGCAAAACAATTCCGATTTTTACGAGAACCATTATATTATTAAAGGTTTTGCTCTCTTTAGAGCCGCGTGACAGAACGACGGCAATTAATAGAGTAATGATGATGGCAGGAAGGTTGACGATGCCCCCCTGGCTCGGCACGTGCAGCAGACTGTCCGGCAAAGGCATGCCGATTTCGGCTAACAGATTATTAAAATAACTTGACCAGCCGCTTGCCACCGCCGACGCCGTCACCATATAAACGGATAAGAGCGTCCAGCCCATTAAATGGCCGACAATTTCTCCCATGGTAGTGTAAGAGTAAATATAGGCACTTCCGTAAACCGGGAGAACAGAAGCGATTTCGGCGTAACATAATGCTGCAAGGCTGCAGACAACGGCTGCAATGATAAAAGAAAAGATTACGGAAGGCCCGGCGTTTTTCGCGGCCGTAATGCCTGTAAGAACCATGACGCCCGTCCCGATGACGGCGCCGATGCCCAGTAATGTTAAATCAAATCCACCCATCGTTTTGGCAGTCTGCCTGTTTCTGCTTTGTTCAAGCAGCTGGGTGATGTCTTTTTTTTGTAGGATATTCCGCAACACGCATCCCTCCATCCAAAAGTAAAAGCCAAGAGGGCCTCTTTGGCTTTTACCCGTGTCACATCTTCTGTGTAATCGACAATCCTGTGTTCTGTTTCCCCGTCTGTTCCGTTTCTTTTCCAGTCATATTGTCTGCCGCATCCGATCAGATTATCCTTTCCGTCAAACGCAGTCACCCTTAATGATTTTACCTGAATCATGTCTATAAAACCAGCATTGCATAAAAGGGATGGGTAAAAAAGCAGGAGATAATAGTCTGTATAGGGCAGGATAAAAGTTGTGGGCTTTCCGGCCGGAATTTTGACTTTCTCCGTAAGGTATCAGTAAAATGTAATAAAAAACAAACAATGATGATGGATGCATCTTGAAATGGGGAGTTTCTGCATGAAGCACGATATATTACAAGCAAATGTACTGGATTACGCGCTCACGAAATATTTAAAGAGCACGAAAAAGCTTGATGAGGCGACAATTCCGAAGAGTATAAACAATATCAGAGGATTTATTCTCAGGATTATTTACCGGCACGGCACGTGCACGATTAAAGATATATTGCAGGAAGTCACATTATCGCCTTCAGCCACGACAACCGCTCTGAATCACTTAGAAAAAGAGGGTTTCGTGGAAAGGTCGAGAAATAACGAAGACCGACGCACGGTATGGATGACGCTTTCCGAATCGGGAAAAATGGCGGCCATGCAAATGATTGAAAACCGGCAGATGCTCATTGACGAGCTGTTCGAAGCATTGACAGAAGAAGAAAAGAATACCTTTTTCAGCCTCGTTGAAAAAGTAATGAAATAAGCCGGCCTGACATAGCAGCGCCGGCCATTATCAAGGATTACTCCGTATCGCTGATCCGTTTGCCGGCGACGGCGTAATGATCCTTTCTCATTTCTTCAATCATGACAATGATCTTTTCTTCGGCTGCGCCTGTCGTTTCTTTTACGGCTTCTGTCACTTTTTCAACCAGATTCCGTTTTTGTTCATCTGTGCGGCCTTCAAGCATTTTAACGGTTACGAGCGGCATGGTGCTGATCCTCCTTTATCGTTTCCTCACTTTGGAAGAGAGGTCACTTATAGTATACTGAATGAAGGACAATCTTGCATTTTTTAAAAAAGGGGATTTTTACATTTGGACAGATTTTTATATTATCCGCTGGAGCTTATGCCCTATGTCGTGATTACGCTGATTGTGGCATTTACGATGCATGAACTGGCGCACGCGTATGTCGCGTATCGGTTCGGAGACGATACCGCGGCGAGGCAGGGCAGATTAACGCTCAATCCGATTAAACATCTTGATGTTTTCGGAACGATTCTAATTTTGGTCGCGGGTTTCGGCTGGGCCCGTCCGGTGCCGGTGAACCGCCGCGCCTTTAAAAGACCGCGGCTGGCGGGAGTGCTGGTTTCCGTCGCCGGGCCTGTAAGCAACCTGCTTCTTGCCTTTATCGGTTTCTTTTTGCTAGTGTTGATGCATGCTTACGGAATGGAGCTGCTTTCTGCATTCAGCATGGGGCTTGACCGCTTTTTCTCTATTTGGATTCAGCTGAATCTCGCGCTGTGTTTATTCAACCTGCTGCCGCTTCCTCCGCTTGACGGCTACCGGATTATTGAGGATCTCGTGCCGCCGCGGGTGCGCGCCAAAATGACTCAGTTTGAGAGCTACGGGATTATCGTGTTTCTCGTGCTGTTTGTGACACCGGTCGGCTCCTATGTCGTGTGGCCGCTGTTAAGCGAGGGGAGAGACTGGATTCTCAAGGTATTTGCCATTATATTTCAACCGCTTTTGTAGGAGGGTATTTTCATGGAAGAAAAAAAGAAGAAAACAATCGGATTTAATATTATTAAAAGTGATCCGACCGACGGACATGGCGGTTTTGGCGCCGGGGCGCTGAGCCTTGACAATATTTCTCCGGTATTTGTCGATGTGGAAGAGAAGGAAGCCTTCGTTGACATCGGCGCCATGCATGCCCGCAGTGTCGTTGAAAAAGGCATCAAATTCCTGCCGAACAAAGATGAAGTGCCGAACGGAAAACCGTACTGGCTCGTGTGGGTCACCATCGACAGAAAAGAAGAAGGCCCTTTTTACGCGGGTGTGACGGCTTGTGAAATGACCGTGGACAGAAGTATCCGCAGAGGCTATAAGTCATTGCCGGAGCATGTGAATTTAATGGATAAATCAATGAAGCGCTGCATTATCGTGGACAAAATGGACGCCAGCTCAAAGCAGGTGCTTGCTGAATTTCTGCAGAAGCATGACCAAGGGCTCTGGGAACGTTCATCCGATGAATTGAAAACAGGTCTGCTTCCGGAAGAAAAATAATTTGTGAACTTTTTGTGAACTTTATAAATATTTGCACTATTTTGCAATTGTACTGAGTAAACTGTTGATACAGAATCAGGACATGGAAAGCCCCGAGCCGAACCAAGACTCGGGGTTTTTCATGTTTACGCGGAGGTTTCATCATGTTCACCGTCTTTGAAATCGGGCCATGGGTCATTGAAGCAGATGCGGAGGAAACGAGAAAACAATACGAAAAATCATGGCCTGATCCTTGCGATTGCGGGAGCTGCCGGAACTTTTCCGAGGCGGTGAATCTCCTTCCCGCCGAGAAAACAAGATTGTTTACGCAGTTTGGGATTCGTCCGGCTGTCTGTCACGACTTGGGGGAGCATGGAAAGGAAGACGGCCTGCATCATTATGCGGGCAGCTATCCGATTGTCGGCAGGCTTAGGGAAGGCTGGCCGAAGTTTCATATCGAGAGGGCGGGAGATATCCGCTTTTCGTTTTCATTGCCGAGTACAACATTTTTTATACCGAAGGGTTTTCCTGACCCTATTATCCATCTCGACTTTTCACTCTTGCTCCCGTGGGTGCTTGAGGAAGACGCGGATTAAAGCCCGGCGCGCAATGCACCGGGCTCAGTCTTTTTTGCCGAGCCACTTATCCCACCACTTTTTGCGCGGAGCTTCTTTGCGGGCGGGGGCGTGTTCCTTTTCTTTTTTAGAAGGTTCCGGTCCGTAGCACACATCCGCGGGCTCAGTGCCTGCGATGAAATACGTATAATGCTTTGCGGCGCAGCCGGGTCCCGAAGTGTAGCCGGAAGCGGGATCGATATAGACGCCCGTGACGCCCTTCGGCGGTTTAAGCGCTATTTCCGGTTCTCCTTCGAGCGCCTTCTCCATAAAGTCCGCCCAAATCGTCTTCGCATAGCTTTTTTCCTCTACTGAATCAATCGTGCTGCTTTTGTCATAGCCTGTCCATACACCGGCGGCAAGAGCCGGGTTAAAGCCGATCATCCAGCTGTCTGCGCTCGTCGTGCCTGATTTACCGCCATAGGTTCGTGTCAGCCGGTCAGAAATGGTGCGTCCCGTGACGGAAGTATAGCCGTTTAAATCCTGATCAAACATGCCCGTCATCATGCTCGCCGTCACAAAAGCGGCTTTTTTATCAAGCGTCTGCTGATGTCCGCGCGGCTGTTCATACAAGATGTTGCCGGCGGTATCCGTCACTTTTGTGATAAAGGAAGGGGTGATTTGTTTTCCCCCGTTTACGAGCATCGCGTAGGCATTAACCATCTCAATCGGGCGCACGGGTTCAGTTCCGAGCGCCAGAGACGGAAGAGGCTTTAAATGTTCGCTGATGCCGAATTCCTTTGCAGCCGACACGAGCTTATTCATGCCGAGAAAGAGATGGGTCTTCACGGCATAAATGTTGTCTGATAACGCAAGCGCCTGAAGCAGCGTAATCGGTTTATTGGCGTAGTAGCCGTTGTAATTGCTTGGAGAATAAGTATTTCCGTTGTCGTCAATCTGGAACTCTGTGGCTTCGCTTTTCATCAGCGTGACCGGTGTAAAGCCGCTTTGAATCGCTTTGTAGTACAAAAGCGGCTTGATCGTGGAAGCCGGCTGCCGTTTCGCCTGTGTCGCCCGGTCAAACGGGCTTTTTTCGTAGTCACGTCCGCCGAGAAGCGCAAGCACGCGCCCTGTTGCCGGATCAATCGCGGAAAAGCCGACCTGAATGTCAGAGCCGGTACGGATCGTATGTGCCACAGTGTTTTCCGCAATCCGCTGCATGCGCTTATCAAGCGTCGTATAAACACGCAATCCGCTCGTTGCGAGCTGTTCGCGCGTCATGCCGAGCTTTTTCTCGAGTTCTTTCATCGCATCATCGTAAAAATAAGGCGCCGTTTTCGCTGCGGTTCTGTTTTTCAGCGGCTGATAGGCAAGCGGCGTTTTCTTAAGCCTTTCCGCCTTTTCTTTTGAGATCATTTTTTGGCCGATCATCAGTCGGAGAATGGTTTCCTGGCGCTGTTTGGCCTTCTTTTCGCTGACATATGGCGAATAGCCGGACGGGCCTTTCGGTATGCCCGCCAAGAGCACGGCTTCCGCATCGTTCAGATCTTTGGCGTGTTTGCCGAAATACAGGCGCGAGGCGGCTTCAATTCCATATGCGCCGTGGCCGTAATATATCGTATTTACATAACCTTCTAAAATCTCGTTTTTAGAATAGTTCTGTTCAAGGCGGATCGTGTAAAAGGCTTCATTCCATTTACGTTTCCATGTCTTATCATGCTCAAGGTAGAGATTTCTCGCGTATTGCTGGGTGATGGTGCTTGCGCCCTGAACCTTGGCCATTGCCTTTATGTCAGCCAGCGCGGCGGCGGCCATCCGCCGGTAATCAAAACCGTGGTGATTGTAAAAGTTTTGATCCTCCACCGCTATGGCGGCCTGCACCGCTATCGGATTGATATCTTTTAACCGGACCCAGTAGCGCTTTTCCCCAAAATCGGTCTCACCTAGCTTTGAGCCGTCATTTGCATAAAGAATCGTAGACTGAGGAACCCGGACGGAGGGGGCCCCCTGCCATTTCGCTGCAAGAAGAACGGATGTGAAGCAGACGCCGGCCAGCATTCCGCCGATCAGTGTCAGAAAGATGCAGGCGCGGATGATTTTGAATGTGATTCTGAGCTGTTTTCCAGATACTTTATCCACTTTTGGGAACCCCCTTTTTCATGATTCTATTATTATGTGAAAAAAGGGGGTTTTTTAAACATATCAAACCGGACACTTCTTTACTTTTTCCCCGCCATCCTCTATACTTTTTCCTTAGGTGAAAATGAGATTTTAACCGGAATAAAAGCGATACAGACGCTTACAATAAATGAAATAAGCCTTGAAAGGGAGATGACAATTGAGCGAGCTTTGGTATACGGAGAAGCAGACGAAGAATTTCGGCATTACATTAAAGGTGAAACAAACATTACATACGGAACAGACGGAATTTCAGCATCTGGAAATGGTGGAGACAGAAGAATTCGGCAACATGCTGTTCTTAGACGGAATGGTCATGACTTCTGAAAAAGATGAATTCGTCTATCATGAAATGGTTGCGCACGTCCCGTTATTTACGCACCCGAATCCGGAAAACGTCCTCGTTGTCGGCGGCGGAGACGGCGGTGTCATCAGAGAGATTCTGAAGCACCCAAGCGTAAAAAAAGCGACGCTTGTCGACATTGACGGCAAGGTTATTGAATACTCTAAAAAATTCCTTCCGTCCATTGCGGGCAAGCTTGATGATCCGCGCGTCGACGTGAGAGTCGATGACGGTTTCATGCACATCGCGAAATCAGAAAATGAGTATGACGTCATCATGGTTGATTCAACAGAACCGGTCGGACCGGCCGTCAATCTGTTCTCAAAAGGCTTCTATGCCGGAATTTCCAAGGCGTTAAAAGAAGACGGCATCTTCGTCGCGCAGACGGACAACCCGTGGTTTACACCGGAACTGATTACAAACGTTCAGCGTGACGTGAAAGAAATCTTCCCGATCACCCGCCTGTATACGGCTAATATCCCGACGTACCCGAGCGGCCTGTGGACATTTACGATCGGTTCTAAAAAGTACGATCCGCTTGAAGTGGAGGACAGCCGTTTCTTTGACATCGACACGAAATATTACACGAAAGAGCTTCACAAAGCGGCATTTGTTCTTCCGAAATTTGTGAGCGACTTAATCAAATAAAAACGTACGGCGCAGGAGCGAATCTTGCGCTTTTTTACAGGAAAGCGAGGGTTTTATCATGAGGTTTGATGAAGCATATTCAGGAAAAGTATTTATCGCAAGCCGCCCCGACTGGAAAGAGGCGGACGCCATCCTTTATGGCATGCCGATGGATTGGACGGTCAGCTACCGTCCGGGTTCGCGTTTCGGCCCGGGGAGAATCCGCGAGGTGTCTATCGGTCTTGAAGAATACAGCCCGTATCTCGACCGTGACTTGGCTGATTTGAATTTCTTTGACG
The DNA here is from genome assembly GCF_041222765.1 of Bacillus sp. JNUCC-21. Classification (NCBI taxonomy): domain Bacteria; kingdom Bacillati; phylum Bacillota; class Bacilli; order Caryophanales; family Bacillaceae; genus Bacillus; species Bacillus sp. JNUCC-21. The sequence goes on along the minus strand of NZ_CP166019.1, from coordinate 3,853,426 downwards.
CCGGCGATATTCCGCTTCCGTTCGGCAATCCGCAAAGAAGCCTTGATATGATTGAAGAATACGTGGACAGCATTTTAGAAAAAGGAAAGTTCCCGCTCGGCATGGGAGGGGAGCACCTTGTATCATGGCCTGTCATAAAAGCCATGTATAAGAAGTTTCCGGACCTTGCCATCATTCATTTTGACGCGCACACCGACCTGCGCACGGATTATGAAGGCGAACCGCTTTCCCACTCTACTCCGATCCGCAAAGCGGCCGAGCTCATCGGGCCGCAAAATGTATTTTCATTCGGCATCCGTTCCGGAATGAAGGAAGAATTTGAATGGGCGAAAGAAAACGGCATGCACATTTCTAAGTTTGAAGTGCTTGAGCCGCTGAAAAAAGTGCTGCCGCAGCTTGCGGGACGCCCTGTTTATGTCACCATCGATATCGACGTTCTTGATCCCGCTCATGCGCCGGGAACGGGCACGGTTGACGCAGGAGGCATCACGTCTAAAGAATTGCTCGCGTCCATCCATGAAATCGCGCGCTCAGAAGTCAACGTAAAAGGCGCTGACCTCGTAGAAGTCGCGCCGGTCTATGACCACTCAGAACAAACCGCAAACACGGCAAGCAAGATGATTCGTGAAATGCTGCTTGGGTTTGTGAAATAAAAGAATTTCCCCCGCTTGAAACATGCGGGGGATTTTTATATTGTATATAAACTACTTAGAAGTTAGTAAAAGCAACATATTATTTTACCATTAATCATTGATGTTATTGATAAAAATTATATAATAGGGTATTATTTAGTAAATACATCTTTAGAAAGGAAGTTAGAATGAAAACAGCAGTAGAAAATGAATTGGAATTAAAAAAGATTGAAATTTCAGTAATTAAACTGATAATTGCTGAAAAACCTAATAAAGAGATCGCTAAGTCATTAAACTACTCGCAGCGTAATGTCGAATATATCATAGCCGGTCTCTGTAAAAAGTGGAATGTGAGTACTAGAGTCGGTATTGTTTCGGAAGCATATAAAAGGAACTGTATACAGTGAACGAAATGAAAGAAAAACCCCTATTGAGGGGGTTTATTTATATATGCTAAAAAAACATTCTATACAGGAATGCCGTAAAAATAAAAACTGAGATTGTCAGGTAGTTCAAATTTGTTCTCCATTTCAGAAGAATAAACAAAAGAAATAAGTATGCAATATTGAACAAATCAAAGATAGAAAAAATCAAATGATTACTTGTGAAAAATAAACTAGTATTTGGATGTTCTGCGAAAATGTTTTTGAATGATATAAGAAAAAACTTAATTGCGACCGGGATGTTAGAAAACATAAATAGGGAATAAAAGGTTTTAATCTTAATTTGAGCGCCAAGAAAATTTATAATGAGAAATAATACAAATCCTTCAAAAATCACCCCGAACATTAAAAGAAACAGTGCGGCTATCGCAATGATATAATCTAAATGTTTTACTTGCTCAACAACTTGTATAGGGATGTTTTTGGGAATTAAACTTTTCATAAAAGGTAAAAGGGAACTTAAATAAAAAGCTAACCCGATAATATAAAACAAAAACGAGGACAAAAAATTAATGTTTCGTTCCTTAAATGAGGATAATTCAATTTGCATAATCTTAAGAGGCTCCTTTTATAAAGATAGGTGTAAGAAATGTTTCTAACATAGCTGCTATCATTAAACCGAGAAATATAATACCAATATATTTAAAAGTGAATTTTAAATTTATTTTGAGGAGTAATAAATCCAAAGTTAATTTCATTCCTACAGAGGCTGCAAGAAGCAATACCGGCACTTCAATTATTCCATGGGGAATAACAAGCAGTAAAAGGTTTAAATTGTCTTTGATGTTTCCTATCGCATTCCCTAAAATTAATCCATTAATAATTAAAACAGCAACCGTGCCAAGCGACAGCGTCAACGGGCCTAAAAAAACAAGCAGACTCGCTACTTTAATATTATTAAAGAAAATCTGAAAAAAATCCGGACGGATATTTCGATTTAGATTATTTACATTTGAAGCGGGATCTGTATAAAAATATGCTGTAAATAAAGCAATTAAAAATAAGATCAGACAGAGTATGTACAATTTGACTAAAACGTTCTTTTTAAACAAAGTATTTTCATCCATTCGTTTAAGGGACTGCCAGGGATATTGAATTTAATGTTTTATATTAAGCTGCTGCTGTACTTGCTGCAGCCAATTGTTCTAAAACGGCTAATGGCAAGCCTGCACCAAGAGATCCTAAAACAGTAATGATAGCCAGGACTGAACCCGTTGCAGTGATAGCACTGACAATCCAACTAGGAGCTATTATTCCAGCTCTGTTTAAAATATCGATGACATCCATGCTTAAATGATTATGTTTTATACTGAAAAGAGCGAGAACAATGATTCCTGATGCTACTAATGTAAAAATCGCTTTACTATTTTGTGTTTTTAAAAGTAGACTCATTTTTTCCTCCAATTTTTTCAATATCCCCAGCAAGTTAAATAATAAAATATATTGGAAGCTATTTGAATTGCGGATTTCCGAAAAAATATTTAAGAGGTGAAATCCGTTAAGGTATCTGCTGGCTTATTTCAGTACAAAGAAAGCCGGACCATATGTATGATCCGGCTTTCTTTGTACTGAAACATTTATACTTTTTTTTCAAGAATAATATCAAAATAATCGGCTGCCCCATAACCTGAAATAGGAGGAGCAAATATTTGAACCAGCTTCCATCCTTGCTGCGAATACTTTTCAATAATTTCTTTATAGTCTTCTTTAGGCTTTCCTTTCCATCGGTTTACTTCTACTTTTATGAACTTATATTCGTACATTGCTGTATAATCCTCCGGAAGTGTATTGGAATTGTTACCTTGTTTTTCGATTATGATAAACTTGAATCCATAAATAGAGCGCGCAGCCTATTAAAAGTATTGGGAATTGCCATCCTGTATTTCCGTTTTTAAAATAATCTATTAATGACCATATCAGTAAAGCGACAGTATAAAAACTAAATGCTATTCTGGCGGCTATACCCGATTGGTGTTTTTGCATCTCATCCATTTTCTTCATAAGAACCGCTCCCTTACTTTTTTTTGGCGTTATAGTTGAATACTTTATCTATTCCCGTATTTAATGCGTGAGCTATCGAAAAAGCCAGACTTAAAGTCGGGTCATATTTATTATTTTCAATTGCATTGATGGTTTGCCTGGTCACATTGCAGAGCTTAGCCAGATCATTTTGTGAAATATCAGCTGCTGTTCTAAGTTTTTTAATATTGTTATCCACTAAAACCCTCCTTAAAAATTTTTGTTTTTATTTTAAACTTTCAAATTTATATATATTTATTTTAAATAATATATGTATATGTGTCAAATACTTTTTACACATTTGAATTTTAAGGTATACTTTTTGTTTTTGCAATTAGTTGTTTATATAAAAAACGGCTTGCAGTTTAACCTGCAAGCCTAAAAGTAATCATCATTTAAATCATTCCGCGCTGAGCAACTTCAAATTGATGTTTCGGTGCACTTGCGATGTCGGCTGAAACAAAAACAGTGCTTATTGCCAAGCAAGTAAGTGCTAATTTATACTTCAATTTCATACAACTTCACACCTCCTTGAATCTGCTGTCTTGTTTCTTCCACCTTTAAAAAATATGCGGAAGCCTTCTCGAAATTTTCTCTTTCATGATAATATTTTGCCACATCTAAGGCAAAATCTTCAAGATCAGCATACATCGATTTATCTCTGAGAAAGTCAAAACATTCCATGATTGCTTCTTCATCAGGCTCACCGACATATAAAGATTCTAAAAATTCATACTCGACTATATATAGGGAATCTTCTGCTTCCTCTGCATAAGATACCCCTTTGTCATGATATTGTCTGGCTATGGCCATATTTCCGATTTTATAATGTATTTGTGTGATTAAGAAATAGGCTTGCGGGAGAGAAGTGATAATGTTCCCATCTTCAAAAACAGCTATTGCCCGTTTTATGTAATCAATGGCTGGTTTGTAATTTTCTTGGCTGTTAAAACAAAGTCCGATATTATATAGAGTCCGGCCCATTAATTGTGGCTGCTGTTCTGCCTCTGCCATGGCATAAGCCTTTTTAAAATGCTGAATTGCTTCATCATATTGCTTTAAGTCAAGAAAGTTGGTAGCGAACAATGAATGGCACTGAAGCACCCTTATATTATATGCCTCCTGCTTATGATAAATTTTATAAGCCTGCCGGGCATAATCCATAGAAAAATAAGTCTGTTTCATATAATAGTAGGACTCTGACATCTTAAAATAAAATTCAGCTTTCTCGATACAATCTTTGACAAAATCAAGCTTATATTCAGCTTTCTTAAAAAACTGAATCGCTGAAAGATATTCACGGCATTCCAGCTCATACATCCCCCGGAAAAAATTAAAATAATAATCAAGACGTCCGGTCAGCCGGGCCTGCTTTTTATCAATATCCGCGAGCAGATCCGATAGTCTAGGCTGTTCTTCTATCCGCTGCGATTCCAGCGGTTCGAGGTATTCGAGCATCAGATTATGGCGGAATTCCATGAGAGAATAGTATAGATGAAGATCCTGATCATCTTCCAGACCTGCAAGTTCTTCTTTGATTTCTCTCCGCAAGTACTCGGCGTCCGGGATGCTGAACCTTCGAATGTACATATACCATTCGTTGATTTTTTCTCCAACCGCTGAAGATGATAAAACACTCGCCACTATTCCGAATCCCTCCCTTCCACGTTATGTATATGACATATTTTATCATTTTCATTCGGAAGGATAGCGCAAAAATACCGCAATGTTTTCTTTCGTTAAAACCGCATGTCTGCGGATATCATTTCAAAAATCCACTATTATCCCCACAATTTGTACAAGCAAACAAATACACCTTCCCATATTCTGTTGTATCTGCGTGAGCAGTGTATGTCTGAAAAGGAAGTGAAGATATGAGAAATAACAAGCTTTCCTTTAAAGAAAAAGCAGGAGCCGCACAAGAAGAATGTTTATGTTTTTGCGAGGAAGAAGCAAGCCGTGAAGCGATGTTTCAAGCGCCGATTGAATTGCCTGAGGGGTTTGTCGTTGATCCGGCTGAAGCTGTTGCAAACGTGACGTGGAATGCAGACAGCCTTTCTTGTGTCATTGAACGCTGTTTCATTGAGACGGGGCCAGAGCCTGATGAAATCGGTGTTCAATTCGCAGTGCGCCTGCAGGGAACTGTTACGCTTCTCGTCAGTGTCTCACCAGTGCGAAATCAATATGGACAAGGGAACGGGTCTGTTTCTGTCATCCGCAATGCAGAGATTGACCAAGTCGTCTATTATTCTGATGAACCCGATGATTGCCCGGATGTCAGTGACATTACGATCGAGAACCTTGTTGTCGTTCCGCCATTCTATGGCAGTCCTTTATCGGTGACGGGCACGATTGTGTTTGTTCCTGAGCCGGAACCCGTTTATGCGTTTACAGCGAATCCAAATGATCAATCAGTTTCTGTGATTGATACAAACACTCATACTGTTGTGACAACGATTGCTCTACCGTACCTGCCGACAGGTATTGAAATAACTCCGGATAAAAGTGCTGTGTTTGTTTTGCACTTCAACAATAATGTGATTTCTGTCATCGATTATGACACTTTAACAGTGACAGCATCCATACTGCTGGATCAGCCGCCTAGATCGATAAAATGTATCCCAAATCATGAGTTTGCTTATGTTCTCGGCGATACTGCGATTTATGTGATTGGAATTGATACGTTAACTGTGGATAGGTCGATTCCTGTGGAAGGATTTGATTTTGCAATTGATCCCAATGGGTTATTCGCCTATGTTCTTGATTTTGGTTTAGTGCAAAAAGTGGACCTATTCACCGGTGAAGTCACAGGAACGATTGAACGAGAGCTTATCGTATCATCCATAGAAACAAATTGGCCGGAGCGGTATGCGTATGTCTTAGAACAAGAATTCTTATTCAATTATTTGACGGTTATTGACTTAAATACGTTTACGATCAGCATTACCCAAGAGCTGGAGCCTGATGGCCAATATGTAATGTTTACGAGTGGATCAGAGGTGTATTTACATGACAGCTTCACTGGCAATTTATATGCTGTCAGTCCGAATGGTGCAGGCGTTATAGGAAATGTTCCGCAATCGGCAAGAGACTTTGCGTTTACTCCGAATGGCGAATTTCTGTATGCTGCTCATTTTTTAGAGCAGAACATCACTGTTTACAACACGGATGATTATTCTGTGGAAACTGTGATATCTCTTGGGGTTTCACCGGGAGATATTGTGATTTAACCAACTGCATGCTGTACATTTCTAAAAGGACGTGAATTCATGAAAAAGAATGATCTGTCTGCTTTACAGGAAAATTGTTTCTGTTTTTGTGATGAGGAAATTAGCAGAGAAGCGCCGTTTCTAGTGCCGATTGACATTCCCGAGGGGTTCACCATTGATTCTGCCGAAGCAGCTGCGACGGTTACATGGAGTACTGATCATTTATTATGTATCAGTGAGCCTTGCTTAATCCAGACTGGGCCGGAACCAGAAGATATCGGTGTTCGATATGCCGTGAGAGTAAAAGGGACCGTTACGCTTCTTGTCAGTGTGTCGCCTGTACGAAATCAATATGGACAAGGGGACGGGTCTGTTTCTGTGATTCATACTGAAGAGATTGATCAAGTTGTTTATTATGCAGCGCAGTCTGGCCGCTGTCCTGATTTCAGTCAAATAACAGTGGAAGATCTTCTCATTGTACCGCCTTTCTACGGCAGTCCGCTTACGGTGGCCGGGACACTTGTTTTACCGCCACCGCCAGACCCTCAATCGTATGTGTTTACAGCCAATTCAGGAGACAGCACGGTTTCGGTTATTGATTCAGATTTAAACACTGTTGTAAAAACAATCCCTTTTTCTGACGTGCCAACTAATCTAGGCGTTACTTTCGATAAAGCTTTCACGTATATCCTCCATGGGAATACCAACCTTGTCTCAGTGCTAGATAATAAAACATTAACCATCATAAATACCGTCACTGTTGGAGGAGGGCCGAGAAAGGTTGAATTTGATTCAACAGATGAGTTCGCGTACGTGATGGCCGCCGGATCTATATATATGATCAACATGGCCTCTCAATCGGTCATTGATGTCATTCCGATACCCGGCGCTTTAGACTTTGCTCTTGATCCGAATGGACAGTATGTCTATACCGCTAATGGAAGCAGTTGGTCGGTTGATAAATATGATGTAAATACTGGGCAGTTGGTAGAAAGTATCATAGATACATTTGAATTTCCCAGTTTAATTGCCACTCCTTACGCTGGAAATTTTGCGTATGTGTTGAATGGTGAGCTGCTGCCGAAAGGGGTAACGGAGATCAGTTTGTCACCATTAAGCAGGGGAGGCGACTTCAACCGTTTATTTGAAACTCTGAGGACGATTGTATTTTCTCGCGATAGCACTAGGGCTTATTTTCTAGAGCCATATAGTGAACCGTTTCTCATTAATAACTTATACGTAGTTAATACGGCTGGACAGAGGATCATTGCAAACGTGTCTCTGCCCGGCGCCTTTGACCTCGCCGTAACACCTGATAATCAGTACATTTATGCAGCACAGCCCGGCGACAATACCGTAACCGTGTACCGCACGAGTGATTATACAGCCATGACGGTGATTCCGGTTGGGACTGGTCCGTCAGCGATTGCGATGTAGCTTATTTCACAGGTTGAGAGAAGCAGAGCTGCGATAAAAAAATCGTTTATAAATAAATGAGCCGATCTGCTGGATGGCAGCCAGGATGATTAAAAACAGCAGTTCACTTACAGTGAAACTGAGCATCCGCCAAACCCCGGCTCCTGTCAGCGCTCCCGCATGCCCTTTTTTGAACAGGCTGACATGCTGGAAAAGCTGCAGCAAGTACGTCCGCATAAAATACAATAAATACAAAATCAGTAACACCGCGAGTCCCATTGATACGGCAAGGGGCGTGTGAAAGCGGAAAGGGACGGCTTTGACGATTTCGAACACGCAGCCGAATATGATGACTTGGCATAATACAGCAGCCATCACGTGTGTTTGGCGGACGTTTTTATAGCTGTCACGCAGCGCTTTGACATCGTTGGCATTTCTGCTGCACAATCTATGTTGCCGGAAGTCGCAGCAGCTTCGATGAGACTGTGTGAGTTTCTGAAAAGCTGCTGTCATGTTTTTTACGGATTGGGTGACATAGTGATATGATTTTCTCTTCTCATAAGGAACTGCTTTTTATGAGGTTTATCTTCAAATCTAATGAGCAATGATGGTAAGATAGAAGCAGTTGAAGTTTACAAGCTGAATGATTATACTATTCAAGTCAAAGTGGAATGATGAAAAGGACGTGTCAAAATGAAGCAAGAGACACCGATAACACTCCATGTGAAGTCTGTGATCGAGGATGACGGAAATGATGAAGTCATCGAATTCCGTACTACCGGATTTTACTATGTAAAACAACAAAAAGTGTATCTATCTTATTATGAAGAACACGACCTAGGCAAAGTAAAAACGATTGTGAAGGTGAGCGAAGGCGAAGTCCTGATCATGAGGTCAGGCGCTGTTAAAATGAATCAGCGTTTCATAACGGGAGCTTCCACAATTGCGAAATATAAAATGTCATTTGGTGAGCTTGAGCTGGAAACAAGCACAAAATCGATTCAATCTGATCTCGGTGAAGAAAAAGGCCGAATCAGCATCGCATATGACATGCATGTCGGAGACGGGCAGCAGCATTTACATAATATGACGATCACGTATGAGGGAGGAACTCACGCATGAACATTGCGGAACAAATGAAGGACGTGCTGAAGGAAGAAATCAAAGCAGCCGTTCTGAAAGCGGGCCTGGCGGACGAAAGCCAGATTCCAAGCGTACTGTTAGAAACGCCGAAAGAAAAAACACACGGTGATTATTCCACAAACATGGCGATGCAGCTGGCGAGAATCGCAAAAAAAGCGCCGCGCCAAATCGCTGAGGAGATCGTGGCGTCATTTGATAAAGGCAAAGCTTCCATTGAAAAGATGGATATTGCGGGACCTGGCTTTATCAACTTTTACATGAACAACAGCTACTTAACAAAACTGATTCCGTCCGTGCTTGAAGCGGGTGAACATTACGGAGAGACAAACATCGGACAAGGCGAAAAGATTCAGGTCGAATTCGTATCAGCCAACCCGACGGGAGATCTTCACTTAGGCCATGCGCGCGGCGCGGCGGTAGGTGACGCGCTGTGCAGCGTTCTTTCTAAAGCGGGCTATGATGTGAGCCGCGAGTACTATATTAATGATGCGGGCAACCAGATTAACAACCTGGCGCTTTCCGTTGAAGTCCGTTATTTTGAAGCGCTCGGTCTCGAGAAACCGATGCCGGAAGACGGCTACCGCGGCGAGGATATTATCGCCATCGGGAAAAAGCTTGCCGAAGATTTCGGCGACCGTTTCGTACATGAAGAGGAGAGCGAACGTCAGGCGTTTTTCCGTGAATACGGCTTAAAGTACGAGCTTGATAAACTTCGCTCCGACCTGGAAAATTTCCGCGTGCCGTTTGACGTATGGTATTCTGAAACGTCACTGTACGAAAACGGAAAAATTGATCAGGCGCTTGAGGCGCTTCGCGAAAAGGGCCATGTATACGAAGAGGACGGCGCGACATGGTTCCGCTCCACAACGTTCGGCGACGATAAAGACCGTGTGCTGATCAAAAAAGACGGCTCATACACTTATTTGCTGCCGGATATCGCATACCATAAAGACAAACTTGACCGCGGATTCGACAAGCTCATCAATGTATGGGGCGCGGATCACCACGGGTATATTCCGCGTATGAAAGCGGCAATTGAAGCGCTCGGTTACAAGAAAGGCACATTGGAAGTTGAGATCATTCAGCTCGTTCATTTATACAAAAACGGCGAAAAAATGAAGATGAGCAAACGTACGGGGAAAGCCGTAACGATGCGCGACTTGATTGAAGAAGTCGGCTTGGATGCCGTGCGTTATTTCTTCGCGATGCGCAGTGCTGATACGCACATGGATTTTGACTTGGATCTTGCCGTATCCACATCTAACGAAAACCCTGTGTATTATGCACAATACGCACATGCACGTATTTGCAGCATGCTTCGCCAAGGGGAGGAGCAGGGACTTAAACCGGCGGCAGATCTTGATTTCAGCCATATTCAATCAGAAAAAGAATATGACCTGCTGAAAACGATCGGCGGCTTCCCTGAGGCAGTGGCAGAAGCGGCGGAAAAACGCATTCCTCACCGTGTCACAAACTATATTTATGATCTGGCTTCCGCTCTGCACAGCTTCTACAATGCGGAGAAAGTCCTCGATCCGGAAAATAAAGAGAAGAGCCGCGCGCGTCTCGCTTTAATGAAGGCGACGCAAATTACGCTGAACAATGCGCTTCAGCTGATCGGCGTATCGGCTCCGGAAAAAATGTAATGATGATCAAAGGACAAAGTCTTCGGGCTTTGTTTTTTTTTTGTATATAAAGCGTGTGATGTAATTCACAATCCCGCACACTGAGTTTTTGTATGATAAGACTGATATTGAATCAGTGAAAGGGGCAAGCCGAATGATCAATCGTCAACATATTCAATTATCGTTGCAGTCATTAAGCTTAGTGGCAGGGTTTATGGTGTGGGTGCTGATTTCATCGCTCATTTCTCAAATGACATCAGATATTCATTTAAGCAAAGGCGAAATTTCATTGGTGACGGCGATTCCCGTTATTCTCGGATCGCTTCTCCGTATTCCTTTAGGATATTTAACGAACAGGTACGGGGCGCGGCTGATGTTTATGATCAGCTTCATCCTGCTTTTGTTTCCTGTATTTTGGATCAGTATCGCGGATTCTTTATTTGATTTAATCGCGGGCGGCTTTTTCTTAGGGATCGGGGGAGCGGTATTCTCCATCGGAGTGACGTCCCTCCCGAAATATTATCCGAAAGAAAAGCACGGTGTCGTCAATGGGATTTACGGTGCCGGAAACATCGGGACCGCCGTTACTACCTTTGCGGCGCCGGTTATCGCTCAAGCCGCGGGATGGAAAGCAACCGTGCAGATGTATCTTGTTTTGCTGGCTGTTTTCGCATTACTGCACGTTTTGTTCGGCGACCGGCATGAGAAGAAAGTCAAAGTTTCCATAAAGACACAAATGAAAGCCGTTTACCGAAATCATGTGCTGTGGATGTTGAGCCTGTTTTATTTAATTACGTTCGGCGCCTTTGTCGCCTTTACCATCTATCTTCCGAATTTTTTGGTTGAGCATTTTGGGCTGAGCCCTGCGGACGCCGGTCTGCGGACGGCCGGCTTTATTGCGGTCTCTACGCTGCTCAGGCCTGTGGGAGGGTTTCTTGCAGATAAACTGAGCCCGCTCCGCATTCTGATGTTCGTTTTCGCAGGGCTTACGCTGTCAGGGGTCATGCTGTCATTCTCCCCGACGATCGGCCTTTATGCGTTTGGATCGCTGACGGTGGCAGTCTGCTCAGGGATTGGAAACGGAACGGTATTTAAACTGGTGCCTTTCTATTTTTCGAAGCAAGCGGGAATTGCCAACGGGATTGTGTCTGCTATGGGCGGACTGGGCGGTTTTTTCCCTCCGCTGATTCTGGCAAGTGTATTTCAGGCAACAGGCCAATACGCGATCGGGTTTATGGCGCTTTCAGAGGTCGCGTTAGCCAGCTTTGTTCTTGTGATCTGGATGTATTGGCAGGAAAGAATGAAAACACATACGGAGAGAAACAGTCAGAGCCTCAATTCATAATGATCCATTCACAAGATTGTTAGTTTTTTCTGGGTGAGTGCAAATCAAGTCACGTTACAATATACATACGCAACGTGACTTTCTTCGAGGTGAGCTCATGAATATTCTCTCTGTCCGAAAATCTGATAAAGAACTTCTTTCCCGCGAACTGCATGAATTGCTGGAATCGATCAGTACGAAAAGGAAAATGAAAAAACACACTTATTTGTTTCAAGAAGGAATGGATGCAAAAGAGCTTTATCTGATTCAGTCAGGACTCATTGAAATCGGCAAGCTGACGTCTGACGGAAAAGACCTGACGCTTAGAATCTGCCAAAAAAACGATATTGTCGGGGAATTGACGCTATTCACAGATGAGCCGAGATATATGCTCAGTGCGAAAGTGTTAGAGGATGGCGAGGTGCTCGTCATTAATAAAAACAAGCTGGAAAAGGAATTGATCCAAAACGGTGTTTTGACGTTTGAATTTATGAAATGGATGAGCACCCATCTTCGAAAAATCCAGTCCAAGATCAGGGACCTGCTTCTTCACGGCAAAAAGGGGGCGCTCTATTCCACCCTTATCCGCTTATCAAACAGCTACGGGGTGGAACGAAGCGACGGGATTCTGATTAACATTGTGCTGACAAATCAGGATTTGGCCAAGTTTTGCGCGGCGGCAAGGGAGAGCGTCAACCGCATGCTGGGAGACCTCCGCAAACAAGGGGTTATTTCGATAGACGAAACCGGAAAAATTATTTTGCACAAGCGGGACTATTTACGATGCGAGATCGAGTGTGAAAATTGTCCGCTGGAGATCTGCAATATTGACTGAAAAAAACAAGGGCAGCCGGTGTCCTTGTTTTTCAGCTTGTGATACATATACACATGACGGCGAAAAAGAAGCCGGCATTTACGATTTCCAGAATGCCGATCGTTTTCACCGGCCAGTCTCTTCCGTGAAAAAACCAGGCCCGCAGACTGCTTGGGATAAAAGCGAGAAACGCCCAGCCTGCCCCGAGAAGAGCCGATAAAATGGGGAGCAAGAGGTGATATCCCCACGACCAGTATGCAAAGGTTCTGTTTTTTCTCTCCCGTATGACCGATTTCACATAAAAAGAACTCCCGACAAAAAATAAAGCGGATTGCAAGAATAGAAACCAGGCCCAGCCGTCAAGGGTTCCCGTTCCCAGCCAGCAGCTCGCAAGCCCGCCTGAACAAAAGAACAGAACACCTGCAATATCATTCGTGAGCGCCCGTTCGTTTTTTCGGCGGGCATAATGCGTATGTATGAGAAACAGCGGCAATAAAAAAACGCCGATCCAGACGAGCTGCGGCTTATGATAGACAGAAATGATCAAAAAGCAGCAGGCCGGAAAACCGTAATACCATATCCACTTTTGATAGGGCTGAAGCTGTTTCTTTTTCAAAGCGAGCGAAACGGGATAAACCGTCAAGTAAAGGAACAGCCAGCCCAGAAAGAGCGGAATATGCCAGAAAACCGGGCCTCCCTTGATCATGCCGAGTAAAAATGGAATCAGCAGCATCGCCCATGCGCCGTGCTGCTTCGGAATCATCGCCTTCATCGAAACCCTCCTTTTTATTTCATTATAAGTACAAACACTCTCCTGATAAGTGACTTTTATCATACAAGCTGTGAAATACATCACTGCCGCGCGGGCTCAATCGGGCTACACTAAAGCTATCCTTAGCACAGGAGGCTTTCCTATGAATCAGTGTGACTATTTATTATTTCTGAAACAACTTCCTATGTTTAATGAAGTGCCTCTGTCCATTGTCGAAACCTTGCTGAAAAACGGGACGTTTATCCGCGGCTCATCTGACCAATCTCCATCCTTTCTTCATTCACAATCCGTTTATATTGTATTAAAAGGCAATATCCGTTTTACGGACAGCAGGCTCCCTGAAGGGTCGCAAACCGTTGCGCTGTGGGAAAAAGGCGATGTGTTTCCGATTGATGAAAAAGGCGGGCTCTCTTTATCGCCTTTTATCTCAGTCAATGCCTCACCGGATATTCTGGTACTCCATATTCCATATTCCGTATTTAAGCAAATGATGTCTTACCATCCGCGGCTGCAAATGAACTTTTTGGCGATGCTTCAGCAAAATGTCTTCTGTTCCTATCAGTTGTTTTTGCGGTATCTGCATACATCACGGGATGAAAACGCCGAACCCGGTTCTTAAACAGAACCGGTTTTTTTTGATGACGCCGGGCGTCCCCATATCGTTTGAAAATCCTTCCTGCTGCTCTGTGTGAACGTTTTGTGAAAAAAGCAGAGTGTGTGACATAGTTCACAAGGAAACGCGCCGTCTCTGTTTATAGTGTACATAGCATCACCTGACTCGGAAGGAGTGAACGATCATGAAGAAAAAGAAAATGAGTCCGTTGCTCAGGAGATTAAACTATTTTTCTCCTATCGAACATCTTTCAAATAACCATAGCCAAACGACAAGCGAAGATCGTGATTGGGAGAATGTATACAGAAACAGATGGCAGTACGACAAAGTCGTTCGCTCCACCCACGGCGTCAACTGCACGGGTTCTTGCAGCTGGAATATTTATGTGAAAAACGGAATTGTCACGTGGGAAGGACAAAACTTGAATTATCCATCAACAGGCCCGGATATGCCTGATTTCGAACCGAGAGGCTGCCCGCGGGGGGCCAGTTTTTCTTGGTACATCTACAGCCCGCTCCGTGTGAAATATCCATATGTGCGCGGTGTGCTGATCAATTTGTGGCGGGAAGCATTGCAGGCGCATCAAAATCCGCTGGATGCCTGGAAATCGATCGTTGAAAACCCTGAAAAAGCGAAGTCCTATAAACAGGCAAGAGGGAAAGGCGGCTTTGTCCGCGCGGAATGGCCGGAGGTGCTGAAGCTGATTTCAGCCTCTCTGCTGTATACAGTGATGAAATACGGGCCTGACCGGAATGTCGGTTTTTCTCCGATCCCGGCGATGTCCATGATCAGCCACGCATCAGGTTCGCGATTCATGTCGTTAATCGGCGGCCCAATGCTCAGTTTTTATGACTGGTATGCGGATCTTCCGCCGGCGTCCCCGCAAATTTGGGGCGACCAGACGGACGTTCCGGAGAGCAGTGATTGGTACAATTCAGGCTATATCATCACATGGGGCTCCAACGTTCCGTTAACGAGAACGCCTGATGCGCATTTTCTGGCGGAAGCCCGCTATAAAGGCGCTAAAGTCATTTCGATCAGTCCCGATTTTGCGGAATCCTCAAAGTTCGCAGATGACTGGCTGAGTATCCGCCAGGGGACTGACGGGGCGCTTGCGATGGCGATGGGTCACGTCATTTTGCAGGAATTTTACGTGAACCAAGAAACTGAACGTTTTATTGAGTACGCGAAGCAATACACCGATTTTCCATTCTTCGTCACTCTGTCAAAAGAAAATGGCGTATACACAGCGGGACGGTTTCTGCATGCAAAAGACATCGGGCGGCAGACAAAAAATGATCAGTGGAAGCCGGCGGTCTGGAATGAACAGACAGGTGCGTTTGCCATACCGCAAGGCACAATGGGCTCCCGCTGGGACGGGCAGCAGAAATGGAATCTGCACATGATCGACGAAGACACCGGGGAACAGATTGAGCCCCGTCTCTCCGTGCTCGGAATAGAGGACGAAATCGGCTCAGTGCGCATTCCGTATTTTTCAGATGACGGAAACAAAGTGCTTGAGCGGGATCTTCCTATTAAAAAACTGGACCTGAACGGTGAAGAGACGTACGTCACGACCGTGTTTGACTTGATATTGGCCAACTACGGCGTGAACCGGGGCATCGGCGGACAATCAGCCGCATCCTATGATGATCCCCGTCCGTTCACACCTGCCTGGCAGGAAAAGATTACGGGAATTAAAAGAGAAGCCGTTATACAGATTGCCAGGGAGTTTGCCCAAAATGCGATCGATACAGACGGCAGATCCATGATTATCGTAGGGGCGGGCATTAACCACTGGTTCAACTCCGACACGATTTACCGTGCGGTGTTAAATCTTGTTTTACTCGTAGGCGCCCAAGGTGTAAACGGCGGAGGCTGGGCCCATTACGTGGGGCAGGAAAAACTCCGTCCGGCTGAAGGGTGGCAGACGATTGCAACCGCAAAGGACTGGGAAGGCGTGCCTAAGCTGCAAAACGGCACCTCGTTTTTCTACTTTGCGACAGACCAGTGGCGTTATGAAGACCAGCCGATCAGTGACTTGGCTTCACCGATCGCCGCGTCATCCCGCTACAAGCATCACGCCGATTACAATGTGCTGGCGGCGCGATTAGGGTGGCTTCCGTCTTACCCGACATTCAATCAAAACGGCATTGATCTGTACAAAGAAGCTGAGAAAGCGGGGGCGGCGACACCTGAAGACGTAGGTGCGTACGTGGCCTCACGGCTTCAAGAAAAAAAACTGAAATTCGCGATTGAAGACCCTGACAATGAAGTGAATTTCCCAAGGAATCTCTTCGTATGGCGGGCAAATCTGATCTCAAGCTCAGGGAAAGGGCATGAATATTTTCTCAAGCATCTGCTGGGGACGACGAACGGTCTGATGAATGACGACAGCGACAGCATCCGCCCTGAAGAAATCAAATGGCGGGAGCAGGCGCCGGAAGGCAAGCTCGACTTGTTAATCAATCTTGATTTTCGAATGGCGGGTACGGCGCTGTATTCCGATATCGTGCTGCCGGCGGCGACATGGTATGAAAAACACGATCTCAGCAGCACGGATATGCATCCGTTTATTCATCCATTTGCTCCGGCCATCTCGGCGCCGTGGGAATCGAAGTCAGACTGGGATATTTTTAAGGCGCTGTCAAAAGCCGTTTCCGATCTGGCGGAAGAAGTCGATATGGAGCCGGTAAAAGAGGTAGTCGCAACGCCGCTTCTCCACGACACGATGCAGGAATTGGCCCAGCCGTTCGGCAAAATCAATGACTGGAGCAAGGGTGAATGTGAAGCCATTCCGGGAAAAACGATGCCGAACATCCATGTCGTTGAACGGGATTACAAACACATTTTTCCTAAAATGACCGCGCTTGGCCCTAATACGGCTTTAAAACCGAGCGGAACAAAAGGGATGAGCTGGTCGATTGCGGATGAATATGAATCACTCAAACAGAGACTGGGAGAAACCGATTCAAACAGCGTTGCCAAAGGATGCCCGAATATAAGTGAAGCGAAGCAGGCGGCGGAAGCGATTTTAACCCTGTCGTCCACCTCAAATGGAAAAGTCGCCGTGAAAGCATGGGAATCACTTGAAAACATTACCAATCTGGAGCTGAAAGACCTGGCGGAAGAGCGCGAGGAAGAATGCTTTACGTTCGAGCAAATTACAGCCCAGCCGAAAACGGTCATCACCTCTCCGGCCTTTACCGGTTCAGAAAAAGGAGGGCGCAGGTACTCGCCGTTTACGACGAATGTGGAAAAATTAATTCCATGGCGGACGCTGACCGGCAGACAATCCTATTATGTCGATCATGAACTGATGATGGAATTCGGTGAAACGATGGCGACATTTAAACCGATCCTCCAGCACCGTCCGTTCCTAAGCAAGCGGCCTGATCAAGAGGGCAAAGAAATCGTTCTTAATTATTTGACGCCGCATAATAAATGGTCCGTCCACAGCATGTATTTTGATTCTCTGCCGATGCTGACGCTGTTCCGCGGCGGGCCGACCGTGTGGATGAATAAAGATGATGCTGCGGATACGGATATCAAAGACAACGATTGGATTGAATGCTTCAACCGAAACGGCGTTGTCGTCGCGAGAGCGGTTTTGTCTCACCGGATTCCTAAAGGAATGGCGTTTATGCACCATGCCCAGGACCGCCACATCAATGTGCCCGGCACAAAACTGACGAATAACCGCGGAGGCACCCATAACAGCCCGACAAGGATTCACGTCAAGCCGACCCAGATGATCGGGGGCTATGCACAGCTCAGTTACGGCTTTAACTATTACGGTCCGACGGGGAATCAGCGCGATCTGAATGTCGTCATCCGCAAGCTGAAGGAGGTCGATTGGCTTGAAGATTAAAGCGCAAATCGGGATGGTCATGAACTTGGATAAATGCATCGGCTGCCACACGTGCAGCGTCACCTGCAAAAACACGTGGACAAACCGTTCCGGTGCGGAATATATGTACTTCAATAATGTAGAAACAAAGCCGGGCATCGGCTACCCGAAGCAATGGGAGGACCAGGACAAATATAAAGGCGGCTGGACGTTAAAAAAAGGAAAGCTTGAACTGAAATCAGGCCCGAAAACGAATCGGCTTGCAGGCCTTTTCTATAATCCGAATCAGCCGACGATTGATGACTACTATGAACCTTGGAACTATGATTATGAAACATTAACAAACAGCCCGCAAAAAAAGCACCAGCCGGTGGCGCGGCCGAAATCGTCCTTAACGGGGGATTTCATGAATATCGAATGGGGTCCGAACTGGGAAGATGATCTCGCGGGCGGCCATATTACAGGGCTTGAAGATCCAAACGTGCAAAAAATGGAGGAATCGATCAAAACAGAATTCGATGAAGTCTTTATGATGTATCTTCCGCGTATTTGTGAGCACTGCATCAATCCGGCGTGCGTGTCCTCCTGCCCGTCCGGCGCCATGTACAAACGCGAGGAAGACGGCATTGTGCTTGTTGATCAAAATGCATGCCGTTCATGGAGATATTGCGTCTCATCCTGTCCTTATAAAAAAGTCTATTTTAACTGGCAAACGAACAAAGCGGAAAAATGCACACTCTGCTTTCCGCGTTTGGAGGCGGGGCTGCCGACTATTTGCTCTGAAACGTGTGTGGGCAGAATCCGCTATCTCGGCGTCATGCTGTATGACGCGGACAAAGTGGAGGAAGCGGCCTCTGTTGAAAATGAAAAGGATCTCTACCATTCCCAACTGGACGTTTTTCTTGATCCGAATGATCCTGAGATTGCCAAACTGGCAAAAGAACAAGGCATCCCGGCTGAATGGATAGAGGCTGCGCAGCAATCGCCGATCTATAAAATGATCATCGACTGGAAGATTGCGCTGCCGCTTCACCCTGAGTACCGTACGCTGCCGATGGTTTGGTACATTCCGCCGCTCAGCCCGATTATGAATCTCTTTGAAGGAAAAGGAAGCCGGCAAACGGCGGAAGCGATTTTTCCGGCTATCGACCAAATGAGAATTCCGATTGACTATTTGGCGCAGCTGTTAACGGCGGGGGATACGGATCATATTCGGTCCACGTTAAAGAAAATGTCTGTCATGCGCCAGTATATGAGGGCGGTTCAGACAAATAAATCCATCGACCCGGCATTGGTCTCCAGTGTCGGCTTAACAGAACAGCAAATTGAAGACATGTATCGGCTGCTGGCAATCGCCAAATATGATGACCGTTTTGTGATCCCGAGCAGCCATCGAGAAGAAGTGTCAGATTTATATGCTGAACAAGGGAGCTGCGGCTTATCATTTTCAGGCGGCCCGGGCTCTTGTTTCTAACTTTTCATAAATGAGGTGTAATAACATGAACACCACAGACCGGCAAATGACGTTCTCCGCTCTTTCCGTTCTTCTCTCATATCCGGAGGAAGAGTGGAGAGCCGAGATTCCCGATTGGAAGGCTCTTATCCATGACATCACCAATCAGCAAATCCGTGAGAAATTGCTGCACTTTTTAGAGGCGGCGGCCGGCTTTTCTCCGCAAGCGCTGATTGAACACTATGTGTATACGTTCGATTTCGGAAAAAAAACGAATATGTACGTCACCTACTTTAACTCAGGCGAACAAAGGGAGCGCGGCATTGAATTGCTGCATTTAAAAAACACCTACCAGCAATCCGGTTTCCTGCCGACAGAGAAAGAACTGCCTGATTACCTGCCGCTGATGCTGGAATTCGCCGCGGTTGCGGAGATTGAAGCGGCGAGAAGCGTGTTTGAAAAATACCTGTCCAATGTGAGGGAGCTGGCTTCCCGCCTCGAAAAAAATGACAGCATCTATGCTGAGCTGCTGCACGTGCTGCAAGCCGCACTGGAAAACATCGGTGTACGTGAAAGCATTGAAGAAGGGGCTGTTCAGGCATGAGCGGGCAGATCCTGTGGGGCGTTATGCCATACATTGTATTGACGATCTTTATCGGCGGGCATATTTACCGCTATCAGCATGACCAATTCGGCTGGACGGCGAAATCAAGCGAGCTGTTAGAAAAGAAAAAACTTGCCGCTGGCAGCACACTTTTTCATTGGGGACTGCTGTGCGTTGTCGGCGGACATGTCATGGGAATTCTGATCCCGGAAGGCGTGTATGCTTCCCTTGGCATTTCAGAGCATATGTATCACAAAATGGCGATCGGCGCAGGCCTGCCGGCGGGGATTGCTGCATGTGCCGGACTTGTCATCCTGACGTACAGAAGGCTGTTTGACAAAAGAATCCGCAAAACCAGCTCGCCATCGGATATCTTGACGCTTATTCTGCTGCTGTTCATGATACTGTCGGGCGTTGCGGCCACATTTCTTAACATTGATTCGAAAGGCTTTGATTACAGGGCAACAGTCGGGCCGTGGTTCAGGGAAATTGTTTTGTTCCGGCCTGACGCTTCTTTGATGGAGAGTGTCCCGCTATGGTTTAAGTTTCATATCATCATAGGGTACGTCGTTTTTATCCTTTGGCCGTTTACAAGATTGGTTCACGTGTTCAGCCTGCCCCTCAAGTATTTGACCCGCAGCTATGTTGTCTATCGGAAACGCACGTAAAAATCCCCCCTGCAAGAGGGGGATTTTTTATGGTGAAAAAATAAAAACATAAGATATTTTCTGCCAAGGTAATGGCTGGGCGGCCGGGATTCCTGTTATGTTTTATTTGGAAATAACATCAACAAAAGGAGAGTGAAGAATGAAGCGGATTTTCCTCATTTTAGCCGCCTGTCTGATGACAAGCGCCGGCGTCCTGACACTCAGACATTCTCATGTATTAACCGGCGGCACAGCGGGACTGTCACTAAGCCTGTCATACTTGTTTCATTCCTCTTTTGCGATTATCTTCTTTCTGATCAATATCCCGTTTTATATATTTTCTCTCATCAGAATGGGAATCAAATTCACTCTATCCACCGTTTTTGCAGTCACAGTGCTGACTCTGTTTACCGGCGCGGATCACTGGCTGCCGCCGGTCTCTGTTTCACCGCTTGCCGGGGCGATTTGCGGCGGGGCGCTGATCGGGTTCGGCCTGTCGCTCATGTTTTATCATCAGGCATCGCTCGGCGGCGCCAATATCCTCGCTTTATTTCTGCAAAAGCGCTGCGGATGGAATCCGGGTGCCGTTAATTTCCTCTTCGATTTTGGCGTCGTGCTGGCCGGCATTTTTTCCGTCGGGTTGCTGAAAGGGCTCTTCTCCTTAGTGTCGATAGCGGTCACCGGTCTGATCATCGGCATCTTCAAAAATAAAATCAAAGGCAGCTGCTCGCTCAATCCGGCATTGCTTCAGAACATCACACCCGGCCAATCACAGGAAGCTTCATCATAAGCCTTTCCGCTCGTGCGGAGAGGCTTTTTCATATGTTTACAGGCCGGAAAACAGAGGGTATACAGAGATATCGGATCAGATGGGAGAGAGTCGGGATGCTGAAAAGGAGACTGGAATTTTGCTTTTTATATATGATGCTTATCGGAGCATATGTCATATGGTTTTTTCCGGTTTCCAGGCTTGAGTTTTACGGAGGGGTGCTTTGCTATGCAAGCATTATTTTGTTCAGCATCTATTCGTTAATTCTTGAAAACCGCACCTCGCAGCACACGCTGTTATGGATTCATATTCTTGTGTTTTTTCCGATCGCCGGGTACTTATTTTACCTTTTTTCCGGCCAGCTTTATGAAAAAGGCAAGCTGTTCAGGTCGAAACGGACATACAACCGGGAAAAGCTGAGAACGATATTTGATATGGAACAAACTCCCGACCTGACCGGGCTGAAAGGAAATCAGAAGCGTTTCTTTCAATATTCAATCAAGGCGTCCCATATGAATATCAATACAAAAAGCAGGCTGAAGGTGCTCAAAAACGGGGACGAAACATTTCCGGAGCTGTTTGAGGCGCTCCGGGAGGCCGCGTCATTTATACATATTGAGTATTACATGTTCAAATCAGACATGCTCGGGCACAAGATGATGGACATTATGATGGAAAAGGCGCGTCAAGGCGTGGAAGTGCGGTTTTTGTTCGACGCGGCCGGCAGTCTGAAGCTGGCCGGAAAAGATATTAAAAAACTGAAACGCGCGGGCGTGAACATCGTCCCGTTTCTGCCGCTGAAATACGGTTTTTTCAACCAAAAATTCAATTTCAGAAATCACCGCAAGATCGTCATCGTTGACGGGAAAGTCGGTTTTGTCGGCGGGCTGAATGTCGGCAAGGAGTATATCGGCAAAGACCAAGATGTCGGCTTTTGGCGGGACACCCATATGAAAGTCGAAGGAGAAATCGTTCAGACGCTCCACAGCATTTTTATGCTTGATTGGGAATACGTTTCGGATGAGGTGCTGATTGATCGGAAAGCATATACCCGCCCGGTTGCGGCAGAAAGCGGCGGCGTCTATCAAGTCGTTCCGACAGGCCCCGATATGAAGGAGCGGATGAGCGATCTGTATTATGCCATGATAGCGGCGGCCGAATCGTCTGTATGGATCGCGACGCCTTATTTCGTGCCGAATGAGCCGATCCGCACAGCGCTAAAGGAGGCTGCTGCCAGAGGCGTCCGGGTGCGTGTCATGGTGCCGGAAACCAATGACGGATTTTTAACCCAGTACGCGACGAGATCGTATTTCCCCGAGCTTCTTCGCGAAGGAATCGAAGTCTATTCTTATCAAAAAGGCTTTATGCATCAAAAGGTGCTCATCACTGACGGAAACCTCGCCTCTGTCGGGACGGCGAATATGGACATGAGAAGCTTTCAGCTGAACTTTGAAGTCAATGTCTTTTTTACAGATCAAGAGGCGATCAAAGATCTTGAAGCGCATTATCTGGAGGATATGAAGGAGTCTGAAAAAATCAGCCCCGTCCGTTTCTATAAGCGCACATTATGGGAAAGAACGAAGGAATCCTTCGCACGGTTATTTTCCGGCGTGTTATAAAAAACGCTTTTAAAACTCCTTGTGTATAGTATAATTGAGAAATATTATCATTAAGAACGAGGCACAAGGAGGACGGAATCGTGCTGCGACAATTTTTTTCTTATTATAAACCGTACAAAAAGCTGTTTTTTCTCGACTTCTTTTCTGCCATCGCCGGCGGATTGATGGAGCTGAGTTTTCCTCTGATTGTCAATTACTTTATCGATACATTGCTTCCGGGGCGGGATTGGAGTCTGATTATTTTGACTTCCGCTGCTTTATTCGGGGTCTACGCCCTCAGCTCGGCACTTCAGTATGTTGTGACGTATTGGGGCCATATGCTCGGCATTAACATTGAAACCGATATGCGGAAAAAGCTTTTCGACCATCTGCAAAAGCTTTCGTTCAAATTTTACGATAACAACAAAACGGGCAGTTTAATGTCCAAGCTCACCAATGATTTGATGTATATCGGAGAAACCGCCCACCACGGGCCTGAAGACCTGTTTATCGCGATCATGACGATTTTGGGCGCGTTCGGTGTGATGCTGTTTATTAACTGGCAGCTCGCGCTGTTGACTTTTATCATTATGCCGGTCGTCATTTGGCTTGCTTTGTATTTCAATAAAAAAATGACCTCTGCGTTTACAAAACTGAACAAAGACGTCGGAGACTTCAGCGCGAGGGTTGAAAACAATATCGGCGGCATCCGTCTTGTTCAGGCTTTCAGCAATGAAGCGTTTGAAACGCAGCGGTTTGACGTGAACAATCAGCGTTTCCGCAAAACAAAGCTGACGTCATATAAAATCATGGCGAAAAACGGCTCGATCAGTTACATGCTGACAAGATTCGTCACGCTGTTCGTCTTATTGTGCGGCACATGGTTCGTGATCCGCGGATCGTTATCTTACGGGGAATTCGTCGCTTTTGTGCTGCTGACGAACGTTCTGTTCCGTCCGATTGATAAAATCAACGCGATTATTGAGATGTATCCGAGAGGCATTGCCGGTTTTAAAAGCTTTATAGAAATACTGGAAACGGAGCCTGATATCAAGGACGCCCCGAACGCGAGACATGTGTCCGGTTTAAAAGGGAATATCCGTTATGATGGTGTGTCGTTCGGTTACGAAGAAAACAGTCCGGTTCTGTCGGGAATCAATTTGTCTATTCATGCCGGGGAGACAGTCGCATTCGTCGGGCCTTCGGGAGCGGGAAAATCAACGCTGACAAGTCTGCTGCCGCGCTTTTATGAGCCGTCTGAAGGCGTGATTTCCATCGACGGAATCGATATTAAGGACATGACGCTGTCATCATTGCGCGGACAAATCGGCGTCGTCCAGCAGGATGTCTTTCTGTTTTCCGGCACATTGCGGGAAAACATTGCTTACGGGCGGCTCGACGCGTCTGAGGAAGAAATCTGGCAGGCCGTCCGCCAGGCGCATTTAGAGGACTTGGTAAACGGGTATCCCGACGGTTTAAACACGGTGATCGGCGAGCGCGGCGTGAAGCTGTCAGGCGGGCAGAAGCAGCGGCTTTCCATCGCCAGAATGTTTTTGAAAAACCCGTCGATCTTAATTTTAGACGAGGCTACATCAGCCCTCGATACAGAAACGGAAGCCGCCATTCAAAAATCGCTGCAAGAGCTGTCTGAAGGACGCACAACGCTTGTGATCGCCCATCGGCTGGCTACGATTAAGGATGCGGACCGGATCGTCGTCGTCACGAAAGATGGCATCGCTGAACAAGGTCATCATAAGGAACTGCTGGCATCCGGCGGCATGTACCAGAGACTTCATCAGGCCCAATTCGGCGAGCTGATACATCAATAAAAGAAAAAGGATAGACGAGCGGGGGCCGGGAGCCTCCTGTCTATCCTTTTTTTATGTAGTCCGTATTTAATGGGCTTCTTTTTGCGCAGGTTCGATGATATGTTTGAAACGGTCAACAAGCTGCACCGCTTTCTTTCCTTCCACTACAATTAAATATTCTTGTTCTTTATGGGCCATTCTGAACGTTTCCAGCTCAATGATATCTTTGATTTTGCACATCGTTTTTTTAGAGTAGATATACAGCTCGTGGCCTCCCGTGTGGCAAAGCTGATAAAGCTGAAGCATGTTACGTAAAGTGAACTTCTTAGCAACTATTTTCAAAGATGTAATGTTTTTCATATGTTTTCTCCTCCGTCTGATGGTCTGTTATTTCGGAAATTCCCCATATAAACGGGTGATAAACCTGGTTATGCCTTCCACTTCAGCACTCCGCCCGCCAGGCGTTTGACTCCGCGGATGGCGCTTAATTCTTCGACGAGCCGGAGCAGCGCCCGGTCTTTCTCTTTCGCCTCAATCATAAAATCGATGTCCGTATCCCATTGTCTGAACCGCTCCAGCACCGGCAGAATAAAATTCGCATCCACATAGTCCGCATGACTGCGTACGGCTGATTCTGATTTTGGCGAGGAGAGATGGACCTTCGGCTTTAAGCCGATCCGCTGCCATGTTTTGATCATCCGCGGAAGAATGTCATCTAAATCAGCGTCATCGATCGGATTGGCGTAAAAATGGTGATAATCAAACACAAACGGAATACCTTCTTGTTCACATACACTGAGTGTTTCCTCGGACGTATATGTTTTATCATCGTTTTCTAAAGTCATCCGCTGTTTGATGACATCGGGAAGTTCTTTCAGATTCACGCGGAACCGGCCAAGCGCGCTTTGTTTGTCACCGTAAGCGCCTCCGACATGGATGTTGATGACGGAACGGTCCGCGATGCCCATTGCGTCCAGCATGTCATAATGATAGGCCATATCCTTGACCGCATTTGCGGTAATCTCCTGTTTCTGGCTTGTAAAAAGCGTGAATTGGTTCGGATGAAAGCTCGTTCTGAGATCATATTTTCTGACCAGCCCGCCGATCTCACGAAACTCCTGGCGAAACGGCGTGACAAAATCCCACAGCACATCCGGATGGGTGGCGAGCGGCACAATCGAGCTTGAGAACCTGTACAGCGGGATGCCGTGGCTGATCACATAGTGGATGGTGCGCAGCGTATTGGTAAGATTTGCTTTTGTCACAGAAAGCAGGGCGTCTTTCCGCTCACTGCGGGAAAGCTTGGTATAGCGCGCATATGTTAAGGTTTTTGCGGGGGACGCGTCCCAAAGGCGCATGGCGTTTGCGACGAATCCGAATCTGAACAGCATATGGTTTCTCCTTTATAAAAAGTAAGATATGGCCTTTCCCAGCCATTCTGCAGGAAGCTGTCTGACGGAGCGCTGTTTCACTTTTTCTAATGTGAGAAGCTCGGATTTTTCGATGTCCTGCTTTATGGTTGAAAGCACTTCCTTTGTAAAGGCTTCATCATGAATGATGACATTCACCTCTTCATTCCAGAACAGACTCCGTTTATCAAAATTCGGCGTGCCGATAATGCTGATGCGGTCATCAATAATGAAAGCTTTGACATGATAAAAGCCTTGATAATACCGATAGATGAGGCAGCCGGCCTTCAGAAGCTCGGGATAATAGGTAAAAGCTGTTTCCCGAACGAGCGGGTGGTCTGACTTCATCGGCACGATCAAGATGACTTTGACGCCTTTTCGGCAGGCTGAAATAAGCGCTTCCTGAAGCTTTTTGCTCGGTACATAATAAGGCGTGCCGATAATGATTTTTTTCTCCGCCTTACGGATGCAGTTTTCATAATGCGATTCAAGCGAAAAACCGTCAGACGCATATGTCCTATGAGAGATATTCCCTTCGGATAATGCCGGATAAACCCCGGGTGATCCGGGTGCTTTTCCGGTGTTTCGTTTCAGATCGCTTACAAAAAGAGTCTGAAGATCGGCCGTGCCTTCGCCGGTCATCCGCAGGTGATAATCCTCCCAGTTTCCGAACTTCGCTTTTTTGCCGAGGTACTCTTCAGCGATATTAAAACCGCCGACATAGCCGATTTTGCCGTCAATGACGGTCACTTTCCGGTGATTCCGTTTTTGCAGCCTGAAAAAAAGAAACGGAAATGCCGGTTTATTTAGAAAATGAACGTGAACGCCGGCTTTTTTCATCGTTTGAATGGAAGGCTTTTTCACTTGGCGGCTGCCCGCCCAATCGAGCAGCAGATATACGGAGACGCCGGCCTGGGCCTTTTCCTTCAATAAATGAAACATCTCATGGCTGACTTGGTCGTTCTTCATAATAAAAAACATCATATGAATAGAAGAGACAGCTTGGCGGATATCAGCCGTCATCTGCCGCACAAGCTCGCTGCCGCAGTGAATGAGTGTGATATCACTCTTTTTCGGGTCAAAAACGGGCTCATACGCCTGTTTTTTGTACGCCGCCCGGCCAAGCAGCATATCAAGCAGCATAAGTGCGATCAATATGATAAAAATGACAAGCAACACAAAAATGACCTTCATACCGACGCTCCTTTCCGAAGTATTCGTAGTGTGCCCTGAGAATGTGAATTTAATTATTGACTGAACACTCATTCATTATTTATGATAAAGTAAAGATATGACAATGAAGAGGGGTATCAGAACAAAGGGGGAGACAAGATGAACGCATTTCTCATGGTAAACGCGCTGCTGTTTTCAGCTGTAACCGCTTACGCCGTTTATTTATTCGTTTACCTGATCAGAACGAGGATCGCTTATATTAAGCTCGGCCAAAGGGAAGAATTTGATAAACGCCTGAAAGAACGTCTTCAGAAGATATGGGTGAATGTGTTCGGACAAAAAAAACTGCTGAAAGATAAAAAGAGCGGCATCATCCACGTTCTGTTTTTTTACGGTTTTATACTCGTTCAGTTCGGCGCAATTGATTTTATTCTGAAAGGGCTGCTTCCTGACCGCCATCTGCCGTTCGGTCCGCTTTATCCGGCGTTTACCTTTTTTCAGGAAATCGTCACGTTTCTGATTTTAGTCGCCGTAGTCTGGGCGTTTTACCGGCGCTACATTGAAAAACTCGTCAGACTGAAACGCGGGTTTAAAGCGGGGCTTGTCCTGCTGTTTATCGGCGGACTGATGGTGACGGTGCTTCTCGGGAACGCCATGAACCTTTTATGGCACGATCATTCTCTGTCTTGGACGGAACCGATCGCTTCCTCCATTGCGTTTGTGCTCGGCGGTCTTTCAGCGCCGGCAACCGCCGCCGTGTTTTATGTTTCATGGTGGCTTCATCTGTTGTTTTTGCTCAGCTTTTTAGTGTACGTGCCGCAATCAAAGCATGCGCACTTAATTGCGGGTCCGGCGAATGTGTTCCTCAGCAGGCTGGATTCAAAAGGAAAGCTGGAAAAAATCGATTTCACCGATGAGACGAAAGAAAGCTACGGCGTCGGAAAGATTGAAGACTTCCGCCGCTCTCAGCTTGTCGACCTTTACGCCTGCGTCGAATGCGGCCGCTGTACAAATATGTGTCCGGCCTCCGGTACGGGCAAGATGCTCTCGCCGATGGACCTCATTTTAAAGCTCAGAGACCATTTGACGGAAAAAGGCGCTGCCGTGACGTCAAAATCTCCGTGGGTGCCCGCGCCCGTTTTTCAGCACACGAAGGCGAATCAGCTCGCCGCGGCTTCCTCAGGGGGAGGATCGCGTGAAGCGGCCGCAGCCATTGATTACAACCCGAGCTTAATCGGCGAGGTCATCACGGAAGAGGAGATTTGGGCGTGCACCACTTGCCGCAACTGTGAGGATCAGTGTCCGGTCATGAATGAACACGTTGATAAAATTATCGATCTGCGCCGCTATCTTGTGCTTACGGAAGGGAAGATGGACAGCGACGCGCAGCGGGCCATGACAAGCATTGAAAGACAGGGAAACCCGTGGGGCTTAAACCGGAAAGAGCGGGAGAACTGGAGGGAGCAGGCTGATACAGAGATTCCGACAGTGAAAGAAATGAAAAAACAAGACAAAGCGTTCGACTGCTTGTTTTGGGTAGGCTCAATGGGTTCCTACGATAACAGGAGCCAAAAGATTGCCGTCTCATTTGCAAAGCTGCTTAATGAAGCGGGCGTATCCTTTGCGATTCTCGGCAATAAGGAAAAAAACTCAGGCGATACGCCGCGCCGTTTGGGCAACGAGTTTCTGTTCCAAGAGCTGGCGGAACACAACATCGGCGAATTTGAAAAACACGGGATCAAAAAAATCGTCACGATTGATCCGCACGCCTATAATATGTTCAAAAATGAATATCCTGATTTCGGATTCCGGGCCGAAGTCTATCATCATACTGAATTATTAGCCGAGCTTGTGTCACAGGGGAAACTAAAACCGCTTCACCCGGTGAATGAAACGATTACCTTCCATGACTCGTGCTATTTAGGAAGATACAATGAAGTGTATGAGCCGCCGAGAGCGATCTTAAAAGCCATTCCGGGCGTTCAATTGAAGGAAATGGAGCGCAGCCGCGAAAACGGGATGTGCTGCGGCGCCGGGGGAGGGCTCATGTGGATGGAAGAAGAAACGGGAGCGAGAATCAACACGGCCCGGACTGAGCAGGCGCTTTCTGTCAGTCCGACGGTCATCAGCTCCGGCTGTCCTTACTGTCTGACCATGCTCGGTGACGGTACGAAAGCGAAAGAAGCCGAAGACGCGATCGGCACTTATGATGTCAGTGAATTGCTCGCCATGTCTGTATTCGGCGCCGAAAAACAAGAGTCTTTATAGAAAGAAGCGGGCCGCCGGCGCATATGCCGGCGGCTTTGTTTTCGCACATCAGCCGATTTATGAAGGGACGGCTCTAAAATTTCTTAAATTACGCTGTTAAGGGTAGCATATTCTGTTTTAATTTGTTTATAATGAGAGGTATGGTTTATGAACAAAACAATACAAATTCGTTCTTATTATAGGATAGAAACAGATACATATAAGTAATAGAAAGGGAGTGTCCGACCTTGAGTATCAAACAATATTCTCAGGAACAGCTGAAGCAGATGGCTTTAGTTGAAATCGCTCACGAAATTTTCTCAGAACATAAAAAACCGGTTCCGTTCCAGGAGCTGCTGAATGAAATGATCTCCTTGCTCGGTGTTACGAAAGAGGAACTGGGCGACCGTATCGCCCAATTTTATACAGACCTGAACATTGACGGCCGCTTTATTGCTCTGTCAGACCAGACGTGGGGGCTTCGCAGCTGGTATCCGTACGATCAGCTGGACGAAGAAACACAGCCGACTGTAAAGGCGAAAAAGAAAAAAGCGAAAAAAGTCGTTGAGGAAGATCTCGACCTTGATGAATTCGAGGAAGTTGACGAAGATGACATCGATCTCGATGAAATAGAAGAAGATATTGACCTTGAAGCAGACAGCTTTGACGACGAAGATATCGATGAAGAAGATGACGACGAGCTTGAGATCGAAGACGAGATGATTGAAGAAGATGAGGAAGATTATGATGATGAGGAAGAGGATCGCAAAGACTGATTTTATATCAGCAAAACGATCTTGACTTTCATTGTCGAACTATGTAGTATGTATTTTGGGCTCTTCAAAAAGAAGAGAATTCATAAGAGTGCTACGCTCCCTTTCAAGAAATTGAAAGGGAGCTTTCTTATTTTCATCTCCCAAATTCTTTTACACATCATTTGTTTTTAGTGAAATGATTTTCTATAAAACGGCACATTTTAAGGAATGTAGCGCAGACCGAAGAGAGGAGCAAACGAAATGACGAAATATATTTTTGTAACCGGGGGAGTTGTATCATCACTCGGAAAAGGAATTGTGGCTGCGTCACTTGGCCGCCTTTTGAAAAACAGAGGCATGAGCGTCACCATCCAAAAATTTGACCCCTATATCAACGTTGACCCGGGAACGATGAGCCCGTACCAGCACGGTGAGGTATTCGTTACCGATGACGGCGCTGAGACTGACCTTGACTTAGGGCATTATGAGCGGTTCATTGACATTAATCTGAACAGATTCAGCAACGTGACGACCGGTAAAATTTATTCCGCCGTATTGAAAAAAGAGCGCCGCGGGGACTACCTCGGCGGAACGGTTCAGGTCATTCCGCATATCACAAATGAACTGAAAGACCGCGTGTACCGTGCAGGCAAAGAAACAAACGCAGATGTAGTCATTACTGAGATCGGCGGAACAGTGGGAGACATCGAATCCCTTCCGTTCCTTGAAGCCATCCGTCAAATGAAAAGCGACATCGGCCACGAAAACGTGATGTACATTCACTGTACGCTTGTTCCGTACATCAAAGCGGCGGGCGAGCTGAAAACAAAACCGACGCAGCACAGCGTAAAAGAGCTGAGAAGCCTCGGTATTCAGCCTAATATCATCGTCGTGCGCACGGAAATGCCGATTTCTCAAGATATGAAAGATAAAATTGCGCTCTTCTGCGATATTGACACGAAAGCGGTCATCGAGTGCGAAGATGCGGACAACCTTTACTCCATCCCGCTTAACCTTCAGGAGCAGGGACTCGATAAGCTTGTCTGCGATCATATGAAATTAGAATGCAAAGACCCGGATATGACGGAATGGAAAGACCTTGTCACGAAAGTGAAAAACTTGTCTAAAACCATTACAATCAGCCTCGTCGGTAAATACGTCGAGCTTCAGGACGCTTACATTTCAGTCGTTGAATCACTGCGCCACGCCGGCTATGCGTTTGACGCTGATGTGAAGATCAAATGGATTAACGCCGAAGAAGTGACAGAAAGCAATATTCAAGAGCTGACTGGCGGCACAGACGGAATCATCGTGCCCGGCGGTTTCGGAGACCGCGGCGTAGAAGGGAAAATCATCGCCGCCAAGTATGCGCGTGAGAATAAAATTCCGTTCTTCGGCATCTGCCTCGGTATGCAGATTGCATCCATTGAATATGCGCGAAACGTATTAGGTCTGGAAGGGGCTCACTCTGCGGAGATCGATCCGTCCACTCCTTATCCGATCATCGACCTTCTGCCGGAACAAAAAGATGTCGAGGATCTTGGAGGAACGCTTCGTCTCGGACTGTACCCTTGTAAGCTTCAGGAAGACACGAAAGCCTTCGAAGCGTATGCGGATGAAGTGGTATACGAACGCCACCGCCACCGTTATGAATTCAACAACGAATACAGACAGCAAATGGAAGAGAACGGTTTTGTGTTCTCAGGAACAAGCCCTGACGGCCGTCTTGTGGAAATCATCGAGCTGAAAGACCATCCTTGGTATGTCGCTTGCCAGTTCCACCCTGAGTTCAAATCAAGACCGACAAGACCTCAGCCTTTATTCAAAGACTTTATCGGCGCTTCCGTACAAGCTGCAGAACAGAAGTAATAAAAAAAGACTTGCCTCCTTTAAAAGCGGCAAGTCTTTTTTCTGCATCAGGCATATTCCTGCATCATTTCCTTTAACGTAAAGGACAGTGCGTGATAGACATACAGGCCTGTCATTAATGAAGGAAAGCCGTATCTTGTCCCGTCTTCATCAGGCAGAAGCGGCATTTTTAATTTGCTGTCAATATGAACATCACAAAATTCCTCAATCCCGGTTTGATCTTTGATGACAGGAGATACGCCAACGAGGCCGATCCCTTTTTCATAAAGCTTTTGAGCCAGCGCCTGTTCTTCAGCCGTGCCCGGACCTGAACAAAACATCAGCACCCTGTCGCTTTCTGTAATCGAATCAGCTGTATCCGGAAACGCTTCGACGGAAGGCATCGGTTCTGAGCCGAGTTCCGCCTCGCACAAAATGCCCTGCATCTCATTTGCGCCGTATAAATAAATGGTATGACCGCTGACGGCTGCCTGCGCCAGCAGGCGCGCGCCGTCTTCTATTGCTTCGGATTCCTTATCCTGAATGCGGGAAAAAATGCCTGCAAGCTGCGTCGTAAATATCTTTAACATGAGTGAAACCTCCTTTACACATACAAGAACAGTATACAACAAAAGAGAAAATGCTCAGAAAATGTCGGAAAGTAGACTATTATAATTAAAGGAAATGTGAAAATCAAACAGAATACATAAACAACTGCTTCCTTTTGACGAAAATGATAATATTGGGGTGTAAAATGATGAATGAAAAGATTTTAATCGTAGATGACCAATACGGTATACGCATATTGCTCAATGAAGTGTTTCATAAAGAAGGGTACCAGACGTTTCAGGCCGCCAACGGCATACAAGCGCTGGACATCGTAACGAAAGAACGGCCCGATCTCGTGCTTTTAGATATGAAAATCCCCGGCATGGACGGAATCGAAATTCTCAAGCGCATGAAGATGATCGACGAATCTATCCGCGTCATTATCATGACCGCTTACGGAGAACTCGATATGATTAAGGAATCAAAAGAGCTCGGAGCGCTGACTCATTTTGCGAAACCTTTTGACATTGATGAGATCAGAGACGCGGTGAAAAAATATTTACCTCTAAAATCGAATTAATAAAATTAGAAACAATTATGTCATTGTGTTGCCGATTTGTCGAAAAGTTGGTATCCTAGAGATGGAGAAAAAGCGATCTGTTGTTTTACATATGACAGGTTTTTATGGTCATGCTATAGGTGGAAAGCTTTTTTCGAGAAGAAGCAAATCAGGCTACATAAGGAGGACTTTCGACATGCCTTTAGTTTCAATGACGGAAATGTTGAATACAGCTAAAGAAAAAGGATATGCTGTTGGACAATTTAACTTAAATAACCTTGAGTTCACTCAAGCTATTTTACAAGCAGCAGAAGAGGAAAAATCCCCGGTTATTCTTGGTGTTTCAGAAGGCGCGGGACGCTACATGGGCGGCTTCAAAACAGTGGTTGCCATGGTTAAAGCTCTTATGGAAGAATACAAAGTGACAGTTCCTGTCGCCATTCACTTAGACCACGGTTCAAGCTTTGAATCTTGTGCGAAAGCGATTCATGCAGGCTTCACTTCTGTAATGATCGACGCATCTCACCACCCGTTTGAGGAAAACGTAGCAACTACAGCTAAAGTGGTTGAGCTTGCTCATTTCCACGGCGTTTCAGTTGAAGCTGAGCTTGGAACTGTAGGCGGACAGGAAGATGACGTGATCGCTGAAGGCGTAATCTATGCTGACCCTAAAGAGTGTCAAGAACTTGTAGAGCGCACTGGCATCGACTGCCTTGCACCTGCACTGGGTTCTGTTCACGGCCCTTACAAAGGCGAACCGAACCTCGGTTTCAAAGAAATGGAAGATATAGGCAAATCAACCGGCCTTCCATTAGTACTTCACGGCGGTACAGGAATTCCGACTGCCGACATTAAAAAATCAATCTCACTTGGTACGGCTAAAATCAACGTAAACACTGAAAACCAAATTTCTTCTGCAAAAGCTGTCCGCGAAACATTGGCAGCTAAGCCGAACGAATACGATCCTCGTAAATATCTTGGACCTGCTCGTGAAGCGATCAAAGAAACGGTTATCGGCAAAATGCGTGAGTTCGGTTCTTCAAACCAAGCTTAATCCAATGTAACATCCATAAACCGCCTGACAGCATTGACAGGCGGTTTTATGTCTTACCTTTAGAAAGCGCAATCATGTTTTACAGTTCTGAAAATTTATTACTGGGGAGGCTTTCCTTATGTTATTTTTCATTGATACAGCAAACATTGACGAGATTAAAGAAGCTTATGAACTTGGCGTTCTTGCCGGAGTTACGACAAACCCTAGTTTAGTGGCGAAAGAAGCTGACGTGTCTTTCCATGACAGACTTCGTGAGATTACGGAAGTCGTGAGCGGATCAGTAAGCGCGGAAGTCATTTCCCTGAATGCTGAAGAGATGATTGAAGAAGGTAAAGAACTTGCGAAAATCGCGCCGAATATCACGGTGAAAATACCGATGACGTCTGAAGGGTTAAAAGCCGTAAAAGCGCTGAGCGATCTGAACATTAAAACAAACGTAACGCTCATCTTCAGTGCCAACCAGGCGCTTTTGGCGGCAAGAGCCGGAGCGACTTATGTATCTCCGTTCTTAGGCCGTCTGGATGATATCGGCCATAACGGTCTTGAACTGATTTCAGAAATAAGACAGATTTTTGACATTCATGATATTGATACACAAATCATCGCAGCTTCCATCCGTCATGCGCAGCACGTGACTGAAGCCGCTTTACGCGGTGCGCATATCGGTACGATGCCGCTGAAAGTCATTCACCAGCTGGCGAAACATCCGTTAACGGATAAAGGCATCGAGCAATTCTTGGCAGACTGGAATAAATAAGGGTGAAAAGGGCGGCAAACCGGTTGCATCCGTTTGCCGCACCCTTATGTTTTCCTGTTTGGCAGCGGGCCTTCAGTATCAAAGTGAAGAGTGTGTTTCCCCGGAATGTGAACCCGGCGGGCCTCTGTGCATCCTGTGTTAAAAATGCCCCGCAAAGCTTCGCTATTTTCTTCCTGTTATTTTATAATGTCCTTGTATTCTTTCTCTTCGAATTGGCTACATTTTGGACAAGAGCTTTATTTGCAGAGACAGAATAAAATGCCATTTTATTTACGCTCCGCAGCTATCTTCTTATGGAAGGAGACTATCATGGAAAAGTTGAATATTGCCGGCGGCGATCCGTTAAACGGAACCGTACATATCAGCGGTGCGAAAAACAGCGCCGTCGCATTGATACCCGCAACCATTCTGGCAAATTCCGAAGTAACGATCGAAGGGCTTCCGGAGATCTCAGATATTGAAACGCTGCGTGACCTGCTGAAAGAAATCGGCGGAAACGTCCATTTTGAAAAAGGAGAAATGGTCGTCGACCCTTCCCCGATGATCAGCATGCCGCTTCCCAACGGCAAAGTGAAAAAACTCCGCGCTTCCTATTACTTAATGGGCGCGATGCTGGGCCGCTTCAAACAGGCGGTCATCGGACTGCCGGGCGGATGCCATCTCGGGCCGCGGCCGATTGACCAGCACATCAAAGGGTTTGAAGCGCTTGGGGCGGAAGTCACCAATGAACAAGGCGCGATTTATCTGCGCGCCGAAAGGCTGAGAGGCGCACGGATTTATTTAGATGTCGTCAGCGTCGGAGCGACGATCAATATCATGCTTGCCGCTGTACTGGCTGAAGGTAAAACCGTGATAGAAAACGCCGCCAAGGAACCTGAGATTATTGATGTTGCCACATTGCTCACCAGCATGGGCGCAAAGATCAAAGGCGCGGGAACCAATGTAATCAGAATCGACGGCGTAAAAGAGCTGCATGGATGCAGGCATACGATCATTCCGGACAGAATTGAGGCGGGCACCTTTATGATCGCCGGCGCCGCGATGGGGAAAGAAGTCATTATTGATAATGTCATACCGACTCACCTGGAGTCTTTAACGGCGAAGCTCAGGGAAATGGGTTTTCACATTGAGACAAGTGACGATCAGCTTCTTATGCTCGGCGGGCAGAAGCAGATAAAACCGGTCGACGTAAAAACGCTTGTTTACCCGGGATTCCCGACTGATCTTCAGCAGCCGATGACATCTCTGTTAACGAGAGCCAGCGGCACGAGCGTCGTAACCGACACCATCTACTCGGCCCGATTTAAACATATAGATGAGCTGAGACGGATGGGGGCCAACATGAAAGTGGAAGGCAGGTCGGCCATTATCACCGGTCCGGCCGAGCTTCAGGGCGCAAAAGTAAAGGCGAGCGATCTGCGTGCAGGCGCTTGTCTGGTCGTCGCCGGGCTCATGGCTGACGGCGTAACCGAAATTACCGGTCTCGAGCATTTAGACCGCGGCTACAGCAATCTTGAGAAAAAACTCGAAGGTCTGGGCGCCACAATCTGGCGGCAAAGGCTGACGGACGAAGAGATAGAACAGCTCCAAAATTCATAGAAATGCGGACTTTTGAGAGGAGATCGTGTTGAAATGGAAAGAAGCTTATCGATGGAATTGGTTCGAGTCACTGAAGCGGCGGCTTTAGCATCTGCCAGATGGATGGGCCGCGGGAAAAAAGATGAAGCTGATGATGCGGCGACAAGCGCAATGCGTGACGTGTTTGACACGGTGCCGATGAAAGGCACGGTCGTGATCGGGGAAGGCGAGATGGATGAAGCGCCGATGCTTTACATCGGCGAAAAACTCGGAAACGGATACGGCCCGCGCGTCGATGTCGCCGTCGACCCTCTTGAAGGCACAAACATCGTAGCGAGCGGCGGCTGGAATGCGCTGACGGTGATCGCGGTCGCCGACCATGGAACACTGCTGAACGCCCCGGATATGTATATGGAAAAAATCGCGGTCGGTCCTGAAGCGGTAGGCTGCATCGATATTGAAGCGCCTGTCATTGATAACTTAAAAGCCGTTGCGAAAGCGAAAAACAAAGACATTGAAGATGTCGTGGCAACCATTTTAAATCGTGACAGACATGAAAAAATCATCTCTGAATTGCGTGAGGCGGGCGCCAGAATCAAACTGATCAACGACGGTGATGTCGCGGGCGCCATCAATACGGCCTTTGACCATACGGGAGTAGACATTCTCTTCGGTTCAGGCGGGGCTCCTGAAGGCGTGCTGTCTGCAGTTGCGTTAAAAGCGCTCGGCGGCGAAATCATCGGCAGGCTTCTGCCGCAAAGTGCGGAAGAGCAGGCCCGCTGTGAGCGAATGGGCCTTGATGTATCCAAAGTGCTCCGGATGGAGGATCTTGTGAGAGGGGATGACGCCATTTTTGCCGCAACGGGCGTCACGGACGGAGAGCTGCTGAAAGGCGTTCAGTTCAAAGGCTCCGTCGGCACGACTGAAAGTCTGGTCATCCGGGCGAAATCAGGAACGGTCCGATTCGTTGACGGAAGACACAGCCTGAAGAAAAAACCAAATCTTGTGATCCGGCCATAAATAGAGAAAAGCGGGACGGAAAGTCCCGCTTTTCTTTTGCAATAAAGAGTCAACCCTATCATTTATATGTCAAAGCATTATTTAAGTTGAATAATTTTTTGAAATGAGGTAAAAATAAAGAGTGCTGCGATTTTTCTGTGTCATTCCTTCTTTTGAGTACTGGGAAATTTTCAAATTCTACCGCATACAGACGATATAAATATTGATCTTCTCAAGTTTTTGTCCTCGCTTCCTTCAAAACTCATTAAGACATTCCTTTTTTAAAAAAGCGCCGATCATGGGTGGAAGTGTTACCGATAGAAGTTCCTGAACGTTTTATAAAAGAATGTGCTTTGGCGGAATCATGCGAAGCAGCCGATTTGAATGAAAACAGCAATACATTGACTATGAAAAGCGTGGTGTTTTTATGAAAGACGTATCTATTTCCTCTTTGGAAAATATGAAATTAAAAGAACTATATGAACTGGCCAGACATTATAAAATCTCCTACTACAGCAAACTGACTAAAAAAGAATTAATCTTTGCCATTCTGAAAGCCAACGCCGAGCAGGAGGATCTTCTGTTTATGGAAGGCGTGCTCGAAATCATCCAATCGGAAGGATTCGGCTTCCTCAGACCGATTAATTACTCGCCAAGCTCAGAAGACATCTACATTTCTGCTTCCCAGATCCGCCGCTTTGATTTAAGAAACGGTGACAAAGTATCCGGCAAGGTGCGTCCGCCGAAAGAAAACGAACGCTATTACGGACTTTTGCACGTTGAAGCGGTAAATGGAGATGATCCGGAATCTGCGAAAGAGCGCGTCCATTTTCCTGCGCTGACTCCGCTTTATCCGGACCGCCAAATGGTGCTTGAGACGAAACCGAATTATCTCTCAACAAGAATTCTCGATATGATGGCTCCCGTCGGTTTCGGCCAGCGCGGTCTGATCGTGGCGCCGCCGAAAGCCGGTAAAACCATGCTGTTAAAAGAAATCGCTAACAGCATTACGACAAATCAGCCTGACGCTGAATTGATCGTTCTCTTAATTGATGAAAGACCGGAAGAAGTAACGGATATTGAACGTTCCGTAGCGGGCGATGTCGTCAGCTCGACGTTCGATGAAGTGCCGGAAAATCACATTAAGGTAGCGGAGCTTGTGCTTGAACGGGCGATGCGTCTCGTTGAACATAAAAAAGACGTTATCATTCTGATGGACAGCATTACCCGCCTGGCACGGGCCTACAACCTCGTTATCCCGCCAAGCGGACGTACGCTTTCCGGCGGGATTGACCCGGCTGCGTTCCATCGTCCGAAGCGCTTTTTCGGTGCCGCGAGAAACATTGAAGAGGGCGGCAGTCTGACCATTTTGGCGACGGCGCTCGTAGACACGGGCTCCCGGATGGATGACGTCATCTATGAAGAGTTTAAAGGAACGGGCAACATGGAGCTTCACCTTGACCGTTCTCTTGCGGAAAGACGGATTTTCCCGGCGATCGATATCCGCCGCTCCGGCACACGGAAGGAAGAGCTGCTCGTGCCGAAAGAGCATCTTGACCGTTTATGGGCGATCCGCAAATCGATGTCTGATTCTCCGGACTTCGCAGAGAAGTTTATGAGAAAAATGAAAAAAACAAAAACGAATCAGGAATTCTTCGATCTGATCAACCAAGAATGGAAGCAGGCAAACCTTTCATCATCAGCCCGCCGCTGATAAAAAATGTATTTGCAAATGCAGTAAATGACTGATATAATTCTCTCATATGCGTTCCGGATTACTCCGGAATAATAACTCTGTTTCCACACGGGATTCAGGGCGGAAGGAGATGGATACAATGAAAGCAGGAATTCATCCTAATTTCAAAAAAGCAACAGTTAAATGCGCTTGCGGAAATGAATTTGAAACAGGCTCAGTAAAAGAAGAGGTACGCGTTGAGATTTGCTCTGAATGCCACCCATTCTACACTGGACGTCAAAAATTCGCTTCTGCTGATGGTCGTGTTGATCGCTTTAACAAAAAATACGGTCTTAAGTAATAATAGATTTTACAGGCAGGCAAGAATTGCTTCTTGCCTGTTTTTTATGTCCATAAACAGGAAAAAAAGGGGAGCGGATAGCCTATGTACATAATGAAGCAAAGCGGATGGCTTGAGCTGATATGCGGCAGCATGTTCTCTGGGAAATCAGAAGAGCTGATCCGCAGAGTGAAAAGAGCGACATATGCGAAGCAGGAGGTCAAGGTGTTCAAACCTGCCATTGATAATCGCTACAGTGAGGAGGCCGTCGTTTCTCACAACGGCACATCCATGACAAGCCACGTCATCTCGTCTTCGGCTGAAATATGGGATCATATCAGTGAAAGCACGGACGTCATCGCGGTAGATGAGGTGCAGTTTTTCGGCGAATCGATCATCGGCGACTTATCCTCGCTTGCGGATAAAGGCTATCGTGTCATCGCGGCCGGACTTGATATGGATTTCCGGGGAGAGCCTTTCGGCGTGGTGCCGAATCTGATGGCGGTTGCCGAATCGGTGACGAAGCTGCAGGCGGTCTGCTCCGTTTGCGGGTCGCCGGCAAGCCGTACCCAGCGTTTGATTGACGGGAAGCCCGCTTCCTATGATGATCCGGTCATTTTAGTCGGCGCGTCGGAGTCATACGAAGCGAGATGCAGACATCATCACAAAGTGCCGAAAAAAACAGACTGATAAATAACCCTTTTCATGAAAACATCGGTAAAAAATCCGGTGTTTTTTTGACGTTTTTTCAAAAATTGTAGTTAAATAACTTAAAAAAGAGTATGAAAAAATTAAGTAATTTTCATCTCTTGAATTTTCATTTTTACAGGCATAAAATGACTAAGTAATGTAAATAGTTATGAGACATTGTTCGAATAATTGTCAAAAAAAGATATAGCAGATCGCGATCACACTAGCCAAAATGGGTAATTACTTAACTTTGTTAACTATTTGAAGAAAGAAGGAGATTTTCTTGAATAATATTAAAGTAACGAAGGAAGGCAACTTAGAAACTACTTTAAGAGGAAAAGAAGTTCTATCTATCCCTACTTTAAATAAAGGTGTTGCGTTTTCAGCAGAAGAAAGAAAAAGCCTTGGATTAGACGGGCTGCTTCCTCCGACAATTCTGTCTCTTGATGAGCAGGCAAAACGCGCATACGAGCAGTTTCAAGCTCAGCCGGACCGCCTTCGCCAAAACGTGTATTTGAATGATTTGCAAAACCGTAACGAAGTTCTTTTCTTTAAATTGCTTCAAAACCATCTTCGTGAAATGCTGCCGGTTGTTTACACACCGACTGTCGGTGAAGCGATTCAAGAATACAGCCATGAGTACAGAAGACCTCAAGGGATTTACCTTTCTATCGACAACGTGGAAGGGATTGAAGAGGCATTTGAAAACCTTCATGCCACTGCCGGAGATATTGATCTGATCGTTGCGACAGACTCAGAAAGCATCCTCGGAATCGGTGACTGGGGTGTAGGCGGTATCAACATCGCCATCGGTAAATTAGCGGTATACACAGCTGCCGCCGGTATTGACCCAAGCCGTGTTATTCCTGTCGTTCTTGACGTCGGTACGAACAATGAAAAACTTCTGAACGATCCTTTATACATCGGTAACCGCCATGAACGTATCCAAGGCGAACGTTACGAAGCTTTCGTTGACGCTTATGTAAAAGCTGCGCTTAAATATTTCCCTAAAGCTCTTCTTCACTGGGAAGACCTTGGAAACAAAAACGCGCGCAATATCATGAAGAAATACAACCATGAAATTCTTACATTCAACGATGACATTCAAGGAACAGGCGCGATTACGCTTGCAGGTGTGCTTGCGGCTATGAAGAAAACAGGCGCGTCTATTAAAGACCAGCGTGTGGTTGTCTTCGGTGCGGGATCTGCCGGAATCGGAATCGCTGACCAAATCCGCGACACTATGGTGCTTGCCGGTCTTTCTGAAGAAGAAGCCAACAAAGCGTTCTACACAATGGACTACAGAGGCTTGTTAATTGAAGGTATGGAAAACATTCTTGATTTCCAA
This sequence comes from Bacillus sp. JNUCC-21, assembly GCF_041222765.1. Classification (NCBI taxonomy): domain Bacteria; kingdom Bacillati; phylum Bacillota; class Bacilli; order Caryophanales; family Bacillaceae; genus Bacillus; species Bacillus sp. JNUCC-21. Next base: position 3,811,706 of record NZ_CP166019.1, on the reverse strand, counting down.
GAGCCGTACCTGCGCACAGCTGAAGAAATTAAAGATTGGAAACGCGATGAAAATGGACAAATTCCTTTCATTGAAGTGATCCGTCAAGCGAAACCGACAATCTTAATCGGTACATCAGGCCAAAGCGGCGCGTTCAGTGAAGAAATCGTCAAAGAAATGGCAAAACACGTTGAGCGTCCGGTCATCATGCCGATGTCTAACCCGACACCGCTTGCTGAAGCCGTTCCTAGCGATCTTTTCAAATGGACTGACGGCAAAGTGCTTGTGGCGACAGGAAGCCCGTTTGACAATGTAGAGTACAATGGCGTTTCTCATGAAATCGGACAATCTAACAACGCATTCGCGTTCCCTGGACTTGGTCTCGGTTCAATCGTTGTAGAAGCGAAAGTGATTACTCCTGCAATGTTTGCGGCAACTGCTGACGCAATCGCAGAAAGCGTTGATTTTGAAACACCGGGTGCAGGCCTTCTGCCGAGCATGAGCGACTTACAAGAAGTTTCAATTAAAGTTGCGATCGCCGTAGCGGAAACTGCCATTAAAGAAGGCGTGGCAAACCGCATTCCTGAAAATGTAGAACAAGCCGTTCTTGATGCAATGTGGAAACCGCAATATAAACAAGTTGTCGCTAAATAATTTTTACGATTAATTTTACAGTCCGAGGGAAAGCTTTTATGTAAAGGCTAAAGTATACGGACATTAAGGATTTGGAGGAGAATATTTTGAGCTTCTTAGATATTTTAATCCTCCTGGCGCCGATCTTTTTCGTGATCGTGCTGGGATGGTTCGCAGGTCGCTTCGGAAGTTATGACGCGAAGTCAGCAAAAGGGGTAAGCACCTTAGTTACGAAGTACGCGCTTCCGGCGCATTTTATCGCTAGTATTTTAACCACTTCAAGAAGTGCGTTTTTATCACAGGTTCCTTTGATGGTCGCTTTGATCATTGGGATTGTCGGATTCTTTATCGTCATTCTGTTGGTTTGCAAATTTATCTTCAAGTATGATTTAACGAATTCATCTGTATTTTCTTTAAACTCTGCACAGCCGACATTTGCTTTTATGGGTATTCCCGTACTAGGAAGCTTATTCGGAGCAAGCGAAGTAGCGATTCCTATCGCCGTTACGGGTATCGTGGTTAACGCCATCCTTGACCCGCTTGCGATCATTATCGCTACTGTCGGTGAGTCATCTAAGAAAAAAGACACTGAAAACGAGAACTTCTGGAAAATGACTGGTAAGTCTATTCTTCACGGTCTTTCCGAACCGCTTGCGGCTGCACCGCTTATCAGTATCATTCTGGTACTCTGCGGTGTAACACTCCCTGGCTTGGGAGAAAAAATGCTTGATCAGCTCGGAAGCACAACATCAGGTGTTGCGCTCTTCGCCGTCGGTGTAACTGTCGGTATCCGCAACATTAAGCTCAGTCTGCCGGCTTTCGGTATCGCTTTGTTAAAAGTTGCCGTTCAGCCTGCGCTGATGTACTTGATCGCTCTTGCAGTCGGACTTCCGGCTGACCAGATCACTAAAGCGGTATTGCTCGTTGCATTCCCTGGATCTGCGGTAGCGGCGATGATTGCCACACGTTTCGAAAAACAAGAGGAAGAAACTGCGTCCGCGTTCGTGATCAGTGCGATTTTATCTCTCATCTCACTGCCGATCATCATTGCGCTGACTGCATAATGAAAAGCTCCCTGTTTCAGGGAGCTTTTTTGATTAGAATTGAAATTTAAAAGGCGAAAATCTCGTTTTTTTTCTGGGTTTCTTATGTTCTGAAGAAGCGGCTGTTTCTGAGAGGGGAGCTGTCTGGGCAAGTTCCTGGATGCGGGAGGCCAATGTCTGCAATTCGGTATTGAGGTCGTCAATTTCCCGTCTGTGCTGAAGAAGCTGATAAGACACCCCTTCATCCGCCTTTTGTTTCAGCTGGCGTTCAAGCTCCTCTATCCTTGAAAGCAGATGGTTCTCACCTTGTTTCTCTTTCGTGAGAATGTCCAGTTTGCGCTCCAGCTCTGCCAATCTTTGTTCAGCGCCGCCATTGATTTTCGGACGCTGCAAAATGAAGCCCGTCTGTTTTTTCGGCTGCCGGGGCACTTGAACGTCCAGAAGGGCAGTGCCTTCAGAAATTTGCCGTTTGACCGATTTCAGCACATCAAGATCCTCAGGTGTAAAGGAATAATGTCCGAGCTCATTCCGTTCAGCTGGAAGATTCAGCTGTTTGACCCACCTTTGCACCGTTTTTGCGGAGACGCCGAGCTCTTTCGCGGCCATGTTTGTATTCATGATCACATACCTCCTTTTTGCTAGGTATTCGACCATGAGGCGGCGTTCCCTTCATGTTAGACAAAACAAGAAGGAATTCGCCAAAGAAAGCGGCATTTCTTCAAAAAACTTACGCTTCATACAATTCAAGCGGAAGCTTGTCGGGATCAAAGAAAAAGGTAAACCGTTTCCCTGTCAGCGGATCGGTTCTGATTGGTTCTGTGCCGACGCCCTTTTCCTTTAACTCTCTGACGGCTGCTTCAAGATCGTTTACGGTGAAAGCGAGATGCCGGAGACCCGCGGCTTCCGGTCTGGTCGGCCGTTCGGGCGGATCGGGAAAGGAAAACAATTCAATCGCGTACGCGCCGTCCAGCGCAAGATCAAGTTTATAAGATTCCCGTTCCTTTCGGTATGTTTCTTTTATAATGCCGAAGCCGAGAATCTCGGTGTAAAAAGCTTTCGACTTTTCATAATCAGAGCATATGATTGCTATATGGTGGATGGATTTCAGCATATCCGCCCCTCCTTTTTTGCTTCAGTATAACAGAGGCGAATTGCTTTTGACTGGCGATAAGCCCTATACTATAATGAGAATGTTACGCACAGGAAAACAGAGGTGAAGACCGTGTTAGACCGTTTACAGTCAATTGAACAACGATACGAAAAATTAAATGAGCTTTTAAGTGATCCGGAAGTGGTCAACGATCCGAAAAAGCTTAGAGAATATTCGAAAGAGCAATCTGATATACAAGAAACCGTTGAAGTCTATAGACAATACAGAGACGCATCAGAACAGCTTGCCGATGCGAAAGCGATGCTTGAGGAAAAGCTTGATGCCGATATGAGAGAAATGGTGAAGGAAGAAATCTCCGAACTGCAGGGAGAGACGGAAACCTTATCAGAGCGTTTGAAAGTGCTCCTCATCCCGAAAGACCCGAACGATGACAAAAACGTAATCATGGAGATCCGCGGAGCAGCGGGCGGAGAAGAAGCCGCGCTGTTTGCGGGAAATCTCTACAGAATGTACTCCCGTTACGCCGAAATCCAAGGCTGGAAGACTGAAGTCATGGAAGCAAACGTGACCGGAACGGGCGGTTACAAAGAAATCATCTTTATGATTACGGGAAAAGGCGCATACTCCAAGCTGAAGTATGAAAATGGCGCGCACCGCGTACAGCGTGTTCCGGAAACGGAATCAGGCGGCCGTATTCATACATCCACGGCGACGGTGGCGTGTCTTCCTGAAGCGGAAGAAGTAGAAGTGGACATCCACGAAAAAGACATCCGCGTCGATACATTCGCATCAAGCGGACCGGGCGGACAAAGCGTAAACACGACAATGTCGGCCGTACGCCTGACGCATTTACCGACTGGTGTCGTCGTTTCCTGTCAGGATGAAAAATCTCAGATTAAAAACAAAGAAAAAGCGATGAAGGTGCTCCGCGCCAGAATCTATGACAAATTCCAGCAGGAAGCTCAGGCTGAATATGATCAGACCCGTAAATCAGCCGTCGGTTCAGGCGACCGTTCCGAGCGTATCCGCACATACAATTTCCCGCAAAACCGTGTGACGGATCACCGCATCGGCCTGACGATTCAAAAGCTGGATCAAATCCTGGAAGGCAAGCTTGATGAAGTGGTTGAAGCGTTAATCGTAGAAGACCAGTCAAGCAAGCTCCAGCAGGCGGAAAATTAAGATGAAGACCGTTTTTGAAGCCCTAAGCTGGGCTTCTTCTTATTTAACCGAAGCGGGAAGAGAAAAAAACGCGGCCGAGCTGCTGTTGTTAAATGATACCGGAATGGATCGGAGCAAACTTCTCGCAAGTCTGCAGGAGCCCGTCGGCGAGGACGAGCTTTATCGATTCAGACGGCACGTGGAGATGCATAAAGAAGGTATTCCGATTCAATATATTATCGGGAAAGAACAGTTTTACGGCAGGGAATTTTTTGTGAATGACGATGTTCTCATTCCGCGTCCGGAAACGGAAGAAGTCGTCTTTCATCTGCTGGACAGACAGAAGCGGGCATTTTCCGAGGCAGAACGACTGAACGTCATTGATATCGGTACGGGGAGCGGAGCCATTGCGGTGACGCTCGCGCTTGAATGCGGACATTTTTCAGTATCGGCTTCGGATATTTCAAAAGAAGCGCTGCAGGTGGCGGAAAGAAATGCGCAAAACCTCGGAGCGGACGTCTGTTTTTTGCAGGGAGATCTGTTAACTCCTTTTATTTCATCAGGGAAAAAAGCGGATATTATTGTTTCCAATCCGCCGTATATTTCTGAAGAAGAAATGGCGGATTTGTCGGATATCGTCCGTTTCCATGAGCCGCTTCATGCTCTTACGGACGGCGGTGACGGTTTGAAATTCTACAAGCGGTTTATGGAGGAGCTGCCTCTTGTCATGAAAGATAAAGCGCTTGTCGTCTTTGAAATCGGATATAATCAGGGGAAAGCCGTGAAAGACCTGTTCCGTCATTCCTTTCCGAATGCGGAAGTGGAAGTCGTACAGGACATCAACGGAAAAGACAGAACCGTATCCGCGGTCATCACATCATGAAAAAAGCCCGCCGGTGACGCACACGGCGGGCTTTTGTTACAATGGAAAGAAAATGAAAGGGGCATCCGCCTTGAAAAAAGCGTTCGCCTTCGGATGTATACTCGCCGCCGCAGCTTATGCGGCGGGGTTTGTTCTGCCGTTTGGCGTTGATATCATTTTCGGCGCCGTTACGGCTGTTCTTATCGTCACAGCGATCATCGTTTCCGGGTTGGCCGTAAGCGGAGCGGAGCAGCGGGCCAATTATCATTCTGAAACAGAAGAAGGACGGCACGCCCGTTTAAAGATGGCCGCCGTTTTCTTTTGCGCCGCTCTCCCTTCAGCCGGCTGTCTGCTGATTACGCTTCTGTAGCCGGATTTTGTCTTTGCAGCAATACGGAATCCCATACCCAATAGACGACGGCTGTTAAAACCGCAAAGATATAAAAGGCTGAATTAGAAAACAGAGATTGGCCTGACGGCTGCAAAAGACCGAAGATGATCCCGTTTGCAATGAATGACACCCCTAGATAATAAAGAAAATACAGCGGATGAAATCTCTTCGGCTTTTTATTCAGAAAGTATTGAAGCGGCAGCGCAAAAATCAAATAAGGAAACAAAAAATAAAACGCCATCGAAATGAAAGCCGCGATAATGAATTGATGAACATACAAAATAGAATAAATGACAGACATACATGCCGCCGACAGCAGCACGGTATAATTATATTTCATCTGAAAACCTCCTATCAAAATAATATCGTACCATATTTTGAATCTGTCAATGCAGATTATCAGCTTGCTAGATTTTTTTCTTCCCGCCGGTTTAAACCTTTTCCGTCATGTCCATAATGGGACTAGATAAAAAAAGCACGGAGAGGAACGGTGGGGACCGATGAAACAGACAATGATGATCTGCATATATATTTTTCTTTTATTATCAGGAGCGCTTGCGGGTTTGACAAAAGAAGAAACGGCGCGGGCATCAGCCGATGAGCCCGTCGTCATACCGGATGAAGCGATCCGGCTCAGAATTTTGGCCAACAGTGATAACGATGAGGATCAAAAGCTCAAGCGCCAGATCAGAGATGCTGTAAACAAGCAAATCACGGACTGGGTGAAAGATATCACTTCCATTGAAGAAGCGCGGCGGCTCATTCGTTCGAAGCTTCCTGAAATTAAAGAAATCGCCAAACAAACGATGAAAGAAAAGGGTGCGCATCAATCCGTTTCAGTTCAATTCAATAAAATCTCGTTTCCGACAAAGCTCTACGGCAATATGGTCTATCCGGCCGGAAAATATGAAGCGATTTTAATTACACTCGGCAATGGCGAGGGCGCCAACTGGTGGTGCGTCTTGTTTCCGCCGCTGTGCTTCCTTGATTTCTCAAACGGCGAAGCGGTGAAAGATCAGGAAGAGGGCGGACAGAAGCAGGAAGAAACGCAGAAACAGACTAAAAAAGTGCTGGATGACGTAAAAGCAAAGGCTGATAAAGCGAAGAAAGAAAATAAAGATGACGATGATACCGAAGTGAAGTTTTTCCTCGTCGATTGGATTTCAGATCTATTTTCCTGAAGTAAAAGGCATAAATCCGGATTCGATTCATAGATTGGAAGAAAGAGTTGATCGAAACGGAGGGAAATATATGTTTTATCAGCTGAGAGTGGCAAGAGATCAAGATACGGAGGCGCTGGAGGCCTTTTTGAAAAAGGCTGATACGGCACATGCGGAAATCGATCAGCAGATCAGCCGGTTTATCGTACTGGAAGACAGCGAAAAAATGATTGCCGCCTGTCTCGGGATCGAAAAATTCAGCGGCGGAAAAGGGCTTCTCCGTTCACTCGTCATGTCGGACAGGCTGAATCAAAGCCATATCGTTACACTGTTTCAAAGTATGGATGTGCTGTGCAAAAAACATGAGATTCAAGATGTCTACTTAGTCGCCAATCAGCCCTCATCTGCTGAGTTTCTGAATGTGATGGGATTTGAAGCGTGCGCCGATGCGCCTGATGAACTGTATACGTCCGAACATTTCCGCAACTCGTTATGCACAGAAGGTTCGTTTTTAATGGTGAAAACCTCTGCCTGATCTAACTTATACACAAGGTTATCCACTTATTAAAAAGTGTTGTCCACAGTTTGTGGATAACACTTGTTTTATTAAAGGACATCTTTTATACTTTCAAAAGGAATACACGAGAGAAAATAAAGTTTTACCGCTTTAAAATAAGGAGTTTGGTTATACATGAAAACAAGAAGATGGTTTGTGGATTGTTCCGCAGAATTATCCACAACCGATCCCCAGATTACACAAGCCGCGGAATTGCTGCGGCAGAATGAGGTTGTGGCTTTTCCGACAGAAACCGTTTACGGACTGGGCGCTAACGCTGAAAATACGGAAGCCGTAACGAAAATATATGAGGCGAAAGGAAGGCCGAGCGATAACCCGCTGATTGTGCATATATCCCATATCAGCCAGCTTGATCGTTTTATCAGCCATATTCCTGAGACGGCGAAAAAGCTTATGAAGCTATTCTGGCCGGGGGCGCTGACCCTTGTTCTGCCGTGTAAGCCCGGTGTGCTGTCACCCCGTGTCACCGCGGGACTTGAGACGGTAGCGGTCAGAATGCCTGATCATCCGGCAGCATTAGCCCTCATCAGCTCGGCCGGACTGCCGATCGCCGCGCCGAGCGCCAATTTATCAGGAAAACCGAGCCCGACGAAGGCCGAGCATGTAGCCCATGATTTAAACGGCCGCATTGCCGGTATTGTGGACGGCGGCGCGACGGGAATCGGAGTGGAATCAACCGTTCTGTCCTGTACGGGGAAACAGCCCGTGCTGCTTCGTCCGGGCGGCGTGACAAAAGAGCAGATTGAATCCGCCGCCGGTCCGGTTCTTGTGGATAAAGGGCTGACCGAAGAAGATGAGGTTCCTATTTCTCCCGGTATGAAATATACACATTACGCGCCTTCTGCGCCGATGGCTATTGCCGACGGCGGCGCCCGGAGAATTCAAGAACTGGCAGACGCATATAAAAGCCGGGGGAAACGAATCGGCATTCTGACAACAGAAGAGAACGCCGATAGTTACCAGGCTGATTATATCAAGGTCTGCGGCAGACGCGCCGACCTTGAAACAGTGGCGTCCGCCTTATACGATGCGCTCCGCAGCTTTGATGAAGCGGAAGTGGACATGATTATTTCTGAGTCCTTTCCCGATACCGGAGTGGGGCTTGCCATTATGAACAGGCTGATGAAAGCCGCAGGCGGCACCGTTATCCATTAACTTGTTCTACCCCTTATCGGACATGCATAAGCTAAACAAGCGGGCACGTCCAAGGGGGTTTTTATTTCATGTCGAATCTATTCATCGGGGAACTTGTCTCCTTAAGCATCATGGCATTTGCTTTGGGGACGGATGCCTTTTCCGTCGGGCTCGGAATGGGAATGATTCAGCTGAAGAAAAAACAGATTTTTCATATAGGGGTTGTCATCGGGCTGTTTCATGTCATGATGCCGCTTGCGGGAATGGCGGCCGGGCATCTGCTGTCCGGTTTTTTGGGGATGCTCGCCGTTTACATCGGCGGATCTCTTCTTTTCATTTTAGGGGTGCAGATGATCATCGCCGCGTTTAAACAATCAGACGGGCCGCTCATATCTCCGGCAGGCTCGGGACTGTTGCTGTTTGCGGTCGGTGTCAGTCTGGACAGCTTTTCTGTCGGGCTCAGTCTCGGGATGAACGGTTCCAATCCGTTTCTGGCCGTTACGCTGTTCGGGGTCTTCAGCACCGTTTTAACATGGGCGGGCCTTTTGGCGGGAAGAAAGGTGCAGTCGTGGCTCGGCTCCTACAGCGAAGCGCTTGGCGGAGCCATTTTGATCGGATTCGGATTGAAACTGCTTTTACCGATATAAGATACGTAAAAAAAGAAACGAAGATGCCGTTTCTTTTTTCTTCATTTATAATAGGCAGTAAGAGGTGACGGACATGAAAATAATCTTTGTTTGTACAGGCAATACGTGCCGCAGTCCCATGGCTGAGGCTCTTTTTAAATCCATTGCAGAAACGAAAGGGCTGGACGTCAGCGTAAGTTCGGCCGGCGTATTCGCGTCTCCGAACGGAAAAGCGTCAGCCCATGCCGTAGAAGCGCTGTTTGAAAAACGGATCGCTCTCAATCACAGTTCATCTCCCTTATCGGAAGAACATATCGAGACGGCTGATCTGGTGCTGGCGATGACGGAACAGCACAAACAGCTGATTGAAGGCCGATATCAAAACAGTCAGGGCAAAGTCTTTACCATTAAAGAATACGTAACGGGAGAAAACGGCGATATCTCTGACCCGTTCGGCGGTCCGCTTGATGTTTATAAACAAACGCGGGACGAACTGGAGGAGCTGCTGACCCTTTTGGCTGATCAATTGCTTGACGGAAAAAGCAAGTAATCTGTCAGAAAATCTGCAAACAGGTCATTTGCAAAACGAATGTGAAAGAGTAGAATGAAATCAACGGATTTCGTAATAAAAAGGACAAGCACACTGGGCTGTCTTCGCCCAGCCACACCTAGGAGGTAAATGAATGAAAGTAGCTATTGCGTCAGATCACGGCGGCGTCCATATCCGCGAAGAAATAAAAAGTCTTTTGGATGAATTGCAGATTGAATACATTGATATGGGCTGTGAATGCGGCGCCGGCTCTGTCGATTATTCAGACTACGCTTTTCCGGTAGCGGAAAAAGTGGTGAACGGCGAAGCTGACAGGGGAATTTTAATTTGCGGCACAGGCATCGGCATGAGCATCTCCGCAAATAAGGTAAAGGGCATACGCTGTGCGCTTGCCCATGACACCTTCAGCGCAAAAGCGACGCGTGAACACAATGACACGAATGTTCTTGCGATGGGCGAACGCGTCATCGGCCCGGGGCTGGCGCGCGAAATCGCAAAAGTCTGGCTGACGACTGAATTTACGGGCGGCCGCCACGAACGGCGGATCGGCAAAATCGCAGATTACGAAGAAAAAAATCTGTAAGAGGTGCTGGACAATGGAAGAGATGAAGCAAAAATGGACGGACATGCTGACTGAGTTTCAAGAGCAGGCAGGACTGACGGACGGCAGTCTGCTGGTGATCGGGTGCAGTACAAGTGAAGCCGCCGGAAGCCGGATCGGCACCGCCGGAAGCGGGGATTGGGCTGAATTGATATACGGCGGACTTAACCGGTTTAAGGAAAAAACGGGTGTGCATCTTGCTTTTCAATGCTGCGAGCATTTAAACAGGGCGCTTGTCATTGAAGCGGAAACGGCCGAGCGGTTCAGGCTCCCCATTGTTTCAGCCGTCCCCGTCCCGAAAGCGGGCGGAGCAATGGCCTCTTATGCATACCGGCAGATGCGTTCTCCCGTGCTCGCTGAATCGATTCAGGCTGACGCCGGGATTGACATCGGTGATACGTTCATCGGCATGCATCTGAAACCCGTTGCCGTCCCTGTCCGGATATCAAGCCGTGAGCTTGGAGAAGCACATGTGACGATGGCCCGGACAAGGCCGAAGCTGATAGGCGGAATTCGCGCCGTTTATGAATGCGAATGATGAAAATACTTTTCCTGTATAATGTTCGTGTTTTCTAATTAAATTTTGTGATTTTTTTAAATAAGCTGTTACATTCACCTGAAAAACCATGTACAATAAGGGTGGTAAAAATAAAGAACAGGAAACGGATAGGAGAGGATCTCGCTGATGAAACATTTACCTGTACAAGACAAACAAGTGTTTAACGCCATCAAAGATGAGCGTAAGCGTCAACAGACTAAGATCGAATTAATTGCTTCTGAAAACTTCGTGACGGAAGCGGTAATGGAAGCACAAGGCTCTGTTTTAACAAACAAATATGCTGAAGGCTACCCCGGCAAACGCTACTACGGCGGCTGTGAGCATGTTGATGTCGTTGAGGACATCGCCCGCGACCGCGCGAAAGAGATTTTCGGAGCTGAGCATGTAAACGTTCAGCCGCACTCAGGCGCTCAAGCGAACATGGCTGTTTACTTCACGATTTTAGAGCACGGCGACACGGTGCTCGGGATGAACCTCTCCCACGGCGGCCACTTAACACACGGAAGCCCGGTTAATTTCAGCGGCGTTCAATACAACTTTGTAGAATACGGAGTCGATAAAGACACGCAATATATAGATTATGAAGATGTGCGTGAAAAAGCGCTGGCGCATAAGCCGAAACTCATCGTTGCCGGAGCGAGCGCGTACCCCCGCACGATCGACTTTAAAAAATTCCGCGAAATCGCTGATGAAGTCGGCGCTTACTTCATGGTAGACATGGCGCATATCGCGGGTCTTGTCGCAGCCGGTCTTCATCCGAATCCGGTTCCTTACGCTGACTTTGTAACGACAACGACTCACAAAACACTTCGCGGACCCCGCGGAGGAATGATCCTTTGCCGTGAAGAGTTCGGCAAAAAGATTGATAAATCCATTTTCCCGGGAATCCAAGGCGGACCGCTTATGCATGTCATCGCGGCCAAAGCCGTTTCTTTCGGAGAAGTGCTTGAAGATGATTTCAAAACATATGCGCAAAACGTCATCTCGAACGCGAAGCGCCTGGCTGAGTCTCTGAACAAAGAGGGCATTCAGCTCGTATCAGGCGGAACGGATAACCACCTTGTGCTTGTCGACCTCCGTTCTCTCGGACTGACCGGAAAAGTCGCTGAACACGTTCTTGATGAAATCGGCATTACATCTAATAAAAACGCGATCCCTTACGATCCGGAAAAACCGTTCGTCACAAGCGGAATCCGTCTCGGTACGGCAGCTGTGACAAGCCGCGGCTTTGACGGTGACGCGCTTGAAGAAGTCGGCGCCATCATCGGCCTCGCGCTGAAACATCATGAAGACGAAGCAAAACTTGAAGAAGCGAGACAGCGCGTATCTGCCTTGACTGAAAAGTTTCCTTTATATAAAGAACTAGGCTATTAATAAGGAAGAAACCCGCCGGAACCTTAATCCGGCGGGTTTTTTTATGATTTTCTTGAAACTGTTTGTCTTTTTCTGTAGAATCAATAGAAGTGTGAAAAAGTCACTCGGACAACAAAAAAGGAGCTGAACACAGTATGGGAAAGGTTTACGTATTTGATCATCCTTTAATCCAGCATAAGCTGACATATATTCGGAATGAAAATACAGGCACAAAGGATTTCAGAGACCTTGTGGACGAAGTCGCGTCACTGATGGCGTTTGAAATTACACGTGATCTTCCTCTTAAAGAAGTGGAAGTGAAAACACCTGTTCAAACAGCGACTTCCAAAGTGATTTCAGGGAAGAAACTCGGTATCGTGCCGATCCTGAGAGCGGGTCTCGGAATGGTTGACGGCATGCTGAAATTAATCCCGGCCGCTAAAGTGGGACATGTCGGATTATACCGTGATCCGGAAACCTTAAAACCGGTGGAATACTATGTCAAGCTTCCTTCTGATGTAGAAGAACGCGAATTTATTGTCGTGGATCCGATGCTTGCTACGGGAGGTTCTGCGGTGGAAGCGATAAACAGCCTGAAAAAGCGCGGCGCGAGAAACATTCGTTTTATGTGTCTTGTAGCGGCTCCGGAAGGCGTGGAAGAGCTGCAGAAACATCATTCTGACGTTGATATTTACATCGCAGCCCTTGATGAAAAACTGAATGAAAAAGGCTATATCGTTCCGGGCCTCGGTGACGCGGGTGACAGACTGTACGGAACCAAATAAATCGGAAAACCTCATTCAGGGGGTTTTCTTTTTTTATCCAGATATTTGCTGAATGGGCAGACTTCATACATTTATAGGTGAATTTGTGAACATTCTGTGTATGCTTTCGGTATAAAAAGTTTTTTAACTTTAAACAGATTGACACATGTTAGGGGCTATTGTATGCTAAACGAGGGTATTATGAGAAGGTTTTCATTCCTTTCATTTCTAGTATCCATCCTCATTTTAAATCCTCCAAAAAACCCGTTATATGAGGATTTATCTAAGCGAATGAAACAGCATCCCGTGGCATCAGGAGGATGAGTGGTTTTTTCGAACAGGCCGTTTTGCGGACAAAAAAGGCCTTCTGCAAGGGTTAACCGCATGTTTTGCCGTATCCAGGAATTATATTACATTTTCATCAGGAGACAGATAGTTGATGGACGATCCCAATCTTACATTCAGCAGACAACGGAGATATGTATTTGTAATCTTAGCAATCTATTTGCTGGGATATGGTCTTACGGCGTATAAAACTGTTTTTTTAGGCCTCTTTTTGGGAACTGTTTTCAGTTTGTTTAATTTGTGGCTCTTGACCAGAAGAATGAATGCTTTTGACAAGGCCGTGGCGAAAGGAAAGTCCATACGATCACTCGGGAGCGCAGCGCGTTGGTGCAATGCGATACTTGCGATGGCTGTCGCCTTTAAATATCCCGATAAAGTCAGTGTGGCAAGTGTGATTATTGGATTAATGACAATTTATCCCGTCATTATGATAGATTCCATTATTCAGCTCAAACGTTCATCAATGGAAGAGAGGTGAAAACCCATTGAATCACGATTACAGAACTATTGATTTGTTTGGTCTTACTTTTAATCTGACAAACATTCTGATGATTACTGTGGCAAGTGTGATTGTGCTGCTGATTGCGATTCTCACTACGAGAACGCTGTCCATCCGTCCGGGAAAAGCCCAGAACTTCATGGAATGGATTGTTGATTTTGTCCGCAATATTATAGGCAGTACAATGGATTTAAAAACAGGGGCTAACTTCTTGGCGCTTGGTGTAACCTTGCTGATGTACATATTTGTATCAAATATGCTGGGGCTGCCGTTTTCTGTAACGGTCGGACACGAGCTTTGGTGGAAATCACCGACGGCCGATCCGGCTATTACTCTGACTCTAGCCGTTATGGTTGTGTCGTTAACGCACTATTACGGCGTGAAGATGAAAGGTTTGAAGGAATACTCTAAGGATTACCTCAGACCGGTTCCGCTTATGTTCCCGATGAAGATCATTGAGGAGTTTGCGAATACGCTGACACTCGGACTTCGTCTTTACGGTAACATTTTCGCCGGGGAAATTCTTCTTGGCCTGCTTGCGAATCTGGCGACGAATTTCTACTCAAACAGTTTCTTTCTCGGTTTGGTCGGCACAGTCGGAGCCATTATTCCGATGCTTGCATGGCAGGCGTTCAGCTTGTTCATCGGTACCATCCAGGCATTTATCTTTACGATGCTGACGATGGTGTACATGTCACACAAAATCAGTCATGATCATTAAAATCATATATCCATTCGGATAACATTTTAAAGGAGGAACTTTTTCATGAATTTAATAGCAGCTGCAATTGCAATCGGTTTAGGTGCACTTGGTGCAGGTATTGGTAACGGTCTGATCGTTTCACGTACGGTAGAGGGAATTGCCCGTCAGCCGGAAGCAGGAAAAGAACTTAGAACTCTTATGTTCATGGGTATCGCATTGGTTGAGGCCCTTCCGATTATCGCTGTCGTTATCGCGTTCTTAGCGTTCTTTGGCTAAGCAAAAAAGCCTTATATGAACTAAAAATGGCGAAGATCACTCTAAGAGAACCTTCGCCATTGCTTTATGTCTGATAAGCAGGCCGTCCCGAAACGGCTTTTTATCAGCAGAGAAAACCTGCAGAAGGGAGTTGCCGTAGTAGATGTCTCAATTACCTCTTGAATTAGGACTGTCGTTTAACGGCGGAGATATCCTATTCCAATTGTTAGCTATGCTAGTTTTATTAGCGCTTCTCAAGAAATTCGCTCTTGGACCGCTATTAAATATAATGAAACAGCGTGAAGATCATATCGCCGGCGAAATTACGTCCGCTGAAGAAAGAAATAAAGAAGCGCAGAAGCTGATTGAAGAGCAGCGCGTTCTTTTAAAAGAAGCGAAACAGGAATCACAATCACTCATTGAAAATGCGAAAAAACTGGGTGAAAAGCAGAAGGAAGACATTATCCAGGCTGCACGCGCCGAGTCTGAAAGATTGAAAGAAGCGGCGAGAACCGAAATTGTCAAAGAAAAAGAACAAGCGGTTTCCGCACTTCGCGAGCAAGTCGCATCACTTTCTGTCTTAATCGCATCGAAAGTGATTGAAAAAGAGCTTGATGAACAAGCCCAGGAACAACTGATTCAGGACTATCTTAAAGAGGTAGGAGAAAGCCGATGAGTGGATCTGCTGTCTCTAAACGATACGCGTCAGCGCTTTTCGACATTGCCGTTGAGACTTCTCAAATCAATGAAATCGAAGAAGAGCTTACCGTGCTAAAAGAAGTGTTTCGGAACGAAGCCGGATTACAGGAAGTGTTAAGCCATCCGAAGGTATCGGCCGCTAAGAAAAAAGAGCTGATTCAGCAATCGTTCGGCGCACTGTCTGAGTCTGTGCTGCATACGATTTTTCTTCTGATTGACCGCCGCCGGTCTTCGATTGTGCCTGATCTCACAGACGAGTTTATCAAACTTGCCAATCAGGCCCGTCAGACAGAGGACGCGGTTGTTTATTCAGTAAAACCGCTGTCAGAAGCGGAAATGTTATCATTGTCTCAAGTGTTTGCAAAAAAAGCCGGAATCGCTTCGCTCAGAATCAGAAATGAAGTGCAGACGGATTTAATAGGCGGCATTAAAGTCCGCATTGGAAACCGGATTTATGACGGAAGCGTAAGCGGAAAGCTTGAGCGCATGGAACGTCAACTTGCCGGAGGAAATCGATAGAAGGGGTGAAACCTAAGTGAGCATCAAAGCTGAAGAGATTAGCACGCTGATAAAGCAGCAAATTCAAAATTACCAATCTGAAATTGAAGTTCATGACGTAGGTACAGTCATCCAAGTCGGAGACGGTATTGCGCGTGTGCACGGCCTTGACAATTGTATGGCCGGTGAACTTGTTGAGTTTTCAAACGGCGTTTTGGGTATGGCTCAAAACCTTGAAGAATCCAACGTAGGTATCGTTATCTTAGGACCTTACAGAGATATCCGTGAAGGTGATGAGGTCAAAAGAACGGGCCGCATCATGGAAGTTCCTGTAGGTGAAGAATTAATCGGACGTATCGTCAACCCGCTCGGACAGCCGGTAGACGGACTGGGTCCGATTCTGACAAGCAAAACACGTCCGATCGAAAGCCAGGCTCCAGGCGTAATGGACCGTAAATCGGTACATGAGCCGCTGCAAACGGGTATCAAAGCGATCGATGCGTTAATTCCGATCGGCCGCGGACAGCGTGAGCTGATTATCGGTGACCGTCAGACAGGTAAAACATCTGTTGCGATTGATACAATCTTAAACCAAAAAGATCAAGACATGATCTGTGTGTACGTAGCGATCGGTCAAAAAGAATCTACAGTGCGCGGCGTAGTGGAAACACTTCGTAAGCATGGCGCGCTTGATTACACGATTGTCGTGACAGCGTCCGCTTCACAGCCGGCTCCGCTTCTGTACCTTGCACCGTATGCAGGGGTGACAATGGGTGAAGAATTCATGTACAACGGCAAGCACGTTCTCGTCGTATATGATGATTTATCCAAACAAGCGGCCGCTTACCGTGAGCTGTCATTGCTTCTTCGCCGTCCGCCGGGCCGTGAAGCATTCCCCGGGGATGTATTCTATCTTCACTCCCGTCTGCTTGAGCGCGCAGCTAAGCTGAGTGACGCAAAAGGCGCAGGATCAATTACGGCGCTGCCGTTCGTCGAAACACAAGCAGGAGATATCTCCGCTTATATCCCGACAAACGTCATTTCCATTACTGACGGACAGATTTTCCTTCAATCCGACCTATTCTTCTCAGGCGTGCGTCCTGCGATCAATGCCGGATTATCCGTATCCCGTGTCGGCGGATCAGCCCAAATCAAAGCGATGAAAAAGGTAGCGGGAACTTTGCGTCTTGACCTGGCTTCATACCGTGAACTTGAAGCGTTCGCCCAATTCGGATCTGATCTTGACCAGGCGACTCAGGCGAAACTGAACCGCGGTGCGCGTACAGTTGAAGTGCTGAAACAAGACTTGAATAAACCGCTCCCGGTTGAAAAACAGGTAGCCATTCTTTATGCGCTGACAAAAGGATATCTTGATGATATTCCGGTTGCGGATATCAGACGTTTTGAAGAAGAGTACTACATGTACCTTGATCAAAACCATAAAGATCTGCTTGACGGCATTGCGAAAACAGGAAACCTTCCTGCTGATGAAGACTTCAAAGCTGCAATCGAAGGCTTCAAACGCACATTTGCACCAAGCAACTAACCCTTAGAAGATGAGAGAAAAAGGTTCTCTTTTTCTCTCTTTTTACGCAAATGAAGAATAAAGGTGGTGAAATCTTTGGCCTCATTACGCGATATTAAGTCAAGGATCACGTCAACGAAAAAAACAAGCCAGATTACAAAAGCCATGCAGATGGTATCCGCTGCGAAGCTGAACCGTGCGGAAACCAACGCGAAGTCATTTGCTCCGTATATGGATAAGATCCAGGAGGTTGTGTTTAACGTCGGAAAAGGCGCGAAAAACGCGAAACACCCGATGCTTGTCTCAAGAGAAGTGAAAAAGACGGCGTATCTCGTCATTACGTCTGACCGCGGGCTTGCGGGTGCGTTTAACAGTTCGGTTTTGCGAAACGCTTACCGCACCATTCAAGAACGCCATCAGTCTAAAGATGAATACACGGTGATTGCAATCGGCAGAGTCGGCCGCGATTTCTTCAAAAAACGGGAAATGCCGATTTTGTCTGAGTTAGTGGGGCTTGGCGACGAGGTCACTTTTGCTCAGATTAAAGATTTGACCCGTCAGACGGTTCAAATGTTTATCGACGGCGCTTTTGATGAACTGCATTTGGTGTATAACCATTTCGTCAGTGCGATTTCACAGGAAGTGACGGAGAAAAAAGTGCTGCCTTTAACGGATTTCGGAACGAGCAGCGGGAAGCGCACGGCTTCTTACGAGTTCGAACCGGATGAAGAAGAGGTGCTCGAAGTGCTGCTTCCTCAATATGCGGAAAGCTTAATTTACGGCGCGCTTCTTGACAGTAAAGCAAGTGAACACGCTGCGAGAATGACAGCAATGAAAAATGCGACTGATAATGCGAAAGAACTCATTGATTCACTTTCGCTTTCATATAACCGCGCGCGTCAAGCGGCGATTACACAAGAAATTACCGAAATTGTCGGCGGTGCAGCCGCTTTAGAATAGAAAGATTTTGTCAGGAGGGATAGCGATGAAGAAAGGACGCGTAAGTCAGGTGCTTGGACCGGTTGTCGACGTACGTTTCGAGGACGGCCACTTGCCTGCGATTTATAATGCGATTAAAGTTTCACAGCCAGCTACAGGCGAAAATGAAGTAGGCATCGACCTAACGCTAGAGGTTGCTCTTCATTTAGGCGATGATACAGTCCGTACAATTGCCATGGCATCTACGGACGGAATTCAGCGCGGAATGGAAGCTGTTGATACAGGTGCGCCAATTTCCGTTCCTGTCGGTGATGTGACTCTCGGACGCGTATTTAACGTACTGGGAGATAAAATTGATTTAAATGAACCGCTGCCTGCGGATGCTCAAAAGGACCCGATCCACAGATCAGCTCCTTCATTCGATGAGCTTTCAACTGAGGTTGAAATTCTTGAAACGGGAATTAAGGTTGTTGACCTGCTCGCTCCTTACATCAAGGGCGGTAAAATCGGATTGTTCGGCGGCGCCGGCGTAGGTAAAACCGTATTAATCCAGGAATTAATCAACAACATCGCGCAAGAGCACGGCGGTATTTCCGTATTCGCCGGTGTAGGAGAGCGTACTCGTGAAGGGAACGACCTTTTCTACGAAATGAGCGATTCAGGCGTTATCAAGAAAACAGCCATGGTCTTCGGACAAATGAACGAGCCGCCGGGCGCACGTATGCGTGTAGCACTGACGGGGCTTACAATGGCTGAGCATTTCCGTGATAAACAAGGACAGGACGTACTGTTCTTTATCGATAACATTTTCCGTTTCACACAAGCGGGTTCAGAGGTTTCCGCGCTTCTCGGCCGTATGCCTTCTGCGGTTGGTTATCAGCCGACGCTTGCGACAGAAATGGGTCAGCTTCAAGAGCGTATTACGTCTACAAACGTTGGTTCAGTTACATCTATCCAGGCGATCTACGTGCCTGCCGATGACTATACTGACCCGGCTCCGGCGACAACGTTCGCTCACTTGGATGCGACGACTAACCTTGAGCGTAAATTAACTGAAATGGGTATCTACCCTGCGGTTGATCCGCTGGCTTCCACTTCCCGCGCGCTTGCTCCGGAAATTGTCGGAGAAGAGCATTATGCGGTGGCGCGTGAAGTCCAGTCAACGCTTCAGCGTTACAAAGAACTTCAGGATATTATCGCGATTCTCGGTATGGACGAATTAGGTGAAGAAGACAAGCTTGTCGTTCACCGCGCACGCCGTATCCAGTTCTTCCTTTCTCAAAACTTCCACGTAGCTGAGCAGTTTACGGGACAAAAGGGTTCTTACGTGCCTGTTAAAGAAACGGTACGAGGCTTTAAAGAAATCCTTTCCGGTAAATATGACCATCTTCCGGAAGATGCATTCCGTCTTGTGGGACGCATTGAAGAAGTCATTGAGAATGCAAAAGAGATGGGTGTAGAAGTTTAATCTGGTCCTAGGAGGGTAAAAGCATGAAGACCGTTAAAGTCAATATCGTTACTCCCGACGGCCCAGTATATGATGCTGATATTGAAATGGTAAGTGTAAGAGCCGAGAGCGGTGATCTCGGTATCTTGCCTGGCCATATTCCGACCGTGGCTCCGCTTAAAATCGGCGCTGTCCGCCTTAAAAAAGACGGACAGACCGAATTGGCGGCTGTCAGCGGCGGATTTTTAGAAGTCCGTCCTGATCAGGTCACTATCCTTGCACAAGCCGCTGAAACAGCGGAAAGCATTGATAAAGAGCGCGCCCTTGCTGCGAAAAAGCGGGCGGAAGACCGTTTGAACAAACGATCAGATGATACTGACATTCGTCGGGCTGAGCTTGCGCTACAGCGGGCTGTAAACAGATTGGATGTTGCAGGAAACTAAAAAAGAATCCTTCTCGGCTGTCTGAGAAGGATTCTTTTTCTATATTAACGCATAAGAGATTCATAGACGCCGATAAGCGGATGATCCTCTTCTTTTTGCAGATATAAATGTTCGCAGCAGTTGTCGGTGTGCCACGTTTTGTTTCCTCTCCGCACACCCGTCGTATAAGCGCCGTCCGTATACGGATAAGGTTTGACGACCCATTCGGCATCGTCATGGTGTCTGATGGCGCAATCGATGACATACACGCTGAGCATTTTCTCAAATTCGTCAATCGGCAGGTTCCAATCCGCCAAAAGCAGCTCTTGTATGCTGCGGAAGTAAAGAGCTTCCACTTCCAGCAGGCTGCCGCGTGAATAATCAAGAGAAATGTTGAAAAACTGACATAATTCTTTCAGTTCCTCTGTTTGAGACTGTCTATAATCATAGTAGAATGCTATCGCTTCCCACTCGTGGTCAAATACGGGAAGTGTTTCTCCATACTGCTTTTCCGGATGAAAAAAGGAATGATTCATATTCCCATCTCCTTTCCAAAAAAGTATATCATGCCGGAGAACGGACATTTAAGCGGGGATTGCCCCTAATTTTGGATAAAAATTCTGATGTAAAAATGATCATCTTTCTCTCTTCTTCTTATATAATAAGAGAGGATATGAGGGGCGGAAAAAATGAAAGGAGATGGAATTTGTGAATGTATTGGGGCAGCAGGCCGCAATCAGCATCCTGGTTCACCTGGTATGCATTGCGGTGACATGGTGGGCGCTTCAGGCCGTCAACTTTGATCCGCTGATCCGAAAAGGAAAAATAGTGCAGGCGAGGCTGCTGATCATTCTTCTTACCATTGCGATCGGTACGGCAGTCGCCAACTTCTTTTTAGATTATCTTACCTATTCGAAACAGCTTCCATACTTATTTTAAGATGTTTCGTCTGTTGAAATGAAGGGAATCGCTGGGTGAGAAACCAATTTTTCTTCACCCGCTTGGCGAGTTTTGACGAAGTTTTCCATGTATCGCTTTCCCCGGCTCCGGCAAAAATGGGAGTAAGGGGGAGAGATCGATATGAAGAAAAAAAGAGCAGGCCGCATCATCTTATTTTTTGTTTTTTTAAGCGCCTTAATAGCGGTATTTCATTCCATTCATGCAAGTGAGCTGTCTCCGCTTGCCCAGATTGCCGAAGGAATGGAGCGGCAGCAGGTCACTGTAGATGAATGGACGCTTCATGCGAAAGAAAATCTGAACCTGTCACTGAGTGAATTTGATGACAAGGTAAAAGAACTGAAGACGCAGTATCCGCAATATCATTGGGAATCCGCGCGGGAAGATAAAATCGTAAAGGCCGTCGGCACGTATTCTGACAAAAAAAATCACACAACTTTTAAACTGCAGCTCGTCACTACCCTCAAAAACCAGAACCCAACTTCGTATTTATTATATGAGCAAATGAGCCCGGAGCAACCGGAAAACTGGAATGATACATATGAACAGTTTGAACGGCAGGCACATGACATATTTCAAAATAAAGTATTTATTTTTACTTGTCTAAAGGGTCATTTAAATGATAATATGAGTATTGTTTTGCAAAAAAAAGCAGAACAGCTCATGAAAGAATTTGAAGCAAGTCCAGTTGAACATGTAGTTGAGCCTCATTTCGTTTCTGTTTCTGCATTTACATATAAGTGGACAGATTACATCATGACATCGAAACATAAGATGAATGTGCAAGTTGCGCTTAGAAGTGCGGGAATGGGCGAAAAACATACCGTTACGGTTGGCACACCAATCGTGACGACTGAATATTAATATAGAGAATATAGGGACGCGGAGGGGAATACCTTGGAAAAAATCATCGTCCGCGGCGGTCAGAAGTTAAACGGCACAGTGAAAGTTGAAGGAGCAAAAAATGCCGTTTTACCAGTTATCGCTGCATCTTTATTAGCAAGTGAAGAAAAAAGCGTAATATGTGATGTACCTACGCTCTCCGATGTATATACAATTAATGAAGTGTTGCGTCATTTAGGAGCAGATGTGCATTTTGAGAATAATGAAGTTACCGTAAACGCTTCTTACGCTTTAGAAACAGAAGCACCTTTTGAATATGTGCGCAAAATGCGTGCGTCAGTGCTTGTTATGGGCCCTCTGTTAGCCCGTACGGGTCATTCAAGAGTAGCGCTTCCGGGCGGCTGCGCAATCGGCTCAAGACCGATTGATCAGCATTTAAAAGGCTTTGAAGCAATGGGTGCAAAAATCAAAGTAGGCAACGGCTTTATTGAAGCAGAAGTAGAAGGCCGTCTGCAGGGCGCAAAAATCTATTTAGATTTCCCAAGTGTGGGTGCGACAGAAAACTTGATTATGGCAGCTGCTTTAGCTGAAGGAACAACAACGCTTGAAAACGTGGCAAAAGAGCCTGAAATCGTTGACTTAGCGAACTATATCAATGCGATGGGCGGAAAAATCCGCGGAGCCGGCACAGGCACCATTAAAATTGAAGGTGTCGAGAAGCTTCACGGCGTAAGACACAACATCATTCCTGACCGTATTGAAGCGGGTACTTTCATGGTTGCTGCGGCTATCACGGAAGGAAATGTATTAGTCAAAGGTGCGGTTCCTGAGCATCTTACGTCTTTAATTGCGAAGATGGAAGAAATGGGAGTCAAAATTACGGATGAAGGAGAAGGCCTTCGTGTCATCGGTCCTGCCCAGCTGAAGCCGATCGACATTAAAACGATGCCTCACCCAGGATTCCCGACTGATATGCAGTCGCAAATGATGGCGCTGCTTCTCCGTGCGAGCGGAACAAGCATGATTACTGAAACTGTGTTTGAAAACCGTTTTATGCATGCTGAAGAATTCCGCCGGATGAATGGCGACATTAAAATTGAAGGACGTTCTGTGATCATTAACGGTCCTGTACAGCTGCAAGGCGCAGAAGTTGCCGCTACGGACCTGCGTGCGGGCGCGGCGCTGATTCTTGCGGGATTAGTGGCTGAAGGTCATACACGCGTCACGGAACTGAAGCACTTGGATCGCGGTTATGTGAATTTCCATCAAAAACTTGCGGCTCTCGGCGCTGACATCGAGCGTGTCGTTGATGAAACGGCCGCTGAACAAGAAAGCAAAGAAGTCGTAACTGACCTAAACGCATAATGGCTGTAAAAACAGTATGTCAATCTGGCATACTGTTTTTTTATGGTTTATCATCATTATTATGCTCTGATTTCCAAAAAAGAATACGTTTTTCGCGTGAAAAATGGAATAAAGATTCTGTCCAAAAGGAAGTCATATTAGCTTGTCCCTGCCCATAAGATGAAGTAGAGTCGAATCCCAAGCAGGAGGCAGCTGATATATGAAACCGATTGTATTTCTACTATCCGGGCTGTGTATACTTATTCTTCTAGTCCCCACCATTCTCGTCCTTCCGTTTCAGGCAGAAAAAGGAGCAGCCGTAAACAGAGAGCCCGGACACAAAACAGCACACACCACACGAGAAACAAAAGGAGCAGAAACATTGAAAGAATCACCTGTATCCATTCCGGTTTATCGGACATCCAATCATTCTGTAGAAAACATTCCGCTTGAAGAGTACGTGATCGGTGTCGTGGCTTCCGAAATGCCCGCAGATTTTAAACCGGAGGCCTTAAAAGCCCAGGCGCTCGCCGCCCGGACATTCATCGTCAGACTGATGGTCGCTGACTCAGCCGTCCAGGCGCCGAAAGGATCACTGGTGGATGATACGCAAATGTTCCAAGTCTATCAAAGCAAAAGCCAGCTGAAAAAAGAATGGGGTTCTAAGTACGCACACAACCTCAAGAAAATCACAAACGCGGTGGCCGGCACGCAAGGAAAGATTTTAACGTACGATAACAAGCCGATTGAGGCATCTTTCTTCTCTACGAGTAACGGGTATACGGAAAATGCGGAAGCCTATTGGACAAGCGCCATTCCTTATTTAAAAAGCGTGAAAAGTCCGTGGGATAAGCAATCGCCGAAATATCTTGCCACCCAGACCTTCAGTGTGCCGGAGTTTCAGCAAAAGCTCGGCGTACAGCTCTCGGGACAAAACACGGTGGGACAGATTACAGCCAGAACGCCGGGCCATCAAGTGGCAACGGCCGTCATAAACGGCAAAAAGCTGAAAGGACGAGACATCCGGGAAAAACTCGGACTCCGTTCTGCCGACTTTGAATGGAAACGAAACGGCGGCAGCATCACAATTACGACAAAAGGATTCGGCCACGGCGTCGGCATGAGCCAGTACGGGGCCAATTACATGGCGGAGCAGGGAAAATCAGTGGCGGACATCGTCAAGCATTATTATCAGGGAGTGGACATTTCCGAAGCAGATTCATTTTTAAACAAATATATGGCGAAAAAATAGACGCTTTCATGAGCGTCTGTTTTTTTGAAAACTATTCCATAAACGGTAAAGCAACCAACAGACTCATATAACGAAAGCCTAAAGGCTGACAAATGTCGATTGAAGGCTGAGCGCCGGGTGTAAATCACTGATAAAAATGCCGCTTCTATGTGAATATACGCAAAAATAATGAGGAACGCCGTCCTATTTATTTCCCTTTTCATCTCATTTACGATAAATATTGTTCGGCGTTGAACGTAAATCTATTGAAAAGGGGAAAAAGCAATGAAAAAAACATTTTCACTCATACTCATGCTCGGATTGATGCTGACTGCTGCATCTCCTGCTTTTGCTGCCGAGAATGCAAACGAGAAGACTCTTTCATTTAAAAACAATACCGCCATTTTACTTGATGCGAGCGGCAGTATGGCAAAACGGATTGACGGTGTTTCTAAATACAACATGGCAAAAGAAGAAATTGTCCGTTTTGCGGATCAAATTAAATCTAAATCACAGGTCAGAATGACGGTTTTCGGTTCGGAAGGCAATAATAAAAACTCCGGAAAGGTTCAATCTTGTGAATCCATTCGCGGTGTGTACGGATTCCAAAGGTTTGACAGACAGAGCTTCCTTAACTCTCTTAACGGAATCGGGCCTACGGGCTGGACACCGATTGCAAAAGCATTAGAGGATGCGAAGGCTTCCTTTACCGGTTTGCACAAACTTGGCAGTAAATCCGTTTTCCTGTTGACGGACGGCGAGGAGACATGCGGAGGAGATCCTGTTAAGACAGCGAAAGAACTTCGCAAACAGCATATTAAAGTCAACGTGATCGGCTTTGACTTTAAGGAAGGCTTCAACGGCCAGCTTCACGAGATTGCCAAAGCGGGCGGAGGAAAATATTACGAAGCTCACAGCCAAAAGGATATGAACCGCATCTTTACAATGGCAGCGAGTTCATTAGCGGAATAAGAAAAGGTGCCGTTTATCGGCCCTTTTTTTTATTTTTATTTAACAAAAATTTCAAGAAAAGGTGAAGAGAAAACTGTAAAAAGAATCAGATTCCGGACTTATATTACAAAAAGGGCGAAAAAGGCATTAAATCTGTCATCATTTATCCAATCTTTTTAGGATGATGCGCATAATTCTGTTCATTTTTAACGGCGTACAGCCGCTTATACAAAAGGAATCCCGCCCTATATCTTTTTGCATACACGTCATCTAGCATAGAGAAGAGCCGGGGGCCCATCGGCCAAAAACAAACGGAGAGGAATGAAGGAAATGAAAAAAATGTTCACTGCGGGGATTGTCGGACTTTTGACGCTTTCACTCGGATCACCTGTTTTTGCAGCTGAGAAAAAGCACGAAGAAACAAACGTTGCTGTGCTGTTTGATGCAAGCGGAAGCATGATACAAAAAACAGGGGGAGAGCGTAAAATAGATGTTGCGAAAGAGTCTGTCACTTCTTTTGCGGAAGTTCTTCCTGAAGACACGAATCTGATGCTTCGGGTATTCGGGCATAAGGGCAATAATAAAAACTCAGGCAAAGCCGTATCATGTAATGCGACAGAAACGTTATACGGCCTTCAGCCGTACGCCGTGACTCCATTTGAGCAATCACTCAGCAAGATTAAACCGACCGGCTGGACACCGATTGCGAAAGCGCTTTCTGATACGCGTGAAGAATTTGAGCGGGCCGGCGCCACAGGGAAAAACGTCGTATATCTGATCACAGACGGTGAAGAAACATGCGGCGGTAATCCTCAGGCCGAAATTCAAAAGCTCCGTAAAGCGAACGTCAACACGATCGTCAATATCATCGGCTTCAACTTCGGCATGAAAGGAAGCGAAAGCCTTGAAAAAGCGGCGGAAGCGGGAGGCGGCACATATGTCTCAGCTGACAGCGCGGACGAGTTCAAACAGGCTTGGGAAGACGCTGCAAAGGATTTAGCAAAAGAATAGGTTAAAAAAAGACGCCCGCGCGGCGTCTTTTTTGTTTAGAAAACGGAACCGCGGGAATGATACGGATAAAAGGAGATGAACGCTGTTGTTAAAAGGAGCAGGCATTATATTAGTGCTGGCGGCAGTCGTTTTTGTTCTGATCGGAATTTTTCTGAAGCTTGCCGCCTTCATATTCGTCAGTATATTGGCCATTATCGCCGCAGTTATCTTATTCACCATTCTGAGCAGACATCATCGCAATGAAACATAGAGTCCTAAGAGGGCTCTTTTTTTAAACCGCAAATTCGACAAAATACAGGGATTGTGGAAGAATAAAAGAGAAGGATACTGCGGAGGGGAAAACAGTGGATGAAAAAACAACAGCGGTAAGAGACATATACCGCTATGAAAAAGGGGTATTAACAAAGACGGCAGATCGGATGGTTTCAGAGTATCCGCTGACCGTCATGGTGAACGGGCAGGAATTTGTTACGCTCGTCTGCACGCCTGACCATTTAGAGGAACTCGTCATCGGATTTCTCGCATCAGAAGGCGTCATTCGTTTTGAAAAAGAAATCAAAAGCTTTACTATAGATGAAAGTCTCGGGTTTGCATATGTTGAACTGACGAATCCCGGAGTGCTTGAGCAAAAAGACTATACGAAGAGGGTCATCGGTTCATGCTGCGGGAAAGGCCGCCATTTTTACTTTCAGCAGGATGTGAAAACGGCCAAAACCGCCGTCAGCCGTATCACCATAACTCCTGAGACGTGCCTTCGCCTGATGAAGGAGATGCAAAGCGGAAGCGGCACCTTCCAGGAAACGGGCGGCGTCCATAATGCGGCGCTGTGCGATACGGAAAAGCTGCTCTTTATGAGGACGGATATCGGGCGCCACAACGCGCTGGATAAGCTGTACGGCTGCTGTTTGAAAAACGGAATGCCGGTCCGTGACAAGCTGATCGTCTTCAGCGGCCGGATTTCCTCGGAGGTTTTATTAAAAGCCGCAAAAATCGGCGTGTCGATTGTCATTTCAAAATCGGCGCCGACGGAGCTCGCGCTGCAAATGGCGGAAGAGTTGAACATAACCGCGATAGGTTTTGTCAGAAACGGATCATTTAACGTATACACACATCCTGAACGGGTTGAACAATAGAAAGGGGTCTTGGGCTTATGAATACAGAAACGCGCCGGGTGACAGACAAAAGGGAAAGGCCGCTCAGGGATCTTCGTATCTCTGTAACCGACCGCTGCAACTTCAGATGCACGTACTGTATGCCAGCCGAATTATTCGGACCGGATTATCCATTTTTACAAAAGACGGAATTGCTCTCCTTCGAGGAGCTTGAGCGGCTTGCGAAGCTGTTTGTCGGCCGCTTCGGCGTTGAAAAAATCAGGCTGACGGGCGGAGAGCCGCTCATGAGAAAAGATATGCCTGAATTGATCAAAAAACTTGCGCGCATCCCCGGACTTAAAGATATCGCGATGACGACAAACGGCTCTCTGCTTCCCGTGTATGCGGAAAAACTGAAGCAGGCGGGGCTGCATCGCGTGACAGTCAGCCTCGATTCTTTAGAGGATGAGCGGTTTAAGGCCATTAACGGCCGCGGGGTTTCGGTGAACAAGGTGCTTGAGGGCATTGAGGCGGCAAAAGCGGCCGGACTCGGTGTGAAAATCAATATGGTTGTTCAAAAGGGTGTCAATGAAAAAGATATCCTGCCGATGGCCCGCTATTTTAAAGAAAAGGGTCATATTCTCCGGTTTATTGAATTTATGGATGTAGGCAATACGAATCAATGGAATAAAAAAGACGTGATCACGAAGGCAGAGATTATTGATCTGATCAACCAGCACATGCCGACGGAGCCGATAGAAGCGAATTATAAAGGAGAGGTCGCTTCCAGGTTCCGCTATCTTGACGGTTCCGGCGAAATCGGCGTGATTTCCTCCGTCTCGGATGCATTCTGCGCCTCCTGCAACAGAGCGCGCCTGTCGGCGAGAGGCGAGCTGTTTACGTGCCTGTTTGCGTCAAGCGGCTATGATGTTCGGAAACTCGTGCGCGGCGGTCTGACCGATGATGAATTGACGGAATCCATCGCTTCTGTCTGGAGAAATCGCACGGATCAGTATTCAATTGACCGCGCGCTTTCTAAAACGGATGGGAAAAAGAAAGTGGAAATGTCTTATATAGGCGGATGAAGAAAAGCTTGCCCGGACAAGGGCAGGCTTTTTTATTCACAATATGAGAGCGGTCTGTTCAAAAAATACCGATGACAGCCGAAATATATGATAGGAATTTTGATGCAGGACAATCAAGTTATGCAATTCCAAAGCCATACAATATGTTAAAATATAACCAATAGAAATTAGAAAAGGTTGTGAAAGGGGCATGACCGCATACGAGATTCCGTCATCTCAAGTTGGAGTCAAGATCAACAAATGGTACAAGCACATTTTAGCGTTTCAAGCGGCTGATGCCATAAAGCTGAAAGAGGAAATTGATGAGGATATACAACGTATGGAGGAAGACCAGCTGCTGCTGTTATATTATCAGCTGATCAGCTACCGCCATCATATTATGCTTGATTACGTCAAGCCGGAATGCACCGAACAATCACAGATTCAGTACAGCGAGCTGCAAAAGACGATCGAAAGCACGGACAGCATATCGGGACTGTCTGAGTATTATTTCCATTTGTTCAGAGGGATGTATGAATTCGATCACAATAACTATGTTGCGGCTATTTCTTTTTACCGGAAAGCGGAAAAACTCCTTTCATTTGTCGAGGATGATATAGAGAGGGCGGAATTCCATTTCAAGATGTCTGAAGTGTTTTATGTCATGAAGCAGACTCATTTTTCCATGAATCACGGGATTCAGGCGCTGGATACGTATATGAAACACGATTTCTACAGAGTGCGGAGAATTCAATGCCATTTCGTCATCTCAGGAAACTACATCGACTGCAAAAACTACGACAAAGCGCTTGAGCATTTAGACGAAGCCCTCCGCCTTTCTTTGCTTGAAGGACAGCCCCGCCTGATCGGGTCTTCGCTTTACAATCTGGGGAATTGTTATTCTGAAAAGCGAGATCTGGATGAAGCGGCCCGGTACTTTAGAAAAGCGGTTCCCGTTTTTGAAGAGCATCAGCTTGAACAGCTTCCGAAGGCGCTGTTCAGCTTAACGCACACCCTTTTCAGGCTGCATGATGACCAAGCGGCCCTTACCTATTATGAAAGAGGGGTCATGATCGCGAAAGAACGGGGCGATCGATTCAGTTTAGAGAAGTATAAGTTTTTACAAGCGCTTTATTTGGAGTCACTCAATATGGATTTAATCCATGAAGTGTTTGACTATATGAATGAAAAATCGCTGTATGTGTATATTGAAGATTTCGCCTTGGAGGCCGCCGTTTACACAAGCGCACATGAGCAATATAAAGAAGCGGCGTATTTTTATGAAAAAGCGATTCGCATGAGAGAAAACATTCAAAAAGAACAGTGTTTATACGATATATAATTTTCTTAACCATCTGATCAGCAGATGGTTATTTTTTTATGCACATTATAACGTTTGATCATAGAAAAAAACGGAAAAATCGCAAAAGAGAGAAAAAAGCATATGCGAGGGGGGGATTTGTTGTTCGGATTCAATGATATGATAAAGTTTTTCGTATCATTTCTCATCATTCTGCCGATGGTGTCTGTCATCCATGTGTCGGGGCACAGCTTTATGGCCATGCTGTTCGGAGGCAAGGCGTCATTGGATATCGGAATGGGGAAACGTCTTCTAAAAGTAGGGCCGATTCAGGTTCGGCGTATCTACTTCATAGATTCTTTCTGCAAGTTCGGCGAATTGCGGATAGATAACCGCCTGACGAGCGCGCTCGTCTATTCCGGAGGCTGTCTGTTTAATCTCGCTTCTATCTTTTTAATAAATCTGCTGATCATGAAAGATGTCCTCGAGCCAAACTTATTTTTTTACCAATTTGTCTATTTTTCAACTTATTATGTTTTCTTTGCCCTTCTGCCGGTGCAATACGGGGATAATAAGCTGTCAGACGGATTGGCTGTTTACAAAGTGCTCCGCTACGGGGAACGCTGTGAAATCAATAATTGAGAGTTTACATGTTTGTGTTCGGGCTGAAAGGGAAGAAAACAAGTACACAGAACAAAAAAGGAGCTGAAGAGATCATGAGTCAAGATAACGGTTTAAAAGACAAAGTAAAAGGCGGCATGAACAAAATGAAAGGGGAAGCAAAGGACAAAGCAGGCGACATGGCAAACAAGTCCGACTTAAAAGCGGAAGGTAAAAAAGACAAAGCGAAAGGCAGCCTGCAAAAGGGTGTCGGCAAAACGAAAGATAAACTCAGTGATGATTAATTTGATAGTGAAACACAGCAAAAGCCCAAAATATTTTGGGCTTTTTGTTATGAGAAATGACAAAAATTCCAGTTCATTTGGTTAATATTCACTAAATTTTTAAATATTCTATAAATTCACCGGCGATTTCTTTATAATATTCACAAAGAATGTAACCTTTCTTCACATTTGATTAAACGTTTGTTGAAGAAAAAAATGAGAAATCGGTAATTTCTGCAAAAGGAATCGGGTCGTTCACCGTCGAATAACTTTTATCACTTAACATTTCATGAGGTGAAGGGGGTGACGGCCGCCTGCATCGTTTCGGTATGACCATGCGGATTGTGTTTGACTATCACTAAGGGGGAATACAGATGAAACTGACACCGGTTGAACAAGAAAAATTGCTTATTTTTACGGCGGGAGAGCTCGCTAAGCAGCGGAAGGCGCGCGGCGTTCTGCTGAATTATCCCGAAGCCGCCGCATATTTGACCTGTTATCTGATGGAAGGCGCGAGAGACGGAAAAAGCGTTGCTGAGCTGATGGAATCCGGCCGCAATGTATTGACGGAAAAAGACGTTATGGAAGGCGTTCCGGAAATGCTGGACAGCATTCAGGTGGAAGCGACGTTCCCGGACGGGGTTAAGCTTGTCACCGTTCATCAGCCGATCAAGGCGGAGGTGAAGTCATGAAGCCGGGAGCGATTCAAGTCGCAAAGGGGATCATCACCATTAACGAAGGCCGGAAGACGCTGGAGGTGTCAGTCACCAATAACGGAACACGGTCAGTGCAGGTAGGATCGCATTTTCATTTTGCCGAAGCCAACGGCGCCCTTTCCTTCAATCGGGACAAAGCAATCGGCATGCGCCTTGATATCCCGTCAGGCACATCTGTCCGTTTTGAACCGGGAG
Organism: Bacillus sp. JNUCC-21; assembly: GCF_041222765.1. Taxonomy (NCBI): domain Bacteria; kingdom Bacillati; phylum Bacillota; class Bacilli; order Caryophanales; family Bacillaceae; genus Bacillus; species Bacillus sp. JNUCC-21. The sequence continues at coordinate 3,780,283 of NZ_CP166019.1, read as the reverse complement.
AAGAGAAAACCGTCACGCTCGTGGAAATCGGAGGGCGAAAAACGGTCAGAGGTCTCAACGGCATGGCCGATACGTATATGGATGAGCGGGGAAAAGAGAAGACTCTGTCAAATCTTAAAAAAGCCGGATGGATGGAGGAGGCGATCCGATGAAAATGTCACGTGAGCAATACGCAGAACTGTTCGGACCGACAACGGGAGACAAAGTCAGACTCGGAGATACGGATTTATGGATTGAAGTCGAAAAAGATTTCACGAATTACGGTGAAGAAATGATTTTCGGCGGAGGGAAAACAATCCGGGACGGCATGGGGCAGAACGGGCGTATCACCGGGAAAGACGGAGCGCTTGATCTGGTCATTACAAACGCCGTTATCCTGGATTATACCGGAATCGTCAAGGCGGATATCGGGGTGAAGGACGGCCGGATTGTCGGCGTCGGAAAAAGCGGCAATCCTGATATTATGGATGGGGTGGACCCGCACATGATTATCGGTGCCGGAACAGAAGTCATTTCCGGCGAAGGGAAAATCGTAACGGCCGGCGGGGTGGATACGCATATCCACTTTATCTGCCCGCAGCAGATGGAAGTCGCGCTTTCTTCAGGCGTGACCACGCTTCTCGGCGGCGGAACGGGTCCTGCGACGGGAAGTAAAGCGACGACTTGTACATCCGGTGCATGGTACATGTCGAGAATGCTGGAAGCGGCCGAGGAGTTTCCGATCAATGTCGGTTTCTTAGGAAAAGGGAATGCATCCGATAAAGCGCCGCTGATCGAGCAGGTGGAAGCAGGCGCGATCGGCCTGAAGCTGCATGAAGATTGGGGATCAACGCCAAGCGCCATTAAAGCTTGCATGGAAGCAGCGGATGAGGCGGACATTCAGGTGGCGATCCATACAGACACGATAAATGAAGCGGGCTTTTTAGAAAATACGCTTGATGCGATCGGCGACCGGGTTATCCATACATATCACATAGAGGGAGCCGGCGGAGGCCACGCACCGGATATTATGAAACTCGCATCTTACGCCAATATCCTGCCGTCCTCTACGACGCCGACGATCCCGTATACCGTCAACACGATGGACGAGCATCTTGATATGATGATGGTCTGCCATCATTTAGATTCAAAAGTGCCTGAAGACGTGGCGTTCAGTCATTCACGCATCAGAGCGGCCACCATTGCGGCGGAGGATATTCTGCACGATATCGGCGCGATCAGCATGACGTCATCTGACTCGCAGGCGATGGGCAGGGTGGGAGAAGTGATTATCCGGACATGGCAGGTGGCCGATAAAATGAAAAAACAGCGCGGCGCTCTATCAGGAGAAAACGGCAATGACAATGTGCGCGCCAAACGCTATATCGCCAAATACACGATCAACCCGGCCGTCACTCACGGCCTGAGCCATGAAGTCGGTTCCGTTGAAAAAGGAAAGCTCGCCGACCTTGTACTATGGGACCCGGTTTTCTTCGGCGTCAAACCTGAACTTGTGCTCAAAGGCGGCATGATCGCCCGCGCCCAGATGGGAGATCCGAATGCTTCCATTCCGACGCCTGAGCCCGTGTTTATGCGGCAGATGTACGCATCATACGGTAAAGCAAACCGAAATACCTCTATTACATTTATGTCCCAGGCCGGTATCGCAAACGGTGTGCCGGAAAAGCTCGGCCTTGAAAAAATGATTTCTCCCGTACGGAATATCCGTAAGCTGAGTAAGCTCGACATGAAGCTGAATGACGCGATGCCGAATATACAAGTCGATCCGAAAACTTATCAGGTGTTCGCCGACGGAGAAGAGCTGGCATGCCAGCCCGTCAGCTATGTTCCGCTCGGACAGCGTTATTTCTTATTTTAATCCCTCTTCGGCCGGTTTCCCGCCGGCCTGTTTACACCTCTATTGCCAACTTGATTTCATCCTGCCGCCCGTTTTAGTGTATATTAGTAGTTGACAAACAAATGAAATGTAACTATTTCGGTTACAACGGTGGTGAAAAACATGATTAACAGCCGTCTTGCTGTGGCCATTCACATTCTATCGCTGATCTCAACGGATGAACGGGCGTCATCGGATATGATTGCGGGCAGCGTAAACACCAATCCCGTCGTCGTGCGGAGAACGATCAGCCAGCTGAAAAAAGCGGGTATTCTGACATCCCGAGCGGGTGTTCCGGGAGCCAGCCTGAAAAAAGATCCGTCGGAGATCACCCTCTTAGAGGTTTACAGGGCGGTGCAGAATAAGGAAGAGCTTTTTGCGGTTCACGACAATCCGAACCCCGACTGTCCGGTCGGCAAAAATATTCAGCGCGCGCTCGATGAGACGTTCGGAAGCGTACAGCGGGCAATGGAGAATGAACTTGCGAGCAAGTCCCTTTATGATGTAATGAATCATCTCTTTTGTTAAAAAGAGATGGGTTCATGCCGCTATAGGTGTAACAGAAATGGTTACAATGGATAATGAGGAAATCACGGTTTTGGCTCCATATTCAGACACGCCTGGATGCGGATTGCGATCTGTTTAATGAAGAAATCCTCCGGAACTAAAGGAGGCGGTTGCCGGGATATTTTTATTTTGCTTAAGACTTATGTGAAGGTGTCAGCTGTGAGCAAGTTAAACAAAAAATGATATCCTGCCTCCGGCAATGCCAAAACCGTTCGCCTCTTAACAATCATTATAAAATTTCTCTAGGAACGATCAGCAGCCCGTTAGCTGCCCCTAATTAAAGATGAGCTGTTACCACACTGTTACATTAGAACTTCCGCTGCTTTTATATCCTTCTGTCGCTAAGACTTGATAAGCCCAATTACTGCCCAGATTCATTCCATGGCTCTTCCATGCGTTAACATGATTGCTGAAAGTGATTGCAGCGTTGCTTCCGGTCGGTCTCTTCGACTGGCGAACACTCCAGTACTGCGTAAAAGTAGTGTTATCGCCATCAATGGAAGGTGCGTTATAACGTGTCGTTGTATATATGTCATATGTACCTCCATCACTCTTTACAGTACCTTTATACGTTCCGGTAGGTCTGTAAGTACCCCATGAATCCACTACATAATATTCGATGAGAGGTGCTCTCGTCCAGCCATATAAAGTCAAATATCCATTGCCATTCGGCGCCCAGACTCCGGCATTATAGTTTATTGTTCTAAATGGCGAGCCTGTAGTCCAGCCTTTACCAACAACGAAATTTCCGGTATTAGACCAATTAACACTGTAATTCCCGCCAGATCCATTGACAGCGTTGACTGTTCCGCCCCCATCAGTCCAATTTTGCCAGTAATCTGTGCCAGCTGCAGAGGCGGTTGCCGAAAACATGCTGATACTCATGAAAGCTGCCGTCAATCCAACTAAGAATTTCTTTTTAAACTTAAACATATGTTACCTCCTATACTATTTTTTCTGACTTTGACATGAGGAGCACTCGTAAATATTTAACGAACGCCAACGCTTTTGATCGTTCCTTTCAATATAATAGCATGAATACATGAGTGAATATTAAGAACAATTGTAATTTAATTACAAATACCCAAAAAACTGTATGATAAGTGGTCTTGTTCCATCAGGGCTTTTATCCTTATTTTGCAGAATCACAATTCTTGCTTCTAAACCTGATCAGGAACAGTCGAACAATTGAGTGATTTCAATTGAAACTCTGAGGAAAAGCTTTTTTGATGTGATGGCGACACGTCTGGCTGAAGCCGGAATGTCTGAAAGAATATTTGCAGACAGCTGCATCAGCTGCGCCATTATGCCATCGCCGTATTGAACGAATTGGAAAATCCAAAGCAGAAAAACTTTCCCGTTGTCGGAGAAGCGGAATAAGAAAAAATCCCGGGCGGATGCGCCGGGATTTTCCTTTTTAATATGTATTGGCATCAATATTATTAAACACGCCGTCCACGATGCCGAGCGTCATGAGGACAATGAAGAGAACGATACCGAGAACGGACAAGCCGACCGTCACAATCAGGTAGATCCCCTGCATTTTCACGAACTTTGCATAATTTTCCAGCATATGTTCCTCTGTCAGTTCATTGAACTGCTCCGCCATCTGTCCCGCTTCATTTGCCGAGCGCATCAGAAAAATGCCGGCAATGATCTGCAGAACGCCGGGAATGGCTCCGATTAAAAAGAAAAACGCGCCCGACAGCGCCGCAAACGCACCCATAATAATAAATAAAATACCTGTCGCTTTTCCCCATTTCGAAATAGAAATAAGCGAACGATTCACTGATTCAGGTTTCAAACTATGGCACTCCTTTACAAAAAAATACTCACTTTTCATTTATACACTATTAGGTCATTCTTTTGAATATAAAATGTGTTTTTTCATGCCGTGTCCGTTTTTGTATCAGAAAATTCCCGAGAAACACCCCGGGAATTACAAAATCGGCGAAAGAAGTCTTGAAATCGATTCTTTAATGCGGATCCGCAGCGAACGCTCCTGATATTCTTCATACGTATATTTTCTGGAGACGAGCAGATCTTCTTTAAATGAGGAAATGAGTTTTTTCGCAATGGTGACGTCATAAATAAAGGCGTTGACTTCAAAATTAAGTCTGAAGCTTCTGACGTCGATATTCGCCGTACCGACTGAAGCCGTCTCATCATCGACGACAATCGTTTTTGCATGAATAAAGCCGTTATCGTAAATGTAGACTGAGGCTCCGGCTTTCAAAAGATCGCCGATGTAAGATAAAGTCGCCCAGTAAACGAAAGCGTGATCCGGCTTGTTCGGAATCATGATTTTGACGTCGATGCCTGACAGACAGGCGATCCTGAGGGCATCTAAAAGACTTGAGTCAGGAATAAAGTAAGGCGTCTGAATCAGGATTGACCGTTTTGCCGTTGAGATCATCTTGATATAGCCGTTTTTAATTTGTTCCCATTCTGAGTCCGGTCCGCTCGTGACAATCTGCATCCCGACATTGCCCTTCGGCTCGCATTCCGGAAAATGATTCGGAACGTATGTGAGCGTATGATGATGGGAGGCTTGGTTCCAATCGAGGATAAACCGTGTCTGAATGGCGTGTACCGCCGTGCCTTGAAGCCTGAGGTGCGTATCGCGCCAGTAGCCGAATTTCGGATTCAGGCCGAGATATTCATCTCCGACGTTAAAGCCGCCGACATAGCCGGTTTCGCCGTCAATGATGACGAGCTTGCGGTGATTCCGGTAATTGAGCCGCAAATTAATCGGACGAAGCCTGGAAGGAAAAAAGACTTCCACATGGCCGCCGGCGTCCCGCAGCGGTTTGAAGAATTTTTTTCTGAGTGATCTTGAACCGAGTTCATCATATAACACTCTGACTTTTACGCCTTCGCGTGCTTTTTTCACTAAGGCATCGCGCAATTTTTTTCCCAGTTCATCACCTTTATAAATATAGTATTGAAGGTGAATGTGATCTTTTGCGTTGGAAATGTCCTTCATTAAGCGTTTGAACTTATCGCGCCCGTCCGTCAAAATCTCCACCGAATTATCCTCTGTAAAGACTGCGTGGTTGTTCATGACAAGCATATAGATGAGGTCTTTATTATCCACAGTCGCCCTGTTGTTAAATTGGAATTGCCTCGACTTCAGATCCTTCAGCTGAGACTTCAGCAGCTTTTCAATCCCGATTTTTTTACGGTCTTCCCACTGAAACAGATGCTTGCGTCTCAGGTTATGGCCGAATAACAGGTATAAAATAAACCCTAAAATGGGAATAAAAAAAAGAACCAAGAGCCAAGCCCATGAAGCGCTGGCATCGCGTCTTTCTTTGAAAATCATGATGACGGCCAAAAGTATATTTAAAACGAAAAAAAATCCGAATAAAATAAATGAAATGCTCACTTTGCAACCCCGCTATATCATATTTATCAAGACTGTGCCCATTAGTATTCCGACAAGTGCAGCAATCTGATTCCCATTTCAAATTATAACATTGACATTTTGAAAGAATAAAGAGCCGGAATCAAAGATGAATGCAGTTTTCTTTCAAAGAAAGTTCCGGGTGCGGTAAAATATGCATATATGAAAAAGAAGACAAAAATGACAGCAAAGGGGAGAGGGCATGAAGCTGGAGCATGCGGAACAATTGCCGGGATTCATAAAAAAAGAAATTCAGAAAATACAAATCGCCATCGCGCCGCTGATGAAAAAAAGCATCATTTACCGTTTTCTTGCTTTCCCGCTCGCCGCTTTTAGTCTGTTTCATCTGGCATCGCTTTTGATTCAGGCCCCTTCCGGGAGAGGAGCTCTCGTATCGGCCGGCATTTTTGCCCTCCTTGCGGCTCTGGGTCTTGCGTTTTTTAAGGAAGCCTGCTATCAGCGGAAACAGGTGCAAAAAACGATCCGCCTTTATATGCTGAACAGAATCAGAAAAAGCGATATTCTGTCCGAGGAACGGAAAAGCGCCTATACCCGGCTGATTGCCGAGGAGCCGTCTGCGATGAAGAGCTTTATTGAATTTTTAACGGAAGAAGACCGGAAAAAAGAAATGCTTTATTAAAAAAGAGCTGACGCGCGATCAGCTCTTTTTGTCATTCAAACACCGGGTCGTTCTCATAGTAATATGAATCAGGCGTGTCATACGTATCAGTGCTGTGATAAGCGATAATTCCGATGACAGCGAAGATGACGACTAAAATAAAAGCGAGAATGCCCAATACCACACTGGATGCCGCATAAAAAAACTGCATTTTGATAAATGACGCGTAATGTGCAAGCATACTTTCTTCCTCGTTTTCTTCTAGTCCTTCCTGAAGTGCGGCAGCCGCTTTTGCCGAGCGCATCAGCATGACGCCGGAAATGATGAGCAGGACCCCCGGAATGGCTCCGAGCAGCGTCACAATGGCTGACAGAGCGGAAAGAGAGCCCGTGATGATCAGAAACACGGCGGTGATCTTTCCCCATTTGGCGATGTCGGCAAGGGAACGGGCTTTTTTATTGAGCGGCTGGTTTTCGTCTTTCTCTTTATCGATGGTGATCATGACAGTTCTCTCCCTAAAATGTTCAAGTCATATCGTTTTCCGTCCATTTCGGCGATACCCGGGAATACGCCCCATTCGGTAAAACCGAATTTTTCAAACAGCTTAATGCTCGGCACATTATGTCCGAAGATAAAAGCCATCAGGCTGCGGATGCCGATTGCCGGAGCGAGTGCCAGGGCTTCTTTCAGCAGAAAGCTTCCTGCTCCTTTGCCGCGGCAATCCTGATGCAGATAGATGCTGATCTCCGCCGTTTTGTCATAGGCCGGACGGCCGTAAAACGTTTCAAAGCTGATCCAGGCCGCCACTTTGCCGGTTTCATCTTCCGCGACCATCAGCGGGCGCCGGTCCGTGTGCCGCAAAAACCAATCCATCCGGTCTTCGGGCGTCACTTCTTCCGTATCAGCCGTTACCATTCGTGAGGCAATCGTCGAGTTGTATATGGCCACCACCGCATCTAAATCCTCCAATACGGCTTTGCGCAGGGTCAAATTCATATTCCGGGATCTCCCTTCACATTTTATTACATAATCAAGTGCAATCTGCACATACTATTTCCAAAAAAGTTTTTTATGGATGTGTATATATTTTCAGAAAAGTGTTCAGAATGTTGCTGAGGTGATGAACAAATGAGAGAGGAAGAAAAGAAAACTTCTCAAGTCAAAAAACTTCAGCGGTTTTTTCGCAAACGCTGGATATTCCCTGCAATCTACTTAGTCAGTGCGGCCGTCATTTTAACAGCTGTCCTTTGGTATCAATCCGTTTCGAATGATGTGAAGGACAATCTGACGAACAACGGAGGAAACTCCGCGTATGACAGCGGCAAAGACGATGCCGTCGAAGTAGGCAAGTCAATGGAAAACGTCGCAATGCCGGCTGCTCATTCTGAAAATGTTTCTGTTGTGAAAAAGTTTTATGAAACTGATGCCGCAAAAAAAGAGAAAGAAGCAGCACTTGTTAACTATAATAACACGTACAGCCTCAGTAAAGGAATTGACTTAGCTGAGAAAGACGGAAAATCATTTGATGTTTCTGCTTCTCTGAGCGGTACGGTTGTTAAAGCTGCTAAAGACCCGGTACTGGGGTATGTGGTTGAAATTGAACATTCAGACGGCCTGTCTACTGTCTATCAGTCTTTATCTGAAGTCAGCGTGGATCAGGGCGACAAAGTAAAGCAGAACCAGGTTATCGGTAAATCCGGAAAAAATCTTTACAGTGAAGAAAGCGGAAATCACGTGCACTTTGAAATCCGCAAGGACGGCGTAGCGATGAACCCGCTCAATTTTATGGACAAGCCGGTAACATCTATTGAAAAAGCGGCGGCTGAAGAGAAAAACGCTGTGACAGAAGAAACGGAAGGGTCAATTCAGCAGTCTTCCGAGAAAAAAGATGTGACGCCTAAAAAAGAAACCGAAGAAAAACCAGGTGACAAAGAGGACGGCACAAAAGACAAGACAGATGGTAAAGATGACGGCTCAATGAAAGATTCGGGCAAGTAATCTTGATCCCAAAGCGCCTATCAGCTCTGATAGGCGCTTTTCATATTGCCGCATGTGCCTTTATACTAGTATAAAACGAAGGAGATGCTGAATGAATAAATGTCTGGCGGCCGGGTGGCTCGTCTTTGTTTTCGTTTCGGCTTTGACTGAAAGCTTTCACGATATGATTGTGTCGCAGACGGTGTCCTTCCGTTTCACGCCGCATCCGGATGTGTCCGGTTTCTTTGTGTTCGATATGGCGGAGCTCGCCATACCGGAAGCGGCGATTCAAAAGCTCGGGCACGCGTTTTCATTTTTTGTGCTCGCCTATTTGTTTTTCAGGGAGCGCAGGCGCATGAAGAGGGCGGTGCTGTATGCATTGGCCGCCGCTTTCCTGACAGAAATCGTCCAGCTCTTTTTCGGCAGAAACGGATGCCTCCGCGATGTGCTGATTGACAGTCTCGGCATTGCCGCATTCTGTGCTTTACAAAGGAAAAAGCATACAGCCAAACATACAAAAACCGGCAGTCTGTGACGGGACTGACCCCATAATATGAGACAAACAAAAAACACCTTCAAGTTTGAAAACGGATCGTTGTTATCCGAAATTAGACTTGGAGGTGTTTTTCTATGAGGGCAAGAGTGAGTTATCCGGTTGAAGTCAAACAGAAGGCTGTAGAAATGAGATTGGCGGGCGTGCCTGTGAAGGAGATCATGCAGGAATTGAATATAAAGAATAAGACGCAGGTGCAGACATGGGTCAGGTGGTATAAAGCTGGGGACACACATCGATTCGAACAACCTGTCGGAAAGCAATATTCTTATGGAAAAGGTCCAGAGTATTCTTCCGAATTAGAGAAACTGCAGGCAGAAAATCGTTATCTGAGACAACAGAATGAAGTGTTAAAAAAGTACAACGAATTGGAAAGGAAGCTGATAGCGAAACGCCAGTCGAGCTTGTAGAAGCATTGCGCAGCACAATGACCATAAAGGATATCTGTATTCATTTAGGTATCTCACGAGCATCTTATTATCGTTGGAAGAAGAATCTGATGAAAGATAACCCTAAATACCATTTAGAAAAACAAATCGGCACGTTGTGCCGAGAACACAAGTATCGATATGGCTATCGGAAAATCACAGCCATATTAAAAAAGGGAATGCGTATGAATCATAAAACGGTTCAGCGCATTATGCAGAAGAATCAGTGGCAATGCCGGGTTAAGGTGAAAAAGCGCAAGAAGAATGGGCAGCCATATGCCGTGGCCGAGAATATATTGGATCGGAACTTTCAGTCTGATCGCCCTCTGGAAAAGCTAGTAACGGATATCACATATTTGCCTTATGGGCAGAAACAATTGTATCTTTCCAGTATATTGGATTTATACAATGGAGAAGTGATTGCTTTTACGATTGGCGATAGACAGGACACAGACTTTGTCTTACACACACTTGATCAGCTGCCCGCACTGCCAGAGAACTGTGTGTTACATAGTGACCAAGGTTCTGTTTATACATCTTATGAGTATCAGAAAGCTGTTAAAACAAAAGGCATTACCATGAGCATGTCCCGCAAAGGGACGCCCGCTGATAATGCCTCCATCGAATCGTTTCATTCCTCACTAAAGTCTGAAACGTTCTACCTCGACAGGTTGGAAAGCACTACGACGACCATCGTAGAACAAACTGTCGAAACCTATATACACTATTATAACAACATTCGTATTCAAACGAAACTAAACAACCAGCCGCCGGTCACATACCGACAGCTGGCTGCTTAAAGGTGTTTTGATCCCTGTCTCAAAAACGGGGGTCAGTCCCGACAGACGCCGGCTTTTTTTTATATATTATGGTTTGTCGATTTGCTTTTATGAACGATACTTTCATAGATTCGCACGATCAGATCGACAATCGGACGAAGCACATTTGAAAATCTGAACAGCAGGAATCCGACAATGAGGGAAACGATAATGCTTCCGAGCACATCGATCGGATAATGGTGGCCGACCCAAATTCTTGAGAAGCCGGTCAAAAGGCCGAAAATCACAAGCGGCCAGCCGAGTTTTTTGTTGCGGAACAGAATCGCAATTGAAATCGCCAAAGCGCCTGTCGTATGGTCACTCGGAAATGAAGCATCCGCGGCATGAGGGATCAGCGTATGAACCGTATGCTCGACAAAGGGGCGCGGCTCGATATAGACCTTCGTGATGAGGTAGTTGACGATAAGCGCTGCAACACCCGTGAAGCCCGCGTACAGGGCGTTTTGTCTGCCTTTTGTGCTTCCGAACAGCCACATGGCAAGCAGGAAAAGGGCGTAGGCGTAAATGGCGTATTCCGTAATAAATACCATGATAGAGTCGAGAATGGCACTATGGTGCGACAAACCATTGATCGCTTTAAATAGTTCGTAATTCACAAATATCACCTTTTATCTTTATTTTATATGAACAGTGTAATGCTTTTTTCTATGAGACACAATTGGTATTAAAAATAATCATAAAAAAGTAAACAGAATGAAACGTGACTGTATTACTGTGCGTCAAGTATGCGGGAAAAGAATAGCCGAAGGAGTTTTGTCCGTTGCTGAAACGTTTGAAAAACGCCGATCTGCCGCTTGTGTTTGTCATTATGCTGCTTTGCGGATTCGGCTTGTTAATGGTGTACAGCGCCAGTGATGTGATGGGGTCTCAGCGGTACGGAGATCCATCCTATTTCTTCCATAAGCAGAGTGCCTCTTTACTGATCGGATTATGCTTATTTCTATTTGCCGCCTGTCTGCCGTATAAGCGGTATGCGCGGCTTGTACCGCTGTTTGTGGTCGGTTCGCTGGTATTGCTGCTGCTCGTATTGATACCGGGAATCGGGCTGGAGCGGAATTTTTCCCGCAGGTGGCTGGGAGCGGGCCCGCTTGTCGTACAGCCGTCTGAATTGGCGAAGATCGCGATGATTTTGTATTTCGCTTCGATTTATACGAAAAAGCAGCCGTACATTCATCAATTTGTGAAAGGGGTTCTGCCGCCTTTAGTGATTTTGGGAACTGCTTTTCTGCTGACATTGGCGGAGCCTGATTTAGGGACGGCTTCCTTAATCCTGGCGGCGTGCGGGTCGATTTTATTATGTGCCGGCTTGAAAAAGCGCCATCTGTTCGTGCTCGGCGCGACGGCGGTGTCCGGGGTTGTTTATCTCGCATTTTCCGCTTCCTATCGTGTGAAGCGCCTCGTTTCCTTTACCAATCCGTTTGGTGACGCGAACGGGGACGGCTATCAGCTGATTCAATCCTATTTTGCTATTTCCGGAGGCGGGTTTTTCGGAAGAGGGCTTGGAAACAGTGTTGAAAAAATGAACTATCTGCCTGAGGCGCATACCGATTTCATTATGGCCGTGATCAGCGAAGAGCTGGGGATATTCGGTGTTCTGATCGTTTTGGGATTATATTTTGCGTTAATGCTTCTCGGCGTAAAAACGGCCGTGCGGGCTGATGACCCGTTCGGGAAGCTTCTTGCCATCGGAATTACGTTTCAATTAATGTTTCAGGTTGTATTGAATTTGGGAGCGATGAGCGGACTTCTCCCGGTTACGGGTGTGCCGCTTCCGTTTATCAGCTACGGCGGTTCTTCATTGATTATGACGCTGTTTTTGTGCGGCATACTGGTCAATATCAGTACATATGCGAAAAAACAACCCGTACGGCATAAGCGGCCTGTCCCGCATGAAAAAAAGGTTTCTTCTTTTTAATGAAGCCCGAAAAAAACGCCCGGGACATTTCTGTCTCCGGGCGTTCTGCCTGTTTATAAAGCTCCTGGTCCTTCTTCTCCGGTGCGGATATTAATCGTGTTTCCGATTTCATAGACGAATATTTTTCCGTCTCCGGGCTCTCCCGTTTTCAGCACTTTTTTCGCCGTTTCCACGACTTGATCAACGGGGACCTTGCTGACAACGATTTCCACTTTCAGCCGTTCATACACATTGCTTTCAATTTTGACTCCGCGGTACAGTTCGGTGTGGGCTTTTTGAAGGCCGCAGCCGTGTACGTTGGAGAAGGTCAGCGATGTGACTCCGATTTTACCGAGTTCCTGTTTCAATGTTTCAAACTTAGCCGGACGCGTAACGATTTCTACCTTGAACATTTGACCGCTCATCTAAGCCACTCCTCACTTTATAAGTCCTGATATGCTTTTTCCCCGTGCATCGTTAAATCAAGCCCAAGTGACTCTTCTTCTTCACTGGCGCGCAGGGGAATGAACAGACCTACAATTTTAATGATAACGAAAGTGACAATAAATACAAATACATAGGTTGCCGCAATGGCCGCAATCTGCTTCCAGAGCAGTCCCGGATCGCCGTAAAACAGCCCGTTTGCCCCGCCGTCATTGACGGAAGTGGTGGCGAATAAACCGGTCGCGATGCCGCCCCATGTCCCGCCGATCCCATGCAGGCCGAAAGCGTCAAGCGCATCATCATAACCGAAAGTCTTTTTGAGCCAATAAACGCCCCAAAAGCAGACAAGCCCGCCGATGAAACCGATTACGATGGAAGAGAACGGCGTAACGAACCCGGCAGCCGGCGTAATGGCGACAAGCCCGGCGATAGCGCCTGACACAGCGCCCAGCATGGTCGGTTTTTTATTCAGCATCCATTCGATTAAAATCCAGCCGATAATTCCGGCTGCAGCCGCGGTGTTTGTGTTAATGAAGGCAAACATCGCGATACTGTCAAGCGTCAGGGCGCTGCCGACATTGAAGCCGAACCATCCGAACCAGATGAGCGCTCCGCCCAAGAACGTGTAAATTAAGTTGTGAGGGGAAGCCGCCGTGCCGTCCTTGCGTTTTCCGAGCACAATCGCCAGCACAAGCCCGGCGACTCCGGAAGAAATGTGGACGACGTTTCCGCCTGCGAAGTCAAGAGCGCCCATTTGGCCGATCCAGCCGCCGCCCCATACCCAGTGCGCAACGGGCGTATATACGAGGGAAGCCCACAAAAAGGAAAATACAAGAAAAGCACTGAATCTCATGCGTTCAGCAAATGCTCCGGAAATAATGGCCGTCGTCAGTACGGCAAACGTCATTTGGAACATCATGAACAAGGAATGCGGGATCGTATCACTGTAACTTCCGGGTTCAAAGCCGACCCCCTTCAGCCCGGCCCATTCAATCCCGCCAAGCCATGTATTGCCGGGGGAAAAAGCAAGTGAATATCCGTACAAAACCCAAACGACGGATACGATGGCGAGAGAAGAAAAACTATGCATCGCCGTGCTGAGCACGTTTTTGCTTTTTACCATTCCGCCGTAAAACAAAGCCAGCCCGGGGGTCATCAGCCACACGAGTAAAGCGCAAAAGAACATAAATACTGTATCGCCCATCTGCATGTTGTATTCCTCCGTCTCATTCAGAATGTAATTGTGATTAATTCATTATTATAGAGAAAAAAGAACGATAAAACATTTTCGTGTAAGGTTATCTGACATGATTTTTCGCGTTCATAATGCTGCTTTTTCAAATGGGTGTCGTGCGACTTTATATCCATAAAAGAGCGCCGGAGCACGGCGGAAGAAATCCTGTCCGGGAAAGAGTAAAATAAACGGGGGGAGAAACACTAACTGCATCAGGAGGAATCATTATGACAACATCATTAAATCTGCAATTTGAAAAAACGGCTTTGGTCCTTATTGATTTACAAAAAGGCATTGTGCCGATTGATAAAAGCGGTACCGTTGTGCCGAACGCGAAAAAATTAATTGATGTGTTCCGGGAAAAAGGCGGATTTATCAGCTTTGTGAACGTGGATTTTCATGACGGAGCGGATGCGCTGAAGCCCCTGACGGATGAAGAGGCGGCGGGCCATTCGGCTCCGCCGGCGGATTGGGCTGAATTTGTGCCTGACATCGGAGTGAAAGAAAACGATTATACGGTAACAAAACGGCAGTGGGGCGCGTTTTTCGGCACGGACCTGGACCTTCAGCTCAGAAGACGGGGAATCGACACGATTGTGTTATGCGGGATTGCGACAAACATCGGTGTGGAAAGCACGGCGCGAGAAGCTTTTCAGCTCGGGTATCAGCAAGTTTTCGTAACTGACGCGATGGCGACATTCAGCGATGAACAGCACGAAGCGACACTCAAGTTTATCTTCCCGAAAATCGGCAGAAGCCGGACGACGGAAGAATTTATCGCACAGACAAAATGACAATCTCCAAAAAAAGCCGCGTCCTGTTCTTGACGGCCGTGGCTTCGGGGACGATGCTGAACCCATTGAACTCGTCGATGATTTCTCTTGCGCTTCACAGTATTCAGCATGAATTTCACCTGTCGTTTACAACGGTGTCCTGGCTGATATCGTCCTTTTATCTGGCCAGCGCGGTGGCGCAGCCTGTTACCGGGAAGCTCGGTGATATGCTCGGCAGGAAGAAGCTGTTTTTGATCGGGCTTCTGCTTGTTGCTGTTTCGGCGGTCGGCGCGCCGTTTGCGCCGACTTTTATGACTTTGCTGATCATGCGTCTTTTTCAATCGATCGGAAGCAGCGCGATATATCCGTCCGGCGTCGGATTGATCCGTTCAAATATACAGGAGAAGCAGGCTTCGGCGCTGGGCGTCCTGTCAATCTTTGCATCAGCCATGACGGCGCTCGGTCCGACTCTCGGCGGTTTTCTGATCGTTTGGGGAGGGTGGCCGGCGATCTTTTTCGTCAATCTGCCGTTTATCATTCTCAGCTTTTTTCTCGGAATGTATATGTTTCCGAAAGATGAAAAACGCGAGATCGGCGGCTTGAAAGGCGTGCTCCGCCAGCTTGATACGATCGGGATACTCCTGTTTGCCGGGACGATTATCCTTCTCCTGTCGTTTTTATTGTCCTTCAGTACGAAGCCTCACTATACAGAAGGCGTATTCGGGCTTTTGTTTGTCGGGCTGTTTATCTGGCGCGAGCTGAAAACAGAGAAGCCGTTTATTGATGTCAGGCTGTTTAAAACGCATCGGAAACTATCGTCGGTGTATATTCAATTTATTTTGCTGAATATATTCTTTTACTGCATCTTTTTCGGGCTTCCGAGCTATTTTCAGGATGAAATGCATTTGTCCGTTCAGACAAGCGGATTGATTATGCTGTTTATGTCGGGCATGAGTATTCTGGTGTCGCCTCTGACCGGAAAATGGATAGATAAGAAAGGGCTTCTTCAGCCGATTGTTGCCGGAACCTGCCTGACTGCGATCGGGGCGGTGCTGTTAACGTTTTTCTTTCTTCAGGCGCCCATGATAGGAAAAGGGTTGATCCTGTCCGTTCTGGGTGTCGGCTACGGCTTCGGAAATGTCACGTTTCAGGCGGCCATGCTGACTACGAGCCCCGCCGACATGGTCGGAACAACGTCCGGCCTGTTTCAGACCTGCCGGTATCTCGGTTCGATTTTGTCTTCTGTCATTTTGGGCATTCTTTTCGGAAAAGAAATTACCGCCGGCCATTTTCATATGCTTGGGACGATTCTTATCGTTGTCGGTGCTGTAAGCCTTTTGATGGCGTTCCGGTTTTCGGTTCTCCTCAAAAAAGCCTCTTAACAGGCGCAACAAAAAGAGACGGGCTCTCCCCGTCTCTTTTTTTGTGTAATGTGCTCAAAAATCAAAACGATTATTGTCGACAGCGACCAATGTTATTTACGGAATTTTCAGTTATATTTTTTCACATGTGATGTAAGGAAAACGCACATAGGGGAGGGAGAAAATGAAAAAAACAACGAGTGATCGGCTAAGCAACAAAGATTTACTGCCTTTAGAAGACGGCGAACGGACATGGAAAGCGGTGAATTTTGCATCCATCTGGATGGGTTGTATTCATAATATCCCGACCTACGCGACTGTGGGCGGGCTCATTGCGATCGGTCTTTCTCCGTGGCAGGTGCTCGCCATTATCGTGACGGCGTCACTCATTTTGTTCGCCGCTTTGGCCTTGAACGGCCATGCCGGAACGAAATACGGACTGCCTTTTCCGGTCATTATCAGGGCTTCTTACGGAATATACGGGGCTAACATTCCGGCGCTTCTCAGGGCGTTTACAGCCATCATGTGGCTCGGAATTCAAACATTTGCCGGGAGCACGGCTTTGCACATTCTGCTTTTGAACATATGGCCGGGCTGGGGGAGTCTCGGCGGAGATTGGAATATACTCGGGCTTCATCTGCCGGGTTTTCTGTCGTTCATTTTCTTTTGGGGCATTCATCTGCTTGTGCTGCGGCACGGCATGGAATCGATCAAAAAATTTGAAGTGTGGGCGGGCCCGCTTGTTTATCTCGTCTTCGGCGGCATGGTCTGGTGGGCGATAGATATTGCCGGCGGGCTCGGACCGATTTACTCACAGCCGGGAAAGTTCCACACCTTTTCTGAAACGTTTTGGCCGTTTGCCGCCGGAGTGACGGGCATTATCGGGATATGGGCGACATTGATTCTGAATATTCCTGACTTCACCCGGTTCGCCGCGTCGCAAAAAGAACAGATTCGCGGCCAGTTTTACGGCCTGCCGGGAACGTTTGCGCTGTTTGCGTTTGCGAGCATTACAGTGACATCCGGATCACAGGTAGCATTCGGAGAACCGATTTGGGATGTGGTGGAGATTTTGGCCCGGTTTGATAATCCTTTTGTTATCGCTCTTTCGGTCATCACACTTTGCATCGCCGCCGTCTCGGTTAACGTGGCGGCAAACATCGTGTCACCGGCCTATGACTTGGCGAATGTCCTGCCGAAGTATATTACATTCAGGAGGGGAGGGTATTTGGCCGCCGTTTTGGCTCTGTTCACAATACCGTGGAAGCTGATGGAGAGCGCCACGAATGTTTATGCGTTTCTCGGGCTCATCGGCGGGATGCTCGGACCGGTGGCCGGGGTGATGATGGCTGATTATTTTATCATCAGAAAAAGGCAGCTCTCAGTTGAAGACCTTTATTCGGAAACCGGACAGTACACTTATTACAAAGGCTATAATTACCGGGCCTTTGCCGCGACTTTTCTCGGCGCGTTTATTTCTTTAATCGGGATGTACGTCCCGGCGTTCGCCGGCATCTATGATATCTCCTGGTTTGCGGGTGTCATTTTGTCATGTCTCGGTTATACGGCGCTTATGTATATTCATCCTCCTTATGTAAAAGCGGCGGGACGAATCGTGCGGGAAAGAGCGGCCGAATAAAAAAAGCCGGGGGCTGCCCCCGGCTTTTTGTCATATCAGTCTGCGATTGAAACGTTTCCGTCCGCTTCAAGCGGCGTTCTTTTTTTCTGGCTCCAGCCATACAGGAGCAAAGCAATCAGGACGAACAGCCCCGCTGCCAGATAAATCGAATGGAATCCGGCCGAAGCGACAAAGAGGCCGAATACATAGGATCCGCCGGCAATCCCGCTGTCAAAGAAAGTGAAGAAGGTAGCCGTCGCAAAGCCTGAACGGTGTCCGGGCGAGTTCTGAATCGCCAGCGTCTGCATACACGGTACGATAGAGCCGTATCCGAGACCGATTACGGCACCGGACAAGAGAAGCATGAGGGCGCTGTTTGTCATCGCCAGCATGCAAAGCCCCGCGGAGAACACGATAATCGACGGATAGATGACGATTCCCGGCCCCACTCTGTCAAACAGCTTTCCTGTGAAAGGACGGGCGGCCATCATCGTCACGGCGAAACAGACGAAGAAATAGCCGCTGACATCTAACAGGTGGATCGTCTTTGCATAAACGGATAAATATGAAGTCACACTTGAATAACAGAAAGAAATGGACAACCCGACAATCGCGATTTTAAGCGCGCCTTTTTCAAACATGTCGGAGAAAGAAAAACGGAAGACAGTCGTTCCGCTGTTGTTTTGATCCGGCACACGAATCATAAAAGCAATCAGCAAGCCTAAAGAAACAAATACGGCAAAAATCGTAAAGAAAACCGGGAACGAAATGACTTTCACAAGACTCAGCCCGAGAAAAGGACCGATCGCCATGGCAAGGTTCATAGACATCGCAAAATAACCGAGCCCCTCGCCGCGCCGCTTGGCGGGAATAATGTCAGCGGCAATTGCGCCCGTAACCGTCGTTAAAATGCTGAACCAGATGCCTTGGAAAAAACGCAGTCCGAGCAGCAGATAGAAATTGTGTAGCGGCAAATACAAATAAGAAGACAGGGCGAACAGCGCTAAGGATACAATCGTCATTCTTTTCTTGCCGAACCGTTCAATAATCGCCCCTGAAAAAGGACGGGTGATAATAGCAGATAACAGGAACAGGCTGATCAAAAGCCCTCCTTGCGATTCACTGCCGCCAAGCTCCTGAATCATATAGATAGGCAGCACGGCCAAAAATGTATAAAAGAACACAAAGACAAATAAATTCACGAGTACGACCATAATAAAATCTTTGGTCCAGATCGAGTCAGATTTACTCAAAAGTACAGCACTTCCCTTTCTTTTCTATTTCGTTAAAAACACATTCAGAAACTCAGAAAAAGCTTCCTTATCTCCATCTTGGAAATCCGCAAGCATGTCTTCCTCGAACTTCAGCATCTCTTGATTGATGCTGTCGTATTTCAATTCAGCTTCCTTCGTCAGGACGACGAGCTTTTCCCGCTTGTCTTCTCCCTGTTCCCGCTGAATCCAGCCGTTTTCTTCAAGGCGTTTGATCGTTCTGGTAACGGTCGGCGCCTCTACGTTCAGATAGGACCAGATTTCTTTTTGGGTCATCGGTCCGATCGTTTTTAAGCAATATAGGATTGACCATTGAGAGGAGTACAGGCCGAATGGTTCCAGCCGTTCATTGGCTTTCTTCGTAATCAGGCGGGCGCATTGATTGATTTGGTGAATGAGGCGTCTGTTGACGTGGATCATTTCCGTTCTCCTTTTCAAAAAACTTACCTAAGTAACTAATTGTGCTGTTTCATTCTACAGCAGGATCGCGCGGATGTAAACCCCCCGACCAAAAAGCAGAAAATTATGACCCGCCCCTTGTCCTTATTGAGTTTTTAGCATATTCCCAATTCATTGCTAATACACTGTTACAAACCTATCAAAGAGAGTGTTTGAGGTGAGGGATCGTGGGCATATTTCTAAAACCTTCTTATATAATCGGACAACGAAGAAGCTGCATCATCAGTGAATCTGTTACAGAATACGGATCTCATTTCACACTTCTCACATCCAACTGGGGAGGTCGAGTGGTGTGCACGATTACATCAAAGAGCGAACAATCAAGATTGGCAAGTATATCGTGGAGACGAAAAAAACCGTTCGTGTCATTGCGAAAGAGTTTGGTGTTTCCAAAAGTACCGTACACAAAGATCTGACAGAGCGCCTGCCTGAAATCAATCCTGACTTGGCGAATGAAGTAAAAGAAATACTCGATTATCATAAATCCATCAGACATTTAAGAGGGGGAGAGGCGACGAAACTAAAGTACAAGAAGGATGAAATTCTTGAAGGGGAGCCCGTTCAGCAGCCGTAGCGCCTGACGTCTGCCGGGCCCTTTTTTCTCCTCCCGGGCGGTTTCGCGAATATCCGCAAAATTTTGTCAAGAACTTATATCGTTCAGCAGCTTTTTTTTGATAAATTATGATAATATATATAATTAGGGCACAATGTGGATATTTTACTGTGAAACAGATATCAAGGAGGATATAAATAGATGTTTGCAAGGGATATTGGAATTGACCTCGGTACTGCAAATGTACTGATCCATGTAAAAGGAAAAGGAATTGTTCTGAATGAGCCTTCCGTTGTGGCACTTGATAAAAACAGCGGCAAAGTGCTGGCTGTCGGTGAAGAAGCCAGACGAATGGTTGGACGTACACCTGGGAATATTGTTGCGATCCGTCCGCTGAAAGACGGCGTAATCGCAGACTTCGAAGTAACAGAAGCCATGCTGAAACATTTCATTAATAAGCTGAATGTAAAAGGACTTTTCTCAAAACCGCGCATGCTGATCTGCTGCCCGACGAATATTACATCCGTTGAGCAAAAAGCGATTAAAGAAGCAGCTGAAAAAAGCGGCGGAAAGCATGTGTACCTTGAAGAAGAACCGAAAGTTGCCGCTATCGGCGCGGGTATGGAAATCTTCCAGCCGAGCGGTAACATGGTTGTTGACATCGGAGGCGGTACGACAGATATCGCAGTTATTTCTATGGGCGATATTGTCACCTCCTCTTCTATTAAGATGGCTGGGGACAAGTTTGACATGGAAATCTTAAATTATATCAAACGCGAGTATAAGCTGCTGATCGGTGAACGTACCGCTGAAGATATTAAGGTGAAGGTCGCAACGGTTTTCCCAGACGCACGTCATGAAGAAATCACCATCCGCGGCCGTGACATGGTTTCCGGTCTGCCGAGAACGATTACAGTAAACAGCAAAGAAGTAGAAGAAGCCCTTCGTGAATCAGTTGCCGTCATTGTGCAGGCCGCCAAGCAGGTTCTTGAAAGAACACCGCCTGAATTGTCCGCTGACATCATCGACCGCGGCGTTATCATTACCGGCGGGGGAGCGCTGTTAAACGGGCTTGACCAGCTTCTTGCCGAAGAGCTGAGGGTGCCTGTTCTTGTTGCTGAGAACCCGATGGATTGTGTTGCGGTCGGAACCGGCGTCATGCTGGATAACATGGACAAGCTTCCAAAACGCAAACTGAGCTGATGATAAAACCTCATTCTGAAAAAGAATGGGGTTTTTTTCTGTCAAACCCTTCACGAACGGGAATGTAAATCCGATAATAAGAAAAATGCTGATTTTCATTATAGAACAAATGTTCCGGTGAGGCAGCTGGAAATAATGCTATTTCAGAGGTGGAAGACTTGTTAAAAGGATTATATACCGCAACGTCCGCAATGATTACACAGCAGAGAAGAACGGAAATGCTGTCAAATAACATCGCAAACGCGAATACATCAGGGTACAAAGAGGATCAAGGTTCAATCCGCGCCTTTCCCGAGATGCTTCTGAGCCGAATAGAAGGCGATAAAAAAACGAAAATCGGTTCCGTCAACACAGGCGTATACATGCAGGAGCTGAAACCGTTGTTTACGCAGGGAAGCCTGAAAACGACCGATCAGCCGACGGATATCGCGCTGATGGAGAATCAGGTTCCCAAGAATGCCGAAACGAATGAAAACGCCGAGCTGTTTTATCCCGTGCAGACCGCAGGCGGCGTCCGCTATTCAAAAAGCAGCACTTTCTCATTAAATGAAAACAATCAGCTTACGATAAACGGAAACCTTGTGTTATCAACAAACGGACAGCCGATTACAGTCGACAATGAAAAATTCATCGTATCAGAAAACGGAACGGTCACGACAAACGGCCGGCCGGCGGGGCAGATTGATATCAGAATGGAAGAAGACGTGCGCAATCTGAAACGGGACGGCAATGACCTATACAGCACGGCCGACGGCTCTGAACTGCCGAGCGCGGCGGCGAATCCCCAAGTCTCGTATTCATTAAAGCAAGGCGTCTCGGAGCTTTCGAACGTGGACGTGACGAGCACGTATACAGAAATGACGGAAGCATACAGATCATTTGAAGCCAATCAAAAAGTCATTCAGGCTTACGATAAAAGCATGGATAAAGCCGCAAATGAAATCGGTAAAGTGTAACAAAATGGGGGACATTCAATTATGATGCTCAGATCAATGCTGACGGCTTCAACAGCCTTACATCAGCTTCAGCAGCAGATGGATACAGTCAGCAGCAACCTTTCAAACAGTGATACGACAGGCTATAAAGCGAGGGACTCCCGCTTTTCCGAGCTGATCAGACAGCAGTATGACCATATAGATGACAAAAAGGAAAATTCGCCGAACATGCGGAAAACGCCGCCCGGCCTGCGTCTCGGCGCCGGAACGGTCATGACTCCGCAGCTGGACTCAGGGCAGGGAAGCATCAAAAAAACCGACCGTGACCTTGATATCGCGTTCACATCACCTTATCAATATCTTCAGGCAGAAGCGGACGGACGGCGGGTGTATACCAGGGACGGCTCACTTTCCCTCAAGCCGGCCGGCGGAAATGACCGGCTGCTTCAGCTGATGACAGCGGGAGGCAATCCCATTCTCGATGAGAACGGTCAGCCCATACAAATTGACAGTTCGCTGACTCAGCTGAAAATCAGCAAAACCGGAACGCTGACTGCTTCAGACCAGGCGGGAACCCGTTCGCAGACGTTTAATCTTGGCATCGTCAATGTCAATAATCCGCAGGCGCTTCATGCGGAAGGGGATAATCTGTTTTCCGTGAACGGCGCGGGGGCTTCAGCGATTGAAGAGCTTACCGGCGCAAACCGGCAGGCAATCGGCATGGAGCAGGGCGCGCTTGAAGGTTCAAATGTCGATATGTCAAAAGAAATGACCGGCTTAATCGTGTCTCAGCGTTCCTATCAGCTGAACAGCCGCACGATTACATTAGGAGACCAAATGCTGGGCTTAATCAACTCAGTCAGATAAAAGAAGGGGCGTTTTGATCAGCCGCGCATGATAAAAAATGCGGCTTTCTCAAAATCGCCCTTTTTTTTGTAGTAATCAGTAATATCCTGAAGCAGCACTTCCAAATCCACCCACGCTTCAATTTTCTGCAGCTCCAGCACGAGCTTCTGCAATCGGTCGTACGGGTCCTCCTGAGCGGTGTACAGTATGTTGAGCGCGGTCAGCTTCAATTTCATAATCTTGTTCTGCACTTTTTCAGATATATATAAACCTTTCTGCAGCACGGTTTGTCCTTCGGCGGCAGAGCCGGTTTTAAAAAGTGCTCTGACCGCTTCGTACACACAATGAAGGTAGGAAACGGGAGACTCTTTCTCGAAACGCTGATTGCCCAATACCTTTTTGTAAAAAGGGAGGGCCTCTTTATCTTTTTTTTGGGCGGTCTTTAAAAAACCAAAATTATAATAGGCGTGGCACAGCAGGTTATTGTCATTGATCCGGTCCGTTATCTTTATGGATTCATTGAAGAGCTGTTCTGCGTCGTCATAGCGTGCCTCGTCTATATAATTCACGGCGAGAAGCAGCCGGCAGCTGAGCGTTTTTTTGATGTAGCCGGCTTCATCTTGATAGATTTCCAGCGCTTTATTGACATATTGAATGGAGAGCGCAGGCGACTTCATCATGTAATATGCACCCGCTGTTTTATAATAAAATTCAGCGGCTTCGAAACGGTCCTGAATGGCCGGCAGGTACTGTTCAGCTTCTTTAAAGCGGCAGACAGCACGGTTCGGAGCGCCATTCACCATATGGAGTAACCCTTTGAAAAAATAGAAATAATAAGTTAATTCATGATCCATCTCATCTTTGCGCCGCTTCAGCTCGCAGAACAGCTTATTCAGACCGTCTTTTTTCTCAAACAGCAGCTGAAACCGTGCGAAAAACAGCTGATATCTGAGTTTGAGCTTTGCATTCTTTTGTAATTTGGGGAGATGCTGATTGATTTGTTCGTGAAGGGAACGGGCTAGATCGAATTGGCGTTTTCCCATGGCGTCATACCACTCATTCAGCATCACCAGCGTACGTTTTTCAGTAAACTTAGCAATCATCTTCCAACCTCTTTGCATAGGGTAAAAATCTTTATTTATCATAACACATTAATGGACGAGGCTCATTGCCAGCTGGTTACAGTTTACAGCGCGGTTGAAAAAGAAATTGATTCATAATATACTTCCAAATGTACAGATTGGTTGCCACATATGCCTTCTATACATACTATTGTCGATGAAGGAGATGTCAAGAGAATGCTTGATACTCAGCAAATTAAAGAAATTATTCCCCATCGCTATCCGTTTCTTCTGGTAGACAGAATTACGGAAGTCGAAGAAGGAAAACGGGCGGCGGGATATAAAAATGTGACGGCGAATGAAGATTTTTTCAACGGCCATTTTCCTGAATACCCTGTTATGCCGGGCGTATTAATCGTAGAGGCTTTGGCGCAGGTCGGAGCGGTTGCGATGCTGATTAAAGAAGAAAACCGGGGCAGACTCGCATTTTTTGCGGGGATTGATAACTGCCGTTTCAAAAAGCAGGTAAAACCGGGTGACAAGCTGGAGCTTGAGGTTGATATTACCCGCGCGCGCGGTACGATCGGACGCGGCAAAGGCGTTGCCAAAGTTGACGGCGAGCTCGTGTGTGAAGCTGAATTAACCTTTGCGCTCGGAGAATAAAAGCAAACAAATGGGCTTATAAAAAAGCCCATTTTGTATAGAAAGGGGTGAATGTGATGTGGTCAGAATTTAAAAGCTTTGCGATGCGGGGCAATATCATGGATCTGGCTATCGGTGTCGTCATCGGCGGCGCTTTCGGCAAAATCGTGACGTCGCTCGTTGAAGACATCATCATGCCGCTGGTCGGCCTGCTTCTTGGCGGTCTTGACTTTTCAGGACTGGCCGTGACATTCGGCGATGCTCATATCAAGTACGGAAGCTTCATTCAAACGATTGTGAACTTCTTTATTATTTCATTTTCTATTTTTATCGTGATCCGCACAATAGGCAAGCTGAGACGTAAAAAAGAAGCAGAAGAAGAGGCTGAAGAAGCCGAGGAAACAGATCAGCAGACAGAACTGCTGACTGAAATCAGAGATCTGCTGAAACAGCGGGCTCCTCACAATGACTAGGGCACAAAAAAAGGCTGGATGATTAACGTCCGGCCTTTTTCATATGATTATAATT
The DNA here is from genome assembly GCF_041222765.1 of Bacillus sp. JNUCC-21. NCBI lineage: Bacteria > Bacillati > Bacillota > Bacilli > Caryophanales > Bacillaceae > Bacillus > Bacillus sp. JNUCC-21. The sequence goes on along the minus strand of NZ_CP166019.1, from coordinate 3,755,196 downwards.
TTTGTTTAAACGCTTCAATCAGCCGGCTGCCCGAGTAGCCTTCTTTCACGAGCGACTCCAGAATGCTTTCTGATCCGGGGTGGTTTCTAGACACCATTTGACCGTAAATTAAAACTTGTATACTTCTTTCCAGCTCGACGATATTTTTGATGCTTCCCGTCAGCTGGGCGGGGCGGTTGCTTTTTTTCGTAATCGTTACAAACACCTTCGCTTCTTTCTGGCTTTTCATCAGCATGTCAAAAAAAGACAAGTGTTCGGCCGGGACCAGTGCTTCAATTAACCAATGATTTTCTCCGTCCTCTTTATTGATAATCAATCCGTCTAAAAGGGGAAACTGCTCAATCGGCTGATCGTCTTTATCTAAACGTTCCACATTCAGATCAACCAGTTTAAAGGTTTTCATCTCTTATTTTCACCCCTGTTGTCCATGTTTTTCGTTCATTTATTATAACACATATCATTTTTCCCGGGAAAATGCTGTAAGACATGCTTCATCATTTTTGTAGGCGGTCAACATTTAATCATTTCTATTTTTTCATTATAATGTAAAAGAATATGGTCATGGAGAGATGCTTATGAATCAATTGCGCCTGAAGGAAATCTATATAGAAGACGGTTCAAGGCGAAAAGACGATCATTCCTACTTGGTATGCAAAAAGGAAGATTGTGAGGTGCATCTTAACAGAAGGGGAAATGTCGTCTTTTTATATGAAACAAAAGACCGCATGGAACAGTATAAAATTCAGCTTTCACTGACTGATAAAAAGCTGAGTTTTTACTGGTTCGCATGGGACGGCGGAAAGTTTGTCCGCATGTTTGAGAAAGACTGGCTCAAAACGAAACTTTTCTCGCGGCTGCTCAAAAATACATATTACATAAGCGGTCAAAAACAAAAGTTTTTTTTATCAGAAAGAAAAACGAAAACATAAGAGCAGCCTGAACGAATAACGGCTTTATCCGCTTTTTGCTTTCACGAGCCCTTGTACTACAATGAAGCCAGCCTCGAAAAAGAGAGGAGGATACGGCTTGTTTAACCACGTTATGCTTGTCGGCCGGCTGACGAAAGACCCGGAGCTCCGTTTTACAGCAGCGGGCATTCCCGTCGCACATATTACGTTGGCGGTAAACCGCAATTTTAAAAGCGCGTCGGGTGAAACCGGAACCGACTTCGTCAACTGTACCATCTGGAGAAAAAACGCTGAAAACACGGCATTGTACTGCCAAAAAGGGTCAATGGTCGGTGTAAGCGGCAGAATCCAGACGAGAAGCTATGAAAAGACAGACGGCGTAAAAGTTTATGTGACCGAGGTCATGGCTGATACCGTTCGGTTTATGGATCAAAAACGGAAAGAGCCGCTGGCTGAATAGCATGCTTTTTTCCTCGATTTCCCGCCTTTCAGCGGGCCCCGCAATACCTCCTTCCCACTCGCCAGTCGAAAGACTGGTTTTTTTGTGCGGGAGCTAAAAAATGGTTAAAAAGAAGTGATTTCGCTTATGAATACTTAAAAACATTGAATATATTGGGATAAAAACTTATAATTACTTACAGATAAGTGACGAAAAAGGGAATGAGGACGTGTATCAAGAAGAAAGACTGATTGCGATAATGGAATATTTGAAACAGCATCGGCGGATCACCGCTGAACAGATATGTTCGCTGCTTCATATTTCAAGAGATACCGCAAGAAGGGACCTTGTAAAGCTGAAAGAGCGCGGGGCCATTATCAGAACACGGGGCGGCGCGATTCTGCCGTCGGTGAATCAGGAAGTTCCGGGCTATTCGGGCCGGCTGAAAACCGTTTCTGAAGAGAAAAACAAAATCGGCAAGCTGGCCGCATCCCTGATCCATAAAGGAGATCGGATCATCCTGGACACTTCGACAACCGTGCAGGCCTGCGCGGAGCATTTAAATGTCACCGGCTGCACTGTTATTACAAATTCGATCAATCAGGCCGATATCCTTTCCGCAAAAGAGGGAATTGATATTCACCTGCTCGGCGGAAAGCTCCAGAAGGAACACCGGTTTTTATACGGGGCTTCCGTTGTAGAAAAACTGGGGGATTATCACGCCGATAAGGTGCTGATCGGCGTTGTCGGCATCTCGGAAAACGGCCTGACGATTCCGCATGAAGAAGACGGCATGGTAAAGCGTAAAATGATCCGACAGGCTGAACAGGTGATTGCGCTGAGCGATCACTCCAAGCTTGGCCGTACGAGTTTTTATCAGTATGCAGACCTGCACGAGGTTGACCTGCTGATTACCGATCGGCTGCCTGATCAGGATTTTTGCGATCTGCTCGACCGGCACGGCGTAGAATTGCTTGTAACTGAATCTGAAGAAGAGGATGAGGACATGTGAAACTGATTGCCATAGATCTGGACGGCACACTGCTGAACAGCAGTCATCAAGTAAGCGATGAAAATGAGCGGGCTTTAAGGGAAGCCCGGCAAGCGGGAATTGAAATCGTGGTTTCCACGGGACGCGCGCATTTTGACGTGCACTCCATATTCGAACCGCTCGGCATAAAAACATGGATTATCAGCGCAAACGGAGCCGCCATTTATGCTCCTGACGGCAGCCTGTACCACTGTGATGCGATTGAAGAAACAAGAGCCCGCGGGATTTTGTCATGGCTTGAAGAGAATCAATATTACTATGAGGTGTTTACAAACAAAGCCATCTATACGCCTGAAACCGGCAGGCAGCTGCTCGATATCGAAATGGACCGGGTGAAAAGCGCCAATCCTGAAGCCGATCTTTCCGTTTTGGAACAGGCGGCTTCAGTGCAATACAGCCAATCCGGCTTTGCTTACATTCATTCATACCGTGAGCTCTTTGAGAAAGAAGAGCATCTGGATTTTTATAATATTCTCGGATTTTCGTTTGATGAGCGGAAGCTGAAAGCGGGCTGGGACCGATTCAGCGGTCAGAAAGATCTCACCCTTGTCAGCTCTGCCGACCACAACTTCGAACTGGCGTCTCGAAACGCCTCTAAAGGGCAGGCGCTCAAACGGCTGGCGCAAAAGCTCGGCATTCCGATGGCTGAAACCGCCGCGGTCGGTGACAGCTTAAATGACTATTCAATGCTTCAGGCGGCCGGAAAAGGCATAGCGATGGGGAATGCGAGAGAAGATATTAAAGAGATCGCTGATGCCGTTACATTGACAAATGATCAAAACGGCGTTGCGCATATGATCAGGAATTTACTGTGAAAGGTATGGCGATACTGTTCATGACTGGCGTGACGCATTCATGGCAAATGCGGCGTAACAGTAAGGACGACATAAAAGACCGGCTCTTCTGAGAGAGCCGGCCTTTTTGCGTTTAATGTGATTGCGCCGATGCGCTGAGGGTGAATAATTCTTCAAGCTCAGCGGATGACAGCTCGGTAATCCAATTTTCACTTTGGATAATCTGATCGTTCAGCGTTTGTTTCGTTTCGAGCATGGCATCAATTTTTTCTTCAATCGTTCCCGTCGTAATGAGTTTGTGAACGTGGACGAACCGTTCCTGGCCGATTCGGTAGGCTCGGTCGGTTGCCTGGTTTTCCACCGCCGGATTCCACCATCTGTCATAGTGAATGACATGATTGGCAGCCGTCAGGTTCAGGCCGGTTCCGCCCGCTTTCAGTGACAAAATCAGCGTCGGGTATTCTTTCTTCTGGAACCGTTCGACGAGAGAATCGCGTTCCTGCTTGGACAGGCTTCCGTTTAAAAACTGAACCGGTTCTCCGAATGTTTTTTCCAGGAGGCGCTTCATCATATTGCCCATCTGAATGTATTGGGTGAAAATGAGGCAGCTTTCCCCTTGTCCGCGGATCACCGCCATTAAATCAAGCAGCTTTTCCAGTTTGACGGATCTCCCGTTTAACAGCTCTGTCTGTTCTTCCTTCAAATAGAGCGCAGGATGGTCGCATATTTGCTTCAAGCGGCCGAGCATGCTCAGAATCAGCGCTTTCCGCTGCATCCCGGTCAGAGAAGCCATATGTTCAAATGTATCTTTGACAAGCTGTTCATAAAGGGATGCCTGTTCGGCTGAGAGCGGGATAAACTCTTTTTGTTCCAGCTTGTCAGGAAGATTAAGCGCCACTTCTTCATCCCGTTTTGTCCGGCGCAGTAAAAACGGCCGGATTAACTGCTGAAGCTGGTTGATTCTTTTTTCGTCACGGTCTTTTTCAATCGGCAGCACATAGCGTTTATGAAAGCCGGTCAGACTGCCGAGATAGCCTTTGTTCATAAAATCAAAGATCGACCAAAGCTCTGTCAGGCGGTTTTCCATCGGTGTTCCGCTCAGCGCGATATGATGGACGCCTTTCAGCTTTCTGATCGCGCGGGATTGCTTCGTATGCGCGTTTTTAATATTTTGCGCTTCATCAAGGCAGATGGTGCTCCATGTCACGGAAGAAAGCTCTTCCTGATCGGCGTGCGACAGGCCATAAGAAGTAAGAACGACATCCGCGTCCTGATAGGCCGGGACAAATGCTTCCCCCTTCGGCCGGCGGGGGCCGTAATGAAGCACGGCCTTCAGCTGCGGCGCGAAGGTCTGGAGCTCACGCTGCCAGTTGCCGAGCACCGATGTCGGCGCAATGATTAAGGCAGGCGCTTTTTGCCGGCCGCTTTCCTTCACATGGAGAAAATAAGCGATCATCTGAATCGTCTTTCCCAGTCCCATGTCATCTGCGAGACAGGCGCCGAAGCCGTTTTCCCGTAAAAACAGAAGCCAGTTCATGCCGTACATCTGATAAGGGCGGAGCTGGCCCTGAAACGCCGCGCTGACTTCATGCTCCGGCAGATCCCGGGCATCCGTCAGTTTGCGGATCAGGCTTCTGAGCTGCTTTGATAATTCGATCTTGATCCCGGCAAATGCCGATGAGTCAATGAGGTCCGTGTCCTCGGCTCCGTTTTCCCCGTGATCCATCAGTTCGCGCGCCAGCACGTCGGACATGTGGAGGCCCTCAGATTCTGCTTTTTCCATCAGTTTTTTCATTTGTTTAATGAATTGAGGATCAATTTTCACCCATTGGCCGCGGATGTTGACGAGACGTCTGTTGTTTGCGACAAGCTCATTGAATTCATCCTCTGTCAGCTCAATTCCGTTTGTGGCGAATCTCCAGTTGAAATCAAGCAGAGCGTTCATGCCGACGAAGGACTCGCCCCGCGGTGAGGATGACACTTTCGCCTTGAGCATCATATTGCTGTCCCGGACAATCTGCCACCATGATGGGAGAAGAATCTCCACACCCATATCGACAAGCGTCTCACTCGCTTCCGATAAGAAGATCCAAGCCTCTTCTTCAGAAATCAGCGTCGTTCCTGAATCAAACGAAAGCCAGGGAACCGTTCTGCGGAAGCGGTCCTGTTCGCGCGCGATTTTTCCGCTGTATGCCTGCCACGCTTTTTTCAGTCCCTTCAGTCCGTCAAAAAAGGTGATGGAGCCGGTTTTTTTCTCACGTAAAAACATTTCGATTTTCCAGTCGTCACCGTCGAAATCAGGCTCGTTTAATCGGAGCCCGACGGTAAACGGCGTCAGATCGTCATGCCAGCCGATTCCCTCCAGAAAATCATCTTCATCCAAAAAGGAGCCTTTAAACGTATGAACGGCCGGTGAGCGGGTTTCGATCCGCCGCCATTTTTCCAGCAGGTCATCATTGTACTGAATGTAGTCCTGGACCGCGGCTGAGAACCAGTCTGCCGTAAAGCCTTCCAGCAAAAGCTCGCGGTCTTTGAAGCGCAGGACGCCATTTTGCCAAGCCTCATAATCCGGAAGAAAATCGCCGTCGGCAATAAATTCGAATATCGTCGAAGCCGCTTCGATTAACGGTTCCGTTTCCTTTGTCAGCTGCACGGTGCTGAATGAATTGAACGAGTTTTTTCCGAGCAGCTCGACGGTCATCCACGGGCTGAGCAGAACGGCCGGAGTGCCGATGAAGCTGACGTCTTCAAGAAACGTTCCGTAAAAGGTGGACTCATGCCATTGGAACAAATGAGTCTTCATCTGACTGAGAGTAAGCGGCTGCTCCTTCTCATCATGGCTTGACAGCGTAAATGTCCAATCTTCCATTTGTTCTACATGAATGAAAATTTCCTTAAGACTCGCCATCAATCAACTTTCCTTTCTGCAATTCTTCTTGAAGGGCGCGCAGCCTCTTGTAGCTTGCGCTCAGCCGGCTGATATACCGCTCCCATACCTGCTGTTTTTTTGCCTTTTTATAAAGCGTCCGCAGTTTTTTCAGATGGCGCGCAGCCTCTTTATAGGCGCTGCGGTTTTTTTGGTCGATAAAAAAGGCCGCCGCCCGGTGATAGGAGGGGATGAGCGCTTCCGGATCACTGGCGGCAATTTCCTTCAGGATGTCCTTTTCGATTTCCCAGACGGAAAAACCGACGAGGCTGTGAATCTCCACCCACTCCGCGTACCGTCGTTTTTCGTACAGGTACTGGCTGTATTCGGTAAAGGTATAGGGAAGGCAGCCGGAAGCAAACCGTTCAAACAGCTGATCATCCCGTGAGTGCCGCGCATAATCCGCCAATAGCGCAAACAGCTCTCCGATGATGTCGCGCATTTCTTTAAACGGCTTATCAAGCTTCGTATAGTTCACGGCAAGCGGTTCGATCCGGCCATACCATGCTTTCAGCCGTTTCCAGTCTTTTTTCGCGGTGAGTTCACCGAGCCATTGAAAGGTATACGGCAGCGCTTCAGGAGGGAAGCGGGACATATCTTCAAAGACAGATTCATCATCTTTTTGCAAAAAGGCCAGATGAAGCCGTCCGAACCGCACTTCCGGCGAAAAACGGCGCCCGCTTTCCTGTTCGAGAATCTCCTGTTCACGCGCAACCCATTTCGGCCGGTTCAAAAGCGCGCTCCACATTTCACCGAATACCCGGAGGCGTTCGTATTGAAAAAGCTCTTCTTTCACAAGCAGTCTGCGGAGCACCGGGGGCGTCCGGTCTAAAAAGGGATCGAGTGAAAAAGACAAAGCGTACGTTTTCAGTCTGTCAATGGAGGAATAAATCGTATCCATCAGCTGTTCCACGTATGGATTGATGCTGTAATAATCTTTTTCGGCATCCAATCTGCCTGACTCAATCAAAGTGAACATGTGAAGCCAGACGGCAAGCGCCGAATGAATCTGATATAAGCTTTTAAGCTCGGGTTTTTTCGGGGCGTGTTTTTTGAGCGCTGACAGATAGCCGTAATAAAGGCCCTGCATCGTCTGGCTTCCGGCCGGCGTCCGCGCCTCCCACAGCGAGAATTCCGAATCAAAAAAAGCGAGCCAGCTTGACAGCGACTCTTCATTCGGCAGCACTTTTTCCTGAAACTGCCGGCGGACAAGCTCCCTGCTTTCCTCAAGCTTTTCTCTTTCCAGCCAATGTTCGGTAAAGGTACCGACCCGCTCGAATTGGGCATATACGTAAAGAAAAACGGCCAGCACGTGGCGGCAGATCGCCTCAGACGGGCATGCGCAGCCGCTTTTCACCATGAAAAATAAGTTCAGCGTGACCCTTACAGGCACAACATCCTGCACATATGCGGAAATCTCTGTCGGGGTTTGAACCTGTATACGATAGACGGAATCCTGCCGATATAAAATGAGTGCTTTCTTCATCAGCTGAACATTGTCTTCATTGTAAGGAAGAAGTTCTTTAAGCTGTTCAGCCGCTGCGAGCACATCTTCTTTAGCAATCATATCCTGAAGCATGATTATCGCTCCTAACGAGTCACAAAATAAAAAGATTCCAATTCCTCTATTATATCGCAACACATGGCCCGGAAAAAGTTTTTCCTAAAAAAGGACATAAAAACCCGAATGTGTCGAATGATGTATTAGAGATTGCAAAACAGCACCCGACAGCATATAATAATCTTGTTTTCAATTTAATGGAAGCCGAAAGGAAACGAATGATGAAGAAAACGAAGTTAGATCAAGAGGAGTTTCTGAAGATTTTAATGCATGCGCACGACATTGGTGAGCAGTCCTCTGAGATGACCACAAAAGAAATGCTTGAGAATTTGATTTCTTATATTAAAAATGGATATGCAACATAAAATCCCGCAGGCTCTTGGCCGCGGGATTTTTTAATCTTCCTGTGACACCAGTATTTAAAGCGCTTACAAAAATAAAACAGATTGAAGTGATTGTCTATTTTTGTCGAATTTTGTCATTTGAAAAGGTTAGAAATGACAGTTTAAAACTGTATAATCGTAATTGGAAAAGATCATTGGAGGGAATGGGAATACGCGGAAAGTGATATGGAGGTTATATGGGAGAATCTACAAGCATAAAGGAAATATTCGCAATACTGAGAAAGCGTCTGCTGTTTATACTTATTATTACCGCGGCGGCATCTGCCGCAGGCGGACTCATCAGTTTCTTCGCTCTTACGCCGGTCTATGAAAACTCAACTCAAATTTTGGTCAGCCAATCCAAAAACAATCAAAAAGAAGTCCAATTCAATGATGTTCAAACCAACCTCCAATTAATCAACACGTATAATGTCATCATCAAAAGTCCGGTCATCCTCGATGAGGTGATTAAACAGCTGCATCTGTCCATGACTTCGAAAGAACTTGAATCGAAAATCACGGTGTCCAGCGAGCAGGATTCACAAGTCGTGACGATCGCCGTGCGGGATACGGATGCTAAGCGGGCGGCCGTTATGGCAAATGCGGTTGCAGCCGTTTTTCAGGACAAGATCACCGCCATTATGAACGTGGATAATGTCAGCATCCTTTCAAAGGCCGAAGCAGCGGACAGCCAGTCACCGGCAGAGCCTAACCGTAAGCTGAACATCGCGATTGCGTTTGCCGCCGGACTTTTGGGCGGAATCGGTCTCGCCTTTTTGCTGGAACATCTGGATAATACGATCAAATCGGAAGAACAGCTGGAATCGCTGCTCGGCATCCCGATCCTGGGAACGGTTACTTCAATCAGTACTAAAGACAGCGTTGCCAAAAACTTGAGGATGGCGGAAACCAAACAAGCGGGGGGCGGACATGTTGACGCGTAAAAAAGACAAACCCGGAAAACGAAGCGTGATTGCGATGTCTGAGCCGAAATCCATCAACTCAGAACAATATCGCACGATCCGCACAAACATTGAATTTTCTTCCGTTGATACGGAGGTGAAGTCCCTTTTGATCACATCCGCCGGTCCGGAAGAAGGAAAATCGACAACCGCGGCCAACCTTGCCGTCGTATTTGCACAGCAGGGGAAAAAAGTGCTTTTAATTGATGCGGATCTGCGCAAACCGACGGTTCATTTCACTTTCAAATTGGACAACGGAACCGGATTAACGTCGCTGCTGTTAAAACAGATGCCGTTTCAGAAAGCCGTCCTGCCAGCTGATGAAGCAAACCTGGATATTTTAACGAGCGGGCCGATCCCGCCCAATCCGGCGGAGCTTTTATCGACGGGTGCTATGAAAGATCTTCTGTCAGAAGCCGCCGCAGTTTATGATAAGGTGATTTTGGATACACCTCCCGTTTTGGCCGTAGCAGATACGAAAATATTAGGCAGCTACACTGACGGGGCCATTATGGTGATCTCAAGCGGGAAAACGGACAAGGAAAAAGCGGCCAAGGCGAAAGAAGCGCTCGATTACTGCCCGTGCAAGCTCCTTGGGGCCGTGATGAACGGGAAGAAACAAACGAAACACTCGGACTACGCCTATTACGGACAATAATGTCATAATGGGCGCGGTCCATTCTTTTTAAGGAGGGATTGAAATATGATAGATATCCATTGTCACATCCTTCCTTCCATAGACGACGGCGCGGCGGATGATACAGAAAGCCTGAAGATGGCGAGAGAAGCGGTCAGACAGGGGATTGATACGATCATCGCGACGCCGCATCATGTGAAATACCGCTATGACACGGACCGGCATACGGTCAACGAAGCGGTCAGCCTGTTAAACAAACGTTTGAACAAGGAAGGCATTCCGCTGACTGTTCTGCCCGGCCAGGAAATCAGAACAGACGGAGATCTGCTGGCAGGTCTTCAAAGCGGCTCGCTTGTTCCGCTCCATAATACAAAGTATGTGCTGGCGGAATTTCCGGCGGATCATGTCCCGGCCTACGCTGAAAGGCTGTTTTATGAACTGCAGCTGAACGGATATGTCCCCGTCATCGCCCATCCGGAGCGGAACAGAGAAATTCGCGAAAACCCTTCCGTCCTATACAGTCTTGTGAAGAAAGGCGCGGCCGCCCAAGTGACGGCCGGCTGCATTGCCGGAGCATTCGGGCGGAAAGCGAAATCCTTTTCGCTGCAGCTGATGGAAGCGAATTTGATCCACTTTCTCGCATCTGACGCCCATAATCTCGGACCGAGAAATTTTTATTATCAGGAGGCGCTCGGCGTTCTGAAAAAAGAAGCAGGGGCTGAGCTGATTTACATGCTCGCGGAAAATGCGGCGCTTCTCGCTGAAAACAAAGCCGTTTATAAGGAACCTCCGCTGCCTGTGGCCCGCCGTAAGCGCTGGGGTCTTTTTTAATCGTCGTCTCCATCCCGTTTAAATGAAGCGTAAGCGGCTGTTTTGCAAGATGATTCTTTTATGCTTATGCTATTATCAGCGGCCGGCGCCGTTTTTTCCTATCATGACCTCAGGCTTCCGGCATTCAGCCGGTGCCGGGATCATATGATAATAACGGTAAGCTGCCCAGCAGCAATTTCTAAACGGTTGGGGGAACACGATGAAAATAACAGTGATCGGAACAGGCTACGTCGGTCTTGTGACAGGAGTGTCTCTTTCAGAAATCGGCCATGACGTAACATGCATAGACATTGACGAACGTAAGGTTGAGCAGATGAGAAAGGGCTTGTCCCCTATCTTTGAACCGGGCCTTGAAGATATGATGAAACGAAATATCGGCCGGCATCGGCTGGCATTTGAAACGAGCTACGAAAAAGGGCTTGCGGAAGCTGACGTTATTTTTATAGCGGTCGGAACGCCGCAAAAAGAAGACGGGCACGCAAACCTTACTTATATTGAAAATGTCGCCGAACGGATTGCCGAACATATTTGTAAAGATGCGATCGTCGTGACAAAAAGCACGGTTCCCGTGGGAACGAATGACAGGATCAGAGAAGTTATTCATTCACGGCTGAAAGCGGACGTGAACATTTCAATCGCCTCGAACCCGGAATTTCTCCGTGAAGGTTCGGCGATTCACGATACCTTTCACGGCGACCGCATCGTGATCGGGGCTGAAGACCGGCAGACGCGGGAAACGCTTGACCGGGTTTTCGCGCCGCTTGCGATTCCTGTATATCATACGGACATCAGAAGCGCTGAGATGATCAAATATGCGTCAAACGCATTTTTAGCGGCGAAAATCAGTTTTATTAATGAAATTTCTCATATATGTGAAAAAGTCGGTGCGGATGTGGAATCAGTCGCACACGGAATGGGATTGGATAAACGGATCGGCAATCAATTCTTAAGAGCCGGCATCGGTTACGGCGGTTCCTGTTTTCCGAAGGATACAAACGCCCTCGTGCAGATCGCGGGACATGTGGAGCATGATTTTGAATTGCTGAAGTCCGTCATTAAAGTCAACAATAACCAGCAGTCCATGCTGGTTGATAAAGTGCTGAACAGGCTCGGCGGTGTGACGGGGAAGACCATCGCGTTATTAGGGCTGTCTTTTAAGCCGAATACAGATGATATGCGGGATGCGCCGTCCATTGTCATTGCGGATCGTCTGGCGGCTCTTGACGCCCGGATGACAGCGTACGATCCGATCGCTTCATTCCGGGCTTCCGGGCTGCTTCCGGCTGAAGTTTCCTATCGGGAGTCCATAGAAGAAGCCGTCAGGGGAGCGGATGCCGTCCTGATTCTGACAGATTGGGAACAAATTAAACACTTCCCGCTTGAAGCGTACAAAGAGCTGATGGAAACCCCGGTTATTTTCGACGGGAGAAACTGCCACTCGCTTGAGGAAGCGGAACAGGCGGGCGTGGAATATATCTCAATCGGAAGAAGAGCCGTCGTGCCTCAGACTGATTCTGTCACTTGAAAGGCCGGCGGACCGCGCCGGCCTTTTATCATACAATCTTTAGAGACGAAGGAGATATTTATCGTGGAAAAAACATGGAAATTGCCGAAGCAAATGGAATCATCCCGCGGTCTGCTGGAAACGTCAGCACGGCCTTTTATCAAACTGCACGTCAAAAAAGCTGAAACGGGGCGGTATGACAGTAAAATTGCAGGAGACCCCTATTTTCCGAAACATGAACCATATCCTAAAGATGAAAGCGGCAGGCCGATGAAGCTTCTCGCTCAAATCAATTTTGCGGATATGCCCGGACTCCCTGATTTTCCGGACACCGGCATTCTTCAGTTTTACATATCGGTCAGTGATGACGTATACGGTCTGAATTTTGACGACGGGTGCGCGCAAACGGGTTTCTGCGTCAAATATTTTGAACATGTGACAGCAGAAGAAGCGGAGCTCATGGATGATTTTTCTTTCGTTCAGGTTGAAGAGGAGTACGATTTTCCGATTCAATCCGAAGCGCTGATCACCCCTGAGCTGTCTGCTGAATGGGTGCTCCCGTCTGATTTTCAATTCAGGCAGTATGCCGGGATGGATGCCTTTGACTATTTCGAGCAGTTTGACGATGAGGTGTATGACGAATATACGGCGAACGCATTCGGCCATAAAATCGGCGGCTATGCGTCCTTCACCCAGGAAGATCCGCGGTCTTATTCTCATCAAAACCATACGATTCTGCTTTTGCAAATTGATTCAGATGATGACATTGATTCGATGTGGGGAGATGTGGGAATCGCCAATTTCTTTATCAGACCGGAAGATTTGAAGAAAAAAGATTTCTCAAACGTTTTGTACAACTGGGACTGCAGTTAACGACAGTATGATGATCATGATACAAGGCAAAGGAGACGGTTAATCACTGTCTCCTTTTTTTTAGGGAATTTATCATGGATACATAGAGGAGATCGATGAATGGATATGCCGTTTATGTGAGTCTTTTGGCGTTAATGATGAGCATCTCGGCTGTTGAAAATAAGCCATTTAACCTATTTAAGCTGCTTTCTGTCTATTTTAAAATATAATATATGGAAATATAGTATGGAAAAGTCTGTGCTTTTTGTACGACTTTTTGCGTAAGACGAGGTGAAAACAGATGAGCCATTCAAGCACATTAAGCTATATTAACAGCACGATCAGCCATAAACTGGGCGAGGTTGAACACCAAATTGATAAATTAAAAGAAGCGAAAAGAGAGATAGAATCTCTGCAGGAAGAGGGCGTATCTGAAATCAGGGACATCCTCAGGCCGCACCTGGACCATCATTGGACCGGCACTTTTGCTGAAGAATTTGATGACCGGCGCGATCAGGCCCATACAGAAGCATACAGAATCGTCACAGACAAATACGACGGTTATATTTACCGAATCGGCTTAAAGATGACACAGCTTGAAATTGAAAAAGGAGGGCTCCTTGCCGCCAGAAGCATTGCGAGAGAGGCAGAGCACCTGCTGACGCTGGGAGAAGAAGCCCTTGACACGGTCGGAGAAAAAATACAATCAATCAAAAGAAGCTGGAGTTGGTTTTAATGGCAGAAATAAAACTCAAATACGGAACCGTCATGAAGCAGCTTGAATCCGTCAGCAGCGCTTTGGAGGCTGTTTCGATCGGGAACGCCGGTTCAAACGGAAAAAACAAGCTCGACTATACCTCCAAGTACCAATCCCGCGAGGCAAAGCTTGTATCGATGATCAGCGAATACAAGCAGGCCGTTCATAAGAATATCGCGGACGTTAAAGACAACGTAGATTCTTTGAAAGAACAGGACGAGGCGATCGCCGTAAAATAACGAAAGAAAGGACTTGCCGATGAGCAAAGTGTTTGAATCACAATCGTTAACGGACGAAGCAGATAAGAGAAAGAAACAATACGAAGCCCTTGAAGAGCAGCTGCGTGCGCTCAAACAAGCCTTTCAAGGCGTGGCCGATCTGGGTGATGCTTTGAAAGGGAAAGGCGCAGACAATATAAAAGATTTTTTTCAGGGACAAGCGGAAATCGCCGACAGCTGGCTGACGCTAGTCTCTGCTCAAATTGCGTTTTTAAATGGCATTTCAGGTGACATTAAAGATCAAGAACTCAGCGATACATATGTGGAGACTTCATTTTTGGAGCATGAGCTGCCCAACGCGGATTTGAAAGCTTCAGAGATTGTCTCCGCTCATAAAGCAGAAATCGATTCAATTTTGTCAGGCATCAGCGATATTATTCATCTCGACACATATACGCTGGATGATTACGCTGATAAAATGGGCGATGCCCAGAAAACCAGACGTGACACAATCACGGCAGTCGATACGCTTGATGAATCCCTGACTGCTGAATATCAAAACTTAGAATCTCTGGACAACGCAGTGCTCAGCAAATATTCTGTTCTCATGCAGGCCACCAGCAACGGGAAAAGCGCATCCCCTATGTACTATGACAAAAAAGCCTTCCACAGCAATGAAATCTACAAAAGCGTCACGGCGACAGAAAAACAGGGAACGGACTATATTGACGCAAAAGCCCAGCAGGCTGAAGCAAGACGGCTTCAGGAAAAGGCTGAAGAAGAAGCCAATAAACCATGGTACGAAAAAACATGGGACGGCATCTGCAACTTTACCGGCGAAGTCACCGGCTATTATGATTATAAAAGAGCAGCCGAAGGCGTTGATCCGGTGACCGGAGAAAAACTCTCCACCGCAGAACGCGTCACAGCAGGAGCGATGGCCGCCGCCGGATTCATACCGGTCGTCGGCTGGGCGGGCCGCGCTTTCAAAGGCGGAAAAGCCATTTACAAAACCGGAAAAACCGTCATTGCCGCAGAACATGCTTTAGATGCCTATAAAACCGGAAAATCCTTAGACATTCTCAAAATGACTGAAATGGGCGCATACGGCCTTGTCGCCTCAAACGGATTCACAGAAGCCGTCACAGGCCGGGATATGTTCGGAAACAAAGTGTCCGAGGAGAAGCGGAAGCAAGGGGCACTGGAAGCTGCGCTGAGTTTGGTTGGAGCCGGTGCATTGGCGAAGCATGTAAACAAAGGCATACCGCTTGCAAAATCGCCACAAGCATCAAAAGTTGAAAAAGGGAAAAAGATTCTAGACCAAGTAAAAGAATTCAAAGTCCCGACGAATGTAAAAATTCGTGTCCACAAGACTGTCACACCGGATGGCGCAACTTTCCCAATCATTCATGCTGATGTGAAAACGACTGCTGTGAAAGATCTTGGGGTTGTGAAGATGGTGGGTAGTGGTGGCGGGAATAGTAAGAAACTTTTCGGTCAAAATGGAACTCAAATTGCAAGTAAGACAACATGGCAAAATGGGAAGACAGAAAGAATAGACATTGAAAACCCAAATCCAGGGCAAAGAGAAGGTCAAATTCACTATCACGAGCCAAATAATAAAAAATGGTATTTCGATGTAGAAACAAAAAAGTTTTATGACCAAAAAACAGGTGAAGATGCACCTAGCAAAATTCAAAAAGTACTTAAAGACAAGAGTGTTCAGAAAGCTATAAATAAGGGATTGAAATTTTTAGGTGAGGATCCTGTATTTTAGTATAGGAGTGAAGATTATATATGGAATATACAAATAAAAATATGAAAAGACTAAAAGAACGACTTGAAGATCGGAGTAATGCAAATAAAGTTGACCTATCTAAATTAAAGGATATTATTTCACCTAATATAGTTAAAGTAGACGATTGCTATATTCTAGATCTAGAGTATGAGTTAACTGATAATACAACGATAAATTGGAATAGAATTTTGAAAATGTACGGGGATAAAACGGGGTATGAAGCATCGTGTAATGAGCTCCGCATAAACGATTATTTAGACAACAGTGATTTGTCTGATGAAGAGATTTCACTTTATGCGTTTCAGGTAGTAGACGGTTGGGAACAACATTTAAAAGAAAAATTTCCTGAGCATAAATTTGTTGTGATTATAAGTATTGATGAAGGTTTTGCGACACTTAGATTTCATAAATATAGAGAAGAGGAAAGCGGTTGGCTAAAGGCCGACATTGAAGAGTACGGAAACGAAGCTATCCTTGTAAAAGAAATTAACTTTAGTAATAAAATTTAACTAAAAAAGCAGGTAGTTATATTGGGACTGACCCCTGTTTTTGAGACAGGGATCAAAACACCTTCATACAGCCAATTGCCGATATTGTATCGGCGATTGGCTGTTTAGTTTCGTTTGAATACGAATATTGTTATAATAATGAATGTATTCTATGGCAGTGCGTTCTACGATGGCCGTCGTAGTTCGATCAATGTTAAGATAGAACGTTTCAGACTTTAGTGAGGAATGAAACGATTCGATGGAGGCATTATCAGCGGGCGTCCCTTTGCGGGACATGCTCATGGTAATGCCTTTTGTTTTAACAGCTTTCTGATACTCATAAGATGTATAAACAGAACCTTGGTCACTATGTAACAGGCAGTTCTCTGGCAGTGCGGGCAGCTGATCAAGTGTGTGTAAGACAAAGTCTGTGTCCTGTCTATCGCCAATCGTAAAAGCAATCACTTCTCCATTGTATAAATCCAATATACTGGAAAGGTACAATTGTTTCTGCCCATAAGGCAAATATGTGATATCCGTTACTAGCTTTTCCAGAGGGCGATCATACTGAAAGTTTCGATCTAATATATTCTCGGCCACGGCATATGGCTGCCCATTCTTCTTGCGCTTTTTCACCTTAACCCGGCATTGCCACTGATTCTTCTGCATAATGCGCTGAACCGTTTTATGATTCATGCTGATGTGAAAACCAAAGCTGTGAAAGATCTTGGGATTGTGAAGATGGCGGGTAGTGGTAAAGGCACCAAGGGTACGGGTAATGTAAGGCATTTAGATGATGTACCTAGAATAAGTGAAATTGAAGTGAACTTTAAGAGAAATATAAAACATGATCCTGAAGAATTTGCAAGACAACTAAAAAATCAAGAAAAAGGAATGAACGAATTAACAGTTAACGAATATTTGAAAAATAGAGAAAGATATATTGCTAAAGGTAGAGCGATAGAAGGAAATTCTGCTCAAAAAATGGCTAGACAAGAAGCGCTTAAAGATAAAATTGCTGAACTACGAAAGCAAGGACTCTCAAGAGCTGATGCGACTAAACAAGCTTCAGATTGGATGGACACACAAGCAGCGCTTCACAATCCAGATCAAATAGCTGGAGGAAGGGCAGACAGTATTGGTGGTTTAGGGGATAAAAGAGTTAATTCCTCCTTAGGATCACAATGGAAATATAGAATTGATATTGTTGATCAGCAAATTAGGAAAACGGCAGAGAATATGTCACCTGCAGAAATAAAGAATACTTATTTGAATGTAAAGTTGACCCAATAACAAAAGGGGGCATCTTAATTGGATACCTTTGAGAACTATATTAAATACGATACAGTTGATGAAAGAATTACTTTAAGATATAAAGACAAACTTCCTGCAGAACTGATAGAAGTATGGGATAAATATGGTTTGGGAACATTATTAAACGGTTTTTTAAAAGTTATTAACCCAGACGAGTATTTAGATATCTTAGAAAGATGTTATATGAGGTACGAGCAAGCGATTCCTATTTTCACCACCTCAATGGGTGATATTATAGTATGGGAAAAAGATAAATACGTTAATTTATTAAATTTTAGAAAAGGGCATGTTCATGTTGTTTCATCTGGATTTGATTTCTTTTTTGATGATTTAAAAGATAATGATTTTATGAATGATGAATTAATGTGGGAACCTTATCCTGAAGCTAGTAGAATATACGGTAAACCTGATTATGACGAATGTTTCGGATACACTCCTTTACTAGGTTTAGGTGGATCTGAAAAAGTAGAGAATCTAGAAAAGGTAAAATTAAGAGAACATATTCTTATTATTACTGAATTTATGGGGCCAATTGAATAGGATTGGTGTTAAGACAAGCACTTGATTTGCACTTAAGGCATCAAGTGCTTCTTTGTATGTAACAGGAATAGCTGAACGAAAAATGAATGTTTGCTTTCCAAGGAGGTAAAAATAGTTCATGGCTAAATTTGAATTTATAAATCATTTAGAAAATAAAACATATAAGGTACCTGAAGAGGATATATTAAAAGCTGAACAAAGAATGAAAGTAGATATTCCAAATGATTTAAAACAATTATATTTAGAAGTCGGTTATGGTTTTATTAAAGGTGAAAGTGATAATGCAATTAATAGGATATTGGGGCCAGGGGCAGTAGCCGACATTAGACTAAGAGAAGGAATTTTTGAGTTTGACCCAGATTTAGATGAACTTTATGATGATGAAAATAAACTTATTTTTTTTGAAGTAAACGAGGGTGTTTATATTTCTATAGATTTACAATTAGAAAACAATCCAATATTTTATTTTGACACTCAAATAGCTGAGTCGTTAGAGGATTTTTTTAAAAAGTTCCTCAATGATAACGAATATTATATTGATTTAATTGAGGATTAGACTTATAAGAGGGAATGGTTAGAAAAATTAATTAAACTTGATGGCTGCTGAAGCCTTTCAAGGTTTTTTCATAGGTGAATTGTTGTTTTCTGTTTTGTAAATTCTGAATAATTTATTTGGCTTTAGGCTGCGTTCCGGTTACCGGAGAGTTGGTAACCCTACGGTTGTACTTAGGAAAGGTGTATAAAGTAATGAAATACGGACATTATCATAATCAGGTAAAAGAAGTTATTGATTTTTCCAAAACCTTTAAAGCAGTTGCATCACATGATATCTCTTATTTTACTAAAATTATTAATGATGAAGAAAAAGCTAAGTACTATGCTTACGAAGATGTAATTGGTGAAGATGAATATGCGTGGAAAGATATAAAAGAAAACGAGATGAGTGAGGTATGGGGAAAATTTTATAAATTAAACGATGATCAAAAACCACAAAACCTAGACATGCTTCTGAAAATTTTTTCGGAAAATGTCAGAAGTGCTACGACTGAATTTAATACTTTTCTTGAAGAGATCGTAGCAGATCTGAATAATTGTGCAATAAATAGAGCAGTAAGCGGGAAAACAGACAATTTTTTTGAAAAACTTTTCAAAATTTATAAAGCGGGCTATTTTCCATGTGGCTGGGATGGAGATTATCCTTATGGAAGTTTTATTGCGCTGTATATCGAAATGAAGAACTTGAGTTGAAAAGACGATTTTAAATGAAAACGAGGAAAATAAGTGAAATGAAAATACATCAAATTCACGATTTTGATCTAAATGATGAATCGGATTTTATTCGAACACAACAATCCCTAATACATAAAATCAACCTATCCCCCGTCATCCATCCAGACTCCGTCAACACATGCGCAGGCGTCGACCTCGCTTATTGGGAGCAGGACGGGGAACCGTACGGCGTATGCAGTATCATCGTGATTGACGCTGATACAAAAGAAGTGATTGAAAAAGTGCACAGCATGGGGAAAATCAGCGTGCCGTATGTTTCCGGTTTTCTTGCGTTTCGCGAGCTGCCGCTGATCATTGAAGCGGCCGAAAATCGGCGCCTACACCGATATTCTCATTGACGGCGAGGTATATGGCCGGGCGCTTCGGACACGTTGGGACGTGAAGCCTATCTTCTTGTCTTGCGGACATAACATTGATTTAGAAAGCAGCTATCAGATCACAATGAAAATGATCAATCGAGACAGCAGGCTGCCGATCCCTGTCCGTCTGGCTGACCTTGAAACGCATGTTTTGCGAACGTTTTATCGGAAAAATCACGTGTAACACTTGCAGTCCGGGAGGCTGCAAATGTTTTTTATTGATCAGGCCATCTGGGGGGATGACAGGAACCACATGTAAGAAGCATAGACGAAGAAACAGTTATCTATATCGAACAACATATCGGGACTGAAACAAAAAGCACCTGTCCAGGTGCTTTTCTTTATAAATGAGGAACCACAAGCCCTCCATACAAAAACGCCGCGATAATCAGGAAGGCCGGATGCATCTTGAATTTTGTCAAGGCAAGAAGGGAAATCCCCGCAATCACTATCGCTTGAACCCAGCCGATCGCTTTGATGCCGTCTGCGCCGATTTGCCAGGTAAGAATGAGCATCATGACGGCGATGACAGGCTGGACGGACAGCGTCATACCTTTGATGACGGGAGATTGGCGGAAGCGCTGAATGATGCGCAAGAGGACGATCAATGCGAGCGCCGACGGTACGACGGTGGCGATCAGCGCAATCAGGAACCCGGGCCACCCGCCTGCGCTGTAGCCGACATACGCCGCGATTTTGGTGGCGATCGGGCCCGGCAATGCGTTCGCAAGTGCGAGCATATTTGAGAATTGATCGTTTGAGAGCCAGCTGTATCTGTTGACGACTTCTTCAAACATCAGCGGGATTGACGCCGGTCCGCCTCCATATCCGAGTGCGTTTGCGACAAAAAACGCCATAAATACATAAATCATGATCATGAGGCCGACATTCCTTTATCTTTTGAACGTTTATTTGTGATTTTGTCTTTCAATTTAAAATGAAACGCGCCGTACGCTAAGAAAATGATAATGACAAAGCCGGGATTGATCTGCAGCGTTTGCAGGCCGATAAAAGCGATGATGAAAAATAGGATGCCCGTGACCCAGCCGAAACCTTTAAGCGCTTTTTGGCCAAACTCGTACGCCATAATGCCGAGCATGACGGCGATTACCGGTGTTACGGCGCCAATCATGCCGGCAACAATTGCTGAGTGGCTTAAGACATTGACAGCCGCAAACAAGCCTACCATAGCAAGATATGTAGGCAGAATGTGGGCAAGGGTTGCCACGATTGCGCCTAACGTGCCTTTCAGCTTAAAGCCCAGATACGCAGCCATTTTTGTGGCAATCGGTCCGGGAAGCGCATTAGCGATTGCTAATATTTCTCCGAATTCATCATCATCTATCCATTTGTATTTATCGACGGCTTCATGGCGGATGAGCGGGATCACCGACGGGCCGCCCCCGAATCCGAAAATGCCCGTTCGGACCATCGCCGCCGTAATGTCCCAATAGGGATGTCTCATGGCTATGTCCTCCTTACAGCTTCATGCCCGTTCTGCTTTTATACCGTTTAATCAGCATTTGGCAGTCGACGCTGACGACGCCTTTTTGCGTATAGAGCCGTTTTGTCAAAAACTCTTCCATCTCCTGATCATTTGCGAAAATACCGTGCATATGCAGCTTGCTCGGTCCGGTCATATGATAAAGGCTTGTCACTGCCGGTTCCTTTTCAAGCTTTAATGCGGTTTCCTCCAAATACTGCGGCTCCACCTCCACATTAAAAAACACGGACACATGGCGGCCGATTTTCGCCGGGTTGATGACAGCGGTGAATTTTTCAATCACACCGGCATCCAGTAAATGCTGAATGCGGTGCTGAACCGCCACTCGCGACAGGTTAACCCGCTTTCCTACGTCTGTATAGGAAATCCTCCCTTCCTCGTGCAAAATCGAAAGAATCTGTTTATCCGTTTCATCAAGGACAAGATTCGGAATGCTGTATTCATGTTCCAACCCGCTTCACCTTCCTTCATTTGGTAGACATTATTGTATCATGAAACATTACGGTATGAAGGCAGAAATTTTTATTGTTTTCGATACGTAATGACTTAGAATTATTTCTTATCGAAAAGTAAATAGTGTGTGAGATTTTCTTTCAGGAATGTGGATGGCCGCGAAGCCGATTTTTATAATTGAGAAAATTTGTAAAGGGGCTTGCCATGAATACTTCAACCATCGGAACGAAACAAATGGTCGTCAGTCCGCATTATCTCGCTTCTCAGGCGGGGGCCGGCATTCTGGAAAAGGGCGGAAACGCGTTTGACGCGGCAGTGGCGGTCAGCGCCTGTCTGGCAGTCGTGTATCCGCATATGACGGGCCTTGGCGGGGATTCATTTTGGCTCACTTACCATAAAGAAACGGGACGAATCAAAGCTTATAACGGGAGCGGCCGTTCAGGGAAGCATGTGACGAGAGACTTGTATCGGGGCAGAGAAGCGATCCCTCTGCGCGGGACAGAAAGCGCCATTACCGTTCCGGGAATGGCGGACAGCTGGGATGCCGTGCTTTCGGCGTACGGGCGTCTTTCGCTCGCTGAGGTGCTGAAGCCAGCTCTTGATTATGCGGCAAACGGATTTCCGGTCTCTGCCGACCAATGCGCCCACACAGAACGCAATCTCGCTCTTTTAGCCTCGACGCCTTACACCTCGGCCATTTATACGAGAAACAAAAAAGCGCCCATGCCCGGTGAACGGTTTGTCCAAAAGGATCTGGCGGCCAGCTTGGAGCAGCTTGCCGAGAAAGGCAGAAGCGCTTTTTATGAAGGAGACCTCGCTCAACGCATCACATCCTTTTTGCAAAACAACGGCAGCCGTCTGACACTTGATGACTTTAAAGCCCACCGCGGCGAGTGGACGAACCCGGTATCCTCCGATTACCGCGGGTGCAAAATCTATCAGGCTCCGCCGAATTCACAGGGTTTTACAGGCTTAATGACGCTCAATATATTGGAAAACTATGATTTTTCTCAGATCGAACACGGTTCCTTTGACTATTATCATCTGCTGATCGAGGCGCTGAAGAAGAGTTTTCAGCACCGGAATGAAGTGCTGACTGATCCGGCATTTTCTCATATTCCGCTGGATCGGCTGCTTGATAAACGGTATGCAAAGCAGCTTGCGGAAGAAATCGGTAACGTGGCTGCGCCGGCGGTAAGCCGGCCGGTCGGAAGCGACACAGCTTATGCCGCCGTCGCCGATGCGGAAGGAAATGCCGTTTCCTTTATTCAGAGCCTCTATTTCGAGTTCGGATCTGCCGTTACAGCGGGGGAGACGGGCATTCTGCTGCAAAACCGCGGGTCATTTTTTTCGCTGGACGAATCCCATGTCAATACACTTGAACCCTGCAAGCGGACGTTCCACACCCTCATGCCGGCGATGGCCTGTAAAGAAGGAAAGCCTCACATCCTGTACGGAACTCAGGGAGGAGAAGGCCAGCCGCAAACTCAGACAGCGATGATTACGCGCATCATTGATTACAAAATGGACCCCCAGCAGGCGATCAATGAGCCGCGCTGGGTCTGGGGACGGACATGGGGAGAGGAGTATGAAGGGCTGAGGGTTGAAAGCAGAATCAGCCCTGAGACGAGAGAAGCTCTAAGGCAGAGCGGCCACCGCGTCGAGACCGTTGGTGATTTTGACGGGCTTATGGGCCATGCGGCAGCGATCGTCATTGATGAAGTAGGCTTTCTCAAAGGCGGGGCCGACCCGCGCGGCGACGGAGCGGCCGCAGGAGTATAGAGCTACGCTGACTGATGAAAAAAATAAGCACGCCAAGCGCGGCAGAAAGACCCGCGTAAAACGAATCGTACACATATTGCTTTTCCTCCCGCCGGTGCCGCCATTCCATTATGCCGCTGCAGCAAAATAGAAACAACTCCCGCAAATACGTACATTTCATTGAAAAAAGTCACCGCTGCGATGCCCGTAATAAGCAGTGTGATTTCGATTAATCGATATTGAGAACTTTGACGGCAAATACTTGAAACATAAGGCTGAGCAAAATAAATACGGCTGAAAAAATCAGTAACTGAATGAAATCCATCATCTGCCTCCTAAAAATGTGTCACTCGTTTCATACGGGTGATGGCCTTGTAAGTTTCGGCATTCTATAAGACATTAGGCTGAGTTACATGGTAAAAGACTCAAAAAGACCCCTTTCGAAAGGGGTCTTTTTGACTAGTTTCTTCTATTATAATGGTTCCTGCTTCAGGTCGGGCGGACAAGCGTATATGTCTTCCCGAGTCTGGCGTATTCATTCCCCGCGAGCCTTGCCGCAGGCTTCAGCTCATCTGTCCGTATGTAGCCTTTATCGGCGTCATATACTTGGTCATTCAAATGAAAACAAACGACTCTGCCGATGATGAGGTCTGTCGTCGTTTCTCCGCTGTCATTTTGGAACGGAAGATGGCGTTCGAGTATACATTCAAACCTCACTTTTGCTTCTTTTATACCGGGAACGCTGATGCAAGCGCTGTCTGTCACAGAAAGGTCTGTCATGCCAAGCTCACTGACATCAGGATCAAGCCTTGCCGCCGTTTTGTTAATGTCTTCAATAATGGACTCATCACTGACGTGTACGACGAATTCCCGATGAGCGAGTGCGTTTCTCGCGGTGTCTTTCTGCCGACCGTCCGCGCGGCTGACTGAGATGGCCAGAAGCGGCGGTTCTGCGGAGACAACGTTATAGAAACTGAAGGGCGCCGCGTTTACGGCGCCGTTGATGGATGACCGCGTAGTGACAAATGCGATCGGCCGGGGAACGACTGTGCCCGAAAGCAATTTGTAAGTGTCTTTTGCGTTCAGTTCGTCTGCTCGTAAGATATGCATGATTTCGGCCGCCTTTCTTTATCGTATGACCTGATTATACAGAAAGAAAATTCGGAAACACAACAAAAGAAAACCGGCTGCATATCTTATCACGTGGCATATATCTGATTGAGGAAAAAGGCTTCCGTTTAGCCGGCAGCCTATTTACGAATGGTGTTACTTGTAGTTTTTCTTTACAACCCAGATGTTCCCGTCTTTCCAGTACTCTGTTTTGCTGCAGTAATCGTCTTTTTTGCAAGGGTCTTTTTTCTGAGGACGATAAGGTTTTTTCTGCGTGCGTTTTTTCTTGCGGCGGCATGATTTCTTGTGGCTGCGAGATTTTTTGTGAGACCGGCATGATTTTTTACGGCTGCGAGATTTTTTGTGAGAGCGGCGCGATTTTTTATGGCTGCGAGATTTTTTGTGAGAACGGGACTTTTTATGGCTGCGAGATTTTTTGTGAGAACGGGACTTTTTATGGCTGCGAGATTTTTTGTGAGAACGGGATTTTTTATGGCTGCGAGATTTTTTGTGAGAGCGGCACGATTTTTTATGGCTGCGAGATTTTTTGTGAGAACGGGATTTTTTATGCTTGCGAGATTTTCTCTTCTTACTGCTTTTTGGTTCTTGGTACAAATAATCTTCCAATCCCTCGGTGCTTGCGGACTTTACTGCTTCTTCGATATCAGAATGGGAATAGTGGCCCATTTTGAAACCTCCTCATGATATATGTTTTAAGGATGCGATCCTTACTACCACATAGTACGCATGAATGAAAAAAGTGTATGTGTGATTCGCTGAGTTTTATATAAAAAGCACAGCCTAAATTAATACAGGGAGGTTTACTGATGAAAGACCAATCAACATTGCCTCTATACCAGCTGTTTATTCACCCGAAAGACTTAATGGAGCTGAAAAAAGACATTTGGGATGATGATCCGGTGCCCGCGGTGCTGAGAGTGAATCAAAAACGGCTTGACATTGATCTGGCGTACCGCGGCTCTCATATAAGAGATTTTAAGAAAAAATCGTATCACATCGCTTTTTATTCGCCGAAAACATTTCGCAGGGCGAAAGAGATACATTTAAACGCTGAATACAAAGATCCGTCGATGATGCGGAATAAGCTGTCTCTCGATTTCTTCGCGGAGCTTGGGACGCTGTCACCAAAGGCGAATTTCGTAACCCTGCAAATCAATGGCAGACATGAGGGGGTGTATCTTGAGCTGGAGTCAGTGGATGAATATTTTCTGGCGAAACGGAATTTGGCGGACGGGGCTGTTTTTTACGCGGTTGATGACGACGCCAATTTCTCCCTTGTCAGTGATCTGGAGCGGGATACGAAAACATCGCTCGAACTTGGTTATGAAAAGAAAACGGGAACGAAAGAAGACGATTTATACTTGCAGGACATGATCTATAAAATTAATACCGTTCCGAAGTCAGAGTTCAAGGGGGAGATCGTCAAACACTTGGACGCCGATAAGTATTTGAGGTGGCTTGCGGGCATCGTGTTTACCTCAAACTACGATGGATTTGTCCATAATTACGCTTTGTACCGGAATCATGAAACGGGACTTTTTGAAGTCATTCCGTGGGATTACGATGCGACGTGGGGAAGAGACATTCATGGTGATCGGATGGAGGCCGATTATGTCAGAATACAAGGGTTTAATACCTTGACTGCAAGGCTTCTGGATGAACCGTATTTCCGCAAAGCGTACAAACGGCTTTTGGAAGAGACGCTTCAGACCCGGTTTACCATTGAACATATGAAGCCGAAGGTCATGTCACTGTATGAGCAGATCAGGCCGCATGTCGCGAAGGATCCATATAAGAAAGAAGAGATGGATTGCTTTGACCGGGAGCCTGAAGTGATTTGCGAATACATTAAGGAGCGGTCAGCCTTCATCAGCAGTGAGTTAGAGCGGTGGAATATCTGATTTGGAAATGAAGAAAGATTTTTTACAAATAGGCTGGTGAATCAGTTCCCGAAAATAATCGTGATACGTATATATGCATTATGCTTTTTACATTATGAGAAAAATGACTAGGAGGACAATAGATGAAACGCAATACGAAGCGGCAGCGGTCTGATGACAACTTTTTGCATGCAATGGAAGGAAAAGTGATTACTGTCTACCGGGGAGGCCCGGAGTCCAAGACAGGGAGATTAGCAGACATTCAATCGGATTATATCGCTCTTCAGGTTGATAATAAAATCGTTTATTATCAATGGAAACACGTGAAAAGTGTGACGGAAAATACGAGTGAAACCGTATCGCCGGCCGAAGCGGCAGAATGTGAAAAAGCTGATGATTTTCAAGACCTGATCAGCCGGATGACCAATCGCACGGTGCAATTGAATCAGGGAGGTCCGGAATCGAAAAGAGGAAAGCTTCACGAAACAGGGGATGATTTTCTCGTGCTGGAAACAGAAGATGACGGAATTGTATATTTTAACGCCGACCATGTCAAAAGCATCAGCGCGGAACAAGAAGAGGACGGCCAAGAGGAGGAGCGCCCGGAATTTGAAATGGCTGATGATTTTCACGGCATATTTAAACGCCTGATCCACAAATGGGTATCCATCAACCGCGGAGGTCCTGAAGCCGTTGAAGGTATACTTGTGGATAATTCCGACGGCCACTACACTCTTGTGAAAGATAAAGAAGTGCTGCGGATCTATCCTTTTCATATCAAGAGCATCAGCGAAGGGGCAAAAGGAGCAGCTAAAAAAGAGGAGAATAAAGACGACGAGAATAAAGGTGAGAAAGAGAGCGCCGAAGAAGAAAAGCCGCATGAAGAAGAATCACGCGAAGAGCAGCGTACTTCCTCTAAAAAGTCGAAAAGATCATCAAGATCCGTTCGATCCTCAAAACGGGAGAAAGAGGTCTCTTATAGCTACGCCACTGTATTAAGGACAATAGATTATCGGTGGAAACGCGGCCGTAAATGATTGGAAAGATTGTCCGTAAACGCGGGAGAGGGGGGAATGAAATGGCTGGATTAAGCAGATTTCTGGATAAACAAGTCGATATTGAGATATCGGGGAATACGACATTTTCAGGAACTCTTTTGGATATCGGTCAGGATATCATTGTGATTCATGACGGCCGGACGTTTCTTTATATTCCGCTGCTGCACCTTCAGCGAATGACATTGACGCTCCCGGACGAAGAGAATAAAGAACCGTACGCAAGAAAAAAAAGTCCGCATCCCGAAAAACAGGAACATTCCTTTTCTTACCGGAATACCCTCCAGCATATAAAAGGCAGATTCACAGAAATATTTGTTACGGGAGACCGTTCCATTCATGGGTATGTGACAAGTGTTTTAAATGATTATTTTGTTTTCTTCTCTCCGGTTTATAAGACTCTTTTCATCTCGATGCATCATTTGAAATGGCTGACACCCTATTCCGATGAGCAGACGCCGTATACATTAAACAGTTCAGAGCTGCCGGTTGTTCCCGCTAATGTGCCCCTTGTCCGGAATTTTGAGGAGCAATTAAAAAGATATATCGGGAAGCTGATTATTCTGGATTTAGGAGATATACCGAATAAAGTGGGGCTGTTGCAGGATGTCTCAGATAATATTCTTGAATTAACCAATGCAGACGGCGATACTGTTTTTTGGAAATTGAATCATTTAAAAACCATGCACCTGCCATAAATGATAAAACTGCCTCTCTTATACAGCAGGCAGTTTTTTTCATGGGAGCTAAAGGTAAATCCAACTGATCCAGACATATAAAACGGTAATGGTAAATACGACGGTGAGAGGGACAACGATAATGGTCGTTTTGATATATTCTGACCAAGAAACTTTTTCGCCGTGCTGTCTGATGATATGCATCCAGATCAGCGTGGCTAATGTCCCGATCGGCAGAAGCAATGATCCGATATCACTGCCGATAATATTAGCCAGATAAATGATTTTTACGGTTAATGGGTCGATGGACATTTCAGTTAATGTCAAAGTGCTGATCATTAAGGCGGGATGGTTATTGAACAAATTAGAGAGGACGGATGTAGCAATGCCCATAATAGATGCAGCGTGGGCAATGCTTTGTGAGACATAAGGCTCAATAGACTGAACAAGCAGCGCCGTCAGTCCGATATTATGCAGTCCGTAGATGATAATGTACATCGTGAAGGCAAAAATAAAGATATGCCAAGGCGCTTTCCTTAATAAGTCTGCCGGTCCGATTTTTAAATAAAACCATCTCCAGCCAAGCAGGATGAATGAACTGATGACAGCCACGAGCGAAACGGATATGCCGTTGTAAGAAGCTGCAAACAGACTGATCCGGACGAACAATACAAATGCCAAAACACAAAACATGATGTTCGTACGGCTGTTTTGGGTCGGGTCTGGCGGAGGCTGAAGCGGATGATATCGTTTGTGTTCCAGCGAGTCAAAATGAACCGGAATATCGGGGAGCTGTTTCGGCAAACGGCGGTAAAAAACGGCAAACAGCAGAAAGGCCATAAACACCAGTCCCAGCGTGCCGGGGATAAACATCATATTGGTGTACAAATAAAGGTCCATGCCTATCATTTTGAGAGAAATTAAATTGACGATATTACTGACGCCGATCGGGGTGCTTGCCGCCGTCGCAATTAATACGCCGCTTATTAAATACGGTGTTTTCTGATGTCTTTTAAGTCCGAGATATTGTAAGACCAATAGTAAAATAGGAGTGGTGATTAAGACGCTGCCGTCATTATTCAGAAAGAGCGTCATTGAAAAACAGAGCAGGTTGGTCAGCCAAAAAAGCCGGATGCCCGATCCCTTGGCGCGGTGAAGCAGTTTGGCCGCCGCCCAGTTAAAAAAACCGAAGCTTTCCAGCGCGATCGCCATAATCATTGTGGAGATAATGGTGATTGAGGCTCCGGTGACTTTTGACCCTATATCCCCCAAATCATGAAAGGAAACGGTTCCGCATAACAAAACGAGAATGGCGCCCAGCGACGCCGGAACGGCTTCATTTAATCCCCCGGGTCTCCAAAATATAAAAATAATGGTCACAAAGAAAGAAATCAGGGTCAAAATGACGGTAATATGTGTAATGTGTTCTGCCTCCTTTTAGATGGGTCATTGCCGCCCCGTTATTTTTATCCCTCCTGATCAGTTGTACTGTATGTATACGGGTACAGGTCGTAAGGTGTACTGAGCGTTTCTACCAATTTAGTAAAATTCCATAAAAGCACAAAAAAAGAGGCTGCTTTCGGCGGCCCTCTTTTTTATGCATTTTCCTTATCCGCCTGCAATAAAGCCTGGCGTTTATTCATAATATCCAGAAAATGTTTCAGGATCGGATTTTGATTATCCTTGCGGTAGGCAATGACCCATTCGGCCGTGAGCTGCACCTGATTAATGCCGCGGTAGGCGACTTCGAGATTAAACAGCTTTTTAGCAGAAGAAGGCACGAAGGTTACACCGATGCCGGCACTAACCAATCCGATCACCATTTGATACTCCGTCGCTTCCTGAACGATTTTCGGTTTGAAGCCCGCCTGCTCGCAGTAGTTTACAAACTCTAGGTATAAAGTCGGCCATGTTTCTTTCGACAGTGTGATAATCGGTTCATTTTTTAAATCCTGAATGTCGATTGTCTGTTTAGCGGTAAGCGGGTGCTGCTTCGGCAAAGCCAGAATGCACGGACTGCTCTGCACCTTTTCCATATGTAACGCGGAATGCTGTAAAGGCGGATGAAGGATGCCGATATCAATGTTCCCCTTCAGAAGTTCTTCCTGCTGTCTGAAAGAAGAAATTTCACGCAGATCAAGCTTGACGGAGGGGAATTTTTCGCGGAATTCCCGAATGATCGGCGGCAGAAATTCATATGTGGCCGAGCCGACAAAACCGACGACTAGGCGGCCGAGCTCTCCCCGCGCCGTTCTCTGCGCCATTTCAATCGCTTTGTCTATTTCTTCGATCGCGTTTCTGCTGTGTTTTAAAAAACTTTCTCCGGCAGCTGAAAGCTCTACAACCCGTTTCGTGCGCTTTAATAAGGTCACGCCGACTTCCTTCTCAAGCTGTTTGATCTGCTGGCTGAGAGGCGGCTGTGTCATATTTAACCGAAGCGCAGCTTTGCCGAAATGAAGTTCTTCGGCAACGGCAATAAAGTATTGAAGATGGCGAAGCTCCATCCTTATCCATTCCTTTCTCTTTGTTAATTATTCGTGAAACATATTAATCATACGGCGAATTGATATTGGAGGTCAATTTCCAAAGAGTGTATAGTGAATAATATCACAAATTACTTAAAATTTTATATTTAATATGCATAATAAGGAGTGAGGGTGTTGGCAAAAGCAACAAATGAACTAAAAACCTCTGGAAAAAATCGGGGGGCGGAGCTTGTTGTTGATTGCTTAGTGGAGCAAGGTGTCACACATGTTTTTGGCATTCCGGGTGCAAAAATTGATGCAGTATTTGATGCGTTAAAAGATAAAGGACCTGAACTGGTTTTATGCCGTCACGAACAGAACGCTGCATTTATGGCTGCGGCTGTCGGAAGACTGACTGGAAAACCAGGCGTTTGTCTCGTTACTTCAGGCCCGGGGGCATCCAACTTGGCGACCGGCTTGTTAACGGCTAATACAGAAGGTGATCCGGTAGTGGCGCTGGCGGGTAACGTAATTCGCGCAGACCGGTTAAAACGGACACACCAATCATTGGACAATGCGGCGCTATTTCAGCCGATTACAAAATACAGTGTAGAAGTACAGGAAACAGGGAATATACCAGAAGCGGTAACAAACGCCTTCAGGGCAGCGTCAGCAGGTCAGGCAGGCGCGGCTTTTGTGAGCTTTCCGCAGGATGTTGTGAATGAAATCACAAACGTGAAAAACGTTCGCAGCGTGCCGGCGCCGAAACAAGGCCCTGCACCGGAAGAAGCGGTCAGCGCGGCTATCGCGAAAATCCAGACGGCGAAACTTCCCGTTCTGTTAGTCGGCATGAAAGGCGGAAGACCGGAAGCGGTAAAACAAATCCGCAAACTGCTTGCCAAAACAAAACTGCCTTTCGTAGAAACGTATCAAGGGGCCGGCACATTGTCCAGAGAGCTGGAAGACCAATATTTCGGCCGGATCGGACTGTTCCGCAACCAGCCGGGCGATCTTCTGCTTGAACAGGCGGATGTCGTATTAACGATCGGTTATGATCCGATTGAATACGATCCGAAGTTCTGGAACGTAAACGGTGACCGTGCTATTATCCATCTTGACGAAATTCAGGCCGATATCGATCATGCCTATCAGCCGGAATTAGAGTTATTAGGCGATATCGCCGCTACGGTTAAACAAATTGAACACGACGCTGTGACATTTGATATGGGCAGCCGTGAACAAGAAGTGCTGAGCGAATTAAAACAGATGCTTACAGACAGCGAGAAGGCGCCAAGCGACCATAAATCCGACAGAGTGCATCCTCTGCAAATCGTCCAAGAACTGCGCAATGCAATTGACGACGACGTAACCGTCACTTGCGATATCGGTTCTCACGCGATCTGGATGTCCCGCTACTTCCGCGCTTATGAGCCGCTGAAACTGTTGATCAGCAACGGCATGCAGACATTGGGCGTAGCGCTTCCTTGGGCGATTGCCGCCACATTGGTGAATCCGGGTGAAAAAGTCGTATCCGTTTCAGGAGACGGAGGGTTCCTGTTCTCTGCAATGGAATTGGAAACGGCAGTCCGCTTAAAAGCGCCGATCGTTCACCTTGTATGGAATGACAGCACATATGATATGGTCGCATTCCAGCAAATGAAAAAATATAACCGTACATCATGCGTAGATTTCGGAAACATTGACATCGTAAAATATGCAGAAAGCTTCGGCGCCACCGGCTTGCGCGTTGAGTCACCGGAACAGCTGGCAGACGTGCTGCAAAAAGGCTTGAACACAGAAGAAGGCCCTGTCATCATTGACATTCCTGTCGATTACAGTGACAATGTCCATTTATCAAGTGACATGCTTCCGAAGCAATTCAAAGAAAAAATGAAAGCAAAAGCTCTCTAGCACTCTGCGCACCATGACCTGTTTTTTAAAACAGCCCAATTTAAAAGGAGTGAAGGGAATATGAAAAACGCAAGCGACATCCATATGATGAGCCGCGGAGAAAAAGGCTCACCTGAGGATCAGATCTATCAAGTATCCACAATGACATCTCTGCTGGACGGAGTATATGACGGAGATTTTGATATGGCTGACATTCCGAAGTTCGGTGATTTCGGAATCGGCACGTTCAACAAACTGGACGGCGAATTAATCGGATTTGACGGAGAATTTTACCGTCTGCGCGGCGACGGAAC
Organism: Bacillus sp. JNUCC-21; assembly: GCF_041222765.1. Taxonomy (NCBI): domain Bacteria; kingdom Bacillati; phylum Bacillota; class Bacilli; order Caryophanales; family Bacillaceae; genus Bacillus; species Bacillus sp. JNUCC-21. The sequence continues at coordinate 3,722,454 of NZ_CP166019.1, read as the reverse complement.
GGCTACGCCTGTTAAAGGCGGAGACCTGTCACCATTCTGCTCATTCACATTTTTCACGCCGGATATGACGCATACGATCGACGGCGAAATGACCCGTGAAGAATTCGAGCAGGAAATCGCCAGCCTTCTGCCTAGTAAAAACTTATTTTATGCGATCCGTTTAGACGGCGTATTTAAAAAGGTGCAGACAAGAACGGTAGAACGCCAGGAGAAACCGTACGTTCCGATGATCGAAGCGGTGAAAACACAGCCTGTGTTCAACTTTGACGACATTCAGGGTACAATCGCCGGCTTCTGGACGCCGGGTTACGCAAACGGCATCGCTGTTTCCGGATATCACCTGCACTTCATTGATGAAGGACGCAATTCCGGCGGACACGTGTTTGACTATGTCATTAAAGATTGTAAAGTGACCATTTCTCAAAAAATGAATATGAACCTCAAGCTTCCGAATACGGCGGACTTTTTCAACGCAAATTTAGATAATCCGAATTTTGCGAAGGATATCGAAACAACCGAAGGAAGCCCGGAATAAATTAAAAAAGAAAGCCCCATTTTTCTCGGGGGCTTTCTTTTTATTTGGCTGAACCGGCAAAGATTAGGTAAAATACAGTCAAAAGGGAAAGGTGTGGTAGCTGTGAAAGTATTGGTATTAGCGGTTCATCCTGACATGAACAACTCAGCGGTCAATAAGGCGTGGACAGAAGAATTAAAAAATCATGATGAAATCACGGTCCGTGAGCTTTATAAAGAATATCCGGACGGGAAAATAGATGCGGAAAAGGAACGGCAGCTGTGTGAACAGTATGACCGGATCGTATTTCAATTCCCGCTGTATTGGTACAGTGCGCCTCCGCTTTTAAAAACATGGATGGATCATGTGCTGGCGTATGGCTGGGCTTACGGCTCCAAAGGAACGGCGCTGCACGGCAAAGAATTGCTGCTGGCTGTTTCCGTAGGTGCCGGAGAGGATGCATATCAGGCAGGCGGGTCCAACCATTTTTCACTGAGCGAGCTCTTAAGGCCGTTTCAGGCAATGGCTAATTTTACGGGTATGACCTATTTGCCGGCTTTCGCGATGTACGGGGTAAGCAGCGCCGATGCTGCGGCTATCCGTGACAATGCAAAACGCCTGGCGGATTACATAAAGAAGCCATTTTAGAGTCGTATGCATTCATCTTCATCCGACAATATTTCCTGAGAAATATTTCGAACCTTAGACGTTTCTGACTGCTCAAGAAAGAAAAAACGGATTTCGCGCTGAATTTGCGAAATCCGTTTTGATATTATGTCAGTTTTTGCAGATCTTTTGTGCTGATATATCCCGTTGCGCCCCCGTAATCGACAAGCGCCCAGCCGAAGTCAATGCCGCCGTCGGCTGTCTTTTTCCATCCGAGGAAAGAAACGCTTGTGTTTTTAGCAAGGGAAGCTTTGACCGCTTGTTTGTCTGTATATACTTTTGTTTTTGCCGTTGTTTTTATGGTTGTTGCTTCTTTAACAATATAATGAGTAGATACAAATCCTGTTTTTCCGTTTTTATAATGTACTTTTGCCCAGTCAGCGTTCTGGAATGAAACGATCTTTAAGCTGTCGCCCAAATGAAGGGTATCAGCTCTCGGACTGGCTGCTGATGCTTTTGTTCTGACGTTCAATGCTTCCGCGGAAACGAGATAAGAGTCAAGCGGGTAGCTGTACAGATCGTCAATTTTGACCGCTTCCTGCGCGTGTGTCTCGGGAAGAGGCGTTATTCCGGCAGCTGAAGCCGCTGTTATTCCCGCTGCAAGGGTCAGAATGGATGCCGCTTTGGCTGTTTTCTTCATCTGTATCTCTCCTTTTACTTCATCCTTTCACGTTTTACCGGAAGTCTAAACATCGGCCGGTTATTTTTGTGTTTGAAGTTTCAATGGAGCGGAAATGGTTTTTTTGACTTTTTCTCCTTTGAGCACCTGCTCCGCCGCTTCGGCCGCCAGTTTTCCGATCAGCTCCGGCTGCTGGGCGACCGTGGCTGTCAGCTTTCCGTTTTTAATGGAAGAAATCGCATCTTTATTTCCGTCGAAACCGACGACCAAAATGTGTTTGCCCGAGCTGTTAATCGCTTCGAGCGCGCCGAGTGCCATTTCATCATTATGGGCGAACACGGCTTTAATATCCGGATGTCCCTGCAGCAGGTTTTCCATGACGGTCAATCCTTTTGTACGGTCAAAATCCGCCGCTTGCTTTGTTACGATATCCAGCTTTTTGTCGGCAATATGATGAAAGCCCGTTCCGCGTTCCCGTGTCGCGGATGCGCCCGGCACCCCTTGCAATTCCGCCACTTTGGCGCCTTTTCCGAGCTGATCGGCGAGGTAGTCAGCCGCCATTTCTCCTCCTTTGACATTGTCAGAGGCGACAAGCGTTTCGACTTTGCCGTGTTCGGCTGAACGATCAAGCGCAATGACGGGAATGCCGAGGGAATTTGCCGATTCGACGGCTGTTGAAATCGCTGATGAATCGGTCGGATTGATCAGCAGCGCATCGACTCCCTGCTGGATCAAATCTTCTACGTCATTTGACTGTTTAGATGAATCATTTTGAGCATCGACAATAATGACCTTCATGCCCCGTTTTTTGGCTTCCTTTACAACGCCTTCTTTTAATGAAACGAAGAACGGATTGTTCAATGTGGAGACGGAGAGCCCGATAGTGAATTCTTTTTTATGTTTTGTGTTTGACGGTTTTGCCCATTGTGGCGGTTCAAGTGAACAGGCGGACAGCAAAAACAGTGATAATGCCGCGATCGTGATGATGGCTTTCTTCATAATGGTCCTCCTACTATGCCGATTTTTTGCGGTCCAGCAGCACCGCGATTAAAATGACGATTCCTTTGACGACGAGCTGATAAAAAGATGATACGCCGAGAAGGTTCAAGCCGTTGTTCAGCGTACCGATAATCAAAACCCCGATCAGTGTACCGATGATGCGCCCTCGACCGCCGGACAGGCTCGTTCCGCCGAGAACGACCGCTGCGATGGCGTCCAGCTCGTATGATTCCCCGGCCGTCGGCTGTGCGGAATTTAAGCGTGATGTCAGAATCGCTCCCGCCAGCGCCGATAATAAACCTGTCAGAGAATAGATCATGATCTTGATGCGGGGCACTTTGATTCCCGATATCAGCGCCGCTTTCTCATTGCCGCCGATGGCGTATGTCCGGCGGCCGAACGGTGTTTTATGCAGAAGAACCCACAGGGCCGCAAATGCAATCAGCATCGTAATGGCAGGTACGGGAATGCCGAGAAAATAACCGCGCCCGAATAATTGAAATGCGTAACTTGAACCGAGCCCCGTAATCGGATTTCCGTCCGTATAGACGAGGGTCAGTCCGCGAAAGACGGTCATTGTCGCCAAAGTGGCGATGAACGGCGCCATTTTTCCTTTTGTGATTAATAATCCGTTTATCATGCCGAGTACGGCGCCGATTACGCAGCCGATGATGACGGCTAAGATCGGGTCGATGCCTGAGACCATCATACCTGCGACCAATGCGCTCGATAAGGCGAGGATGGCTCCGACAGAGAGATCAATGCCTCCCGTTAAAATGACAAACGTCATTCCGAATGCAATCAGAGCGTTAATCGCAACCTGCCGAAGAAGGTTGAGAATATTGAGGGGTTCAAGAAAACTCGGGTTTAAAACGGAAACGATCAGCACAAGAATCAGTAAGCCGAGAAACGGACCGAGTTTTTGCGTAAAGGTGTGAATGGAAAATCGCTTTTGTTCAGTTGATGTCATTGGTTCAGTTTTCATACTGCTGCCCTCCCGTGGCAAGTGTCATGATGTGTTCTTGTGTTGCTCCGGCCGCATTGATTTCTCCGCTGATGCGCCCTTCGTGGACGACGATGATTCTGTCACTCATGCCGAGAATTTCCGGCAGCTCGGAAGACACCATGATGATGGCGACTCCGCGATCGGTCAGTTCATTCATTAATGAATAGATTTCCCTTTTCGCGCCTACGTCGACGCCTCTTGTCGGTTCATCAAGGATGAGAACTTTCGGGCCGATTCCGATCCATTTGGCGATGACGACTTTTTGCTGATTTCCTCCTGATAAATGCCGGGCGGCGGTTTCCGGAGATGCGGTCTTAATGGTCAGACGCTTGATGAGCAGCTCAACGAACTCCGCCTCGCGTTTTCGGTCAATGATGCCTTTCGGAGAGAAGCTGGTCAGGTTCGGCAATGAGATATTTTCACGAATGGACGTATCCAGCAGCAGCCCTTCATCTTTGCGGTTCTCCGTAATCAGGCCGAGTCCCTTGCGGATGGCATCGTACGGACCCCGAATGCCGGTTTTTCGGCCGGAAATCCAGATCTCTCCGGAATCGAGCCTGTCAATTCCGAACAGCGCCCTCATGATTTCTGTCCGTCCGGCACCCATTAAGCCGGAAACGCCGAGGATTTCTCCGGCGCTCACATGGAAACTGATCTGTGAAAAGCTTCCTTTTTTTGAGGCGTTTTTCACTTCGAGCACCTTATCGCCGAGTGACGGCGTGCGAGTCGGATACCGATCGGTCAGCTCCCGCCCGACCATTTTTTTGACCACTTCATCAAAATTAGTGTCTTTCATATGCGCCGTATCGACAGTGAGGCCGTCCCGCATAATGGTGATCCGGTCGCAAATCGAAAATATCTCTTCCATTCGGTGCGAAATATAGACGATGGATACGCCGTCCCGCTTTAACGCCGTCATCACGTCAAATAGTTTGCTGATTTCCCGTTCGGTCAGCGCCGCGGTCGGTTCGTCCATAATAATGACTTCGGCGTTTGTCATCAGCGCTTTGGCAATCTCAATCATCTGCTGCTGTCCGACGGAACATTGTCCGGCTTCCCGGTCAAGAGGAAGAGAGACTCCCAGTTTTTCAAGCTGTGATTTTGCTAGCGCTTTCATTTTCTTCGTTTCCAAAACGCCGAACGCCGTCGTCAGCTCTTTGCCGATAAAAAGGTTTTCAAGCACCGTCATGTCCGGCCATATATTCAGTTCCTGATGGATAAAGGCAATTCCGTGCTTTTCGGCTTCCTTTGGAGTGGAGAAGCTCATATTTGTTCCGTTTATCGTAATGTTTCCCTTGTCGAGCCGGTAGAGCCCGGTGAGCAGATTCATTAACGTCGATTTGCCCGCTCCGTTTTCTCCCATTAAAGCGTGGATTTCTCCCGGCAGAAGCTCAAATGAGACGCCGGAGAGCACTTGGTTTTTGCCGAATGCTTTATGAATGTCTGTCATGCCGATGTGCATGCTGGATCCCTTCTTTCTAGAAAATCACACCCGCCTGCAGGATGCAGTTGGCGTATGGTGTCATTTCACCCGTCCGGATGACGGCTTTTGCTTTCTGTGTGAGCCGTTTGAATTCCTCGTGGGACATGTACTCGATCGTCTGCGCTGAGAAATGGCTTTCTATGAAACTTGCATTCTCAGGATTTGCGTCTTTGATCTCGGAAGCGGCGATCACCTTTTCGACTGCCATCTCCCCGGCTACCAGGCTGGTCACGTCCCGAAAGGCGGGAACGCCCGCCGTTAAGGACAAATCAATTTTAGGGACGCCGTCAGGGACGGGGAGACCCGCATCGGCGATTGCGATGAGGTCTGTATGCCCGAGATCAGCTAATACTTTGGCAATGTGGCTGTTTAACATTCCGTGTTTTTTCATGACAGCAGCTCCTCAACTTCTTTTCTGTCCGGCATGCCGCCTTGGGCCCCGAAGTGCTGCACGGACAGGGAGGCGGCGCGGTTGGCAAACAGGAGCGCTTGCTCAATGTCCCGTCCTTCCGCGAGTGCGACGGCAAGTGCTGCATTAAAGGTATCACCGGCTCCCGTCGTGTCGACCGCTTCTGCAGGGAAGGCGGGAACAAGCCGTTCCGCGGTGCCGTCTGAGTAGCGCACGCCTTGTTTTCCTTCGGTAATGAACAGTTTGCCGGGATAGCCGGCGAGCGCTTCTTCTTTCGTCCGGTCAGGAAATAAAATGGACGCTTCATGTTCGTTCGGCGTAAGATATGCGGCATCCTCAATCGTCGATTGTTTCAGCGGCCGGGCCGGCGCGGGATTCAGGATAACCGGAATTTGCTGCGCGCGGCAGTAGCTGCACACTGCTTCAACGGTTTCTTCAGGAATCTCCTGCTGGATCAGCACGATATCAATGCCGGGAAGTTTTGCTAGCGCACTTTTGGCATAATCGGGGGAGATGTCATCGTTTGCGCCTTTTACGACGACGATGCTGTTGTCTCCTTCTGCGAGCACAATATGAGCCGTTCCGCTTTTTTTATGTGTAACCGTTTCCATATGGTCCGTATTGACACCGTTTGCCTTCAGGTTTTCAATAATCGCTTTTCCGTAGCTGTCATTGCCTGCTTTTCCTACCATATATACGTTTGCGCCCAGGCGGGAAGCGGCTACGGCCTGATTTGCGCCTTTTCCTCCGGGCACGGTTTGAAAGTCTGTGCCCAGTACGGTTTCACCGGCTTTCGGACGCCGTTCAGATGTGACGACAAGATCCATAGAACAGCTTCCGATAACACAAATTTCACTCATGGTGATCATCCTTTCTCGTCGTTTGTCTTCTTATGTAAGTCACGGGCATTTGAATGGCCGTCTCTTTCGGCGGCTCTTTCTTTATCAATTGCAGCAGCAGGTTTGCTGCTTGTTTTCCCATCTCATATGCAGGCTGGCGGATGGTTGAAAGCGGCGGAAACAAAAGCCTGCTCTGCGGAATATCGTCGTATCCGATGATCTGAATCTCCTCCGGAACTTTTTTGCCGAGCCGCAGCGCCTCATGGAGGACGGCAGCCGCCGCAATGTCGTTGCTGGCAATGACTCCGTCGGTTTCAGGGTATGCTGCAAACAATTCTTCTGCTAAAATGGCGGCATCCTTGATGGAAAATGAAGCGGCGGAGATGACATTGAACTGCGCGTTCGCTTTTTGCAGCACATCAAGTGCGCCGTTAAAACGTTCCTGAGCGGTCGGAAGGTGGGCTGGGCCTTTGACAAGCGTGATGCTTGTGCTTTTGCCGCGAAGCATTTCCTCAGCCGCCCGTTTTCCGCCTGCCCGTCCGTCACTGAATACGGATGGGGCGCCTTCCTTTGTCCGGTCCAGAAATACGACCGGGTAAAGGCTGCCGCTGTATTCGGGAAGGTCGGGGTAATGGGTGGCCGCCAAAATACCGGCAACTTGATTTTGTTTAAATGTTTGCAGGTAGTCGAGTTCTTTTTCCAATTCTTCATCGCTGTTGCCGATGATCAGCCGGTATCCTTTCCTCTGCAACTCGTCTTCAGCGCCGCGGGCAAGCTGAGGGAAAAAGGGATTCGTAATATCTGGAAGCAAAAGCCCGACCAGTCTGGATTCTCTTTTATAAAGAGAGCGGGCAACTTCATTAGGATAATAATTCAGCTTCTCCATGGCAAGCATGACCTTCGTTCGTGTATCTTCATGCACGTAGCCGTTGTCATTGAGGACACGCGAGACCGTGGCAACAGAGACGCCGGCAGCGCCTGCGACATCTTTAATCGTTGCCAACAAACACTCCTCCTTCAACTATGTAACCGTTTACATAAAAAGAGTAACACGAATCATTTCGGTTGGCAACAAAAAAAGAGACCGCGGTCTCTTTTAGTTCACGATGCCGATTTGTGAGATACTCACTTTGATATCAGGGATTATCTCGATGGAAGGATAGACCCCACGCCAATTGAGCAGCTTGCCCCGCTCATAATAATGGGTTTGATATTTCCGGCCGATGCCGAGGATATCCGAGTTGTGCTCCTGAATATGGCTGATCACCGATCTGGCCTGGCTGTTCAAATTTGCTGAGGCTTGTTTGTTTATTTGGTCGATTGCCGTATAAGAATTCAGCTTGTCCTTTGGATATTCCAAGACGCGTGCATTCAGCTTTAAACGGATTTTCACTTTTATATGCTGCGGATCTGTATCTATAAATACAATCTTTCGCGTGGCATCCGTGATGCCGAGAGAAAGATAATTTTCAATATCCATTTTGTATTTGTCCCACAGCTTCAGATTAATATTAGCCGATTTATTAAATTGCCCGCTTAAAAGGGTCAGGAGGGTCGAATCCTGACCGAGCACCTCAGTCACTTTCCGCTGGCCGCTGAACAGGGCAGAACCCTCTACCTTTATCGTCTGTCCGTTAATCGATAAATAAGGAAGGGCGAAATCCTTATCAGCCGTCAGCATGCTTGAACGGATGGATTGCAAATTTTCCATGCTGATATTTGATTCCGCATTAGCGCTTGTTAATAAATTCGTTAAATACTTGCTGACGATCAATTTCTGCCGGACGATCAGCTTCAGCACTTCAATCGCCTCGCCGTCTTTTACAACCGCCGGATGAGCGAGAAGCGGGCTTTTCGGATCTCTGTAGAAGACATCGAGATAAGGAAAAAGCGGTTTTTCCGCCATTTTCTCACCGATTAATAAGACTCTTTGCTTGGACGTGTCAATGCGCTGATCGACAAGCTTATCCAATTGAAACCGCGCTTCACGGATGGTGTGCCCGGAAGCGCTGAGCACCGTCGTAATGAATGAGCCGCCCGTTTCCTGTTCCGCCTGGGAGGACTGAACCTTCCGATAGGTGATGCCGATTTTATTTTTACCGTCCTGATCAACATCAAGGCTTGCGGTCAGCACGAGAGAAATATCTTTCAGCAAATTTTGATCCCAGCAGCCCGCAAGTGTCAGGCTTGCGCACATGAGACTGATAAGAACCGCTTTTTTAATGCGCATGGCGGACACCCTTTTTGCGTACAAGGACAATCAATACCATAAACAACGGAAACAAATACACAAACACAATATCGGAAATGCGGAAAAACTGATCCAGCTGCTGTATCGTTTTATCTGTGCTTGTGGCCCAAATAGACAGAAGGAAGACGAGCAGGGCCAGCGGATAAACAAACCGGCTGTGGTCTTTTTGATTGAACAGCTTGGCAATGCCGGTGCTTGCCAAGTAAAACACGTTGGCCAGCGTTGAAAAGACGGTCACGAACCAAAACGTCAAAAAGAGCAGATCCGTCCGTTCGATAATTCTGAATGAAACGGTTTTTAACAGGTACAGCACAGGCTCCGGGATCATTTTTATTTCTTCGGGGCTGATTGTGACAAAGCAAGTAAGGGTGATATACAGGTAATAAAGGATAATCAAGATGTTTGAAATCGTCAGTATTTTGTAGCGCTGGCTGACGGTGCAGTTGATTAGGGGCCCGATCACGAGCGCCGCCTGAAAGCCGGTAATGCTGACAAGTGTTTGCTGCACCCCGGTAAGCATGTCTTTTGCGGTTCCGTGAAAAATCGGCATAATGTATGTGATATCGGCTTTTCCCAGCGTGTATAAAAGCGGCAGAGAGATCAGCAGCAAAAACGGCGTTAAAATAAAGCTGAACCTGGCGATCGCATTCAGCGGAGCCTGGGCGATATAGACAGAACCGAGGATCAGCATTAAGCTGACCACCCAATTCGGAGTCTGCGGGAGCACCCAGATATCCAATATCCGTGTAAATACAGAAAGAATGAGCGTGCAGAGAAACGCGAAATATAAAATATACAGCACCTGCACCCCTTTGCCGGTAAGTGTTCCGAACACCTCCTCCAGCATTTCGTACAGGTTCAGCTTCGGAAACCGGTGAAATAATATCATATACAGGCTGAATGTAAGCTGGACGAGCAATCCGGTAAGCAGAATGGAAATCCATCCGCTGCTTCCCGATCTCATCATCAGTAAATGGGGAAGCGCCAAAATGCCGATGCTGATCTGCGTCTGATTAATGAAAAACACGCCTTGAAGCGGGCTTATTTTTTTAGGCTTCATCTTTTCTCCACCCCCGAACATGTTTCATCTGCTTTGAGTCTTGCGGTCTCAAATAAAAAGGCCTTCTTTTAATAAACCAAGCCGGCAGCCGGATAAATGCATCCTTCAAGTCACTGAAATGAAACGGCGTCAGAGATGATAAATAAGGAACGCCGAGTGATTCAAGCTTGCACAGGTTCATCAGAATAAGCCCGAAGCCGAGTGCGATGCCGATAAAACCGAACGAGGATGCCAGAAACATAAGCGGAAATCTGAGCGTTCGGATGGACGTGCTCATTTCATATGAAGGAAGCACAAAAGAAGAAACAGCTGTAACGGCTACGACGATAATCATCATATTAGAAATGAGTCCCGCCTGAACGACTGCGTCACCGATCACGAGACCGCCGACAATGCCGATCGTCTGACTGATCGGTCTCGGCAGTCTGATACCGGCTTCGCGGATCAGTTCAATCGTAATTTCCATAATCATGGCTTCTATCAGCGGGGGAAAGGGAATATCAACAATCGAATTTTTCATGGTGATAATCAGATCGTTGGGAATGACTTCAAAATGAAACGCAATCAGCGCGATATAAAAAGCGGGCAGCGTAATCGCGATCATAAAGGCGAAAAATCTCAGCACTCTTAAAAAACTGGCGGAAATCCATCTCGTGCTGTAGTCGTCCGGAGATTGAAAAAAGGAAAAGAATGTGATCGGCGCAATCAAAGCCGACGGACTCCCGTCCATCATGATCAGTACACAGCCTTCCATTACGCATGCTTTTGCTTTATCCGGCCGTTCCGTATGAATGATCTGCGGAAAAATGGAAAACGAATTATCTTCTATTGATTCCTCGATAATCCCGGGCGCAAGCACGCTGTCTATACGCAAGTATGACAGGCGCCGCTTCACTTCCTCCACAATCTCCGGATTGGCGATATTCTCAACAAAGATAACCGCAACCTTTGATTTGGCTCTTTCCCCGATATCCATATAATGAACGGAGAGATGGCGGTCCTGTATGTGAAACCGCAGCTGATGAATGTTCGTTTCCAAACTTTCCACAAACCCGTCATGGGCGCCGCGGACGATACTTTCAGATTCGGGTTCCATAATGGAACGCAGCGGATTCTGCCCGACGGAAAACAGCTTCGCTTTCCTCGATGCATCGCTGAGAAAAACAACCTGGCCTGCCAAAATCCCGTCAATGAGTTTTCTGGTTTCATCCGTTTCCGCACTGCTGACGGCATTCATCGTTTCCTCAAGCGGGCCGTTCTGCATGGTGTCGCTTAACAGAAACTCATTCAGCTTCTGTTCTTCTATCATTTGTTCAATATAAAAGAAAGCGGTATGACGGTCCTGCAGTTTGATCCTTCGTATTTTAAAATCACCGCAAACACACATCAGCTCCTGCATTTCCCGTACAGCCGATTCAAAATCGCCGGGAATCCGTTTGTTTTGTTTATCCGCAGACATCAGACCGCCTCCTTTCCCGGTTATCTGTAGTTTTCAGCGGGTATTCCTTTTTTATGCATTTTATAAAATAGAGGAGCTCCTCGATGTTTTACCAAGAACTTCACATTTATGGATGAATATTTCTTGAACGAATATAAAGATTTATTAAAATTATTTCAAAAGAGGGATAAATGTCCTGTAAATGGTTTAAAAGGAGAAAGGCTTTCCGCATATAAAATGTGTATTTCTTGTAAACACTCCGGACCCGTCTTATTCTGTGATGTACCAGTCATTCCGCTAGTTATTTTGGAATGGGACTGAAAGCAGGATGCGGGGGAAAAATGAATGACTTTAAGACCTTATCCTTAACAAAACAGGCAGTCTGCACACAGCGGACAGAGAGTCCCGAAACGTATGCGCAGTGCGAAAAACGCTGATACAAGCGGGCTGGAAAAGATGGATTATCATTACATCTTTTTCTTCCGGAACGCGAATAGTTCCATTGGTCCAAATGAATTTCTGCGCGAAAATGTAAACGCATTCATTTTTCTTTTGAAAAATTGAAGTAAGGTTGAAGTCCTGCCTATTCCCAAAAAAAGCAATTCGATAATAGGAAGAATAGCGTCACTAATAGAGAAGTTTGGCTCAGTGAAAGCGGGAAGATTATGTTACATAATGCCGATTGAGAATTCATAGTGAAGCTATATACTGATGAATGAATTTATCAATACAGAAGGAGATGTCAAAAATCAATGTGGTTACTCATTATAGCCTGTGCTGCCGTACTAATCATCGGAATCATTGAAAAAAGGCGGCATCAGAAGAATATCGATGCTCTGCCAGTACGCGTCAATATTAATGGTATCCGCGGAAAGTCAACCGTAACGAGGCTGACGACCGGAATACTGATGGAGGCGGGCTACAAAACAGTCGGAAAAACGACGGGAACAGATGCAAGGATGATCTATTGGGATACACCTGAGGAGAAACCGATCAAACGGAAACCGCAGGGCCCGAATATCGGCGAGCAAAAAGAAGTAATGAAGGAAACCGTAGAACGGGGCGCCAATGCCATTGTCAGTGAATGTATGGCGGTAAACCCGGATTATCAGATTATCTTTCAGGAAGAACTCCTTCAAGCCAACATCGGCGTCATCGTGAATGTGCTTGAAGACCATATGGACGTCATGGGGCCGACGCTTGATGAAATCGCTGAAGCATTTACCGCGACGATACCGTATAACGGTCACCTTGTCATTACAGACAGTGAATACACAGACTTCTTTAAAGAAAAAGCCGCAGAGCGGAATACCGAGGTCATTATTGCGGATAACTCTAAAATTACAGATGAATACCTTCGAAAATTTGAATATATGGTCTTTCCTGATAACGCTTCCCTTGCGCTCGGCGTTGCCCAGGCTCTTGGGATAGATGAAGAAACGGCGTTTAAAGGAATGCTGAATGCGCCGCCTGATCCTGGCGCCATGAGAATCCTGCCGCTGCTCAGCACGAAGGAGCCCGGTCATTTCGTAAACGGCTTTGCCGCAAATGATGCATCTTCTACTTTAAATATATGGAAACGTGTAAAGGAAATCGGCTACCCGACAGATGAACCGATCGTTATCATGAACTGCCGCGCCGACCGTGTGGACAGAACGATTCAGTTCGCAAACGACGTGCTTCCGTACATTAAAACGAAGGAACTCATACTCATCGGCGAGACGACAGAACCGATCGTCAGAGCTTATGAAGAAGGCAAGATTCCTGCCGATACACTGCACGATCTGGAATATAAATCAACAGACGAAATCATGGACGTGCTGAAAACAAGAATGCAAAACCGTGTCATATATGGCGTCGGCAATATCCACGGTTCAGCGGAACCATTAATTGAAAAAATTCAAGAGTATAAGGTGAAACAGCTCGTTAGCTAGGAGGAAAAGGATAAATGTTCGGATCAGATTTATACATCTCACTTATTTTAGGCGTGTTAATCAGTTTAATTTTCGCGGAAAAAACAGGTATCGTACCAGCCGGTTTAGTCGTGCCGGGTTATTTAGGGCTCGTTTTTAACCAGCCGGTCTTTATTTTACTCGTATTGTTAGTGAGTCTTCTTACATACGTGATCGTCAAATACGGTTTATCCAGATTTATGATTTTGTACGGACGCAGAAAATTCGCAGCTATGCTGATAACGGGAATCTGCTTAAAAATCGCCCTTGATTTCCTTTACCCGATCGTACCGTTTGAGATATCAGAATTCCGCGGAATCGGTATCATCGTACCGGGTCTGATCGCCAATACCATTCAGAAACAGGGATTAACGATTACATTTGCCAGCACGCTGTTCTTAAGCGGCGCAACTTTTGCCATTATGTTTGCTTACTACTTAATCTAATGTAAGGTGTGTCAAACGATGAAAAAACAATTAAGCTTTCAAGAAAAACTGCTGAAGCTGACCAAACAGCAGAAAAAGAAGACCAATCTTCACGTTTTTATCGCGCTGCCGATCGTCTTTTGCCTGATGTTCGTCTGCATCCTGACAGGGAAGGCGGAAACGCCGAGTGTGAAAAGAAATGCCGATGACCTTGTATCTGCCTCATTCGTCGGAGATATTATGATGGGCCGGAATGTCGAGAAAGTGACAAAGCATAAAGGCACGGAAAGTGTCTTCCGTTACGCACAGCCATTCTTCGAAGCATCCGACTATGTGTCGGGGAACTTTGAAAACCCGGTTACATATAAAAAGAACTACAAAGAAGCAGAAAAAAATATCCACCTTCAGTCAAACAAAGATGCCGTAAAAGTATTGAAGGACATGAATTTCACCGTTCTCACGGCAGCCAACAACCATGCGATGGATTACGGCCCTCAGGGAATGCGGGATACGGTTGAAGAGTTTTCAAAGCAAAATCTTGAACTTGTCGGCGCGGGCCTCACGCTGAAGGAAGCCGAGCAGAACATTTCTTATCAAGATGTAAACGGAATCAAAATCGCAACACTGGGTTTCACTGATGTTTCCGGAAAAGGCTTTGCAGCTAAACGAAATGCGCCGGGTGTGCTTCCGGCCGATCCAGAGCTGTTTATTCCGATGATTTCTAAAGCCAAAAAGAAAGCCGATCTTGTCATTGTTCAAACACACTGGGGACAGGAATACGATAATGATCCGAATGACAGACAGCGCCAATTGGCAAGAGCAATGTCAGATGCCGGAGCGGATATTATCGTCGGACACCATCCGCACGTGCTAGAACCGATCGAAATGTACCACGGCACCGTTATTTTCTACAGCCTGGGCAACTTCGTATTCGACCAGGGGTGGACAAGAACGAGAGACACGGCGCTTGTTCAATATCATCTGCAGAAAAACGGCACGGGACGCTTTGAAGTCACGCCGATGAATATTCATGAAGCAACACCTGCACCGGTTAAAAAAGGCAGCATCAATCATAAAACGATCGTACGTGAACTGACGAAAGAATCGAATTTCGATTGGAGCGTCAAGGATGGAAAATTAACGTTTGATGTGGATCACAGCGATATCTTAAAAAAGAAAGCGGAGTGAAAAACAAATGAAAATCATTAAAGCGGGATGGCCGTTTGCCGCGATCATTATGGTATTTATGTTTATGTCAGCGTTTAAATACAATGATCAGCTCACAGATCAGGAAAAACAAAAAATTGACACGGAAATGCAAAAGATTCAGCAAGAGGACACAGCGGGCGCAAAATAAGCGCATGATTCCGCTTGCCGGCATATTGTTTGTTCCGAAGCCAGTAAAGAATGCCCATATCGGGCATTCTTTTTTTGTGTGCTCTCCTAAACATTTGTTAAAAGTTACCGATGTAAAAACTACTAAAAATGAGGAGAGTGAATAGAAAACATGCTCACAAGCTGGAGGAAGTACATCCTTGCCGGCCTTATGATTTGTCTTGTGGCACCCGCAGTAACGAGAACGGAAATTGCTGAAGCGGATTCTCAAGTTTCTGTCCTGATGGTTTCAGACGCGCAAAAACTTGTCGGAAATAAATATGTTTACGGAGGCGAAGAGCCTGAGGACGGTTTTGATCCGTCCGGATTGATGCATTATCTTTTCAGCAGGCAGAACATCCATCTGCCGAGAACGGTAAGTGATCAATGGAAAGTCGGAACCGCCGTCAAAGAAAATGACCTTTTACCGGGAGATCTTGTGTTTTTCAAAAAGTCAGATTCAACACAAAACGCGCCCGTCCATGACGGTCTTTATATCGGAAACGGAGAGATGATACACAGTTCTCCGTCAGAAGGCGTAACCGTCACACGGTTTCAAAAAAGCAGTTATTGGATGAATTTATATCTTGGCGCAAAGCGGATTACAAAAGATCCGGAACTGGCTGATGACCCGATCGTTCAGGAGGCAGCCCGTTACCTCGACATTCCGTATGTATTCGGCGGAAGCACGCCCGAGGAGGGATTCGACTGTTCGGGGCTGGTCCAATATGTTTTTGAAAACAAGCTTCACATTTACCTGCCGAGATCAGCGGAACAGCAGTGGCTGGTCGGTGAGAAAATTAAACTGAGCGGCATAAAGCCCGGGGACGTGATTTATTTCAGCGACACGTATAAAAAAGGAATTTCCCATGCGGGCATTTATGCGGGAGAGGGAAGGTTCATCCAAGCAAGCCGCTCCGAAAAAGTCACCATTTCTTACTTGTCGGAAGATTACTGGAAAAAACATTTTACAGGTGTGCGCCGATTCAGCAATTTAGCCATTTCTAAAGAAAATCCCGTTGTGTCCACAGCGGCCGATCATATCGGAATTTCTTATCTGAAA
Source organism: Bacillus sp. JNUCC-21 (assembly GCF_041222765.1). Lineage (NCBI taxonomy): Bacteria > Bacillati > Bacillota > Bacilli > Caryophanales > Bacillaceae > Bacillus > Bacillus sp. JNUCC-21. The sequence continues at coordinate 3,706,356 of NZ_CP166019.1, read as the reverse complement.
GGCGGCGTTTCACCGGAAACCGGCTTTGATACGGCGGGATTTGTTCAATACATCTATCAAAAAGCGAAAGGAATCAGCCTGCCGCGTTATGCGGACAAGCAGATGCAGGCGGGCGTTCCGGTCGATAAACAAGATCTGAAGCCCGGCGATCTGGTCTTCTTTAAAGCGGAAAGCCTGAATCCGGCCATTTATATCGGGAACGGACAAGTGATTCATGTCACCGTGTCCGCAGGCGTTACCATAACAAATATGAACACAAGCGCTTATTGGAAGGACAAGTATGCGGGCGGCATCCGGCTTCCGTAAAAAAAGACGTCAGAGAGTGTCTCTGACGTCTTTTTCTTTTACCATTTCGGCGCTCTGTATCCGGCCGCTACCGCATCCTCTACGGAACAGAACATTTCCGCGGGATCTGTCGTCCGGTCGTAGTATGTACTTCCCGGCGTGTGATAAATGCCGTTCCGGCTGCCTTTAATGTCGCATCCCTGTGAGGTGCCGGCTGCTTTCGTTTCGGCATGTCCGCCGGAGGAAGGGGCGTTGTTTTGCGCCGTTTCCGCGTTTTCGGATGTTTTTGTTTCTGCTTTCTGCCGCTTTAAAGTTTTATTTTCTGACTGAAGCGTTTCAGCGGTCTTTTCGAGCTTCTTTTGTGAATTTTTAAATGTCTCATTGTCTTGTTTGAGTGATTTGTTTGTTTTTTTCAGCTCGCTTATCTCTTGGCTGAGTTTGCTGAGTTTTTCTTCATTGCCGGCTTCGGCTTCGGATTTCTCCTTTTCGGCCGCGGCACTGATGCTTTCATATTTTTTCTCAAGCGCCTGGTGTTCCTTCGTCAATTTTTGATAAGCGGTATCAAGGGTGCTGTATTTCTCCTCTGCCTTCACGGCCGAGGCGTCCGGCTCTGCGAGGGAGGCGCCGGTCAGAAGCAGGATAAATCCGCCGATGAGAAGGGGCCAAAACAGCTTTTTTGAAAAACGTTTTTCTTTTTTGGCAGCTTTGCATATGAGGTGGAATATTCCGTATCCGACTGCGCAGAGAAAAGCTAAACATCCTATAATAGCGATTGCATTCGACATCATGAAACTCCTTTTTTCTTCATCTTACAATTTATTTTCATTTTTGGGAATTTCTTTTTTGGAAAACGTGAAAAGCCAGGCCGTGAAAGACCTGGCTTTTTCCTTTTATTGATCGTTGTCGAGAAGCCGGTTGATGAAATATGCGACGCCGTTTTCATCGTTGCTTTTTGTAATATACGTGCTTTTTTCCTTCAGTTCATCAATCGCATTGCCCATGGCGATGCGGTTTCCCGCCGCTTCAAACATGGAGAAATCATTCGGGCTGTCGCCGATGGCGTAAATATCCTGTTTTTCAATTCCGTACAGTGAGGCAAGCTCCGTCAGAGCACGTCCCTTTCCGGAACCGGCAGGGAGGATTTCGATAATGTGTTTTCCGGAAGATGTCTGGGATAATTTCGGATGATGTGTAATTTCTTCTTTGGCGTTTCTCAGTTTTTCCATATCAAAAGAGAAACAAAGAAGCTTGTAAACATGTTCGTCTCCGTTAAAAATCGCCTGTATATCCTGTACGGGTTTAATGCCGAATTGTTTGAACTGCGTCTTTGCGCCCTCCCATAATGTCTGAATATCTTCCTTGGGATTGGCGCTTTTCAGAATATCCAGTTCTGCCTGCAGTTTGGACTCGCCGTCAAATGGGGACAGCAGATGATCATCTGTATAGACCTCAAAGTAAATGTCTTTGTCCGTTAAATAAGCGGCGATATCCTTCCCGGCCTGCTGATCCATTAAGAGCCGGCTGACGGAGCGGTATCCTTTGTCATGGACTGTCCCGCCGTTTGCCGCAATGATCGGAATATCCAAATCTTTTAAGAGCGCTTTTACATCAAACGTAGCTCTGCCCGTGCAGATGGCCACGAGAATGCCCGCTTCATCCGCTCTTTGTAAAGCCGCTCTGTTTTCCGGAGAAATCACACTGTCCGAGTTCAGTAATGTGCCGTCTAAGTCAATGGCTATCAATTTCATATGTATGGATGCCCTCCTTAAAAATAAAGCTGCTTCATGTAGTATGTTCAGCTTTGTGCGAAATCAGCAGAAAGCCTTCAGTTAAAAGGCTATACCTTCATGTCCTTTTTTTCAACAGAAAAACGGCGGGGTTTCTAAAACCCCGCCGTGACGTCTTACGCGTCTAAATCATTTTTTAATTTTGTTTTTACTTCTTGAAGGTTTTCCTCATTCAGCTTGAAGTAATAAATATTTTTGCCGTACTGAGGAGTGTAAATATAGCTGTCTGAACCTGTCAGCTGCAAAGAATCCACCGATTTCAGCGATGTGATAAACGGGAACAGACCTATGGCGTCATTAAGAGATAAGTTCATTTTTAAGTTTTTCCCTAAGCTGTCGACGATATCGTCATAAGATGGGATCGAGCTTAACGATTTAGATTTTTTAATAATGGCGCTCAGCACTTCCATCTGTCTTTGTCCGCGCATCAGATCGGTGTCCGCTTTGCGTGTTCTTACATAAGCCAGTGCCTGCTCACCGTCAAGCGTCTGGACGCCCGGCTTCAGCACGACTTTTCCTTTTGTATCGACTTTAATACGATCGGCAATAGTCTGGCTTTTCACATTTACCGTAACGCCGTTCAACTCATTGACGACATCGCGGAACGCGTCGAAGTTGCTCTCAACCACATAATCTACCGGAATATCAAGCATGTTTTCTACTGTTTTATAAGTTAAATTATAACCGCCGTAAGCATGTGCGTGCGCGAATTTGTCATAGCCGTGTCCCGGGATGTTGACATAGGAATCCCGCGGAATGCTGAGCATCGTCGCTGTTTTCTTTTTCCGGTTGAAGGTGACGAGCACGTTGGCGTCACTTCTTGCGTCATCTACTGATTCGCCCTTATTGTCACGGGCGTCTATTCCTAAAAGCAATACGGTGAAAGAATCCTTCTTCGGGTCAAATTCTTTGATCCGTTTTACGGACTGGTCGCCGCGGTCAAGGCTGACGTGCGCTTCTTTGGTCGCATTATTCAATTTCACAAATGCGTAGGTGCCGACGGAACCGGCGATCACCAATAAGAAAGCGGCGAATACCAGTACAAATTTCACCCATTTTCTGAGGCGTCTTTTCTTTTTTCTGCGTTGAGATCGTTCTTCCATATCATTACCTCTCGTTTCTATTCTTTGTGAAGCGTACCATAATTGTTGACTTGGAGCAACTCTGCAAATGAGAAAATTCCAAATCTTTCTCTCTATTTCGACAACATCTACTGTTATTTTTGCATCAGGTTCACATTATATTGGACGGCAGGAAGCGGGAAATGTTTCGTCGCTTTGTAAAAAATAATTAGTAAAATAATGGATATTAACGGTGCGGAAGGTTTGAAACGGACGGAAACAGGCAAAAGAAGCAGTAGAACAATTCCGCGCGGATACAGCGTTGGATGAAGGGAGTCTACATAACATGAAAAGCATACACTCGAATAAATGGCTCTATTTTTTCGGCGCACTCGGCGGCGCGTTATACGGATATGATACCGGAGTCATTTCCGGAGCTATTTTATTTATGAAAAAAGAACTGGGGCTGAACGCCTTTACAGAAGGCCTCGTCGTCAGTTCGTTATTGGCGGGGGCGATTCTCGGGTCGGGGTTCGCCGGCAAACTGACCGACCGGTTCGGCAGGCGGAAGGCCATCATGGGAGCGGCGCTGCTGTTTTGTATAGGCGGTTTAGGAGTCGCTTTTGCCCCGAATACAGAGGTGATGGTTCTTTTCCGGATCATTCTCGGACTGGCTGTCGGAACATCTACAACGATCGTTCCGCTCTACTTATCGGAGCTGGCTCCGAAGCATAAACGAGGGGCGCTTTCTTCGCTGAATCAGCTGATGATTACGGTCGGAATCCTCGTTTCTTATATCGTGAACTATATATTTGCCGATGCAGGCGCTTGGCGCTGGATGCTTGGACTTGCGGTTGTGCCGTCAGTCATTCTGCTGATCGGAATCCTATTTATGCCGGAAAGCCCGCGCTGGCTGTTTACGATCGGCAAAGAAGAGAAAGCAAGAGAAATCCTTTCATCATTGCGGGGAACGAAGAATATTGATGATGAGATTGATCAGATGAAAGAAGCGGAAAAGGAAAACGAAGGCGGCTTGAAAGAATTGTTTGAGCCGTGGGTGAGACCCGCGCTGATTGCCGGCCTCGGACTTGCCTTTTTGCAGCAATTCATCGGGACAAATACAATTATTTATTACGCCCCGAAAACATTTACCAGTGTGGGGTTCGGCAATTCCGCGTCTATATTGGGAACGGTCGGAATCGGCGCCGTCAATGTCATCATGACGCTTGCGGCTATTAAAGTCATTGATAAGATCGGCCGGAAGCCGCTGCTGCTGGCTGGTAATGCGGGCATGGTCATCAGTCTGCTCGTATTGGCCGCGGTCAATCTTTTCTTTGAACATTCAGCAGCCGCATCATGGACAACGGTGATTTGTTTAGGCCTGTTTATCGTTGTATTTGCGGTCAGCTGGGGGCCTGCCGTGTGGGTCATGCTTCCTGAATTATTCCCGCTGCATGTCCGGGGTATCGGGACGGGTGTCTCCACTTTAATGCTGCATGCCGGAACATTGATTGTCTCATTAACCTATCCGATGTTAATGGAAGCAGTCGGCATCAGCTATTTATTTCTCATTTATGCCGCGATCGGGATACTGGCATTCCTGTTCGTCCGGTTTAAAGTGACCGAGACGAAGGGGAAAAGCCTTGAAGAAATTGAGCAGGATCTGAAAAGCCGTAACGGAGGCTCGGGATCAGAATCAAATCGGCGGACAGTTCATCCGTAATATTCAGTTTTAGGGGGCGGTTATTCACCGGCCCCTCAAAACGGATGCCGTGCGGGCGCCCGGTCACATAAATGACGGGGATATGTCATACGTTGTATAAAGTCACGATAAAGGCGGGGATGCCGGTGAAAACGAGTATTATTATCCTTACATATAATGAACTTGAGCTGACGAAAAAATGTCTGGCCAGCATTGAACGATACACCGACAAAGATAAGATTGAACTGATTATAGTTGACAACGGTTCCTCAGACGGAACGAGAGAATACATATCAAATCTGCCTGACGTCAAAGTCATCCTAAATGAAAAAAACCTCGGGTTCGCCAAGGGGTGCAACCAGGGAATCGAAGCGGCAGGGGGAGAAAATCTGCTGTTTCTGAACAACGATACGATGGTCACGAAAAATTGGCTCACCTCCATGCTGAGGGTGCTGTATCAATCTGAAAAAACCGGTATGGTCGGGCCTGTCAGCAACTATGTCAGCGGCGCGCAAATGATCCACGACGCATATCAATCGCTTGATGAGCTGGAGTCATTCGCGGAGGCATATTGCGCACGGGAAAAGCATCATACAAAGCGGGTGCTGCGCCTTGTCGGCTTCTGTCTTCTGGTGAAAAGAAGCGTCATTGAAGACATCGGCCCGTTCGATGAGCAATTCGGATACGGTTCTTTTGAAGATGATGACTTATGTCTGCGCGCCCTGCAAAAAGGCTACAGCCTGCACATCGCCCTCGATGCCTTTGTGCATCACCACGGGCACGCGACGTTTACGGCTAATCAGGATATCAATATCAATCAGTTATATTCGGAGAACCGCCAGCGTTTTACGGAAAAATGGGGCACTGATTTTACGTACTTTACTCATCCGAGACCGGAAATTGCGGAGCTCGTTCCCCGGGAGGCGAAACGGATACTTGATGTCGGCTGCGGCGCGGGGGCTACGGGGCTGGAACTTCAAAACAGACAGCCTTGCGAACTGTACGGAATAGAACTGCACCCGCTGGCGGCGCAAGCGGCAAAAGGACACTATGAAGCGGTGCTGCAGGAAGATGTCGAAGAAGTGAAGCTGCCTTATCCGGAAGGCTTTTTTGATTGCATCATTTTCGCGGACATCCTTGAGCACTTAAAAGACCCGTGGCGCGTCATTGAAACGTACTCATCCTATTTGTCGCCTGCCGGATCAATCGTTTGCAGCATTCCGAATATTTCCCACGCCGAAGCGCTGTTTCCGCTTCTGCTCGGTGACTGGACATACAGAGACGCCGGCATTCTCGACCGCACCCACTTGCGGTTTTTTACGCCGCAGACGGTGCGCACGCTCTTTCCGGAAGAGACATTTGCTGTGAAAAAGCAGTCCTATACGTATGTTCACGTGGATGAGCGGGTGCAGCTGTTTTTACAGGAAATCACACGAATGGCGCAATCGATGCAATTTCCGGTGACACAGCTGCCCGAACAAAGCCGGATTTATCAGATTCTCCTCCGTGTCGAAAAAACAGGCTGAAGGCTACCGTCCCATCGTTCCGAAGTTGGTAATCTGAATGGAAACATCATAGTCAAAAGCCGCTTCGGAGAAGGTCTCATCCCAATGATGCTTTACTTTCTTCCAATAGTCGGGATATTGAATGCGGACTCTGTCAGAAAAGAATACAGGGTCCGTTTCATATTGATTCTGCAGCTTATCGATGACTTCTTTCACATCGCTTTTCAGTTTTTTTTCGAAAATCTTTTCCAGCCCGTTTAAATAGTGCTGATCGAATGAATCTTCTCCGGCATATTGATCCTCTGACAAAAGTCCTTTTGTTTTTACCGCTACATGAAATGACAGCTTCCCGTTTTTCAGCCTGGGAGTGATGGCGGATGTTGATTTTTTGATCTCGAAGGTAATCGGGTGCCCCCCTTTATCCAAAGCGGGCAGCACGCCGCCCCGTATCGTCCCCATCAGCCAATTCAGGCTCTGTATTTCGTATGATGACAGAAAGCCCGCCAATCTGTTTTGTTTTGCGTTTTTGATAATGGCCGCTCCGTCATACACCGTTTTTCCTTTTTGATTGCTGACGGCCTGAATGAGAAAACTGAGTTTATTATGGCAGTAAATCGAAGCTCTCCCGATTCGGAGCGGTTTTAAAATCTTCCCGTTGTAGCCGCCGTTGTTCGTAAGGTCGATCAGCTTTTCCGCGGCCATGGGCTGCTGCTGATTCGGCGTCGGCTCCGTCAGAATATCGGACGCTTTTCCTCTTGCCGCGAAGAGGTAGCTGCTCCGCCTTAATTCATCATCGCGGATAAAATGATTCATCATCTGCAGTATATTTTGGTCGGCCAGCAATTTGTCGCTGAATATCAGCACTTTTAAATGATCGCTGTAAACAGGCGGATCTTTTAAAGAGACTTCACTGACGGCTTCAAGAATGGTATCCCCCCGCGTCGTCACATTGACAAACACGGGCCGGCCGGAAGCCTGGCTGTTTTCGCTTTGGGGCAGCAGGTTTTGATAGGTTAATTTATATCGGCGGTCACTCGTCTCGTCTATCGCCAGCCCCCGGGCGAAAGACAGCTTTTCGACTTCCTTCGCGTCCCAGCATCCTGAAAGCGTCATCAGTATGAAAAGCGCCGCCGCCCATTTTATGAAAAGTGTCATGACGTCTGTTTCCTCCCGGCTATTTTTTTCATCCAGCTGACAAACCAGATGAGAAAAGGAATCATAATGACGGCAAAAAACGCATATCCGAGAATATTCGCGAATGCAAACACACTGTTGATATCATCGGGGTACATTGAAAGGCCGAATGTCACTGCCAATAAGCCTCCCAGCAGCCAGGCATTGTTTTTATTTTTCAGTTTGAAAATGGTGTTTAATCCGAGATGCGCCCCTTTAAAAGAACCGAGCATACAGGTGAACTGCTGGCATGTCCACGTAATTAAAAGAAAGATATCAAACCGCTCTATGAAAATGCCCCGGATTTCCAAGGCATGAATCAGGGAAATGGTCGGATACGTCACCGTTTTGGCTTCAGCGACCGACATACAGCCGATGACGACAAGCAGCGTAAAGCTGTAAAAAATGCTCGCGCCTGCGATGCCGAAGACAGCCGCCTTTTTCGCCTGCTTCGGGTTTTTCATAAACGGCACCAGATAAAGAATCACCTCAAGTCCCGAAAAATACAGAAGGGTCCGCGGAAACAGCTCAAAAAAGCTTTTGTAGCCTCCTTCCATGACCGGGCGGACGAAATCCAGCTTAAAAAGTCTCAAACTGAATATGAGCAGCGTAATCAGAATGACGATCGCAATCGGAAACAGATAGGCATAAAGCTTTGAAATGGGATAGACCCCGCCGGTCACATGGTAAATGCCGACCGCCAGAAAGATGAATATGACGACACCCATCGGCGTATTTTTCAGTAAAAAGTAATTGATGACTTCACCGAGAAAACGGGCTTGAAAACAGACGGTGACGACAAAATAACAGCTGATGAATAAATTCAGAAGAGAACCGATGGCGCGGCCCATGATGCCTTGATTCAGCTCATAAATGGTTTCCCCGCTGTTTTTCTGCAAAAACGGCATAAAGAGCAGGACGATGCCGATAAACACGACACTCTGCACAAGAATAATGATCCATCCGCTCGGACTGTCCGCTGTTGCGGCGGAGCGCGGCAGTGTTAACACGCCCGCTCCGATCATTGTTCCGCTTACCATGAGAAGTGTCTGCATAAACGACAGCTTGTCTTCCGGTTTTTTCATGGGGATCACCTTTGCTTGATTTTATCTTTCGTCTCTTTTCTGGTCGGCCGTTTTTTCAAAAGAGGCGTCGGCAGTCTGACGATCGTATCCTTTAAGTCCTGGCCAGGCTGCGCCATGATCGGAATAAGATAGTCCTGACCGAAGCTTTTCAGACGCATCAGATGGCCGATGACAAGCAGATAGCACATGATCAGTCCGTATAAACCTAAAATCGCCGACAAAATCATCGAAAAAATACGGATGAGCCTCAGCGGAAAATTGAACGCATAGGAGGGCGCCGTAAAAGAAGCCAACGCCGTAACGGATACGACAATGACCATCATCGCGCTGACAATATTCGCCTGAACGGCGGCCTGTCCGATCACCACGCCCCCGATCAGGCCGATCGTCTGTCCGATCGGCTTCGGCAGCCTGAGTCCGGCTTCTCTGATCATCTCGATCGTAAAAATCATGATGAACGCTTCAACAAAAGGAGGGAACGGGACATTCAATCTGCTTCCGGCAATCGTAACCGCCATTCTCGTCGGTAAGAGCCCCGTGTGAAACGTAACGAGCGATATGTAAAGGCCGGGTAAATAAATCGTGATTAAAATGCATGTATACCGAAGCAGCCTGAGAAAGGTAACCGGAACCCACCGCTGATTATAATCGTCAGGGGAATGGATAAATTCATCAACGGTGGCCGGCACCAAAAGGGTAAAAGGCGTTCCGTCTACAAGAATGGAAACCCTTCCCTCCAAAAGAGCGCCCATAACCCGGTCGGGCCGTTCAGTCGTCAAGACGGTCGGGAAAATGGAATACGTGTTATCTTCAATAAGCTGCTCGATCGCTCCTGATTCCGGAATGTCGTCAATGGTGATGGACTCCAGTCTTTTCATCACTTCTTTTACGACATCATCAGGGGCAATATCCCGAATGTAGGCAACGGCGATCCGCTTTTTTGTCCGTTCGCCGAGTGTGACCTCTTTGATCTGGAGGTTGGGATCACCGGACTGCTCGCGCAAAAGCGCCGTGTTCGTCCGAAGCTTTTCGACAAAACCTATCCTCGGCCCCCGTTCAAGCACTTCAGAAGACGGTTCTTCAATATCACGCATTTTAAATGTTTCCGTCTCAAACGAAAGAGCTTCCTCCCATCCCTCCGCCAGCAAAACCGATTTGCCGGAGAAAATGTCTGCCTCCGCGTCCTTAAGTGAAGAAAGCCGGGTATGACGATAGCCGAAAGAGATGGATGACGGCGGTATTTCAGCCGGTTCCTCTTGATGCCGGGCGGCCGCCTGCACGGGCGAAATAATATATTCCGCAAGCAATTGATTGTCGGTCAGTCCGTCTATATAGATAAGACAGGCGTCACATTTGCCGTTTCCGTACGTAAACGAATAAAACATCATGTCATCGCTTTGGCCGAACCGTTTTTTCAGCACTTCAAGGTTTTTGCCGAGCTCCGCATGTATCGTCACAATGTTCCCCCCTTTTTCCATCAGTTATTTTAATTTGCGACAAACAAGGCATTTTATTCTGGAATAGGAAATGGCTGAGCATTCCGCCCCATCCGAATGGTATAATGAGCAGGTCAGCCATTTTATACATATTGTTTTTAACCGCGGCTCCCTCCGTGTTTTAAAAAAGACACAGGGGGAATGGGATATGAGCCGCTTTTTAAGGGGAGGGGAACGAACATGACGCAAGAGCCGATTTTTTTACAGCCTGTATGTAAAGAAAAACTATGGGGCGGCACGTTATTACGCGAACGATTCGGATATGACATACCTTCAGAAACAACCGGCGAATGCTGGGCGATATCAGCCCATCCGCACGGAATGAGCACGGTCAAAAGCGGTCCGTATCAAGGGAAAACCTTGATGGAACTGTGGGATCAGCATAGAGAATTATTCGGCGGAACGGAAGGGGACCGGTTTCCGCTGCTGACGAAAATACTGGACGTCAAACAACATCTGTCCGTTAAAGTCCATCCTGACGATTATGACGCTGAGGAGCATGGACAGGGTGAAACGGGGAAATCTGAGTGCTGGTACATTATTGACTGTAAAGAAAATGCGGAAATCATATACGGTCACACGGCCCGTTCGAAAGCGGAACTTGTCACCATGATTAACAGCGGTGACTGGGAAGGCCTGCTGCGCCGTGTGAAGATCAAACCCGGCGATTTTTATTATGTGCCGAGCGGTACCATCCATGCCATTTGCGCGGGGGCGCTCGTGCTTGAAACACAGCAGAATTCAGAGGCCGCCTACCGGATATATGATTACGGGCGTACAGATCAAAACGGCCAGGCGCGTGAGCTGCATATCCGCGATGCCGTCAACGCAGCCACCGTTCCTCATGTGGACGGATTTTTAGATGAATCAACTGAAACGAGAAAAGGCGTCACCATCAAAACCTTTGTGCAGGGAGAATATTTTTCTGTATACAAATGGGATATCAGCGGGACGGCGGAAATGACCCAGGACGCTCCGTTTATGCTGTGCAGCGTCACAGAAGGAAGCGGCTCCATCATCTGTGAAGGCAAGTCCGCCAAGCTTGAAAAAGGCGCGCATTTCATACTGCCGGATCAGATGCCTGACTTTACGATAAACGGAGATTGCACGCTCATCGTTTCTCATATATAAAACCAAACTTAATCCCGGCTCTGGGATTAAGTTTTTTTTATTTGGAAAATTGGGTGATTTCTCTCTGTAAAAATGAAGAAGGCCGGCCGATAAATAAACTAGTTTGATAGAAACCAATTGAATCAGAAAGAGGAGAAGGAATGAAAAAGAGATTCGTTGCACCTATGTTATTGTCCGCCGTTTTCCTTGTCTTTTGCACCATTGCACAGCCCGCTGAGGCCGCATACAGCGACTACTCCGTTTACGAGCTGGAAACGAAGCAGCAATTTGCTTCTGAGAACGAGGCGCTTCAAGCGGCAGCGAAATTGAAAAAGGATACGGGGTGGCAGGCTGACGCAAAGAAAGCCGGAAATACGCCGCTCACTTATCAAATCTCAGCTTCAGGATTACAAGATGAAACGGATGCGAAAACCGTGCTGAAAGATTTTACGAAGCAGACGGGCGTGGCCGGCACTTACAGCGCAAGCGGAAGCAAACAGCCGTACGTGACCGTCACATCAGGCGTTCTATCAGACGAGCGGCAGACGAAAAATCTTCTTGCCGAACTGACGAAAAAAACGGGCGTGACCGGCGCCGTCAAGCCGGCGGGGACAAAACAGCCGTACATGCAGGTCGTGACTTCTGAGATGGCGGCCGAAGCAGATGCAAAAGCGCTCTCGCAAGCGTTGACGAAGCAGACGGGCGTGAAAGCGTCATACCGTCAGATCAAACGGGAAACAGCCCGGTTTCAGATCCAATCAGGAACAATCTCCGGCGATCAAAAAGCCGCTCAAATCCAAACTGATTTTCAAAAGGAAACAGGATTGCATTCGTCGCTGAAAGTCACGGCTAAGGCCAGTCCGAATATCACCGTGACAGCCTCTGACATCTCAAATGCAAATGATGCGGCAGGTTTAGCGAAACAGCTGCAGCAGAAAACGGGCGTCAAAGGGAACGTTCAAAAGTATGCCCAAAGCAAAACAGCAACCGTGTACAACGTGCAGTCAGGATATTTTAACGGAGTAAGCGCCGTACAAAATGCTATCACCCAAATCAAGAAGAATACGGGTGTCAGCGGAAGCTATCAAAAAGCCGGCAAGAAAAATAATTACACGGTCGGGATGAGCGGACTGACGGCTAAGCAGCTGCAAAGTGTTCAAGCTTTCTTTAAAAAGAAAAAATGGCATTGCGACGCATCGCCTGTCAAAAAGACAGCATCAGTGTCCGTTTATCGGATCACGGCAGGGCAGCTTACCGCTGCAAAGGCAGATCAAACGGAGGCGTTTTTCCGCCAGCAGCGTGTAAAGACGGCAAGAACCGCGGCGGGAAAAACAGCAGAAAACGAATATCAGCTGCTTTCTCAGCAGACGGCAGACCAGTCGAGGATAAAAAAAGGATTGAATCTGCTGGCGGGATATAAACTGACTGCCATTTCAAAAACGATATCCAAGCAGACGGACACAACGTACCAAGTCACAACCGAATCACTGCTTGATACGGCAAAGATCAATCGTTCGCTGGACTTTTTCAAAGGGAAAAAAGTATCCGCCTCCGCACAGAAAACAGGTGAAGCAGCGTATACACAATTCAGAATTGAAACGGCACCGCTGCTTAAAAGGGAAGACATTGACCGCGTGACTGCTTTTTTCAAGCAAAACAAAGCGGCCGGCACTGTGAAGGAGACGGGGAAAACCGGCTCTGCACAGTACGTCATCAAAACCGATACATTCAGCAGTAAAACCGTTTTAAATAAAAGCATGAGCTTTTTCAGCGCCAAACAATTACAGGCCGGCTATACGAGTGAAAGCCATCCGGTTTATGAACTCCGCATTCGCGATCCATTCACGGGAGCGCAGTCAGCGGACGCCGCCTCCCAAAAGCTGAAAAAGCTGTACGGATGGACGATGGCTATTTTGAAAATAAAAAACGGACCGCAAATCATGAATACCAATTACAACATCTCGCTGGCAGATATGGTCAAAAAACAAATGACAGTCAGCCCGCAGACTGATGCCGCGGCTTATGCATCGCTTACGTACATCAATACGGCCTCCGGAACGGTCACAGCCGACGTCCTGAACGTCCGGTCAACCCCGGAAGTCAGCTCCGGCAATATTATCGGGCAGTTGAAAAAAGGCGATAAAGTCAGCATCACAGGCCAGACAAACGGCTGGGCCAAACTCAGCATGGGCTGGAGAAACGCCAGCAGTGACGAAGTCGGGCAGTATGTCAATCCGGCTCACTTCGCACAAGACAGCAAGTATTACTTTCAATTTCTGAAGCTCTCTCAGACAGCCGGACTGAACGCATCGGAACTGAATCAAAAAGTGCTGGTCAATAAAGGAATACTGACAGGGAAAGGCCAGGCCTTTATTACAGCCGCCGGCAAATACAGCATCAATGAAGTGTATTTGATTTCGCATGCTTTGCTTGAAACTGGCAATGGCACGTCAGAGCTTGCGAACGGCATTATGTATAATGGTAAAAAGGTTTACAACATGTACGGCATCGGGGCTTATGACAGCAACCCGAATTACTACGGCGCACAATACGCGTATAATCAAGGCTGGTTTACTCCGGAAGCCGCGATTATCGGCGGAGCCCAATTTATCGGTGCGTCTTATATTCACAATCCTTCATACGAGCAGGATACGCTGTATAAAATGAGATGGTCTCCAGCCGCGGCCCATCAGTATGCGACAGATATCGGCTGGGCGTATAAGCAGGTAAACCGCATGTACAGCTTATACTCACTGCTGGATGACTATACGCTTTACTATGATGTTCCCGTGTATATGAAAGTATAAAAAAAGGGCTGAAGTGTATGCTTCAGCCCTTTCTTCATGCAAAAAACACCCGCCGTCGGATTCAGGCAGGTGCTTCAGCACAATTTTTCATTTTTGTTTCCGCAAATTTCAATAACGCTTCACTCGAATTCCCATCTGAATACATATTCCATTTGTCCGAGAACCGCTTCATTTCTTCTGCACGAAATGGCTTTTTCGTCATTTCCTCCAGAAGAGCTTCGCTGTCATGACAAGCCTTTCCGGGAATGACGGAAGTATAATTGTCGATTAAACCGCGTTTTCGATCATATTCCTCCAGATCATACGTGAAAAAGAAAATCGGTTTATTTAAGAGCGCGAATTCAAAAGGCACGGAAGAGTAATCCGTAATTAAAATATCAGCCGCTTTCAAGAGATCATGAAGACGCATGTCAGACACGTTCTTGATCAGTTCGCTTTCAAACGAAGCCGAAATCTGATGCAAAACGGCAGGGTGAAGCTTTACAAGCAGCATATACTCTCCGTTTAACGCGTTTGTGAGCTGTTCTTCGGTGAATGGCAGCCGGAAGGATTGCATATCATAATCCCTGAATGTCGGTGCGTACAGGATGATTTTTTTCGGCCATTTGTGCTTCAGTTCGGGCTTGTGTTCTTCATAATAGACGTCAGTCAGGGGGACACCCGTTTTTAACAGCTGGCCGTTCCGTATGCCGAACGACTTTTTAAAAACGTCAGCCATCGCCTCTGAACCGACGGTGACAAAGTCAAACGAGCGGTACACTTTTTTAAACCGGCTGATATCTGATGCCGGACGGTTTTGATTCGTCACATCCTCAAGGCCGAACTTTTTCAAAGAGCCGTTCGCATGCCACACCTGAATGCATGTCGTTTGCGGCCGGCGGTTTAAGACGCTTGTCATGAGGAAATAGTTATCCGTTATCACCACTTTGCTCTTAAAAAGGATCAAAACAGCCTTCAAAAGATGCAGCGGATGTTTTTCGTTCAGATAAAAAGAGCCGATACCTTCCAGCTCTTTTTTCAGACTGACGGCATGTCTCGTATACAAAACCGTCATTTCATAAGAAAGCGATTCAGCGTGCGCTTTGTAA
The DNA here is from genome assembly GCF_041222765.1 of Bacillus sp. JNUCC-21. Taxonomy (NCBI): domain Bacteria; kingdom Bacillati; phylum Bacillota; class Bacilli; order Caryophanales; family Bacillaceae; genus Bacillus; species Bacillus sp. JNUCC-21. The sequence goes on along the minus strand of NZ_CP166019.1, from coordinate 3,691,257 downwards.
GAACGGATGAGAGCCTGCGCATTCTCTTCAAAAGATACCAGCAGGGTCAGATGGTTCTTGGGCTTTACAGGCTTGAACAAAACGCCGAGAACAGACAGATATATAGAATAAAAAGCGGCGAATAAAGATCGCAAGTTCATAGATTACCAATCTCTTTTGCTGTTTTATTTGTTTAAAGCTGTTTCGTTTGATCTTCTCCCTGCTTGGAATACAGGCTTTTATTTGATTTATTATTTCTCAAAACGGTAAAAGCATACTTCGGAATGTTCAGCATCCTTTTCCATCTCCACGGATTCGTCAACAGTCTGTACAGCCATTCCAGATTCGTTTTGATCATCCATTCAGGGGCGCGTTTCACCGTTCCGCTGAACACATCAAAGCTTCCGCCCAAACCGATCGATACAGCCTGAGGGAAAAGATGTTTGTATTCATAAATAAATTGTTCCTGATGGGGATATCCTAAGGCGACAAACACGAGATCGGGTTTCGCCCGGGAAATCTGTTTGGCGACGAAGCGTTTATCCGCTTCATAACCGTTGCTGGCTCCGACAACCTCAATATTCGGATACTCTTTGCTGATCCGGTTCAAAACGGCGTCAAGCACGTCTTGCTTAGCTCCGTATAAAAATATTTTTTTAGACTGCCGGTTTGCGAGGCCGAGCAGCGCAAGAAACACATCGAATCCCGCAATTCTTGATTTCAGCGGGTGCTGCGTCAAACGTGACATTAACACGACGCCGATACCATCCGGCAGGACGAAATCCGCGGAAGAAATGACTTGATGATAACCTTTGTCTTTCGCCGCAGCGTATCCGATCTCAGGATTGACCGTCGCAATGACGGCTCCTTGCTTTTGTGCGATATAATAAGTGTCTAAATATGAAATAAACTCCTGTAAATTTCCATTAACATAAGAAAGGTTGTGCACCATTTCAGTCTGCATCTGCCGTCCTCCTTTTTGTACGGGATTTTCGTGACTTAGGCTAAGCTTTATTTTAACATAATACCTTCAGATAAACTTAACAATAGTTTTACAAAAATATAAATAAGATAACAATTTCTTTAATCATACGCGCAAAAAACCTGCTAAACTCCTATTTTAATAACATTTGTTAATAAGTGGAATGTAACTTCGTTTTACATTGGCTTAACCTTTTCAGGGCTATGTGATATAATGAGGTTCCATGAGTACGAAATTGGCACTTTAGTGATTAAGGATACAGCTGCGCAGCATTTCAGGGCAGTTGCTTGTTATACGTATGATGATAGAAAGGAGCTTTTGTTTCATGAAGAAGGTCATTACTTACGGTACGTTTGATTTACTGCATTGGGGTCATATTAAACTGCTTGAGCGCGCAAAGCAGCTTGGAGATTACCTTGTTGTTGCCATCTCAACAGACGAGTTCAACCTGCAAAAACAAAAAAAGGCCTACCACAGCTATGAACACAGAAAGCTGATTCTGGAAACGATCCGTTATGTCGACGAAGTCATTCCGGAAAACAGCTGGGATCAAAAAGTACGTGACGTAGCGGATCACAACATCGACGTGTTCGTAATGGGAGACGATTGGGAAGGCAAATTCGATTTCCTTAAAGATCAATGCGAAGTCATCTACCTCCCTAGAACCGAAGGCATTTCCACCACACAGATTAAAAAAGAAATTGCCGGGGTGTAATACGGAATTATAATAGATTGAGTGAAAAACCATCAAAGTACTTCTTATTTATTGATAAGAAGTACTTTTTGATGCTTAAATTGGTTTTGCTAATTTAATCTGCGGGAATAGTATTATTTTGCAGTGTTTTACTAAATTCATATGGTGAAAGGGAGAAAAAATTTGTCCAATCAGCCTATTAACTATAATAATGAGCTTCCCGATATGATGTATTATTTTATCTCAGGCGGACTGCCGGATAATTACGGCGGTCTGACCAAATCACTATTATTGCGTTCTAAACTATTCGGAGAAGAAAGCCAAAAGAAAACCGCCTTTCTTACTTTTAGATTTGATTTAGAGTTTGCTAGAAAAAAGAACGAGCTGTTTGAAAAGGGAAAAGCTGACTCTGAATACACTCAAGTTATAAACATGTATGATGACTTTTTAAGTAAAAAAACAAAAGGCAAGCGGATTTATTCGGAGAAAATTGAGCTGGATCAAATAAAAAGACATGTCAGCAAGGGGAAAGTAAGCAAGGCAATTTCAAAAATCTTCGGCAAATCATCAAATGATTATATTCTTTCCTATTATTCAGGCGGTGCGGCGGTGCGTTACGTAGACTATCTGAATGATGAGAAACAAGTAATCAAAAGAGAAGAATACAATAAAGAAGGAAAACCCGTCATTGTCTCTCATTTTGACACAAAGATTAATCAAATTTTCCTTCAGGAGTTTATCAACAGCGAAAGTGTCGTTTACCTGGAAAAACACTACATGTGGGACAGCCAAAGTGAAGAAGTGAAATTTACCCATTTTACGTGGTACACGGAGGAAGGTCCATTAACATTTAAAGATGAATCTGAGCTGCGCCGGTATTGGATAGACGTTCTTCAAAATGAAAACGATCAGCCTAAACTATTTCTGGTAGACAGCAGACCTCAGGACAAACATGTCTTCAGAGTGAAAAAAGCGCCGTCATCATATTATGCCGCGATTATTCACAATAAACATTATGGTGATAATAAATTCCAGATCAAAGGGCGTTATAAAGAAGTTTTTGGCCAGATGAATAATCTGGATGCTGTATTTTTTATTACTGAGGAGCAGATTGCAGATTTCACCTTGATTACAGGGGAAAAAGAGACTTTCTTTTTTACGCCGCATACCATTAATAAACCGCTTGATGAAGAGGTACTGAACGTTCCGAGTGAACGAAATAAAGCGGTTATTATCTCAAGGCTTGCCGCAATGAAAAACCTGACGCATGCCGTTAAAGCGTTCAAACTTGTCGTAAATGAAATCCCGGATGCAAAACTGGAAATATTCGGGTCCGGAGAAGATACAGAAAAAATCAAAAAGGAAATTGAAGCTCAAAACCTCCAGAAAAATGTATTGCTGAAAGGCTACACGAATAACCCTGATTACGAGTTTCAAAAAGCGTGGCTGACAATTTCAACTTCTCACTTTGAAGGCTTCGGTCTGTCCAACATGGAAGCATTGAGCAACGGATGCCCTGTGGTAACTTACGATTATGATTACGGTGCCAGAAGCTTGGTAGAAGATGGAGTAAACGGCTATGTAATCGAGCAATATAATATAGAAAAATTAGCCGAGGCCATTGTCTCTTTAATGAGAGATGACAGCACTCATCAACAATTTTCACGTCAGGCCTTTAAAATGGCTGAGAAATACTCAAAACCAAATTATATTAAAAATTGGTCATATGCTCTTTCCAAAATGATTGAAGTGAGAAAAGAAAAGGAACGGCTCGCTGAAAAAGCGGGTTCTAAAGAACAGCCGATTACATCCTTTGAAAATAACGGCACCGGATTGACGATCAGCGTTTCAGTGTGCGATCAGAATGATGGCTTTGAAAAAGTCAGACTGGTCGGGATTGATCGGAAAAACAAAGCTGAAATCATCTCCGTATCCGCTGATCAACCGGCTCAGCCGTTTACTATTGATTTTGAAAAGGATATCAAAAAAGAAAAAATCGATGCTAATCATACTTCGGTTCTTGACTTTTACATTCAGTTTGTAACAGCTGACCATATCAGTATTCTTAGAAGGGTATCCAGCCGTGAAGTTATTTTCGGCGAAAAGGAACGGTTTATGAATAACGGATATACTTTCGAACCTTATACGACTGTGAAAGGGAATTTCTCTATTAAGTTAAACAAAAAGGATCACATCGATTAAGTAAATCGGCAAAGTGAAGAGCTTTAATACAGAGGAGCAGAAAATAAGTATGGATGAAAATACTGTGAGTAAATGTATTTTGAAAAGCTTAAAAAATAATGTGGGCGATCTGGCGCTCTCTATTTCACTTGAAAGCGAAGAACCGTTAGCTGAGGAAGTGAAATGTTATTTAAAATTAAAAGAACGGCGTTCAGGAGCCGAGGACTTTATTATTTTAGAGAAAGAGAGCCCGGCTCAATACAGCGCATCAATTAATATTCACTCGTTTCCTGAACCTTTAGAAATGGGACAGACTTATGATTTTTATGTGGTACTTGGTGAACCGGAAGCGGAAGAAGAAGAAGCACAGCCTCAGCAGGTGCGTTTATCTGTGGAAGCTGAAGCGATTGAGCGTGCCTACCACCTTGATCATACGACTGAGCTGTTAATTTTGCCTTATACAACCGATAAGGGGAATTTTTCCTTAAAGGTAAAAAGAGAAGCGAAGATTGTGAAGTTTGATGAGATTCAGCTGAAGGCAGAAGAGATTATGATTTCAGGGTATGCAGGATATCTAAGTTCGGAGAATCAGCTTTCAGTTAAAAACCTGCAATTTGTCATTAAAAAAGGGGGAGAAGACCCCGTAGAAAAACATTTCCCTATTGAAATGACGAAAAAAACGGAGAATATTGAACAGCTTCGGGAAGATGCATTCACCCCTGAAATTTTTGATTTCCAAATAAAAATTCCATTAAAAGATATTCCTTATTCTCTGGAAAAACGGTTTGTCTACCGTATGTTTATGGAGTTTCATTGTGAAAACGACGAAGCTGAACCTATTGTTCTCAGCAGCACTCCGCTTGTGCTCGGAGACAGAAAAAATAAACTGAAAGGCCTAATAAGCGTTGTGAATAAAGACAGCGGGCCGGTCAGATATGAAGTATATAAAAAGAAGAAAAAGCAGACTGTCTGTATCCGTGTGAACGACTACAGCCTGAAAACAAGGATGAGATACTTCATAAAAGGGAAGAAAAAACGTTTCATTTCCAAAATGAAAAAACTGAAAAAACGCAGAAATTCCCTTATTACGAAAGGTTATAAAGTTGTTTTCAGAATGGCGAGCAAAATGCCAGTTAAAAGCAAGACCATTATTTTTGAAAGCTTTAACGGCAAACAATACAGCTGTAATCCGAGAGCAATTTATGAATACATGCAAATCAATCACCCGGAATATAAAATGTATTGGAGCGTAAATAAACAGTATGCAGCGCCTTTTAAAGAGAAGGGCATTCAATACATTAACAGGCTTTCTATCAAGTGGCTGTTTGCTATGGCGCGGGCAGAATATTGGGTCGTCAACAGCCGTCTGCCTTTATGGATTCCAAAGCCGGAACATACAACCTATCTTCAAACATGGCACGGGACGCCTTTAAAAAGACTTGCAATGGATATGGAAGAAGTTCATATGCCGGGTACTAATACGAAAAAATATAAAAAGAATTTTATTAAAGAGGCATCCAATTGGGATTATTTAATTTCCCCTAATGCCTACTCGTCTGAGATATTTGCGCGCGCCTTCCAATTCGATAAAACTATGATCGAATCAGGTTATCCGAGAAATGATTTTCTTCATAATGACAATAATAATGAGACAATCACAGCGATAAAAAGAAGGTTAAACCTGCCTGAGGATAAGAAAATTATTCTTTATGCGCCGACATGGAGAGATGACCAGTTTTATGCTAAAGGGCGTTATAAATTTGACCTTGATTTAGACCTGCATAAATTAAGGGAAGAGCTCGGGGATGAATATCTCGTTATTCTGAGAATGCATTATCTTGTGGCCGAAAATTTTGACCTCGGTCCGTTTGAAGGGTTTGCTTACGACTTTTCTGCACACGAAGATATTAGGGAATTGTATATGATTTCAGATCTGTTAATCACCGATTACTCTTCTGTATTTTTCGATTTTGCAAATCTGAAACGCCCGATGCTGTTTTTTGTTCCCGATATTGAAACATACCGGGATAAACTCAGAGGGTTTTACTTCGATTTTGAGAAAGATGCTCCTGGTCCGTTAGTGAAAACGACAGAGGAAACGATCGAGGCAATTAAACATATTTCATCACCGGATTATCAGCACCCGGTTTCATTCAAACCTTTTTATGACAAATTCTGTTACCTTGAGTCAGGACATTCTTCTGAGAAAGTCGTAAAGATTGTGTTTGAATCTGAATAATAGAAAAACCCCTTTGTATCAAGGGGTTTTTCTATTATGCTTTACAAACCTTTTAGCAGCATTTGCATGCGGCTTGAAAGTGAAAAAAAATTTGATTTCTGGTACAATTATCAGCGATGCTTTATAAAATCAAATCAACCTAAGGAAGATTAAAATGAATGCTGTAGTGAAAATACTAAAAGAGCAAGTAACATCATTTCCTTTAATCATGCGATTAGCAGCCTACGAAACAAAGTCTAAATATCAAATGAATTATTTAGGCGTTTTATGGCAGTTTTTAAATCCTCTTATTCAAATGCTCGCCTATTGGTTTGTTTTTGGATTGGGGATCAGAAAAGGGGGGCCGATGGCTACAGGTGCCGGAGAAGTGCCTTTTATTCTGTGGATGCTTGCAGGTCTGATACCGTGGTTTTTTATAAGCCCGACAATACTGGACGGATCAAATAGTGTATTTAAAAGAATTAAAATGGTTGCTAAAATGAATTTCCCAATCAGTTCTTTGCCGTCTGTCGCCATCGCTTCTAATTTGTTCAGTTATGCAATTATGATGGTGATCTATATCATTGCATTGCTCGCCAGCGGAATCTATCCGAGCCTTCATTGGCTTCAATATATTTATTATTTTGTTTGTCTGATGGCTTTCTTATTTTCGTTCAGCTTGTTTAATTCGACAATCAGCGTGCTGATCCGAGACTATCAGTTTCTTCTGCAGGCAGTGACAAGACTTTTATTTTTCCTGCTGCCGATTTTTTGGGACATTCACTCGAAACTGGGGGCAGATCACCCGGAATTGGTGCCGGTCCTGAAGCTGAATCCGCTGTTCTATATTATTGACGGATTCAGGAACAGTTTCTTAGATGGCCAGTGGTTCTTTCAAGATGTGAAGTATACACTGTATTTCTGGCTGTTTACCTTATTTTTATTAACAGTCGGTTCTGTTTTACACATGAAATTCAGAGATAAGTTTATTGACTTTCTTTAATACGTAAGGAGATTGTACAATGAAACTAAAGGTTTCGTTTCGAAATGTTTCAAAGCAGTATCATCTTTATGAAAAACAGTCGGACAAAATAAAAGGTTTGTTTTTCCCTGCTAAAGATAACGGCTTTTTCGCTGTGCGAAATGTCTCCTTTGATGTATATGAAGGGGAGACAATCGGCTTTGTAGGAATTAACGGATCGGGTAAATCGACGATGTCCAATCTGCTTGCAAAAGTAATACCGCCGACAAGCGGTGAAATTGAAATGAACGGCCAGCCGTCGCTGATCGCGATTGCAGCCGGTTTAAATAATGCTTTGACGGGCCGGGATAACATTAGACTCAAATGTTTAATGATGGGGCTGACCAATAAAGAAATCGATGAGATGTATGAAAGCATAGTTGAGTTTGCTGAGATTGGTGATTTTATTAATCAGCCGGTGAAAAACTATTCTAGCGGTATGAAGTCCCGCCTCGGCTTTGCGATATCCGTGCATATAGATCCGGATATTTTAATCATTGATGAAGCCCTCTCTGTCGGGGATCAGACATTTTATCAGAAATGTGTCGACCGAATCCAGGAATTTAAAGAACGAGGAAAAACCATTTTCTTTGTGAGTCATTCCATCGGTCAGATTGAAAAAATGTGTGACCGTGTGGCTTGGATGCACTATGGTGAATTAAGAATGTTCGACGATACTAAAACCGTAGTCAAAGAGTACAAAGCATTTATCGATTGGTTTAATAAGCTCTCCAAAAAAGACAAAGAGAAATATAAGAAAGATCAGGTTGCTGAACGTAAAAAAGAATCGCCTGAGCAGCAGGCAATTGTGAAGGAACAAAAGAAAAAAAATAAATCCGGATCAGCAGTCAATGCTGTTCAAATTGCTATTTTATCAATACTGCTTGTGTTTATGGCCGGAACCATGTTTTTCAGCGCCCCGCTTCGTACGATCGCTTCGTTCGGTAAGATCGGATATCAAGATGATGTTAACAAGGGGAAAGACCAGATATTGGTGAACAAAAAAGGTTTCGTATTAAAAGACCAGACGCAGGCCTATAAAGATACAGAGCTGAAAAAAAAGGCGGACTTCCTTATTCCGTTCGGTGCTCAGGTAAAAGTGGTATCTGAAGACAGGCAATCAGCAAAGATCGAGGTCAACAATAAAACGTACTATATCCCGGAAAACGCAGCGGTCTATAACGAAAAAATTTCAAATGTGAAAGCATCCGCTTTTTCTCCGTATGTAAAGCAGGGTGATGCTGATCAACTTGTGTCGCATCTTGGTGAGCGCGTTAATGATATCCAGCAAGAAATGAAAGAGCTGCAGAAAGAAGTGGTGAACGGCCGGGAGACGCTATATCTTAAAAATGGCGAGGTCAGTTATGCAGTGAATAATGGCAAGGCCGAGCAGCTTGTTTTCAGAGGAATATCAGCTATTACTCCGGCAGATCTATCCCTGAATAATAAAGGTGTTATAAAGGGCAGCAGTGATCGGCAATTTATTGCGGCAAATGATAAATACGCTTTTATTATCAATAACGATAATCAAACGTTAACCTGCATTTTAAAATAAAAAGCTGTTGGAATAAATCCAACAGCTTTTTTCTTATAATTCATCTTTTCTTAACAGGTCTTCCATGAAAGGGATAAGGTGATCACGCAGTTCACGATCCTGCATCGCAAATTCTAATGTAGTGGTAATAAAACCTAGTTTTTCACCAACATCATATCTTTTGCCCTCAAAATCGTAAGCGAAAACCCGCTGGATTTCATTCAGCTTTTGAATAGCGTCTGTAAGCTGAATTTCTCCTCCGGCACCAATTTGCTGTTCTTCAAGATACATGAAGATTTCAGGAGTGAAGACATAACGTCCCAGTATTGCCAGATTGGACGGAGCAGTCCCTTGAGCCGGCTTCTCAACAAAGTTCTTCACCTGATATCTGCGGCCTTCACTTGTCAGCGGATCAATAATTCCGTAACGATGGGTTTCTTCTTCAGGCACTTGCTGAACCCCTATAATGGAAGAAAGTGTTTTTTCATATTCATCCATCAGCTGGCGAAGCCCTGGTTTTTCAGCTTGAACGATATCATCTCCGAGAAGGACGGCAAATGGCTCGTCACCGATAAAATTACGTGCGCACCAAACGGCATGTCCAAGACCTTTTGGCTCCTTTTGCCGGATATAATGAATGTCAGCAAGATTAGAGGCTTTTCGGACTTTTTCTAAGAGTTCGACCTTCCCTTTTTCTTCTAGGTTTCTTTCCAGCTCTGGTGAGTAATCAAAATGGTCTTCAATGGCTCTCTTGCTTTTTCCCGTAACAATAATAATGTCTTCAATACCCGCTTCAACCGCTTCTTCAATTATGTATTGAATCGTTGGTTTGTCTACAATCGGAAGCATCTCTTTCGGCATGGCTTTTGTTGCCGGCAGAAAGCGTGTCCCTAAACCTGCAGCGGGAATTATGGCTTTGCGTACTTTTTTCACTTTAAAGCACCTTCCTTAGCATCACTTAAATATAAGTTATGATATCTATACAGACTCAGGCTTGCTGATATTTTCTGTATACCCGATATTTCATTTTTAACACTTTTAATGATATAAGATAAACCATTATTAAACAAGTTTTATCCGTAAAGCCTTAATGATATATCCTTTTTCATTTAGGGGAAAAATAATACAAGATATTTAACCGGAGGATCATATCGTGTAAAATGGGTTGATAATGAAAAATGATCACAAACTTGATACAGGAGAAAGAGATATGAAAAAACTTAAAGTCATGACGGTATTCGGTACAAGGCCTGAAGCGATAAAAATGGCGCCCCTTGTGCTCGAATTAAAAAAACGCCCTGAAATAGAATCATATGTCACTGTGACTGCACAGCATAGACAAATGCTGGATCAAGTTCTTCACGCATTTCAAATTAAGCCTGACTTTGATTTGAATATTATGAAAGAACGGCAGACGCTGGCTGAAATTACTTCAAACGCCCTGGTAAAACTGGACGGCCTGTTTAAGGAAATCAAACCTGATATTGTTCTTGTTCATGGTGACACGACAACAACCTTTGCCGGAAGCCTTGCAGCTTTCTATCACCAGATTGCAGTCGGACACGTGGAGGCCGGATTGCGGACGGGCAACAAATACTCACCTTTTCCGGAAGAATTGAACCGCCAAATGACCGGAGCGCTTGCTGATATCCACTTTGCTCCGACTCAGCAAGCGAAGCAAAATTTATTGAATGAGAATAAAAAAGAAAGCTCCATTTTTGTTACTGGAAATACAGCGATTGATGCTTTGCATACAACGGTTCACTCTGAATATTCCCATAACATTATTGAGAAAATCGGCAATGACAGAATGATTTTACTGACGGCGCATCGCCGGGAAAATTTAGGTCAGCCGATGGAACATATGTTTAAAGCCATCCGCCGGATCGCAGATGAATTCAGCGATGTGCAAGTCGTTTATCCGGTACACCTGAATCCTGCTGTACGTGAAGCTGCTGATAAGCACTTTGGTGATTCGGAGCGCGTCCATTTAATTGAACCTCTTGAAGTGATTGATTTCCACAATTTTGCGTCAAGGTCGTATTTTATTTTAACTGATTCAGGAGGCGTTCAGGAGGAAGCTCCTTCCTTAGGAAAGCCGGTTCTCGTATTGCGCGATACTACTGAACGGCCCGAAGGAGTGGAGGCGGGCACTCTGAAATTAGCCGGTACTGATGAAGAAACGATTTATCAGATGGCAAAACAGCTGCTGACAGACAAGCAGGAATATGAAAAAATGTCGCGGGCATCTAATCCCTATGGAGATGGCATGGCGTCAAGAAGGATTGCTGAGGGACTGCTCTATCAATTCGGACTGCGTTCAGAGCATCCTGATTCTTTTGAAGTGTAACAAAAAAGCAGCTCCGCATAAAGTATGCGAAGCTGCTTTTTCTGCATTAGTTTAAAGGTTGAGGCTGCTTCTCAATTCTTTAGTAATGGAGGCAAGGCCGTTTTCATCTGCTTTATAATAGTAAATTCCGTCAATTTTGGTACCGTCACCCTTCAGCTCATGCTGAATCACTTTCTTGCGGGCATCTTTATAACCGGATTGAATATCCCACATATCATCAAAGGTTAAATTCGTTTTTACATTGTTCTCTACTACTTTAAACATATCTCCGAATTTCGTGACAGAAGAGATACTTGCCCCTTTATTGATAATACCCTCTATAATCTGCCGCTGTCTGTCTTGGCGGCCGAAATCCCCTTTAGGATCTTCTTTTCTCATTCGTGAGTAAGCGAGGGCTTCATCACCGTTTAATGAAATATTGCCTTTGCTGAAGGAATAACCGTCATAGTTGAAAGCGAATGTACTGTTGACAGTGATGCCTCCTAAAGTGTCAACGACATCTTTAAAGCTTTCCATGTTTACTTTAATGAAATAATCTACAGGCAGGTTCAAGAAATTCTCCACAGTATCTACTGCCATTTGCGTACCGCCAAATGCATATGAATGATTGATTTTATCCATCGTGCCCTTGCCGATAATTTTTGTATAAGTGTCACGCGGAATACTGACCATTTCCGTTGTTTTTGTCTTTGGATTGACTGTAAGGTAAATGAGCGAGTCTGCCCTTCCTTTATCATTTTTACGTTCGTCTACTCCCATGATCAAGACAGAGAACGGTTCGTGTTTATTTATTTTCACCTCAGTCCTGCGTTTATTCGATTTGTTAATGTCTTCGTGAATGCTTGCGACGGTTGATGCCGCTTTATGCCATAGGTAGTATGTAAAGCCGCCGGAAACTAAAATAAAAATACCGATGATTGTCAGAAAGACCAGTAACAAAGTCTTTTTCTTTTTTCTTCGTTTACTTCTCATCTCAATACACCTCATCTGTTTTAATTGGAAATCGGACTCCCAGCAAATGCATTTTTTTATAATAGAATACAATAAATCCTAATATAGTCGAATGTTATCGAAAAAAGTTTCAATGTTTCTTAATTTTTCTTTAAAATAATAATATAATGTCGATAATCCATAATGAGGTGAAAAAAATGAAAAAAATTTTCGGATGTTTGTTCTTTATACTGCTTCTCGCCGGGTGCGGAGTTAACAATGAAAAATCTCAGGGCGAGGATGCGGGTGAAAAGCTGGTCACGAAAGAGGGCACTTATGTAGGACTGGCGGATACTCATACAATAGAAGTCACTGTGGATCATGAACCAGTAAGTTTTGATATCACTGAAGAATCAGCCGACGATGTTAAGAATTTGGATAATGGCGACAAAGTGACAGTAAAATATCAAAAAAATAGCAAGGGACAGCTTATGCTGAAGGATATCGAACCGGCAAATTAATGAACAGGGGGACGCTGTAATCTTGAAAACTTGCAAACATTTAATAGGACTGACTCTAGCTGCTGTTATATTGCTTATACCGGCGGTTTCCTTTGCGGCAGATTCAAATATATCTGTTAAGCTGACAAATTACATAGGAAATCAATCAAGCATTTCTTTATCTCCAACCGGTTTTTATCAGGTTACCGGTGATCATGTGTCTGTAACCAACCGCTTTTCGGGGGCATCCCGATATGAGACGGCGGCTCTTGCATCTGACTCCCAATGGACGAATCCTAAAACCGTTATTCTCGTCAATCGTGATGTTTTTATCGACGCATTACCAGTAATTCCTCTGGCGAAAAAATTGGATGCGCCGGTGTTATTTACACAGCCGGACACTTTGACAAAAACAACAGAAAAACAGATTGCCAAGTTCAATCCCGATAATATTCTGGTCATCGGCGGGGCTAAAAGCATTTCAAAGGACGTTGAAAATAAGCTTAAGTCTTATGGAGCTGTGAAAAGAATCAGCGGGAAAAACCGTTATGTTCTGTCTGAAAACATTGCAAAACAAATGGGGAATTACGATAAAGCAATTGTTGTAACAGGGAATGTTTTTCAAGACGCTTTAGCCATTGCTCCGTATGCCGCTGCAAACGGCTATCCCATTTTACTGACTGAAAAGGATAAATTGCCGGATTATGATCTTCCGAAGCAAGTCATAATTATCGGGAGTTCGTTCAGCGTGAGTGATGCTGTAGAAAATCAAATTAAAAAAACTTCAACTGTGCAGCGAATACCCGGATCAACACGGTATGAATTGACTGCTAATATTATTAATCAGCTAAAGTTGAAGGCTGATAAAGTCGTCATGACTAATGGAACGAAATATGCTGATGTCCTGGTTGGCGCTTCTTTAGCCGCCAAAAAAAACAGCCAAATATTATATATCAAACAAGATGATGTTCCTTCAGCAGCTAAATCAGTGACAAAAGAGAAGGCGTCGTATGCATACGACTTTATCGGAAGTACAAGCTCCATTTCCGCCGGGGTTGAAAATGAGCTTTCAAACCATTTTTACTTAGCCGGCGGAAGCACATACAACTTACAAATCAATAATGGAAAGTTAAATCTTAATCATATTAAAACATATGGGAATTCATTGAGAATAAAACCGGAAACGTACAATGAATCCAACCGGATCAGTTTGAATGGAAAAGAATACTTGGGGACGGTTAATTTTTCAATAGAGTCAGGCAAATATATCAGACCTGTAAATGAAAACATTCCTTTTGAAGATTATTTAAAAGGTGTCGTACCGAATGAAATGCCTGCAAGCTGGTCTCTTGAAGCGCTGAAGGCGCAAACGGTTGCGGCAAGAACATACTCAATTACGAAGACCGGGAGCACTGTTGCTGATACTACTGCTTTTCAAGTATATGGCGGGTACAGCTGGAATGCCAATACAACGAAAGCGGTGCAGCAGACAAAAAATAAGGTGCTGACTTACAAAGGGAATTTAATTACGGCGGCTTATTCATCAAGTAATGGCGGTTATACAGAATCAAGCGGCGAAGTATGGGGTTCAAGCGTTCCTTATTTAACTGCGAAAAAAGACACAAAAGATCCTCAAACTGCCTGGAGTCTGACGCTTTCTAAGCAGCAAATCAATCCGGATTCAATTGATGTAAATAAGCCGGCCTCTTGGTTTGCTTCAAAGAATGAGACAAATGCATCTCAACTGAGCGGTATTAAAAATTGGATTTTGAAAAATAAGGAAACAGGCGCTTCCGCCATTAAAATTTTAAAAATAGAAGATTTTACATTCAGCGGAACAACTAAAGGACAGCGGGCTAAAACAGCAACTTTGAAAGTGAATTACGCTGTCAAACAAAACAATGGAAATTACGAGGCAAATAAAACATCTGCAATGACTGTGCCGGTGACTGAACTGAGAACGATGATCGGAGCCTCCGTGTTTAAAAGCACTTATGTGACCGTCAGTCAAAACAGTTCTGCTTTTACAATCAGCGGAAAGGGATATGGACACGGCATCGGTATGAGCCAATACGGCGCTAAGGCAAGAGCGGATTCAGGAGATTCATATAGTTCAATTTTAAAATTTTATTATCCGGGCACCACATTGACTGACTATTAAATAAACGAGAGCAGGAGGAAGGCAATTGCGTTCTTATCTTAAAGTCCTGATCATTTCTATGCTGGGACTCATCTTATTTATCCCGTCAGCCTTAGCTGACAACGCGGTTAAAAGAGTAGGGGGAAGCAACAGGTACGGTACGGCTGCTGCGCTTTCCAAGCAGGTGTATTCAACAGCGAGTACAGCTGTTGTCGTCGGCGGAGGTTCGTATGCAGATGCTATATCTGCTGCCCCGATGGCATATCAGAAAAATGCGCCGCTGCTTTACACAAACAAAGATAATTTGTCATCAGAGACGAAAACCCGTCTGAAAGAATTAAAAACAAAAACGGTCATTATTGTCGGCGGAACGCCTGCTGTGTCAGCAAATACAGCAAATCAAATCAAAGCGCTCGGCATCAGTGTTAAGAGAATTTCAGGAAGCAACCGATATGATACGGCAGCTAAAGTAGCAAAGGAAATGCCTGCCGCTTCAAAAGCCGTTATTGCAAACGGATTTTTATATGCTGACGCAATAGCTGCAATTCCATATGCCGCAATGAACGGATATCCAATTTTGTTTACGAATCAAACAGATATCAACAGTGCGACAGCAGGAGCTATAAAAAGCAAGGGGATCAAAAGCTCTATTGTAGCAGGGGGAACCGGGAGCATAAATGCCTCTGTCTTTAATAAACTTCCTTCTCCAAAAAGAATCAGCGGAAGCAATCGATACGAACTTGCGGCCAATCTAGTTCAGCAATTAAATCTTCCGACAGGCAATGTATTCGTCAGCAATGGTTTCGGGTATGCAGACTCCATAGCGGGTGCTGCTCTTGCTGCAAAGAAAAAACAATCTATCATTCTGACAAACGGCAGCAATCTTTCAAAAGAAACAAGAGTCATCATCGGGAGAAAAAAATTAAGCAGCTTTACCATTATCGGGAATACCCCGGCTGTCAGCTCAAATGTTGCAAACCAGCTGAAAAATCCGGCAGCAGGAAAAACAATTTTAATTGATCCGGGTCATGGAGGAAAAGATTCCGGTTCTATAGGTAACGGCATTTTAGAAAAAGACGTCAATCTTGATATCGCTAAAAGGCTGAATACAAAATTAAATGCTTCAGGTGCTCTGCCGGTCATGACGAGGTCTAATGATACATTTTATTCCTTGCAGGAAAGGGTAAATAAAGGTGCAACCGCAGGAGCGGATTTATTCATCAGCGTTCACGGCAATGCAAATGATGCAACTTCTGCAAACGGAACTGAGACCTACTATGATGAGACATATCAAGCCGCTGCAAGCAAACGCCTGGCAGGACAAATTCAGCCTAGGGTTGTTAATGCATTAAAAACAAGAGACAGAGAGGTTAAAACAGCTCCGTTCTATGTCATTAAGTATTCCAAAATGCCTAGTGTATTAGTAGAGACGGCTTTTATTACGAATCCGTCTGATGCAAGTAAATTAAAGCAAGCATCCTATAAGGAAAAGGCAGCTGCAGCCATCAATGATGGAATCGTGTCTTATTATAAGTAAAACTTTTATATATTTGTGTACGAGCCTGCTGGTCAAAATTGACCGGCAGGCTTTTTCATTGTGATCCTTTTCAATTATAGTAACCGCCGTTTATGGATATGAATAGATTTACAATAAAAAAACAATAATCGAAACATTCTAATAAACATTAACGCTTCCTTTACTTCCAATTAACATCCATCTGCTAAACTCACGGCATAGGTCATCAAACATCCCAACAAATCGTGAGGTGTGTGTCAGTGGGAGCAGAGAAAAGCATGAATGTAAATAATAACTATGCAGTGCGGCAGGGGACTTCCGCTGCCGTTACGGAAAGAACGGCCCGTTATTTGGCTTTTAAGCGATTCATGGACATTGTGTTTGCGCTTGCGGGGCTTTTGGCGGCGCTCCCGGTGATGGGCCTGTTCTCCATACTGATTCGTTTGGAGTCGCCCGGCCCGGCTTTTTATAAGCAGGAGCGGGTAGGCAAAGACGGGAAGCCGTTTTATTTGTATAAGCTCCGCTCTATGAAAATAGATGCTGAAAAATCGGGGGCGGTCTGGGCGCTGAAAAAGGATCCCCGCGTGACAAAGGTCGGCGCTTTTATCAGAAGGACCCGTATTGATGAGCTGCCGCAGCTGGTAAATGTGCTTCGGGGAGAAATGAGCCTGATCGGCCCGCGTCCCGAGCGTCCCGTGTTTACGGAACAGTTTCAGGCTGAGATTCCGGGGTTTACGGAGCGGCTGGCCGTTAAGCCGGGATTAAGCGGCTGGGCGCAGGTCAACGGGGGATATGACATGACACCGAGGGAAAAACTGATGTTTGACTTATATTATATCCGCAACCTGACCTTTTCATTGGAACTGAAGATTATGCTCAAAACGTGCAAAGTGATCTGGACCGGTGACGGGGCGCGATAAAAATTCTGGTCAGCAGACAAAAAAGTAGGGAAAACGATGCCTAGTATTACAAATCAAATCTTGAGCGGCGCCAAATGGACAAGTATTTCGACAGCGTGTATTACGGTCATTCAAATCGTCCAATTCGCCCTGCTCGGGCGGGTCATGTCACTGGCTGAATTCGGCCTTGTCGGCATGATCACAACGGTAGTGGTGTTTGCCCAAATTGCGCTTGATATGGGTTTTGGCGCCGCGCTCATTCAAAAAGATCATGTGACTGATAAACAGATGTCTTCCTTGTACTGGCTGAATATCATAACGGGGCTTGCGCTGTTTGCGCTGCTGTTTTTCAGCAGTCCGCTCATCGCCGATTTTTATCGGCGGGAGGAGCTTTTCTATTTAATCCGCGTGCTGGCCGTCATGTTTTTAATCGCGCCGATCGGTCAGCAATACCAGTATATGCTGCAAAAAGCGCTGGCATTTAACACGTTAAGCAAGATTGAAATCTTTTCAAATGTGCTGTCCTTCGTGTATTTGGCGGCCGCGGTTTTTTATACGGACCCGATTCTCGCCTATGTGATTTCCCAGGTGCTCCTGCAATCGTCAAAAGGTATTCTGTACTGGATGGCCTGCAGAAAAACATGGAGACCGGCGTTGGTTTTTGATCTGAAAGGAATGAAAGGCTTCTTTTCTTTCGGGGCCTTTCAGCTGTCTTCCCGGCTTGTGAACCGGCTCGGAGCGAATATTGATATGATTCTGATCGGCAGTTTTATCGGCGCTGAGGCGCTCGGCATTTACAATCTGGCTTACCAGATTGTCACGCTTCCGGTATTAAAAATTAATCCGATCATTACGAGAGTCGCGTTTCCCGTCTTTGCGAAAAACAAGCATGAAAACAGCGTTATCAGAGAAGGATTTCTCAATATGACCAAAATACTCGCGCTGATATCCTTTCCGCTTTTGCTCGGTTTGGTTTCAGTGTCGGATGCATTCGTGGCTTCGGTATTCGGAGAAAAATGGCTGGCGGCTGTCCCGGTTTTAAACGTTCTCGCCATCGTCGGGATATTAAGGGTTCTGATGAATCCGAACGGATCTGTGCTGCTCGCAAAAGGGCGGGCCGATCTGGCGTTTTATTGGGACGCCGGGGTGATGCTGCTGTATGGTGCATCTTTGTACGCCGCCGTGCTGTCCGGAAATCTCTTGACGGTAGCCTGGACGTACGCTTTCATCAGCATCCTGAATTTCCTGATCGGGCGCTGGCTGTTGGCATATGTCATTAAGCTGCGGCTGTCGGCTTACTTCAAAGCCGTGGCCAAACCGTTTCTGCTTACGGCGGCAATGGGTGTCATCGCTTTTACAGCCAGCTTCGGCACGGAGCGGATCAGCCTTGATGTCAAGCTGCGGCTGGCGATCTCCGTAGCCTGCGGCGCGTTGTGTTATTTATTCCTGTTAGGAAAAGCTTATCCGCATATGAAAAGTAAATTAAGAAAAGGACGTTTGCTATGAAGGTATTGTGGATGACAAGTGTCTATCCGAGCAGTGAGAAGCCGGGAGAAGGCGTTTTTCATGAGACGCAGGCCCAAGAACTGAGAAAGCTTGGCGCGGAGATGACCGTCATTTGTCCGCGGCCGAAACTCCCCGCGCCATTCCGGGTGCTGAAAAAGACGTATCGGCAAAAGGATATCAGGCCGGCGCATGAATGGCGGAAAGGCGTGTCCGTCCACCGGCCGTTTTATCAGGCGGTTCCCGGGCAGCTGAAATGGGCGCAGCCGCATAAAAGAATGGCGGCATCGGTTCTTTCCATAATTAAAAATCATGGCCTGAAGCCAGACCTGATTCACGCGCATTTCGCCATGCCGTCAGGCGGAGCGGCCGCCATTGTGTCAAAGGTTTTAGGCATTCCGTATGTGCTGACCTTGCATGGCAGTGATGTCAATGTCTATCCGCATTACAGCAAAAGCGCTCATCGCGCATTTACATTTGCGGTGCGGGAAGCAGCCGATATTTACGCTGTGAGCGGCAGTCTGCGGGAACAAATGAAAAAGCTCACCGAAGCGGAGTGCAGCGTGCTTCCGATCGGCATCACGCTTGACGCCTTCCGAAAAAGGAACGAGACGAAAGAAGCCGTCAGAAAACGGCTCGGCCTTCCTTCGGATAAAAAACTGATTGTGTTCATCGGCAGGCTTGTCAAGGAGAAAGGCGTTTTCGACTTATCAAAAGCCGTTCAATCATTGGATGAAAGATATGAAGCCGTCTTTGTCGGTGACGGTCCCGCCGCATCTTCATTGCGTGAAGCCGCTCATATCGTCACGGGGCAAGTGCCGAACGACAAGGTACAGGACTATCTGCTGGCTTCGGATGTAATGGCGCTGCCGTCCTACAGCGAAGGCATGCCGACTGTGGTCATTGAGGCGCTCGCTCTGAAGGTGCCGGTGATCTGCACCGATGTCGGAGGATTGGCTTCTTTATTCGGGAAACACCGGGGGTTGCTGATCAAGCCGGGTTCACCTGAGACGCTGGCAAAATCGATTCTGCAATATGACGAAGGAGAGGCTTGGACGCCGCAAACAGCCGAGGAACTTTATCAAACCGTCCGCACGTATTTTGACGCAAGCCAAAACGCGAAAGCGCTGAAAGAGAAATACCGATCCGTAATGAACCGGGCCGGGCAAGAGGAGAACCTTTCGAAAGAGGGATGAAGCTGTGAAAAAAATCGCTGTATTAGGAACAGGGTATGTAGGTCTTGTATCTGGAACTTGTTTTGCGGAAATCGGCCATCATGTGACTTGCTGTGACATCAATGAAGCGAAAATCAGAAGCTTGCAAAACGGAGTCATCCCGATATATGAACCGGGGCTTGAGGAATTAGCCGAAAAAAATGTCAGTGCCGGGCGCTTATCCTTTACGGCCGGCATTGAGCCGGCTGTGAAAGCCGCTGATATCATCTATATCGCCGTCGGTACGCCGATGTCAAAGACGGGTGAAGCCGATCTGACCTACATTAAGGCAGCGGCGCAAACAATCGGAGAACAGCTGAACGGATACAAAATCATTGTCACCAAAAGCACTGTTCCGGTCGGGACGGGAAAGCTCGTTTACCAAATCGTCAGCGAAGCGTCAAAGGGAAAATATCCGTTTGATGTCGCGTCAAATCCTGAATTCCTCCGCGAAGGTTCGGCGGTGCGGGATACGATGCAGATGGAGCGGGCGGTCATCGGCGCCACAAGCGAACATGCCGCTTCGGTCATTGAAGAGCTTCATAAGCCGTTCCGTACGAAGATCGTAAAGACCAATCTTGAAAGCGCGGAAATGATTAAGTATGCCGCAAATGCTTTTTTAGCCGCGAAAATATCTTTTATTAACGATATCGCCAATATTTGCGAACGTGTCGGGGCGGACATTTCCCACGTGTCAGAAGGCGTCGGTCTTGACAGCCGGATCGGGAATAAATTTCTCCAGGCGGGCATCGGATTCGGCGGATCCTGCTTTCCGAAGGATACAACGGCTTTATTGCATATCGCAAACGCCGCCGGCTATCCGTTTCAAATGATGGAAGCCGTCATTGAAACCAATCAGAAGCAGCGGGTCCGTATTACGGAAAAATTGAACCGCGCCATCGGTCCCTTAAAAGGGAAAACCGCGGCCGTACTGGGGCTGGCCTTTAAACCG
This sequence comes from Bacillus sp. JNUCC-21, assembly GCF_041222765.1. Taxonomy (NCBI): domain Bacteria; kingdom Bacillati; phylum Bacillota; class Bacilli; order Caryophanales; family Bacillaceae; genus Bacillus; species Bacillus sp. JNUCC-21. Next base: position 3,670,644 of record NZ_CP166019.1, on the reverse strand, counting down.
CACACAAATGACGTCCGCTCCGCCCCGGCTCTTGATATCATCACAAGTCTTAAAGAGCAGGGCGCTCACGTGAAAGCGTATGATCCGATCGCGATTCCCGAAGCGTCAGCGATATTAGGAGACGGCGGCATTGAATATCACACAGAGCTGTACAGTGCCATCAAAAACGCGGACGCATGCCTGATTACAACAGATTGGCCGGAAGTCAAGGAGATGGATCTTCAGAGAGTGAAGCAGCTGCTCAAACAGCCGGTCATCATTGACGGCAGAAATATGTTTCCGTTGGAGTATATGAGGGTTTCAGGATTCACTTATCATTCCGTCGGACGTCCGGCGGTTCATGCCGATCGGCAAATAAAAGAACTGGCAAGATAGAAAAAGATTGTCTTCAGGCTCTCGGCAGCCCGGCTCGGCTGCCGGTTTTGGAAAGGGGTTTGCCATGTGAGTATCAAACGTTCAGCGGCACATGTTCTTGTGCTGCTTGCCGCTCTCATTACAGGAGGATTCATCATGCTGGAGGCGGTCAGGGCGGATGCCGGCTTCGGAAAAATCACCGTGCTGCTGTTTGCCGCCATGATCGGCTTTGCCGGACTTGCTTTGCTATCCGCCTTTACAACAAACGGTCAGATGTTTATGGGGCTCATTTATATACTGATCGCGTGTACATTTTTAAACCAGGCCTTCTTTGCGGTCCATCTCGGATTTTTCAGCTTATTTATATACCGGCTGTTATTAATCGGAGCGGGCGCCCTTCACGTCGCCGGCATCCTGACAAACCGCCATCATATTGACAGATGGAATCGGGTGAATGTAAAAGGGGTTCTGATGTTTTTCGCCTTATGGTTTACATACGGTCTCCTATCGTTATTGTGGGCAAAATCCGTGACGTACGGGATTAAATATTTAGCTTTAATGGGAATGGGCATGTTTTTGATTTATCTTATTGTCATGTTCATTCAGCGCTTTGATCAGCTGATGGTTTTTTACGGCATATGGCTTGTGATGACCATTTTTGTGATGGCGATCGGCTTTTACAACCATTTTACACACCACCATCTGCCGAGCTCCACGCTTTATAACGGCCCGCAGTACAAACAGCATTATCCGACGTCCGTTTTCTTTAATCAAAATGATTTCGCAACGTTTTTGTGCATCAGTTTCTTTCTGTATGCGGCGGCGGTGAAAAATATGAAAAACGGCTATGTGAAGGCCGTCAGCCTGCTCTTTGCGATCTGCGCTTTGTATTTAATCATTTTGACCGGTTCGCGCGCGAGTCTGCTGGGCATATGCGCGGGGGCGGCTGTATACGTCTTCATCCTGCTGCCTTCCCTGTTGAAAAAACTCGCGCTGTACGCAGCGGGAGCGGGTGCGGCGCTGTTTGCGGTTTTATTTGCGGGCCGTATCACCAATGCCGTCTTGAATCTGTTTTCAGCTCCGCAGGCGATGCCGGGACAGCAACCGCTTCCTTCCAACCTTGCGAGGGCGAATCTTTTAAAAAACGCCTTTCACTATGTGATTGATTCCTGGGGGTTCGGAGTGGGTGCCGGAAACGTCTCTTACTATTTAAAAGCGGAGCCCGTTTATGATACGGGCGGCGTAGTTGAGGTGCACAACTGGCTCGTCGAGATTATGGCGAACTTCGGCGTTCTTACGATGCTCGGTTACCTGACAGTCTATTTGTTCCTTTTTTGGACACTTTATAAATGTCATGAAAGAAAATCGGAAAATCAGTCAAGACTGATCACAGAAGGACTTATCACGGCGATGGCCGGTTTTTTGGTAAGCAGCATCAGCCCAAGCTCCGTATCAAATTTATTTTTCCACTGGGTATTTCTCTCGCTTGTGATCGCGGCGGTCAATATATTGAGGCGTTTACAAAAGGAGCCTGCCGTCACGGCGTACTATGAAAAACAGGGAGATGCGAGATGAAGGATATGTTGACAAGAATAACCCGGCGTATCAAAAAGAATATCATTTGGATCATTGCGCTGCCCGTTGTGTTAGGGGCAGCGGGATATGTATTGCCGTCAAAAATCAGCGGGGGCAGCAGTTTTACATCAGAAGCCGCGATCGCCGCGGGAAATTATGATCATCCGCTTTATAACAATACAAAAGAAATCCCGCTCCTTTTGACGAGCGATGCCTTTTTAAAGCAGGCTTTGCCTGATAAAACAGACGAAGAAAGAGCGGCCGTGAAAAGTAAACTGACTGTCGAAACACAATCAGATTCATTGATCACGGTCAGCTACAGCGGCCAAAACAAGCAGGAGACCGAATCGGTGTTTCAAGCCGTCATAAAAACTTTTCTGAAGAATGATCAGGACCTGTTTGAAAAACGGGCAAAAGTAGTGCGGCAGAGTATTGCTGCGCTTGAAGGAGAAACCGTCAGCGCGGACGCCAAAGTGGATAAGGAACGATTTTTATACGAATTGAAAAATACGCAGCTGAACCTGAAAGCGGCCGGCATCATCAATTCAGAGCCGATGAATGAAACGGCGGGACAAGGCATGCCGCCGAAAAAGAAAGCGGTTCTGGGCGTTTTAATCGGCATTGCAGTTGCATTTATGTTCATTGTCATTCCTGAGTTTTTTAGAGAGTCCTTGTAAAAATCTGCGATGGAGATGTGACCATGACAAACTGGAAACCTTTCGTATCTGTCATTACACCGTCTTATAATGCAAGTGAATATATCGAAGACACGATTCAGTCCGTTTTACATCAAAGCCACCCGCATTGGGAAATGATTATCGCGGATGATTGTTCAACGGACGGAACGAGAGATATTTTACGGCAATATGAACAAAAGGATGAGCGGATCCGCGTCGTTTATTTAGAGAAAAACGGGGGATCCGCGGCTGCCAGAAATACAGCCCTTAAACATGCCAAGGGCCGTTATGTCGCATTTCTGGACAGCGATGACAGATGGAAAAAGGAAAAGCTTCAAAAACAGCTTGCGTTTATGGCAGAGCGGTCCTGCGCTTTTTCATTTACGGGCTACAGCGTCATGGAGCAGGACGGAACGCCGACGGACAAAACGATTCAAGCCCCTGAAAGCCTGTCATATGATGAAGCTTTAAAAAACACGATTATCGGATGTTTAACGGTCATGATTGACAGAGAGCAGACGGGGCAGATTCAAATGCCTGATATCAGAACGCGGCAGGATTTAGCGACATGGCTTTCCCTGCTGAAAAGGGGATTTACGGCTTACGGCCTGAATGAGTGCCTTTCAGAATACAGGCTTGTGCAGAATTCGATTTCAAGCAACAAGTGGAAAGCCGCAAAAAAAACGTGGTTTGTTTATAGAGAAATTGAGCGCCTGCATTTTATCAAGGCTTCGTGGTGTTTTATGCAATATGCAAAAAACGCAGTCTTGAAAAGGCTGTAGGCGTCAGAGGAGCTGGGTGATGAAGGTGGAACCGATTATTCACGTAATCGTCGGAGCGGCGGAATGGGGGCATGACCGGCTGAGATACAGACGGCACCGGCTGGCTGAATTTCTCGCCCGGCAAAAAGAAACGAAAAGCGTCATTTGGGTATGCCCGTCTCCGCGAGCCAATGATGGTCAGATGGCCGGGATCGCCGAGGGAATCCGGCAGTTCACTGTAAAGGATCTCATGCGGCAAAAAGCTTTCCGCTTCGGCAGGTATACAGACATGTGCTACAGGCATAAGCTTTCACCATTGGTGAACATGCTGAAGGAAGAAGGAGAAGGGGCCCGCTGCTGCTTATGGTACACCTTCCCCGGTTTTCCGCTGCTGGCAGATCTGTTTCCTTGGGATGAAGTGATTTACGATTGCAGTGATCTGTGGGCCGCTCCGATCAGCGGCCGATCCGGGGTGCTGTCAAATGTTAGAAGAAACATCATTAAACAGGCGGAAATGAGAATCATTCAGCGTGCCGATTCCATTACGTGTACATCTGACTGTCTGCACCAGGAGGTCGGAAAAAAGCTGGAGAACCCGCACCAGAAAGTGTTCACCATTGAAAACGGAGTGGAATATGACCTGTTTTCACGGGAAAATAAACAGCCGGATGAAGACATTTTACGGGGACGGAACGGAACGGTTCTCGGTTTTATCGGCGGAATCAAACCGAAGCTCGATTTTGCGCTTATGGCGGAAACGGCAGATGTGAGGCCTGACTGGACGATTTTATTGGTAGGCCCGAACACGGCTCAGGACGATCCGGATTTCAAGTCGCTTCTGGAGCGTCCGAATGTCATCTGGACGGGGCCTGCCGCGCCGAATGAAGTGCCGTCCTATATGCAGCTTGTCGACATCGGCATCATGCCGTATAAAAATTCACCTTATAATGACGCGGTATTTCCGCTTAAGCTTTTTGAATTTTTAGCCGCCGGGAAACCGGTTGTCGGCTGCAACCTTTCTTCTACGTCAAAAATCAAAAGGCCTTTCGTCTATGAATACGTTGAAGGCAGTGACCCCGCAGATTTCATTGCGGCCTGCGACGCGCTTCTGGCAGCGGAACGCAGCGGATCATACGAGGCTTTGCGCCGTGAATTGGCCCGGAGACGGGATTGGAATGTTTTATTCGGCCGAATGCTTGAATGCACGGGTATATTGAAAAATGCGCAATCCCATTAAAAGGGAAAGCGCATTTTTTCATTTGCGTGTTTCTTTTTGATGATGCTTGTTATAATAACTAGTAAGAATTATAATGGAAGGAACGGTTCAATATCAGAAAAGACTTCATATAATTCCAAAGGAGACTTCTTTATGCTTGACGAACGCATGTTTCGCATTGTTGTTGCGTTTTTTGTCTCTCTGCTAACGGTTTTAATCCTAACTCCTATCGTAAAAAAAATTGCGATCAAAATAGGTGCAGTTGACCAGCCCAGCAACCGAAAAGTACATGATAAAATAATGCCCCGTATGGGCGGCCTGGCCATCTTTATCGGCGTAGCGGCGGGTGTGCTCGCGGCCGGCATATATAATGAAACAAAAATGACCGCCATTACAGTGGGTGCGTTTATTATTGTTATTTTAGGAATCCTCGATGATAAATACCAATTAAGCGCAAAGGTAAAGTTTTTCGTCCAGCTGGCCGTGGCCATTATGATTGTGAGCACGGGACTAAAAATGGACTTTTTCTCCGTACCGTTTTTAACGGAACGTTTAGAATTGGGATGGGTCGCTTACCCGCTGACTGTGTTATGGATCGTCGGTATTACGAACGCGATGAACCTGATTGACGGTTTGGACGGACTCGCTGCCGGCCTGTCGGTCATCGGACTCTCCACTATCGCCGTTATGGCGTTGTCCGGAGGGAAAATCCTTATTCTGTCACTTTCACTTGTCGTGATAGGAAGCACACTCGGATTTTTATTTTATAATTTTCACCCGGCAAAGATATTTATGGGAGATACCGGATCGCTATTTCTCGGATACGTCATCTCAGTACTCTCATTATTAGGTCTTTATAAAAGTGTTACTTTATTCAGTATCATCATTCCGATCATCATTTTGGGCGTGCCGATTTTTGATACGACATTCGCCGTCATCAGGCGGATTTTAAACAAACAGCCGATCTCAGCGCCTGATAAGTCACATATACACCACCGGCTGATGGCCTTCGGGCTGTCACACCGCACGGCTGTCATTATCATTTATTTAATCGGCTTTATTTTCAGCGTCAGTGCCATCCTGCTGAAAAGCGCGACCATATGGCTTTCGCTGTTTATTATTTTTGTATTGATTGTATTTATGCAAATCATAGCAGAGGTCACAGGGTTAGTAAATGAACAATTTAAACCATTTACCAAGTTTTACAAGAGATTGGTAAAGAAAAATTAAAAAGAGCAGATCATGCGAATGGTCTGCTTTTTTGTGGATTCTGCTATTCTCTTATTATATAAAAAAACCCGATCCTGCTCAAAGGATCGGGTTTACTCTTAATAGCCTGTTGTGCCGCCGGACTGTGTGCTGTCCGTACCGTTTGCACCGGCAGTACCGTTGGTTGAATCAGTGGTACCGCTTGTTCCTGCGCTGCCGGAAGTCGAATCAGCCGTACCGCCTGTTCCTGTGCTGTCAGAAGTCGAATCAGTCGTACTGTCCGTTCCGGTGCTGTCAGAAGCAGGATCGGACGCCGTGCTGCTTCCGGACGGGTAATCCAGGTGTTTCTGCAATTCCTGCCGTACTTTTTCGAGATTGGTCGGATCGGGCTGGAAATAATACGTTCCGCCCGTAGACGCGGTTCCGCCGCCGCCTAAATATAAATCTGATCCTGTTATGGTCAGTGTATCAATCTTTTTGCTGGTAAAGCCGTTGTAAATCTGCTGAAGGGCGAGTCCTTCAGTGATTCGAATATTCGTTTGGACATTATTGCTTGCTGTTTCAGCGATTTTATCGATTTTAGCAATATTTCCAGCCTTAGACATTTGGTCGATCAGTGCATTTAGGATTTGCTTTTGGCGGTCATTACGGCCGAAGTCTCCGCGTTTATCCTGCTTTCTCATGCGTGCGTAAGCCAGAGCCTGCTCACCGTTCAAATGCATGTTTCCTTTCTTGAAGTAGATCCGTTTCTTTTTACTGACGTCACTCATCTCGTCGAAGTCAAAAGGTACTTTTACATTGACTCCGCCGACTTCATCAATAACATCCTTAAAGCCGTTAAAATCGACAGTGACATACTTATCAATCGGTATGCCTAATAAGTCTTCGACGGTTGAGACGGTTTCATCCGCCCCGCCTTTAGCAAAAGCCGCATTGATTTTTGATTTTTTACCGGTTGTATCGCCGGCAAGCGTCACCCGCGTATCACGCGGAATACTCAGCATTTTCATTGTTTTATTTCTCGGATCAAGGGTAACGACAATAAGAGAGTCTGATCGTCCGCCTTTTCCGCTTGTGGCATAATTTTCGATCCCCATAAACAAAATGGAGAACGGTTTTTTCTTCATATCGATGACTTTATCCCGAAGTTTTGATTTGTCTCCGCGGGAAAGGGCATCATATGCATTATCTGCCGCATTGATCGTTTTGTATACTTTGTATCCGCCAAACCCGGCAGCGACTAACAAAACGAGGGTAAGCAGCAGCAAAATCCGTTTGAATATGATCTTTCGTTTGCTTTTCTTTTTCTTTCGAACACGCACTCTTACACGTTCAGCCATTACATTAGTCTCCTTTAGGGCTGACGTCTGTTTCTAAATACGTCAGTTCTCCCTCTGTATTCTTACTCTTGCCGTTCGTCAGCTCTGTCATCCATTTGATAAACGCTTCTTTGTCTTTTTCTTCAACGTACGTTTCAAATTCGACATGATCCGCATAATGGATATCTTTCAGTAAAAAAACTGATTCTCTCAGTTCGTTCTCTATCTTGCCGAGCCACGTATAATCCGCTGATGTATGCATAATCCGCATCAGCTTCCGCTCCGTAACTCCTATATGATTTAAGCCTTCAGACACTGACTTCCCATATGCACGAATCAATCCGCCTGCACCGAGCTTTATTCCGCCGAAATACCGGGTAACCACCGCGCAGGTATCTTTCAGACCGCGTTTTTTCAGCACTTCCAGCATGGGGACGCCGGCTGTGCCGCTTGGTTCTCCGTCATCATTCGCCTTTTGTATATGGTCGGTTTCGCCGATCAGATAAGCTGAGCAGTTATGAGTCGCATTCCAGTGCTGTTTTTTTATCTTTTGTATAAATTCCTGCGCTTCCTCTTCAGAAGCAGCACGGCTCAGGTGACAGATAAAACGCGATTTTTCAATCACAATCTCATGTTCACCCGTTTCTTTAACTGTTAAATAGCTGTGCAGCATGATTGCTGGACCCTCCTGACAAGCATTAAAAGACTTGTTTCTACAAATTCGAACAGACTTTAGAATTTTTGCGCATATTTTGGTATCATGAAAGAGTAAGATACTATATAAAAATGTTTTTTTCTAGAATATACGCATTCTTTCATTATAATTCGACATAAATTGCAGTTCAATTACATTTATAATAAAAATACATAACAACACCGTTACGGAGGGAGACAGATGAATAAATCGAAGATGGACTCCAAAGTTTTGGATTCTATACTTATGAAAATGCTGAAAACCGTGGACGGGAGTAAGGACGAGGTTTTTCAAATCGGAGAGCAGTCGCGCCAGCAATATGAGCAGCTGGTTGAAGAACTCAAACAGATCAAACAGCAGGTCTACGAAGTCATTGAGCTGGGCGACAAACTTGAAGTTCATACGCGGCACGCACGAAACCGCTTGTCTGAAGTAAGCAGAAATTTCCATAAGTTCAGCGAAGAAGAAATTCGCAACGCCTATGAAAAGGCGCACAAACTTCAAGTGGAACTGACGATGATCCAACAGCGTGAAAAGCAGCTGCGGGAGCGCAGAGATGATTTAGAACGCCGGCTTTTGGGGCTTCAGGAAATCATTGAACGGTCAGAATCATTGGTCAGCCAAATAACCGTCGTTCTGAATTACCTGAATCAAGACCTTCGCCAAGTAGGGCTTCTTCTTGCCGATGCGCAGGCTAAACAAGATTTCGGTTTAAGAATCATTGAAGCCCAAGAGGAAGAAAGAAAAAGAGTTTCCAGAGAAATTCATGACGGTCCCGCGCAAATGCTGGCAAATGTCATGATGAGATCGGAATTAATTGAACGGATCTTCCGCGACCGCGGCACGGAGGACGGATTTCAGGAAATCAGAAATCTGCGGCAGAATGTGCGGAATGCCCTTTACGAAGTCAGGAGGATTATATATGATTTAAGACCGATGGCATTGGACGATCTCGGGCTGATTCCGACACTGAGAAAATATCTTTATACAACTGAAGAATACAACGGAAAGGTGAAAATACATTTTCAGTGTATCGGAGACACGGAGAACCAAAGGCTTGCCCCGCAATTTGAAGTGGCGCTTTTCCGTCTCGCTCAGGAAGCCGTCACAAATGCACTCAAGCATTCAGAATCAGAGGAAATTACAGTAAAAGTGGAAGTAACCGCTGATTTTGTCGTTCTCATCATTAAGGACAACGGAAAAGGCTTTGATATTAAGGATGCTAAACAAAAGAAAAACAAGTCATTCGGCTTGCTGGGAATGAAAGAAAGAGTAGATCTGCTTGAAGGAACGATAACGATAGACTCTAAAATAGGTCTTGGGACATTTATCATGATTAAGGTTCCGTTATCTCTCGGCCTATAATTTGTTAAATAGAGCCAAAAGACATATTGACCGAACAGCGGCGTATATAGAACAATAGGATAAGGAGGCGTAGCGTGTGACTAAAGTAAATATTGTTATTATCGACGACCATCAACTATTCCGTGAGGGTGTAAAAAGAATATTGGATTTTGAACCTACCTTTGAAGTGGTAGCAGAAGGTGACGATGGAGATGAGGCGGCTCGAATCGTCGAGCATTATCATCCCGATGTTGTCATAATGGACATCAATATGCCGAATGTAAATGGAGTAGAGGCTACTAAACAGCTTGTTGAGCTGTACCCTGAATCTAAGGTGATTATCCTCTCCATCCATGATGATGAAAACTATGTGACTCATGCTTTAAAAACAGGTGCAAGAGGCTATCTCCTGAAAGAGATGGACGCAGATACTTTAATCGAAGCAGTGAAAGTGGTAGCCGAGGGCGGTTCTTACCTTCACCCGAAAGTAACCCACAATCTTGTCAACGAATTCCGCCGTCTTGCGACAAGCGGAGTTTCTGCTCATCCTCAGCATGAGGTTTACCCGGAAATCCGGAGACCATTACATATATTAACGAGACGGGAATGTGAAGTGCTGCAAATGCTTGCAGACGGAGAAAGCAACCGCGGAATCGGTGAATCATTGTTTATCAGTGAGAAAACAGTGAAAAACCACGTGAGTAATATTTTGCAGAAAATGAACGTTAATGACCGGACACAAGCCGTTGTCGTGGCCATTAAAAACGGCTGGGTAGAGATGCGTTAGTCATGTGTGAGAAGACTTGCCTGTTATGGCAAGTCTTTTTTTACAGCTGCATATCTATTAAAATACTTATTAAGTACTTAATAAGGCAGGTAAAGTGATGAAGATTGCAGTTGTAACAGACAGTACAGCATATATTCCGAAAGAGATGAGAGAAGAACATCATATTCATATGATTCCTCTCCAAGTGGTTTTCGGTGAAAAAACATTCCGCGAAGAAACAGAACTCGACTGGAGAAGTTTTTATAAAGAAGTAAAAAATCATGATGAGCTGCCGACTACGTCTCAGCCTTCTTTCGGTGAATTAATCGCATTGTACGAAGAACTGGGCAAAACATATGATGCAGTCATAAGCATACATTTGTCCAGCGGAATCAGCGGAACATATAACAGCGCCGCCTCGGCAAACACTATGGTTGATCATATTAAAGTTTATCCCTTTGATTCAGAGATCAGCTGTTTGGCACAAGGTTTTTATGCATTAAAGGCAGCACAGCTCATTAAAGACGGTGTTGACTCACCGGAAGAGATTATAAAAGAGCTGGAAGAAATGAAAAAAACAGTCCGTGCGTATTTTATGGTGGACGATTTATCACACCTTCAGCGGGGCGGGCGTCTAAGCAGTGCTCAGGCTTTTATCGGCGGTCTGTTAAAGGTAAAGCCTATTCTTCATTTTGACAATAAGGTAATTGTTCCTTTTGAGAAGATTCGGACACGCAAAAAAGCGATTTCGAGAATTTTTGAGCTGTTTGGGGAGGATGCAAGTAAAGGAATCCCGATGCGGGCCGCTGTCATCCATGCAAACAGGGAAGAAGAAGCGGCGGATATTATACAGGAGTTAAGCGGTAAATATCCTCATGTCGAATTCTATAACAGCTATTTCGGTGCCGTGATCGGAACCCATTTGGGCGAAGGCGCCATCGGAATCGGCTGGTGCTTTAAAAACTAAGTGAAAATCTCCGTTTTCAAGGGCGGAGATTTTTTTATTTTTTAATTTTCGCAATTCGACAAGTGGGTTCCCGACAAGGCATACTTTGAGCAGAAAGGAGGCAGGGAGATGTCCGAAGGTGCTTCAGAATTTTCAGAGGTGCGGGATTTCTTTTACGGCCGGCATTTATTGAGATCTGAGATACCGTTTTCAGATCAGCGCATCAAGCGTTTTACAGAAAAAGAATATATAACGGACGAGCCGTCAATCATCCGCCGGAAAAACCGTTACGTCTGCCAACGATGCGGTCAGTCTGATCAAGCCAGCTTTGCGGCATTTTGGGCGCCCTCTGCCAAAAGGAAGATTACCTATTGCCGTGCCTGTGTCATGATGGGAAGGGCTGATGAACTGACATCATTATATTCTTGGAATCAAGCCCATGAAAACAGCTGGGAGCCTGTAAAGCTTTCTTGGGAAGGAACACTGACAGACGGACAGAAGCGGGCGGCCGCCGCGCTTACAGATGCGATAAAAGAGAGACAAGAGCTGTTAGTATGGGCGGTTTGCGGATCGGGGAAAACAGAGATGCTGTTTCCGGGTATCGAGTTTGCGCTGAATCACGGTTTGCGCGTCTGTGTCGCGACTCCGCGTACAGATGTCGTACTTGAACTGCTGCCGAGACTGAAAAAAGCATTTGAGAAAGTCGAAGTTTCTGCTTTGTACGGCGGCAGCGAGGACAAAGGCCGTCTGACTCCGTTAATGATTTCAACCGCTCACCAGCTGATGCGCTACCGAGACATTTTTGATGTCATGATAATAGATGAAGTAGATGCGTTTCCTTTTTCAGCCGATGAGACATTAAGATTCGCTGTTGATAAAGCGAGGAAGAAAAACAGCGCCCTTGTTTATGTAACGGCAACTCCTTCAGACACATTAAAAAAGAAGGCTGAAGCCGGTTTACTGAAAAGCGTCCGCATACCGGCCAGATATCATCGGAAACCCCTCCCGGAGCCGCGTTTTTTGTGGTGCGGCAATTGGAAGAAGAAGCTTCAGAAAGGAAAACTGCCGCGCTCTGTAACCGATTGGGTCCGCCAAAAACTTCAATCACAGCTGCCGGTTTTCTTATTCGTTCCGTCTGTACATGTATTGAAAAAGACAACGGATTATTTTCAGAAATTAAATGTAAGGGCAGAAGGCGTTCATGCGGAAGACACATTCAGAAAGGATAAAGTGAAACGGTTCAGAGACGGCCGGCTTGACCTGCTGGTAACGACTACGATTTTAGAAAGAGGGGTTACCGTGCCCAAAGTTCAGACATGTGTCCTCGGCGCAGAAGCACCTATCTTTACTGAGAGCGCGCTCGTACAGATCGCGGGCAGAACGGGAAGGCATTATAAACATTTCAGCGGTGATGTCGTCATGTTTCATTTCGGAATTACAAACGGAATGAAAAAAGCAAAAAAACATATAGAACATATGAACAAATTGGCACAAAAAAGTAAATTGTTGGACTAGTTAATTTCAGAAAACGTGATACAGTATACTCATACTTTCCTATGAGGAGCTGTCAGCATGCTTGTCAATTCAAAAGAAATCGTATTAAAGGAACTTCTCGACCGCCATATGTCTCAGCTTCATATGAAATGCACATGCCGGGTATGCAAAAATGATGTACTGGCACTTTCATTAAACCGGGCTGAGCCGGCATATGTTACAGATAAAAAGAAAGTTGCTTATGCAAAAGCAGAGATAGTTGATAAACAGAAAAATACGGCGCTGCTTGTCATTCTGGCTGAATCAGCGGCGATTGTTTCGGTTAATCCAAGCGAGTTCTGTGAAACTCGGGAAGGAGCGTAATATCTCTGAATTGTTTATTGTGTGACTCACCAATTTCAAGTTCATTGACTTGGAGATCTCTGTTTTCTCTGGCGCCCGAGCAAGAGGTATGCAGCATATGCAGCAGCCAATTCGAAAAAATTGAAGGCCCCGTATGCAGTATATGCGGGAGGCCTCAGGAGTCAAATGAAAAATGCGCTGATTGTGCGGCCCGGGAATCAAAAACGGAAAAGCGCTTTTTGCTGCGGCGAAACCGTTCGGTATATTTGTATAATGATGCGATGAAGGACTCATTGGCCCGTTTTAAATTCAGGGGTGATGCGAAAATCATTCAAGCATTTGAACGTGACTTTGCTGCCGGCTTTAAAGCGGCATATCCATCAAATACACATACTCTCATCCCTATTCCGCTGAGCGGCGAACGGCTGGCGGAACGCGGATTCAATCAATCCGAGCTGCTGGCCTCTCTGCTCGGAATGCCCGTCATTTCCCCCCTCATCCGACTGAACAACGAAAAACAATCCAAAAAGAGCAAAACAGACAGGCTGTCTGCAGAAAAAAAGTTTTCAGCAGCCGAAAACTCCGCCGAAGGTATGAACGTCATTTTAATAGATGATATTTATACGACGGGCGCCACACTTCACCAAGCCGCCGAAGTCCTGCTGACAGCGGGCAAAGCGTCATCGGTCTCCTCTTTTACTTTAATCAGGAGCTAAATCATTCTTTTTTTCTGCCGATATAATTGATAGAAATATAAGGCAGATTAAAGAAGGAATAGGAGTTAATACGATGGGTGAATTGGCGAATTGTCCAAAATGCAATGCTTTATTTTTTAAAACGAACCTGCAGACCGTGTGCCAGGCATGTATTAAAGAAGAAGAAAAAGCATTTGAAACCGTCTATAAATTTTTGAGAAAGCAGATCAACAGACAGTCGACGATGCAGCAGATCACTGAGGAAACAGGTGTGGATGAAGAGCTGATCCTCAAGTTTATCAAACAAAAAAGGATTCAGATCAGCCAGCTTCCGAATTTGGCATATCCTTGCGAAAGGTGCGGAAATCCAATCAGGACGGGGAAATTTTGCAAGTCCTGTCAGACAGATATTGAGTCGCAATTAGACCATATGAACCAAAAAACAGCCGCTGAATTCGAAGAGAAAAACAGTACAAAAGACACATACTATGCCTATAATACCAAAAACACCTGATTCCCTAAACTAACTGATAACGCAGTCGATAAAAGAATTAGACTGCGAACAGAAAGCGAGAGGAATCCTATGAAAATCAATCAGTACGGAACACAATCCGTTAATCCATACCAAAAAAATTACGAAAAGCAAGCCGTACAAAAAGAGGCTGCAAAGCCGAAGGACAAAGTGGAAATTTCTTCTCATGCAAAAGAGCTTCAAAATGCGTCAGATGCGGTCACTAAAACACGTCAGGAAAAAATCGCTCAGCTTAAAGCGGATATAGAGAGCGGAACATATAAAATAGATTCAAACAGCATCGCTGAAAACATAGTAAATTTCTATAAAAAGCAATAAAAAGGAGAAAGCCAATGTCAGCAAAGCCAATTATTGATCAACTGAAGCGACTTTGCGCACTGCATGAACATCTGCTCACGCTGTCTGAGGAGAAAACGGAAGCGCTGAAAGCAGGTAAAACAAAAGAGCTCTCCAACATATTGACCAAAGAGCAAAAGTATATTCAGGCAATCGGGCAGACTGAGGAAGAACGAATCAGGTTAACTTCTCAGTTTCTCAGCCGCGGTGAGGACAATACAATTGCTGCATGCATCTCCAGAACTTCGGGCAGTGAAAAACAGGAGCTTGAAGGGTTATTTCACTCTTTGTCTGCGCTTCTTGACCGTCTGAAAGAAGTGAATGAGATGAACAAACAGCTCACGATTCAGGCTTTACAATTCATCTCCGGGGCATTCGATATGATCATGCCGGGTGAAAAAGAGAATATGAATTATAAAGAGCCGCAAGCGGCGCGCAAGCCTGTCAGCCGTTTGACATTATTCGATTCAAAAGCTTAGAACGGAGGATTTTCAATGCCATCGACTTTTATGGGGCTGGAAACAGCAAGGCGTGCATTGAGTGCGCAGCAGACTGCATTGAGCACAGTTTCAAATAACGTTGCAAATGCAAATACAGAAGGATATACGAGGCAGCGCGTCACATTACAATCGACAAGCCCTTATCCCGCAGTATCAAAAAACAGTGATCTGACGGCCGGCCAAATCGGAACAGGAGTAAAAGCCGGTTCAGTTGAGCGCGTCAGAGACAGTTTTTTAGACTATCAGTACAGAACTGAAAATACAAAATTAGGGTACTATACAGCCCGTTCCAATTCATTGTCACAAATGGAAGGCGTCATGAAAGAGCTTGACGATAACGGATTAAACGGATCGCTCAGTTCGTTTTGGAATGCCCTTCAGGATCTGGCGACGAATCCGGAAAATACGGGAGCGCGCTCAGTTTTGCAGGAGCAGGGGAAATCTCTTGCCGAAAGTTTTAACTATATATCTACCTCTTTGACTAACATTCAGGGTGATATTAAAAAGAACCTGGATAACACAGCGGATCAGGTCAATTCCATTCTCAATCAGCTGAATGACCTTAACAATCAAATAGCGGCAGTTGAGCCGAGCGGTATGCTCCCTAATGATTTGTATGACCAAAGAGACAGATTGATTGATCAATTATCTTCTATGGCAAATATAAAAGTTTCATATAATAAGTCGGGCGGACATGCCTTGGCGACTGCTGAGGGCACGGTTAACGTCGAATTGCTGAACGGGAACAACAATTCTCTCGGTACGCTGCTCGACGGTAAAACAAAAACAGTTTCAGAAATGAAAATCAACTACGACAAGGACAGCGGCCTCGTGTCGAGTGTGTCAGTGGGCAGCAGTACGGTGAATGCGGATGCATTTACCGGAAAAGGCTCACTTTTAGGTCTTATTGAATCATACGGCTATATGTCAAACGGAGAAGAAAAAGGTCTTTATCCTGAAATGCTGACGGCTCTTGACAATATGGCGCTGTCCTTTGCTGACGCGTTTAATGCAGTTCATGAAAAAGGGAAGACCTATACAGGCGAACAGGGTGCAGCATTTTTTGATTTCAGCGGTGGTGAAGCGGTGCCGGCAAAAGGTGCGGCAGCGAAAATAAAAGTCAGTGACAAAATCCTTGCGTCTACTGATAATATCGCAGCGTCGTTAAACGGAGAAAAAAGTGACGGCACAAACGCGACAAATCTTGCAGCCGTACAGAACAGCAAGCTGACTATTAACGGTGAAACCACTACAATTAATGACTTTTATGAATCCCTTATCGGAAAGCTGGGCGTTAATTCACAAAAAGCGGCCAATCTTATGAACAACTCTGAAAGCAACACTCTTTCAGCCGATGAACGGAGACAATCAGTCAGTGCAGTGTCTTTAGATGAAGAAATGACAAATATGATTCAGTTTCAGCACGCTTATAATGCGGCTGCGCGGATTATAACGATGCAGGATGAAATATTCGATAAAATTATTAACGGTATGGGCACCGGAGGAAGATAGGAGATAAGTAAATGAGAGTAACTCAAGGGATGATCGCAAAAAATTCTCTTCGATTTATCGGCTCAAGTTATGACAAGCTCGATCGGCTTCAGCAGCAAGTGTCTACGGGGAAAAAAATCACGAAAGCTTCTGATGATCCGGTCGTTGCAATGAAGGGAATGCAGTACCGTACTCAGCTTGCGCAGGTAAACCAGTATCAGCGGAATGTTTCGCAAGGCTTTACATGGCTGGAAAACTCGGAATCAAGCGTAAACTCGGAAACGGATATTATGGGGAAAATCCGGGACTTGATGGTTCAGGCGAAAAGTGATTCGAACGGTGAAACAGAATTGAAAGCAATCGGTACAGAAATCGGCCAGCTGAAAAAGCAGCTCGTTTCTGTCGCGAATACTCAGGTAAACGGACGTTATCTGTTTAACGGAACAAATTCAGACGTCCCGCCGATCACTGAAAATGCCGACGGCACATATACGTACAACTATGAGAATTATACAGGTGCTTCGGATGTTAACATCAACATCTCGAACGGAGCAGTGTTGAAAGTGAATTCTGATCCAAACTCAGCTTTCGGAGGCGTCGCACAAAATGGAGATAATGTTTTTGAATTTCTTAACTCCTTAGAAGCCTCTTTAAGCAAAGGCACGCTGTCCGAAGCAGATTCAGATCAAATTCTGTCAGATATTGACGGTTTTACTGATAAAATGAATGCTGAAAAATCCAATATCGGCGCACGCACAAACCGGTTGGAACTCATTCAGACAAGATTGGAATCACAAGCGGCAACCGCTGAAAAAGTATTGTCCGATAATGAAGATGTAGAAATGGAAGATGTAATTGTTGATTATTTATCTCAACAGACGGTTCATAGAGCAGCGCTGTCAGTGAATGCGAATATCATTCAGCCGTCACTGATTGACTTTCTGAAATAATATAACTGACCGTCTTCAGTATATAAAAAAGCGACTCACACCAGGGAGATCGCTTTTTTTACTAAAATATTATAAATAGGAGGGGTCTCTGTGCAGATGCCGAGATTGATTATTGACAGTGTGCCTGCTAAAATCGGTATAACCTTTCAAAAGGAAGAAATCGAGATGGAACAGCTGCCCGCTGACCTGGAAATCGAGCAGCCGCCGGCAGAGCTGAACATTGAAAGCACGCCGGCCAAACTGACGATTGACCAGACGAGGGCGTGGGAGAACTTGAATCTCAAATCATTTGAAAAGCTGAACGCTGAAGCCGCCCAGAAAGGTGCGGAAGCCTGCAGCGAGTTTATCGCAAAAACAGTCAGGGAAGGGAAGGAAATGGCGGCTATCGAAAAGAAAACGGGCAATGTGATGGCCCGGCAGGCAGCAGATGTCAGACCGCCCGATCCATTCGGCGAATTCAGCGACTTTCTGCCTGCGCAGTTTCTCGTCGACATTGACTGCATTCCTTCAAAGCTTACGATTGATATTGAAGCCCGCAAACCTTCAATTGAAGCAGCCGTCAATAAACCTGTATGGAATTATACGCCGGGGAAAGTTCAGATTGATATGATGCAAGACCCTAAGGTGACGATTTCGGTTGACGATGGCAACGCAGAATAAAAGATGAAAGTGGTAAAGGATTGTGAAGCATGATAATTAAAACAAAATATCACGGAGAAATCAGAATAGACGAAGGGCAGATTATCTCATTTGAAAACGGCCTGCCGGGATTTAATGACGAGACTCAATTTGTTGTTCTTCCTTTGTCGGAAGATTCACCGTTTTTGGCGCTGCAGTCTGTCAAACAGGAGCACATCGCCTTTATTGTCGCCAGTCCGTTTATTTTCTTTAAAGGGTACGAATTTGACATTGACCATGCGACGCTTGAACTTTTGCATATTGAAGATATAGAGGACGTCGAAGTGATGGCGATTTTAACGCTGGAAGAGCCTTTTGAAAACACGACCGCCAATTTAAAAGCGCCGATTATCGTCAATAAAAAGGAAATGAAGGCGAAACAAATCATTTTACATGATGCTTCCTATGAAACAAAACATCTGATAGGAGGAGGATCATGCTAGTTCTCTCAAGAAAAGTGAATGAGTCCATTCAGATCGGGCCGGATATTGAAATAAAGGTGATCGCCATCGAAGGAGAACAAGTGAAGCTGGGAATTGAAGCGCCTCAGCACGTAGATATTCACAGGAAAGAAATCTACTTGTCGATCCTGGAAGAGAACAACAGAGCTGTATCTTTTAATACTGATTTATTACTTAACTTATCCTCACAAAAAAAGTGAGGATTTTTTTATTTTCAATATAAACAATAGAAACGGCCATCCGATATATATAGTGTAGCCAATGAGAGGAAAAATTTTCTTCAGAATGACGCTGCGCAAATGCACAAGGACGTGCGAAAAACAATTCAGGGAGGAAATACAAAATGAGAATCAACCACAATATCGCGGCTCTTAACACTAGCCGTCAGCTGAATGCAGGTTCAAACTCTGCTGCAAAAAACATGGAAAAATTATCTTCAGGTCTTCGCATCAACCGCGCTGGTGATGACGCTGCGGGTCTTGCGATCTCTGAAAAAATGCGTTCCCAAATCCGCGGTTTAGACATGGCTTCTAAAAACGCTCAAGACGGAATCTCTCTTATCCAAACGGCTGAGGGTGCATTAAACGAAACTCACAGCATTCTTCAGCGTATGAGCGAGCTTGCTACACAAGCGGCTAACGACACGAACACTACTTCTGACCGTGCTGAGTTACAAAAAGAAATGGATCAGCTTTCTTCTGAAGTAACTAGAATTTCTACAGACACAGAATTCAACACAAAGAAATTACTTGATGGTACAGCAACTGACCTGACTTTCCAAATCGGTGCCAATGAAGGTCAAACTATGAAACTTTCAATTAATAAAATGGATTCTGAAAGTCTTGCTGTTGGGACTGCTACTGCAGGAATTGATATCTCTACTTCCGCAGATGCAGCATCTACTGCTCTTACAACAATCAAAACAGCTATCGACACAGTTTCAAGCGAGCGCGCTAAACTTGGTGCGGTTCAAAACCGTTTAGAGCACACAATCAACAACCTTGGTACTTCTTCTGAGAACCTGACTTCTGCTGAATCACGTATCCGTGACGTAGACATGGCTTCTGAGATGATGGAGTACACGAAAAACAACATCCTTACTCAGGCTTCTCAAGCTATGCTTGCGCAAGCTAACCAACAGCCTCAGCAAGTTCTTCAATTGCTGAAAGGTTAATGACGGAAAGATCCTGGTTCTCCAGGGTCTTTTTTTTATTTCTTCAGCTATCTCCCCCTTCAGCAAGCCAAAGAACCCTATTGACAAAATGAAACATTATATTTTGCAGTTAAATTATTGAAAACCTTTTAATATGACCGATATAAGAATAAGATCATACATTTATGGAGCTGTGATATGATAAACAGTCGGAAACTCACTGTTGTCATAGAGCCGTCTACGACTAAACGCCGAAAAGGAGAGGGTACATATGGTCACAAGAATCACAGGCCTTAATTCCGGTCTTGATGTAGATTCTCTGGTGAAAAAAATGATGGATGCCGAAAAGCAGCCGCTTAATAAATTAAACCAGCAAAAGCAGACGCTTGAATGGAAGCGCGATGCTTATCGGGAAGTGAATACCCAGATTGCCGACATGTATTCTACGACATTTAATAATATGCTGATGTCCACAAACTGGAATAAAAAAACAGTAACAAGTTCGGATTCCAGTGTCAGCGCGGTGGCCGTCAGTGCTGAGCAGAATATTTCAACGAGTATGTCTGTACAGCAGCTGGCCACTTCGACGACATATAAATCATCAGGGACCATCAATTTCACTTCAGGTCAGAGCCAAACATTGAAATTCAATGTCACAAATCCGGGTGAAACGAAGCCGACTGAGGTAAACGTCACGATCGCCGCAACCGATACGATTGACGATGTCATTTCCAAACTGAACAGCTCGGGTCTCGGAGTGACGGCTTTAAAAGAGAAAATTTCCAACGGCACGGATTATGTGGACACGATTGCGTTCACTTCCAATAAAACGGGGGAAGGATTTACCCTTGCCGCAGGTGATGACGCAACCAAAAGCTTTCTGAAAGATCAGCTCGGTTTTGCCGTTGATGATGCAACAAATGAACTGACGGCCAATGCCGAAGGGAAAAACGCGAAGTTTACGTTCAACGGGCTTGAAATGACAAAAACGTCAAATAACTTTACGATCAACGGCATCAAATACACGCTGAACAGCGTGACGGACAGCAATAAAACGGTTACGATTAACAGCACGACTGATACGGACGGCATTTTTGACAACATTAAAGATTTCGTTGATAAATACAATACGTTAATTAAAAGTGCAAACGAGAAGGTAACAGAATCAAAATACCGCGATTATAAGCCGCTAACCGATGAACAAAGAGAAGCGATGACCGATAAGCAGATTGAGCAGTGGGAGGCAAAGGCCAAAAGCGGGTTATTACGGAGCGACAGCACGCTGCAGAACGGTTTGGCTGAAATGCGGCTTGATCTGTACTCAACGGTTACGATTGACGGAAAAAAATATCAGCTTGCCGATTTCGGTATAGAGACGTCTAGTTATGAGGATCAAGGAAAGTTTGGAAAGCTTGTCATTAAAGACGAAGCGAAACTGAAACAGAAAATTACCGAGAACCCCTCTCTCGTGGCTAAGCTGTTTAATGCAGACAGTACAAGTACGATTACAGACAGCTCAACCGGTAAGACTATCAAAAACCCGGAGGAGCAGGGGATTGCCCGGAGATTAAAAGACACATTAAACAAAATGCAGACTCAAATTTCAAAACAGGCGGGTACAGAAAGCTCGGTATCATCCAGCTTTGCCATCGGAAAAAGTTTGAATGAAATAGAAACAAATATTTCCAATATGAAAACGAAGCTGGATGACATCGAATCGAGATATTATAAAAAGTTCAGCGCACTGGATACGGCATTGGAGAAATTGAACAGCCAATCTTCATATCTCACGTCAATGTTAGGATCTTCAACATCATAACCTTGGAGGTTTTATAAAAATGGCAATAAATAATCCTTTTGCTGCTTATCAGCAGACATCCGTCTTTACAGCCGCTCCGGAAGAGCTGACTCTTATGCTTTATAACGGCTGCCTGCGATTCATTAAGCTGGCCAGGCAGGCGATGAAGCAAAACAACCTTGAAGCCAAAAATGAAAATATCGTAAAGGCGCAAAACATCATTCAAGAGCTCAGCATCACGTTAAACCGGGAGATTGAGATTTCTGAACAGATGTCATCCATTTATGATTACATCCGCCGCCGGCTGATCGACGCGAACGTGCAGAATAACGGAGAATTTTTAGATGAAGCGGAAAAACTCGTTACTGAATTTCGCGACACGTGGAAGCAGGCCATGCAGAGTGAACGGAAAAACAGCCATGGCGCGGGCGGCCTTGCCTGATGAACAGCAATGTCTTTTCTTTGTATAACGAAACGAAGAACATGTACGCCGCACTGAAGGACGCCCCGGAAAGCGACGGTCTTATCAGCAGCGTTACGGCATTTACGGAGAAAAGGGAGGAGATGCTTGCGGGCATAAAGCCGCCTTTTTCCGAAGAAGAAAAAACGCTGCTTCAGCAGGTGGCCGCGATGGACCGTCTGATTACCGGCGAAGTGAAACGGATTCAGGATGGTATCCGAAATGAAATAAAAACGCTTAAGAAAAAACGAATCTACCATAATACGTATTTCAATCCGTATCATCAAACGACAAGTGACGGCCGTTATTACGACAAACGCAAATAGGTGAGTGTTTTGAGAAGTTTGAACGATTACCATTTGGTGTCAGCCTATTACCAGCTTCTTTTTACGATTGATGAGGGGCTTTGCTACCTGTTGGACACGCAGGATGATTTTTTTAAGACGGAGGGCGAGCGGATTTACAATGATTTGATTCAGGCTTTTTTTCATCTCGATTCCTCTCATGCGCTTCTGCTGTCTATCATTGAGTGCCGATGCGTGGAGACGGCGATCCGCTCATTTGACGAGATCTTTCAGGATTTCAGCATGTTAAATGATTATGATTTCCCGTCCGCCCCTTTTCAGGAGTTTTTAAAAACCATCTTTCTGCCGCATTATAAGCTATGGATGGAGCAGACGCACGACTGCATCAAACCGTATGTTCTTCACTAGACCTGCTGCAAGCGGCAGGTCTTTTGCCTGCGTCCTCCGCATATACTTATAATCCTGGCGGAAGCTGCCGGATAAAACCGACACCATTCGCCATCGTTCACCGAATTTACACATTATTTTAACGTTTCAGCAGGGATCAGAAGGGGTAAAAGAGAAATAGTTACATATCCTTAGATAAAGGGAGGCGTTCTTTGATGAACTACAATATCAGAGGAGAAAACATTGAGGTTACACCTGCGTTAAAGGATCATGTGGAGAGAAAAATCGGCAAGCTGGAGCGATATTTCGAGCAGAGCGTCAATGCCGATGTGAACGTCAACTTAAAATTCTATAATGATAAGGAATCCAAAGTTGAAGTCACCATTCCGATGACTGATCTGGCGCTTCGTTCTGAAGTGCATAACGAGGATATGTACAATGCAATTGATCTCGCAACAAACAAGCTGGAACGTCAAATCCGAAAGCACAAAACAAAAGTCAACCGAAAATTCCGCGAGCAGGGTCTTCCGAAACATTATTTCGAGAACGGCAGCGCTGCTGATACGGGCGTAGCGGTTCAGGACGAAATTGAAGATGACAGCCCGGAAATTGTCCGTCAAAAGCGTTTTAATTTAAAACCGATGGATAATGAAGAAGCGATTCTCCAAATGAATATGCTCGGACATAATTTCTTCGTATTCACCAACGCGGAGACGAATCTCACAAACGTCGTTTACCGCAGAAATGACGGCAAATACGGATTAATTGAACCGACTGAATAAACCCATCCAGCCTTCCGTGAACGCGCGGAAGGTTTTTCTCTATCTTTATCTGCAAATTCTTTGGAAATGGCAAAAGGTATGTTATGATAATGAGAGGTATACATGGACAGAAAATTATCATTTATTCCATGCAAATTCTGCATGTGAACATAGAGGAGCGTTATAGATGCTTGGGATTTTAAATAAAATGTTTGATCCGACCAAACGTGCGCTGAACAAATACGAAAAAATAGCAAATGACATTGATGCCGTAAGAGGAGATTATGAAAATCTCTCTGACGAGGCGCTTAAACATAAAACGGCAGAATTTAAAGAGCGCCTTGAAAAAGGAGAAACGACGGATGACCTTCTTGTCGAAGCGTTTGCCGTCGTTCGTGAAGCTTCCCGCCGCGTAACCGGCATGTTCCCGTTTAAAGTACAGCTGATGGGGGGCATCGCCCTTCATGAAGGGAACATCTCCGAAATGAAAACAGGGGAAGGGAAAACGCTGACGTCCACGCTTCCCGTGTATTTAAATGCGTTGACGGGAAAAGGCGTTCACGTCGTAACGGTCAACGAATATCTGGCGAGCCGTGATGCCCAGCAAATGGGAGAGATTTTTGCGTTTCTCGGGCTTACAGTCGGCCTGAACCTGAATTCGATGTCAAAAGACGAAAAACGCGAAGCTTACGCAGCCGATATCACGTATTCAACGAACAATGAACTCGGCTTTGATTATTTGCGTGACAACATGGTGCTCTATAAAGAACAGATGGTGCAGCGCCCGCTTCATTTTGCCGTTATTGATGAAGTCGATTCAATTTTAGTCGATGAAGCGAGAACGCCATTGATTATTTCCGGACAAGCTCAGAAGTCCACAAAACTGTACGTGCAGGCAAATGCGTTTGTCCGCACACTCAAGAAAGATCAGGATTATACGTATGACGTCAAAACGAAGGGCGTTCAGCTGACGGAAGAAGGAATGACGAAGGCTGAAAAAACGTTCGGCATCGACAACCTGTTTGATGTCAAAAACGTGGCCTTGAACCACCATATCAACCAGGCTTTAAAAGCCCATGCTGCGATGCAGAAAGACGTGGATTATGTTGTTGAGGACGGCCAGGTCGTCATCGTTGATTCCTTCACCGGCCGTCTGATGAAAGGACGCCGCTACAGCGAAGGTCTTCACCAGGCAATTGAGGCGAAAGAAGGCCTGGAGATTCAAAATGAAAGCATGACATTGGCGACGATTACGTTCCAAAACTATTTCCGTATGTACGAAAAGCTGGCCGGTATGACCGGTACCGCAAAAACGGAAGAGGAAGAATTCCGCAATATTTATAACATGCAGGTTGTATCCATCCCGACCAACCAGCCGGTCATCCGTGACGACCGTCCGGACTTGATCTACCGCTCAATGGAAGGGAAATTCAAGGCGGTGGCGGAGGATGTCGCCCAGCGCTACATGACCGGACAGCCGGTTCTTGTCGGTACGGTTGCCGTTGAAACGTCTGAATTGATTTCTAAACTTCTGAAAAACAAAGGGATTCCGCATCAGGTGCTGAATGCCAAAAACCATGAGCGTGAAGCTCAGATTATTGAAGAAGCGGGACAAAAAGGCGCTGTCACGATTGCGACCAACATGGCGGGACGCGGAACCGACATTAAACTCGGCGAAGGCGTAAAAGAGCTTGGCGGCCTTGCAGTCGTCGGTACGGAACGCCACGAATCCCGCCGGATTGACAATCAGCTCCGCGGACGTTCAGGACGTCAGGGAGACCCGGGCATCACACAATTTTATCTTTCAATGGAAGATGAATTGATGCGCCGTTTCGGAGCTGAACGGACGATGGCGATGCTTGACCGGTTCGGTATGGATGACTCCACGCCGATTCAGAGCAAAATGGTGTCACGCGCCGTGGAATCATCTCAAAAACGTGTCGAAGGAAACAACTTTGATTCACGTAAACAGCTTCTTCAATATGACGACGTGCTCCGTCAGCAGCGCGAAGTCATTTACAAGCAGCGTTTTGAAGTCATTGACTCTGAAAACCTGCGTGACATTGTGGAAGGCATGATCAAGTCTTCTCTGGAGCGTGCGATTGCCGCTTATACGCCGAAAGAGGAGCTTCCGGAAGAATGGAATCTTGACGGCCTCGTGGAGCTGGTGAATTCAACGTATCTTGATGAAGGCGCACTTGAAAAGAGCGATATCTTCGGAAAAGAACCGGATGAAATGCATGAGATGATCATGGACCGCATCATGACAAAATATAATGAAAAAGAAGAGAATTTCGGCACAGAGCAGATGCGTGAATTTGAAAAAGTCATCGTATTGCGTGCCGTTGATTCAAAATGGATGGATCATATTGATGCGATGGATCAGCTGCGTCAAGGGATTCACCTCCGCGCTTATGCGCAGACAAATCCGCTGCGTGAATATCAAATGGAAGGCTTCGCCATGTTTGAGCACATGATTGAGTCCATTGAGGACGAAGTTGCGAAATTCGTCATGAAGGCCGAGATTGAAAGCAATCTGGAACGCGAAGAAGTTGTTCAGGGCCAAACGACGGCTCATCAGCCGCAGGACGGCGATGAGGCCAAACAAGCGAAAAAAGCGCCGGTGCGAAAAGTTGTGGATATCGGACGCAACGCGCCTTGCCATTGCGGCAGCGGAAAAAAATATAAAAATTGCTGCGGCCGGACAGAATAGTCTCGACTGTATGAAGCGAACATGACCGGGTCTGCGTCTTATGGCGCCCCGGATCTTTTAATGAGGTGAATGGAATGGAATTATCAGAAATCAGGGCAGAGCTCGAAAATATGGCTTCTCGTTTAGCGGACTTCAGGGGGTCTCTTTGACCTCGAATCAAAGGAAGCCCGCATTGCAGAATTAGATGAAAAGATGGCGGAACCGGAATTCTGGAATGACCAGCAGAAGGCCCAAACCGTCATCAATGAAGCGAACGGTCTGAAAGAATACGTGAACTCCTATCATCAGCTGAGCGAGTCTCACGAAGAGCTGCAAATGACACATGATCTTTTAAAAGAAGAACCTGACCAGGACCTTCAGCAAGAGCTTGAGAAAGAGCTGAAGTCATTAACGAAGGAATTGAATGAATTTGAGCTTCAGCTGCTGCTCAGTGAACCATACGACAAAAATAACGCGATTTTAGAACTTCATCCGGGGGCCGGCGGTACGGAATCCCAGGACTGGGGTTCCATGCTGCTCAGAATGTATACCCGCTGGGCGGAAAGACGCGGTTTCAAAGTTGAAACGCTTGATTATCTCCCGGGAGATGAAGCAGGAATTAAGTCAGTCACACTGCTTATTAAAGGCCACAATGCATACGGCTACTTAAAAGCGGAAAAAGGCGTACACCGTCTCGTGCGGATTTCTCCATTTGATTCATCAGGACGCCGCCACACGTCATTCGTGTCTTGTGAAGTCATGCCTGAATTCAATGAAGAAATCGACATTGAAATTCGTACCGAAGATATTAAAGTTGATACGTACCGGGCGAGCGGTGCCGGCGGACAGCACGTCAATACGACTGATTCAGCCGTTCGGATCACCCACTTGCCGACAAATGTAGTCGTAACGTGCCAGACGGAACGTTCACAAATCAAAAACCGCGACCGGGCGATGAAAATGCTCAAAGCGAAGCTGTATCAGCGCAGAATTGAAGAACAGCAGGCGGAGCTTGACGAAATCCGCGGCGAACAGAAAGAAATCGGCTGGGGCAGCCAAATCCGCTCGTACGTCTTCCATCCGTACTCCATGGTGAAAGATCACCGCACCAATACGGAAATGGGGAACGTGCAGGCGGTTATGGACGGAGATATCGATATCTTCATTGACGCCTATTTACGTTCTAAACTGTCGTAATCCGGGAACACACCTGCCTTTGGCAAGGTGTGTTTTTTTATCCGTTCTCTTTTTCCATTTTTCACAACAGCGCTTTAGCAAATTAATACGGTATTTGGCTGTTATTTACTTCTAAGCCGGGAAGACTTAAAATGCTATCGAGAGAAAATCGGAGAACGGAGGATTTTGCATGGATGTGAATCACAATAAGCCGCTCCGTCTGATCAAAGATTATATATACATCATGATCGGCGCGGCGATTACGGGGATCGTGTTTAACGTATTTTTGCTGCCGAACCGTATAGCAGCGGGGGGAGTAAGCGGGATCAGCACCATTTTAGAAACGTTTGGTTTTGAACCGGCTTACGTGCAGTGGATTATTAACATCCCTTTGTTTATCGCCGGAGTGATCATTCTCGGCGGGAAGTTCGGAATGAAGACACTGGTCGGTTCCATCGTTCTGCCGCTCGCTGTCTATTTAACAAGAGATCTGCCTGCCGCGACGACCCATGAACTGCTGGCGGCGATTTTCGGAGGCGTCGGGATCGGAACGGGAATCGGCATCGTGTATCTCGGCAAAGGCTCCACGGGGGGAACGGCTCTGGCGGGCCAGATCATTCACAAATACACGGGGCTGTCGCTGGGAACGTGCCTCGCCATCATGGACGGATTAATTGTGCTGAGTGCGATGCTCGTTTTCGGAGTGGAGCAGGGACTGTATGCGATGCTCGGGGTATTTATTTCAAGCAAAACGATTGATGTCGTGCAGGTCGGGTTCAACCGCTCCAAAATGGCTTTAATCATTACGCAGCATGAAGAAGCCGTCAGATCGGCTGTGTTGAAAGAAATCGACAGGGGCGTGACGAAGATTTCCGCAGTCGGCGGGTATACGGAACATGACCGGCCGATCTTAATGTGTGTCGTCGGCCAGACCGAATTCACAAAACTGAAACAAATCGTCAAACAAATTGATGAGTCGGCCTTTGTCATTGTCGCAGACGCAAGCGAGGTGCTCGGCGAGGGTTTCAAACGCGCGTAAACGGGGTTATAATAGCGAAGGGGTGCATCTTACATATGAAATCAAAATGGGCGCTGCTGGCGCTGGTTCTGACCATGTCCGTCCTGCTGGCGGCATGCGGCGGATCCAATGAATCGAAAAAAGAAAGCTCTGACAGCTCAGGCGGATCAAAAGCTTCTGCGTCAGCAGGAGAAGAGCTTTATCAGCAAAGCTGTATCGGCTGTCACGGAAAAGACTTAGAAGGCGGCGGAGGCCCGAATTTACAGGAAGTCGGCGGGAAGTATGATGAAGCTAAAATTGAAAGCATCATTAAAAACGGACGCGGCAATATGCCAAGCCATCTTGTAAATGATGAGGAAGCCGCGAAGATCGCAAAATGGCTGTCACAGAAAAAATAACAGAAAAACCTTGCCTGTTATAGGGGCAAGGTTTTTTCACGGTCTGGGAATGAAAAGAAACTGTAATAGTAATATGTCTAAATTTGACGTATAATGAAGTGTACTGAGGAAAAGGAACTTTCAGATTTTTTATCTGTTTCCTGACGAATCGGCCATAAACCGCTGTACGTTTGCGAACTCTATGGCTGCAAGACATAATTAAAAGATTAGGTGATTTCATGATAGAGATGAAAGAAGTATATAAATCCTATCCGAACGGTGTAAAAGCGATTAACGGGCTGTCAGTCATGATTCATCCCGGAGAATTTGTATATGTCGTAGGACCGAGCGGAGCCGGTAAATCTACTTTTATTAAAATGATTTACAGAGAAGAAAAACCGACAAAAGGGCAAATATTGATTAATCATAAAGATCTCGCGTCTGTAAAAGAAAAAGAGATTCCTTTCGTGCGGCGTAAAATAGGTGTTGTTTTCCAAGACTTCAAACTTCTTCCGAAACTGACGGTATTTGAAAACGTCGCGTTCGCGCTTGAGGTGATCGGAGAGCAGCAGTCAGTCATTAAAAAACGCGTGCTCGAAGTGCTCGATCTTGTGCAGCTGAAGCATAAAGCGCGGCAGTTTCCCGACCAGCTTTCCGGAGGAGAACAGCAGCGTGTTTCCATCGCAAGATCTATCGTCAACAATCCTGACGTCGTGATAGCTGACGAACCGACGGGCAACCTTGATCCGGTAACATCATGGGAAGTCATGAAGACGCTGGAAGAGATTAATAACCGCGGAACGACCGTCGTGATGGCGACACACAATAAAGAAATAGTAAACACCATGAAGAAACGGGTCATCGCGATCGAAGACGGAATTATTGTGCGTGATGAGTCAAGAGGGGAGTATGGTTCTTATGATTAAAATTCTCGGGCGCCATTTGCGTGAGAGTTTTAAATCTCTCGGAAGAAACACATGGATGACATTTGCATCCATCAGCGCCGTTACCGTTACATTGATTTTGGTCGGCGTGTTTTTAGTCATTATGCTGAATTTAAACAACATGGCTAAAAATGCTGAAAAAGAAGTGGAAATTAAAGTATTAATCGATCTGACGTCAAATAAGAAAACGCAGGATACGCTGCAGAATGAGATTAAAGACATCTCGGGAATCCAAAGCGTAGAGTTTTCATCTAAAGATAAAGAGCTTGATCAATTGGTCAAAAGCTTCGGCGACAGCGGAAAGGCCATGAAAATGCAAGATCAGGAAAACCCGCTGAACAACGCGTTTATCGTCAAAACGACAGATCCGCATGATACGCCGAAAGTCGCGAAAAAAATTGAGAAGCTTGATCATGTGTATAAAGTGACATACGGGAAAGAAGAAGTCAGCCGTCTGTTTAAGATCGTCGGGGTGTCACGCAACATCGGGATTGCGTTAATCATCGGCCTTCTGTTCACGGCGATGTTCTTAATTTCAAATACGATTAAAATCACGATTTTCGCCAGAAGAAAAGAGATTGAAATCATGAAGCTTGTCGGCGCGACAAACTGGTTTATCCGCTGGCCGTTCTTCCTGGAAGGGCTGCTGCTGGGGGTATTCGGTTCTATCATACCGATCGCTCTCGTGCTGAGTACGTACCAGTCGATGGTCGCTTGGGTGGCCCCGAAAGTTCAGGGATCATTTGTTTCACTTCTGCCGTACAGTCCGTTTGTGTTTCAAGTATCACTTGTACTCATTCTGATCGGCGCGGTTATCGGAGTATGGGGAAGTCTGACTTCCATCCGGAAATTCCTTCGTGTATAAATACAAAAGCCAGTCTGATATAGACTGGCTTTTTTTAATGGTTTCGTTACTGAATGACGGGCAGGGCCGGTGATCCGGGCTTTAATGTAAAGTCATAAGACGATTCGTCACGGTACATCGGGTCCGCATAAATGGAATCCGAATCGTTTGCCGTTCCTTTTTGGTACGCTGTGAATGAATCATATTCTCTGTTCTTCCAATTCCAAATGCCGTCTTTTCCCGCTTCTTTGTGATAGACGTTATGATTAACGGTATTGCCTTCGTTTTTTGTATAATCATTTGCGATAAAAATCCGTGAACCGCTTGCCGTCATGATGTTTTTTTCGATCGTGTTCCCTTTTGTGCCGTACTGCAGCAGCAGCTGGCCGCCGTCAAGGTCCTTCGTGTCATTTCGATACATAATGTTATGAGCGATCACCGAATTGATGGTGCCGCCGCGTTTCGTGTCATAGCCTCCGATTGAAATACCGGTGTAAGCATTCCCGTACACCTTGTTATCCGTAATCCGGATATCTCGTGCGTATTTCCCTCTATGTTCGGAAGTGGCTTCAATGCCGAGGTCATTGTTGTAAACGGTGTTCTTCTTAATGTCCACATGTTCTGCGCCGTCAACGTAAATACCGCCCGCTGAATATTCATCTCCGTAAGCGGGATTTCCGTAAGAAGAGTTATGGCTCACCGTATTGTTTTCAATGACGCCGTTTCGCGCATAGTCGTTTTGCTTGGACGTTCCTTCGTATCCGATCACGTCAATCCCGATATTGTTATTGTCCCGGATGGTATTGCCGGCAATCTTAAATCCGTCAACATTCCCGTTCAGCACGACCGCTTCGCTTGCGCCGAGCGTCAGTTTTTCAACCGTATTATTTGTGATGCTGATATCCTTCATGGCGTCTGTGCCGTAAAACGCGATGCCGTGTGCATTTCCCTCATCAGCCGTGGTTTTAATGTTTCGGATATGGTTGCCGTCAATGTTGATATGACTGCTTGATCCGGTGACGCAGATCCCCATGGCCGTCGCATCTTCTGATGATACGGAGAGGTTCTCAAGCGTAACGCCGTGAATGGTAATGTACTGTTTATTGCGGATTTGAATTAACGGAGTTTCAGAATCGCTTTTTGGCGCAGATTTGCCGCTGATTGAGACATGCTCATTCTGATAGTTCCGAAATATAATCGGCTTTTCGGCCGTGCCGCTGTGCTTTACTTCAAACGTTTCATCGTACGTCCCTTCCCGAATCAATACGGTTGTTCCGGCCTCTGCCTTTTCAGCCGCATGTTTTAATGTGCGGAACGGCTTTTCTTTCGTTCCTTCATTTTGGTCGCTGCCTGCGGGAGAAACATACAAGGCGTCCGTCTGCGTTTTTTCATTGGCCTCTGTTTTTGGCCAGACAAAGGCGGTAATGCCTGCGGCCAGAATCGCCGCGGATAAAATCGATAATTTTATTTTCATATCGCATTCTCCTGTATATTTAATGAATTGCATACAAAATATTATACGTTACCCATATATATGTAACAATCTCGCGTTTTCATTTTTTTGTTGCCGTTACATGAATTCTTTGCAATTTACACATACTATCTCCAGATTTTCGTAAAAGGACTAAGAGGAGGTAAACGATGAAGCAGAAAATGATCGCAGTGATAGCGGCCGTCAGCATCATGTGCGGCGGAGCTCATATTGCCGGGGCAGTACAGCCGAATTCATCAGACGCAGAAAGAAGCCGGGCAATGGAAAAAATCGAAAAAGCATATGAGCTGATCTCGAACGAATACGTGGAAAATGTAGATAAAGAAAAGCTTCTTGAAGGAGCGATTCAGGGGATGCTGTCTACATTAAACGACCCTTATTCCGTTTATATGGACAAGCAGACCGCTAAGCAGTTTTCCGATTCTCTTGATTCTTCTTTCGAAGGGATCGGCGCTGAAGTCGGTATGGAGGACAATAAAATCATTATCGTATCACCGTTTAAGCAATCTCCGGCGGAAAAAGCGGGGCTCAAGCCGAATGATGAAATCATCAGCATAAACGGCGAGTCAATGAACGGGAAAGGTTTAAACGAAGCCGTGCTGAAAATCAGAGGAAAAAAAGGATCGAAGGTTTCTATTAAAATACAGCGTCCGGGTACTGATAAACAGCTGTCATTCCGGATTAAAAGAGCGGAAATCCCGCTTGAAACCGTATTTGCTTCCCGCAAAGAATCAGGCGGTCATCATGTCGGCTACATCGGCATATCGACATTTTCCGAGCATACCGCCCAGGACTTCGCCGCGGCGCTGAAAAAGCTTGAAAAACAAGGGATTGACGGTCTCGTCCTTGATGTAAGAGGGAATCCTGGCGGCTACCTTCAAAGCGTCGAACAAATTTTAAAGCATTTCATCACAAAAGACATGCCGTATATCCAAATTGCGGAGCGTAACGGCGATAAAAAACAATATTTCTCAACCTTAAAACATAAGAAGCCGTATCCCGTCAATGTCATCACGGATAAAGGAAGCGCCTCCGCTTCAGAAATTCTTGCGGGTGCGTTAAAAGAAGCGGGACATTATGACGTTGTCGGTGACACTTCTTTCGGTAAAGGAACGGTTCAGCAGGCCGTGCCTATGGGAGACGGGAGCAACATTAAATTGACGCTTTACAAATGGCTGACACCGAAAGGCAATTGGATCCACAAAAAAGGCATTGCTCCGACAATCGCTGTGAGCCAGCCGGATTATTTTGCGGCGGGACCGCTTCAGCTGAAACAGCCGCTTCAGCCTGATATGAACAGCGCGGATGTCAAACACGCCCAAATCCTGCTGAAAGGCCTAGGCTTCGACCCGGGCAGAGCAGACGGCTATTTCAGCAAAACAATGAAAAAAGCCGTTCTGGCGTTTCAAGACCGGTACAAGCTTGATAAAACAGCGGTCATTGATAAAAAGACAGCGGAAAAAATGAATCAGCTGATGAATGAAAAGAAATCTGACGAAAAAAATGATTTACAGCTGCAAACGGCGTTAAAATCATTATTTGTAAAATAAATGAAAAGGAGGCGTTTTTTTCGTCTCCTGTTTCTTTTGTCATACCCTAAAAATGAACTAAAAGACATATAATAATGTCGGTTTTGACAAGATATTAAAAAAATTTTCACATTTAAACATTTATAAAGGACAAACATTACCCGATATTTATAGAGAAGAGAGACTTTATGCCGAGTTAATATGTATTCAAAATGAAACTTTTGAAAGTTGCCTCAGTCAGTTTTAGTTCTTACAATAAAAGAAGGTTCTAATAGAGAACAGTTTTAGTTTGGCAGCTGCATTTCAGTATCGAAAGCAGAAGTGTTTGCGGCGCTTCAGCACGGCAGCTGTAATCACCCGTGCTTATCTGGATAAAAAAATGGGGGTTCACAATTGAAGAGGGCAAGTATTGTGCGTGAAAAAAAATATTATGAATTAGTGGAACAACTAAAAGACCGAACAAAAGACGTTACATTTTCATCAACCAAAGCACTAAGTCTTCTTATGCTGTTCAGCAGATACCTGGTCAATTACACAAATGTTGAATGTGTTCACGATATCAATGAGGAGTGTGCAAAGCATTATTTCACCTACTTAATGAAAAACCATAAACGTTTAGGAATCAATCTGACGGATATTAAACGGTCCATGCTTTTGATCAGCGGTGTAATCGAGGTGGAAGTCGACCACTATCTGAAAGATTTCTCTCTCTCAAATGTGACGTTGTGGATGACGGAAGAGAGATAGACGTTTGAGATATTCAAGCCAATGATTATTTGGTAGAATAGAATTAAAATGTTTGGCTTGAGGCGGTGAAAGCAATGTCTGTTCAATGGGGAATTGAACTTCTGAAAAGTATCGGTCTGTTTTTTTTGCACCCGATGTTCTGGTTTTTTATCATCATAAGTCTCGCATGCGGATATTTGCGGATCAAACGTGAACGCCATACGTTTCATACAAAAATCGCGGATATGTATGACGAGCTTATCTTTACATACATAAAAGGACTTATACCGGGTATTCTTCTCTCCATATTATTTTTTGGACTGGGAATTTCGATTCCATTCGGTCTTCTCGGCATAATCGCGGCCGTGACGGCTTTGGCTTCGCTGACGTTCCGTATGAATTGGCTGTCATCAGCTTATATTGTCAGCGCCGGCATGTTCATTGCGTTTCTCCTTCAGTATACCCACACAGTGCCGTTTGCGGATCGGTTTCCGCAGGCATTCGGCGTGAATTGGGCATCAGCGGCCGTGTTTATGGGCCTTTTGATCATCACGGAGGGAGCGGCTGCTTACCGTTCAGCGCACCTGAAAACATCTCCGGCGCTTGTCGTCAGCAGCAGAGGCCTGCCCATCGGCCGTCAATTGGCGAATCGCGCATGGCTGCTTCCGCTTTTCTTATTGGTGCCGGGCAGCGGGCTTGAGTCACACCTTTCTTGGTGGCCTGTCTTTACCGTGCCGGGCGGCTCTTTCCATTTGATCTGGATTCCTTATATCGCCGGCTTCGGACAGCGTGTGCAGGGGTCACTTCCGGAAGTCAGCATAAGGATAACGGCGAAACGTGTCATGATTCTCGGGGTTATCGTGACCGCATTCGGGGCAGCGGCCCTTTGGTGGACTCCGCTTGCCGGAGCTGCCGCTTGTATTGCGGTGCTCGGACGCCTGTTTTTATCATTAAGACAGCGGCTGAACGATAACGCGGCTCCGTTTTATTTCTCTAAGCGGGATCAGGGCTTAATGGTGCTCGGCATCATTCCGAATACACCCGCGGACGATCTTGAGCTGAAGATCGGTGAGATTATTACGAAAGTAAACGGCATCCCCGTGAAGCATGTGTCGGATTTTTATGAAGCACTTCAAAAAAACCGCGCATTTGTAAAAATGGAGATCATCGGCCTGAACGGTGAGATCCGGTTTGATCAGCGCGCGTCCTATGAAGGCGAACATCATGAATTAGGTATTTTATTCGTGCAGGATGAACACGAGCACGAAGAAATGACAGCATTATAATGTGATTTTTCATAATTATTCGGAATAGTTTCAAGAACTCCTAAACTAGATTTCAAAATAAAACAGCTAAGAAAATTATATTTTCTTAGCTGTTTTATTTTGAAATAATAAAAAAATAAATGAAGGAGAGGTATGGCTTATTGGAAAGGTTATTGCTAACTCCAAAACCTTTAGAAGATGAATCTTTAGCAGGATATATATTAAGAATAACTGATTATAATGGTTATGTTGGATAGGGGGAGTACATTATAAAAAAGCTTTTACTTAAGAGATTACCGTTGATCTCACTTGGAGTTATAGCTTATATACTGACAAAATACGCGCAGAACCATCAGGATTGGGCGGAGAAATACAGTAGGTCTGTATATCCGTTATTGTCAAAAACAGTAGGACTTGTACCTTCTTGGGTCAAGTTTTCTGTTAGTGAATGGCTCGTCGTGTTGGTTGTGTTACTATTTCTATTTTATATCGTTTATTATGTGCGCAAGGTCATCATGAGTAAAGGTGCACGTAGGATGGTAGTTTATCGTGGTGCTCTAGGAATCGTTACGATCTGTAGCGTGATATATTTTTGTTATACTATTTTGGGTGGAATAAACTATTACAGATATTCTTTTTTGTCTTATACCGAATATAAAGAAGAGAACTACAGCAAGGAAGAACTGGTTAAATTGAGTAAGTCACTTGCCGTTGAAATGGAATTGGCAAGGGAAAAGTTAGCGGATACTGATCTTTTGGCTCATGTACCAGAGGTTTTTGATTATTATGCACAACACGCAGTGTTCTCGATGCAAATGTTATCAAAGAAATATCCTGTTTTGGAGCATTCATATTCAACACCAAAACCAGTGGTGATGTCAAAACTAATGTCGCATGCAGGGATACATGGTATTTTTGTCCCTTTTACTTATGAATCCAATATCAATGTTAATGTGCCAGTTTTTTTGGTGCCTGCTACTATGGCGCATGAATTGGCACATCAGAGTGGTTTCATGCATGAGGATGAGGCTAATTTTATAGCTTATCTGGCATGTAAGCAGCAGGATGATCCAATGATACTATACAGTGGTTTATTTCTGGCATTTGATTATTCTATATCTGAGCTAAAGAAAGTGGATCCAGATAAGGCGTCTGATATAATGTCCAGTCTGTCCAAAGCGGTGCGGCATGATATAGAACAAAATGAGCAGTACCGGGATAAGTATGAGGGTGTTATTTCAAGTATTTCAAGAAATGTAAATGACGTATATCTGAAGGCAAATAATCAGACAGACGGTTTGAATAGCTATAGTGATATGGTGAATTTGTTGCTGGCAGAGCAGCGAGAGATAGAGAAGTACAATTAAATGTATCTTGAATACTTATAGGTTTATATAGTAATGATAGTGGGCTCAAGTTGAACATAGGAGTGAGTGAAATAAATAAAATAAAAGTAATTCCTATTCCATATGCTGGAGCGTCGGTAAATGTATTTCATGAATGGAAAAAACTATTGCCGGATAGATATGAATTGTTTATGAGTGAATTGGCTGGAAGAGGAACTCGATTCAGCGAGCCTTGCTACCAGTCTGTTGATGAAGCAAGTGAAGATATCGCCAAAAGAATAAGTGAACAATTAGAATATGACGATGAATATGTTATATTTGGACACAGTATGGGAGCCTTATTGACTTATGAGATATATTATAAACTTAAGCAAATGGGAATTAAGGAACCAAGGCATCTGTTTTTTTCTGGGCGAGATGCTCCACATATTTTTGAAAAGAGAGAAGACATTGAAAATATGACTAATGAAACTTTCTTGACAAAGGTGGAACAATATGGGGGAATACCAGAGGAGTTTTATACAAAAGAGATTATGGATATGTTTCTTCCGATTTTGCGAGCAGATTTTATAATTTTGGACAATTATAAGTTTCAGCCCAAAGCAGAAAAAATAAGTTGTGGAGTAAGCGTTTTTTATGCGGATAGCGATTTTTCGACTCATATCAATGAAATGCATAAATGGAGTGAAGTTGTTGAAGGAAACGTGAAATTTCATAAGTTTAAAGGAGAACATTTTTTTTTGAATCGGTATCCTAATGATATTGTAAATACTATTGTTAAAGATACAGAGACTCATTCTTGTTCATGAGAGATTCCTCGTTTCGTCAATGTTGGTGTGGTAACTTACATTGTACAAGAGGAATCTCTCTTTTGCATTCATTTTTTGGTAGAATTTAGATAATCGACAGACGTGTTATTATATAAATCTAAAAAGATTTTGGTTTAGACTTTCTTGTCCCAATCAAGTTCCAAAAATAAAAGTTTAGACTTTCTTTTCTTTGTACAGTTTGAATGTGTTTTGAAATATTATATTTAAAATAAATTTTATCAGTCTGAGAATCCTTCAATGATTGTTACTTAATTTTGCTTAATTATAAAAGTAATATTCAATAATTGTTTTAGGTAGGTTTTAGTAAGGAGAATTATGAAAAAAATTAAGAAAAAACATTGGAAATAATAAGCTTTCAGTTTTATTAATTATGAAAAATCACATATAAAAAGCCTGGTGCCGCTAACAACACAGCGGCCGGGCTTTTTTTACGGCCGGATTACGATGTCAGCGCCGAACTTGATCGGAACTCTCAGCCATTTACATTCACCTTTTCTCTTGTAAATCAAAAGATTCTCATAGAGCAAACGGCATTGCGGTGACACTTTGAGAGAGAAAATGAAGAAGGAAAACTAGAAAAGGTTCCGGAAAGCAGATGCTTACGGAACCTTTTTCGTTTACGCCGAATGGCTTTTTTTCGTCTGAACGGTTTCCCCGGACTTGATACCAAGCGATACGAACAAGCCGATCACAGAAACTCCGATCAATATGATAAACAGAATATGAAACCCGGAGATTAAACCGATCAGCGCTGAAGAAATAATGCTTCCGAAATAACGGAAGGTGGAGAAAATCCCGGATGCGATGCCGGACATGCCCGGTTCTACCGTCGCAAGAGAAGATACCTGCATGCTCGTCAGCCCCGCACCTGACGCGATGCCTCCGACTATAAGCGATGCCATAAGAAACGGAACGGAATGGGAATAAACCAAAAGCAAAAATAAGAGATTGGCTACGGCCATCAGCCCGAAGGACAGAAAAATCATTCTTCGCGCGCCCCATTTCTGATGCAGCTGAGCTCCGCCCCAGTTGCTGGCGGACATGAAAACAGAAAAGACTGACAGCGCCATGCCGCTGTGCGACGTATTCATGCTGAAGTGGCCGGTCATAAAGAGCGGCATAATCAATAACACGGCGTACATCATTAAATTGCTTAACAGAACCGACAGATTGGCGCTCGTAAAGGTCGTGTTTTTAAACAGGTCAAAATCAATAATCGGATGTTTCGTGCGCAGCTCCCGCCTGAAAAACAGCGGAACAAATACGAGAATGAGCAGTGCGTACACCCAATAGCCCAAAGAGCTTTCATTTTTCGTCAGAAGAATAATAGATACAATGCTTCCGGCAAGCAAAACGGACCCGATGATATCAAGCGGAGCGTCAGACGTTTCTTCTTTATATTTAGGAAACATCACTAATGCCGTCACGAGTGCGATTGCAAGAAACGGAATGTTGACCCAAAAGATCGAATGCCAGCTGAAGCTCTCAATTAAAAGAGAGCCGATAAACGGACCGAGAGCCGCGCCCAGCCCGGCACCGAGGCCGAAAAAGCCGAATACTTTCGGAAGCCGTTTTTCAGACACGACATGGCGGATGATGGCGATGCTGTTTGGCGTAAGCAAAGCGCCGCCGGCAGCCTGGAGCGCCCGGAAGAAAATCAATAAGAAAAGACTTGGCGAGAGGGCGCAC
The DNA here is from genome assembly GCF_041222765.1 of Bacillus sp. JNUCC-21. Taxonomy (NCBI): domain Bacteria; kingdom Bacillati; phylum Bacillota; class Bacilli; order Caryophanales; family Bacillaceae; genus Bacillus; species Bacillus sp. JNUCC-21. The sequence goes on along the minus strand of NZ_CP166019.1, from coordinate 3,631,512 downwards.
CCCAATGATGCGATGAGAAAAAGGCCGACGCCCCATAAATACATTTTTTTGTTTCCGTACATATCACCGAGTTTGCCGGCAATGGGCTGTGTCACGGCCATCACGATTAAATACACGGTCACTACCCATGTGATGCTGGCAATTGATTCGCTGAATGAGCGGGAAATGGATGAAAGGGCGACTGCGATCATCGTAGAATTGATGGGAACGAGTATGGCTCCCAGCAAAAGCGAAACGATCAGCGCCCATTCTTTCTTTGAACCCATCCTTCATCCTCCTTGGAGCCGGAAAATGACCGGCCGGTAATGCCTTTCATGAAAATCTCAGTGCTGTGTTTCAGCATCGTTTCCTCAGAGAGAGTAATGACTCTTTTTCCCAGCTGCAGCCGGTGTATAAAATAACCGAAAATCATCGTCATAAAGACGTCTGCATTAGCTTCTTCGCTGCCGGGGCTTATCATATTTTTCTTTGTCAGCTCCTTAAAGTAAACGATTAAATGCTTTTTCACGGATTGCGGATATACGACAATATCCTGCAGGACGTCTTCGAATAGTTCCGGTTCGCGCAGGCAGATGCGGAACACTTCTTTTTTTTGTTCCAATTGCTGCAGAAGGGTCGCGGCGAAATGAAGAAGATCCTCATACAGATCGCCTTCCGCCTTAGTGATCATGCTTTCCGGAACCGGCGTCTGCTGTTCAATCATGGCTTTCATTAATCCTTGTTTGTTTTTAAAATTACGGAAAATCGTTGCTTCGCTTACTTTTGCTTTTTCTGCGATTTCTTTTGTTGTCGCTGCGCGGTATCCTTTTTGGATGATCAGATTCATCGCGGCGTCAATAATTCTCTTGTTCGTCGTTCTCAACATGTTTCACCTCGCGTAAATACTGGCAGGACAAGTATACACCCGCCCTGCCCGTCAATAAAGAGGGAAACCTAGCATGAAGCGCGTTTGACAATCGTAATCTTGCCGTTTGTCCCGTCCACCGTGACGATATCTCCGTCGTTGAGCCTGTCAGTCGCGGCACGTGTGCCGAGAACGGCCGGAAGCCCGTATTCCCTCGCGATGATCGCCGCATGTGACAGGATGCCGCCCGTGTCCGTAATGACGGCCTTTGCATCCTGGAACAGACTGGTCCACAGCGGTGTCGTCATTTTGCAGACAAGCACGTCTCCTGTTGAAAAACGGGAAAATTCACTTGCGTCACGAATGACTTTCACCGGGCCGCTTGCGATTCCGCTTGACGCCGCAAGTCCGTAAATTTGATGTTCAGTGTTTTTTTCATCTTCTGTGATGGAGCCGGTAATCTGTTCAGCCGTTTTCAGCTGTTCCGAAGTCGGAGTCCCGAGATAAGCGGGGGCTTCAAGCAATTGATATTGCTTGAAGAGCTGTTTTCGTTCAGCGGCTTTTTCCTGCATCGGAACCGGCGATACCAGCGCTTTCTCGACTTCATCGCTGTATAAGTACCACATATCCTCCCGATCATCGATTACGCCTTGTTTTTGAAGCAGCTCGCCGATTTTCAGAAGGCAAAGGCGCGCTTTGGCGTCCAGCATCGCATCAATATAAAAATGGTGATCATCTTTGATGACGGATGAAGACAATGTCCACTGATAATAGCGGTCAAACGTCTCCCGGAAGCCGTCATCTTCAATTCTATCCATAAAGTCGGCGTAGAGCTGTTTTCGTTTTTCTATCGTTTTATGAAACTCACTGTCAAAATCGTATCCGTTTCGGACATAGTTCTGAATGTTGGCCAAAGCGAAATAAGGGTTTTCCGCCCAAGTTTCTTCAATGAGATCATGACTTTTCACGGATCTCCAGCCGTATTCCTGTAAAAATTCGCCGACTTGTTCGAGAAAGCGTTTTCCCTCATTTGATTGCAGAAGCGTCTGATGCAGCTCGTCGGCATGAGAAACCGTAAAGACGCGCCGCAGCTCAGGGCTGTCTTTTACTTGTCCGGAAAGCAGCCAGAGCTGTCTGTCTGTTTCCAATGACTTATTCATGACGCCGGCCAGCATTTCATACAGAAGGGAGGTGTTTTCTTTCTCAACCTGTCCGTACATAGATTCCAGTATCATGTTTAACGCAACCTGCGGAAAGACAATATTGAAATGTTCTGCGTATCCTTTTAAATAGAAGTCTTGCAGGTTTCGGAACGCATCAAGGGCAGTCTCCGGTGTATGGTCTGTATGCGCCAGTTCATCCAGCTTTTGATAAAAAGGCAGAAAGGTTTCCTGAATAATATCGTACATGCGGTCAGCCAAGACGGGGAAAAGCGCTTCTAACTGTTCTGCGGGCAGCTTGTCGTCCGTCTTATGCTGTCTGGAAAAAACATGGCCCTGATGAAGTTTGACACGCTCAATCTCGATGCCCATCACAGGGAAGGTCTTCGTGCTCTCTTTGAGGCCGTATTCCAAAGCCGGCACAATGAGTGAAGCGAATAACGGGCTGACGGGACCTTCTATATTGGACTCCATATTGAGCCAAAAATCTTTCTGATCCCGGGGCGTCATGATAAATTCCCGTTCTTCGTCTGCCGCTTTCTGATCCTGCGCGATCGTTGTAATCGGTCTGGCCTGAAGCAGATAGAGCTTATTTTCGGCAAATCCGAATTCGAGATCCACGGGATAACCGTACAGTTCTTCCGTCTTTATCGTCAGCATGGCAAGCTCTTTGACGCTCTCGTCATCAAGGCAGAAGCGGTTTCTCATGTCAGCGGACGTCTCTTTTTCCGTCACGCCTTCGTCTTTAGAGACGATATACATTTCTTTTAAGCCGATTTCTTTTTCAATCTGAAATGTATCTTTATTGACGATAAATGTGTCGGGCGTCACGCTGCCGGAGACGATTGCTTCTCCGAGACCGTAGCTCGCGCTGATCATCAGCTCTCCGTCATCATGTGTGACTGGGTTGCGGCTGAAAATGACCCCTGAAACCTCGGAATTGATAAGCCCTTGCACGACAACGCCCATTAACGGTTCTGCGGTGTCATTGTTCATTTTCTCTTTATAACCGCTGACCCGCGCCGAGAAGAAGGAAGCCCAGCATTCTTTCACTTTTCCGAGAAACTCTTCTTCTGTTTTGATATTTAAATAGGTTTCGTACTGGCCCGCGAAAGAAGCCCCTTCAAGATCTTCGGACGCGGAGGAGGAACGTACGGCGACAGAGGCGTATGATTCTCTCAATTCATAAAACGACGCGGTCAGTTCCTCCCGAAGCTCTTTTGAAAACGTGCCGTTCATAATGGCGCGCTCCATCTGTTCCTGATCTGCTTGAAGTCCGTTGTCTTCCATAAAACGTGTTAGGGCATTCGTCTGAATGATGAAACCGCCGGGAACGGGCAGCCCGTTTTTCGTCAGTTTAATCAGGTTCATTCCTTTTGCTCCTGCAGAGCGGCTCGATTCTTCCGCTTTTTGAAATCGCACTGAATACATGCGGTATGACCCCCTTTTTTTCTTCATCCAAGAAAATGATAGTAAACACTATCATTACATTGTAAAGAGGGAGGAAGAAACTGTCAAAGATACAAAGACCTAAACCTTCTCATCCTTTCGGCTGAAGAAAGGTAATTCGGTTCATCTGGTTAATGGTTCAATGGATTTATATTCACATTTTTTTTGACAGATGATTGAAGACTGCTGAAAAAGGGTATTGTGATAGCAGGGGAACGATTGTCCGATTCTTCATTTTTTACTATAATCAGATGAGATGAAGAATTCCCGAGGAGGGTTTTTGTGATTACAAAAGCCGTTTTTGCATTATGTTTCCCTTTTATGCTGGTCGTCCTTTTTACGCGCGTCACGTTTAACCACTATGTGGCGATCGCTCTCACAGCCGCACTGCTTTTCGCATCCTATTTAAAGGGTTACACCGAAACGTATTTTATCGTTGGATTGGATGTCGTATCGCTGGTGGCCGGAGGGCTGTACATGGCCAAAAAAGAAGCAGACAAAAAGAAAGACAATGCCTGACATGGTGAATATGAAATAGAATGCCTGCTTTTACGCCATAAAAGCAGGTTTTTTATACAAAAATTGACTTGGTAAAAATAAACCATCGAACTTTAGTTCGTATTTTTAGTGATTTTGCCCGTCATTGTGTTACTATATCAATAGGAAGATTTCGTAAAGAAACGGAGGCTTTTTTGTGAAAGATCGTTTTGAGTTAGTCTCGAAATATCAGCCCCAGGGAGATCAGCCGCAAGCGATTGAGAAGCTTGTCAAAGGCATACAGGAAGGCAGAAAACACCAGACTCTCCTGGGTGCGACAGGGACGGGCAAAACCTTTACCGTGTCCAATCTGATTAAAGAAGTGAATAAACCGACACTGGTCATTGCCCATAACAAAACCCTTGCCGGACAGCTGTACAGCGAGTTTAAGGAGTTTTTCCCGAACAACGCTGTCGAATATTTTGTCAGCTATTACGATTACTATCAGCCGGAGGCATACGTGCCTCAAACGGATACTTTTATAGAGAAAGACGCAAGCATTAATGATGAAATTGATAAACTGAGACACTCCGCGACATCCTCTCTGTTTGAACGGAGAGATGTCATTATTATTGCGAGTGTGTCATGCATATACGGTCTCGGTTCGCCTGAAGAATACCGGGAAATGGTCGTGTCGCTCAGACCGGAAATGGAGATTGAGCGGAACGAGCTGCTGAGAAAGCTTGTGGATATCCAGTATGCCCGCAATGATATCGACTTTCAGCGCGGGACGTTCCGCGTGCGCGGAGACGTTGTGGAAATCTTCCCGGCTTCCCGTGACGAACATTGTATCAGAGTGGAATTTTTCGGAGATGAAATTGAGCGGATCAGAGAGGTCGACGCTTTGACAGGAGAAATTCTCGGCGACCGTGACCATGTCGCGATTTTCCCGGCTTCCCACTTCGTCACCCGGGCGGAAAAGATGGAAAAAGCGATTCTGAATATTGAACAGGAGCTTGAGGAGCGCTTGAAAGTGATGCACGAAAACGGCAAGCTCCTTGAAGCGCAGCGGCTTGAGCAGCGGACGAGATACGATCTTGAAATGATGCGGGAAATGGGTTTTTGCTCAGGGATCGAGAACTATTCAAGACATTTGACACTCCGTCCGCCGGGCTCTACGCCATATACGCTGCTTGATTATTTTCCGGACGATTTTATGATTGTCGTTGATGAATCACATGTGACGATTCCGCAGGTGCGCGGCATGTTCAACGGTGACCAGGCGAGAAAACAGGTGCTTGTCGATCACGGGTTCCGCCTGCCGTCAGCGCTTGACAACCGTCCGCTCCGATTCGAGGAATTTGAGAAACACATGCACAATATCGTGTACGTGTCGGCGACTCCGGGACCGTATGAAATTGAGCATACGCCGGAAATGATCGAGCAGATCATCAGACCGACGGGACTCCTCGATCCCCTCATTGACGTCCGGCCGATCGAAGGGCAGATTGATGATCTGATCGGTGAGATTCAGGCGAGGATAGAACGGAATGAACGCGTTCTCGTGACGACTTTAACGAAAAAAATGTCAGAGGATCTGACCGATTATCTCAAGGAAATCGGCATCAAGGTCAATTATCTGCATTCCGAGATTAAGACGCTTGAACGGATTGAAATCATCCGTGACCTCCGCCTCGGAAAACATGATGTGTTAATCGGCATCAACCTGCTGAGGGAAGGGCTTGATATTCCGGAAGTGTCACTTGTCGCCATTCTCGATGCGGATAAAGAAGGCTTCCTCCGTTCTGAACGTTCGCTGATTCAGACGATCGGACGGGCGGCACGAAACGCGGAAGGCCGCGTCATCATGTATGCCGATAAAATCACGAATTCGATGGAAATCGCGATTAATGAAACGAAGCGCCGCCGGGAACAGCAGGAGCGCTTTAACGAAATTCACGGCATTACGCCGCAAACGATCAATAAGGAAATCCGCGATGTGATCCGCGCGACGCAGGCCGCTGAGGATAAAGAAGAATATAAAACAAAAGCCGCGCCTAAACTGGCGAAGATGACGAAGAAAGAACGCCAGAAAGTCGTTGAGCAAATGGAGCACGAAATGAAAGAAGCGGCCAGAGCGCTTGATTTCGAGCGGGCGGCAGAGCTTCGTGATTTACTGTTAGAGCTTAAAGCGGAAGGATGATGAACACATGGCAATTGACCGGATCGAGGTGAAAGGCGCAAGGGCGCACAATTTAAAAAACATTGATGTAACGATTCCGCGGGATCAGCTCGTCGTCGTGACGGGGCTGTCCGGATCGGGAAAATCATCCCTTGCCTTTGACACCATTTACGCGGAAGGACAGAGGCGGTATGTTGAATCGCTTTCTGCCTATGCGCGCCAATTTTTAGGGCAGATGGATAAGCCGGACGTTGATGCGATCGAAGGGCTTTCTCCGGCGATCAGCATTGACCAGAAAACGACAAGCCGCAATCCGCGGTCAACCGTCGGAACGGTAACGGAGATTTATGATTATCTCCGGCTGCTGTACGCGAGAGTCGGGAAACCGCACTGCCCGGAGCACGGCATTGAAATTACGTCGCAAACGATTGAACAGATGGTTGACCGGATTCTTGAATATCCGGAGCGGACGAAGCTTCAAGTGCTTGCGCCGATCATCTCAGGCAGAAAAGGCGCCCATGTCAAAGTGCTTGACCAAATCAGAAAGCAAGGTTACGTAAGAGTGCGGATTGACGGAGAAATGGCCGAGCTTTCCGACGATATTGAACTTGAAAAAAACAAAAAGCATTCCATTGAAGTAGTCATTGACCGGATCGTTGTCAAGGAAGGCGTTGCCGCCCGGCTTTCCGACTCGCTGGAAACCGCGCTCCGTTTAGGGGAAGGCCGTGTCATGATAGATGTCATCGGTCAGGAGGAGCTGATGTTCAGCGAGCATCACGCTTGTCCGCTGTGCGGTTTTTCTATCGGGGAGCTTGAACCCCGGCTGTTTTCATTTAACAGTCCGTTCGGCGCCTGTCCGACTTGCGACGGTCTCGGCTTGAAGCTGGAAGTGGACCCTGAGCTCGTCATCCCCAATCCCGAGCTGTCATTAAAGGAACACGCCATCGCGCCGTGGACGCCGATCAGTTCACAATATTATCCGCAGCTGCTTCAGGCGGTCTGCCGCCATTACGGCATTGATATGGAGACTCCGGTCAAAGACCTGCCGAAGCATCAGCTTGATAAAGTGCTGTACGGCAGCGGCAATGAACGGATTTACTTTAAATACGAGAATGATTTCGGACAAGTGCGCGAAAATGAAATTGAATTTGAAGGTGTGCTGCGCAATATTGAGAGACGGTATAAAGAGACAAGCTCCGATTATATCCGTGAACAGATGGAGCAGTACATGTCACAGAAATCGTGCCCGACGTGCAAAGGCTACCGGCTGAAGAAAGAAGCGCTTGCCGTTTTGGTCAACGGGCGTCATATCGGAACCATTACCGAACTTTCTGTCGGCGACGCGCTTGAATTTTTCAAAAACCTGACGCTGTCTGAGAAAGATATGCAGATTGCCGATTTAATTTTAAGAGAGATTGTAGAGCGGCTCAGCTTCTTAGATAAAGTGGGTCTTGATTATCTGACGCTGAGCCGGGCGGCGGGAACGCTGTCAGGCGGAGAAGCCCAGCGCATCAGGCTTGCGACGCAGATCGGCTCCCGTTTGTCAGGCGTCCTGTACATTCTTGATGAGCCGTCCATCGGCCTTCACCAGCGTGACAATGACCGTCTGATCAGCGCGCTGAAAAACATGAGGGATCTCGGCAACACACTGATTGTCGTGGAGCATGATGAGGATACGATGATGGCTGCCGATTATTTGATAGATATCGGTCCGGGCGCCGGCATTCACGGCGGCCGCGTCATATCGGCGGGGACGCCAGAAGAAGTGATGAATGATGCGGACTCTCTGACCGGACGCTATTTGTCAGGGGCTCAATTCATCCCGATGCCTCCGGAGAGAAGAAAGCCTGACGGCCGGTTCATTGAAATCAAAGGCGCTTCAGAAAACAACCTGAAAAAAGCGAACGCCAAATTCCCGCTCGGCACTTTTACGGCGGTGACAGGTGTGTCCGGTTCCGGAAAAAGCACGCTTGTGAATGAAATTCTGCATAAGGCGCTTGCGCAAAAGCTTCATAAAGCCAAAGCGAAACCGGGAAGCCATAAAGAAATCAAAGGCCTTGACCACCTTGATAAGGTGATCGACATCGACCAGGCGCCGATCGGCCGGACACCGAGATCAAACCCGGCAACTTATACGGGCGTGTTTGATGATATCCGCGATGTATTCGCGCAGACAAATGAAGCAAAGGTGCGCGGCTATAAAAAAGGCCGGTTCAGTTTTAATGTAAAAGGCGGGCGCTGTGAGGCCTGCCGCGGCGACGGCATCATCAAAATTGAGATGCACTTCCTTCCTGACGTGTACGTCCCGTGTGAAGTGTGCCACGGCAAACGTTACAACCGGGAGACGCTGGAGGTCACATACAAAGGAAAAAGCATTTCTGACGTTCTGGATATGACGGTGGAAGATGCTCTGTCTTTCTTTGAAAATATCCCGAAAATCAAACGCAAGCTTCAAACGCTTGCCGATGTCGGACTCGGGTATGTGACGCTCGGTCAGCCGGCAACGACGCTGTCAGGCGGAGAAGCGCAGCGCGTCAAGCTTGCTTCCGAATTGCATAAGCGTTCCACAGGCCGGACGCTGTATATTCTGGACGAACCGACGACAGGCCTCCACGTTGATGATATCGCAAGGCTATTGGTTGTGCTTCAAAGACTCGTCGATAACGGTGATACCGTTTTGGTCATTGAACACAATCTCGACATCATTAAAACGGCGGACTACATCGTAGACCTGGGACCTGAAGGCGGAGCGGGCGGCGGCACGATCGTAGCCTCCGGGACGCCTGAAGAAGTTGTCGAAGTGAAAGAATCATATACGGGCCGCTATCTGAAACCGGTAATGGAACGTGATAAAAAACGGATGAAAACATTGCTGGCTGGAAAAGAAACGGCAGCCACATAATAGATCAATAAAAACAGCCCAAAACTCACCGGTTTTGGGCTGTTGTGTTACAGGCTTTTTTCTGTTGGGGAAGCTGTTTGCTTAAATGCATTAAGTCCTGCAGAATATGGGTGCTGCTGCTGTCCAGCAGCACTTTTATATATTGGATATCATGGGAAATGGGAAGAGGGGCTGCTTTGATCTGTTCCAATTCAGCCAGCATTTCGCTGTTCATTCTTTTTTGTTCGCGAATTAAATTTCGCAGACTCTCTTCCGTTACTTGGGCGTTTTCGGGATCTTTCTCCATTTGTATGTCCTCCTTGCATACGGTCAGGCTTTGTTACATATTGTAATCGGTTCGGGGAAAAGATTCTATAGTGAAATCTCTGAAATCAAAAATTACGTATAACGAAGCATGTCCTTAGCATGAAAATGAAACCCGCCCATTCGTCATACGTATGTATAAGGAAGGGTTTTTACATCAAGGCACAGGGAGTGTTTTTATTGAACCGAAATCAAGCGATTATCGCATCAATCTGTTATTTCAGCGTGTTTCTCGCGCCGCTCATTCTTCCGATTGTGGCTTACTTTGTCGTCGATGAAAAAGAGACGAAGCGGCATGCCATGCGCGCTCTGATTTCCCATATCATTCCGTTTGCGGGATTGCTGATTGTGACCGCGGGTGTTGTCGGCGGATTGATTACGGCTCAGGGGGAGAGTATGGTGCCCGTTTTTGTTATGATAACAGGAGCAGCTGTTTATTTTCTGATCCTCATCGGAATGCTCATTTGGAATATCGTGCAGGGAATTAAGGTGTTACGCCAGGTGTAAGAAAAGTCGGGGGAGGAGTTTTGTATGAAACAGGAGAAAGAACGGATTTTAAAGCTTGTGGAAGACGGCATGCTGACGGCGCAGGAAGCACTGACGCTCATTGAAAAACTGGATCATGAATATAAAGAAAAAGAAGAGCAGATCACCGCATTATCTGCGGAGGTCCAGGAACCTGCGGAAGATTTCGAAAGCGGGGCAAAAGGAAGCCAAAAGCCGTCGCTCGGGGCGAAACTGTTCGACTGGATTGATTCTGCCGTCAAAAAAGTGAAGGAAGCGGATCTTGATCTGAATTTCGGCCACGCACACGAAGTGCAGCATATTTTTCAATTTAAAGACAGTGAATTCTCGGCCATTGATATGCAGATCGCAAACGGCAGCGTCAATATCGTGCCGTGGGCGGATGAAGATATCAGAGCGGAGTGCCAGGCGAAAGTGTACCGGGCGGACAGTCAGGAGGCGGCGCGCACCGCATTTCTTCAGCACATTGAGTGTGAAGTGAAGGGCAATAAGTTTTTTGTCCGCACGGAAAAGAAAACGATGAAAACCAATGTCACGCTTTATGTTCCCCAGAAAGAGTACGATAAGATAAGAGTGAAGCTGTTTAACGGACCGATCAGAGGGGAACATTTACATGTAAAAGAATTCTCGGCGAAAACGACAAACGGCGTTCTGTCATTCTCACATTTGACGGCTGATAAAGCGTCGGCGGAAACGGCTAACGGACAAATCAAGCTGGCCGGACATCAATGCGGCGCGATTGAAGCGGAAACGATCAACGGCTTGATTGATTTGCGCGGATCGAGTGAATCCATTGACGTTCAAAGCTTTAACGGCAATATCATGCTTACCGTTACAGCGCCGCACTGCCGCTCCATCTACACGAAAACGACGACGGGAAACGTGGATATCGCTCTGCCTGATGATTCGGCGGTGAAAGCGGAGCTGAAAAGCAATCTCGGCTCTCTCAGCCATGAGCTGATTGATGCGGAAATTTTAAAGGAAAAGAATGATACCATTCAAAAAGAACTGATGCTGGCATCAAATCAAGGCCATGATCAGCATCTCTCGATTTTCTCAGAATCGTTAACAGGAGCCATTAAGCTCAAGCATACTCAGAGGTGATTGGATGAAAAGACTTTACCGTTCAGAAAAAAACCGTAAAATCGCCGGCGTCGTCGGCGGTTTGGCGGAGTACATCAATATGGATGCGTCGCTTTTGCGCATTATAACCGTTGTATTAGCGCTTGTCACGAGCGGAATCGTGCCGATTGTATATATTATCTGGTGTTTTGTTGTACCTTTAGAAGGAGATTTGAAATAAATGATCAAATGGGCAGTCAGCATTTTAGTAAATGCTTTATTATTAATCGTTATCGCGGGATATTTTGATTCCGTCCATATCAGCAGTATCGGAGCGGCTGTCATCGCCAGTGTGATTCTTTCTGTGTTAAATGTGCTGATCAAACCGATCATCGTCATATTGACATTGCCCGTCACGGTTGTGACCCTCGGCCTCTTTCTGTTTGTCATCAACGCCATTACGTTAATGATGACCGCAGCCTTGATGGGAGACAGCTTTCAGATTGATGGGTTCGGCACCGCCATTTGGGCATCCGTCGTGCTGTCCGTTTTCCACTTGCTGATCCAAAAAGGCATATTGGAGCCGCTTAGAAAAAGGTAAAAAACGAGCTGTCCCGAGAGGGCAGCTTTTTTATGTGTGATTTACATAAGCGGCAGTCTCCTGACGCAACATAATGCATAGGGAGGTAATGAGATGAAACTTGTGATGACGCTCTTTTTTCTGATTGGTTTGCTTTGTGTGAGTCCTTCTGCGGATGCGGCGCGCAAAGAATCGGCAATCCCCGTGAATCAGCAGGAATTCGGACAGCCGCCTCATTACATACCGCTTCTGGAGAATCCTCCCCAAATCGAAGTAAAGGCGGAAATGAAAAGAAACCTGTTCATACAGGCTCATGTACGGAATGCTGACTATCAAGCGTTTTCGGCGTTTCTTTTTTATAAACAAAGCAATGAGCTGGGGTTTAAAATGGTGCCGATGGAGCCCGCGCCAGGCGCAATCCGGCTGTTTACGGCCCAGATTTCAAAACGGGATATCTGGAATGGAGAATTGGAATATTACCTCGTTTTCACCAACGGCAGACAGCGGGCGGAATCGGAGAAAAAGCGGCTGAAGCTGGACGGCTATCAAGCCGATTTGAATCATATTCCCGAGCTGTTGATTACGGAGCTTGCGGTTGATACGAAAAATGAAGACGGCGCTGATGCCTATGAATTTATCGAGGTGTATAACACGACGGACAGGCCCATTCATTTTAAAGACTACCATATCCGCTACCGCTATCCGAAGGAAGGGCCGGAATCAGACATGATATGGAGGCCGAAAGAAGATACCGTCATTCCGTCAGGCGGGACTCACGTGTTTTGGCTGAGACGCGCCGCATCAGGACTGACGATAGATGATTTCAACCGCTATTACGGGACACGCCTGAAGGAGGGAAAACATCTCGCCGTCATCGAAGGGACGGACGGAATGTCCAACGGCCGCCCGCGTACGGTGGTGCTGTCGGCAAATACCGGAAAGGGTATCGCCTCAGCGCATTACCGGAAGCACGCTTTCCGCCGGCTGACTTCTTTGCTGTACAAATATCCGCTGAACGGAACGGGAGAATTGCTGAAGATCTCCACGAGCGAGCATAAGCCGTCACCGGGCTCTGTTTTTCAGGCGCAGATCCCGCAGCAGAAAAGGGTGATAAAACCCGACAAGGAAAAACCGGTCATCGAAGACCTTACAGACAGAAAGCCCGTCCGGCCCGCTGAAAGCATTGAATTAAAGGCTGACATAAAAGACAAAAACCTTGTCAAAACAGCCGCGTTTTATTACCGGACCAATGAGAAAAAACCATTCAAACGAATTCTGGCCGAAAAAGACCGCAACGACAGCTTATACCATCACATTCTTTATTCCCCGGAACTGCTCGGCCAGGATCAGCTTGAGTATTATATCGCAGCCAGTGATGGAGAAAATGAAGCAAAAACGCCCGTCAAGATGATTGACATTGAACAGACGAGCAAATCACACGGACTCAGAATGAATGTTGAACCCGAAGATACGATATCCGGCACCTATCTGCTCAAAGCGACTTCGGACGTCAGCGCCGATAAGATCAAGCTGTGGATTGACGGCAAGCGGCAGGAGACCCGGCCGGCGCTGGAAAAAGAGGTCTATTTCGCCTTCGATGCCCGGAAAACGAATCTTTATTTTCAAAACACCGTCATAATGGAAAATGAGGTGCTGCACATTTTTGACGATCCGTCTCACCGCTACAGAACGCACTCGGTTCTCCTTCCGGAACGTCTGCTGCAAAAAGGGGGCAAAACGCAGAAAGTATCCATCCGTTCGGGCTCAAAGGTTTCTCCGTATGACACGGGAGAGAATCGAGATGATTTTGTGGTGAAACATGCCCGTCTGGTGCTTTCGGACGGAACGGTGATCAAAGACGGGAAGACGGATCCGGCTGAGCAGCTGTTTATCGGTGACGGCAGGCGGGCGAATCAGCAGAAGACCTTCTCATTCAGCCTGCCGGATCATTTGTTTACGTCACGGCTGCTGCCGTGGAACACGGCGAAGCTTTCTGAAGGCTATCACCATATTTTTGTTAGCGACGGTGAGGAGCAGCTGAGCCAATCTGTGCGGGTGGACAATACGGGGCCGAAGATTGTCCCGGGTATCAAAGAAGGCGCGGCGCTGAAAGGTAATGTTGAGCTGAATGCGGACATCCGTGACAAATGGAGCAAAGTGGAAGAGGTCAAAGCGTTTTTGGACGGAGAAAGCATTACGCTCCCGCATCACACGTCATCAGCCGATCTCAAGCCCGGAAAACATACCCTTACCATTATTGCGGCAGACCTTGCCGGAAATGAAACAAGGTCCGTCCGCACCTTCCATATCAAACGGGAGGAGCCGAACCAGCCGGAGCTTGCGGATCAAAAAATCGGCGCCCACAAAGCAAAGCTGTCCGTCCGGGTAAAAGACCCGACGAAGGATGACATGAATGTATCATTTTATCGCGGCTTCCGTTATACCGCGCGGAATCCGGGCAGCGTGAAAGTGTATAAACACGCCTCATTAACGGAACCGCCGAGGGGCATAAAAGAAAATGAAATGCCGTTTACCCTGCCGGAAATGAACCGCATCTCGGCAAATGACGGAAAAACCGTATCGGCGGAAAGTGTGGAGCGTTTTCCTTATCACCGATTCGAAGTCTCCGTTGACCCGTCTATCGACGAAACGGATCTGGCCGAGGCGGTCTGGAAAGGAAGCTCTCTGCCCGGCCGAAAGGTAACCATGTATATTTGGAATTACCGGACAAGCTGCTGGCAGGAGGCGGACAGCGTTCTTGCCAAAGATAAAAAGCCGTTTACATTAAAAGCCGCCGTTTCCGCAGCGGATGTGGTGAAGAACTCAAAAATGAATGTCATCGTGCAGGATCAAATACCGGCGAAAGGCAATTACACGTTTGTCTGGATGTCGGATACACAGTATTACGCACAAGGGCACCCGCACATTTTTGACAAAATGACAGAGTGGATCAAAGAAAATAAGGAAAAGCACAATATTAAATATGTCTTTCATACCGGCGATATCGTCGATGATTCAATGGTGATGAAACAGTGGAAAAACGCCGATCACTCCATGCGGACACTTGACAAGGCGGGGATTCCGTACGGAGTGCTTGCCGGCAATCACGACGTCGGCCATAAAGACGGCACATACCGAACCTTCGGGGATTTCTTCGGGAGCCGCCGGTTTGAACAGAACATGCATTACGGCGGATCATACAAAAATAACCGCGGACATTATGACCTGCTGTCGGCAAGCGGGAACGATTTTATTATGATTTATATGGGCTGGGGCATTGCAAAACAAGAGATTGACTGGATCAATCAAGTGCTGAAGAGGTATCCGGACCGAACCGCTATCTTATGCTTTCATGAGTACTTGCTTGTCAGCGGAAATCGAAGCCCGATCGGGGAAACGATCTATCGAAAAGTCGTCAAGCCGAATCGCAATGTGGCGATGGTATTAAGCGGCCATTACCATAACGCCATGAAAAAAACCGATGCGCTTGACGATGACGGGGACGGAAAACCGGACCGCCTCGTCCACCAAATTCTGACCGACTACCAGGACGGTCCGGAAGGGGGGCAGGGCTTTATGCGCATGATGCAATTCGATCAGGCCGCCAATCAGGTTCACATGTTCTCCTACTCGCCGTACACGGATGACATCAATTACTATGACACCGATCTGTTCGCTGATAAAGACGAATTCTCAGCAGAAATGGATTTACAGCCGAAGAGGAAAAGGGTAGCGACTGATTATTTTGAATGCAACGTTTATACGAACGAACTGCTCGGTCATAAAAAACACGTAAAAAGCGGAAAAACCGCAAATTGGGTCTGGGACGGCCTGCAGCCTGATTCCGTTTATTACTGGTACACCGTCGTTAAGGACCCGTACAACGGCAAAACAATATCACCGCTGTGGATGTTCAAAACGGGAAATACGCCGTATCGCCCGGCTCCGGATCAGTTTGATTTTAGGCATGCCTCAAACCCATAATGAAAAAATACATCCTGCTGATCGCTCAGAAGAAAATCTGACGGTCAGCAGGTTTTTTGTGCGTAAATGGCGGCGCCCTGCTGTGATAAGTGCTTTTGACTTTTTTATGTCCCTTTTCTATACTAAAATCGATTGGTTTTCGTAATATGCAGGAGGAAACATAATGAACAGTAAAACCGGGACAAAAGAAAGAATTATTCAAACCTCTGCATATCTTTTTCAGATTCAGGGATATCATGCGACTGGTTTGAATCAAATTATAAAAGAGAGCGGAGCACCCAGAGGGTCTGTGTATCATCACTTTCCAAATGGAAAAGCAGAACTCGCCATTGCGGCGATCAAATATACGGGAAGATGCGTTGAAAAGCAAATACAGAATAGTATGTCTCAATTCGCGGACCCTATAGAAGCGATTCAGCACTTTATTCATGTAACGGCTGAACAGTTTAATGATCCGCAGAATATTGAGGGCGTGCCGGTTGGATTGCTGGCGGGTGAGACCGCTCTGATCAATGAAACGTTAAGATGCACATGTGTTGAGGTTTTCAAGAAGTGGACGGATGTGTTTGCGGCAAAATTTCTTGAGCATGGGTTTGAACGAGAGGAAGCGGAGAAGCTCGGGATGACAATCAACTCGATGATTGAAGGCGCAATCATGTTTTCGCTGGCTCATAAAAACAAAGAACCGCTGCTGCTGATTTCAAAGCAGGTTCCGTATATTGTCCAAAACAGAGGATAGCATTTTAGTACTCTTTTCTTTATAAAAAATAGATACCAGAACCACAGCCTCTTCGTTTTGCCAGAGTCATAGAGACCATTCACCGGCTTGATTTGAAAATGGCAGATCAAAAAAACATCTCCAACCCGTAACGGTTGGAGATGTTTCATTTCACCCTGTCCATATAGTGCACGAATGTGTAGCGGTCGCCTCTGTAGGCGGATTTGACGTGCTCAAAGGCAGTGCCGTCCTGCAGATAAGTGGTCCGCTTGATATAGAGGACGGGGGCGCCGGGCTGGATACCGAGCAGCTCAGCTTCTTCCTCGGAAGCGGCTCCCGGTTCAAGCTCTTGTTTTGCCCGTGAGATCGGCATCTGATTGTACGCTTCAATATGCTCATACATGGATGATTGAAAATGGGAGGCGTCCAGTTTTCCCGCCTTGTCAAACGGGATGTACGAGGCCTCAATCGCCATCGGGATATCATTTGCCAGCCGGACGCGGATGATTTTATGAAGCGTTGCCGGATAGCCGCATCCCAGGATAGAAGATAATTCTTCCGTCGCCTGAATCAGCTGGTATTCGGCAAGTCTGCTCCCCGGCTTCATGCCCCGGCTTCTCATATCTTCCGTAAAGCTTGTCAGCCCTTGAAGCGGCTGTTCCATCTTCAGTTTGCTGACGAACGTTCCCCGGCCTTTCTGCCTGTATAAAAATCCTTCATTCACCAGATTGGAAAGCGCTTGGCGGACCGTCATTCGGCTGATGCCGAATTGTTCGGCGTATTCCCGCTCCGACGGAAGCAGCGCATCCGCTTTCAGCTCGCCGTTTTTGATTTGTGTTTTTAATTGTTCCATAATCTGAAAGTAAATCGGAATCGGAGATTGTTTATCAATCTGCATAGGTCAAATCCTTTCAATCGCCGCCCGCAGCCTTTTCATCAATCAAGACCGTCACATCCGGATGCGCGTGCAGGGCGGAGGCGGGGAATGCTTCGCTGATGCGCCCGTCCAGAAGCTGCTTCACCGCTTGGGCCTTGCTTTTTCCGGATGCCATGATCAAAATCCGTTTGCCGGACAAAATCGTCCCGATCCCCATTGTCAGGGCTTTTACAGGGACTTGATCAATTGACGGAAAGTACCGCGCATTCGCCTGTCTTGTCTCTTCATTCAGCTCAACGACATGGGTTCGGGATTCAAATGGCGTCCCGGGTTCATTAAAGCCGATATGGCCGTTGTGTCCGATGCCTAAAAGCTGTATATCCGCTCCGCCGAGTGTTTGAATCAATCGGTCATATCGTCCGCATTCGGCATCAAGATCGTCTGCCCGTCCGTCAGGGAGAAAGTGGCGGTCCTTTCGGCTGTCGATATGTGCAAAAAAATGTGTATTCATATAATAATGATAGCTGTTTTTGTCCTCGGGAGAAAGCCCGGCGTATTCATCAAGGTTGATCGTCGTGACATTCCGGAATGACAAGCCTTCTGAGCGGTGCATCCGCACAAGTTCTTTATATACGCCTTCAGGAGTGCCTCCCGTCGCAAGGCCGAGAACGGCATCCGGCTTTTGTTTCACTGTTTCAGCGATAATCGATGCGGCTTTTTCACTTAATTCTTCATAATGTCTGCATGTGATAACGTTCATGTCCAATCAGCCTCCCTTGAGATATATGCGGTGTTTCCGCGGCAAATCGTTGCCAGCACGCCGCACTGTCCGTCCGTCAGAACAACGTCGGCGTCTTTTCCTTCGGCGATGCTTCCTTTACGGTCGAATATGCCGAGGCGGCGGGCCGCATTTGCCGATGTCATATTTGCTATATCCAGCCATGAGCAGTTTGTAAACCTGCGCATGAGCGCCGCGCCTTCATTCATTTTTAAAATGGAACCGGCCAGCGTCCCGTCAGAGAGAAGCGCCGTGTCCCCGCGAACGGTGACTTTTTGTCCGCCGAATTCGTATTCTCCGTCCTTAAGCCCTTTTGCCCGCATGGAGTCTGTAATCATGATCAGGTTTTTGCTTCCTTTCGCCAAATAGGCAAGCTTAACGGCCAAAGGATGGGAATGAATGCCGTCGGTGATCAGCTCCGCCGTGATGCGGCCGCAGGCGAGAGCCGTACCGATGCCCCCCGGCTCACGGTGATGAAAGGAGCTCATGGCATTGAAGAGGTGCGTCATATGCACTGCCCCGGCATCCGCCGCTTTTTGTAAAAGCTCGGCTCCTGCGTCTGTGTGTCCCATTGACGGGATGATGTTTTGGTCTTTTAAATAACGGATCAGGCTGAAATCAGGATCTTCTTCCGGCGCAAGCGTCACGATTTTGATCAGCCCTCCCGAGAGCCGCTCCCATTTCTGAAAGAGCCCGGCATCAGCAGGAGTAATCCATTGTTTTGGCTGTGCTCCCGCCTTTTTCGGAGAGACAAACGGTCCTTCTAAATGAATGCCGATCAACTCAGCGCCTTTTTGGACCTGCGGTGAGGAAGACGCCCATTTTTTGGCGTTGACGAGCGCTTTTTCAATGTTTTCGTGCTGCTGTGTGATCGTTGTCGCTAGAAAAGAGGTTGTTCCTTCTTCGGGCAGCCGGGCGGACATTGTATCAAGAGCTGCAACATCAGCATCCATCGTATCCGCGCCGTATCCGCCGTGAATATGGATATCAATCATTCCGGGAAGCGCATACGAGCCCGCGGGCGCCTTCCATTCCTTCTCATACATTTCTTGCGGTCTTGTTTTCCCCGCGTAAGAAATGATGCCGTCCTTTATACCGAGAAAACCGTTTCGGATGATTTCTTCTTCTGTTACGATGTCCGCACCGCTGATTAACAAGCTTTCAGCCACTTTAAAACACGCCTTTCTGGTTAGTTGTTAGTTTTATTTTACTCTTTTTCAGACTAGTTATCTAGACCAGTTATGCCGGAATTGTATAAATCTGTTTTGGTTCAGACGGTAAAGTGATAAAATATAACTGTTCAAAGCTCGGAACATCCCAGAACAGGAGGAACATATCTTGGCAAAGGTTCGGACCAAAGACGTAATGGAGCAGTTCCATTTAGAATTGATCAGCGGAGAAGAAGGGATTAACCGCCCGATTACGATGAGTGATTTATCACGGCCCGGTATTGAAATCGCCGGTTATTTTACATATTACCCGAGAGAACGGGTGCAGCTTTTAGGAAAAACGGAGCTGTCGTTTTTCGATCAGCTTCCCGAGGAAGATAAGAAACAGCGGATGAAATCGCTGTGCACCGATGTGACGCCGGCTATCATACTTTCCAGAGATATGCCGATCCCGCCGGAGCTTGTAGAAGCTTCCGAGCAAAACGGCGTGCCTGTGCTCAGATCCCCTCTGAAAACAACCAGGCTGTCAAGCAGGCTGACGAATTTTCTTGAGAGCCGCCTCGCGCCGACAACGGCCATTCACGGCGTGCTTGTGGATATATACGGCGTCGGCGTGCTCATTACGGGAAAAAGCGGCGTCGGTAAAAGTGAAACGGCGCTGGAGCTTGTCAAACGAGGCCATCGTCTTGTCGCGGATGACTGCGTTGAAATCCGGCAGGAGGATCAGGATACCCTTGTCGGGAACGCGCCTGATCTGATTGAGCATCTGCTCGAAATCAGGGGGCTCGGCATTATAAATGTCATGACGCTGTTCGGAGCGGGCGCCGTCAGAAGCAATAAAAGAATTACAATCGTCATGGACCTTGAGCTTTGGGAGCAAGGGAAACAATACGACCGTCTCGGACTTGAAGAAGAAAAAATGAAAATCATTGATACGGAAATTACAAAACTGACCATTCCTGTCCGCCCGGGGCGGAATCTCGCCGTTATTATCGAAGTTGCGGCGATGAACTTCAGATTGAAGCGGATGGGCTTAAATGCTGCCGAGCAATTCACGAATAAGCTGGCGGATGTCATTGAGGACGGCGAACAAGACGAATAGGAGTTGGCAATGATATGAATGAAGCAGGAACACCAATCAATCCGATTGCCTTTCAGCTCGGGCCATTATCCGTGCACTGGTACGGAATCATAATCGGCGCGGGCGCGTTATTAGGGCTTTGGATGGCCATGAGGGAGAGTGAAAAGCGGGGGCTGAAAAAGGACATTTTTATTGATCTTGTTCTTTTCGCCATCCCGATCGCAATCATTTGCGCAAGGGCATATTATGTGCTTTTCGAGTGGAGCTATTACTCGGAACACCCCGGGGAAATCATTAAAATTTGGAAAGGAGGCATTGCAATTCACGGCGGATTAATCGGCGCGATCGCGACGGGAATCGTCTTTTCAAAAGTAAGAGGCATCTCATTCTGGAAGCTGGCGGATATTGCCGCGCCGAGTATTCTGCTCGGCCAGGCCATCGGGCGCTGGGGGAACTTTATCAACCAGGAGGCTCACGGTGAAGCGGTCAGCCGGTCATTTTTGGAAAGTCTGCATCTTCCGGATTTCATCATTAATCAGATGTACATAGACGGACAATATTATCACCCCACGTTTTTGTATGAATCGCTGTGGAGTTTTGCGGGCGTCGTGATTCTGCTTCTGCTCCGCCGCGTGAACCTGCGCAGGGGCAATCTATTTTTGACGTATGTGATCTGGTATTCGATCGGCAGATACTTTATTGAGGGAATGCGGACGGACAGCCTGATGCTTACGAGCCAGCTTCGGATCGCGCAGGTCATTTCCATTGTGCTGATTGTTCTCGCAATTATTTTAATGATTTTCAGACGCATGAAGGGGTATGCCGATCAGCGGTATGCCGACACGGACTGACGCCTGAAATCGGAAAGGACATAAGATGACTGATAAACGTGTAACCGCCATTTTATTTGATCTCGACGGCACGCTGATTGACACGAATGAACTGATTATCGCTTCTTACCTTCATACGCTTGATCATTATTGCCCGGGGCAGTTCAAAAGGGAAGATGTGCTTCCGTTTATCGGCCCGCCCCTGTATGAAACGTTTTCAGGCATTAATGCTGAAAAGTGCGATGAGATGATCAGCATGTACAGAGCATTCAACCATGAAAAGCACGATGAGCTCGTCACGGAGTACGAAACGGTTTATGAAACGCTGGATGAATTGAAAAAAGCGGGCTATCAGCTCGGGATTGTCACCACAAAGCTGAGGGATACAGTCAATATGGGATTGAAGCTGACAGGCATCGGGGCGTTTTTCGATACTGTCGTCACGCTTGATGATGTAAAGCATCCGAAGCCTGACCCCGAGCCTGTGCGGCTTGCGCTCAGCCGGCTTGGGTGCGATCCGTCGGAAGCCATAATGGTCGGTGACAATTATCACGATGTCATGGCGGGAAAAAACGCCGGCACGAAAACAGCCGGCGTCGCGTGGACGATTAAAGGCGCACAGACGCTTTCCGCCTATGAACCAGATTATATGCTCGAGAAAATGAGTGATTTATTGCACATCACCGGAGTGAAGTAATCCGTGAGAAAAACAGACCGCCATCCGATTTCAGGTGCAAATTCATTGTGGCATGTTTATCAGACGGTTCCCTTTCTGAAGGTGATGAAAAATTTCATCATCATTCAGATCGCAAGGTATACGCCGTTTTTAAGCGTGAAAAACTGGCTGTACCGAACCTTTTTGAAAATGAATGTCGGAAAACAGACGTCATTCGCGCTGATGGTGATGCCGGATATCATGTTTCCCGAAAAAATCACTGTCGGAAAAAACAGTATCATCGGCTACAATACGACGATTTTGGCTCATGAATATTTAATACATGAGTACCGGACCGGTTTTGTCACAATCGGTGACGAGGTGATGATCGGGGCAAACACAACCATTCTGCCCGGCGTCACCATCGGGAGCGGAGCCGTTGTATCAGCCGGCACGCTGGTGCACAAAGATGTCCCGGCCGGGGCGTTTGTCGGAGGAAATCCGATGCAGGTGATCTATACGGCCGAAGAAATGAAAGAACGAATGGGAAAACCCCGCTGATTAACGTCAGCGGGGTTTTTTTATGACTTGATCACAATGGCCTGGCTGCCCATCTGCTTCCAGGCTTTTTCAAAGTCAGACCGATCTGTTTTTCTGTTTTTATAGCCGTAAGGATCATTGACGTATACATAATCGTGATCATAACCGGTGACGGCTACGCTATGCATGCTGAACGTAACGTCGATCTTTCCGTTCGGCGTATTCCAAGTCTGCATATTATCAACCGGCTTAAAGGATGTGGTGGTAATCACCCAGACCGGCCGCCCTTTTTCAAGCTGGCGGTACACTGAAGAAATGTCTTTTCCCGTCAGATCGTATACTTTGTTTCCCGCATATTCTTTGGCGAGTTTATCAATCGGCTCATGATAAACGCCTAAACCCGGGCCGTTTTCCATATCTCCGGCAAATCCTTCATTCGGATCTCCCTTCAGCCCGCTGCTGTATGTGAGCGGAACTTTATTGATTTTATCCGCCAATGTATTTTTTGACACATGATATCCGGCATTGTTCAAAATCATGGCAAGGCTTGTCACCTCACAGCCATTGTACAGTCTGGGAGAATCCATCTGTCTGTACAGAACGACATTCAGCGGTGACGCGCTCCCTTTTAACGGTGTTTTCTCATCAGGCTCGTCGGACTGCTGATTGAAAAAATTCAAATGAATATCGTTTGTATAGATGTTATATCCCAGATAGACAAGGACGGCTGTCAGAATCAGCACACATAATGTTCCAAGCGTCTTCATTATCAATTCTTCTCCCTTGTTTCTGTTGAAGCTATTCTATGTATTATAGCACTTCTGCTCAATATGATTCGATCGTTCCGATATGTTTACAGGTTTGTTCATTCTTTAGCCATGTTTATGGAAAAGAATAGGCGGACATTGGGCGTTGCAATTCATTCTTTTATCTGCTAACATATTATCATATTAGCGAACTAAAGGATTCGGAATTTTCCTTCAGAAAAAGCGGAGGTGTAAAAGGCAAATGTTTATGTTTGAGAAACCGCATGGCATGAGAGATACGCTGCCCGGTTTATACGAAGCAAAGAAAAAAGTCCGTTTCACACTGACGGATTTAATTGATAAATGGGGTTATCAGTTTATGGAGACGCCGACCCTTGAATTTTATGAAACAGTAGGCGTCCAGTCAGCCATTGAAGAACAGCAGCTGTTTAAGCTTCTCGACCAGGACGGAAAAACGCTTGTGCTTCGGCCTGACATGACCGGACCGATTGCCAGGGTGGCAGCGTCTAAGCTGCACAAACACAATCATCCGCTCAGAGCGGGGTATGCGGCAAACGTCTATCGCGCTCAGGAGCGGGAAGGCGGACGTCCGGCCGAATTCGAACAGGTCGGCGCGGAGCTGATCGGCGACGGATCAACAAGCGCGGACGCCGAGGTGATTGCGCTGGCGGCCGGCGCTTTGAAAAACGCGGGATTGCACCGGTTTAAAATCGCGATCGGCCATGCCGGACTCGCTGATGAGCTGTTTGTCGAGGTTCTGGGCAATGCTGAGCGGGCGGATGTTCTGCGGCGCTTTCTCTTTGAGAAGAATTACGTGGGATACAGGGAACATGTCAAATCGCTTCCGCTTTCGTCAATAGACAAAAGCCGGCTGCTCGCACTTCTGGAATTGCGAGGCGGGAAAGAGATCTGCGCCAAAGCGGAGGAGATCATCGGCATCTCCGGACAAAGCTTGATTCAGGAGCTGGAAGACCTGTGGGACATTCTTGAGGATTACGGATGTGCCAAGCATATTCGCCTTGATCTGAATATGGTAAGCCATATGAGTTATTACACGGGAATTTTATTCGAAGTGTATGCGGCAAATGTCGGTTTTGTCATCGGAAGCGGCGGACGCTATAACAATCTTCTCGGCCATTTCGGCAGTCCCGCTCCCGCCACGGGTTTCGGGCTCCGTATCGACAGGCTGATTGAAGCGCTCGGCATCCAGGAAGAAACTAGTGAAGCGGATGCCGTGATTTTCAGCAAGGAGCAGCGGGCGCAGGCCATTTTATTCGCGGAGGAAGAAAGGGCGAGAGGCAGAAAAGTCGTCCTGCAGGATCTGGCGGGCATTGAAAATATCGATCATATGACAAAATCATTCGCAAACGTCACATACTTTATCGGTGCCAGAAAGGAAGAGCAGAATGGGTAAGGTACTCACAATGGCAATGCCAAAAGGACGGATATTCGAAGAAGCGGCCGGGTTGCTGCGGCAGGCCGGGTACAGGCTGCCCGAGGAGTTTGAAGAATCGAGAAAGCTGATCATTGACGTTCCTGAAGAAAATCTCCGCTTTATTCTGGCAAAGCCGATGGATGTCACGACTTATGTCGAGCATGGCGTCGCTGATGCCGGTATTGCCGGAAAGGATGTCATGCTTGAGGAAGAGCGTGACGTGTATGAGGTGCTCGATCTGAAAATCAGCAAATGCCATCTCGCCGTTGCGGGGCTTCCCGGAGCGGATTGGAACGGAGTCGCCCCGAGGATTGCGACGAAATATCCGAATGTTGCGTCAAGTTATTTCAGAGAGCAGGGCGAGCAGGTGGAAATCATTAAGCTGAACGGTTCCATTGAATTGGCGCCTTTAATCGGGCTTGCTGACAGAATCGTAGATATCGTATCAACCGGGCGGACATTAAAAGAAAACGGTCTCGTTGAATCAGAACATATTTGTGACATCACATCGCGTTTTATCGTCAATCCGGTCAGCTACCGTATGAAGGATGATGTAATCGACGAAATGGCGGCCAGGCTGGCCAGGGTTGTGGAAGGAGAAACGGCACAATGAAAATAACCGCAGTAAATAGAAGCGAGCGGTTCTCACTGAAGCGTTCCATCGACAGCGGAACCGAAGAGCAGCGGAAAACCGTCAGGGGGATTATTGAAGACGTCAGACAAAACGGTGACAAAGCCGTTTTGGCCTATACAAAAACATTTGACGGCATCAGCCTGAACCAAATGGCCGTGAGTGCAGAGGAAGTCACCGAGGCGTACCGTCTGCTTGATGATCAGCTGCTGGAAGTGATCAGACAGGCGATTGCCAATATTAAAGAATATCACGAACGCCAGCTGCAATCCTCGTGGTTTTACCATCGCAAAGACGGCACGATGCTCGGGCAGAAAATAACGGCGCTCGATTCCGCGGGCGTATACGTGCCGGGCGGGACGGCCGCTTATCCGTCTTCCGTTTTAATGAATGTCATCCCCGCTCTCGCTGCGGGAGTGGAACGGATCGTTCTCGTCAGTCCTCCGGGAAAAGACGGCCGCCTTTCGCCGGGCGTTCTGGCGGCGGCGTCTGAGCTCGGCATAAAGGAAATTTACAAAGCGGGAGGCGCGCAGGCGATTGCCGCGCTCGCTTACGGAACCGAAACGATACAGCCTGTTGATAAGATCACGGGCCCCGGCAATATATTTGTAGCACTCGCGAAGCGCGAAGTCTTCGGCGTTGTGGATATTGACATGATTGCCGGGCCCAGTGAAATCGTGGTCCTGGCAGACGATACGGCGGTGCCCAAAGAAGTCGCCGCTGACCTGCTTTCACAGGCCGAACACGATACGCTCAGCTCAAGCGTGCTTGTCACCGACTCACGGAAGCTTGCCGAAGCCGTATCAGATGAGGTGGATAAACAGCTTCAGACCCTGCCGCGCAAAGAAATCGCCGAAGCGTCGATCAAGGATCACGGCCGCATTTATATCGCGGAATCGATGGAAGATGCGGTGGACACGGTGAATGCGCTGGCGCCCGAGCATTTAGAAATCATGACGCATTCGCCGGAGGCTTTGCTTGGAAGCATCAGACACGCGGGGGCGATTTTCTTAGGGCGATACAGCGCTGAACCGGTCGGCGATTATTTTGCCGGACCGAATCACGTTTTGCCGACAAACGGAACGGCGCGGTTTTCAAGCCCGTTGAATGTAACAGATTTTCAAAAGAAATCGAGCATCATCTCATACAGCCGGAAGGCATTTGAAACGCACGCGGACAGCATTTCCGCCTTCGCGAGACTGGAAGGGCTTGAAGCGCACGCAAGATCGATTGAAGCGAGAAACGGAGGAATGACCGATGAGAAAAGCGGAACGCGCCAGAACAACAAATGAGACCGATATTAAGCTGGCTTTCGAAATAGATGGAGAAGGAAAAGCCGACATCAGCACGGATGTGCCGTTTATGACTCATATGCTTGATTTGTTCACAAAGCACGGGCAATTCAATTTAACTGTTGACGCAAAAGGCGATACGGAGATAGATGATCACCACACGACTGAAGACATCGGCATCTGCTTAGGGCAGGCTTTTTTGGAGGCGCTCGGTGATAAAAAAGGGATCAAACGGTACGGATCAGCGCTGGTACCGATGGACGAAGCGCTCGCCCAAGTCGCCGTAGACCTGAGCAACCGGCCGCACCTTGAGATGCGCGCTGCATTTCCGCAAGCGAAAGTCGGAACGTTTGATACTGAGCTGGTACATGAATTCTTATGGAAACTGGCGCTGGAAGCGAGAATGAATCTGCACGTCATCGTTCATTACGGCACGAATACGCATCATATGATAGAAGCCGTGTTTAAGGCGCTTGGCAGAGCGCTGGACGAAGCGTCATCCATTGATCCGCGTGTCAAGGGTGTGCCGTCTACGAAAGGAATGCTGTAAATGATCGGTGTAATTGATTACGGTATGGGCAATTTATTCAGCGTGTCGAAGGCGCTGGAACGCGTCGGTGTCCCGTATGTCGTATCAGACCGGCCGGAAGAGCTTGAAAAAGCGGATGCTTTTATTCTCCCCGGTGTCGGATCATTCAGTGACGCCATGGACAATTTACGCAGCGCGAAGCTTGATCAATTCATACACCGTATGGTTGACGAGGGGAAGCTGCTCCTCGGCATCTGCCTCGGCATGCAGCTCATTTTCGAAGAAAGCACCGAAAACGGCTCTGCAAAAGGACTTGGTTTATTAGCCGGAAAAGCTGTGAGACTCAAAGACAGAGATGCCGAAGGAAACAAGCTGAAGGTGCCGCATATGGGCTGGAACCGGCTGACGTTTCACCAAACGTCTCCTTTGCTTTCGGAAGCGGAAGAAGGCTTCGTTTACTTTGTCCATTCCTATTATATAGACGGGATGGAAGACGGCGATCTTCTGGCAAGCGCTGAGTACGGCGTTCGTGTTCCGGCGGTCGTCGGGAAACGTAATGTCTTCGGTGCACAGTTTCACCCGGAAAAAAGCGGCACGGCCGGAATGGCGATCTTAACGCAATTTACAAAAATGGCAGCGGAACAGAAGGTGAAGAAATGAACGCTTTTACATTATATCCGGCAATCGATATGAGAAACGGCAAATGCGTCCGCCTCATTCAAGGCGATTACGGCAAGGAAACGATATACGGTGACTCTCCTTTAGACATGGCGGCGCAATTTGCACAAGAAGGCGCCGAATGGATTCATCTCGTGGACCTTGACGGCGCGAAAGCAGGCAGGAAAGTAAACGACAGGCATGTTCTTGACATTGCGCGGCAGCTTGATGCCAAAGTCGAGATCGGCGGCGGGATCCGTTCTGAAGCGGATGTATACGGTTATTTATCACAAGGTGTTGATCGCGTTATTCTCGGCAGCTCGGCCGTTTCCGATCCGGCATTTGTGAAGAGCATGCTGAAACAATACGGCGGCAAAATCGCGATCGGTCTTGATGCAAGGAACGGATATGTCTCGACGGAAGGCTGGCTGGAAACATCCTCGGTAAGGGCGGCCGATCTGGGCCGTGAATTGGCGGCCGAAGGAGCGGAAACCTTCATTTTCACGGATATTGCAACTGACGGCATGCTGTCAGGACCGAACATCGAAAGCACCGTTCAGCTCGCAAAAGCAACGGGAAAAACCGTCATCGCTTCAGGCGGAGTCAGCTCAGTCGCCGACCTCAAAGCACTGGCCCGCTTCAAAGACGCCGGCGTATCGGGAGCGATTATCGGAAAAGCGCTGTATGCAAAACAATTTACATTGGCCGAAGCGCTCAGCGGGGTGAAGGACGCATGATCACGAAACGAATCATTCCGTGTCTCGATGTGAAAGAAGGCCGCGTCGTCAAAGGCATTCAATTTCTCGGGCTGAAAGATGCGGGCGATCCTGTCGAGCTGGCCGAAGCTTACGACAGAGAGGGCGCTGACGAACTTGTTTTTCTCGACATTTCCGCCTCTCACGAAGGCCGCAAGACGATGACAGACGTCGTAGAACAGGTTGCGGCAAAACTGGCGATTCCGTTTACGGTCGGCGGCGGAATCAATCAATTAAGCGATATGAAACGAATGCTGCGCGCCGGCGCTGACAAGGTATCCGTTAATACAGCGGCCGTCCTCCGCCCCGAGCTGATTACGGAAGGAGCAGATTTTTTCGGCTCGCAATGCATCGTAGCGGCGATTGACGCAAAGTATGATGAAGATTCGGATTGCTATAAAGTGTACACGCACGGCGGCAGAAAGAAAACCGAGTGGGAAGTCACGGCCTGGGCAAAAGAAGCCGTCAGCCGGGGAGCGGGTGAAATCCTGCTGACAAGCATGGACGCAGACGGTGAGAAAACAGGCTTTAATCATACGCTCACACAGCTTGTCACACGTGCCGTCCCGGTGCCCGTCATTGCGTCAGGGGGAGCCGGCAGCGCGCGCCATATGCTTGAAGCCTTCACGATCGGTGAAGCGGACGCCGCGCTTGCAGCTTCCATTTTCCATTACAAAGAGACATCTATAAAAGAAGTGAAAGATTATATGAAGAAACACGGGGTGAATGTGAGATGAAACGGGCAGATGAACTGCGGTTTGACGAGGCCGGACTGATTCCCGCCATCGTGCAGGATGCGGCAAGCAAAGAAGTACTGACACTGGCTTATATGAATCGTGAATCCTACGAAAAAACGATAGAAACGAAAGAAACCTGGTTTTACAGCCGTTCACGCGGGGAGCTGTGGCATAAAGGAGCGACGTCGGGGAATACCCAAAAGGTGAAAGCCATCCGCTATGATTGCGATCAAGATGCTCTTGTCGTGCTTGCGGAGCCTTCAGGACCCGCATGCCATAAGGGAAGCTACAGCTGCTTTTCTCCGGAAAAAGCGGATGCGCAGGATCGTTTCGGCATCTTAAATGAACTGGAAAGCGTAATCGCCAAACGGCAGGCGGAGATGCCTGACGGAGCCTACACAACGTATCTGTTTCGGGAAGGCGTCGATAAAATCCTCAAAAAAGTCGGCGAAGAAGCCGCAGAGGTTATTATCGCCGCGAAAAACCGCGACCAAGAAGAATTAAAATGGGAAGCGGCGGATTTGCTGTATCATTTGCTCGTTCTTCTGCGTGAGCAGTCGCTTCCTTTGGACGACGTGCTTGACGTCCTTGCAAAACGCCATTCAGCATCTGAGTAAAACAAACCTCACGGAGAGATCCGTGAGGTTTTTAATCTGTCAAACTTAAACATTCAATTAAATATTCCTTATTTCCGCAACCGGAGGCAGATGAATTTGATAATATTGACTAATAGAGTTTATTTTGGTTTTTATCAAAAATATACGTTTTGTTCATATTCCGTTCATGCACATCCGTTATAGTATAAACAGTGATATAGGAGGAAAACATATGCCGAATAAACAACCAAAACCTAAAGGGAAATTCAGCTCATTCTTTTCATTAGTCAAAAAAACAAAACCATCATACGGTATGCTGGCCTTCGCGCTGTCTCTCAGTATTGTGACAACGCTCGTCAGCCTGCTGATTCCGCTGTTGACAAAGCAGCTCGTTGACGGCTTTTCCATGTCGTCGCTGTCAGGCGTGCAAATCGGAATCATCGCAGCCGTGTTTATCGTACAGGCCGCATTAAGCGCCTACGCCACCTACGCCCTGAACTACAGCGGCCAGAAAATCATCTCGGGACTGCGTGATTTGTTGTGGCAGAAATTAATTAAACTGCCCGTCTCTTATTTTGACAAAAACGCCACGGGAGAAACGATCAGCCGTGTCACCAATGACACAATGGTGGTAAAAGAGCTGATCACAAACAATATCAGCGGATTTATTACCGGAATCATTTCCGTTATCGGGTCACTGACGATCTTATTTTTCATGAACTGGAAGCTCACATTGCTCGTGCTGATCGTCGTGCCGCTGGCTGCGGTGATTTTAGTGCCGATCGGCCGGAAAATGTTTAAAATTTCTCGGGAAACACAGGATGAAACGGCGAGATTCACCGGATTATTAAACCACATCCTCCCAGAAATCAGGCTTGTAAAAGCGTCAAACGCTGAAGAAGCGGAATACGGACGCGGAAAAGCAGGCATCATGGCGCTCTTTAAACTCGGGCTGCGTGAAGCGAAGGTGCAGTCGCTCGTAGGCCCGCTTATTACACTTGTATTAATGGCGGCGCTGGTCGCTGTCATCGGGTACGGCGGGATGCAGGTATCATCCGGTGAATTGACAGCCGGCGCACTCGTTGCCTTTATCCTGTATTTGTTTCAGATCATTATGCCGATGGGCCAGATCACTTCATTTTTCACACAGCTTCAAAAATCCGTCGGCGCAACGGAACGGATGATTCATATTCTTGCAGAAAAAGAAGAAGATATCCAAACCGGAAAAGCCATTGAAAACGCAGATCAGCCGATTAAGCTTGAACAAGTCTCATTCGGCTACAAAACAGATCAAACCATCTTAAAAGACATTACGGCTACGATTGAAGCCGGCAAAGTCACCGCGATCGTCGGACCGAGCGGCGGCGGAAAAACAACGTTATTTAAGCTGCTTGAACGATTCTACAATCCGACTGCGGGCAGCATCCTGCTCGGAAATGAACCGATTGATGCGTATTCCCTTGAGTCATGGCGGGAGCATATCGGCTACGTGTCGCAAGAAAGCCCGTTAATGTCAGGCACCATCCGCGACAATATCTGCTACGGATTAAAACGCGAGGTGACCGATGAGGAACTGAGGCAAGCGGCTGACATGGCCTACGCTCTGCAATTTATTGAAGACTTACCGAAGAAATTTGAAACCGAGGTCGGTGAGCGGGGAATTATGCTGTCAGGCGGACAGCGCCAGCGCATCGCCATTGCCAGAGCGCTCCTTCGCAACCCGAGCATTCTGATGCTTGATGAAGCGACATCAAGTCTGGACAGCCAATCTGAAAAATGGGTGCAGCAGGCGCTGGAAGTCTTAATGGAAGGGCGGACCACCATCGTGATCGCCCACCGTTTATCCACGGTTGTGGATGCAGATCAGCTTCTCTTTGTCGAACAGGGTGAAATCACCGGACGGGGCACACACCATGAATTAATGGCATCCCATTCGCTGTACCGCGATTTTGCGGAGCAGCAGCTGAAGCTGAATGCCGACTTAGAAAACAAAGCTGTGTAAAGCAAGACTTTATGAATAAAAAGCAGCTGAAAAAGCTGCTTTTTATTTTGCAGCCGGAGTCCTGTTCATACGGGTGTACGGTCGGTGAAGAACCAAGCCATAAGCGTGTATGCCGGTACAGGAGACAATGAAAAAATTCGGTTTATAGACATCATGTCGATTCATGAAAAGAAAAAAGCAGAAGGAGGGATTTTCATGGCTGTCATATTGGTTGCGGATGATGACCGCCATATCCGTGAGCTTGTCCGCCTTATGATGGAGCAGAGCGGTTTTGACGTCGCAGAAGCGGAGGACGGGGAAGCGGCGGTGCGGCTGATCGAATCAGCACCTATAGATCTCATCATACTGGATGTGATGATGCCGAAAATGGACGGGTTTGAAGTCAGTGAAGCCGTCCGCAGCTTTACGGACATTCCGATTTTGATGCTGACGGCAAAAGGCGAAACGCTGGACAAAGTGCAAGGTTTTACTTCCGGAGCGGATGATTATCTCGTCAAACCGTTTGAGCCGCTTGAGCTGGAAGCAAGAGTCAAAGCATTGCTGAAACGGTACCGGATCACCGCTGAAAAACTGCTGACCATCGGAACGGTCACATTAGATAAGCAATCCCGCACCGTAACGCGCGGCGGCGGAGCGGGATTGACATTGCCCCGGCGTGAATTTGAGCTTTTATTTAAGCTCGCTGGTTATCCGAATAAGACGTTTTCAAGAGAACAACTAATAGAAGATATTTGGGGCTTTGATTATGAAGGTGACGAGCGTACCGTTGATGTGCATATTAAAAGGCTGAGAGAACGGTTTCCGGAAAAAGACTATCCGTTTGCCATCCATACGGTGCGGGGGCTCGGGTATCGGTTTGTGGTGACAGGATGAAACGGATCTTCAGAACGGCTGGAAAAATCATCATCCTTCTCACCGTCACCGCATTCTTATGGCTGGCGGCTCACCTGATTGTTCAGGGATTCGGTCTCATATGGCCGATTTTGCTTGTGCCGTACGCCGAGCAGATTCTGACGCTTTGGCTTGTTTTCGGCCTGCTGTTCGTAACGATGTTTATTTTTTCAAAGTCAGCACGTGAAAGGCATCATGCGATCTGGGATTCGCTGACCGCCACGATCAAGCAAATGTCGAGCGGCAACTTCACAGCGGCCGCTTCCCGGAAAATGGAGAAGATTGAGCGGAACCATCCCGTGACGAAATTGGCTGATGAACTGTCGACACTCGCCGCGGAACTGAGTGAAATGGAAAAACTGAAACAAGAATTTATTTCGAACGTTTCCCATGAAATCCAAACCCCGCTCACTTCATTAAAGGGCTACGCGCACCTTCTGAAAAAACCGGATTTATCATATGAGGAGCGGGGGCGCTACTTACACATCATCGAAACAGAAACAGAACGATTATCAAAAATCAGTGAAAATCTGCTGAAGCTCACTGCGCTCGAACGCCAAACCGAACCGATACAAAAAAAACCGTTCCGCATTGACAAACAGCTGCGGCGCACCATATTGACCTGTGAGCCTGAATGGTCCGCCAAACAGATTGAGTTTCTCATTGATTTACAGGAGTCGTATGTGTACGGAGATGAAGCACTGCTCAGCCAAGTATGGATGAATCTGATTCACAATGCCGTAAAATTTACCGGTGAAGGCGGCCGCATTTCCGTTAAAATTGCAGATCTGCCGGGAGCGGCGGCTGTCGAAATCGCCGACGACGGAATCGGAATGGAGCCTGAACAGGCGGAGCGTGTATTTGAACGGTTTTATAAAGCGGACAAGGCGAGAAACGAAGGAGGAAGCGGGCTCGGCCTGTCCATCGCCCAAAAAATCGCAGAGCTGCACGGCGGTTTGATAGAGGTTGAGAGCAAGCGCGGCGAAGGAACCCTTTTCCGTGTCATTCTTCCAGCCGAGCCTCGTGAAAAAAACAGCTAAAATCTGGTCGAACCAGCCAGTAAAAAACGAAGCCGATCCTGTCTTTTGAACTATTGAGGTGAAACCGTTTTATGGTATACTACTGACGGTAATACGTATAAAACGGAGGATATTTGTGGGAAAACACACTTCTGAACAGAAAAAGCACGCGCAAATTGTCCAGCTGCTTCAGGATGGACAATATTTTTTTCATAAAGGCTTAAAAGCATATAAAGAGCGGAATTTAAAGCGGGCCAGCAAACTGATTCAGCGGGCCGTCCACCTCGAGCCGAATGATTCCGAAATGCTGTCCCGGCTGGCCGTCATTTATTCTGAAATGGGCCACTACCAGCAGTCAAATGAGCTGTTCGACTTTATTTTGGTGAACCTGAAAGAAGAAATGCCCGAGTGTCATTACTTTAAGGCGAATAATTTCGCGCATTTGGGGCTCTTTCAGGAAGCATACAAAGAAGCAGCGGCTTATTCAGATGCCGATCCGGACGGGGAATTCAGCGAAGAAATTGAAAATCTGATGGAGCTTTTGGATTTCGGCGAAGCGGGTGAAAACGAATCGCTCTATGACCAGGATGAGCTGCTGATCAGGCAGGATCGGGCAAAAGCGCTTCTTGAGAGCGGCCAGCTTCATGAAGCGGTTGTCATGCTTGAAGAGATTACGGCCGATTACCCCGAGCTTTGGTCTGCATACAACAACCTGGCGCTCGCTTACTTTTACTCAGGCAATGTCACAAAAGCGAAACAAACGGTATTCGAAGTGCTTGAGAAAAATGAAGGCAATCTCCATGCCCTGTGCAACCTCCTTGTATTCTGCTATTACGAGAGGGAAGATGAAAAAGTCGGAGAATTGAGCGGAAGACTCGCCAATGTGTATCCGATTTTATTCGAACAGCGCTATAAGCTGGGGGCGACGCTTGCGCTTGTCGGCAGACATGATCTCGGTTATAAATGGCTCCGTTCTCTTTACAAAAGCGGATTCGAAGGCGACGAAACGTTTTATTACTGGCTGGCCGCCTCAGCCTACGGGACAGGCCGCATAGAATTTGCGGAAACCATTTGGAAAAAGGCCGAAGCCGAATTTCCCGAATCAGACCGGCCCGCGCCTTGGGCGGAGCGGCAGGAACCGCTGCCTGCTTCACTTGAACAGCGGCTTGCCGCCTATTATATCAGCAGCGCTGAAGGAGAGCGGAACCAGCTTGAAAAAGTTCTGACGGCAAAACGCGCCGTTTCACCGTTTGAACAAGATTTCGTCAGACTGCTGCTTTCCGGTGAAAAAGGCGTTTCAGGCGTCTCCGGTGATGCGCTGTTCACGTATCGGACGGTCAAGCTTCTGGAGAAAGCGGAAGCCGACAGTTTAAAAACTGACGTCATGAGCTGCTGGGTTTTTCACGCCATTCAGCACATCCGCGCCGCCGCTGCCGTACAGAATGAGCGGGCATGGGCCGCAGCCATCGCATATGTATGGAAAGAAGCAAACGGCGAAAAAACGACGAAAAAAGAAACGGCCGCCGTTTACGGTATAACCCCGGCAACACTTTCGAAATACATCAGACAAATAGATGATATTTTAGAATAAAACCGATTCTTTCTATATAAAGAGTCGGTTCTTTTTTTATCAGAAAGGGGCAAAACAGAACTTTACCGCCGAAAAAAGAGGTATTCATACGTATTTTTTTGCTTTTCGAATCGAAATCAGGCCGTAATCACCGTTTATTTTGCAAAATATGAGATTTGCAATCACATTGAAATATAACTGTAATAAAAATTGTCGAAACATGATGGTATAATGAGTCTCGTACATAAGAGATTAGTTTATTTTACATGTGCTGTATAATCTATACCAATTTAAAAGATTTAAAGATTCATACATAAAAATCATCAGCCTCACGGGTATGTGAGGGAGCGTAACTTTGATGTTCATAATAGAATTCCAAATGAGAACAGGTTTAAAGTAAAAGGGAGGAAAGAAAAAGTGAAAAAGAGTTTATTAACACTTGGTTTGGCTTCCGTCATCGGGACAAGCAGTTTTTTGATCCCGTTTACAAAAACTGCATCGGCGGAAACATTAGACAGCAAAAAAGCAAAAATTGAAAGCAAGCAATCTGAGGTGGCTTCAAGCCTTGAAGCAAAGGAAAGAGAATTGTCTAAGCTTCAGGACAAGCAGGCTAAGATTGAAAAAGAACTGAAAGACATTAACGCTAAAGCGTTGGATACAAGCAATAAAATCGAAGATAAAAAAGCTGAAAACGAAAAAACGAAAAAGCAGATCGCTGATTTGAAAAAAGAAATCAAAGAAACAGAAGCGCGTATTGAAAAACGCAATGAAATCCTGAAAAAACGCGTTCGTTCTTTACAGGAAAACGGCGGTTCTCAAGGATACATAGATGTTCTTTTAGGGGCGACAAGCTTCGGAGACTTCATTTCCCGTGCGACTGCGGTATCTTCTATCGTTGATGCGGATAAAGACCTGATCAAACAGCAGGAGCAGGATAAAGCGAAACTCGAAGACGCAGAAGCTGAACTTAACGTGAAGCTGAAAAAAGTTCAAGATGATCTTGCGAAACTCGAGTCTATGCAAAAAGACCTGAACAAACAGCTTGATCAGAAAGACAAGCTTTTCGACGAAGCGAAAAACGGCCAGAAAAAAGCGGCTTCCGCTATCTCTGATCTGAAAAAAGAAGCATCAAAGCTTGCAAACGAAAAAGCTGACACTGAAAAAGAACAGAAGCGCATTAAAGCTGAGCAGGCTGCAGCGGCTGCCCTGATCAAAAAACAGGAAGAAGCGCAAAAAGCTTCTGAAGACCAAAACCAAAAAGATGACAGCCAGCCGGCATCGACGGTTAAAACTGTGAAAAAAGCGGCTGTTTCAACATCATCTGATTCATCTGACAGCTCAAGCAAGAGCACTTCAGGCGGATCATCTCATAACAGCGGCGGTTCAGATGATTCTGACGGCGGATCTGTTATTTCAAATTCTGGCGGTATTGAAGGCGCCATCAGCGTAGGATCAAGCCTTGTGGGTAAATCTCCGTACAAATTCGGCGGCGGACGCACTCAATCTGATATTGACAACCGTATTTTTGACTGCTCTTCATTCGTACGCTGGGCTTATGCTAACGCAGGCGTTAACCTCGGACCTGTCAGCGGAACAAGCACAGATACTTTAATTAACAGAGGGAAAGCTGTCAGTGCGTCTGATATGAAACGCGGAGACTTAGTGTTCTTCAACACGTATAAAACAAACGGCCACGTCGGCATCTACTTAGGCAACGGAACGTTCCTGAACGATAATACATCGCATGGTGTATCTATCGATTCTATGAGCAACCCTTATTGGAAAAAATATTTCAACGGTAATGTAAGACGTGTCGTTCAATAATGAATAAGACAAGGGCCTTCTATCCCGGAAGGCTCTTTCTTTATTTGTATACCCGCTCAGGAGCTGCCTAATCACGGTTTTTCAGAAAAATGAGCAAAAAAATAGCGAATTGCCTTCAGATTTAATAGGATATGGGTAAGGAATACGATTGATGGGGATTCTTAGTCATATAGGGTGCGCCCCATTTCGAAAAGGAGTGAATCATGGTGTCAGAAGAAAAAATTTATGATGTGATCATTATCGGCGCGGGTCCGGCGGGGATGACCGCTGCTGTTTACACATCACGAGCGAACTTATCCACATTAATGATCGAAAGAGGAATTCCGGGCGGCCAGATGGCCAACACGGAGGATGTTGAAAACTATCCGGGTTTTGAAAGCATTCTCGGCCCTGAACTTTCTAATAAAATGTTTGAACATGCGAAAAAATTCGGTGCGGAATATGCGTACGGCGATATTAAAGAAATCGTTGACGGTAAAGAATATAAAACGGTCAAAGCCGGTTCAAAAGAATATAAAGCGCGTGCCATCGTCATTTCTGCCGGAGCGGAATACAAAAAGATCGGTGTTCCCGGCGAAAAAGAACTGGGCGGCCGCGGCGTATCGTACTGCGCGGTTTGTGACGGCGCGTTCTTTAAAAATAAAGAGCTTGTCGTTGTCGGCGGCGGAGACTCCGCCGTTGAAGAAGGCGTCTATCTGACACGCTTCGCTTCAAAAGTCACCATCGTTCACAGACGTGACAAATTGCGTGCGCAAAGCATTCTTCAGGCGCGTGCCTTTGACAATGAGAAAATTGACTTCAAATGGAACAAAACCGTAAAAGAAATCCATGAGGAAAACGGAAAAGTCGGCAGACTTACTCTTGTGGATACCGTGACGGGAGAAGAGGAAGAATTCAAAGCTGACGGCGTCTTTATTTATATCGGTATGCTTCCGCTTTCTAAACCGTTCGAGAACTTGGGCATCACAAATGAAGAAGGCTACATTGAAACAAACGCTCAAATGGAAACAAAAGTTCCAGGCATTTTCGCCGCGGGAGACATCCGTGAAAAAACGCTCCGCCAGATCGTAACGGCGACAGGCGACGGAAGTATTGCGGCTCAAAGTGTTCAGCATTATGTGGAAGAGCTTGAGGAAACGCTCAAAACCGTTAAATAATCACTGTAATGTTCAGTTTTTGAATCGTTACTGTGTTTTAATTACGCTGTAACACGGGTGAAATACTGATGTTTTAAGATGAATGTAGTAATTGACCCCCTTTTTAATGAATACACTTTGGCACGGATTCCAGTATCCGTGCCCTTTTTTTGCGATTTTCTGTTTTCTGTCAAATAAAAGAAAAGGATGTCGGTGTCTCTGCATTGTGAGAGACATGCCGAAACGGTATAATGAAGAGACGATGATTTGTTGAGAAGGTTAGGTGACGTACTTGTGCAAAGAGTGACAAATTGTGTGCTGCAGACAGATGATCAGGTTCTCCTTCTCCAAAAGCCGAGACGGGGCTGGTGGGTCGCGCCCGGCGGGAAGATGGAAAGCGGCGAGTCCGTCAGAGATTCCGTCATCAGAGAGTACAGAGAAGAGACGGGCATTTATATACTAAATCCGCAGTTAAAAGGCGTGTTTACCTTTATTATTAAGGAACAGGAACAAATCGTGTCAGAGTGGATGATGTTTACTTTCGTCGCCGACTCGTACACGGGGCGGAATGTCGCTGAATCAGAGGAAG
This sequence comes from Bacillus sp. JNUCC-21, assembly GCF_041222765.1. Classification (NCBI taxonomy): domain Bacteria; kingdom Bacillati; phylum Bacillota; class Bacilli; order Caryophanales; family Bacillaceae; genus Bacillus; species Bacillus sp. JNUCC-21. The sequence goes on along the minus strand of NZ_CP166019.1, from coordinate 3,592,966 downwards.
GCGTTCTGAAGTGGCATGACGTAAAAGATATCCACAGCCTTCCGATGGCCCCCGGAGACGGGCATATCCTTGATTTTATGATCAAGGGCCAAGGGCTTTTGCACGGCACCTTTACGTATACGCCGGACTTCGAGCTGCTCAGCTATCGTTTAGATCCGCAGCTTATCAAATAAAAGAAAGACCGCAGGGGGGAGAAAGATGAGTATGAATGAAAACCATGATATTCAGCTCGTCATCATTACGGGAATGTCTGGAGCGGGGAAAACCGTCGCCATTCAAAGCTTTGAGGATCTCGGCTATTTTTGCGTCGACAATCTGCCGCCTTCCTTGCTGCCGAAATTTTTGGAGCTGATGAAAGAATCAAGTTCAAAAATGAGCAAGGTCGCGCTTGTCATGGATCTGCGGGGACGTGAATTTTTTGACAGGCTGATTGAGGCGCTGGATGAAATGGCGGAAAATCCGTGGATTACACCGCGCATTCTCTTTTTAGACGCTAAGGATTCCATCCTTGTGACGAGATACAAAGAAACGAGGCGTTCTCACCCGCTGGCCGCTACCGGGCTTCCTCTCGAAGGAATCGCGCTGGAACGCCAGCTGCTTGAAGAATTGAAAGGGCGCTCTCAGCTGATCTATGACACATCGGATATGAAACCGCGTGATCTGCGTGAAAAAATCGTGGCGCATTTCGCCACGAACCAAGGTGAAACATTTACAGTGAACGTAATGTCATTCGGTTTCAAATACGGGCTTCCGATAGATGCCGACCTCGTGTTTGATGTAAGGTTTCTGCCGAATCCGTTCTACATTGAAAGCATGAGGCCGCTTACGGGGAAAGATGAGGAAGTGTCATCCTATGTGATGAAGTGGAACGAAACACAAAAGTTTATTGAAAAGCTTGTTGATCTGCTCGGCTTTATGCTTCCGTCTTATAAGCGGGAAGGTAAAAGCCAGCTTGTCATCGCGATCGGCTGTACGGGCGGCCAGCACCGCTCCGTCACGCTCGCTGAGTATTTGGCTGACTATTTTAAAAAAGATTTCTATACTCATGTCACTCACCGGGACATTGAAAAGAGAAGCCGGAAATGAATAAGAAGCCGAAAATCGCAATCTTCGGCGGCGGAACGGGTCTGTCCGTGCTGCTTCGGGGGTTAAAGCATAAGCCCGTTGATATTACGGCGATTGTGACAGTTGCTGATGACGGCGGAAGTTCAGGCCGTCTGCGGGATGAACTTCAAATTCCGCCGCCGGGTGACATCCGTAACGTACTGGCCGCTTTGTCAGATGTTGAGCCGCTCGTTGAAAATCTGTTTCAGCACCGTTTCAACAAAGGAAGCGACTTAACCGGACATTCGCTCGGCAATTTGATTTTGGCAGCGATGACAAATATAACCGGTGATTTCTTTCACGCTGTCACCGAAATGAGCAAGGTGCTGAATGTCCGCGGCAGAGTGCTGCCTGCTGCCAACACCAGTGTCGTTCTTCACGCTGAAATGGAGGACGGGCAGGTCGTCTCCGGAGAATCGACAATCCCTTCTTACGGCCAGCGGATTAAACGGGTGTTTCTTACGCCTGAAAAAATTGATCCGCTCCCGGAAACGATTGACGTCATCCGTCAGGCCGATTTAATCATTATCGGTCCGGGAAGCCTGTACACAAGCATTCTTCCGAATCTGCTCGTTCCGAAAATCGGAGAGGAAGTCGTCAAGGCTGCGGCCAAAAAAGTATATATATGCAACGTCATGACACAGCCCGGAGAGACGCTGCAATACAGTGCGGCCGACCATGTCAAGGCGCTGAACGATCATATGGAGCAGCCGTTTATCGACACGATCTTAATCAACAATGAGGAGATCCCTGACGAAATCAAAAGCAAATATGCGAAAGAGCTGGCCCGGCCCGTCGACTTCAATGTTGAAAAGCTGAAATCCATGGGGCTTGAGGTCATCAGGGATCAGATTATCACGTATAAAAATGGCGTAATCCGTCACGATACACATAAAGTGGCTTCTCTTCTTGTCGATTTATTAAGGGACTAGAGGCCTTTTGAAATGAGGTGGCTAATATGTCATTTGCATCGGAAACAAAAAAAGAACTGACGAATCTGGAAGTGAAGGACTGCTGCGCCAAGGCGGAGCTGTCCGCGCTGATTCGGATGAACGGTTCACTGTCATTTTCAAACCGCCATCTCGTGCTTGACGTTCAAACCGAAAATGCGGCGATTGCCCGCCGTATTTATACATTGCTGAAGAAACAATATGATGTATCGGTCGAACTGTTAGTCAGAAAAAAAATGCGGCTGAAAAAAAACAATGTTTATATTGTGCGCTTTTCTGAAAATGCAAAGCTGATTTTAGAGGAATTGAAAATCCTCGGAGAGAACTTTGTATTTGAACGGAATATTTCTGAGGAACTGGTGGCGAAACGCTGCTGCAAACGTTCTTATATGAGAGGGGCGTTTTTGGCGGGGGGATCTGTGAATAATCCCGAAACATCGTCGTACCACTTGGAAATCTTCTCGCTTTATAAGGAACATAACGATTCATTATGCGCGCTGCTGAATGAATTTCATCTGAACAGCAAAACGCTTGAACGGAAAAAAGGCTATATTACGTATTTAAAAGAGGCGGAAAAAATTACTGAATTTCTGAATGTCATCGGCGCTCACAATTCACTGCTGCGTTTTGAAGATGTGCGGATTGTCAGAGACATGAGAAACTCAGTGAACCGCCTCGTCAATTGTGAAACAGCAAACTTAAACAAAACCATCGGTGCTTCTCTCAGACAGGTGGAAAATATTAAATACATTGATGAACGGATCGGTCTTGAAGCGCTGCCGGAAAAGCTTCGCGAAATTGCGCAGCTGCGGATTGATTATCAGGAGGTCACGCTGAAAGAACTGGGGGAAATGGTTGCAAGCGGGAAAATCAGCAAATCCGGCATCAATCACAGGCTGAGAAAGCTCGATGAAATCGCAGAACAGCTGCGTACAGGACAAAGCATCACTTTGAAATAACCGTACAGAAAAGGGGAGATCTTATGGTTCAGGGGAAAGTGGAAGTGCGTTTAAAGACGGGATTGCAGGCGCGTCCCGCTGCATTGTTTGTACAGGAGGCAAATCGTTTTGCATCAGATGTGTTTCTTGAGAAAAACGGCAAGAAAGTGAATGCCAAAAGCATTATGGGATTAATGAGTCTGGCGGTCAGCACGGGGACGGAAGTCACTCTGATCGCTGAAGGCGACGATGAAAAGGAAGCGCTGGAAAAGTTGTCCGCTTATGTGCAGGAAGAAGTGTAAACACTTTGTAAGGGGGACGGAACGATGAATGAGTTTCTGAAAGATTGTTATCAAACGATAGGCTGGGAAAAGGATTCCCTCGATTTCAGCAACCTGCCGGAGTTTTTAAAGGCGCTCGCGTATCGGTTTCCGTTTGAAAATCGCGCGGTTTTGTCCAAAAAAGAATATGACGTCACGAAAGAAGGACTGTGGCGGCACATGGTGAAGGAACCTCATGGCGGCCTTTGTTATGACTTGAATGGACTGCTTTATTTCATCCTGAAAGATGCCGGATTTGATGTCAAATTGATCCGCGGAACGGTCTGGAAAAACGGCTGGGCGCTGCCCGGCACACATGCGGCCGTACTTCTTTCCGCCGGGGAAAATGAGTACATCGCTGATGCAGGCTTCGGCCTCAATCTCGCCATGCAGCCTGTGCCGATGTCGGGAGACGAGACGGTATCAGCGGCCGGAGCGTTCCGCGTGAAGATAGAAGAGACGGAATTCGGAACATACCTGCTTGAAATGAACAAAGGGGACGGCTGGCAGACAGGTTACGCATTTTCGCTTGAAGAAATCGATGAAAAGGACCTCAAGTCTATGAAACAAACAATCTTTGAACATGAACGCTCTCCTTTCAACAAACGCCTGCTTGCTTCTAAGCGGACACCGGAAGGGCACATGGTTCTGTCTGAACGCAATATAACAATAAAAAAACACGATGGCACGGCGGAAAACAGCAGAATAGACCGGTCAGAGTTTGAAGAAAAATTTACTGCTCATTTTATATGAAGCTCGCAGGTTCTCTGCAAAAAAAACGGCCTCCGCAGGGAAGCCGTTTTTTGTATGTGTTTATCTCATTTTTGTAAAGGTTTTATAATGATCTGTCGTCTTATAAATCAGCCAGTCGCTTGAGTAAAGAATCCGGTCTGAATTTCTGAAGCCTGATGTATAGTTAATATCCGCTTCACGCCACGTCCGTCCGCTTTTGGCAGGGAGTTTGCCTTCCCTGTTTGAGAAGATATCTCCGCCGATGCTTTTCCCCGGAGCGACGTCTGCAAGATTCCCCTTTGATGCAACCCAGCCGAGGGCCTGCGCTTCTGACTTTGTAATGTAGTTATCAGGAAGCTTATGATAGGTCTGAAGATAATCCGCAACCCCGTCAAACGTGTTGATAACCTGTGCTTCAGTGTGCGCCTTGTGAGAAGATGTATCCGTCTTGGCAGCCGTTGAAAACAGCATCCCCGCCGCCGAGAACAGCACCAGCAAACAAACGGAAATCCACGATAATCGTTTTTTCAAAGCAATACCTCCCATTTTTATCATGTGAAGCTGATTCCTTTTCATTGTATCAGCATCGAGAGAAAGGAATAGGTAGAATTTAAAAATAGTTCTTTTGATCTAGCGAAAAATAAACCCCGGCTGAAACGGCCGGGATTTTTCATCTCATTGAAATTCCTTCGTGAGGTTTTTCGGCGTTTTTCCGTATACGGCGTCAATCATGTTTTGTGCGGCTTGCTTGAACATATTCAAACGGATTTTTGCCGTTGCTGACCCGATATGCGGAAGCAATGTGACGTTTTCCAGCTGCAGGAGCGGATTGTCTTCGGCGATCGGCTCTTTTTCAAACACATCTAAACCGGCGCCTTTTATCCAGCCCTCCTGCAATGCGCGGATGAGCGCTTTCTCATCAACCGTCTTTCCCCGGGAAATATTGACGAAACATGCCGTATCTTTCATCAATTTAAATTCCCGCTCTCCCATCATATGATACGTTTCGTCAGTAAGCGGCGTAATTAACAGCACAAAGTCTGATGTTTTCAGCAGTGTATCTAAGTCGGCATATGTAACCCCGAGTTCCTTCTCAGCGTCCGGTTTTCTGCTGCGATTATAATACAGCACGTCCATATCGAAGCCGAATTTTGCCCGTTTGGCAGCTTGTTCACCGATTCTGCCCATGCCGATAATTCCTAATGTCTGATGGTGGACATCCATACCGAAAAGAGATTCTTCCTCAACGGTTCCCCATTTGCCGGCGCGGACGAATCGATCCAATTCGGCAACCCGTCTGGCGGAAGACAGGATTAATGAAAAAGCCAGATCAGCGACAGTGTCATCTAAGGTGTACGGCGTATGCGTGCCGACAACCCCGCGTCTTTTCATTTCTTCAATATTAAAATTATCATAGCCGACAGAATTATTGCTGACGACCTTCAGCTTCGGCGCGTGATCCAGTAAATCACTGTCAATCGCCGTTCCGGATGTCAGCAGCCCTTCAGCATCTTTCATTTTTTCGTACAGTTCTTCTTTTGGAATGGTATCTTCTTTCCAGATGTCATACCGGCAATGCTCGCCTATCATTTGTTCGACTTCCGGCGGTATCGATTTCGCGATGAATACATAGGGTTTCAACGGGCTTCTCCTCCTTTGTCTTTCTTCTCTATTTTATTATATAAGAGAAGCGGTAACGTGAGAAATATTCAAACGCATCACGATAAATTTCTGGTTCTTTTGAACTTAAAATGAAAGAAAAAGAAATGTACATGCTTGGTTTCTCCAAACAATAACAGAATCCGCCTATATTTCTGAAGGCAAAATGAGCGGAACCGCTGTTTTCAAAAGCTTTATAGGTTGGTGTAAAGATAAATTTTATTATTTTTGAAAGATATAAATGAACATAATCTGAATTTACAGTCAAATTATCGTGTCTTTTTTTGAAAGCGCTTTTGAGGCCTTTTTCTGTGCTATAATTCCTTACTGTAAGCTGGGTAAGAAGGCTTGCAATACAATCGGATGGGAGATGAATAGAAAAATGGTTTCTTTATCAAGCATTTTGGAGCACAACCAGCAGTTTGTCCAAGAAAGGAAATATGAACCTTACCAAACGACAAAATTCCCGAAAAAAAAGCTTGTCATCGTATCCTGCATGGATACAAGGCTGACGGAGCTTCTGCCGCAGGCGATGGGACTCAGAAACGGCGATGCCAAAATCATAAAAAACGCGGGAGCCATTGTTTCTCACCCATTTGGAAGTGTCATGCGGAGCATTTTGGTTGCCGTTTATGAACTGCAGGCAGAGGAAGTCTGCATCATAGGTCACCGCGAGTGCGGAATGTCGGGATTAAATGCGGCTTCCATATTAAATAAAGCAAAAGAGCGCGGCGTGGAAGACAAATGTCTCAGCCTTCTGCAGCATGCGGGAGTCGATTTGGAAACATGGCTGACCGGCTTTCACAGCGTCGAAGAAAGCGTGGCCCACAGCGTGAATATGGTCAGGCATCATCCGCTCTTGCCTGAAGAAGTGCCGGTGCACGGGCTGGTGATTGATCCGGGGACGGGGACGCTGGATGTTGTCGTTGACGGTTATGAAACAGTCAAAGGAGGATGCAGCTGACGATGCAATTTACCGGCAGATATCAGGGATACAATTTGCAGAAATTTCAGAAAGACCTAGTCGCGGGAATTGTGGTCGGAATTGTAGCGATTCCACTGGGAATGGCCTTTGCCATCGCCTCGGGGGTCGGTCCGGAATACGGGCTTTACACCGTTATTGTGGCCGGAATTCTGATTTCGCTGTTGGGCGGCTCTAAATATCAGATCGGCGGGCCTACGGGGGCGTTTGTTCCCATTTTGTTTGCCATTGTGATGCAGTATGGTTTTGAGAATTTACTCGTAGCCGGTTTTATGGCAGGCGTCATGCTCGTCCTGTTTGGCGTATTTAAGCTCGGAAAGATTATGAAATTCGTGCCGAAGCCGGTGATCGTCGGATTTACGGCCGGAATCGCGGTGCTGATTTTCTCGGAGCAGATTGCCCATTTTCTCGGTCTGCGTGATATCCAAAAGCATGAAAGCTTTATCCTCAACATTGCGGAAATAGGCAAGAAGATCGGAACCCTTAATTTATACAGCATCCTCATCGCGGGAATTGCTTTGGCCATTTTGCTGTTATCAGCCAGGCTGATGCCGAAGATTCCGGGCGCGCTTGTGGCGCTGCTTGTCTCTACAGCCGCGGCGGTCGTGTTTTTTCCTGACAAAATGGCGACAATCGGTTCTGCTTACGGGGAAATCCCGCGGCAGCTTCCGGCTTTCCAGCTTCCTGATTTCTCAATCGATAACATGATCATGATGTTTCCGTCGGCTCTGATCATTGCGCTTCTCGGCGGACTTGAGTCCATATTATCGGCGATGGTCGCGGACAATATGAAAGGATCAAGGCATGACAGCAATAGGGAGCTTGTCGGGCAGGGCATCGCCAATATGGCAGCGCCGCTTTTCGGCGGTATACCGGCAACGGGAGCGATTGCGCGGACCGCAACAAATATTAAAAACGGCGCAGTTTCTCCGATTTCCGGTGTTGTCCACGGAGTCACCGTCCTCCTCGTCCTGCTCGTCTTCGCCCCGCTTGCCGTTCACGTACCGCTGGCAAGCATGGCGCCGGTATTGATGGTTGTGGCTTGGAACATGAGTGAGCGGAGGGAAGTCGCCAATATGATGCGGCTGAAAAACACTGATTCATTCGTACTGGCGGCAACCTTTTTGCTGACGGTTCTGTTTGATTTAATCATCGGCGTTTCTGCCGGTCTCGTGCTCGCTTTTGTTTTCTTTATCAGAAAAATGAGCGAATCAACACGTATCAAAACACCGCATGCCGCTGTCAAATCGGTTAAAAATGATTCGTCCGTCAGCACATATTCCATTGAAGGGCCGCTGTTTTTCGGTTCAATTGATTCACTGGAAACATCGCTGCTGGAGAGGCTTCAGGAAAAGCCGAAGACGCTTATTCTGCTGATGAATAATGTACATTACATGGATACCTCCGCAGAAGCGGTGCTGGGGAATGTGATGAACCGGATCAAACGGCATAACGGGAGATTGATGATCGTCGGATTGCAATCACAGCCGAGAGAGCTCATCCGGAAGACGGGCCTGTTTCATAAAATCGGGAAACAGCATTTCTTTGAGCATCAGGACGAGATAACGGGATAAATTCAGATACGGCCTGTCCATGAAAAAGCGGACAGGCCGTGTTTTTATTCGGTTTCAAAGCGCTTGATCAGTTTTTCCTGATGGGCTTTCATCGCATCTTCTAACGTGATTCCGTACTTATCAGCAAGGATGGCCAGATTTCCGAGGACGTCACCCATTTCTTCAATCAGCTCCTGCCTGCGTTCAGCCTGGGTCGCGTCTTTTTCATCCGGCCGGTCTCTGCCGATTTCATATGCTCTTACCGCCCGGGCGAGCTCACCCGCCTCTTCCATTAAAAAACCGATTCTGATAAATGGCCCGTACGCCGTCCATCCTCGTTTTTCATAAAAATCTTTCGTCCATTGTTCTGCTTCAGCCATCTGCATGTGAAACACTCCTTATGTCCTGTATGATTCTTATTGATATTATCATATAGAGATGGGACAATATATAGTGTATTTTGATTTATTGATGTACATATATAGATATGGAGATGAAAAAATGAAAACCATTTGTGTATTTGCGGGGTCAAACCCGGGGGTAAATGAAGAGTACAAACGCAAAGCGGCCGAACTGGGTGAATATATGGCGGAGCAGGGAATCGGCCTTGTTTACGGCGGTTCACGGGTCGGTCTGATGGGAACCGTCGCCGACGCGTTAATGGCAGGCGGCGGAAAAGCTGTCGGCGTCATGCCGAGCGGACTGTTCAGCGGAGAGGTTGTTCATCAGAATCTGACGGAGCTGATTGAAGTCAGCGGCATGCATGAGCGGAAAGCGAAAATGAGTGAACTTGCCGATGGGTACATTGCCATGCCCGGCGGCTTCGGAACATATGAAGAGTTATTTGAAGTGCTATGCTGGGCGCAAATCGGCATTCATCAAAAACCGATCGGACTGTACAATGTGAACGGGTATTTTGAGCCGATGATGAAAATGGTCAAGTACAGCATTCAGGAAGGATTTTCGAATGAGTCTCATTTGAAGCTGATACACAGTTCCTCCCGGCCGGATGAGCTGATTGAGCAGATGAATCGGTATACATACCCGATTTTAGATAAGAAATGGCAGGAATTGTAAGAAAGAGGTCTGAAATATGTTTCGGCGGTTGCATCTAACCATTCTGATGGAAAATTCTCCGCCTATAGAATACCTTTTCTTTCTGGAAATCGTTTTCTCTTTCTCATGCGTATCACACCTTTCTTCATGATAAGACATATGTATGAGAATAAGATGAGAAAGAGAATGCTGTTGGGGTTGAAAGCAGAACATCCATTTCCTCAGAGGAGATGGATGTTTTGCGGTTTGCAGACTGTATGCGTTTACAACTTTTGTTGCACGAATGTTTCCTCCGATATGAAATCATCCTGCTGCATCTTTTGTTTTTTTGAACTGATTCCAAATATACCGACTGTCAGTGCACAAAGAAACCAGCAGCCCGTAAAAAACAAGAAAACACTTAAAAATCCGTAGCCTGAATACAGGAAACTGACGACAAAGGGACCGGCTACATTCGCAAGACGTCCTACGCCGTAAGTGAGGCCATTTCCAGATGCCCTGGCTTCAACCGGATATAATTCCGGCGTATAGGCATATGCGATCGAACTGAAAGTACGCTCAAACATATGCATGAGAAATCCGCATATGACAATGACCATCGGCAAAGGATTGATGCCGTAAAAGAATCCAAGCGCCATAATAATTAACGATAAAACAGAAATGGCCCACTTTCGATCCACACGGTCAGAGATTTGCGACGCAATGAGAGCGCCCAGCGGGGCACCGATCGTTCCCAGAGTGACGTATACGATAGACTCATCCATTGATACGCCTTCTTTTACCAAAAGGGTGGGAACCCACGTGCCAAAGCCTTGAATTGCAATCGTGGAAGCTGCCCACATCGTCATTAAAACAAAAGTTCTTCCTGCCAAAGGCTTTTGAAATAACGTCCGATATGGAACGGATTTTACAGCGGTTTGTCTGCTTCGCAGAGCCGGAGCTGGTTCAGGCAGTTCACCCTTTTCTTTTTCTGCTTTTGCCTCCAGTTCAAGCAGAATGCGGTGTGCTTGTTCGCTTTTTCCTTTCGTGTCCAGCCATTTCGGTGATTCTTCCAGTTTTCTGGCGATCAGCGGAAAAAAAATACCGACCGCGCCGAATAGAAAGATAAACCGCCAGCCGTAAGAGGCGGACGGCACGACCAATTTAGCCACCCAGCCGGCTGCAGGAATTCCGCATATGCCGATTGTAATACAGATTGCCTGGTACTTACCCTTAGTTGCGGATGGGAAAAATTCGCTGATATACGTACTTGCCACAATCGTTGTGGCGCCGATACCTAAACTCGTAAGAAATCTAAAAACACCGAGTATTTCTGGGTTCCAAGCCAGAGAAGAGAGGAGGGAGAAGAAAGAGAAAAAAGTGACAACCAGAATTAAACCTTTTTTCCTTCCGAAACGGTCTGAAAACCATCCTCCGGCAGAGGCGCCGATAAACATTCCGAAATAGGAGACAGACGTAATAAAAGCGATGGTATGAGTCGAAATGTTCCATTCCTTTAAAAGTGAAGGCGCCGCATATGAAAACGTATTTAAATCGATAAAATCAAAAAAGTAAGCGAATGAAAGGATAACGAGCACTGCTTGATGGGCCCTTGAAAAAGGCAGTCTGTTTAATCGATTAGACGCATTTACATTGATCATCTCGTATTCCTCCGTTTATCTTTGACTTGTCTGAAGACTGGTATTAACCAATGTGATTCAGCGTATTCAGGTTGTAACTTTGCTTTGTAAACACATAGCCTTCAGAGATTTTTCTTGCTGTGCGTACTACTTTAATCGTTGTTCCATCCGGATCAGCATCTGCCTCGGTTTCTAAAATGCCGCTTGGATGTCCCAATCGAATCGTTCTGCCATAGAATGAAAATTCAGATAATATTGTATCCTGCAATAGCATGCCGGCAGTCGTACAAACCGCCCCTGTAATGGCTAAAGCTTGATGCGGTTTTTGCATGGACATCATACGAATGACAAGATCCATCTCTTCTGCGTGTCTCTTTATCCCTTTTGTATCGATATAATCCGCTGGAGATGAGATTAATGTTAGTTTTGGTACGGCAGGTGATTTTGCAGCAGCCTCATGTCTCGGAGCGAATCTGCATTTCTCGGCTGCAATCGATCGGATCATTTCGAGCTTTTCCAATATATCCGGAGTATATTCATCCGGAAGTTCTAAGCCGGTAAGCCCCGTGTCCTCTGCTTTTACAAAGACAAGCGGATTAGCGTAATCAATAATCGAGACCGAGATATTTCCATACGGTGTATCGAGAACATCAATAGGCTGACCAGTGGGAAACAGCTTACCGGTCACCGCTCCTTCAGCCTGGTGAAATGAAAGATAAATAGGAGAAGCTGTACCTGGAACCCCGGGGATAGAGCAGTCCCCCTGGTAATGAAATGTTCCATTTCTGACTTCAACTTCTGCTACGATCACTTTTTGAGTGTTTGTATTTAACATTCTGACTTTTGTAACCGGCTCTTCAGCTTGAACGAGCCCTTTCTCAATAGCATAAGGGCCTACGGCAGAAGAGATATTTCCGCAATTGCCTTTGAAGTCGGTAAAATGGTCAGTCAAACTGACCTGAGCAAACGTATACTCAACATCTGCATCCTTTCTGGCGGATTTCTTAATAATGGCTGCCTTGCTTGTGAGAGAATGGCCGCCGCCGAGACCGTCAATTTGTCTCTCGTCAGGGCTCCCCATAATGTCTAAAAGAAAATCGCTCCATAGGTTTGTATCGTCTGGCATGTCTTTTTGATGAATAAAAACGCCTTTGCTGGTGCCGCCTCTCATGACGGTTACAGGAACTTTTTCCATGCTGTCTCATCCTTACATCATTTTGTGTGGATAAAAAGGTACCGGTCCCTTTGGAAAATATCGTATGATAAATAAGGATTATAAGTAAAACATATAATTTTTATAAAGTTGAATAAAAAACTTTTATAATAGGAGGAAATTTTATAGCAGAAAAATATTTTGGGGGATTTCATATGGATGAAAAGGATTGGATTGTGCTCATTACATTATTCGAAGAAAAAAATATGACGAAGGCGGCAGAGCGATTATATATGACACAGCCGGCGTTAAGTTATCGGCTCAAAAACCTGGAAGCACAATTCGGAGTGCGCCTTTTTTATAAAAGAAAAAAAGGGATGGAGTTCACATCAGAAGGTGAACATCTGGTTGATTATTCGAAAGAGATGCTGCAGGAATTCAGAAGAGTGAAGGATGATATGCTCAATATGAGCCATGAAGTCAGCGGGGTTCTCAGATTAGGAGTCTCAAGCAATTTTGCTCAGTATAAGCTCCCGGCGATTTTAAAACGGTTTTCTGATCAGTATCCGTCTGTTCAATTCCACGTCAATACGGGATGGAGTGCGAAGGTGATGGATCTGCTTCATCATTCGGGGGTACACCTAGGGATTATGAGGGGAAATTATGATTGGCAAGGGGAAAAACAACTGCTAAATGAAGAGAGACTGTACCTTATTTCAAAAACTGAAATCAACAGTAAGGACCTTCCCAAATTGCCGATGATTTATTATCAAACTGATGCTTCTTTGAAAAGTTTGATTCAAAAATGGTGGAATAACCAATTTACTGAACCGCCTTTCATTGCGATGGAGGTAGACAGGCAGGAAACCTGTAAAGAGATGGTGAAAAACGGTCTCGGTTATTCTGTTGTGCCGGAAATCTGTCTTCAGCCTTCTGATGAATTATACACATTGGCGCTATCCTATAAAAATAACGAGCCTGTGATACGCGATACTTGGCTTATGTATGATTCTTCAGCGTTAGAATTATCTGTCGTCAAAGCATTCATTACTTTTTTGAATGGGAATAAAGCATAAAAAAACCTGCAAGAGACATCAGCTCTTGCAGGTTTTTTTGGCATTACTTCTGGTCTTCTGTATTGCGTGTCAGCACTTTATCGATTAAGCCGTATTCTAAGGCTTCATCAGCTGATTTGAAGTTGTCGCGGTCTGTATCGCGCTCAATGACTTCAAGCGGCTGGCCGGTACGTTCAGCAAGCACTTTGTTTAATTTGTCGCGAAGCAAGAGAATGCGTTTTGCCGCGATTTCAATTTCTGTCGCCTGTCCTTGCGCTCCGCCAAGCGGCTGGTGAATCATAACTTCACTGTTAGGAAGCGCGTAACGTTTGCCTTTTTCTCCGGCTGCAAGTAAAAATGCTCCCATAGAAGCGGCCATACCGATGCAGATCGTGGATACTTTCGGTTTAATGAACTGCATTGTATCATAGATTGCCATACCGGCAGTGATTGATCCGCCAGGGCTGTTAATGTAAATGGAAATATCTTTTTCAGGGTCTTCCGCTTCAAGGAATAAAAGCTGTGACACGATGGAGTTCGCAACGTTGTCATCAATCGCAGATCCAAGCATGATAATACGGTCCTTCAAAAGACGGGAGTAAATGTCATAAGCTCTTTCTCCGCGGTTCGTTTGTTCAATGACTGTAGGTATTAAATTCATAATGCTCCTCCTTCACCTTTTAGGTAAGTATGTATTTACATGATACATTTTTGGTCAATAAAGGTCAAACAAAACGCTGACCAAAATGCCAACCTTTTCTTCTAACACCATTTTTCCCATAAAACAAAAAGTTCAAACAGCAAAGTGGAAATGAGGATGATCAGCGCCGGCGCTTGAGAAAATGATATGGCCGGAGCGCTCAAAATAGACCGCAATCGCGTCGGTACGTACGGCTGAAGAGTCTGACTACGTTGTCCGCCCTTCCAAAAGCCGTACCGGCAAATACGTTTCCAGCGGCAAATCATCAAATTCGCCTTCAATTTCTTTTGCTAAAATCTCGATGGCTGTTTTGGAAATCAATTCAATCGGCTGCTGGATGGTTGCCAAGTCCGGCAGAACCGATTGAACGGTTTCAGTGCCGTCATAACCGATCACTTTTAATTGATTCGGGATGTCTATTCCCCGTTTTTTGGCCTCGGTCATCACTGCAGCCGCCATGATATCATCGCTGGCAAAAATTCCGTCGGTGTCAGGCTGTTCATCGAATAATGTTGAAATAATGTCATGGTAATGCTGATAAAAGGGTACTTCATATGTAATAGGCTTCCGTCCGTGTTCATGCATGACGTCTTCGTATGCTTTTCTTCTGAGGTTTGCCGGTGTCTCGAGTTCAAGCGGGCCGTTGATATGGACGATGTGCCGGCACCCTTTTTCAATCAGCAGTTCTGCCGCCTTTTTTCCGCCGTCATAGTTGTCTGAGCCGACGACGGGAATCGTGTCCGATAAGTAATGATCAATGGCGACAATCGGCAGATTTTGCTTGTGATAATTGAGAATTCCCCGGTTGTAAGTCACGGCGATCACGCCGTCCACTTGGTTTCTTATCAGCATCTCCAAATATTTTTCTTCCTTATCCTTTCGATGTAAACTGTTGCAAAGCAGCAGTTTGTAGCCCATGGACGTACAAATGCTTTCAATATGAAAGGCGAGTTCGCCGAAAAACGGATTGCTGGAGTTTGGGATGATAAGTCCTATTAAATTGGTTCGTTTTCGGAATAAAGAGCGGGCCAGATCGTTTGGAAAGTAATTGATTTCTTCCATCGCCTTGTACACTTTTTCTTTTGTTTTTTCGCTGATATAGCCGCGGTTATTTAATACCCGCGAAACGGTTGTAGATGAAACTCCCGCTATTTTCGCAACATCATGAATGTTAGGCTTCATTCCCGTGCCCTCCTGCTTACTGAAATGGCTTACAATTTCCGTCACGCACTTATTTTAGAGAATCAGGCTGACATGTGCAAGGACATTCCATGTTTCTGTTTTCATATAAAAAGGGTGCGTTTTTGTTTGATTGAAATAATCAGAAAATTACATGTCAACCGATTGACATATGAAACCGGTTGACATACAATTCTTTTTGAAAGCGCTTTATTTGCGAAGTGAAGGGAAGTGACGGGTATGGAGAGAAGGCTGGCGGCAATAAAGTGAAAGAATCAAGCAGCGATGGAAAGTAAGCGCTTACTCAGAGGTCGCATGTATGTGATGAAAATGAAGAAGGAAGTATGCGGCTCTAAAACGGCTATTAAAAGGTCCTCTTAAAGGAGCGGTGCAAATGAAAAGCTCAAAAAGTCTGTATTGGAAACTGAGTGCTTATTTCTTTTTTTTCTTTTTTACTTGGTCTTCCAGCTATTCTTTATTTGCGATTTGGTTAGGGCAGGAAATCAATTTAAACGGATCAGCGACAGGCATTATCTTTTCTGTAAACGCCGTATTTGCCCTGTGCATGCAGCCTCTTTACGGTTTTATCTCTGACAAATTGGGGCTGAAGAAAAAGATATTGTTTATGATCAGCTGTCTTCTCATATTCACGGGTCCGTTTTATATCTTCGTCTATGGGCCGCTTTTACAATACAACGTCTTTCTTGGTGCCGTTGTCGGAGGCTTATATTTGGGAGCCGCTTTTTTGGCAGGGATAGGCGCGATTGAAACGTACATTGAAAAGGTCAGCCGTAAGTATGATTTTGAGTATGGAAAATCAAGAATGTGGGGCTCGCTGGGCTGGGCGGCGGCTGCATTTTTTGCAGGGCAGCTTTTCAATATCAATCCCAATATCAACTTCTGGATCGCGTCTGTTTCAGCCGTCATATTAACGGCCATTATCATGTCCGTGAAAATTGAAATGACCGATCATGAGAAAAACAGAGCGGATTCGGTCCGGTTAAAAGATGTGGGGCGGCTCTTTTTACTAAGAGATTTCTGGTTTTTTATGATGTACATTATCGGGGTGACTTGCATTTACGGCGTATATGATCAGCAGTTCCCGATCTACTATGCGTCTTTGTTTCCTTCAGTGTCGATGGGTAACCAAGTATTCGGCTATCTTAATTCATTCCAGGTGTTTTTGGAGGCCGGCATGATGTTTCTTGCGCCTTTTATCGTCAATAAGTTCGGGGCGAAAAACAGTTTGATTTTAGCGGGGTTTTTAATGGCTTTCCGCATCGTCGGGTCCGGAATTGCAGTTGAGCCTGTAGGCATTTCATCAATGAAACTCATCCACGCACTGGAATTGCCGATTATGCTGATCGCCGTTTTTAAATATTTGGCTGCCAATTTTGATACGCGTCTGTCGTCCGTCCTTTATCTCGTCGGTTTTCAATTCGCATCTCAGGCAGGCGCGTCGATTCTGTCGCCGCTTGCGGGAGGATTATATGACAGTGCGGGGTTCCGTCAAACCTATCTCATCATGGGAATCGTCGTCTTCGGTTTTACCGTCATCTCCATATTTACTTTATTGGGCCCGAAACAAAACAGCAGGCGTGTCCAGCGTCTGCAAAAAATCGGATAGAGAGGATGTTACAAATGGATAGAATTCAGCAGGCGGAAGAAGCTTTGAAGGAAGCCGAGGATAAAGTGAAACAAAGATATCGATTGGGGTACCATATTATGCCCCGGGCGAATTGGATCAATGATCCGAACGGGCTTATTCAGTTTAAAGGAGAATACCACGTCTTTTTTCAGCATCATCCGTATGATGAGCATTGGGGGCCGATGCATTGGGGACATGTAAAAAGTAAAGATCTCATTCATTGGGAGCACCTGCCGGTTGCCTTAGCTCCGGGCGATGCATTCGACCAAAGCGGCTGTTTTTCGGGAAGCGCGGTCGATGATCATGGCAGATTAGCCCTCATCTATACAGGACATAATATAATTGATCAAGAGAAAGACCTATTCTATCAAACTCAAAATATCGCTGTCAGCCAAGATGGAATCGTGTTTGAAAAGCTTCAGGAAAACCCTGTTATTGCGGAACCGCCGGAAGACAGCGCCCGTCATTTCCGCGATCCGAAAGTATGGAAGCATCGCGATGTTTGGTATATGGTCATCGGCAACTCTTCAAAAGAAAACGTCGGACGGGTCGTTTTATACCGTTCACCTGATTTGCGTGATTGGGAATACGGCGGGGTTCTCGCCCAAAGTGACGGTAATCTCGGCTATATGTGGGAATGTCCTGATTTCTTTGAATTAGGCGGCAAGCATGTCCTGTTGATTTCGCCCCAGGGGATCGAGGCGGACGGTGATTCATATCAAAATTTACATCAAACCGGTTATTTAATCGGTGACTATCATGATGAAACAAACAAATTTACACACGGCGCTTTTAAAGAACTGGATCACGGCCATGACTTTTACGCCGTGCAAACATTATTAGATGATAAAGGACGCAGAATTGCTATCGGCTGGATGGATATGTGGGAATCTGAGATGCCGACAAAAGCGGACGGATGGTGCGGTGCACTGACTTTGCCGCGAGAACTGACTTTGCGTGATGATCATAAACTTTTGATGAATCCCGTGGAAGAAACCAAGCAGCTGCGGAAAATGGAATACCGGGAATGTGCCGGACGATCGCTTTCAGGGAGTTACTTGGCAAAGACATCCGAAGACCTGCTTGAAGCCCGAGTCGTGTTTGATGTAAACGATTCTGATGCCGAAACGGCAGGTTTTAAGATTCGCGGCCTTGACGAAGAAGAACTTGTGCTGACATACAATCTAACGGATAAAAAGCTGACACTTGATTGCACCAAGATGGGGAAAGCGAAAGACGGTGTAAGAAGGGTGCAGACGGATGCAAACGGCAAGCTGGCGCTGCGTATCTTTATTGACAGATCCTCGATTGAAGTATTCGCCAATCATGGAGAAACAACGATGACAAGCCGTATCTATCCGAATGAAGGCAGATTGGGGATTGAGCTGTTTTCTGAGAAAGGCGCCGTAAAAGTTGAGGAATTCACCTATTGGACGTTAAAAGATATTTGGAAAAAAAGCTGAAACGGGTGATTACCGCTTTTTCTGCAGTGATTGAAAATGAACCGAGCCGGGAGGCAGTACGCCTGAAATGGGCTTTTTGTGAAAATCAATGCCGTTAAACGATGCAGGATTATGCTGCATGAGGGCGCTGCATAATCCTGTTGTGCATTATCAAAAAAGAGTTGCTTTCTGCGCGTTTCTTTATTATAATATAAAGGTATCTGATTGAAAAAATGTGCGCTCGTAGCTCAGTTGGATAGAGCGGTGGTTTCCGGTACCACGTCTGTCGGGGGTTCGAATCCCTCCGAGCGCGTCTCAGTTAAGACGATAGAAAAAACCTCGCAGATGATAAATCTGCGGGGTTTTTTTATTTTATCTTGTTTTGAAACTGTTAACGAATGTGTCTCTGTTATGTTCGGTTCCGGCAATCAGCCGCGCACTTTCACTGATCCGCTGTGCGAGAGCTTTTTGCGCCTTACCTTCAAAGCTGTTCAATAGTGCTGAATACACTTCATATAATTCATCTTTCAACGTATCCATTTCGAATGTCGGTTTCAGCGTTCGGCGCACTGTCTCCAGTTTTGTCCCCGCTGCCTGTGTCATGGCGGTTTTCAGCATCTGCCGCTGCAGCCTTTTCTTCATCGGGTCGTCCTTGTGTTCTAAAAGTTCGTCTAATGTCGGCATTATGTATCCACCTCTATCATCTTAACCAGTTTGCGAGCATCTGGTCTTTTTCCTGAAATTCGTCTGCTATTTTATGTAAGAATCCGCCGATTTCTTCAAGGTCCGTAATCGCCGCCTGCAAGGAATCAATAAACGCCTGCTCAGCCTGAGTGTCATAAAAAATCGGGCCTTTATCGTAGGATTGCGCAATATCTTCAATGGTATTGGTCACGTCCTGTGCTTGAAGCTGATCAAACAAGCCGTGTCCGACTTGGCCGTAAAATTCTGTTTTCAGCTCGGCGACTTTTTCATCGTGCTCCTGATAGGCGTTTTGCGCTTCTTTTTTCATCGTCCGCAAATCCTCAGTCATAGCCTGCACCTTTTCAGCCAGCTTCTTTGCGTTTTTCGGCGTTACTTTTATTGTATCTGCGCTTCCGATCGCACCGGCCGGCAGAAGAGCGCCGAGGTTTTTATCGAAGACTAACTCATCTCCGTTCGGATTTGCAATAGTGCCGTTTCTGTCGAACACGAAATTTGCTTCGTTTAAGCCGTGTGTATCCGGATTTCTCAGAATGACGGTAGTAAAGAAATAAGCGAGATTTTTGCCGATCTGCTCGTTCAAGTTCCCATCAAGCCGCTGCTTCCGGCTGAACTGTGAGAGCGAGGGGTTTTTCGTATAAATCGTTGTCCCGTTGTGGCGGTCATATTCGTTCCAATAACCCGCCCCGACCATGTCGTCCGGATTGATAATTGACCGGATGTATGGATCGTATATGCCGCTGTTGATGTCTTTCTGTGTTTCTTCATCGTGCAGTTTTACGACGGAAGGGCTGTTAAACGCGACGGCGTACACATCATTATTCACCGCGCTGTATTCGGCCTCAGCGCCGCCGAGTGAATGGCCGGTTGTTGAAATAATCGTTGACGTTCCGGCATACTTTTTCTTTACGCTGCGTACCAGCTGATCGGCTTGATCGATTTGCGATGTTTTCGTTATCAGCTTATACTTTCCGGTTGTGAGCATGGCGTCTTGAGAGGGCGTTCCATTATATTTTCCGAGTGTTTTCGAGGTATCCTCCGCGCCTTTTTTTACAATATAATACACTTCTTTTTGCGGATCATTTCCGAAAACAATATTCCCGCCGTCCGCTTTTACGCCGTCATTGATCGGGTCTTTTCCGATATCGGTTCCCGCAAAAGCGACGACCACGTTTTCGGGGTTTTTTGATTTTATCCATTTTCCGTTTTTGGACTTGATGCCTTTTGAGAATACAAAGGCATCAAGACCCGTATCAGAATCCTGCTTCACTTTCTCAACGTACCAATATGACGTCTTACTTATTTTATAAGGAGTTTTATATTTCATATGCAGGGCTAACATTTTATAATTGTAAGCTGCTTGACTCAAACGGTAATATTCTTTATCTGTGACATCAGAGACGGTTATTTCTTTTCCTTTTGGCATATATACATCACCTTTCTTATATTGTAAAATAGTTCCGAAAGGATGATACGCATGAGAAAATACATTATTATCCTAATTGTTATAATTATAGCAGTGGGAGGTTTTTTCGTGAAGCATCAATATGATAAACATAAAAACGAAGAAAAACTTGTGATTGAGGCGCAAGATCATATGAGGAATTACTTAAAAAAAGACTATAAAAATGTACAGGAAGTTCACTTTTCAAAAGACTACAATATCGATCCGACAGGCGGAGTTGAAGTTTCAGGCTACATAAATAATAATAAAGAAAAAGAATTTTCCGGTATATATGATCCGACGAACAAGGAGATAGGTATTTCAGTGGTCAATGCCGAAGAAAGGTAAAATACCCACCTCAGGGATGAGTGGGTATTTATTTTGTTTAATTATCTTACAAAATTCGTGATATGTTTCTCATACAGTTCAAACCTATTCCTGAGACCAATCGCCTCTACCGTCTCATTTGTCGAGGTATCCCCGATATTAACGGTACAAATATCATGACAACTCAACGATAGGAAAAACGTCAGATCAGCATTTCACTCGCTTTAAGTTCCAATCTTAACTTGTCAGCAACAATCGCGATGAATTCTGAATTGGTTAGCTTTGCTTTTGACATGCTGAAAGTATATTCATATCAAGTTTTCAGTAGTTGTGTTCACTTAATCCATGAGGGGAAGTCAAAGAAGCACTGCAATATTAAGCTATCAAACATTTATGATGAACCAAATCCTATTGTAGGTTCCGACCGTTCGATGTATCCTCCGCATCTTCTTTTACAAAATAATATACTTCTTTTCTCGGATCATTTCCGAAAACAATATTCTCGCCGTCATTGATCGGGTCTTTTCCGATATCGGTTCCCGCAAAGGCGACGACCACGTTTTCGGGGTTTTTGATTTTATCCAGTTACCGTTACTCTTCACTGCTTGTACTAATACAACCGCATCAAGTCCGGTATCGTTGTCCGATTTTATTTGATCGACGTACCAGTAAGTAGGTTTTGAAATGGAAGAATTAATGCGTAAATAATCGTTCTTCTCTAATTTCCTTTTAAGATAGTCATAGTTATAAGCTCGTTGACTCATCCTGTAATATGTTTCATCTGTCAGGTTTGAAGTCCTGATTTTCTTGCTCAAGATATAGCACCTTTCTTGTCATGTAAAATAGGGTAAGGAAAGGATGATTTTTTTTGAAAAAATACCTTATTATTGTACTAGTGTTAATTATAACTGTTGGAGGGCTGATTATGAAGCATCAATATGATGTCAAAAAGGAAGAAAATGCTCTTTTCGAAAAAGCCAAAAGTAAAATGACCGAATACTTGCGTAGCGAGTACAAGGGTATAGATAAAATTTCTTATGATGATTATTTTATTGATCCAACCGGCGGAATTACAGTTGAGGGGTATCTAAACGGCGATAAAACTAAGGAATTTGACGGTTTATATGATCCTGCAGGAGACAAAATAAGGAGCTCCTCTGTGGATGCGGAAGAAAAATCTTAAGACGCCTAAATGCACTGGATGTTACTGACCATTTTTTCCAGTCCGCGAGCTTCATCATAACTCATGGGACGGATGTTTCTGTGAAAAAATATATTATTATGTTCATTATCTTAATAGCAGCCGGAGGTTTTATAATGAAGAGTATGCATGATAAAAATGTTCAGGCTGAAGAGATAAAGATTGCTCAAGAACGAATGGAGAAATTTATCAAAGCGAATTATGAAGGCATACATAACGTTACATTTAAAGATAAATACGAAATAGATCCAATGGGCGGGATAGAGGTATTTGGCTATTACAACGGTGATACATCGAATAAATTCGATGGTATTTACGATAAGGCAAATGACAAGATCATGGGGCACTCAACAGGCGCTGTAAGAAAGAAAGAATGCAGAGATAAAGATTGCGATTACTAAGAAGACGCTCGTCTGGCGTTTTTTGATATATGAGCATACAGCAAATGAAAAAGACAAGGGTTTCGGCATGTGCCGCCCTTGTCTTTTTTTATTGAACACTGAAAAACATAACCGGAAACAGCTCATTATTTGACAGTCCATTTTAACAGCGTTACAATTAAACATGTAAATAGTTACATGTTTAAATAAACATAATACCTCGGGAGGTGATACGTCTTGAATGAACCTTCTTTAAAAAAGTCATTTATGAGTCAGTGAACCGCATCATTAATCCCGAGCACGTGTATTTCCGCACTGTGCCTGTGTTTGAAACAAGCAGCGAGGCATGTCAGCATCTGCAGGATCGGCTGTTTATCGGGGCTGCGGTCCGATTGCCGGATGACATTCGGTTAGATGTTTATGAAGTTCAATAATAATATGGAGAGTGAGTCAACATGGAAAACTTTATCGGAAGCCATATGATTTACACGTATGAAAACGGCTGGGAGTATGAAATCTATATTAAAAATGATCATACGATCGACTATCGGATTCATAGCGGAATGGTAGGCGGCCGCTGGGTGCGCGACCAGGAAGTGAATATCGTCAAGCTGACAGAAGGCGTATACAAAGTGTCATGGACTGAACCGACAGGCACAGATGTTTCCTTAAACTTTATGCCGAATGAAAAACGGATGCACGGAATTATTTTCTTCCCGAAATGGGTGCATGAGCATCCGGAAATCACGGTGTGCTACCAAAATGATTACATTGACGTGATGAAAGAGTCACGTGAGAAATATGAAACGTACCCGAAATATGTCGTTCCCGAGTTTGCGGATATTACGTATCTCAACAATGCGGGAATCAATAACGAAACATTGATTTCAGAAGCGCCGTACGAAGGAATGACCGATGATATCCGTGCGGGAAAATTAAAATAAGAGAAAAAACCCGGCAGCTTGGCCGGGTTTTTTGTATTCTTTTACGACAGGGTTTTGGTCATGATAAAGTCGACTTGTTTATCATCCCCCATATAAAAAGAGTGTTCTCCTGTTTGGACAAACCCCATTTTTTGATAAAAGGCGATTGCATTTTCGTTTTTTTCCCATACGCCCAGCCAGATTTTCTTTTTATTGTGTGCTGTTGCGATTTTCACAGCTTCATTCAGCAGATATTTGCCGAGTCCGTGTTTCTGATGGTTTTTTCTTATATAAATTCGCTCAATCTCAAGAGAATCTTCACCCATTTTTTCTGATTGTGCTTCGTTCATGTTGACTTTTACATACCCCGCAAGGTCATCATGATAATAAACAAAATAGAATTGAGAAGACAGATTGGATAATTCCTTTTTCAGCTGTTCAGAGCGGAATGCATTTTCCAAATAAGCTTTCATATTTTCTGGTGAATTTTGATCCTTAAATGTATCATTGAATGTTTCAATGCTTATCTCCCGGAGCTCTGTTATATCGTTAAGGCTGCACTTTTTTAATTGAATACTCATGGTCATACAGCTCCTTTCTTCATTTATCATATCAGCTGATTTTTGTTGTATTTGCAATGAAAATACCGTATAGTAATCATATCGTAGTTTTGTTGTATTTACAACATAAAATAAGAAAATGAGGGCGTTAAAGTGAAATATGTTTTTTATGTTTTAGGAATCATGATCTTGACCTTTGGTGTTTCTGTCACGATTCAATCAGATCTTGGAACGTCGCCTTTTGATGCGCTTATTGTGGGATTATCCGTCCATGCAGGGCTTACCGTGGGAAGCTGGGAAATCATCATCGCTTTCCTGTTAATTTGCTGTAATTCAATGTTAAAAAGGCAAAGGCCGGAATTTTCAGGGATGATTACGGCGTTTATAACGGGAATCGGGATTGATATGTGGCTTTTTTTTCTGCATCGAGTCATAACGCCTGAACTATGGTACGGAAAGGCGGGCTGTTTTGCAATCGGTTTAGTTGTGATAGGGATAGGAACCGCAACCTATCTGCACACAAATTTCGCACCGATCCCGGTTGATCGGTTAACGTTAATTGTCCGCGAATTAACCGGGAGAAGCATCTTTTTTTCAAGAACGGTCATTTACTTCATATTTTTCATACTGGCCGTGATGCTAAAAGGTCCGGTAGGCATCGGAACGTTATTAACCGTTTGTTTAGGAGGGGTCATTCTCCATTTCTTTATGCCGATTACCGGAAGATGGATAGACGGCATATTAACAGCATCTCCAAAGCAGGAAGAAACGAAAACCCGGTAACGGGGGTTTTTACCCGATTCTATCATTTTTCATTTCATCCGCATGTTCAAGGTATAATAAAAAAGGGGGAGGGATTTTTATGAGCGGTCAAAGAAAGCTCGTTTTTTACGGAGCTGTCAGCGCAGATGGCTACCTTGCGCGGGAAAATCACTCTTTAGATTGGTTAATCGGAACTGAAGGTGAAGACGGCACCGATTATGAAGCTTTCTATGAATCTGTCGATACGATCATCATGGGCAGAAAAACATACGAGGACATATTGGTTTTATTGCCTGAGGAATTTCCGTACAAAGGTAAAGAATGCTATGTGTTTTCGCGGAAATTGACCGGGGGCACTGAACATGTGCGGTTTATTCATGAAGAGCCTGCCGATTTTATAAAAGCATTGAAACGCCGAGAAGGCAAGCGGATTTGGATTGTCGGCGGGAGTGATCTGCTGCACCCGGTTTTGGAGGAAAAACTTGTCGATGAGTTTATCATTCAGATCGCCCCCGTTCTGCTCGGCCGCGGAATTTCTTTGTTCAAACCCGGAGACCGGGAGACAGGGCTGAAGCTGACTGATGTCAGGCGCTATAAGCAATTTGCGGAGTTGCATTATGAAGTGAGATAAAATGAAGTGTATGAAAGAAACCCAGTAAAGGTTACCGTGTTTCTTTTTCATGTTTGTTTTTATGTTTTGAAATGGTGTGGGCCGGCCCGCATGAAAATCCTGCAACCATGATAACAACCCCTATCCACCTCACGGCATAGAAATCAGTGTCGCGCAGGAAGATAAATGAAACTAAGGTCATAAGCGCCCCGATTATAACGGCAGCTGTGCCGATAATACTTGATTTCTCCATATAAAAACTCCTTTATGAATGTTTGGTTAACTTATTGGGTTAGAATATAACATATCAGGGTAATGCGGAAATGGATTTTCTGCGATGTCTGAAGTAAGATGAAAACGAAACGCCAAGGGAGCCGGCTCCCCTGGCGTTTTTTATGCTTGAAACAAGATGCGGCGTTTTGCTGAATCGGGATCACTTTCGACAGCGGTATCCGTGTTGAAAAGCAAAGTTTCGCGTGAATCGGTATCATATTCAGGCCAATTGAAGTGAGAGGTGTTCGGGTTTCCGGTTTTTGCAAAAGCGAGCCATGCGGATTGGATTTGTTTGGAAAGCTGTTCTGCGTCATCACCGAGCGGTTCTTGCAGCGTCTTTCTCAAAGAATCAAAGTTTCCGAACACAAACGGCAATTCCAGAGCGTGAACGGCTTTATGAAACGGCGGTGTTTCGCCATGCCAATCAAAGCGGTACATCCAGACCGGTGCGTGCTGCGACTGTCCTTGTGCGAAAGCGACAGCCGGCCGCCAGAAAATCAGATCCGTCATCATATCGATTTGTCCCTTTAATGAATGCGGATATAAATCTGCTGCTTGCTCGGTGCAGTTCTCTCCGAGGTAATAATGCAAATAATCTTGCTGCTTTTTCTCGGAATGAATGTCTGTATCAGGGGTGAAAAACAAATATGCTTCATCACGATTGGTTCCGATGATCATAGGTATGCCTTCTGCGGCCCCGTCTGCTATGGCTTTCACCGGTTCCGCAGGCAATGTGGCCGGATCGATGGCGGGCTGAAACAAAAGCTGAAAAATGTTTTGATCTAGTGAGCGCCGCACTTTATCCGCAGTCTTAAGCAGGTCATTAACGGAAAGCTCCTGCAATTGATCAGTGCCGGCTTCATGAATAAATGCCGCCGCAATGTCTTTTGCCATGTCCGCCGGGATCGTATGAGAGGCGCCGCTTTCTAAAATGGCTTTATGAAACAGGCCTTTTGCGTCAGGCATTGCCATAAGGGCGGCGATGCTCATGCCGCCTGCCGATTCACCAAATATCGTGACGTTATCCGGGTCTCCTCCGAATTCGGAGATATTGTCCTTCACCCAGCGCAGCGCGGCAATCTGATCGAGCAGCCCGATATTGGCGGAATACGTGTCATGAATAGAAGATAAATGTAAAAAGCCGAATGGTCCGAGCCTGTAATTGAGTGTCACTACAATGACATCTCCGTCAGCGGCAAGGGCAGATCCGTCGTAAAGCGGTTCGCTTCCGGCACCTAAATAAAATGCTCCGCCGTGTATCCATACCATGACAGGCTTTTTTTCGCCCTCTGAATCGGGGGCGAAAACATTGAGGTAAAGGCAATCTTCAGATTGAGGCGGTACATCTCCGGAAAACGATATAGACAGCATATCATCCGGCTGCGGACAAACCGGTCCGAACGAATCGGCATGTTTTACGCCGTCCCAAGGTGCGGGCGGCTCCGGCGCTTTAAATCTGAGCTCTCCGACGGGCGGCTTCGCGTACGGTATGCCCTTCCATGTGCGGGCACCGCGGCCGGCAGTTCCTTTCAGTGCGCCGGAGCGGGTTTGAACGGTAAGTTTTGTCATGATTTCATCCCCTTTTTTCTTTTCATTATAAACAGAGATGAAGACATGAAGCGAATAAAAGCCTTTTCATCAGCATATCATCAGTAACGCTTCCGTTCTAAAAATGATCTGACTTCCTGAACGGACAAGCCGAGTTCTTTGGCTTCCTGCATCAGCGCTTTCCATTCCTCAATGTTGGATTCAGTCAGTTTTCTGTTGCGGTAGGGTGCGGGCTCCGGGCGTTTTTCAGTCAGTTTGTTCGTAAAGGTGAACAGTTCTTCTTTCGGCATGCCTGACTGCACGGCCTGCACAAGGTGGATGCGCCACTCATCTTCCGTGCCTCCCATGTGATGCAGCATCGTTTCGGCATCAAAAAGCTCCGTCAGATCGACCTGCAGGGTGGCAGATACCTTTTTCAGAAATTGGATGGATGGATTTGAGTGAACCCCCCGTTCTATCTTGCTTAAATAAGATTTAGAGACACCTGCTTCAACTGCTAGCTGATTAATAGAGTAGCCTTTTCTTCTGCGGTATAAACGAATTATTCTTCCAATCATTGTGCTGAATTCTCCCCTGTATACTGGCGTTTTTTTGTTCATTATAAGAAATTTTTTGTTCTTTATAAAATTTAAAATTATAAGGTAAGTGCAGTAAATAAGAGGAAAATCATGATAATGTTCTTTAAAAAGAACTAAATGGCTTAATTTGAAATTTTCAAATTTCGACCTTTTCTTTTATAATCCAATCATTAACAGAAGGGGGCGTTTAAGCCTGATGCAATAAGGATGAGGCTGTAATTACATGAATGAGAATATGAGTTTTAAAGAATTATTTGACATTATTAAACACAGATTTTTACTGATTTTTATCATGACAGCAGTTGTAACGCTGGTGACGGGATACATCCAATTCCGGGTGATTTCGCCCGTTTATCAGGCATCAACCCAAGTGCTCATTCATGAAACAAGCGGTGAAAAAAATTCGAATCTCAGCGACGTTCAGCTGAATCTTCATTACAACAATACGTTTCAAACGATAATGAAAAGCCCGGTAGTGCTTGAGAAAGTGAAGCAGACGCTGCATCTTTCTGAGACGGCATCCGCTTTAAAAGCAAAGATCACGACAAGCAGCGAAACCGATTCAGAGATCATAACCATAGCGGTGCAGGACGAAAATCCGAAACAGGCCGCCGCTATAGCGAACACGCTGATGAAGACATTTAAAAAAGAAGTCCGTGACAGGATGAATATAAAAGGCGTCATTGTTTTGTCTGAGGCAAAAGCATCGGAAAGCCCGATGGTCAAGCCTTCGCGCATCAGGAATATCATGATGGCGTTCGGTGCGGCTCTCATGGCGGGTGTGACGCTTGCGTTTTTTCTCCACTTTCTTGATGAAACCGTTAAAAGCGAGCGGCAGCTCAGCGAAAAAACAGACTTGCCTGTTTTAGGGGTTGTGTATGACATCAAAAATCAGCAGACACGGTCTGATGAAAAACATTTCGGGGAGTGAGGCGTTTGGGATTCAGAAAAAAGAAATCAAGAAGGGGACTGGCTCAAATATCCGTTTTACATCACAAATCATTGGTGGCTGAACAATACCGCACCATTCGGACAAATATTGAGTTCTCCTCTGTTCAGACCCATTTGCGCTCTATTCTCGTCACTTCTTCCGTTCCGGGAGAAGGAAAATCATTCAGCGCCGCCAACCTTGCCGCGGTATTTGCGCAGCAGGAAAAAAAGGTGCTGCTCGTCGATGCGGATTTACGAAAACCGACGATACACGAGACCTATCAGCTTGAAAATGTACAAGGCCTTACGAATGTGTTAGTCGGAAACGCTTCCCTCGGCGAAACGGTGCAAAAAACGCTGATTGATAACCTTTACGTCTTAACGAGCGGGCCGACGCCGCCGAATCCGGCTGAGCTTTTATCTTCAAAGGCGATGGGAGAGCTGATTCAGGAGATGTACAGCCGGTACAGTCTGGTTATTTTCGATTCACCTCCGCTTTTGGCTGTGGCGGACGGACAGATTTTAGCGAACCAGACAGATGGAAGCGTTCTCGTCGTCTTGAGCGGAAAAACGAAAATGGATACCGTCCAAAAGGCGAGAGACGCTCTCCAGCAGTCAAAGGCAAAGCTTTTGGGGGCGCTGCTGAATAAAAAGAAAATCAAAAAAACGGAGCACTACTCGTATTGAGGGGTGCAGGTGATGTCTCCTTACCTTTATCAACGGAGGCACTCGGCTCTGCTGTGGGCGGCGTTTTTCGCCGCCTTAGATGCTGGTCGTCGGTGGCGGGGTGTGAGGACGGGTTAAATGCCCAATTTTATCTTAAGATGATGCATTGTTATCGGCTTAGCTGTTATGTCTGTTTTTACGAAAACCGTATCAGCTAAACCGATAAATGAGGAGGGGAAAGATTGACTTACCGGAGAAGACTTTCAATGATTTTTGCATTGGATACGTATCTCGTTTTACTTTCCGTTGTTATAGGATATCAATTTTTTGAGGATTCTTATCACTTTTATGACTCCGGAGCGTTGCTGCTGACTGCCGTGAGCATGCTGATCAGCCATCATGTATGCGCTTTTATGTTTCACCAGTATAAGCAGGTATGGACGTACACGGGAATAGGCGAGCTGCTTGCCTTAATGAAGGGGATCACGCTGTCAGCAGCTGTGACAGCCGCCGTCCAATACGGGGTGTTCCACACGATTTTGTTCCGGCTGTTGGCCGTCAGCTGGATGGTTCAGTTATTGTTCATCGGAGGAAGCCGGATGATTTCACGGGTGCTGAAAGAAACGATCGGCAGGAAGCAAAATGACTCTTCCAGGGCGCTGATCGTCGGCGCAGGTGCGGGGGGGACGCTGCTCGTCCGTCAGCTTACCCAGAAAAACGATCTCGGAATCATGCCTGTGGCTTTTATTGATGATGATCAGACGAAGCATAAGCTCGAAATCATGGGCCTGCCCGTCATCGGCGGAAAAGAAAGCATTATGCCGGCGGTGCAGAGGCTGAGAATCCACCATATTATCATTGCCATTCCGTCTCTTTGCACCCATGAGCTTCAGACGTTATACAAAGAATGTGTGCAGACGGGCGCCCATATTAAAATCATGCCGCAATTTGATGAGATCCTGCTCGGAACGCAGGCTGCCGGACACATCAGAGATGTAAAAGCCGAAGATCTGCTCGGCAGAAAGCCGGTCACCCTTGATACGAGCAAAATTTCTGACAGCATCAAGGGAAAAACGATTCTGGTCACAGGCGCCGGCGGCTCAATCGGTTCTGAGATCTGCCGCCAGATCAGCGCGTTTCTTCCGCGGGAAATCGTCCTTCTCGGCCACGGGGAGAACAGCATTCATTCCGTACATACCGAGCTGTCCGCACGCTTCGGCAAAGAGGTCCTCTTTCACGCGGAGATCGCCGATATTCAGGACAGAGATAAAATCTTTACTTTGATGAAAAAATACGAGCCGCACGTCGTCTATCATGCGGCTGCCCATAAACATGTGCCGTTAATGGAACATAATCCGGAAGAAGCCGTTAAAAACAACATTATCGGCACGAAAAATGTCGCCGAAGCCGCCGACATGTGCGGAACGGAAACCTTCGTGCTGATTTCTTCTGACAAAGCGGTCAATCCGGCCAATGTCATGGGCGCGACGAAACGGTTTGCGGAAATGGTCATCATGAACCTCGGAAAGGTCAGCAGCACCAAATTCGCCGCCGTCCGTTTCGGAAATGTGCTCGGAAGCCGCGGCAGCGTCATTCCGATTTTCAAAAAGCAGATTGAAAAAGGCGGACCCGTCACCGTCACGCATCCGGCGATGACAAGATATTTTATGACGATTCCCGAAGCGTCAAGACTCGTCATTCAGGCCGGGGCGCTTGCAAAAGGGCGGCAGATTTTCGTTCTGGATATGGGAGAACCCGTCAAAATCGTCGATCTGGCAAAAAACCTGATTCATTTATCAGGCTATACGACAGAACAGATTCCCATCGAATTCTCCGGCATCCGCCCGGGAGAAAAGATGTATGAAGAATTGCTGAATCATAATGAAGTACATACGGAGCAGATTTTTCCGAAAATCCATATCGGGAAAGCGGTGGACGGGAATTGGGCCGTGCTCATCCGTTTTATGGAGGAATTCAGCCGTCTGCCTGAAGAAGAGCTGAGAAAAAGGCTGTTTGAGGCGATCGAATCAGTACATGAAGAAGCGGCCGCAGGCGTGTGATGGGAGGACAGAAAGATGACGAAAAAAGTATTATTCTGCGCCACTGTCGATTATCATTTTAAAGCCTTTCATCTTCCGTATTTTCAATGGTTTCAGGATATGGGCTGGGAGGTGCACGTCGCGGCAGGCGGCAATATGAATCTTCCGTTCGTTGATGAAAAGTTTTCCATTCCGATCCGGCGCTCGCCGTTTCATCCCGAAAATCTTTCTGTTTACAGGCGGCTGAAACGGCTTATTCAGGACAACGGCTACGACATGATTCACTGCCATACGCCGGTCGGCGGCGTGCTCGCACGCCTTGCGGCGAGACAAGCGCGCCAAAAAGGGACAAAGGTGCTGTACACCGCGCACGGCTTTCACTTCTGCGACGGAGCGCCCCTGAAAAACTGGCTTCTTTATTACCCGATCGAAAAATTTCTTTCTTCTTACACGGATTGTTTAATTACGATTAATGAAGAGGATTACGAACGGGCCAAGCAAATGAAAAAAACAGCTTGCGGCGCGAAAAAAATACACGGCATCGGGGTGAATACAGACAGGTTTCGCCCTGTGAGCCGGGAAGAGAGTGAACGTCTGAGAGAAAAACACGGCTTCGGCGCTGGGGAATTTATTCTCGTATACCCCGCTGAATTAAACGGCAATAAAAACCAAGGACTTCTCATTGAGACTGCGGCACTGCTGAAGAACCGCATCCCGGAGCTGAAACTCGTATTTGCCGGAGAAGGCGGGATGGAAGCGCCGTACAGAAAAAAGGCTGAATCACTCGGTGTACCCGACATGGTGCGGTTTTACGGTTTTTGCCGCGATATTCATGAACTGATTCAGCTTGCTGATCTGTCTGTCGCCTCAAGCATCCGCGAAGGGCTCGGCATGAATCTGCTTGAAGGAATGGCTGCCGAAAAGCCGGCCGTTGCCGCGGACAACAGGGGGCACCGTGAGATCATCGAAGACGGTGTGAACGGTTTTCTCGTGCCGGCCGGGGACAGCGCGGCGTTTGCCGATCGGATTGAAAAGCTGTACCGCTCCCCGTGTCTGCGAAAAGCAATGGGACAAGAAGGGCGCAGGACGGCGGAATGTTTTTCGGAAACACGTACGGTAAAGGAAATGGCGCACATTTACGCCGGTTATATGGATAAAAAGGAGAAAAGCGTATGAATCCAGGAGCACAACCGAAAATTTCCGTCATCATGGGAATTTATAATTGCGAAGAGACTTTAGCGGAGAGTATTGAATCCATCCTGAGCCAATCTTATAAGAATTGGGAACTGATTATGTGTGATGACGCGTCAACTGACGGAACGTATCAGATTGCGCGCCGTTACGCGGATCATTACGGCGACCGGATTACGCTGATTCAAAATCAGACAAATCAACGGCTTGCCGCTTCGCTGAACCGCTGTCTGACATACGCAACGGGGGATTATATCGCCAGGCAGGACGGTGATGACATCTCCAACCCGAGGAGACTGGAAAAACAGGCCGCTTTCTTAAACAAGCACGCCCACTATCAAGTCGTAGGCACGGGGATGCTCGTATTTGACGAATTCGGCGTAAGGGGCGCCCGGCTTTTGCCGCCCGTGCCGAAACCGGGAATTATGGCGAAAGGCACACCGTTCTGCCACGGCACCGTTATGATGCGGGCCGAAGCGTACAAAGCGCTTGGCGGCTACCGGTCAGTCAGGCGGACGCGGCGGATGGAGGATATCGATTTGTGGCTGCGCTTTTTTGAAGCGGGTTTCCGGGGGTACAATCTTCAAGAAACGCTGTATAAAGTCAGAGAGGACAGTGATGCGTTTAAAAGGAGATCGTTTACGTATTCCATTGATAACGCGGTCCTCGTTTTTCAGGCATGCAGACGGCTGAAGCTGCCGCTTTCCCATTACGCGTATATCGCAAAACCGCTCATCCGCGCCATTACGCCGCCCGCGGTCATGAACCGTTATCATAAAAACAGGGACATCCGCCAAAAAGAAGGGCTTGCCGAACATGACTGACAAACCGATGCGGGTGCTGCACATCTTCAGCGGGATGAACAGGGGCGGCGCAGAAACGATGATGATGAATTTGTACCGGAAGATGGACAGAACGAAGGTGCAGTTTGATTTTTTAACCCATAGGAACGATCCGTGCGCTTATGATGAGGAAATTCTCGCTCTCGGCGGACGGCTTTTTTATGTGCCGAGCATCGGCAGCACAAACCCGATTACATTTGTGAAACAGGTCAAGCGGGTGATTCAGGAAAAAGGCCCGTTTGCCGCCGTGCACGCCCATACCGATTTTCAGTCGGGATTCATCGCGCTTGCCGCTCGTTTAGCCGGCGTCCCGGTGCGGATCTGCCATTCGCACAGTACGTCGTGGCGGGGGCGGGCGTCGCGGCTTGCCGGGATGCAGCTGTTTGTTTTCAGACGGCTGATCACGGCAAACGCCACGGCACTGTGCGCCTGCGGAGAAGACGCGGGCCGTTTCTTATTCGGGAAAGAAAAAGACGTGCATCTTTTGCCGAACGGCATTGATCTCGACTTATTTGCCGGCGGGTGCGCGGACACAGAAGCTGAAAAAAGGAAGCGGGGCATTGCAGGCGGCCGTTTGGTGATCGGCCATATCGGCCGCTTTACAGAAGAAAAAAACCACGAATTTCTGCTCCGGCTGGCCGCTGATATGAAAGAGCGGGGCATCGGCTTACAGCTGATTCTCGCCGGAGACGGTCCGCTTCGCACCGATATGGAAAATCTGGCGGCGAAGCTGGGGCTTGATGATGATGTGCGTTTTATCGGCATAGAAGACCGCGTTCATGCCCTGCTGAAAACGCTGGATGTATTTGTCATGCCGTCTCTTTATGAAGGGCTGCCCGTCACGCTCGTTGAAGCGCAGGCCTCCGGGGTGCCGTGCGTAATATCAGACGGCATAACGGAAGAAGCCGATGCCGGGCTCGGGCTGGTCAAAAGGCTCAGCCTCAAAGAACCGCCCGGACAATGGGCATCCGCGGTGTTACGGGCAGCAGAGGCGGCAAAGCCTGACGGGGAGCGCATTAAAGAAACCCTCAGACGGCAGGGCTATGACGCGGGAGAAAATGCGGGGGCTGTTATGAAGCTTTACAATATGAATTGGAAAAAGGAACAGTAACGAATGATTGTATATGTAGTCAATATGGGAATTGTTTATATTTGGTCATGGTTCGCGAAAATGTGCGGCGGGCGTGATCAATCGCTTTCGACCGGATACCGGCCGAATCAGCTCGTCATGATCGTTCCGCTGCTTTCGCTCGTATTGGTCTCCGGTTTGCGCTACAGAGTCGGGACGGATTTTCAGACGTACGCGCTGATGTACAAGCTGGCGGGAAATTACGGAAGCATTTGGGAGATCTTCGGGTTCGGAGCGAAAAAAGCAGCCGTTGATCCGGGGTTTACGGCTCTCATCTGGCTCATGAATTTTATCACGAAAGATCCGCAAATCATGTATTTCACCGTGGCGGTCGTGACGTGCAGCTTTATTTTAAAGGGGCTCGTTGAGTTCGGCCGTCCGTTTGAGCTGAGTGTGTTTTTGTTTTTGGGCACGTATCACTATTACGCTTCCTTTAACGGGATCAGGCAGTATATGGT
Organism: Bacillus sp. JNUCC-21; assembly: GCF_041222765.1. Classification (NCBI taxonomy): domain Bacteria; kingdom Bacillati; phylum Bacillota; class Bacilli; order Caryophanales; family Bacillaceae; genus Bacillus; species Bacillus sp. JNUCC-21. The sequence continues at coordinate 3,558,313 of NZ_CP166019.1, read as the reverse complement.
GGCGGCCGTTTTGTTTTGGGCAGTCCGCTACGTGATCAGCGGAAGCTGGAAGCGTTATATGTCAATCGTGCTGCTGTGTTCGCTTTTTCATTCCTCAGCGCTGATTATGATTCCGGTTTATTTTCTCGTCAGAAAAAAAGCCTGGTCGCCCGCGATTTTCGGACTGTCGGCATTGTTTCTTCTTATGACGTTTCTGTATCAGAAGTTCATTTCGCTGTTTGTCGTCGTGCTGGAAAACAGCTCGTACGGCCATTATGAGAAATGGCTGATGACCAATACGAATGGGATGAACGTCGTAAAAATCGCGGTGCTGCTTCTGCCGCTGTTTTTGGCTTTCTGCTATCGGGAGCGGCTGCGGAAGCTCTGGCCTGACATTGATGTCATCGTGAATTTCTGTCTGCTCGGCCTGCTCTTCGGTCTTTTGGCGACAAAGGATGTTATTTTCGCCCGGTTTAATATATATTTCGGCCTGTACCAAATGATCTTGATCCCTTATTTTGTGAGAATTTTTGATGAAAAATCAAATGCGCTGATTTATATCGCCATTATTGTCTGTTATTTTCTTTACAGTTACTTGCTTATGCCGGTCGATTCGTCTGTGCTTCCGTACAGAACGATTTTTTCCCGGTAATGGACATTGGAGGTTTATATGGAAACACCCGCGGTCAGTTTATTAATTGCTGTGTATAATACGGAAACTTATTTAGAAAGATGCTTAGATTCATTGCTCAATCAGTCGCTCGCCAATATCGAAATCGTGGCTGTTAATGACGGGTCAACGGATCAAAGCCCGGCGATTCTTGAAACCTATCAGAAGCGGGATGAGAGAATCCGGGTCATTCATCAGCAAAACCGTGGGCTCGGCGCGGTCCGCAACAGGGGGATCGAGGCGGCGCGCGGCGAATTTATCGCTTTTATTGATGCGGACGACTGGGTTGAACCTGATTATTGCCTGCGCATGTATGAAAAAGCGAAGGCTGATCAGGCTGATCTCGTGATTTGCGAATATGCGGCCGAGTTTGCGGATACGGGGAAAACCGCCGTTTCAACGATCGCTTCAGCGTACGCGGGGCGCCCGAAACAACTGTACCTGAAAGATTTATTTGAAGGAAGAGTCAGCGGTTTTTCATGGAACAAGCTGTACAAAAGAACCATGATCGAGCATCATCAGCTGCGCTTTCCGCTTCGTGATGAGCTGGAGCACGTGGAGGATCAGTACTTCAGCCTCCGGGCGCATGTTTTCGCAGGTGCGGTCTCGTACGTGGATCAGCCGCTCTATCATTATCGGATTCACTTGACTTCCATTGTGCAAAGCTATCAGAAAAAGCTGTTTGACTCAGGTCTCGTTCTCTATCGGCTGAACGAGGCTTTTTTGCGTGAAAACGGCTGCTTACAGGAATACCGGCAGGAGCTGGATTTTTTCATCGTTCAGCACGGAACAGTCTGCCTGCTGAATGAATGGAAGCGGAATAACGGCGGCCGGTTTTCTGAGAAGTGGAAGAATATCAGCCGGATATGCGCTGATCCCGTGTTTCGCCTGAGCCTTTCCAAAACCGGAACGGCGCCGTTTGACGCCAAACGCTCATGCCTTCTGCTTTTGGCGAAGCTGAAGCTGATTCCGTTCGTGTCGCTGGCATCAGCCGCGTATCAGCGGGCAATCGAGTACAAAATGAAAATCAGAGGGTGAAGACATGTCGATACAATCTTTAAAAATCAATCTCGCGGAATGGCTGTTGCTTAAGGTCAAATACCCGTCCCAATTTCATTTCGGAACGGCAGCGGATGGGGCGGGGCTTACAGCGGCAAGAAAAAAGATCATTCTGACGCTGCTCCCGTCCCACGATAATCTCGGCGATCACGCCATCGCCTACGCAAGCAAAACGTTTCTTGAACGGGAGTATCCCGATTTTGACATTGTCGAGGTGGATATGAAGGATATATACAAATCCGCAAAAGCGCTGATCAAAAAGCGCCACCCCGATGATATGGTATTCATCATCGGCGGCGGGAACATGGGGGATTTGTACCGATATGAGGAATGGACGCGCCGCTTTATCATCAAAACATTCCGGGAATATCGGATCGTTCAGCTTCCGGCGACGGCTCATTTTTCTGAATCAAAAAAGGGACGGAAGGAACTGAAGCGCGCCCGAAAAGTGTACAATGCGCATCCCGACCTTTTGTTAATGGCGAGAGATGAGACGACGTATCAATGGATGAAGCGTCATTTTCCCGGAAAAACAGTGCTCAAACAGCCTGACATGGTCTTATATTTGGATAAAAGCGAGCGGCACATCCCGCGGGAAGGGATCTACCTCTGTTTACGGGAGGATAAGGAGAGTGCGCTGACGGCTGAGGACAGAACGATGGTTAAAGAAGCTTTGGCAAAAGAGTACGGCGAGCTGCATTCCTTTACGACGACGGTCGGCCGGAGGGTCAGCCGCCATACACGTGAAAAAGAGCTGGAGGCGCTTTGGAATACGCTGAAAGGCGCGGAAGCCGTCGTCACTGACAGGCTTCACGGGATGATTTTTTGTGCGCTGACGAAAACGCCTTGTGTCGTCATTCGTTCGTTTGATCATAAAGTGATGGAAGGCTATCAATGGCTGAAAAACATACCGAACATGACATTGCTTGAACGTCCAGACCCTGAAGCCGTAACGTCCGCCGTAAACCGGATGCTCAGCGGCAAGCATGAGGAAGGCGGTTCTTTGCGCAGTGTTTATTTTGCCGGGCTGCGCTCGAAAATCAGCGGTGATGCCCAATGACCGCGCCGCTTGTGAGCGTGATCGTGCCGATGTATAAGACAGAGCCTTTTATGAAAGAATGCGCGGTTTCTTTAACAAAACAGACGCTGAGAGACATCGAAATCATTTTCGTCAATGACGGTTCACCGGATCGGTCAGGCCGGATTGCTGAACAATTCGCCGCAGAAGATGCGAGAATCCGGGTGATTCATAAAGAAAACGGCGGCCTCAGCTCGGCCCGCAATGCCGGAATAAAAGCCGCCCGCGGCCGTTATATCGGTTTTGCGGACGGCGATGACTATGTGACGGAAACGATGTTCGAAAGGCTTTATGAAGAAGCGGAGAAGAACCGGCTGGATATCGCCGGCTGCGGCTATTATAAAGAAACGCCGTCTAAGAAAAGAACATATATGCCGCCGTCCCTTCCGCCGGGCCGCGTCTTCACAGCGGATGAAATGACAGCATTGCTGACCCGTGCGCACGAACATCGGTTTATTTGGTATGTGTGGCGCTATATATACCGGAGAGAAGCATTGCAAGGGCTGTTGTTCCATGAAGATATCCGATTCGCCGAAGATTCTCCGTTTAACTTGGCAGCGTTCCGCCGAGCCGCGCGTATCAAAGTGATAGACGAAGGGCTGTATATCTACCGGGAAAATCCGCAAAGTCTTACAGAAACACCGTTTAAGCCCCACTTAGATCACGAACTGCAAAAGCAATATAAAGCGAAAATGGCTTTTTATGAGGAAAACGGGCTGACGGACGCCTGCCGGAGCGATATCGATACATATTTGTGCAAGCATCAGATTCCGATGCTGATCGCCAACGCATGCGCCGCCCCGCAGCCGTCACATCAGATTACGGCGCACATCGGCAGAATCTTAACGTATGACATGGTAAAAACGGCGGTGCGCAGGACGCCGTGCCGCCATAAACAGCTGCTGGCGGGGGAGCGCGTGGTGCTCGGTCTGTGCAAAATGCGCCTTCCTCTTCTTCTGTATGCGTTTTTCGAACGGAAATCGAAAGAGAAAGGCAGTGCGGAAGGAGCATGAAATTTGCCATTAATTTCGGCGCCAATGTGACGGCGTTTTTACTATCGGTGTTTTTATCAGTGTGGATGACGCCCTTTATTGTGAAAACATTAGGTGTGGAGGCTTTTGGGTTTGTCCATCTGACACAGAATATCATTAACTATTTCTCTATTATTACCGTTGCGCTGAGCTCTGTCGTTGTGAGGTTTTTCTCCGTCGCCGCCCACAGGGGGAACAGGGACGAGGCCAATGCGTATGTAAGCAATTATTTAGCCGCGTCTGTCGTGATATCTCTATTACTCGCTGTGCCGCTCGCCGGGACTGCTTTTTTTATTGACAAGATTATGAATGTGCCGGCCGGGCTCTTAACGGATGTGAGGCTGTCTATCGTGATCGGCAGCGTGCTGTTTATGCTGACGTTTTTTATGGCGGGGTTCGCGACGGGGCCGTTTTTTGCCAACAAGCTTTATATCACAAGCTCCATTCAGGCCGTGCAAATGCTGGTCAGGGTGCTGTGTGTGCTCGCTCTGTTTACGTGCCTGCCGCCGAAAATCTGGCAGATCCAGCTTTCGGCATTAGCGGGAGCCGTCTGTGCGGCCGTGCTGACTTTTTTCTTCTTTAAGAAATTGATTCCGTGGTTTTCTTTCAGCCGTAAAACCTTGTCATTACAGACGAGCAAAGTGCTGTTTTCGGCCGGTGCCTGGAGCTCTGTCAACCAGATCGGCGTGCTGCTGTTTCTGCAGATTGACCTCATGACGGCCAACCTCGTGCTGGGGCCGTCTGAGGCGGGTGTCTATGCGGCGATTATTCAATTCCCGCTCCTGCTCAGAAGTCTTGCCGGGACGCTTGCTTCACTGTTTGCGCCGGTTTTGACTTCCTATTACTCAAAAGGGGATATGGAAGGTCTCCTGTCTTACGCCAATAAGGCTGTGCGGATGAACGGGCTTCTCCTCGCGCTTCCCGCCGCATTATTAGGAGGGCTTGCCGAACCGTTTCTGGCGATTTGGCTGGGCCCGTCGTTTGTGCAGACGGCGCCGCTTTTATACATTCACGCCGGGTATTTGGCGGTCAGTCTCTCTGTCATGCCGCTTTTTTACGTATGGACGGCTTTTAATAAACAAAAAACGCCCGCCGTCGTTACTTTATGTTTAGGCGGACTGAATGTCGTATTGGCCGTGGTTCTCAGCGGTCCGGCTCATCTCGGGCTGTACGGCATCACCATCGCCGGTGCAGTCTCTCTCATTTTGAAAAATGCTGTCTTCACGCCGCTGTATGTTTCGTATATTACGGGCTTTCAGAAAACCGCGTTTTACAAAGGCATGTTCGGCCCGTTGGCGGCGGCCGTATTTGCCTGGGCTGTCTGCCGGGGTATCCGGCTGTTTTCACCGCTTGACAGCTGGGCCGGCCTGATCGCCGCGGGGCTTGCCGTATGCATGAGCTATGCCGCATTCGCTTTTTTCTTCATTTGTACGAAAGAAGAAAGGCGGCTTGCTTTACAGAAATGCCGAAAAGTGAAAGGAGCTGTTCAGATTTGAAGGCGAAACGTGTATTTGATATAGCGGCCGCGATGTTGTTATTGTGCGGCGCGAGCGTCATCCTTCTCTTCGCCATGGCAGCCGTCAGATGCGCCATCGGGTCTCCGGTATTGTTCAAACAGACGAGACCGGGGCATAACGGTCGTCCGTTTACGTTGTATAAACTCAGAACGATGACGGATGCGCGTGATGAAAACGGTGTGCTGCTTCCGGATCATCTCCGTCTGACCAAAACGGGAAGGTTGATCAGAAAACTGAGCATCGATGAGCTTCCCCAGCTTTTTAATGTGCTCAAAGGAGATATCAGTCTTGTCGGCCCCCGCCCTTTGCTGATGGATTATCTGCCGCTTTACACGGCGGAGCAGGCGCGGCGCCACGAGGTGAAGCCGGGGATTACGGGCTGGGCGCAGATTAACGGGAGAAACGCGATTTCATGGGAGGAAAAATTCAAGCTCGACGTGTGGTACGTCGACAACCGCACATTTCTTCTCGACTTAAAGATTCTGCTTTTAACAGTGAAAAAAGTTCTCGTGTCAGAAGGCATACATCAAGCCGGCCATGTGACGGCAAAGCGCTTCACAGGCAGCGGAGATATGTCATCGTGAAAAAGGTCGTGCTGATCGGAAACGGCGGACACGGAAAAGTCGTGAAGGAAATCGTGCAGGCCCGTTCCGATATGGAGCTTGCGGGCGTATTGGATGACGGATTCAGCGGTTTTGCCGTTCGGAACGGTTTATATACGGGCCGGACGAAAGACGTGCCCATGCTTCGGAAACTCGTCCCCGAGGCCGTATTCACGATATGCATCGGCCGCAACGGCGTCAGAAAGCAGCTTGCTGAAACGCTTGGGCTTGAAGATGACGATTATGCCGCACTCATTCACCCCGGGGCGATCGTCAGTGAAACGGCTTCCGTCGGACACGGAACGGTTGTGATGGCGGGCGCCGTCATTCAGGCGGGCGCTGACATCGGCACCCATTGCATCATCAATACGGGGGCGGTTGCCGATCATGACAATGCAATCGGAGATTACGTCCATCTTTCACCGCGCGCGGCGCTTGCCGGCGGAGTGAAAGTCGGGGAAGGAACGCACCTCGGAATCGGCGCGTCCGTCATACCGCAGATTGACATCGGCCCTTGGTCCGTTATCGGCGCGGGGGCTGCGGTCATCAGCCGGATTCCCGGCCATGTGACGGCGGTCGGCGTTCCGGCCCGCGTCATCTCCCCTATCCATAATGAAAAAGGATGATTTCATGCAAACAAACAAACGGATTTATTTGTCTCCGCCTCATATGAGCGGAAAAGAACAGGAATACATCGCAGAAGCCTTCCGTTCCAATTGGATTGCCCCGCTCGGTCCGCTCGTCAATTCGTTTGAAGCGCGGCTCGCGGAATATGCGGGAGTGAAAAGCGCGGCGGCCGTAAGCTCGGGAACGGCCGCCATCCATCTTGCCCTGCGGCTTGCGGGTGTGAAAAAAGGAGACGCTGTATTTTGTCCTTCCTTTACGTTTGTCGCCACGGCGAATCCGATTGTGTATGAGCAGGCTGAGCCCGTTTTTATTGATTCGGAATGGGAGACGTGGAATATGTCGCCCGATGCGCTGGAGCGGGCGCTGCGGGATGCAAAGCGGCGCGGCAGACTCCCGAAAGCGGTGATCGCCGTCAATCTTTACGGCCAAAGCGCGAAAATGGATGAATTAATGAGCCTTTGTGACGCATACGGCGTCTGTCTGATTGAAGACGCTGCCGAGTCCTTAGGATCAACATATAAAGGCAGGCAGAGCGGCACGTTCGGCCGTTTCGGCATTTATTCCTTTAACGGCAACAAAATCATTACAACATCGGGAGGCGGCATGCTCGTGTCTGACGATGAAGCCGCGATTGAAAAAGCGAGGTTTCTTGCGTCCCAGGCGAGAGATGCCGCCGTTCATTACCAGCACAGCGAGCTCGGGTATAACTACAGGCTCAGCAACATTCTCGCGGGCGTGGGGATATCGCAGCTGGAAGTGCTCGAAGATCGCGTTCGGGCGAGGAGAGAAATCTTTCACAGGTATCGGGAAGCGCTGGAAACATATCCGGGCATCCGCATGATGCCGGAGCTTGAAGGAACGGTTTCAAACCGCTGGCTGACGGCTCTGACGCTTGATAACGGCGTGACGCCGGAAGAAGCCGTCGCCTGTCTTGCGGAACAGAACATTGAGGCCCGGCCGCTGTGGAAACCGCTGCATACGCAGCCGCTTTTCTCATCTTCCGTCTTTTATCCTCACAGCGAACATGAGCGTGTCTCTGAGAACCTTTTCAGCCGGGGCATCTGTCTGCCGTCCGGGTCTGACTTGTCTTCTGAGGAGCAGCAGCGTGTCATTGACGCACTTGCGCAACTGTTTGAAACGAAAGGGGAGAAAACATGGACAGCCGCCATGTTATGAGCCGATTAAAAGAAACGCTGACGGGTCTGCTCAGCGTTATACCGCCGCAATCTGACATCATTTATGCCGACTATCCCCTCTACGGAAATGTAGGGGATTTATTGATAATGAAAGGGACGGAGGCGTTTTTTAAAGCGCACGGCATCCGCGTGAAACAGCGCTGGAATCCCGACAATTTTCCATTCGGGCGCCGGGCGGACAAAAAGACGATCATCGTCTGTCAGGGTGGCGGAAATTTCGGGGATCTCTATCCGTACTATCAGACGTTCAGGGAAAAAATCGTCAAATCCTTTCCGGAAAACAGGATCGTCATCCTGCCGCAATCCATCTATTATCAGGATGAGACACGGCTTGAGAAGACATCGGCGCTTTTTGCGGAGCACAAGGATCTCCACCTGTTTACGAGAGATTATGTGTCATACGAAACTGCAAAACACTTCTTTTCGGCGAATCATATCGGGCTTATGCCTGACATGGCCCATCAGCTGTATCCGATGGCGGCGTCAGCGGCTCCGTCACGCGGCAGGCTTCATTTTATCCGCACGGATGGGGAAATCAATCCGAAGCTGCAAAACAATTCTTCCGTTAAAAGCTGCGACTGGCAGGATGTGCTGTCAGCAAGCGACCGCAGGGGAATCGCTTTTCTCCAAACGCTGAATGTTTTGAATAAAAAAGCGGGAAACCCGCTGCCGATTGCGCGGTTTTGGAAACGCTATTCCGATTTCTTAACGAAGAAAGCGGTCCTGTTTTTCAGCAGGTACGAATCGGTGGAAACGTCAAGGCTTCACGGCCACATTCTGTCCTCGCTTCTCGGGAAACCGAATACCGTCATTGATAATTCATACGGGAAAAACGCCAACTATTATTACACCTGGATGCACGAAGCGCCGGATGTCCGTCTGATCGGGGAAACCGCCGGCACGAAGGAAAACCTTCCGCTTTGAATGAGCGGAAGGTTTATTTTGTTTCTCCGCGTTTTACTTTGTTGTACGCCTCATCCAAATGCTGAATTCTTTTGAGCACAACCGAGTTTTTCGTCAGCTGATCCTGAACAAGGGTTGAGACGACGGAGCGGTAATAGCTGTTCATTGCATGAATTCGGTCTTCATTCGGATTCATTTCAATGTGCTGTGTAAAGTTTTCAATAAAATAAGGAACAGAAAAAAGTTCTGACATCTATAAAGCAACTCCTTTTAATAAGTATATACGGTATGAAACCAATCATGTACAATGAAAAAAGGGGAGTGAGCATGATGGATATCAAACTTCAGCAAACACAAATGTTAAAGCCTCAATTAACGCAAGAGCTTAAACAGGCTATCACATTACTCGGATACAATTCCGCGGAACTGGCCGGATATATTGATGAGCTCTCACTGGAAAACCCTCTGATTGAACGAAAGGAAACAGACACGCCGCCACTATCTTACCATAAAACAAGTAAAAACAGGATGAAAGAACGGGACGGAAGCCAGCAGATCAGACTTACCCGCAAAACGCTGCAGGATTCGCTCAAACAGCAAGCCTTAGATATGAAGCTGTCCGATGATGAGAAAAAGATTTTCAATTATCTGATACATTCATTGGATTCAAACGGATATTTAAAAGAGGATATACCAGCCGCCGCCGACCATGTATCCGCTTCACAAGAGGAGACGGAAGCGGTTCTGAAAAAGCTTCAATCCCTTGAGCCCGCGGGAATCGGCGCCCGGTCTTTGCAGGAATGCATCCTTCTTCAGCTCCGCCGTTTGCCCGAGCGGAACGAACAGGCGGAATGGATTGCCGAAGCCTATTTTGAGCTATTTGCAAGAAAGAACTGGAAAGCGCTTACACTAAAAACGGGCATTCCGCTTAAAGACATTCAGGACATCGCTGACATGATCAGCGCGCTTGATCCGAGGCCGGGGCTCCGTTATGCGCATGAGGAGCCGGGTTTTTACGTGGAACCGGATATTTTCATCACAGTGAAAAACGGCATCATTCAAGCGCGGCTCAACAGCCGTTCGTTTCCCGACATCCAGCTTCATACCCATTATCAGCCGCTGCTGTCAGCTGCCGGGTGCCGAGACACGAAAAATTATCTGTCGGCAAAATATCAGGAATGGCGCTGGCTGAACCGAGCTTTGTCGCAAAGAAAACAAACGATCACGAGAATTATCGGCGTGCTGACTGAACGGCAGGAATCCTTTTTTCTCACAGGAAAAAGCGGAATGCAGCCGCTGACCTTAAGAGAGGTGGCGGAAACGCTGGAGCTCCACGAATCAACGATCAGCCGGGCCATCAAAGGGAAGTACGTTCAGACGCCGTACGGACTGTATGAAATGAAAACATTTTTCTCGGCGAAAGCTGAATCGTCGGGGGACGGCGGCGCCTCCAATTATGCCGTGAAAGCGCATCTCGAGGCATTGGTCGGTAAAGAAGATAAAAAGAAACCTTATTCAGACCAAAAGCTGGCCGATCTGCTGCATGAACAATATGACATCCGAATCTCAAGGCGCACCGTCGCCAAATACCGTGACCAATTAAATATTCCGCCGTCATCGGCGAGAAAACGGTACAGCTGAAACCTCCCCGAGCCAAACCCCGGGGAGGTTCTCCGTGTTACGGGATCATCCATGAAAACAGATGATGCTGTAAAAATGTAATGAGACAGACGAGCAGAAGCAAAAACAGACTGTGCTTAATCGTAAAGCGGAAAAGGTCGGCTTCCTTGCCCGCCAGACCGACAGCGGCACAGGCAACCGCAATGGATTGCGGAGAAATCATTTTTCCGGTGACACCGCCCGATGAATTGGCGGCAACGGAGAGAACCGGGTCCATCCCGACAGAGAGCGCCGTCACCTTTTGCAATCCGCCGAACAACAGGTTGGCCGACGTATCAGAGCCGGTAATAAATACGCCGAGCCAGCCGAGCACCGGCGAAAAAAAGGTAAACATCGCGCCCGTCATGGCAAGCGCAAGACCGAGTGTCGTGCTCATGCCGGAAGCATTCGTCACATAAGCAAAGCCGACAACAGAAACAATGGTCACGACCGGAAGCGTTAATTCTTTCACCGTTTCTATAAACGCTTCGCCCCATGTCTTCCACGACATGCCGAGGGCGAACTTGGAGATGACGGCGGCAATCAGAATCGCCGTCCCCGCTGAACCGAAAAGCTCAAGTTTGTACACGGCTTCAATCGGCGTGCCGTCCGCCTGAAGAATCTGCTGATTTACAAATGGGACGGGAGGCGTGAAGGTCAATGCACGCCCGGCTGCATTCAGCCAGGAAAGCCACATTGACGTTCCTTCGTAATGACCGGTTAATGCAGCCTTCACGCCGGGAATCCCCCAGACGGATATCATGGCCGTCAGAAGAAGGAAAGGAGACCACGCTTTAAATACCGCGGCGCCCCCGTACTTGATCGGCGCCCGGTCAGCGGCCGCTGCTGATTCCCGTTCTGCCGCGAAACGAAAGGCCGTTTTCGGTTTCCAAAATTTCAAAAACACAGCGAGCGCGGCCATGGAAACAAGCGCCGACAGCACATCCGGAAGCTCAGGCCCTAAAAAATTCGAGCTTGCGTACTGCACGGCCGCAAAGGAGACGCCTGAAACAAGAATGGCCGGCCATATCTCAAAAGCCTTTTTAAACCCGCTCATCAAAATGATTAAGTAAAGCGGAATAAAGACGGATAAAAACGGAAGCTGCCGGCCGACCATTTGAGAAATTTCCATTGCCGGTATCCCGGTCGGACCTTCGACGGCGGTAATCGGAATGCCGATCGCGCCGAAGGCAACGGGCGCCGTATTGGCAATCAGGCAAATTCCCGCCGCATACAGCGGCTGAAAACCAAGTCCGACGAGCAAAGCGGCCGAGATCGCGACGGGTGCGCCGAAACCGGCGGCGCCTTCTAAAAACGCCCCGAATGAAAAGGCGATGAGCAGCGCCTGCAAACGCCGGTCATCTGTAATTGACAGCACCGAACTCCGGATAATCTCAAACTGTCCCGTTTTCACGGTGATTTTATACAGAAAGACTGATGTGACGATAATCCAGCCGATCGGAAGCAGCCCGTACACCGCTCCCTGAGAAGCGGACATCACCGCTTTTTCAGCCGGCATGCCGTAAACAAATACAGCGATTAAAAGTGAAACGGCTAACGTTAAAAGCCCCGCGATGTACCCCTTCATCCGTTTCACCGCAAGCGCCCAAAAAAAGAAGATAATCGGCACGAGCGCGCAAGCTGCCGATAAAAGCAAATTTCCCCCTAAAGGAGCGTACCCCTGTGTCCATTGCATCCCTAAAAAACCCCTCCTTATGTCATGTAAGCGATTACTTTTTATGATAAGGTCATCTGATGACCGGGTTAATTAGCATTATATTTTGAAAGTTTTGAAAGTACAATACTTTTCTTGAACAAATTGTCTGAACCTGTCGGCGGTGCGAAAAAAGAAGTATAATAGACGATAAACATCAAGATTCACAAGTGACGGGGTGATCGCGTTGAAATATAAACAAATTAAAACGAAAAAAATCTACGAGGAAGTCGCTGACGCATTGCTGGAGAAGATAAAAGCGGGCGAGCTTAAGCCGGGTGAAAAGCTTGATTCCGTTCAGGCGCTTTCTGAGAGTTTTCAGGTCAGCCGCTCGGCGGTCAGAGAAGCGCTGTCGGCTTTGAAAGCGATGGGGCTCGTCGACATGAAGCAGGGAGAAGGCACATACATAAGAGAATTTGAGCCGTCTCATGTTTCCCAGCCGCTTTCTTCCGCCCTCTTGATGAAAAAAGAGGACGTCAAACAGCTGCTCGAAGTCAGAAAGCTGCTTGAACTCGGCGTCGCCGCCATGGCCGCTGAAAAACGCACGGAAGACGATTTACAAAAAATCCGCCAAGCTCTCCTGGAGATGAAAGACATTGACGGAGACGAAGAATTGGGCGAAAAAGCAGATTTCTCCTTTCACATGGCGCTGGCGGAAGCATCACAAAACGGGCTGCTCAAGCATCTCATGAATCATGTCTCCGCGCTTCTTTTGGAAACGATGAGAGAAACGAGAAAAATTTGGCTGTTTTCTAAACGAACGAGCGTGCAGCGATTGTATGAAGAGCATGAACGCATTTACAGCGCCGTCGCCGCCGGAGACGCGGATGAAGCGGAAGCCGCGATGACCGCGCACCTGACGAATGTGGAAGAAGTGCTGGGGGCTTATTTTGAAGAAAATGTATAGAAGCTGACTTGTGAAAGGGGATAACATCACATGCAGGCCGAATCTTTTTTTTCTGACCATGTAAAGAAAGCTCTGACAAACGATCCTCCCGGGGAATGGATGCCGGCAGTTCCGAAAGCGTGCATCCCCCTGCATTCCGGCTATCCCGATCCCGCACTCGTTCCTGATAAGGAGCTGAAAGAAGCCGCCGCCCGCCTTCTGGATGAGGAGCGCGATCTGCCGCTGCATTATATGGGAAGCCCGAGGACGGCCGTTTTAAAAAAGCAGATTCAAGAACGGGTAGCCATCCGCGGCATTCACTGTCGGGACGATGAGCTGCTCGTGACGTCAGGCGCCTGTCAGGCGATAGATCTGGCTGCACGGGTTTTCCTCGATGAACAAACCGCCGCTGCCGTTGAAGCTCCGGTCTACATGGAAGCGCTCGAGATTTTTAAAAATTACACACCGCATATCATGAGCATTCCGACAGATCAAGAGGGCCTGCAAACAGAAACATTAGCGTTCATGCTTGAGGAAAGAAAACGAAAAGGGCTTCTGCTTCCCCGTCTTCTCTACACGATACCCGCTTTTCAGAATCCTGCGGGAACCGTAATGTCAGCGAAGCGGAGAACCCGCCTGCTTCAGCTTGCCGAAACGTATGATTTTCTCATCTTGGAGGATGATGCATACGGCGAGCTCGGATTCACCGATATTCCGCCGCCCTTGAAAGCCATGGATCAAAACGGCCGGGTGCTGTACGCCGGTTCATTATCAAAAGTCATCGCCCCGGGTATGAGGATCGGCTGGATTGCAGGGGACGCCGCATTCATCACGGCATTGTCATGGTTAAAAAAAGACTTAGGCCACCCGTTTTCCCAAGCGGTGACTGCCGTCTATCTGGAACAAACGAATGTTGAAAAACGGCTCGCCGCCTTGCGGGAAGCATATCAAAGCAAACGTGACGTTTTGCTCGCCGCATCAGCGCGATATCTTCCGGAATCCGCATCCTGGCACGTGCCGGAAGGCGGTTACTTTGTATGGGTGAAAGCGCCGGGGGCGGATACATCCGCAATGCTGGCGAGGGCTCTTTCTCACGGCGTTTCCTATGTACCCGGTAAATATTTTTTTCTGCATCAGGAAGACGGTGCCGAATATCTTCGCCTGTCGTTCAGTTATACCGGTAAAGCCGCGATAAAAGAGGGTGTGCAAAAACTGGGACGCCTGCTTGAAAACGGGATGTAGAGCAGCTTGAGGAGCTTTCGGGCTTCTCTTTTTTTGTCCCCTTCAGCGCATCGGACGAAAGGATTTTTCAGAAAAACCTTCCAATCCATATTCAGAATAGTGTAGGATATTCATAGAGCTTTCCCAAAAACAGGTCATCAGATGACCGGATCACATATTGAGGATGAAAGAGGGGTTCATCATGAAAGTCTCATTATTTGTCACGTGCCTTGTGGATATGTTCCAGACCAATGTCGGAAAGGCGACGGTTGAGGTGCTGGAACGGCTCGGGTGTGAGGTGGATTTTCCCGAGGGGCAGATTTGCTGCGGGCAGCCCGCATACAACAGCGGGTATGTGACGGATGCGAAAAAAGCGATGAAGCGGATGATTGCCGCATTTGAAGAAGCGGAGTACGTCGTCAGTCCGTCAGGTTCCTGTACGACGATGTTCCGTGAATATCCGCATCTGTTTCAGGACGATCCGAAGTGGGCGGCAAAAGCGCAGCAGCTTGCGGACAAAACATATGAGTTAACAGATTTTATCGTCAACGTTCTCGGGGTGGAGGATGTCGGGGCGGTGCTGCATAAAAAAGCGACAGTCCATACATCGTGCCACATGACGAGGCTGCTCGGCGTGTCGGAGGAGCCGATGAAGCTTTTGCGCCATGTCAAGGGGCTCGAGCTGACCGCGCTTCCCGGAAAGCACCAATGCTGCGGATTCGGAGGAACATTTTCTGTGAAAATGGCTCAAATCTCTGAACAAATGGTGGATGAGAAGGTCGCCTGCGTGGAAGACACGGAGGCCGAAGTGCTGATCGGGGCGGATTGCGGCTGTCTGATGAATATCGGCGGGCGTCTTGACCGTAAGGATAAAAACGTCAGAGTCATGCACATCGCCGAAGTGCTGAACAGCAGATAACACGAGAAACAACAAGGGGGGAAAATCATGGCGATGAAAATCGGTACCGCCGCTTTTAAAGAGCGGGTATCAGAAGGAATAGATAATGAGTTTATGAGAGGAGCCGTCTCCGGAGCGCAGGAACGGCTCAGGACAAGAAGGCTTCAGGCGGCCGAAGAATTGGGAAACTGGGAGGATTGGCGTTCCCATGCGGAAGAAATCAGACAGCATGTGCTGGACAATCTTGATTTCTATTTGGAACAGCTCGCCGAAAATGTCGCCAACAGAGGCGGACACGTCTTTTTCGCCGAAACGGCGGAAGAAGCGTCCTCCTATATCCGCGATGTCATCCGGCAGAAAAACGCCAAAAAAATCGTAAAATCCAAATCCATGGTGACAGAAGAAATCAATATGAACGAAGTGCTTGAGAAAGAGGGCTGTGAAGTCACAGAAACGGATCTCGGCGAATATATTCTCCAGATTGACGATCACGATCCGCCGTCACATATCGTTGCTCCCGCTCTTCACAAAAACAAAGAGCAGATCCGTGACGTGTTTAAAGAGAGACTCGAATACAAGCAGACGGAAAAACCGGAAGAGCTCGTCATGCACGCGCGCAGCGTTCTCCGGAAAAAATTTCTCGAAGCGGATGTCGGCATTACAGGCTGCAACTTTGCAATCGCGGATACCGGATCGGTCAGTCTCGTGACGAACGAAGGAAACGGCCGCCTTGTGTCCGCGCTGCCGAAGACGCAGATCACCGTGATGGGAATGGAGCGGATCGTTCCGTCATTTTCTGAGTTTGAAGTGCTTGTCAGCATGCTGACGAGAAGCGCCGTCGGCCAGCGGCTTACAAGTTACATTACGGCGCTGACGGGACCTCGTCAGCAAGGAGAAGCTGACGGGCCTGAGGAATTCCACCTCGTGGTTGTGGACAACGGGCGTTCCCGCATACTCGGCACGGAATTCCAATCGGTGCTGCAATGTATCCGCTGCGCCGCCTGCATCAACGTCTGTCCCGTGTACCGGCATGTCGGCGGACACTCGTACGGGTCCATCTATTCGGGTCCGATCGGCGCCGTCTTATCGCCTCTTCTCGGCGGATATGACGAATACAAGGAGCTCCCGTACGCATCTTCCTTATGCGCGGCCTGTACGGAAGCGTGTCCCGTTAAAATTCCGCTGCACGAGCTGCTGCTCAAGCATCGGCAGAACATCGTGGAAAAAGAGGGCAAAGCGCCGATCAGCGAAAAACTGGCGATGAAAGCCTTCGGGCTCGGCTCGTCATCCCCGTCCCTTTATAAAATGGGATCGAAATGGGCGCCTGCCGCCATGACGCCGTTTACGGAAGATGACAAAATATCAAAAGGGCCGGGGCCGTTAAAAGAATGGACGGCAATACGGGACTTCCCGGCGCCGCATAAATCGAGATTCAGAGATTGGTTTAAAGACCGGGAAAAACAAAAGGGGGAAGAATGATGATGAAAGGGACGGTTACACATCAGGAATCCTTTTTAAACCGGATCGCCGAACGTCTGGGCAGAGAGCGCAGGAAATCAGGCGTGTCCCTGCCTGAATGGAAGTATCAGCCTCAATATCAAACGCATGCGGGCTGTACGGAAGACGATCTTGTCACGATGCTGAAAGACCACTGCGTCAACATTCATACCGAACTGATCGAAACGGATGCAGCCGGGCTTTACGACGCTTTGCGCACGCAGGTGAACCGCTTTGAAGGAGGGCCTGTCATCATTCCGAAGGACAGCCGGTTTGAAACGTACGGCTTGCAGACCCTTATGACAGAAGAGTGGCCGGATGAAGGGATTCCCGTTTGGGAATGGGACGCGGAACAAGGAGCGAAAAGTATTGAAAAAGCGGAACAAGCGAATGTGGGCATCACATTCAGCGAGATCACGCTTGCGGAATCAGCCACCGTCGTTTTGTATGCGTCAGAGCATGCCGGCCGTTCCGTCAGCCTGCTTCCGACCACCTATATCGCAATCATCCCGAAATCTTCCATTGTGCCGAGAATGACACAGGCCAGCGATATACTGAAACAGCAGATCAGAGACGGCGTCACCGTTCCTTCCTGCATCAACTATATTACTGGACCGAGCAACTCGGCCGATATCGAAATGGATTTGGTTGTCGGCGTCCACGGACCCGTTAAAGCCGCTTATATCCTCGTGAATGACCGATAAAAAAACAAACCCCGGTTTGCGGCCGGGGTTTGTTTTTATATAAACGCGTTAATGATCATGATAAAACAGATCGCACTGACAGAAATAATCGTTTCCATCGCCGTCCATGTCAGGAATGTTTCTTTGACCGTCATTCCGAAATACTCTTTAATGAGCCAGAAACCGGAGTCATTGACATGTGACAGAATCAAAGAGCCCGCTCCCGTTGCCAATACGAGAAGCTCACTGCTGACGCCCGGCATGACAGATGCAATCGGTGCAACAATGCCGGCCGCCGTCATCATGGCGACAGTCGCTGAACCTGTGGCGACACGGATGACCGCCGCGATCGTCCAGCTTAAAAGAACGGGAGAGAAGCTTGAATGCTTCGCCATGTCAGCGATATACGTGCCGACGCCTGAATCAATCAGGACGTTGTTAAAAGCGCCGCCGGCTCCGATCACAAGCAGAATGGAAGCAATCGGTCCCAGACAGTCATTGCTGAATTTTAAAATGCTTTCTCTGTCAAAGCCCTGATAAAAACCAAGGCTGAAAAAGGAGTAAACCGTTGCGATCAAAAGCGCCGTGACAGGGTCGCCGATAAATTTAAAAGTTTCATAGAGCGTGCTTTTTTCCGGAAGCGCAATTTCGGCAAGCGTTGCCATAAGCATCAGGATCACCGGTACCAATATCGTAAACAATGTATTTGCGAATCCCGGAAGCTTGCGTTTTTCATTCCGTTCAATAAATTGTTTTTTCAACAGTTCGGGAACAGGTTTGTGAATGCGCTTACCAATCCATTTTCCGTAAAGCGGCCCTGCGATGATGGCAGTCGGAATGCCGACGATTAAAGAAAACAAAATCGTTTTTCCGACATTGGCGTGATAAATGCCGACAGCCGCCATCGCCGCCGGGTGGGGCGGAACCAATCCGTGCACGACGGAAAGTCCCGCAAGGAGCGGAATCCCGATCGTCACTAATGAAACCCCGGTTTCAATCGCAATCGTAAACAAAAGCGGCACAAGCAGGACGAAGCCGACCTGGAAAAAGACCGGGATGCCGACGATAAAAGCGACGGCCATCATCGCCCAATGCACTTTCTTTTTGCCGAAGCGGCCGATCAGGGTGTGGGCGATCCGCTCCGCACCGCCTGATTCAGCCATCATTTTTCCGAGCATCGTACCGAGGGCCAGCACGATCGCAAGCAGTGACAGCGTATTGCCGAGCCCGGTTTTCATCGAAGCGATAATGTCCGGCAGATTCATGCCCGTTGCGAAACCGACAAGGATGGATGTAATCAGCAGACTGATAAACGGATTTAATTTAGCGACCGTAATCAATAAGAGTAAAACGATAATAGCGGCAATGACAATAAACAGTAACATGACCTTTTCACCCTTTCAAAGAAGAATTAACGGCTTTGTTTGAGCTGAAATTCACTGATGACGTCAAATTCATCTTTGAGCTTGTCATACAGCCGCTCGTATAAGTAAAACAGCTCAATATATGTTTCGCTGTTTTTGACGTTCGGTTCATGGCGGTGAGAAATTCTGATCCAGTCCTGAACATCCTCGATCCGTTCCATTTCGCCAAGGCTGTGCAAAGCGAGGACGGCCGCTCCGAGCGCCGAGGCTTCGTAACTTTCCGGAACGAGGACTTCCCGTCCCATCGTATCGGACAAAATCTGCCTCCAAAGCGGCGATCTCGCAAATCCTCCCGAAGCCCGCACGTCTTTTGCAGGGCCCGCCAAATCTCTCAGTGCGACACCGATTGAAAAGACGCTCATGATGACGCCTTCCAGCACCGCTCTGATAAAATGTTCCCGTTTATGGCGGAGGCTGATGCCGAAAAACGTTCCGCGGGCATTCGGATTCCAAAACGGCGCGCGCTCCCCTGATAAAAACGGCAGAAACAGCAATCCCTCAGAGCCTGCGGGCACTTTATCAGCGATATCAATCATTAAATCGTACGGATCAATGCCGAGCCGCTTCGCCGTTTCGACTTCCGGAGAAGCGAATTCGTCTCGAAGCCAGCGCAGCATAATGCCTCCGTTATTCGTCGGGCCTCCGATGACCCAATGCTTGTCAGTCAGCGCGTAACAGAATGTCCGCGCTTTTTCATCCGTAATCGGCGCATCCGTCACCGAACGCACGGCTCCGCTTGTTCCGATCGTAACGGCCACTTCGCCTTTGCCGATCGCGCCGACTCCAAGGTTGGCGAGCACGCCGTCATTTGCGCCGATAATAAACGGTGTATCCGCATGAATGCCCATCCGTGCAGCGATTTCCGGCGCAAGGCCGCGCAGCTGATGAGTGGTCGGCACGATGTCCGACAGCTGATCTTCCCGGATTCCGGCAATCCGGAGCGCTTCTTCATCCCAGGAAAGCGTATCTAAACGGAACAGCCCCGTTGCCGAAGCGATCGAATAATCGACGACATAAGTTCCGAAAAACTCGTGCAGAATATATTCTTTAATACTGATGAATTTGGCGGTTTTCGCGAATGTCTCCTTGTCCTGTTCTTTCATCCACACAATTTTGGAAAGCGGAGACATCGGGTGAATCGGCGTACCCGTTCTTTTATAAATATCAAAACCGTTCATCTCTTTTAAAATCCGTTTTGATTGCTCGGCGCTGCGGTTGTCCGCCCAAATGATGCTTTTGGTCAGCAGTCCGCCGTTTTGATCGACAGCTATCAATGAGTGCATGGCGGTGCTGATGCCGATTGCAAGCAGATTGTCAGGGCTCAGTCCGGCCTTTGTGACGGCGTCCCTGATGCTTCCGATAACCGCTTCCAAAATGTGCTCAGGATCCTGCTCGGCCCATGCCGGCTTTGGCTGTATTAAATCATAGTGAACCGAATGCTTGGCTAACACTTTGCCTCTTGGTCCGAACAGAACGGCTTTCGTACTGGTCGTGCCGATATCCAGACCGATAACAGCTTGGGTTTCCTTCATAATATATCCCGCCTAATCTGATTGAATAATAAGATAGATTGATAATGTATGCCCTTACAAAGTCAATTATAGGAATAATTTTTTTATAAATCAACGATGAAGAAGAAAAATTTTTTCATAAAATTGTCTCAATTCCCGCTGTATCGGCATTCTCTCTTTTGAAAAATAAATATTACAAACGTTTGTGCGCGATCATTTTTCTGATTTGCTGCAAGTTGGCGAGCGTTTTCTCCTGCCGCAGCCGGGCCGTGGCGAAATACAGTGTATCAATGACCGAAAGCTGGGCAAGCCTTGCGGACATTGCTTCCGTTCTGAAAGCCGTCTCCCTTGTTGACGTATACAGCACCACGTCGGAAATCTGGGTGAGCGGCGACTTTTGGTAGCTTGTAATGCCGATCGTGCCGGCGCCGAGCGATTTGGCCGTTTTCACCGCGTCGAGCACGTCCTTGTTGCTTCCAGAATGAGAAATGCCGATGACTGCGCTATCGGGACCGAGAAGACCCGCTGACATCGCCTGAAAGTGAGAATCCGTGTGCGCGATGCAATTTATACCCGTACGCATAAATTTGTGATACGCGTCTGTGGCGATCAGCCCGGAACCGCCGTTTCCGTAAAATTCGATTCTGTCTGCGCGGTGGATCATTTCTACCGCTTTTTCAACGTCGGCCGGATCTAATAATTGAAAGGTATCGGTCAGCCCGGAAATGTTTGTGCGGAAAACTTTCTGGATGATGACTTCGATATCGTCGTCGGGGCTCATTTCTTCATGAATGTGCTGCACCGGCTCCTGAACGATCTCCTGAGCAAGCGCGATTTTTAAATCCTGATAGCCGGAAAAACCGAGCCGTTTGCACAGCCTGAAAATCGTCGCTTCAGAGCTTTTCGTTTTTTCCGCCAGCTGAATGATGGAAAGGTGAATCACGTCTTTCGGTTCCTTCACGATATGGTCTGCAATCGCTCTCAATTTTGGCGACAAACCTTTGCTGGCCGCCTGAATCTTCCCGATGCTGCTTGAATTCACAGGGGTCATGCTATAACCTCCCTACTCGAATGTAAACGCATACTTTTATGATAAAGCAAGTTCTGTCATAAGGGAATCAGGTTTTGTTTTCTTTACCGCAAATGAAAGAAAAGAGAAAAGTATATCGGGGACATCGCCTCAATGACACTTCATACATCCGATTTTTACAAAAAGTGATCGTTCTCTGAAAAGTGCCGGTGCCCAAGTCGCCGGCCATAAGTCAAACTCATGATGGTAAGCCGCCCTGTTACAGTCCAGTTTCTAGTGAGTTGCCGGCGCTTGAAATTCCAGATGAATTTCTTCAAATTAGTGTTCCGCCAAAAGCAGTCAGTTCTTTATTAACTGGATTGATCAAAAGAGAACGATCACTAAGCAGGAGAACACTTGAGAAGCACAGGTCTAATCAGCTTCTGGAGAAAAACTTCAAATTGATATAATAATCTAATTGCTCTGAAACGCGTACCATACATTATACTTTCAATGATTTTTAAACTCTGAGGAGGAAATTCACATGAAAGTAATTGCAATTGACTTAGATGGCACGCTGTTATCAGAGAACTTAACTATCCAAGAACAAGATGTAAGAGCTTTAAAGCTTGGACAAAAACAAGGTCATCTTGTAACAATCGCTACAGGGAGAGCTTTATTTGATGCAAAACACATCATCAATAAATATGATTTGGATTTTCCGATCATTGCTTCAAACGGCGCTCAAATTGATGTGGGAAATCAGGTAATATTCGAACATTTTATGGATTCAGATGTAATCCAACCTATCATCACATGGTTAAATAAAGAGGAAATCTATTATCAGCTTTACTTATCTGACAAAATTGCTGTATCAAATCAAGGAATTCAGCAGCTTGAAAAAGAACTTTACAATACAGTAATGGAAGAACCTCATTTTAATCAAGAAGTATTTTGGAATTCTATTAAAGCTCAAATCCATCAATACGGGTTAGAGGAAATACCGGGTACAATTGACCCTATCGATTATCGGTATGTCATAAAATGTATGATCGTTTCGCCAAACCAAAGAAAATTAAAAAAAGCTAAAGAATATTTTGGACAACTGAAGGAGTGTGCCGTAACGAGTTCAGGAGCATTCAATCTTGAAATCACAAGTGCAGGAGTAGATAAAGGAGCGTCATTAAATAAACTTTGTGAACATTATGGAACGGATGCGCAGAATGCAATCGCAATAGGTGATAATTTAAATGATCTGCCTATGTTTCATGCAGCAGGAATAGGGATAGCCATGGGGAATGCAGATAAGAAGCTTATTCAATTGGCTGCTTTTAAAACGTTATCGAATGATGAGTGTGGTGTATCTTATGCTTTTGATCATTACATTCTGACGAAAGAAGTAGACCCTAAACCGCGGAGTATACAGCCATGAGCCATTTTGTGAAAAGATGTTTAATCTATATTGTCGGATTGTTTATTTTATCCGTAGGGGTTGTATGTATGATTAAATCTAATACCGGGATTGCCCCCTGGGATGCTCTGAACGTGGCTTTATCAGAACTCATTGGCCTTACAATCGGGTCATGGGTCTTCATTGTCGGAGGAATCCTTATCTTTATAAACAGCCTCATAAAAATGCGGTTTCCTAATCTAGCCGGTTTTATTCCGATTTTTATTATTGGAAGTTTTGTTGACCTTTTAAACTTAAAGGTTCTTTCGTTCTTAAAAACAGATGCTGTAATTCTTCAATGGAGTTTATTTTTGATAGGGTTGTGTATATTGGCTATGGGAATCGCTATTTATTTAAGAGCATCTTTTCCTTCGATACCGAATGATGAATTAATGTTGGCTATTACTGAACGCACAGGTTGGGGTATTAATATTACAAAGACGATAGGGGAAGCTTTAGCTTTTGTGCTTGCAATCATTCTTCAGGGGCCGATTGGGATAGGAACCATCATTGTGCTGCTATGTCTGGGGATATTAGTAGGTTTATTTGACAAACTATTACACAAGATGGGGAAGCCCCGTTCTATTTATAGTGTGGGACAGGAAGGCGCACATATTCATGCAGGCCATGATAAAACAATTCATTAAATGCTTATTTTCCCTTGTGTTGTTCAGTGTAAAATCCTGATAACGCTGTCTAAGAAGGAGTAACAGTAATGACAAACATTACAGAGATAGCAAAGAAAGCGAACGTTTCTCGGACAACAGTTTCCAGAGTTCTCAATAATCATCCTTATGTAAAACCTGAGAAGCGGGACGCTGTGTTAAAAGCTATGAAGGAATTAAATTATGTACCGAATTTCAACGCGATTAACCTATCCAGGGGGAAGACAAATGTATTCGGAGTCATTGTTCCTAAAATCAACCATCCGTTTTTCAGTAAACTGATTGCCGGAATAGGCGAAGAGTGTAATAAACATAATTACAGTTTGCTTGTGCACCAATCAAATAACGATCCTGAACAAGAAATGGAGTTTTTTAACAGACTGAAATACAAACTTATTGACGGTCTTATTTTGGGATCCTGTGTAAGCCCCCCTCACGTACTCGACGAGATATCTGGGTTTGGCAATATTGTTTCCTGTGAAGCTTCTGCAAGCAAACAGGTTGCACATATATTTATTAATCATGAGTCAGGAATCAAAATGGCAATTGATCATCTGCGAAATCAAGGACATCAATCCATTGGTCTGTGTATAGGAAATCCTAAGAGCGGTGTTGGCATAAGCAGAAAAAAATCATTTTTTCACTTTCAAAATGAATACGGATTGAAATGGAGTGATAATTGGTACTTTGAGGAACAGTACACTATTGAGAATGGTATAGAAATAGCAAAATTATTGCTAAATAAGTCACCTCGTCCTGCGGCAATGGTTGTAGGAAGTGATTATGTTGCGGCGGGGATCATTTATGAAGCGAAAAGACAGGGAATACGAATACCTGAAGAACTGGCGGTTATAGGATTTGATAATCAGCCGATATCTAAGGTAATAGAACTTTCAACGATACATCAACCTATTAAAGAGTTGGGACAAACAGCAGCAAATTTATTATATAACTTAATGAATAACAAAGATGTCCCCAATATAAATAAGTTGAACCTAAAACTTATGAAAAGAAAGTCAACTTAAAAAGACCACTTTATGGTGGTCTTTTTTGCTTAGCGCAGAACCAGCTCTGGGGCAGGCGCTTTGAAATGAGCTCTTTTTTTCGTTTCATCTATAAAACTGAAGGGCTTCATGGATAGGTTTTCAAGTTCATTTAGGAAATGACAAGCTTTTAATGGTACAAATGATGTCATATTCCATACAACTTTCTCATTAAAACCTATAGCACGAATATTATGCATAAGCCGATCAATTGTGTAAGACCCTGCTGCTACATACCCTTTCCCTTGATACCACAGATTATTCCCTTCAATTTTCTCCAGTGATTGGCCGCACATGGAATCTGTGTCAATGCGATCTGTCATTGCTATAATACCCTTAGAGCCAACAAGTTCTACAACCCGTCGTGCAACTTCTAAGTCTACATGTTCACTATCAAAATTCATACAAATGGTTAGTAAACCTTCTTTCGCGGCTCTCATCAAAGTACCGGGAACTTCTCCGACAAGTGTGTTGATATTATCTATGTTCCATTTATCTAACCGAGCATCTTTTAACCCCTCTAATCTATGTACTCTTTCTTGGGGTGTTCTCCAGGTGTGTTTAAAATTGTTTGGCATATCATTAAACAAATGATCTGTTAAAACGGCATCTGATCCAGTGTAATTGCTGCGTTTTTGCGCTGTATCTATAACTTTCATTATAAGTTCAGAGGTTTCCTCCGGGTATGCTTTTTGGAAGTGACCCAGCGCCGGTTTTACTCCAGCCTCCACAAGTGTATCCACAATCCATTCTAAACTCGGATGTTCTTCTGTCATATATTTCTTTAGATAGGAGTTTTCAGTCATAGCATCTGGGGACAGTACAGTATAAATAAGACCGTATTCTCCGCAAGAAGCGATCTTTTCCCATTCTTCTTTTAAGGGTGCCCAATTCCCTTTTTCCGGTGTGCCTGCAAAGCTGGCCAATAATGGTTCTTCTAGTGAAATACCTAAAATATTACGGTAACGTCCCTTTCTCTTTTGTGTATGGAACTCTTTCATAAAGGCTGCAAATTGATCTAATTGATTATGAGGAAGAAAAATAGAGGGTACACAGAAAATCCCTTCTATTTCAGCTAGTGTATTGATCTTTTCAATATCTAATTGATCTAAATTGCTAAAATCATAGTGACCGATTCCATGACAATGAAATTCTACTGGAAGAGATGGAACTAAATAAGAACCTGATTTCTTAAAAATTCCTTCTCCTCCAATGTCGAAGTTCAGCCATTCGTTATTACTATAGGTTATATCAGCGATTTTCATTACTCCATTTGTTTCAAGGTAAGCTGGGCTGTTAAATGATGTGCTGGACTGCATAGGAAACTCCTCCTGGAAATATTTATTTAGTATTCAGTGAAGACACATCATCATCTTAAAGTGTGAAACCCGTACCATATCAACCCTTTATTATCATTTTTGTAAAAAAATAGGTGTATCATTCATCTTTCTACACCTGATTTTCTCGTTATTGTTATTTGTATCCTGAAAATCTCCTTTAAAAACTCAAAAACACTAGCTGTAACGCCACTAATGTTTCTATACAGTTTCGTGTTACGCCAAATAGTGTTCTCCACGAGTTTAATTTATGGAATTGGTTTCATGTCAATAGCTTTAATAAATGGAATATGACTTCCGGGTATAGAACCTTGCGGAGTCATTGGAGTTGAACGATTAGAAATGAAATGTGTACAGTTACTAAGCTGGGATACCAGCATA
The DNA here is from genome assembly GCF_041222765.1 of Bacillus sp. JNUCC-21. Classification (NCBI taxonomy): domain Bacteria; kingdom Bacillati; phylum Bacillota; class Bacilli; order Caryophanales; family Bacillaceae; genus Bacillus; species Bacillus sp. JNUCC-21. Next base: position 3,532,273 of record NZ_CP166019.1, on the reverse strand, counting down.
AGAGTAAAACCTTTCGTCGGAATTTTTGTTTGAACAATATATATAAAGTGCTGATTACGCTATATTAGGGGCCGGCTCACCCCGCATATGAATATAAACATGGTCAGTCAAAATGTCTTAAATAGGTGATAAGAAAACCAGCGGAAAAAATTAGTATTGACTTTGAAAATAGAAGACTGTATATTATGTTACTATATTCAGAAAATAAAAACTCAAGAGATTCATTTAACATAAAACACTGTGAACGGGAGCAGTAAAAGAATCCAGTCAGAAAAAGAGAGCCGCGGGTTGGTGCAACGCGGACTGATTGTTCTTTGAACTCGCCCGGAAGTGGCAGGGCGGAACGGAATTGTCGAAATATTCCCTATGTCCTAACGGCTGACCTTCGTTAAAAGGTTTTTAAGCTGGATTCCGGATATTCGGGATCAACAAGAGTGGTACCGCGGCTGCCTGAGGCACGCCGTCTCTTTTCCCAAAGAGGCGGCGTGCTTTTTTATGTGATGAACACTTTTTGCGAGAGGGCGTGTGATAGATGGAAAAGGACAAGCAAACGTTAAAACGGACGATGTCGTCCAGACACATTATGATGATGGCGCTTGGAGGCGCAATCGGGGCCGGGCTCTTTAAAGGCAGCAGCACGGCGATTGATGAAGCGGGGCCGTCCGTGCTGCTGGCCTACCTCCTCGGCGGAATCATTCTGCTGTTTATTATGCAGGGGCTGGCCGAAATGGCAGTCAGAAACAAACATGCAAGGACGTTCCGTGATTTGGTTCAGCAGTCTCTCGGGTCGTACGCTGCATACTTTTTAGACTGGATCTATTGGAAAATGTGGGTGCTCAATATTGCTGCTGAGGCGGTCGTAGCCGCCATTTTCATTCAATATTGGCTGCCGGAATGTCCGATATGGATATTGGCTTTGATCATTTCCATTGTGGTGACGGTCGTAAACATGCTTTCTGTGAAACTGTTTGCCGAGACGGAGTACTGGCTCGCGCTCATTAAAATTACAGTGATTGTCATCTTTATTTTATGCGGGATTCTGCTATTATTTTTCTCATTCGGCAATCACACGGCGCCGGGGCTGTCTCATTTAACGGATCACGGAGGGTTTTTCCCGCATGGAGCGGGGGGTGTCATTACGGCGATGCTCGTCGTGATCTACTCATACGGCGGAACGGAAATCATCGGCGTCACGCTGGCGGAGACAAAAAACCCCGAAAAGGTGATCCCGAAAGCTGTCCGAAGCACGTTAACGCGGATTGTCGCTTTTTACTTGCTGCCGTTTTTCATCATCGTCAGCCTGATTCCTTGGAATCAAGTTAACAGCGTTCCCGAAAGCCCGTTTGTCATAGTATTTAAGATGATCGGAATTCCGGGTGCCGACCATATTATGAATGCCGTCATTCTTCTTGCGATTATCTCGTCTATGAACTCGGGACTGTACGGATCATCCCGTGTCTTGTTTACGCAGGCTTCTGACGGCCGGCTGCCGAAAATCTTTTCAAAACTGTCGAAGAAAAAGGTTCCCGTCTATGCGATTCTGACTTGTACGTCATTTTTATATGTAGGCGTCCTGATTTCTTTATTCGCAGGAAGCCAGACGTTTAATTATTTGATGGGTTCCCTCGGCTATACCGTGCTGTTCATCTGGCTGATTATCGGATTCGCCCATTTGAAATCAAGAAAACATTCAACAGAACAGCCGGCTTATTACGTCAAATGGTTCCCGTACACGACATGGTTTGCGGTGCTTGCGCTTTTGGCCATCCTGATCGGCGTAATTGCGACGACATCCATCGTCATCACATGCATCACTGCGGCCATCTATCTCCTCATTACGGCTGCGTATCTCGTGAAAGGGAGACGTCAATAAATAAAAAAACTCTTGCCCCGCGGCAAGAGTTTTTTTAATGAACGGCCTTTTTTTCTGCGGCCAGAGCAGGTGTTTTCAGTTTCTTTGGTGTTATATTCACAAAACAAATGCTTGTGACGATCAGAAGCAGTCCGGCTAAAAGGCTGACGGTCAGCGGCTCATGCAAGAATATCGAGCTGACGGTAATGGATATGAGCGGGATCAGGAAGGTGTAAGAGGCAACCTTGCTTGCTTCCCCTGAACCGACAAGCGTAAAAAAGGCGAGCCAGCCGAGCGCGATAACAAAAACTGAAATGAACAGAAGGCTGAGAATGAACGGAGCTTTCCATTGAATCGCTGAAAAGCTTTCTGAAAAATGGCCGGAGCTGACAAGCAGCACGCCGCCGATCAGAAGCTGCAGAGCGACCATCCAGATAGAGTCCGCGCGTCCGCCCGTTCTTTTCACATATACCGTGCCGAGCGCCCAGCTGACCGCGGAGCCTAAGGCCAAAAGAATGCCGGCGATGGAAATATGGCCTCCGAAACCGGCTGCGCTGATGACGGCGACACCGGCAAAGCCCAGAATAAGACCGGCTATTTTTAAAGGATACATCGATTCCCCGAGCCACAGCCAAGAAAAAACGCCCATTAACACCGGCTGGAAAAACACGATGGCTGAAAATAAGCCGGCAGGCAGGTAATTCAAGCCGACCGTTTGCAGGCCGTAAAATAAAGTAATATTTAAAATGGCAGAAATAAGATAGATCGGCCACGTTTCTTTAAAACGCAGCTTTTTAAAACGGGGCAGCGCCACCATTAATAATAGAAGTCCGCCGATCAGAGTGCGGATTCCGGCAAACAGAAGAGGCGGCGAATAGGCAAGCGCGGCCTTTGTCAGCGGCCAGTTAATTCCCCATACCGTGACTAGAAACGCCAGCATAAGAGCCGTCTGTATTTTCGAAAGCTGTTTCACGTCGTTCACTCCTTGTAGAACAATTCCATCATATGATACGGTAATCAGTAAGATAAATAAAATGAATCTTTTTTATAAGGAGCATAAGTAAAACGTTATGACGATTACACAACTGCGGGTTTTTGTTCAAATCGCTGAAACGGGAAGCTTTACAAAAGCGGGGCAGGCGCTGAATATGACGCAGCCCGCTGTCAGCCATGCCATTTCTGCGCTTGAGTCAGAGCTCGGCATCAAGCTGATCATCCGCGAGCGCCGCAACGGCGTAAGGCTCACGGACACGGGCGGAAAAATTCTCGTCCATATCAGAGAGGTGCTCAAAGGCATAGAAAAAGCCGAGCAGCTGGCGGCCGCGGAAAGAGGGCTTGAACAGGGAACGATTCACATCGGCACATTTCCGGCCGCTTCCGCTTATTTCATTCCAAAGCTGATCAGCGTGTTTAAAAAACGGTATCCGAAGCTTGAGCTGGTGCTTCATGAAGGAACGGTTAACGAAGTAAAGGAATGGCTCCGCTCCCGGGTAATAGATGTGGGTATCACTCTTTTTCCTACGGAAGACATGGAATATCTGCCGCTGAAAAAAGATAAAATGGCCGTCGTGCTTAGAAATGATCATCCGCTTTGCGGCTGTGAGTCAATCACTCTGTTAGATCTTGACCGCCAGCCGATGATTATCTGTGACGGAGGATACGAATCACCGTTTATTGATATGTTTAAGGAGGCGGGATCTGTGCTGACTGCCGCATTCACTGTTTACAACGTCAATACGTCCATCAGCATGATCAAAGAGGGGCTGGGAATTGCGATATTATCACAAATGTCTATGTCGGGAATATCGCTGCCGGAAAATGTCGTGACAAGAGAACTCAATCAGGCGGTGTACCGAGATGTTCTGCTTGCCGTTCCGTCCGTAAAGGAGGCTTCATTGGCGGCAAAACTTTTTATTCAAATCGCACAGGAACTCACAAAGAACGAATAAAAAAAGACCCTAATCATCTTAGGGCCCTGAATCTTATCGGTTAATTTTAAAAGAGTTTGTCGTATTGACAAGTTTTGAACCGCTGAACGTAGCTTTGACACGATAATAGCCTGTCTTGCATCCTTTTAAAGAGAATGACTTAGTCACCCATACTGAGAAAGAAAAGGTTGTTTTTTTACAAGTCGTCCATTTCTTTCCGGACTTTCGCTGTAAGTATAGGTTTCCTTTAAAAGTTCGATCTGACGGATACGCTGTACTGAGAGTAAAATCGACACTTTTCGCTTTTTTCGTGTAGTAGGAGGCATCGGTAAATCCGCTTACATTTAAATGCTGCTGAGTGCCGGAGTAAAAGTCTGCGGCATATGCCTTATCGGTGTTTCCTGTAAAGAAGATTGCTGCCAGTAAAGCTGTTGTGAGTGCCATTAAGATTTTTTTACGCATATAGACTATGACTTCCTTCCTATTCAATATCATACATATCTTAACATTATTGGGTCTGTTCTTTCAACGATAGATTTTCACTTTTATAGGATGAAAAGCTCATCATATCTGAATGTAATAGATTCATTCATAAAGAGTTCACTAGTGACGACCGCTGACTGATTGTTCGAAGATCATCGAATCAAATTGTTTAACTCACGGGAAAAGCTGTGGTAAGGTGTGTGGTAGAGACCTTGTTTAAGATCTGCTTACACTAAACCGCAAAGGAGAAAACGATGGCTGAACATACATTGAAAGATACTGCGTTTTCCGTATTGAATTTATCGCCGGTCGTACAGGGGGGAACGGTTGCTGAATCGTTCCGCAACAGCATGGATTTAGCGCGCCGCGCCGAGGAGTGGGGCTATAACCGCTATTGGCTTGCGGAGCATCATAATATAGAAGGAGTTGCCAGCTCGGCAACGGCGGTGCTGATCGGCCACATCGCCGGAGGCACGAAAAAAATCCGCGTCGGTTCTGGGGGTATTATGCTGCCGAATCATTCTTCACTTGTGATCGCGGAGCAATTCGGAACCCTTGAAACGTTGTATCCGGGGCGGATTGACCTGGGGCTCGGACGCGCGCCGGGGACCGACCAATTAACGGCGAGAGCCTTACGAAGAAACATAAACAGCGGGGAAGATTTTCCGGAGCAGCTTGAAGAATTGAGAAATTACTTCAAACCGTCCGGCAATGTGCGCAATCAAGTCCGCGCCATTCCGGGCGAAGGGCTGGACGTGCCGATCTGGCTTTTGGGCTCAAGCGGCTTCAGCGCGCGTCTTGCGGGAGAGCTCGGGCTTCCGTTCGCCTTTGCGGCTCACTTTTCACCGAAAAACACCGTGCCCGCCCTTGAGCTGTACCGCAGCTCCTTCCGTCCATCAGACGTACTGGATCAACCGTACGCGATGGTCGGCGTCACCGTCATTGCCGCCGATACGGACGAAAAGGCGGAGCATCTGGCAACATCGCATTATCAAAGATTTTTAGACCTCGTCCGCGGCACGCCGAACCAGCTGAAGCCTCCTGTTGAAGACATGGATCAAATCTGGTCGCCGTATGAAAAAGCGATGGTCAATGAACAGCTCAGCTCAACGATCGTCGGCGGACCGGAGCGTGTGAAGGAAAAGCTGGAAAGCTTCATCCGGACAACACAGGCGGATGAAATCATGGTGAATTCAGAAAGCTTTGAGCATGCTGACAGAATGAGATCATTTGAAATCATCGCCGAATTAAAAAACAGCTGAGCAAAAAAAAGCAATGTGCCGCGCACATTGCTTTTTTTATTCGCCGATCCGCTTGACTGAATTCCGGATGACGAGTTCCGGTTCATACACGACGTCATCCTTCTTCGGTTTTTTATGCTCTAAGCAGTCGATGACGTATTTTGCCGCCGCTTTCCCCATAATGGATTTCGGATGCTTGACAGAGGTGAGCTTCACCTCGGAAATCTGGGCGAAATGTGAATCGTCATAGCCCATGACCGATACGTCATCAGGCACCTTTAACCCGAATTCCCTGAGAAGATTAATCGTCTTCAGCGCAATTTCGTCATTGTAGCAAAGAATGGCCGTCGGGTGTGATTCGCTGTTTTGCTCAAGGGTATGCTTAATTTTTTGGAGAAGCACGGTTTCTTTTTCTTCAGTTGTGTAGGTGACGATCATGTCCGGAGACGGGAAAATCCCGCGCTCCCGATGCGCCTGCAGATAGCCGTTCATCCGTTTGACGCCCTGCGTGTCATCCGCTTTAAAGATTCCCATAATGTGCGTGTGGCCGAGGGACATGACGTATTCGCAAGCCATCATGCCGCCTTTGACATCATTGACGGAAAAGCTTGGTGCGGCCAGCTCCGCATAAGAGGCGTTAATCATGGCAAACGGAATGCCGTTTTTCTCCAGATTGAGATAGTAGCCGATGTTGGGCGTCTGCAGCGCGCTTTTCGTAGGCTCGACAATCAGCCCGTCTATATTTTTGGACAGCAGGTTTTCAAGACCGCGCCGTTCACTTTCTGTATTGTTGTTGGTGCTCGTCAGCAGCATGGAATAGCCCTGTTCGCTTAAATAAGATTCAATTCCCCTGATGATGCTCGGAAAAATATAGTCTGATATGTACGTTGTAATGACGCCGATCGTTTTGTTTGAATGCATGGCTGATTTCGCCGTGCGTGAAGTGACAAAGGTGCCCCCGCCCTGAACGCTGTACAGCAGCCCTTGCGAGACCAAATCTCCGATCGCCTTTCTGATGGTATGGCGGCTGACGCCGAACTGCTGCATCAGCTCATTTTCCGTAGGCAGCTTTTCGTCCGGCTGTATTTTTCCTTGATTCAGCCATGAACAAATTTCTTCTTTTACTTGAGCATATTTCGGTAGCATATCAATTCCTCCAAAATGTATACGGACAAATTCCAGTATAACATAGTAAGCCCTTTCATCAAGCTGTAAAAATAATTGACAGATTATGAAAAACTGCTTATTCTTTATTTGTACGTACTAATTTTCCTCATTTTTAGATAAAATTCTTCATAAGTACGTACAAATGTGGCGGTTCTGAAGAAAACAAAGCATCATCAAGCGCCGCACTTTGTTTTGTAAGCGTTTTTATTCTATTATTCGCGGGAGGGTAAAATTCATGAAGAATCACCCGGCACCAATTGGCTCAAATGTACCTGTCACTCGGCAGCATTCCAAGTGGTTTGTCATTCTCATCTCATGCGCGGCCGGACTGGGAGGGCTTTTGTACGGTTATGACACGGCGGTGATTTCCGGCGCTATCGGTTTCCTGAAAGATTTGTACCGCTTAAGTCCTTTTATGGAAGGGCTCGTGATTTCAAGCATTATGATCGGCGGTGTTTTCGGCGTCGGGATTTCCGGATTTTTGAGTGACCGTTTCGGACGGAGAAAGATTTTGATGGCAGCGGCGCTGTTGTTTGCGGTGTCAGCGGTTGTCTCTGCGCTTTCTCAAAGTGTGTCTTCCTTAGTGATCGCCAGAGTCATCGGCGGTCTGGGAATCGGCATGGGCTCCTCGCTTTCTGTCACGTATATTACCGAAGCGGCTCCGCCGGCCATACGCGGCAGTCTGTCTTCCCTGTATCAGCTGTTTACGATATTAGGGATTTCCGGCACTTATTTTATTAACCTCGCCGTCCAGCAATCCGGCTCATATGAATGGGGAGTGCACACCGGCTGGCGGTGGATGCTCGCTTACGGCATGATTCCGTCCGTCATCTTTTTTATCGTGCTGCTTATCGTGCCGGAAAGTCCGCGCTGGCTTGCGAAAGCAGGGCGCCGAAATGAAGCCCTCGCCGTGCTGACGCGCATTAACGGCGAGCAGACCGCGAAAGAAGAAATCAAACAAATCGAAACGTCTTTACAATTAGAAAAAATGGGGTCATTGTCTCAGCTGTTTAAGCCGGGGCTGAGAAAAGCGCTTGTGATCGGGATTCTGCTGGCTTTATTCAATCAGGTCATCGGCATGAACGCAATTACGTATTACGGGCCGGAAATTTTCAAAATGATGGGCTTCGGACAGAATGCGGGGTTTATCACGACATGCATCGTCGGTGTCGTCGAAGTGATTTTCACCATTATCGCGGTTCTTTTAGTCGATAAGGTAGGCCGGAAAAAGCTGATGGGGGTCGGATCTGCCTTTATGGCGCTGTTCATGATCTTAATCGGGGCATCCTTTTATTTTCAGCTGGCGAGCGGTCCGGCTTTAGTCGTCATCATATTGGGATTCGTCGCCGCTTTCTGCGTATCGGTCGGGCCGATTACATGGATCATGATTTCGGAGATCTTTCCGAACCACCTCCGCGCACGCGCCGCCGGTATTGCGACGATATTCTTATGGGGGGCCAACTGGGCGATCGGCCAGTTCGTGCCGATGATGATCAGCGGGTTAGGGCTCGCGTACACCTTCTGGATATTCGCCGTCATTAATATTCTCTGTTTCTTGTTTGTCGTGACGATCTGCCCTGAGACGAAAAATAAATCATTAGAAGAAATAGAAAAACTCTGGATAAAATGAAAGCGTTTTACGACAAAAGTCCGCTCCGGCGGGCTTTTGTCTGTCACCTTCATTCCGTTTCTGTATATAATGACTGTATCAAGGAGATACTGGAAAATCCTGCGAAGAATGTCGAGGAATTGACCTTTAACAGTTGAATTAACAATGTCATCCTGTTAAAATAATTAAAGAAAGCAGACATAATTTTTTTTGGCTATGATGGGACGTTTTTTGTCATAGCGGGACATTTTCTGTCCAGTATGAATAGGAAGGAACGTTTGAGTCATGAACCAGTTAATACAAGCTCAAAAAAAATTATTGCCTGATCTTTTGCTTGTGATGCAGAAAAGATTTGAAATCTTGCAGTATATCAGGCTTACCGAACCGATCGGCCGCAGAAGTCTTGCAGCCAGTCTCGGATTGACCGAGCGCGTTCTCAGAAGCGAGGTTCAGTTTTTGAAAGAACAGAATCTCATCGATATTAAAACAAACGGCATGACAATGACGGAAGAGGGCTATTCACTGCTTTCGATTCTGGAAGATACGATGAAGGATGTTTTAGGGTTGACGCTTTTGGAAAAGACATTAAAAGAGCGGCTTAATCTGAAAGACGCCATTATCGTTTCCGGTGACAGCGACCAATCTCCTTGGGTCAAAAAAGAATTAGGGAGAGCGGCCGTTGCATGTATGAAAAAGAGATTTTCAGGCAAAAATATCGTCGCTGTAACCGGCGGTACGACAATTGAAGCCGTCGCCGATATGATGACGCCGGATTCAAAAAACCGCGAGCTCCTGTTTGTGCCCGCAAGAGGCGGTTTAGGCGAAGATGTGAAAAACCAGGCGAACACCATATGCGCGCATATGGCGGAAAAGGCTTCAGGCACTTACCGGCTTTTGTTCGTTCCCGGGCAGCTGTCACAAGGCGCCTACTCATCTATTATTGAAGAACCTTCCGTAAAAGAGGTGCTTCACACGATTAAATCAGCGAGTATGCTCGTTCACGGAATCGGCGAAGCTAGAACAATGGCGGAGCGAAGAAACACGCCTTTGGAAGATTTGAAGAAAATAGATGACAATCACGCGGTGACAGAGGCATTCGGCTATTACTTTAATGCGGACGGAGAAGTCGTTCACAAGGTGCATTCAGTCGGAATGCAGCTTGATGACCTCGATGCCATTCCCGACATTATCGCGGTAGCGGGCGGATCATCAAAAGCAGAAGCAATCGAAGCTTATTTTAAAAAGCAGCGAAACACGGTTCTCGTCACGGACGAAGGAGCCGCAAAGAAGTTATTAAGGGATAACAGTCCCTCAATATAAATATCTCTCACTTATTTAAAGGAGGAAATAATCATGGCAGTAAAAGTCGGTATTAACGGTTTTGGTCGTATTGGACGTAACGTATTCCGCGCAGCATTAAACAATCCTGAAGTTGAGGTAGTAGCGGTTAACGATTTAACAGACGCTAACATGCTTGCTCATCTTTTACAATATGATTCCGTACACGGAAAATTAGATGCAGAAGTTAAAGTTGACGGCAGCAACCTTGTTGTTAACGGCAAAACAATCGAAGTTTCTGCTGAGCGCGATCCTGCGAAACTCAGCTGGGGCAAACAAGGCGTTGAAATCGTAGTTGAATCTACTGGTTTCTTCACAAAACGCGCAGACGCTGCGAAACACTTAGAAGCAGGCGCGAAAAAAGTTATCATCTCTGCACCTGCTAACGAAGAAGATATCACAATCGTTATGGGTGTTAACGAAGACAAATACGATGCGGCTAACCACCATGTTATCTCTAACGCATCTTGCACAACAAACTGCCTTGCGCCGTTTGCAAAAGTACTTAACGACAAATTCGGCATCAAACGCGGTATGATGACAACTGTTCACTCTTACACAAACGATCAGCAAATTCTTGATCTTCCGCACAAAGACTACCGTCGTGCGCGTGCAGCAGCTGAAAACATCATTCCTACATCAACTGGTGCTGCTAAAGCAGTTTCCCTTGTTCTTCCTGAACTGAAAGGCAAACTGAACGGCGGAGCTATGCGTGTGCCGACTCCAAACGTTTCTCTTGTTGACCTAGTTGCTGAACTTAACAAAGACGTAACGGCTGAAGACGTAAACGCAGCTCTTAAAGAAGCGGCTGAAGGCGATCTTAAAGGAATCCTTGGCTACAGCGAAGAGCCATTAGTATCCGGAGACTACAACGGCAATGCTAACTCTTCTACAATCGATGCTCTTTCTACAATGGTTATGGAAGGCAGCATGGTAAAAGTAATCTCTTGGTACGATAACGAAAGCGGCTACTCTAACCGCGTTGTTGACCTTGCAGCTTACATCGCAAAACAAGGTCTTTAATTCATAGCTCCCGGAAAGGGCCGGACTTGGTTCTTTCGGACAGAAACGCTATAATGAAAGCGGACAAGGGAAGGGGACGGACTCCCTTTCCCTTTTTCCATGAGAACCGGCTTTCAGAAAGCGCCGGATTGCTGCAGAACGTCCGCGTTTTGAAGTTTCCGCGGCACTTTCGTTTTCTGAGCCGCCTGCCCTGGCTCAGAAGACGATCTGCCCCGTGCCCGGAAGCTGCAATCTGCCCCGCGGCGGAAGCATCATGAGGCGGTTTCACGTTTCACGTTTTTCGTGCTATGCAAACCATTTTGAAGGAGGATCTCCTAAGGCATGAATAAAAAAACAGTAAAAGACATCGACGTAAAAGGCAAAGTCGTATTCTGCCGCGTTGACTTTAACGTTCCAATGAAAGACGGGGAAGTAACAGACGATACTCGTATCCGCGCTGCGCTTCCAACAATCAAACACCTTGCAGACCAAGGCGCGAAAGTCCTTCTTGCGAGCCACTTAGGCCGCCCGAAAGGCGAAGTGGTTGAGGAGCTTCGTTTAACTCCTGTCGCTGCACGCTTAGGCGAACTGCTCGGCAAAGAAGTGAAAAAAGCGGATGAAGCTTACGGCGATGCTGTAAAAGCACAAATTTCTGATATGAAGGACGGAGACGTTCTTGTATTGGAAAACGTACGTTTCTACGCTGGTGAAGAGAAAAACGATCCTGAGCTTGCTAAAGCATTTGCTGAGCTTGCGGATGTATATGTCAATGACGCATTCGGTGCTGCCCACCGTGCTCACGCATCTACAGCCGGAATTGCCGAGCATCTGCCGGCGGTTGCAGGATTCCTGATGGAAAAAGAGCTTGACGTTCTCGGCAAAGCCGTGACAAATCCTGAGCGCCCGTTTACGGCAATCATCGGCGGCGCGAAAGTAAAAGACAAAATCGGTGTAATCGAAAGTCTGCTTGATAAAGTGGACAACCTGATCATCGGCGGAGGTCTTGCTTACACATTCGTAAAAGCGCTTGGTTATGAAGTCGGTAAATCTCTTCTTGAAGAAGATAAAATCGAACTTGCAAAATCATTCATGGACCGCGCGAAAGAAAAAGGCGTTAAATTCTATATGCCGGAAGACGTTCTCGTTGCTGATGATTTCTCTAACGATGCAAACGTCCAAATCGTGCCGATCTCTGAGATCCCAAGTGATTTAGAAGCGATCGACATCGGAACGAAAACCCGCGAAACGTACGCTGAAGTTATCAAAAACAGCAAACTTGTCGTATGGAACGGACCGATGGGCGTATTCGAAATCGACTTGTTCGCTCAAGGCACAAAAGCAGTGGCTGAAGCATTGGCAGAGGCAAACGATACATACTCTGTCATCGGCGGAGGAGACTCTGCGGCAGCCGTTGAAAAATTCGGCCTTGCTGACAAAATGAGCCATATCTCAACAGGCGGCGGCGCATCCCTTGAATTCATGGAAGGCAAAGAGCTTCCAGGTGTAGCTGCGCTGAACGATAAATAAAAACTGCTATAAGGAAGTGGAACAGATGAGAAAACCAATTATAGCCGGTAACTGGAAAATGAACAAAACACTCGGCGAGGCTGTCAGCTTCGTTGAAGAAGTGAAATCTTCCATTCCAGCAGCAGACAAAGCGGAAGCCGTTGTTTGCGCACCAGCTCTTTTCTTAGAAAAGCTGACTTCTGCTGTTAAAGGAACTGACCTGAAAGTCGGCGCCCAAAACATGCATTTTGAAGAAAACGGTGCGTTCACAGGTGAAATCAGCCCGGTCGCTCTGAAAGACCTTGGCGTGGATTACTGCGTCATCGGCCACTCTGAGCGCCGTGAAATGTTCGCTGAAACTGATGAAACAGTTAACAAAAAAGCGCATGCCGCTTTCAAACACGGCATTGTGCCGATCATTTGCGTAGGTGAAACGCTTGAAGAGCGCGAAGCCGGAAAAACAAATGATCTTGTTGCCGATCAAGTGAAAAAAGGTCTTGCGGGTCTTTCTGAAGAGCAAGTTGCCGCTTCCGTTATTGCGTACGAGCCAATCTGGGCAATCGGAACAGGCAAATCTTCTACAGCGAAAGATGCTAACGACGTCTGCGCGCATATCCGTAAAGTCGTTGCTGAAAGCTTCAGCCAGGAAACTGCTGACAAGCTCCGCATTCAATACGGCGGCAGCGTAAAACCTGCAAATATTAAAGAATATATGGCAGAGTCCGATATTGACGGTGCTTTGGTCGGCGGCGCAAGCCTTGAACCGCAGTCATTCGTTCAATTATTGGAGGAAGGTCAATATGAGTAAAAAACCAGCTGCACTCATCATTCTTGATGGGTTCGGATTACGCAATGAAACAGTCGGAAACGCAGTCGCACAAGCGAAAAAACCGAATTTCGACCGTTATTGGAACCAATACCCTCATCAGACGCTGACGGCATCAGGCGAAGCAGTCGGACTGCCTGAAGGACAGATGGGGAACTCTGAAGTCGGTCATTTGAATATCGGCGCAGGACGTATTGTGTACCAAAGCTTAACACGCGTGAACGTTGCCATCCGCGAAGGCGAATTCGAACGCAATCAAACGTTCCTTGACGCCATCAAAAACGCGAAAGACAACGACAAAGCGCTGCACCTGTTCGGCCTTCTTTCTGACGGAGGCGTACACAGTCATATCAATCATTTATTCGCGCTGCTGAAGCTTGCGAAAAGTGAAGGACTGACGAAGGTGTATATTCACGGTTTCCTCGACGGCCGCGATGTAGGTCCGCAAACAGCGAAAACTTACATTCAGCAGCTGAATGAGCAAATCGAAGAAATCGGTGTCGGCGAAATCGCCAGCATTTCCGGACGCTACTACTCCATGGACCGCGACAAACGCTGGGACCGTGTGGAAAAAGCGTACCGCGCAATGGCTTACGGCGAAGGCCCGTCTTACCGCAGCGCGATGGATGTAGTCGACGATTCTTATGCGAACGGCATTCATGATGAATTCGTCATTCCGTCCGTCATCACAAAAGAAAACGGTGAACCCGTTGCGAAAATTCATGACGGCGATTCTGTGATTTTCTATAATTTCAGACCAGACCGCGCCATCCAGATTTCAAACACGTTTACCAACAAAGATTTCCGCGATTTCGACCGCGGTGAAAATCATCCGAAAAACCTGTATTTCGTCTGCCTGACTCACTTCAGTGAATCTGTTGACGGATATGTGGCTTTTAAACCGGTAAACCTTGACAATACGGTCGGTGAAGTATTGGCACAGCACGGGTTAAAACAGCTTCGCATTGCAGAAACTGAAAAGTATCCGCACGTTACGTTCTTTATGAGCGGCGGCCGCGAAGAAGAATTCCCGGGCGAAGAGCGCATCCTCATTAACTCGCCGAAGGTCGCGACATATGACTTGAAGCCTGAAATGAGCGCGTATGAAGTGAAGGATGCTCTTGTAAAAGAAATCGCGGCTGACAAGCACGACGCGATCATCCTGAACTTTGCAAATCCTGACATGGTCGGCCACTCCGGAATGGTCGAACCGACGATTAAAGCAATTGAAGCAGTGGACGAATGCTTAGGCGAAGTGGTTGACGCCATCATCGCTAAAGGCGGACATGCCATCATTACCGCTGATCACGGTAATGCGGACATTCTGATTACAGAAACAGGCGAACCGCACACTGCCCATACGACAAACCCAGTCCCTGTCATTGTGACGAAAGAAGGCGTGACGCTGCGCGAAGGCGGAATCCTAGGCGACCTCGCACCAACGTTATTAGACCTTCTCGGTGTTGAAAAACCGAAAGAAATGACCGGAACATCTTTAATTCAAAAATAAGCGTAAATCAAAAGGAGAGACAAACTCATGCCATACATTGTTGATGTTTATGCACGCGAAGTCCTTGACTCCCGCGGCAACCCAACAGTTGAAGTTGAAGTATATACAGAAACAGGAGCTTTCGGCCGCGCATTAGTGCCAAGCGGAGCTTCTACAGGTGAATACGAAGCGGTTGAGCTTCGTGACGGCGACAAAGACCGTTACCTTGGAAAAGGCGTGTTAACTGCTGTTAACAACGTAAACGAAATCATTTCTCCAGAGCTTCTCGGCTTTGACGTAACTGAACAAAACGCAATCGATCAGCTTTTAATCGAGCTTGACGGAACTGAAAACAAAGGCAAACTCGGTGCGAACGCAATCCTTGGCGTATCTATGGCTTGTGCGCGCGCAGCTGCTGATTTCTTACAGATTCCTCTTTACCAATACCTTGGAGGATTCAATTCAAAAACGCTTCCTGTACCGATGATGAACATCGTAAACGGCGGAGAGCATGCTGACAACAACGTAGACATTCAAGAATTCATGATCATGCCTGTAGGCGCGCCTAACTTCCGTGAAGCGCTTCGCATGGGCGCTCAAATCTTCCACAGCCTGAAATCAGTTCTTTCTGCTAAAGGAATGAACACAGCTGTAGGTGACGAAGGCGGATTCGCTCCGAACCTTGGTTCTAACGAAGAAGCGCTTCAAACAATCGTTGAAGCAATCGAAAAAGCCGGCTTCAAACCTGGCGAAGAAGTGAAACTTGCGATGGATGCTGCATCTTCTGAGTTCTACAACAAAGAAGACGGCAAATACCATCTGTCTGGCGAAGGCGTTGTGAAAACATCTGCTGAAATGGTTGACTGGTACGAAGAAATGGTTTCTAAATACCCAATCATCTCTATCGAAGACGGACTTGACGAGAACGACTGGGAAGGCCACAAACTTCTTACAGAGCGTCTTGGCAAAAAAGTTCAGCTTGTCGGTGACGACCTTTTCGTTACAAACACGAAAAAGCTTGCTGAAGGTATCAAAAACGGCGTAGGCAACTCTATCCTGATCAAAGTAAACCAAATCGGTACATTGACTGAAACATTCGATGCGATTGAAATGGCGAAACGCGCGGGCTACACTGCCGTTATCTCTCACCGTTCAGGTGAAACTGAAGACAGCACAATCGCTGACATCGCTGTGGCAACTAATGCAGGACAAATCAAAACAGGTGCTCCGTCCCGTACGGACCGTGTTGCGAAATACAACCAGCTTCTTCGCATCGAAGATCAGTTGGCTGAAACTGCTCAATACCACGGTATCAACTCTTTCTATAACTTGAATAAGTAATGGAATGGACGCCGGGAGATATTCTCCCGGCGTTTTTTTATGCTCCCGGGCTTTTCCCTCCTTTTTCATCATCTTCATTTGGTCAATAATATTCATTTTTCCCCTTTTTAAAGGAATCAGTGTTCTTCAATCGAAAGGGAAGAGGTGTTAATAAGAGGAGGGATTATGATGAAATTTTCATTTATGTCAGCCGTGGTGGCAGCAAGCCTCATATGGGGCGCGTCTGCCGGGCCGCTGTCCGAAACTCATGCTTATTCAGCCGTGACCGCGCCGGTTTTTGATGCTGATGAGGCATTGGACACGATGCATGATCTGAGTGAAACCATCGGACCGCGGGAAACCGGAACTGCGAAAGAAAAGGAAGCGGCTGAATACATATCGAATCGTCTGCGGGCTCAGGGCGCCAGTGTCAAAGTACAGTCATTTCCGTTGAAAAAGTACTTTTCAGGTTCAGTCACAGCGGGAGATCATGAATTTCCGCTCCGCTCCGCTGATCAATCCGCTGTTGAAAAAGAGCTGAGAATTGAGGGAGGGATTTTTGACGGCGGCTGCGGATCACGCGATGACGTAACAGGAGCCAAAGGAAAGATTGCAGTGATACGCGAAGGAAAGATCCCCGTTTCTCAAAAGATCAAACATGCCGAACAAGCGGGAGCCAAAGCAGTCATTATTTATAATCAGACAACAAAACCGCTCGCCGTCCGTCCGCATACCGATAAAGGAATCACGATACCGGCGGCGGGTATGAAAAAAGAAGACGGTGAAGCACTGCTGCAGGAAAAGCAGGCAGTCATTCAATTTAAAAACTATAAAAACCGCACCTCACAAAATATTATAGGAACGCGCAAAGCGGCACAGGCCAACTCTTCTGATGCTGATATTATTTATGTCACAGCGCATTATGACAGCGTAAAAGGCGCGCCCGGAGCGGATGATAACGCCTCAGGCACATCTGCCGTTCTGGAAATCAGCAAACAATTGACACACATACCGAAAGACAAAGAGATCCGCTTTATCCTGTTCGGTGCAGAAGAATTATGGTCTGCGGGTTCATCTTATTACGTCAGTACACTCACGAACAATGAAAGAAAGCACAGCCAGGCCAATTTTAATGCCGATATGATTGCGACTGACTGGGAAGAAGCGAGTCAAATGTGTGTCACGACTCCTGACGGCAGGGAAAACCCGAGTGTCCGGTATGCTGAAAAAGCCGCTGAAAAATCCCGCTTGGTCAAGCCAAACCTGATTCAGCTCGGTTACTCAGACCATGTCTCTTTTTATGAAGCAGGGATTCCGTCGGCTAACTGGATTTGGCTCAGCCCCGATACACAGGAGCCGGGGCCCTGGTATCACACTGAGAATGATAATATGAAACACATCAGCAAAGAACGATTAGAGAAAGCGGGATCACTCGTTTCCGCGGCTGTAACTGAGGCAGTGAAAGAATAAAAAACAGGCTTCGGCCTGTTTTTTTATATTGTTTTCTGTATATTCTCTCAATTAAGGGAGATTTTCTCACTCGTTACCAGATATATACCATTTGACAGGATTTTATTTTACAAATAAAAGAAAAATAAATAGATAATACCTAATTTATAAAAGGATGTAAAACTCATTTATCAAATTTTAACTTTTGTTATAATTGCGATATCGATCGATATTTGTTTTAAATTGTAAAAAACAATACTCTTTTCTATCTATTAGGGGGCGAAAAATGAATACTGTCACAAAAGAAGCCAGCAACCTTGGTCAAAAACGGCTGTTACATCTGATTGAAACGAAGCAGGCGATTGTAGGCGTGTTAGGCATGGGATATGTGGGATTTCCTCTTGCGCTGGAATGTGTCGATAAAGGATACAATGTTATCGGATTCGACAAAAACAGTGAAAAGGTTTCCTTGTTAGCCGCCGGAAGCAGCCATATTCAAGATATAGAGGACGACAGACTGAACTCGGCTTTACAAACAAAACGCTTTCAAATCAGCGCCGACATGTCGCTCATCCAAAAATGCGACATCATTGTGATATGTGTGCCGACACCCCTGAACAAAAAAGACAAGATCCCCGATTTAACCTACATCGACAGTGCAGTTGACAGCATGATCGCTTATGGAAGGCAGCATCAGCTTTTAATTTTAGAAAGCACCACCTATCCCGGAACAACGAAAAAAAAGATTGCCGACAGAATGGCATCAAGCCGCGGCATGAAAATAGGAACAGACTTTTTTACGGCTTATTCTCCGGAAAGAATCGATCCGGGCAACAGGCAATATGAAGTTTCAGATATTCCTAAAGTAGTCGGCGGAACCACACAGACTTGCACAGAACTTGCCTCAGCGTTTTACAGCACCATTGTTACAAGCATTCACCCGGTCACCTCACCCGAAGTAGCTGAAACAGCTAAACTCCTAGAGAATACTTATCGTTATGTCAATATAGCTCTTATCAATGAAATGGCGCTTAATTGCCGTGAACTTGATATTGATATATGGGAAGTCATCTGCGCGGCGGACACGAAGCCGTTCGGCTTTCAAAAATTTATCCCGGGTCCCGGAGTCGGAGGCCATTGTATCCCGATTGATCCTTTTTACTTCAAATGGATCGCGAATGAAAAAGGGCTGCAGACAAAATTAATTGATCTCGCGGACGAAATCAATTCCAACATGCCGATTTCTGTCTCTGACTATGCTTTGAAACTGGCGGGCAAAGACAAATGCAGCATCTTAATAATAGGGGCCGCTTATAAAAAAAATACAAATGACCCGCGTGAATCCTCAGTGTTTACGATAATGGAAGAATTGATGGACAAGGGATGCGCGATTGATTATCATGATCCGTTTATCAGCGAGATCCGCTTGAATGACGGAAGCCGCAAACAATCTGTCCCTTTCACAAAAGAACAAATCAATCAGTACGACGTCATCATCATTCATACAGATCACGATGTCATCGACTACAGTATTTTGAAGGATGCCTCACCGATTATCTTTGACACAAGAAATGTATGCAAGGAAAAATCAGCCGACAATTGCAGAGTTGTCACTTTATAGGAGGGAACGGTCATTAGTAATCGATTTATCTCTTTTCACAGACCTGATATGACAAACGAAGAAATCGCAAGCGTAACCGAAACGATTCAGTCGGGCTGGATTTCGAAAGGCCCGAAGGTAATCGATTTTGAAAAAAAGCTGGGAGAATGTATTGGAGCCGAACACGTCATCAGCTGTAATTCAGGCACCGCTGCCTTACATATGGCTTTATTGGCGCTCGGTGTGGGAGAAGGCGATGAAGTCATCGTGCCGAGCTTCACGTTCTGTTCCAGCGTCAATGTCATCCTGCAC
Organism: Bacillus sp. JNUCC-21; assembly: GCF_041222765.1. Lineage (NCBI taxonomy): Bacteria > Bacillati > Bacillota > Bacilli > Caryophanales > Bacillaceae > Bacillus > Bacillus sp. JNUCC-21. Next base: position 3,513,151 of record NZ_CP166019.1, on the reverse strand, counting down.
GCCGGAGCCGTTCCGGTGTTTGCGGATATATGCGAGAAAAGTCTATGTGCCGATCCTGAAGATGTCAGGAAGAAAATAACGCCGCGCACAAAAGCGGTAATTGCGGTTCATTTTGCCGGCTATCCGGCTGATCTGGAAAACTTGCAGTCCATTTGTAAAGAAAACGGATTGTATCTGATTGAAGACGCCGCTCATGCGCTCGGTACAAAATATAACGGAAGCATGATCGGCACTCACAGTGATGCCGTGTGCTTCAGCTTTTATGCCACCAAAAATATTACAACGGGGGAAGGCGGAGCCCTCGTCATGAAAGACGAACAGGCCGCAGAAAGAGCGAGGCTGTACGGCTGGCACGGCATCACAAAAAATGCCTGGAACCGGTACGGTGAAAAAGGCAGCTGGAGATACGACGTGTTACTGCCGGGCTTTAAATATAATATGACGGATATTCAGGCCGCGCTCGGTCTGGTTCAATTGAAGCGCGCAAACGACATTCAAGAAAAACGGGAACAGATCGCTCAATTTTATGTACGTGAACTGTCAGGCCAATCTGACAAAGCGGCGCTTCCGCTTTCTGACATTCCAAACGGCATAACGCACTCATGGCATTTATTTATTTTACGGATTCGAGAAAACGGCGGTATGGACAGAGATCTGTTTATTGAGAAAATGAAAGAAAAACAAATCGGGCTGAGCGTGCACTTTATTCCCGTGCATTTGCATCCTTACTATAAAAAACATTTTCCTGCCGAGCTTCCGGTAACTGAACGTGTTTTCCGGGAGATCGTATCACTGCCTCTTTACAGCCAATTATCAGATGAGGAGTGCAGCTATATTGTCAAGTCTATAAAAGAAGTTTTGACTATCAGCCAGGAGGTAGGATCATGAAACATATTGCGATTATCGGAGGAGCCGGTTTTATCGGAAGCGAACTGGCGGCATTATTACAGGATAAAGGTTATCACACCATCATTGCAGATCAAAAGGAGCCGGCTTTTGACACTGAATACCGCCAAACGGATATCCTTGACCGGACGTCCCTTCGCGAATCACTGCGGGGAGCGGATGCGGTTGTCCATTTGGCGGCAATGGTCGGAGTGGACAGCTGCCGAAGCAATGAAGAAGACGTCATACGGGTCAATTTTGAAGGAACGAAAAACGTCACTGAGGTATGCGGTGAATTGGGAATCAGCACACTTCTTTTCTCATCGAGTTCAGAAGTGTTCGGAGATTCACCGGATTTTCCTTATACCGAGACAAGCAGAAAGCTTCCGAAATCAGCTTACGGAAAAGCCAAACTGCAATCAGAGGAATATTTGAGAGAACAGGCTACCGACGAACTTCATATTCGAGTCGTCCGGTACTTTAATGTATACGGGCCGAAACAGCGCGAGGATTTTGTCATCAACAAGTTTTTCAGCATGGCCGAGAATGGCTCTGAGCTGCCTCTTTACGGGGACGGCGGACAAATACGCTGCTTCAGCTACATCAGTGATATCGTCACCGGAACTTATCTCGCTCTCATTCATGAAGGAGCCGTCTTTGAAGACTTCAATATCGGGAACGACCAGCCGATCACGATAAAAGAACTGGCTGAAAAAGTCAATGTGCTCTCAGGCAGAGAGAAGGATAACTATCTGTTTAAAAAGCTGGGCGAAGACGGCGTGAGGGGAAAAGACATCGAAATTTTTAAGCGGGCGCCGTCAATCGAGAAGGCGAAACGTTTGCTCGGTTACGCTCCGAAAGTAAGTCTGAATGAAGGCCTGGAGATCATAAAAGATGAAAGACAAAAGCACAAACTTTCACTTTCCTAAAAACCCGGAAGTGGTCAAATATCCCGTTTATCCCGGACAGTTTTCCGTCAGCGGCCGTCTGCGCGCGGTGAAACACTTGCTTACTGCCGGACAAAGCGGACTGACTGAAAAACTGGAAAAACGTTACGGAAAAGGGGTTGTGCTGACCTCCAGCGGCAGTGCGGCACTGGTGCTCGCATTAACTTATTCGGGAGCCGGGCCGGGGAAAGAAGTGATTTTCTCATCCTTCAGCTGCCCGAATGTCATTGATGCCGTGCTGCAATCCGGTGCGACGCCTGTGTTTGCGCAGCTGGATGAGCATCTATCCTTATCTTTTGAGGATGTCAAAAAAAAAGTGACAAGGCAGACGTGTGCGGTTATCCTCACGCATGTATACGGCCGGAGAGAAAATACCGCTATCATTGACTGGGCGAAGGAAAACGGAATTGCTGTCATTGATGATGCCGCTCAAGCCATGTTTACAAAACAAGCGGATACATTTGCCGGCGGTTTGGGCGATTTCGGCATTTTAAGCTTCGGCCCCTCAAAGCCGCTTGCGAGTATCGGAGGCGGCGCGTTAATCGCGCCGAAAGAATGGCTTCGGCAAAAAGCAAATCTCCCGATGGAACAGCGCAGCCAAGTGGCAGCTGACTATCGAATCTATATCAGAAATCAAAGAATCCAAGCTGTAATGAAACGGAAACGGCATCATCCTATTTCATATATGTTTAGAAAAGCGGGCGCCATGCCTTCCATGAAAGCCACAAAGCTCGAAGCTCTGCCGGATAAACCGGCTGTTGTACCCGTGCTTCGCATGCATCCGGCAAGGGAAGCCATTATTGATGATCAGCTTTCACGTATGGATCAGCTTGTAACAGCTTCGCTCCGAAACTTAGAGACGGCGGGAGAAATCTTTGCAAAGGCGGAAGAAACAAACGGCATAAGAATGATTCAGCCCCAAGAAGGAGAACATCTGAATTATTTAACAATTGTATTTCCCCGGGATGAAGAGCGGTACGGGTGTTCCGTTTATTTAGCCGAAAGAGGCATCCAAACATGCTGGAACTACCTTCCCCTCGGACGTATTCCGGTTTATGAAACATACGCGGGGGAAGGCGGGGAAGACCCGCTTTGGAAGAGAGTTCTTTCCCTGCCGTTTAAACCTCCTCTTCAAAAGGAGCAAGTCAGATATATAGCCGAATCCGTTTTATCATATTGTGAGCAACAGAATAAGACTGAATAGTGGTGATAACTATGCAAAAAACAGCAGTATGCACGACCCGCCAGGCATGGGATCGGGCCGCTGACATGTATCAGGCGGGATTGTTTCAAAGCTATGATTGGGGAATCCTCATGGAAGAGCTTCCCGGCACGTCATTTCACCCTGTCAGACTGACAACGGACGGAGGACAGGTCATCTATCTTCCGCTTTTTGAACAGAAGGGCGTATTATCCGGCAACATGATCGGATACGGCGGCGTTATTTCAGATCGCCCCATCTCATTTGAATGGCTTCAAAGTGAAATTCAGGCCATATTCGGCCGGAACATATCCCGGATGCTGCTGCCGTACGGTCAGACTTCTTTTACAGAAGAAATCAGGGAAGGATGGACGGAAAAGGCGACACGGATTCTTTCGCTTCCGGACACGTTTGACGAACTTTGGACGGGCATTTCCGGAAAAGCCCGGACGGCAGTCAGATACGCTGAAAAAGAGAATATTGTCACCCGGCTGATCGGGCGAAAAGAACTTGGCGCGTTTTATGACCTCTACAAAGAGCATACGGCGGCAATCGGCGCGGCTTATGTGCTGAGCCAGGGCTTTTTCCAAAAGCTGCTTGACACGTTTGCGGACCGGATGTTTTGGATCGGAGCATATAAGGATGAGACGCTGATCAGCAGCAGTATTTTTCTCTATGACCGCTCTCATTTCTATTATTGGCAGAATGTAAACAGCCTGGCGGGAAAAAAAGCGCAGGCCTCTTACTTATTGATGCGTGACGCCCTGCAATTCGCCATTTGCCGCAAGCTTCAATGGGCTGATTTTGGCTATTCACACAGTAAAGAAATCGCGAGACCGAAACGATATTGGGGAGCTGAAGAAAAACAATGCCGACTTTTTACGAAACCGGAATGAAAACAATAAGCGGCCATCAATCCAGTTATCTGCCGTGGTACGGTTTTTTTGAAAAAATGTATAAGTCGGATCTGTTTGCCATTCATGACACAGCTCAATTTGAGAAAAAAGGATTTCTCAACCGCAACAGAATCAAAACGCCGCAAGGCCCCAGATGGCTGACAGTGCCTTTACAGATGAAACAATATAAAGACATAGAGCTTCGGCATATGAAAATCGACCAGACACAGGATTGGCGGAAAAAACATTGGATGGCGATTAAAATGAACTATGCGAAAGCTCCCTATTTTGAGCGATACCAGCATTTTTTTCAAGATGTCTATCAGCGGGAGTGGGAATATCTCCATGATTTGAATATGCACATCATTGAATTTTTCCGAAAAGAGCTCCGAATTGAAACGCCGCTCTGTTATGTCTCTGAGCTTGAATGCCGGAAGGAGAAAAAAAGCGATTTTGTTTTAGCGCTTTGTCAGGAGCTGGGGGCGGACCGTTATTATTCAGGCAGTCAGGGTTCCGACTATTTAATAGAAAGCGATTTTGAAAGAAACGGAATTGTCATTGAGTATCAGCAGATCCGGCATTTTGGCTATCCTCAATTATTCGGGGAGCATATCCCTCACCTCTCCATGCTTGATATGCTGATGAACTGCGGAGCGGATACAGCTGAAATGTTAGTTAAAGGAGGGCAATATGATGAAAGTAATGGTATTTGCAGCGCATCCCGACGATGAAATTATCGGCGTCGGCGGCACGCTCGCCAAACATGTCCGCCAAGGTGACAGCGTGTCGGCAGTCATTATGGCGGAAGGCAAATCATCAAGAAAAACGGATTACGAAAAGCCTGAAGATTCCGTTATGGAGCATTCTAATCAAGAAACGGAGCAGGCGCTCAGCACTTTGGGCATCCTTGATTTTGTCAGGCTGAACCTTCCTGATAACAGAATGGATTCAATGGATTTGCTGGATGTCGTGAAGGAAGCGGAGAAACAAATCAATCGTTTTCAGCCTGACATTGTGTATACACAGTACGGCGGTGACATTAATATTGACCACTCCGTCGTATTCAGAGCGGTCATGACGGCAACCCGTCCGCTTCCCGGTCATACGGTAAAACGGGTTTTTGCCTATGAAACATTGTCTTCGACGGAATGGAATTACTGTCAGAAGGATCAGTTTCATGCCAATTTCTTCGTTAATATTGAAGACGAGCTTGAAACGAAATTGAAATCGATGGCGTGTTACGGCTCCGAGCTCAGAGACTTCCCTCATCCCCGCTCTTTGCAGGCGATCGAACATAATGCCCGTGTGTGGGGAGCAAAAGCGGGTTTTACCGCTGCGGAAGCGTTTATGCTGGTGAGAGGAACATGGTGACTGTCCTATGATTGCTCAAATTCCGTTTTTCGGACTTGATCCGAAGCAAATCGATGAGAAATGGGTGGAAGCGGGATACGGTCTGGAAGCGAATATTTTTGACGGCCATTCCTTTGAGGAAGCGGATTATATCAAAACATTTAATCAGACGCTGGAATATGCGAAACAGCTTGATCCTTCATTATTAACGCTGCATTTTCCGACAGATCATGCCGATTATGTGAATGAAGATCACATCAAAAAACAGCTTTATCACTTTGCGGAGCTCGCTGTGAAATACGGCGCCAAAGGCATAACCGTTCATGCGAATCAATTTATGACGGTTGAGGAATTTCAAGTCTATGACCTGGAAGGAAACCGTAAAAAAATCGTTGAGTTTTTCGCGGAGTTTGATGAGCAGCTGAAAGGGACGGACATTTGGATCGGTGTGGAAAACCTTCCGATCATCGGGAATCTGGGAGAGGATTTTGATCCGATTTTCATTTATCCTGAGGATTTTACAGAGCTGGTGCAGCTGGATCTGAAGCATGTCGGTATTACGTGGGATCTGTGCCATTGGGCGATTACCTATCAGACTCACTTGTCTTCCGCTCTTATGTTCAGAAATGATCAGCTGAAATATCCCGATTTCTTTCAGTTTCTTTCGATAAAAGAGAGCATTAAGCATTATCACTTCAGCTCATTTCGCCAGCTTGCGTTCCCGCATGGCGGCGTCCGCTGTTTTGAGGGCCGCCATCCGAGTGAAGGGACGATCGCTGAGGAGCTGCTGAGACGGGCTGCAGATACTTTGCAGGAGCTTTATCGGAATCAAGATACCGGCATTGTATTTGAGGTGATGGAAGAGGATTATACGGAAAGACGGGAATCATGGAGAACGCTGGATTGGTTCGGCGGTGTTTCTGATGACGAGGATCAAAAAAGGGTCTGATATGACATATCGAACACCGAACTATGCAAAGCTTTGGTATGCACAGGTGTTTTCTTCAGCAGCGGACGGGGTCTGGCTCATTGCTCTGCCGCTGTTAGTGCTGGAATTGACCGGCAGCAAAATTCTAGTCGGCGTTATTTCTTTTATCGAACTCGTGCCGTTGACATTTGGCGTGCTGGCGGGTCCGCTGATTGATTTATTCCGAAAAAAGTCGATCTTGTATTTGTGCAATACGGGCCGGGCCGCCATTATGATCCTCTTGGCGGTGCTCAGTGCGAACGATTTATTAACCGTGTGGATAGCCGGGGTGTGCGCCTTTTGTCTATCTCTGCAATCGATGCTGTTTGCGCCGGCGAAAGTCGCGATCATTCCGCTGCTCGTCCGCAAACAGCATCTTGATCAGGCGACATCTCTGATCAATACGAGTGACTTGATCGGACTCATCGTCGGAAAATTGATCAGCGGGATCATGATTGCGGCTATTCCGTTCGGGCTGCTGTTTGCCATAAACGGAACTGCTTTTTTTATCTCCGCGGCGTTTATCGCGTTCATTCGTATTTCAGAACAGCCCAATGAAAAAAGCAACGGAACTGAAGATGTAAAAGCCGGTTACAGAATGCTGAAAGGAAATGCGGCATGGCTGACATCGGTCGGATACTTTTTCGTCGTAAATCTCGTCATTGCCGGCCTTATTTCAGTAATGGGGCCGATTCTTGCTGTGGAGCGTTTTCAGCAGAACTATTCTGTATGGTTTGCCGTCATGTATTCAATGTTTCAGGCGGGGATGCTTTTGGGCAATCTGGCCGTATTTTTCAAATGGAATACAAAACGCTTGAACCGGCTGTACCCGCGGACGTTAACGGCAGCGGGACTGCTCATTATGCTCCTGTTTTTTCCCCTTCATGGGTTTGAGTGCATCATCTTCCTGGTGCTTGGCATCATCATCTCGTATATTGATGTGCAAACGGTGCTGTATTTCCAAAAGACGGTTCCGGCCGCATATTTCGGAAGGGTCTTTGCACTGATTTTTTCCATTGTCAAAATGGGTGAACCGCTGTCGGCCGCTGTCTACACAGGGCTTCTGCTGTTGATGAATGCGGATTATATTTTTGCGGCGGTCGGACTGACCCTTACGATCGTTTTTGCTATTTTTTCAGTCAGACAAGGGAGTCAAAGAAATACAGAGAAACAAGCGGATCAATCCGTCTGAATGGTAAACGAAGGGGCGCCGATGTCAGCCGGCGCCCTTTTTATCATAAATCCAAATAAAGCCTTATCATATCCCGGCATTGAATGCCGTTTTCAAAAATGTCTTCATCATAATGCCTGATAAAAAAATCATGGTCGACAGCCTGAATACGGAATCCGCATTTTTGATAGAGTGACAGCTGATGAATACTGGAATTTCCGGTGCCGATTTCAATCGTGTCAGCCCCCGATTGTCTCGCTTTTTCAATGGCATCCCGCACCAGCTGTTTCCCGAATCCCCTGTTCTGCAGCGATTCTTTTACCGCGATGTTTACGATTTCTATCGTTTTAGGCCTTGTTTGCAATAAAACGTAAACCCCTGCAAGCTCGTCTGACGTCCAAGCCGTATAGCATTCTCCTCTTACAAGATAATCATCGACAATCTCTTTCGATGGATCGGCCAGCAGCAATAGTTCATACAGCGCTTCATCCGGCTCCGCGGCTTTTCGGATGCTCAGTTTTTGCATGTCCGTTTCTCCTCCTCTGTTATGATCGACAGCTATTTTTGAAAATAACTCCAAAATCATTCTACTTTATTATAAAATATGAAACATAGGAAAAGTTATACAAGTTTTGCAGATTGAATAGGAGGAAAGTCATGTTTTTTTGTAAGCATTGCGGCCAGCAGAACAATGAAGAAGCGCATTTCTGTAAAGAATGCGGAAAACCGATCGGGAAAGGAAGCCGGCTGGAGCGGCAGGCGGCTGTAAAAGCGGCTGAACCTGCTTCACAAATGAGAAAGCCGATCCCTAAAAAAACGCTCTTCATGTGGGGCGGCATTGCCGCAGCGCTGATCTTATTGATTGCCGCATATAAAACCGGAGCCTGGCTGACATCTGAAAAAAGGCTCACGGATCAATTCGAACAGGCGGTTCATGACGGGGACACGAAAAAGCTCGCAGCCCTGCTCACTCCTTCAGACAAAAAACTGAAGCTGAATGAGACCAATGTCAAACCGCTCCTTGCATACGCAAAGAAACACGATGAACTGCTGGCATCGCTTCGCGGCAATTCATCAGAAACAGATGCGGTATACGTCAAAAAAGAGGGTAAAACCCTTCTTTTGTTTGACCATTACGAACTGAAAGTCGATCCGGTTTATTTCCGGGTCACAAGCAATTATAAAGGCGCCGATCTTTATATCAACAGCGAGAAAACAGGTACGGTCAAAAAAGCCGATGAAACCCAAATCTTCGGCCCGTATGCACCCGGTGTCTACACGGCGGAAGCCAAGCTTAAAAATGAGACGGTTGACGTTGTCAAAAAACAAGAGGCAGAGGCGGCCGGCAGCCGGAATGTTGAGTTTGACCTGCCGTTAGACGCCGAGGATGTGACATTCACTCCGGCAGACAGCTTCAAAAGCGCGAAAGGCGATCTGCTGATAAACGGCAAGTCCGTCCATAAAGATCCGTTTACATCCGTTACATATGGTCCGCTCTTAACTGACGGTTCCATGACAGCCGCCGTGGAGGCTGATTTTCCTTGGGGGAAAATGAAAACTGCCGATGTCCCGATCAACAGTACTGATGTGGACTTAACGCTTATCCCGGATCAAGATACACAACAAACAATCATGGACACGATTGTCAAAACAACGAAGCAGTATACAAAAGCGATGGCAGACGGAAATACCGATCAGATGACCGAGGCTGGTTCCGCCTGGAAAGAGCAGACGAAAGAAGTGGTATCCGGCATGAAGAGTTCCGGCACCTTTTTGAAGGATCAGTATAAAGAGACAAGCTTTGATCTGGATTCATTTGCGATTTCTCAAGAGAACGGCCGCTGGCAAGTAACTGTTACGGGTAAAGAGCTTCATGATTCTGCTTATTTCGACGGGAATACGAAGCCTGATATGGAAGAGGCTGAGCCGAGCTTTCACTATGTACTCTCATATGATACAAAACATAAAAAATGGGTTTTCGAAAAAGCTGACCCTGCCTCAGATTCTTCTGGGACAAATGTAAAAAAAATAAAAAACGACCAGCCGAAAACCTATACATCCGCATGGGCATCATCCAAAGGAAATACAGCTTCAGGCAGCCTCACGAATGAACAAGTCACATCGTTTATGACTGATTACCTGACAAACCAATCAAGCGCCGTCAGCCTTAACAATTTTGCCATCATGGCGGGCAATTTAGAAGAGGGAAGCCCTTTGTATGCTGATCAGCAGAAACTGGTCAAAAAACTGCACAGCGAGGGGACGACCGAAGTATTTAATGAAGTGAATGTCAAAAGCTTTTCACAGAAAGGCTCTCATCTGACGATTCATACGTACGAGGAGTTTTATATTACGAAAGCCGGCGGCAGTCCGAAGCTCAGAACATATAATTGGACCTATGGCGGCATTGTTAAAGACGGAAGAATTTATTTAACATCCATTCGATAAAAAAACCCCCGCGCCAATCAGGCGGCGGGGGTTTCCGTTTTTTAAAAGAAGAAATAATTCATGAGTTCTTTTATATAATGCTTGATCGTGAATTGAAACGTTACGCAAATGATCAAATAGATGACGATAACAGAATAAATGATATCCGCCTTAGTAGTGAGCTGATGCTGATAGCTCGCCAGCATGAGCGGAGGCACGGCAAACGCCGCTCCTAAAAGACCGACAGCCAGAATGGTGAAGCAAACGGTTGTATGAAGCAGCATAAAAATGAGGGCAAGAAGCAAAATAGCTGTAAACGGAATCAAAAATGCCCCGAATCTGGACAGCGAATCTTTAAATGACACCTGCGCGCCGCCGGCCTTCAAAGCGATAAAAGTCAAGAGATACAGGCAAAAAACGCATAATGCAAAGGTAAGCGCCGGTTTGACCACAATCGCGGTAAAACTGACGTCACGAAAGCCGTCTGATAAGAGAATATAAAACATAATCGGCGTCACCAGGCAGAAAAGCACCATGTTGATGATGCTGCTGACAAGCTGTTCGCCTCCTGTCGTTTTACATGTTTGATACGGTCGCTTTAACACATCAAGCACGAATAAGGCAAATTGCTTTGAAGCCTGCTTAGCCGCGGCGCCGGCCTGAGCGGCCTGGCCCTGCGTTTGGCCTGCGCCTCCCTGCCCGGGCTGGGGCGCCCCGCACTTTTCACAAAACTTTCCGCCATCAGTATGATGGCCGCATTGAGAACAATACATTCTAAAACTCCTTTTACAAGTAATATAGGGATTTTGTTCAATATTTACATTATAAAAGAAAATAGGACGGATGTAACGGAGTTTTCTAAAGATATACAAATCACCTTCTCTATGAATTGATAATAGAGAAAAAGTACCCTTTATGGTAGAATTTTATTGGAGCTGATAGATATCATGTCTCTCGGCGCATTGATTCAGAGTGAAAAAGGAAATTAACGCATGCTAAAAAAATTGAAAATGCTTTATCGGCTGTTGAAATTCGGAAAAGGCTTATGGAGATAGCAAACAGAAAAAACCGTCCTTACAAGGACGGTTTTTTCTGTTTCCGGATTGTCCGGCTGAGGTTATAAAAAGCAGACCCCGGGGTAAAAACCATGCATAAGAAACAGCGGAGAACAAAACATAACTCAATAACGGCAAGTCATAAGGAGGTACGCATGTTTTCATTCATCATTCATGTCTTCATTTCACTGTTTGCAGTCTCCAATCCCATCGGAAACGTGCCGATTTTTCTTTCACTGACGGAAGGGTACTCGGAGAAAGAACGGACAGCGATCGCGCGCAAGGCTTCCGTGCTGTCGTTTATCATCTTGGCGGCTTTTTTAATCTTCGGCCATCTGATCTTTAAACTGTTTGACATTAACATTCATGCCTTACGTATCGCGGGCGGCATTTTTATTTTCGGCATCGCTTATAATCTTCTGAACGCGAAGAAATCTCATGTACAGTCTCTCCATCATGAAGAGAAAGGGGAGAGCAAGGAGAAAGCCGATATATCTGTGACGCCTTTGTCGATTCCGATTATCGCCGGACCCGGTACGATCGCGACGGTGATGAGTCTGTCGGCCGGCCATGGCGGCATCTTCCATTACATCAGCGTGCTTATCGGCATTGCGGCCGTCATCGCGATGACGTTCATCTTCTTTCACTATTCATCTTTCATCAGCAATAAGCTCGGGAAAACCGAAATGAACGTCATTACCCGGCTGATGGGGCTGATTTTGGCGGTGGTGGCCATCGGCATGATCGGCGCCGGTCTGAAAGGCATGTTCCCGATATTGGTTTCCTGACTTAAAAAAGCAGCGCCCGGTTATCTTCGGGTGCTGCTTTTTTCTATTTTCGGCACATGCTGAAACACTTCTTCACTCTCAAAAAATTCTATCAAACGGCTCAGCCAGTCATAATAATGGAGCCAATCCGTCAGTTCATCCAAAAGCTGACGGGCTTTTTCTTCAATATCGGGACTGAGATTTTCCGATTCCAGAAGCTCAGTCAGCTCGCGGTTCAGCTTTTTATAGAGCATTTTGTTTTTGCTGACCGCCTTTGTCCAATTTGCCGTAAACAGGGAGATAAACGTCTGGTAATAATCACGCTCAACGTCGTAAAGGTCTTTCCGAACGCCTTTTTCAAACACTTTTTCAGCCAGATTGGCATCGGTCATTTCGCGGACCACCTGGCTCATCCTCGTTTTGCTCATCCCGGTCGCCTCTGACAGCTCATTTAACGTCATCGGCTTGCGGTTCATATAAATAATACCGAGCACACGTCCCAGTGTGGCCGGCATTCCGAATGTATGCATATTCTCGGCGATTCTCTCAATGAGATGCTCTTCAGCATGCCCGATGATATCAAGAGCGTTTTTTTCCACGGCTGATCATCCCTTCACTGGCTTTTCATGCTGACAATATATCATATTTTTTACAGTTGATGAAAAAGATGATGCGGCAGGATATGCGAGCTATCGGGAGCGATTGTAAGAACATCCGCATTGTCAGCGGGATAACATGAAAAAATACGTATATTGTATATAATTTCAACACATTGTAAACTTTTTATTTTACAAATTTCATCTTATAATAAAGATTATACTTTTCAGAAAAATAACGGAACCCTTCGGAGGTGCGCGGATTGCTGAGATTAGAAAATGTATCGAAAGTCTATAAAGGCGGAAAAAAAGCTGTCAACAGCATTGATTTAAATATCGAAAAAGGCGAGTTTATTTGTTTTATCGGGCCGAGCGGCTGCGGAAAAACGACGACGATGAAAATGATTAACAGACTGATTGAGCCGTCATCCGGAAAGATTTTTATCGATGGCGAAAACATTATGGAGCAGGACCCGGTGGAGCTGAGACGGAAAATCGGCTACGTCATTCAGCAGATCGGACTTTTCCCTCATATGACCATTCAGCAGAACATTTCCCTCGTGCCGAAACTGCTGAAATGGCCGGAACAAAAGCGGAAGGAACGGGCGCGGGAGCTTTTGAAGCTCGTCGATATGGGCCCGGAATATTTAGACCGCTATCCTCACGAGCTGAGCGGGGGACAGCAGCAGAGAATCGGCGTGCTGCGCGCCCTTGCAGCGGAACCTCCCCTTATTCTCATGGATGAACCGTTCGGAGCGCTTGACCCGATTACGCGGGATTCCCTTCAGGAAGAATTCAAAAAACTGCAAAGAACATTGAATAAAACGATTGTGTTTGTAACCCACGATATGGATGAAGCCATTAAGCTGGCTGACCGGATCGTCATTTTAAAAGCGGGAGAGATCGTTCAGGCCGGCACTCCTGATGACATCCTCAGGAATCCGGCTAATGAGTTTGTTGAAGAATTTATCGGCAAAGAACGGTTATTGCAATCAAGACCGGATATTGAACGCGTCGAGCAGATGATGAACAAAAAACCTGTCACCGTTACGGCGGACAAAACGCTTTCGCAGGCGATACAGGTGATGCGGGAACACCGTGTCGATTCCCTGCTTGTCGTTGATGACCTGAATGTGCTCCAAGGATATGTGGATGTCGAAATCATTGATCAGAACCGGAAAAAAGCGAGCCTCGTCGGCGACGTGCTCCGCTCTGATCTGTATACGGTCGAGCAGGGGACACTGCTGCGCGATACCGTACGCAAAATTTTAAAGCGCGGAATGAAATATGTACCCGTCGTTGATGAACAAAGGCATTTAGTCGGAATTGTCACGAGAGCGAGCCTTGTCGACATCGTTTACGATTCAATCTGGGGCGAGGAAGACCAGCTGGTGACAGGCTGACAAGGGGAGGAACGCTTACAATGAATGAAATGATTAAGTTTTTGCAGACGAACGGCGGAGAACTGTTATATAAAACGTGGGAGCATTTATACATTTCGATCATCGCCGTCATATTAGGCATTGTCGTCGCCGTTCCGCTCGGAGTGGCGCTGACGAGAATGAAAAAGGGCGCAGGCGCCGTCATCGGCGCCGTCAACATTGTGCAGACCTTGCCGAGTCTCGCGATACTGGCGTTTTTTATCCCGCTGTTAGGCGTGGGAAAGGTGCCCGCGATCGTCGCGCTGTTTTTCTATTCGGTGCTGCCGATTCTCCGGAACACGTATACCGGCATTCAAGGCGTAAACAAAAATCTGCTGGAATCGGGAAAAGGCATCGGCATGACGGTCTGGGAGCAGATCAGGCTTGTGGAACTGCCGCTTGCGGTTCCGGTGATCATGGCGGGCATCCGCACATCCACCATTTATCTGATCGGCTGGGCGACGCTTGCTTCCTTTATCGGGGGCGGCGGGCTCGGAGACTATATTTTTATCGGCCTGAATCTCTATCAGCCTGAATATATTATCGGCGGCGCCGTGCCGGTCACCATTTTAGCCATTATCATTGATTATCTGCTGGCGGCGACGGAACGGAAGGTGACGCCGAAAGGGCTGAAAGGACTGAAGGAAGTATCATAAGGAGTTGGCTGTTGTGAAAAGAAACCAAAAGAGATGGATGTGCGGACTGGCGCTGTCAGCTGCTCTGCTTCTAGGCGGCTGTTCCCTTCCCGGCCTGAGCGGGGCTTCCGATGATACGATTAAAATCGGGGCGCAAAGCATGACGGAATCAGAAATTATCGCCAATATGCTCGCACAGATGATTGAACACAATACAGACTTGAATACGGCATTAATTAAAAACCTCGGATCGAACTATGTCCAGCAGCAGGCGATGCTCGGCGGTGAAATCGATATCGCCGCGACGCGCTACTCGGGAACGGATTTAACGAGCACTCTCGGCATGGAAGCGGAAAAAGACCCGAAAAAAGCATTATCCATCGTACAGAAAGAATTTGAGAAACGCTTCCATTACAAATGGTTTGATTCTTACGGATTTGAGAACACATACGCTTTTACCGTCACGAAAGAGCTTGCGGAAAAAGACCATTTAGACAAAGTGTCCGATATTAAGAAGCATGCGGATCAATTTAAGCTCGGTGTAGACAATGCGTGGCTGAAAAGAAAAGGTGACGGCTATAAAGGCTTTACCGACACGTACGGTTTTGAATTCGGCACAACCTATCCGATGCAGATCGGACTTGTATACGATGCCGTGAAAAACGGGAAAATGGACGCCGTCCTCGCTTATTCAACGGACGGACGGATTAAAGCGTACGATCTGAAAATTTTAAAAGACGACAAGCAATTTTTCCCGCCGTATGACTGTTCGCCGGTCATTCCCGACAGCGTGCTGAAGCAGCATCCTGAACTGAAGGGCATTGTGAATAAACTGATCGGCAAAATCGATACGGAAACGATGCAGGAATTGAATTACGAGGTGGATGGCAAGCTGAAAGAACCGTCCGTCGTCGCTAAAGAATTTTTGGAGAAACATCATTATTTTGAATAAGAAATGAGGTGGGGCAAATGGAAGTGCTGCAGCAGCTCGGCACTTATTATTCTCAAAACGGCGCCTATGTGCTTCAGGAGTTTTACCGCCATTTTCTCATGTCGGTATACGGCGTTTTATTTGCGGCGATCGTCGGTGTCCCGCTCGGCATCTTCATTGCCAGGCACAGAACATTAAGCGGCTGGGTATTCGCGGTGACAAACGTGATTCAGACCGTGCCGGCGCTTGCGATGCTTGCGGTGCTGATGCTCGTCATGGGGCTCGGCGCCAATACGGTGATATTGTCGCTGTTTTTATATTCGCTTCTTCCGATCATCCGGAATACGTACACGGGAATCGCCAGTATTGAACACGCTTATCTTGAATCGGGAAAAGCGATGGGCATGACCAAATTTCAGGTGCTCCGCATGGTGGAGCTGCCGCTTGCGCTTTCCGTCATCATGGCGGGGCTGCGGACGGCGCTCGTCATCGCGATCGGCATTACGGCAATCGGTACGTTTGTCGGCGCGGGCGGGCTCGGTGACATCATTGTCAGGGGCTCAAACGCCACGAACGGAACCGCGATTATTTTGGCCGGCGCCATTCCGACAGCGCTGATGGCCGTTATCGCAGATCTTGTGATGGCATGGCTGGAGCGGGCGCTGAGTCCGGTGAGAAAGAAAAAACGAACCAAAGCGCCGAATGCGGCATGAAAAAAACGCCTTGCGGGTGGGACTGACCCCATAAGATGAGACAAATAAAAACACCTTCAAGTTTGAATACGGATGATTGTTATCCGAAATTAGACTTGGAGGTGTTTTTTCTATGGGGACAAGAGTGAGTTATCCGGTTGAAGTGAAACAGAAGGCTGTAGAAATGAGATTGGCAGGCGTACCTATGAAAGAGATCCTGCAGGAATTGAATATAAAGAATAAGACGCAGGTGCAGACATGGGTCAGGTGGTATAAAGCTGGGGACACACATCGATTCGAACAACCTGTCGGAAAGCAATATTCTTATGGAAAAGGTCCGGAGTATTCTTCCGATTTAGAGAAACTGCAGGCAGAGATTCGTTACCTGAGACAACAGAATGAAGTTTTAAAAAAGTACAACGAATTGGAAAGGAAGTTGATAGCGAAACGTCAGTCGAACTTGTAGAAATATTGCACAGCACAATGACCGTACAGGATATCTGTATTCATTTAGGTATCTCTCGAGCGTCTTATTATCGTTGGAAGAAGAATGTGATGAAGGATCATCCCAAGCGCCATTTGGAAAAACAAATCGGCACGTTGTGCCGAGAGCACAAGTATCGATATGGATATCGAAAAATCACAGCCATACTAAAAAAGAGAATGTGTATTAACCATAAAACGGTTCAACGTATTATGCAGAAAAATCAATGGCAGTGCCGGGTTAAGGTGAAAAAGCGCAAGAAGGATGGGCAGCCATATGCCGTGGTCGATAATATATTGGATCGGAACTTTCAGTCTGATCGTCCTCTTGAAAAACTAGTAACGGACATCACATATTTGCCTTATGGACAGAAACAATTGTACCTTTCCAGTATATTAGATTTATACAATGGAGAAGTGATTGCTTTTACTATTGGGGATAAGCAGGACACAGCCTTTGTCTTAGACACACTTGATCAGCTGCCCGTACTGCCAGAGAACTGCGTGTTACATAGTGACCAAGGTTCTGTTTATACATCTTATGAGTATCAGAAAGCTGTTAAAACAAAAGGCATTACCATGAGCATGTCCCGTAAAGGGACACCCGCTGATAATGCCTCCATCGAATCGTTTCATTCCTCACTAAAGTCTGAAACGTTCTACCTCGACAGGTTGGAAAGCACTACGACGACCATCGTAGAGCAAACTGTCGAAACCTATATATACTATTATAACAACATTCGTATTCAAACGAAACTAAACAACCAGCCGCCGGTCACATACCGACAGCTGGCTGCTTAAAGGTGTTTTGATCCCTGTCTCAAAAACGGGGGTCAGTCCCGGTCAGGGCGTTTTTTTCTTATGGCTTCGGAACATGCTTGAAAATTTCTTCGCTTTCAAAAAACTCGATCAGACGGCTGATCCAGTTGTAGTAATCAAGCCAATCCTTTAATTCTTTCAGCAGTTCGTTGATTTTTTCCTCAGCTTCTTCCGGCACGCCGTTTTCAAGGACGGCTGTCAGTTCGCGGTTCAGCTTTTTATGCATCATTTTATTTTTGCTGACGACCTTGCTCCATGTGGCCGTAAACAGCGTAATAAAGGTTTGGTAATAATCCTGCTCGACGTCGTATAAATCTTTGCGGACGCCTTTTTCAAACACTTTTTCCGCCAGATTGACGTCAAGCATTTCACGGACCGCCTGGCTCATTCTCGTCTTGCTCATGCCGGTCGCTTCTGATAATTCAGTTAAGGTCATCGGCTTGCGGTTCATATAAATAATGCCTAAAATGCGCCCCACCGTCGCCGGCATTCCGAATGTATGCATATTTTCAGCGATTCGTTCTATCAAATGATCTTCAGCTTGTTCGATTACGTGTAACGGATCTTTCTCCAACAGTTTCAATCCTTTCAGTCAGCAATTCCGATGTCAATATACCACATTTTTAAACCGGCGGAAATGCTCTTCCGAGAGAATTTGGCAGTAATCCGGAGCAATAAGAAGAACTTTGCCGGTCAATACGGGTTAATCAGTGCTTACACAACCTTTATATATAATATGGACAAATTGTAAACTTTTTAATTTACAAAGTTTAATTTATAATGGAAAACGTTCAATTGTCTGAAAAGTTAAATTTGAATTTAACGAATTGAATAAACTTAATCGTGGAGGTGTGAGTGTTTGCTGACATTAGAAAATGTCTCGAAAATGTATAAAGGCGGGAAAAAAGCCGTCAACAGCATCAACCTGAATATCGCCAAAGGCGAATTTATTTGTTTTATCGGGCCGAGCGGCTGCGGCAAAACGACGACGATGAAAATGATCAACCGCTTAATTGAACCGACAGAAGGCAGAATCCTGATAGAAGGCCGAAACATTATGGAACAAGACCCGGTGGAACTCAGAAGAAGCATCGGCTATGTCATCCAGCAGATCGGGCTGTTTCCGCATATGACCATTCAGCAGAACATTACGCTCGTTCCGAAGCTTTTAAAGCATCCTGCCGAAAAACGGAAGGAACGGGCGCGGGAGCTTTTAAAGCTCGTTGATATGGGGCCTGAATATTTAGACCGTTACCCTCATGAACTGAGCGGAGGACAGCAGCAGCGAATAGGTGTATTACGGGCACTTGCCGCAGAGCCGCCGCTCATCTTAATGGATGAACCGTTCGGGGCGCTTGACCCGATTACGAGAGATTCCCTTCAGGAAGAATTTAAAAAACTGCAAAAAACCTTACATAAAACCATCGTATTTGTTACCCATGATATGGACGAAGCCATCAAGCTTGCGGACAGAATCGTCATTCTGAAAGCGGGAGAAATCGTCCAGGCCGGAACGCCTGATGAGATTCTCAGATTTCCGGCGAATGAATTTGTTGAGGAGTTTATCGGCAAGGAACGGCTGATCCAATCATCCAGCCCTGATATTGAACGGGTGGAGCAGATCATGAATCCCGATCCCGTGACGGTAACACCTGAGAAAACACTGTCAGCCGCCATTCAGCTGATGCGTGCCGAGCGGGTGGATTCGCTGCTCGTCATTGATGAAAAGAACGTTCTCCAAGGTTATGTCGATGTGGAGATGATTGACCGCAAACGAAGACAAGCGGTAACCGTCGCGGAAGTGCTTGACCGGGATCTGTACACGGTCAGAAGCGGCACTCTGCTCCGCGACGCCGTCCATAAAATTTTAAAAAGAGGCATGAAATTTGTGCCGGTCCTTGATGAAGCCGGCCGGCTAACGGGAATCGTGACAAGGGCAAGCCTCGTTGACATCGTCTATGACTCCATCTGGGGAGAAGAGAATCAGCTCGCGGTGATGTCATGAGGAGGCTTCAATTGATATGAATCAGACCGTGCAATTTTTACAGGCAAATGGAGGAGAGATGCTTTATAAAACATGGGAGCATCTGTACATCTCATTAATCGCCGTCATGGCGGGCATTCTCGCCGCCGTTCCGCTCGGCGTCCTGCTGACGAGGATGAAAAGAGGAGCCGGCGCCGTCATCGGCATCGTCAACATCATTCAAACCTTGCCGAGCCTTGCCATTCTTGCGTTTTTTATTCCGCTTTTAGGCGTAGGAAAGATCCCGGCCGTTGCGGCGCTGTTTTTCTATTCGATGCTGCCGATTCTCAGAAACACGTATACGGGGATTCTCGGCGTCAATCGGCATCTTTTGGAATCGGGAAAAGGAATCGGCATGACGGCATGGGAGCAGATCAGGCTTGTAGAGCTCCCGCTTGCCGCTCCGGTCATCATGGCGGGCATCAGGACGTCTTCGATTTATTTAATCGGCTGGGCGACGCTCGCCTCCTTTATCGGCGGAGGCGGGCTGGGAGATTACATTTTTATCGGCTTAAACCTTTATCAGCCGGAGTATATTATCGCAGGCGCCGTTCCGGTCACAGTGCTGGCGGCAGCCGTCGATTACATGCTGGGGATGACAGAACGGAAAGTCACGCCTGACGGGCTGAAAAGCATAAAGGACGCTTCATAAGGAGGAGGTCTCTCATGGGGAATAGATGCAAAAAACGGCTGCTCGCAATCGCCTGTATCGGCATGCTGCTCCTTGGCGGCTGTTCGCTCCCGGGATTGAGCGCCGCGTCGGAGGATACCATCAAAATCGGTGCGCAAAGCATGACCGAATCAGAAATCATCGCGAGCATGCTCGGACAGATGATCGAACATCATAGCGGGTTGAAGACAACGGTTATTAAAAATCTCGGCTCCAATGCCGTACAGCAGCAATCCTTGATAAACGGTGATATTGATATCGCCGCGACGCGCTATACAGGAGACGCGCTGACCGGGACGCTTCGCATGGAGCCGGAAAAAGACCCGGACAAAGCGCTGCGGCTCGTTCAGCGTGAATTTCAAAACAGATATGACATGAAATGGTTTGATTCTTACGGCTTTGATAATACATACGTCTTTACCGTTTCCGGACAGCTTGCCCGCAAGTACCATTTAGAATCGGTATCCGATGTCAAAAAAGAAGCGTCTCATCTGAAATTCGGCGTCGATAACTATTGGATGAAGCTGAGAGGCAACGGATATCAGGATTTTATGAACACATACGGAATGTCATTTGAAGGCACGTATCCGATGCAGATCGGCCTTGTTTACGACGCGCTGAAAAGCAGAAAGATGGATATCGCGCTCGCTTATTCCACCGACGGAAGAATCATCGCTTACGGACTGAAAACGTTGAAGGATGATAAGCGGTTCTTTCCTCCGTATGACTGTTCACCCGTTGTTCCGGATCAAGTATTAAAAGAGCATCCCGAACTGGAGGGCGTGATCAATAAAATGATCGGCGCGATTGATACAAAGATGATGCAGAAAATGAATTACGAAGTTGACGGCCGATTAAAAGAGCCGTCCGTCGTGGCCAAGGAATATTTAGAAAAACATCATTACTTTGAATAACGGAAAGGAGATGTGCGGATGGACACGATGAAGGAGCTGTTTACGTATTATGCTCAAAACGGCAGTTATGTTCTGTATGAGTGCTGGCGGCACTTTCTCATGTCGGCGTACGGCGTCGTTTTCGCCGCCATTCTCGCCATTCCGGCCGGAATTGTGACAGCAAGGCACGGGCGTCTCGCCGGCTGGGTGTTTGCTGTGGCGAACGTGATTCAAACCGTTCCGGCGCTTGCGATGCTCGCCGTCCTGATGCTCGTCATGGGACTCGGCGCCAATACGGTCATCACGGCTTTGTTTTTGTATTCACTGCTGCCGATTCTCAGAAATACGCACACGGGCATTATCAATATCGAGCACGCTTATCTCGAGTCGGGAAAAGCGATGGGCATGACGAAATACCAAATCCTTCGTATGGTGGAGCTGCCGCTTGCGCTTTCCGTCATTATGGCGGGTCTCCGAACGGCGCTCGTCATTGCGATCGGCATCACGGCGATCGGCACCTTCGTCGGGGCGGGCGGCCTCGGCGATATGATCGTCAGAGGGTCGAACGCGACAAACGGAACCGCCATTATTTTGGCGGGCGCCATCCCGACCGCGCTGATGGCGGTAGCCGCAGACCTGCTGATGGCGTGGCTGGAACGAGCCCTCAGCCCGGTGAAAAAACAAAAAAGAAAGCTGATCGTACGCTCAGCCTCATGAAAAAAGCATTCTTCCGCGTGAAGGATGCTTTTTTTTGATTTCTTGATTAAATTTTGATAACTGCGCTGTAAAGTCTTACTTATCAAATAACAAAGCAGAGGGGTAATCAAATGAGCAACATCATAGAAACGAGACAGCTGCAAAAATCATTCGGCAGACAACAGGCAGTGGCTGATGTGTCTCTATCAGTAAAACGCAACAGTATATACGGCCTGCTCGGTCCGAACGGCGCGGGAAAATCAACGACACTTAAAATATTGACCGGCATGCTGCAGCAAACATCCGGCGAGGTTCTGTTCGACGGACATACATGGAAGCGCGAAGATTTGAAAAGCATCGGTTCCCTGATTGAAGCGCCGCCGCTTTACAGCAACCTGACAGCCGCTGAAAATCTGAAAGTCCGCTGCGTGATGCTCGGACTGCCTGATTCAAGAATTGCGGAAGTCCTGGAAATCACGGGATTAACGGGAACTGGAAAAAAGCGCGCCGGACAATTTTCTATGGGAATGAAGCAGCGTCTCGGCATTGCGTTAGCATTATTAAACCGTCCGTCGCTCTTAATTCTTGATGAGCCGACAAACGGATTGGACCCGATGGGGATTCAGGATTTGCGGGAATTTATCCGCTCCCTGCCCGGACAGGGAATGACGGTGATTTTATCAAGCCACCTGTTATCAGAAGTCGAGCAGATCGCAGACCATATCGGAATCATCAGTGACGGCGTTTTAGGATATCAGGGAGAAATCAGCCGGGAAGACGATCTGGAGCGGCTGTTTCTGGAGGTTGTCAAATCAACACGGGAGAAAGCGGGGACTGGGAAATGATTCAGTACATGCAGGCGGAACATCTTACATCTAAAAGAACATTTATCAGAAAGCTGATCATTCTGATCCCGCTTCTGAACACGGCTTTTTCTTTTCTGCTGAATGCCGCCTATTTTATGACGGGCACGTTCAATTGGTGGGCGGTTATTTTCATGCCGCTCATGATTGCTCTAATGTGCGGTTTATCTGTTAAAAAAGAGAAAAAATCAGCGAATGACCGCGCGGTGTACTCATTGCCGGCAGACTTGAAGAGCATTTGGTGTTCAAAAATAAGCTTGATCGCGCTGTATTCACTCCTGTCGCAAATCGTCTTTTTAGTCATCGTGTTTTTGCTTGGCCTTGTGTTTCCGGCAATTGCTGCGGTTCAGCTGAAAGGTATTGAAGCAAGCTCCCTTTTGTGGCTGACGACGCTTTGGGAAATCCCATTGTGCTTATGGATTGCCAGACAGTTCGGATTTACGGCAGTCATTCTCGCGAATATGATCGCCGCTTTTGTTTTGGGTATTGTGCCGGCGTCCGGTTCATTGTGGTGGCTGAGTCCGTGGAGCTGGTCAGTCCGAATGATGTCACCGATTCTTGGGATCCACCCGAACGGAATTCCGCTTCCCGCAAACAGCGGCTTATTAAACGGAAACGTGATCATTCCGGCTATTATTCTTTCTATTCTTTCTTTTATCGCAATAAGTTTTGTTTCCGCAGTGTCATTTTCAAAAGGAGGAAACCGGTCATGACCGTGCTTTTACGATATATGTGGGCCGATGTATTAAAAATGAAGCGCACGCCGCTCATATGGATGCATGCTGCGGCGCCGGTTTTATGCGCGGGATTTTTCCTGTTATATATGTATGGAAGGGTTCAGGAGTCTTATATGCTGTACAGCGTCTTTTTCAGCGCGATTGCCGTTTTATACCCTCTGATCATCAGTATTGTCTGCGGCATGTCAGCCTCTGTCGAGGAACAGGCGGGCCATTTTCAGATGATGCTGGCGGTTCCGCATTCTAAAATCGTCAGTTTTGCGGGCAAGCTGCTTCTGCTGCTCCTATTGAATGTGTTATCGGCAGGTCTCGCCATCTGTCTTTATTTGGCGGGGTTGAAATTTGTTCTTCACATCAATGATCTCCCGTATCTTCTCTTTTTAAAAGGAGGGGCGTGGCTGATTGCCGGCAGTATTCCGCTTTATATGATGTCTTTTTTTGTCGGCATAAAGTACGGCATGGGACCGTCCGGGCTTTTAGGGGGTGCGGGATTATTAATGGCGGCGCTCATGAATACGGGACTTGGCGATACCATCTGGCGTTTTTTCCCGTGGGCATGGAGCGTACGGCTTTCAGGCCTTGCAGGACTGCTGCATTTTGACAAAGTCAAAAAAGAGTTCCTCCCTTATGTAAGATACGATATGAGATTCGGAGAAATAATGTTATATTTTTCTATAGTGATATTATGTCTGGCCGGCCTCTATTGGTGCAGAAGATGGGAAGGGCGGCGTTCATATGAATAAAGGCAAGGAGCGATTCGGCCGGTGGCAAACATTTTAGCAATTGATGATGAAAAAGATATTCTCGTTCTGATCAGAAACATTTTACAGCGTGATCAGCATACAGTAACGATTCTGGAAAAAGCGGAGGATCAGTCATTGGATTTATTTCAAGGCTATGATTTGATTCTTCTTGATGTCATGATGCCCGGAACGGACGGGATTGAACTCTGCCGGCGGATTCGGCCGCTGGTGGACAGCCCGATCCTGTTTTTAACGGCAAAGTCTGACGAAGAATCCATTGTGAAAGGCCTCATGACAGGCGCTGATGATTACATCACAAAGCCGTTCGGCGTACAGGAATTGATGGCAAGGGTAAACGCGCATGTCAGAAGGGAACGGCGGGAAAAGCATCAGACGAAACGGCTGATATCAGGCTTCATGTTTGATTTTGACAATAAAGAAGTATGGATGGATGACCGGAAACTGCCTCTTACGAAAAACGAATATAAAATCGTTGAATGTCTGGCACAGCATAAAAACAGAACATTCTCACGGGAGCAGATTTACGAGGAAGTGTACGGCTTGGACGGCGATGCGCTCTATTCAACCATTACGGAGTTTATCAGAACCATCCGGAAAAAATGTAAAGAACACGGGGCTGATCCGATCAAAACGGTGTGGGGTGTCGGATACAAATGGGAATAGCAAAAGGAAAATCCAGCATCCGCAAAGAGCTTGTCAAATTTACGATCACACTGTGTCTGAGCACGATGGGGGTGGCGGCATTATGTGTCGCCTTAAATGCCATTGCTATGAATGCCGGAGCGATCCTGCCCGCAAACTACAGCGAGCATGAGGCGGAACAGATCAAACCCCGCCTGAAATCAGCGGAAAAGATAACAGAAGACATGATCCCCGCAGGTATGACATACGCCGTTTTTGATAAAAAAACAAAGCGGATGACAAAAGGAACGATGACGGAACAAGATGCGGCCAACGCGAGAAAAAAGATTCAGCATCAGCCGTATTTTAATTATGCTCAAAAAGGATTCATGGTGATAAATCGGAAAGATGAATACGGCGTTCTCCAATATTCACTCAGGTCGGAATTTCAGTCGCCGCTGTTAAGGCGCTATCTGCCGAATTATGAATGGACGGGTCTTACGATTCTGATCACTTTGCTTCTTTTGACCGTTTTTATTGTGACGACGCGTTTCGCCAATCAGCTGAGACGGCATTTCAGCACACTCAGCTCCATTACGGCAAGCATTCAAAAACAGAATTTAAATATCAATCCAAAAAGGTCGCGTATAAAAGAATTTGACGATGTCATTGACTCTCTGCTGAAAATGAAAGACGCGCTTCAGGCATCTCTGGCGGCGCAATGGGAGGCGGAGCGGATAAAGAAAGAACAAATCGGCGCGCTTGCGCATGATATTAAAATTCCGGCAACGATCATTAAAGGAAATGCCGAACTGCTTCAGTTAACAGAGCCTGATGAGGAGCAGGCGGAATATGCGCAGTATATTCTGGATGCCGGAAACAAAATCGAGCATTATGTCGGACAGCTGATCCAGCTTTCTAAAGCGGAGGAGGCAGTTGCCGTTCATGTGGAATATACCGACCTCAAAGAGTGGATTCAAAACATATATCGTGACGCGGCGGCGCTTGCGGGGCCGAAACAGATTGATCTCGTCCTCAGCGAACGGGGAATTGACAGAAAAGAAGCGCCGATCGATCATGAGCTGCTCCACAGGGCGGTCATGAATATCGCGGCAAATGCCGTCGACTATACGCCGGAAGGAGGGGAAATCCGTGTGGACGTCCTGTGCACCGATTCCGCCCTCCATCTCGCCGTATCCGACAGCGGAAGCGGGTTCTCGCCGGAAGCGCTGAAAAGAGCGACACAGCTTTTTTACACGGAGGATAAAAGCAGACATTCGGCGGGGCATCACGGCATGGGGCTTACATTCGCCCATCATGTCGTACATCTTCACCACGGCGAATTAATACTTGAAAATCAGGAGTCTGGAGGAGCCCGGGCGGAGATTCGAATTCCGCTGGAAGGCGTCAGACAAAAACAAGCCCTGCACGCCTGAGGGCTTGTTTTTCTGTTTAAGAAAAGCAAAAATAAAAACGGCTGTCCGTTTGAGAGATCAGCCGCTTATGCGGAAAAGAGTTTATCAGGAAGGATCAATCCATGTTGAAGACCACTTGGAAATTTCCTCTAAAATAGGGGCTAATGCGCAGCCTTTTTCCGTTAAAGAATACTCAATGCGGACAGGCGTTTCGGGGATAACATCCCGTTTGATGACACCTTCTGTTTCAAGTTCTTTCAGACGTTCTGACAAGACTCTTCCGCTTAAATTCGGAAGCGCCGCTTCAATTTCGCTAAATCGCTGCTGTCCGTTCAATAACTGAAAGACGATTAGAGCCACCCAGCGTTTACTTAGGATGTCGACCGCTTTTTCGAATCTGGGGCACATTTCTGATTGGTTCATGCTTTTTCACCTCGTCTTCTGCTATTATACCGCAAAATCGGAGGGAACGTACGTCTGGCGCTTGTTAAGTTGAGGAGAGGATCAAAAAGAGGATGAGGAATCCGGGGAGCGCTTTTTCGCTTCAGCCGCGATAAAATCAAAGTATTTGCTGACGCTTTCAATATCTTCTTTTGTGAAGTGCTGCCACTTTTTGCTGTCAAACAGCGGCAGATGCTCCGCGCCTCTGTCAACGGCGGTCTGATAGATGGCGCAGATGGATTGATAGCTTTCGGAGGTTTCGCGGATTTCTTCCTGAAATGCCTTGATGTGTCCGGCCCGCGCCATTAACTCCTCGTACGGAATTTTTAATGTGTCCGCCAATTTTCGGATGGTCGCGGGTTTAGGAATGCCGCGGTGCCCGTTTTCAATTCTGGAAATGGTCGCCGAGCTGACGCCGGAATAGACGGCAAGCTGATTGACGGTAAGCTTCCGGGCGCGGCGCAGCTCTCTTAATTGCTTTCCGAATGTGTTCAATAAGATCGCCTCACATGTGCAAAGTCATGAGTCTTCATTTGTTCTTTTTTTGGCTTCAGCCGATAAGAACGCAAAGTATTTATCAAGCAGAACCAAGTCTTCTTTCGACAGGTGCCGCCAGTTCTCCCGCTCCAATAGGGATAAATCATGCAGCTCATACGTTTCGGCTTTTTCCAGCAAGGTGCAGCCCGTGTCGTATGAGGCTCTCGTTTCCTGAACGGTCTCTATGTATCCCGCCGTCTGCATCAGTTCCTCATACGGGATTTTTAACGCATCTGCGAGCTTTTTAATGGTTGCAGGTTTCGGCACCCCGCGTTTGCCGTTTTCAATCCGCGAGATTCCCGCGGCGCTGACGCCTGAATACGTTGCCAGCTGGTTCACTGTCAGATGCCTTTTTTCCCGCAATATCCGCAATTGTTTCCCGAAGCTTTCCACAGTCTCTCCCCCTCCCGCGGTCTATTTATATTCTAGTATGTTTATTGACTAAAGGGAATAGCCAGGCTGGAAAAGTATTGACAAAAGTTAACAAAAGCCGTATCTTATGTATAAGAAAGAAAGTATTTGACAGAACGGAAGGTGAAGAAAGTGGTCGAAAAGATACAGATCAGAAGAGATTATGTGCTGCAGTATATGGTCAATAATGACTACTCGTTAAACCAGCTCGCCCTGGAGATCGGAATATCTCCCGCCACACTGAGCCGTGTACTGAATGGAGAGCGGAGGCCGGGCCAGCTGGTCATCGGAAAAATGCTCTATTACTTTGACATGAAATTTGAAGATCTTTTTTACTACGACTTTGTTGACAAAAGTCAATGATGATGGAAGATTCAAACGCATTTCCGTTTTTCTGACATGATGTGCACCGATACGGCGTGACATGCCTTTGTTTTTCATGTAAAATAGAAGCAATGTAGGCCAGTCAGTCTGGAGGTGTATGGGATGCACACATTATTGATTACCTTATTGGTCATCGTCAGTATTGCACTTATTATTGTCGTATTGCTTCAAACCAGCAAAAGCGCCGGTTTATCGGGTGCAATTTCAGGCGGGGCGGAGCAGCTTTTCGGAAAACAGAAAGCAAGGGGCCTTGATCTGATTCTTCACCGCACAACCGTTGTGCTGGCAGTCTTGTTTTTCGTGTTGACGATTTCGCTGGCGTATATCGTATAAGGCAATGTTTGTATAAGGTCTGATTTAATATCAGGCCTTTTTCTTGTTGAGAGACGGCGTTTGTTTCTCGCAAAACTGTGGAAAACTAAATTGAATGTGCAAAAAAGGGGTTATGAGCATGAAAATTGTGACACCAAAACCATTTACATTTAAAGGCGGAGACAAAGCGGTGCTTCTGCTGCACGGATTTACGGGAAATACGGCAGACGTCAGAATGCTCGGCCGCTACTTGAATGAGCGCGGCTACACTTGTCACGCGCCTCAATATAAAGGGCACGGCGTTCCGCCGGAAGAGCTGGTACATACAGGGCCTGAAGATTGGTGGAAAGACGTCATGGACGGTTATGAATATTTACGGTCTGAAGGCTATGAAAACATTGCGGCCTGCGGACTGTCGCTTGGCGGGGTTTTTTCATTGAAATTGGGTTACACTGTACCCATAAAGGGAATTGTTCCTATGTGTGCGCCGATGCACATTAAAAGTGAAGAGGTTATGTACGAAGGAGTTCTCTCCTACGCGCGCAATTATAAAAAATTCGAAGGAAAACAGCCGGAGCAGATTGAAAAGGAAATGAAGGAGTTTGAAAAAACACCGATGAATACGCTCAAATCGCTTCAGGAGCTGATTGCCGATGTGCGCAAAAACGTCGACATGATCTATTCCCCGACATTTGTGGTTCAGGCACGGCATGACCATATGATTAATACAGAAAGTGCGAACATCATTTACAACGAGGTGGAAACGGACGACAAACAGCTGAAATGGTATGAAGAATCAGGTCATGTCATTACGCTCGATAAAGAACGGGACCTCGTTCATCAGGATGTGTACGAATTTTTAGAGAAACTCGATTGGTAACAAACAGGAGGTCGAATAATGGAAAAAGAAGCGTTTATGGACCGTCTTCTCGCGTTTATGAAGGAAGAGGCGTACAAGCCCCTTACCGTTCAGGAACTTGAGGAGATGCTGAACATCACGGAAGCAGATGAATTTAAAGAGCTGGTAAAAGCGCTGGTGGCGCTCGAGGAGACGGGACAGATCGTCCGCACCAGAAGCAACCGCTACGGGCTTCCGGAAAAAATGAATTTAGTAAAAGGAAAAATTTCCGCGCATGCAAAGGGATTCGCGTTTCTATTGCCGGAGGATACCTCTTTAAGCGACGTGTTTATTCCGCCGAATGAGCTGAATACGGCCATGAACGGCGATATCGTCATGGTGCGGCTCAATTCCCAGTCAAGCGGATCGAGACAGGAAGGCACGGTCATCCGCATCTTGGAAAGAAGCATCGACCGCGTCGTGGGCACATACACAGAAACGAAAAGCTTCGGTTTTGTCATCCCGGATGATAAGAAAATCACGAGTGATATTTTTATTCCGAAACATGCCAATAACGGCGCTGCAGAAGGCCATAAAGTCGTCGTCAAACTGACAAGCTACCCTGAAGGCAGAATGAACGCCGAAGGAGAAATCGTTGAAATACTCGGCCATAAAAATGATCCGGGCAT
The DNA here is from genome assembly GCF_041222765.1 of Bacillus sp. JNUCC-21. Taxonomy (NCBI): domain Bacteria; kingdom Bacillati; phylum Bacillota; class Bacilli; order Caryophanales; family Bacillaceae; genus Bacillus; species Bacillus sp. JNUCC-21. The sequence continues at coordinate 3,483,614 of NZ_CP166019.1, read as the reverse complement.
CGATATTTTATCCATCATCCATAAGCACGGCCTGCCGGGAGATTTTCCGGCTGAAGTGATGGAGCAGGCAACAAGCACGCCCGATACCATCGATGAAAAAGACATTAAAGACCGCCGTGATCTCCGCGATCAGGTCATTGTCACCATTGACGGCGCCGATGCGAAGGATCTGGATGACGCCGTCACTGTAACAAAGCTTGATAACGGCAGCTACAAGCTCGGCGTCCATATTGCGGACGTCAGCCATTACGTCACGGAGAATTCCCCGATTGACAAAGAAGCGCTGGAAAGAGGGACAAGCGTGTACTTGGTTGACCGGGTCATTCCGATGATTCCGCACAGACTGTCTAACGGAATCTGTTCTTTAAATCCGAAGGTCGACCGCCTGACGCTTTCCTGCGAAATGACAATCAACCAGCAGGGACAGGTGACAGAACACGAGATCTTCCAAAGCGTCATTAAAACGACGGAAAGAATGACCTATTCAGATGTCAACCGGATCCTCACAGAAGACGACGCCGAGCTGAAAGAAAGATATGAGCCGCTCGTCCCGATGTTTAAAGACATGGAACGTCTGGCGGAAATTCTCCGGGCGAAACGGATGGACCGCGGCGCCGTGGATTTTGATTTCAAAGAGGCGAAAGTGCTCGTCGATGAGGAAGGCGCCGTTAAAGACGTCGTCATCAGAGAGCGCTCAGTAGCGGAAAAGCTGATTGAAGAATTCATGCTTGTCGCAAACGAAACGGTGGCCGAGCACTTCCATTGGATGAACGTGCCGTTTATTTACCGGATTCACGAAGAGCCGAACGCCGAAAAACTGCAAAAGTTCTTGGAGTTCGTCACGACATTCGGTTATATCGTTAAAGGAAAAGCCGGAGACATTCATCCGCGCGCGCTGCAAAGCATTCTTGATGAAGTGCGGGACCGTCCGGAAGAAACGGTGATTTCAACCGTCATGCTCCGTTCCATGAAGCAGGCGAAATACGACCCGCACAGCTTGGGCCATTTCGGGCTGGCGACTGAATTTTATACGCACTTCACATCGCCGATCCGCCGTTATCCTGACTTAATCGTTCACAGGCTGATCAGAACGTATTTGATCAACGGACAATCGGACGAAGCGACTCAGGAAAAGTGGGCCGAACGCCTTCCGGAAATCGCTGACCATACGTCAACGATGGAACGGCGCGCCGTTGATGCAGAGCGGGAAACGGACGATCTGAAAAAAGCGGAATATATGCTTGATAAAATCGGCGAGGAATTTGACGGCATGATCAGTTCCGTCACGAATTTCGGAATGTTTGTCGAGCTGCCGAATACGATTGAAGGGCTTGTGCACGTCAGCTTTATGACGGATGATTATTACCGTTTTGACGAGCAGCATTTCGCCATGATCGGCGAACGCACGGGCAACGTTTACCGGATCGGAGACGAAATCACGGTCAAAGTCGTCGACGTCAATAAAGATGAGAGAAACATCGACTTTGAAATTGTCGGCATGAAAGGCACCCGCCGTCCGAGAGAAACGACAGGCGACCGCAGAAAACGCGGCAGACCGGCGCGGAAACGTGTGTTAAACAGCAATACCCCGGCTTCACCGCCGAAATCGGAGGAAAAAGGGGAATGGTTTACAAAACCGAAGAAGAAAAAGAAAAAACGCGGTTTCCAAAACGCGCCGAAACAAAAACGCAAAAAGAAGAAGTAAATGAGAAAAGCAAATGGGGCAAAATGCTCTGTTTGCTTTCTTTCGCAAGCCGCATTTTCATTGTCGCGGAACGCTCCATTTGCTAAAATAAAGCGTATCGCACACATGAACGGTTTTTGCGGAGAGAGGAGGATAAGGCATGCCAAAAGGATCAGGCAAAGTATTATCACAAAACAAAAAAGCAAACCATGATTACTTTATAGAAGAAACCTATGAAACAGGCATCGTGCTGCAGGGAACAGAGATTAAGTCCATCCGCGCCGGCCGCGTAAACATGAAGGATTCCTTTGCGAAAATCGAGCGCGGCGAAGTGTTCCTCCACAACATGCACATCAGCCCGTACGAGCAGGGAAACCGCTATAACCACGACCCGCTCCGGACGAGAAAGCTTTTGATGCACCGGAAAGAAATCAATAAGCTGATCGGCCTGACAAAAGAGAAAGGCTATTCCCTCGTGCCGCTGAAGCTGTATTTGAAAAACGGCTTTGCCAAAGTGTTAATCGGCCTCGGAAAAGGGAAGAAAACATACGATAAACGCGAAGATTTAAAACGAAAAGACGCCAAAAGAGAAATCGAAAGAGCGTTCAGAGACAGACAAAAAGGCTTCTGATGCCTGAGCCTTGATGTGATAACTGCCGTATGCTATACTGTTCACACATCAGATTCACAGGCTGTTTTATTGAAGACATTCCCAATTGAATTTGTCTGTGATCATGATATAATAACAGTACAGCCAGTTAAGCAAGAGCTTGATAGATCTCCCGTATACCCTTAACAAGGGGACGTTACGGATTCGACAGGGATGGATCGAGCTTGAGCTGCGAGCCGAGAGGCGATCTCGTTAACACGCACCTAAATATAACTGGCAAAACTAAAAGTTTTAACCAAAACTTAGCACTAGCTGCCTAATAAACGCAGCGAGCTCTTCCTGACATTGCCTATGTGTCCGTGAAGAGCACATCCAAGTAGGCTACGCTTGCGTTCCCGTCTGAGAACGTAAGAAGAGACTGACAGACTAGCTCTCGGAAGGCCCGCCCGCAGGCACGAAGACGAGTGAAACACGAAATATGCAGGCTACGCTCGTAGACGCTTAAGTAATCGATGTTTCTGGACGTGGGTTCGACTCCCACCGTCTCCATACATAACAGAGGAACCGCAGTGCCGTCACATGACGCACTGCGGTTTTTTCATGCCGAAAAAAAGGAGTGAATGTAAATGGAAATCGCCCCATAGACGGAAAAGATGTTACCAGCACAGAAGCTTTACACCGAATCTTAAAAGATCAATTAGATTTCCCGGACTATTATGGTGAAAATCTGAATGCCTTATGGATTGTCTGATTTTGAGATCAGTCAGAAGGAATTGGGTTCGGATGCTGATGATGTCTTGGAGTTGTTTCAAGAGGCTCAGGCAGAATTAGATGGTGAATTTTTCATTCAAATCGATCAGCCGGGACAACGGACAGGCACTAAAAAGTGCGTACTTCCCCTCATCTATTTTTCTATCCGATAATAGGGACGGAAGGTTTCAGGCTTTCGATTTCTGTCCATATATAAGAAGAGACTTGCGATAGGGAGGAATGGATGATGGATTTGCAGTTGAAAGGAAAGACGGCGCTTGTGACGGGATCTACGTCAGGCATCGGGAAGGCGATTGCGGCTTCGCTGATTGCAGAAGGTGCGGCTGTGATCATTAACGGACGCCGTGAAGAAAAGGTGAACGAAACGATCCGGGAACTAGAGAAACAGACGCCGGATGCCCGTCTCTATCCGGCCGCATTTGATTTAGGCACGGCGGAAGGATGCGGCGCGATTTTTCAGCAGTACCCTGATGTGGATATTCTCGTCAACAATTTAGGAATCTTTGAACCTGCGGAATACTTTGATATTCCTGACGAAGAGTGGCTCCGGTTTTTCGAGGTGAATATCATGAGCGGCGTGAGGCTGACACGCCGGTATGCAAAGCGGATGATTGAACGGAAGGAAGGGCGGGTGATTTTTATCGCGAGTGAAGCGGCCGTCATGCCTTCTCAGGAAATGGCCCATTACAGCGCTACGAAAACAACGCAGCTGTCGCTGTCACGCAGTCTGGCCGAGCTCACGGAAGGGACGAATGTGACGGTGAATACGGTCATGCCCGGCTCCACGAAAACAGAGGGCGTCGAAACAATGCTCGAGTCGCTTTATCCCGGTGAAAACCTGACCGCGGCGGAGGCGGAGAGACGATTTATGAAGGAAAATCGTCCGACGTCGATCATTCAGCGATTGATCCGTCCGGAAGAAATCGCCCACTTTGTCGCCTTTTTAAGCAGCCCGCTGTCGTCTGCCATTAACGGATCTGCATTGCGGATCGACGGCGGCTTGGTGCGGAGCATTATATAAGATGAATATACAAAAACCCCCGCAAAGTGGCGGGGGTTTTTGTAATGCGGATCACGCTGAAAACCGGCCGATGATCCTGCTGATTAAATCTTTTGTGGCGCAGTCAAAATGCTCTTCTTTTTGGTTTGTCAACAGCCCGACCGGCGGTGAAATTGTTAAGTTATGGATCGGAATGACCTTCGTGCCCTCGATCGGCTCTGAGTGCGCCGTCGCCGTAAAGATTGAGACGCCGATATTTTCCCTGACATAGTATTGGTGAGCCATGCTGCTGGTCAGCTCCATTTTTCGATAGCGGCTGCCGATGGACCGCTGCAGGTGCTGTTCAATTTGAATCCGGATCGGGCAATTGGCGGGCGTAAAAATCAGGCATTCATTTTCTAAGTCTTCGAGATTGATGCTTGCTTTGGCGGCAAGGGGATGTCTGTCGGACACGATGACATTGAGCGAGTCATGGAAAAACGGATCGAAATAATTCTCCAGAATCAGCTCCGGCTCGCCGCATACGGCAAAATCAATGGCGCCCTCCAGCAGTTTGCGGCTGCATGTATTGGCATCATCCACGCTGACATTGACCGACATGTCAGGATAATCATCTAAAAACCCCCGCAGTACGGCAGGGAAGATCAGGCTTGCCGTCGGTTCGGATATGCCGATGTGAATAAGGCCGGCCTGCCCCTGTCTGATGTCGGCCAGAGTATGGTCAAGCACCTCGTATTGCGCGAGAAGCTGCCCGGCCCGCTCATGAAACAGCCGCCCCGCCCTTGTCAGCTTCAGCTTCTTTCCCCGTTCAAACAGCTGCGCGCCTACATCCTGTTCCAGCTGTTTAATCCGCATTGAAATCGTCGGCTGTGAGTAGTTCAGAATTTCGGCGGCTTTATAAAAGCTGCCTGACTGTACGATCGTATGGAACGTCTTAATGGTGCGTAATTCCAACGAAATCCCCTCCCGGCTGTTCATTAATTTTCTTGAACCTTTCCTTTACTTTTTTTGATTAGTCAAATAAATCAGTTTGCTTTATAGTATAAACAATCAAAGCTTAGTAAACAAATTGGAATTATATATTTTTGCGGGGAGAGTGACCGGAATGAGTGAAGACATATTTCGATTGGCTGAGAAAAAGGATGCGCCGGAGTTTTTAGAGCTGCTGTACAGCGCGTTTCAGCCGATCCGCAATTTGGAGATTGACTGGCCGTCGGCGCGGGCCGACATCGATATGGTAACAGAAAATATTGAAAATCATTCAGCCGTCGTGCTTGAACGGGACGGACGGCTTCTTTCAACAATTACGATCCGTTTTCCGTGGGAGAGTGAAACGCCTCCGTCAAAATATCCGTTCGTCTGGTGGTTTGCGACGCTTCCTGAGCTGAAGGGGCAAGGCATCGGCAGCAAACTTTTGACTTATGTGGAGGAACACGTGCTGCGGGATACGCTGAAGGCCCCGGCCATCACGCTCGGCACTTCGGCGCGCAAGCATCCCTGGCTTGTAGATATGTACAGACGGAGGGGGTATGAAGTGTATTTTGAGCAGGAGAAAGACGGAGACATCGGAGTCATGATGAGAAAGGTGCTCATACCGGAGCGGTTTGACGCGTCGCTGTTAGGCACACCGAGCTGGGCGCAATGATAAAAAAACGGATCAGAGCCGGCTGTCTGCTTCTGCTGCTCGGCGTGCTGGCCGGGTGCGGGCAAGGAGAAAGCACAAAAGCGGGGAGCGGCGTGCAGACCGTCATTGTCGGCACGGGAACTGATTTTCCGAACATTGCTTTTATGGATGAAAAAGGCGAGCTGACCGGCTATGACATTGAAGTGATGAAAGCCATTGATAAACAGCTGCCGCAATACAAATTTGTCTTTAAGACGATGGATTTTTCGAATCTGCTTACAAGTCTCGGAAACCGGAAAATTGACGTGATCGCGCACAATATGGCGAAAAATAAGGAACGGGAGAAACGCTTTTTGTATCACAAAATCCCGTATAACTACTCGCCGATGTACATCACGGTGAAGGCGGATAATGACGCGATACACACGCTCCGGGATTTAAAAGGGAAAACCGTCATCGTCGGCGCGACGTCAAACGCGGCGGATTATATGACGGCATACAACAAAACCCACGGCAGCCCGATACATTTGAAATACGCCGGGCAGGGCAGCAGTGATACAGCAAACCAAATGGAGACAGGACGCGCTGACGCCACCGTATCCACGCCGTTTGCCGTCGATTTTCAAAATAAGACGCACGCGTTCAAACAAAAAACGGTCGGTGATGTGCTGCTGGATACCGAGGTGTATTTTATGTTCAATAAAAACAGCCAAACCCTGGCCGACGATACGGATCGGGCGATTCAAAAGCTTGAGAAGGACGGCACATTGAAAAGACTGAGTGAAAAATGGCTCGGCGCGGATTATTCAAAATCAAGTTTCACGAAATAATTGAAGCAGAAAACGGGGCGATCACATGAAAATAAGATTGGCGGTCATGTCATTAACAATTGCCGCAACGGCGGCGTTATCAGCCTGCGGCGCGGGCGGGGAGGCGGCATCAGGCAATCAGAAAAACGTGAAGAACATCACGGTCGGCACGGGAACTCAATTTCCGAATATTTGCTTTATTGATGATAAAGGCAAATTGACGGGCTACGACGTTGAGCTGGTGAAAGAGCTTGACAGGCGCCTGCCGGACTATCGTTTCACTTTTAAAACGATGGATTTCTCCAACCTGCTTGTCAGCCTCGGCCAGCATAAAGTCGATATCGTAGCCCATCAAATGGAGAAAAGCGCCGAACGGGAGAAAAAATTTCTGTTCAATCAAGTCGCGTATAACAACTTCCCGCTGAAAATCACGGTGCTTCAAGAAAACGGGAACATTCACGGCATTGATGACTTGAAAGGAAAGCGGGTCATTACGAGTCCGACGTCAAACGGCGCGCTTGTGCTGAAAAAATGGAATAAAAAACACGGCAGTCCGTTTGAAATTTCTTATGCCGGCCAAGGCTCCAACGATGCGGCCAATCAGCTGAAATCCGGCCGCGCCGATGCGACGATTTCTACGCCGTTTGCCGTCGATTTCCAAAACAAAACGAGCGCGATCAAAGAAAAAACGGTCGGCGGGGCGCTGTCAAATGCCAAAGTGTTCTTTATGTTTAACAAAAATGAACAAACGCTGAGCGATGACATTGATAAAGCCCTGCAGGAAATCATTGATGACGGCACGCTTAAAAAGCTGAGTGAAAAGTGGCTCGGTGCGGATTATTCAAAGGAGCAATATTAAGTGAAAAAGAGAGGGATCGGCAATGGAAAAAGCGTTTGATATCAGTATGATCGCGTCCTTTGTGCCGACATTGCTCGGGTATTTGCCCGTCACGCTGTATATATTGGCGGTGTCTCTGCTGTTCGGCTTTCTATTGGGGCTGCTTTTGGCGCTGCCCCGCATCTATCGCATTCCCGTTTTGAATCAGTTTGCGAAGCTGTATATCTCTTTTTTCAGAGGAACGCCCATCATGGTGCAGCTGTTCATTGTATTTTACGGTATTCCGGCGCTCACGGCGCTCGCCGGGATTGATACCTCCAAAATGGACCCTTTGTATGCGGCCATCGCCACGTATGCGCTGAGCAGCGCGGCAAGAGCGGCCGAAATCATCAGGGGAGGTGTGAACAGCGTCGACCGCGGGCAGGCGGAGGCGGCTTTCAGCATCGGGCTGAACGGGGGGCAGACATTCCGGCGCATCATTCTGCCGCAGGCGCTTGTGCAGGCCTTTCCCAACATCGGGAATATGGTGATCGGTTTCTTAAAAGATACATCACTCGCTTTTTCGATCGGGGTGATGGATATGTCGGGCAGAGGACAGACCTTGATTACATCGAGCAATCATTCTTTAGAAGTGTATATCTCGCTTTCTGTTCTGTATTATGCGGCCGCCCTTTTATTTGAATGTGTCTTCAGATGGGCCGAAAAACGAATCAAGAAAGATGAGACGCGCCTTGTGACGGTTTTTGACATGAGCGCGCACGGCTGAAAAGGAGGGAGAACAGTGGAGCTGGACATTCCATTTATCGGCACTGCGATCAAACAAATGATGAAAACCGTTCCGCTTACATTGGCGATGACGGTCATTCCGATTATTGCCGGATTTTTCATAGCTCTCGGCAATATCACGGTGCGTATATTCCGCATCAAATGGCTGCTGGCCTGCTCAGCGTTTTACGTGTCTTTTTTCCGCAGCACCCCGGCGATTCTCCATATTATGCTGATTTATTTAGGGGTTCCGCTGATTGCCGATCAATTCAGCCGCGCGTTTCATCTCGGCTGGTCGGCCAATCAGATTCCGGTCGCCGTGTTTGTCATCATGGCACTGTCATTAACGGCAGGCGCTTATATGACGGAAATTCTCCGATCCGGGATCATGGCCGTCGATACGGGGCAGGCGGAGGCGGCATATTCAATAGGCTTGACGCGGGGCCAGATGATTCGGCGCGTGGTTCTGCCGCAGGCGTTCATGATATCGCTGCCGAACTTCACCAACATAGGCATCGGCTTTTTGCATACCACTTCCATCGCGGCAATTGTTGCGGTGCCTGAAATTACAGGAACGGCGACGATTGCGGCATCCGATAACTATGCGTTTCTGGAAGCATTTATCGGGGCTGCCGTGATTTATTGGGGATTAACGCTGATTCTCGAAGCTGTAAACAGTCTGGCGGAAAAAAGGGCGGCCAGATATCAAGGAGGCGCATTATGATCGAAATCCGAAACATTCAGAAACATTTTGGCAGTCATCACGTGCTAAAGGGGATCAATTTAAGTGTCCGGAAAGGAGAAGTCGTGACCATCATCGGCCCGAGCGGTTCCGGGAAAACCACTTTTCTGCGCTGTCTTAATTTACTTGAGCGGCCGGATGAGGGCGCCATTTCGCTGCACGGTGAAGTCATTAACTGCAAAAAGCCTGCCAAAAAAGACATTCTCAGACTGAGGAAACAGACGGCGATGGTTTTTCAGCAATATCATTTGTTTTCGCATAAAACGGCGATTCAAAATGTTATGGAAGGCCTGACGGTCGCAAGGAAAATGAAAAAACCAGATGCGTACGCCATTGCCGAGCGGGAACTGGCCAAGGTGGGGCTTCAGGATAAATTGCACGCCTATCCGAATCAGCTGTCGGGAGGCCAAAAGCAGCGGGTCGGAATTGCCAGGGCGCTTGCCATTCATCCTGATGTGATGCTGTTTGATGAACCGACCGCAGCCCTTGATCCGGAGCTTGTCGGCGAGGTGCTCGAGGTGATGCTTAACATTGTGCGGACCGGCGCCACCATGATCATTGTCACACATGAAATGGAATTCGCCAGAAAAGTGTCCGACCGAATTGTGTTTATGGATGAAGGAGCAATCGTGGAACAAGGAACGCCTGAGGAAGTCTTTTACAAGACGAAAAAAGAAAGAACGAAGAAGTTCCTCCGCCGCGTGCTGCCTGATTACGGTTATGACATAAAAGAGCGCATAAAGGAGCCTGTCGTATGATTCGTTTAAGCATTTTAGACCAAAGTGTCACCGCGGAAAACCAAACCGCAGAAGAAGCCTTGCGGCAAACGGTGAGATTGGCTCAGGAGGCCGAACAATACGGATATGACCGTTTCTGGGCGGCGGAGCATCATAACAATGAAGAGATAGCGGGATCAGCGCCGGAAATTGTTCTGGGGTATCTTGCCGCAAGCACGAAAAAAATCCGTCTCGCGTCCGGCGGGGTGATGCTGCAGCATTACAGTCCTTATAAAGTGGCAGAGCAGTTCCGGGTTCTGTCCGCTCTTGCTCCCGGCCGTGTGGCGCTTGGTGTCGGCAAAGCGCCCGGCGGATTTCAGCTGTCAACCGATGCGCTGCAGCGGGAGCTTATCCAGCCCGCCCGTTTATTTGAAGAAAAGCTTGAGGAGCTGACTCATTTCATCCGAAATGATTTTCCGGACTCGCACCGCTACGCGTCATTGCGGCCGGCGCCGCATACTGAGTATGCGCCTGACCTCTTTTTGCTCGGCGGCAGCGCGGAAAGCGCGATATCCGCGGCCAAACTCGGCATTTCCTTCGTTTTCGCCTATTTCATAAACGGTGAAGAGGCTGCGTTAGAAAAAGCGCGCCACGCCTTTGACGAGCATCTGCCGAAAGGGTCTAAGGCGGAATTTCACCTTGCGCCGATGGTCTTTACCGCGCATACAAAAGCAGAAGCGGAAAAACACGTGGTATCGCGTGAGTCGGTCAAAATCATTCTCGAAGACGGCAAAAAGGTGAATGTCGGTTCCCGGGAACAAGCGGAAGCGTTTCTTGAACAAGTCACGCAGCCATACAAGCTGATTACACAAAAGACGGGTGTGATTGCCGGGACAAAAGAAGAGACTGCCGCCGAGCTGCGACGATTATCCGTTCCGTACAGCATTACTGATTTTGTGATTTTGTCGCCTATCAAAAACGCTGAGGAAAAACGATTGTCTTACCGGCTGTTAAGCGAAGCGGTGCAGCCGGCCCCACAATTATAGGAGGGATGAACATGAGTCATGAAGTAAACGTAGTGGTCTGGAGCAAACAGGGCTGCTCCTATTGCGATGAAGTGAAAGGATATTTGCGGGAAAATGCCGTTGCATACGAAACAATTGATGTGACAGAGCGGGACGAATTGAGTGACGTGCTGCAGACGAAGTACGGCATCCGTCATGTTCCCGTCGTTGAAATCGGCAGCGGTGACAGCCGTGTGTATCAGGCCGTTACTCAAGTCGGCATTGAACATGTAGAACGGGCGCTTGCTGATTACGAGGGGAAAAAGGGGGAGAGAAAATGAGCCGGACAGATCTTATTCAATTCGGAGCCATGATTCACGGTGTCGGCGGCACAACGGACGGCTGGCGTCATCCCGACGCCGATCCGACAGCAAGCACGAATGCGGCGTTTTACAGGCAAAAAGCGCAGACTGCTGAAAGAGGGCTGTTCAGCTTTGCTTTTATTGCGGACGGCTTGTTCATTTCTGAAAAGTCCATCCCGCATTTCTTAAATCGGTTTGAGCCGATCACTATCTTATCGGCGCTTGCCGCCTCTACAACCCATCTTGGTTTAATCGGCACATTTTCCACATCGTTCACTGAGCCGTTCACCATCGCAAGACAGCTGATGTCTCTTGACCATATCAGCGGCGGCCGGGCTGGCTGGAATCTCGTCACCTCTCCGCAGGCGGGAGCCGCGCGCAATCACAGCAAAGAAAGCCTTCCCGACCACAGCCGGCGCTACGCCATCGCCCAGGAACATGTGGACGTGGTGCGCGGTCTGTGGAATTCCTGGGAAGAAGATGCCTTCGTCCGCAACAAAGAAACCGGGCAATTTTTTGACCCTGACAAACTGCATCGCCTGTATCACAAAGGCGAGTATTTTCAAGTGGAGGGTCCGCTGAATATCGGCCGGTCCAAACAGGGAGAGCCGGTCGTTTTCCAAGCGGGGTCTTCAGAAACCGGCCGGTCGTTTGCCGCGAGGAATGCAGATGCAGTCTTTACGCACTCCAATTCACTTGAGGAAACGAAGGCTTTTTATGATGATGTGAAGAAGCGGGCGGCGGATTACGGCCGGGACGCTTCCAAGCTGCGGATTTTTCCGGGAATCAGTCCGATTATAGCCGGCTCACAAGAAGAAGCGGAAGCGAAATACCAAGAATTCGCCGAGCTGATTCCGATAGAGAACGCCGTTAAATATGTGGCCAGATTTTTTGACGATTATGATCTGAGCCGTTTTCCGCTGGATGAGCCGTTTCCTGATTTGGGCGACGTCGGGAAAAACGCGTTTCAAAGCACGACAGACCGTATCAAAAGAGAGGCGAAAGCCCGGAATCTTACGCTGCGTCAAGTGGCGCGCGAAGCCGCGTTTCCGCGAACCAACTTTATCGGGACACCGGAACGTGTGGCATCATTAATTGAAACATGGTTTCAGCGGGAAGCGGCGGACGGGTTTATCATTCACTCTGACATTCCGGGCATGCTTGAAGCCTTTGTGGATCAAATCATACCGATCCTCCAGGAAAAGGGGCTGTACCGAAAAAGCTATCCGGCCGATACACTGCGGGGGAATCTCGGGTTGGATATTCCGGTCTGTAAATCAAACCCGATTTTGAGCAGAAACTAAATGTTTCTGCTTTTTCTGCTGCTTGCCATTCCTGTCATTAAAGGGATCCCGCCAGCATTTTGGATAAGAAAAGAGCCGATTTACCCCGTTAACCGTTAAGAGTAAATCGGCTCTTTATTATTTAAAAGACGTAAGGAATGAAAACCTGCTGAATGCAATCCTTCAAACTTATATTCCCTAAGAAATTGTTATAAAAATAAGTTAAATCTTTAAGAGGTTAGCAATATTTCCGCCTAGTACTCGTTGTACGACTTCTTCACTTGAAGCATGGCGTTCAACTGCCAACTTATTTAGGAATGGATCACCATATGGAAAATCAGAACTAAATAAAGTTTTCTCTGGGAGTTCTTTTATAGCCAAAGATAATGCATAGGTTGTATAAAATGCAGAAATATCTAGGTAGGCGTTCTTTGTTTCTTTTGTTAATGCAATAACTTGCTGCCAATGAATCCCTCCCAAATGGCCATAGATTACAGGGACAGTGGGATATTTACGAGTTAAAGCGAACAATTCCTGAATATCATTTAAATTGAGTGGATGGAATGTATGCACCCAAATCGGAAAGGAATTATAATCACTAGCTGCCTGGAATACAGGCTCAAGCATTTTAATTTGGCCTGAACCAAGGGTGAATTCTCCAAGTCCCTTCATTTTATAATCTTTTACAATCTTCTCAACCCAATCATGCAGTTCTCCGGAGGAACTTAAAAGGGGAACTGATCCAAATCCAATAAAACGGTCAGGATATTTTGCGATAGCATCCCTCAATTCTTCTAAAGCTTTTGATCGTGCTTCTAGGGGATTTATTTCGTTATTTAAAATTTGATTCAGTACATCCATTTCCTGAATAAATTCATCGTAGCTTTCACTTTTTTCTGGATGAACAAGCGTAGAGAATAAAATAGTTTTATCTATCCCGCTTGAATCCATCATTTCAATGTGTTTTTCTACAGGTAGAACTACGTGGGCATGACTATCAATAATCATTTTTTACTCTCCTTCCAATAAATTGGATGACAGCTGATTTCGTCTTTTAGAAAATACTTCAGTAGCTATTGTTAAAATGGTATTTAATGCGACAGGAAAGCCTGCATAAATTAACATTTGCATCATAGCTTCCACAATTTCTTCTTCGGTCCATCCGACATTTAAAGCTCCGTTAATATAAAACTTTAATTGTTCTGTATTTCCTAAAGCAGTCAGACCAGCAACTGCTGCAAGAAGGCGGGATTTTAAATCTAATCCCGGTCTGGAAAAAATTTGACCATAATTAAATTCCACAGCCAAAGTTCCCAAGTCAGGTGCTGCTGAATCTTTAAAACTGTTCACGATGTTTAGGTAGTTGTCCGGATCTATTTTTGATAGAACTTCCAATCCCTTTTTGTAGTTTTCTGTATTTTCAGACATTAAATATGACTTCCTTTCTCGAATTCTCTATTTTTTACTGTTCTTTTTTTAGGTAAGCTAAATAAGGAACTAAAAGCAATACCTATCATGAGTATCCCAACTGTACATACTCCATACCAATGCCATTTGCTCCAAGCAAGTACACCTAGATATGATCCTAAAGATCCGCCTAAGAATGTAGATACCATGTATAAACCATTTAATCTGCTTCTCTTTTCAGGAGATAGTTGAAAGATAGCAGCTTGACAAGCAACTTGATTTGCTTGCGTGCCAACTGTTACTAATAGTGCGCCAAGAATTAATCCCGGTAACCAATATCCTAAGAATATTAAGGTCAGAAAAGCGATTAAAGAAATAAACATACATAAGGTATTAGCAAATTTTGATCCTTTTTTATCGATCACCCGGCCTATCATGGGAGTTGCAAAGGCTCCAGCTATTCCCACTAAACCTATTAAACCTGCCGCGGTGCTCCCATAAGAATACGGAGAAGTATTTAATAAAAAAATAAGAGTTGTCCAGAAGGCACTAAAGGAACCAAACATCATTCCTTGACTCAGGCAAGCTTTTTGCAACACTTTTTCTTTTTTAAATAACGGGCCTAAAGATGCAAGTAATGTTTTATACTGCATTGCATGATTTCCTTTGCTTTTTGGAAGATACATTGCCATTAAAATGATCATTATCATTGTGCCAGCAAAAGAAGCCCAATACATTGATCTCCATCCAAAATGGGAATCTGCAAAACCACTGATAAATCGAGCGCCTAAAATCCCACACACTAAGCCAATGGCAACATTCCCTAACACTTTTCCTCTGTTCTCTTCTGAAGCTAAATTAGCAGCAAGAGGAACAATAATTTGAGGGACTATGGTAACAAATCCAAGAATTAAGTTTGCTGCAATCAGCCACGTTACATTCATTGATAAAGCAGTTGCGGCTAAAATTATACATACAATAGATAATAAACTTAGGATCAATTTTCTCTGTTCAAAAATGTCACCTAATGGTACCAATAAAAGATTTCCCAATGCATATCCCACTTGAGTTAAAGTTGCTACAATTCCTATATAGTTTTCAGAAACGTGAAAAGTATTTGCCATACTGACTAAGAGCGTTTGATTTAAATAGACATTAGCTACTGTAAAACCACATGCTGCAGCCATGAGGAGAACTAATCCTTTTGGGAAAGGCTCAGCCCTATTTTTGAAAACCATAAAACTCACCTCCTTCATTTATTAGAATAGATGAAGGTTTATAATGGGAATAGGAGTGTGTTTATCCTATTATTAAAACTACTACTTATAAGGGGAGATGTTCATGTTAAGTGACAAAGAAAGAAGGAAAGAACTAGGGGATTTCTTAAAAACACGACGGGCGCGATTATCTCCTCAAGACTTTGGTTTACCTATTGGTCCGCGCAGAAAAACAGAAGGACTGCGCCGAGAAGAAGCAGCTCAGCTGGCAGGAATAGGAGTAACCTGGTATACATGGTTAGAGCAAGGGCGTGATATACAGGTATCTTCAGACGTATTGGAGGCTATTTCGCGTGTATTCAGGTTAAATGAAGAGGAAAAAGAGCATCTATTTTTATTAGCAAATCGGCCATTGCTATCTAAGGTGGGAAGACCTCTCGTTGAAAGTGTAAATAGCGTCCTGAAAAATGTATTGAGTCAATTAGAATACTGCCCTACATATGTAACCGACGAAAAATTGAACATAGTAAGCTGGAATAAAGCTGCTGCCGTGGTTTTTGGTGACTTTAATAAAATGAATGATCGAGATCGTAATGCAGTCTGGCGTTGTTTTACGTCTAAAGAATACCGAGACCTCTTTCTTAATTGGGAAGATCATGCGCAACGCTTGATTGCTCAATTTCGTTTAGCCTATACACGTTTTGTCGGTGATGAGTGGTTTAAAGATATCATTAAAGAACTTACCAATAAGAGCTCTGAGTTTCGTAATTGGTGGTCCAAACATGAAGTTCTAGGTACTCCTTGCGGCAAAAAAACACTGCTGCATCCTTTAGTTGGAGAAATGATTATGGATCATATTACTCTTCAAGTGTACGATGCCCCTGAACTAAAATTAACCATTTACCAACCCCGCCAAGAAGGTGAAACAGAACAGAAAATGAAGCGTTTGTTAAACTGGCAAGCAGACCTGCAATAAAAGAGTGTGATAAATTCGAACGTATGAATCGGAATTCGTTCGTCTCTAATATAAGAGCAGGAACATTTTGCATGGATAAATTCCACACAACTGTCTGAAATGAAACAGCCGATTTAGGCTTAACATGGTCAAAATCGGTCTTTTCTTTGTCGAAATTTGCTTAACGCGGGTTTTTTTCGATTTGCTGGAGGTACTTCTTGCAGCCTTTTCAAAAAAATATACTGATTTCGAGATATTATTGTTGCGAAAAGATTTTTTTGTAACTATAATTATTACAGAACTGATCAGTATAAAAAAACATTCATATTTCATAATAAATGTGTGTGTAATCTGAAAACGAAAGGGCTGTTTACAATGGCAAAAGTACTTTATATCACTGCTCATCCTCATGATGAAAAGACATCTTACAGCATGGCGACAGGAAAAGCGTTTATCGATTCTTATAAAGAATCAAACCCGAATGATGAGGTTGTACATATCGACCTTTACAAAGAGAACATTCCTCATATCGACGCGGATGTATTCAGCGGCTGGGGAAAACTTCAATCCGGCACAGGTTTTGAAGAGCTTTCTGAAAACGAAAAAGCGAAAGTCAGCCGTCTGAACGAGCTGAGCGATCAATTCGCGGCAGCTGACAAATACGTATTCGTCACACCGCTTTGGAACTTCTCATTCCCGCCTGTTATGAAAGCGTACCTTGATTCTGTGGCTGTAGCCGGAAAATCATTCAAATATACAGAGCAAGGCCCGATCGGTCTGTTGACAGACAAAAAAGCGCTCCACATTCAGGCGCGCGGAGGCTATTACTCTGAAGGACCGGCGGCTGACATGGAAATGGGCCACCGTTACATCGGCATCATGATGAACTTCTTCGGCGTTCCTTCTTTCGACGGATTAATCGTTGAAGGCCATAATGCTGAACCGAATAAAGCACAGCAAATTAAAGAAGATGCGATTGACCGCGCGAAAGAAGCCGGAAAATCATTCTGATCTTAAAAAAACCTCCCCGCCGTACGGGACTGACCCCATAAGATGAGACAAATAAAAACACCTTCAAGTTTGAATACGGATGATTGTTATCCGAAATTAGACTTGGAGGTGTTTTTTCTATGGGGACAAGAGTGAGTTATCCGGTTGAAGTGAAACAGAAGGCTGTAGAAATGAGATTGGCAGGCGTACCTATGAAAGAGATCCTGCAGGAATTGAATATAAAGAATAAGACGCAGGTGCAGACATGGGTCAGGTGGTATAAAGCTGGGGACACACATCGATTCGAACAACCTGTCGGAAAGCAATATTCTTATGGAAAAGGTCCGGAGTATTCTTCCGATTTAGAGAAACTGCAGGCAGAGATTCGTTACCTGAGACAACAGAATGAAGTTTTAAAAAAGTACAACGAATTGGAAAGGAAGTTGATAGCGAAACGTCAGTCGAACTTGTAGAAATATTGCACAGCACAATGACCGTACAGGATATCTGTATTCATTTAGGTATCTCTCGAGCGTCTTATTATCGTTGGAAGAAGAATGTGATGAAGGATCATCCCAAGCGCCATTTGGAAAAACAAATCGGCACGTTGTGCCGAGAGCACAAGTATCGATATGGATATCGAAAAATCACAGCCATACTAAAAAAGAGAATGTGTATTAACCATAAAACGGTTCAACGTATTATGCAGAAAAATCAATGGCAGTGCCGGGTTAAGGTGAAAAAGCGCAAGAAGGATGGGCAGCCATATGCCGTGGTCGATAATATATTGGATCGGAACTTTCAGTCTGATCGTCCTCTTGAAAAACTAGTAACGGACATCACATATTTGCCTTATGGACAGAAACAATTGTACCTTTCCAGTATATTAGATTTATACAATGGAGAAGTGATTGCTTTTACTATTGGGGATAAGCAGGACACAGCCTTTGTCTTAGACACACTTGATCAGCTGCCCGTACTGCCAGAGAACTGCGTGTTACATAGTGACCAAGGTTCTGTTTATACATCTTATGAGTATCAGAAAGCTGTTAAAACAAAAGGCATTACCATGAGCATGTCCCGTAAAGGGACACCCGCTGATAATGCCTCCATCGAATCGTTTCATTCCTCACTAAAGTCTGAAACGTTCTACCTCGACAGGTTGGAAAGCACTACGACGACCATCGTAGAGCAAACTGTCGAAACCTATATATACTATTATAACAACATTCGTATTCAAACGAAACTAAACAACCAGCCGCCGGTCACATACCGACAGCTGGCTGCTTAAAGGTGTTTTGATCCCTGTCTCAAAAACGGGGGTCAGTCCCGTACGGCTGGGAGGTTTTTCATATTAAAGGGCAATCGTCCGTTTTTGTTCGCTGCTTTTCATCGCCGCTTCAATGACACGGATGACATCGATGCCTTCTTTTGCCGTAACGGGAAGCGGTTTTCCGTTTAAGATGCTGTCTGCCAGCAGTTTGTAGTACGTAAGGTAAGAGCCGTTCTCAGAGGGGATTGTTTCTGTATGCCGTTTTTCATCCGCTGCGATTGTCAGCTCTCCGAAGTTGTCAGGATCATCGGCGCCCCAGCTGTCGTCAATCGGCTTTTTGCCCGCTGAAAGCGCATCTTCCTGTCCATCCATTCCGTATTTGATAAAGCTTGCATTCCGTCCGTGAATCTGATAGCGCGGGCCGCTTGCCGCATTCATGGAGCCGGATTGAAGAATGACCTGAAGCTTGCCGTAATGGAGCGCGGCCAGAAAATTATCAACGGTTTCACTGTTGTCCCGCTGTTTCATCACATGTGCGGTGACGGATTCCGGCATTCCGAAAAGCAGAAGTGTCTGGTCAATAATATGTGAACCGAGATCATACAGCGTTCCCGTGGCGGGTCCGTTCTTTTCGCGCCATTTTTCCTGTACAACCGGGTTGTATAGATCATAGCTGACTTGATATGTATGAATGTCTTGAAGCGCCCCGTCCCGAATCAGCTTTTGTATTGTTAAAAAGTCATTGTCCCAGCGCCGGTTGTGATACACGCTCAGCAAGACGCCTTTATTTTCAGCCGTTCTTCTCAGCTCCTCCGCTTCTGCTGAAGTCGCCGTCATCGGTTTTTCCACGACGGTGTGTTTTCCCGCCAGGAGACATTTCATCGCTGATTCATAATGCATTCCGCTCGGTGTCGTGACGATGACGAGATCAATGTCAGGATCACCGATAATGTCTTCAATCGCGCGCACGGCTTCAACTCCCGGCAGATCACGTTTGACCTCATCCGTTCTGGACGTCATGACTTTTTTGATCTGATAATCATCAAGGACGTCCAAAAGCGGCGCATGAAAAACTTTACCCGACAAACCATATCCCAATATGCCGACTTGTATCGTTTTCAATGAGTTTCCCCCTCTTGATAAGTGATAACATTATATACCCCGCGGGTGTACTGGTAAAACTTGTGTGTTGAAAATTTTTTACACCGGATTTTCAAGTCTGTATAATGAAGATAACGAAGAAAAAAACCGAGGTGGAAAATGGACAAACATACCGAGCATCAATCGTTAAATCATAAAAGCGCCAAAGAAAAAGACCAGATCCTGAACCGGCTTAAACGGATTGAAGGCCAAGTCAGGGGCATTCAGAATATGGTGGATAACGAACGATACTGCGTGGATATTCTCGTGCAGATTTCAGCCGTACAGGCGGCCATGCAGAAAGTCGCGTTTCATCTGCTGGAAGATCACGCCCATCACTGCGTAGCCGGCGCCATTGAGAGCGGAAACGGGGAGCAGGCGATTGCCGAGCTGCTTGATGTTGTGAAAAAAATCGCAAAATCGTAAAATAAAATGTTTTGAAATACCCTACAGGGGTATGGTAACATGAAGAAGAAAAAACAAGACGTGGAGGGAATTATCATGGAACAAAAAACACTGCAAGTCGAAGGCATGTCATGTCAGCACTGCGTCAAAGCAGTAGAGACCGGAGTAGGAGAACTGAACGGAGTGACGGCGGTTCAGGTGAAATTGGAAGCCGGACAGGTGGATGTGACGTTTGATGAGAACAAAGTCTCCGTATCAGATATAAAAGACGCGATTGAAGATCAAGGGTATGACGTCGTATAGGATTTATCGCGCTGCGGAAACGGGCGCGGTTTTCTTTTATGAAAATGATACCCCCTGGGGGTTTGTGAGAAGAGGTGAGGGCATTGAGTGAACCGAAAGAGATGACCATTCAAGTGGGAGGCATGACATGCGCCGCCTGCGCTTCAAGAATTGAAAAAGGGCTGAAACGGATGGACGGCGTCAATGACGCTTCCGTCAATCTTGCGCTTGAGACCTCAAATATTTCCTATCAGCCTGACAAAATCGAAGCTGGCGCCATAAAGGATAAAATTGAAAAACTCGGCTACCATGTTGTGACGGAAAAAGCCGAGTTTCAGATTGAAGGCATGACGTGCGCCGCTTGCGCCAATCGGATTGAAAAGCGCCTGAACAAAACAGAGGGCGTTGTGGGCGCGCCGGTGAATTTCGCTTTGGAAACGGTCTCCGTTGAATACAACCCCAAAGAGGTGACACCGAAAGAACTGAAAGAGACCGTGGCAAAACTCGGCTACCGATTAGAAGAAAAGGAAGCGGACGGCCAAGACGGCAGATTATCCCAAAAGGAGAAAGAGCAGCGAAAGCAGCTGATCAGGCTGATATTTTCTGCCGTTCTCTCCTTTCCGCTTCTCTGGTCGATGGTCAGCCATTTTTCTTTTACTTCTTTTATCTGGATGCCGGATATCCTGATGAATCCGTGGCTGCAATTCGCGCTTGCCACCCCGGTGCAGCTCGTCATCGGCTGGCCTTTTTATATGGGAGCGTACAAGACGATGAGAAACAAAAGCGCCAATATGGATGTTCTCGTTGCGCTCGGAACGACGGCCGCTTACGCATACAGCCTGTACATGACGATTGCGTCTCTCGGACGAGACGGACATGTAGAGGGGCTTTATTATGAAACGAGCGCCATTTTGCTGACTTTGATTTTGCTTGGAAAGCTTTTAGAGATGAAAGCGAAAGGCCGCTCATCAGAAGCGATTAAAAAGTTAATGAAGCTTCAGGCGAAGACGGCGGCGGTTGAGCGGGAAGGGAAGGTACAGGTGATTCCGATTGACGAGGTCCGGACGGGGGATATCGTATATGTGAAACCGGGAGAACGTGTTCCTGTCGATGGCGAAGTGATTGAAGGCCATTCCGCAATTGATGAATCGATGATTACGGGGGAGAGCATGCCTGTCGATAAGTCTCCCGGAAGCACCGTCACCGGGGCGACGATCAATGCAAACGGCTTTCTCAAAATCAGAGCGGTGAATGTCGGGAAAGATACCGCGCTTGCACACATTATTAAAATCGTGGAAGAAGCCCAAGGATCAAAAGCCCCCATTCAGCGGCTCGCGGATCACATTTCAGGCATTTTCGTCCCGATTGTGCTGGGGCTGGCCATGCTGACTTTTCTCATTTGGTATGTATGGGCCGCGCCGGGACAGTTTTCTGAAGCGATCGGCAAATTCATCGCCGTGCTTGTCATTGCCTGTCCGTGCGCACTCGGGCTTGCCACTCCGACGAGCATTATGGCGGGCTCCGGCCGCGCAGCTGAATTCGGCATTCTTTTTAAAGGCGGAGAGCATTTAGAAAAAACACAGCGTCTGACGACCATCGTACTGGATAAAACAGGAACGGTGACAAACGGCAGACCGGTTCTGACAGACGCCGTACCGGCAGCGGGAATGAACGAAGAGGAACTCCTGCGGCTGGCGGCGGCCGCCGAAACGGGATCAGAGCACCCGCTTGGAGAAGCCATCGTGTCAGGAGCCGAAAAACGGGGGATTGCCATCCCGAAAATCACCCGGTTCCAAGCCCGGATCGGTTCCGGAATATACGCCGAGGCTGACGGCAGAACGATTCTAGCCGGATCAAGACGGCTGATGGAATCGGAACACATCGAACATGAGGCGCTGCTTCCTCACATGGCCCGCTTGGAGGCGGAAGGAAAAACGGTGATGCTTATTGCGGCAGACGGCAAAGCGGCGGGGCTTATCGCAGTCGCCGATACAATCAAAGACACATCTCCGGCCGCGGTGAAACGCCTGAATGATATGGGGCTTGACGTCATCATGATGACCGGTGACAACAAAAAGACCGCGGAAGCCATTGCAAAAGCCGCGGGCATCGGCAGCGTGATCGCCGAAGTGCTTCCCGAACAAAAGGCGGCGGAAATTTCCCGGCTGCAAAAAGAAGGCCGGCGCGTGGCGATGGTCGGTGACGGCATCAATGATGCTCCGGCGCTGGCTGTGGCTGATATCGGAATGGCCATCGGCACCGGCACAGATATCGCAATGGAAGCGGCGGATATTACGCTGATCCGCGGTGACCTGAACGGCATTGCCGACGCCATCGGCATGAGCAGGCTGACCATGAGAAACATCAAGCAGAATTTAGGCTGGGCATTGGGATACAACAGCATCGGCATTCCGATTGCGGCGGCCGGCTTTCTGGCCCCGTGGGTGGCAGGCGCTGCCATGGCGTTCAGCTCAGTATCGGTCGTCCTTAATGCTTTGCGTTTACAGAAGGTGAAACAAGACAAAATGGGCTGATGCCTGTTTTGTCTTTTTTATTGACACTTTATTCAAAGCCTGCATATAATAGAGAAAACACATATATGAGTATATGTTCATATATATATAAATTCGTTTAGCTGTATTGATGTTATGGGAATCCTATTACGGAAAGTAGGGTGAGTCGAAAATGAAAGCAGCCAAAGGTGAATTTGTATTAGACGGACTTGATTGCAGCAACTGTGCAAAAAAAATAGAAAACGGCGTAAAAGCCATTGACGGCATAGACGGCTGTGCTGTCAATTTTGCGGCAAGCACCATCACGGTCTCAGCCGGCGGCAAAAACGAGCAATGGATGAAAGACGAAGTCGCGAAAAAAGTAAAGTCCATTGATCCTCATGTGACCGTTCGTTCGAAGCATGAAGACAAACCCGGCGAGGATGAATACCGCAAAAAGCTGCAGCTGATGTTAGTGAGATTGGCAGCGGGAGCCGTTTTAGCCGTCATCGCTTACTTCGCGCACACGGGCGCCGTCCTTGAGTTTCTGCTCTTTTTTGCATCATATTTGATTATCGGCGGCGATATCGTAGCCAGAGCGGGAAAAAACATTGTCCGCGGCCAGGTATTTGATGAGCATTTTCTGATGGCGCTTGCCACGATCGGCGCATTTATGATTCATCAGTATCCGGAAGGCGTCGCGGTCATGCTGTTCTACCAAATCGGTGAACTGTTTCAGGGAGCGGCCGTCAGCCGATCCAGAAAATCGATCAGCGCGTTATTGGACATCCGTCCTGAGTACGCCAATGTGAAAACGGAAAACGGCATGACTGCCGTTCCGCCGCAGGACGTCAAAGTCGGACAGGTCATCGTCGTGAATCCCGGAGAACGGATTCCGTTGGACGGAAAGGTGCTGAGCGGTTCTTCGATGGTTGATACATCCGCTTTAACGGGCGAATCCGTGCCGAGAAAAGCGGAGCCGGGGCAAGATGTGATGGCCGGATTTATGAATCAGAACGGCGTGCTTCATATTGAAACCTCTAAAGGATATGAAGACTCTGCCGTGTCAAAAATATTGGATCTGGTCGAAAATGCGGCCGGACGCAAAGCGAAAACGGAAAACTTTATTACGAAGTTTGCCAAGTATTATACACCGGCCGTTGTCATTGTTGCGGTGCTTCTCGCCTTTTTACCGCCGCTTCTCGTGCCTTCAGCCGCGCTATCCGACTGGGTGTACCGCGCGCTGATTTTCCTTGTGATTTCTTGTCCGTGCGCACTCGTCGTCTCCATTCCGCTCGGGTTTTTCGGCGGTATCGGAGCTGCGTCTAAAGCAGGGGTGCTCGTGAAAGGCAGCAACTATTTAGAAGCGCTCAATCAGGTGGCATACGCCGTGTTTGATAAAACGGGAACCTTAACGAAAGGCAATTTCGCCGTTACTGATATCAGACCGGCGGCGGGGTTTACGAAAGACAGCCTGCTTCATGCGGCCGCGCTTGCAGAAGCCCATTCTAATCATCCGATTGCTTCTTCCATCCGTGAAGCTTACAATCAACCGCTCGCGGCAGACGAGATTGAAGAATATGAAGAAATACCCGGACACGGCATTCGGGTGAAAACCGGCGGATCAACGATTTTAGCCGGAAATCAAAAACTGATGGCAAAAGAACAAATCGCTTCCGGCACAGCTGAAAACAACGGAACCGTCGTCTATGTCGCCGTTGATCAGCAGTATGCGGGGGCGATCGTGATCGCCGATGAAATCAAAGAGGACGCCAAACAGGCCATTGCCAATTTAAAAGCGCTCGGCGTGAAGCGGACAGTGATGCTGACGGGTGATTCAAAGCAGACCGGAGAAGCTGTCGGCCGAGAGCTCGGTATTGATGATGTGTACACAGAGCTTTTGCCGGGTGACAAGGTAGACCGCGTCGAAGAACTTGAAGCGGCGCTTTCACCGAATGAAAAACTGATGTTTGTCGGCGATGGGATTAATGATACGCCTGTGCTTGCCAGAGCTGACATCGGGGCTGCCATGGGGGCTCTCGGCTCTGATGCCGCCGTCGAAGCGGCCGATGTCGTCCTGATGACAGACCAGCCGTCAAAAGCAGCCGAAGCCATCCGGATTGCACGCCGCACACGCCGGATCGTCTGGCAGAACATCGGATTTGCTTTAGGCGTAAAAATGATTTTTCTCCTGCTTGGCGCATTCGGATTCGCCACCATGTGGGAAGCGGTCTTTTCAGATGTCGGCGTCACGCTGATCGCTGTTGCCAACGCGATGCGCGTCATGAGAGTGAAAGCGGAATAATTGTCAAAGATAATTCGTTTTTCAGGGTTTTCTTAAACAAGGTTGTCTTGGTAAAATAGAGAAGCGGGCCATCCGGCATCCGCTTCTTTTTTATTTTAAAAACAATGAGGTGTCTGAGTGAAAAAGAAACAATCGTCTGCGAAATTTGCGGTGATACTGACGTTAATCGTTGTCGTTTTATTTGCGGCCATCGTAATTATTAACAACCAAACGGAAAAAGCGGGCGAAACAGTCGCCGAACAGCCTTCCATTAAAGGACAGCCCGTGCTCGGCAAAGACAGCGCGCCTGTTACGGTAGTTGAATTCGGAGATTACAAGTGTCCGTCATGCAAAGTATTTAACAGCGATATCTTTCCGAAAATCAAAAAAGATTTTATCGATAAAGGCGACGTGAAATTTTCATTTGTGAACGTCATGTACCACGGAAGCGGCTCGCGTCTGGCGGCTCTTGCTTCAGAAGAAGTGTGGAAAGAAGACCCGGCATCATTCTGGGCATTCCATGAAAGGCTGTTTGAACAGCAGCCGTCAAGCGAACAGGAATGGGTCACGCCTGCATTGCTTGAAAAAACGGTCAAAAGCACCGCGAAAAAGGTTGATCCTGACAAGCTGAAGGAGAACCTTGATAAAGAGACATTTGCAAAAGAGCTGAAAGCTGACACTGACCTGAATGATAAATTAAACATAACGGCGACACCGACGATTTACGTAAATGACAAAGTGATTAAAAAATTCTCTGATTATGAGGAGATTTCAAAAACGATTAAGAAAGAGCTGAAAAATGAAAAATAGAATCGTATTTTTATATGCTTCTTGGGTGATAGCTCTTGCTGCCATGCTCGGCAGCCTATATTTCAGCGAGATCAGAAAATTCATACCGTGCGAGCTGTGCTGGTATCAAAGAATTCTCATGTACCCGCTTGTCCTGATTTTAGGAATCGCCACCTTCCAGGGTGACACGCGCGTAAAAAAATACGTGCTGCCGATGGCCGTCATCGGCGCGTTTATATCGATCATGCATTACCTTGAGCAGAAGGTGCCCGGTTTCAGCGGCATCAAGCCGTGTGTCTACGGCGTGCCTTGTTCATCTGAATATATTAACTGGTTCGGTTTCATTACCATTCCTTTCCTGGCATTGACGGCATTTATTCTCATTATTATCTGTATGTGTTTTGTCAAAACGGAACGCACGGCAAAATAAAGAGCCTGCTCCATGGGAGCGGCTCTTTTTCTATTATTTGTACCAAGCTTTGTTTGTCTCAATCTGTCTGTTATGGGAGCTGTCCCAAATATCCACGGAATAGGCATAATCATAATTCATGACGCAGCGAATGCCGCTGCCTTGGGCGTCATGCTGAAGTCCGAAGTTATGGGAAAACTCGTGCTGTGCCGCTTTCGCCGTGTTGGCCGTTCCTTGATCAAGGTTCACGCTGAAAGCCGGGCCGCTCGGTTTGCCGTTATATACATACGCGATCCCGCCGGCGTCAAAACTTGATTTTGCGGTAAAACCGACGACAAAATGATAATTTTGATTTCTGAAGCTGCCTTGGAGATTCGATAAAATCTGAGAACTGTTTGAGCCGGAGGAATTCCAAGCCTGCACAGCCTGTACGACGAAATCAATGTTGTGATCACGGTTAAAAGCAACATCCGCCTGCTCCACGATCTGGACGATTCGCGTTTGCCAGTCGCTGTATTTGGCGCGGTATTCAGCGTCCGCCACCGCCAGCACTCTGACCTTCTGGCTGCCCGTGCTGGCTTTAGTTGAGGCTTTATCCTGACTGACATTGGCATTGAATCGTTTCGTGCCGACCTGCTTGCCGTTTTCATCCAGAATTTTTGTGTCAACCGTCTGTTCGACTTGGACCGGGCCCTTCAGATCTTTAAAATGATCGGCTTTCGGAAGCGGGTCCGTATACACCGTTTTCGCCGGCTCCGCATGAGTGTGCGAATGCGTATGGCTTTCGGCTGACGGCAGGCCGGGAATTAATCCGGCGGCCAATAAAACAGGAAAAACAAGTGAACTGATTTTCATCTCATAACCCCCTTTTTGTTAGAGAAAGTATTCAATGAAACTTCCAATAAACCTCCCAAAATAGTATAAAATAGGTAAATGTTCTTGCTCCCAGCCGTTGCGAGTGAGGTTGTCCCGGGTTAGGAATCAGAATCTTTCAAAAATAAGGTTGATTTTAAGAGAAAGCGATTATAAAATCTAATGGTCGTCAGAAAATTTAACAAATAAAAAGGAGCATATGGAATGGCCTGGGAGCTGCTTAGTGTAATCGGCATCATTGCGTTTGCGGTCAGCGGAGCGATTGTTGCGATGGAAGAGGAGTATGATATTTTAGGCGTGTATATCTTGGGGATTGTAACGGCGTTCGGCGGAGGAGCGATCCGAAATCTGCTGATCGGTGTTCCGGTCTCCGCCTTGTGGGAGCAAGGCGCGTTTTTTCAAATCGCTCTCGCATCAGTTACGATTGTCTTTTTGTTTCCGAAGCTGCTGTTAAGGCATTGGAGTAAATGGGGCAACCTATCCGATGCCATCGGGCTTTCGGCGTTTGCCATCCAAGGCGCTTTATATGCCGTGAAAATGGGCCATCCGCTCAGTGCGGTGATTGCGGCAGCGGTCCTGACCGGAAGCGGGGGCGGCATCATACGGGATTTGCTCGCGGGCAGGAAGCCGCTTGTGCTCAAGGCGGAAATTTACGCGGTCTGGGCCGCGCTCGGAGGGTTAATCGTGGGCCTCGGCTGGGCCGGGGATGCCGCCGGTTTGTATGTGCTGTTTCTTGTGCTTGTGGCATGCCGCATCTGCAGTTATGTGTTCAGGTGGCGCCTGCCGAATCGTTCCTATCATATAGATCAGTAAAAAACCGATTTCACAAACGAAATCGGTTTTTTTGCATAACGGCTTCTGATAAAAAAAGACGCCCGATATGATAAGAAAAAGGGTATTTGACCATAATGCTGAATAATATGTTGCATATATGTTTGTATGATGAAAGCCGGATTTGTCAGCTTGATGTCGGAGGTGCCGCTGATGGCAAAACGTGATAAAGAGTGGAAAGAAGAGCAGGAAAGAATCAATTTTGTCATGAAGGAACTGGAACAGAAACAAACTCATCTTGAAGCCTCATCGGGCGGATTGAAGCAGGATATTGTCGGGCTGAGAAAAACGTTTTGGGATGATGTCACCGTGAATATGGATGACGCCCATGAAGCGGCTGAGACATTTTCAAGCATTAAACAGCAGGCAGAAATGCTTTCAGAACGTGAACGGACGCATCGGCTTCAATACCGGCAGCTTCAAAAAATCCAAAAGCTGAAAACCTCTCCTTACTTCGGCCGTGTCGATTTTACGGAAAAAGGGGAGTCCTCTTCCGAGCGGATTTATATCGGGCTGACTTCTTTGATGGATGAAAACAACGAGCAATTTCTCATTTATGATTGGCGCGCGCCCATCTCATCTCTTTACTATCGATATTCCCCGGGAAAAGCCCGCTATGAAGTTCCCGAAGAAACGATAGAAGGAGACATCACACTGAAGCGGCAGTTTATCATTAAAAACGGGACGCTTAAAGCGATGTTTAACACGGATATGACGATTGGTGACGAAATGCTGCAAGAGGTGCTGAGCGGCCATTCCGGACAGCATATGAAAAACATCGTGTCAACCATCCAAAAAGAACAGAACGAAATCATCCGGGATGAAAAAAGCAAATATCTCATCGTTCAGGGAGCCGCCGGAAGCGGGAAAACATCCGCGGCGCTTCAGCGGGCCGCTTACTTGCTGTACCGCGGTCGCGGGGTGCTTGATGCCCGTCAGATTGTATTGTTTTCCCCGAACATTTTGTTCAACAGTTATGTTTCCGCCGTATTGCCGGAATTGGGAGAAGAGAATATGGAGCAGGCCACCTTTCAGGAATATATCATCCGCCGGCTCGGACGAAAGTTTGATTGTGAAAGCCCGTACGAGCAGCTTGAATATTGCCTGACTGAACAAAATCAGGACGCACTTTCCGTAAGGCTCGCAGCCATTGCTTACAAAGCGTCATCAGCTTTCCAGGCCATGATTGACCGCTATGCCGGCTCGCTTTCTGGCTCGGGCCTGATGTGTAAACAGATCAGCTTCCGGGGAGACATCCTGATTTCAAAAGAGCGGATTGAAGCCTATTTTTATTCGCTTGATCAGCAGCTGCCGATTCCGAACAGAGCGGAGCTGACAGCGGAATGGCTTCTCGCGGAAATCAGCGCTCTCGAAAAAAAGGAGCGTAAAAAGGAATGGGTCTTGCAGGAGAGCGAGCTGCTTGATAAGGAAGACTATGCTGAGGTTTATCAAACACTCAAGAAGCAGGCGGCAGATGATGAACCTGCATTTGACGACCATCAGCGCGAACAGCGGCTGCTTGGCGCCATTATTGTCGGCAAAGCCTTTAAACCGATTAAGCAGGCCGTCAGACGGCTCGGTTTTCTCGATATAAAACGGATGTATCTCCGGCTGTTTTCAGACTGGGGAGCTGATGAAAAGCCCGATCATTGGGAGAGCATCGGCGCTTTGACCAGAAACGCATTTGCAGAACGGTCACTTCCGTATGAAGATGCCGCTCCGTATCTGTATTTGCAGGATCTGTTAGAAGGAAAAAGAAAAAACACACAAATGAAGCACGTCTTCATTGATGAAGCGCAGGATTATTCCCCATTTCAGCTGACGTATATACAAAGCATCTTCCCGGCGGCAAAGATGACGGTGCTCGGTGATGTCAGCCAGTCGATTTATGCCCACACCATTACGGGCCCTTCTTCCCTCGCCGGCTGCTTTCGCAATGGTGCAGAAAAGTATGTCAGCCTGAAGCGGACTTACAGATCGACGCGGCAGATTGTTGAATTTACGAAAGCGCTGCTGGCTGACGGCGATGACATTGAGCCTTTTAACCGGAACGGGGAAAAACCGCGTGTTTTGCGGACGGATACAGAAAATGCGCGGCAGGAACAATTGGCGGATACAATCCGGGAGCTCAGACAAAAAGGCTGGGAGACGGTCGCCGTCATCTGCAAAACGGCCGCGGAAGCCAAAAAAGTGTTTCAGGCGGTCAGCGCCGAGAGCGGTGTCCGCTTGATCAATAAAGAAAACCAGCCTTTTCAAAAAGGGGTATGCGTCATTCCCGTTTATTTGGCAAAAGGCATTGAGTTTGACGCCGTCATTGCTGCTGACGCCTCTGCTGTCCAGTACAAAAGCGAACATGACCGTAAGCTGTTATATACGGCCTGTACACGGGCGATGCATCATCTGACCGTATTGTCTCCGGGAGAACCCTCTCCTTTTATTAAAGAAGTGCCCGCCGGCTTATTCGTGTAAGCCCTTTGCCAAGTGCAAAGGGCTTTTTATCATTAGTAATCTTAATCATTGTCATCATGATTATATATTTTACTTACATACAAACTTTCGGTAAAGTTTCAATTAGAATATTATTTTGACAATTCCTATAGAAATAACGTACGTTACGTTTAATTCCTTGTGAGGTGGATATCGTTGCAACTTCAGGTCATGAACAGTCCGTTTAATCAGGAGCAGGCAGAGCTCCTTAACCGCCTTCTGCCGACCTTGACAGAATCACAGAAAATCTGGCTGAGCGGTTATTTGGCTGCGGCCCGGTCCGAATCCGGTGAAACAGCCGCACCCGCTGCTCCGGTTCCTGCAGAAAGCCCGGCAGTCTCAAGAGAAGTGACCGTATTATACGGATCGCAAACGGGAAATGCGGAAGGTCTTGCGAAACAGACGGTAAAGACGCTTGAGGAACGGGGATTCCAGGTCACCGTCGCGTCAATGAACGATTTTAAGCCGAATAATCTGAAAAAAGTAAACAATTTACTGATCGTGGTGAGCACGCACGGAGAAGGCGATCCGCCGGATAACGCGCTGGCCTTTCATGAATTTCTTCACGGCAGACGCGCGCCGAAGCTTGAAGCGCTCCGTTACTCCGTTTTGGCGCTCGGGGACAGCTCGTATGAATTTTTCTGCCAGACCGGCAAAGAGTTTGACGAGCGTCTTCAAGAGCTCGGCGGCACCCAGCTTGCGCCGCGGGTTGATTGCGATCTTGATTATGATGAGCCGTTTTCTGAATGGCTTGACGCGGTCATCGGCGGTTTGAACGAAGGAGCGGGAAATCAAACAGCCGAAGCGCCTGCCGAGACGCCGGCTCTCGGTGAATCCGTTTATTCCAGAACGAACCCGTTTCGGGCGGAGGTTCTTGAGAACATCAATCTGAACGGACGCGGTTCGAATAAAGAAACACGCCATCTCGAGCTTTCGCTTGAAGGATCGGGCCTCGCGTATCAGCCCGGAGACAGCCTCGGCATCTATCCGGAAAATGATCCGGCGCTCGTTGATGAGCTGATCAATGAGCTGAAATGGAACCCAAAACAGGAAGTGGCGGTGAATAAACAAGGAGAGCGCCTCCCGCTGAAAGATGCGCTTACTTCTCATTTTGAAATAACCGTCTTAACAAAACCGTTCCTGCAAAAGGCTGCACAGTTTACGGCTGACCAAAAGCTGAGTGAACTTCTGGCCGAAGGAAACGAAGAGCAGCTGAAAGCGTACATCAACGGCCGTGATCTGCTTGATCTCGCCCGGGATTTCGGGCCGTGGGAAGCGACAGCGGGAGACTTTATTTCCATCCTGCGTAAAATGCCGGCCCGGCTCTATTCGATCGCAAGCAGTTTAGAAGCGAATCCGGAAGAGGTGCATCTGACAATCGGAGCGGTCAGATATGACGCGCACGGCAGAGAACGAAAAGGCGTCTGCAGCATTCTGTGTGCGGAAAGACTCCAGCCGGGAGATACGCTTCCGATTTACATTCAGCACAACCAAAACTTCAAGCTGCCGGAAAACCCGGATACACCGATTATTATGGTCGGGCCGGGGACAGGCATCGCGCCGTTCCGTTCCTTTATGCAGGAACGTGAAGAAACCGGTGCTGAAGGGAAAACATGGCTGTTTTTCGGAGATCAGCACTTTGTCACTGATTTTCTGTACCAGACGGAATGGCAAAAATGGCTGCAAAACGGTGTGCTCACAAAAATGGACGTCGCTTTTTCCCGGGATTCGGAGGAAAAAGTATATGTGCAGCACCGCATGAAAGAACAAAGCAAAGAGCTTTATGAATGGCTGCAGCAGGGAGCCGCCGTATACATCTGCGGTGATGAACAGCATATGGCGCATGACGTGCACCAGGCGCTTCTCGATATCATTCAGGAAGAAGGCGGCATGAGCCGTGAAAAAGCGGAAAGCTTCCTGGCAGACATGCAGCAGAAAAAACGCTATCAGCGTGACGTATATTGATTTTGGTTTGAAAGGAGCTTATTCAGCATGGTGAACAACATTTTAAAAGCGCCGGAAGGCCCTCCAAGTGATGTTGAGGAAATTAAAGAAAAAAGTGATTATTTGCGCGGCACATTGAAAGAAGTCATGCTCGACCGGATTTCAGCCGGCATCCCGGACGATGACAACCGGCTGATGAAGCATCACGGAAGCTACTTGCAGGATGACCGCGATCTCCGTAATGAACGTCAAAAACAAAAGCTTGAACCGGCTTATCAGTTCATGCTGCGCGTCCGGATGCCAGGCGGCGTGTCAACTCCGGAACAATGGCTTGTCATGGATGAACTGGCGCAAAAATACGGAAACAATACATTGAAGCTGACAACGCGTGAAACGTTCCAAATGCACGGAATTTTAAAATGGAACATGAAAAAAACGATTCAGAAAATCAATGCGGCGCTGCTTGATACCATTGCGGCCTGCGGAGATGTCAACCGAAACGTCATGTGCGCTTCAAATCCGCACCAGTCTGAAATTCATGCGGAAGTATACGAATGGTCGAAGAAATTGAGCGATGACCTTCTTCCGCGCACGAGAGCCTATCATGAAATCTGGCTTGATGAGGAACGTGTGGCGGGCACTCCTGACACGGAAACGGAACCGATGTACGGGCCGCTGTACCTGCCGCGGAAATTCAAAATCGGAATCGCCGTGCCTCCGTCCAATGATATCGATGTCTTTTCTCAAGATCTCGGCTTCATTGCCATCGTGGAGGAAGGCAGTCTTATCGGATTCAACGTGGCAATCGGCGGCGGTATGGGAATGACGCACGGCGATACGGCCACTTATCCGCAGCTTTCAAAAGTCATCGGCTTCTGCAAACCGGAGCAGCTGTATGATGTAGCGGAAAAAACCATTACGATTCAGCGCGATTACGGAAACCGTTCCGTCAGAAAGAATGCCAGATTCAAGTACACTGTTGACCGTCTCGGGCTGGAAAACGTAAAAGCCGAGCTGGAAAACCGCCTCGGCTGGCAGCTGGATGAAGCGAAACCTTATCATTTTGACCATAACGGCGACCGTTACGGATGGGTGAAGGGTGTAAAAGGGAAATGGCACTTTACGATGTTTATCGAAGGCGGCCGCGTCACGGACTATGAGAATTATAAGCTGATGACGGGATTACGTGAAATCGCCAAAGTCCATACGGGAGATTTCCGTCTCACCTCTAATCAAAACCTGATTATCGGCAATGTCTCAAGCCAGAAAAAGAAACAAATCAGCGCATTAATCGAACAATACGGTCTGACAGACGGCCGGCAGCATTCCGCCCTCCGCCGCAGTTCAATGGCTTGCGTCGCGCTTCCGACATGCGGGCTCGCCATGGCCGAAGCCGAGCGCTATCTGCCGAAATTGATTGATAAGATTGAAGACATTGTTGACGAAAACGGGCTGCGGGATGAAGAAATCACCATCCGTATGACCGGGTGCCCGAATGGCTGCGCCCGCCATGCGCTCGGCGAAATCGGATTTATCGGAAAGGCGCCCGGAAAATATAATATGTATTTAGGAGCGGCGTTTGACGGCAGCCGTTTGAGCAAAATGTACCGGGAAAATATCGGTGAAGAGGAAATTCTGAATGAGCTTCGCACCATTCTCCCGCGCTACGCGAAAGAGCGTGAGGAAGGCGAACACTTCGGCGATTTCGTCATCCGCGCGGGCATCATTAAAGCGACGACAGACGGCATGAATTTTCACGAATAAGATGAGCACTTAAAACCAAGGATAGAGACACACTGACGGTGCGTTCTCTATCCTTTACTAAAAAGCATAAACGCTGCACCGCGTCATGAAACAGATGACGCACCTTGCGAAAAAGCCTGTTTTCAGAGAAAACAGGCTTTTTCTTTTTTCGGAAAAAATGTAGCTGAAGGCAAAAAAAGTTCCCCGTGAGCACGTTATGAGAAATTTTAAATAAAAACGGGTAAAATAAAAGAAGAATGGTTGCGTGCGGAAAATATATTGAATCTGCCCGATCATCGGCTCCGGCCTTTGGCAAAGGCAGAGATCAGGCAATAATGATATGATGCAGCAGATGAAGGAGGTCATGCTTTGGACATATTTTTAGTCGTACTCGTACTTTTAACCATCATCGCGATCTCAAATATCGTAAATCGGTTTGTCCCCTTTATCCCGGTGCCTTTGATTCAGGTGGCGCTCGGTATCATTGCGGCGTCATTTCCGCAGGGGCTTCACTTTGAACTGAATACCGAATTGTTTTTTGTTTTGTTTATCGCTCCGCTGCTTTTTAACGATGGAAAACGGACGCCGCGTGCGGAACTTTGGAATTTAAGAGCGCCGATTCTGCTGCTTGCGCTCGGGCTCGTGTTTGCCACGGTGATTGTCGGCGGTTACACGATTCATTGGATGATTCCGAGCATTCCGCTGGCTGCCGCGTTCGGGCTGGCGGCGATACTGTCACCGACTGACGTTGTCGCGGTCAGCGCGCTGTCAGGGCGAGTGAAGATGCCAAAAGGCATTCTGCGTCTCCTTGAAGGAGAAGGACTGATGAATGACGCATCCGGCCTGGTCGCTTTTAAATTTGCGATTGCGGCTGCCGTGACGGGCGCATTTTCGCTGGCGCAGGCCGCCTTCAGTTTCGTACTGATTTCAGCCGGCGGTTTACTCAGCGGTGTCGTCATTTCTTTTTTGATTATCCGTTTCCGGCTGTTTTTGCGCCGCCTCGGCATGCAGGATGTCACGATGCATATGCTGATTCAAATTCTGACGCCGTTCGTCATCTATCTCGCGGCTGAAGAAATCGGCGTTTCCGGCATTTTAGCTGTTGTGGCCGGCGGCATCACGCATGCGGTGGAGCAGGACCGTCTTGAATCAACGATGGTCAAACTGCAAATCGTCTCTTCAAGTACGTGGAATATTATTTTGTTCATTCTGAACGGTCTTGTTTTCGTTATTTTAGGGGCGCAAATACCGGATGTGGTTTCCGTCATCTTTAATGATACCGCGTTTAACAATATGATGGTCATCGGGTACATTATCGTCATTACGCTGACGTTAATGATTCTCAGGTTTTTGTGGGTGCTGTTTTTTTGGAACGGCAAGTGGTTTTTTAACAAGGATCAGAGCATTTATAAACCCGGCCTGCGCTCGACCCTGCTGATTTCGGTTTCAGGCGTCAGGGGAGCGGTCACGCTTGCGGGTTCCTTTTCCATTCCTTACGTGCTTTCTGACGGCTCACCGTTTCCTGAACGGAATTTGATTCTCTTTTTAGCCGCGGGTGTTATTATGTGCACATTGGTGCTGGCGACAATTGTACTGCCGATTTTGACAGATAAGCCGGAAGACAATGTGAAAGAGAAGAAAGTCAAATTGCTGACAGCGAGACGGAAGCTGATAAAAGCTGCCTTAACCGCCATTAAAGAAAATATGAATGAGACAAACAAAACGGCTTCTTTTGCGGTCATTGCCGAATACAATGAGAAAATGAAAAATCTCAGATTTCAGCAGTTCACCGTCAAAAACCGTACGAAAAAAGATGAGCGGAAAGTCCGCGCCCAAGGGATACAGGCTGAACAGGAAGAATTGCTGCGGCTGATTGAGCGGGGCGACATACCGGAAGAAACGGCTGACAGCCTTCAGGAACGGTTTGATGAACTGGAAGTGCTGTATACGAATCCGTTTAAAGTCGGCTTATCTAAGAAAAAGCTGAAACGCCTGATGTACTGGATCTTTTTCGGTGAACAAAAAAAGCCGGAAATGACGATTTTAAATGAAGAAGGCCTCATCCGCGCCACAAGGGTTAAAACGGCAAAAGCGGCCATTGAAAGCCTGAAAAAACACATGACCGAAGAAAATAAAGATGTGACGCTTGCCGTCATTTCCTTTTACAATCACTTGATTTTCAGGCTGGGGCACTCGTATCACGAACAGAGTCCGAGCCGCCGTTTTGAAAATCAAAAACTCGAAATCAAACTGCGGGCCGTGCAGGCCATCCGCAACGAAATCCAAACATTGTTCGAAGAGCGGGAAATTTCCCGCGATATGTCACATGAGCTTCGCCAATACATCAATGATGTGGAAGCGGCCATGCTTGACGGAGATGAATAAATCAAAAAAGTCCGGCATCTGTCGCCGGACTTTTTTTGATTACGGACGATGGAATTCGACGTGATCGCCGTCGCGGTCAAACCAGCCTCTGAAGGCCCAGTTGATCCAGCCGCCATCACCTTTATTGGTGAAGCTTCCGTCTTCAAACACCCAAATGCCGTACGTGATGCCGTCATAAACGGCGGAACCGTAAAACTGAACGCCGTTAAAATGATCTTCATATTCCTGGCTTAAATTAAACACCATGACGTTATATTTTTGTCCGGAAGCGTAGAATGAAGATTCCATTAAGTTTTTGACGAAGCCGTCACGGTTTTGCGCCGACTTAATCGCGTCAGCAATCGAATTGCCGATGCCGAGCAGGTCAACGTCAATGTTTAATCCGACATCTTTTGCTGAGACATCTGATGATTGCTGTGCCATGTTTTGAGGGACCGGGGTTTCTTTTGCGGATACAAAGGACAGAGGAGTCAGAGACAAAGCGGCGCCAAGGGCAACGGACATCGGGATACGCATACGTTTCATATGATTTCCTCCTTCAAGTGTGTGGTGGCTACAGTAGCGATTTACCCGGACAGTTACCCGGTTAACCGGAATTTTTGAAAAATAGGAAAATAATAACGGAAGTGGTGCTTGGGCACTAAAGATGGTTTTTGTGATGACGATGAGCGTATAATTGGTTTCTTACGGCGGAAATGTGAGATAATAATAACCGTTTACATAATGACTAGAAAGGATGGTTCAACGTGGCAAAAAGCTTAAAAGATACTGTAAAGCTTCATAATGGCGTTGAAATGCCGTGGTTCGGCCTTGGCGTCTTCAAGGTGGAAAACGGAAGCGTAGCGGCGGACTCCGTCGAAGCGGCAATCAGAAACGGCTACCGCAGCATTGATACGGCGGCTATTTACAAAAATGAAGAGGGTGTCGGCGAAGGCATCAGAGCTGCGGGCGTTGCCAGAGAAGAGCTGTTCATCACGTCAAAAGTGTGGAATGAAGATCAAGGATACGAAACGACACTTGACGCGTTTGAGAAAAGCCTTGAGCGCCTCGGCCTCGATTACCTCGACCTTTACCTGATTCACTGGCCGGGCAAGGATAAATATAAAGACACATGGCGCGCTCTTGAAAAGCTGTACAAAGACGGCAAAATCCGCGCCATCGGCGTCAGCAACTTCCAAGTGCATCATTTAGAAGAACTGCTGAAAGATGCTGAAATCAAGCCGATGGTCAACCAGATTGAATTCCACCCGCGCCTGACTCAAAAAGAAGTAAGAGATTTCTGCAAAGCGCAGGGCATTCAAGTGGAAGCTTGGTCTCCATTGATGCAGGGACAGCTTCTCGATAACGAAGTGCTGTCACAAATTGCGGAAAAACATAACAAATCGGTTGCTCAAGTGATTTTGCGCTGGGATCTTCAGAACGAAGTCGTTACCATTCCGAAATCGATTAAAGAGCACCGCATCATAGAAAATGCCGATATTTTTGATTTCGAACTGTCACAGGAAGAAATGGAAAAGATCAGCGCATTGAACAAAGACGCGCGTGTCGGCCCGAATCCGGACGAGCTTCTGTTCTAAGAAAAAACAGCCCTTTACGGGGCTGTTTTTCTTTACATAAATGTCTGTGTCTGACGTTTTACGCTGAACCTGTATGCGGCTATTAATAACAGGGCGGCGGCGAAGGCTCCCAAAATGATGATGTTCAGCATCAGGCTTTGGAACGTGCGGCCTTGCTGCAATTGATCCACCGTATCGAGCACCCAGCGCTGAGGCAGAAATTCGGCGATTGTCTGCACCGTTTTCGGCATAATATTGCCCGGAAAGAAGCAGCCGGC
The DNA here is from genome assembly GCF_041222765.1 of Bacillus sp. JNUCC-21. NCBI lineage: Bacteria > Bacillati > Bacillota > Bacilli > Caryophanales > Bacillaceae > Bacillus > Bacillus sp. JNUCC-21. Next base: position 3,445,666 of record NZ_CP166019.1, on the reverse strand, counting down.
CAGCAAGCATGTCGGCACGACGATCAAATTCAAAAGCGCCGATGCCGAAGCGCTGCTGTTGGAAAAACCGACGGCAATAAAGGCGACCCCGATCGCGCTTAATGCAAACAGCATCATCAGGACGAACAGCTGCCACAGCGGGAATGACGGATGAATATGAAAAGCGGCGCCCATAAAGAAAACGGCGAATAGAATTTGGACGGCCATGATAATGATATTCACCGCCGCGTTTGCCAGTACATACTGCTTTGATGTGATCGGCGTTGACAGAAGCCTGTAGTACGTCCTGTTTTCCCGCTCTTTAATCATCAGTTCCGTCAGGTTTCCGGCGGAATAGAGCATAATGATAATGAGATACCCGATGACTGAGTAAGTCATTTCTTTATGGTTCGATGTATCTTGTAAAACAGCGGATTCCGTTTGAATCGGAGAATGCTTGAAATCGGCGTACATCGCCTGAAAGGCCTTTGCGTCTCTGCCGGAAGATTTGCCGATTGAGGCGGCGCTGTTCATATAATTGTACAAATAAGAGCTGACATATCCGGTGACCTGGGCGCCTTTCAGCGAGGTCATGCCGATGTGAGACGGTTTCCCGTCTTTTACGCTTTGGGAGAAGCCTTTTTCAAACGTGATGAGCGCCTCCATTTTTCCTGAAGCGATCTTGGATGTGGCGGACGCAGCCGTTTCCTCTGAAATCCTCACATGATCCAGTCCTTTTAAAAACGCGGCCGTATCCTGCGCCACTTCTCCGCCGTCTTGATCGAGAATGCCGATATTGAGCGTTTCGGCTCCGCCGTTGGCATTGGTCATGAAGGAGAGGAAGACGCCGATCAGCGGAGCCCCGATATAAAGAATGAGCTGTTTTTTGCTTTTTGTAATCCCTTTGAGAGTGTGCGCAAACAGCCACCAGAAGTTTTTCATATTACAGTCCCTCCCGTCTTTGAAACGTAAATGCGGCGATCAGCAAAAAGAGTGCCGCCAATGCTGTATTTAAACCGAGTGCAGGCCATGCCGCTGATACATCATTTGCGTAAATGATGCTGTTAATCGCCTTATTGATCCAGGATAAGGGCGACAGGGCGGAAATTCCTCCGCCTTCATATTTGTAATAGGCGCCGCCGATAATGGACATCACCTGAACGATGATGACGGTGATTAATCTGGCGCTTTCGGGTTTTCTGGTCAAATAGCTCAGGCTGAGTCCGAAGCTGACGGCCAAAAGAATTTCAGAAACGAGAATCAAAAGCACAAGTCCCATGTGGCTGCCCCAATTCGCTTTTAAGATAAATTTGCTGAAGGCGACAACGGCAAGAATCGTCAGAACATTCACAGCCAAAATGCCGAGCATCTTTCCGAGAAAGATATCGCTTTTCCGGAGCGGGGCGGCGATCAGGCGATCTGCGGTGTGCCGTATTCTTTCCCCGCGGAATAAGCTGCTTGCAAAAATCGAGGCGTACAGCCCGATCATCGTCGTCATGGATATCGCGTAAAAATCTTTCGCTTTCGGTTCTTTCGCTTTGTGTAAAGACGTCTGCTTCATATAATCGCTTTTGATTTGTCCGGCGGAAGGCGCCTTATGCGCCTTGTAAGCGGCGGCGCCTGCTTTGTATTGATTGGTAAAAGCGGTCAGCATGCCTTGGACGATCGTGCCGTTTATGCCGCTCCGGTCATTTGTATAGACTTGAAAACCGGTGTTTTTTACAGTGACGAAAGCATCCGCCTGATTTTCTCGAACCTCGTTTTTGCCTTTTGCCTCCGTGTCCGCTTTTTGAAAATAGACATGCTCTTTTTTGGCGGCTTTCATAAACTCAGTGAAATCATGAGAAAGAGGGCCGTTTGACTGGTCCGTATATACGACCTTGATGTTCCCGACCGTCACCTCTGAATCAAAGGCGTTTGATAATGCCGCAGTGAAAATCAGCATGAAGACGATCGGAAAAGCAAGCATGAAAATAAAAGTCCGTCTGTCGCGGAAACTGATTTTGATTTCTTTCCCGGCGATGTGCAGAATATTCATTTGCAATCCTCCTTTCAGTGGGGTCAGTCGCGCAGGCTTCTGCCTGTCAGCGTGAGAAATACCGTTTCTAAGTCAGGGGCCTGTTCCTGCAAGGAGCGGATTTCAATTCCTTTGTCCATGAAGTACCGGATCAGGCGGTTTAAATTGTTGACCCCTGTGTCAGAGCTGATTTTCACGCTGTTTTCTTCCAGTGTGGCGGCTCTGACGCCGGGCAGCTCCTGAATATCGCCGAGGCTGATGCCGTTTCCGGATGACAGCTCAATCACGACGTCCTTCGTGTCGGTAATGATGGAGGTCAGCTGTTCTTTTGTGCCTTCTGCGATGACTTTTCCATGGTCGATAATGGCGATGCGCGTGCATATTTCTTCCACTTCCTCCATGTAGTGGCTCGTGTAGATGATCGTGCAGCCCATTTCATTCAGCTTTTTCACTGATTGCAGAATATAATTTCTTGATTGAGGGTCAATGCCGACTGTCGGTTCATCCATGATGATCAGTTTCGGCCGGTGGGCAAGAGCGCACGCAATATTGAGCCTGCGCTTCATTCCGCCGGAAAAATGCTTCGGCAAATATTTGTGTTTATCGCTCAAGCCGACGAATGTCAGGGCTTCCTCAACCCGTTCTTTCAGAGCCGCCCCTCTCAGGCCGTACAGCCCGGCGAAGAACTTCACATTTTCATAGGCGTTTAATTCTTCGTAAATCGCGAGGTCCTGAGGGACGATGCCGATATTCATTTTCGCTGCTTTGCTATATTTGAAAATATCTTTTCCGAGAAACAGAATGTCTCCGCCTGAAGGTTTTAAAAGGCCTGAGATCATATTGATCGTCGTGCTTTTTCCGGCTCCGTTTGCGCCGAGAAACCCGAAAATCTCACCTTCTTTTACGGCAAGCGACATCTGGTCAACGGCGGCATAATCACCGAATTTCTTACTCAGCTGTTTGAGCTCCAAAATGTTCATGTTTCCACCTCTATGTCTTATGATGCTCTTATTATAAAAAAAAGAATGAACGGCCGTTAGTGCAGCTGTTCATTCCTTTGACATGAGAATCTTCATATTTTTCACATGAAAACATTCACTTATTCAACCGGAAGCAATGTCGTGACGGAAAAACCGGCCGTGCCGTCAAAAATAACGGTTCCGTGCAAGACGGCCGCCCGTTCTTCCATACCGAGCATGCCGAGGCCTTTTTTAAAGCGGACGGCGCCGTTTCCGTTATCTTTCACTTCCGCTTTCACGGCTTTGTTCAGCACATGGATATCAATGAAGATCTGTGTGGCATCGGCGTATTTCATTGCATTGGTCAAGGCTTCGGTTACGTTTTCCTGAATGACTCTCCAATGCATTTGCGTCAGTCTGTCCAAATCGCCTTGATGCGTAAACGGAACCGGCATCCCGTTTTTGGCCGAAAATTCATCAATAAACGTTCTTAATCTGTGAATGCCCATTTGTTCAGCGGGCGGTTTCATATTTTTCAGCGTTATGCGGATATCCTCAATGCCCTCTTTGGAAATGGTAATGGCGTTTTGGAGCAGTTCAGCCGCTTTGTCCGGATGGGAGCCGAGCATCCGCTTCGCCGCTTCCATCTGAATGAGCGCGCCTGTCATGGAATGGCCGATTTTGTCATGGATGGCTTGGGACAATCTGTTTCTTTCTTCGAGTTTGCCGGTATACTCCGATTGTTTGATATATTCTGTGCTGCTGTGCAGCTGTTTCGTCAGTTTTTCAATGCTTGAGCGCATGCTGTCTGACTGCTCTTCATATTTTTTCAGCCGGTCGCTGGAACGGGCGGCCAAAACGAATATCGCCAAGCAGAACAAGGTCATGACGATATAAGTCGGAAGGTCGCCGTACGGGATAAATAAAAACGGCAAAAACACGAGCAGGCAGAACACATAGCGGTGAACCGGATATTCGGCAAGAACGGCAAAAATGGCGGGCGGCAAAAGAAACAGAAACGCCGGATGGCCTAAGGCGGAAAGCCAGGCGGTCAATGCCAGCGCCATGAGGGTGATCCCGCGCCTCCAAGCGGGCAGCCTGATCATGCAGACCGCAATGCCCAAAGATAGATAAAGCAGCAGAAACAAGACGGCGTACGGTGTGTAAAGGCGGTCTGCCGATACGAACAAAAAAGCCGTATAAAAAATGGCGATCAGTCTGCTCATCAGCATCCAAAAATCCATACCGTTCAACGCCCGTTATCCACCTTCCCGGTGATATAATAAATCGCGATCTGCGTTCTGTGCTCAAGCCCCGTTTTCCCTAAAATAGATGAAATATAATTGGCCGTCGTCCCTTCAGAAATGAAAAGCTGTTTTGAAATTTCCCTGTTCGAGAATCCTTTCGCAATAAGCGACATGATGCTGAGCTCTCTTTCAGTAAACTGGCTTTCATCAATCTGATGCGCGGCTTCAGCCGGCCGGGAAAGGCTGTCTTTTATTTTATCCAGCACGGTGTCCTGAAGAATGCTGTGCCCGTTGAAAACGCTTTTGATCGCATCGCGGATCCGTTCCGGTTCGGTATTTTTTAATAAATATCCTTTCGCGCCGTTTTTAATCGCTTCTAAAATATACTCATCGTCGTCAAATGTCGTCAGGATCATCGGCTTCGTATCCGTTTCCTCAGCGATCCGTTTTGCGGCTTCGACGCCGTTCATCACCGGCATGCGGACGTCCAGCAAGGCGATATCGACGGGATTGTGTTTACAATACTCTGCCGCCTCGAGGCCATTTTCCAACGTTGCCGATACAGTAAATTCCTCATATGTATGCAAAATGATTTTCATTCCTTCTCTGATGAAAGAATTATCATCCGCGATAATGACATTAATCTTCATGGCCGCACCCTTTGTGTGTTTTTTGTTTCATTATATACCATCCGATTTTAAATCAAAAAGCCTCCCGGCGAAAGGTGCGCGGAAGGCGGATCGGTCAAGCGGGTTTTTTCAATTGGATGAAAAACAGCATCAGGAAAGAAATGATCACAATACAGATCACCCACACCCAGGCGAGTGTTTCATTGCCGGAGTCCATCGCGACGTAAATCGCTGTCGGCAGCGTTTGGGTGACACCGGGAATATTTCCCGCAAACATTAAAGTCGCCCCGAATTCACCTAGCGCACGTGCAATACTGAGAATGCTTCCGGTCAAGAGGGAGGGAAAGGCAAGCGGGACGGAAATACGGGTGAACACCTGCCACCTGCCGGCTCCGTCTACTTTCGCCGCTCCCTCAATGTCGGCATCAACCGCGGCGAAGCCCGTTTTAGCGGACTGATACATAAGCGGGAAGGCGACAATGGCCGAAGCGATCACCGCGGCCGACCACGTGAAAATGACGGGCTGGTGAAAAATCCGCTCGATCGTCCGGCCGATAAAGCTGTGTTTCCCGAAAATAATAATGAGAATGAAGCCGACAACGGTAGGCGGAAGAACGAGCGGGAGCATAAACAGGGTCTCCACAGCCGTTTTTCCGGGAAATCGCGCTTTCGCCATCCAGGCGCCGGCAAGCGTCCCGAGAATGATGACGGCGATGCCCGATGCCAAAGCCACCTGAAACGACAGTACGACGGGAGTGAAAAACTCCGAAGCCGTAATGTTACTTGGCAGTAAATCCATATTTCTTAAACACTTTCATTGCTTCATCTGACTGCAGATACTGATAAAACGCTTCTGCTTCTTTACGGTGCTTTGTATCCTTGACGATGCCGACAGGATAAACGATCGGATCGTGCGTTTTCGCCGGCGCTTCATCGGTGATTTTCACCTTTTTCGAAATCAGCGCGTCTGTTTTATAGACAAGCCCGGCATCGACATTTCCGGTTTCAACATAAGAAAGCACCTGGCGAACGTCTTTTGCATAGACGACTTTATCTTTTACCTTGTCCCACAGGGATAATGCCGTCAATGACTGTTTGGCGTATTGTCCGGCCGGAACGGATTCAGGCGTGCCGAGCGCAATTTTTTCCGCGCTGTCTTTTTTCAGGTCATTCAGATGTGTCAGGTGTGCGCTGTTTTTCTCAGGTACGATCATGACGAGATCATTTTTCAAAAGATCCGTGCTGTCCTTTTTGTCGATATCTCCGTCATGAACGAGCTTTTCGAATTTATCTTCGGCTGCCGAGAAGAATAAATCAGCTCCCGCGCCTTGTGAAATTTGTTTTTGCAATGTGCCTGATGATCCGAAGTTGTCTTGAATGGTTACGTTTGAATGTGATTTTTCGTAGTTGGTCTGGATTTCTTCAAGTGCATCCTGAGCGCTGGCTGCCGCAGAAACGGTCAGCGTGACTTTTTCGTTTTGTCCGCCTTTGGACGATTGTCCGGATGAGCAGCCCGCAGTTGCCAGGAAAACGGCCATAGCCGCAGTTGTGAGTAGTGTCGCTTTCTTTTTCAACATTGTGCACCCCTTATAGCTAAATATCATTAGATCAAACTAATTATAACGCAATTGTACGTGATGGTGCGGTTTTTTTTCAATATCTGAACAGTTATAATAAAAACGGAGCGTGATAATATGACAGAAGCCACTTCCTATACAATAGAAGAAGTTGCGGGCCTTTTGAAGGTCTCCAAACTGACAGTATATGATTTGATAAAAAAAGGACTCATTCCGGCGTACAGGGTCGGAAGACAGATGAGGGTCGATGAAGAGGACTTAAAACAATATAAAGCAAACATGAGAATGTCAAAAAAGCCATCCGCAGCAGAAGCGCCTGACCCGTCCCGCGGGCGGGAGCCGGAAAAAAGGCAGTCCGTTATCATCAGCGGGCAGGATGTGTCGATGGACCTCCTCAGCAAACAGCTGGAACAAACAATACAGGCGGCTCCGCTCCGCAAGTACAGCGGCAGTTTGAACAGCCTGATCGAGATGTACCGCGGAGCTTGTGACATCGTCAGTCTGCATTTGTACGATGGGGAGACGGGGCAGTATAACATCCCGTATGTGAAGCGCATTCTTTCAGGGGAGCCGTTTGCGCTTTTTCATGTCGTGCTGCGGCAAGCCGGATTATATGTGAAAAAGGGCAATCCGCTGAACATTCAGGGCTTTCAGGATTTGAGCCGAAAGGATGTCCGCATCGTCAATCGCGAAAAAGGATCAGGCGCGAGGGTGCTGCTGGATGAACAGCTCAGATCTTTCGGCATTACGCCGTCTGATGTCGCCGGCTATCATGACATTGTCACGGATCATCTGTCAGCGGCTTCACAAGTATCAAGCGGAAAGGCGGATATCGGAGTCGGGTCGCAGCATGCGGCGCATATGGCGGGCACGGACTTTATCCCGGTGATCAGTGAGCAGTACGATGTGGTCGTCTTAAAACAAAACCGGGAGCTTGTTCAAAGCGTGCAGGACATTCTTAATTCTGAGGAATTCAAGTCCCAGCTTTCTCAATTATCCGGATATGATACGAAAATGACCGGACGGCTCATATATGAAACATGAAAAATCCCTCCATATAACGGAGGGATTTTTTTATTGCTTATAAAACCGCAGCAGGTCGCCGTTTAATATTTTATCGGAAAGCATCAGCTCTTGTTCCGCTTTTTCTTTCTCATCGCTGCACGCGCTCATGTCAGAAAGCGGTTCACCCGTTTTACGGCTGTAACACGTATTTTTCGTATAAATATGATCATCCGTGATAAAGCTGCCGTTTCTCAGCACCGCAAACGGGGTCCGCTCTCCGGAAAACAGATCATTGCCGAACTGAATGCTGCCTTTCGTTTCAATGCCGAGCAGGTGAAGCAGCGTCGGTCTTACATCAACCTGTCCCGCGGCCGAAGCAATCGTTTCCGGCGCACGGTCGGTCACCCCGGGAATATGAATGATAAACGGCACGCGCTGAAGCTGAACCGTATCAAACGGAGTGATTTCCTCTTTCCCTAAGAATTCGGCAAGTCCTTGATTATGGGCTTCGGATATACCGTAATGATCTCCCATCAGGACGATCATCGCGTTGTCATACAGTCCTTCTTTTTTCAGCTTCTTGAAAAAGTGTTTCAGGGCCTCATCTTCATAGCGGACCGTCGTCACATAGCGGTTTAATAACTCGCTGCTTGTGTCCGGTTCCTCAATGAGCTGATCCTGTTTATCAATTTCAAAAGGAAAATGGTTGGTCAAAGTCAGCAGGCTCGCGTAAAACGGCTGCGGAAGCTTCTTTAATTTTTCCGCTGACTGTTCTAGAAATTCCTTATCCTTCAGGCCCCAGCCTGTTGAATTTTCCTGTGTCACCTTAAATTCATCCGCGTCGAAAAAACGGTCGATACCGAATGCCCTGTACATCTCATCCCGGTTCCAAAAGGCCTTATGATTGGCATGCAGAACGGCTGAATAGTATTGACGGTCTTTTAACATATGGTACATCGTATTGAACCGGTGGCCGCTTTTTGTAAAAAAAACGGCGCCGCTTGAAGACGGATACAGCGAATTCGCAGTAATGAATTCTGAATCTGAGGTTTTTCCCTGTTCAGTCTGCTGATAAAAATGAGTGAAGTCATAACTTTTTTTCCGCAGTTTATTTAAAAACGGGGTAATCTCCCGTCCGTTGACCCGCTCATCCATTACAAAACGCTGTGTTGATTCGAGCGTAACAAAAATCACATTGCGCCCCTTCGCCAGCCCGAACTTTGATTCGGACGGCCTGCTGTAGTCGGCTTGAGTGTAATTCGCGACCGCCGCAAGGCTGCCTTCGTCGGCAAACGCTTTAGCCCCTGCATTCAGCGTCTGCGAAATGGTGTCATACAAATGAAAGTGGAACAGGCCGATTCCTTTTACGAGCGCTTCACGATCAAAAGGGTGCTTGAACAGCTTCGGCTGCTCGGCCTCAGACAGCGCAAGGTTGCACAGCATGAGGCCGGCTGATGCCCACGCATATGCTTTAACGGTACGGGTGCTGGCTTTTCCTTTACCAGCTTTATGCCTTTTACCAAGATAAAACAAAACCGCAATATCCAAAAATAAAGCGATATAAAGCGGGTGAAACAGCTCTTGGATGCTGCTTCCCATATCGCCCATATTGCTCGCCTGAAACAAAACCGGTATGGTGATAAAATCAATATAAAACCCGTAAAACACCGTATTCGCGATTAAAATCCCCGTCAGCATCACATTCGCCGAAAGCAGAAAGATCCGCTGTTTTTTTTCCGTCAGCAGCAGGGCGATGCCGAACAGCGGCACAATGAAGCTCAGCGGATTAATGAGAAGCAGACATTCCTCAAGAACCGAATTGTTCTGCAGATCAAAACCGAGCTTATAAACGGCATAGGTTTTCATCCACATGAACAGGATGGACAGGCATAAAAACCGATGATTGCTGAAAAAGGTTTTCTTCATATGTATGACTCCTCACCCTAAAAGCGAAAGATGCTTTTTGTTTAAGAGATGCGGCCGTGAACCAGTTCGTATAAATAATAGCAGGATACAATCGTTAGGCCGGCCAGCACAAGCTGCTCCGAAAAGCTCCCCGTTCTCATATAAAGGGGCAGACGGAAGCGGATGGCGGACGGAAACAGCAGTTTAATGCCGTTGACGGTCCATGCGTCAAGTACAAGATGGCTCGCCATTCCGATCATCAGTCCGGCGGAAATGCTCGGATTCGGAATATAGGTTGCCGTAATGAAAAACATAATAAGCATAAACAGCAGGCTGTGTGTAAACGTTCTGTGGCCGAACACCGTGCTTACGATTTTGGACAGAACGGGCAGCGTCCTGCCGATTTTGCTTTTCGTATGGCATATGTCGGGAATCAGCGCCCCGAGGGCACCCGCTGAGGTCATAAGGACCGGATCATACCCGTAATAATACGCAATTGCGGAACAAGAAGCGATGCCTCCCATGATGTGTGTTTTTCCTGTCATTTTTCGCTTCTCCTTTTTATTTTTGCCAAAATCCCCTGAATTACAAATATATCAAGAGAATGCATGTTTGATCAACAAACTTTACCTGTTCCGCCAAAAGGAAGGAGACGCGGATTCCGCATATTCTGCCGCGGAAAAAGACACATTATAGGTGTACCTATATTTGATAAAGAGGTGATACAGATGGCTTTCTTTAACAAAGAAAAAGGAAAAAACAGCGATAAAAACAAAAACGTCATTCAAGGCGCGCTTGAAGACGCCGGTGCAGCTCTGAAAGACGATCCGCTTCAAGAAGCTGTTCAAAAGAAAAAAAACAACCGCTGACCATATAAGACGGGTAGGGCGAACGCTCTATCCGTTTTCCATCTAATTTTTCCCTTTGACAGATCTTTTTATCTCTGATAACCTCTGAGTAGAATTGAATGATAAAAATCCTCACTCTTTCTCGGTGAGGTAGAGGTTGCGCTTGATGATGAGTCGCACATGCCAGGCTGATAGGGGCCGCAAAACATGTGTTAAAGGCATCAGCGCCGAAGTGTAAAGAAAGCCGATCCTTCTTTATGCTGGGACTGTATCTGAATAAGTGCAGGACTGCCGCGTGCTTTTTCGCGGAGGGCTATCCGGAGATCAAGGGTGTGTGTGTTTCTTTAAGCATGGACTTTTGTTCAGGCTTTTTTTGCGTGTAAATATGATCTCGGGGTCTGGTCCGTACGAATGAACAACCAGGAGGTACAGGAATGGAACAGACGAAAAAATGGGGTTTTTGGTTATTAACGGCGTTTGTCGTAGGAAATATGGTAGGCTCGGGCATCTTTTCGCTTCCGAGTTCGCTCGCAAAAATCGCGAGCCCGTTCGGCGCCACATCGGCATGGCTTTTAACGGGAGCCGGTGTGTTAATGATCGCGCTGGTCTTCGGCCACTTATCCATCCGCAAGCCTGAGCTGACGGCGGGGCCGCAAAGCTATGCGCGTGCGCTGTTCAGCGATCGGAAAAAAGGGAATGCAGCGGGCTTCACGATGGTGTGGGGCTACTGGGTGGCGAGCTGGATCAGCAACGTGGCGATCATCACGAGCCTTGCCGGATATTTAACATCATTTTTCCCGATTTTAACGGATAAGCGTGAAATGTTTTCGATCGGCGGTCAGGCGGTTACGCTCGGCCAGCTGCTGACGTTTGCCGTATGTACGGTTTTATTATGGGGCACTCACACGATTCTCGTCACCAGCATTAACGGTGCGAGTAAATTAAATTTCGTCACGACGTTTTCAAAAGTATTAGGATTTATCTTCTTTATCATTGCAGGTTTATTTGTGTTTCAAACGTCGTTTTTCGATCATTTTTATTTTCCGGTTCAAACAGGTCCTCACACAGTTGAGGGAATCGGCGGACAGATCCACAATGCGGCGATTTCAACATTATGGGCGTTCGTCGGAATTGAATCGGCAGTCATTTTATCCGGGCGCGCCCGTTCGCAGCGCGACGTGAAACGCGCCACCATTACCGGATTATTGATCGCGCTTGGCATCTATATCATCGTGACATTGATTACGATGGGCGTGCTTCCGCATGGTAAGCTTGTCGGCTCGGAAAAACCGTTTGTTGACGTATTGTACGCGATCGTCGGCAATGCGGGAAGCGTCATCATGGCGATTCTGGCGATTTTGTGTCTGTTCGGAACGATGCTCGGCTGGATTCTTCTCGGCTCTGAAGTTCCGTATCAAGCGGCGAAATCAGGAGACTTTCCCGCTGCTTTTGCAAAAACGAATAAACAGGGCAGCCCGGTTGTGTCGTTAATCGTAACGAACGTGATGTCACAGATCTTTATCTTTTCAGTTATTTCCCGGACGATCAGTGACGCGTTTACGTTTTTAACGACGGCGGCGACGCTCGCTTATCTGATTCCGTATCTCGTTTCAGCGTTTTACAGCCTGAAGCTCATTTTTACGGGTGAAACGTATGACGAGATAAAGGGTTCAAGAGTAAGAGACGGTATCATCGCCATCCTTGCCTGCATTTATTCTTTTTATGTCATTATTACCGGAACGGCCGATTTAACGACCTTTATTCTCGGTATCGGGCTGTTCTTCGTCGGTTTGCTGTTATATCCTTTCGTCTCAAAGAAATTTGCAAACAACAGACAATCGGTATGACAAAAAGACATCTCACGTCTGTGAGATGTCTTTTTTTGTTTGCGGCAGCTGATTACTTTTTGACGGCATGTATATAATGAATGGTCTCGAATGCGGTTAAATGGTCAGTGCGTCCGCTGAAAAAACGGTCATTGACGTCCGCCGGAGATAAATGTTCATAAATAAGCAGACCTGATGATTCTAATATTTTTTCGATTTCTTTATAACTGAAACACGATAACATCGGTTCTCCGCTTGCTGCAGCCATTTTCACCATGTTTTCCACTCTGTTTGACAGTCCTCTTTCTTCAAAAAGGGACTCATCTGCATAATCAAACACGATAGAGCTTCCTGGCGGGACTTTGGCAAATAATTGTGTGAGCAGGCGGGCGAGATGCTCTTTCGTAAGATAGTATGACACACCGAGCAGGCTGAAAAAGGTTTTTTGGCGTGAAAAACCTTCCTGATAAAGACGGCTGAAAGAAAGCGAAGCGGCGAAGTCCATCGGTACAAAATGAAGATGATGGGGAATGTCGAGATTCAGATGTTTCAATCTGTTTATTTTGTCTTCCTGTGAAGCGGGATGATCGATTTCAAATATGTCTAAGGCGTTTGTCATCTCAGGATGCCTGAAACAGAAAGTATCGAGCCCCGCGCCAAGGATAACATACTGTTTGGCCCCGAGCTTCACTTCATTCAAAAGCACTTCTTCACAATATGCGGCACGGGCTAACGGTGTAGGAGACAGCTGTACTTGAGTCACCCATTTTAAGATGTCATTCGGTTGGCCTTGAAGCCTCTGTGCCATGTCTTTACTGAAAAATGATATACCTTGAGTCAGATGATCGCGGATGTCCGAATGCTCTTTTTCGGAAATCAGATCTTGTGCCATAAAATCATCAAATATCACCGGGGTGTCGTATTTACTGTGGTACGCCCTTCCGAAAGCGGACAGCAGGGAAGTCATACTCGCCTTGTTTTCTTTCATATAAAGATCCTCCGTTATTTACATCAATCTCCGGCCGGGAGAATCTTATTATACATGTTAATCCAAAAATGTAAATTATAGCATAAATAAATTTTTTGTCAAGTTTTAAGCGTAATAAAAAGCCGCTGTGACAGCGGCTTCGGGGTTACTTCGTTAAGCTTTTTGTGATGTAGTCGAGCTGGCCTTCAAGTGAGATCGGGTCTGAGAAATAGAAGCCGATCGGATCAATGCGGTAGACATGGTTTTGTTTGACGGCATCGAGGTTCTTCCAGATTGAGCTGTCAAGCACGCCTTTGTCATCACCGCCGGCCTGCCATGGCCCCATAAAGATGTAGTCTCCCGCGAAGTCAGGCAGTTTCTCGAGTGAAATGCTGGCGTAGCCCGGCCCTTGATTAATGGCTTTTTCCTGCGTCAGTTTTGTGGCCTTCAGCCCGAGTTTGTCATAAATGATGCTTCCGCCGCGGCCGAAGTCTTTACCGAATACATAGATGTCTTTTCCGTTTGTCTGCATGATGGAGATGGTTTTTGAGCCGACCGCTTTTTGAACCTTTGTTTTAGCGGCAGCGGTTTTCTTATCCCATTCAGCCAGCCATTTGTCTGCTTTATCTTCAGTGCCTGTCATTTTCGCAAACTCTTTGAATTGATCAATGTTGCTGAGCTTGTCATATTTAATGGCGATGGTCGGCGCGATTTTTTCCAGTTTTTCAATATCGGCGCCTTGTGTCGTCCAGACCACGATTAAATCCGGCTTTAAGTCAATGATTTTTTCAACGGACGTGCCGTCGCCGATGTTTGTCACACCTTTTGTTTTCCCTTTGTAATAAGGGTTTTTAAATACGTTTTGCGGCGCGCCGACAACATTGATGCCGAGCTGTTTAAAGTCGCCGTAGTAGCCGTCAGCCATGACGACGACCCGTTTCGGGTGCTTCGGAATTTTAATATTGCCGTTTTCGGCTTTATACGTGATGGTTTCTTCTTTTTCAGAAGAACCTTTCGTGTCTGAAGAATTGCCGCATGCGGCCAAAGCGGCGATGAGCAGCATGGCAATCAGCGCTGCGCCGATTTTCTTGTATGTATGGAACATCTGACATTCCTACTTTCATAAAAATTAGTGATAAAGAGAATCATTATCAGTGTGATTATATCACTGCTTTCATAGAGAAGCACCCTCTTTTTTAAGAAAAACTTTCTTTTTTTATATGAAATTAGGTCTATTAAAAGAGAAGATAAAAGTGCTATACTGAAACAAGTCATTGATAATCATTATCATTACCATTCTTGTTTTGAGAAAGGAAGAACGAGTGTTGGGTCTATTGAAAAAGAAACAGACAATGACGGCTCTAGGGGCATCAGGGAGTGAAATCCAGTGGACGGCGCGTTCATTCAGAGCGGCTGTGCTGCTGTGTGCCGGGATTGCGGTTTTATTGATCGGCGCGGCTCTGTCTGTTTCCATCGGAGCTGCCGATATTCATCTGCGGACGGTGTGGGATGCTCTCTTTCACTTTCAGCCGCAAAATACATCTCATCAAATCATACGCGATCTGAGGCTGCCGAGAACTGCCGCCGCCGCGCTCGTCGGGGCTTTTTTAGCTGTGTCCGGGGCGATTATGCAGGGGCTGACGCGGAACCCGCTTGCTGAGCCTTCCATTATGGGCGTGACGTCGGGGTCAGGATTTGCGATCGCATTGGCGTTTGCTTTTTTTCCGGGGCTCTCTGCCGCTGGGCTTGTTTTGTGGTCCTTTGCGGGAGCGGGAATCGGAGCGCTTATTGTGTTTGGCATCGGCCTGTTTTCAAAAGGCGGTCTGACACCGGTGAAGCTCGCGCTGGCCGGTACGGCAGTCGGCTATTTCTTAACGGGGCTTTCAAGCGCGATTGCGATCCGTTTTGATGTCGCCCAGGATGTGAAGTTCTGGTATGCCGGAGGAGTTGCTTCCGTGAAATGGGAAGGCGTGCAGCTGCTGTTGGCGGTCGGGGTTATCGGACTTTTGCTGGCATTTCTGATTGCGCGCTCAGTGACGGTGCTGAGCTTGGGTGAGGAGCTGGCCAAAGGGCTCGGGCAGTACACATCGCTTGTGAAAGTAATCGGAATGTTTGTCGTTGTCCTCTTGACGGGGGCTTCAGTCTCAGTCGCCGGAGCCATTTCTTTTATCGGCTTGGTGATTCCGCATATCACCCGATTTTTAGTCGGGGTAGATTACAGGTGGATCATTCCCTGTTCGGCGGTATTCGGCGCCGTTCTGTTAGTCTTCAGTGATATTGCCGCAAGACTCGTCAATGCGCCGTTTGAAACACCGGTCGGCGCTTTAACCGCCCTTATCGGCGTTCCCTTTTTCTTTTATTTGGCGCGCAGGGAAAGGAGAGGGCTGTAATGAATGTAAAATCGAAAAAACCGCTGGCGGTCATGGCCGTTACGTTTTTGCTCATATGCATCGTCTTTTTTATCAGCTTAAACATGGGCGTGATCCGGATTGCGCCTCTTGATACGCTACGTGTCTTTTTCGGACAGGGGGATGCCCGGGATCAGCTCGTTTTATTTGAATTCAGACTGCCGCGCATGGTGCTGTCATTGCTGGTCGGCGCCGGAATCGCAGTTTCAGGCGCGATTTTTCAAAGCGTGTCTCAAAATGACTTGGCGGAGCCGGGCATTCTCGGTATTAACGCCGGGGCGTCTTTGGCGGTCGTTCTGTTTATCTTCTTTTTCCAAGGATCAGCTGTTGATTTAAGCATGGCCGGTACATGGCTGCTTCCGGTGAGCGCTTTGGCGGGGGCTTTTCTGGCTGCGCTGCTCATCTATGTGCTGGCTTGGAAAAAAGGCGTTTCACCTGTCCGGCTCGTTTTGGTCGGGATCGGCGTCAATGCGGGGTTTAATGCGCTGCTCTTGATTTTTCAGCTGAAAATGGACCCGCGGGATTTCATGCAGGCGCTTGTATGGATTTCCGGTTCGATTTGGAACGCCAATTGGAAAATGGTGCTGTCTATTTTGCCGTGGCTGCTGGTTCTTTTACCGTTCAGCCTCTATAAAGCCAGGTATTTAAATGTGCTTCAGCTCGGTGATCAGCTGGCGGCGGGGCTTGGCACCCGGGTTGAAAAGGAGCGGCGCGTTCTGCTGATGTGCGCCGTTGCCCTGACCGCGTCATGTGTTGCGGCAGCCGGCGGAATCGCTTTTCTCGGACTCATTGCGCCGCATTTGGCCAGAAGGCTTACCGGACCGCGCCACCAGACGCTTATCCCGGTTTCGGCTTTAATCGGAACATTTTTATTTCTGCTTGCCGATACGCTGGCGAGAAATGTGCTTGCACCGTCCGAAGTTCCCGTCGGCCTGGTGATTTCCGTGCTCGGAGCGCCGTATTTTGTATATTTGCTGATGAAAACGAAATAGAGGAAGGAGACTGCCGCGATGAACTCATTATCGGCGGAACAGCTTACTGTCGGTTATGGTGACCGTTTGATAGCGAAAGAATTGGATATCGCCATCCCGAAAGGAAAAATTACAACGCTGATCGGTCCGAACGGCTGCGGAAAATCGACGGTTCTCAAAACGATGTCAAGAATCATGAAACCGAAATCCGGCGCCGTCTATTTAAATGGACAGGCGATCATGCAAAAATCCACGAAAGACATCGCCAAGGAAATGGCAATTCTTCCGCAGACGCCTGAAGCGCCGAGCGGGCTGACGGTGTACGAACTTGTTTCTTACGGCAGGTTTCCACATCAGTCCGGAATGGGCCGTTTGAGTGATAAAGACCGTGACATGATCAAATGGGCGCTTGAAGAGACAGGGATGGCCGAATTTTACGACCGGCCGATCGAAGCGCTTTCCGGGGGGCAGCGGCAGCGTGTGTGGATCGCCATGGCGCTCGCTCAAGAAACGGAGCTGCTGCTTCTTGATGAACCGACCACTTATTTAGATCTCGCTCATCAGCTTGAAATTTTGCAGCTGCTGGACAAATTAAACAAGGAGCAGGGCCGCACCATCTTAATGGTCATTCATGATCTGAACCATGCCGCCCGTTTTTCCCATTACATGATCGCCCTGAAAAAAGGGCGCGTCATCAAGGAAGGAACGGCGGAGGAAGTCATGACTCCCGGCATATTGGAAGACGTTTTTCAGATTGACGCACAGATTGTAAAAGATCCGCGCACGAACAAACCGGTCTGCTTAACCTACGATTTAATCCGGAATGAAAACGCAACGGTATAATGAAAAAAAACGCAGAGCCATTCCGGCCTGCGTTTTTTTATTGCGCCCGGGGCTGCTTTTGTCCGGAGACGCATTTATCCAAAACGAAAAAAACCCCCGCCACAATCAGCTCCTCCGTCGTTGACAGCCAAATCTTTTCAATCAGTTTATCCGTCGTATACGCGGTCATCCAGAGGAACAGCAGCTGAACGGTGCTGGCTAAAAGGAGAAAAGGCAGCCTGCCCGTCCCAAAAAAGGTAAAGCTATGTATCATCAGCCGCTCAAGCGGTTCAAAACATAAACCGAGAAGAATAAAAAGCACGGAAAAAAGCAGGACGTACGCCATCGATCCGTAGCTCGTCCCGGCTAATGAAAATACAGCCATCATCACGATAAAATACCCGAATAATACGGCAGCGGCTGCCAGGGCATACCGGAGCACATGAAGAAAAAACATTTTCGTCCCGTTTTGATTGATCATCTGTTCAGCTCCTTTTCACACAGAGGAGACTTGCAGAGACGGAACTCTGCAAGCCGGTGTGTGTCTTCAGCATTTCTTTTTGACGACAGGGTGTTTCTCTTTCGAAAGAATATCCGTAAAGTCTTTGCCCAGATCCAGATGCTGCTGGACGAATTTCTCAGGAAGCATGGCAAGCCATTGGTTCAGGGACACATCGGCATAGTGGTCATCCTTGAAGATTTCCAGGAAGACGAGCGGCTCATCCCCCAAATTCTCCACATAGTGGCCCATTGCGAACGGGACGTAACCGACATCCCCGGCCTGATAGTTAAATGTTCTTGCATGGCCGTCCGATGCAAAAACCGTCATCCGTCCTTTACCGGAAATATAATACTGCCATTCATGCGTATTCGGATGCCAGTGCAGCTCTCTCATTGCGCCCGGTTCGACCACGACAAGCGCTGAAGCGATCGTTTTGGACACTTTGAAGTTTGTGGAATCCGCGATATATACTTTGCCGCCGTCCGTCTCAGCAGTCGGACCTTCATCGAGCAGGCGGTAAGTGAACGGGTGAGGCACTTCGCCGTTCGGTCCTTCCACAATGTCATCTTTCAGCTTGCCGGGAACAGGCTCTTCAAAGATGTATTTTTCTTTCCCGGGCAGGCCGGCGAGGTCTTTTTCTGAAACACCGAAATTGTTGGCGATGACATCAAGCGGCGTGTGGGCAAGCCAGTCAGTTAATTGGAATGTGCTGTTTTCTGAGAAGGAACCGTCATCAAAAACCAAGAGGAATTCACAGCCTTCTTTCAGCGCCTGTATGGAGTGCGGCAGGCCTGACGGGAAGTACCACAGATCTCCTTCCTTCACGTCATCGATAAAACTGCGTCCCTGTTCATCAACGATCGTGACCCGCGCTTTGCCCGTCAGCATATATGCCCATTCCGCTTCTTTATGCCAGTGCAGCTCACGGATGGCGCCCGGTTTTAAACGCATGTTGACAGATGCCAGATTTTCAGAAATCGGCAGCTCGCGAACGGTCACCTCACGCGCGTATCCGCCCTTTTCCAGCCGGTTGTGCACATCTGAGAAAGAGAATTTCATATTATCCACTGTGCCGTGATCCGTTTCCGGCGGCGTCAGCATATCCGGGTTTTGGCGGTCTCTTTCAAGGTTGCGCGGAATCGTGACGGTCGCCCCTTTGTCTCCTCTGATCGGCTGCGGGATATTGCAGTTATTTTCTTTTGACATGTAAATCGTCTCCTCTCAAGCTTTGTTTTTTCAGAAAGAGAATGTGAAAGGCCTTTCGTTTTCCCTTCTGCTTTGTTAAGTGATGCGTTCCGATGAAAAGTCAACTTCGTGTGAAAATTAATTTTTCATTTTCTGATCTTTCAGTTCCGTCATCAGTTCGATCAGGGCGTCAAACTTCTTCTCAAACCGTGTGAGAAGATACATGGCAATCAGAGCCGGAAAGCCGAGATTGCCGATCTGTCTGACCGCTTCTTCTATAAAAACCTGATCCATTATCAGCCACCTCCTGACTTGACCTGCAGTCATGTATATAAGTGAAAGAAAGAGCGGCTCCTGTAAACCTGATATCGCAGTTGAGGGTCTTTTTTTTATTCCGGCAAAACCGGGACATAAGGAGTGCGGAATCTTAGTCGGAAAGGAGTAGTTTACTTTTTTTTGCTTTCTTTCATTTAATTTAAATAGGGGGCGGTTTTATGGACTATCAAGTTCTTTTACGGTCAAAATGCAAGGAAATTATGAAACATCCGATCGTTAAACATTTTTTAAGTGACCCAAAGCATTACGAGAAATTTAAAAATGTGCTGGAACATTCAGACGAGAAGGATGCAAAATCACTGGACGACCATTTTAAACAGTTTTATAAGGAAATCCGGATCATCAAATATATGAACTCTATGATCCGGATTTTCTCCATCGATTTTGACAAGCGCATCCGTAAAAATCAGAAGCGCTATCCGCTGACGGTGGATCAGCCGGAGGGAGGTGAAGCGCTTCCCTATGAAATGGGAAAAGACGCGTATGAAGAGTTTCTGCGGAAGCAGGGGGATTTGAGCCAGCATGTCCAAAACCGTGATTTATACGAAGCGCTTCAGACGTTAACCGATAAACAAAAAAGCGTGCTGACGAATATTTATCTTCACGGAGCGACGATGAAGGAGATTGCCGAGTCGCTGGGTGAATCACGGCAGAACATTTCCAATATTCATAAAAAAGGGCTCGACAATCTCAGAAAGCAGCTGGACAAGCAAAAAAAGGGGGAAAATAAGCAGTGAACGGGCCATTTGACTTCAACAAAGAGAACACAGATACCGACGAAATGGAACTTTTGATTTCGCGTTTTTCGCCAATGATAAAAAAAAAACTGAGCAATACATCATACCAGGAAAGAGAAGATCTTGAACAAGAATTGAAGATTAAAATAGTTGAAAAAGCGGACATGCTGTTATGCCAGGAAGTGCCGGGTTTTTGGGAATTTATACTTCATCTTATAAATGAAAGCTCCTGACAAAAGCGGCGGAATGATGGATATTCCGCTCTGACAACATGAGAAAAACGAGAAGAGATGTCCGGTCTCGTTTTTCTTTTCTGTTTCCCCGCAAGACCTCCGCACTAAAAAAGTACCAAATCTTATCCATATAATGATATGATGAAAAAAACAAAGAGAAAGGAACGTCCAAGGTGGAAAATGCGTCAATTTTAATTGTAGACGATGAGAAGGCGATCGTTGATATGGTCAAACGCGTTCTCGTCAAAGAAGGCTATCACAACATTAAGACAGCCGGAAGCGCTGAGGAAGCGATCGAGTTTGTTAAACATGAAACCGCGGATCTGCTCGTGCTGGATGTGATGATGGAAGGCATGTCCGGTTTTGAAGCATGCACCGAAATCCGGAACTATACCGACGCTCCGATCTTTTTTCTGACCGCCCGTTCTTCTGATGCGGATAAGCTGTCAGGATTTGCATTGGGAGCTGACGATTATATAACAAAGCCGTTTAATCCGCTCGAATTGGCGGCGCGGATCAGAGCGACGTTAAAGAGAACCTATAAGCGCGAAGAGAAAACGGCGGTAAAGACGTATTCATACAGCCATTTTTCCTATTCACCGCAAAACGCCGAGCTGATCGTCGGGGGCGAGCCCGTCAGCTGCTCCGCACAGCTTCTGCAATTGCTTCAATATTTCTGTGAACACCCTGATGTGGTGCTCTCAAAAGATCAGATCTATGAAAAAGTATGGGGATATCCGTCTTACGGCGACAACAACACCGTCATGGTGCATATCCGCAAGCTCAGAGAAAAAATTGAAAAAGACCCCAGCAATCCGTCTTATATTGTAACGGTGCGCGGCCTCGGTTATCGGTTTATTCCCGATCAAGGAGAAAAAGGAACCCGCTCATGAGAATGCGCGGAAAATTTCTGCTCCACTTTTTCGGACAGCTTCTGCTTGTCATCCTGCTGATGTCCGTTTTGGCCGTCGCTTCTTTCTTCTATTTGGATTGGCGTTTCAGCGAAGCGGAAGCCAATGCGGGACTGACCAAAGCGACCGCGGACTCGTTTGAAGCGTGGCTTGATAAAAACGAAGACGGCACATGGGATGTCGATGAATTTTTAAAGATGTCGGTCCGAAAGCAGAAGGGCTGGCTGCAGATCATTAATGATAATGAAAAAACGGACTACGCGTACAGAGTGCCGAAAGACGTCCCGAGCCATTACAGCAGAAAAGATCTCTTATCCATTTACCAGTACCGGAATTTTGACAACTACAAGCTGAATTACTGGACGGTCACGATAAATGATGAGACCTATTTGATTCTGTTCGGCTGGAAATCCGCCAGTGAGCAGCTTCTCACTTACATCGAATCACAGGAGCCATCCCTCGCTTCCCTTTCTCAATATAAAAAGAGCACGGTTGATTATATTAAACGGGAAAAAGGGGCGGTCTACCTTTTCGAAGACAGCGGCAGACTGCTCGGGGATATCAACAGCACGAAAAAAGAACGGAACACCGTCAATGAGCTTGAATTGCTGAAATACAGTTCCAAGCCGTGGAATTACAAACGGGAAATTTCTTTTAAAAGACTCGATAAAACGAAATGGATGGTCGCGTCGGTGCCGAACCCCGTGTACATCCCCGATCACGAGTTTAACAAATCATTTTTGAGAAATGTGATGAAAACACTCTTCCTCTTGATCGGAATCTTAGTATTTATGATCTGCATCCTGACCATCTGGTACTCTTTCCGTTTCGGCTGGCCGCTGTTTCATACCATCAAATGGCTTGTCAATTTATCAAAGGGCCGGCTTGAAGAGCCGAAGAACCGCAAAGGACAGCCGGTCAGCAAAAACAAAAAAGGCAAAACAAAACAGCCGTTCCGCTTTTTCGCCGAGATTTTCGAATCGATGGATCAGCTGACCGACACGCTGAAGCGGGATAAGAAAAACAGAGAAAAAATCCAGGCGACAAGGGAAGAATGGATCGCCGGGCTGAGCCATGACTTAAAAACCCCGCTGAGCACGATTTACGGCTACAGCATGATGCTTGAATCGAAGCAATACGACTGGACCCCGGAAGAAGTCAAAGAAATGGGGCAGATCGTCCGGGAAAAATCAGAATATATGTCCAAGCTGATTGAGGACTTAAACTTAACATACCGTCTCAAAAACGCGGCCCTCCCGATCGAACGGCGGCTGATCAACGTCGTGCCGTTTATCAGAAACGTCACGAACGATTTCACGAAAAACACGTTCTCGGAAGGCTATGACATCGCCTTTGAAACCAAAAAGGAAGACATTCTTTTCGCCATTGATGAAGCGTGGTTCCGACGTATTCTGGAGAATCTGCTGGCAAACGCGGTTAAGCATAATAAGAAAGGGACCGCCATTCGGGTCGTGCTTGAGGAATCAGCCGAACAGCTCATTCTGAAGGTGAAAGATAACGGAAGAGGAATGGACGACGAAACGATTCACCAGCTGTTTAACCGTTATTATCGGGGAACGAATACGAAGGGACCGTCAGAAGGAACGGGACTCGGGCTCGCCATTGCCAAGGAGCTGGTTCACCTTCATAACGGAACCATCCATGTCAACAGCAGAATCAGCGCCGGAACGGTGATTACGATTCTTTTTAAAAAAGATTGAGTTTGGACGCCGCTTTGTCGGGAATAACAATAGAAGACTGACAAGCAAAAGAGGTGTTCACACATGGAAGCAGCATTACGAGCAGATACGAGAGCAGTTATCGGAGAAGGCCCTTTATGGGACAAGGACAAGCAATGCCTGTACTGGGTGGATATACTGGGCAGCCAGCTGCATATCTTCACTCCGGCTGACGGAATCAACCGTTCCGTTAAATTCAAATCATTTGTCACGGCTCTGGCCTTGTATTCAAAGGAAGAGCTGGTGATGACGATGAAAGACGGTTTTTACCTGTACAATCTTCGGGAAGATACATTGACGAAGATGAAGCAGCCGAGAGACATGCGGGAAGATATCCGTTTCAATGACGCAAAATGCGACCCGTCCGGCAGATTATGGGCGGGAACGACGAGCATGGAAGGCAAAGAAGAGGAGGCTTCGCTGTACCGTCTGAATACGGACGGCAGCCTTGCCAAAATAAAAGACCAGGTCTCCACCTCGAACGGTTTGGATTGGGATCGGGACCGAAACTTGATGTACTATATCGACACTCCGACGCAGGAAATCGTCTGTTATGCATACGATCCTGAAACCGGAGCCGTATCAGATCCGAAAACGGTCTACCGCTTTCCAAAGTCGCAAGGATCTCCCGACGGAATGACCATTGACCGTGACGGAATGCTGTGGGTGGCTCTGTTCGGAGGCGGCCGTGCCGTCCGGATTGACCCGTTTTTGCATAAGGAAATTGCATCTATCGAAGTTCCGGCGAAATACGTCACCTGCTGCGCGTTCGGAGGCAGAGACTTGAACACGTTATACATTACGACCGCGACGGAAAAATTGACGGAAGCCGAAAGACTTGAGCAGCCGCATGCGGGCGGCCTGTTTTCAGCAGAGCTTGAGACGGGCGGCTGGGAGCCGGTTCCGTTTGCAGGCATGATGTAAAAAAAAGCCCTGGCATATGGGGAAGTCCCCATTGTGCCGGGCTTTTTCGTGTTAAATGGAGCGGATGATGCCGCCTTCAACCCGCTGTGCGGTGCCATTAATGGCAGAAGCCGCTGATGAAGCGAGAAATACAATCGTATTGGCGACTTCTTCCGGGGTTGCATAGCGCTGAATCAATGATGTCGGTTCATTCACTTTAAAATAATCCCGGACGAAGCTGTCTGTGTCTTCTCCGGCAGCCTTTGCGGCTCCTTCCATGTAAGAAGCGACGCCTTCGGTCCATGTCGGTCCCGGCAGCACGGAGTTGACCGTGACATTTGTACCTTTCGTCATTTCCGCCATTCCCCGGGACAAGCTGATTAACGCCGTTTTCGTCATTGAATACGGAATCATTTGCGCAAGCGGTTTGACACCGGCTTCACTGGAGATGTTCAGAATCCGTCCGCTGTTTCTCTCGAGCATTTGCGGCAGAAAACGCCGGCACAGGCGCACGGCGCTCATAACATTCACTTCAAAATACCGAGTCCATTCGTCATCAGACACCTCAGCGAAGTCTTTTACTTCAAAAAAACCGAGATTATTGACGAGAATATCGACTTCCCCGATTCCGCCGGCGCGCTTTATCAAGTCATCCGCCTCATCCTGACGCGATAAATCCGCAGCGATGCCGTGAACCGTTCCGTAAGCGGAAAGCTCCTCAACCGTCTGTTCCACAGTTTCTTTTTTTCTTCCGTTTATAATCACCTCGGCGCCTTCGGCTAAAAAGCTTTTTGCCGCAGCTTTTCCGATGCCTGAGGTTGATCCTGTAATCAACACGAGCTTTCGTTCAAGCTGTAATTCCATAATAATCCTCCTTTTCACACCATTGTGTAACAGTATACATGATGAATTTTAGTGTGTACGAACAATTTGCTTTCATGCAAAAAGGCCGGATATACAAGCCTTAAAGACTTATAGTATAATTACTGCGAAAAAAGGATACGAATGTCAAAGAGACAATCGTTTACCATAATCAGGGGGAGTTAAAAGAATGAAGAAGATCACTGCCGTCTGGGCGGCGCTTTTGGTCACCGCCTTTGTGATCGCCGGCTGTTCCGGCGCACAGGAAGAAGGAAGCGCGGCCAAACAAAAAGCCGTCTCAACCGAAGCATTCCCGGTAACCATTAAGGATGCCGCGAACGAAAAAGTAACCATAAAGCAGGCACCGGAAAAAATCGTTTCCCTCATGCCGAGCAATACGGAAATTACATACGCGCTCGGACTGGGAGATAAGGTCGCAGGCGTCACGACAAATGATACATATCCGAAAGAAGCGGTAAAAAAACCGAAAGTCGGAGATATGAATGTGAACGCTGAAAAAGTCATCGCGCTGAAGCCGGATCTCGTGCTTGCCCACGCGTCCTCTATGTCCGCTTCCGCCGATGCGATGAAGCAACTGAAAGATGCGGGCATCACCGTCTTAACGGTCAATGATGCGCAATCGTTCCAAGATGTGTACAAATCAATCAGCATGATCGGAAAAGCGGCCGGCAAAGAAAAGCAGGCGGATAAGCTGATCAAATCGATGAAATCCGACCTTTCCGGCATAGAAAAGAAAGCGGCGGCCATTTCTGAAAAAGACGAAAAGAAAGTATTCGTCGAAGTGTCTCCTGACGGCTACACGACGGGGAAAGGCACGTTTATGAACGAAATGCTTGAAGATATACACGCGAAAAACGCCGCCGGCAGCCAGACCGGCTGGGTTCAGCTTACGGATGAAGCGATTGTCAAAATGAATCCGGACGTCATCATTACGACAGACGGCGTAAAGGCCGCTGAAGTGGAAAAACGCGCCGGCTGGGGTGCCGTCAATGCGGTCAAACACCACAATGTCTATTCTGTTGATCCCGACCTTGTCACACGCTCAGGCCCGCGCCTTGTCAAAGGGGTCGAGAAGCTTGCAGAAAGCGTTTATCCTGAAACGTTTAAAAAGTAACCGCCCGCTGGCCTACACGGTCAGCCTGCTGTTTTTAGCCGTTTGTACGGCACTCGGCATTTCAATCGGCAGTCTGCATATTCCTTTATCCGACGTTTTTTGGATCGGGATCGGCCGGACATCCTCGGCTGACCCTATGAATGTAAATATTATGATGAATATCCGCCTGCCGAGAGTCGTTCTGGCTGCCCTTGTCGGAGCCGCGTTATCCATTGCGGGAGCGGCGTTTCAGGGACTTCTGAAAAATCCGCTCGCCGACCCTTATACACTCGGGGTATCTTCGGGAGCCTCGGCGGGAGCCGTTATCACCTTGTTTTTCGGCATTCAGATTCCCGTCATCGGCCGGTTCACACTACCGGTTGTCAGCATCGCCGCAGCCATTGCGGTCATGGCGGCGGTTCTGTTTTTCAGCCGCCTCGTTCATGCGTCGATGTCGGTTTCGACGCTCATTTTGACAGGCATCATCATGAATTCTTTTCTCGGGGCTCTCATATCGCTTGTGATCGCTTTAACGGGCAATGATCTGCTCCCGATTGTCCGCTGGCTGTTAGGAAGCGTGTCAATGAGGGGCTGGGGCTATGTCGCGCTGTTTCTGCCTTTTTTTCTGGCCGGGACGGCGCTTCTGCTTATCAATGGCAGAGAATTAAACATTATGACTTATGGAGAAGAAAAGGCAAGGCTGTTAGGCGTCAGTACGGGAAAAAGAAAATGGCTGATGATCGCCGCCGGATCTCTGCTGACGGGAGGAGCGGTTGCCGTCTCGGGGACGATCGGATTTGTCGGCCTTGTCATTCCCCACGTGACACGGCTTTTGTGGGGGACGGATCATCGCCATTTACTGCCGCTGTCAGCATTGACGGGCGCCGGGTTTCTCATTTTGGCAGATTTGTTTTCCCGCACCGTCATTGAGCCTGTCGAATTGCCGATCGGCATTATGACGGCTTTGGCGGGAGCGCCTGTGTTTGCCTTGATTCTGCTTCGCCAGCATCATGGAGGGAAACGCTTATGATCAGGGTGAGCAGCCTGTCCGGCGGGTACGGAGGCCGGATGATTGTGGAAGATGTCAGCTTTACCGCCGGAAAAGGTGAATTTGTCGGCATACTCGGTCCGAACGGCTCGGGAAAAACAACGCTGTTGAAATTGCTGACGGGAATGCTCTCTCCGTCAAAAGGCGAGGCGCTCGTAGCAGGCAGGCCCGTCGGCGGATACAAGCCGCGGGAACTTGCGAAAATCATGGCCGTTTTGCCGCAGCATACGGAGCAGGCTTTTACATTTACCGTTAAGGAAACAGTGTCTTTCGGCAGATACCCGTATCAAAAAGGACTCTTCAGACAGATGGATCAACATGACGAAGACATTGTCCGGGAAGCGATGGAAATGACGGGCATCGACCGATATGCGCAGCAATCCGTCCGCAATCTGAGCGGCGGGGAGCGGCAGCGCGTCTTTCTGGCGCAGGCGCTGGCTCAGCAGCCTGAGGTGCTGTGTCTGGATGAGCCGACGACCTTTCTTGATCTCAAATATCAAAAAGACCTGCTTGATACGGTGAAGCGGCTGACGAGAGAAAGAGGCCTGACGGTCATCAGTATTTTTCACGACCTAAATGCCGCAGGCCAATATTGTGATCAGCTCCTGATGATGAAAGACGGACGCGCTTTTCCGAAGCAGACGCCGGATCAGGCTTTGAAAAAAGAGACGATTGAAGACATTTACGGCATCACCGTCAGCGCTGTTGCCCAGCTATCGTCGCCGAAACCGCTGATCGCTTTCATGCCGGAAGCGCGGGAGGAAAGAGAGCCTGTCAACGTTCCGTTCGCCTCTCTGATAAACAAAAGCGGAAATACCGTAACGCTTCATACAGAACGGCCGTTCAGAATGTTGTCAACCGCATCTGACGGCCCGGGATTTTCGTGGAGCCGCCGGCTTTCCGGCTCAGCTGCCGCTGGTTTGATCTGCCGTACGTTTGATTCGGTCACAATTGCCGTGACTGCGCAGCATACCGTTTGGGTGCTGATCAGCGGACGTTTATCGGAACAGGGATTTGTACGGCTGTTAACGGCAGCGGCTGAAGCGAGAATGCAGGCTCTTTCCGGCAGACAGGCAAAAGGCGACATTGTCATTTGTGTCTTGCAGACAGGAGAGGCAATAGACGTCCCTCACGCGGAAAGAGCCGTCAGAAGAGGAACCGCGGCATGTGTAAAAGCGGCGGAAGAAGGAGGAATACAACGATGAAGCTGTATACGAAAACCGGCGATAAAGGACAGACAAGCCTGATCGGCGGCAGAACGGATAAAGACAGTCTGCGGGTTGAAAGCTACGGGACGATCGATGAGCTGAACAGCTTTATCGGGCTTGCGCTTGCGGAGCTTGATGATTGTGAGAATTGCGGTGATGTGAAAGCCGAACTCCGAAACATTCAGCATGAGCTGTTTGACTGCGGCGGCGACTTGGCGACGGTCACTGAACATAGAAGCTATACATTAAGAGAGACATCTATTTCCGCATTGGAAGACTGCATAGACCGTTACACGGCTGAAGCGCCCCCGCTTGAGAAATTTATTCTTCCGGGCGGGCATAAGGCGGCTGCTCAGCTTCACATCGCGCGGACCGTCACGAGACGGGCTGAGCGTCTCATCGTGAAACTCGGCAAAACAGAAGAGATAAACGATACGGTGATGCGTTACTTGAACCGCCTGTCTGATTATTTTTTCGCGGCGGCAAGAGCGGTTAACGCAAGACAGGGCGTTCAGGATATAGAATATGAAAGAAGCGCCGCGGTATTCCGTGATGATGAATAACGTTTTGTTCAGCCGGCAGCTGCAAGCCGGCTGTTTTTTTATAGAGATATCCATCAATTGAACCTTTATTGACAAGAGGAAAATGTATCTTATGCATTATTGACTGAAAAATTAAAAAATGAGATATTATAAGAAACATTGTAAAATAATGGGGGATTTGATAGATGGATACATATAATAAGAGCGAGAGCATCTGGAATAAAAATTTCACCCTTCTGTTTATCTCAAGGCTGGTTAAATTGTCAGGCGACGGTTTTGCCTTTAATTCCATTCTGTGGTTTTTGATTTTTGACGGGGAAGGCGCGATCGGCACGTCCCTGCTCATTGCGGTCACGTTCCTTCCGGAGGCGATGCTGGCGCCGATTACCGGGCCTTTTATGAAGCAGCATACGCTGAAATTCTGGATGTATTTCTCCGACCTGACGCGCGCGGCGGTCGTGTTGATCATTCCGGTCTGTTACTTTAACGGTTTTTCTCCTTTATGGTTTGTCATGCTTCTCATGATTGTGCATTCAGCCACGGGAGCCGCTTATAATCCTGCATCTATCTCATTAATCCCCAATATTGTCGGAGAAAGCAGCCTGCAGAAAGCGAATGCGGTCATCCAGTCATCAGGCCAGATCGTCAGGCTTGCCGCCATTACGCTGAGCGGGGTGTTCTTAACATTTATCAGTCCCGCTTATTCTTTGTTTATCGCTCTTATATTCTATCTTCTATCAGGTTTTCTCGTACTCTTTATGTCATACCAAGTCCAGCATGCCAAACAGGATCCAGTCGCCGTCAGACAGCGCGGGACGTATTTCGGAAGGCTCAAACGGGGTTTCGTTCTTGTCAGGAAACACCAGATTTTATACCCGCTCGCCATCTATTGTATCTTCATGAATTTTGCGGCCGCTCCGTGGGAGGCGCTCTCTGCCGTTTATGTCGCCGAAGATTTAAACATGCCGCCGATCATCTACTCGCTTTTGAAAGCGACAGGCACGGGCGGAGCCTTTTTAATGGGTTTTATTTTGGCTAAGGTGAAGGTGAACAAATACGGTCTCCTGTTTGTGTCAGCGGGAATCATAGAAGGAGCGGCATTTTTCATCACCGGCCTCAACACTTTTCTGCCGCTCGTCTTCCTCGCCGCATTTGCGTTCGGATCTGCCGTCAGCGCTATTAATGTGCCGGAATATACGATTATTCAGACATCTGTGGACCATGATGACCAGCCGCAAGTCTATGCCGTCATCCATATGATCTCAAACATATCCATTCCGCTCGGCGCGGTTCTTTGCGGATACGCGGCTAACGCCTTCGGTCCTGGAAAAGTCATTGCCGCAGGCGGTCTCGTTGAAGTCCTGTCCGGTCTCGGAATATTGTTCTTTACGAAGCTGGCCAAAGCCGAACGCTCAGATCTCATCAGGGAAAAAGAAGCGAGCATCAGAATATAGATTTTTCATAAAACGCCCTGCGCCGTCCGGTGCAGCGGCGTTTTTTTATGCGAAGGTCCGGGGGCTTATACGACTCCGGTCTGATATGAAAATCAATCTCTGACTCGTTTTGCCGGCCGCGGCATTTGTTTATAGTAAAGACAAGGAAAACGAAAGGAGGATCTGCATGAATATAAATGGTAAAACGGCAGGCGGCTTTCTGCTGATTGTGTTCGGACTTTCTGTCTTTTTCGGAGGAGGCCATTTCGCATTTATCATCCCGCTGGCGATCGGAGGCCTGATGCTTTACTGGGGAATCAAACGTTTTTCAAAAAGCCGGGCGGTATCGGGTATCATCGCGGGCGTCATCGGAGCTATGATTCTCGTCGGTTCTCTTCCATTTATCGTTGCGATCGGACTGGCCGGCGCCATGGTGTATTTCGGGTGGAAGATGATGAAGCAGGGCGGCTCAGACACCGCTTCCCGCCAGTATGAACCGGAAGCGGCATCACCGGGCTATCAATCCGGATTTGACTCTGAATGGGAAGAATTTCTGAAGAAAAAATAAGGAGGAAGACAAAATGGTCTTAAAAAGAATAAGAAATATGTTCGTCGCATCTGTTAACGAAGGGCTTGATAAATTAGAAAATCCGAAAGTCATGCTGAATCAATATGTGCGTGATATGGAAAGTGACATCGCTAAAGCGAAACAAACGATTGTCAAACAGCATACGATCGTCCATCAGTTTAAGAAAAAACAGGAAGACGCCTCCGAAACGGCGGCAAAACGGAAAAACCAGGCTCAGCTTGCTTTTGACGCCGGGGAAGAGGAGCTGGCGAAAAAGGCGCTGACTGAAATGAAATACCTTGAGGGAAAAGCGGCCGAACATGAAAAAGCGTATGAGCAGGCGAAAACACAGCTGGCAGAGCTGAAAGAGCAGCTGGAAACTTTAGAAACGCGCCTTCGCGACGTAAAGGATAAAAAACAGGCGCTCATCGCCCGCGCGAACGCGGCAAATGCGAAGGAACATATGAACGCTTCTTTCGACAAAATTGACAGCGAAAGCGCCTACAGAGAGTTCCTTCGAATGGAAAGCCGCATTGAAGAAATGGAAGTCCGCGTCAAATACGGCACTTCAGCTGAGGCGAACACAGAATACAGCCGCTCCCAATATTCAGACGAGGTGGAAGCTGAGATTGAAAAAATGCGCTCGCTTTCTCTGGAAAAAACAGAGCGTCAAAAAGCGGCTCATGAATAATGTGCACAAGGGAAGATCGGCGCGTTTACGCCTCTTCCCTATACGCACGTATCAATTCTCCGGCTTTTCCTTTATAATAAAATGAATGAAAAGGATGGAACGTAATGAAGCGTAAGATTGCCAAAGGACTGATGGCGGCGTCCGTTCTGATCTGCTGTCTGTTTTTGGTGAAAGAAGTGTTTGCCGGGCGTTTTTTTCCGCTGTACGAAACAGAAGCGGAATCGGCAAGCATACCGCCGCGTGCCGTCAACAGCCTGTCGGTTTCATCGGAACAGACGGATGTAAAAATCATCGCGGAAGCGCGGAATGATATCGCGGCAAACATGACGGGACCGGCGGGGAAAATGTTTGTCCAAAGCAGGGGAAAGACCCTCAATCTCAAAGCGAAGGAGAAAGGGTTCCAATTTCTGAATCTCTTTCAGCGCCCTCTGCTGATTGTCCGCATTCCGTATGATTATCATCGGGACATCACCGTCCATACATCAAGCGGCAGCATTGCCGTCGACGGAAACAAGGGGCTGTCTCTTGCGCACCTCGGCGTCCGTTCTGTAAGCGGGAATATGTCGCTGAAGCACGTGAAGACGGATGTGTTTGAAGCGAAGGGGCTGTCGGGCAATCTCACAGCAGCAGGCTTTGCGGCAAAAACGGGGGCTGTCCGCTTATCCTCGGGACATGTCGGGCTTCAACATGTGGCGGGCGCCCTTGACGTGCGGGTCGCTTCCGGCAGTGTCGACGCCTCGCTTGAGACGGCGGATGCTCCCGTATCCGTCAGGCTTGCGAGCGGCAGCGCAGCGATCAGCCTGCCGAAAGACGGAAGTTTTACGGTGAACGCCGAGACGGCAAGCGGAAGGATCCGGCCGTCTTATTCCTTTGAGAAAACGAGTAAGGAAGGCGGGGCATTTACCGGCATGAAAGGCAGCGGCGCCAGGCCGATTGATATAAAAGTGACGAGCGGCAATATTGCACTGCAATAGTCAAGGAAAGGAGGGGCAAGCAGCTGATGGCAAAAAAACAGATTCTCGGACTTATCATCGCCTTATTAGGCGTCAGCATGTTTTTGCGTATTATCGGCATCGGCGACTTCTTGTTTTGGCCGCTCTTTTTTCTGATTACAGGTTATATTTTTAATAAATATTCCCGCGGCTGGCTCGGCTCCGTCCTGTATATCTTTGCCGCTTTTTTATTTTTGAGGAACCTGTTCAGCGCCACCTTTAACCTGTTCGGCTATGCCTTCGCCGCCTTTCTCATATACGCGGGCTACAGGCTCCTGAAAGGAAAGCGCGTGTATGAACATAAAGAGAAGAAAATCAATCTTGAAAAAGAAGAGCAGCCAAAGTCTTCCGCCCAGACGGAAAGCAGACAGCCGGACCTCCGCAGCTTTTTTATCGGCGAGCTCCGGATGATGAAGGACCCGTTTGAGCTGAATGATTTAAATGTTTCCGGATTCATCGGCGATGTGAAAATTGATTTGTCAAAAGCGATGATTCCCGAAGGAGAAAGCACGATGACCATCAGCGGTGTCATCGGCAATGTCGATGTGTACGTCCCGCCGGATATCGAAGTGTCCGTCAGTTCATCGGCTTTTATCGGCGATATGAACCTGCTCGGCTCTAAGAAAAGCGGCATGAGCCCGAATCTGTATAAAGTATCGTCTGAGTACGGCGACTCGCCGCGGCGGATTAAAATTTCAATTTCGTTATTCATCGGCGATGTGGATGTGAAGTATTTATGAGGAAAAAATTACTCGCCAATATTCAGTGGCGCGCCATGCGGATGACCGCGGGACTCAGTCTGCTCCTTTGCGCGGTGTTTATTACGCTGATGCTGCTGTATTACGGGCTTGACCCGATGCTGCTGTTTTCTTCCGGCTGGTTCGGTATTCCGTTTGTGGTCATCCTGCTTCTGGCGTCTCTTTCGGCGGGGTTGATTTCCGGTTATGTATATGGCGGCCGCCTGAAAACAAGAATGGATACACTGATTGAAGCGGTTTTGAAATTTGAAAACGGCAATTTTGCTTATCGGGTGCCGCCGCTCGGCGATGATGAAATCGGTCTGGCGGCAGACCAGCTCAACGAAATGGCCAAGCGGGTCGAGCTCCAGGTCACATCGCTGCAAAAGCTCTCCAACGAGCGGGCGGAATGGCAGGATCAAATGAAAAAATCAGTCATCACTGAAGAACGCCAGCGGCTGGCGCGCGATCTGCACGATGCCGTCAGCCAGCAGCTCTTTGCCATTTCTATGATGACATCCGCCGTCTTAGAGCAGGTGAAAGATGCGGATGACAAAATCGTCAAACGGATTCGCATGGTTGAACATATGGCGGGGGAAGCGCAAAACGAGATGAGAGCGCTGCTGTTGCATTTGCGGCCCGTCACTTTAGAAGGAAAAGGCTTAAAAGAAGGGCTGATTGAGCTGTTAAAAGAGTTCAAAGCGAAGCAGCCGCTGGATATTGAGTGGGACATCAGCGATACGGGTGTGTCAAAAGGCGTTGAAGACCATCTGTTCCGCATCGTGCAGGAGGCGCTTTCCAACGTTTTCAGACATTCAAAGGCGACCAAGGTCACCGTCAGGCTCGGCGCGAAACATCAAAAACTTCAGCTTAAAGTCATTGATAACGGGGCGGGTTTTACGATGGATCAAGTGAAAGCATCCTCATACGGCCTGCATTCCATCAAGGAAAGAGCGAGTGAAATCGGCGGCATAGCGGAAATTATCTCCGTAAAGGGAAAAGGCACGCAGATCGACGTGAAAGTCCCGATTTATCAGAAAACAAAAGGAGAGAACGACAGTGATTCGAGTGTTACTGATTGATGATCATGAAATGGTCAGGATGGGTCTGGCCGCATTTTTAGAAGCACAGCCGGACATTGAAGTCGCCGGTGAAGCATCAGACGGGCAGCAGGGCGTCGATCTGGCCGCAGCGCTTTTGCCGGATGTGATTTTAATGGACCTTGTCATGGACGGCATGGACGGCATCGAAGCGACAAAACAGATCTGCGCGACACTCAATGATCCGAAAATCATCGTGCTGACGAGCTTCATTGATGACGACAAAGTGTATCCGGTGATCGAAGCGGGAGCGCTCAGCTATTTGCTGAAAACGTCCAAGGCGGCAGAAATAGCCGAAGCCATCAGAGCGGCTGCCAAGGGCGAACCGAAGCTTGAATCGAAGGTGGCTGGAAAAGTGCTGTCAAGGCTGCGCCATTCAGAGAATCAGCTTCCGCATGAAACGCTGACAAAAAGAGAACTGGAAATCCTCTGTCTCGTCGCGGAAGGCAAGACGAATAAAGAGATTGGTGAAGAGCTGTTCATTACGATTAAAACGGTGAAAACCCACATTACGAATATATTGTCAAAGCTTGATGTCAGTGACCGCACGCAGGCAGCCGTATATGCCCACCGCAATCATCTCGTGACATAAGAAAAGGAGAGCGGCGCCAGCACACTCTCCCGAGGGACGGGGTCATTGGGACATTCCCTTTGTTCCGAAATCCCTGATGGCGACTTTGACTTTGTATTCAATATCCGATTCACTGAAATGATGATCCCAGTCAGAGGATATCTTTTTCCATTTATCGGGATAATGAATCCGGACTTGATCGCCTAACCCGGTAATATCCACTTTCAACTCATGCTGCATGTAATCAATGAATGCCATGACATCTGAATGAATGCTGCGTTTTACCGCGTTTTTGATTTCATTTATATAAGACTCCTTGAAAGAATCTTCTTTCGGGTTCCAATCCTCAGACAGACGGCCTTCAACAAACCGGGTTACGATAAACTTGAATTTTCCATTTTTATATTTTGTTTTTACATTATATTTGCTGGAAAATACTTCGAAGGATAAATAATGATTGTCATGCTTTGCAAACGTGACGCCTCCCTTTACCGTGCCTGTGAACAGGTTCATATTCTGGACTTGTAAAGGCGTTAAATTCGCATACCAGAATTTATTTTTAATAATGGTAGCGCCCCAGATTTCCAGTCTGCTGCCCACTTGGCGCACTTGAGGAAGGGCAAAGGTCTCGCCCTTGGCGATTTTCTCTGATATTTCCCCCAATGTCACGGGCGCCATCATCCGGATGGTGACCGAATTATTCTCCGTTAAGTCATAGATCGTATTTGACGCAGGTTCTCCTTGGTCACTGATTTTGAAAATATCTTTCGTTTTATCCGGCACCGTCATCACATTGCAGCTTCTTCTCGTACCGTTGTCCCTGATAAATTGGTTCATTAATGCGTCAAGCGGGATGTCGTCCTTTAACAGCGCCTCGGAAAACAGCATGATACGCAAGTGCTGGGAGAAAGCGGGGTGATTTTTTAATGATGCCGTTCGTAAGGCTTGATGGACGGTTTCTCCGGAAGTGGAAGTCACCTTTGTCGTGTCGCTCCCTGACGACGACTGCTGGGAACTTGCTTTTTGCGGAACCAGAATCTGCTGCGTCACTTCCACGTTTTCTTCCTCGGGTTTATCGAGCCCGACGCCGATAACGAGACTCAAATCTTCTATATTGCGGCTGTCCCAGCATCCGGCTAAAAGCAATGTGCAAAGAATGATTACGATATATTTCTTCATTGCGCTTTTTTCACCTTCCTTTTCACAGCGACGACTGCAAACATCAGTAAAGGCAGCAAAAAGAAAACCAAGAAGATATAGCCTAGAATATCACTGAACAGCATCAGCTTGTTAGCGTCTTTGGGCATCAATGATCCGAAGAATGTCGCAATGCCTACGAAAATGATGCCCTTTTTGTGCTTCAGCCCGAAAATTTTATTAAGACCCGATGTCGCGAAATATCCGTACGATACATAGGTGGCGAAAAATTGGATAATCCAGACGGCAAGCAAAAAAGACTCGAATCTTTCGATAAAAAGCCCTTTGATTTCAAATGATTGAAAAAGCGCAATCGTAGGCCAGATCATTGTTTTGACATCCTGGGTGGTTAAGGCGCCGACGACGAGCACGTAGGTAATGATGTATAAAATAATCGGGATGCCAAAGCCCATGGCCGACATACGGAACGTGTGCTTTTTATTTTTGATGTGCTCAGGGAGAAACAGCATAATCTCAATTCCTAAGAATGAAACAGAAACGACGGTCAAGGAAGCCATAACGGGAGAAAACCCCTGTCCAAGCACCGGCCGCAGGTTGTCGATATCAAATATTTTAAAGCTGAAGGAAAACACCACCAGCAAAATAATAATGGTAATCGTTAAATAGAAAGGAAAGAGCCTGCCGATATCGCTCATGCCGCCGATAATCAAATAAACGGAACAGGCGATAAAGATAAACAGCGTAACCGGCACAGGCGTTCTTTCCAATAAAAAGAATTTGACCATTTCCGCCATCGCCCGGGCTTCGAAGCTGGCGACTCCTATAAAATAGAGACAGATCATAAGATTGACGATATTTCCCGCCCATTTGCCGAGGCCTTCGTTCATATAATCAAACAATGATCCGTACTGATGCTTTTTCATAATGAGCGTATTGAGATAAATCAAAAAGATAAAGATGACGCCTTCCAGACATAATGCAATCCAGCCGTCCGGCGAATTCGCCCTTGATGACAGCGACCGCGGCATGGTAAGGAGTCCCGCCCCGAGCATCGTGTTGGAAATCAATGCCGTCCCTTGATAGCTTGTAAGCTTATTGAGAGTTGTTTTCTGGCTCATTTACGTTTTTCGCCTCTTTTGGTTGATTTTTAATAGGGAGACGGAGAATAGAGTCGTTTGCGTTTTTTAAGCTGAAAAATCCATTCGGCGAGAAATACGGAGAACCGAAGCTTCGCTGTCTCGATAAATGAGTGTAGATCGCCAGCATAAATAAAATCATGCCGTACAGCCCGAAAGCTGCGGCGGTAAACATCGAAATGAAACGGAGCACACGGAATGACAGACCCATCCCGTACTGCGGCACCGTAAATGAAGCAAGCGCGACAATGCTGACCACGATGACCATGATGGAGCTGACAATATTCGCTTCAACGGCCGCCTGGCCGATGACGACTCCGCCCACCAATCCGATCGTCTGGCCGAGCGGGCTGGGAAGCCTCAAGCCCGCTTCTCTCAGCAGCTCTATCGTAATTTCCATTACCATCGCTTCAATGATAGGCGGGAAGGGAACGTTTTCTCTGTTCGCCGCGATGGTGACTGCAAGCGATGTCGGCAGCAGCCCTTGGTGAAACGAAACGAGGGCGATATAAATGGACGAAAAAAACAGCGTAATAAAAATAGACGTAAACCGCAGCACCCGGATGAGCGAGGCGGAAATCCACCGTTCATAATAATCATCGGGAGACTGCATTAAAATTCCTAAAGAAGCCGGAACCACCAGCGCAAACGGCGAGTTGTCGACAAGGATGGCGACGCGGCCGTTGAACAAGGCGGAAGAGACTTTATCAGGCCGTTCCGTATTTTGTATTTGCGGAAAGGGCGAATACTTATTATCCTCAATAAGCTCCTCAAGCGTTCCGGAATCCTGGATGTCGTCCATCTTCACTTCGCTGAGGCGCTTTACAACATCGCTGACGACAGACGGGTCCGCCTTATCATCTATGTACATGACCGTGGCGTATTTTAACTTATTTTCTCCGATCGGAACCTTTTTCGTTTTCAGCTTCGGATGGTTCGTGCGCTGCCTGATCATGGCGACGTTTGTATCAGAATCTTCTATGAAGGCGATTTTCGGACCTCTTACGACCTTTTCGGATGTGGGTTCATTCACGCTTCTTTTTTCTCTTTTTCCCGTAGACAAAATGTATACGCTGTCAAGTCCGTTAATAAACACGGCGCATTTTCCCCGCAGAATGGAGATGACGGCTTCCTTCGACGTAAAGACCGGACGGGCGTCGATCTTATCAAGACGTCTCGTCACCGTATCCAGCGTCAGAGTGTCTTCCTCCTGAAGCAGCGTTTCAATCGCCTCTTTTATTTTGTCTTCGTCGTTCATTTCACTCAGATACATATAATAAAAAACAAGCCCGTTCGGAAGCATCTTTTTATTTTGAACCAGGTCATCATTCTGCTCTACGTGGGGAAGCACCAGTGCCAGATTAACGTGTATATATTCCTTGAATTCCGATTGCGCCATCGACAGTCACCCGCCTTCCAATCCTTAATTGAGGTTATCTTTTCCTGTTAAAAAAATGATATACTATGATAAAGTATTTAATGGTACAAGTTTTTTTATGAAAGCGGAGGAGAGATGTGGCACAAGTCAGACTGGCAGGAAATGCCGAAGAAATTGAACAGCTCATCAAATCATTTGAAGCGCATTACGAAGTGGCTTACACGTCGAAAGAATACCGTAAAACAAATCCGAAGTATAAATACTCTAAGGATTCGCGCGTCTATCTTGAGCTGAAATTAAAAACGGCCAAGGCCGAAAAATAAAAAGGGTTTCATCTGTTACTGGCGAATAATACTCAGGGTGAAGCAACTGTTATGGAGGGATACATAAATGGACTACAGAATTGAAAAAGACACCATGGGAGAAGTTAAAGTTCCGGCAGATAAATTTTGGGGCGCTCAGACACAGCGCAGCAAAGAGAACTTCAAAATCGGTTCAGAAAAAATGCCTCAGCGTGTTGTGAAGGCGTTTGCAATATTGAAAAGAAGCACAGCGATCGCCAACGAACGCCTCGGCAACTTAGAGTCTGAAAAAGCACAGGCGATTGCCGCTGTATGTGACGATGTTTTAAACGGCAAATACGACGATAACTTTCCGCTCGTTGTCTGGCAGACGGGAAGCGGCACGCAAAGCAACATGAACATGAATGAAGTGGTGGCCAACCGCGCGACTGCTTTATTGAAAGAAAAAAATTCCGAGCTGAAGATTCATCCGAATGATGACGTCAACCGCAGCCAAAGCTCAAACGATACATTCCCGACGGCGATGCACGTTGCGGCGGTTCTTGCCGTATATGAGCAGCTCGTTCCGGCGCTTGATCAGCTGCGCGCGACGCTTGATGAAAAAGCGAAAGCTTATCAGGATATTGTGAAAATCGGACGCACGCATTTGCAGGACGCCACTCCGCTGACGCTCGGACAGGAAATCAGCGGCTGGGTATACATGCTTGACCGTTCGAAAGAAATGATTCTTGAGTCAACGGAAAAAATCCGCGCGCTTGCCATCGGAGGCACGGCAGTCGGCACGGGAATCAACGCCCACCCGCAGTTCGGTGAATTCGTCGCGGAAGAAATCACAAAAGTAACGGGGCAGACATTCAAGAGTTCGCCTAACAAATTCCACGCGCTCACAAGTCATGATGAAATCACTCACGTTCACGGCGCGTTAAAAGCATTGGCTGCCGACCTGATGAAGATTGCCAACGATGTCAGATGGCTGGCAAGCGGCCCGCGCTGCGGAATCGGCGAAATCGTCATTCCTGAAAATGAGCCGGGAAGCTCTATCATGCCGGGCAAAGTCAACCCGACGCAAAGTGAGGCGCTGACAATGATCGCCGCGCAAGTGATGGGAAATGACGCGACAATCGGATTTGCGGCCAGCCAAGGAAACTTCGAGCTGAATGTCTTCAAACCGGTTATCATTTATAACTTCCTGCAGACCGTGCAGCTGCTCAGTGACGGAATGAATTCCTTCCATGACAAATGCGCTGTCGGTATTGAGCCGAACCAAGAGACGATTCAGGAAAATCTCTCTAACTCATTAATGCTTGTTACGGCGCTTAACCCGCACATCGGTTATGAAAACGCCGCGAAAATCGCCAAGCTTGCCCACAAAGAAGGCCTGACGCTGAAAGAAGCGGCATTACAGCTGAACCTTTTGACAGAAGAACAATTTAATGAAATGGTGCGTCCGGAAGATATGGTGCACCCGAAAGCATAAAAAGAAAGAACGGCTGCAGTCATTGCGGCCGTTCTTCTAAATAAACTGCTGTTTCAGTAAAAATCTGAGCT
This sequence comes from Bacillus sp. JNUCC-21, assembly GCF_041222765.1. Classification (NCBI taxonomy): domain Bacteria; kingdom Bacillati; phylum Bacillota; class Bacilli; order Caryophanales; family Bacillaceae; genus Bacillus; species Bacillus sp. JNUCC-21. The sequence continues at coordinate 3,405,573 of NZ_CP166019.1, read as the reverse complement.
GTTCTGCATCTTCAGCCAGCAGGTCGGATTCCTTCAAATTCAAAATCATTCCTTTGATGATTGCCGGTTTCGGCGACTTTTTCTTCATTTCCGCTTCCAGAATATCCAAGCTCTCGGTGAATTCAGATGCTTGCGTCTTGTCCATCGTGCCGATGCGCGTGCGGAGGGTCTGCAAGATCGATTGGCTTAAAGGATCGGGCTGCCCGTTATGAAGGGGGCCAAACAGTGAGCTTGCCTCATCAAGAGAAATAAACGCTACATCATGTCTGTCCGCCATTCCGTTTACGATGTCATCAATTCTGTGAATCACGGTATTTGCCAAAAGCGAAGGCTGTACGGACCGGCCGGTCAGAATGAGATATTCAAGATACATCTGACTGATTCCTTCTATTAAAAAACAAAGCTCGGCTGTGTATGGTTCAACTTTTTCTCCGTAAATCGCAAGAAGACTGTCGATATGAAACTGCAGGATCGACCGGCGGATTCTCTTTCCGCACTGCGCCGCTTCTTCGGTATAAGGAAGTGAACCGTCTTTCATCTGCACGGTAATAAAATCCTGATGGGCGAGAATCGATTCGTAAAACACCGCAAGCTGTTTTTGGTAAGCGGCTCTCGGACTGTCACCCTCCGTTTGGATCGTCGTGATTCGGGTAAACGTTTTATCATAGTAGTAATTCAGCATGGATAGAAGCAGTGCTTCTTTGGAAGGAAAGTAAAGATAAAAAGCGCCTTTTGAGATTTTGCATTCATCGGCGATTTCCTGAACCGATGTAGATTTGTACCCTTTTCGGGCAAACAGTTTAATTGCTGCTTCAATGATCAGCTTTTCTTTTTCCTTCAATGGTTCCACCCTTTCGGAGCCAGGAGGCTGGCTTGTGCTTCTCATGTATGACTATATGGTCATATTGATATTCCGTAAATTTAACCTGATTGTAACTTGTTTTTTTGTTTTGTTTTATTTATATTATAAAGTGAGCTGACCGAATGGTCAAAGTTCTGGCGAAAGGGTGAATCTGAAAATGAAAGAATTAGATGAAATGATCAGCCGCTTGCGAAACAGAGGAATTAAAGTCGAAAAGGTGAAATATCCGAAAAAGACAATTTGTGAAAAGAAATGGGTTCATCAATGCCAAAAACCGCTGAAAGCAAACTACAGAGATTTTAACGGCTATTCCTTCACATAAAAAAAGACTGCAATGAAACACTACAGTCTACTTTGGTATGATAATTCGGTAGATTACACCCGATTGGTCATTTTCAATTGAAATTGATGCTTTATGCAGGGTTAAAATCCGTTTTACGATGCTGAGTCCTATGCCGAACTCGCCTTTCTTCCCTTTATTAAAAGGCTCGTACAAGCTGGATAGCATCTCATCCTCAATCGGAGGCCCGTCATTTTTAACCGTCATGACAATCTGCTGCTGATTTTGGCTGATCCGAATGTGAATCGCCGTTTCTGCATAGCGGATTTGATTTTCGAGAATGTTTTCAAGAAGTTTGCTCCATTGCTCCGGATCACCGGGCATCATTAATGCATCTTCTGTTTCAACGGTCCACGATAATTCCTTCCGGGCCCATTTGAGCCGTTCAATGACTTCTTCCGTGACCTTCACAATGTCAAATGTCTCATGGTGCACCCGCTGCTTCATTAAATAATCAAGCTTCGTTAAATATAATAAATCCTTAATTTTCTTCTCGAGTTTTTCTGCTTCGCCTTCAATGACATCAATTGTGGTTTCCAGATCCCCCTTAGGAAAAATCCCGTCCTTTATTGATTGAGTATAGCCCCTTATCACCATGACAGGCGTTTTTAAATCATGAGAGATATTTTGCAGGAGCGTTCTTTCCGTTTCATCCTTTTGCACCAGCTTGCTCCGCATGTCTTCAATGGTATGGCCTAATTTTCCGATTTCGTCTTTTCTGTCGACGATGACCGGATCATCCCAATCCTGTTTTGAAATCCGTTTGACATGCTTTTCTAAGGAAACGAGCGGGCGCGAGAGATATTTGGCAAGCCAAATCGCCGGAATCCAGCTTAACAAAATCACGCCGGCAATGATAAAGAGCAGCTGCTTGAACAGGGTGAATGCCAGATCATCACGATAAGAATCAAGGGCGTAAGACAGCATCATCGCATCCTGGCCGTTAATGGTGAGGCCTTTTTTAATGACGAAAAATACTTTTTCACCGCTGATATCCGCGCTGTATCGTTTCGTGACGCTGTGCTGGCGGCCCGCGAGCTTGTACACCTTATGGATAAAGGAAGAAGAAAAGTAGTTCAAGTCTTTGTCACTGGCCGATTCCTCCCGTTCCGGCAGAAGAACGTGCTGAACGGATCGGAAAGTCGTCGGCGCGGTCGCATCCTCGCTGTAATATCCCCGCTCGATCGATCCGGGCAGCCGGTACTCCGTCAGTACATGCTGTTCATTTTCAATGGTCGTATACGTTTCATCCGTGAAAAAATTACGCAGCGTATTTGAGAACAGCACGAGAAGCAGAATCGAAATGGCTAAGAGGATGCCTGAAATGACCACCCATATTTGAAAAGCAAGAGGCTTATTTTTCATGACGTCATCATCCTGTAGCCGAATCCGTAAATGGTTTCAACCTTTAACCCGGGCATTTTTTTCCGCAGCCTCCGCACAAGATCATCGACCACCCGGTCAGTGCCGAAATAATCATGGCCCCATATTTTCAGCAGGATATCTTCTCTGGAAAAGGGGTGTCCTTTATGGTGAAGAAATAAAAGCAGCAGATCAAATTCCTTAGACGTCAAATTGACCAGGCTGCCGGTTTCATCATAAACCTCTCGGGCATCTTCGATCACATTGTAGGAAGAAACGGTGATGCCGGTTTTCTTTGCGGCGGGCTGTTCTTTATACACGAGCTCGAGCAGTTTCTGGACCCGTATAATAAGTTCTCTCGGCAAAAAGGGCTTGGCGATATAATCATTGCTTCCGAGCTCCAACCCGAGGACTCTGTCAATATCCGCATCCCGCGCGGAAATGAAAATAACCGGCACATCGGGATCTTTTTCTTTTATTTCTTTTATCAATGTATAGCCGTCCGTATCCGGAAGCATGATGTCAAGAATCCACAAGTGGGGAGACGGCTGCATCTGCTTTCTGGCATCTTCGCCTTTTGTGAAAGATGTAATGTTCCAGCCTTCATTCTCTAAATATTTTGTGAGCAGTTCATTCAGGTTATCCTCATCTTCAACTAGATAAATGGTGTATGACAAGGCATTTCACATCCTTTCAACGTCATTATACTAGTTTTAACACACTCAAGCCGCATTTTCATAATTTCACATATTCTTTTCATTTTTATCCCACAATGTTTGTTTATGATGTGTATAAGGGAAGAAAGGAAGAAAAAAAGCGGGGAAGATAACATGTTCAAACACATTTTGTTTTGGAGCTTTGCTTTTCTCCTTATTATTGGGACAATAGAACTTGTACATGCGATGAATATGTAATCGATAGAATGAAAACATGCTGAAGGAGTGTGCGTGAATATGAATGATCATCGAGATGACGGCAGAAGCCGCGATCAGTCAGATCTTTCACATACGGAACAAAACAGAAATGAACAGCAGCAGATCAGCCATCAGGAGCCGGAGCTACTCGAAGGGCCCGTCTCGAAAGAAGCGGAAAACGAGACGGCGGCCGGTACGGAATTTGAAAAAACGGCTGCCGTGAAAAAAGAAAAAAAACGGAGAGCCGCTTGGCTGAGCCCGATTTTAGGCGGCATTATCGGCGGCGGCCTCGTGCTTGGCATTGTGCCAAACCTGCCGGGTGAGCAGCATAAGACAGAAGCCGTTTCTGATACGAAACAAGTTCAGTCTTCGAATTTTACGTCAACGCCTTTGAAAAATACCTCAAGTGTAGCGGATATGGTAGAAGATTTGGAGCCTGCGATTGTCGGAGTGTCCAACTACCAAGCTTCGCAAAGCAGCCAGTTCGGACTTGACGGCGGTTCAAGCTCTGAAACGGAGAGCGGCACGGGGTCAGGCGTCATCTTCAAAAAAGACGGCGAAAAAGCGTACATCATTACAAACAATCATGTCGTAGAAGGTGCGAACAAACTGTCGGTCACTCTTTACAATGGGAAAACCGAAACGGCAAAGCTTGTCGGAAAGGATGCCATCAGTGACTTGGCTGTATTGGAAATCAGCTCGTCCAATGTCAAAAAAGCGGCCAGCTTCGGGGATTCCTCCAAGCTCCGCATTGCCGATAAAGTGATTGCCATCGGCAACCCGCTCGGCCAGCAGTTTTCCGGCACCGTCACACAAGGTGTCATCAGCGGGCTGAACAGAACGGTAGACGCCGATACATCCCAAGGCACAGTGGAAATGAACGTGATTCAGACGGATGCGGCGATTAACCCCGGAAACAGCGGCGGCCCGTTAATCAACTCAAGCGGCCAAGTTATCGGGATCAACAGCATGAAAGTCAGTGAAAACGGCGTGGAGTCACTCGGCTTTGCCATTCCGAGCAATGATGTAGAACCGATAGTCGACCAGCTGCTTGCAAAAGGAAAAGTCGAGCGCCCATTTTTAGGTGTGCAGATGATTGACATGGCGCAAGTGCCGGAAACCTATCAGGAAAACACGCTCGGACTGTTCGGCGACCAGCTGTCTAAGGGTGTTTACGTAAAAGAAGTGCAATCCGGCTCACCGGCTGCGAAAGCGGGCATTAAATCCAATGACGTCATTGTACAATTGAACGGCAAAGATGTCGGCAGCAGCGCCGATATCAGACAGATCTTATATAATCAGCTGAAAATCGGAGATAAAACGACTGTTCAAGTGCTCAGAAGCGGAAGCAAAAAGACGCTGAACGTCACATTAACGAAACAAACCGAAAGCGCAAGCTGAACGCATAAAAAAAGCTGAACCTTCAACTGAGGTTCAGCTTTTTTTCGTCATTCTCCCAAGTAGGCTGACAGCATCCACACATGCTTGTCCGCTTCTTCAACTAATCCGACAAACAGGTCGGCAGTTGACGGGTCATTTTGTTCCTCGGCGATGCCGATGACAAATTTTGATTCGCGGCTGATTTGTTTATAGTCTTGAACCAGTGATTCCACCATTTCAGCAGCCGTTTTTTCCTGGCCTTCATCCGTAATGGAAGCTTGTTCAAGGTAAGTGTGCAAAGTCGCCGCAGGCTGTCCGCCGATGGCCAGAAGACGCTCTGCGATGGCATCCGCCGTTTCCGCCGCTTCGTTATACAGTTCTTCAAATTTTTCATGAAGCGTAAAGAAATGAGGGCCTTTTACGTACCAATGGAAGCGGTGCAGTTTAGAGTAAAGGATAAACCAGTTTGATAATTGTGTGTTCATTGATTTCTCAACAAGAGTTTCAGTTTTTTTCGCGTTTTGTGTATTCATATTCATCGTCCTCCCTGTGATCTGTTAATTTAATTGTACCACATATCAATTAAAAATCAATACTAAATTATAATTATTATAATTTAGTTTAAGTGAACAGCTTTTTCTTTATAATCGATTCCCAGGCGGACCACGGAAAGAGTGAGCGGAAAGCCAATGTCAGCTTAACGCCCCTGCCGATCGGATACCGCAGTTTCTTCAGCCGTTTCCTTTGTGCCAATTGATAAATCAGCTCCGCTACGTCATCAGGATCGCCGCTTTTGGATGCGTTGGCTTTGAAGTAAGCTTCGATTTGCTGATAATAGCGGTAATAAGGCGAATCTTTGCCGGGTGCCGTAAGATGATTGGAGAGAGACGTCTCCCAAATAGACGTTTTATAGGAGCCCGGTTCTATTAAAGCGGCATCAATCCCTAAAGGCAGCAGTTCGAGGCGCAGACACTCTGTAAACCCTTCAACCGCGAACTTGGAAGAGACATACGGAGATAGAGCCGGGAAACCGGTCAGTCCGCTGATACTGCTGATATTGAAGATTTTCGCCCCGCCATGTTTTCGCATATAAGGCAGCACGGTTTTTGTGACGTGAATCAGACCGACTACATTCGTTTCATACTGCTGTCTGTAATGTTCCATCAGCACATCTTCAATAAATCCCCCGTACGCAGTGCCGGCGTTATTGACGAGCAGGTCAACCGGTCCGAAACCGCTGATGGTGTTCCCGAAGTCAGACACCGACTGCTCATTTGTCACATCTAAAGAAACGACCGTAACATGTTCGGATGCACCCGCTTGAGCGGCGGCCTCTTTCAGTATTTCAGCTTTCTCCGGCTGTCTGGCTGTTGCGATGACGTGATAAGACCGGGCGAGCCTCAGCGCTGTCAGCAGCCCGAATCCGCTCGTCGCGCCGGTTACAATGGCAATTTTTCTGTTCATCTTATAATCCTCCCCGTTTGTTCTTATCTCATAGTGTATAACATCTCGCGGAAAGAAGGAGAAATCGTTCGGAAATATGTCAGAATTGTTTTATAATGGAGTCAGCTTCGGATAGAAAGGGGTAAAGAAAAGATGGCATTAGAGGGATTGAAGGAAACATGGGATTTAAACTCCATTTTTGAGGGCGGGAGCCGGTCGGAAGAGTTTCAGCAATACATACAAGAGCTCAAAAAGCATCTAAGCGCTTTTCAACATGCGGTTGAAGCGTTTACGGTTCCGACGCATGCGGATGAAAGCCGGGAGATGATCAATCTGATTGATAGGTTTGAACGGTCAGCGATCATGATCAGGCAGGCGGGAGCGTTCGTCGGCTGTCTTCAGGCTCAGAACACTCATGATCAGAAAGCGAATGAATGGAGGGCGCGGATCAATCAGCTGAGCAGTGATTTTAAATCCGCTCTGGTCACCCTTGACGATACACTTGCCCGGATTGACGAGCCGGTCTGGGAGGAGCTGCTGCAAAAACCGGAACTTCAGGATCTCACATATGTTTTAAATGAGAGAAGAGATCGTGTCAAAGAGAAGCTCAGCGCTTCAGAAGAAAGGCTGATTGAAGGCCTGGCCGTTGACGGCTATCACGCATGGGGCGACCTGTATAATGCGGCTGTCGGCAGAATGAAGATTCCGTTTGAGGATAAAGAGCTGTCGGTCGGCCAAGCGGAAAATATGATGGCGCACCCGGACCGCCGCATCAGACATCAAGTGTTCAAAGAGCTTAATGAAGCGTGGAAAGGAGAAGAGGAGCTTTTCGGCAGCACGCTGAACCATCTGGCCGGCTTCCGCACGGAAATCTATAAAGCGCGGGGCTGGAAAAGCGCTTTGGAAGAGCCGCTTGCGATCAACCGGATGAAAAAAGAAACGCTGGATGTCATGTGGCAGGTCATTACCGATCATAAAAAGCCTTTTGCCGAATACCTGAATCGAAAGGCGTCTCTTTTAGGGCTTGAGCGGCTGAACTGGTATGATGTGGACGCGCCGATCGGCGAGGCTCCGAAAGAATATACATATGATGAAGCGGCCAATCTGATCGTCAGCCAATTTTCGACGTTTGGCAAAAAGCTGTCCGCATTTACGGAAAAAGCGTTCCGTGATCGGTGGATAGAAGCGGAAGACCGCAGCGGCAAACGGGTCGGCGGTTTCTGCACCAGCTTTCCCGACAGCGGAGAATCCCGGATTTTTATGACGTTTTCCGGAAGCGCTTCGAATGTATCGACGCTGGCGCATGAGCTCGGTCACGCGTTCCATCAGGAGGCCATGCTTCAAGTGCGGCAGCTGAACAGAGCCTACGCCATGAATGTGGCTGAAACAGCCTCGACCTTTGCGGAAATGATCGTCGCCGACGCCGCTTTGAAACAAGCGGCGACAAAGGATGAAAAGGTGTTCTTGCTTGAAGATAAAATTCAAAGAAGCGTAGCCATGTTTATGAATATTCATGCGAGATTTTTATTTGAAACGCGTTTTTATGAAGAGCGGAAGCAGGGCGTCGTTCCGGCTGAGAAACTGAATGAACTGATGGAAGCGGCGCAGAAAGAAGCGTTTTGCGATTCATTAGGGGAATACCACCCTCATTTCTGGGCGTCAAAACTGCATTTTCATATTACGGGAGTGCCGTTTTACAACTTTCCGTATACGTTCGGTTATTTATTTTCGCTTGGAATATATGCAAGAGCTCTTCGGGAAAAAGCGGATTTTGAAGAAAAATATATCGCGCTTTTGTGTGACACGGCTTCGATGACTGTTGAGGATTTGGCGATGAAGCACCTTGGAGCGGATCTGACGGAACGGTCGTTTTGGGAAGACGCGGTCCGCCTTGCCGTACAGGATGTGCAGGAATTTTTAGAGCTGACTGAATGATAATCTTGAGATGAACCGGCCGGAGTGTTACCGCTCCGGTTCTTTTTTGTTTAATGAATGACAGCCGCATTCCTTGGAAATACCTAAAAACGATCGGAATGGAATGGGAGTGAATCGCATGAAATGGTTCAGGACGGCGGGCGTTTTATGTCTTACGCTGATGCTGATTGCCGGCTGCCGATTGAATGAAGAAAAACGGGAAGCGGAACAAGACAGCACACCCGTGTCATCCGCGAAGCCGGTTCCTTACAGCAGCTTTGCCCTTCGCGTCAGCTACGGAGCCGGGGAGCATAACCGCTATGAAGGTTTGTATGAGAGAAAAGGCGGTCATGAAAAGGCGGACATCCGGGACAAGCTCTCAGGGGTTCACAGAGAGGGCGAGGAAGCGCTTGATGAAATGAAGATGATCCTCGGAGAACTTGCCGTAAACAGCCGGATGCAGGAAAGCGAGGTCGTCCGGCAGGTGCTCTCGGCTTTTAATTTGGACAGCCGCTATGACCATTTTTATCTGAAACTGAAAAAGAACGATGGAGAAATGACGGAAATAAAAAAATAACCGCCGTCCGCTGCTTTTTTGCCCAAAACTAATTGATAATGATATTCAGAGTCATTAATTTCTGTTACAATATAATCATGATCTCACGTTGAATGTTTAGGCAATTTGTTTATATACATAGTGTTGGGAAACTCAAAAAAGGAGCGGTTAGCGGTATGAGTGCAATTTCTACAGAGACGCTGAGCTTAGGGTACGGAGAAACTGTTATCATTGACGAATTGGATGTCGCGATTCCAAAAGGCGAAATCACTGTATTGATCGGAAGCAACGGCTGCGGAAAATCGACGCTTTTACGTTCATTGGCCCGGCTGATGAAACCGAGGGGCGGTTCTGTGCTTTTAGAAGGAAAAGCCATCGCTAAGCTTCCGACGAAGGAAGTGGCAAGAGAGCTCGCTATTTTGCCGCAGAGTCCGTCAGCTCCCGAAGGCCTGACGGTGCATCAGCTTGTGAAGCAGGGAAGATACCCTTATCAAAGCTGGCTGAAGCAATGGTCCAAAGAGGACGAAGACGCAGTGGCAAAAGCGCTTAAAGCGACGAAGCTTGAGGAAATGGCCGACCGTCCTGTGGATTCCTTGTCAGGCGGACAGCGCCAGCGCGCATGGATTGCGATGACACTCGCTCAGGATACGGATATCATTCTGCTTGATGAGCCGACAACTTATCTCGACATGACGCATCAAATTGAAATTCTTGATTTGCTGTTTGAATTAAATGAAAAAGAAAAACGCACAATCGTCATGGTGCTGCACGACCTCAATCTGGCATGCCGTTATGCCCATTATCTGGTCGCCATTAAGGATAAACAGATTTACGCAGAGGGCCGTCCCGAAGAAGTCATCACTTGCGAGCTTGTACAGCAGGTCTTTGCGATGAACTGCCAGGTAACGCAAGATCCGCTGTTCGGCACGCCGCTTTGCATTCCGCACGGACGCGGCAGATGTATCGTGCAGGAAGCGGCCCTCACCGCCCGATTGTCATAGTCATGAAAAAGGGAAGGGAACGGTATGGAAGAGAAACTGCAGCAGCAGCTGGACGGCCTGCTTGAGAAATACACGGAACTATTGCTTGGCGAAACAAACCCGGATGTAAAGGAAGAAGTCAGGCAGTGGATTTTGTATACACATATCGCAAAAAGCATGCCTCCGCTCGTCAAACATTGGAATCAATCCTACCCGGACGCCAAAGAGGGCATCAAAGCTGCGATACAGCATATTAAACAGCTCAATGAAGCACACAGAAAAAAACAATAAAAAGCTTTCGGCATCAAAGAGAGGTGCCGGAAGCTTTTTTTGCTGAAAATGAATCAATAAAGGCGCCATTCAATTCATAGCGAAGAACTTTAGTATAACTAACGCACCCGTTTGTTAACGTATATGTCTTCCGCTTGCTGAACCAAGAAAAAAGGACCGCCGCAGCAATCCCTTTCTCTCTTTCCTATATATCACATTTCCTTTCGGATACGTAATAACTCTTCAAATGCTTTTATATTTGTATCAAAATTGGGCACTGTTTGAGATTCTTCGGCACATTTGACTTGTGCTTCAACCAAATCATGAAAAGGTGTTGGAATTCCAGTACCTTCTGCCATTTTGGGAATAACTCCATTAATATAATCAATTTCAGTTTTGCGTTTTTTCTCAAGATCCTGAAGCATACTTGCTCTTAGCAGCCTGGATGGTTCCATGGCTGACCTAAATGTTTGGATACGTTCAGGAATATCATTTTCACTTCTTAATTCCAAAGATTCTAAATCAAGGCCGCCCATTTTCGCAAATTTGACACCATTGGCGTGTCCAACCTTAATCGTCTCATCTGCGATATGGACTGCACTAACAATGCCGATTTCATGGTCAAGAATGTCTCCGTATTCTCCGTTTAATGCTGCTGATAAACCACTGAATGCATTATTGATAAGTAATTTTGACCACTTCGTTCCAACTAAATTATCGGAAATATGTGTTCCGCCGATAAGGTCTAAAACCGATTTAATACGCTGGATTCTTTCTGTTGTTTCACCATGTAATTCTCCAATTTGAAAAGCGTACTCTTTAAATTGAGTATACTCAGTTGTAAGTCTGGATACGCCCGGCTCAATAAACGTAGCACCAAATTCAACAGAACCTGCAATAACACGTTCATCACCAACGATCGAAGCAACTTTCTGTTCAGGTATACCGTTTTGCAAGGAACATACTACACTGTCATCCTTTAAAAAAGGCAGCAACTCTTTAAGAATGGAGTCATTATATAATTGTTTCGTCAGAAGTAATATTAAATCATACTTGCCTGACTTGTTTTCAGGGGTAATGGTTTTCACCTTTGCTTGAAATTCCGTTGTACCAACTACTTTAGCACCTATTTGATTTAGAGTATCTACATGTTCTTTGTACGAATCAATCAATTCGACATCCATTCCGCCAGCAGACAGATATGCTCCAACTATGGTTCCTAAAGAACCTGCTCCTAAAACTGCAATTCTCATTGTAAACGCTCCTTATTTTTCCTCTAAGTAGTTATAAACCGGCTGTGCTGCATTTAAGGTTAAATCTGTAAGGATATGAGATGCTGAAACGACTTCTAATACAGGCAAATCTGCAAGAGGTGCCAGAGCATGTTCAAATAATTGAAGCCGCGCCGGTCCAGCCCAGGCACCTTTAACTTCTATATTCGTTATTTGCGTTCGCACCAAATCACAAACCCTTAAATCACCATTGTAATCAGTAGCAATCTTAACCATAAAATTAGGTCGGCAAATTTCTCTTTTCGCTTTTTCCTTGTCCATTTCGAAATGTTTATATCCCATAGTCGCAGTTGCCACACGAAGACTGCCATAATCCAATGTGCCAACAAGAGTATCAGAGTCTATATACAGCTTAGGGGCACCCAATTTCTTTGGATATGCAGTAAGTTCCCGTCCGCTTGCAATAGCCGGGAAATTGTCAACATACATAGAATGTACATAATCTCCTTCTTCACCATTAAAGCTGACAGGGATGACTTGTCCTGCCTCTGTATAGGCGCCAAGTCCGGAAACATCGGGCATCCACATCACTTCGAATTTCACTAAAGGTTCAGTAATTTCAAGAGGTTCTGGCACTGCCGCACGTAAAGCTTTTTCATCCGTTCGGTAAATAATATTAAGATATTCCCGGTTAACAAATTTATAGGTTGGCACGGGGTAAGCAGGTGATGTTAAAGGTGTGTTTAAATTTTTAACAATGTTATTCACATCAATTTTCATAGTATGAGACCCCTTTCTTTTTCTTTTTTATGTTTTTTCAATTTAACTATGCTATTATCTTACATTCGCATTTACATTTAATCCAATACATAATAAGGTATATATATATATATTTATTGAAATAAATGAGGGGGTGCAGACAGATGGAATTGCTGCAGCTAAAATACTTTCAGACAGTTGCCTATACTGAACATATTTCTAAAGCGGCAGAACAATTAAAGATTGCCCAGCCTTCTTTAAGTCTCACTATAAAAAGACTTGAGAATGAACTGGGAACAACCTTGTTTGAGAGAAAAGGCAGAAATATTAAGCTGAGTTCAGCAGGGAAAATTCTTTTAAAACATGTAAACAGGATTTTTACTGAGATTGAAAATGCACAAACGGAAATTCAATTGGAGGAACATCAAATTTCTGACACCATCAGAATATCTATTTCCAATCCAAGATTCCTTGCAGGACTGATGAGTGAATATATCAACCGCTCCCCTCAATCAAAAATTCTCCAAGCAATCGGAGTTAAAAGCGAGATCATAACAAGTTTAAAAAAAGGGGACATTGATTTAGGAATAACAGGTCATCCGATTCAAGATGAAGAGATAGAGAGTTGGGTGCTGGTAAATGAAGATATTGTTCTGGCTTTGCCCTCAAACCACCGATTTACGGGTAAAACAGAAATTTCTTTACGCCTTGTCGCCGATGAACCATTTATTACCCTTGCTAATAATGAAGAGTATAGCGGTTTTACAGCCTCGCTTTGTGAGAAAGCCGGTTTCACCCCAAATATTGCGTTTGAGGCAGATTCTCATTTACTGGTCGAGATTATAAAGCTGGATCAAGGTGTTGCGTTGCTTCCTATTTCAGTTTGCAGAACATTGGGGCTGAATTTTATAAAAGTGACTGATCACTCTGCTTCATATCCAGTCGGCTTATCTTGGATGAGACATAAGCTGTTATCTTCTTCGGTAAGAAATTTTCGTGACTTTATTATGTCGTACTATAAAGATAACTATGAAATGTTTAAGGTTTATTAAAGGATTCCATCACTATTTTTTGAATTTTTACCCCCCATTTCCAATGAGGCGGAAGACTGGTCATTCCCAGATGATATAAAAAAATCCCGCGGCATCCGCGGGATTTTTCTTTGTTAAACGGCTTTCGCCTTTTCTTCTTGTTTGCCTGTTTTTTTGTTAGTCAGTTTAATTGATTTAACAAACAGTGTGAGGATCAATCCGGCAGCGATAAAGGCCAGGCCTGTGAAAAACACGCTGTGAAGCGAATCCATCAGTGACGTTTTCAAAACCGGCACGATATGGGAAGAAAATGCGGCCGGAATCTGCTTAATCGATTCCTGGCTGAACAAGGATTGAAGCAGCCCTTCAGGATTCTTGTCAATCATACCTTTAAACTGGGCGGCAAAGGCACTTGCCTGTTTCGGGAGTGAGTCTAAGTAAGGCACCAGTCTGTCGGTTAAAAGGCTTCCTGATCTGGCATTCATGACAGCGCCGAGCACCGTAATGCCGAACGTTCCCCCGATCATCCGGAAAAATTGGCTTGAAGAGGTCACAACACCCAGCTCTTCTTTTGAAAACGTTTCTTGCAGAGCGAGCGTGAGAAGCGGCATGACGAGCCCCATTCCCAGACCGATCACGGCCATATAGCATGTAGCCGCGAGCTTGCTTGTATCCAGCTGCAAGGTCGTTAATAAGAAGAAGCCGACGGCCATGATCAGCATGCCGATCATGATTTGCGGTTTAATACCGATCTTATAAACCAGCTGGCCTCCGATAATACTTGTGATAATCATAGATACCATCATCGGCGTCATAATCGTGCCGGACGCGGTGGCGCTGACTCCGATAATTCCCTGCATAAAGAAAGGAACGAACGTAACGGCGCCGAACATGCCGATACTCATGAAAAAGCCGATCAGATTCAGTACGGTAAACGTTCTGTTTTTAAACAGGTACATCGGCAGAATCGGTTCTTTTGCTTTGATTTCAGCGAAAATGAATCCGACAATCCCGGCAAGTGCAAGCGCAAAGAGACCGAGAATCTGCCAAGAGCCCCATGCGTAATCCTTTCCTCCGAAGCTGAGCGCGAGGAGGAGGCTGACGATTCCGACGATCATTGTGAAAATGCCGGCGATGTCAAAGTTAATCGGCCCGGTCTGTTTTCTGCCTTGAAGTCCTCTTGCGATAAAGATCACGGCTAAAATTCCGACAGGCAGGTTGATATAGAAAACCCATTTCCAATTTAATGAGTCAACAATCCATCCTCCGATTTGCGGGCCGATCACGGAAGCAAGCCCGTAAATTGCCCCGAAAAGCCCTTGGAACTTGGCACGCTGTTTCCCTGTGAACAAATCCCCGATGACGATCATAGCCATCGGCATCATGACACCGCCGCCGATTCCCTGAAGTCCGCGGAAAATAATCAGTTCCGTCATGTTGCTGGCCATTCCGCACAGTGCGGAAGCTCCCATAAAAATCAATAAACCTGATACATAGACGACGCGGCGCCCCAATAAATCTGCAAGTTTCCCCGCAATCGGAACGATCGTCGTCGAAGTTAAAAGATATGCCGTGGTCAGCCACGTCATCATGCTTAATCCCCCGAGGTCACCCACGATTTTAGGAATCGCCGTTCCTACGATGGTGCCGTCAAGGGCTGAGAAAAACATGGCGATGATTAAGCCGGTTATTAATAATGTGCGTTTTGGATCTTTCTTTTCAATGCTCATGTTTCGGCAGCTCCTCTTTTCTATTCGTTTTCTTTTTGCTCAGCCGCGTATTTCTCGGCGGCTTCCGCTACTTTGCGGATGATGTTCACGGACTGAATCAGTTCATCGTCAGTCAGAACGGATAGGTTTCGCGCCAGTATCGCTTTCCGTCCTTCCACAACATCTTCGAATTTTGTTTCGCCTTTTTTGGTGAGGCTGATGTCGATGACGCGTCTGTCCTGCTGGTTATGTTTGCGGACGATAAGTCCTTTTTGTTCGAGGCGGTCGGCCATCAGCGTCACTGCGCTCGGCTTTACCTCCATGCGTTCTGCAATTTCGGAAACTTTGCAGCTCCCGTGTTTTTTCAGGCTGGCTAAAACAAATAATTGGGCAGGCGTCACCTCGTGTTTTGCCATGCTTTCCACCATTTCAGGCTGTATGTTTTGCAGCAGCGTCTGAAGAGATTTCTGGATGTCAGACACATATTGATCCGCGTTTTTCATAACTCCTCCTCATCTTGTTCCTTGAGAAAATAATTAACATTAGTTAAATATAAATAAGGATTAATGACAAGTCAATCTTTTTGTGCAAAAATAAAAAAAGGATTGATGCTTGTCGAAAACATCAAATCCTTCTTCGTTTTACTGCTGGTAGGGAGACTGCTGCTGAATAGTCTGCTGGAACTTCTGATACGATTGCTGAAGCTTTTGGGTATCGGCTGCTTCAATGGAATACCAGCCATTTTGAAACATCACATCGTATAATCTTCTTTGCGCTTTTTGTGACTCATCGAAAATCGCCTGAATATCTTGATAAAGAGACTCGTGGCTGAACTCGTGCAGGGCTGTGCAATATGAAGCCGTGATGTATTTTTCCGTCGTCAGCAGCTCATTCACCAAGTCTCTGTCATTCATTTGCGCCGTATTGGGCACGGGCGTCTGCGGATTCGTGATTTTTTGATTTTGCTGTTCCATGTATTGTCCTCCTATTGCATATAGCTTGTTGTTGTCTGCCCGCCTTGATCGGGGTTCAAGCGGCCCAATATGTGCTGATAATGCTTCTGATGCATCCGGCCGATTTGATCAAGCTCTTGTTTTAACGTCTGATTCTGGCAGTGTTCCGCCATAAAATGCGCTTTTTTCATGGCAAGCAGATTCCAGTTCAGCATGTCCTCAAGATACAAATGGTCTTTCGTTGAGATGACGGCAGGCGGCAAGTTTCCGTTCTGCTCTTGGTTGTTCATATAAACGCCTCCTTCAATTCTGTTCTTTTTAGCTTTCTCTGCGATCGGAAATTCATACACGAATAAAAGAAAAGGAGGGAGTTCATCTTTGCTGCGGAGCATATGTTTATTTTTGTCGAAAAATAAAATGCTTACAAAATTCGCCCAGGCTTACGGAATCCGCTTCGGCGCGGGAAGGTTCGTTGCAGGGGAAACACTCACGGAAGCTGTGAAAACGGTAAAGCGGCTGAACCAAAAAGGGCTGTCGGCTTCGATTGATTATCTAGGTGAATATGCGGGGTCAGAGAAGGATGCGAGAAGGACGGCGGAAGAATGTAAAAAAGCAATCAGGGCGATTGCCGAGAATCAACTGGATTGTGAGCTGTCGCTGAAATTAACATCCATCGGTCTGGATATTTCCGAGAAGCTCGCGGAACAGCATGTCAGAGACATATTGACGGAGGCAAAAGAACGCTGCGTGCCTGTAACGATTGATATGGAGGACTATTCAAGATGCGGCCGTACACTTGAGCTGTATAAGCGGTGCAAGCCGGATTTCCCGATGCTCGGCACCGTCATTCAGGCTTATTTGTACCGCGCAGCTGAAGACATCAGCGGTCTGATGCCATACAAGCCGAGGCTAAGGCTTGTAAAAGGCGCTTATAAAGAATCGGCGGCCGTTGCATTCCCTGATAAAAAAGCAACCGATCTTCATTTTCAGCAGCTGATTAAGCTGCAGCTTTTGAGCGGCCATGAAACGGCGGTGGCGACACATGATGATGACATCATTTCTTATACGAAAACACTCATCAGCGAACATCAGATTCCCCGGGAGCAGTTTGAATTCCAAATGCTGTACGGCATCAGAACGGAGCGCCAGAAGGAGCTTGCCGAAGAAGGATACAGGATGAGGGTGTATGTCCCGTACGGAACCGATTGGTACGGGTACCTGATGAGAAGAATTGCCGAGCGCCCGGCAAATGCGGCATTTGTGCTGAAAGGGATCTTCAAAAAATAACGGCTGCTCCAAAAAGCAGCCGCAGCATGTTATTCCATGTTGTCTTTTTTATATTGCTGATTTTGGCTCGTCCGTTTGCCGCCGCCGTATTTTTGTTTCGGTCCCGCATTTCCTTTCATGCTGGCCGCGCTCACTGCGGCAGAAGACGGATCTTTTCTCCCTCGCACCATTCCCTTCACCTCCGGGTTTAAGTTTCCCGCCCGCGCCATGGAACATGCGGAAGCAGAAAAATTTAAAAAAATTCCATATTTGCTATTGAAGTCATCCTGAAAATCTTTTAAGATGAAAGAAGAAAAGGGTTTCATTTTTTTTGCCGAAAAAATGAATGACTATTCATTCAAAGTTCAAGGGGGATGACTCATGCACAAGTTTATAAAGAAAGCAGCCGTTCTCGGATCAGGCGTCATGGGGTCCGGAATTGCCGCGCACTTGGCTAACATCGGAATTCCCGTCCTGCTGCTTGATATTGTGCCAAACGAGCTGACAAAGGATGAGATGAAAAAAGGGCTGACATTAGAAAGCCCGGATGTCCGCAGCAGACTGAGCCGATCGGCCATGCAAAAGCTGCTGAAGCAAAAACCGGCGCCGCTGACTTCGGCTGCCAATCTCGACTATATAACGGCGGGGAATTTGGAGGATGACGCAGCTCAATTGAAGGATGCTGATTGGATTATTGAAGTCGTCGTCGAAAATCTTGACGTAAAAAAACAGATTTTCTCACTCGTTGATGAATACCGGAAACCGGGAAGCATCGTGTCGAGCAATACGTCCGGTATCTCCGTCACAAAAATGGCGGAAGGCCGATCTGCCGATTTTAAGGCTCATTTCTTAGGAACCCATTTCTTTAATCCGGCCCGCTACTTGAAGCTTCTGGAAATCATTCCGATTCAGGAAACAGATCCTGACGTGCTGGAGTTTATGACTTCATTTGCAGAAAACACGCTTGGGAAAGGGGTCGTCATCGCAAAAGACACGCCAAACTTTATCGCCAACCGCATCGGTACGTACGGCCTGCTGGTCACGGTAAGAGAAATGCTTTCTTCCGGCTGCCGCATCGGCGAGGTGGACACGGTGACCGGACCTTTGATCGGCAGACCGAAAAGCGCGACCTTCAGAACCCTTGACGTTGTGGGGCTTGATACTTTCGCTCATGTGGCAAAAAACGTATATGATAAAGCCGACGGCGCTGAAAAAGACATGTTTAAGCTTCCTGAATTTATGAATGACATGCTGAAAAACAATTGGCTGGGCAGCAAATCAAGCCAAGGTTTTTACAAAAAAGAAGGTAAAACAATATATGAACTCGATCCGCTGACCATGACATACGGTGAGCGCTCGAAAATGAAGACACCTGCGTTAGAAGCCGCCAAACAGGCAAAGGGTGCCAAAGGCAAAATGAAAGCGCTTATATACTCTGATGACCGCGCCGGACGCCTGCTTTGGAATATCACATCGCAAACACTTTTATACTCAGCCCGGCTTTTAGGTGAGATCGCTGATGATATCAAAGCAATTGACGACGCCATGAAATGGGGCTTCGGATGGGAGCTCGGACCGTTTGAGATGTGGGATGCCATTGGTGTCAGAAAATCAGCGGAGCGGCTCGAAGAAGAAGGCGCAGCACTCCCCGGCTGGGTGAAAGAAATGCTTGATCAGGGTCATGAAACATTTTATATGAAGGAAAACGGAACACAATTTTATTATTCAGACGGCCAATACAGGGCTGTGAAAGAAAATCCGAAACGGATCAGCCTGCAGACGTTAAAAGAAACAAAAGGCGTTATCACTAAAAACAGCGGTGCAAGTCTGATTGATCTCGGCGATGATGTCGCGCTGCTGGAATTTCATACGAAAAGCAACGCGATCGGCTTAGACATTATTCAGATGATTGACAATGCGCTTGAGGAAACGGAGCGGAATTATAAAGGTCTTGTCATCGGTAACCAAGGCAGACATTTCTGCGCGGGGGCAAACCTTGCGATGATTTTGATGGAAGCTCAGGATGATAACTTCATGGAAGTCGATTTTGTCATCCGCCGTTTTCAGCAGACGATGCTGAACATCAAATACAGCGCTAAACCCGTTGTCGCGGCGCCATTCGGGATGACACTCGGCGGCGGCACGGAAGTCTGTCTCCCGGCGGCACGCGTTCAGGCGGCGAGCGAATCGTATATGGGTCTTGTTGAAACCGGCGTCGGCCTTATTCCGGGCGGCGGAGGAAACAAAGAGCTGTACATGAATTATTTGGACGGCGGAAGTGAACTGATGGACGCGGCGATTAAAACCTTCGAAACAATCGCGCTTGCCAAAGTGTCCGGTTCGGGACACGAAGCCCGTGATATGAAGATTTTGTCCGCGGCAGACCGTATCAGCATGAATCAGGATCACCTGCTGCACGATGCGAAACAGCTGGCTGCTTCCTTATATGACAGCGGATACCGCCCGCCTGCCCGCAAAAAAGTGAAAGTCACCGGAGAAACCGGATGTGCGGCATTACTGCTCGGAGCAGACCAAATGAGACGGTCGGGTTATTTATCCGATCACGATATGAAGATTGCGAAGAAGCTGGCCCATGTCATTGCCGGCGGAAGAGTCCCGTTCGGCACGGAGGTTTCAGAAGAATATTTACTCGAGATTGAAAGAGAAGCCTTTTTAAGCCTCGCTGGCGAGGCGAAATCTCAAGCGAGAATGCAGCATATGCTCGTCAAAGGCAAACCTTTACGGAACTAGGAGGGTGTTTATGAGAGAAGCAGTCATTGTGGCCGGTGCGAGAACTCCGGTCGGTAAAGCGAAAAAAGGATCGCTTGCAGCCGTTCGTCCTGATGATTTAGGCGCGCTTTGTGTAAAAGAAACGCTGAAACGGGCAGGCGGATATGAAGGAAATATCGATGACTTAATTATCGGATGTGCAACACCTGAAGCCGAACAAGGATTAAATATGGCGCGGAATATCGGTGCGCTGGCGGGGCTTCCTCATACGGTGCCGGCCATTACGGTGAACCGCTACTGCTCTTCCGGGCTCCAATCCATCGCTTACGGTGCTGAAAAAATCATGATCGGCGCGGGTGACACCGTCATTGCGGGCGGTGCGGAATCCATGTCGCAAGTTCCGATGATGGGGCATGTGACCCGCCCGAATATCGCTTTGGCGGAGCATGCGCCTGAGTATTACATGAGCATGGGGCACACAGCGGAGCAGGTAGCCGAAACGTACGGCGTATCCAGAGAAGACCAGGATGCATTTGCCGTCCGCAGCCATCAGAATGCCGCAAAAGCCCTTAAAGAAGGGAAATTCAATGACGAAATCGTGCCGGTTGAAGTATCGCTGACAGAAGTCGGTGATGACCATAAGCCGCGGAAAAAACAATTTACCTTTTCTCAAGATGAAGGCGTTCGTCCCGGCACATCGGCTGACGTCTTGGCGAAGCTCCGTCCGGCTTTTTCTAAAACGGGAACCGTGACGGCCGGGAACTCTTCACAAACAAGTGACGGCGCGGCGGCTGTCATGCTGATGGATCGCGAAAAAGCTTCGTCGCTCGGATTGGCGCCGCTTGTCAAATTCCGTTCCTTTGCCGTAGGCGGCGTTCCGCCTGAGGTAATGGGGATCGGTCCGATTGAAGCCATCCCGCGGGCGCTCAAGCTTGCCGGACTCGAATTACAGGATATCGGGCTTTTTGAATTGAATGAGGCCTTTGCTTCACAGGCCATTCAAGTCATCAGATCGCTTGGGATAGATGAAGAAAAGGTGAACGTCAACGGAGGCGCCATCGCGCTCGGACATCCGCTCGGATGCACGGGAACGAAGCTGACCCTGTCACTCATTCATGAAATGAAACGGAGAAACGAGCAATTCGGCGTGGTGACGATGTGCATCGGAGGCGGCATGGGAGCTGCCGGCGTATTTGAACTCATTTAAAAAAAGGGGGAAACGAACATGAAACAGGAAACGGTCAACGTCAAAAAAGGCGGCAGCTTTCTGATTGAAGAGACGGGATATGATCAAATATTCACTCCGGAGGACTTTACAGACGAACACAAAATGATCGGCAAAACGACAGAAGACTATGTCGTAAACGATGTGCTTCCTTATATCGATGAAATTGAAAACCATCAGTTCGAGCATTCGGTCAGACTGCTGAAAAAAGCCGGAGATCTCGGCCTCCTCGGAGCAGACGTGCCTGAAGAGTACGGCGGAATCGGTCTGGATAAAATCAGTTCAGCCTTCATTACGGAAAAGTTTTCACGTGCCGGCAGCTTTTCGCTGTCTTACGGCGCTCACGTCGGGATCGGCTCATTGCCGATCGTGTTCTTCGGAACGGAAGAACAGAAAAAAAACTATTTGCCGGACTTGGCTTCAGGACAAAGAATCGCGGCATACGCCTTAACTGAGCCCGGTTCAGGTTCAGATGCCCTCGGCGCGAAAACCACGGCTGTTTTGAATGAAGCGGGCACACACTATATTCTTAACGGAGAAAAGCAATGGATTACAAACTCCGCCTTTGCAGATGTCTTTGTCGTCTACGCTAAAGTGGACGGAGATAAGTTTTCTGCATTTATCGTAGAAAAGAACTATCCGGGCGTGTCAACGGGACCGGAAGAGAAAAAAATGGGGATTAAGGGTTCATCGACAAGAACGCTGATTTTAGATCAGGCGGAAGTCCCAAAAGAAAACCTTCTCGGCGAAATCGGAAAAGGCCATGTCATCGCTTTTAATATCCTGAATATCGGGCGCTACAAGCTTGCCGTCGGCACAATCGGCGCTTCAAAACGGGTGATTGAGCTGTCTGCCGCTTATGCAAACCAGCGCCGGCAATTTAAAACGCCGATCTCAAGCTTCACGCTTACTCAGGAAAAGCTTGCGACGATGTCAGCTCGGCTTTACGCGATGGAGAGCTCTGTATACAGAACAGTGGGCTTATTCGAAGATAATATGAGCAGACTGACGGAAGAGGAGCAAAAAGACGGACGCGAAGTCGCGAAGTCAATCGCCGAGTACGCGATTGAATGCTCGCTCAACAAAATGTGCGGTTCTGAAACGCTTGATTATATTGCCGACGAAGGCGTTCAAATTCACGGCGGTTACGGATTTATGCAGGAATATGAAGTGGAGCGCGCTTATCGCGACTCAAGAATCAACAGAATTTTTGAAGGCACAAATGAAATCAACCGCCTGATCGTAACGAGCACGTTCCTGAAAAAAGCCGTAAAAGGTCAGCTGCCGCTCTTTGAAAAAGCAAAAGCGCTCCAAGAAGAACTCATGATGCTGATGCCTGAAGAGCCGGGATCAGAACCTCTTGAACAGGAAAAATACATTGTCAGACAGGCGAAAAAGATCGCCCTCTTGACAGCGGGTCTCGCGGCGCAGAAATACGGCAAAGAGATCGAAGGCGAGCAGGAAATCATGGTGAACATTGCCGATATTGTCAGCGCGCTGTACGCTTTGGAATCAGCCGTCCTCAGAACGGAAAAAGCAATTGCGGCAGACGGTGCCGAAAAAGCCGCGCAGAAGCTGTTATATACGGAAATCTTTGCCCAGGAAGCCCTTCAGAACATTGAAGCGCACGCCAAAGAATCACTGATCGCCATGGAGGAAGGAGATTCCCTCCGGATGATGCTTTCCGTGCTGCGCAAACTGACGCGCCTGACGCCGAAAAACCTCATTCAGAAAAAACGTGAAGCGGCAGCCGCCGTCTTCCGTGAAGAAAAATATACGGTCTGATCACATGCTGAAAGCGCTCCTTCATCAGGGGCGCTTTTTCATGAAGCAACGTTATAGGTTTTTACAAGTGATTGTGTTAAAATAACGACGATCATTTACAAGGGGTGAAGAAGATGTCGTTAAATTTTTACTGGTACCCTAAATGCGGAACGTGCCGTAATGCGAAAAAATGGCTGGAAGACCGCGGTAAGGAAATAAACGAAATACATATCGCGGAGGAAACTCCGTCGAAAGAAGAAATTAAAGACCTCTATGAAAAGAGCGGTCTTGAGCTCAAAAAGTTTTTCAACACGAGCGGAATGAAATACCGCGAGCTGAACTTAAAGGAAAAACTGTACCATATGTCAGAGGATGAACAGCTCGAACTCCTGGCATCAGACGGTATGCTCCTGAAACGCCCGATTACGACAGACGGCGAAAAAGTCACTGTCGGCTTTAAAGAAGACCAATTCGAAAAATATTGGATGTAATGCCAGGTTCAAAGAATTATGGTATCTTCTTATTATAAGAAAAAAATGGAGGGATTTAGATGAGCACACCGAAAGATATGCGTTATTCCAAAGAGCACGAATGGGTCAAAGTTGAGGACGGAAAAGCCCGCATCGGGATTACACATTTCGCGCAAGCCGAACTTGGCGACATCGTCTTTGTCGAGCTTCCGGAAGTCGGCGCCGAAATTAAAGCGGACGAGCCATTCGGCAGCGTGGAATCCGTCAAAACCGTTTCCGAACTGTACGCACCGATTAACGGAACGGTGACGGAAGTGAACGAAGACCTTGATGACAGTCCTGAATTCGTAAACGAGTCTCCGTATGAAAAAGCGTGGATGATCGTCGTGGAACCGGCTGATGCTGAAGAAATCGAAAACCTCATGACTTCCGAGCAATATGACGAAATGACACAGGAAGACTGATCGGATAGCAAAGGGGCCATTTGGACATTCTATCTGTAACGGGAGGTGTCTAAAATGGCTTTTGATAAACAAAAGGTCGATGTGACGGAGAACGTTACGGGCCGCTTTCAAAACGGCCGGTTTTCCTTATTTCATGAAAATGAAGCCATCGGCGAGATGACAGGCATGGACCAGTACGAGCTCAAACAGGGCTTTTCATTTGAAAATCAAAAATTTTATAAAACAGCCGATGTCATAAACGGCAGCGATCCGAAATATGTCGATTGCGATTATGAGAATGGCTGGTGTTAACAGTTGGCGGTGAATTTCACTGCCTTCTTTTTCAATCTGACGCTAAAACAATCGGCAGGTGACGCGCTTATGTACAACGGAGATGAAAAGGTCATTATCGTAGAAGGAAAATCTGATAAAATCAAAGTCAGGGAAGTGCTCATCGAACCCGCGGAAATCATCTGTACAAACGGGACGATCGGCCAAACCGAACTGGAAGATTTGGCGGACCGCCTGTTTGACAGAGACGTCTATATTTTAACGGACGCAGATGACTCCGGAGAAAAATTAAGAAAACAGCTGAAACGGGAGCTTCCCGAAGCGCGCCATATTTATATAGACAGAACATACAGGCAAGTCGAGTCGTGCCCGGGCCATCATCTCGCATCTGTGCTGATCAGAGCCGGCTTTGATGCTGACACTGTATTTTTGAAAAAGAACGACCTGAGGTGGTAATCATGAAAGAACTCCAAGAAAATGAACTCGAATCGATTCAGGATGACGTTTATCTCCTGTATTTGTACACCCCGTTTTGCGGCACATGCCAGCTGGCGTCCAAAATGCTTACTGTCGTCGAAGAAATGCTGCCCGGCGCCGCCTTCTATAAAAACAACGTGAATTATTCCCCCGCATTCGCCAAAGCCTATCAGATTGAAAGCGTTCCGTGCTTTTTGCTGTTTAAAGGCGGAGAGCTTGTTGAGAAAGGATACGCCTTCCGCTCCGTTTCCTATTTATATGAGCTGATTAAACAAAAAACATCGCAAACGTTCCCGATGTGACAATATTTACAGGAAAATGTCGTGCGGTTTATAAAGGGTTCTGTCCGTTAAAAAGAGAAAGTGTATGTATGGCCATTAAAACGGGAGGTTATACGAGTGGAGAAAATAGAAGTTTCAGAGAATGACGGACAGCATCTGTTTTTGAAACCGCTATTAAACGCCTCAACGCTGCTGATTACATTCCAAGGAGAAACAGAAGCCTTAACGGTCTCAATTAACGGACAGGGAGAAATGAGAAAAACGTCGGTTTCAAAGGAAAAATCTAATTTGACCTTTTACGGAAACCAGACGGAAATCATCCATCTCCTGCATGGTGATGTCTCTTTGCAAAAGCTTATCCAAAGCGGAAAACTCAAAGTGAAAGGATCATTCAGAGCTCTGCTGAAGCTGGAGGCCATCCTCTGGCTGACAAACGGATTTTTTCAGGCGATCAGTAAACGGCCGTAACTGCCAATCTACTATGTGACAATAGCTTCCAATATTTATTTTATTGACTTTTTATCATTCGCCGTGCTATTCTACAGTAAGAATTTCCGGACGAAAATACGATATGTTTTCTCTTATCAAGAGAGGTGGAGGGAAGTGCCCTATGAAGCCCGGCAACCATCAACAATGTTGAAATGGTGCCAATTCACTCGAAGCGGTCTGCTTTGAAAGATGAGAGAAAGGCCTTTTTCAATAAGCCTTTCTGCTCATTTTTGCAGAAAGGCTTTTCTTTTGCGGAGAAACCCGGAAGATTTCTTAGAATAGTGTAAGGCGGGTGATTGCTTTGATCCATCTTCAAAATGTTTCAAAAATTTACAAAGCGAAGCATGGGGATGTCAATGCTGTCCAAGATGTCACTCTTGATATCAAAAAGGGCGAAATATTTGGAATTATAGGATATAGCGGAGCTGGTAAAAGTTCCTTAATCCGTCTCCTGAACGGCCTTGAAAAGCCGACGTCGGGAACCGTGGAAGTCGCGGGGACGGAATTAAATAAAGTAAGCAGCCGCGGGCTGAGAAAAGCGCGCCAGGAAATCAGCATGATCTTCCAGCATTTTAACCTTCTGTGGTCGCGCACCGTTCGGGAGAACATTATGTTCCCGCTGGAAATCGCCGGCGTGAAAAAAAGCGAACGGGTCCGCCGCGCTGATGAATTGATTAAACTGGTCGGATTAGAGGGGAAAGAAAAATCTTATCCGTCGCAGCTGAGCGGCGGTCAAAAGCAGCGTGTCGGCATCGCCCGGGCGCTCGCCAATAATCCGAAAGTCCTTCTGTGCGATGAAGCGACATCAGCGCTTGATCCGCAGACGACCGATTCAATTTTGGATCTTTTATCCGATATAAATGACAGACTCGGCCTGACGATCGTGCTCATTACCCATGAAATGCACGTCATCCGAAAAATCTGCAACAGAGTCGCCGTCATGGAAAACGGGAAAGTCGTTGAAGAAGGCGAAGTACTCCAAGTTTTCAGAAACCCGCGCGAACCGATGACCAAGCGTTTCGTTCAGCAGGTGACAGAACCGGAGGAGACGAAAGAAACCATCCAGCATTTTCTGCAGGAAACAGCTACAGGAAAAACGATTCAGCTTTCATTTGTCGGGCAGGCCGCCGAGCAGCCACTCATTACGGAAATGATCCGAAACTTTGATGTGGACGTCAATATTCTGCAGGGGAAAATTTCACAGACGAAGGACGGAGCCTACGGTTCTTTATTCATTCATATTGACGGTCAGGAAAAAGAAGTAGAAAACGTGATCCGGTTCATCAAAGACAAACAGGTAGAAGCAGAGGTGATCACAAATGTTTGAAAAATGGTTCCCGAACGTTGATATAACCGAGCTGTGGACGGCCACATACGAGACCCTTTATATGACGGTCATCGCATTAGTTTTTTCATTTGTCATTGGAGCGATTCTCGGTCTTCTGCTCTTTTTAACGGGCAAGGGAAGCTTATGGGAAAATAAAATCATTAACACCGTGATTGCGGCGGTCGTTAATATTTTCAGGTCTATTCCGTTTCTTATTTTAATTATTCTGCTTCTCGGCTTCACTAAGATTTTGGTCGGATCGATTTTAGGACCGAACGCCGCATTGCCGGCGCTGATTATCGGCTCCGCGCCGTTTTACGCCCGTCTTGCGGAAATTGCGCTCCGGGAAGTCGATAAAGGAGTCATCGAAGCTGCCAGATCAATGGGAGCAAAGACATCGACGATTATCTTCAAAGTGCTGATTCCTGAATCAATGCCTGCTTTAATTTCAGGCATCACCGTTACAGCCATCGCCCTGATCGGATCTACCGCCATTGCCGGCGCCATCGGTTCAGGCGGACTCGGAAACCTTGCATATGTAGAAGGCTACCAGTCCAATAATACGGATGTAACGTTTGTAGCGACAGTATTTATACTCATCATCGTCTTTATCATTCAGATTATCGGTGATGTGATTACAAATATAATAGACAAAAGATAAGGGAGGATTTACATTGAAAAAGATTGTATTAAGTGCGCTGCTGCTTGTGTTCGCGGGAGTTTTGGCCGCCTGCGGATCAAACGGCTCAAATAAAAAGGAAATCGTCGTCGCCGCGACAAAAACACCGCATGCTGAAATCTTAAAAGAAGCGGAACCGCTCTTGAAGGAAAAAGGCTACACATTAAAAGTAAAAGTGCTGAACGATTACAAAATGTACAACAAAGCGTTAGCTGATAATGAAGTGGATGCGAACTACTTCCAGCACGTTCCTTACCTTGAACAGGAAATGAAAGAAAATAAAGATTACAAACTCGTGAATGCCGGAGCCGTTCACCTTGAGCCATTCGGAATTTACACGAAAAAATACAAATCACTGAAAGACCTGCCTAAAGGCGCGACCATCATCATGACTAACAATGTCGCTGAACAAGGCCGTATGCTGGCGATGCTTGAAAAAGCCGGACTGATCACACTTGATCCGAAGGTAAAAACGATTGAAGCCACTACGAAAAACATTACGAAAAACCCGAAAAACCTGACATTCAAAAAAATCGCCCCTGAATTAACGGCGAAAGCATATAATGAAGAAGAAGGCGATGCAGTCTTCATTAACGTCAACTATGCGATTCAAAACAAACTGAATCCGTTAAAAGATGCGATTCAAGTGGAATCAACGAAAAACAACCCGTACGCAAACATCATCGCCGTACGCAAAGGTGACGAAAAATCAGAGAAAATCAAAGCGCTTATGGAAGTGCTTCACTCTAAGAAAATCAAAGACTTTATTGAGAAAAAATACGACGGAGCCGTGCTTCCCGTATCTGAATAAAGCAAAAACCCCGGATGAATCATCCGGGGTTTTTTTCGGGTATTAATCGGAGAACTGTCCATAATAAAAGGGAAGGTTAACTTATTGGAGGGAATGGCAGTGGCTCAATACCAGGATAACGGCAAAAGCGTGCATGACGCGTTAAAACAATACAAAGAAGGTTTAGGCATATTTGAACAAAAAATGCCGATGATGGGGCGGAAGTTTAATGAATTTACTGAACAGTGTTTCTCAGCGGATTCATTAACTGAAAAAGAGAAACAATTAATCGCTCTGGGTATCAGCATCAGCGCTCAAGATGAATTTTGCATGATTTATCATACGAAGGGCTCCCTTGACCAAGGGGCCACAGAAGAAAACATCCTTGAGGTCATCAGCGTCGCGGCGGCATTCGGGGGCGGCGCGGCTCTCAGTCAGGGAGTGACCCTCGTGCAGCAGTGCATTCAGGAATTCGGACATACGACGCATTAGAATGAGCAATCGTGTGAATACCGTTTTTCAGATAAAGTGAGCGCCGGTTTCCGGCACATTCGAAAGGATTCAGGGGCACACTCTCTTTGGCCGGAGCAGGGGATCATTGTTACAATAGAAACAAATATATGAAGGGATTGATTCATTATCTGCACCAGCCACGAGAGACTGGACCTTGACTATACGCCTGAAATGGAAAAAGCGATGCAGAAGTCACACGGCATCGGCTACGAGGAATACGGACGGCGTCTTTCAAAAAGGATGGAAGTCGAACGGCAGAGGGAGCTTGAATATCAAAAAAGCAAGTTCCTCGCAGCGCAGCTTAATGAGAAAATCGGTCAGTAAAAAAGGGTGGATTTCCGCCCTTTTTCTGTTTCAAACAGCTTTAATTACGCCTTGATCTTTGATAAACTTTAGGAATGTTCCGGGTAATATAAAAAGTTGTATTTACTTTTCATTTGTTATAAAATTAGAATGAGAATAAATTGAGAATAATGATTATATATTTTGGAGGTATAGATATGGCTGCTTCAACATTAACGATCAAGGATCTTCACGTTGAAATCGAAGGAAAAGAGATCTTAAAAGGTGTAAACCTTGAAATAAAAGGCGGCGAATTCCACGCTGTCATGGGGCCGAACGGTACCGGTAAATCCACGCTTTCAGCAGCGATTATGGGACACCCGAAATACGAAGTTACAAAAGGCAGCATCACGCTTGACGGCAAGGATGTACTGGAAATGGAAGTGGACGAGCGCGCTCAGGCG
The DNA here is from genome assembly GCF_041222765.1 of Bacillus sp. JNUCC-21. Taxonomy (NCBI): domain Bacteria; kingdom Bacillati; phylum Bacillota; class Bacilli; order Caryophanales; family Bacillaceae; genus Bacillus; species Bacillus sp. JNUCC-21. The sequence goes on along the minus strand of NZ_CP166019.1, from coordinate 3,376,377 downwards.
GGTCTTTTCCTGGCGATGCAGTACCCAAGCGAAATCAGCGGTGTGACAAATGCCGATTTCCTTCGCTCTGCGATTAACGCACGCCGTGAAGAAGGCGATGAAATTTCTCTTATGAAATTCATCCGCAAAATGGACGAAAACATGGAGTTCCTTGAAATGGACCCTGAAATGGCGCAGCGTTACCTGAACGAAGGTTTCTCAGGCGGGGAGAAAAAACGCAACGAAATCCTTCAGCTTATGATGATCGAGCCGAAAATCGCCATTCTTGACGAGATCGATTCAGGTCTTGATATCGATGCGCTTAAAGTCGTTTCTAAAGGAATCAACAAAATGCGCAGCGAAAACTTCGGCTGCTTAATGATCACTCACTACCAGCGCCTCCTGAACTACATCACGCCTGATGTCGTTCACGTTATGATGCAGGGACGCGTAGTGAAATCCGGCGGCGCGGAGCTTGCACAGCGCCTTGAAGCGGAAGGTTATGACTGGATTAAACAAGAACTAGGCATTGAAGACGAAACTGTAGGCCAAGAAGCGTAAGCGTTAGGGGGATAATCATGACATTGGAAACGAAACTATCCGTAGATCAGGAATATGTCAAAGGCTTTTCCGAAAAGCATCAAGAACCTGCCTGGCTGAAAAACCTGCGCTTACAGGCTCTTGAAAAAGCTGACGATCTGCCGCTGCCTAAGCCTGATAAAACAAAAATCACAAATTGGAACTTTACAAAGTTCAACAAGCATACAGTAGAAAATGCGCCGCTTGCTTCTTTAGAAGATTTAGCTGATGAAGCAAAAGCGCTGATCGATATCGAAAACGAAGACAAAACGTTATACGTGCAGCGTGACCAAACGCCCGCTTTCCTTTCTCTTTCTAAAGAACTGAAAGACAAAGGCGTCATCTTTACGGACATCTTAACGGCTGCCCGTGAGCACAGCGACCTCGTTGAGAAGTATTTCATGAAAGACGGCGTTAAGGTCGACGAACATAAACTGACTGCGCTTCATGCAGCATTAATGAACGGCGGGGCATTCCTTTATGTTCCTAAAAACGTTCAGGTGGAGACGCCTGTTCAGGCCGTTTACGTTCATGAAAGCAATGACACGGCATTGTTCAACCACGTGCTGATCGTCGCTGAAGGCCACAGCTCCGTCACTTACGTTGAGAACTACATCAGCACGGTGAACCCGAAAGAAGCGGTATTCAACATTATCAGTGAAGTGGTCACAGGTGATAATGCCAGCGTGACGTACGGTGCCGTTGACAACCTGTCAGCAGGTGTCACAACATACGTCAACCGCCGCGGAGCCGCGCGCGGACGCGACAGCAGAATCGAGTGGGCGCTCGGACTGATGAACGACGGCGACACGATTTCTGAAAATACGACAAACCTCTACGGAGACGGCACATACGGCGATACGAAAACCGTAGTTGTCGGAAGAGGAGAACAGACGGAAAACTTTACGACGCAGATCATCCACTTCGGTAAGGCTTCTGAAGGCTATATCCTGAAGCACGGAGTCATGAAAGATGCCGCATCTTCCATCTTTAACGGAATCGGCAAAATCGAGCACGGCGCGTCTAAAGCAAACGCTGAACAGGAATCCCGCGTTCTGATGCTGAGTGAAAAAGCACGCGGAGATGCAAACCCGATTCTTTTAATTGATGAAGACGATGTAACTGCAGGACATGCGGCATCTGTCGGCCGTGTGGACCCGATCCAGCTTTACTACTTAATGAGCCGCGGAATTCCGAAAGAAGAAGCGGAGCGCTTAGTCATTTACGGATTCCTTGCTCCGGTGGTAAAAGAGCTTCCGATTGAAGGAGTTAAGAAACAGCTCGTCTCCGTCATCGAAAGGAAAGTAAAATAATGAATATCACCGATATTCGTGAACAGTTCCCGATCCTTCATCAGCAAGTGAACGGACATGACCTCGTGTACCTTGACAGCGCGGCGACTTCCCAGAAGCCGCGTGCTGTCATTGAAGCAGTGGATCAGTATTACAGCAAATACAATTCCAATGTCCACAGAGGCGTTCATACTCTTGGCACGAGAGCGACAGACGGCTATGAAGGTGCGCGTGAAAAAGTCCGTAAGTTTATCAATGCGAAATCAATGGCTGAGGTCATTTTCACAAAAGGCACGACAACTTCACTGAATATGGTGGCGCTAAGCTATGCCCGCGCCAGCTTAAAACCCGGTGATGAAGTGGTCATCACCCAAATGGAGCATCATGCGAATATCATTCCGTGGCAGCAGGCTGTAAAAGCAACCGGCGCGACTTTAAAGTATATCCCGATGCAGGAAGACGGCACGCTTTCGTTAGATGACGTCCGGCAGACTGTCACAAGCCATACGAAGATCGTGGCAGTCGCTCATGTGTCAAACGTGCTGGGCACGATCAACCCGATTAAAGAGATCGCCAAAATCGCTCATGACAATGGCGCGGTCATCGTGGTGGACGGGGCGCAAAGCACACCGCACATGAAAATCGACGTTCAGGACTTGGATTGCGACTTCTTCGCGCTTTCTTCCCATAAAATGTGCGGCCCGACGGGAATCGGCGTGCTGTACGGCAAGAAAGAACTGCTTGAGAATATGGAGCCGGCCGAATTTGGCGGCGAAATGATCGACTTTGTAGGGCTTTATGAATCAACTTGGAAAGAGCTTCCGTGGAAATTTGAAGCAGGCACACCGATTATCGCAGGCGCGATCGGATTGGGAGCCGCGATTGATTTTCTTGAAGAGATCGGACTCGACGAGATTTCCCGGCATGAGCATAAGCTTGCAGCCTATGCGCTTGACCGTTTCGAGCAGCTAGACGGCGTGACGGTATACGGTCCGAAAGAGCGGGCGGGACTTGTGACATTTAATCTTGATGAGGTTCACCCTCATGATGTCGCGACTGTCCTCGATGCTGAGGGCATTGCGGTCAGAGCCGGCCATCATTGCGCCCAGCCGCTCATGAAATGGCTGGATGTATCTGCTACTGCGAGAGCGAGTTTTTATCTGTATAATACAGAGGAAGAGATCGATAAGCTCGCGGAAGCCCTCCAAAAGACAAAGGAGTACTTTACAAATGTCTTTTAATGCAAATTTAGATACATTATACAGACAAGTGATCATGGATCATTACAAAAATCCGCGCAACAAAGGGGTTTTGGATGACAGCATCGTCGTCGATATGAACAACCCGACTTGCGGCGACCGGATCAGACTGACAATGAAGCTTGACGGCGATACCGTTCAGGAAGCGAAGTTTGAAGGAGAAGGCTGTTCTATCTCCATGGCTTCAGCTTCCATGATGACGCAGGCGATTAAAGGAAAAGATATTGATACCGCCCTTTCCATGTCTAAGATTTTCTCAGACATGATGCAAGGGAAAGAGTATGACGACTCGATAGATCTCGGGGATATTGAAGCTCTTCAAGGCGTTTCGAAATTCCCGGCCCGGATTAAATGTGCCACCCTTTCATGGAAAGCACTTGAAAAAGGAGTCGCTGGCGAAAAAGGCGGCAATTAAAAGATTGGAGTGAAAATGGATGGCTAAAAAAATGCCTGAAATTGGTGAATACAAGTACGGTTTTCACGATAAGGACGTTTCCATTTTCCGTTCAGAGCGCGGATTGACAAAAGAAATCGTAGAAGAAATTTCACGCATGAAAGAAGAGCCTCAATGGATGCTTGATTTCCGCCTGAAATCTCTTGAGCATTTCTACAACATGCCGATGCCGCAGTGGGGCGGGGATTTAAACTCTTTAAACTTTGACGAAATTACGTATTACGTAAAGCCGTCTGAGCGTTCAGAGCGTTCTTGGGATGAAGTGCCTGAGGAAATTAAACAGACATTCGACAAACTCGGTATTCCTGAAGCTGAGCAAAAATACCTTGCCGGTGTTTCTGCACAGTACGAATCCGAAGTTGTTTACCACAATATGAAAGAAGATCTTGAAGAGCAAGGCATCGTCTTCAAAGACACAGACAGCGCGCTGAAAGAAAATGAAGACATTTTCCGCGAGCACTGGGCGAAAGTCATTCCGCCGACTGATAACAAGTTTGCGGCGCTGAACTCAGCTGTTTGGTCCGGCGGATCTTTCATCTACGTGCCTAAAGGCGTGAAGGTTGAAACACCGCTTCAAGCTTACTTCCGCATCAACTCCGAAAACATGGGTCAGTTCGAACGTACGCTGATCATCGTTGACGAAGAAGCAAGCGTTCATTACGTAGAGGGCTGTACGGCTCCTGTGTACACAACAAACTCGCTTCACAGCGCAGTTGTTGAAATCATTGTCAAAAAAGGCGGCTACTGCCGTTATACAACAATTCAAAACTGGGCGAACAACGTTTACAACCTAGTAACGAAACGTACGGTTTGTGAAGAAAACGCGACGATGGAATGGGTTGACGGAAACATCGGTTCTAAATTGACGATGAAATATCCGGCTGTCATTCTGAAAGGTGAAGGCGCACGCGGCATGACGCTTTCTATCGCTCTTGCGGGTAAAGGACAGCATCAGGACGCAGGCGCGAAAATGATTCACCTTGCACCGAATACGTCATCCACAATCGTATCAAAATCGATTTCCAAACAGGGCGGAAAAGTAACATACCGCGGTATCGTCCACTTCGGACGAAAAGCGGACGGCGCCCGTTCAAACATCGAGTGTGATACGCTCATTATGGATAACAAATCAACTTCTGATACAATCCCTTACAATGAAATCCTGAACGACAACATTTCATTGGAGCACGAAGCGAAAGTATCAAAAGTTTCTGAAGAACAGCTTTTCTACTTGATGAGCCGCGGTATTTCTGAAGAAGAAGCAACAGAAATGATCGTTATGGGCTTCATCGAGCCGTTCACAAAAGAACTTCCGATGGAATACGCAGTTGAAATGAACCGTTTGATTAAGTTCGAAATGGAAGGCTCCATCGGTTAATAGTAAAACCCCGCCATATGGCGGGGTTTTTTTGTTTATTGAATAGTGAAATTTCCGTATTCGCTTGACCGGACATGAATCGGGCCGTTTAAATTGTAGTTCTTCTCTTTGACAATATCGCGGAAAACGTCGACACGGGCAACCGATTCTCTCCATTCGTCCTGGGTGTCCTCATCTGACGGATTCATCAGATCGTCATAGCGCACATCCAAGAATTTATTGAGCCATTTCTTCTCGTCAGTACCGTCTTTCGGTGACCCGCCCATTTTTTTGTTCGTGCGTTTAATCAGGGCATAAAAGGAGTCTGGATCATCGCCGTCGCCATGCTGAATCACCGTATCGTACATCACTGCTTTTGCCAAGGCCGTTTTCAGTCCGGCATTTTCTGAACGTTTCATCGCCGGCTGATAATACAAGCTGTCATTTACCTTATCTTGGGCAGCGCGGAAGGCTTTATCATTGCCAAGTGAGCGCCAGGCAGAAGCGAATCCTTTCAGATTGCTGATGTCATCGCTTTCGTCCTTCGCAAGACGTCGCAATTCAGGCAAATACTTTTTCAATTTGTTATTTGGCACCGCTTTCGTGTATACTTCGACTACTTCCAGCGCATCTCCGGTAGCCGTCGTAAAGCCGGCCCGCCCGCAAGTGTAACCTCTTCCGTCATCCAACGCTTCAACATATCCGTATTGGATTTCCGTCTTTCCGTTTTCAAAAATGCTGGTCAGCTGTTCCGCCCGGCGCTTCTGATCCTTATTCAGCCCGGCCGCAAAAACCGTACCGCTCATCATCAGGGTAAAAAACATGGTGAAAATAAGTGACGAAACCGCCGTCTTCTTCCAAAAACCTGCTTTTTTCTTCAAGCTGATTTTCATTGCCATACCCCTTTCATATGTAAGTTACGCACTCAGTATACATGAGGGGGTTGTTTTTTTGTTGAAAACACACGAATTTGTCAATATTTTGAATCCTAAGCCCTATCAGGCGCTTCATAAAAAGAACGCACCTTCATCAGACAGACAATCCCGTTCTCGCGTCATTCTCATCTGTAACATAGTCAACGCGGAGAAATCCGCATTGTACAGCCTGCTGATAAAGGGCTTCGAGCATATCCGGATCTTTGCAATATAACGTTACATACGAGCAATCTGCAATGAGAAGCACAAGCTCACAGGAACTCTCCAAATACTCCTCGTACGTATTGATTTCCGTTACCATCCCGCCCGGGAAAGCTTTCAATTCAGCAAAAATCATATAATAAGGGTTTCCTTCCAGACGCTGACGGAGTTCTTGACCCTGAATGATACGCTGATTTTGCGGAAACAGGTCTGTATCGATGCCTTCTTTGAATTCCGTATACGCCTCTCCATCACCGATAAACCACGTATAGGAAGAGATGGGGAACGGTTGTAATATATCTGCCGCAAACCGTCCGAATTGATTTGGGATGTTAAATGTAATGCCGCGTTTCATATGGTCGTATCTCCTTTCAGCTTTTGCTAGAATAATATGGTATACCATTTGGATAAATATTGAAAGGGGTGGGTGTTATGACAACACGATACGGAATTGATGCGCCTTATGGAGCGTTTGGATTTATCTTTATTGCGCTCCTTTATGCCGCAGCCACGTTATACGGCATGATTCCTCCTTACTGGGGCTGGCTGACGGGCACCTTGTTTTTATTGCTCGGTCTTTGGATGCTCTTGTATTCAACGGCCATTAAACTTTTACACCGCCATCGCATTCTTGCGCTATCCGGTTTAAAGCCGGACATGAAGGTGCTTGATGTCGGTACGGGGCGGGGGCTATTAGCCATCGCCGCGGCTCAAAAAGGCGCTGACGTCTCAGCGATTGACAAATGGTCAAGCTGGGACCTGGTCGGAAACGGAAGAGACGCATTTGAAAAGAACAGACAGGCTGAAAGAGCGCCGGAAATTGATCTGTATGACGGACTGGCGCAAGACATGCCGTTTCCTGATGAGACGTTTGACCTTGTCATTTCGCATTTTGTCGTACACAACATTTCAGGCAGAAAAAAGAGGGAACGGGCGATTGCGGAAATGGTGAGGGTGCTGAAGCCTGGCGGCACATTGGCCGTGTCAGATATAAAAAATACATCACAATACAGAGCAATTCTTGAGGAAAACGGCTTTCAGACAAGAACGTATTCCTTTTATTATACGTTTCCGTTTTCGAAACTCATCATTGCCGTCAGGACTCCGGTAGGAACCGGGCGCTCCATTTGTTAAAATAAATAAGACAAAACAGATAGAAAAGGTGTTATACATGAAGTCTTATTTGATTATCGGGGCCGGCATTCTCGGTGCGTCCGCGGCTTATCATCTCGCAAAGGCCGGGGCGGAAGTAACGGTCATTGACCGGAAACACCCGGGGCAGGCGACTGACGCCGCGGCGGGGATCGTCTGCCCGTGGCTGTCGCAGCGCCGCAATCAGGCATGGTATGCGATCGCAAAAGGCGGAGCCCGTTATTATGAACGATTGATACAGCAGCTTGAAGCTGACGGAGAAACAGAAACCGGTTATCAAAAGGTCGGAGCCGTCAGCCTCCATACGGATGAAAAAAAGCTCAGCCAAATGGAGGAAAGAGCTTATAAAAGAAGAGAGGACGCCCCTGAAATCGGTGACATTACAAGACTGACTCCGGAAGAAACGAAGGCGCTGTTCCCCGCGCTGTCGGAGGAATACGGGGCGGTTCATGTCAGCGGCGCGGCCCGGGTGAACGGGAGGGCGCTTCGTAAGGCGCTGTTGAACGCGGCCGTTAAGCACGGCGCGGCGGTTTACAATGAAGAAGCGTCAATATTGACAGAGGACGGTGCCGTCATCGGTGTGAAAACCGCAGAACGCACGCTTACTGCCGACCAGGTTCTCGTAACGGCCGGCGCTTGGGCGAGAGAGCTGCTTGAGCCGCTCGGTATCCGTTTTTCAGTATCATACCAAAAGGCGCAGATCGTTCATTTAGAGCTTCAGGGAGAGGATACGGGCGGCTGGCCCGTCGTCATGCCTCCAAACGATCAATACATTCTCGCCTTTGACAGCGGCAGAATCATAGCGGGCGCGACTCATGAAAACGATACCGGCATGGATTTGCGGGTGACGGCCGGCGGTCTCCGCGAGATTTTTGACAAAGCATTAACCGTGGCGCCGGGCCTTTCAGACAGTACTGTAATAGAGACAAGAGTCGGTTTCAGGCCGTTTACTCCCGGTTTTCTTCCCGTCATCGGCAAAGTGCCGAATATCAGCGGACTCCTCGTTGCCAACGGGCTGGGCGCCTCAGGACTGACGAGCGGGCCGTATCTGGGGGCTGAACTGGCGAAACTCGCGCTCGGGCAGCAGACGGAAATTGATTTAAGCCTTTATGATCCGGCCGGGGCGCTTGAATAAAAAATAGCTTTTGGCGCATTCTTATGATAGGATGGAGCTTTAATGAATAAGAGGACGTGACCCATTTGATAAAAATAAACCTTCCTGCTCCTGATGTAACCATTACGGAACGGCAGCAGTCACCGTCGGAGAATGAACCGGCGATTAAAGCGATTTACGGTTTCATTGATTTTCACCAAATTCCGAGAGACAAAGGCGGCATATTTATGTTTTATAACATTCATGATGAGCTGCTGTTTGTCGGGAAAGCCCGTAAATTAAGACAAAGAATCAAAAAGCATTTTGAAGACAATGTGTCGCCTGTTAAACATCACAGAGACGAAGTGTATAAAATTGAAGTATGTGTCGTAAATGATCCGATGGAAAGGGAGATTTACGAAACGTACGCGATCAATACCCTTCAGTCGAAATACAACATTGAGAAAGTATTTTATAAATAAGAAAAACCGGAGCTTAAGGGCTCCGGTTTTCTTTATGTTTACAGTGCCAGCCACATCACTGCAATATGCACGATCAGCAGACAGTAAACGATGAGGAATAGCTGGACGACCTTTTTTCTGAATAACATGCAGATCATCATGAGCACGGGAAAAATCAGGACGCCGGCCGTTTTATTGATTGATGTATTCGGACGGTTCGACACGTCATAGTGAATGGCCATATCAGCAGGAAGAAACGGATAAAACACAATCGACAGAATAAAGGCGAGAACCACAGCTCCCCACAGCACTTTATCATTCATCAAAAACATATGAACACTCCCTTTTTTACATATAATAGTATATTAGTCTGAAAAATCTAATTTATCAATATTTTACTTGTTGAATGGTGTATAATCATGTCAATGAAATTTCCATACGCTAGGAGGGTTTCAATTGACTGACAAGAAGCAAACCAGCATGTTTTCATTCTTTCTTTTTATCATGGCCGCCTGGATCATCGTTTTGTTTTTTACCATCATCGCGGCATTGCCAAGCTCCGCCATCCAATTAACCAAGCATCAATCCAAAACCGTTTCCATGATTTATCCGCAAAGCTGGGGATTTTTCAGTAAAGATCCGAGAGAAGACAGCTTGAACATCTATCTTCTTGATGCCGATGAGGAGCTCAGATGGCCGAATAATTCTCTGAAAAATGTCATCGGCTTAAACCGCTACGGCCGGACGCAAGGGATAGAGCTCGGCCTTATGCTGGAAAAGCTGCCTTCCAAAGAGAAGTGGAACGACTTCACGACTGGCCAAGACATTAAGGATACCACATTTTTGAAAATGAAAAATGAGTCTCCCTCCCCAAGGCTGAAAGGGAAAATGATCATTACATATGAACGCATTACCCCATGGGCATGGAGCCAACATACCGAAACGAAAAGAACCATCAAAAAATACATCGGAGTGGATGTCAATTGATTCAGGATGCAAAAAAGCAGCTCACCTTATGGATGATGAAGAATCCGCCTTGGACAAATGTGTACGGGCTTGCCAGAAGCTTAATCGCGCTCGGCACGCTGCTGACATTGCTGTTCAATCCGGCGTCTGTCTTCTTCAAAACGCAAAATCAAATGCTCAGTTTTTCCGACACGTTCAGCCTGTTTCTGCTGTTTCCCGATTTCCGTTACATTGAGATCGTCAAAGCCGTTTGTATCTGTATGTTAATCCTTGTCGTCATTGGCTGGCGGCCGCGAATCACCGGTTTTTTTCACTGGTGGATTTCGTACAGCTTCCAAAACTCCGCCGTTACCCTTGACGGAGGAGATCAGGTGGCTGCCGTTTTTACACTGCTGCTGCTCCCGCTGACATTAACCGATCCGCGGAAATGGCACTGGTCTCCGTACGAGGCGTCTTTTGAGAAAAGACCGCTTGAGCCTTATTACCGCTCCTTATGCTGGGCGACACTGACAATCATCAGAATACAGGTCGCGATGCTGTACTTTAACTCTGTCATTGCCAAACTGATGGAAGAAGAGTGGCAGAACGGAACCGCCGTTTATTACTATTTGAACGATCCGATGCTGGGTCTGCCGGATGCGCTTCACGGTCTGTTTGACTTTATCCTGCAGTCCAAGCTTGTCGTCATCCCGACTTGGGGCACGCTCATTGTGCAAACCATTATGTTCTGCGCTTTGTTCGCTCCGAAAACATATTGGCGTCTGATATTGTTTATCTCCATTTTTATGCACGAAATCTTTGCCGTTATGCTGGGGCTTACCTCGTTTTCCATTACGGTGGCTGGTATTTTGGTCCTGTTTTTGGTGCCGGCAGAGAAAACAGTAGCTTTGAACCATTACAATCCCCTTTTTATCAGATACAATTTTTTAAATAAAAGGAAAAGGAGGAAATTATTTGGTTAAAAGCAAGAAGTCCGCAGCTGCCATGATGCTGGTGTTTGTTTTAATGGTCGCATTAGTCGGCCCGCATGCCGCGGCGAAAACTGAGCCGTCGGTCTCTTATTCGGGTGAAGACATTTTTTCCGGCATCTTTTTCGGACAAGGTGAGGTCGCAAAACTCCTTCCTGAAGTATGGGATACCAAGGCTGTCAAAAAGATTGATCAGGATGAATTAAAGCAAGTTTCCGATCAGGTGATCGCTGATATTAAAAAGTCATCGCCGGATTATTTTAAAGAGTTGAAAGCGGCGGTCTACAGCGGCGATTATGAGAAAGTGAACAGCGTCATTGATCAAGGTTCGCAGATTATGGCGAAAGTGCTGAAAGAAGAGTTTGACAAAAAGAGCATGGACAAAGGAAAATCAACGGCCATCGGCCAATGCGCAACGGCTGTATGGGTATTTTTAAACGCGGCGGCCGCCATTGAGACGATCGCTCTTGCGGTAGCGGCCATCATTTTGACAGTAGCAAGCGTTGACGAAGATTCCGACTTAGGAAAAGAGCAGCTCATCGCTAATGTCGTTGACCGCATTAACGCGCAGCACTGAGGCTGAAGAAAGAAAACGCTAAGGAGACGAACCTTAGCGTTTTTTTGATTGAAGCATCTGTTTTAAATATGCTTCTGAATCAAAGCCGAGTTCCTCGTCGGCTTCTTTTTTCAGTTCAAGCTGAAGTCGCACGTACGTGTCATATTTCGGGCTGAGCTTTTGAAGAAGATTGCTGAAAGGCGATCCCTCCTTCAGCGCGGGCAGATCAGAAGCTGATTCTCCGACCTTGATCAGGCTTTCCCTGTATTCTTCATCTGTCTGCACTCTTTTCACAAGCTGAATGATGATGTTTTTATGAGTGTCCCAAGTGGCGGGGTCTCTCTCCAAAATCCGCTCGATAAATTGATCATGCTGTACTTTGTGCTGCTGGAGCTGAGCCGGATCCTCCTTGCCGACCAGCTGCATCATCGGGTGTGCAGCCGGAACTTCTTCCATATCATCCAATACTTTAATAAGCTCCGCCCATATCGTTTTTTTCTCATCTGTATCAATAGAAAAGTCGAGGAACGGTTCAAACAGCGCGGCGATAAATTCTCCGAAATCTCCCGGGAACAGTTTTTTCAGCTGAAGTCCCATATACTTCGGTTCATCTATTTTGACCTCGCCGATATCATGCAGAATTGAATCGACATTTTCCGCATCTTCCACGCGCTTGATCAGCATTTCAGTCAGTTTCCGTTCCTGCTCAAGCTCTTCAATCTGCCGGCTGAGCTTTTGATGCTGCCGGCGCAGTATATCATGCAGACTGCTGCCCTCTAAGAGGAACGCTTTAATATCGCTTACAGACAGTGCCAGCATTCGGAGGGCGGCAATCATTTTCAGCGTATTCACGTTCTGAGCGGAATACTCACGGTATCCGTTATCAGGGTTTTTGCTGACGGTGATTAAACCTTCCTGCTCATAATATTTGATGGCTTTTTTCGTGAGACCCGTCTGTCTGGCGGCTTCTTTTATATTCATTCTGAATCACTCCCTGTTTTTCATTCTAAACGTGTCTCTAAGGGTCAGGTCAAGAGAGGGCGGGAAATAAGACGGGTTTATTTTATATTTTAGAAATTTCAGAAAATATGATTGACAACGCACCTTTGTGCGATTAATATAACGTTATATAATGTTATATAACGTTATATAATAAAACACTGAGGAGTGAAGGATTTGAGTCAAACTGCCGCACAAGTGAATCACAAGGTTCAGGCTTTCTTGGATGATCTGAAAGGAAAAACGATTGATCACGTCTTTTTCGTCGCTTGCGGGGGTTCTTCAGCCATTATGTATCCGAGCAAGTACGTGTTTGACAGAGAGGCGAAAGCCATCAGCTCTGATCTCTACAGTTCAAATGAATTTATTCAGCGCAATCCCGTTCAGCTCGGAGAGAACTCTCTCGTGATTTTATGTTCTCAGTCAGGCAATACGCCGGAAACGGTGAAAGCCGCCGGTTTCGCCAGAAAAAAAGGCGCGCTTACGATTGCGATGACCTTTGAGCCTGATTCGCCGCTAGCGAAAGAAGCCGAATATGTCGCGGTGTATGACTGGGGTGAGAACGCACAGGCGATAAATACGAATTACGGGGTTCTGTATCAAATCGTGTTCGGCGCTTTACACGTGCTGGAAAACCATCCCGCGTTTGAGCCGGCGATCGACGGACTCAATAAGCTCCAGACCGTATATGACAAAGCGCTTAAACAAGAAGCGGATCACGCAAAGGCATTCGCGAAAGCCCACGAAAAAGAAGATATCATTTACACGATGGCAAGCGGTGCGAACTACGGTGTCGCTTACTCCTACAGCATCTGCATTCTCATGGAAATGCAATGGATTCATTCCCATGCCATTCATGCCGGAGAATATTTTCACGGACCGTTCGAAATCATTGATGAATCCGTTCCATTTATTATCCTGCTCGGCTTAGACGAAACAAGACCCCTTGAAGAGCGGGCGCTTTCCTTCTCAAAAAGATACGGCAAAAAACTGACTGTGCTTGATGCGGCAGCATATGATTTTTCCGGAATTGACGATTCTGTAAAAGGCTATCTGGCTCCTCTCGTATTAAACCGGGTGCTCAGAAGCTATGCGGATGCGCTGGCGGAAGCAAGGAACCATCCGTTAAGCCAGCGGCGTTACATGTGGAAAGTCGAATATTAAGAACGCGCATTATATTTCACCGGACTATAATGATATATAACGTTATAGTCCGGTGACAAAGGAGGAAAAGCATCTGAAAAAGCTCATCTGCCTGTTCGTTCTGTTAGCCGTATGTCTGTCAGCCGCCGCCTGTTCAAGCCAAAGCAGTTCCTCTGACGGAAAAGTGACTCTGAAGTTTTTTCACAGGTGGCCGAAGGAGCCGGAAAAAAGCTATTTTGAAGAAGCGGTCAAAGAATTTGAAGCCGCTCATCCGGATATTCATATCCAAACGGAAGCGGTCTTAAACGATTCTTATAAAGACAAGGTGAAAGTCATGCTCGGAACAACGAGCCCCCCTGATATTTTCTTTTCATGGAGCGACCGGTTTGCTTATAAATTCATCAAAGGAGACAAAGCCCTCGATCTGTCGTCTTACTATCAGCAGGATAAAGATTGGTCCTCACAGCTGGTGCAGTCACAAATCAAACCCTTTACGCATGACGGAAAACAGTACGGTGTTCCGTGGCAAATGGACGCTAAATCATTCTTTTATAATAAGGACATTTTTAATTCATTACATTTGAAGCCCCCGGCGACATGGGATGAACTGATCACAGTCTCTGAGAAATTGAAAGAGAACGGATATATTCCGATCAGTTTCGGCACAAAAGCGCCTTGGACCATTTCTCATTATATCGGGACGCTGAACCAGCGTATGGTGGATGAAAAAACGCGGGCGAAAGATTACAGCCCGGAAACCGGGGAGTTTACGGACGAAGGCTATGTCAAAGCGCTTGAAAAGCTTCAGGAACTTCTGCCGTACTTTACAAAGCACGTGAACTCCGTCGATCACGAATACGTGCGCCAGCAGTTTACGAGCGGCAAAGCGGCGATGATTTATGCGGAAACGGCAGAAATTAAGCTCGTCGAACCGGTCAATCTGGGCTTGTTTCCTTTCCCGAAAATCATCGGCGAAAAGGGATCTCCCCGTGCACTGACCGGATCTCCGGAAGGATTTATGATTTCCTCAAAAACGAAGCACCCGAAAGAAGCCATGGAATTTCTTCAGTTTTTAACCTCGAAAAAAATGGGGGAGAAGCTGATAAAAGACGTCGGTAAATACAGCGCGGTTCAAGGAACGGCGACAGAAAACAATTCCGCCCCGATCCAGCGTGAAGCCGTGCAGGATATCGTCCGCGCCGAAACAATGGTGCCGTGGTTTGATATGGATGTTGACGTTGAAATCGCCGATGTGTATGCGGCAGGCGTTCAGCAGATGCTCGGCGGCACAATGACACCGCGCGAGGTGATGAATTCCGTGCAGAAAGCGGCGCGTCAGGTCAAAGCGTCATCTGAATAGAACAGATTTCTTTGGAGAAAGGAGATGAGGATTTCCTTGGTCAGCCGAAAACGTTTCATTCCGTATCTGTTTCTCGCGCCCGCGCTGATTTTTCTGCTGTTCGTTTACATTCCGATTATTGAGAATGTGTTTTTCAGTCTGTTTGAATGGAGCTCATTTCAACCCGAAAAGACGTTTATCGGTTTGAAAAATTATATTGACCTGTTTCACGATCCCGTGTTTTTTACAGCGCTCCGCAACAATGTGCTGTATGCGGTCATATCGCTGATTTGCCAGGTTGGCGGCGGCTTAATTCTGGCGGCCGTGCTGGAAGACAGACTGGTAAGAAAATGGTCGCCGTTTTTCCGCACGGTCTTTTTTCTTCCGGTCGTCATTTCCATGACCGTCATTGCGCTGTTGTTTGATTTTATTTATAACCCGGAAATCGGGCTTTTGAATCAGCTGCTGGAAGCCGTCGGACTTGATGAACTGACCCGGGCGTGGCTGGGCGATGAAAACACCGCTATGCTGTCTGTCATTTTTGTGTCTCAATGGCAGTCTGTCGGTTACATCGCCATGCTGTACATTGTCTCGATTCAGAGCATTCCCGCTGAATTATATGAATCGGCGCAGCTGGACGGAGCCGGAAAAATCCAGCAGTTTTTTCACATTACGGTGCCGCAGACGAAAGAAATGTCGTTTGTTGCCGTGGTGATGACGCTGACCGGCGCATTTACCGTATTTAATGAACCGTATATTCTGACCGGCGGAGGGCCGGGCAATGCTTCAGAAGTGCTGAGCACATTTTTGTATAAGAGCGCTTTTACAAAGGATATGATGGGCTACGCTTCTGCGATCGCGACGGTGGTGCTTTTGCTGACGCTTGCTCTGTCGCTTATTCAGATGAAATTCTTTAAGACCGGAAAGGAGGAGTAGCCGATGCTTCCTGAAAAGACGGACTTGCATCATGCCCGTCAGGCCGTCAGAACAGGCGGAAAACCGAGAAAATGGTATGTCGGGGAAACGTCTGTGTGGCTGTTTCTCTTTATCTACCTCATTGCCGTTGCATATCCGCTGTTATGGATGGCGGTCAGCGCCTTTAAAAGCTCGGATGAGATTTTTGAGCACAGCTGGTCGCTGCCCTCTGTCTGGCATCCCGAAAACTTCGTATCCGCATGGAACCAAGGGATTTCCGCTTATTTTATGAACAGCGTCATTGTGACCGTGCTGACTTGTCTCATCACCGTATTTGTGAGCGCCTGGGCGGCATACGGGCTGGCCCGTTTTCAATTTAAAGGAAAAGGGTTTGTGCTGATCATTTGTCTTGGCGGCTTGATGCTGACGCCGCAGGTCAGTCTTGTGCCGCTGTACTCCATTATCCAGTCATTGGGACTGTACAATACGTATTGGGCTTTGATTCTTCCGTACGCAGCCTACCGTATTCCGTTTACCGTGATTCTGATCCGTTCCTATTTTTTGTCGATTTCCAAAGAGCTTGAGGAAGCTGCCTATCTGGATGGATGTACAAGTTTCGGAATATTTTTCAGAATATTCTTACCTATGAGCGTGCCGATTCTGGTGACATCAGGCATTTTGACGGCTTACCATACATGGAATGAGTTTATGTTTGCGATTATTTTTATCGATGATGAAAATTTACGGACGATTCCGGCCGGGCTGATGCAGTTCAGAGATGCGCTGCAGACGGATTGGGGCGTGCTGCTGGCCGGGCTGACGATTTCTGCTGCTCCGATCATAGCGCTGTTTTTATTGATGCAGAGATATTTTATCCGCGGCATTGCTGCGGGAAGCGTGAAAGGATAAGGAGGATGAAAAGATGAAACTGATAGCGGCCGGAGATAATGTAGTAGATTATTATCAGGATCAGGAGACGTTTTACCCGGGCGGAAATGCGTTAAACGTAGCCGTGCTTGCCCGGCGCTTAGGCCACGAAACTTCTTATATCGGGATTCTCGGCAGTGATGAAGCGGCGGATCACGTATTGAATGTGCTGAAACTGGAAAAGGTGAATGCCGATCTGATCCGCCGGGCATACGGCGAAAACGGGATGGCGGTCGTCACGCTTGATGAAAGAGGGGACAGGATATTTGCCGGATCAAATAAAGGCGGCGTGCAATCGCGTCTGACGCTCGCTTTTCAGGAGAATGACATCTCATTTATCGCCGGACATGATCTGCTGCATACGAGCGTATACAGCAGGATAGAACGTGACCTCCCGATGCTGAGCGGCCATGTGCCGATTTCCTTTGACTTCTCTGTAAAACGTGACGAAGCCTATTTAGAAGCGGTCTGTCCGTACGTGACGTATGCGTTTTTTTCCGGGAGTGATTTGAGTGAAAGTGAATGTATGCGGCTTGCCGAAAAAGCCCGCGGTTTCGGAGCGAAAATCGTCTGTCTGACAAGGGGGGAATATGGCGCGGTGTTATCGGATGGGGAACGCGTCTATCATCAGCCGGTGGTAAGAGCTGATATAATAGATACATTGGGCGCGGGTGATTCTTTTATCGCCGGGTTTCTTACCGATTTCTTCGAGCATCAGGATATTCGGCGAGCGCTTACTGCGGCCGCCGGGACGGCTGCCAAAACATGCGGAGGGTTCGGAGCGTTCGGTTACGGGCATCCCTACAGGCCGGGCGGCGGGAAAAGCAGTGAAAAAACGAGAATACGATAAGCATTGTCTCGTTTTTTATACTTGTTACGCATAGGGACTGTTAATGGTAAACGTAACGCGGTCGGTATGCATTAAAAACAGCGAGCTGTATATCGGCTTGTCTTTTGACATAAATGCGGTTTTATCAATTTCAAAAAGCGCATCCCCGATATCACAAGCAAGATAGCGGCTTTCTTCCTGCTTGGCGTATACGACATTTAACAGCTTCGTATTATGGGTGGGCACCACCTGATAGTGCTGTTTCAAAATGTCATGCATCGACACGCCGCCTTTAATATGCTTGCCGATGTCGGGAAATAAACTGAGCGGATAGTGAGCGATTTCGAATGAGAGCGGCTGGTCGTCGTGAAATAAAATGCGTTTTAATTCAAGAACGGGACTTTCGGAAGCGACGCGAAGTTTTTGGGCGATGGATTTAGGCGCTTCAATGATTTCATGGGAAAGGATCTGGTGTTTCGGTTTTTTCCCCGTTGATTCCATAAATTCAGAGTAGCCGTTGACCGCGATGAGCTCCCGCTTCAGTTTAGGGCTTTTAACGAACGTTCCCTTTCCCTGCTGCCGGACAAGCCAGCCTTCTTCCACAAGATCAAGGATGGCCTTCCTGACCGTTATGCGGCTGACGTTGTACGTTTCGCACAGCTCATTTTCGGTCGGCAGTTTTACGGACGGCGAATAAACGCCCTTCTTGATATCGTCCGCGATAATTTGTTTCAGCTGAATATATAAAGGTTTCGAGCTCCCGTTATTTAACAATGGGACGGACCTCCTTTGTCAAGTAGTAGTACTATTATATGTATTATGACGTTATAATACAAATTTGCTTTTCATTTATGAATCTTTCAGAAACCCCGAACATTTTTAACATAACAGAAAGATGTGGCGGTTTCCAGTATTGGAGGAGGTTTCGAATGGCATCATTAACATTTGACCATATCAAAAAAACATACGGCGCCCAATCGGCGGCAGTGAAGGATTTTCACTTAGATGTAAAAGATGAGGAGCTGCTGGTGCTTGTCGGGCCCTCCGGCTGCGGCAAATCTACGACACTCAGAATGATTGCCGGACTGGAGAGCATTTCTGAGGGGAAGCTTTATATCGATGGAGACGCGGTGAACGATCTGCCCCCGAAGGATCGCGATATCGCGATGGTTTTTCAGAATTACGCGCTGTATCCCCACATGACGGTGTTTGATAATATGGCCTTCGGTTTGAAGCTCAGAAAGCTGCCGAAAAAAGAAATCGCAGAGCGAGTCCGGACGGCCGCCGATATTTTGGAAATCGGGCATCTGCTCAAGCGGAAACCGAAGGCTCTTTCAGGCGGACAGCGGCAGCGGGTTGCGCTCGGCCGGTCGATCGTGCGGGAGCCGAAAGTGTTTCTGATGGACGAGCCGCTTTCCAACTTAGACGCGAAATTGCGAGTGACGATGCGCGCCGAAATCAGCAAGCTCCATCAGCGTTTGAAAGCGACCATCGTTTATGTGACGCATGATCAGACGGAAGCGATGACAATGGGCGACCGGATTGTCGTGATGAATGAAGGAGATATTCAGCAGGCCGCAAGCCCCCATGAGATTTATCATTATCCGGCGAATCTGTTTGTGGCGGGTTTTATCGGTTCTCCGAGTATGAATTTTATAAAAGGCGCCATTGAAGAAAGTCACGGGCAATGGTATTTTGCCTGTTCGTCCGTTCGTCTGCCCATTCCGAAAGAAAAAGCGGCCGTTCTTGTGCAGAAAGGATACAGCGGTAAGGAGATGATTGCGGGGCTGCGTCCGGAGCATTTGACGCTTGCCGGACAATCAGAGCACCCGCCTGAAGCGGTGTGCCGCGCTGTGGCGGAAGTATGTGAAAACTTAGGCGCGGAGATGTACGTTCATGCGGTGAGCGGAGATGACCGCATGACGATCCGTCTTGACGGCGCTTCACAGGTGAAACCCGGCGATGCTATTCTGCTTGCGGTCAATATGAACCGGGCCGTCTTTTTTGATGCCGACACTGAAAACGCCGTATATTGAAAAAGGGAGCCTGATGATCGGGGCTCCCTTATCACTTCTTATGATACGATTACCAGATTTCATCCGCCCATTCCGGATGGTCGATAAACGGATTGCGGTTATGCTGATAGTCTTCGTAAATGATTTCGTTCCGCCGTTTTTCCTTACTGTCGACGGGGTCTTGTTGATTCCATTTGAGCAAAACGGACAGTTTTCCCATGTAAGGAGCTGAGCCGTTTCCGGTTTTATCATTCAGCTCAAGGTCAGGATACCCGTCGTCTCCTTCATAACGCACCGCCATGTAAAACAGCATGCGGGCGACATCTCCTTTAACCTCATCGCGCGGCTCCCAGGAATCGCCGTCGTAATAATTGCCCGGTGCTTTCGGGTATTCTGAGCCGCCGTTATCAAAATCCATGTTTCCTCTGGCACTGTTCACCTGGACGTCTGCAGGGCGCAGATGATGAATGTCCGTCCCGGGGCCGGCAGCTGTTCCGAAGTTTCCGTGTGACTTTGCCCACACGTGTTCGCGGTTCCAGTCCCCGACGCTGCCTCCGTTTTTACTTTTGGCCCGTGATTCCTGGGTGTAGAGCAAGATGACATTGTTCGGATTTGCCGGATCTTCGTCAGTTTCCTTCAATGCATTCCATACTTGGCTGTAAGACAGCTTTGTATGTCCGCTGATGATACGGTGCAGGGCGCTCTTTAAGGCCGTTCCGCTTTTTCCGGAAGCTTCTTTGTAATATGTGTCCGTATCCGCAGACGGAGTGATGACAGCTGAGGCAGTTTGCGGAAAAAGAGTTGTGCCGCCGGCAGTTGAAACCGCCATCCGGCTGTACAGATTCGTGTCAGCCGGCGCGCCCGCAGAGGCTGACGGCGCGGCCCATCCAAAAATGAAAAACAGGCAGACAATCGGCAGAAACCAAAGTTTTTTTGTCATGACTTGCCCTCCTTTACCTCTATTATCCAAAAAGTAAATCTAATATTCTATCTTTTTTGAAAAATGGTTCCTTCGACTTATTGGTCAAAGTATCCGGAAAATCATTGATTTTTTAGAGGATATGATAATGAACTCGTTATGCGCTCCTTCTATAATGAAGATCATCTTGTCAGTTTTTCAGTTTAAAAGGAGGGCGTGTATGGAACATCAGCAGCTTTCGGCGGCGAATATCGGGATTTCCGATGACATACAATGGCTGTCTCAATTCGGCGCTTCCGCTTCCGGCGGAGTGACGAGGCTTTTATATACGAAAGAATGGATGGACGCCCAGCTTGCCGTCAAAAAGAAAATGGAGGCGTTCGGGCTGGAAACGGCATTTGACGATGTCGGAAACGTGTTCGGCCGTTTGGACGGCACAGAATCACCTGATGAGGTGATTCTGACCGGGTCGCATATTGACACCGTTATTGACGGCGGCAAATATGACGGTGCGTTCGGAGTGCTGGCGGGCATGCTGGCGATCCGGCATTTGCATGAGACGTGCGGGCGTCCGAAAAAAACGCTGGAGGCTGTGTCGCTCTGTGAAGAGGAAGGGAGCCGTTTTCCCATCACCTATTGGGGCTCAGGCAATATCACCGGTGCTTTCTCGCTTTCAGATGCGGAAACGCCGAAAGACGCGTCCGGCATTTCTCTGAAAGAAGCCATGCGGCAGAACGGCTTCGGTGCAGGCCGTTATCCAGCACCGCTGCGCACTGATATTAGTGCCTTTCTGGAAATACATATTGAACAGGGGCAAACGCTTGAACGATCGGGAAGGGATATCGGGATTGTCACCGGGATTGCCGGACAGAGACGCTATACCGTTACGCTTGACGGTGAATGCAACCATGCCGGCACCACTTCAATGAAATGGCGGAAAGACCCGCTCGCGGCGGGAAGCAGCATTATCCACGAACTGATGCTCTCAGCGGAAAGACAGCCGGAAGAGCTCCGCCTGACGTGCGGGAAAATGACGGTTGAACCGAATATGGCGAATGTCATTCCGGGCCGTATCCAGTTTTCCGTTGATATTCGCCACCCGGAGGAAGACGTGCTGGCAGCCTTCCATCAGAAACTGGTATCGATTGTTGAAAACATCAGCCGCAGCAAAGGAGTCAGGCCCGTTATTGATGAATATATGAGGATAGAGCCGGTTCAAATGGATCAGACCCTGACACGAACCGCAGCAGAGGCTGCAAAAGAGCAGGGGGCGGACCCGGAGAAAATCGTAAGCGGAGCGGGACATGACGCCCAGATGCTCGGCAGAACCTTTCCGGCCTGCATGCTGTTTGTGCCGAGCCGTGGCGGGATCAGCCACTCGCCGCTTGAATTCACACCCGCACATCAGCTTGAAACCGGCGTCCTTACGCTGGCGAATGTATTACATAAACTTGCCTATTAACGTAAAGGGGGAATCGGCGTGCCGACCAGAAAAGAATTGTGCATTCCGCAAAGAACCATTATGACACCGGGACCGACAGAAGCTGAACCGAGAGTGCTGAGGGCGATGGGCGCTCCGATCATCGGCCAGTTTGACCCGGCATTTACCGGCATCATGAACGAAACGATGCAAATGCTCCGTGAATTGTTTCAAACGGAAAACCGCTGGGCCTATCCAATTGACGGTACATCAAGAGCGGGGATTGAGGCTGTTCTCGCAAGTGTGATAGAACCGGGCGACAGCGTGCTCGTTCCGATATACGGACGCTTCGGATACCTGCTGACTGAAATCGCCGAGCGGTACGGAGCGGACGTTCATACGATCGAGTGTGAATGGGGAACGGTCTTCCGGCCTGAAGAGATTATCAGCGAGATGGAAAAGATTTCCCCGAAAATCGTCGCTATGGTGCACGGAGAAACATCAACGGGGCGGATTCACCCGCTGAAAGAAATCGGGGAAGCGTGCCGCGCCCAAGATGCACTCTTTATCGTGGATGCCGTGGCCACGATCGGAGGCTGCCCCGTAAAAACGGATGAATGGAAGATTGACGCAGTCATCGGGGGAACGCAAAAATGCCTATCGGTCCCCTCCGGAATGGCGCCGATTACTTATAATGACCGGACGGCAGCTGTCATTGCCGCGCGTAAAAAGGTAGAACGGGGCATTGCGACGGCAGCTGACGGCAAAAGGCTGTCCGGTCATCGGCCGGTTACGAGCAACTATTTTGATCTGAGCCAGCTCGAAGATTATTGGAGTGAAAGAAGGTTGAATCACCATACAGAAGCGACAGCAATGCTTTATGCGCTGCGGGAGGGTGTGCGTCTTGTCTT
Source organism: Bacillus sp. JNUCC-21 (assembly GCF_041222765.1). NCBI lineage: Bacteria > Bacillati > Bacillota > Bacilli > Caryophanales > Bacillaceae > Bacillus > Bacillus sp. JNUCC-21. Next base: position 3,353,708 of record NZ_CP166019.1, on the reverse strand, counting down.
GGAAGAAGGACTTGAAGAACGGTTCCGCAGGCATCAGCATCATGAAAAAGCGCTTACGGCGGGACTTGCAGCGATGGGCCTTGATTTATTCGGCGATCCGGAGGCGAAGCTGCCTGTCGTCACATGTGTGCAGATTCCGCCGGAAGCAGACGGCGAATCGATCAGAAGGATGCTTTTGTCTCAATTCGGAATTGAAATCGCCAGCTCGTTCGGTCCGTTGCAGGGGAAAATTTGGCGAATCGGAACGATGGGCTACAGCTGCAGAAAGGAAAATGTACTGTTTGTGCTGGCCGGACTTGAAGCGGTTCTGATCAGACACGGAGTTGCCGTTAAAGCCGGTGAAGCGCTGCAGGCGGCCCTTAACATATATGATCTGCCGGCTGAAACCGGTGTGCTGTCATGAGACTTGAAAACGAGATTGAAATCATCTGGACTTTTTTCCCTTTTCCCCGTTATACTGAATGGTATAAAAAATGACAAATATGGAATGATCATCTGTTTGTCTGGGGAGAAGGTAAGAAATCATGGCGTACATGGGCCGATTGTCAATTTTAATGCTGAATATGTTTATTGCGATGCTTGGAATCGGATTGATTATTCCGATTATGCCCGCATATATTACCGAATTCGGAGCGACGGGGAGCACGATGGGTCTGCTTGTTGCGGCGGCGGGGCTTACACAGCTTTTATTTGCGCCTATTGCCGGGGAAATAACCGACAAATACGGACGGCGGAAACTGATTATTTTCGGCATCGCCGCCTTTGCCGTGTCACAATTGATCTTCGCTTTTGCCGGAAGCCTATGGCAATTGTTCGCATCCCGCCTTTTGGGCGGAATGGGCGCGGCGTTTTTAATGCCGTCAATGTTCGCTTACATAGCGGATATTACGACCGAAGAAGAACGCGGGAAAGGAATGGGGCTGTTCAGCGCGGCGATGACGCTCGGTGTCGTCATCGGGCCCGGTGTCGGAGGCTATTTGGTTCATTACGGCATGTCTGTGCCGTTCATCGTGTCTGCAAGTCTCGCCTGCTTTTCAACGGTGCTTTCATTTTTCTTTCTGCCTGAAACGCTGGGACGTGAAAAGCAGCTGGAAGCCCGGGCAAAAACGGAAAAACGTGAGCATCTGTTTAAGCAAATGTCACGCGCGCTCAAGTCGCCGTTCGCGTTTATGCTGATTCTGGTTTTTGTGCTGAACTTCGGAATTATGAACTTTGAATCCGTTTTCGGCCTTTACGTTGATCATAAACACGGATTTAAAGCCTCTGATATTGCCTTTATTATTACGGCTGCGGGTCTCATCGGCGTGTTTGTGCAGGCGGTCGGCGTCAGTTATCTCGTCCGCAGGTTCGGGGAAAAGCGCGTCATTAACGTGACGTTGATCGGGGCTGCTGCAGGACTTGTGTGGTGCCGGTTTGCGGGTTCATATTGGGCCGTTTTTGCCGCGGCAATCTTTTTCCTGACGCTGACATCGCTGCTCCGGCCGGCGGTTAATACGATGCTGTCGAAGCTCGCCGGTGACCAGCAGGGGTTTGCCGGAGGGATGAACACCTCATTCATCAGCTTAGCGAATATCGCCGGACCGTCAGCCGCCGGTTTTCTCTTTGACGTAAATATGGAATTTCCGTATATGCTGGGAGCGGCCATTCTCGCCATCAGTTTTCTGGCCGCGCTTGGCTGGGGCAAAAAGACACAGACCCGGCCGTTCACGCAGCAAGGATAAGAATCAAAGCCTCCGTGTATCCGGAGGCTTTTTGCTATCTCATAGGGAGGAAAAAAATGAGTAGACTTAAAACCCTGTTTATTTTCATTTGCATACTGATCGTCACAACCTCTTGCGGTCTCATCCCAACTGGGAATGAAAAAGAGGAAAGAAGCAGCAATCAAAAGACTGTATTAAAGGATATTGACAATGCAAAATTTATTGTTGGTTTTTCTAACACTTTAGATAGGGGAAGTGAGATTGGGGTTTACGGTGAAGATGGTATTAAAATGGATAGCTTGGAATTGAAAGATGGTATAAATTTCACGATGTCTTCACATAACAAAAATAATACGTTCTTTCTATCAAATAGAAGCAATAATCACTTGATGATAGACAATAAAACCGGAAAAATAAACAAAATAAATGAAAAGAGTTTGTCAAAAACAACTGAGGATGAAGGTGCTTTCTTTATAAATAGTTCTGACGGTTATATCATCCATGACATTAACGTTGGATATACAGACAAAGGGCTGGAAAGTGAACTGGTATATTGGAAGGGGAACAGCCGAAAAAACAAGAAACAAATAAAGCTTGACGGAGAACTTGGATCATCAATAGCCGTCAAAAATAAAATTTATGTCATTTCAAGTGATGAAGAAAGTATGTCCGTCATTTCAATCAACCCAGAGACAAATAAGCAAGAGAACAAGGCATCCATACCGAATAAAGGGATATACTTCATGGATGAAAAGGATGCATTCCAAGCTCTAGATGAAAATACATTTGTACTGGCAGTTAATGATAACGTGAATGAGAAAGAGAATTCTAAGCTCATATTAATAGACAGAGAGACTCTTAAGGTAAAAAAAGAAGTCGAGATGGAGAAAGGGTTTCATCTTGCAAAATTGAAAATATTAAAAGATAGCATCTTAGCTGTTTCTTTTGCTGGGAAGCTGCAGGTGTTTGATAAAAAAATGGGTAAGAAAAAATCTTTTGATTTTTATGCTGGGGATGATAACAAATTAATGAATGATGTTCAATTCAATGACAGAGAGATGTATGTTTTACTCAAAAACTTTGATATCCAGCGTGATAACAAGCTTGGAGATATCACGTCTTATGATTTGAAATCAGGCAAAAAGGTAAAAACAATCTCGCTAAAAGCAAAAAAAGAGTGGGAAATTGCACGTTTTGAAATTTTAAAATAAGTTGAGATGATTAGATCAGCTCCAGTTACATTCTGCATATATTATACTCATCATTACCGGGAGATTCCAGCATGGTTCAGGTTACCATGTAAAGGGCAATAAGATAAGCGAAGGGATGGATTGACATGAATAGTATCAGGTACATATTGTATTTTGTGATTTCTTTCGTTTTACAGCTTCTCTGGTTCTTCTTAGTAAAAGAAAATTCTAATGTAACTATACTAGACATGTTGATAATGTCTCTATTATTCACATTATTTATGTTCATCTTAGATAAATTTCTCAAAAAAAAGCAGGCTGCATAGGGACTGCTTTTTTTGTTGTAGACTTAAAACTCAAACCAAGATTTATGATCAAGACGAATGAAATTTTGCGGTTTTATTGCGGACATACATAATTTTGGAAATGTTAGAATATTATATAAAAGGAGGAGTGGCCTTGTGAGTTCTGTTTTACCATCATCGGAGGTTGGCGTTAAGATTAATGAATGGTACAAAATGATACGTCAGTTCAGTGTTCCGGATGCGGAGATTTTGAAAGCGGAAGTGGAACAAGAAATAAATGAGATGGAAGAAGACGAATATCTACTGATTTACTACACCCTCATGAAATTCCGCCATCAGCTCATGCTGGATTATTTAGAACCGGTGACTACCCGTGTGAGACCGACAATTGACGAGCTGTTGGAAAAAATCGAAGCATCAAATAAAGGAATTTCCGGCCTGCTGTGCTATTATTCTTTATTTTTCCGCGGCATGTATGAATTTGATCAAAAGCAGTATGTAAAGGCGATCGGCTTTTATAGAGAGGCTGAAAAACAACTCGTTCATGTGCATGATGAAATTGAGAGAGCGGAGTTTCATTTTAAACTGGCTGAAGCATATTACGGTATGAAACAAAGCCACGTCTCTATGCATCACGTAAAGCAAGCGCTCGATATTTACGATCAGTATGAGTTGTATAAGGTCCGGAAAATTCAATGTCTATTTGTCGTATCAGGGAACTATGTAGACTTTAAACGTTATGAAAAAAGCTTGCCGCATTTAGAAAAAGCTTTAGAGTTGTCGAAACAAGTAAACAATAATGAAAGGCTGCTCAGTTCTGCTTATTACAACATAGGAAAGAATTACGGAGACTTAGAAGAATACAGTAAAGCTGAAATCTACTTAAAAAAAGCAGCGGAGATATCTGAAAAGTATAAATTGGGTAACCTTCCACATTCCTTGTTTACATACGCAAAGCTTCTATTTAAACAAGGGAAAACAAGCGAGGCGATTCAAATCAGCAAAAAGGGACTTTCATCAGCGATATTTCAAGGAGATAAGCTGTTTGAATCTCTGCAAAAATATTTGGAGGCTTTATATATTAATGCAATAGACCAAATGGGAATCAAAAAAACAATTGATTACCTTGAGAAAAATAAAAACTATTCGTATGTAGAAGATATTGCTCTTGATACGGCTGCTGTTTATGCAGAGTCAAAGCAATATGACAAATCTTATTTTTATCATCAAAAAATGATTCAAACGCAAAAACAAATTCAGAGGGGAGAATGCCTGTATGAATTTTAGAAAAGGCGTATTTATCATTGTGTCGGCTGTCGTTTTAATGTCAGGGGTCGGTCTAGCAACATCGGCTGTTTCATTTGATGGATCATATCAAGTTTCGTCTGATCGTAATCAAACCTAAGAAGGAGAATGCCTGTATGAATTTTAAAAAAAGCATCTTCATTATTTTGGGTCTGTCGTTATCTTTAGTATGCGGAATGGGTGTGAACACAGTGGAAAAAACACATGATACCTTTCAAACTGCTTCGGATCGTTTTCAGACTTGAACAGCAAAAGCCTTTTCTTCGGGAAAGGCTTTTTTAGTTTAGATTAGAGTCTGCTGAAAATCATAACTAACGGCTGATGATGTCAATGGAAGCAGATGTTGACGGCAGCATTTTTTGAGAATTAAGCTGAATGAATCCCCCTTAAATAGGATGCGGGAGAACAACCGCATCCCTGTCTCTAACGATTCCTTAACCGATCAGCCGCTGCATTCTCAGCGCGAGCCGCAGGCGCATCGTCGTCTCCGGATCTTTTAAGCTTTTGCCGAGCAGTTCCTCGCATTTTTCTAAACGATAGATCACCGTATTTCGATGGACGTACAGGCGCTTAGCCGTTTCTGAAATCTGGCAGTGGGTCTCCAGATAAACAGACAGCGTATGAAGCAGGCTCTGGTCCTCCTTTTGCCGCTCGGCCAGGCTTTGGAGGGTGGCTTCGTAAAACTTCTTCACATCTTCCGCCGGAAGCAGGCGGAGCAGCTCCGGCACGTCTTTGGCATGATAGATTTGAATAAACTCCGCGCTTCTGGACAAATGCCCGGATGAAATGGCGTCTGAAGCTTCAGTAAAAGCGTCAGGGACGTCGATCAGCTTTTGGCATATGTTTGAGATGCCGAAGGAGACAGTCCGTTTAAACTGCGTCCGGACCTGCTTTTGAAACTGCTCCAAAAAGCTGATGACAGACGCGTGCATTTCATTCCAGCTGTCTGTCGCTTCAATTAAAAGAATACCGACATTTCCTTTAATAAAGAGATGAGGGGGAAACGGAAAGGATGACAGCTCCCCTTCAAGCAGATCAAATACATGATCGGAAACGAGCTGATTTTCGGTAAAGCTGATCGTTTTCTCATTTCGGTCAAGCTTTCCGCAAATGCACATGTATTTCTGATCCCAGCGGAGCCGGAATTCTTTGGCGCGGCTTTTGATTTCTTCATGGCCGGTAAACGAGCGGTCGATGAAATTGCTGAAAAATTCATTGCGCGCCCGTCTGCTGAATTGTTTGACGGCATTTTCTTTCAGCAGTTCAAAGGAAATGACGTTAGCCGCCTGTTCAATAGTCAAAATCATGCCTTTATCAGCGGTCTGCACCAGCTCCGGTATCACCAGATAACCGCAGTTTTTTTCAACATTCAGAATCGGCAGGACAGAATACGCCTTTCTGTCGGACAGCATGGAAAAGCAGGTGAAATAAGGCCCGGAAAGGGAATAACAGATGTTTTTCAATAAAGACGTGTCAATGGGTATGCGGTGGGACGATGATAAGAGTTTTGTATGCTGATCCAAAAGCAGCACGGGAAGCCGGAGAATGTCTGAGAGCTTCTTAAGCAGGGATTGCAGCCCTTTGCCGCTCATGATGTGGTTTGTGAATTTTTTATGGGCGTAAATGGCCTGCTGGAGCTCATTTGAACGCATATCAAGAATATGGCTCAGTGTGGCGTTGACGATATCTCCGAGCCTGATGTCTTCCGGCAGCTCAATAATCGGAAATTCATACCGGTCGGCAAGCTCCGCGGCATCTTTCGGAATGACATTAAGATAACGCTTCGTTTTGATCCCCAGTCCCGCGCAGCCCCGTTTTGCCATGAGGCGGATCAAATCTTTCAACAGCTGCGGGCGGTCCTTCAAGTGGTAAGCCGTCGTGACGAGCAATTCGTTTTTATGTAAAAAATCAGCGATGTCCGGCGCATCCATCATGTTGACGTGCTGCACCTCCCTCCAGCCGCCGGATTTGCCTGCGATTAATGCGGCCCGCTCATAAGCGGGAATCTTCATCACGTCATAAATGTTCATCAGTCAGTCTCCTTTCAGGTTCTAAAGACAACCATTGGTTAATATGAATAAAAATCATCAAAAATTATAGCGGTTTTACTGATGTATTACGATCATAGTAGCAGTAAACTGGCAATCATAGACGCATGTTGTGATAAAAACTGACAGAAAAATCGTCATCCTTACAGGGAGGAAGATAAAATGGCCTATGACGTAATTGTAAAGGGTGCGAAAGCTGTGCGAAAAGGCGGAACAGAGCGGGCTGATATCGCCGTCAAGGACGGGAAAATTGCCTTGATCGGACCCGGCATTGACGAAAACGCGGAACAAGTGGTGCAGGCGGACGGCATGTATGTGTTTCCGGGCGCGGTCGATTGTCACGTCCATTTCAATGAACCCGGCCGAGAAGAATGGGAAGGCATTGAAACCGGCTCAAACATGCTGGCTGCCGGCGGCTGTACGGCTTATTTTGATATGCCGCTTAACTGCATTCCTTCGACGGTAACTGCTGAAAACCTGCTGGCAAAGGCGGAAATCGCCGAACGGAAGTCAGCGGTTGATTTTGCGCTTTGGGGCGGTTTGATGCCCGGGTATACCGAACATATCCGGCCGATGGCAGAAGCGGGGGCAATCGGGTTTAAAGCGTTTCTGTCTAAGTCGGGAACGGATGAATTTCAATCAGCCGATGAACGGACTCTTTTAAAGGGAATGAAGGAAACCGCGGCGTGCGGCAAGATTTTGGCCCTGCACGCAGAAAGCGACGCCCTCACCCGATTCCTTGAAGCCGAGTACGCGCTCCAAGGGAAAATTGATGCCCGAGCTTACGCTTCCTCACGTCCGGAAGAGGCCGAATGCGAGGCTGTGCAGCGGGCGATTGAATATGCAAGAGCGACGGGATGCGCGCTTCATTTTGTACATATCAGCACGAAACGGGCCGTGCTCTCCATTCAGCAGGCGAAAAAAGACGGATTGGATGTCACCGTTGAAACGTGTCCGCACTACTTATTATTCAGCTTTGAAGACTTCCTCAAAAAAGGGGCGGCCGCCAAATGCGCTCCGCCGCTCCGCTCAGAGGCTGATAAAGAGGAATTGATCGGGGTTTTGGCAGAGGGCCTGATTGATATGGTGTCTTCGGATCATTCTCCCTGTCATCCGTCTTTGAAACGCGAGGATAATATGTTCCTGTCGTGGGGCGGGATCAGCGGAGGCCAATTTACGCTTCTCGGCATGATTCAATTAGCGATCGATCATGGGATTCCGTTTGAACATGTGGCCCGATGGACGGCCGAAGCACCGGCCAAGCGCTTCGGGTTAACGAATAAAGGCCTGCTTGAAGAAGGATTTGACGCTGATTTTGCCATTGTCCGGCCGGAACCTTTTACCGTCACAAAAGAAACGATGTTTTCCAAACATAAGCAAAGCCTGTATGAAGGCCGCACCTTTCCATACCGAATTGCTGCAACCTACAGCAAGGGGCGCTGTGTGTACCAGGATGGCGGCCGTAAGCAGAGCGGGGCTTTCGGAACATTCCTGAAGCCTTCTCAAATAAAGGAGCCGATTCTCTGATGAGAATCGGCTTTTTTTGTCGTTTGGAAAGCGGGTCTCGTGGTATCTTTTTATAAAAAGGAGTAAAACACATTGTATGATCAAATCTTGAACATATTAACGGCATCCTGGTCGCGCAAGACTAGTACAAAATGGACGGAAGATTGCCCGGCCAAAGGCCAGTGCGGCGTGACGGCTTTAGTCATCCAAGATGTTTACGGCGGTGACATTCTCAAAACAAAAACCGGCGCAAGCTGGCATTTTTATAACCGAATAGACGGGGAGATATATGATTTCACGAGCGGTCAGTTTTCAGAGCCGATCGTCTATCAGCACATTCTTTCTTCCAGAGATGAGGCATTTTCGGACACCAATGAACATCAGTACCGGTTCCTGAAAAGTGCATTCAGAAAAAACATGGAAACGGAAAGAGAAAAACACCTGTGATAAACTAGAGTGAGAGGTGAAGGATTGTGATTTATATCGGACTGACGGGGTGGGGGGATCATGACAGCATCTATCCGCCTAAAACAGCGGGCCCGCAAAAACTGCAGGCGTATTCCTCCCATTTTCCCATCGTTGAGCTGGACGCGAGCTTTTACGCGATACAGCCCGCCCGCAATAACGAAAGATGGGTCAAAGAGACGCCGGAATCTTTTCAATTTGTCATTAAGGCATATCAAGGAATGACGGGCCATCAGCGCGGCGATATTCCCTATGAATCGAAGGAAGAAATGTTTGAGGCGTTTAAGCTGTCATTATCGCCGTATATAGAGCATGGAAAGCTTGCCATGGTGCTGTTCCAATTCCCGCCGTGGTTTGACTGCAAGAAAGAAAACGTCGCATATTTAAGATGGTGCAGGCAGCAGATGGGCGATATCCCGTGCGCGCTTGAATTCCGCAACCGGTCTTGGTTTTCCCCGCCATTTTATGAACAGACGCTTTCCTTTATGAAGGAGGAAGGCTGGATTCACAGCATATGTGACGAGCCGCAAATCGGCGAGGGCAGCATTCCGACCGTCCTGAAAGCAACGGATGAAGAAAAAACGCTTGTCCGTTTTCACGGACGGAACAAACAGGGCTGGATCAAACCAGACGGCGGACAAAACTGGCGTGAGGTGAGGTATTTATACCGCTATAACAAACAGGAGCTCAAAGATTGGAAAAACAATCTTCAGGAGCTGAAAAAACAGTCGCGCAATCTGTATGTGCTCTTCAACAATAACTCAGGCGGAGACGCCGCCGATAACGGGCTTGAGATGCTTGAAATGTTAGATATCTCATATACCGGGCTTGCTCCGAAGCAGCTCGACCTATTCAGCTAGAAAAGAGGTTTCAAGACACATGTCTTATCTTATTTTGATTATATTGGGATTTATCGCGGGAACGGTCGGCAGCCTGATCGGGCTTGGGGGAGGAATTATTATCGTGCCGGCAATGCTCTATTTAAGCACGATGACTCCGTTTTTCCATGACGTAACACCGCAGACTGCCATCGGCACGTCCCTTTTGGTGATTATTTTTACGGGCCTGTCATCAACTCTGGCCTATATGAAATATAAAACCGTTGACTACAAAAGCGGACTGATCTTTTTTATCGGTTCCGGCCCGGGAAGCATCATCGGCGCGTATTTGTCTAAACTTTTTAATGCGCATACGTTTTCCGTCTGGTTCGGACTTTTTATGATTTTGATTTCCATTACATTAATGCTGAAGGCGAAAGCAAAACCGGTCAATAAAGCGCATAAAGGCATGATCCGGACATATGAGGATGAATCGGGTGAGCTTTATACATATTCGTACCGTATTTTCACCGGTATCGTGATTGCCTTTTTCGTCGGTTTATTGGGCGGTCTTTTCGGCATTGGCGGCGGCTCTCTTATGGTTCCGGCCATGATGCTGTTATTTTTGTTCCCGCCGAAAGTGGCTGTGGCGACGTCAATGCTCATTATTTTCTTATCCTCCGTGACGGGTTCCGTGTCACATATCGCAGAGGGCCATGTCAATTGGCTGTATGCGCTGTGCCTCGTTCCGGGCGCGTGGTTCGGCGGCAAAATGGGCGCGTGGGTCAATAAGCGGGTGCAGACGAAAACGATCGTGCTTTTCATGCGGGTCGTCTTGATTTTGATCGGCTGTGAATTGATTTATCAAGGGATATTCAGCTAAAAGGTAGGAGAGATGGTATGTTAGAGAAGCTCCGTTTATATCATACGAATGATTTGCACAGCCATTTCGAAAATTGGCCGAAAATCGTACATTATATTGAGCAGAAGAGAAATGAACATGAAAAAGACGGGGAGGAAACACTCGTATTCGACATCGGCGATCATATGGACCGATTCCAAATGATAACGGAAGCGACCTTCGGCAAAGCGAATGTCGACTTGTTAAACCGGCTTGAGATCGATGCGGCTGCCGTCGGGAATAATGAAGGAATTACGCTGCCTCACGATGAGCTGGCGGATTTATATACCCATGCCGCGTTTCCCGTCATTGTGTCTAACCTGTTTGACGCGGACGGACAGCGGCCGGAATGGGCCGAGCCCTACGTGATCAAAACGCTGAAAAACGGGATGACCGCCGGCATACTCGGCGTCACGGTACCGTATTATCCCGTCTATCAAAAACTCGGCTGGACGGTGACGGATGCGGAAAAAAGCATTCAAGAATCACTTGACGATATCAAGGGCAAAGCGGATATCATCATTCTGCTTTCTCATTTAGGCCTGATCGATGACCGGGCCGCAGCGGAAAAATTTCCCGATATCGATGTCATTCTTGAATCACATACGCACCACCTTCTTGAGGACGGACAAGACATAAACGGTGTATTGCTTGCATGTGCGGAGAAATACGGGAACTATGTCGGCTGTGTCGAGCTGACATTAGAAAGTGAATCACGAACCATTGTCAGCAAACAGGCGTCTGTACAGAAAATGGCTGATTGGCAAGGGGAATCTGAAGATACGGCGGCTTTTCTGAAAGAGAAAGAACGGGAAGCGGAAAACCTGCTCTCCGAACAAGTCGCCAACCTGAAGGAAGAAGCCGGCGTGAAGTGGTTTGAGGAATCGCCCCTCCCGCTTCTATTAGCCGAAGCGCTGAAAAGCTGGTGCGGCTGTGAAGTCAGCATGGTGAATTCAGGCGTTATTTTGGGGCCTTTACAGAAGGGGCCTGTCACAAAGCTTGATCTGCACCGTATCTGCCCTCATCCGATCAATCCGGTGGCCGTTCGTCTTTCAGGCAGAGAACTTCAGGAAACAATCAGCCAGGCCGCCTCGGAACAAATGGAGCAGCTGCGGATTAAAGGCCTCGGCTTCCGCGGGGAAGTGATGGGCAGGATGGTATATGCCGGAGCGGAGGCAGAGGCCGGCATTCTTGAAGACGGTGTGACGCATCTCCTCAATGTGAAAGTGAACGGAGAAGAGATTGATCCGGAGCGGATATACTCGGTTGCCGTTCTCGATATGTTTACACTCGGAAAGCTGTTCCCTTACATCCGCGATTCAAAAGAAAAGCAATACTTTATGCCGGAGTTTTTAAGGGATCTGCTCGCCTGGAAGCTCGCGCAGCAGCCGTAATGTCATGTAGCTGCCCGCCGTTCCATTTCACCCGAATGAGTGAAAGCGGGACTTTTTAAGAGTGAAAATAAAATACTATGTCCCCTCTTACAAGCATACATTGTGATATGTAAGGGGGGATTTTTCTTGCCTAGATACCGGAGCGCTCTTCGCAAGAGAGGGCCTTTGCCTTTTCGATATGTGCTTCTTCTGTCGTTTGCTTTTTTTATCATATCGACGGTCATCAGCCTTTGGATGATCAACTCCTCAATCAAACCGGTGCTGATGAACATAGGAGAAATGGAAACCAAACGGGTGGCGACAGAGGTCATTACGGAATCCATTGAAGAATACATGTCTCACAGCGACAATGTGAAAGATATGGTCGATATGAAAACGGATGAAAACGGAAAAGTCACAACGATGGATTTTAATACACAAATGGTCAACAGTATGAAGGCGAAAGTGACAAAGCAGCTTCAGGCTCATCTGAAGGAAGCGGAGTCGAACAATAAGCAGCATGAAACGGAAAAAGGCGCGAAAACGGCCGATGAAATTATGATCGATATTCCCTTAGGGCAGGTCACGGGAAACAGCATTCTCGGAAATCTGGGGCCGAAAATCCCCGTGCGCTTTAACCTGATCGGTGATGCGTTAACTGATGTGAAAACAAAAATAAAGCCGTACGGCATTAACAATGCCCTGATCGATATCAGTATTTTTGTGGAAATAAAAGTGAAGGTCATTATTCCGTTTGCCAGTAAGACATCAGTCGTGACAAATAATATTCCGGTCTCCATTAAAGCGATTCAAGGAGAGGTGCCGCAGTTTTATAACGGAAGCGGCGGGTCAGGTGTGACGCCTTCCGTCCAGCTGCCGAGTGAAAAACAGAAGAAAGATAAATAAAAACACACAGCCGCAATCTTTCCCGGCGGCTGTGTGTTTACTTTTTCCTGCGGATTTCTTTTCGTTCCCATGCCCTTAAATGGGGATACGGATCAAAAGACCATTCCGATCTGCCGTTATCTTTATACATCCCGTAGTGAAGATGCGGCGGGAATTTTCCCGCGGTGCCCGGCGGTCCGTACCCGGAACTGCCGACAGAGCCGATCACCTCTCCGGGTTTGACGATCTGGCCTTTATGCACACCTTTTGCAAAGCCGTTCAGGTGAGCGAAGTAGTGATACGTGTTATTGATATCCCTGATGCCGATTCTCCAGCCGCCGAAACGGTTCCAGCCCTTCATTTCAACAATACCGTAGCAGGTCGATCTGACGGGGAGCCCGTAATGAGCGAACAGATCCGTTCCTTCGTGAATCCGGCGCCCGCCGAAACCCCGTGCGGCGCCCCATGTGCTGCGGTAGCTGTAATCCGTCTTCACGGGAAGCGGAAAAGCGTGCTCTCCGAGATCTAGGCGGCCGAACGTTTTAAACAGTGTCATGAATTCGGTGATAATGCCGACCGTCTGATCACGGCGGTAATAATTCCAGAGACCGATGCGGATATGGTCAAGATCGGTTCCGAATCCCGCTAAATACTGAGCAAATGTATAAAGGATATCCTCATCATTGCTTACCTCGGCTTTTCCGTCGCCGTCGCCGTCCAGGCCGATCCCGTCAAATACTTTAATGCTGAGAGGCGCATCGTCCTTAGGATTTGGATTTTCAGGGCCGCTCCACAAATGATCCGGAATATAAATGCTGATGATTCCCGCTTTTTCCGGCAGATCCTTTCGGTTTGAGCGGACATTTTCTTCATATTGATCAACCGCCGCAAGCACATACCAAGGAATCTGCGTGACTGCTTCGGCTTTGCGGTACAACTGCATCCGTTCGCCGTAAACAGGAGCCGATTGTTCTTTCCCGCTTGCAGCCGGACAGAAAACTGAAAAAAGGAGAAGAGCAGATAACAGAACTTTCACAACATGATCTCCTTTCAGGATTGAATACAAATAGTTTGCGGCAACAATCCGAGAAAATGTAAGTAATTCTCTTCCCTTGTCGAGAAATTTTTCCTATGTTAAAGTGACTATTGAATAGAAATCCGCAAGTTTTATATCCATCGTGAAATAGAAATTTTTCGCACACGAACATGAATAAAGGGATAATGGAGATGATGGGGAAATGGCAAAGAAAGACGAGCATCTGAGAAAGCCGGAATGGCTCAAAATAAAGCTGAACACGAATGAAAACTATACGGGTCTGAAAAAATTAATGCGTGAAAATAATCTGCATACCGTATGTGAAGAAGCAAAATGCCCGAACATCCATGAATGCTGGGCTGTCAGACGTACGGCGACGTTCATGATTCTCGGTTCCGTCTGTACGAGAGCATGCCGTTTCTGCGCTGTAAAAACGGGACTGCCGACTGAGCTGGATCTGCAGGAACCGGAACGCGTAGCTGATTCCGTCGCGCTGATGAATTTAAAACACGCCGTCATCACGGCCGTAGCGCGTGATGATCAGAAAGACGGCGGAGCAGGCGTCTTTGCGGAAACGGTCCGGGCGATCCGCAGAAAAAGCCCGTTCACGACAATTGAAGTGCTGCCATCCGATATGGGCGGAAATTACGACAACCTGAAAACATTAATGGATACCCGTCCTGATATTCTGAACCACAACATTGAAACCGTCCGCCGCCTGACACCGAGAGTCCGGGCCCGCGCAACATATGACCGTTCTTTGGAATTCTTGCGCCGTGCGAAAGAAATGCAGCCTGACATCCCGACGAAATCAAGCATTATGATCGGTCTCGGCGAAACGAAGGAAGAAATTATTGAAGTGATGGACGACCTGCTTGCGAACAATGTCGACATCATGGCGATCGGCCAATACCTGCAGCCGTCGAAAAAACATTTAAAAGTCCAAAAATATTATCATCCGGACGAATTTGCCGAATTGAAAGAAATCGCGATGCAAAAAGGCTTCAGCCACTGTGAAGCAGGCCCGCTTGTCCGTTCTTCCTACCATGCGGATGAACAAGTGAACGAAGCGTCTAAAAAACGCCAGGCCCAAGCATAAGATAAGCCGAAAAAACCCAAAACGCCGCAGGTTTTGGGTTTTTTGTGATGGAGCCGTTTTTGCAGGGAAAAAGTCATTCTTGAATAAGGATCGTCTGAACCGCTACACTGGATATAAAGAGGAAAAATTCTCCGTTCGTCCGAACCGTCTCATTTTGCAATTGATGGACAGAAGTCAATGAATTATGATAGTAAAGAGTGATAAAAGAGGTGAAGACATGATTCTTATTCAAAATGCCGAGTTTGAACTCGTACACGATTTTAAAAACGGCTTTAATGAAGAAGCGTTCAAAGCCCGCTATTCGGACATATTAAATAAATATGATTACATTGTGGGAGACTGGGGATACAGTCAGCTGCGGCTCAAAGGCTTCTTTGATGACCAGAATCAAAAAGCAACCTTTGAAACGAAAATCAGCACATTGGACGAATACATTTACGAATACTGCAATTTCGGCTGCGCGTATTTTGTTTTAAAACGAATCAGAAAATAATTGATGCAGAAGGGGATGCTGTCACGTGTATTTTGTTGACAGAAATAATATCGAACAAACACTCCGTTTTTTTGAGACCCAGCTGGCGCTGTTTGACAGCACGCCTGCATGGGAGAGCGAGATCGAAAAAAGGGCGCTTGAGCGGATCAGCCATCTTATGATCGAATGCATTCTCGATGTCGGAAATGATATGATTGACGGCTTTATCATGCGCGATCCGGGGAGTTATGACGACATCATGGATATTCTGACGGATGAAAAGGTGGTAGCTGAGGATGAAGGAAATAAGCTGAAGCAACTGATCTCTTCCAGAAAGCAGCTTGTCCAGGAATATCAGCACGCCGATCATCAGGAGCTGTTTACGCTGATCACGTCAAACAGAGATGTGCTGAAAGCCTTTCCGGCCCGTGTAAGAACCTACCTGGAAACAGAATTAGGGCCTGTTTCCGCATTTAAATAACAACGAGTGAGAAAATCCACAGGAGTGTTGAGTATGAAGGATTATAAAGGATATTTGATAGATTTGGACGGCACAATGTACAACGGGACGGAAAAAATCGAAGAAGCGTGTGAATTCGTGAGAACGCTTAAAGCGCGCGGCATTCCGTATTTATTCGTGACGAACAATTCTTCCCGGACGCCGAAGCAGGTGGCGGACAAGCTGATGAGCTTTGACATTCCGGCATCTGAAGAGCAGGTCTTCACGACGAGCATGGCGACTGCGCAGCATATCGCCCAGGAGAAAAAAGACGCGTCGGTGTATGTGATCGGCGAAGAAGGCATCCGTCAGGCCATTGAAGAAAACGGGCTGAGCTTCGGAGAAGAAAACGCGGACTTTGTCGTTGTGGGAATCGACCGCGGCATTACATATGAAAAGTTGGCAACGGGATGCCTTGCGATCAGAAACGGCGCCCGGTTCATTTCAACAAACGGCGACGTCGCCATTCCGACTGAAAGAGGGCTTTTACCAGGGAACGGTTCGCTCACATCCGTTTTGACGGTGTCAACGGGCGTTGAGCCTGTCTTTATCGGCAAGCCTGAATCCATAATTATGGAACAGGCGATGCGTGTGCTCGGAACGGATATTTCCGAAACACTCATGGTCGGCGATAACTATGCAACGGATATTATGGCCGGCATCAATGCGGGCATGGATACGCTGCTGGTTCACACCGGAGTGACAAAGCGTGAGCATATGGCAGATTACGGCCAAAAGCCGACATATGCGATTGACTCTTTAACCGAATGGATTGAACATCTATAAAAAAAGGGACGGCCATGACGGCCGTCCTTATTCTGTATTTCTTGCGCTGTGAGCAAGCCGGCTTGAAGCCGCTGCTGCGATTGCGCCGACGATATCATCAAGAAACGTATGGCATTCGCCCGTAGATTTATCATTTAACCGCCCGAGAATACCGGGTTTTTCTTTGTCAATGTAGCCGTAATTCGTAAAGCCGATTGAGCCGTATATATTCACGATAGAGAAGGCGAGCACCTCGTCAACCCCATACAGGCTTTCATCAATCGCCAGAATGGTCTGAAGCGGTTCAGACAGCTTTTTTTGTTCGGCGAGCACATCTAATTCTATTCCCGTTAAAATGGCGTTTTGCACTTCGCGTTTTGCGATGACACGATCCACATTGAGCCTGCATACTTCCATCGTCAAATCAGGATGATATTTTTTTTGAAGGAAATACACCAGCTCGGCAATATCGTCCGTCTCAACCCCCCGTTCTTTTAAACGCGCCCTGGCGACAGCTTCCACCTGATTCAGTTGTTCCTTTTCTGACATTTGCTTCACCCAATCTTTTTTTACTAGTTTATACAACACTCTTCCGATGTGTACGATGTTTCTCCACTTGATTCAAAGGATTACAATATGTATTCATAATTCCGCCGGCGTATGACTACGATGTGAATAGCTCTAATTTTTCAGGCAGGTGATTATGATGAAAAGCATCATTAAAGAAAAGTACGGCATCCACGTCAGACAGCTTTCCGTTTATCAGAAATACCAATGCTTCCAGACGCCTAATTCCTTCTTTCTTATAATTCCCGTTTCCGGGTTTTCGCAATCAGAGCTGACGGAGCTTTACTACATGAGTCAGTATTTACAAGAACAAAGTGACCCATACGTTTCAGTGTTTATCTTTACGAAGGAAGGAGAACTGACCTTTGAGGACGAAGGCAAAACGTATGCGCTCTTAAAAGCGCCGATTCCCGTCTCAAACCGGTCGTTTTCTGTCGGAGGGGAGCTTGCCGAATTTCACAGAAAAGGGCGGGGTTATCCGTACGAAGTGAAAGAAGCGGGCAGGATCGGCCAATGGAAGGACTTATGGGGAAAACGGGTGGATCAGCTGGAATCATTCTGGATGCAGAAAATTCATATGTCTCCGCTTGAACCGTTCGAAAAGAAAATGATCGAAGCATTTCCTTATTATTCAGGCTTAGCGGAAAACGCCATTCAATATTTAGTGGATACGGAGCTGGATGACAATCCCGGCGCAGAAGACTCGGGGACAATCTGCCATCAGCGGATGGAACGGGATACCTGGTCGGAGGAATCATTGATCCGCATTCCGGGCGATTGGGTATTCGACCATGCTGCCCGTGATATTGCGGAATATATGCGCAGCACATATTTGTATCATCGTGACGACCTGCTCAAAGATGGGTTTTTGTTTCTGCAGGAATATGAGCAAGTTACGCCGTTATCCTCCTTTTCCAAACGCCTGTTTTACAGCCGCCTGCTGTTTCCGCTCCATTTCTTCGAGACGGTGGAGAGCTATTACATTTCTCATGATTCTGAAAAACAGTATTACGAAGAGCAGCTTGACTACATTCTTGCCGACTGCACCCGCTATGAACAGTTTTTACAGACATGTCACAACATGATGAATGTCAGGTCGGCGCAGGTTTTTGTCCCGCCTGTGGCGTGGCTCGGGAAAGGAATCAGTTCGTAAGAAAATATGACGTAAAAATATTTAGAAAATAGGGAATCTTGTCATATCAGTGTGTTAAGCGTTTTCATAGCCGTAGAAACAATATTCAGCCGCTTGTCAAAACAAATGCGGGCTTATATAATATTTGTAACTTAAATGTCTGTGAAGGGTTAACAATTGTCCTTTTCTAGTGGACAAAAGGAAGAAAGGTGGAGTTTCTCTTTGGAAGCGATTCGTATTGGACTGTTAGGACTGGGAACCGTGGGAAGCGGAGTCGTCAAAATTATACAAGATCATCAGGATAAGCTTATGCACCAGGTTGGCTGTCCGGTGACGATCAAAAAAGTGCTAGTTAAAGATATTGATAAAAAACGAGACGCAGACCTGCCGAAAGAAGTGCTGACGACAGAAGTCTATGATGTGATCGATGACCCTGAAGTCGACGTGATTATTGAAGTCATCGGCGGTGTCGAACAGACGAAGCAATATCTTCTTGATGCCTTGAAAGCGAAAAAACATGTTGTGACCGCAAATAAAGATCTGATCGCTGTATACGGGTCAGAGCTTTTAGCCGCCGCAAAGGAAAATGGCTGTGACTTGTATTATGAAGCGAGTGTCGCCGGCGGAATCCCGATTTTACGCACGCTCGAAGAAGGCCTTTCCTCTGACCGGATCACAAAAATGATGGGAATCGTCAACGGAACGACGAACTTCATCTTAACGAAAATGATTAAAGAAAAAAGCCCGTATGAAGAAGTGCTGAAGGAAGCGCAGGATCTCGGATTCGCGGAAGCGGACCCGACCGCCGATGTAGAAGGGCTCGATGCCGCGCGCAAGATGGCGATTTTAGCCCGTCTCGGCTTCTCTATGAATGTCGATCTGGACGATGTCAAAGTAAAAGGAATTTCCCGGATAACGGATGAAGACATCAGCTTCAGCAAACGGCTCGGCTATACGATGAAGCTGATCGGCATCGCCCAGCGTGATGACAATAAAATCGAAGTCAGCGTTCAGCCGACACTGCTGCCGGATCATCATCCGCTCTCTGCGGTGCATAACGAGTTTAATGCCGTTTACGTGTACGGAGAAGCTGTCGGCGAAACGATGTTTTACGGCCCCGGAGCCGGAAGCATGCCGACTGCGACATCGGTCGTTTCCGATCTGGTCGCAGTCATGAAAAACATGCGTCTCGGCGTAAACGGAAACAGCTTTGTCGCCCCGCAGTTTGAAAGAAATCTGAAGCAGCCGTCTGATATCTATGCCCAGCAGTTTTTAAGAATTCACGTCAAAGACCAGGTCGGCTCTTTTTCAAAAATCACATCGGCCTTCTCAGAGCGCGGCGTCAGCTTTGAAAAAATTCTGCAGCTGCCGATCAAAGGCCATGACGACCTCGCGGAAATCGTCATCGTCACGCATCATACATCGGAAGAAGATTTCAGTGACATTCTGCAAAACTTAAATGACCTCGAAGTCGTACAAGAAGTAAAAAGCACATATCGCGTAGAAGGGAACGGTTGGAGCTAATGTGGAAAGGACTCATCCATCAATATAAAGAATTTCTGCCGGTGACGGATCAGACGCCGGCCCTGACATTGCATGAAGGCAACACGCCGCTGATTCACCTGCCGAAACTTTCCGAAAAGCTCGGAATTGAACTGCATGTGAAAACAGAGGGCGTTAATCCGACGGGATCCTTTAAAGACCGCGGCATGGTCATGGCGGTCGCCAAAGCGAAAGAAGAAGGCAATGATACCATCATGTGCGCCTCTACAGGGAACACATCCGCGGCAGCTGCGGCATACGCGGCGAGAGCCGGCATGAAATGCATCGTCATCATCCCGGACGGAAAAATCGCCTTCGGAAAACTTGCGCAGGCCGTCATGTACGGTGCGGAAATCATCGCGATTGACGGAAACTTTGACGACGCGCTGGCCATCGTCCGGTCGATTTGCGAAAAATCACCGATTGCATTAGTGAATTCAGTAAACCCTTACCGGATTGAAGGGCAAAAAACAGCGGCCTTTGAAGTATGCGAACAGCTCGGCGAAGCGCCGGACATTCTGGCGATCCCGGTAGGAAACGCCGGGAATATCACGGCCTACTGGAAAGGGTTCAAAGAATACCATGAGAAAAACGGCACCGGACTTCCGAAGATGCGCGGTTTTGAGGCGGAAGGTTCTGCGGCTATCGTCCGCGGCGAAGTCATTAAAAATCCAGAGACCGTTGCGACGGCAATCCGAATCGGGAATCCTGCCAGCTGGGACAAAGCGGTGCTCGCTGCGGAAGAATCAGCCGGAAAAATTGATGAAGTCACAGATGAAGACATTCTTCACGCTTATCAGCTGATTGCCCGTGAAGAAGGCGTGTTTGCCGAACCGGGCTCCTGTGCATCCATCGCCGGCGTTTTGAAACAGGTAAAATCCGGTGAAATTCCAAAAGGCAGCAAGGTTGTCGCAGTTTTGACCGGAAACGGCCTGAAAGATCCGAACACGGCTGTAGACGTATCTGACATAAAACCGATTACGCTGCCGACAGATGAGGACAGTATCCTGGAATACTTAAATGGAGCGGCGCGTGTATGAATGAGGCGGAGATGCTGTTTTCCATTACGGTTCCGGGAAGCACCGCCAACTTAGGGCCTGGGTTTGATTCCATCGGGATGGCGCTCAGCAGGTACTTGAAGCTTTCGGTTTTCCGAAACGATGAATGGCAGTTCTCGGCGGAAACCGAAACTGTCGCGGGCATCCCTCAAGGAACGGACAACCTCATCTATCAAGTCGCCAAACGGACGGCTGACCGCTATCAGAAAGAGCTGCCGCCCGCCCATGTCAAAGTGTGGAGTGACATCCCCCTTGCGCGGGGTCTCGGAAGCAGCGCGGCCGCTATCGTCGCCGCCATTGAGCTTGCGGATGAGTTATGCGGCCTGCAGCTGTCTGAAAGCGACAAGCTGCACTTAGCCAGTCTTGAAGAGGGACACCCTGATAATGCCGCTGCTTCTCTTGCAGGAGGGCTTGTGATCGGCCTTCACGAAGAAGATGAAACACATATCGTGCGTGTTGCCGAAGCGGATATCGACGTTGTGGCAGTGATTCCGTTTTACGAAGTTCTGACCAGGGACGCAAGAGACGTGCTCCCGAAAGAGCTGCCGTACCGGCACGCCGTTAAAGCAAGCGCCGTCAGCAACCTTCTCGTTGCTGCGATCATGTCAAATGACTGGGCGCTCGCCGGGAAAATGATGAGAAAAGACATCCTCCATCAGCCGTACCGCGCCATGCTTGTTCCTGAGCTTTCAAAGGTGGAACATGCGGCCGAAATGAAAGGCGCTTACGGAACGGCGCTGAGCGGAGCGGGACCGACGATTCTTGTCCTAATTGAAAAAGGAAAGGGAGAAGAGCTGAGAAAACAGCTTTCTGAGCATTTCCCCCACTGTGAGATTGCGGCGCTTACCGTCCCGTCAGAAGGAAGCGTAATTGAACGGAATCCTTTAGAACAGGTGAAAAGTGTATAATGATAAAAAAGCGTTCTTCCCATCAGAGAAGGACGCTTTCTTTTTCTGGAGAAGGATTTTTATTTAGGGAAGCGAAATAAAAAAGAAAAGGAGGAGAAACGATTGAAAAAACTCATAACCGAGGAGGACATTGCGACTCTCGTATCTGTGACAGACCCGCAATATGCCCCTGACGGCAGAAGAGCCGCTTACGTCCGGACAACAGTCAATCATAAGCGTGATTCCTATTCCTCAGCCATTATGGTATATGACACAGAATCCGGCATCTCAAACCCGTGGACTTTCGGGGACAACAGAAATACAAGTCCGCGGTGGTCACCTGACGGACGGCGCCTCGCCTTTGTTTCTGACAGGGAGAACGGCATCCCTCAGCTGTACATCATCAACGCTGCCGGCGGAGAGGCAAAGCAGGCGGCCGATATTCCTTGGGGCGTATCAGATCCGATATGGGCGCCCGACGGCAGATCCGTGCTTGTGTCCGTCAGTCTGACATCAGCGGAGCGCGCCGATGAGAAAGAAAAAAAGAAGCATGACGAGTATGAGCCGGTTGACATTCAGTCATTAACATATAAACGTGACGGGAAAGGCCTGCTGAACGGAAGCTGGGCCCAGCTTGTGCTGATTCATCTTGAAACGGGGGAGATTCGGCAGCTGACGGATCATGAAGCGGATCATTATGGCGCGGCCTTTTCACCGGATGGCAGGCAGCTTGCGTTTACAGCCAATTTATGCGAGCCGGGTGACGCCGGAAAGCCGAGCGATGTCTATCTGATGAATCTGGCGGATGGAAGCCTGAAGCAGATTACGCCTCACCGCGGTTCTTTCGGTTCCTGCGTGTTTTCACCGGACGGTTCTTATATCGCGATGCTGGGCCATGAAAATGAATTTCGCAATGCGACTTTAGAGAAAGCGTGGCTGTACGACGTGAAAACTGAGCGGCTGTCCTGCCTGACCGACATGCTGGATGTTCATTTGAGCGATGCGCTGATTGCGGATTCAATCATAGGAGGAGTGACGCCTCGGCCGGTATGGACAAACGACGGGCAGGGTTTTTACGTTCTCGGGAGCGAGCAGGGAAGCACCGGTATTTATTATATCTCGATTGACGGCCTCGTATATCCGATCCGATTAGAAGAAGAGTATGTGAACGGTTTTGCTTTTCATCCTGATCAGAAAAGCTGTATCGCTGTCATTGCCAAACCCGCACAGCCTTCCGAGCTTTACAGCATTTCGCTCGAAGATGGGGAAGAGAAGCAATTGACATCCGACAATGATCGGTTTATTGAGGAGCGCATCATATCCGTGCCGGAAAAGCTGCAATATGAAACAAAGGACGGGCTGACGGTAAACGGCTGGTTTTTAAAGCCCGCCGTTTTTGAAGAGGATCAAACTTATCCGCTCATTCTATACATACACGGCGGGCCTCACATGATGTACGGCCATACGTATTTTCACGAATTCCAAGTGCTGGCCGCACAAGGATATGCTGTCGTGTATGTCAACCCGAGAGGAAGCTACGGCTACGGGCAGGATTTTGTCAATCGTGTCAGGGGTGATTACGGAGGCGGAGATTACCGTGATGTCATGCAGGCGGTGGATGAAGCCGTTCAGGCGTATCCGTTTATTGACAGCGGCCGTCTCGGTGTGACGGGCGGAAGCTACGGAGGGTTTATGACGAATTGGATTGTCGGGCAGACCGGCCGTTTTAAAGCAGCCGTCACGCAGCGCTCCATTTCAAATTGGTTCAGTTTCCACGGTGTCAGCGATATCGGTTTCTTTTTTACTGACTGGTAGCTCGGACATGATTTGTTTGAGGAAGCGGATAAGCTTTGGGATCGTTCTCCTGTAAAATATGCGTCCCGCGTTTCGACGCCGCTTTTGATCCTGCATGGTGAGCGAGATGACCGCTGTCCGATAGAGCAGGCGGAGCAGCTCTTTACCGCATTGAAGAAACTGAACAAAACGACGTCGTTCATCCGGTTTCCGAAAGCCACGCATGAGCTGTCGAGAAGCGGCCATCCGGAACAGCGGATGAAACGCATCCGTTATATTTGTTCATGGTTCGATGACTATTTGTAAAAAATAAAAAACCAGGCTGTCATGCAGCCTGGTTTTATGATTAAAATACTTGTTCTACTTCAACGACACCCGGTACTTCTTCAAGAAGGGCGCGTTCGATTCCGGCTTTCAGCGTAATCGTTGAACTTGGGCAGCTGCCGCATGCGCCAAGGAGGCGAAGCTTTACAATGCCTTCGTCTACATCAACAAGCTCACAGTCACCGCCGTCACGAAGCAGAAACGGACGTAATTTATCCAATACTTCCTGTACTTGCTCTTTCATTTCAACCTCAGTCATGAGATTCGCTCCTTTCATATACATAAAACCATTATATTCACAGTAACGGTAAAAATCTAATGTTTGGTTTGCAAAGCTGCTTTCCCCATTATAGCATATTTAAACTTGAACATAAAAACCGTTTTTTATACAAAAGCTGCCCCGTCCTTTGTATACTGGTGTAAAGGGGATGATATACATGACAAAGCCGGTTACGCTCAGTGTTTACGGCGCTGAAACGCTTTGCGCAAGCTGCGTGAATATGCCGAGCGCCAAAGATACGTTTGAATGGCTGGAGGCGGCGCTGCAACGGAAATATCCGGAGCAGCCTTTACACATGCGGTATATTGATATTGACGCACCGCCTCAGCAAAAGGAGACAGAAGAGCTTGCGGAGCGCATCAGAAACGATGAATTTTTCTATCCGCTCGTGCTGGTGGAGGATGTCATTGTGGGGGAAGGGAATCCGCATTTAAAAGATATATATGAAGAAATGGAAAAGCGCGGCTATGTTGCGGGCTCTTAAAAATGGCCGCTGATCGCAATCAGCGGCTTTTTTCTTATCAGCCGTTATGATGCTTGTACATCCATAAAAGGCCTGATTTTAATAAACGGGGCACACGCCCGATGAGCGGACGGTCGTTGACAAGACCGAAGCCCGCTTTTTTTCCGAGTGAACCGAGAACGCCTTTCAGCTTAAATTGCGGCATTGTTTCCGGCAGCTCTTCATTGTTCCAGCGTTTCAGGAGGATCTGCACAATTTGTTCCGCCTGTGCTTCAGCCAGCTGGGCGCTCGGCGCATGCGGCAGGCTCGCGCAATCACCGACGACGTAAACATGCTCATCGCCCGGAAGGTTGTGATGCGGTGTTAAAATGATGCGCCCCTGCGGATCTTTTTCAGCGTCCAGTTCTCTGACGGCTTTATTCGGCTGAATTCCCGCCGTCCACACGATGGCATCGGCCGCTATTCCTTCATCATGATTATAAACGATCCCGTCTTCCACTTTTGTAATATTCGCATTATTGATAATGGCGACGCCGTGTTCTTCAAACCATTTCTGAACATACTTGCTGAGTCTTTTCGGAAAGCTTGATAAAATCAGGTCGCCCCGGTCAAATAACATAATCTTCAGATCGTCACGGCTCTCTCTTAATTCACTGGCAAGCTCCACGCCGCTTAATCCCGCTCCGACGATAGCGACAGATGCATTGGCGCCGAGGTTGTTCAGCTTTTGATAGGCTTCGCGTGACTGATCAATGGTCTGAATGCTGTAAGTATGTTCCGGCGCGCCGGGCACGTTATGATACTTATCCTCGCAGCCCAGTCCGATCACCGCGTCATCGTAAGAAATCGGTTCGCGGTCATGAAACAGAACCTGTTTGTTTTTCGTGTCGACGGAAGCCACCTCACCGTATTGAACATCCAGATTCGGATGCTCAGGAAAAGACACCCTGATATGATGATCAGAAATCGTGCCGGCGGCGAGCGCATAATATTCTGTTTTTAAGCAGTGATACGGGTTTCTGTCAATCAGCGTGATGGATATATCTGACGGAAGCTGGTTCGGCAGTAAGCGGTGCAGCACCCGCATGTTTCCGTAACCCCCGCCGATCAAGACCAATTTTTTCATAATGATTCCCCTTTTGCCCGAAAAATATGGTAGTCAATGTTGTTACAAAATAACGAACTATGTAAAATAACATCTAGAATTATATCGAATTTGATCTAAAACCACAATAATAGTTTTAAAATAACCTACAAATTGACCAGAAAACACGTAATAGTAAAACCTTTAACCTGAATTAATATGTTACGATAACATTGAGCGTGAAACCGGATCTTTGACGAATAGAGGAAATTCCGTTAGGATAATGTACATATGTGAGGTGAAACCGCATGAATCCGATGATTGAATTCTGTGTCAGCAATTTAGCGCGCGGTTCCCAGGAAGCATTTGAGATCTTAGAGAAGGATCCGAACTTGGACGTGCTTGAATACGGCTGTTTAAGCTATTGCGGGAAATGCATGGAGTCCCTGTTCGCCCTGGTCAACGGCGAAGTGGTCACGGGAGGCACGCCTGCTGAACTGGTTGACAACATATATACATTCATAGAAGAAAATCCGATGTTTTAATCAGAGGCTCCGAACGGGGTCTCTTTTTTATTGCGCCCCGGGTTTTGGCAAAATAAAAAATTTGTAGACAGCAAAAATAAATATTGTTATCTTAATAAAGACTTTTTTTAAATAAAATTTTAGAGGTGGATTCATTGAATATCGTTTGGGGGCTGCTCGGGGCAGTTGCTATATTAGCCATTGCTTTTTTGTTATCAGAGAAGAAAAGCAAAATTAACCTGCGAACCGTCATTGTTGGTTTATGTTTACAAATGGCCTTCGGATTCATCGTATTAAAGTGGGACGCCGGACGGGCCGTATTTTTATGGTTCTCAAGCCGTGTGCAGCTTCTCATTGATTATGCGAACGAAGGCATCAGCTTTATTTTTGGCCCGCTGTTAAAAGTGGGCAGCAGCCCGGCTTTTGCGCTGAGCGTTCTGCCGGTCATTATCTTTTTCTCAGCGCTGATTGCCGTTTTGTATCACTTGAAAATCATGCAGCTCATCTTTCGCGTCATCGGAGGCGGACTGTCAAAACTTCTTGGGACAAGCAGAACGGAATCGCTTGCGGCGGCTGCGAATATTTTTGTCGGACAGTCTGAATCACCGCTTGCCATTAAACCGCTGATTGCGGGATTGACCCGTTCCGAGCTGTTTACGATTATGACGAGCGGCCTTTCGGCTGTAGCGGGTTCGACGCTTTTCGGTTACGCCCTGTTAGGCATTCCGATCGAATACTTGCTGGCGGCCAGCTTTATGGCGGCTCCCGCCGGTCTCGTGTTCGGAAAAATTTTAATACCTGAAACGGAAAAAACGCAGACGATAAAAGGCGATTTTAATATGGACGAAGAAGGCGAAGGCGCCGCTAATGTGATTGATGCAGCGGCAAAAGGCGCGTCCACTGGCCTTCAGATTGCTCTAAATGTCGGCGCCATGCTGCTTGCGTTTGTCGCGCTCATCGCCGTAGTGAACGGAATTCTCGGCGGAATCGGCGGCTGGTTCGGTTTCAAACATATTACATTAGAATCCATTCTCGGTTACGTGTTTTCACCGATCGCATTTGTAATCGGCGTTCCTTGGCATGAAGCGCTCGGAGCGGGAAGCTATATCGGACAGAAACTTGTGCTGAATGAGTTTGTCGCTTATTCAAACTTCGGTCCGCATATTGCGGACTTTTCTAAAAAAACGTCTACGATTATCAGCTTTGCGCTGTGCGGATTTGCCAACTTCTCTTCGATTGCGATTATGCTCGGCACACTGGGCGGTTTGGCCCCAAGCCGCCGTTCGGACATTGCGCGCCTCGGATTAAGAGCGGTTATTGCGGGAACACTCGCAAACCTTCTCAGCGCGGCGATTGCCGGCATGTTTATTTAGTAAACGATAAAAGCTCCCTGCATATGCAGGGAGCTTTTATGTATGAAAAACGGGGGATATTTGTATTGTGTCCGAGCAGAAGAGCTTTTATACTAAGTAAAAGAAAAAAAGTTGGAGGCCGATATGAATTCATTCCGTTTTACCAAGATGCACGGTCTTGGAAACAGTTATATATATGTAAATCAATTTGAAGAACAGCTGCCGGAAGAACGGCTGGCTGAGATTGCCGTTAAAGTGTCCAGCATTCACACGGGCATCGGCTCTGACGGAATGATCCTCATCTGTCCGTCAGAAAAAGCGCCCGTCAAAATGCGGATTTTTAATAATGACGGCTCAGAAGGGAAAAATTGCGGCAACGGCCTTCGCTGTGTGGCAAAGTACGCATACGAACATAAGCTGACAGAAGAAACGTCCTTTTTCATTGAGACGCTTTCAGGTCTAGTGAAAGCAGACATTACAGAGGACAACGGGATTGTGCGTGAAGTCGCCGTTGATATGGGCGAACCGCGCCTCACCAAAAAAGAGCTGCCGATGCTCGGCAATGAAGATGAACGGACGATCGATGAAACCTTTGTTTTTGGAGAAACGGAGCTTTCCGGAACAGCCGTATCAATGGGAAACCCCCATATTGTTTTTCCGGTTGCGGATATCAATCAAGCGCCTCTTACAACGCTCGGTCCCGTCATTGAAAAAGACCCGAGATTTCCGGAAGGCGTCAATGTCGAATTTGTGGAAACCGTCAGCGCCGATGAACTTCATTTCCGCGTATGGGAACGCGGCTCCGGCATTACACAGGCTTGCGGAACAGGCGCCTGTGCGGCGGCTGTCGCATCCGTATTGAACGGTGTTTCCGAACGAAACCGGGATATCACCGTTCATTTAGCGGGAGGCGACCTTGTGATTAATTGGCAGGACAACGGGCACGTACTGATGACGGGACCCGCCGAAACCGTATGCAGCGGCGTCTATTATTTGTAAACAGCTCGTTTGAGAAATACTCTCCTCAAGGTTTATAATAGATATCAGCATCCGTTTTTAAAAAAAGGAGGTCTACCTATGAGTGTTCCAGTAACCATCACTGAAGCAGCGGCTTTGCATATAAAAGATATGATGAAAGAGCATGAAGAAGAAAACGCGTTTCTCCGTGTGGGCGTAAAAGGCGGCGGCTGCAGCGGCCTGTCTTACGGAATGGGATTTGAGCACGAAAAAAGCGAAAAAGACAGCATGTTTGAACAGCACGGAATCACCGTTTTGGTCGACAGCGAAAGCCTTGATATTATGACCGGCACGATCATTGACTTCAAACAGTCCATGATGGGCGGCGGTTTCACCATTGACAACCCGAATGCCATCGCTTCCTGCGGCTGCGGTTCATCTTTCCGCACGGCCAAAAACGCCGGTACGCCGGAAGAGTGCTAAGGGTCAACCCGCCATTATTAGGATGAAAAAATATGACGTCTTTCTTTCGGTGGCGTTTGCACCATTGTTAAGAAAGGCGTTTATCTGTTTAATAAAAGGAAAACCCGCTCAACAGAAGCGGGTTTTCCTTTTTCAAAGAGGTTATTCGATTGTATGTTTCATCGCATGGTACATATTTGCCGTATGTTCATCGGCTTTATCCCGTGACATGCGCAGCCGTTCTTCTGAAGAACCATATCCGATTTCTTGTTTGCCCTCTTTCAGTCCTTTAAAAATCCCATCAGCGAATTCATCCAGCGGTTCCCCTTGCGTATGCAGCCCTGCTCCGCCTAAATCTGTATTCACCGCCGGAGGCGCAACTTCAATCACTTCTACAGATGAATCAGAAAGCTGATGTCTCAGACTCATTGTAAATGAATGAAGCGCCGCTTTCGTTGCTGAATAGATCGGTGCAATGGCAAGCGGTGTAAAAGCCAATCCCGAAGAGACGTTAATGAAAGCCGCATCTTCTTTTCCGGCAAAAAACGGAGCGAACAGCATAGACAGGTGGAAGGGAGCTTCAATGTTCGTTGTGATTTCTTTATTGAAATAGTCCCAATTGTCCTTCGCATCCGCTTTCAGCACATGAAAACGTTGTTGAATCCCCGCGTTGTTTACTAACACATTCACTTCCGGATAATTTTTTTTCACCCAATCAAACAGTGATATACGTTCAGATGGAATGCTCAAATCACTGACATATGTAATAAGTTCCGGGTATGTTTCCTTTGCTTTTTGAAGAGCGTGCTCACGCCGTCCGGTCACGATGACTTTATTTCCCGCTTTTAAAAACCGTTCTGCGAAAGCCAATCCTATTCCGGCATTTCCGCCTGTAATCAGTATTGTATTTCCCGTCAGTTTCATATTAACTCCTCTTTTCCGATTGTTTTTACATTTCTTTGTCAACATTTCAGCTTTGATCCAATCAATATATTCATCCCGCAAATAGGCATGAAATAAGACAGCAGTGATTCTGTAAAATTGATTTTTAGATCATCGGGAAACCCGCCAAAACTATTCTTTCCTTGTCACAATATGATGATACGGCTTAAAGCACGGTTTAAGTCAACAAAAGAACCTTGTGCTTCCGTTTCGGTTACTCACATCAGACATAGGTCACGAAAGGAAAGGTGAACGTAAAGTCTTGGAATTTTCTTGATGCGATAAAGCGTACCGTATCATATGGGTGAGAGGCAATTAAAAAAACGTTTCTGATCAAAACAAAAGGACGGCGATGCATATGCAGGAAGGAAACAGCGTTGATATCAGGCCGCTCAGCTTGAATGATGCAGAGCAGGAACTGGTTTTGCAGAGGGAGAACCGCATGTTTTTTGAACGGTTTGCCATGTCGAGACAAGAGGATTTTTATACGCTGGAAGGCCGGAAAAAACGAATTGAACAATCACTGAAGAATGCGGAAAATGATACTGAATACAGCTTCGGCATTTTTCTTCAGGATCAGGCCCTGATTGGCACGATCAGCCTTTTTCAGGTGGTTCGGGGTTCCCTCCAAAGCGCTTTTATCGGTTATTTTTTAGATGGCAAATATAACGGGAAAGGCTATGCGACGAAGGCTGTCAAGCTGGCAGTCGATTATGCATTCAATGACCTGAAACTGCATCGGATAGAAGCCGGAGTCATGCCGCACAATAAGGCGTCAATCCGGGTGCTCGAAAAAGCTGGCTTTCATAAAGAAGGCATTGCGAGAAAAAATGTAAAAATAAATGGAAAATGGGAAGATCATCAGTGCTGGCGATCATACATCCGGAGGATACATGACGATATCCTCCTTTTTTATACCCTGCGTCTCTTTCGACAGGTTCTTCCTAAAACTTCAAATCAATTGTCTAAATCATACTATTTGCAAATTCGAAAAAAAATAAAGGGTACATAGCACCAAAAACTCTGAAAGATGTGCTCTTTGTCAACACGTCCTAAAGTCATATTTTTCGAAAGGATATTGATTTTTTGATAGGATTAAACTAAATTGTAAAAGTATAGAATAGTTAATTTATTTTGTAAGAAAAGGATGATAATATGATAGGTCAATTGAGCAATAAAAAAATATTTTTAAGTTCTTTTTTCATCATTTTGATCTGTTCATTACTCTTCCAATTCAGTATTTCAGATAAAGTTCTGCAGTCGTATTATTCTTCCGTCGGAGAAAGTACCTATGATATCGGGGAGAAAAGTGTTCGTACGATTGTCATGTTTCTGCAAGGGTTTATGATCTTCACAACTTTTGTGGAAATTCTGATAGGCGGATTTCTGTTATTCGTTGCCGCTTTTATTCTCGGTACAAAAAAACCGAAAAAAATATATTTGCTTCTATATACACTGACTTCTTTAATCTCGGCATTTAAAATGTTAATTCTTTCAGTTGTTAATTACTTAACGGCTGATTCCTCGCTTATATATTCTGCCGGCGGCACCAGCTTGAGTCTGCAGCTGCTGGATCCATTTCTGCTCATATCAATCGCGGCTCTTTATGCTGCTGCGGGAAAACTGACCGATCTCAGTAAAGGCAAGAGAATCATTTTGACTGGATGTTTTGTTTTACTAAAACTCTTTACTATTTTCTTAAACTATTTTATGGCGGATAAAATTTAGCTCGGGAGAGAGTCAATTAAGCTGAATTTTATTATAAATTAAAAAAACAGAGTAGGGAGATGTTATGATGAACTTAGTAAAATCTAATAAAAAGTCTTTCATTTTGTTTGGCGCGGCTCTTGCTGCAGCAACATTGGTTTATGCACTATTATTAACGGGAACTGAATTAAACGTGGCGGCGGCTCATGCATTCTCAGCCAATGCTGAATTAGCTTCTACTCTCGGCATCTCTACAGCAGCAGCTAAAAAAGCAATTGATATTATTGATGCGGCATCAACAATTGCTTCTATCATTTCTCTTATCGGTATCGTTACAGGCGCAGGCGCGATTTCTTATGCAATCGTTGCAACAGCAAAAACAATGATTAAGAAATACGGCAAAAAATACGCAGCTGCTTGGTAAAATCGATCAATAAATAATTGCTCTTTTTGTACAAGCTGCAAAAAGAGCCTCTCTCCCAAATACATATGTAAGGATTGAAAGTATGATAGTCAAACAAATTGCGGCTCTTATCAAATATAATACCCTGTCATCGTTTCGAAAAAGAAAGGAAGATTGGGGCATTCCTCAACTCAACAGCAAACTGCTGTCTGCCATTATTATTTCTCTGTTATGTTTATATCTCGTTTTCCTGGGATGCGGTGTTGTATTCGGGACAAAACTGATTCAGCTGCCCCTCAGCGCATGGGGGCAATTTGTTTTAATCGCCGTTTCACTTGAGCAGCTTTTTTGGGCTGCCGGCTTCTTTAAAGAACACCACAATGCCTTTCTGCTGGATACGCGCAAGGTCATTCATCAATTAAAAAAGGTTCGTTTTTTACAGCTGTTTTCTGTTTTTGCCGGCCAGGCGATCAAAAAAACCATTTTCGTATGGTATCTTTTTGTTTTTCCGGTCTTTTTGTTTTTATCAAGCGCAGGCATGACCGGGTCTGCGGCGGTCATCGTATTTTTCTTGGGCTTCGTTTATTTTCTTCTCAATTTATTTTTATCTATGCTGTTTTCTTATGTTGTTTATCTTCTTACAAATATGTGGAGCAAATTGTTTTACTTGAAAATCATGAAAGGCATTTTATTCAGCGTCAGCCTGCTGGTTCCGCTTGCAGTCGGGTATGCCGTTTATCTTCTCGTGTTTGGGGAGTATACCGCAAAGGATATTTCAAGCTTTACGGAGTCACCGGCTTTCCGGAACATCCTCATGAATACGCCGTATGTATGGTTAGCATTCCGCTCACATTCCGTGCTCGTTTTCGCTGCGGTGTTTGCGGCCGCCGTCCTTTTAACGGCGGGGATGTTTAAACTGTGGTCGGCCACGCTGAAGAAAATGGACCTTATTCCTTATATGTTTTTGACAAACGCAGATTTTGCGCCAAAGCTGAAATTATATAGAAATAACAAAATATTTCATGCCGTTTTTCAAAAGGATCTGCTGTTTTTATCGAGAATTGACGGGTTTTTTATCAGGAACTTCGGCAGTATGCTGTATTTGTTCATGCTGTTTTTAGGTTTTTGTATTCCGCTTCTGTCGCATCATTTTATCGGGTATTCGGCAGCCGCCATCGTGTCTGCGGCGGTTATCATTGCGAACTTTTCGTATCAGCTCGTCGGAGATGCGCTCAAAACAGTATTATCAGTTGACGGAGAAATAAAAAATCAGCATCTGTTTCACCGAAATATCAAACATGCGTGGCAGCTGGTGTTTCCGAAAGTATGTATTTATAATCTCGCCGCTCTTATCTATTCGTTCATCATCACCATTTTGATTACGGTGTTTTTTCCGTCTTCCGCTGCGCTGACGATTTACTTGTTTATTGTGTTTTTATGTTCGGGTTTTTTATACAGTCTTGTCCAGATTTCAAGCACCGCCCTGTATCCTAAGAAAAACTGGGAGCATATGTACGAAATTGGAGAAGCGGGGAAAGCAAAGACGTATAACAACTTATACGGATCTTTCATTTTCATTGTGTCGCTTCAAATCGCTGCGATCACGTCGTATTTTATCTATAAAAAGCCGGAACTTGAAATGATGCTTATTCATTCTGCATCAGGTATTTTTGTCCTGTTCACACTATTAAACTATGGAGTCATGTTTCTGTTTCTTCGCAGAATCAATATGGCGGAAAGGTTTGCGAACAATGATTAAATTAGTGAATATACAAAAAAACTATAGTGAAAAACAGGTGTTGAAAGATATTTCGTTTGAGGTGAAAAAAGGCTCAATTTATGCTTTGCTGGGGACTAATGGAGTCGGGAAAACAACGACTTTGAAAATCATTTCGGGCCTGCTTAAACCGACTTCAGGCAGCGTCATGATTGACGGTAAGGAACTGGATTCAGAAGAGGGGGGGCAAATATCGGCTGATATCGGTTTTGTGCCCGACCATGCCTTTTTATATGATTACTTAACGGGAGTCGAATACTTGCGTTTTACAGCGGAGATGTTTGAAGTACCGTCTCAGCGGACAAATGAGTATATAAAGAATATGTTAGAGACGCTGAAGCTTGCTCAAGACGGAAATCAGCTGATTAAAACATATTCACATGGAATGAAACAAAAATTATCAATTGCGGCCGCGCTCATTCATCAGCCAAAGATATTAATTCTTGACGAACCGCTGACGGGCATTGATTTAATCAGCGGTAAAACGATACGGACGTTATTAAAGGAATACGTCAAACAGGGACATACGGTCCTGTTATCGACTCACTTGCTGGAGCTGGCGCATTCGCTGTGCGATACGATCGGTATTATACATGAGGGCGTTTTTGCGGCGGAGTATCAGTCATCCGAGCATTCATTAGAAGAGATTGAAAAATTGGCTGAGAGTATCTATACATGATGAACCGAATGTTGCCGGCAATCAGAACGTCCGCCATTCCGTTAACCGCGTCATTGCTGTTTTTTTCAGGCGGTGTGATCGCTGCGTTTTTTTCCGATCACTTTGTTTCAACCGCGTCTTACAACGGCTCGTCAGGCGCGGTTGAACTGCTGAAAAACAATGCAATCGCTTGTCTGTTTTTAGCCGCGGGTTTTTTTACCTTTGGGTTGACCTCAATCTTTTATTTATTCACCAACGGGTTTATTTTAAGCGGCTCTATTATAGAAAATCTGCATAGCGGGGTTCCTTTTTATCAGATTTTTTTACTGCTAATTCCTCATGGTATATTTGAAGTTCCTGCGTTATTATTAAGTGGCGCCATTGGTTTTAAGGGCGTTGAATTGGTCATCAGGCTGTGTTTTTCTAAGGAAAAAAAGATAATAGCTTCAATGTTCAGGCATATTGGAATATTGGTGCTGCTTATTATTTGTCTGCTGATCGCCGCTGCCATTATTGAAGCTTACATCACACCAATTTTTAAGTAAAAGGGGCAGAAATCATATGAGAAGTAAATTATCATTAATCGGTGTGCCGATTGTTATGATTATCGGTTATATCATTTCTTTATCCTTTGAGTGGCTGTTTCCTGTTCTTACTTTTGGGGTGGCAGGACTGTATCTCTTTATATTTGCTCCGGTGCAAAATAAATTCATTCGTTACATTTTTTTGTTTATTTTTGTGATTAATCTGTTGGCCAGTGCGGCTCTTTATTTCGGTATTTAATAAAAAAATGACATTCATATTGAATGTCATTTTTTTATTTTTTTTTGCGGCTCTGCTGCGTGTTAAAATCTGTCGCCGTTGAAAATAGAGTTTTTTACGATCACGTAGTCGACATTGCGGATGGCTTCGAGTGTATTGCCGCCGGCGTAAGAGATGGAAGATTGCAGATCCTGCTCCATTTCAACCAGCGTGTCCTGTAAAGACCCTTTATGTTCGACATGCATTTTTTTGCCTTCAACGTTTTTCTTTTCGCCTTTTTGAAATTCAGAAGCGGAGCCGAAATATTCTTTGTACAGCTTGCCGTCGATTTCGATCGTTTGTCCCGGTGATTCTTCGTGGCCGGCGAATAATGATCCGATCATGACCATGGATGCGCCGAATCGGATGGATTTCGCAATATCGCCGTGCGTGCGGATGCCGCCGTCAGCAATGATCGGTTTGCTCGCCGCTTTTGCGCACCAGCGAAGCGCGGCTAATTGCCATCCGCCGGTTCCGAAGCCGGTTTTAATTTTGGTGATGCAGACTTTCCCGGGGCCGATTCCCACTTTTGTCGCGTCGGCGCCCGCGCGTTCCAGCTCCCTTACGGCTTCAGGCGTCCCGACATTCCCTGCGATGACAAAGCTTTCCGGGACATGTTCTTTAATAAATTGAATCATGCTGATCACGGCATTGGAATGGCCGTGCGCGATATCAATGGTAATATAATCCGGCACAAGCTCCTGTGCTTTCAGCTCCCGGATGAATTCATAATCATTTTCCTTCACGCCGACACTGATGGAAGAAATCAGTCCGCGCGCTTTCATATCCTGGACAAAAGCCAGGCGTTTTTCCGGTTCGAAGCGGTGCATGATATAAAAATACCCGTTTTCCGCGAGCCAGGCCGCGATGTTTTCATCTATTATCGTCTGCATGTTGGCCGGCACGACCGGAAGTTTAAACGTGTGTCCGCCCAATGTAACTGATGTATCACATTCAGATCGGCTGTCCACAATGCATTTTGCAGGAATCAGCTGAATATCTTCGTAATCAAATACATTTTCCATATATAACACCCCTAAAAGCGAATAATAGAATTAAATAAAATTAAAATGTTCGTCTTTTTATAATGTACTTTGTTTTGTCAGGAATGTCAATTGATTTCATGCTGCCTCATATGCGGTCAGCTTGTCATCCATTTGCAGTTTGGTTATCATAGTAGTATTGGGTGTTGTAAGACATTTGTTACGATAGATAGATTTGCAAAGAAGGGAGGGGCCGGTGTGGAACAAAAACAGCCCGGGCACAGCCCGAAAGCCCAAAAAATTCAGGACCGGATTATTTTAGGCACGATTTGGGTCGTGTCGGCGCTTGTCATTGCGCTCGTTGTCGGAACCGTCATGAATTATATTTGGATGTTTAAATAAAAAAGAGTCTGTGCCGGTATGACACAGACTCTTTTTTATATTATTTTTCAAACATGCTTGTAGAATGCAGAGGCTGGACGCGCGCTTTCGGGTCCATGTAAGCCTTCGCGTTGTTCACGGCTGTCGGAGCTTCGCCGAAACCGCTGGCGATCAGCTTGACTTTGCCTTCATATGTGCAGATATCTCCGGCGGCAAAGAAGCCTTCAATATTCGTTTCCATCGTGCTTTTGACGACGATGGAATTTTTCTCGATGTCAAGGCCCCAGTTTTTAATCGGGCCGAGAGAAGAAACAAAGCCGTAGTTTACGATCAGGTCATCAATTTCGATGATTTCTTTACGGTCGCCTTTCACTTCTTCGAGAACGAGCTGTTCGATCCGGTCTTCACCGACAAGTTCAGCGGGAACAAACGGTGTCAGCACGTTGACTTTAGAATTATGCAGGTTTTCGACACTGTGCTCATGCGCGCGGAATTTATCACGGCGGTGGATGATGCTGACTTCTTTCGCGATCGGCTCAAGCATGAGCGCCCAGTCAACTGCGGAATCGCCGCCGCCCAGAACGGCAACGCGTCTGCCTGCGAATTGATTGAGGTCGTCAATGAAGTAGTGAAGGTTTTTGCCCTCATATTGTTCCGCTGATTCCAGCTCAAGCTTTCTCGGCTTAAATGCGCCGTTTCCCGCGGTGATAATAACCGTTTTTGAATAATGCGTTTCTGAATTCGTGACAAGCTTAAACACACCGTCCGCCTGTTTTTCAACAGATTCAACGGCCTGCTCTAAGCAGATGGTCTGATCGAACTTTGCCATTTGCTCTTTTAAGTTGTTCACAAGTTCTTGGGCGCGGATTTTCGGGAATCCGGCTACATCATAAATATATTTTTCAGGGTACAGCGCGCTGAGCTGGCCGCCAAGCTGAGGCAGGCTCTCGATGATTTTGACGCTCGCCTGTCTCATTCCCCCGTAAAAAGCGGTAAACAGGCCGACCGGGCCGCCGCCGATGACCGTAATATCATAAACCTTTGAATCCTCTTGCATACCAAATTGCCTCCTAATTGAAAATTGTTATTAATTATAACATACAATTTAAAAGGATGACGAGTGCAGAAAACCGCCCGGCCGCTTCATTCTTGAAAAAAATTGCGGCTGCCGCTAATATGGGGACAAATTCCAATCTGTTTTTTCCTGAATGTTTTCTGATTCTTCCGGATAGTATGGTGATATGCAGACATGTGCGGTTTTCTAAAAAATTTTATATTTCATTTCATAAAATCCCGCCAATAAGCTGAAGCTAATACAAATGTTGATTTGATTATGCGTCTAACAGCAAAAAAAAGAAGGTGGATGTGATGGCATTGAATAAACCCAAAATCGTGGTTTTAGGTGCAGGTTATGGTGGATTAATGACAGTAACAAGGCTTCCGAAGCATATCGGGGCAAATGACGCTGACATTACTTTGGTCAATAAACACAATTATCATTATGAAACGACATGGATGCATGAAGCGAGCGCAGGAACGCTGCATCATGACCGCTGCAGATATCAAATAAAAGATGTAATCAATGAATCACGGGTCAAATTTGTGCAGGATACCGTAAAAGCGATAGATGTGCAAAATAAAAAGGTGACGCTTTCACAAGGGGACATCCCTTATGATTATCTTGTCATCGGGCTTGGCGCCGTCCCTGAAACATTCGGGATTAAAGGCTTAAAAGAATTCGCTTTTCCGATCGCGAATATTAATACGTCGCGCCAGCTGAAAGACCATATTGAGCTCCAATTTGCGACATACAATACGGAGGCCGAAAAACGCCCTGACCGCTTAACCATCGTTGTCGGCGGAGCGGGCTTTACGGGAATTGAATTTCTCGGTGAACTTGCGAACCGCAAGCCGGAGTTATGCAGATATTATGATATAGATGAAAGTCTCGTCCGGATCGTCTGTGTCGAGGCCGCCCCGACGGTTTTGCCGGGATTTGATCCGGAGCTTGTCGAATACGCCGTTCAATACCTTGAGAGCAAAGGCGTTGAATTTAAAATCGGCACCGCGGTTCAAGAATGCCGCGCAGACGGTGTCACAGTCGGCAAGAAAGATGAAGAGCCGGAAGAAATCAAATCGCAGACCGTTGTCTGGGCCGCGGGCGTGCGCGGACATCCGATCGTGGAGGAAGCGGGTTTTGAAAATATGCGCGGCCGTGTCAAGGTCAACCCTGATCTTCGGGCGCCGGGACATGATGACGTTTTTATACTCGGCGACAGCTCGCTCTTTATCAATGAAGAGACGGAACGGCCGTACCCGCCGACTGCTCAGATCGCGATGCAGCAAGGAGAAACGGTCGCCAAAAATCTGGGCGGTTTGATTAAAGGAGGCCAGCTTGAAGAGTTCAAGCCTGACATTAAAGGAACCGTCGCCTCCCTCGGTGAGCATAACGCCGTCGGAGTCGTATACGGCAGGAAGCTCAAAGGCATGCCGGCGTCCTTTATGAAAAAGGTCATTGACAACCGATCGCTCTTTATGATCGGCGGGCTGGGCCTGACGCTGAAAAAAGGGAAGTTTAAATTCTTCTGAAAACCCGCGGCCGCGGGTTTTCTCTTCTTTTAAAAAAGAGCGCTATCAAAAGAATGTAAAAGAAAAAAATGAATGTTTTCGCTTACATGAGTTATTTTGTTACATATTCTGACTTGGTGCTTGACAAGTAAATATGATATATTATCAGAAAATTAAGAAAAAGGGTGATCCGCATGAAAATGACAGCAAAAAGCACGGCGGCGTGTCCGTTCTGCTCAGGTAAAGGGTATTTTCAATTGCTTCTTGGCGGCTCCGAAACATGTCCCTCCTGCCAGGGAAGCGGCAAAGAGAGACGCTGATTTTTCCAGACGTTGACTTTTTTACCGCCCCCGAGGTACACTGAAAGTGCTGTAGGGGGTGGATGTTTGTGATTAGTTTGCCGGTTGTCCTGATCTCAATTGTACTATTTTTTGTACTGTTTTTCGGCATAGGCTTTCTGTTGAACATGCTGCTTAGAATGTCGTGGATTATGGCTGTTGTCTATCCGATTGTATGCCTTTTCATTATCAGCAATAAAAAGATGATCAGTTACGTGCAGGCGCCGGGGGAATCCTTTCAAAGCCTGTTTCAGCGCATCATGTCATTAGCGGTTGCGGATGTCGTGATTTTGGCGGGCGGACTGGCGGGAGCCATCATGTCAGGCATTGCCATAAAGGCGCTCAGAAAAAGAGGATATCAAATGTTTTAAGCCGCTTTCTTATTCGAGAAAGCTTTTTTTGTGCCGCGGCGCTTTTTGTATAGCACCCCACCGAGTTGGGAACAATGACTCGGAGGAGAGTGATTTCAGATTGACGATAATCAGACGCGTATTCATGATCGTGCTCTTTTTGGGCGCATGCCATGCGACATACTTTTCCATAACCGGTGTTGAAGCAAAGGATCTGACAAACTGGATGACCGAGCATCGCGGCGCCGTTTTGAAAAACATCGGCACTCCGTTTCAATCCTTACAGAATCAGCCGGAAAAGAAGGCATCAGGCAGGATAAAACCGCTGGAAGAAGCTTTTGACTGGGAACGCTATCCCTCACATAAGGTGACGGCCACCGGTTATACCGCCGGAGCGGAATCTACCGGAAAATCTCCGGGTCATCCGCAGTACGGAATTACATATTCAGGCGTGAAGGTCAAACGCGATTTATATTCAACTGTTGCGGCCGATCCGTCTGTTTTCCCGATCGGGACGATTCTGTTTATACCGAATTACGGTTACGGGGTTGTCGCCGATACCGGTTCAAAAATTAAAGGCAGCCGCCTTGACCTCTACTTTGACACCGTCAAGGACGTCTATAACAATTGGGGCAAAAAAACACTTGATGTCTACATGATTAAAAAAGGGAACGGCACAGTGACCGAGGACGAACTTGTAAAGCTGAACGAAACCAAGTCGATGCAAGTGTTCAGAAATCAATACAAAACGGTAAAAGAATAAAAACGCTTCAGCATCCGCTGAAGCGTTTTTTACATAAAGAGATAATCTAAAATCAATGTCAGCACAATACCGGTGACGCCGCCGAAGAACACTTCAATCGGCTGATGCCCGAGCAGTTCTTTCAGTTTCTTCTGTTTTTCCTTCTCTTCCGCTTTCTGAAAGTCCTTCGCTTCGCTGACAAACCGATTAAAGTCGATGACCAGTTTATTAATGACCGTCGCCTGTTCACCCGCATGCCGCCTGACACCTGTAGCGTCGAACATCGTAATGACGGCGAAAATCGCGGCGACTGCAAACAGGGGCGAGTCCAGCCCCTGTTGCAAAGCGACTCCGGTTGACAGCGCAGTGACGGCGGCGGAATGGGAGCTCGGCATGCCGCCGGTGCTCGTCACAAGAGACCAGTCAAGTTTTTTGGATACGATAAATTGAATAGGCACTTTTACAACTTGGGCAAAAATAATGGCGGCAAAACTCGCCAGTAAAGGAAAATTCATAAGTACATCCATATGCGACATCCTTTCTGTATCTGCTGATTCCGATCGTATCGAAAAACTGCAGAAAACGCCCTTAGTTTGGTAAAATAAAATCAATGAAAAATGTTTTTTCATTATACCACTTTACATAACAAATACCCACATAAGGAGTGTGTACTCATGTTTTATGCATCTGATCAACTGCGGCATCCCGAAACACTGGTCATCGGTCTTTTTCAAAAAAGCACGCTGAACGGATTTACGAAGGAATTGGATGATAAATTGGGCGGTCATCTGACCCAGCTGTTAAAGGATGGTGATGTGTCCGCCAAACGCAATCGTGTATCAAAAGTATACCCTCCGGCTGCGACCGGTATGAAACGTATTTATTTTATCGGTCTGGGAAGAGAAGCGGATTATTCGTTTGAAGATACGAAAGAATGCTTTGCACGAGTATTTCAGCAGATTCATCAAGATAAAAAACAGGAAGTATCCGTTTTGCTCGATACATTCGTCTCCGGGGAAGTGCCTGCCGCCGATGCCGCTCATGCGCTTTCAGAAAGCTGTCTGCTTGCGGTTTACGAAGTGCAGGATTATAAACATAAATCAAATGAGCCGGATCAGGAACTGAAATCAGTCTGCGCCGTGACCGAAGAAGACCTGAGGGAAGTGCAGGCCGGCCTGAACGTCGGCGCGGCATACGGCCAAGGGACGAATTCAGCCCGCACGCTTGTGAATATGCCGGGTAATATGCTGACGGCCACCGATTTGGCGTCATATGCCGCTGAGCTTGCGGCAAAATACGATTTTGAGTGTGAAATTTTAGAAAAAGATGAAATGGAAGAGCTCGGCATGGGCGGGCTGCTTGCTGTTAACAAGGGCTCATCCGAACCGCCGAAAATGATCGTTCTGAAGTATCAGGGCAAAGATCAGTGGGAAGACGTCATCGGCCTGGTCGGTAAAGGAATTACCTTTGATACGGGCGGATATTCAATTAAGCCGAAAACCGGCATCGTCGGCATGAAAAGCGATATGGGAGGAGCCGCTTCGGTATTGGGCGCGATGGAAATTATCGGCGAACTGCGGCCTGAACAAAATGTGCTCGCCGTCATACCGTCTACGGACAACATGATTTCGTCCGATGCCATGAAGCCGGATGATGTCATCGTTTCGCTCAGCGGAAAAACCATTGAGATCCTGAACACCGATGCGGAAGGGCGTCTCGTACTTGCCGACGGCATCACATACGCCAAGCAGCACGGAGCCTCTGTCCTTGTAGACGTCGCAACGTTAACGGGCGGTGTCATTGTCGCGTTAGGAAACGAAATGACGGGCGCCATGACCAATCACGCCGCGTTTTATGAACAGGTTGCGGAATCGGCGAAAGAATCCGGCGAGCCGATCTGGCAGCTTCCGATTACAGAAAAGGATAAAAAACGGGTGAGAAACAGTCAGATGGCTGATTTGAACAATTCTCCGGGAAGAGAAGGCCACGCGATTATGGCGGGGGCATTCATTGGTGAATTCGCGGAAAACACGCCGTGGGTTCATCTCGATATTGCGGGAACCGCAACGGCGAATAAAGCGACATGCTTCGGCCCTGCCGGCGCAACAGGCGTCATGGCAAGGACGTTGGCTGTTTTGACTGAGCGCTTTACGCCCGAAAGATAACAGCATCCCGCTGCCTTGATGCAGCGGGTTTTTTGATTTCCAAAATCTTTAGTTGACTAAAGCGCAGAATATATGGTAACTTTAATTATCTACTACATTAGCAAACTAAAGGATTTTTGGAGGGACTCATCAATGAATGCTGTTGTTGTCGCAGTATTGCTTATGCTCGTCTTAAGCCTGCTGCGTGTCAATATTATTATAGCTTTAATGA
Source organism: Bacillus sp. JNUCC-21 (assembly GCF_041222765.1). Classification (NCBI taxonomy): domain Bacteria; kingdom Bacillati; phylum Bacillota; class Bacilli; order Caryophanales; family Bacillaceae; genus Bacillus; species Bacillus sp. JNUCC-21. The sequence goes on along the minus strand of NZ_CP166019.1, from coordinate 3,310,889 downwards.
TCGGCGCGCTTGCCGGCGGGCTGACCGGCGGCTTAGGCCTAGGAGAGACGGTGAAGGCTTTTACGGACGGTCTCGGCGGAAATGCCACCGTCGCGGTCAGCTACGCGCTGCTCGGAGCATTTGCCGCGGCGCTGACAAAGACGGGGCTTCCCGATGCAATGGTGGAAGCGTCTGTCAAACTAATCGGAAAAAAGGAAGATTCGCGGAAAAAAGCACTGTCAAAAGTGTTAATCGTACTGATTATTTTAATCATATCCTGTTTCTCGCAAAACGTGGTGCCCGTTCACATTGCGTTTATTCCTGTATTGATTCCGCCGCTTTTAAAAATATTTAACGAACTTGAAATAGACCGCAGACTGATCGCGTGTGTGATGACATTCGGACTGACTGCGCCTTATATCGTTCTGCCTGTCGGATTCGGACAGATTTTCCAGGGGATGCTGAGAGATAATATGGCGTCAGCCGGTTTAAAGGTGCCGCTCAGTGATATCCCGTATGCTTTAATCATTCCGACGGCCGGGATGGTAGTCGGTTTAATTTTAGCCGTCATCGTCTTCCGGAAACCGAAGAAATATGAGACGAAGGAGATTGCCGGACTATCGTCTTCTCCTTATACGAAAAAAAGCATTGCCATCGCCTTGATCTCCATTGCCGTGTCGCTTGCCGTTCAGCTCTATCTGTCACAAGTGCTCGGAGTGGAAGGTATGATCATGGGTGCGCTTGCCGGCTTGTTTACGCTGTTTATCAGCGGAGTCATGAAGCGCAATGAAGCGGATAAGCTGATCACGGACGGCATGATTCTGATGGCTTTTATCGGGTTTGTCATGCTTGTTGCGGCCGGTTTTTCAAATGTATTGAATAAAACGGGTGATGTGGCTTCCTTGGTCAAAGCATCAACAGGCTTTATCGGCCACAGCCAATCATTAGGCGCGCTCCTGATGCTGGTGGTCGGTTTATTAATCACGATGGGAATCGGATCATCATTTGCAACCGTACCCGTCATTACGACCATATTTGTCCCGCTGTGCGCTCAGCTCGGATTCAGTCCGATGGCGACGATTGCCGTAATCGGAGCGGCCGCCGCGGTCGGTGATGCGGGTTCTCCTGCAAGTGACAGTACGCTCGGGCCGACGTCAGGCCTCAGCGCCGACGGACAGCACCACCACATTTGGGATACGTGCGTACCGACATTTATTTTCTATAACATTCCGCTTGTGATATTCGGCTGGATTGCCGCACTTGTCCTGTAAAAAAAGGCTCCCGGAAAGGGGAGCCTTTTTGTATGCTGAGAACATCTTACGCCGGATTTCTGCTGAACCCCGTCGCTTTATGAACAGACCTGTAAACGGCAGGCGCGATTGATGCCAATAACAGTGCTAAAATGATATCTTTTATGAAAAACCATATCATGTAAAACCAGGCCATTCCGTAGCTGATCGGAGCATGAAGCCATAATTTCAGCGCAATATACGTATAGGTCGTGCCAATGATATAAATGACGGCGGTACCGATCAAAGAGGCCCATGCATAATGCAGGCGGCCGGGTTTTTTTGTTTTTTCCAGCAGCCATCCGGCTGCAAATGCCGCCGGAATGTAAGCGAGAATAAATCCGCCGCTCTTTCCGATAAACGGCGCAAAGCCTGCTGAGAATTGAGCGAAAACAGGCGCCCCCGCGAGTCCGGCCAATGCGTATACCGTCATTGCAATGGCTGCCCGTCTGGCGCCGAGAAGCATCGCGGCTAACAGACAAAAGAAAGGCTGCAGCGATAACGGAATCCCCGCAACTTGCAAAAAAGGAGCCATTGATGTAATGTTGGCGCCGACGGCCATCAGTGCGGCAAACATGCCGATAAGCGCCATATCGCCCGCGCGAAGGTTGCGTTGTTTCATTTATTTTTCCCCCTTACACTTGTACCAGATTAGCGTAATCGAAGGGTGATTGATTGTCAACAAAGATTTAATATAGGTTTACTAAATGGAGGGAGCCATATGTTTTTCGGGAAAACGAAACAAACAAAACAGTCGGAACGGATTCCGCCAAACCAAAATGTCACAACGAAGTTTCCCGTGCTTCACGCCGGAAGTGTTCCTTATTATGAAGATATGTCAAAATGGAATCTGCAAGTGTACGGGCTTGTTGACCGTCCTATGCTGTTAAGCTTTGAAGATATCAAATCCTTTCCTGAAGCCGAAGTGAAAAATGATATTCATTGCGTCACGGGCTGGTCCCGTCTTGATAATATCTGGCAGGGAATACGCGCCAAAGACATCGCTGAGAAAGCGGGCGTGCACAAAGAAGCGGGGTTCGTCATTCTGCACGCTGAAGAGGGCTGGACGGCCAACCTGCCGCTTTCTGATTTTACGCGGGAAACATCCCTGCTGGCATATGCGCATAACGGCGAGCCGTTAACGCCAGAGCACGGCTATCCGCTCAGAGGCGTTTTCCCCCATCTTTATTTTTGGAAAAGCGCAAAATGGCTGCGCGGCATTCAGTTTACAAAGGAAAACCACCCCGGCTTTTGGGAGAAAAACGGCTACCATATGAGGGGAGATCCATGGAAGAATGAGCGCTTTACATGGGATTAAGCCCCTATCACTACATAGTTCTTAGGTACCTTATTGAAATAAGGTGCTTTTTTTATATCAAAAATCCATTGACTTTGTTTGGCAAAAAACCTATTATTTGAGGTGTCTTTTGATATTGAAAATCATTATCAATAAGCGTAGATAAAGCAATTGCCGCAAAGGGGATGAACACATAATGGACGGAAAACAAATAAAGCGGGGTTTCGCCCCGGCCGGCCGATACGCGGTTCCGGGCACAGAAGTAAGAGAAATGCGCTCAAAAGGAGGCCGTATGTATCGTATCTTTGTCTCTTTTCCTCAGGAAGAACCGCCTGCATCCGGCTTCCCCGTCATATACCTGCTCGATGCGAATTCCGTATTCGGCACAATGGCCGAAGCTTTGCGGGTGCAAAGCCGGCGGCCTGAAAAAACAGGCGTTGTTCCGGCGGTGATTGTCGGAATCGGCTACCCGACAGATCAGCCGTTTTCCGCCGAACGTCACAGTGATTTTACGATGCCGCTTTCTGAATCAGAACTGCCGGTGCACCCGCGCGGCGCGGCATGGCCCGAACAGGGAGGGGCGGAAGCGTTTCTGAGTTTTATAGAAGAAGAAGTAAAGCCCGCGATGGAGCGGGATTATCCGATCGACAGAGGCAGGCAGACGATTTTCGGCCATTCGCTGGGCGGTCTTTTTGTGCTGCAAGTGCTTTTGACGAGGCCGGACATGTTCCAGACCTATGTTGCCGGGAGTCCGTCAATTCACTGGAACAAGCGTTTTATTCAGGAAAAAGCGGAGCGTTTGTCAGACCGGCTCTCTGCGGAAAATCTTCAAGTCAGCGTATTGCTGGCTGCGGGAGAAATTGAAAAAACACATAAAAGCAGAATCCCGCAGCACGCAGAGGCGCTGTACTCTTTATTATCCGGATTTGAAGATGATGGAGTCCGTGCTGAATACAGCGAGTTTGAAGGAGAGGGCCATATTTCTGTCCTGCCCGTTTTAATCAGCAGGGCCCTGCGTTTCTGCCTGAATCCGGGAGGACCGCATACCCCGTATTCTCCCGCATGAGAAAAAACAGGCCCTTCGAACTAAATGCGGCTGATTCTAATTTTCTAATTGACTGCGTGTTTTGATTTGGATATGATTGTCTTGAATCATAGTTGATAATGATAATCATTATCAATATAGAAAGGGAATGATAATATGGACGCATTGGGAATGAAAGGGAAAACGGCCGTTGTCACCGGCGCCGCTCAAGGCATCGGAGAAGCAACAGCGCTTGCCCTTGCTGAACAAGGCGTAAATGTGGCAGCTATAGATACAAATGAAGACCTGCTTCTCGGGCTTACTGACAGACTTCGGCAAAAAGGCGTGCAGGCGCAGGGGTTTGCCGCAGATGTATCTGACAGTGCGGCTGTCAATGATATCATCGCCGCCGTTGAACGCGACATGGGGCCTATTGAAATATTGGCGAACGTTGCGGGCGTGCTGCGGCCGGGTCCGGTGCAATCCCTCAGTGATGAAGATTGGGATCAAACATTTTCTGTTAATACGACCGGCGTATTTCATGTGTCACGGGCTGTAAGCCGATACATGATTGAGCGTCAAAAAGGCGCCATCGTTACGGTCGGTTCGAATGCAGCCGGCGTTCCGCGTGCTTCCATGGCGGCTTATGCGGCGTCAAAAGCGGCTGCCGTCATGTTTACGAAATGCCTCGGACTGGAGCTTGCGGCCCATCATATCCGCTGCAACATCGTATCTCCGGGTTCAACGGAAACCGACATGCAGCGGGCGCTGTGGCAGGACGAGAACGGAGCCCGGGACGTCATCAGAGGTTCGCTTGATACATATAAAACGGGAATTCCGCTTCAAAAGCTGGCGAAGCCTTCTGATATTGCAAATGCCGTTTTGTTTCTGGCTTCTGAACAGGCAAACCATATTACGATGCATGATTTATGCGTTGATGGCGGCGCTACTTTAGGCGTTTGATGTAACGAGAAGGAGGGACAAACATGACAAATCAACATTTATTGGCGGAAGTGTCTGCAAAAGAGGTGCTGGATGCTTACAAGCCCGGGGCGTTCTTTTTAGCTTCCCCGAAAAGTACGATGCTTGCGGAAGGAATGTTTGCGGAAGTGCCTGATACAGACGCGGAAAATCAGCTGGATTCACTGCCTGAACGCGTGAGACAGACGCTTCTTGAGGCAAAGCAAGCCGGCATCAAACATCCGATTGCGGCCGGCGCCATTCCTTTTGACGGCAGAAAAGCTTCCCGGCTTTTTGTACCGAAGAATGTCCATACGGCAGGCCCGCTTTCGTTTGCGGAATCTTCCGCAGAAAAGCCGCAATCCAATACATATGACATCCGTCCCGTTCCGGAGCCTGAGGGCTTTATGAGCGGTGTGGAACAAGGCGTATTCAACATTACGGATGGTCCGCTCAGCAAAATCGTGCTGGCAAGGACGCTTCATCTGACCGCTGAAAAGGATATCGACATTCCACAGGCCGTCAAGCATTTGGCGCAGCACAACCCGCGCGGCTATACATTCGCTGCGGATGTGACGGGAACGTCAGAAACAAGAAAAACGCTTTTCGGCGCAAGTCCTGAACTGCTGCTGTCCAAAAACGGAACATCGATTCTGTCCAATCCGCTGGCAGGTTCCAGACCTCGCAGCACAGATCCCGCCGAGGATCAGAGAAGAGCGGAAGAACTGCTGCAATCAGCAAAAGATCTGCATGAACATGCCGTAGTCGTGGCCGCCGTGGCCGCCGCCCTTAAACCGTTCTGCCGTGTGCTTGATGTGCCGGAAAAACCGTCACTCATTAAAACTGAGGCGATGTGGCACCTGTCCACCGAGGTAAAGGGAGAGCTGCGTGATCCGTCAACGACATCACTTGAGCTGGCCATCGCCCTGCATCCGACACCCGCGGTATGCGGAACGCCGACGGATGCGGCGAGAGAAGCGATTCAGGATATTGAGCCGTTTGACCGCAATTTCTACACGGGAATGGCGGGCTGGTGTGATGCTGAGGGTGACGGAGAATGGATTATCGCACTCCGCTGCGCCGAAGCGGAAACAAGGTCTCTCCGGCTCTTTGCGGGTGCCGGGATTGTCGCCGGATCAAAGCCGCAGGATGAATTGGACGAGACCTCGGCCAAATTCCGCACCATGCTCCGGGCGATGGGGCTTTACCAAGATGAGTTGTAAAAAAGGAGGGAACGGATCGTGCTGACTGGATTTACGCCATGGCCGGAAGAATGGGCTGACAAATACCGAAAAGACGGCTGCTGGAAGGGTGAGACGTTCGGAGGAATGCTGAAAGAGCGCGCGGCTTTATACGGAAATCAAACTGCCGTGACGTGTAAAGATGTACATTGGACCTACAAAGAATTAGATGAAAGGGCAGATCGTTTAGCGGCGGGGCTGCATAAGCTCGGAATTCAAAAGGAAGACCGCGTTGTCGTTCAGCTGCCGAATATCGCTGAGTTTTTTGAAGTGATTTTCGCGCTGTTCCGGCTGGGAGCGCTGCCCGTTTTCGCGCTGCCTTCTCATAGAAGCAGTGAGATTACGTATTTCTGCGAGTTTGCAGAGGCGAAAGCATACATCATTCCTGATATGCATTCAGGTTTTGATTACAGGGCGCTTGCCAGACAGGTGAAAGACAAACTTCCTGATTTGGCGCATGTCATTGTGGCCGGCGAAGCTGAAGAGTTTCAGGAACTGAGCAGCCTGCATAGAGAGCCTGTTCAGCTGGAAGATGTAAGCCCGGCGGAAGTCGCCTTTTTACAGCTTTCAGGAGGCAGTACGGGGCTGTCCAAGCTGATTCCGCGAACACACGACGATTACATATACAGTTTGCGCATCAGTGCGGAAATATGCGGCTTGGATCATCACAGCGTTTATTTGGCCGCTCTGCCGACAGCGCATAATTATCCGCTCAGCTCGCCAGGTGTGCTGGGAACTTTATATGCCGGAGGCCGGGTTGTTCTGTCACCGACGCCGAGCCCGGATGACTGCTTCCCGTTAATTGAAAAAGAACGTGTCACGATTACAGCGCTCGTCCCGCCGCTTGCGATGGTGTGGATGGACGCATCCGGTTCGCGAAGTGATGATTTATCAAGCCTTCAAGTGCTGCAGGTGGGAGGCGCCAAATTCAGCGCTGAGGCGGCCCGCCGCGTGAAGAGCGCTTTCGGATGCACCCTTCAGCAGGTTTTCGGAATGGCGGAAGGATTGGTGAATTATACGAGACTGGATGATCCTGAAGAGATCATTGTCAATACGCAAGGCAGACCGATGTCACCTTTTGATGAGGTAAGGGTTTTAGACGATGACGGGCGGGATGTCGCCCCCGGTGAAGCAGGACATTTGTTTACACGAGGCCCTTACACGATTCGCGGATATTATAAAGCGCCTGAACATAATGAAAGATCATTCACAGCCGACGGATTTTATCAGACCGGCGATATCGTCAAACTGACGGCGGACGGCTATATCATCGTTGAAGGGCGTGCGAAAGATCAAATCAATCGGGGCGGTGAAAAAATAGCCGCTGAGGAGGTGGAAAATCACCTTCTTGCGCATCCTGCCGTTCATGATGCGGCCATGGTTTCAATGCCGGATGATTTTCTCGGGGAGCGATCCTGTGTGTTCGTCATCCCGAAAGGAGAAGCGCCGAAACCGGGAGAGCTGAAAGCATTTTTGCGTGAGCGCGGACTGGCGGCATATAAAATCCCCGACCGGATTGAATTTATCGCTTCTTTCCCGAAAACCGGCGTCGGCAAGGTCAGTAAAAAGGATCTTCGCGAAACGATCGCCCAAAAAGTAAAGCCGGCTGAAATCAAACAATCTTAAAAAAGGAAGTGTTTACATTGGCTATACCGTCTATTTCCGCATATGCGCTGCCGACAGCATCAGATATGCCTGAAAATAAAGTATCGTGGACGCTGAATCCGAAACGCGCGGTGCTTCTGATCCATGACATGCAGAATTATTTCGTCGATGCTTTTGCGAAAGGTGAAGCTCCGATCACAGAGGCGTCTCAGAATATCAAAAAAATAAAAGAGCAATGCAAAGCACTTGGCATTCCGGTGGTGTATACCGCGCAGCCGGGCAGCCAAGACCCGGCGGACCGTGCGCTGCTGACAGATTTTTGGGGGCCGGGGCTAAAAAGCGGGCCTTATGAAGAAAAGGTCATTCCGGAGCTTGCCCCGGATGATCAGGACATTGTCCTCACAAAGTGGAGATACAGCGCGTTTAAACGGACGAATCTCCTTGAGATCATGCGTGAAAGCGGCAGAGACCAGCTCATGATTACGGGAATTTATGCACACATCGGCTGTCTCATCACAGCCTGTGAAGCATTTATGGATGATATCCAAAGCTTCTTTATCGGAGACGCCGTTGCTGATTTTTCTTCAGAAAAACATAAGATGGCCATCGAATATGCGTCTCAGCGCTGCGCTTACACAGCTTTGACAAACGAAGTGCTGGAGCTGCTGGGCGGCGCGCCGGTTTCTGGAGGAGAAGAGAAGGTTTCCGCCGTATTGACAAAAGACCGGGTGCGGGAACAAATTGCGGCGATTCTTCAAGAATCACCGTCTGATATTCCGGATCATGAAGACCTGCTGGACAGAGGTCTTGACTCCGTCAGAATCATGAGCCTTGTCGAACAATGGCGCCGTGACGGAGCTGAAGTGACGTTTGTGGAACTGGCGGAGAACCCGACGCTGGAAGAGTGGTGGAGACTTCTTTCTTCCCGATCTCAAAAAGTCTTGCCGAACGCAGATTATTTATAAAGGGAGAGAATAGAATGCATGATACACAACAGCTGCCTCTGACAGGCGCACAGGCCGGTATCTGGTTTGCGCAGCAGCTTGATCCTGATAATCCGATTTACAATACAGGCGAGTACGTTGAGATAAACGGCGCGATCGATGTGAACATATTTAAAACCGCTCTCGAACGCGTGCTGACGGAAGCCGCGTCATTACACGCCCGCTTCGAGGAGGGAGCAGACGGGCCGAAGCAGATCATCAATCCTCCATTTGAGGCTGCGATCGATGTCATAGATGTGAGTTCAGAAGCTGATCCGAAGCAGGCCGCACTCAGACTCATGCAGACAGATTTGGCTGAGCCCGTTGATATGGCGGCCGGGCCTTTGTTCCGCGACATTTTATTTCAGGCGGGACCGGAACGCTTTTTCTGGTATCAGCGCATTCACCACATAGCGATAGACGGCTACGGTTTTTCACTGCTGGCACGGCGTACGGCGCAAATGTACACCGCAATACGGGAAGGACGTCCGGATAACGGGCGCTCCTTCGGTTCTTTGGAGGATCTGGTAAAAGAAGATCAAGAGTACCGCGCGTCTGATCAATTCCTGAAAGATCGGGAATTTTGGATGGAGAAATTTGCGGATGAACCTGATGTCGTCAGTTTGGCAGAAAGAGCGCCGCGAACGTCAACACGTTTTCGGAGAAGCACGGCTTATCTTTCTGAAACGGCTTTACAGCATGTAAAAGCGATTCCGAACTGGCATGAAGCCGTCACGGCCGCAGCGGCGGTATATGTCCATCGGATGACAAACGCAGGGGATATCGTGCTCGGTTTACCGATGATGGGGCGGATCGGCTCAATTTCACTGAATATTCCGAGTATGGTCATGAATCTGCTGCCTTTACGGCTTTCTCTCCGCCCGGATATGAATTTTCATGAGGCCGTCAGCCAAGTGGCAAAAGAAATCCGAAACATCCGGCGCCATCAGAAATACCGCCATGAAGACATGCGCCGCGACCTTAAATTGCTCGGAGACAATCGCAGGCTGTTCGGCCCGCAAGTCAATGTGATGCCGTTTGACTACGCGCTTGATTTCGCCGGAGCGCGGGGCACCGTCCATAATTTGTCAGCAGGGCCTGTTGATGATTTGTCAATTAACGTTTACGACAGAGCGGACGGAAGCGGAATGCGTGTGGACTTTGATGCGAATCCGGAAGTGTACAGCGCCGAAGATATTGAAAACCATCAAAAACGATTCCTGCTTCTGTTGGAATCAGCTGTGAAAGACCAGACACAAAAAATCGGCACACTCAACCTTCTGCTTGAAAGTGAACGTCTCTGCGTACTGGAAAGCTGGAATGACACGCGCAAGGCCGAGAAGCAGAAAAGTCTGCCGGAGCTGTTTTACGAACAGGCCGTAAAAACACCGGACCGGCCGGCAATCATCACCGAAAACGAAGAGCTCAGCTATGCCGAATTGAACAAGCGCGCGAACCAGCTTGCCGGCATGCTAAAAGAAAAGGGGCTCGGACCGGAACAATTTGCCGCTTTGCTGCTTCCGCGGTCACAGGAGTTGGCCGTGAGCATGCTGGCCGTTTTGAAAACGGGAGCCGCATACCTGCCGCTTGATCCTGATTTTCCTTCTGAGCGGATCACATACATGCTCAAAGATGCACAGCCTGCATGCCTGATTACAACGATGGAATTATCCGGCCGCATGCCGGAAGACAGTGATGCAAAAAGGATCATTCTCGATGACCCGGATACGGTAAAAACCGTTGCCGCTCAAAATGCTGACTGTCCCGCTCAGGCGGAATGTTCGCCTTTGCACCCCGCTTATATCATTTATACATCGGGCTCAACGGGCAAACCGAAAGGCGTAGTCGTCACATTAAAAAGCGTAAGCAATTTCCTCTTATCCATGCGGGAAATGTTCCCGCTCGGCGAACAAGACCGCCTGCTTGCCGTTACGACTGCGGCGTTTGATATTTCCGGACTTGAGCTCTTCCTTCCGCTCATCAGCGGGGCGGGGTGCGTCATCGCACGTAAAGAGACGATTCAGGAACCGCGGGCGCTTGCGCACATGATTCACTCATACGGTATTTCAATCATGCAGGCAACGCCGACATTGTGGCATTCATTAGTCACCAATGAACCGGATTCTCTCCGGGCGCTGCAGGTGCTTGTCGGAGGTGAGGCGCTTCCGAACGCGCTTATGCATGCTTTGCTTGAATCAGGCTGTACGGTGACGAATCTGTACGGGCCGACTGAAACAACAATCTGGTCGGCCGCACAGCCGCTTGCAAAAGGCCATACAGGGGCGCCTCCGATCGGAAAGCCGATTTGGAACACGCGGGTATATGTGCTGGACGCCGCATTGCAGCCCGTCCCGCCGGGAATCGCGGGCGAGCTTTATATAGCGGGCGAGGGGCTTGCCAGAGGTTATTATAACCGTCCTGATTTAACAGCTGAAAGATTCATTGCCGATCCGTACGGGCCCGCGGGCGCGAGGATGTACCGGACGGGAGATCTCGTGCGCTGGCGTGAGGACGGCTCGCTTGATTATATCAGCAGAGCCGATCACCAAATTAAAATCCGCGGGTTCCGGATAGAATTAGGAGAAATTGAGTCAGTGCTGTCGAAATATCCGGGTATTTCGCAGGCCGCCGTTATTGTCCGTGAAGACCAGCCCGGAGATAAGCGGCTGGCGGCTTACGCTGTCGCGGATCAGCCCCTTGATATCGGCAGACTTCGTGAATATATGGGCGAAAGCCTGCCGGATTATATGGTGCCGGGCGCGTTTGTACAGCTGGAAGAATTGCCGCTGACACCGAATAAGAAGCTCGATCGCAGCGCTCTGCCTGCACCTGATTTTTCCGCTGTCCTGTCTGACAGAGGGCCGCGGACGCCGCAGGAAGAAATATTATGCGATCTGTTTGCCGAGGTTCTCGGTCTCGCGCGGGTCGGAATTGATGACGGGTTCTTTGAATTGGGCGGACATTCGCTCTTAGCCGGACGCCTGATGAGCCGGGTCCGGGAGACGATGGGCGCAGAGCTTGGCATCGGCCGTCTGTTTGATACGCCGACCGTTGCCGGGCTCGCCGCACAGCTTGACACCGCAAAGAGTGCGCGGCCTAAGCTCAAGCCGTTTGACCGGCCGGAGCACATCCCGCTGTCATTTGCGCAGCTGCGTCTATGGTTTCTCTACTGTCTTGAAGGGCCAAGCCCGACTTACAACATTCCGGTGATTGTCCGCATGTCAGGCAAGCTTGACCAATCAGCGCTGAAACACGCCTTTTACGATGTTGTCAGCCGTCATGAAAGCCTGCGCACCGTTTTTCCGGAAAATAAGGGATCATCTCATCAGCTCATTTTATCTGCTGAAGAAGCCCGCCCTGTGTTTACAGTGACACGTGCAGACAAAAACGAGCTCCAAGACATGCTTGCCGCTGCGGCACGATATCGGTTTGATCTCGCTAAAGAGCCGGCCGTCCGGGCTGAGCTGTTTGATCATGGTGACGGCGAGTATACGCTGATGGTTCTCCTGCATCACATCGCAGGTGACGGCTGGTCCTTGAATCCGCTCATGCGTGACTTATCCATAGCCTATATCGCCCGGCAAACAGGTGAAAAAGCAGAATGGGCGCCGCTGGCGGTTCAATATGCGGATTATGCGCTTTGGCAGCAGCAGCTTTTAGGCAGCGCGTCTGATTCTGAGAGCTTAATTGCGCGCCAGCTGGATTTCTGGAAGAAAACGCTTGAAAATGTACCGGATCAGCTGGAGCTGCCGTCTGATTTTCCGCGTCCCGCTGAATCAAGCTACAGGGGCGGCGTCATTCCGGTCAACATCGGCCAAGAGCTTCATGCCCGTCTTCTCTCACTTGCCAGAAATCAGCGCGTAAGCCTGTTTATGGTGCTTCAATCAGGGCTTTCCGCGTTACTGACCCGGCTCGGTGCAGGGACCGATATTCCGATCGGCAGTCCGATAGCCGGCCGCAGTGATGACGCATTAGGAGACCTTGTGGGTATGTTCATTAATACACTCGTACTGAGAACCGATACCTCTGGCGATCCGAGCTTTTGTGAGCTTCTTAAAAGGGTCAGGGAAATGAATCTCGCAGCATATGAACATCAGGACGTGCCGTTTGAACGTCTCGTGGAAGAATTGAATCCGGTTCGTTCCCGGTCAAGACATCCGCTGTTCCAAGTGATGCTCGCATTCCAAAATACGCCTGACCCTGTACTCAGTCTTCCTGATATGGAAACAAGCCTGCAAATCAGCAGTGTCGGATCGTCCAAATTTGATTTGACGCTGGAATTGGCTGAACAGCGCCATGACGACGGCACGCCTGCCGGTATTGAAGGCCTGCTGGAGTTCAGTACGGACTTATTTAGAAAAGAAACGGCTGAAGCACTTGCCGGACGCCTGCTTCTTCTGCTCGAAGATGCCGCATCACATCCGGATAAACCGATCGGAAGCTTAACCATTCTTTCTGATGAAGAGCGCCGGAAGCTTTTGCCGGTTAAACGTGCACAACAGCATATTCAGCCTCGGCAGACACTGCCTGAACTGTTTGAAATACAGGCCGCCGCAAAATCGGTTGAAACGGCGGCAGTTTTTGAAGAGAGCGGACTCACTTATAAAGAGCTGAATGAAAGAGCCAATCAGCTCGCGCACATGATGATTGCCCGCGGCGTCGGCCCGGAGCAGTTTGTCGCACTGGCGCTGCCGCGTTCTTTAGATATGATTGTCGGGCTGTTAGCCGTCCTGAAGACGGGGGCAGCGTATCTGCCGCTTGATCCTGATTATCCCGCGGACCGCATTGCTTTTATGTTACATGATGCCAAGCCTGTATTTATGCTCACCAACCGTGAAGGCGCAAGTCAGCTCTCTAACGAAAGCGGCATGCCGGCCTTCATTTTGGATGACCCGCAGAACAAGGAAACACTTCGGCAATATGCCGTCACGAACCCTGCGGATGCTGACCGGATTCGGCCGCTGTCACCGCTTCACCCGGCCTACGTCATTTACACGTCGGGATCAACAGGTGTGCCGAAAGGTGTCATCATTCCGCACAGCAATGTTATCCGGCTGTTTGAGTCGACGCGGCATTGGTATCACTTTCATTCTGATGATGTATGGACGATGTTTCACTCCTACGCTTTCGATTTCTCTGTCTGGGAAATGTGGGGGCCGCTGCTTCACGGCGGACGTCTCGTCGTCGTGCCGCATGACATCAGCAGATCGCCGGAAGCGTTTTTACATCTCCTCGTGAAAGAGCGGATAACCGTGCTTAACCAAACGCCGTCAGCGTTTTACCAGCTGATGCATGCGGAAAAAGAACACAAAGAGCTGGGGCGTCAGCTCGCACTCAGATATATCATCTTCGGCGGCGAGGCGCTTGAGCTGAGCCGGCTTGAGGATTGGTACAGCCGCCACGCAGACAATCAGCCGGTGCTCGTGAATATGTACGGCATTACGGAAACGACGGTGCACGTCAGTTACCTTGAATTAGACAAAAACATTGCCGAACTGAGAGCAAACAGCCTCATCGGCTGCGGCATTCCTGATCTGAACGTATATGTGCTTGATGACCGGCTGGAGCCTGTGCCCCCGGGCATCACGGGCGAAATGTATGTGGCCGGAGGAGGCGTGGCACGCGGCTACTTAGGGCGGCAAAGCCTGACCGCCGAACGCTTTGTGGCTGATCCGTACGGCCCGCCGGGAACGAGAATGTACCGGACGGGGGATTTAGCCCGTCTGCGGACGGACGGTTCTCTTGATTATATGGGCAGGGCGGACCACCAGATTAAAATCCGCGGCTTCCGGATTGAATTGGGAGAAATCGAAGCGGTTCTCGTCAAACATCCGGATGTTGAGGATGCCGCCGTAGTCGTCCGTGAAGACCGGCCGGGAGATAAACGGCTGGCCGCCTACCTTGTCCGATCTGCCGGCAGCACCTTGGACACGGGGGACATGCGTCGGTTTGCCGAAGAAAGCCTGCCGGATTACATGATTCCGTCAGCTTTTGTCCAAATGAATGAACTGCCGCTGACACCGAATGGAAAGCTTGACCGAAAAGCGCTCCCTGCGCCTGACTTCCAAACGGAGGTCACCGGCCGGGGACCGAGAACGCCGCAGGAAGAAATGCTGTGTGAGCTGTTCGCAGAGGTGCTTCATCTGCCGCGTGTCGGTATTGATGACAGATTCTTTGATTTAGGCGGCCATTCTTTGCTTGCGGTTCATTTAATGAGCCGTATTCGGGAAGCGATGGGAGCCGAGCTGAGTATCGGAACATTATTTGAAGCTCCTACGGTGGCAAGCCTTGCTGAAAGACTTGAGTCAGGAACGGGCGCAAGCGCGCTTGATGTTCTTCTTCCGCTCAGAACGGCAGGAAAAGAAACACCGTTGTTCTGTGTCCATCCGGCCGGCGGTCTCAGCTGGTGTTATGCCGGGCTGATGTCTTCTTTAGAGGCTGATTATCCGATATACGGCTTACAGGCGAGAGGCATCGGAAAAAAAGAACCGCTTCCGCAAAGCCTAGATGACATGGCGGCGGATTATATTGAAAAAATCCGCACCGTGCAGCCGAAAGGGCCGTACCGTCTGCTTGGCTGGTCTCTCGGAGGGAATGTCATTCAGGCCATGGCGACACAATTACAGAGCCGGGGTGAAGAGGTTTCGCTATTGGTGATGCTTGACGCGTATCCGAATCATTTTCTGCCGATAAAAAATGCGCCTGATGACGAGGAAGCCGTCATCGCGCTGCTTGCCCTGGGAGGGTACGACCCGGACAGCCTCGGGGATCAGCCGCTTGATTTTGACACCGCGCTGACCATTCTCCGCCGTGAGGGAAGCGCATTAGCCAGCCTGGACGAGTCAGTGATGATGAATCTGAAAGACACGTACATTAATTCTGTCGGGCTGTTAGGAACATACAAGCCGAAACCGTTCCACGGAGATATGCTGTTCTTCAGATCAACGATTATTCCGGAGTGGTTTGACCCGATTGAGCCGGATACTTGGAAACCGTATATTACGGGGAAAATTGAGCGGTATGACTTAGACTGCCGCCATAAAGATATGTGCCAGCCGGGCCCGCTTGCCGACATTGGCGCGATTCTGGCAGAGAAATTAAACGGACGGCGTACAGTCCGGTAAAGAAAGGAAAGAGATGATATGACAAATCCATTTGAACGGGAAGACGGCTCATACCATGTGCTCGTCAATGCTGAAGGCCAGTACTCACTGTGGCCGGCCTATCTGGATGTGCCGGACGGCTGGGAAACCCGCCTCACGAATGAAACCCGCCCCGTTTGTCTCGAATATATTGAAACAAACTGGCGTGATATGAGGCCGGAAAGCTTGAAACAGGCCGAAGCCGCTAAAATGTAATAAGAAAAGCCTGCCGTTATTTCGGCAGGCTTTTTATGCGGACATCAGCCGTTAAGCTGTGTATGATCACAAAATGTATAAGGGTGGCCTTCTTCATTCGTGCACCATGACTGAGACAGAAAAGCCAAAAAGACCGCGGCCCACTGGTCTGCAAACTGGATTAAAATACCGCCGTCGTGCCACGTTCCGTTATCCTTCTTCCAGCGTGTATCAATTGGGTTTCCCTGATTCATATGAATATTATGCATGCCGTTTGTCGGCTTGAACCCGAAAATCTTATCAGCGCCCGGCTCCGGCCCGAATTTAGAGCCGTAAATATAGACGGTGGCTTTTTCTGATTTGGCTTTTTGCATGTACGTCTCAATAAAGTCATTTAAGTCATTATCCGGACCGGTGACTTCATGCGGGAGGGGCACCATGTTCCGGGGATCAAACAATCCGCCGCGGACATAATCCAGCGCCAGCTCACGGCTGGTTTCATCAATTGGGGTATATCCATACGGAATGTTGGGCAGCAGGGTGATCGCGCTTGCATCAAAATGATCTCGTGCCTCATACAGAACCTCTGATTCTTTTGAACTTGACATGACATTGATCGCACAGCGATAGCGCGTATCAGGCTCGCCTAGCACCTCGACTTGAAAATGCGGAGAATCATCATCTGTTTCCCTTTTCATATCTGACACAGTGCCTTTTAATACACCATAGTGCTGAACAGCCATATGAATCCTCCTTTTTCTTTCGGGATATGAATTGATATTCGAGACAGGGGGCCGTTTTTCCTTTTATGAGAAAGAAAAAAAGGACAGCCCGCTGATCAGGCTGTCCTCTTCATATCTATTAAGCTTTTGCAGCCGAACCTTGCATTGCTTTTTCAGCAGGCACGTAGTCATAGCCTAAGTCTTTGGCTACCGCTTCATACGTGACATGTCCGTTAGCCGTATTTAAGCCCGCTTTAAGCGCAGGGCTGTCTGCAATGGCTTGTGCCGCGCCTTTATTGGCGATTTGAAGCGCGTAAGGAACGGTTACATTCGTTAATGCGAGCGTAGACGTACGCGGTACGGCGCCCGGCATATTGGCGACAGCGTAGTGAACGACGCCGTGTTTTTCGTAAGTCGGATTATCGTGGGTTGTAATATGATCAACGGTTTCCACAATGCCGCCCTGATCGATGGCAACATCAACAATGACGGAACCCGGTTTCATTTGTTTAACCATCTCTTCCGTAACGAGAGTCGGCGCTTTGGCTCCCGGGATGAGCACGGCGCAGATCAGAAGATCCGCTTCCGCGACGGAATCTGCAATATTTACAGGGTTTGACATCAAGGTTTTAATCTGATGCCCGAAAATATCATCAAGCTGACGCAGGCGGTCTGCGTTCAAATCGATCATTGTCACATCGGCACCGAGTCCGACAGCCATTTTCGCGGCATTTGTTCCGACGCCGCCCCCTCCGATGATCGTGACTTTTCCGCGGGATACACCCGGTACGCCGGCTAATAAAATTCCTTTTCCGCCCTTTGGTTTTTCAAGAAACTGAGCCCCGATTTGCGCGGCCATTCTGCCGGCCACTTCGGACATCGGCGTAAGCAGCGGAAGGGAACGTCCGTCCGTTACCGTTTCGTACGCGATAGCTGTCACGCCTTTTTTTGTAAGCGCTTTAGCTAATTCCGGCTCTGCAGCTAAATGAAGGTAAGTGAATAAGACCAGACCTTGACGGAAATACGCATACTCTTCAGCCAGCGGTTCTTTTACCTTCATGACCATTTCCGCATCCCATACTTGCTTTCTGTCCTCCAGAATTTCCGCCCCTGCTGATACATAATCTTCATTTGTAAAGCCGCTTCCGAGTCCCGCTCCGGATTCCACAAGAACCCGATGGCCGTTTCCGATAAGCTGTGAAACGCCTCCAGGTGTTAATGCCACTCGATTTTCATTGTTTTTGATTTCCTTTGGAACCCCGATAATCATGTCTGTTTCCCCCAATGTTTGTGTGATGCTTCAAGTGTAGCGCGATTTTTGCGAAAATTCTTTGTTTGAAACAGAAAATAAAAAAACACGGATTTGTGAAATTTCACGAACCCATGCTGCGAAGTTTGATATCAAGGTAAATCGTAAACTTTTCATTCACATTTTTTAAGTCGATTTCTGCGATCTGGCTGATTCTTTTCAGCCTGTAATTCAATGTATTGACATGGATGTTAAGCGCTTTAGCGGCGGTGTTGACATTGCTGTCGGCATCAATAAAATGTTCGAGCGTTTTTACCATATCGGCTTGGTGCTCCCTGTCATACTGCTCAAGCTTTGACAGGGAATAGTTCATATAGCCGCTGTGCTTGCGTTTTTCATCCAACACATCCAGGTACTGATAAATGCCGAGTTCCGAAAAGCTGAAAAGGTGTTTGGTTTCTCTCACAAACCGCTCTTTCGCTTTTAATACGGAAAGCGCTTCCTGATAGGAGCGGTAAACATAAGAAATCGATTCGTAAATACCGCCGACCGCAATCGACGCATCCTCAATTTTATATCGTTCCTTCAGCTGTTTTTGAATATGAAGGGCGAAGTGCTTTACATCTTTAAAAGGCTGATCGGTTTTCGGCGCGGCTAATAAGATTAATTCATTTGAATCGACAGTCGCCAGCATGACATGAATCTGCTGTGTCGTTTCCTGCAAATATTGCAGCTGCTGTTCCGTCTTTTCAGTCAGCTCATCATGTAAACGGATGATCATGACGCTGAACACGGACGGCAGCGCCATTCCGAGCTTATGAAACCCTTCGGCCATTTCGGCTTCCTGATAAATATGGCCGGTCAGCATTTTCCAAAAAAACTCCTGGCCCCGCTCTTCGATTTTCGTTTTGCGGATCTGCAGGTGCAAAAGCTTGTTCCGCACCGCTTTGGCTGCCAGCTGAAGTGTCTTCAGATCTTCGTCATTGAGCTTTTTTTTGATCTCAAGCGCCCAAATAAATCCGAGAACCTGACTGTTTTTCCAGATGGAAATCGCCACGCGGTTGCTCAGGCCCACCTCGTCAATTTCTTTCACTTTGATCGGCTGGTCCGTTTTTAAAAGGGCCGGAATGGTTCCGTCTTTCCAGAGTTTGTTGATGACTTTTTCCGGCACCCTCCGCCCGATAATCGTCGACGTCCGGGCCGGATCTGTACAATCGCTGTGCGTGCTGTATGCAAGCAGTTTATGATTAACGTCTTCTATTGTAATGGGGCATTGAAGAACTTCACTGATATGGTCGGCAACATCTTCAAGCCTGTCGAAACTGTACTTAAATGGATCCTTTGGATTGGTCATCTGTATCCCTACTTTTTCATAGCTTCATATCTTGATCTTACCATCTTGCTTTTCAGACTGAAAGGCATCTTTGCAGGGAAACAGACTAGGACAATAAGATCATTCGATGAAAACGAAAATAATAAGAAAATCATACTATTACATTTACAAAATGTGTAAATGTAACGAAAAATCCAATATATCATAAGACTCATTTTGTAAAATTAAAACAGATTTGTTTGACTGTGCCGAATGGTTGTTTTTATAATAATGACGTTCAAAAAATAAGTGAATTAGCCCATATTTAGGCTGATGACACAGGAGGGTATAAGGAATATGTCTGGATTAATTCGTGTCACACCCGAAGAGCTAAGAGCGATGGCTAAGCAATATGGCGTTGAAAGTCAGGAAGTCATGAATCAGGTTGACCGCCTGAACCGCATGATTTCTGATTTGAAAGGCATGTGGGAAGGTGCTTCAAGTGAAGCATTTGCAGATCAATATGAGCAGCTGAAACCTTCATTTATTAAAATGTCTGAATTGCTTCAAGATGTGAATCATCAGCTCGATCAAACGGCAAATACGCTTGAGTCTACTGACCAAGATATCGCTAACCAAATTCGCGGATAATAAGATGAATGAAGAAACGGAGCGCCTGATTCAATCAAGAAGACGGCGCTCTTTCTATGTAAGGGTGATATGAATATGTATATCGATATTACAATAGATTTAACACATTATAACGGCAGCGTCTTCGATCTCAGATTGTCAGATTACCATTCTGTGAAAAAAGTCATCGATATTGCCCGGCAGGCTCAGCATGTATCTGTTCCGCCGCGTGAAGGCTATTGGATCAGAGTGGTCAATAAAGAAGCGGTTTTTTCCGGAGAACAAAAGCTATCTGACTGCGGCATTACGAACGGAGACCGCCTTGAAATTTTATGAAAGGACATGGTGGAATGACAGGTCATAACAGATCTTATTTAGAAACAGAATTAGACGCCGTCCGGGAAGAAACCGAATCAGGCTTCACGTTCACCTTCCAGCGGGAAAAAATCAAGCTTCTTGACGGGCTGGAAGCAAACGTGATTAAAGATGCTGATCCTTTTTTTCAAAAAGAGGTTTCAGTTTCAGAAGACGAAGTAACCATCACAATCAAACCTCCTTCTTCTTATCAGGCTTTCGGCTATATAAAAGGAAAAGATAAAAAAAGCAGGTGGCAATTTGCTTACCGTCTCGTCCAAGCCGTAAAACAGCATAAGCTGAAACGTCTCAATCTGATTGCCGCCCCTGAAAATATCGTGTTTGATAAAGCGCTGACGCCTTACTTTCTTCATTACGGCGTAAAGGAGAGCCTTCCGCCTTATGAGGAAGATAGAGAAAGGGTGTTAAAAGAGCTCAAAGCCTGTGCGGCGCTTGCAGCTGACGGGGCGTACACCTTCGATGAATATTTGAAGTACAAGGAGACGCTTCACTTCTCTTCTGAGGTGAAAAGCGTGCTAGAGGCGGAGACGATTGAAGAACTGGAAGAAACCATTCAAACCGCAATTGATTCCCTCGAAGAAAGGGACAAGACATACATAAAACTGCCGAAAAAGAAATGGAAAATCCAAAGATACGCCGGTCTGGCGCTTGCCGTCCTCCTTGTGCCGACACTTCTTTACTCCTTATACGTTCTGTTTTTCGCCCAGCCAAAGCAAGAGGCAATTACGGAAAGCAACCGCTATTTTTTAAATCAGCAGTACAGCAAAGTCATTGACACACTCGCCAAATACGATGCGGAAAGCCTCCCGGAATCTGTGCAGTACGAGCTTGCTTCCTCTTATGTGGCAGTTGAAAATCTGAGGGAAGAGCAGCGGAAAAACATCGGGAATCTGGTCACGCTGCAATCAGACCCGAAGCATTTTCTTTATTGGATTGATATCGGCAGAGGGGAAAATGAAGAAGCCATCAAAATCGGCCGCAATCTTGAGTACAACCCGTACATCTGGCTCGGACTTACAAAATATAAACAGCAATTATTAGCGGATGACAGTATGAAAGACGACGAAAAGCAGAAAGAACTGGATGCCGTGGAAAGCGAGCTTGCGAAGGCGAAAAAAGAGGCGGAGGAGCAGCATAAAGAAGCGGAGGAAAACGGTGACACCGCCGAAGCTTCCGCCGGACAGGATGAAAGCAAACAAGACAAAGCGAAAGATAACAAAGAGAACGACAAGAAAGATGAGAAAAAAGATGAAAAAAAATAACAGCACACATCAAATGGCCGCAGGTAACGATCAGGCTGTCAGGAGGTTCGCCATATGAGTCTGTTATGGGTCTTTTACCGAGAGCACGTACAAAAGATTCAGCTGTCTGAACTCCCGCCGTCTCAGCCGATTACGATCGGTCCGGATATGAAAGATACTATCACGGTCGGCACACTTCCGTTACGGCAAAACGCCGCAACCCTTTATCGAAAAGAAACAGATCGTTATGATGTTTTCCTGGGAAATAACTGTGCCGGCGAATTGACAATAGGAAATGAAATGCCCTGCCGGATTGAAGAAGAGACGATGCGGCTTCTGCTCACTCCTGACAAAGAAGAATCCTCCGTTTATTTTATCGGCGGGAAGGATGAGATCGTTTTCTCATCGGAAACAGAGGAAGCGGATATATACAAAGAGCCGTCCTCCGCTCAAACAGGGGCTTTTTATCTGCGAAAGTCGGGAAGATGCTGGTCTGTCGTCCCTGATGGCCAAGACGTTTATGTGAACGGAAAGCTTGCAGAAGCTCCCGAAAGGCTCCGGACGGGAGATGAGCTGCTGTGGAATTTTCTGCGTGTGAGGCTGACGGAGGACGACCTTTTAGAAGTCGTTCATCACGAAAAGCTTCAAACCGGTTTAACCAAAACGGTAAAACCAAGCACCGAAATGAAAAAGAAATACCCGCAATACCGAAGAACGCCGCGCATGGTCTACGATCTTCCAGAAGACCGCGTTTCATTCAGCTTTCCCTCGCAGGAAAGCGAACAGAATAACCGGGGGCTGTGGCTCGTCATTCTGCCTCCTTTGGTCATGCTGATTGTAATGGGGGTTGTCGCCATTATACAGCCGAGGGGCATATTCATCCTAGTCTCTTTGGCGATGTTTATGATGACTCTCATTACCTCCACCGTGCAGTATTTCCGTGAAAAAAACCAGCGGAAAAAACGGGAGGAGAAGCGGGAGCGTGTGTACAAGCAGTATTTAGAAAACAAACGGAAAGAACTTCAGGCGCTGTCGGAAAAACAGCTGCAAGTGCTGACGCATCATTTTCCCCCGTTTGAAAAAATGAAATATTTAACCTCTGAAATCAGCGGCCGCATTTGGGAGAAATCGCTGGAAAGCAGGGATTTTCTGATGCTTCGGCTTGGAACGGGCACGGTCCCGGCAAGCTACGAGATTTCAATGAGCGGCGGAGACCTTGCGAACCGTGATGTGGATGACTTGATGGAGCAGTCGCAGCACATGCAGCGTGTGTATAAAGATATCCGTCATGCGCCCGTGACCGTTGATTTACAAGAAGGGCCGATGGGGCTTGTCGGGAAACCTCAGATCGTCAAAAATGAAATTCACCAGCTGATCGGCCAGCTCGCGTTCTTCAACAGCTACCATGACCTGCGATTTGTCTTTATCTTTCATGAGGACGAATATAAGGAATGGGAATGGATGAAGTGGCTGCCGCAATTTCAGCTGCCTCATATGTATGCGAAAGGATTTATTTACAATGAACAGACCCGCGATCAATTGTTATCGTCCATTTACGAGCTGCTGCGGGAGCGGGATTTGGAAGAAGATAAAGAAAAAAAGATCTTCCAGCCGCATTTTGTCTTTGTCATCACAAATCAGCAGCTGATCGCAGAGCACGTCATTTTAGAATACATCGAAGGCCGGCATGAGCATCTCGGCATCTCGGCAATCATCGCCGCTGAAACGAAGGAAAGCCTGGCGGAAAACATTCACACCCTCGTCCGCTACATTAATGAAGATGAGGGAGACATTCTCATTCAGCAGAAAAAAGCGGTGCAGATCCCGTTTAAGCTGGACAGGCACGAACGGACAAACAACGAGCGGTTTTCCCGGACGCTTCGGACATTGCACCATCAGGTCGGAATGACGAATTCCATTCCTGAAACGGTCTCATTTCTGGAGCTGTTTCATGCGAAGGAAGTAAAAGAAATCGGCATCAGGCAGAAGTGGGAGACAAGTGAGTCTGCAAAATCGCTGGCTGTTCCGATCGGCTATAAAGGAAAAGACGACATCGTCTATTTAAACCTGCATGAAAAAGCGCACGGGCCGCACGGATTGCTGGCGGGAACGACCGGCTCCGGGAAAAGTGAATTTCTGCAAACGTACATCCTGTCATTGGCCGTTCATTTCCACCCGCATGAAGCGGCGTTTTTGCTGATTGACTATAAGGGCGGAGGAATGGCGCAGCCGTTCCGCAAGATGCCGCACCTTCTCGGGACCATCACGAATATTGAAGGAAGCAGAAACTTCAGTATCAGGGCGCTTGCATCCATTAAAAGCGAGCTGAAAAAACGGCAGCGTCTGTTTGATCAATATCGCGTCAATCACATCAATGACTATACAAAGCTGTATAAACAGGGAGAAACGGATATTCCGATGCCGCACCTGTTTTTGATTTCAGATGAATTCGCCGAGCTGAAAAGCGAAGAGCCTGACTTTATCAGGGAGCTTGTCAGCGCGGCCCGCATCGGACGGAGCCTAGGTGTGCATTTAATTCTCGCCACGCAAAAGCCGGGCGGCATCATTGACGACCAAATATGGAGCAACTCACGCTTTAAGGTCGCGCTGAAAGTGCAGGATGCAAGTGACAGTAAAGAAATCCTGAAAAACAGTGATGCGGCGAATATTACGGTCACCGGACGCGGCTACTTGCAAGTCGGAAATAACGAAGTGTATGAGCAGTTCCAGTCTGCCTGGAGCGGCGCGCCTTACATGGAAGATGTATACGGCACCGAGGATGACATTGCCATCGTTACCGACACCGGCTTAATTCCGCTGTCTGAGGTGGACGCGGATGATGCGGCGAAAAAAGACGCCCCGGCAGAAATAGAAGCCGTAGTCGAAGAAATCGAGCGGATTCAAAATGAAATGGGCATTGAAAAGCTGCCGAGCCCGTGGCTTCCGCCGCTTGCCGAACGTATCCCGCGCACGCTTTACCCAGCGCAGGAAAAAGACCGCTTCTTCATCGCCTGCGTGGATGAGCCTGATCAGCAAAGACAGGCGCCTCTCGCTTATACGATGATGGATGACGGCAACATCGGCATTTTCGGCTCATCCGGCTACGGCAAGTCAGTGGCTGCCATCACCTTCCTGATGAACTTCGCGGAAGGATACACGCCGGAAGAGCTTCATATGTACATCTTTGATTTCGGAAACGGCACGCTTTTGCCATTGGCAAAGCTTCCGCACACCGCAGACTATTTCTTAATGGATCAAATGAGAAAGATCGAAAAATTCATGATCCGCATCAAGGAAGAAATCGAGCGGCGGAAACGGCTGTTCAGAGAAAAAGAAGTCAGCCATATCAAAATGTACAATTCGCTCAGTGAAGAAGAGCTGCCGTTTATATTTATCACAATTGACAATTTCGACATCGTAAAAGATGAAATGCATGAATTAGAAACGGAATTTATCCAGATTTCACGCGACGGGCAAAGCTTAGGCATTTACTTCCTGCTGACCGCAACGAGGGTAAACGCCGTCCGCCAGTCGCTGTTAAACAACATAAAAACGAAAGTCGTCCATTATTTAATGGATCAGTCAGAAGGGTACTCCATTTACGGGCGTCCGCCGTTCAGTCTCGAACCGATCCCGGGCCGCGTCATGATCCAAAAAGAAGAACTGTATTTCGCGCAAATGTTTCTTCCGGCTGAAGCGGAAAATGACCTCGAGATGTTCCAGTCGCTGAAAGATGATGTCAAAGCTTTAGCTGAGCGCCACGCCGGAACAGCCGGCCCAGACCCGATTCCGATGCTTCCGGATAGGCTGACGGCCGGCGAATTTTCACTCCGTCTCGGCCCGGATCAAGAACCGTTCCGCATTCCTGTCGGGCTTCATGAGGAAAAGGTCAGCCCTGTGTACTTTGATCTGGGCAAAAATAAGCATTGTCTTATTTTGGGCCAGACACAGCGTGGAAAAACAAACATTCTGAAAGTGATGCTGAATCACCTGCTGCGTGAAGGTACGGAATGGCTCGGGCTGTTTGACTCGATTGACCGCGGACTGTCGCAGTATGCGCAGGAAACAAAGGTCAGCTATCTGGATACAAAAGAAGACGTCCAGCAGTGGATCGAAACGGCAGAAGCCATTTTCACGGAGCGCGAAGCTCAGTATGCGCAGGCCGTCAAAAATGGCGATGTGCACAAACTCAGTTTCTCTCCGGTCGTGTTAATGGCCGACGGTATTACAAGATTCCAGCAGACGATCGACACCGCCATTCAGGACAAACTGGCGATGTTTATGAAATCTTACGCGCATGTGGGCTTCAGTTTTATCCCGGCGGGCAATCACAGCGAATTCTCAAAAGGCTATGATTCCTTAACGACGGAAATGAAACAGATCCGCCACGCGATGCTGCTTGTGAAAAAATCCGAACAAAATGTCATTCCGCTGCCTTACCAAAGGCAGGAACCGGACATTCAGCCGGGCTTCGGCTATTTGGTTGAAAACGGGAAGGAGCAAAAAATCCAAATACCTTTATGTTCAGCGGAAAGGGAGGCCGTCAGATGACTGAACAACGAAAAAGCCTGATCAAATTAATAGCCGCGGTCGTCATCATTCTGCTGCTGCCGGTGCTGTTTTTCCGGTTTATCGGCGATGATCCGGGAAAACAAAAAATCAACGCCACCCGCCAAATCGCAGTCGTGAATGAAGACATGGGCTTACAAACAGATGAAAATGAGGAAGAGGAATCCGTCCATTTCGGCAAAGAAGTAGCGGCCGCTCTCGGCGGCCGTCCGGATTATTCATGGACGGTTGTCAACAGGAGCGCGGCTGAAAACGGTCTGGCGGCTAAGAAGTATGACGCCGTCGTTTACATTCCATCCGATTTTTCAAAAGATATCTTAAGCTATGACAAGGAGCGTCCGCAAAAAGCCACGCTGACATTCAATATTCAAAGCAACCTGAACGCCGTCAACAAAGAAAAGGTGCAGCGTGAGCTAGAAGACGCCCAAAAATCAATGAATAAAAAAATGTCGGCATTATATTGGAATTTCGTTTCGCAAAAAGTGAACAATGTCCGAGGGGATTTTGACAAGATCGTCAATAAAGAATCAGAGTTTCAAAACGTCATGTACAACTTTTACAAGCCGAGCTCCAATGACTTGGCAGGTGAAATCAAGCGGCAAAAAGACCTGATTGACGAACTGAAAAAATCAATGAATGAAGCGCAGGGGGCGGCAAAAGAAAAATTGACCTCGGCAGATGAAGCCAAAACCACCCTCAAAGACTTTGCCGACACGGTCGAGCGCTATAAACAATATCAAGAAAATCAGAAAAAACTGCTGATGGCTGCGCAGGAACAAAATCAAAAGCAAATCACAACCGGACTGAATGCCATTAAAGCACAGCAGGCCGCCAACCAGTTCAGCACGATGATGAGCGGGCTGTCTTCAGACATAAACCGGGCGCAGACACAGCTTGACCAGACAGGATCGGCTCTTCTTGCCGCCCAACAGGTGAGAGAAGCGCAGGTTCCTGAGCAGGAACACGGGATGGCAGATATTCAATCCAATTTACTGAACAATTTTTTGACTCAATATAAAGCTCAAGCAAGATTTGAAACACTGAACAGTATCCAAACCCTTATGAAAAGGGATCGGCAGGCATTAACCGTTCCGGAAAAGGACCCGGGGGATGACGGCTCGGATGAACCGAAAGAAGAAGAAAAACCGGAAGAAGAAAAACCCGGCGATCTGAAAATTGACCTTGACGATCAGCGTGACGAATTAAAGCGCATCTCCGCTGAAATCAATCACATTTCTGACGGATTAAAAGAACCGCAAAAAGAAAATCCGGCCCCTGAAAAACCGGGCCAAGGCGATGACGGTGAAAACTCCGGCGATACCGATCCGAATAACGGAACGAATCCCGGAGAAGACGGAAAAACGGAAGACGGTACAAAAGAAGAGCAGCCTGCTTCCGATAACACAAGCGATCAGGAGCCAAAAACCGTCCAGACCGCCACTGCCGCTAAAAACGTCACTCCGCCTGCTGATGAGCCGGCGGACGATCCGAACGATTCTGAAGGGGACGGCGGCACGGACATATCTGAGGCGAAAGAAAGGCTGAACCAAGCCGCAGAGCGCATTCAGCAAATTGAAAAAGATCTGGAAGAGAAACAGCAGACTCATAATGAAGAACTGAAAAAACGTCTCGATGCTCTTGATGAAGAAATCCAAAGCCTTAAAAAGCAGATTGCCAAAGTTGAAAAACGGGCGGAGAAATTACAGGAAGATCTTGAAAAAACAGTAGAAAAGAGAAAACAAGACTTCAATACCATTTACAGAATGATTGTAAAAACAGAACAGAACATTCTGAACTACCCGCCATTGGATGGCGGCCGCAAATCTGCTCTTGAACAGATATTTGCCGCTGACATCAATACAAAAGAAATATCCGATTTAATGAGTTACTATAATGATTTATCCCTGTATGAGGCGACACTTTATCACTCTCTTGACGCGGGCCCGCTGCCTGATGTGAAAAACAGGGTGCTGAAAGCCCAGCAAGGCGAAGTTCAAACCGTTCTCGCCATCAAACCGGTGGAAACGGCAAGCTGGGAAAACCTGAAAAACAACAAAATGCAGACAGATGAAGACATCAGCAATTTCATTAAAGGCATGACCGAATTCTCGGATAACTACAGTACCTATATCAGAGATGAACAAGCCGGAGTGCTCGATGAGCTCGCCAGCATTTCAGACAGCGCGGCGAAAGCATCCGATCAGCTGGCTGAAGGCGCTGTGCAGGAAGCGGCCGCGTTCAGCGGAGACGGATTAACCGGAACGATGGCGCTCGGCGCTCAGGATACCGTCGGCCGCGAAGTCCTGCAAATGTCTGACACGATGGGCCATCTGTCAGAACGCCAGTCCGGCATCATCAGCTATACCGACAATATGCAGCAAAGCGTAAATGACGTCCAGCAAAAAGCGGACACCTTAAACAGCAACTGGGGCAAAAACGTCGATTCCACGAAATTGATCAGAAATGACGTGTACGGCATTTTAGGGAACGCGCTCGTTGACGGACAGGAAAACGGCTACGTTTACGATTATCTCGCCAACCCGCTTAAAATCAGCGGAGAGGTGCCGGAAGACCGGGTTCAGAATGTTCCGCCGGTCGTCATTTTGGTGATCGTCCTGATCAGCAGTCTTCTGATCGGCTATTTCAGCTCGTATTATCAGCAGGCGCCGCTTCTTGTCAAAGGCGCGCTCTTTGGGATTTTAAACATTATGGTCGGATTGATGATCAGTCTGTTCGGTCTGAATATCTACTCGCTTCCGGACGATCAGACAATTAAATGGTCAGTCTTTACGATTCTCTTGCTTGCGGCGAGTTCAGCTTTTATCCGGGCAGCCTTTGTCTTCAGCTCAATCACCGGATGGATTGCATCGTCCGCGCTCATTCTCTTTTATGTGGCGCCTTTGATCGACCTGATTATGCCGAACTTCACCTTTGACAGTCCGGTTTCGAAAGTCTATATCGATATTCAATACGGAACGGGTCATCTGTTTGCGATGGGGGTAACGGTTCTTGCGATCATTACGCTGATTGCGGCGGCGCTTCCGCTCGTCATTCGGCTGTTTGCGGAAAAAACGGAGGAAAGTGATCAGTCTTATGAGGCGTAACACGTTCATGGAAAAAGGATTGCTGCTGTTTGCTCTCTCCTTTTTCCTTTTCCTTCCCCAAGCCGCAGCCGCGAATGAGGAAAATACTGATGTCAAGCCGAATGAATATGAAAAGAAAGACATTGAAATTCGTACGGATTACCTGCACGACGATGCCTACTCCGAGGAAAAAACGGCGCTTCCGAAAGAACAGAAGGATATCACGTTTGATCAGCCGGCCGAAAACCCGGATGACAAACTGATATCAAATTTGTTTACATCGTCAGACACGGAGCCGAATACGATCAAAGCGCAATCGAAAAAACTGGGTATCACCTTTGCCGAGCCGGCGGTGCGGCATACCTCGGCAGATATGGAAACGGAAGAGAAAAAGACTTCTTATCTGCTGCCTGTCATATATGCCGTCTTGATCCTCCTCGGGATTGCGGCGATGATCTATCTGATCCCGAAAGTCACGGCGCAGGAAAAGGCAAAGCGGTAAACGAATCGCTTGTGTTTGCGGGAAGACAGCCCGTAAAATAAGAAAAAAAGGAGGAGTTTCATGCAGTTTTTTCTTATAACAGGCGCGTCAAAAGGCTTGGGCCGGGCGCTTACGGAACAGGCGCTTAAAGAAGGAGCCGAAGTCGCCGCGCTTTCAAGAACGATAAGCGGGGAAAAGCGCGAGGGACTGACAGAATACAGTGTTGATCTAACCGACCTGGCAGATACCGGGCGGCAGATGAAGGCGATTCTTGATCAAGCAGAGGAGAAGGGGTACTCCGCCGTCACACTGATCAACAATGCCGGAATGGTGGAACCGATCAAGCGGGCGAAAGAGGCTTCCGCCGAAGAATTAAACCGCCATTACACCCTTAATCTGACGGCGCCCGTTTTGCTCAGCCAAATGTTCACAAAGCGTTTCGAAGCGTTCAGCGGCAGCAAAACAATTGTCAACATCACATCGGGTGCAGCGAAAAATCCTTATAAAGGCTGGAGCGCGTATTGCAGCTCAAAAGCGGGGCTTGATATGTTTACGAGAACATTCGGGTTTGAACAGGAGGATGAAGAGCTGCCGGTCCGCATGATCTCATTCTCGCCGGGAGTGATGGATACAGACATGCAGGCTGTCATCCGCTCTTCGTCAAAAGAAGATTTTCATGACATCGAGCGGTTCCGCAATCTGAAAGAAACGAAAAACCTCAGAAGCCCGGAATACATCGCCGGCGTCATTCACTCACTGATCGCGGGCGAGCCGGAAAACGGACGGATATACGATATCAAAGAATTTTTGTAGAGCAGCTTTTACGCTGCTCTTTTTTGTTTGTACAATCACTTCGGGGTCCGGCGGCATATGATGAATGAAACAACGTATAAGGGGTATAAGAAATGTATCAGATGAATTGAGTTTCTTCTCGATTTATGTTAGGATTCTAAAAATATATTAAGGAGGGGTTTCCATGAGAAATGTAACGTTAATGGATGTCTTCACCCATCCAATCGCACAAAAGTATTTACAGCGTTCCGGTGTCGCCCATGCGATCGCCTGCGCGTTTCATGCATACCGTCTTGCCGTAAAAGCAGGTGTCAGCCCGGATCTTGCGGCGAAAGCGGCTTTACTGCATGACGTCGGCCATTATGAATGGTACACAGACGGCAAATGGGATTATGAAAAGTACAGAAGAAACGATATCCATGCCATTAAAGGCGCGGAACGGGCGCATAAGCTGCTCATCCGGCTCGGTGAAGAACCGAAAGCGGCGAAGGACATTGCGCTGGCGATTCTGCTTCACACCGATTCCTATCTGCCTGAAGGCGAACTGGACAAGAATACGCTCCAGCAAATCGTGAAACAAGCGGATGAACTCGATGAAGAACCCGGCGGACATCACCATTACCGCCAAATGGATCACACGGCCGCGCTCAAACAAATCCAAAAGCTTGATCAGTTAATTGACCAAGCCCAATATCCCTTAAGAAGCTCAGTCTAGGCCACTCATGCGGCCTTTTCCGCTTACATAACTCCGCATGCTCACTAACACCTTTTCCGCTCCGATAGACGTACTGTGTCAAAGCCTTTGTCCGCTGCATATGCTGAAGGAAAACATAGTAAAGGGGATCAGCGAAAATGGCCCATCAAGGAAGCCCGCAAATCGTCTCGTTAGTGGATCCTTACGTTTATCAGACCATCCATAAGCTTATCGGCTCAAGGTTTATCATTCAAACCGTCAGACGCATTGTCAGAGGACGGCTGATTGATGCCACTCCGGATCACATCGCCATTGAAGAAACGCATGACCGTGTATTTTATATCAGAAACCGCCATGTGGTTTCCGTCATGCCTGATTATACCGAACGCGTGTAACAGCACGAATAAGGCGCAAACCGGAGGCGGCCCTATAGAACCCCGGTGCGTCTTCTTTTTTGAGATACATAGATGCACGGCGGCTTTTTTTGGTACAATCACAGTACAAGTTCACATGACAATAGGAGGAAACCGCTTGTTGAAATCAAAGGTCCATTTTTGGACGCTGCAAATTTTGCTCGTTTTGCTCATTATTTACGTATCAACGAAAGTCTCGTTTATTTTTCAGCCGTTTTTCGGTTTTATCACCACTCTGTTTTTTCCGATTTTGATCTCGGGCATTTTGTTTTTCATTTTTAATCCGATCGTGCGCCTGCTTGAGAAAAAAATCCCCCGGACATTGGCGATCCTGCTCATTTATCTCGTTTTCATCGGCCTGATTGCCTTTATGTTCACCGCCATCGGACCGATTGTGGCTTCCCAGGTCACGGGGCTGATTAACAATTTCCCTGATTACATTCATCAGATTCAAGTCTTGACGGCGCAATTATCCCATTCCAAATGGTTTACGTGGATGATGACGCAGGATTATGTGTCGATAGAAAAAATCCAGCAGTCTCTGACGGGATTTTTACAAAGCCTTCCGCAAAATATTACGGCAAGCCTGTCGGCCGTGTTCGGCGTCGTTACGAATATCACGCTTGTCGTGATCACCGTTCCGTTCATTTTGTTTTATATGCTGAAGGACGGCCGGCGGTTTCCGCTCTTGGCGGTTAAAATCCTGCCTACTTCCTACCGGGCGGAAGGTCGCAAAATATTTAATGACTTATATGTCACATTGGCCGCCTATTTCCAAGGACAGCTGCTGATTTGTCTCTTTGTCGGAACGGCATGCTTTATCGGATATTGGATCATCGGCCTGCAGTATGCGTTAATTCTCGGGATGGTGATCGCCGTCACCAATATCATTCCGTACCTGGGGCCGTTTCTCGGGGCGGCGCCCGCGGTGATTATCGCGTTTATGGATTCGCCGGCTAAGGCGCTGTTTGCCGTTATTGTTGTCGTTGTCGTCCAGCAGCTTGACGGGAACCTGCTTTCTCCGCTTGTCATCGGGAAACGGCTCAATACCCACCCGCTCACCATTATTCTTCTGCTTATCGGAGCGGGCAGTTTCGGCGGCATTCTCGCAATGATTCTGGCCGTGCCGGTTTACGCGGTTTTAAAAGCTTTCGTCTTAAATATCGTCCGGCTTATCAAACTTCGTCAGCGGTCAAAGCTCGAAGACAGCCGCAAGCCGAAATAAAAACGGGCACAACTCCCGATGCAGCGCATAAAATGCTGTAAAGAAAAGCGGAGGTGTGGGTATGCCTGCAATTGTGGGACCGATTTATATTATGAGTTTAGCCGGAGACGCTGCGGCGAGCTTCGGTGACGTGTTTGCCATTTCTCCCAAAGCCGTTGACCACTCAGGCGCGGGGGCAGGGGCGTTTCATTCCGGAGATTTTGTCAAAGTCACTAATAAATTCAGCAAAACGCGCTTTGAAGACATCGATGTGTTTGACGAACCTGATTGGTTTAACGCGTGACAGCCTCCTTTTAGGAGGCTGTCGCTTTTTTGTAGTATAATAGAATCAGTCTTTATAAAAGGGGAATTTTTTATGAAAATCAGAAAAGCGAATATTACCGTGCAGTCCGGAATGATCGGTGATGTATATCTGCATGAAAATAAAAAAGAACAGCATACCCTTGTAGCCGTTCCGGAACTTGAGTGGAGCACGATCATTTCCTATGAGGAAGAGAAAAAGGCGCTGGCGCAGCGGCTTTTACAATCATTCAGCAAGCTGATTGAAGAAGAACCCGCCGGAGAGCTCGCCGGCAAGATCTCCCATTGGGTGGCTGAAATGTAACGAAGCGGTTTACCGCGTCCCGTCCGGGGCGATAATTGTAAAACAAGCTGAGGAGGGACAGGCCGATGAGCGACAAAACGGTTGACCTTTATTTACAGCAGGGGATGTACGGCCCTCTGCAGACGAAACCGGATGAACGCCATTTATTTTTAGGCTCGCTGCGTGAAAGAGTCATCATTGCCCTGACGAAGGGGCAGGTGCTGCAAAAGCAGCCGTATGAAGAAGTGAAACAGGCGCTGAAAAGCCGAAAAGACGCGGTGCTCTATATAAACGGAAGGCTCCCGTATCATGCTTATTCACCATATATGAAGCTTGCCGCACTTGCCGGTGTCCGAAGCTCCGTCATATCGGATCTTCAATTCGAAACGCCGCTCGGCCTGGTTTTTGCCGCCGATTATGCCGTGAACCTTGACGGCATTTACGTACAGGATGACATTTTTCAGCGCTCACTCCTGAAATCTTAAAAGGGCAAAACACCGTTTGTCATTTTACAATGCCAATTCACTTACAAGTGGAGATAGGATATAATGGTTTTCATATGAATGGCGGGGAGGCCGGCTATGAAAAAAGCATTTATATGCATTGATTATACGAATGATTTTGCAGCAGAGAACGGGGCATTAACCTGCGGAGAACCCGCGAGACAGATTGAAGATACGATTGTCAGTTTGACGCAAGCATTTATAGAAAACGGTGATTACGTTGTCTTTGCGGTTGATTCGCATGATGCAGACGATGATTTTCATCCCGAGACACGCCTGTTTCCTCCGCATAATATCAACGGCACGGAGGGCAAAGAGCTGTACGGAAGGCTATCGCCTCTTTATGAGAAACATAAACACGCAAAAAACGTAAATTATATGGAAAAAACGAGATATTCTGCTTTTGCGGGAACGGATTTAGAGCTGAAACTGCGGGAACGGCAGATCACTGAGCTGCATCTTGCGGGCCTGTGCACGGACATCTGCGTTCTTCACACGGCGGTTGACGCCTACAACAAGGGCTTTCAGATCGTCATTCATCAAAACGCGGTGGCCAGCTTTAATCCGGAAGGGCATGAATGGGCCCTGTCCCATTTTAAGAACAGCATCGGAGCGCAAGTGGCAGAGTAAGGAAGGGGAAAACAATTTTGGTGGAGCATGGTTTTAAAGACGACAGTTTGTCTTTACATACAGATCTTTATCAAATTAATATGGCCGAAACGTACTGGAGAGACGGCATTCATGAGAAAAAAGCGATTTTTGAGCTTTTTTTCAGAAAGCTTCCCTTTGAAAACGGCTATGCGGTATTTGCGGGCTTAGAAAAAGCAATCGAATACTTGGAGAACTTCAAATTTACCGACAGCGATCTGAATTATTTAAAAACGGAATTGCACTATGCTGATGATTTCATTGAGTATTTACGGGATCTTTCTTTTACCGGATCTCTTTACAGCATGAAAGAAGGCGAGCTCGTTTTTAACAACGAACCGATTATGCGGGTCGAAGCGCCCCTGATCGAAGCCCAGCTGATTGAGACGGCTCTGCTTAACATTGTGAATTACCAAACATTAATCGCCACGAAAGCGGCCCGCATTAAAGGCGTTGTCGGTGACGAAGACGCCCTCGAATTCGGAACGCGGCGCGCCCATGAAATGGATGCGGCTATGTGGGGAGCGAGAGCGGCTTTGATCGGCGGCTTCAGCGCGACGAGTAATGTAAGAGCCGGAAAGCGTTTTAATATACCGGTATCCGGCACGCACGCTCATGCGCTCGTACAAGCGTACCGCGATGAATATACGGCATTTAAGAAATATGCGGAGACCCACAAAGACTGCGTATTTCTCGTAGATACGTACGATACGATCCGTTCGGGCATGCCGAATGCGATTAAAGTCGCAAAGGAATTCGGCGACCGGATCAACTTCATCGGCATCCGCCTGGACAGCGGGGACTTGGCGTACCTGTCAAAAAAAGCGCGTGAAATGCTTGATGAAGCGGGTTTCACAGACGCAAAGGTCATTGCTTCAAGCGATCTTGATGAGCACACGATATTAAATCTGAAATCGCAAGGAGCGAAAATCGATACGTGGGGCATCGGCACGAAGCTGATTACCGCATACGATCAGCCGGCTCTCGGCGCGGTTTACAAGCTTGTCGCCATTGAAGAGGACGGCAAACTGACCGACACCATTAAAATTTCGTCAAACCCTGAAAAAGTGACAACGCCGGGAAGAAAGAGAGTATACCGGATTATCAACAAGCTGAATCACCACTCGGAAGGTGATTATATCGCGCTTTATGACGAGCGGGTAAATGATCAGAAACGCTTAAAAATGTTCCATCCCGTCCACACGTTCGTCAGCAAATTCGTCACTGATTTCTATGCGAAAGACTTGCATGAGCCGATCTTTGAAAACGGCGTTTTATGCTATGATAATCCCGAAATTACCGACATCCAGCAATACGTGCAGGATAACCTCAAACTTCTGTGGGAGGAATACAAACGGATCAGCAAGCCGGAAGAATATCCGGTCGATTTAAGCGAAGACTGCTGGAGCAACAAGATGCAGCGGATTCATGAAATCAAAAGCGAGCTGAAACGGGAACTTGAATAGAAGACAAAGCGGCCTTTCCTTTCTCTGGAAAGGCCTTTTTGTTGTGATAATATTTTTCACATTTAGACAAATTTCGTCAAGTTATTTGATATACTTATGTTCGAAGGCCGCATCTAAGGGGGTAAATGAATGAAGGTGTTTGTTGCGAGACAGCCTATCTTCAACAGAAACGAACAGGTTGTTGCTTATGAACTTCTTTACCGGGAGAGCGAAGAGAACCGTTATTCGGCCGCTGACGGAGATAAAGCTACGACGGATCTCATTATTAACAGCTTTATCAACATCGGAATCGAAAAGCTGACTGAGGGGAAACGCTGCTTTGTGAATTTTACAGAAAGCCTGATGTTTTCAGATCTCCCTACCTCCTTTGATCCTGACCAGCTTATTATCGAAATTCTTGAGGACATACCGATCACTCCGGCACTCATCTCAAGATGCAGACAGCTGAAGAAATTAGGATATACATTAGCACTTGATGATTTTTACGCCATCAATCCGGAAAATGAAGAGTTAGTGGAACAGCTGATGAAATATATTGATATTTTAAAAATCGATTTTTTGCAATCCTCGCGTCTGGAGCGCAAAAAAATCATTCAGACGTACAGCTGTAAAAGTCTGATTTATTTAGCGGAGAAAGTGGAGACGAGAAAAGATTATAAACAGGCGGCCATAGACGGCTTTCACCTGTTTCAAGGATATTTTTTCAGTGAACCGCGTGTCATCAGCGGAAATGATCTGACGTTTCATTTTCATTCTTACTACCAGCTTTTAAGCGAATTAAACAATGACCAGCCCAATATACAGCGCGTGACGGAATACATAGAGCGGGACGTCAGCTTATCGTATCAGATTCTGCGTTTTTTAAACGGATCGCAAACAAGGCTGAAAAAAAAGATAGACAGCATCC
Organism: Bacillus sp. JNUCC-21; assembly: GCF_041222765.1. Lineage (NCBI taxonomy): Bacteria > Bacillati > Bacillota > Bacilli > Caryophanales > Bacillaceae > Bacillus > Bacillus sp. JNUCC-21. The sequence goes on along the minus strand of NZ_CP166019.1, from coordinate 3,274,281 downwards.
AGCAGGCCATCATGATGCTTGGGCTGAATGAGATTAAGCGCTTGATTTACATTCTTTCATTTAGAGATTTAACGGCGAAAAGCCACTCAAGCCAAAAAGAAATCATTAAGATTTCCTTAATCAGGGCCAAACTGTGCGAACTGCTGGCGAAAAGAACCGGAAGGCCCCAGCCCTCTTCTTACATGCTGATCGGCATGTTTTCGCTCATCGATACGCTTCTCCACAGGGAGCTGGAGGATATCATCAAAGAACTGCCTTTAATCGATGAAGTCGGACAGGCGCTGCTCGGTTATGAAAACGATTATTATAAGATGCTCGCGTTCGTCAAAGCCATTGAATGCAACAACTGGGACTGTGACGAGTGGGGAAAAGAACTGAACAAAGAAGAAGCGTATGAATGTTACTTACAGGCGATCGAATGGTGCCGGCAGCTGATCGTGGATTGAGCCGCTTTAAGCCGACCACCTGAGGGCGATGGTAAACCGGCTTTGCTCTCTGATCAGACTGACACGGATGCCGTCGGGATTATACGTCACGTCAAAGTCATTTTTGATGCCGGTCTGCTTAATGAGCCGCTTGACCGCTGCGGTGTCAGATGATTGCGCTGCGGTGAGGATACGGCGCGCAAGCTCTTTTGACGCCGACAGCCGCGCAAGGAGCAGGCGGGCATCCTCCAGCATGCCCGCAGCCTCTTTTGCGGACGCTGTCAAAATATCTGCGTGAACCGGGGGACTGGGCGCAGGATGCCGGTATGGCGCGGCGAAAACAGGACAGCATGGATACACATAATGCATACGGCGGCCTCCTTCCTGAGAAAACATTGGTTATACATGAGTATAGGCGGCGTGATAACGAGTTATGACATGCAAAAAGACCACAATGCGGGGGTTGCGGTCTTTTCGGTGTTTGTCGGTGGTTATGCGACGCTGTTCGCCCATTCTGTTTTGAAATTGCGACGGCAGGGACTATAGTCCTTGCCGGTTTGTCGGAAAACCGTTAAAAAAACAGCAGAACCGCCAGATTGGTCTGCTTCATCCTAAACGTCTGCCTTTCTGGTAGTTATATAGTCCTGTTCGCTAAATGCTCCGTTCGGGACTATGGGATTACCCCGGTTTGCGGTGTCACGCAGATACTTTTACACATACTTTTCGGTGAAAAATCCCGCAAAAACGTTTACACTATTAGTAACAGATCAAATACCTAGGACTCGTTCACCATACACAATTCATTGATCTTTCAAAAAAAGGAGTGTGGAAACGGTGGAAAACAAATTAGAAGAAGTAAAGCAATTATTATTCCGACTTGAAAATGATATCAGAGAAACAACCGACTCATTACGAAACATTAACAAAAGCATTGATCAGCTCGATAAATTCTCATATGCAATGAAAATTTCTTAAAAAGACTTGGAAACAAGTCTTTTTTTTGTGCATTTGTTATACAATTAATGGATAAAGTATTATATGATTGTTAAAAAACAATAAACATGCTGTATTTGAACAAAAGGGTTTAGTAAAATAAAGTGAGGGATTCATATAGCTAAGAAATTAACTCTAGAAGCAGAAGATGTAAAGGACACAATAAACCATATTCTCAAAAAAAATGATGTGAATAAAGAAGTAAGTAAACATGTTTTGAATTTTGCTGATACAAAAAACAACTTTCCATTTGCTGAGTTAGCTTTAGATCATTATTTGGCTTTTGGAGGGAATGATTTTGAAGAAATACTAGATTTAGGAGCAGGGATTGAACTGCTTATCTTAGCGGCTGATATTTTTGATGACATACAAGATAAGGATCGTCCAAATGCAGAATGGATGAAAATGGATCAGGCTGTATCTTTAAATATTGCAACCTTAATTTATACAATAGCTCTCCAAGTGATATCATCTCGAGATCCGGAAGGGTTATTACTCAAGACAGCTCTAAAATATACAGTTCAAGCTATGGAAGGACAACACATTGATTTGGTTGATAATACTTTAACTGAAAATCAATGCATTGAAATGATTAAGAAAAAGTCAGGGGCTTTGACAGCTTTAGCAAGTATGCTGGGTGCTGTACTTGCAACTAAACGTTATCAATCAGATGTGGAGCAGTATGCTTTCTATATAGGGGTTGCAGCTCAATTAAAAAATGATTTATTTGAGATAATGTATGTGAATAATACGGAAACCTTTTTCAAAAAGACAAATTTGGCAATTCAGTTCTTAGAGAAAAAATTCAACACAGTATCCACAGAATTGTTAAACAACAACTTTCAACAATCAGAGTTAAAACGGCTTCTCTTAGAATCTGGTGTTATCCATTATATGTCAGTTATGATTAATGTATATAATTTGAAAGTGAAAAATGGACTCGAAAATTTAAATTTGACTTTAGAGAACAAAAACTATTTAATTAAAAAAATTTGCGAGAATGAGAAGGTGGATAAAAATGCAGGAAATAGTAAATTATTTAGTTCGTAATCCCGAAATTGTTCAAAAATTGAGAAGAGAAGAAGTCAGTATCATAGGTTTAGATAAAGAAGAGGTGAAAGGGGTATTGCTTGGATTTGATCAATTAATCTCAATGAGTTCAAAAGACGAGATATATTGGAAACCGTCATGAAACAGGGGTAAATATGAAGTTATCTAAAAATACGTATTCCATTTTATTAATTTTACTCAGCTTGTCTTATATTTTCTATTTAACTTATATAAATGTAAATAATTTATTTGTAGGAGCCACCGCAAATGTTAATAACAAGAATCAAATAGAGATTACCAAAGTATCAGATTACACAATGGCTTATTATGCTGGTGTTAAAAAAGGTGACATTGTAATTAAAATTAATCAGAATAAGAGCGTTGAACCAAAAGATTTAAAACAAAATACATTGAAAAACGTAAGATCTATGACAGTTGAAAGATCTGGTGAAATAGTTGATCTCAAAAATTTAAGTTTATTAAGTGAAGACAACTTATTTGTTTATTTAATACCTGTTATTTTTTTCTTTGTATGCCTTAGTTGTATTATCCTTATTTTAAAAATTAATAAGGAGCAAGATTCAGTTTCAGCTTTTATATTGATCATCTTTTTACTCACTACTGGTATAGCATATGTAAGTGCGGGAGGTTCATCAAAAGGAGATATAATAAGCCGATACGTAAATGTCATAACTTTAATATCCGTACCGGTAAATTATCTCTTGTTTATTTACCAATATATCAAAGAATTTGGATACAAGATTTTTAACGGGAAAGTTTTTGTTGCTTTATATACAGTCCCTGTTATTAATATAATACTAGAGTTTTTTAGGCATTGCTTTGAAAGAGGAGTAGTGGGGAAAGTTAATCTAGTATCAATATCTCTCCTTTATTTAATAGCTCTATTTTTCATTACTGTAGGTTTAATAAAGTACAAAAAAACAGAGCAAGCAAATATTCTTAAGACTTTTCTTTTAATTAATATTTTTGCTTTCTCACCATTTGTATTTTTGTATGTGGCACCCTACATCATTTTTAATGACTATTATGTTTCTTCTTTTTTAGTTGCGCCTTTTCTTTTATTAATTCCTTTTTCTTTAGTTTATCAATTTATGACTAATAAAATCTATGAAATTGATTTTATTATTGGGCGGTTGAAATATTATAGTCTTTTAGCTGTCACTCCTACTTTACTTATTATTACAATTTATGATCTTGTACAAGATCCAAACTCAGAGTTTTATACGTTTAAACTAACTTTGCTGACATATATTATTATGTTGGCTGTGTTTTATTCAAAAGAGATCTTAGATTTTCGTTTCCGTTTAAAGCGTTTTTCTGAAAAACATAATTATCAGGACAGCATATTCAAGTTTACTCAAATAATTAAAGGAGCTTCATCCTTAAAGCAAGTATTCACTGAACTTGAATCTACTCTACTTGAAGTTTTGATGGTTAGTAAAGTATGTGTTTTAGAGGTAGAAGGAGACTTAAATGAAAGGTATTTTTTTAATGATAATGAGAAAAAATTATGGGAGCCGTATTCTCATCAATTAGCTGAAACGACAAGCGAAATTGGCAAGATAGTTCAGGTGGATAAAGGGTTTTTAATGAAAATAGGGGAACGGGGCACTAAATCATACATTGTACTGTGTTTATCATTTATGAATACTCCGAAACTAACTTGGGATGAGATTTCTTGGTTAAAAACCTTATCATTCTATACCAGTATTACGATGGAGAATGTGCTTAAAATCGAAGAACTTATGAATCATCTCGAAGATTTAAAGAAACAAGAGACAAACCCGGTATGGCTCAAAAAGCTGATGTTTACGATCGAGGAAAAGCAGCGTTCGGATTTGGCCCGTGATCTGCATGATTCAGTGCTGCAGGACTTGATTTCTTTGAAGCGCCAGTGTGAGCTGTTTCTGGCCGATTTTAAGAAAGAGGAGCCTTGCCAGTTAGAGGTGCAGGACAAGCTTCATCAGATGAATGAGCAGATGTCGGATGTCATTTTGATGACCCGGGAGACGTGCCATGAGCTTCGGCCTCAGCTGCTGTATGATTTGGGCCTGGTCAAGGCGGTATCCAAGCTTGCCGCACAGCAGCAGGAGCGTGCGCCGTTTCATATCCGTCTGAATACGGGCCGGTTTACGGCGGCGCTGGATTTGGATACGCAGCTGAATTTGTACCGCATTATTCAGGAATTTCTTTCGAACGCCATGAAACATTCACAGGCGAATGAGGTGCTGATTATGCTGATCAGCATTCAAAATAAAGTGATTCTGCATTATGAAGACGACGGTGTCGGATGCAATCAGGAAGAAGGCGGCGGGCAGTCGATGAGCATGGGTCTTTCGGGTATTAAGGAGCGCGTCCGTGCGCTTGACGGACGGATGAAAATCGACACAAGTGAAGGAAACGGTTTTAAAGTAGATATTGAAATGGAATTGTAACCAATTTATCACCAAATCGACTTGGCAGAAGCCAAGTCTTTTTAATAAAATGGAAATGAGTGAGTAAAAGGGAGGAAACCATGAAAAAGATACTAGTGATTGATGATCATCCGGCTGTCATGGAGGGCACCAAGACGATTCTGGAAACGGACACGAATCTTTCTGTCGATTGCCTCAGTCCTGATGCCAGTGAACAATTCGTTCTCCGGCATGATTTTTCAGCTTACGATCTCATATTAATGGATTTAAATCTGGGTGATGACATCAGCGGCATAGAGCTTTCCAAGAAAATCTTAAAAGAGAATCCTCTCTGTAAAATCATTGTCTACACAGGCTATGAGGTTGAAGATTATTTTGAAGAATCCATCCGCGCGGGCCTGCATGGCGCCATCAGCAAAACCGAATCTAAAGAGAAAATCATGCAATACATATATCACGTGCTCAACGGACAGATTTTAGTTGATTTCTCCTATTTCAAACAGCTGATGACCCAGCAAAAAACAAAAACGTCTTCTTCCCCTCAAAGTGAGCAGGATCGGTTAACCCCGAGAGAGCGACATATTCTCCAAGAGGTCGAAAAAGGTTTGACCAATCAGGAAATCGCAGATGCGCTTCACTTAAGCAAGCGGTCAATTGAATACAGCCTGACATCCATTTTTAACAAGCTGAATGTCGGCTCCCGAACTGAAGCGGTGCTGATCGCCAAGTCAGATAACGTACTATAAATCTTGAAGGGAGAATGACCTATGAATCTGAACAATACATTGCTCGGCGCACTCGGTATTGAAATCACTGAAAACACGCCGGAGAGATGCGTGGCGGTGATGCCGGTGGATAAGAGGACGGTGCAGCCTTTCGGATATCTGCATGGAGGCGCGTCAGCAGCGCTGGCGGAGACTGTTGCAAGTGTCGGGGCCCAGCATTTTATCGACCGGTCGAACCAGGCGTGTGTCGGGCTTGAGATTAATGCCAATCATTTAAAATCCGTGAAAGAGGGCGGGACGGTCACGGCGATTGCGAAACCCGTTCACACAGGCAGGGCAACCATTGTGTACGAGATTAACATTTTCGATGAACGGGAAAGGCTGATCTGTGTTTCCCGCTGCACACTGGCTGTTATAACAAAATAAACAAACAGCCGGAACCCTGAATCGTCCGGCTGTTTGTTTTTATAAATATGAATCTTCTTTTCGTTTGATCACAAAGTTTCTGATTCCTTTGTAATCATCCTGTACGCTTCTTTTATCAAGCGCCGCTCCCGAATTGTACGCGGCCCTGCATATGAGGTGCGCTCCGACCGGCGCCGTCAGCAGGATAAAAATGATGCCGAGCAGTATTTTTACAGAAATTTCTCCGGTCAGCATCCACAAGTAGCCTAACACCCCGAGCAATACCAAATTAACGCCGAGTGTCGAGCCTTTTGAAGAGGCGTGGGCGCGCGTATACACATCAGGAAGCCTGAGTGTGCCGAAAGACGCGACCAGGCAGATCAGCGATCCCATCAGAATACAAACGGCGACGGCCCATTTAACGATTTCGATCATTTTCGATAATCTCTCCTTTCTCCAAAAACTTAGCAAAGGCAATCGTGCCGATAAACGATAAAATGCCGAGCAGCAGAATGATGTCCAAAAAGGCCGATGTGTTTAAGAGAATGGATACAAGCGCGGTCATGGCAATCAGATTAATGCCGATCCCATCAAGCGCGACGACCCGGTCCGGTATCGTAGGCCCTTTTATGACGCGAATGACGTACAGAAGAGTCGAAACCGCCATAATGCCGAGTGATAATTGCAGAATAAACGTAAACATCAGCGGCTCACCTCCTGAATGGCTTTCTCAAAAGAGACGCGGATGTCATGGATCGCTTTCTCCGCATCTTCAATGTCCATGGCGTGTATATAGAGAATCGACCGGTCATCGGAGATATCCATCACGAGCGTACCCGGTGTTAAAGTGATTAACAGCGAGAGCAGCGTGATCTCCCAATCCTCCGTCAATTCCGTCTTAAACGCGAAAATGCCCGGGCGGATGTTCAGTTTCGGCGATATAACGGTTTTCAGCACGCTGACATTGGCCAAATATAATTCCTTTATAAAGATCAGCGCCAGTTTGATGACTGACCATATTTTCCAAATGTAAAACGGCCGCGAGAAGAAGCGCCGGAAAAAAAACAGCGCCGCCAAGCCCGCGATAAATCCGGTCATAAAACCCGCCGCGCTGAGGCTGTTTGTGAGAAACATCCAGCAAACAGCGAGAAGAACATTTAATAATAGTTGAAAAGCCATGCCATCTACTCCTTCAAAACAGCTTCAATGTATTTTTCCGGATTCAGCAGATTCTCAGCCGTCTGATTGACATACGGTGAAACCCATTCGGTTCCGAGCCCGAACAGAAGCGACAAAAGGAGAAAAGCGGCTGCCGGATAAAGAAGTCCTTTTGCGGACCGTCCGCCTGCGCCGGGGCCGGGGATTTCTTTTTCTTCCCCCCAAAAAGCCGTCGTAAAAACCTTCAGCACGGAATAGAGCACAAGCAGGCTGGATAAGAGAATCAATACGGAAAACAAAGTTTCCCCCTTATCGAACCCGCCTTCCGCGATCTTCAGCTTGCCCACAAATCCGCTGAACGGGGGGATGCCGGCCAGAGATATGGCTGAAATAAAGAACATCCATCCCACAACGGGATAACGGGTGATCAGTCCGCCCATTTTATGCAGGCTGGCAGTGCCCGTCAATGCGATAAGCGTGCCGGCGAGCATGAACAGCGCTCCTTTAATCAGCATATCGTGAATCAAGTAATAAACCGCTCCTTGAATGGAGGCCGGCGTGTTCATGGCAATGCCGAACAAAATCACGCCGACGGCTGTAATAATATTGTAGATGACGATTTTCATGACATCCGAAAAGGCGATAGATCCGATTACGCCGAATAGCACCGTCAGCATCGCAAGCCACATCATCAATTGGTGGGTAAAGCCCGTATCGTGAATAAAGATCAGGGTGAATACTCTTAAAATGGCGTACAGGCCGACTTTCGTCAAAAGAGACCCGAATAAGGCCGAAATCGCAGCCGGCGGGGCGTAATAAGAGCCCGGCATCCAGAAATACAGCGGGAATATCCCGCCCTTTAAACCGAAAACGATGAGAAGAAGGACGCCGATGACGGTTATCAGCCCGGTCTGGCCCGATTCGCTTATTTTTACGCTTAGATCAGCCATATTCAGCGTGCCCGTCACCGCATATAAGTAACCGACGCCGATGACAAAAAACGCGGATGACACAATGTTAAACACGATATACTTCAATGATTCTCTTAATTGAATTTTCGTTCCGCCAAGCACGATCAGCATGTAGGACGCGATAAGCAGAAGCTCAAAAAAGACGTACATGTTGAACAGGTCACCCGTCAAAAACGCTCCGCTTACGCCGGCCAGAAGAAACTGCACCCCTGAATAATAGAAAGCGCGCTCCCTTTTTTCTCCGATGGAGCGGAAGGAGTACAGGGTGACGAGCAGCCCGATTATGGCGGTTGTCAAAACAAGCAGTGCGGCGAGCTGATCCGCGGCGAGCACAATGCCGTACGGCGCTTTCCAGCCGCCGAGTGTCAGCGTCTGAATCCCGTGTGTGAAAACCGTCTGAACGAGAGCGGCGCTGATGACGATGGAGACACAGGAAGCGGCAGTGCTGAATATTCGCATCAGCATCACGTGCCTGTTCATAAAAATCAGCAGCACTGCGGCAAGCAGCGGCACCAGAATAGGCAATATCACAAAGTTATTCATGTTGATCATTTCCCCTCATTCGATCCATATCGTCCGTTTTCAGTTCCTGATAGGCGCGAAACGCCATCACAAGCAGGAAGGACGTGACGCCGAACGAAATAACGATCGCCGTCAGTATGAGTGCCTGCGGCAGCGGATCGACAAACAACGTGCTTTTTCCGCCCAGTATGGGAGGAGCGCCTTTTTTCAGTCCGCCCATGGTCAGGAGCAGCAAATGGACGCCGTGGCTTAATAGCGCGGTGCCGATAATCACGCGCAGCAGACTTTTAGAAAGCAGCAGGTAGGTTGCCGCCATAAACAAAATACCGGCAATGACAGACATTAAGATTTCCATTATTCTTCCTCTCCAATCGTTTGAATAATGGTCATCGTCACGCCGACAACAACGAGATACACACCTAAATCAAACAAAGTGGCCGTCGCAAGCTCCGTATTCCCAAGCACCGGGAGATGAAAATGGCCGAATGTATGGGTGAGAAAGGGTGCTCCGAATAAGAACGAACCTGCACCCGTTGCAATCGCGATAAGCAGACCCGCGCCCGCCACATAAATAAAATTGACGGGCAAAATCGATTTGACGGTTTTTAAATCAAAGGCCAAAAGCAACAGCACGATGGCCGAAGACGTAATCAGTCCGCCGACAAATCCTCCGCCGGGAGCGTTATGCCCCGATAAAAATAAATAGAAAGAGAAAAGCAGAATGATAAAAGATACAAGCTTCGTTGCCGTCTGAAGGATGATGTCGTTTGTGTTTTGCTGTCTCAACGCTCTTCTCCCTCCTCTTTTACTTTCGTTCTGATCATGCCGTAAATCCCGAGTGCGGCAATCGACAGCACCGTGATTTCAAACATCGTATCAAATCCCCTGAAATCAACGAGGATGACGTTGACGATATTGTTTCCTCCCCCGAGCTTATGGCTGTAAGCGGTGAAAAAGGAGGAGATGCTGTCTTTTGTTTTTTCGCTGGAAGACGCGATTCCGAGCATTGTCACGATGACGCCGACACCGAGAGAAATGATAAAATTCGTCATCCGGAATGTTCTTGTCTTCTTTTTCCGCCGCATTTTCGGCAGATGATAAAAACAAAGAAGAAACAAGGCGACGGATATCGTCTCAATGACGAGCTGCGTGAGCGCCAGATCGGGCGCTCTGAAAATCACGAAAAACAGCGCGAGTGTGTACCCGACAACACCGAGTGAGATAATGGCCGTCAGCCGCGATTTGGCGAACACAGTCGCAATCGTTGCGCTCACCATAACGAGGGACAGCACGATTTCATACAGGCCGATTTCAGCCATGCCTTTCGCTGTCATGGAAAAGCCGCCTTTTGTGACGAACGCCGTTCCGATGAGAATGATAAACGCCGCAAAGATATACAGCAGATAATCCCGCAAAAATCCGGTCATATAAGATGACGTCAGCTGGTAAGATCTTTTTTCCATACTGCCCGTCACCGCATCGTAAAGCTTGTTCAGCGTCAGTTTTTTCGGAAACAGACCGTACAAACGCTCCCATTTAGACAGCGTTACGTAACCGATCGTGCCGACAATGATGATGCCGAGGGTCATCATTACCTCAGCCGTCACCCCGTGCCACTGGGAAATATGGACATGGAATGTATCTCCGCCGGTTAACAGAGCCGGATAAATGGAGTTCATCGCCGGTTCAATCAGGCTGTAAGACAAAACGTTCGGTGCAAAAAACAGACTGACGGCGCAAGCGGCAAGAATCACCGGCGAAATCAGCATGCCGAGCGGTGCTTCATGCGGCGTCTTTTCAAGCTGATCAGGTTTGCGCGCGCCGCTGAACGTTCTGAAAAACAGCTTCATGCTGTAGATGAAAGTGAAGACGCTCCCGATCCATGCGAGAACGGGGAACAGCACGCCCCACGTATCCAGGCTGAAAATATCTGCATGAGCAATCCGCAGCATACTTGTAAAGAACATTTCTTTACTTAAAAAGCCGTTAAACGGAGGGAGGCCCGCCATGGAAAACGTTCCGATCAGTGAAACGGTGAACGTTACCGGCATAAGCGCCATCAGGCCGCCGAGCCTGCGGATGTCCCGTGTTCCCGTTTCATGGTCGATAATGCCGACCGCCATAAATAAACTTCCTTTAAAAGTAGCATGGTTAATTAAGTGAAACACAGCCGCGGTGACAGCCGCCGTAAAATACTCTGAATGCTGGTAATGAAGCGCGGCGGCTCCTGCGCCGAGCATCGATACAATCATACCGAGCTGACTGACTGTGGAAAATGCCAGAATCGCTTTTAAATCGGTTTGTTTAATCGCATTGAAGGAAGCCCATACCATCGTGATCAGACCGACTGAGGCAACCGTCCAAAACCAGACGGGTGAAAATGCAAAAACCGGACTGAATCTGGCAATCACATAAATTCCCGCTTTCACCATTGTAGCCGAGTGCAGATAGGCGCTGACAGGAGTCGGCGCCTCCATGGCATCAGGCAGCCAGATATAAAACGGAAACTGCGCTGATTTCGTAAAGGCCCCCAATAACAGGAGAACCATCGCCGGAATAAAGAACGGATGGCCTGCGATAATATGCACTTGGTTGACCATTTCCCTGATACTGAAAGAATCCGTCATCAGATACATCAGGATAAAGCCGCCGAGCATGCACAGCCCGCCGCCGACGGTAATCAGCAGTGACTTTTCCGCCCCGTAGCGTGATTTCTTCCGCTTATGCCAATACCCGATTAATAAGAAGGATGACAGGCTTGTCAGCTCCCAGAACATATAAAGCACGATGACGTTATCGACGAGCACAACGCCGAGCATCGCGCCCATAAACATCAGCAGGTACACATAAAAGGGGCCGAGCTTTTCTTTGTCCTTCGATAAGTAAAAAATACTGTAAAGCGTCACTAAAGAGCCGATGCCCGTAATCAATAAAGCGAATAACAGCCCGAGTCCGTCAAGATAAACGGTATAGTTAATACCGAGGGACGGAATCCATTCGGCCGCATACCGGACGGTTTCCCCAGCCATTGTTACAGGGAGCTTGCTGATAAAGTAAACAAACAGCACAACGGGCACTATCAGCACAAACCAGCCTGTATGGACTTGTTTTACCCGTTTATAAAGAAAGGGAACGATAAATGCAAATAAAAAAGGCGCCAAAATCGCGAAATGTAACAGCTGCAACAGAAGACCTCCTTTGCTTGTTTTTTCATCAAGCAACTGCTTTATGTAAGAGTGAATCAATCAATTCACGGTCATAGGACCCAGTACAAATTATATCGCACTTTTTTTTACCCTGCTACGGCATAATGTATTCCTTTCTGTGTTTTTGTGGTCTTTTGAACCTAAAATAAATTTATCAAATATCCTGATCTTTGTATATACATTTATCTTTCAGATCAAGCTTTTAAAAAAGGAGCTGGTCAGATGAAGAGAAAGGCGGCGGCCTGTATTGGAATATTTTGTTCTATTATTGCAGGAACATTCATAGCGGACGATTTCTGCAAAACGCGGCAGCAGACGGAGGCAGATAATTGGGAGCGTTTTTTTCTCGGTGCGGAATACGCAGAAGACAAGCTGAGTGCGGCTGAATCAATGCAAACGCCGTTTCAGCCGCGTGAGTATATCAGAATCGTATATAGATGAAAAGAGTTCCGGCACCAGGGTGCGGAACTCTTTTTTGTGGCAATCAGCGTTTTCCTTTAATGTAAGGGATGCCGTTGGCTTTAGGGGCATCCGCGCGGCCGATAAAGCCGGCAAGCGCGAGAATGGTCAGAATGTAAGGAGCCATCAGCATGTATACATTCGGAATGTCTTTGAACAGGGGCAAAAGCGAGCCGATAATGCTCAAACTCTGCGCAAATCCGAAGAACAGCGCCGCCCCGAGCGCGCCGATCGGATGCCATTTGCCGAAAACCAGCGCGGCGAGAGCGATAAAGCCTTGTCCGGAAATGGTGGAGTGCGTGAAATCAAGCGCGATCGTGGAAGCATATACACCGCCGCCGAGCCCGCCGAACAGCCCGCTGATCATGACGCCGATATAGCGCATGCCGAACACGTTGATTCCCATCGTATCGGCCGCCATCGGATGTTCCCCGACAGAACGGATGCGGAGGCCGAACGGCGTTTTGAATAAAATAAACCAGGAAACAAAGGCCAGTACGATGGCTAAAATCGACGTATAATATACGTCGGAAAAGAAAATCTTTCCTAAAACCGGAATATCGCTTAACCCGGGAATGTTCGTTTTGTAAAAGGGCTCCGGGATTTTATCAGTCTGCGCCTTTCCGTAGATCAGCTTGACGATAAACAGTGTCGCTCCTAACGCGAGCATATTGATCGCCACACCGGTTACCGTCTGATCGGCGCGGAAAGAAACCGCGGCGGCCGCGTGAATCAGTGAGAACAGTCCGCCGGCAATCATAGCCGCAGCCAAGGCGAGCCACGGAGCGGCGGCGCCAAGCTCGCGTCCGAAAAATAAGTTGAACATGACGCTTGTAAAGGCGCCGATAATCATCAGTCCTTCAAGACCGATGTTGACAACTCCCGATCTTTCAGAAAACACGCCGCCGAGAGCAGTTAAAATAAGCGGAGCCGCATATACGAGTGTTGCCGGGACAATAATGGATAAAATCTGCAGGAAGTCCACTTACTTCGCCCCCTTTTTCTTCAATTTATCAAGGATGAGACGGATGGCGTAGCTTGATGCCACAAACAAAATAATAATGGCGATGACGATGTCAACGACTTCAGAAGGCACCCCGGATTCAATCGGCATATTTAATGCCCCGACTTTAAGGCCGCCGAGAAGACATGCCGCCAGAACAACGCCGATTGCCGTGCTGCCGCCGAGAAGCGCAACCGCAATGCCGTCGAAGCCGACGCCGGTAAAGGCGCCCTTAACCGCCGCGTATTGAAAGGTTCCGAGTCCTTCCATCGCGCCGGCAAGCCCCGCGAAGGCGCCGGAAATCATCATGGCGTACATCATATTTTTTCTGACGCTCATTCCGGCGTATTGTGCGGCGTGCTGGTTAAAGCCGACAGCCCGGAATTCAAATCCGCTTTTTGTTTTATGAATGATAAACCACATGAGGACTGCCGCAAACAGAGCGATCAGAATGCCCCAGTGAAGGCGGGAGTAATCTGTCAGCTGCTCTAAAAACGGCGAGCGGAGCGACGCGCTTTCATGAATTTTGTCTGTTTTGTCCCGGTGGTCCGTCATGACATCGGAAATGAGATAATTGGTTAAATGAAGAGCGATATAATTCATCATGATCGTGACAATCACTTCGTGGACAAAAAAACGGGCTTTTAAAAATCCGGGAATCAGGCCCCAAATGCCGCCCGCAGCCGCAGCCGCCAATAACGAAAGCGGAAGGTGGATGTAAGCGGGGGCGTCAAAGGAAGCGCCGACCCACACCGCGGCGGTCCAGCCGACAAGGAGCTGTCCTTCAACCCCGATATTAAACAGGCCGGTCCGAAATGCGAATGCCACGGCCAATCCGGACAAAATATATGGCGTAATCTGCCGGATCGATTCCCCGATGTAATACACTTCACCGAAAATGCCGCTCCAAAGAGCCGAATACCCGCTTACGACATTGTAGCCGCTGGCGAGCATGATGACCGCACCCGCAGCTAATCCAAGGATGATCGCAATCAGCGGCACAGCCAGATGAGAAAGTCGATTAATCATGTGTTTTCCCCGCCTCCATTTGCTTACTTCCCGCCATTAAAAGTCCGAGCTCCTGCTCGTTTGTTTCAAGCGGATTGACGTTTGCGATGATGCTGCCTTCAAAGATGACGGCGATGCGATCGCTGAGATTCATTATTTCATCAAGTTCAAAAGATAACAGAAGCACCGCTTTACCGGCGTCACGCTGCTCAATGATCTTTTTATGGACGAATTCAATCGCGCCGACATCGAGTCCCCGCGTCGGCTGGGCCGCAATTAAAAGATCCGGATTTCTGTCCACTTCCCGGCCGATAATGGCCTTTTGCTGATTCCCCCCGGAGAGAGCGCGCGCAGGCGTATATTCATCAGGTGTTCTGACGTCGTATTCTTCAATCAGGCTTCGCGCTTTGTCATAAATCGTGTGTTTATTTAATATGCCGAAAGAAGAGTAGGGCTTTTGGTAATAACTTTGGAGCACGATATTTTCTCCGATCGGAAAATCAAGGACGAGCCCGTGTTTATGCCTGTCCTGCGGAATATGCCCGATGCCGGCTTCAGTGACTTTCCTGGGCGGCATGTTTTGCAGCTGTTTGCCGTTTAACGTGATCGTGCCGGCATTCGTTTTTCTGAGACCTGTAATGGCTTCAATTAATTCAGACTGGCCGTTTCCGTCAACGCCCGCAATGCCGACGATTTCACCGGCTCTGACTGAGAGGGAGAGCTGTTTGACCGCCTCAACGCCGCGCGCGTCTTTAACCGTTACATCAGAAAGTGAAAGCACTTCTTGTTTCGGATCGGCCGCTTGTTTATCCGTCTTGAATGACACTTCGCGTCCGACCATAAGGCTTGCCAGTTCATCTTGATCCGTATGTGCGACATCGAGTGTTGTAATGCCTTTTCCTTTCCGGATGATGGTGACACGGTCGCAGACTTCCATAATCTCTTTTAATTTGTGGGTGATGAGGATAATTGATTTTCCTTCATTGACAAGATTTTTCATAATCTGAATCAGTTCTTGAATTTCGTGCGGGGTCAGTACCGCGGTCGGCTCGTCAAAAATGAGAATGTCGGCGCCCCTGTAGAGGGTCTTTAATATTTCCGCCCGCTGCTGCATACCGACTGAAATATCGGCAACTTTGGCTTCAGGATCAATGTGCAGGCCGTAACGGTCGGATAAATCGCGCACGTCCCGGGCGGCGCGCTGTCTGTCAATTCGGCCGAAAGTTTTCGGCTCTTTTCCGAGAATGATATTTTCTGAGACGGTAAAGGTATCCACAAGCATAAAATGCTGGTGCACCATCCCGATGCCGAGATCGTTGGCTTTGTTCGGGCTGTTGATGTGAACGCGTTCGCCCCGCACCCGGATCTCGCCTTTTTCCGGCTGATACAGGCCGAATAAAACGTTCATGAGTGTCGATTTTCCGGCGCCGTTTTCACCGAGAAGGGCGTGTATTTCGCCTTTTTTCACTTGAAGCGTGACGTCATCATTGGCGACGATTCCGGGAAACTCCTTGCGTATATTAAGCATTTCAATGATATAATCCACCGATTTGACGCTCCTTTTCAGAGATACTTTGATGAGAAAGCGCTTGGCAAAAGAAAAGCTGCAAGAGATGCAGCTTTTCCTTCACCGCTCTTTTCATAAAAGAGAGGGGATAAGCACGGAAGTCTCCTTATCCCCTGATTCTTACTCAGCCTTGAAGGATTTCAATTCTTTTTCAGTTGAAGGGATCTCGAGTCCGTCCGCGATTTTCTTCTTCCAATCGTCTGTTGCTTTGATGACATCGTCAGAAAGGTTCTCCTTGTGATCCGAGATGCCGACTGCATCTTGCGCCAAACCGTATGTTAATGTTTTGCCGCCCGGGAATTTGCCGTCACTCGCTTTTTTCGTTAAGTCCTCCACGGCTGTATCCACTTTTTTGACCATTGATGTGAGAGTGACATTGTCTTTTGTGCCTTTGACTTGACCTTCCGCGTACTGGTCTTTATCAACTCCGATGACCCATACGTTCCGCTTCGGATCTTCTTTTTTTAGATTTTTCGCTTCTGTGAAGACGCCCGTTCCCGTTGCGCCGGCCGCGTGATAAATGACGTCAACGCCTGATTTGTACATGCTTTCAGCCGTCGCCTTACCGACATCGGCTTTGTCAAATCCGCCCGCATATTTCACTTCGACGGTCGCTTTCGGATTTGCGGCTTGTACACCCGCACGGAAGCCGATTTCGAATTTTTTGATCAATTCAGACTCCATTCCGCCCACGAATCCGACTTTTCCCGTTTTGCTCGATAGCGCAGCGGCCGCTCCCACGAGGAATGAACCTTCCTGCTCTTTAAATGTAAGGCTCGCCACGTTGTCTTTTTTGACAACGGCGTCAATGATCGCAAAATTTGTGTCTTTGCGCTGATCGGCGATTTCGCTGATGGAATCCTGCATCAGATACCCGACGCCGTAAATCAGGTCAAAGTGTTCCCGCGCTAATTTATTTAAGTTCGTTGTATAATCTGCATCTGATTTTGATTGAAGATAGTCAAAACCGCTTTTGCCTTTTGTAAGCCCGTTGTCTTTTCCGAATGCCTGAATACCTTCCCAGGCGGACTGGTTAAATGATTTGTCATCGACGCCGCCGATATCCGTTACCATGCCGACGGTAAAGTTTTTACTGCCGGAGCCGTTTGCTTTGTCACTTGAACCGCATGCGCTTAATATGGTTCCGGCCGCCGCGATGAGCGCCATCGCCATTCCGATTTTGCGTTTTTTCAAAGATATAACCCCCCTGTAAAATATGGCTGTGCCGTTCAATTCAGACTTGAGTCCCCGTACCGGATGCAGAATCGAAAAAACTTTCTGATAATAATGATGAGACGTCTCTCTTTTTCCCGCCTTGAGCGGCTGTCTCTTCCGGGTTCGGGACTTATGACTTATCTGAAAAGATCTGCTAACCAATCATAATTTATCATTTTACCCGCCATAAATAAATAGAAATTTGCTTATTTTTTAAAAAATATCAATTTTATGAATCGGCTTCCTCATCTGGATAAAACAGAGGAGGATCAGCCGGGTCATTATCCTTATATAGCATACAAAAAAGGAATCTCAAGCCTTTTGTCACGGGATATGACAGTAAAAAAGCACCGTTCACAGCGGAACGGCGCTTTTTGACATTATAAATATTGTTTGATGCTGCTGACATTGCCGGTGTTGATATGATATTGGAAGACGGGCCTTCCGATTGTGCCGTACGCCATCTCTACATTCAGCACTTGTATGTCTTCCAGAAATTTAAGGTATTTCCGGATGGAGACTTGCGAGATTTCAGTATGCTTGGCGAGATCTTCCGTGGTAAAAGAGCCGTCACCGAAAGACTCAATGCTCGCCCAGATGAGTTTAAGCGTGCTTTTTGTCAATCCCTTCGGAAGGTGAACCTTTTCCGCCGCTTCTTTCTTTTGAAAAAGCTCGGCATCCAATTCTTTCTGTGTCATGCTTCTGTGTGATTGATAAACTTTCTGCTTGCGTCTGTAGTCGGAAAGAGCGGTTTGAAAGCGGTCAAATTCAAATGGTTTGATTAAATAATCGACGGCGCCGTACCGAAGCGTTTTTTTGATGACGTCCAGCTCGCTTGCGGCCGAAATGACGATGACATCAACCGATTCATTTTGTTTGCGGATTTCCGTTAATAGCTCAAGCCCGTTTTTTCCCGGCATGTAAATGTCAAGAAGGATGAGATCGATATGATGCTCGCTCAGCACGTGCAGCGCGCTTTGAAAGGATGATGCGATCCCTTTCAGCTGAAATCCTTCAATCTGGCTGAGATAGCGTTTATTTAATTCACCCACCATGGGGTCGTCTTCAACTATGAGTACATTAATCATCATTTTCCTCCTTCGGTTCATACGGAATGCGAAGACTGAAAGTCGTTCCTTCATTCTTTTCACTTGTCACAATCATATGGCCTTTTAAATTTTCTGTTGCCTGCTGGGTGAAATAGAGGCCGAACCCCCGGTTTGTCCCTTTCGTGGAATAACCTTGTTCAAAAATACGGGCTTGGTCTGCCGCAGACATTCCGGCTCCCGTGTCCGTAATCTCTATATCAAGCTGGCGATCCTGAAACCGCATCGAGCACGTAATGTTTTTTTTCGGCATCTGCGCCACCGCATCGAGCGCGTTGTTTAACAGGTTTCCGATAATCGTAATGAGCTCATGGATGACGGCCGGATCTGCCGCATTCGGGATCAGGCTGCCGAGCTGAATGTCCAGATCAGCGCCCTGTTCGCGTATGTAGCTTTGTTTTCCTAGAAGAAACCCTGCGAGAACCGGACTTTTGACATCACTTATAATCTCGCTTGTTTCCGTCTTCTGCTGAATGGCAATGTCTTTAATGTAAGTGCCGAGATCATCGTATTCTTTTAACTGGACAAGCCCTAAAATGACATGAAGCTTATTCATGAATTCATGAGACTGGGCTCTTAATGCGTTTGCATACATTTTAACACCGGACAGCTGTTCTGCTAAATGTTTGACCTCCGTTTTGTCCCTGAACGTGGCGATCGCTCCGACGGTTTGTCCTTTCAGATGAATCGGAACCTCATTAAAGACCAGCTCAAGCCCGTTAATGCGGATATCCCTGTCCTGAAGCGGTTTTTTCGTTTCAATCACTTGTTTCAGCCGGCTTTTCGGGAGAATATCGTTCACATCTTGATCGACCGGGTTAGTCGGAATACCCATTTTAATAAAAAGCCGTTTCGCTTCCGCATTGGCGAGCTTGATTTTTCCACGCGCGTCAACCGCCAGGATGCCTTCCTTCGTTGATTCGAGCATGGCGCTCCGCTCTTCGAGGAGGGTGGCGATCTCATAAGGCTCAAGACCGTACATAATGTTTTTGACGGTGCGGGCGACAATGACGGCTCCGATGACGCCGACAAAAATACTTACGCAGATGATGAAATAAAGCGGTCTCAAACTGTGGCTGACGACATCCTGTATTTTGTTAAGCGAAATTCCGACCGAAACGACGCCCACTTGTTTTTTATCTTTTCCATAGATCGGTACGAAGGCTCTCATGGATTTTCCGAGAGTTCCCGCTGATGTGCTCGTTTTGATATGCCCGTGCATCGCCGGCTGTTCATCTCCGCCGGTGAATTTCTTCCCGATTTTATTTGCGTCGGGGTGGGTGAGGCGGATGCTGTTCATATCCATCACCACGACAAATTCGGTTCCTGTCGTATGCTGGACGTCTAATGTATAATCCCGGAGCTCTTTCAGCCCTTTTCTTGTTTGCAATGCCTGCGCGACACTCGGTGTTTCCGCGACCAGCTTTGCGGTGCGCAGCGCGGTCGTCCGTTCTTCTTCTTTCACGCGGTCTGCTGTTTGGACGCTGATCGTGAAAAAGGTGATACAAAGTGCGATAAGGACGACAATACAGACGAATATCGTTAATCGGGTTTGCAATTTTAATGTTTTTTTCATAACAGCCTTCCTTACGTTTATCATTCCCGCGTTCTACTTTACTCCGAAAAAGCCGGTTTGTGAAGATCAGGCCCTTATTTCGTAAAAGTGAGGAAAAATGGTATTTTTTATCTTGTCAATGTGTTTTAAGTCCTCCATAATAAGTGAGGTAGATTACAGAAAGGGACTTTTTATATGAAAAATACTTATTGGACGGGTTATTTTCCGCTCGTTGCGATTCTGCTTTTTAGTTCGTCATTATCCATTTCTACCTCGCTTTATGTCATGAAGATACTTCAGACGCTCGGCATGTATCAGGGGATGCTGGATTATTTCTCTGAGAAAGGGATCAGACTGGCGCTTTTTGCAGCGTTCGCCCTTGTGTATTTTATGCTTTTTTCGGCTTTGAAGCTGATTGCAAACACAGTGACAGAGCTGTCTCTTTTGTTTTTCACAAATGACCCTGAAGGGGACAATCTGAAAAAAATCAGATTAGGCTCTTTAATTTATGTAGGCGGAGGAATTCTTTCCTTTGCGCTCGTGCAGAATGGTTTTTGGATTGCGGCGTTATTTGCCGTTGTTACGCTCGTTTATTTGATTTTCATGGTGTACAGAATCTATTCGACACTCTCGATCGTTTCGCTGATCGGTTTTATATTGCTTGAGATTCTGTTTTGGTTTACTTTTGTTATCGGTATTTTGTACATCTTTATCAAGCTTTATAATAGCATAATGGCTAGCTTACCTGTGTAAGCTAGCCATTTTTGTTAAGACAGAAATCTGTTTTTGATCTCAGGGGAGGGGAGCATGCATGCTTCCCTTTTTCCGAACCATTTGTAGCGGCGCCGGGCGATGAAAGAATAGGCTCTGTCCCTGAGGGGGCGGGGCACTGCGAAAAAAACCGCTGACAGCCGCCAGGCTCCGCGGAGATGACGGGAAACCTTTAACACGGCTGCGGATTTTTTGTATATCCGCCCGTTTTCGATAAAAATCATGCTGTCAAATTGTTCTGTCGGAAGTCCTTCTGATGCCAAAAGCTCCCGGGCGGTATCTGATTGCAATGATGCAAATGAGATTTTGCCGGCCGGATCGCGTTTAATGATGAATTGAACGGCGCCGCTGCATAAGTTGCAGACGCCGTCAAACAAAAGAACGCGGTCCGGAAGCTGAGCTGGTTTCAAAGCGGATCCCCTCCGTTATCTTTAATAAGCTGCCTGCAGCGTGTTTTTCCAGATCGAAAGCTGAGGGCTTGCGTCATGAAGATATTCGACGCTTGACGGTGTATCCTTGCCGACCCATACCCCCATCGTATAAGCGTCCGTCAGGCCGACAAACCACATATCGTGATAGTCATTTGACGTTCCTGATTTTCCGCCGACGTACGGGGCTTTAAAGTTCGCTTTTTTTCCTGTACCGCTCTTGACGACGGCTTTCATCATTTCTTTGATCTGCATGTTGGTCCGCACGCTGAATACCTGCGTCGGCTCATCTTTCCATTTTAATATCGTTTTTCCTTTTAAATCAGTCACTTTTGTAATCGCATGGCTCGGCGTATAAACGCCGTTGTTGCCGAACGTGGTGTACGCATTGGTCATTTCAAGCGGAGTCATGCCGTTTGTAAAACCGCCAAGCGCCGCAGGCAGACGGTAATCCGCGCTGACCAGCTTCGCGAAATGAAACGGTTCAAGGTAGCTGAACGCCTTATTGACGCCGACGCGGTCCATGATTCTGATGGCCGGTGTGTTGTACGAGTATTTAAACGCCGTTTCCAGCGTGACCGTACCGTACGTGCGGTTATTGTAGTTTTGCGGGCAGTAATCCGCACTGCAGAATTTGCTTGCGTCAATCTTGCTGTGTGGCGTTGCGCCGGTCTTTTCAATGTAAGGTCCGTAATCAAGCAGCGGCTTAATGGATGAACCGGGCTGTCTGTATGCCTGATAGGCACGGTTGAAATCATATTTATGGTAATCTTTCCCGCCTGAAAGCGCGATAATCTGATGTGTCTGATGATTAATCACGGCCGCTCCGCCTTGGACGCCTGCATACGGCAGATTTTGATTCACTTGGGCGACGACCTGGTTTTGCATATACGGATTCAGCGCCGTATAAATCTTCACGCCGTCTTTTAACAATGTGCTGACTCTGTCTGAAAGCTCACTCTGTATTTTTTGTTTCGCCTTTCCGGAAGCTTTTTCAAGACGTTTGTCATAGCCTTCGGATGATGAAACAAGCTGTGTGAATTCATCATTTACATAGGAAACATAGTCAGGATATTTATTTGTTTTTTCGTTTATATCAAGCTTGATCTTTTCCTTTTCGGCTTTTTTCAGCTGTTTCCCGGATATAACACCTGCTTTTTTTAATCCGTTAAGCAATCTGACTTGTCGTTTTTTCGTATAATCAAAATGCTTGAGAGGATCATATAATGTAGGGTTATTAGGGATGGCGCAGATAAAGGCCATTTCTCCCAAAGTGAGAGATTTCAGCGGCTTGCTGAAATAAAATTGTGCCGCCGAACCGACACCGTATACGCCGTTATTAAAATAAATCGTATTTAAGTAGCCTTCTAAAATCTCATCTTTGCTGTATTTTTTCTCAAGCTGATAGGAATAGGCCAGCTCCGTCAGTTTTCGGCTGAAGGTGCGTTCATGGCTTAAATACACATTCCTTGCCAGCTGCTGGGTGATGGTGCTGGCGCCCTGATCAATTTTATGATCTTTGAAATTGGAGGCGGCCGCCCTGACCATCCCCATAAAGTCAAACCCTTTATGCTCATAAAAATGACGGTCTTCAGAGGTTAAAAACAGTTGTTTTACCTCATTCGGTATTTTATTAAAGGGCACGATCACGCGGTTCTCATGATCGCTGACAATCTCAGAAACAAGGCTTCCGTCCCTGTCATACATGTAACTGTTTTGAACCAGGTTGATCGCTTTTAAATCAATATGTTTATCGAGCACCTGATCAAAAGGCTTGATTTGTTTTACCTCTTTGCCGGAAGCAATAACTGTAAATGCACACAACGGGATAATGCCGAGCAGCAAAATCCATCCGATTATTTTACGTACCATGGTCACTCTCTTTTCTCCTGATTTCTAGCCATATCGTATCATTCTTTTAAGAATACGAGAAGGTTAAATTTAGAAGAAATCGTGATCGCTGCCGGTCAGCCCGCATTTGACGCTGTATCCTTTTGCAGATGTCCCGCCATCCATAAGAGCCCCGCGCCTATTAAAAAGAGAAAGGCGGTGACGTAGAAAGCAGCCGAAATGGAAAAACCGCTTGAGACCGCACCTCCGAGCAGAGGGCCGAGCACATTTCCGAGAAAACGAAAGCTGACGTTATAGCCGAGCACCTCTCCCTGGATGCTGCCCGGCGCCCTGACGCGGATTGCGGCCGTAATGCAGGGGAGCGTGCCGCCCATGACCATGCCGAACAGAAATCTGAAGACTAACAGAATGGAGAGGGAGGAGGCGAGCGCCTGCGGAATGAAAAACACCGCTGAGGCAATCAAAAGCACGATTAAGATCCGGCTGTGGCCGAAGCGGTCGCCGAAGTCCCCCCATTTCCGGGCAAGCAGTAAGCTTCCGAGTCCGGTCGCTGAAAACGCCATACCGGAGAAAAAGGCTAAATTAACAGGTCCGTGCAGCTCATTGACATATAAAGCGAGCAGCGGCTGGATGCTGAAATTGCCGGTCTGCACGATCATAGTAAGCACCATCATCGCCCAAAGCGCGGGCTGGTGAAAAATATAAGAGAGCACCTGTTTTCTGGAATAGGTTTTCCGCTTGTTTTGTTTCTCGCCGAGCGGCTGCTCATTCACCTGAAATAAAACGAGAAGCACCGATGCGAAAATGACAAAAGACGTAATAAAAAACGTGTACGTAAACCCGAAGCTGTCAGCGAGCAGCCCGCCCAGCATCGGTCCGAATAAAGTGCCTGACACCTGCCCCATCTGCAGCGTGCCGAGCGTCTTCCCGGCAGTCTCTTTCGGCGTCTGCGCCGAAATCATGGCAAGCGACGTCGGAACAAAGCCTGTTACTAGACCCATAAGCATCCGCAGGACAAACAGCTGATAAACGGATGTCACAAACCCCATCAATAAAATGCTGACGGCAATGCCGGTTCCTGTAATCAAGAGAATTTTTTTGTAGCCGCGCTTATCGCCGAATCTGCCCCAAAACGGGGAAATCACAAACGCCATTAAAAACGTGACGCCGAACACATACCCGCTCCATCTCTGCACATACCCGCCCGAATGGGGGCTGATCGTTTCGATATATAACGAAAGAAACGGAACAATCATGGTCATGCTGGCGGAAATAAAGAAATTTGTAATCCAAATGACGACGAAGTTCTTCTTACGGACAGAAATAACATCACCTTCTTTACTTTTCGTGTATCTAATCATTAGTATATAGGAATGAATCCGGTATTTGTATTTTCGATGCGGATATAGGAAAATTCATTATTTTTAGAAAATGAAGAAAGTTTCAGAGGGGAAACTGATATACTATCATAAAATATCATTTTTGATCGGAGGAAAGGCAGGTGTAAAAAAAGTGGATCAGCGCAGTCTGCTCATTATTGATTTTGAATTTACAATGCCTGACGGAAAATACAGCCCGCAAAATTTCTTTCCCGAGATTATTGAAGCGGGGATTGTCAAGACAGTGAATGATGAAGTGACTGAAACGTTTTCGAGTTATATCAAACCGAAAAAATTTCCGAAGCTGACGAAACGATGCAAAACCTTTCTGAACATCACCCAAAAAGACGTGGACGGCGGAATCACGTTTAATGAATTCATCCGCAAATTAAATGAGCTTGATCCTGATAAAAACTGCACGATCGTCACCTGGGGCAATATGGATATGAAAGTGTTAAAGCAAAATTGCATGTTTAACCACATCCCTTTTCCGTTCAAAGGAGAACTTCGGGATCTGTCCCTTGAATACAAAAACTTCTTCGGCGACAGAACATTGACCGGCCTTTGGAAAGCGGCAGAAGAGTATGGCGATAAAGGGACGGGCACGCATCATAAAGCGCTGGATGATGCGCGGACGACATACAAATTATTCAAGCTTGTCGAGCGGGATAAACAATATCTTGAAAAACCGAAACCTCCGACGATCGGTGATCGCGTCGATCTGACTGAACTGTTTCGCCGGGCCACATAAAAAAACCCAATCATGCCGACTGGGTCAAGTTCTTTTAAAATAGTCACGCTCTAACGCGGCCAAGTTGTCGAGCGAACGTTCCGCCCATTCTGAGCCGTCCGCTGTAAGCTGATCTTTCAGCCGGGCAGACGCCGCTTGTAAGGAAGCCGTATAATCAGGCACCTCGCCATCAAACGGTTTGACCATCTGATGCGGTATGTTTGTCTGTTCCCCGAATGCAAGCGCTCTTCTTTCATGAAAAAACGGAACATCCGCCTGCTTCGGATGATGAAGATCTCCTTGAGCGGGATGCGTCAGAACGGCTTTAATTTTCACTAAATAGTGATTGGGCCTGACGTCTGTCACTTCCCCTATGTATGCTCCTGTTTTATAAAACCCTTTTACGATTGTGCCGATGTCAAACGTATTCATAGCGTTCACCTCTCTCTAGTTATTCTATAAGAGATCAACGCGGTTGGCTAGTGAACAGCTGCCGGAAGCCTGACTGAGGCCGTTGTGCCCGAGTGCTCGCCGCTGGTGAAACAGACGGAGCCTTCATGATGCTGAATAATCGAGAATGTCACGGTAAGCCCGAGCCCGGTGCCGTTCGTTTTCAGCGTATAATACGGCTTGCCGAGTTTCTGCAGTTCTTCATCGGACATGCCGATTCCGTTATCCGTAATCTGAATGAGAATCATCTCTTCCTGTTTTTGGACGGAGACCTCGATTCGGCCGTTTTCAGAGGGCACGGCTTCAATACTGTTTTTAATCAGATTAATGAAGGCCTGTTTCAGTTTTTTTACATCGCCGAACACATATAAATCAGGTTCGCTTTGAACAGTCACGGTCACCGATTTAAAATTGGCATAAGACTCCATTAAGGAACCTGTTTCCTTTACGAGCAGAGAAATATCAAACTTTTCTTTTTCATAGTCATCCTGCTTCGCCATATCGAGATAATTCGTAATGATCGTCTGAGCCCGGTCGAGTTCGGACAGCACAAGTTTCTGATATCCGGAGTGGGATTTGTCCTGAAGCTGCTCGCCGCTGAACAGCAGCTGCACAAAACCTCTGACGACCGTAAGCGGATTGCGGACTTCATGGGCGACGCTTGCCGCAAGCTCGCTGACGACGGCCATTTTTTCTGAGTGAATCAGCCTTGCCCGCATGGACGCATTCTCATCAATGATCTCAATCAAATAAATGCACAGCAAAAGGGCGCTGACTTGAAAAAAAACGGATACTGCCGCCTCATAATAAACGGAAGATAGATTTTGAAAATTGAAAATATTGGTCGCGGAATAGATGAAGACAGATGCGGTTAATAAGGCGGTTTCAGTGCAGCCGATGAGAAGAGCGAAAAGCAGTTTCTTCCGCTTTGAAAAAAAAGGCCATTTCGTTTGGAGCTGGATAGGGATGATGATTAAAAAAGGAATTAAGGATAAGAAAAAAAGAGCGGAAGGTTCAAACCATATGAGCTGAAAAAAAACGGATGCCGCCCCTGCGGCAAGTCCTGCGGCGGTACCGGAATAAAGCAGGCAGACGATAATGGGAATCAGCTGCAAACCGTAACGGACGGAATGAAGCTCCTGGATGGGAAAAGCCGTACATAATAAGGAAGATGACGCTGCAAATACGGCGACCAGCAGGCGGTTCGCTCTCGGCACAAGCAAATCGGGCTTGCTGAGCCAGAAGACTTGATAAAGAAAAATAGGGAATAAAATAAAAGAGAAGTGAAGCAGGTAATCCTTTACAATCTCCATTTATGCGAAATCCTTTCCTATGTAAATATGAATCTATTATAACATCTTTACCGGAAAAAAAAGTATATATTTCTCTAAAGCGAACGCCCTTATCTCATCTGATAAAGGCGTTCTTTCCGCTGCTAAGCGAGCGCTGCTTTCATTCTCTCAAGCCCTTCTTTTACGGCGGCGGCTGAACAGCCGACATTAAGTCTCATAAATCCTTCGCCGCCCGGTCCGTATTTTGTTCCCGGCTCTAATATGATTTTCCCTTTTTTGAGCATTCTTTCTTTGAGCTCGGCATCCGAAAATCCGTATTCGCTGAAATCCATCCAGATCAAATAGGAAGCGTCAGGCTTCATCATGCGGACTTTCGGCAATTCTTTTCTTAAAAAGTCCTCAGCCAATTTCATATTCCCTTCAATGTAAGGAATCAGCGCGTCAAGCCAAGGGCCTCCCTTTGTATAGGCCGCTTCGATTGCTGCAACCGCAAATGTGTTGAGGCTGGAAATTCCGTTCTGATGCAATGCGGCGGAGAATTTCGCCCGCTTATACCGATCGGGAATGATAATGGCGGATGCCTGAATGCCGGCAATATTAAACGTCTTGCTCGGCGCGACACAAGTAACGGAAATCCGCGCAAACTCCTCAGACAGAGAAGCGAAAGGCGTATGCGGCTTTCCGTACAGCATCAAGTCGGAATGTATCTCGTCAGAAACGACGGTAACGTTATGGGCGGCGCACAGCGATCCGAGCTTCATAAGCTCATCCCGGCTCCACGCTCTGCCGGACGGATTGTGGGGATTACAAAGAATCATCAGCTTGACCTCAGAATCGTTCAGCTTTTTCTCAAGATCCTCAAAATCCATACAGTAGACGCCGTTTTCTTCCCGTAACGGGTTATGTAAAACCTGCCGTTTGTTTTCCTTGATCATCTGATAAAAAGGCGTATACACCGGTGATTGAATCAACACCGGATCGCCCGGTTCGGTAAAGGCTTGTACGGCCATGCTGATTGCCGTGACAACACCGGGACTGAACGCGATGCTTGCGGGATCGGGCCGGTAGCCGTGCCGCGTCTCAAGCCATGAAGCGACGGCTTCTCTTGTGTTTTCGTCAGGAGACGTATAACCGAATATGCCGTGGTCAAGGCGGGCTTTTAAGGCGTCAGTGACCGCTTCGGGAGCGCGGAAATCCATATCGGCAACCCACATCGGAAGCGCATCCGATACGCCGAATAACGCTTCCGCCTTGTCCCATTTCACCGATTGTGTGCCAAGACGGTTTTCTCGAAGATCAAAGTTCATGTATGTCACTCCTGTAGTATCATTATTTTGCACAGCGTATCTATGATAAAATAGAATTGCAAACTTTATTATAAGCGGTGATGAAAATGGAAGAAAGCCAAGCGGTCATGGAAATGATGAAAATCATTGCCAAGTGGGACCCGTTTAAATATGGAGAAGATTTTTATGAGACAGAAGCCGTCGATATCGTTCAGGCCGTCTACAGTGAAGACCGTGCCGACAAGCTGGCAGCAGCCATTCAGGATATCTTTGAAGCTTCATTTGAGCGAAAGCTTCCGATCGAAGGCTGCCAAAAGGCCGCCGAGCAGCTTCTGTTCATAAAAGAAAGCAGCTCCTGCACCCCTTAAAAACCGGCGGTTCCGCCGGTTTTTTTATTGAATAAATTCAAAAATCCGCTCCGAAACAAACTCCGGGCGCTCTTCGGGTACGAGGTGCCCCGTATCCTTGAGTGAATACAGAATGGAATCCGGCAGGTCGTCATGAAGCCGTTTTCCGACTGAGACCGGAACGACACGGTCTTCTTCTCCCCAGATTAAAAGAGCGGGGTTTTGCACTTTCTTCAAATCCTCGGGCTCTAAATCGCCCTCCCTATGTCTGATAAACCTTGTCATCGCTTTGAAAATCTGGCGGTCTGTAAATGGTTTTTCGTAACCGTCAATCATTTCCTGATCGATAAGCGTCCGGTCGTGAACGACATTTAACAGGTTGTTCAGCACGCCGTCTTTTGAAAGCCAATACTTAAGATACAGGTCAAAACAAGGGAGATGCGTCCCGAATATAATCGACGGGTGCGAGCGCTTTAAATACCCCGAGCTGCACAGCAGGACGATTTTAGAAAAAAGCTCGGGTCTGAGAAGAGACGCGGATAAGGAAATCTGGCCGCCCATTGAATGGCCGATGAGTGCGGCCCGGCTGATACCGAGCTTTTCCAGAAGTCCGATCAGAAGCTTGGCGAGGTTTGCGTAAGTATATACGAATGTCCGTGACTTTTCCGATTGCCCGAAAGGAGGCAGGTCAACGGCGATAATATCATAATGGTTTCTGAGCAGCGGGATCAGTTTTCTGAAGCTGAATGCCGAAGATAAAAAACCGTGTACACAGACGAGTGTCTGTCTGCCGGGATTTTCATAATGCTCGTAATACAGCTCAACTCCGTCTATCGCGGCCCGTTTAATCGGTGAAACAGCTTCCATGAGAGCCTTCGCCGTCCTTTCTTTGTTGTAATGTAAAGGCTTTTTTGATTGTCAGATTTTAGCTCTGGTTTCTTTCGGGTTTTTCTTAGCATTTGTCGAAAATCGTGATATAATGTCATGAAGATTTTTGATAATGCAAAGGTGTGAAACGTATGAAGCTGACCGAAAAAGAAACAGAAATATTAGAAATTTTAGACGAAAACAGCCGCGTTGATGCGGAAACGATTGCGAAAATGGCAAACATTCCCGCTGAAGAAGTCAAAAGCATCATTGAAAAGCTTGAAAAGGAAAAAGTCATCATTGATTATGCGGCGATGATCGACTGGCGCAAAGTCGACGGTTTGGAAGGCGTCACGGCGATGATTGACGTAAAAGTCACTCCGAAACGAAATGTCGGCTTTGATGAAGTCGCTGAGCGGATATACAGATTCCAGGAAGTTGAATCAGTGTACCTGATGTCAGGGGTGTATGACTTATCCGTCGTTATTCGCGGCAACACGATGTCAGACGTGGCAAGCTTCGTGTCTGAAAAATTGTCCACCCTTGAGTCTGTCGTTTCCACGACAACGCACTTCATCCTGAAAAAATATAAGCATGACGGCAAAGTCTTTGAAAGCGGAGACGATGACAAAAGAATCGTGGTGTCTCCGTAAATGGAAACGAAGACTTCTTATTTATCTGACTACGTGCAGCAGATTAAACCGTCAGGCATCCGCAAATTCTTTGATCTGGCCGCTACGATGGAAGGCGTCATTTCACTGGGAGTGGGAGAGCCTGACTTTGTGACGGCCTGGAACGTGAGGGAAGCGAGTATTCTTTCTTTAGAACAGGGTTATACGGCTTATACCGCAAATGCGGGTCTTTATGAACTGAGAGAAGAAATCAGCCGCTATTTAGATCAGCGGTTCGGCCTGAGTTATTCGCCTGACAGTGAACTGATCGTTACTGTAGGGGCAAGCCAGGCGCTTGATCTCGCTGTCCGCGCCATTATGAATCCTGGAGAGGAAATGTTAATTCCCGAACCGTGTTTTGTCGCATATGAATCACTCGTGACCCTGACGGGGGCGAAGCCGGTGCCGATTCAGACTGTCGCTGCAAAAGGTTTCAAAGCATCCCCAGCCGATTTTGAAGCGGCCCTGACGGACAAAACAAAAGCGCTGCTTCTATGCTCGCCGTCAAATCCGACAGGTTCCGTCTATTCGAAAGAAGAGCTTGAATCCATCGCTGCTTTCGCTGAAAAACACGACTTGATCGTGCTTGCTGATGAAATTTATGCCGAGCTGACGTATGATGAGCCATTCACGAGCATGGGGGCCATCCGCGGCATGAAGGAACGCACGGTTCTTATTTCCGGCTTCTCCAAAGCATTTGCCATGACGGGATGGAGACTCGGATTTACGGCGGCGCCTCCCGTGATCAGGGATGCGATGCTCAAAATTCATCAGCACGCGATGATGTGCGCGCCTTCCATGGCTCAGTACGCGGCGCTTGAAGGGCTGAAAAACGGCCAGGAAGACGTCGAAAGAATGAAGAAAAGCTATCGGAGACGCCGAAACCTGATTGTGGAGACATTGAACGAAATCGGACTCAGCTGCCACCACCCCGGCGGAGCATTTTACGCCTTTCCTTCCATTCAGTCGACCGGCATGAGTTCAGAAGAATTCGCGGAACAGCTGCTCATTGAAGAAAAAGTAGCCGTCGTTCCGGGGAATGTATTCGGCCCGAGCGGCGAAGGCTACATCAGATGTTCCTATGCGACATCCATTGAGCAGATTCAGGAAGCGCTCGTCAGAATCAAACGGTTTGTTGAAAAAAGGGCATAAAAAAAGATACGAACCCGGTTCGCATCCAAATAAAAGGGGGGGAATACTAGAAAGCCTTCGTAATCATAGTATACCCTCCTTTATCTGTGCTTAAACTTGATTATGTAAAAAAGTTCTCTTTGCGAAAAACAAACTTGTATGATATAATTTTAAATTGCGTATAATCTGTATTTAATTTAACTTAGGAGTTGTTATGAATGGCAGCAAAATTTGAAGTGGGCAGTGTTTACACTGGTAAAGTAACAGGATTACAAGCGTATGGTGCGTTTGTTGCATTAGATGAAGAAACTCAAGGACTTGTTCACATTTCTGAAGTCACTCACGGTTTCGTAAAAGACATTAACGAACACCTTTCTATCGGTGACGAAGTACAAGTAAAAGTACTTGCGGTTGACGAAGAAAAAGGCAAAATCAGCCTTTCTATCCGTGCAACTCAAGCGGCGCCTGAAAGAAAAGAAAGCAAACCAAGAAAACCGAAAGCGGCACAAGCTTCTGAAGAAACTTCTGCTCCGCAAGGTTTCAACACATTGAAAGATAAGCTTGAAGAGTGGATTGAACAGTCCAACCGCAAAGACCTTATCAAAAAATAATCATTAAAAAAAGCACCGGATATGTATGTTCGGTGCTTTTTTTATGTTTATCTGACTTCCGGATTTGCCGCTTCCTCGCGGGATGTTTCTTCGTTCGGCTTAAACAGCAGGCCGAGATTGATCAGGCCGGCGATGCCGACAAGGCCGTAAATAATCCGCGACAGAGCTGATCCTTGGCCGCCGAAGATGGCTGCTACTAAATCAAATTGGAAAAACCCGATCAGTCCCCAGTTAATAGCGCCGATAATCGTTAATACGAGACAGATACGCTGAATAACACTCATGTAAACAACCTCCTCTATGAATTCGTGAAACAGTTATAGATTGTGACAAAGCAAAGAATCTATGCATACTACATTCTCCGCCGTGAAAATCACACACTGTTTCAAGCTGTACAAGTGCCTTTCCCGGGAAGCCGCTGTCTGTAAACCATGTGATGCGCCGTCAAAAAAGCGGATTGCTTTACATTGAACGTCATCTTTCTGCATAATATAAATCCAAAGGAGGAGATGTCATGCAAAACTTTACATATTGGAATCCGACCAAATTGATTTTCGGAAAGGGAGAGGTTGAAAAACTTCCTGAAGAAATCAAACCGTACGGAAAAAACGTGCTGCTCGTATACGGAGGAGGCAGCATTAAGCGCAGCGGTCTTTATGATCAAGTAACCGAACTGCTGAAAAAAGCGGAAGTTACCGTACATGAATTGGCAGGCGTAGAGCCGAATCCGCGTGTCTCAACGGTGAACAAAGGTGTTGCGCTCTGTAAAGAAAACAGCATCGATTTCTTATTGGCCGTTGGCGGCGGAAGTGTCATTGACTGCACGAAAGCCATCGCGGCGGGCGCTAAATATGACGGCGACGCGTGGGATATCGTCACGAAAAAACACCAGCCGAAAGAAGCGCTGCCTTTCGGAACAGTGCTGACACTTGCGGCGACCGGTTCAGAGATGAACTCCGGATCAGTCATCACAAACTGGGAGACACAAGAGAAATACGGATGGGGGAGCCCGCTCGTTTACCCTAAATTCTCTATTCTCGATCCGGTAAACACATTTACCGTTCCGAAAGACCACACCATTTACGGCATGGTCGATATGATGAGCCATGTGTTTGAACAATATTTCCACCACACGTCAAACACGCCGTATCAGGACCGGATGTGTGAATCGCTTCTGCGCACGGTGATTGAAACAGCGCCGAAGCTGATCAATGATCTGGAGAACTACGAGCTTCGTGAGACGATTTTATATACAGGCACGATCGCATTAAACGGAATGCTGTCAATGGGCGCAAGAGGGGATTGGGCCACACACAACATCGAGCATGCGGTATCAGCGGTTTACGATATACCGCACGCCGGAGGTTTAGCGATTCTGTTCCCGAACTGGATGAGACATGTGCTCAAAGAAAATCCGGCCCGCTTTAAACAGCTTGCCGTCCGTGTCTTCGATATTGACGAGACAGGCAAATCAGATGAAGAGATCGCACTTGAAGGAATCAGCAGGCTGTCTGATTTCTGGACGAGCCTCGGTGCTCCGAACAGACTCGCTGATTATGATATTTCTGATGAGAAGCTGGATACGATTGCAGATAAAGCGATGGCAAACGGAGCATTCGGACAGTTCAAGTCACTGCAGAAAGAAGACGTGCTTGCGATACTGAAAGCATCATTGTAATAACATAAAGGGGGCGGCCGGATTGGCAGCTCCTTTTTTTCTGTGTTATAGTAATTCCCTTACGATTTTTTTGGAGGTCATGATAAATGGAGAACTTTACGTACTACAATCCGACGAAACTGATTTTCGGAAAAGGTCAAATCGACCAATTGAAAAAAGAGCTGAAGCAATACGGGAAAAACGTGCTGCTTGTATACGGAGGCGGCAGCATTAAGCGTAACGGCCTGTATGACCAAGTAACAGGCATCTTAAAAGAAGAAGGCGCAACCGTTCATGAGCTTGCGGGCGTTGAACCGAACCCGCGTCTGGAAACGGTAAATAAAGGAATTGAGCTGTGCAGAAAGCATGAGATAGATTTCCTTCTCGCAGTCGGCGGCGGAAGTGTCATCGACTGTACAAAAGCGATTGCGGCCGGTGCGAAATATGACGGCGACGCATGGGACATTTACAGCAAAAAAGTAACGGCGCAGGACGCGCTCCCGTTCGGCACGGTGCTGACGCTTGCGGCGACAGGCTCTGAAATGAACCCTGATTCCGTTATCACAAATTGGGAAACAAACGAAAAATTCGTATGGGGCAGCAATGTCACTCATCCGCGTTTCTCCATTTTAGATCCTGAGAATACTTTCAGCGTTCCGGAAAACCAAACCGTATACGGCATGGTGGATATGATGAGCCACGTATTTGAACAATACTTCCACAATGTTGAAAACACGCCGCTTCAGGACAGAATGTGTTTTGCGGTCCTTCAGACGGTAATTGAAACAGCGCCGAAACTTTTGGAAGACCTTGAGAACTATAAGCATCGTGAAACGATTTTATACGCGGGTACGATCGCATTAAACGGCACGCTGCAAATGGGCTATTTCGGCGATTGGGCTTCCCATACGATGGAGCACGCCGTATCAGCGGTTTATGACATCCCTCACGCGGGAGGACTTGCGATTCTGTTCCCGAACTGGATGAGATACACGCTGGATACAAATGTAGACCGTTTTAAAAACCTGATGCTCAACATGTTTGACATTGATACTGAAGGCAAAACGGATAAAGAAATTGCGCTTGAAGGGATCGATAAATTGTCCGCGTTCTGGACAAGCCTCGGCGCACCGTCCCGCCTTGCGGATTATGACATCGGTGAAGACAAGCTTGAGCTGATCGCAGACATCGCCGCAAAAGAAATGGAATACGGCGGATTCGGCAATTTCCAAAAACTGAACAAAGATGACGTACTTGCCATCTTAAAGGCGTCACTGTAAGATACATTCCCGGCCGGGGTGAAGATGAAATAGATTTTCAAGCTGCAGATGTAACCGTTTTGGGAGTCCCTCTTTCCAGATTTTCTATTAGTGCATCAAGAGCAAGTGAAACACCCCTTGCCATGAGACAACTATGGAAATCTCACATGATGCGGATTTGACTCCCTGTTTCTGTACATTTAGCAGAAAAGGATCAATTGACTTTGCGATTGCCGATCATCTATTTTCGCAAAATCTAAATCATGAAGATGAAGAGCCTTGCTATACTTCGAATTTAAAAAAGGGGCGCTGATTCAATCAGCGCTCCTTTTATGCATTTTGTGTACTAAGGTCCCGCTGCGCCGCCATATAGCTTCCCATTAAGTTTTGATAACCGGGAAGATGACTGGAGATTAATGCGCCAAAACCTTCAACGTCGTTGCGCCAATCACGCTGTAACTCGCATGCTACGCTGAACCAGTTCATAAGCTGCGCGCCGCCATGAGCCATACGCGTTAATGATGCATCTGCTACTTGCTTATTAAACGTCCCCGAAGCATCTGTCACAACAAACACTTCGTAGCCTGCTTTAATGGCAGAAAGCGCAGGAAAAGCGACGCAGACGTCTGTTACTACCCCCGCGATAATCAGCTGTTTTTTGCCAGTCGCTTCAATGGCTTTAACAAAGTCTTCATTGTCCCATGCATTAATTTGTCCGGGACGGGCTATTTTTGGCGCATCGGGAAAGAGATCAACGAGTTCTTGCATGAGCGGTCCGTTGGGCCCATTTTCAAAACTCGTTGTTAAAATAACCGGTAAATCAAAGAATTTAGCCGTATCACCGAGAGCCAGTACATTGTTTTTAAATTCATCAACACCATAGTCACGCACGAGACCGGAAATAAGGCCGGTTTGATGGTCAACTAAAAGCACGGCAGCATCATCTTTTGAAAGACGGGAATAAAGATCAGACATTTTATCATCCTCCTTGAATTAAGGCAAGTAAGTTTGTCAATTGAAAACGGTAAATCTATTCATATGCTGTATAGAAAGAAAGTTATTTCTGAGGTGACTTTTCGTGAGGGGGATGATCCTTCAATTAATCTGGAATGGGAACCGGAGCATGATCAATCCAATGGATAAACTGTTGTAAATAGCGTTGAAGATAACGTTTTGTTTGTTCATCCGTAAGTATGTTTTGAGCGGAATCAATTTTCTCATGGACTTGCGAAACCAGCATTTTTTGAAAGGGCAAAACATTGACTTGCATAGCTTCGAGTACTTCCCTCATTTGCGTTTGACCAAAGGCAGTACCGAACCCTCCGGGGGTTGCTCCGATTAAGCCAACCGGTTTTCTGTTTAAAACAGAAGAGGTCCGCGGTCTCGATGCCCAGTCCAATGCATTTTTTAATACCCCCGGAATTCCGGAATTATACTCTGGACTTACAATGATGACGCCGTCAACGTCTTGTATATCAGCTCTAAAGGATGTTACGGAGTCTGGTGCTCCGGCAATTTCTAAATCTTCGTTAAAAAAAGGAAGACTGTCTATTTCAACCCAACGAAATTGAGCCGCATTATCGAAGTCAATCAATGATTGAGCAATTGCTCAATTATACGAGTTTTTTCGTGAACTTCCACAAATAAGACCAATGGTTTTAGTCATAAAATCACCTCCCGGTTTAAAATCACTTTCATCTTAACACGATACCCCAAATATAGACACTATTTTTAAAAATGGACATTTATGCCTTAATATTCCTTCGTGGCAGCCTCTCAAGAGGAGTACTATATAAAAAGAACCGGCCCATCGGGATTGGCGATGGATGCCATCCTGCTCCAAAGTAAAGGTGATACGTTCCTGGATCACCAACATTCGATTCGTTACCCCTCTCACAATTATTACAAATATAACCATATCGAATCCGGGATATTGTATAAAAAATGAACGCATCTTTAGCGCAAATCCCGTATTCATCATGCCTTCTTCATGACTTGATTTAGCGGGTGAGTTCATATAAAGTGAAAGAGAAAACAATTCACCGTGATGGAGGGACAAGCAAATGACGCATGTACGCTTTGATTACTCAAGAGCGTTACCTTTTTTCAATGAACATGAACTTACATACGCACGTGATTTCGTAAAAACGGCACACCATAATATCCATGAAAAAACAGGCGCCGGAAGCGACTTTTTAGGATGGGTGGACCTCCCTGAAAACTACGATAAAGAAGAATTCGCGCGCATTAAAAAAAGCGCTGAAAAAATCAAATCAGATTCAGACGTGCTTCTCGTCGTGGGTATCGGCGGTTCATACTTAGGCGCCCGCGCGGCGATTGAAGCGCTCAATCATTCTTTCTATAACGTTCTGCCGAAAGACAAGCGCAAAAACCCTCAAGTTATCTTTATCGGCAACAATATCAGCTCAACTTATATGAAAGATGTTATGGATCTTTTGGAAGACGCTGATTTCTCTATCAATGTCATTTCTAAATCAGGCACGACGACGGAACCTGCAATCGCTTTCCGGATTTTCCGCAAACTTCTTGAAGAAAAATACGGAAAAGAAGAAGCGAAAGCGCGGATTTACGCGACGACAGATAAAGAGCGCGGCGCTTTAAAAACGCTTTCTAATGAAGAGGGCTTCGAATCATTCGTTATTCCTGATGATGTCGGCGGACGTTTCTCCGTTCTGACTGCGGTAGGCCTTCTGCCGATTGCGGTAAGCGGGGCTGATATCGATGAAATGATGAAAGGCGCTCTTGATGCAAGCAAAGACTTTTCCAGCTCGGAATTAGAAGAGAACGCGGCTTACCAATACGCCGTCGTCCGCAACGTTCTGTATAATAAAGGCAGAACCATTGAAATGCTTATCAACTATGAGCCTGCGCTGCAATACTTTGCGGAATGGTGGAAGCAGCTCTTCGGCGAAAGTGAAGGAAAAGATGAAAAAGGCATCTATCCTTCTTCCGCTAACTTCTCAACAGACCTTCACTCTCTCGGTCAATACGTGCAGGAAGGCAGACGCGATCTGTTTGAAACTGTATTAAACGTTGAAAAACCGAAGCATGAGCTGACAATTGAAGAAGCGGAAAATGATCTCGACGGCTTAAATTACTTAGCCGGCAAAACGGTCGATTTCGTCAACAAAAAAGCGTTCGAAGGCACGATGCTTGCCCATACAGACGGAAAAGTGCCGAACTTAATTGTCAATATTCCGGAGCTTAATGCATATACATTTGGATATCTCGTCTATTTCTTTGAAAAAGCGGTGGCGATGAGCGGTTATCTGCTCGGAGTCAACCCGTTTGATCAGCCGGGTGTTGAAGCCTATAAGGTGAATATGTTCGCGCTTCTCGGCAAACCGGGCTTTGAAGAGAAAAAAGCAGAGCTTGAAAAACGCCTTGAAAAATAAAAAGAAGGGCTGGCCCTCAGCATGACGGGTCAGCCTTTTTTAAACTGTGAAAGGTGTGATGATGAATGATACGGCTCTTATGTAAGCATGCCGTCATTTCCGTCTGTTCCGCCGCTATTGTCTATTCGGCACTAAAACTGTCTCCTGAATCCCTCTTACAAACCATCCTGTTTTTCGCTTTCCCTCTCGGCTTGTTTACGGACATGGTCCGGCTGAAACTGAAGATTGGCCGGATGCAGTCGCTGATCACGAAGTGCTGTCTCTATTCCGCTGTTTTCTATATTTCAACGGAAGCCGTTCTCTCCGCAATTGTGACGTATGTTCTGATTGAATGCGCCGTTACCTCTTTCCGGCGTCTGTCTGCCGCTCCCGATTCTTCCCGGGCGCCGTATGAAGATGCCGCAGAGCGGGGACGCTAAAGACAAAAAGGAGCATATGCACATGATCAGCATACCATCTTCACTTGAGGGGCAATCGTTTTTACTCCGCGAATTGGAACAGGTGCTGAAACCGATCGGTTATACCATCGGAGGCGGCTGGGAGTATGACCGCGGGTTCTTTGATTACAAAATTTCCGATCAGGACGGCTATTTATTTCTCCGCATCCCTGTTGAAGCAAATAAGGGACACCTGGATGAACGGGGGGCCGCCGTTACAATCGGCACACCCTTTTTGCTGAGGCACGTCTATCAGGAGGAAACGGATGATCACGCAGGCGGCGGTGTTTTTGAGTCATTATTCAACCAATTCTCCGAGCCGAAACGGCGGGATGCAGCAATTGACCGCTCATATACAGATATCGGCATCTCGCTTGTGAAAGAGCTGGAAGACGTCCTGCTGCATTAAAGAGCCAAAAACAGATCAGTATCGAGCACCTGGTATGACAGGGGAGGGGTCAGCATCGGCCCCTCTTCTTTTTGTATGCCGATGATCGTGGTATTCCGTTTGAGATAATAGAGCGCACAGTCATGATAAGATGAGCCCTTTAATTCCTCGGGGACGGGAATGATGCGCACCTTTTTCTCCAGCGTCAGATCTGACAGCGTTTGCGGTTTGGCAAGCTGCAGCTTGACCCGGTAATGCTCAAACATCACCCGGCTCGACAGGCGTGATGTGCACAGAAATCTTATTGGCTCCTGCGCGCTCGGCGTTTTTGACATACCGTTCCGTTAAAATTTCCACGATACAATAAACGGACGGATGCAGCCCTTTGATGGCGAGAAGCGTTAATACCGACAGCATATCAGCTTCGGATTCATTTTTCTGCTGGTCTGCTGTCAAAATGACGGTATCGGCTTCCGTAATATTCGCCTTATTGAGCGTACTGTCATCAGCGGCATGTCCGCGGATGAAATGGACGTTTTCAATAAGCGGCCCTTCCCTTAATGAATCATCAATCAGGACGACAGTTTTTGACGGCGCGATGTGCTGCAGTTCTTTCAGCAGCATATGCGACTTCTCATTCCATCCGATAAGAATGACGTGCCCCTTGCCTTTAAAGGCGACCTTCCCTTCGACATAGCGGGTGTTTGCTGAACACGGCTGAAGAAAGCGTGGCGAAATAGGCGGTCACAAAACTCGCTCCGCTTAATACAAGCACCATGCCGGCAATCTGCCCGAGCGGTGTCTGGGGAACGTAATCGCCGTAGCCGACTGTGGCCACCGTAATAACCGCCCACCAAACCCCTTCAAACACACGTGAATTGCTTCGGCTCAAGCATGTAAATGAGTTGGCCGAACAATAAAATCAAAGCGATAATGATCAGTCCGATCCGAACATATAACGGCCATCTCAGCCAGGAAATAAAAATACGGTTTGATTTCATTCGTCCGCCTCTTCTTTCGTCAGAGAGATGGATAAAATCTGCTTAATAATGGTGTTTAGTTTTTCGTCCAGCTGTTCCTGGCCGTATGAGTTACGCGCATGTCTGATTAAATCGGCCGTCTCATCTTCAAACTGTATGAGAGGTTCGTCGTTTTCCGCCTCATTATAGAGCTGGATAAAGGCGTCAAGCCCCTCGTTCATTCTGTCTATCGCATTGCTCAGCTGTTCTTTCTCGCCATTTGTCACTTTCATGTCGATCACACCTGTATCTTTTTTTATACAGTATGTCCCAGTTCGTTTGATGTCTTTCAAAAATCGCCGAAAACATATTCACCCTCATTTTTTCATATGATAAAGAAAGCGGACCGAAAAAGGGTGAGTCAAAATGACAGTCATTCAAAAACTGCTGGCGGCGCTGGCCGGAGCGCAGCTGCTCGCTTCGGCGGCCGTATTGCTTATTTTCAGTTTGAATGGATACAATCATATGTCCGGCGGATTTTCATGGCTTGTTTTTGCAAAAGAGACCGCAGGCACGTTTCCGTTTTACATCGGATTGGCCGGGTGTATCCTCATCATGCTCGGAGGATTGATTCCTGTCAGAAAAAAGAAGCGGATTTCTGTACAGGAAAACGGACAATCATTAAAATAATATATAAGCAGATCGTACGATATAAGAGAAAAAGGAAGAGGATAATATGCTGTTTATCTTTTTAACAATTGCTGCATTGGGATTGTCGTTTTGGGCACAATTTAAAGTGAAAAGCAATTTTCAGAAATACTCAGACGTAGAAGCTTCCAGTCAGCGGACGGGGGCGGAAACGGCAAGACGGATTCTTGATATTAACGGTTTATATGATGTGCCGGTAGAACCGGTAAGAGGCACTTTAACAGACCATTACGACCCGACGGAGCGGGTGGTGCGTTTATCTGAGCCGGTATATTACGGCCGCTCCATTTCCGCCATTTCCGTCGCTTCCCATGAAGTCGGACATGCTTTGCAGCATCAGGAATCATACGGCGCGCTTGTGCTGAGGCACAAAATTTTTCCGGTCGTCAATTTTGCCTCCGGGGTTGCCCCTCTGCTTTTCTTGGGCGGGATGCTCCTGGGCAGCTTGAACTTAATCGGACTCGGCATTATTTTGTTTTCGGCCGCTGTTTTTTTCCAGCTTGTCACACTGCCTGTCGAGTTTAATGCCAGCGCGAGGGCG
This sequence comes from Bacillus sp. JNUCC-21, assembly GCF_041222765.1. NCBI lineage: Bacteria > Bacillati > Bacillota > Bacilli > Caryophanales > Bacillaceae > Bacillus > Bacillus sp. JNUCC-21. Next base: position 3,233,299 of record NZ_CP166019.1, on the reverse strand, counting down.
AAGCGGATTATCGTGTCGGAAGGATTCATTCGCAACAGTGAAGAACACGGCGTGAATAAAGTGCTGAACGCCGCCGCGCTGACGTATGTGGCTGCGGCGCTCGTTTCATTATTCGAGCTGCTTCGTTTTGTGATGATTTTCTTAAATGGTCGTGATGAGAATTAACACGAAGGAGGTGGCCCCTTACCGTTTGCGGTAGGGGTTTTTTTGCTTATATTAAAACTGATTCTCATTATGCTGTTAATCGGATTAACGGCCATCTTTGTCGCTGCGGAATTTGCGATTGTCAAAATCCGCGGTTCAAAAATCGCGGAGCTGGTTGAAACCGGAGACAGCCGGGCGCTCGCGGCGCACAGGGTGATTTCAAATCTCGATGAATATTTATCAGCGTGCCAGCTCGGTATTACGATTACGGCGCTCGGACTCGGCTGGCTCGGTGAACCGACGATTCAGCGGCTTCTTCATCCTGTTTTCAGCCTGATCGGAATGCCGTCATCCATTACGCACGTCGTCACGTTTATTGCGGCGTTTATCGCCGTCACGTATCTGCACGTTGTTATCGGAGAGCTTGCGCCGAAAACGATATCCATTCAAAAAGCTGAAGCCGTCAGTCTGTGGACGGCGAAACCGCTCATTCTGTTTTATAAAGTGATGTATCCGTTTATTAAGCTGTTAAACGGTTCAGCCGGATTTTTGGTCAAGCTGTTCGGTTTTCATTCGGTGAAAGAACATGAGGTCGTGGTCAGTGAAGAGGAATTGCGGCTGATTTTGTCCGAAAGCTATAAAAAAGGTCAAATCAATCAATCTGAATTCCGTTACGTCAATAAAATATTTGAATTCGATAACCGGGTCGCCAGAGAAATCATGGTGCCGCGCACCGAAATCGCCGCCATCTCGCTTGAACAGTCAGTTGATGAAGCCATACATTTGATCATCAACGAACGGTATACGCGATATCCGGTTATTAAGGAAGACAAAGATCACATTCTCGGCATTATTAACAATAAGGATTTATTTAAGGCGTATTTTCTCGGCCGCTCCATTGAATTAAAAGAAATTATGCGTCCGGTCATCAGAGTCATTGAAAGCATCCCCGTTCAGGAGCTTTTGATCCGCATGCAGAAGGAGCGGATTCATATGGCGATTCTCGTTGACGAATACGGCGGCACGGCGGGACTTGTGACCGTCGAAGACATATTGGAGGAAATCGTCGGGGAAATCCGTGATGAATATGACCAGGATGAAATGCCCCACATCGTCAAAAAAGGCGAACACCATTATGTGATGGACGGCAAGGCGCTCATAGAAGAGGTGAATGATCTCCTTGATATCGCCATCGAAAATGAAGACATTGACACGATTGCCGGCTGGCTCTTAACACAAAAAATGGAGCTGAAAAATGGTGATGTGTTTCATGCCGAAGGGTGTGAATTTAAGGTGCTGGAAGCGGAAGACCATCATATCCGCTTCGTTGAAATTAAAAAAACTGATTTCTGAGCCTCCTGCTTTTGCAATGAGGCTTTTTTTATGGAAAAAATGCTTCTTCGTCCCGCTCCTTCATATGATGTAAAGAAAGGAGTGTCGGTATGAAAACGGATTGGTGGAAAACGGCGGCCGTCTATCAAATTTATCCCCGAAGCTTTATGGATTCGAACGGGGACGGAATCGGCGACATGAACGGCATCAGAGCAAAGCTTCATTACATAAAAGAGTTGGGGGCGGATGTGATCTGGCTTTGTCCCGTTTTTGACTCGCCGGGCGCGGACAACGGCTACGATATTCGGAATTATAAACAAATTGCCGGCGAATTCGGGACGATGGAGGATTTTGACCGGCTCCTTGCGGATGTCCATGCGCTCGGCATGAAGCTGATTATAGACCTCGTCATCAACCATACAAGCGATGAGCACCCTTGGTTTATCGAATCACGCTCAGGGAAAGATTCCGAAAAACGGGACTGGTACATCTGGAGAGACGGAAAAAACGGCAAAGAGCCGAACAATTGGGAAAGCATTTTCGGCGGATCGGCGTGGGAATATGACCAAGAGACCGGCCAGTATTACCTGCACCTGTTTGACAAAAAACAGCCTGATTTAAATTGGGAAAACGAAGCGATGAGGCAGTCCGTTTATGAGATGGTCCGCTGGTGGCTTGATAAAGGCATAGACGGCTTCCGGGTGGATGCCATTTCTCACATTAAGAAAAAAGAAGGGCTCCCTGACATGCCGAATCCGGACGGTCTCCCGTACGTCCCGTCTTTCCCGTACCATATGAATGGGGAAGGCATAATGGATCTCTTAAAAGAGCTGAAACGGGAAACATTTTCACGCTATCCGATCATGACGGTCGGCGAGGCGAACGGAGTGGCGGCTTGGGAGGCGGCTGATTGGGCCGGTGAAGAAAACGGCGTCTTTCAAATGATTTTTCAATTTGAACATCTCGGCCTCTGGGATACGGAAGATGATCAAAGCATCTCCATTCCGGCGCTTAAGCGCGTCTTGTCCGGCTGGCAGAACAGTCTTGAAGGAAAGGGCTGGAACGCGTTATTTATGGAGAACCACGATCAGCCCCGTTCCGTCTCGGTATGGGGTGACGAACGGTTTTTGACAGAAAGCGCCAAGGCACTCGCCGCGATGTATATGCTGATGAAAGGCACGCCGTTTATTTACCAGGGGCAGGAGCTCGGGATGACGAATGTTTCGTTTCCGTCCATTGAAGATTATGATGACGCCGCAATGAAATATCTGTATGAAAAAGAGACGTCCCGCGGCGTTCCGCATGAAAAAGTGATGAAGATCATCTGGAAGAAGGGCCGGGATAATTCACGGACACCGATGCAATGGAGCGGTGAGGCGAACGGCGGGTTTTCTGATGCTTCTCCGTGGCTCGGAGTGAATCCGAACCACACATGGCTGAATGCTGCATCACAAATGCAGGATGAAACATCCGTATACCATTTCTACAGACGGCTGCTCGCCCTCAGAAAAGAACACGGCGTATTGATCAGCGGCACATATGAATTGCTGCTTCCGAATGACCGGCAGATTTATGCCTATCTAAGAAAAAACGGAACAAAAACCGCCCTGATCATCACAAATCTGTCCCGGACCCCCGCTTTATACAGGCATCCCGGTTATCCGCTTGACTCCGATACGCTCGTGCTCGCAAGCATGGAAACACCACCGCATCGGCATGTGACATCCTTTCTTTTAAAGCCTTATGAGGCCCGCGTATATATATGGTGAAAAACTTCAGTCCCGAGGCTGAAGTTTTTTGTGATCTGCGTTTATCATCGCGATCCGACAGGAAAAGACAAATACAGAAACGAATATGGGAAAGGAAGAGAAAAAGAAAGGAGGCATCTATATGCTGAAAAAATTGCAGATTCAAACAAACAGACGGGATGAAATGATCGACATCACACATGAAGCTGAAGCGTTTCTCCGCAAAACAGGCGTGAAAAACGGTTTGGCGCTCATATACTGTCCCCATACAACCGCCGGCATTACCATAAATGAAAATGCCGATCCGGATGTGAAGAGGGATATGCTCAGAAGGTTTGATGAAATGTATCCGTGGGAGCACGAACTGGACCGGCATATGGAGGGAAATACGGCGGCACATATGAAAGCGAGTACAACCGGCGCCTCCCAGCATGTCATCATAGAAGACGGCCGCCTGATACTCGGAACATGGCAGGGCGTTTATTTTTGCGAATTTGACGGTCCGCGAAACAGAACCTGTTATATCAAAATACAGGCTGAAACGGAGGAAAACACAAATGAGTGAGTGGATGAGTGCATTATCATTAACAAAGCCCGTCATTCAGGCGCCGATGGCCGGCGGGCTGGTCACGCCGCGTCTGGCTTCGGCGGTATCAAATGAAGGGGCGCTCGGAAGCCTCGCTTCAGGATACGTCAGCCCGCAAGCGCTTGAAAAACAGCTTATCGAGATGAAAGAGCTGACGAACCGCTCCTATCAAGTAAATCTTTTCGTTCCGGAAGAAAGGCAGATGCCTGAGGCGGAACTTGTTGAAAAATGGAAAGCCCGCATCCCGAGGGCAAAAGACGCCAAGCCGTTCTCTGATCTGAAAGAAGAATGGAATGATTTCGAGGAAAAAGCGGAGCTTCTGATCCGTTACGGAGTCAAAGCGTGTTCATTCACCTTCGGCCTGCCGCCGGAAGAAACGGCGGAAAAGCTGAAGAAAAGCGGATGTTTCCTTTTCGGCACGGCGACAACGCCGGAGGAAGCGAAGGTCTTTGAAGAACGGGGGATGGACGCCGTTATTCTTCAGGGAATAGAAGCCGGCGGGCATCGCGGGTCGTTTCTGCCGGTTAAAGGAGAACCGGCTCTCGGCCTTATGGCGCTGATTCCGCAGGCTAAAGACGCGCTGAATATCCCGGTGATTGCGGCAGGCGGCATTTTTGACCGCCGCGGCGTGCAGGCCGCCCGCTGTTTGGGTGCGGACGGCGTTCAAGTAGGAACACCGTTTCTCCTTTGTGAAGAAAGCAGCGCCTCACCGGCATATCAAAAAGCCATTGCCGAATCAAAAGGAGCCGACACGCGGCTGACCACCCTGTTTTCGGGAAAACAGGCGCGGGGAATCGTGAATCAGTTCATGAAAACATATGAGGCTGACGAGGGAAATACGCTGCCTTATCCGCTGCATAATACGCTGACAAAGCCGATGCGCGGGCACGCGGCTCAATCAGGAGACGCGGAGTATATGTCTTTATGGGCCGGCCAGTCCGCCGCGAAACTTGAAGGGCCGACAGACGTGAAAACCGTTTTGGACAGATTGTGCGAATCATAATTCAGAAATCGTGAGGTGATGGATGATGAAGATTCTTCAAATGTCCTACAAAAAAAGAGGGACTATTGAGTTTGTCTTTGAAGATTTTCCGCATTCCAAAGTCACCATGGCGCCGATTAAAGGGTATTACTTTGTCCGCGCCATTAAATGGAGCCGACGGGACAGAGCCGTCACCCGCCATGATTTAGAGAAGTTTGAATGGGCTGCAAATCAAGCGCTCGGCACGACGGCTTTTTACCGGAAAAGAAAAGCATTCCGCATCCCATCGTCACAATGACAGACGATGGGATTGTTTTAATGCATGATCTGATAAAGCGCGGGTGCATCAAGCCTTGTTGCCTGGTTAAGCAGATAAGCCGGCTGCATGGCATTTTTTTTTCTTAAAGAATTCAATCTCTGGATGATTTGTTCAGCGGTCAGAATCCCGAGACCGTGGGCGAAATATTGATCATTCCCCATCACAATGACATTCTCTCCCCGCCACTGAGCCTTTGCAGGATTAAAATCAGGATTTTTAAAATATAAACAATCTCCCCGTAAAAAGTGGCTGCCGGTTTCCGTGTAGATCGGCAGATGCTCATAGTGCCAGTCATACAAAGTGATATCCCGGAAACGCCGGTTAAACCGTTCTTCACCGATTGTCTTTAAGACGGCCAGATAATAAATCACAACAATGGCGGTAGCGCATTCAAATGCGTAAAACGCCCCGTTTTCAATAATGTCCCGAATCGCTTTTGAAGCGGGGATTCTGTACTTCAGCTCCAAGGCTCCTTCCGGCGTCACTCTCCAATAAGCCGTATTTCCGTATGTTTTGGCGAAAGTTGCAAATTTCACACCTGATCCGTGCAGTTCTCTTGCGGCTTCCACAATATGGCGGCGCAGCCGCACCTCGAACATCAGTTCAGCAATCGACCCGTAATCGAATTGTACGGGAGAATTGAGCAGTTCATTTATATACGGAACAAGGCTTTCTTCCGTCTGCCAGTTCGCGATATCCTGAGGCCGAAGCACTTGGCCGGATATGATAATCATCTTCGCGCCCCCCTTCTCTTTTTTTATAAGATATGCAGGAAGCTTGGGCAATGAAAATCAAGTCATAAAAAAGGAGGAAATGTTAACAAAATGTGAAGGCTGAGCCGATATATAAGGTATCACACTTGAGGGAGCAGCTTAATATGAAAAAATTCATCAATTGGTGCACAAAGGCATCGATTTCACGTAAATTAATCATTTCATTTATCGTGATCTTAATCATACCGATTCTCGTGTTAGAATTCAGTTCATACCATACGGCGAGCAATTCGCTGGATGATCAGATTTCAGGCAACGCGAAAAATAACATCGAATCTTTTAACACAACCATTACAAATGATATCGGCGCAAAAGCAAAGGCGATTGAATTTTTCAGTGAAACGTTAAAAGGGTCATCCTTCTCAAAGAAAAACATGTCTGCTCTAGAAGAAAAGTTCGGGCAATACACGTCTATTCATAAGGACGTAGCCCGCATTTACGGAGGAACGGAAGACGGCGGCTACGCACAGGCGCCGAAGGAGAATACTCCGGCCGATTACGATCCGAGAACACGCACTTGGTATAAAGACGCTGTGAAGGCCGGCGGCACGCTCGTTGTCACCGACCCTTACACCGCGGCAAGCGACGGCAGCATGGTCGTCACCGTGGCAAAGCAGATGCAGGACGGAACAGGCGTAGTGGCCATGGATATTACGATTGACCAGCTGCTGAAGCAGATGCAGGGAATCAAAATCGGGCAAAAAGGATTCGTGTTTATCACGTCTAAAAATAAAACCTATGTCGCGCATAAAGACCACAAACCGGGCGATAAAGTTTCAACCCCGTGGCTGAATGAGGTATACAGCAAAGACAGCGGCATTATTTCATACAAGCTCGATGATCAAAATAAAAAAATGGCGTTTACGACAAATAAACTGACCGGATGGAAAATAGAAGGGAGCATGGAGCTCAACGAAATTAAAGACGCCTCACAACCGGTGCTGACGATGGGAATGATCGTCCTTGCAGCATCCATTATCATCGGGGGAATTTTAATTCTGTTGATTGTCAGATCCATTACGTCACCGCTGAAACGGCTTGTCCGCTCTTCTAAACAAATCAGCGGCGGAGACTTGACTGAAACCATTGATATCCGCTCGAAAGATGAATTGGGCGAACTCGGCGCGAGCTTTAATGAAATGGGAGAATCTCTGCGCGGACTGATCAGCGCGATCCAAAACTCTGTCGACAACGTGGCCGCGTCATCGGAAGAGCTGACCGCTTCAGCTTCGCAGACAAGCAAAGCGACGGAACATATTACAATGGCCATTGAGCAGTTTTCAAACGGAAACGAAGAGCAAAGCGAAAAAGTCGATTCAAGCTCAGCCAAGCTGAATCATATAAATGACGGACTCACCGCCGTTTCCCGCACATCATCATCCATTACGGAAGCATCTAAACAATCGAAGGAAGCTGCCGGCACCGGGGAAGAATATGTGCAGCAAACCGTCGGGCAGATGAATCTCATCAATCAATCGGTCCAGCAGGCGGAAGCGGTTGTAAAAGGCCTTGAAGCCAAATCAAAAGACATCACTCATATTTTAAGAGTCATCAACGGCATTGCCGATCAGACAAACCTGCTTGCATTAAATGCAGCCATTGAAGCGGCAAGAGCCGGTGAATACGGGCGGGGCTTCTCAGTGGTAGCCGAAGAAGTGCGCAAGCTTGCCGTCCAATCCGCCGGTTCTGCCAAAGAGATTGAAAAACTCATTCAGGAAATCACGGCTGAGATTAATACATCACTTCACATGTTCACATCCGTTAATGAAGAAGTTCAATCAGGACTTGCCGTGACGGACCGCACGAAAGAAAGCTTCCAGAATATCTTCGGCATGACAAACGATATCGCCGAGAAGCTTCAATCGATGAACGGCACGGTTGAACAGCTGTCAGACAGCTCTCAGCACGTTTCAGCCGCGGTGACGGATATTGCGGACGTATCACGGGAAAGCGCAGCAAGCATTCAGGATATTGCCGCATCCGCAGAAGAACAGCTTGCATCAATGGAAGAAATCAGCACATCCGCCGATACTTTGGCGCAAATGGCCGAAGAACTGCGGGAATTAACGAAACAATTTAAAATCAACTAGTAAAAAAGGACGCTTTCCGGATGGAAGGCGTCCTTTTTTATAGTGACAGCCGGATAATTGAATAAAAAGTCTTGCATGCAAAGGGAGTACATAGAACTATTTTTCATTTATGACTTAATTTTCAATGTAATAAAAAGGGAGTCGGCCGATATAAACAGTAAATGATTGAAAGAGGTTTACAAAATTGAAAAAAACAGCAAAAAAAATCGCCAGAAAATCAATAGCCAAAAAACTGATCATTTCATTTTTACTGATCTTAATTATTCCGGTAGCAGTATTGGCCGCCGGCGCCTACCGTTCGGCGGCTTCATCCGTTGAAAAGCAAATGATGGAAAGCGCCGAAGGAAATGTGCAAATCTTAAACAATATGATTGATGACCGGATCGGAATGTTTACAAAAAGCTCAGCGTATTTCAGCGAATGGGCGACAAGCGCTAAATTTAAAGAAAAAAACCAAACGGAAATGCAAGAAAGGTTCAAGCAGTTTATTGAAAGCAATGATAAAGCATCCGCCGTATTTTCAAGCAGCAAGGAAGGAACGTTTACCCGTTATCCGCATGCCGATATGCCGCCCGATTTCAATCCGCTTGAAAGAAGCTGGTATCAGGAAGCCATGGAGAATAAAGGCCAAACCATCATCACAGACCCTTATGAGTCCATCTCAAACAAAAAGATGGTCGTCACCATGGCCCGCGCGGCGCAAGACGGATCAGGCGTCGTCGCCATTGATATAAAAATCGACGATCTCATCACGATGACAAAAGAAGTGAACATCGGAAAAGAAGGATACGCCTTTATCCTCAGCAAAAATAAAAAAGCCGTTGCCTACAGTGATGAAAAAGCCGGCGCGGCGGTATCGGGAAAATGGGTTGATACATTATTCAGCGGGCAAAAAGGCGACTTTGAATATACGCTGAACGGGAAAGCGAAAAAAATGGCGTACGTGACCAATGAAGCGACGGGCTGGAAGATCAGCGGAACCATGTCCGTGGATGAAATCAAGGATGCGGCAAGACCGGTTCTGACTCTGGCCGTTATCATATTGGCGATAGCCATTGCCGCAGGGATGATTTTCATTTATTTTGTCATCCGCTCAATTACAAAACCGTTAAAACGTCTCGTAGCTTCAGCTGAAAAAATCAGCAGCGGAGATCTGACGGAAACCATTGATGTCAGCTCTCAAGATGAGCTGGGCGTGCTCGGTAAAAGTTTTAATCATATGACAGATTCACTCCGTTCGCTTATTCAGGGAATTCAGGACTCTGTTGAACATGTCGCTTCTTCCTCAGAGGAGCTGACGGCTTCGGCTGAGCAGACGAGCAAAGCAACGGAACATATCACCCTTGCGATTGAACAGTTTTCTAATGGAACGGAAGACCAAAGTGAGAGTATTGATAAAGCGACAGCCCAAGTGAATGAGATGAAAGACGGGCTCAGTGATCTGGCGGAAGCGGCAGCCGTGGTGACGGAAACGTCAATTGAATCGGCGGAGATATCCGGCGCCGGTGAGCGGCTTGTCAAGAAAACAGCCGGCCAGATGGGCGCCATTGACCAATCCGTAAGTAAAGCGGAGCAAGTCGTACAAGGGCTTGAACTCAAATCGCAGGACATCACCAGCATTTTGCGCGTCATTAACGGCATTGCCGATCAAACGAATCTCCTTGCTTTAAATGCAGCCATTGAAGCGGCAAGAGCGGGAGAATACGGACGCGGTTTTTCAGTCGTTGCCGAAGAAGTGAGAAAGCTTGCCGTCCAATCCGCCGATTCAGCGAAAGAAATCGAATCCTTAATTCATGAAATCGTCAAAGAAATTCATACTTCGCTCGGAATGCTGGAATCCGTCAATCACGAGGTGAAAAGCGGACTTCAGTTAACGGACGAAACGGAAAAAAGCTTCCGGGACATTTCCGTTAAAACAAATCAGATTGCCGGTGAACTGCAAAATATGAATGCAACCGTGGAACAGCTTTCTGCCGGATCTCAGGAAGTATCAAACGCTTCAGAGGATATCGCGGCCGTCTCCAGACAAAGCGCGGCCGGCATTCAGGACATCGCGGCTTCAGCTGAAGAGCAGCTTGCGTCCATGGAGGAAATCAGTTCCTCCGCCGTCACGCTGGAAAAAATGGCGGAAGAATTACGCGAACTGACAAAGCGTTTTAAGATAAACTCTTAATTAAGTCTAAAAGACTAATTTTACGATAGGTAAAAAGTATGTTTCGTTATATTTCTTCTTTTTGGATGTGTATATTTACCCATAATTGCCGATATGAAGGGTAAACACGCAAGAGGAGATATAGCAGATGAAAAAAATTGTGCAAATCATCAAGCAGAGATCGCTTACAAGAAAACTGCTCATTTCTTTTTTGGCCATTCTCATTCTTCCTATTTCAACGCTGGCTTTTATCGCCTATCAATCGGCGGTAAGCACGCTTGACAGACAGATGATGGGAAGCGCACTAGATAATGTGCAGCAGATTAACGATATGATCAACACAAGCATCAGCCAAAAGGAAGACGGAACGGCATATTTCAGCGATTGGCTCACAAAGGATCGGTACAAGCCGAAAAACCAATCGCAAATTACCGATAAATTCACAGAGTACATGAAGATCAATAAAGACGTGGAATCCATTTATACGAGTGACACGGAAGGACATTTCACACGGTATCCGGATCTGCAGATGCCTAAAGGATATAATCCGCTTGAAAGAGACTGGTATAAAAAGGCCGTGGAAAATAAGGGGAAGGTTGTTGTAACAGATCCTTACCGCACGGCTTCCACCAATACGATGGTCGTGACGGTCGTTCAGCAGACAAAAGACGGCTCAGGAGTCGTCGCCATCAATATGAAAATCGATGAGCTTCTGAAAACGACAAAGAAAGTGAACATCGGGAAATCCGGCTATGCTTTTATCCTGACGAAAGACAAAAAAGTGGTCGCCCACCCGAACCGCACGTCAGGCACAGTATTAAACGGGGAGTGGGCTGAACAGCTGTTCACCAGCAAAAAAGGTGATTTTCAATACAAATACGACGGCCAGGAAAAGAAAATGGCTTATGATACAAACGGGCTGACAGGCTGGAAGATTACCGGAACAATGTATCTGGACGAAATTCATGAAGCGGCCCTGCCGATCCTTCATCTGTCCCTGCTCGTTCTCGTATTAGCGATTGTGATCGGAACCATCGTCATGGTGCTGATTATCCGTTCAATCACAAAACCGCTCAAGCAGCTTGTGACATCATCGAAACAGATCAGTGAAGGCGACTTAACAGAAACGATCGAGATTCAGTCAAAAGATGAATTAGGCGAGCTTGGCAAAAGCTTTAACAATATGGCCGCTTCGCTCAGGTCTCTCATCCATGCCATCCAGGATTCCGTGAATAACGTCGCATCTTCCTCAGAGGAGCTGACGGCTTCAGCGGAGCAGACAAGCAAGGCAACCGAACATATCACACTGGCGATCGAACAATTTTCTAACGGAAATGAAAGCCAAAGTGAAAACATTGAAAGCGCGGCGGAACATATTTACCAAATGAACAGCGGGCTTAAAGATATGGCGAAAGCATCTGCCGTCATTACCGAATCCTCCGCCACATCAGCGGAAGTCGCCAATTCAGGCGGAAAGCTCGTCCACCAGACGGTCGGCCAAATGAACGTCATTGACCGGTCAGTGAAAGAAGCTGAACAAGTGGTGCGCGGACTTGAAACAAAATCAAAAGACATTACAAACATTCTCCGTGTCATTAACGGAATCGCTGATCAGACAAACCTTCTTGCGCTGAACGCGGCAATTGAAGCCGCGCGTGCGGGTGAATACGGCCGGGGCTTCTCAGTCGTCGCCGAAGAGGTCAGAAAACTTGCGGTCCAGTCTGCCGATTCAGCGAAAGAAATCGAAAGCTTAATTATAGAAATCGTCAACGAAATCAATACATCTCTCGGCATGTTCCAATCCGTCAACAAAGAGGTGGAAAGCGGACTGGATATTACGAATCAGACCGAAACGAGCTTCAAACGGATTTCTGAAATGACGAACCAGATCGCCGGAGAAATTCAAAATATGAATGCGACGGTAGAACAGCTGACAGCAGGATCTCAGCAGATTTCAGGAGCTTCTGAGCAAATCGCGTCCATCGCAAAAGAAAGCTCCGCCAGCATTCAGGATATTGCGGCCTCCGCCGAAGAACAACTGGCTTCAATGGAAGAAATCAGTTCGTCTTCGGAAACGTTATCCCAAATGGCGGAAGAATTACGTGATATGACGAAACGATTTAAAATAGATTAATAGGTCATAGAACACCCAAATGTGCTGTTTGGGTGTTTTTTTTAGTTTTTTTAATAAATCTTTTGTCCTATCTGACGATATTAGATTTAGCTTTTCAAAGAAGGAGACTGAAAAAATGAAACAACTGATACATTGGATCAAACAGCCATCCATCAGCAAACCGCTGATCGCGGCATTTTTAGCCGTATTGGTGCTTCCGGTCGGCATACTCGCCTACTTCAGCTACCAAACGGCGGGGAGTACATTAGAAAGCGAACTGACCCACAGCGCCCAGGGAAATGTCAGTGAACTGAACAGCGTGCTGGAAAACATGCTCGAAGGCAAGCTGAAAGCGATTGACTACTACAGCGAATCAATCACAAAGGAAAAACTGGAGACGAAAAATAAATCGGTACTGCTTGACAAAATGAAGCAGTATGTCACCGTAAATGACGATGTCGCGTCAATTTACGCCGCGTCTCGCGACAAAGCGTTCGTGAAATATCCGTCCGTTGACATGCCGTCCGATTATAATCCGCTCACGCGCGAGTGGTATACAAAAGCGGTTGAAAAAAGCGGACAGCCGGTGTTTACCGAGCCTTATAAAGACGCTGCAACCGGACAGACGGTCGTTACGATTGCCCAGCAGACAAAAGACGGATCAGGCGTTGTGGCGCTTGATATTAATCTGGGCGACCTGCTGAATGCCTCCCAACGCGTCCAGATCGGTCATAAAGGTTTTGCCTTCATTACAACGGGAGATAAAAAATACATCGCCCATCCGACTATAAAAGCGGGAACGGAAGGCTCCGGAGAGTGGGCGGAAGAAGTATTTTCCAAATCAAGCGGATCGTTTGAATACATGTTTGAAGGACAGCAGAAGAAAATGGCCTTCACGACAAACAAACTGACGGGCTGGAAAATCGCCGGCACATTTTTTGTCAGTGAGATCCATGACGCAGCCTCGCCTGTCATGAAAATGGCGCTGATCATCCTGGCGGTTTCTCTTATCGTCGGCGGTATTTTAATCGTTTTTATCATTCGCTCGATTGCAAAACCGCTCAAAAAACTTGTTTCGACATCAGCTAAAATCAGTGATGGCGATTTAACGGAAGTCATTGACATCAAGTCAAAAAATGAATTCGGGCAGCTCAGCCAAAGCTTCAATGAGATGTCGGCATCACTCCGGTCTGTCATCGGCGTCATCCAGTCATCCGTCGAACATGTCGCTTCTTCATCCGAAGAGCTGACGGCATCCGCCGGACAGACAAGCAAGGCGACAGAGCATATTACACTGGCGATTGAACAATTCTCAAACGGAAACGAATCACAAAGCGAGAAATTGGAAGAAAGTGCTGATCACCTTTCCAAAATGAATGCGGGCATTGCCGAGACGGCGAATGTATCGGCGGAAATCACTGAATCCGCCATCCAAACCTCTGAAACGGCCGGAAGTGGAGAAGAATTAGTGGCGAAAACGGTCGGCCAGATGAAAACAATTGATCGTTCCGTACAGCAGGCGGAAGCGGTTGTAAAAGGGCTGGAAACGAAGTCGCACGACATTAAGAGCATTCTCAACGTCATTAACGGCATTGCCGATCAAACAAATCTGCTTGCCTTAAACGCTGCCATTGAAGCGGCCAGAGCAGGCGAATACGGGCGGGGCTTCTCCGTCGTTGCGGAAGAAGTGAGAAAGCTTGCCGTACAATCAGCCGGCTCCGCGAAGGAAATCGAAACGCTGATTCAGGAAATCGTCAAAGAAATCGCCACATCGCTTTCCGTATTCCAAGCGGTGAATCAAGATGTGAAGGAAGGCCTCGATATTACGGATCAGACGGCCGAAAGCTTCAAAAAAATCTCAGAAATGACGACTCAGATTTCAGGCGCCTTGCAGCATATGAACGGAACGCTTGAGAAGCTTGCAGCCGGGTCGCAAAATGTGACAAACGCGGTGGAGGACATTACCTCAGTCGCCAAAGAAGGGTCCGCCGGCATTCAAGACATCGCCGCCTCAGCTGAAGAGCAGCTGGCCTCCATGGAAGAAATCAGTTCATCCGCCGAAACGCTTGCGCATATGGCTGAAGAACTGCAGCAGGTCACACGGAAATTTACGATTCAGTCTGAAGACGAAGAACAGCTGTAGCGAACTGTTTCTTTTCCTCATTTAAAAAAAGCGATACACTAGTATAAAAGAAGGGAGTGGCAGTGATGAGATTAGAAGGCAAAAAAGTCATAGCGCTTGTCAGTGACGATTTTGAAGACTTAGAGCTTTGGTATCCCGTCTACCGGCTGAGAGAGGAAGGCGCGATCGTTCATTTAATAGGAGAAGAAGCGGGCCGTTCATACAAAGGAAAATACGGCGTGCCCGCGACGGCGGATTACGATTTTAAGAGCCTGATTATTCAGGAGTATGATGCCGTGCTCGTGCCCGGCGGCTGGGCACCTGACAAACTGCGAAGATATCCCGAAGTTTTGGACATCATTCGTACGATGAACGAGCAGAAAAAGCCGATCGGCCAGATCTGCCATGCGGGCTGGGTGCTCATATCTGCCGGAATTCTCGCAGGAAAAAAAGTAACGAGCACGCCCGGCATCAAAGACGACATGACAAATGCAGGGGCACAGTGGCTGGATGAAGCTGTCGTAACTGACGGACACATTGTATCAAGCCGCCGCCCGCCCGACCTTCCGCAGTATGCAAAAGCGTTTGCTGACCTGTTAGCGTCCAAATAAAAAACATCCGCCCAAATCCGGGCGGATGTTTTTAGTTTTGATCGGCGGGAAAGACAATTCCGATTTGTTTTCTCGCTTCTTCCATAATGCTTGCCGTAATGAAAGAACGTTCAAATGTATTTTCGGAAGACTCCCGCTGTCCGTTTCGAAGAAGATTGATGAATTCAGCCGTTTCGTAGTACATCGACGGTTTCAGATCAGGGACTGAAATGTCTTCCGTCCGGCCGTCACGATAGCGGATTTCCGCCCGTTCCGGTCCGTGAATGCTGTCCAGAACGATCGTGCCGTCTTCACCCTGAATTTCCGCCGGGGCAAACGAATTTGAGATTTTCGAATGCATCAGCACCGCTTCAAATCCGTCGTATGACAGAATGACCGTGCCTTCGCCGTCAACGCCGGATGAGAGTTTATGACCGGTCGCAATGACGTTTTTCGGTTTGCCGAACAGGACGACGGCCGGATAAATGCAGTACACGCCGATGTCCATTAACGAACCGTTCGATAATTCAGGCTTAAACGCGTTTAGCACCGTACCGTTTTTATATGCATCATATCGTGATGAATATTGGCAGTAGCTTGCCGTGAATCTCCTGACGGGTCCGATTTTATGTAAGTGGTTTTGAAGCATGCTGAAGTTCGGCAGGAACGTTGTTTTCATGGCTTCCATCAAGAGAACGCCGTTCGTTTTGGCTGCGTGAATCATTTCATCCGTTTCCCTTGCGTTAGACGCAAACGGTTTTTCGCACAGTACATGCTTGCCGTGTTCCATAAAAAGGACCGCCTGCTCTTTGTGAAATGCATTCGGACTGGCGAGATACACCGCGTCATAGGCTTTGCTTTCCGCCATTTCTTTCAGGCTGGTAAAATAATGAGCAGCGCCGTGTTTGCCGGCGAATTCCGCCGCGCGTTCCTCAGTTCTGGAATAAACCGCCGTTAATTGAAAATCATCAATAGCAGAAGCCGCCTCCAGAAATCGTTCTGTAATCCAATTCGTTCCGACTGTTGCAAATCGAATCATTGCTATCGCTCCTTCTATGTATTGGCTTACATTATAGCTTTTTTTCTGAGAAACATAAATGGAAAAAAGGCTGCCAGCTAAAGGGATAGGAAAAATTCCCATAGAGACCGGTTATTATTTTTCATTACAGGAACGATAGTGTACAATTTAAGTAAAATACATATGATGGAGGAACAATAGTGGAAACATTGCAAACATGGGGCGGCAGATTTAAACAGTTTTTCTTAGACAATAAATTTGTCTTGTTTTTGCTTGTATTGCTGCTCATCGGTCTCAATATCCTTGTCTTTATGAAGACATCATTTATTTTCACACCTATTATCGTCCTGCTCAAAACGATTGCGCTCCCCGTCATTTTGACAGGAATTGTTTATTATCTGCTTAATCCGATCGTAGATATATTGGAAAAAATAAGAGTGAAAAGAGTCTATTCCATCCTGCTCCTTTACCTCATTATTATAGGGCTGATTTCGATTACGGTCGTTTCAATTATTCCGTTTTTAAAGGAACAGATCATGAGCCTGATCGACAATCTGCCGAAATATGTGGATATCGTTGAAGATCAGACGAAAAGCCTGATCGGAAGCGATTTTGTAAATCAGGCGCAAAAGACGATGAATATCAACATTTCCGATCTTGCTAATAAAGTATCGGCGCAGGCGGCGACAATTGCAAACAGCACATTTACCGGAGTCGGGAATTTTATCGGCGCGCTGACGGAAGTGATTATTTCAATTGTGACCGTGCCGTTTATTCTGTTCTATTTGCTGAAAGACGGCAAAAAACTGCCGATTTATATCTTAAAGTTTGTGCCCACCCGTCTGAAAGAACAAACGTATACGATGCTTAGTGAAATGAACCACAGATTAAGTTCCTATATCAGAGGACAGGTCATCGTCAGCTTCTGCATCGGGTTTTTATTATTTATCGGCTATCTGATTATCGGACTTGATTATGCGTCACTGCTTGCGGTCATTGCCGCTTGTACGAGCGTTGTTCCGTATTTAGGGCCGACCATTGCTATCACGCCGGCGATTATTATCGCGTTGGTCACTTCGCCCCTTATGCTGCTGAAGCTTGCGATTGTATGGACCGTTGTCCAGCTCGTGGAAGGGAAATTAATTTCGCCGCAGATCATGGGGAAAAATCTTCACATTCACCCGATTACCATCATCTTTGTTCTTTTAACCGCCGGAAAGCTGTTCGGGGTTGTCGGCATTATTTTAGCCATCCCGGGGTATGCGGTCATCAAAGTGGTCACGACCCATCTGTTTGATTGGTTCAAAATGCGTTCGCATTTATATGAAGAAGAAAAAAATGATGCTGGATCGAAGTCATAAAATCGGAACGGACATGATATTTATTATAAGACAGGCTTTCCTTCAGAGGAGAGCTTCTCTTTTGTAAATGATGAATGAAGGGAAGAATGGGATGACACTATGGGAGATGTTCACAGCAGCCGTTTTGGGAATCGTGGAAGGGCTGACGGAGTACGCGCCGGTTTCTTCCACGGGACATATGATCATAGCGGATGACATCTGGCTGAAATCCGGAAGCCTGATGAATCCGGAAGCCGCCAATTCCTTCAAAGTGGTGATTCAGCTCGGTTCGATTCTGGCGGTGGCCATTGTGTTTAAGGATCGGATATTACATTTACTCGGCCTCAAAAAAAACGTCACGCGCGATCAGCAGAAGGGATACAGGCTGACCATCGCGCAAATCGCCGTCGGTCTTGTTCCGGCGGCGGTGCTCGGCTTTTTATTTGAGGATTTCATTGACCGCTATTTATTCTCCGTCAGAACGGTCGCTTACGGATTAATTGCCGGAGCCGTGCTTATGCTTATAGCGGACTGGATCAATAAAAGGAAAGAAACGATCGATACGGTGGACAGAATCACCTACAAACAGGCTTTCTGTGTCGGATTATTCCAGTGTCTCGCCTTATGGCCCGGATTTTCCCGCTCAGGCTCAACGATTGCCGGAGGTGTCATTGTCGGCTTGAATCACCGGGCAGCCGCAGACTTCACATTTATTATGGCTATTCCGATTATGGCGGGCGCAAGCCTTCTGAAGCTGGTGAAATACTGGAGCAGTCTTTCTTATGACATGATTCCGTTTTTTCTTGTCGGCTTTATCTGCGCCTTTGTCGTCGCCCTCTTAGTCGTCAAATTTTTTCTTCGGCTCATTAACCGAATTAAGCTTGTCCCGTTCGCCATTTACCGTGTCATCCTCGGCATCATTTTAATCATGCTCGTGCGATAAACGAAGAGGCCCCCGGAGGGTCTTCTTTTTATGTTCGAAAAGCGTCTCAGGAAAATATGAGCAAACTGAATTTTCTGCTTGAAATTCAAAGAAGACTCGTCTATAATAAAACATGACGTTACAGCACGGGGCCATAGCTCAGCTGGGAGAGCGCTACGCTGGCAGCGTAGAGGTCAGGGGTTCGAGCCCCCTTGGCTCCATACTAATAAAGCTTGATCTAAAGCCATTCTTGAGACTTTCAAGAGTGGTTTTTTATTTGCTCTAATCTCTATTGGCAACAAAACGGCAACATTTGTGTTTGAGTTTTAAAAGTGGCAACAGGGTGTCTCATTTTAAGAAAAGAAAACAAAAAAAATAACCCCCATCATAGGAGGTCACAGTTTTATTGATCGCTGCAGGTTGTCTATAAGTTTCTTCTTAGTTTTAGACATAATGTGTACATAGGTGTCATAAGTAAAGCTCGATTTTGCATGTCCAAGTCTTTCGGATATCTCTTTAATATCGTGTCCAAAATAAAGCATTAAGGAGGCGTGTACGTGTCTTAGATCATGAAAGGTTATCTTTGGTACTCCAGCCTTCTTCATCAGCTTAGCTTGCTTCCTAAGAACGTTTCGTGCGTTTATTGGATTACCAAGCTCTGTGCATATTACTAAGTCTTGATCTTGGTAATCGTCCCCGAACTTTTCTTTTTCGCTCTCAATGATCTTTTTTTGTTGTCTGAATTGATCTGCCAATGATTCACTGAATTCAATTGTTCGTCTACTTTTCTTAGTCTTGGTATCATCGAGAATTTCTTTGCCATCATGGGACAATGTTTGTTCAACATAAAGAAGGTTGTCTTCTAGGTCGACATCTTTCCAGGTAAGCCCCAGTATTTCTCCCTGACGCATTCCACAGATAATAGCAATAGCATAAGCCAAGTGATATCTGTTTTGTTCATCCTCTTTAGATGTTTCTAGGAATTGATTAGCTTGTTCTAAATCCCAAACATCAATTCTCTTTCGTTTGGGTTCTTTAGGGAGTATTGCTTTTTTGGCTACATTGGTTTTGATCAGCTTATTATCTACTCCATAATCAAGCGCTGCACTGACAATTTCATGACTTCTTTTTATGGTTTTGTAGGCATAGCCAATTTTCCCTTTACCTCTATCTTTTGTATAGAGAGCATGAATAAAATTATTGATGTGCTCTGTTTTAAGATTGGCCAGTAAAATGTCTCCTATATAGGGATAGATGTAATTCTTTAAGCTGTTTTTATAAAGTGTTACAGTCTGAGATCCAATATTGATTGATTTAACTTCTAACCATCTCTCTAAATAGTCATTGACAGTTATTTTAGGGGTTTGAATATACATCCCTTTGTTAATAGCAGATTCGACTTCGGCAATGAATTCTTTAGCATCTTTCTTCTTATCGAATCCTCTTTTCTTTTTTTGATGGCGTTCACCGTTCTCATCATATACATCATAAGCCACAAAATATTTTTGTTTCCCTTTACTTGTTTTGTAAGGGTGTATTGATGCCATTAATCGTCCTCCTTAATATCTTTGTATTGCTCAAGAAATTTTAAGCTCTTTTCTCTCAAGTTTTCCAAAATCTTTTTTCTGATTTCTTTTTTATTGTCGTCTATGAACTCCATTAAAGTGTTAACGACGACGTCGGTTTCATAGAGATAAGATCTTTCAAGAGAATCCAGTTCCTTATCTGAACGAGATTCAGCATTAACAAAAGTTCTGAGTTGAATGGCAACTGAAGTAGATTTAGTTACATCCCACATATCTCTGCTCGCAACTAAAATTCTCTCATTTTCTTCGTCATCTACATTCGATGGCTCAATATTTAAAAATTCAGCGATGTCGGGAGGCAAATCAATACCGCACATCTCAATTATTGATTTCACTGTTTGTAAACTGTTTTTTCTTTGTCCAAACTTTCCGTTTTCAATGTTGGATACAGTCCCTTGACTAACTCCTACAAATAGAGCAAAGTCTGCTGAGGACATTTTCTCTTTTAATCTGTAGTTTCTAATTAATTTTCCAATCCGTTCATTCTCGGTCATTTTTATACCCTCCAAGATCATTAACAATACAATTAATAATAGCACAATTAGATAAGATTAAAAACAAATACAAAACTGATTAAATAATTAATGATTTATTATTGACTAATTAAATGAATGAAAGTATACTTTAATTAATCCCAAACGACAGGGGAGGATAAATAAGTAACAGAAAGGGGGAACCAGATGTACGAGGACATCATGAATAAACCGGCACTTGACGTTGAAGACGTGCAGAACTGGCTGGGTATTGGACGTGATCAGGCATACGCACTTTGTAAAAGTGGAAAGTTCCACACAGTAAAGATCGGTAGACGTATTAAAATCCCAACGAACGGATTTATGCGTTGGTTCAACGGTCAGTAAGTCTAATAGATTCATATTACATAACAGCAACACCGCAATACATAACTTGTTCCATAAAACTGGAGGATGAACTATAATGAGATCATATGTTCTATATGAACTAAAAGAGATCCTATATTCAGATTCGGGTTAGTGGTGACATCGCCACTGTCTGTTGCTCTGAATTAGTGACACACCACAGGGGGTTATTCGGATGATAGCAAAAGAGAGAGAAGCTAAGAAATCAAAAGTAGATGCAAAGGTACGTCTTGAAATGTCAGATATTAATGAACAGTATGAACTAACTGACGCATTAATTGATCAATTAATTAATAGTACCTGTTCGATTGAACGTGAATGGGCAGCAATGTATCAGATCAAACGTAAGCAAGACAGAGGCGAAATAAACGCACATCAGGCGCTTAAAGCAATTGGAAAGCTTGATCCCAAGTCTCAAGAAATGCGTGTATTCACTTACATAATCCCGTTGTATTACTACCTTAGAATGGCTGAATACTCAAATCTTGCAGAAATGTCGATGATTGTAGATCTTGATTTTATTGAAAACAATGAACAGATTAAAAGTTCGTTTTATTACCGTCTGATGGCTTTGTTGGGCGCTTCAGCATTCAGTCAGAATAAAATGACTCAAGCTCGTTTTTATTGCTCATACGGCATTAATGTAACGAATATTGATAGGCTTGTCGCTTATAGCTATCTAACTTTGGGAAATACTTATTTGCTTGATGATTATGAAAAAGCAAAGGAATATTACCTGGCCGGTTTAAAACATACTGAGAATAACCCCTTGGCAAAATTACAGCTAACTAGAAGCCTTTGTTTCTTGGAAAACCATTGGAATCAAGAGAACTTTTGGTTAAACCCTGATTCAAATGAAGTAACAGATATCCAAGAAATTGCACATTATCACATCAAGAAAAACAACTTGCAACAGGCTAAAGAAATATTGGAGAACTTAGAGCAGCAACCGAATATTCATAATGACTTTGGTATTCATTTTTATCTAAAAGGACTAGCTTATGAAGATAAGAGATTCTTTTATGAGTCTATAAAACACTTTAAGCTGTCCGGCGATCTATACAGTGTACGATTACCTTTAGATAAATTAAGGGAAATGGGTGAGGACGAGCAGATTTTGGATTTACTTGCCCTTTAAATCGCGCGACGTCGCGCGATATCACTTGAAAGGAGGTGAACATAATATGAAAAAAGTATTTATCGGTCTTACTATCGTAGCTTCATTGTCTATTGGTTTCGTTGCAGGTCAACAAACTACAATTCACAGCGCATCAGGGGAAGAAACATTCCATGTAGCAGGTTTTGGACGTGGTGCGTAAGCATTACATATCCATTTGAAGGGGTGAGCGATTCGTTCACTCCTTCTCATTACATATTTTTAGGATAAAAATAAAATAAGTGGAGGATGATGATGGGGAACAATAAAAATACAACTATTATAAAAGATGAAGTGGCCGAGTATTTTTCACAGAAAATATTTAAGCGAAAAGGTGGAAAAACATTGATGGAATTATCTTATTTTATGAAGGAGTTAGATAAAAGAGAAATGACAAAGTTGAATGAGCGTCGTGATTGAAATATGAGAGTTTGGATAAAACTTTAATTTTATACAGATCAAAGGGAGAAGGAATATGAAAAAACAAAAGTATTTTTTCTGTTACACAAAGGAATTGCATCAAGAATTAAAAGCAGCCGGGGCACCTTTCATTTGCTTTGCTTATTCTTCTGAATACAAGCCCTTTTGGCTTTACGAGAAAAGTAGACTAGTTGATTCAATTTTAAACAAGTAATACCCACTGTAATCAAATTTTTTGTAATCAAGGAGAATGCTTATTGAACAAGTTGTTTGTAAAAGTACCTTCCAGTATCATACGCAACGAGAATTTTTACATATCCAATCAAGAATTTAATTTGTACGCAAATCTTTGTTTTAAACACTTTAGGAACGGCGGCCAAGATGAAATAGTATTAGATCACAAGAAGCTGATGAATGAGCTTAAAATCAATGATACGAGGACATTAAAGAAGCGATTTAATGCATTACATAAGTACGGGTTAATTGACAACAAAATTGAGAAGCTCCCCACCAAAGGGTATCTATCAATATTCTTTAATTCAAAAGCAAAGAATGAGGGTAGATTCTGCAAAATGAATCCATCCATCTTTACATACTTCAAAAATGATCAAATAGATGAAAATGGGGTTCGATTGGCATTCTATTATAAGAGCCACATTAACCCAAAGGACAAAAGAGGGATTGATTATTGCTATGTTGGTTTTGATGTATTAAAAAGTCGGTTGAAAATGGGAAACACGACAATCATTGAAGCTAATAAGGCATTGAGGAAAGCAAAGCTATTGAAAATCGTAAAACATAAGCTTGAGGATACAGGAAATTACGATGAAAATGATGCTCTGATCTTTGATAAATGGAACAATCATTACCATATTTTAAGCCCGCTATATTAGGCTTTTCACCTAACTCCTGAACATGCAGAGATAGCTTCTGAACATGCAGAGCTAAACTCCTCAGTGTGCTGCACTGTGGGGAGTGTATATAAAAGAGTATTTAAGATATTAGATACATTTTAGACACAGTATATGCAAATCGCAAAAACAAGTTTTGCAATTTCCAGTTTTGTGTTTCTTTTCATTATTCTTAATCAATTGGAGGAATTTTATTGACAAATAAGCAAACAGATAAACCGGTATACATTCAATCATTGGAAGCCAGTGATATTTATGAACACATGGAGCGAGACAGAGAGCTAACAAAAAAATATCATGGTATGATCCCTTATAGTTTGGAACTCATGAAATTAAGAAAACTAGAGGGAGAGAACAAGTTTACTGAAACTGAGGTACGTCAAAGCAAAAGGGACGATACGAATAACATCAAGTACATCAGTGATGACATAATTAATGTGAAATTTAAAATGAAGGTGCGATCAGGTGAAGAAATCGTCAAAGGTATCGAAAAGAAGTTAGCGAAATTAGATAATACTGTCTCTGATGATTATAAAATGAAATTAAACAGCTATAAAAAATTGATTGAAGATGAAAAAGATGACGACAAGTGGAAAGCAGTGAAGAATACAGATTTAAGACGACACCTTTATGTAAATGGCTTTTCAATAAGAACAGTGGATGAAAAGACAGGTGAAATACTCGAAACTAAATATGTGGTCTATAAACGCTCAAGCAGCAAAAGCCGAACCGGTCAATGTTTGTTTATCAAAGAAGAGTTATACGATGAAATGATAAACTGGTCTAGAATGCATTTGCCATTTGAACCTAATAAGGAAATTGATTATGCTGGGCTGTTGGCATATGAATCACTCGTTGGCAGCTCACTTGAATCCACTGTGAAGATTGAACCAAAGAATATGCTTATCATTTCAGATCTGGAGAGTAAGTTCAAACAAACGTGTAATGTGGTTAGAACAGGAAAGAATGGATTTTTAGACAGTTTTAAAGAAGAAGTTGATGTTAAAAACAGTTTATTTGACGGTGAATCCCTGCTTGATAAGAAATACTTCCCTGAGAAACAGTCTATGCTATTATTACGAAATCACATGTTTAAATCAGCAGCTTTCAATACCAATATCCAGGAGTTCTTAAAGGCTAAATGCCCGCCGCACATTGATTTTGATTCCTGGGAAATCCCTAATATGTTCAATGAGATGATTAAAGCCAAAGATATTGAATTTATTTTTACTCCAACCTCATTAAAGGCTTTAAAGTTTAGCGGAGTGATTGATGGAAAACAAGGAATGTGGGCTCACTGGAAGCAATTAGTTAGTAGTGAAGGTTCAATATTTGGAATCTGTAAGCATGAAAAGGAATCCAAAAGGGGGAAGGATTCAGAAGGTAACGTCCTTCAACAAACTTCTTATCAGATGTTGAATTGTTTGCCGATGTCACCTGAACACATGGACGAGTTAACAGTGTTTGAAAGGAATTACATAAGTGAACTGAAAAATAATGATGAAGTGTTTATCAAACACATATACGATGAAAAGAATGATTTGAACAGTAATCAGATGTTTTTTGACTTGTATCATCAAAATAATGACATAGTACATACCAAACTCTTTAGAGATTTTAGAAAATCAACAATAAATAAATATGTGAATCATGTTAAGAGGGGTAAAGTTAGACTTAACGGGGATTACTGTGTTTTATTGGGTAATCCATTAGAATATTTATACCACGCAATTAGAGAGAAACCTGAAGAGCAAGTTTTAATAGGATCTGAGATTCATACAACATTATTCGAATCAGGTAAAGAGTTGATAGCATTTAGAAACCCAAACACATCACCTTCCAATGTTCTTGTTGCGAAAAATAAACATGTTCCAGAGATTGAAAAGTGGTTTAATCTCACTGACAATATCGTATGTGTTAATGCAATTAATTTCGCAATACAAGATATTTTGAGTGGCTGCGATTATGATTCCGATACAATGGTCATTTTTGACAATGAAAAACTTTTAGAGTTAGGGAAGAAGTGTGAAGGGAAATATCTTGTCTGCATTAATGGCATAATTCCTAGAGAAGCACCCTACACTCTGAACAATGTTGACATGTACAAAATTGACGATATCCTTGCAGAAAGTCAAAGGAATATAGGTGAAGTAGTGAATTTAGGACAATATTGCATGTCAGTTTATTGGGATATGATTTCAAAGGGAGCAAAGGAGCAAGAATTAAAGGAGTTATTAAAAAAGATTGATGTCATGACCATCCTTTCAGGCATTTGTATTGATTTGGCCAAAAAGATATATCAGATTAACACCAGTGAAGAAATTAAAAATGTACAAAGAATTTCAGAGTTAAAACGCAATAAGCCATTGTTTTGGAAGTATCTCGGTGATCCTAAAATGAAAAAGAAGAACAAGAAGAAAAAAGAGTATGATATGCACAACTGTCCGATGGATTTCTTGTTTAAAACTATGGATAATTTAAAAAATGCTAAACATCGTGAAGACATACCCTTAGAATCTTTGTTAGAAAAAAGAAATGTTTCAAATGGGAATAGGAAGCAAGAGAAAAAGTTGATTGCTTATGTGGAGGAAAAATGTAACCAAATTAATGCTCTCTATTGTACTTCAATGGAAGAAGAGGAGAGAAATAAAGCAATAGACAGAATCATTAAATATTATAATTTTAAGGTTCAAAAGTTGACGGTTAAGCCGGATACAATGTGCGCTATTCTGATTCACATGATCAAAAATAAAAGTAAGAATGCCACCAAGTTAATGAATACCCTTCATAAGACTCAAAAAGAAGTATTCTTGGAAGCATTTAAATCCAAAAAGTCACACTTTGACAACACAAATAGCCCAAAAACTGCATAAGATCAATGTTTTTTGGACTTGATTAAAAGTTACCTAATAGAAGAGAAGGCTACAGTGCAAAGGCTAGTCAAAAATGTTGCCACACGAACACTCTTATAGTTAGTAGTGTTAGTCTTCTTTACAGTTATTTTTCAATACAATTTCTCCTCATGACAGCGTACTGGTCAATAGATCGGTACGCTAATCCTTTTTATCCTCAAGAAAACATACTTACGCCATCTTTAAATCAAATTATAAACTATAATGATCTTTTTTACAATTCTAATCTGCATTGACTCATTAATTTTTAATGGGTGAATGGAAATTGGAACTATGAGCATGTCGTGATGACACCTCTCCAATTGAATTTTAGTTGAGATGATGCGAGAGATTAAGCCCGCCTTTATAGGTTGAAGGGCTTTTTCTGCTTGTACGCCCAAATAATATTATTGGAGGAACACGAATTTGAATCATATTGAACAAATTTTTAACTTTGAGGGACAGGAAGTAAGAACAGTTAGTGTTAAAGGTGATGTATATTTTGTTGCTAAGGATGTATGCGATGCATTGGAGATTAGTAATAGCCGTCATGCACTGACACGTCTTGATGATGATGAGAGTATGTCGTTTGAAATGACACACCCACAATCGCCTTCAAAAACAATTCTCATGCAAGTTGTAAATGAGTCTGGACTATATGAATTAATCTTTTCGAGTCGTAAAAAGACAGCGAAGGATTTCAAACGATGGGTTAAGCGTGATGTGCTGCCTTCAATTAGAAAGAATAAAGTCTATATTGATCCTACAGCTACAGATCAGGAAATTGACCATGCTGTTAGATTCGCAACACCTCAGAAGAGAAGAAACCTATTAATGTCAGCAACTATTGATGGAGAAAACAGTGTATTTGCTGTGTATGGGGCTATTAAAGAATACATTAGCAAATGGACTGCTGAAGATAAGATTAAGGCTTTAAACCATGTAGAACGCACATTATTAGATAAAAAGGATACATACGGAAGCGATATTGCATTTGTACATAAGATTGAAGAATTATTACGTCATGTGGCCAAGGATTTAGACAAAATCAAAAACTGGAAGAATGGTGCTGAGAAGCGTGAGCTAGGTAAAGAAAACAAGCAGCTTCAAGACCAAGTAAGCGAACTTTTGCATATTGGAAACTTTAAAGAAGTTCATCTTACATTTAAACAGTGAGGGAGAATGAGTCTATGAATAGGTTAATTGCTGAATCACTTGCTTGTATTATTATAGCTACATTGTTCTTTATGTGTGGTTTTCTATTAGGAGGCGTAAGGCTTGGGGTGTTCTGTGCCACTCTATCATTAAGCTCATCTTTAGGTTATTGCCACGGAATGCGTGATGGTGAGAAGAATGAACGGAATAAGCAACGTATTAAATAAAGTCGATTCGCGAGCGACTATAAATATCTAAATAAGGACAGAAAACAACATGTGGGATGGGGATACGTCGGTATCCTCTTTTTTTTATTTTAGGAGGAGATTGAAAGGAGAGTGAACAGAATGAGGGCTCTAAAATCACCTTTTAAATTTATCTTAGTTTTATTGTTTTTCTTGAGTAATAAGGAGAAATACATTTCATTCCGTCAGATCGCAAATGGGAAGCACTTTTATGAATGGCAATGGACACTGCTAGACAAAATTTATCGTGTGCAAAAAGGGGAGAAGTGAGTGGTAAGAACAAAACGAACTCCAAGATATCGTACTAAAAGTGAGCCAAAGACATTATTTGAGCAAGTTGAGATGATGCTGCAAAACATTAAATGGATTAACAGTCAATATGAAAAAAAGGAGAGAAAAAGTGAATGAGCAACGGGGAATTTGTTTTAGGCAAGGTATTTCCTATTTTTGAAACACTTCATAAAGATGGAGAGATATTTCAAACATTTATTGCAGGGTATGAGATTGAATACTCAACAACGTCATTAAAGGATAATGATAAGTCAGAATTTAAAGCTGATGGACACATACCTTTTCCAGCTTCAATGCTTGGTAAAACCTATAAGGAAACAGTAAAGAATGTGACAGCAATGTTAAATGCTAATAAACAACAATACGCCTATGAAGTTTTCGGCATGGAGATTTAATGCCTCTTAAACGCTGTAATGCTTCTGGCTGCCGATCTCTGATTGATTGGTCATTGTCTTATTGTGATAAGCATAAGGGACACTCAGATAAGGAATACAATAAGAATGTCCGGTACAACAAAGATAATACAGAGTTGTATTCCTATTATCAGAGCAAGGAATGGAGATTGCTCAGGGAAGAGAAGAAACGTGAATCAAACTATAGATGTGCTATGTGTGCAGCTGAAGGTAAAAAGAATTTAAGTGAGAGATTAGTTGTTCACCATAAGCACAGAGAGTTAAGGGATATACTACATAACTATGAAGCTAGGGTTGATTTGAATAACCTAGAGGTATTATGTCAGACACATCATAACCAGATTACATTCGGAGAAGGGGAATGAGTATTGACTAAGTATAGAAAGAAACCAATTGAGGTTGAGGCGTTTCAGTTTGGATATGAGCCTATTCCAAAATGGTTTAAGGATACATGTGAATTATTTGGATATACCACGTATTCTGATGAGCAATACATTGATACTCTTTTGATACATTATCCAAAAAATAGTGTGAAGATATATAGAGGTGAGTATGTTATTAAAGGAATTGAAGGTGAAGTGTATTCATGTGAGCCTGATATCTTCAAGAAAACTTATGATGTAGTGAAAGGGAATAAGTAATGGGATATGCTACAAGGCCGACTGTTAAAGCTCCGAAGGTTCCTAAAAAAGAACCTGTGAATCCAAATGAATTTGTTAATCTTATGCAAAGAGGACTACTTACAGTAAACGAAGTTAGAGGGTATCATGGTCTTTCATCAATTGATGGTGGAGATTCAGTATTGTTTAATGGGAGGAACAATAAATGTTAGTTGAGTATCAAGGTTTAATGGTAAGTAAAGAGAAGGCTGAATTATTTAAACGGTTACGTATCAAGTTTAACTTAGATGCTAAATCGGATCTTGGATATATACCGTGGGGATGGGATGGTGTTGAATACTATGGACTATCGTTCCTTAATCCTCATAATAATGATGTGAAATTTAGAGAGTACAGCAAGCGTTATTTGGAGAGCGTTCCATTTGAAGAGATGCTGAGGGATAGAGTTAAAGATGAACATGTTCGTGAAGAGATATTGGAGAAGGTTAGCGAAGAAGAACAATCACAACCTCTATTGCAAATTAAATTAGATGATATGACATCTATTCCAGAAGTTTATTATAAAGGTGAAAAGATTACAGAAAGAGTGAAGGTTTCATTTAATTGGGAAACTGCCACATATTATGATGAGAGCAAAGCAAGTATTTTAATTAAACGTGGGGTTAAAGATAGTCTTGGACAACCAACTGTTGAAACCATTGAGACTAAAAAACAAGGAAAAATTATAACAACTTTGGTTTATTAAGTCCCCCCGACTTATAATGGGGTAGTATTGAATAAATTTGTACATCGGATGCCCCTCAACTTTACGATTTTTGTTGATATCAAAATTTGAATTTTTGCTTTTTGAGCTAAAATGAGCACAAATATTATCCGCATACAAAAGTTGTCAATCCATTATTACACTTGGATTTATCGGCAGCTTATTTTTTATGGAATCAACTCTTTAATTAACTAAAGCATTATAGATGAAAGGTGGTGGCTTAATGGCACCAAGAAAGAAATTGGAGAAAGCACTAAAAGGACAAATCACAAACGAGGAAAGAGCAGAGCGAAAAGATCAAGAAGAAAGTCTATATGAATTTGAACCGTTGCATGCAAAGCCACCACACTGGCTGTCTACAATGGGTAAGAATGAATGGACTAGACTATATCCGCATTTGAAAACATTGCCTATAAGTGAGTTAGATAGACCACTATTCACTATATTTTGTAATTACATTGCACAATTCCGAGAAGCAGCAAAAGATGTCGCACAGAATGGTCAGATTATGTTTGAGTTGAACAGTCAAGGTAACGAAGTGAAGAAAAAGAACCCATCTGTAGAAATCATGAACAGTACGTCTAAGGAAATACGTGGTATTGCTGGACAGTTAGGATTATCCCTAGATTCAAGGATGAGATTAATGGGTTATAAAGATGGTGCTGATTCTAAGAAAAAGGATGCATTTGCCGAGCTGGTGGATGAATGATTGATTATGCAACACTTTATGCTAAACAGGTTACAGATGGAGAAATAATTGCATGCAAAAAGGTTAGACAAGCATGTGAAAGACATTTAAATGATCTTCAAAGGTCTAAAAGTGATGAGTTTCCTTATGAATATATACCACAGAAGACAGAAAAGGTTATTAAATTTCTAGAAATGCTCCCTGATGTATCAACAGGTAAGCCAACAAAGCTTGCGCTATTTCAGAAATTTATTGTTGGTTCTCTGTATGGATGGCGAGATAAAGAAACTGGTTATAGAAGGTTCACTAAAGCGTACATAAGTATGGCTAGAAAAGGCGGTAAATCTATTCTTGTCGCTGGTATTGCGCTCTATGAATTGTTATTTGGTGAAGCTCCTAAGTTTGACAGACAGATTTATGCCACAGCTAACTCAAGAGAGCAAGCTGGTACAGTATTTGAAAAGATGATTAAAGCTCAATTGAATAAGATTAGAGAGCATTCACCATCTATAAGAAAAATAACTAAAGTTAAGAATAATGAAATCCTTCACACAAGCTCTAATAGTTTAATCAAAGCATTATCTAGAGATACAAAGAACCACGATTCATTAAACGTTTTAATTGGAATTCTAGATGAGTATCATACAGCTTCAAACACTCAAATGATGGAGGTCTTGGAATCTTCACAGGGACAGCAGGATCAAGGGTTGATTATTATCATATCAACAGCTGGATTTCAGTTAAATGGCCCAATGTATTCGGTAGAGTATCCGTATGTTACAGATATTCTTAGTGGGAGAAAGGAAAACGACAATTACTTTGCCATTGTTTATGAAATGGACGATGAAGAAGAAGTAAGTGACGAAAGCTTATGGATTAAGAGCAATCCATTACTTGGAGTGGACTCAATAAGTAGGAAGTTCTATAAGTATTTACGGAGAAAATTAAAAGAAGCTCAAGATAAGAATGACATCAATCCTACTTTAGTAAAGAACTTTAACATTTGGAAATCTGCATCATCTGAGAGTCTAATCAATGGGGAGGACTGGAAAAGGTGTGCTGTTGAAGAACCTCCAGATATAAGGGGGAAAGAGGTTTATGTTGGGATTGATATGTCAAGAGTTGATGACTTAACAGCTGTTAGTTGGATTTACCCTTTAAATGATAAAGAAGAAAGGTATTTCATAGACAGTCATTCATTTGTGGGAACAAAATATGGATTGGATAATAAAATTCAACGAGACAAAATTGATTATCGTAAATTAGCAGAAGAAGGTTTCTGTACGATTACTGATAAGAAGTCAGGGACAATCAACCAGAAACAGATCATTGAATATATTCAGAATCATGTTAACGAAAATGATCTAATTGTTAAGGCGATTCTATTTGATCCCCATAACATCCAACTCTTATTGAACGAGTTAGAAGACTTTACACAGATTGAGGTTGGACAAAAAGCAACTCAGCTTTCTAGACCAACAAAGAACTTTCAATACTTGGTATATGATAAGAAAATGCTTCATGCTAATAACCCATTATTAACAATCGCTGTAAACAACGCTTTAACGGTTCATATCAACGATTTAATCAGGATTGACAAGGATAAAAATAGAGAAAAGATTGACCCAATAGCTGCTGCTATTACGGCGCATTACGAAGCAATGCATCACTACACGGACAATGTGGATCAAGATTACTATGCAAATTACAACTTTGCTTTATAAAGGAGGAAGACATGAAGCTTGAAAAAGTTACCGCAACATTAATGAGTGTGCTCAAGTTTATCTTTATGAACTTACACACTCTTTTATTTTTAGCTGGGTTAGTATTCGTTAATATCACAGCCTATAAATTTTCAGAATTACTGGGTTTGTTATCAACGGGAGTCCTCTTAGTGTTGATTGCAATGATCATTAATCCTAAAGAAGAAAGGAAGTGATTAATTGGCATTCTTTAGATCAATGAATACAGGAGGGGAATCAAATGCTGTAAGTGCAAATGATCAAGCTTTTATAGATATCATTATGGGTGCAGATGGTGAAACATACACCACAATCAATGCAATCAAGAATAGCGATATTTTTACAGCAATTCATACTCTTGCTTCAGATATAGCATCCTCTCCAATTATGGTTAAGAATAACGGCATTGCTGATGAAATGAACATACTCTATAAATTATTGAATGAAAGACCGAATGAGTTTTATTCAGGGTATTTTCTGAAGTTCATTCTCGTGGCTAATGCTTTGTTGAACGGTCAATCGTATGCAGAAATCATTAGAGATTCAGACGGTAGTCCTCTTGACCTAGTTCATTTGCGTAACAGTGAGATATCTTATGATCAACCAAATGGAACGAATGAAATCATTTACACATATACCCCTGGTAATGGGAAACAACGGATCATTAAGAGAGAGAACATGTTACACATTAAGTTCTTTTCATTAAATGGGATTACAGGTATTTCACCGTTGAGCAGCCTTAAAAGGGAGATAGAAGGTCAAGAAGCTGGTAAGCGACTTTATGTTGATTTCTTTAAACGTGGAGCTAATCTGAGTGGGATTTTAAATGTTAACAAAGCCAATTTAGATGAAGCTGCAAGGAAAAACATGAAGAAGAATTTTGAAAGCACATATTCTGGTGATCAAAATCAACAAGGCATTTTAGTACTTGATGATACGATGGATTTTAAGCAGTTAGAAGTTAACACAAAGGTGCTTGAAATTGTCAATAATTATAATCATGGAACAAAACAAATTGCTAAAGCGTTTGGATTACCCCCTCATAAACTTGGAATTGAACAAACCAACACTTCAATTGAACAAGCTAACCTTGATTACTTAACCAACACCCTTTCAAATTACTTTACTGCAATCTCTGCTGAGTTGAACTATAAGCTTTTATTTTACCCTCTGTATAACCAATATACATTTGAATTTGATACAAGAAGATTTAGGGAAACAGATGCAAAAACAAAGCGAGAAAACACTATTGCCTTACTTCAGAACGGCATATTCTCCCTTAATGATGCCCTGGCTCAATACGGCGTAGCATCAGTTCCAAATGGAGATAAGCGATTCATGAGCCTGAATTACGTTGATATTGAAATCATGGACGAGATTCAAAAAGCAAAAGCAAAGAGTTTACCTATACCTTCAGCATCAGAAGGAGGTGAGGGAAGTGAGTAAAACTGAAATCAGATTATTTAATGAAGACGGTCTGGAAACCCGGTCAGAAGGGGAGAAAGCCAAGGTTATTACTGGATACGCCTTGAAGTTTAACACGAAATCAAATGTGTTAGGTGATTTTGTTGAAACAATTGAACCTGGGGCTTTAGATGCTACGGATATGAGTGACGTAAGAGCGCTTGTTGACCATGTACCTAGTCAGATCATTGGAAGAACAACATCAGGAACACTGAAATTAAACGTTGATGATGTTGGTTTGCGTTTTGAAGTTACATTACCAAGTACACAATACGCCAATGATCTTTATGAGAATATTCGTTTGGGTAATATTACGAATTGTTCTTTTGGATTTCATTTAGCTCCACAAGGTGCTGTGAGACAAAAGAATCCAACTACCGGTGTAGATTTTCAACGAATTAGAAAAATATCAAAGCTAACTGACATATCAGTGGTTACATATCCAGCCTACAATGATACAGACGTGTTTGCACGCAATCTGGATGAGGCTATTAAAGAATCAAATGTAAATGAAATTGAAAAACTGAAATTCCAACTTGAATTATTAAAACTAAGAACCCAAAGCCTTTAAAGGCTTATTTTATTTGGGAAAAGGAGCTAATACATATGTTAAAAGAAAAATTAGAAGAAACAAGATCCATGGTTGCTGCAAAGCGTGATGAAGTAAATGCGAAGATTGATGAAGCAAAAGCCAAAGCTGATGAAGGTAATCTGGATGAAGCTAAAGACATCAAAGACCAGGTTCAAGCCCTACAAAAAGAGCTCGCTGATCTTACAGCAAAGCTTGCTGATTTAGAAGAAATCGCTGGGTTAGCAAAAGAAGAGCCTGTAACAGAAGAACAAAAATCTAATGGTGGAAATGAGGAAAAACGGTCAATGAAACAATATGAAATTATTGATAACCCGATTGAAGAAATGAAACGGAGCGTAAACGATTATATCCGTTCTTATGGACTCACTCGTGATGGTTTGAAAACTGAAGGTGCTGAAGCTGTAATTCCAGTTGAAGTGTTAACAACGCCACAACGTGAACCAGAAGATGTGGTAGATCTTGCAACAATGGTAAACAAGAAAACTGTAAAAACAGCTGCTGGTACATATCCAGTCATTTCAAACGCAAAAGTTGGTCTTGCTTCAACAGCCGAGCTTGAAAAGAACCCAGAACTAGGTAAACCTGAGTTCATCAAAGTGCGATACGATGTTGAGACATATCGTGGCGAACTAGCAATTTCACAAGAGGCAATTGATGACGCTGGAGTAGATTTAACATCTCTTGTAGCAGAATTCTTACAGCAAACAAAACGGATCACTACAAATAGAGCAGTAGCTAATGTCCTAAAAACCTTCTCTAAGAAGACAGTTGCAGATACTGATGGGATTAAACAAATTCTTAATGTCGATTTAAAACAAGCTTATAAGCGAAATATTGTTATGACATCTTCTGCTTTTCAATATTTAGATACATTGAAAGACAAAAACGGTCAATATATTCTGCAACCGAATATTACTTCTCCTTCTGGAAGTGTTCTATTCAGCAACTCATTTACTGTTGTGGATGATGATTTATTGGGCGCTAAAGCTGGCGACATGGTAATGTTTATCGGTGATTTGAAAGCTGCTGTATTCTTTGCGGATCGTGTCAATGTTACAGCTAAATGGGTTGAGAACTCAATTTATGGACAAGTTCTTTCAGTAGCTACTCGTTTTGATGTGCAACAGGCTGATGCTAAGGCTGGATACTATGTAACTATCAAACCAGCGCCACCAGCAACAGAAGGCACAACAGGTGCTTAATTGTAATTGATTAGAGAGTCGTTTAAGGCTCTCTTTTCTTATTTAAAAAGGAGTGATGCAATGACACTTGAAGACTTGAAGCTCTATCTCAGGGTTAACCACAATTTCCACGACAGTCAAATAATGCTCCTTCAAGCAGCTGCAGAAAGTTATGTGAAAGACGCTGTAACCCTTTCTAAAAATCGTGAATCCTACTTTATTGATAACCCTAAATTTGATTTAGCAACTTACATGTTAATTGGTCATTGGTATGAAAATGGTAGTGCAACCGCAGAGAAACAGCTAAATGAAGTTCCATTTGGTGTTATTAATCTCATTCAACAAATGAGAGGAGCTTATGTTGATGGACTTCAGTAGGCTTGATACACCTATTTCATTTATCGAAATCAAGAATGGTAAAGACAAGAACGGTGAGAACACAGAAGTGAAAGAAACTCTTTTCTGGTGTTTTGCTGAAATTAAGGATCAGAAACTGCGGGATAAGGTTGCCACTCTTGGCACAGTCCTTGAGGACACCATTACTTTTATTGTGCGCTATGATCAGCCAATGAAAATAACAAATGACATGAAGGTTCTATATGATGAAGAACTCTATGAAATCAAAGACGTGTTACCAAACTCACGGAAAAAAGACATGAAAGACATAGTTGTTAAGAAGGTGAGTTAATGGCAGAAGACTTACAAGGATATGAAGATACACAAAAGGCTTTAGATAAGATGGCTAGGAAATCCACTAAGGCGGGGAAAATTGCTCTTGCTGAAGGGGGAAAGATTTTTGCCAAGGGGTTAGAAAAGAACACACCAAAGGCTAGAGATAGTAAACATAAAACCCATATGAAAGACAATGTTGTTTACTCAAAGCCAAAGGAAGACGGTGAGTTATTCGTAAGTGTGGGCTATGGGAAAGAAACTGCCTCACGTATACACTTTTCAAACTTCGGAACAATTAAACAACCTCCGCAGCATTTCATGGAGCGTACTGAAAATGAATATGCACAAGAAGTGTTAAATGTAATTGCTCAAATTTATTCAAGGGAGATGGGACTATGAAGCTTCCAATTCAAGAAGTTGAACAATCATTGAGTAATAATGTCGAGCTTACCTCCCTTGTGCCTGATGAGCGCATCTACATGGTCTATGTACCGGAAGAGCATCAAGTTGTCGAGAATGCACCAATGATACGAATAAATGAATTAGAAAGCTATCGTAAAGACTATGCAGATGATGAAGTACAAACGATTAGTGTAGATATCCAAATTGATTTATGGACTAAGAAAATTGAGGAAGCAAGAGTTATTCAATCAATTATTGATGACATAATGGCGGACAACGATTATCAGCAATATGCATCAGCGTTTGATCGTGATCCTGATATTGAACTATATCGCTATGCAAGACGTTATAGAGCAACGAAATACATAAATCTCTAACTATAAAATTATAAGAATGGAATGATAAACATATGGCTAAAATCGGTTTAACAGATCTTCGGTATGCTGTTGTAGACAGCGAAACGGAGCAAGTAACAACAGTAACAAGAATTAGAGGGGCTCAGAGTGCAAAGCTTGATGTCTCAAACGAAAACGAAAAAATTTACGCCGATGATGGTGTATATGCTGTAATTGGCTCAGGTATTAGTGATGCAAAACTTGAGTTAGGTTTGGCAGATTTGAAACAAGAAGACAGAACGAAAATTCTAGGAATTAAAGTTGTAGATGGAATTGAAGAGTATCACAAAGATACTGATCCTCCATACGTTTGCGTTACTTGGAAAGAGAAGCACCATAACAAAGGGTACATTTACTATGCTCTTTTGAAAGGGAAATTCGCAATCCCATCATCTGAAGGTAAAACAAAAGAAGACAAGGTTAGTGCACAAACAGATTCCATTGAGGGTCAATTCATGCCACGTCAAAAAGATGAGTTGGTATTCCTGATTGGTGATGATCAACACGCTGATTTTACAGTAGAGAAATTTTATAAAAAGGCTTATGGAATCACAGTTACAGATCCAACACAAGATACTACAGTAGCACTGGACAAGTAAATTAATGAACGTTAGACAGCCTAATAAGCTGTCTATTTTTTATTCGAATAAAAAACAAAACTAGTAGATAAAGGTGGAATTTATAATATGGCACGTATTACATTGAAAGATTACTCACAAGCGAAAGTAAATGAAGTAGGAGAAATTATTGAAGTACCTGAGAAAACATATGTCGTTGGAATTGTTACAGCAAGAAAGCTTCGAAGAGCTCTGGAAATCTCTTCTCATGTTGAAGAAATGACTAATTTAGAAGCTAATGATGAAATGATTGACTATATTGTTGAGGTTTTCGAAAATCAATTTACAGCAGATGATGTTTTAGACGGTGTAGCTTCTGATGAACTCGATGAAGTCATTCAAAATGTAATGGATCAAATCACTGGTGCTGAGAAAAAAAAGAAACAACTGAAGGAGAAGGCGTTGAAAGCTCAGGGATAGAAGGCGAAGAAATGACGTATGCGGACTATGTGGGTAAGATTAACCAGCTGTACAAAGACCTGATGAAAGAGGGTTATAAATATCATGAGATAGATCAAATGGATATCAATGGATTCTTCTCTCTCATGGAGTACGAGCATAAGGAAGAAAACAAGATAGTTCCAGCATACAAAATTTTCGGTGTAAACGTGAGGTGATAAACAGGGAGTCCGATTTTGGACTCTCTTTTTTGATTTTAATTCTTGAGGAAAGGAGGTAAACCAATGGCTACTGAAGGAAAACCCATAGGCAGTTTAGTTATTAATGCCACAATGAATGATGCTGGGGTAAACCGAGGTATAACGGGGCTAAAGAATAACCTTAAAACAGCTAAAACAGCAACAAACGCTATGGTTCAGGAACTTAAGTCGGTTGGTGATGAACTTGGCGCAAACAAGAAGCAGCTTGAAGGTTATTCAAATCAGTTAAAGATCCAAGAGAGTATTGTTGAAGAATACAATAAGTCATATCAAGAGCAAGTTAAGCTTTATGGAAAAGGCTCAGAACAAGCACAAAAGTATGCACAACGTTTAAACACTCAAATACAGACTTATCAATCCTTACAGGGTTCGATTATGCGTACTGAAACAACAATTAAACGACTTGAACAAGCCGAAGAAAAAGCAAGTAATAGCACAGAAAAACTTTCGGTTGATCTGAAAAAGACCGGCGACTCTTCAAAAGAGGCACATGGAGATGTATCCAAGTTTTCTTCATTTGTTAAAAGTGGGCTTGTAGGAGCGCTTGCTAAAGGTACGTTAGCTGTAGGTGCTTTGACAGCAGCAGTAAGTGGAATGGGCGCTAAAATGGTGCTTGATACACAGAAAACCCAAGGGGAATTTAGAGCGCAACTAGGACTGACAGAGGTTGAAGCTAAGAAATTAACCACTACAGCAACAGCAGTATGGAGAGACGGCTTCGGAGAAAACATGGAATCTGTTAAAAATTCTATTGGACAAGTCAGGCAGAACATAAAGGGTCTTAGTGAAAATGAATTGAAACAGGTCGCAAAGGATTCTATTGTATTAGCTGACACCTTCGATGCTGATGTGAACGAAGTTACACGAGCTGGCAATAACATTATGAAGGGCTTCGGAGAATCGAGCAAAAAAGCGTTTGATTTAATGACCTATGGAGCACAAAATGGCCTGAACTTCTCAAATGAAATGTTTGACAACCTTTCTGAGTATGCACCGTTATTTTCGAAAATGGGTTTCTCAGCGCAAGAATACTTCCAATTGTTAAAGAAAGGAACAGACTCTGGCGTTTATAACCTTGATTACATAAACGATGTAATGAAAGAATTCCAGATCAGGGTAAAAGATGGTTCTGATTCAACATCAGGAGCTATGGGACAACTGTCAGGAAGCACTCAGAAGGTATGGAAAAGCTTTTTAAAAGGGAAGAGTACGGTTAAAGATGTTTCAAATAAAGTCCTAGGTGAATTGAAAGGCATGAAAAACCAGGTCAATGCCAATAACATTGGTGTCGCTTTGTATGGTACTAAGTGGGAAGACTTAGAATCAAAAGCGATGTATTCATTGGGTGGCATTGATGGGAAAATTGGTCAGATTGATGGCAAAACTAAAGCAGCAGGACAGGCTTTACAAGATAATTTTGGTGCTCGTTTAAAGAAGATTGGTCGAACAGGTTTGACAGCACTAATGCCTTTAGGAAATGGGTTACTGAATGTATTAGAACCTGCTATGAATGGCTTAGAATCAGGAATGAAGGGGCTTGATCCTGTATTCAAAAGTATTTCAAGCGCAGGGAACAACATTAAAAAGGTGTTCTCTGGTATCTTTGATATTTTCAATGGTGATTCTAACAAAGGTTCGGACAAGCTCATGGATTTCTTTCCTGTTTTAACGGTACAGTCCATAATTGACGGCATTAATAGCATAAAGAACTCGTTTAATGGGTTGAAAACACAGGCTCAACCGATCATAGACAGTATGAAAAGTGGCTTTGCTGCAATGCAACCCGTCTTTTCAACAATAGGGACAATTGCATCCAGTGTATTTGCCACACTTGGGCCATTAATTAAACAAGCATTAGGCGGTATCATGTCGTTTGTAGGACAGCTATCAGCACAATGGGGGACATTCTGGAAAGAGAACGGAACGGTTATTTCTCAAGCACTTCAAAATGTTTGGAAAGTCGTTCAATTCGTAATGCCTGTTATTCTTGCAATCATACAGTCAGTTTGGGGGAATATTAAAGGCGTTATAACTGGGGCTATCTCAGTTATTCAGGGTGTTATCAAAGTATTCTCAGGGTTATTAACGGGCGACTTCGGTAAGATGTGGGAAGGTATTAAACAAATCTTCTCAGGTGCAATTAAAATGATTTGGAATGGTATCCAATTAACATTCTTCGGTAAGATACTTGGCGGTGCTAAAGCATTAGGTGCTGGACTTAAAGGTATTTTCCCTAAAATGTGGGGTTGGATTAAAGGTGTGTTCAAGGATGGTGCTTCAAGCGTCGGGAAGTTCTTCATTTCTATGAAAGACAAGGCATTTAAGATTGTCAGTGATATGAAATCAGGTATCACTAAAAAGTTTTGGGATATTGTTGACGCTGCTAAAGCATTGCCTAAAAAAATGGGTGATGGAATCAAGACTATGGGCGGTAAAGCCTGGGACGGTATCAAGGCGTTTGGAAATAGAACACTCCGTGGCTTCGGAAAAATCATCAATGGTTTTACTCAAGGCGGTATTAACTGGATCCTTGGAAAGATCGGCGTCTCAGAAGACAAGCGAATACCAAAATGGGATGTTCCTCAATATGCAAATGGTACTGGAGCTCATCCAGGTGGACTTGCAATCCTTGGTGATGGTAAAGGTTCAAATGCGGGCTCAGAAGCCTTCATAACACCTTCAGGACACATGGGCTTAAGCCCTGCTAAAGACACGCTCATGAACCTTCCAAGAGGAACAGAAGTCCTTTCAGCTAGAGAAACTAAAGCCTTCTTATCTGGTATCCCGGCATATTCAAATGGAACTAAAAAGAAAGAAGGAATCATCTCCAGGGTATGGAATGGGGCGAAAGCTGCGGCAGGGAAAGTTAAAGACTTTGCTTTAGATGTGTTTAGCTACATCAGTAATCCATCAAAGCTCATTAACAAGGTTATTGAAAAGATTGGTTTGAAGATGCCTAATTTTGCAGGCTTTGCTGGAGATTTTGTCAAAGGTTCATTTAACTTTGTTAAAGACAAATCTGTTGGTTTCATTAAGAAGATGTTTGGTGAAGCCAGTAACTTTGGTGAAGGTGGCACAGCTGCAGTTAAGAAATGGGTAGCTGAAGCATTAAAAATTAAAGGATTGGGCTCACAGTTTTCAAGTGCATTGGAAACCATTGCAATGCGAGAATCTGGTGGTAATCCTAATGTCGTTAATAGATGGGATTCAAACTGGAAAGCTGGTCATCCGTCACAGGGGTTAATGCAGTTCATCCCAAGTACTTTTAATGCTCATAAGGAGCCTGGATATGGAAATATTAAGAATCCTGTTCACCAAGTCCTAGCTTCCATTAATTATCTGAATAGCAGATATGGAGGCATTCTTAATCATCCTGGCTTAAAGGCAATGGCCAAAGGAGGCAGGTACATTGGCTACGATAAAGGCGGTCTAATTACTCGTGACCATACGGCTGAAGTTCACAGAGGTGAGTTAATTCTTCCTTTGCGTAAGTTTAGAAGGAAACAAGCTCACAAGGTGCTTAGTCAGGCTGGGAACATGGTTGGTTATAAACCAGAATCCCAACAAGCCACAGACAATAACGCTCTCTTACAAATGGTTGCAAAGCAGCAACAGCAAATTGACATTCTTCAAACTCAGTCAAATCAGAACAACCAAATGATCGCATTGTTGACGCAACTAGTAGCCAAAGACCCTCAAGTTTCTCTCAATATCCATGATCTAAACAGAGCCCAAGATAAAGCTTATCAAAGAGAACGAGGACAAAAGTACATGATTAATAATTTATCTTTAACATAGG
The DNA here is from genome assembly GCF_041222765.1 of Bacillus sp. JNUCC-21. Classification (NCBI taxonomy): domain Bacteria; kingdom Bacillati; phylum Bacillota; class Bacilli; order Caryophanales; family Bacillaceae; genus Bacillus; species Bacillus sp. JNUCC-21. Next base: position 3,191,528 of record NZ_CP166019.1, on the reverse strand, counting down.
GAGTGATTAATTGAAAAAGAGTGATTTGATTATTGATGGAATGTTTTTAAGCGAGCATCTTAAAGGTGTCTCGCTTTCTTCATTTCGTCCTGAGTCACCATCATATGAAAGGCAAACAACATTTACTCACTCGTTAGTGGATGGAACAATGACCTATCGAAAAGGAAATAAGGGGAGACTCAACGACAAAAAGATTACGGCAACCTTTACTATTATAGCCAGTAATTCACAGCAATTTGATATGAAAAGAGATGAGATATACGATTATCTATCTCGTCCGGATCCTTATTACGTCATATATTCACCACAACCTTTAAAAAGATGGCTTGTTACCTGTGATGACAGCTATTCAGTATTTCGAGAGAACGGCAAGAAGTGGAAAGAGTTTGATGTCACTCTCACAGCCATTCAGGGTGCTGCGGAAAGTGTATATGATAGTACAGCTTCAATGAACCTTGCAGACAATATGTTTCACTTGGGGATGAATATTGGAAGAGACTCTAATCCTGTGTACCATTTCAAGAACCGATCCACGTTCACAGTTGAGAATATAGGCAATGTGACAATAGATCCTTACAGACACAATTACAATGTTGAAATGTACCTTGAAGGAAAAGACATTACAATTACAAACCTAACTAACAACGACACTGTAACACTAGTAGGTACTCAATCTAAGTCAAACAAATTAAGCTTGTTTTCCCATCACATTGTTAATGGAACGAAAGTAATTGAAACAAGAAATGGACGCTTTCCAACATTAGAAAAAGGTCAAAATAAGTTTAAAATCACAGGTGCCACCTATAGTGATATTAAGTTTATAACCCATTTTTATTATAAGTAAGGTGGTGATTTCAGTTGAATCAGATGTACGTGTTGGATAGGAATACAAAAACAAAATATGGGTTGCCATTTGTTGAGCCAAAAGTAAATGACAATGTAAATGGTAAGAAGGACTTGTCGTTTTCAATTATTTTAAACGAAGCCAATCAACTTGAATTTAATGCCTTGGTAGGTAGGAACTTTATTTTAATAGATGAAGTGAGATTTAAGGAACAGCAATACTTTATTAATACCCCGACAATAAAACAAGAGGGTGACGTGCTCTCAAAAGACATTACAGCCACTCACATTTACGCATTCAGAGCTTCAAAACACCTGGTTCACGATACTATCGAAGGCTATAAAACGTTAGATGAAGCCCTATCACATGCTCTAAAAGGCAGTGAATTTAAATATGTAATCATGAACGATGCAAAGAACATAAAGTCAGTTAAATTAGAGAACTTTGGAGCGAAGAAATCCCTAGAGCTCATGGATGAGATAATAACGAACTATGGTGTTGAATTCATTGTTGATAATACGACGATTTATGTTTATAAAAAGGCCGGTAAAGAGATTGTTAAGACCCTGGATAGCACTGTTAATTTAAAGTCGCTGACAATTACGATTACGGAAGACAACACAACGACTCGTGTTAAAGGATATGGGAAGGCAAAGGAAGAGAAAGACACGTTAGGAGACGAAACATTATCCTATAAATCAAAATCCGGCTCATGGTCTTATGATGATTCATTGAAAGCAGATTTCACAAAGAAAATCGGCTCATCATTTACATTTTCGTTTACGGGTACAGGCTTTAAGTTTAAGACGTTAGTTTCAAAGCTTGGTGGCAAATGGGAGTTCAAGATTGGTGATAAGAAGAAAACTATTTCAGTCTATGAAAAGGATGCCAATCCAACTGAAAAGGAATTCGAAATCATTCGTGGGCTTGAAAGCAAAGAATACAGTGTAACAGCCACATTTAAAAACAGGGATTCTAACAACCCTAATACAAAGACAGCGAAGAAGACTGACCCAGTAATGTATCTAGTGAGGGGAAATATCATTACTGTTTACAGGACATACAAGAATGAAGATGAAAAGTATGTTTTCCCTCCGGTTGTCTACAAGCATCCCGATGAAAGTAAGTTCTTGATTAATGGTCAGCCTTCATGGGCTGAGACTGTAACAGACGATTCGATTAAAACGAAAGAGGATATGGAGAAGCTCTTGAAAACCAAGGTGAATCCGTATCCAGAAGTAACGTTTGACGTTGATTACAATGAATTATTGGATGCTGTAATGGCAGGTGTAGAAGACGTTATCCAAGCAGGAGATACAATAAAGGTCAGAGCGAAAACTAAATTAAATGGGATTACATATGAAGACAAAATCCGGATAACCGGTAATGCCTACAACCCATTAGACTTAAGTCAGCCGCAAAGCTTAACCGTAAATGGTGGATATATTAAAAGTCGAATAGATTTAGAGGTTGAGGAAAAGAAACGTGCCAAGAATCAAGAGCAAGCAATAAAGAACTATGAAGCACAGTTGAAAGCAGGGTTAACCGAGATAAACATTATGAAGCAACAAAGCAGCACAGAAACATATCAAACAACAAATACATACACATATTCCATTGAATACACTGGTGGACAGTGGAATGTAGTAAGTGGTGATGGGTTTACAACTATAAACAACAGTACGTTGGTATTGAATACTGATGATGACTTTGATTTTTCTTATGTGACATGTGAATCATCGGCAATTCTCAGAGATAAAGGGATTAGCTTATTTTCAGATTATCAAGACACAGATAAAGTTTTGATTTCATTTACCCAGGATGGAAAAACAATTGTCCCAACAGCCGTTCCGGATGGAGCGAGAGTGAAAATCCTAATTATAGGAACAAAATAGAGGTGAAGTAATTATTGGTTTACTTAAATAAAAAACACGAAGTAACCCCGAATGGGAATTTGTTTAATATCTTAGATAGCAATGCAAGATTGACTGAGAGTGGAATTAATCAAAGCTTGAACGCTTTAAAAGTCCACGCAAAGGCGAGGGGAGCCCACGCAGCCGACCAAATTACATACGGTGCATTCACTTTAGCTGATAAACTAAAATATGACACTTCAAGAATTGACAACCTCATTCTAAATAGTGACAACCATAACATAAATGAGCTTATTGATTTGAGAGTTTCGGCTATTGATGGAAAGACTTTTGCTACAGCTTCAGGACGATTTGTTTATGATGCCAATTATTATAAAAAAAAGTTGGATAGAATTGTCCATGTTGATGATTTTGGGGCTGTTCCTGATGGTGTTACAGACTGTACGCAAGCATTTAAAGATGCAATTGGTGAGGGAAATGTTGAAGTCCATTTTTCTCCTGGTACATATGTTGGTCAAATTGAAGTTCCTTCTAACTGTCGTTTGATTGGCGAAGGAGAAGATATCACATATCTCAAAATGCCTGATGACGCTCCAGCAGGAGCAATATTGCTTACAAATAGAGATCATCAAGCTGGGAACGAGGGTATTTATGTAAAGGGGATTACGTTTGACTGGAATAAAGACCGACAAGGCGGATTAAGAGCACAAGGCGGAATACAATCAAGCTGTGTAACATTCGCCAATACTAAATACTTATGGATCAAGAATTGTAATTCAATCAATGCGGGCTTACATGGCTTTGATATTACAGCTCCGTCTTATAATCATGACGCAGCCAAAGAGCCTGATTACACAGCACAGGGATGTAAATACGTCTGGATAGATAATTGTAGAGCTTCTAACTATGGTGACGATGGGATTACGACTCACTACAGCGAATACATTTTCATTAATAACTGTCACTGCACCAATCCATCAGGTGAAGCACATGATAAGGGATCGTCTAACTCAAATGGGATTGAAGTTGATGATGGTTCTAAAAACGTATGGTTAACGGGTAACTTTACATCTGGAAACATTAGAGGTGTAGAAGTTAAGGCTCATACAGAATGGCCAGCATCAAGAAACATCCATATTATCAGTCATGTTTCTGTTCGTGACGTGCGTTCATATGATTTGAGACATATTGGACATCACAAAGCAGAGGATCCGTGGAGTGATACAGCAAGAGATGTAGCGCTGATAGACTGTACAGCAATTCAGCCTGTATTCAATAGTTTGTATGAGGGAATTACCCCAAGGGCATTGGACGTGTCCGCATATCAACGGGTAGATATTCATGGATTCAGGGCAGAAGGAGACCCTGATTATGACTATAAAGACAATCCTATTGTGTCCTTCCAATTTAAAAGCCGTAAGATTACAGTCAATGGTATGACTATAACAGGGTTTGCGAAAGCAGACTGTGATTTACATGTAGTAGGTGGAGATCAAAGAACTGATGATGTAATGATTAGTAATCTGACGATTCATGATTCAGCTCCAGTTGGCGTGGTTCTTGGTGGTGGTGTGTACAATATTAACTTATCAAATGCTCTCCTACACACAAAAGGTGGTACAGCCGGTATCACTTCCCCGAATACGCAAGCCAATTTGTTATTTGTCAGAGCTTACGGATACACTGATGCTGCAATTTTAGGTGGTGAAAAGTATTCTGTTGTACCAAATAATGTTAAAGGTGGCTTTAGAGCTGCATCCACTTCAGGACACCCGTTAGACAGTACGAGCGCTATCATTGCTACAACAGGTGGTTGTAAAACAAAAGGGCCACGTAATGCAGTTATTGCTTCCTCTGGTGGATCTTCAACTGAAGCTTCAAGACAAGCTGTTATTGCCTCAAATGACTCTCATACTAAAGGTGACGGCTCATCAAGAGCTGTTTTAGCTTCTCAAGGTGTTATTAATGACAATAGTTATAGCATTAGGGGAGGATATGGAACAGGTAAAGCATCTACAGCTAATACTAAATGGGAAATAGACTCACAAAACGGCAATATCTTAGGCGTTGGTCGTGTTGAAAGTGCTTCAAACTTCAAAGACTATGCTGAGTATTTTGAATCTGCAGATGGCAAAAAGATTGAAAGTGGATACCTTGTAACCCTTGAAGGAGATAAGATTCGCAAGGCTTTAAAAGGTGATGAGATTCTTGGAGTTATTTCTGAGACAGCAGGTGTTGTATTAGGTAGTGCTGAGTTTTATTGGAATGACAGATACCTTAGAAATGATTTCGGTGGATTGATCTATGAAGAAACTGAAGTTGAATACACAGATAAGGATGGGAACATAAAAACTGAAAAGAAAAGCCTTCCTAAGCCCAATCCGGACTATGATCCTGAATTAGACTACACTTCACGACAGGAACGTGATGAGTGGCATATTGTTGGTCTTATTGGACAGATACATGTACGTATTGATGATACTGTTCAAGCAGGTGATAAGATTATAGCTAAGAATGGTAAAGGATCCAAATCAGATGACAACACGGGATTAACAGTCATGAAAATTAAGCAGCCATATGATTCTAATAAGGGATATGGTGTAGCAATAGCATTTATTAGATAAGGAGGTAGTAACGATTTATAAGAAATCAGCATATACGTTTGACATTAATACAGTTTCACAAGGTACATACAGATCAGCTTTCAAGTTTTCAACTCAAGATGTTGGAACAGCAAAGCTGATTTTTAATTTGCGTAAAGACGATGCGCCATTACCATTATCAGCGGTGACAGGGAAAGTAATCCTTGTTCCTGCCAATGGTAAGAAAAGAGTACGGGACGTTACATTAGTTGATAAAGTAAATGGAATTGCTGAATATGTTCTTGATGAAGATGAAATCAAGATGTATGGATTGTTTCAATGTGAGTTAGTCCTGGTTTATAGCAACAAACAAGCTATGTCTGCTCATAAGTTTGGCTTTGAAGTTACACAAAGCTTAATGGATCAAGATATTGCACCAGTAGGTGAATACTACATTGATGATTTTGAGACATTGAAAGCAAAGGTTATTGAGATTTATGATTCAACCATTCAAACGCTTGACGATTTAAAGAAAAAGTTTGAAGACTTGGAGAACATCGAAACAAAACAGGGTGCTCAAGAAAAGGTAGATGCTGTTCAAGCGAATCTTGATAATCATCTGAATGACAAGAAAAACCCACATGGTGTAACAAAAGCACAAATAGGGTTATCAGCCGTCACTAATGACGTTCAAGCAAAGAAAACGGATTTTGACAAACACACCTCAGATACCTCTAATCCCCACAAGGTAACTGCTGCACAGCTCGGACTTGATAAAGTTGATAATGTAAAACAAGCTGATTATTATGCTTTTCGACAACACGATAACAACGGAGAAAGACATACATCAAAAGCTGATAAGGATAGATGGAATGCAGGACAGCTTTTTAAATTGACTCAGGACAACGGTGCAGCACAGTATATGGTAGGCATCGATTTTAATGCGGTTACAGATACCGGATTCTATTACATGAGTGGTGCAACAACAGCATTAAATGCGCCGGTAAATAACAATGGTTACTTAATGGTCTATAACTACAGCACGTATGCGTATCAAGAATACACGTCCTATAGTAGCAGTGACACAACATCATCTGGTCGAAGGAAATTTATGAGAAATAAAGTAGCTAGTTCTGATTTATGGACATCTTGGCGGGAAATTGAATCTGTAGAAGGATCACAGGCGAAGGTGGATAAATCGTTGACAGAGGCGAAGGCATATACAGACACAAAAGTGGGGCAGATCGCGAGTGTGTGGACGGCAATTCCTTTAATAAACGGTGCAATAACTGACGCTGCATCCCCGTTGCGGTACCGAACTAAAAATGGAGGAGATGAAATTCAGCTTAATGGGGGATTTAAGTCTACGTTTAATACGATCATCGCATCAGGATTACCAAAGATAAAAAATCCGATTGAGTTTCTGGTGGCCACTGTTGGGACTTACGGTTATTTACGATTGGATTATAGAGCAAATGGTGAACTATATTTAGCTGGTGGGACAGTAAACAGTGAGGCTAATATTAGCAAGATATCTGTTAATGCAACAGTTCCAGTATTATAAAGGAGTGTGACATATGGAAGAAACAACAATTGAATTGTCAGATTTAGTATCTCAGGATTCTGGATTAGCTTATGAATTAATGATTGTTCAAGCAAAATGTGAACAGCTTAAAAAGGAAAATGCTCAATTAGCTTACGAAGTAATGACAGGAGGTTCTTAAAATGGATTGGTACAAAAGCATTAAAGGATGGTACAACAACGGTGACGGTTATTGGACGAAAGAACAGGTCAAAGATGCGGTTAAATTTGGGAAGATTACGCCTGAACAGTACAAGGAAATAACGGGGGATGAATATATTGAAAGTTCACCTCCGACGGAAACCACACCTGTAAGCAAATAGGTGTTTTTATTTTGCCCTAAAAGGGGGTGATAACTAAATGAAAGGAATTGAATTGGTGTTGAATATTGAGACTTTGGAAATTGCAAAAGCTTATTTGTTTGGGGGTGTAAAATATCTTGATTTACTGCTACTTCTAAGCTTTATTGATGTGTTTACGGGAGTAGTTAAGGCTGTTTAAGACAAGACATTAAGATCAAGAAACGCTTGGTTTGGATACGTGCGGAAGTTCATGAGCTTTGTTGTTGTCATCTTGGCCAATATTATAGATCAAATTTGCAATTTAAATGGCGTTTTGGTGTTTGGAACTGTTTTATTTTACATAGCCAATGAGGGGTTATCTATTGTAGAGAACCTTGCACAAATGGGAGTTAAAGTCCCTGGATTCATTAAAGACAAGTTACAAGTAATTGAAGATGAAAGTCAAAACGAAAAGTCTGCTGAGTAATCGGCGGGCTTTTAAATTTAATTAAAACGGAGGAATTTAATATGACAATGTATTATTACAAACGGAACATGGACAATATCAACAAACTTGGCGATAACACAAAAGCAGCTGCTAAAAAGTTGATGGATTACGCTGAGAAAAACAAAATTGGCGTACTTATCTATGAAACAATTCGTTCAGAAGCACAGCAACGTGAGAATGTTCGTAAAGGTGCTTCACAGACAATGAAATCATACCACCTTGTAGGACAAGCATTAGACTTTGTACCAACTGGTGGTTATTCTAAATCTGATACTAAATGGAATGGTTATGGTGCATCTGATATTAAGAAATTTATTGCTTATGCCAAATCAATTGGTTTTGAATGGGGTGGAGATTGGACAGGGTTTGTAGATCAGCCACACCTTCAATTCAATTATAAAGGGTATGGTACTGATACATTTGGAAAGAAAGCATCTTCTGTACCTTCTAAAAACACTAACTCAGGCATCAAATCGGTTGGTAAGATCAAAATTGTTGGCGTATCAAACGCTGCAATTATCATGGACAAACCTGACCGTATTAAAGCTAAGAACGTAGGTACAATTGGTCTCGGTAAGACAATTGATATCGCTGGGTCTGTTAGAGGTTCAAACAACTCTAGAGGATACTGGGAGATCATTCATAGCGGTAAACGTCGTTATGTGTCTGGTCAGTATGGAAAAATGGTTTAAGTAAATAAATAGTTTCCTCGAAATTTTTCGAGGGAATTGTTTTATTTATTTGAAAAAACTTCTTATAAACTATAGACTCAAGTACATAGTTATGTTATAATAAATGTATAAGGAGGTGAGGAAATGCTAGACAATATGATAAAAGTCCTTCAAATTATCTTCTACGTCGTCTCTATCGGATGGATTGCGCAACAATCAAACGATAGCGAGAAGAAAAATAAGAAGGACTAACCAGAGATAAGGGAAGCGAGCCACTAACTCGCTTCTCAATATCATTATAATCAGTCTAGCATAAAAAATGAAGAAAAATCAAAAGTTCATCTTTTCATTAATTTTATTGTCTGTTGCAGCAATTGGCTTACGCTCATTTTGGACAAACTCATTTACAACTGCAGTAATGGCTATTGTGGTTTTGTTAACGATCTATGCCATCATCAAAGACATGATTTTAAGGAGAAAATAACATGGAATATCACCTAAAGAGTCGCAAGGAAGTTGAGGACTTCATCAAAAACGAAGTCCTTAGCACTACTGAAGTTGCTGAGATATTGAACGTTAATAAGCAACGAATGAGTGCATTGATTAACACAGAAAGAATAACACCGGTTAAGAAAATTGGAAGGTCAGCCTTGTTTTTAAGACAGGATGTAGAGGTCTTGAAAAAGGAGCTTGAAGCTAATTCTAAGCATAGACCACACAATAAATAAACCCCTCACAAACAATGTGAAGGGGTCTTTTTTATTTGAATATACTTCTAAGTAATTTATTTGTTGCTCTTCCTGCTGCACGTCTTGCTACACGTTTACCTAATGTACCATTCTTGGCTGCTTGTACGTCCCCTAAAACACGAGCAGACTTATAAAAAAGGCTTCTAATCTTACTGATACTCATGTTATCCCATCCCCTTATGCTCAGTTATTCAATCTCTCTTCAAGATCATGGATACGTCTTTCAATTTCAGAAAACTTTTTGTCATTGTATCGGTGGTCACGTTCAATGTTCTTATTGATCAGTTTGAGCATCGACATGATTTCCTCAGGTTCATTTTCCTCAATTCGATCTAACTTCTGATTAATTTGTTCAAACTCCTTCTTTGTATCTTCTTTAAAGGAATTCAACTCAGAAGCTATGCCATCAACCTTGTTATTAACGTTTTTAATCTCATCTAATATCGCTTGAAGCATGTTGTTTTCCATCCCGTTCACCTCTCCATACAGTATAACAGCAATCGCAATACTTTTGATTGTCCACATTATGGACAATTGAATATTTCAATGGTTTTGTTTAACGAATTTAAAAAAATAAAAGCAATACTTTTGCTTAAGACTCCTTAAGGAACTCACTATGTTCAAAAATATCTGAGACAGAATACTTTTTGTCGAGCCCTTTTTCTTTTGAAATTGTATTGAGCGTTTCAATTATTGCATTCAAAGTTTCCATGTTAATCTGTTTCGAATTTCCTGCAGCAATATCATTTATTGTAGCAGGTCTTACTTTAGCTTCAACCGCAAGAGCATTTCTTGTAAGGCCGTCAAGTTCTTTAAGTGTCTTTTTCAGTGTTGGAACAAAATTGAAATCTCTCATGGTCTTGCCTGATTGTTTCATAATACTCCTCCAGTTTTATTGTTACTTTTATTATAAACTTTTTTACTCACTAAGTAAAACTTTTTGTTGACTATAGAGAAAAACGAATGTATAGTATTACTCAACAAGTAAAACAATATGAGTTTTACAAAATGAGGAGGTCTTGAATTGAAGCGAATAACCATTCGTAGAAGTGATTTGGGTGACTTACCAGCAATGTTGTTTTACAAGCAATTCGCCATTTCTGGCGAAGATGGTCAAGTACATCTGTATCAAGTCCTTAAAAGGAAGGATGGGAAATACGACAGCATCCATTCAGTATTCTTGGCCGAAGACATCAAATACAAAAACCTCAGAAGCTTAACCAATGCAGTAATTGATAAGTTGCTCAGTACACGATTATGGGATGCTCTCATTGACAATAGGGAGCTTGTTACACTGGAAGGCTATCAGATTCTTGATAAAAACAAAACTTACTAAAGGGGATAACGACAATGCAAATTAACCGTCACACTGTAGGAACTAACGTAGCAAGCTTAGGGGCAATCACAAACGAACAGCGTATCGAGGAAATGACGAATCATTTCAATTACTTCAGAGGGAAGATGTTCGAAGAAGAAAACAACTTCATTGAAACATACGACGATGGGAAACCTAAAAAGCGTTTCAAAATCTTCACTGAAATTAGAATACCTGTTTGTGTTGAACTTGATGCGAAGGATGAACAAGATGCAATTGAAGCGTTAGAACAGACAGGAGAAATGGGCGTTGATTTCCCTCATATCATGTTGGATATGGGGGGAGGTAAAACAGTTATCCCAACTGTCACAAACAATGTGTTTTACATAGATGAAGATTCATATGCAGAAGAAGTAGATGAAGATGAATAAAACAGATTTACATAATGAACGTTTCTGTCAGGTTGTATTTGGGGGATTAATCGTAGCTGTACCAGCTTTAAGCATATTGTGTATAGCGTGGTTTGGGTGATTAGGAAGAGTGCTGGCACACTCTCCTAATCTGATGGGTTAGTACACTCCCATTGTATTTAAACATAACAATTTAATCAAGGGGATAACTGAAATGAAAAACACATATACCACTTATGAATTTAAAGCATATGATAGGCGAAATAAATTGCTAAAAGAAAGGTTTACATGCAATTACAAAGATCATCTTTATTCAATCATAGAGTGGATTATCAAGAAATGTCCTACCGTTGATGTGATTGAATGTATGGTATCTGAAGTCAGTGAGCTTGCTTTCTGTAAGAGTGAGTATGTCGATATCTTCACGGTGTGGAAAGCAGACGATTGAATAGACAGTGAGGATGGGGAGCGGCATTCCCTGTCCTCTGCAGACCCTGTATTACTACAATCGGATTATTATCAAGGGGGTAGCGTTTTGCGAGCCCCTTAAAACTGAATACAGTCAGTCTATGCTCCTGAATTAAGGTGTTGTCTTTAGTGATGCCTTTTTTCGAAGGCTCCAATATGGCGCCATCGCCACAAGTGGCAACGGAAGAGACTGCCGTGGAATGCGCTAACACACGTAAAACTTGACAGGGTAGTGACTCAGCCGACGCAAAAAATGAGGATAGGATGCCTTCTGTGTTTCCCTATTTACACATGCATCTGAAAGGCGAAAGCTGCCATTAAGTGCTGACGAAGGAAGGGTGTATCGTTTCTGACGATGCAGGACAAGCCATAAGTATCAGGGCTCAAATTTGAGCTTTGAGAACCTGTTAGGGACACTTGACACAGTAGGCTTGTTTGGGGAATAACCAACGGCAAATAGGGTGAACACACGGATACCACAAGTTGATATACAATCAAGTTTCAGTCGCCTGCCTGAGTTTGTTTATTTTTTTTACAAGCAAATTCAGGCAGACAACTTGCCAGCCGTTGTCCACAGTCTCAACCAATCAAGCGAAAAATCAAAAGAAAAGTCAAGACAAATAACAAAAGTTTTGACGATGAATGGAGGTTAAAGCGATTGAAAGTGACTGTAACCAAGAAGGAGCATGAGGACTTAGAAATGTATCACAAGATGATGGGAGATAAGAGGTTAACAATATCCCAACGAAGACAGGCGAGAATACGGTACGATATGATCTACAACCAAGCGAAAAGAAGAACGCTGCTGAATGAGTACAAGGAGCGTTTGTGAGGTTCGTTGTGAACCTGGCAAGGTGTAGTTCATAATGAATCAGACCCTTAACCCTTTGGTTAAGTATATATGGTTATTATCTATATACTTAAATGAAACGTGTTTCTCAAGATGTTGCGAACGGACAGAGAGTTTAGCCTGAACCATTGTTTCCCCAGAAGTGGAGAATAACCCTTAAACAACGACCTTTAAGACCTCGTTGGCTGGGTAACAATGACCTGACAAAGAACATGGGCATAAATGAGGGGAACAAAAAGGTGAGAAAAACACTATCCTTAATTTTACAAATTTTTGATAATATTGATAATAGTTTCAAAAAAATAAAGAGAAAGAAGGATTGTGAAGTATGTTCAAAAAAAGTATATTGGCTTTATCCTCAGTAGCCCTTTCAGTTTCACTTTTTGCACCATTTGCGAGCGCAAAAGAAATTAAAAAAGAAGAGTCAGTGAAGCAAAATGTAACTATTGCTAATACATACGCTCACACAACTCCACTACAAGAAAGTGTTAAGGTGAAAAATCAAGAGGTTAGTGGAGAATTCACTACTCAAGGTATTAAAGGTAAAATTGTTTCTGCGGCAGTAAGAGGCTTAGCTAAAGGAATTCGTGGTGGTTCATGGGTAGTTTCAAAGATTATTGGTTGGTTAGATGAAGGTGCAGCAAAAGCATTTAGAAAGCATGCTGATGATATTGCGGACGAGCTTGATTACATTGCGAAAATACCTGATTTAGCTGTTGATACTGTAAGAAAGAAACTCTATAACTATCTCGTAAATGATTTAGAATTAGATTCAGGAGATGCGTTAGTGATAGCTGAAGCTGTTGAAGGGGTACTTTGGATACTTCTATAATTCACAGGAGGGCTATAAATGACTAATCCATTAGAAGAAAAAGTTGAGCTTCTTGAACAAGAAATTGAAGAGCTTAAATGGCAAATCCTAAAACTCAGTCATGCAAAACTGGATGATCCAAGATACCCTTATTCCAATTGGTTAATTCAACATAATATTTATAGTGAGAAAAGAAGAGAATTGGAATATGTTTTATCAGTCTTAAATGATCGTATTCTAAATAGTCCTCAGCCACCAGAACAATATCGAAAAGAGGTTGAAGGCATTTTAAGTCAGGAATTACATAATGAGAAAGTTCCTGATTTTGCAGAAGTGCGTGATATCTTATCTAAAGTTCTTGGAATTAAAGAAAAGAAAGTGATTGCGCTCCTTAATGCTCTGAAAGATGAAGGGAAATTTAAGGATTTAAGTGAGAAACTTTTAGATGAGATTTACTAAGAACTAGACTCCCTTTTGGGGGTCTTTTTTTATGTGTTAACTGTTTACCAGGCCTGACAGGAATAATGTTCCGATCACCTGAACGAACTAATAGTTAGTGCAGGTCAAAGCTAAAACGTATATTGTACGTGTCAGAGCCAACCGATCCATTTTTGGGGGCGTTAAAGGTTCGGAACATACTTCCGAACCTAACTTAAATTGATTTAGGTCAATGCTTTAATCCAAAGTTGGATTTAACGATTTCTTTTACATACCCTCAAGGTGAAGGTATGTTGATTATAGTATAATGCCATTGGGGGTGATTGGATTGAAGAGAATGCTAATTGTGGGACTTTTATCTATCGGTTTATTATCTGCTTGTGGAGAACCATCCTTAGTGAAAAAAAGTGATAAAGACTCTAATGAAAAAGAGCAAGAGCAAGGACTTATACAAGTGGTTGCTGATGTTGAGAAAGACAAGTTAAATGGCACGCTTGAAGACTTACATAAACGAAACATGAAAATCATTGATATTAAATTATCTGATTCAAAAGGTGTGACAGGTTATGTTCAAACAGTCTATACAGTCATTTATGAAGAACCGGCTAAATAAAAAATGGCAACAAAAATGGCAACAAAATTTTTAAAAAATCCTGATTATAACGGATTATGCCAAAGGACTAAAAAGGATTAAAAAGACTATAAAGCCTGTTAAATCAACGTTTGTAGGGTACGTCAGAATATCAGAAAGTATGCAGGGATAACGCTGGCAGCGTAGAGGTCAGGGGTTCGAGCCCCCTTGGCTCCATACCTTTAAACCCTTATTCTATAAATAAGGGTTTTTTTGTTTTTTCATCTTCTGCGGCAGCCTCTATGTTCTGCTTCATTTCTAACAATTCAAAATAAAGGAAAGAGAGAAAATGAAAAAGAAAATCTATCTTATATTATCTCTGTCAGCGGCACTGGCACTTCTTTTAACAGCGCTCCCGGCTCTTTCTCCCGTCGTCTTCACGTCTGCTTCAGAAAAAGGAGCCATCAGGCATGACATTTATAAAAAAGGATATCCGTATCAAAGCTACTTTGCGATTCTTCGAAAAGAAGAAGGCGGCGGAGAGGCCGGGAACCTTTATTATGTAAATTGGTTCAATTGGAAAGATGATACCGGACAGACGCCGCACGTATGTTATTCAAAAAAATCGTCCGAAGGCGAGTACAAAGTAAGCTGCGGAACCGGACCGTAATGATCAAGAGCCCCTCTCCAATGAGGGGCTCTTTCTGTCGATGCCGCTCTGGCTCTCCGTTTAATATCCCCAATATAACGGCGTATCATAATGCCGATACGGATCATTCGGATAATGCGTATTTGGCTGATAAGGCTTATTCATATCATGAATACCCGTGTTTTCAGTCTGTCCGCAGTATTTATCGGGACCTATCACAGTTGATTGCCGGATCGGGGAAACGGCTTTTTCCCACTCATGCTCATTCAGACAGTACGTATGCGCCATGATCTCAGGCGGCGTCAGACGGAGAATATCCGAGCCGTATATCACTTCAGGCGAAGGGGCGTCAAATATGGCCAAAAGGTGGGTTCTGTCTGAAGTGGCGACTTCATAATGCCACCACCCCTGCGGAACATTCGCCACTTGTCCTGAAGAAATCGGATAATTCCGTATTTTCTGGGTGAACGGATTCAGCATCGACACCACCGCGGAACCCAAAATACAGTACACCAATTCAGCGGCATTTTGATGGGTATGCGGTTCAATCACATTTGTTTTGCTCAGAAAGATATCTAATAATGAAATATTTTCAAGCGTGTTTAACTGTTTAATCCCCAATACATTGATAAAGTTCCGAGCATCTTTCGTAAAAAAACGGCTCTCATTCACATTATAAGTGAACTGTGTATTCGGAGACGTGTAATCGATATCGGAAACCATGCACTCCCCCGCTTTCATCTTTAAACGTATATTCCCAAATATATGTGTCCCTGTTTCACCGGGTGATAAAAAAAGGAGGTAAAATCCATAAATTCCAAATCCAACACAATATTGTGACGACTTTTTTAAAGATTCATTTTAAATATATCTTTTATTCAAAATATCTCTTACTATAAAGATATATTGAAAATACATCTTTAGAAGGGTTGAGGATTAACATGCTGGATGAGAGAACAATAGACATCATCAAAAGCACAGTACCCGTATTGAAAACACATGGAGAAAACATCACCGGACGCTTTTATAACCTGATGTTTCAAGATCATCCCGAACTGTTAAATATGTTTAACCAAACGAACCAAAAGAAACAGACTCAGCGCGCAGCATTGGCAAATGCAGTCATTGCGGCTGCGGCGAATATTGATCAATTAGAACAAATCATTCCGGCGGTCAGACAGATCGGCCATAAACACACAAGCATCGGTGTAAAACCGGAACATTATCCGATTGTCGGAAAGTATCTGCTTCTGGCAATTAAGGATGTGCTGCAGGATGCCGCAACTCCTGAGATTATGCAGGTATGGGAAAAAGCTTACGGTATTATTGCGGAGGCTTTCATCGGCATTGAAAAAGACATGTACAATGAAGCCGGATGGCAGGGGTATAAAGAATTTACGGTTATACAGAAAACGAAAGAAAGCAAAGATATCACATCATTTTATATCAAACCGAGTGACGGCTCTTCGCTTCCTGGATTTGAAGCGGGACAATATATCAGCATTAAAGTGCGGATTGCGGATTCTCCTTATACGCACATTCGCCAGTACAGCCTGTCTGATGCTTCTCAAAAAGGGGCATATCGGATTTCTGTGAAAAAGGACGGAGCGGTTTCTTCTCATCTCCACAATGAAGTTCAAGAGGGAGATAAACTTGAAGTCAGCGCACCCGCCGGGGATTTCAAGCTGTCTTCTGCCGAAAAACCGGTTGTTCTTATCAGTGCCGGTTCCGGAATCACGCCGATGATGAGCATGCTGAAAACAGCCGCCGAAAAACAGCCGGAGCGTTCCGTTACTTTTATTCATGCCGCGAAAAACGGAGAGTACGCCGCGTTCCGCAAAGAGGCTGAACAAGCTGCGAAGAATCATCCGAATATTAACGTCATTTATGTATACAGTGAACCGGCAGAACAAGACCGCTCAGGAGACAAGCCTTTTTACAGCGGCAGAATTGATCAAACCTTCTTGGAGCAGCTTCATCTGAATCAAGATGCTGAATTTTACTTGTGCGGATCAGCGCAGTTTATGACGCAAATGAAAGACATGATTCTTGCACTCGGGTTTGACTCTGATTCCGTTCAATATGAATTGTTCGGCCCTCAGCTGAGCATGGCATAACAAAAAAGACTCCTCAAAGAGGAGTCTTTTTTGTTTGCACAATGTGTTCTTTCTCCGTCTTTTTCCCTATTTTATTGAAATTTTCATCAATGACCAGTAAAATTATAAATCTAGTGATTCCGGAATTAAAGGAAGGTTGATATGAAAAAGAAAGCAAAGACCAAAAGGGTGCTTGGGTGCCTTTTTGCTGTATCTCTTATATTCGGATTATTTCTGGTATCAATGGTGTTTTCGAAATTCATAGTGACGGAAGAAAAACCGCCTGAAGAGGTGGACGAGCAGCAGGTCTTTATTGACAGCCTTTCCGGGCATGCTCAAATTTTATATGAGAAATATCATGTCCTTCCGAGCATCACCCTCGCACAGGCCATTCTCGAATCGGACTGGGGGAACAGTGAGCTTGCGGGGAAAGCGCGCAACCTGTTCGGTGTAAAAGGTGATTATAAAGGAAAACACGTCACGATGAAAACGGATGAATTTGAAAAAGGAAAACGAAAAACGATTCGGGCAAAATTCCGTAAATACAGCACGTTTTTTGAATCAATGGATGACCATGCCAAATTATTTGTCAACGGAACGTCTTGGAATAAAAAGAAGTATAAGCCTGTCATTGAAGCGGACAATTATAAAACTGCGGCGGCTGCCCTTCAAAAATCCGGCTACGCCACAGACCCCGGCTATGCTGAAAAAATTAAAGATGTCATAGAAACCTATAACCTGAATGAATATGACAAAATCAATGCCTCTCTTAAAGCAGTTGATATGAAAGGCGCCATCAAAGACCACGCCATTGAAGACGTGTGGTCCAAGCCGTCAAAAGAGCGGCATTCTATTAAACTGGCATCGGCGCAAAAGTTTACCGGCGAGCATATTAAAGTCGTATCTGAAAAACAAAACGGAGAATCCGTCTGGTACCAAATTCAAGTGAAAGATGAGCTGATCGGCTGGGTTGACCAAACCGCCGTCCAGTTAAGTGAAGAAACATAAGCATCAAAAAAAGCCGGCAGCCCGCCGGCTTTTTTACATTCCTTCAGTTTCAAACCTTTTAATATCACGTTTATGCCCCATCAGCACAAGGCAGTCACATTCATGAATGACAGTCTCCGGAGAAGGAGACAGCTGAATGTCTCCATTATGTTTCAAGGCGAGAATGGTGCAGCCGAATCTGGCCCGGACGCCGAGATCAAGAATGGATTTTAAATGCAGCTTTTTCGTGGCTGAAAGCTCCACAATGCTGTATTCATCTGACAAATCAATATAATTTAAGACGTTTTCATCCGAAAGGCTTTGCGCAATCCGCACGCCCATATCCTTTTCGGGATGGATAATACGATCAGCACCGATCTTTTCAAGCACTTTGTGATGATAATAGTTTTGCGCTTTCACCCAAATATTAGGAATGTTCAGCTCCTTCAATAACAGCGTCGTCAGCGTGCTTGCCTGAATGTTGGCGCCGATTGCTACGATGACATATTCAAAATTTCTGATGCCGAGCGACTGAAGCTCGCTTTCTTCCGTTGAATTTGCCCGCACAGCATGCGTGGCATAAGAGGAGTATGCGTTGACCCGCTCTTCGCTGATATCGACCGCAAGCACCTCATGCCCCATTTTAAAAAGCTCTTTACAGATGCTTCCGCCGAAACGGCCGAGTCCGATGACGGCAAATTGTTTATTTTTGATTTTTCCCAATCCTCATAACTCCTTAAGAAACTGTTTTCGTCACTCCAAATACAACAAACAAGAATGTACTCCTGTTTCAAGGGTTTGTCAATGCGAGAGCCGGAAGAAAGAAAACAGCACAAAAAAAGACCGGCTGACAAGCGATGGGCTTGTGCCGGTCTTTTTTTCGCAATTATTTGCAGTTGCAAGGCTGTGTCGGCGGTGTGCTGCGTTTTTGAACAACAATTGTGTCCTCAGCATAGAATTTAGAGCCGATGCTTAATGATTTATTTTCTGCACGGAACTTATATGTACCTGCAGCAGGCAATGTTTTGTTATTAAGAGAAAGCTTAAATTCCGCTGCGCCGAGCAAATCAATGTTTAACGGAAGTCTGACTGTTTTGCCGTTATTCAGAATCTGTCTTTCACGCAAAGCGTGTCCGTTGACTGTATCTTTTGTTGTAGCCGCAAATCCGCTAGGAAGGGTAAATTCCATAACGCCTAAGCTCAGGATCGTGTTCGGACGGTACGTCAATTCGATATCAGAAAATGACCATTCCTGCTGGCTGGCACCTGTATATTTTGCAAATAAGGTAGCAGTCGCTTTCGTGGACATTTCCGGCTCGTGAACGGTTGAGCCTGACTCAGCGGCGAATGACGCTGTCGGCAGAGAAAGAAGCAAAACCAGGCCGAATAAACTTGCCATGACAGTTGAGAAAAATTTCTGTTTCATTTTCATAAATCCCCCTAAAAAAAATTTGCTGATTGTTCTTAAAAAAGAACGACCATACCTATAAAAATTTACCATCAATTTTAATGGAAGTAAATGGGGTTATGTTCCTATATTTTCTCAAAAATAATCAAATCACGACAAAAAACGCCTGATTTTGATTCAGGCGTTTCTTTCGTCCGTTTCTATCGGAATAAATTTAAAAATTTCCCCGCTCTGAACCGAGTCAGCGAGACGCTTCAGCCAATGATAATAAGCTTTCGAGCTTTCAAGCTGATCATATAACTGCCGCGCTTCTTCCTGTAATTCCGCGTTGCCTTTCTCGGCCAGCAAAACGGACTGCAAATCCGCCTGGGCCTGTTCAATGGCGGACAAATTCACCTGAACTTCACGATCCCATTTCGGCGGGAAGAAATTCGTGAAAAACGTAAAGAAATCTTTTTCCGCTACAAACGTATGCTTCCGTGTGCCGCGGTGAAAGGTTTTTTTGACCACATTTAAATCCTGCAGCTTTTTGACGCCTGTGCTCATACTCGGTTTGCTCATCTGCAGTTCCTCACGCATTTCGTCAAGCGTCATTTCATCCCTCATATACATTGTTCCGTATAAAATCCCGACACTCCGTGTGATTCCGTAAAGATCCATCGTCTCTGCAATGGAATCAATGACAAGATCCCTGGCTTGTTCTATAGCTGCGAATTCTGGATTCTCATCCATACTGTCCCTCTTTTCCTCTTGAAGTTTAAATTTGTTAAGTCATTTCTTTATGTTCTTAATCTTAACGAATCATGACAAAATGTCAAAATCTAAACGGACTGACCGGGTTTTGACAGGCAAAAAAACATGTGTTAAATTAATATTGTTAAAAACATTAAATTTTTATTTAACAAACTTACTTTTCGGTAAGGAGGACTCTTATGAGCAAAACGCTTTATATCGGCGGCGAATGGATCAGTGCAGAAAAAAAACAGACGCGCCGTATCATTAATCCATTTAATCAAGAAGAAATTGCAACGGTATGCGAAGGAGACCGGGATGATGCGGTGAAAGCCATCGCCGCAGCCAGAAAAGCATTTGATGAAGGGGAGTGGCCGGTGCTTTCCGGGCTCGAGCGCGGACAATTTGTTCTGAAAATTGCGGAATTAATCAGACGCGATCTGAACGAATTAGCTGAGCTGGAATCGCTCGATACAGGAAAAACGATTGAAGAAAGTAAAGCCGATATGGATGATATCGCAAATGTATTTCAATATTATGCCGGTTTGGCGGATAAAGACGGAGGCGAGGTCATTTCATCTCCGATTCCCGATTCCGTAAGTAAAATCGTCAGAGAGCCCATTGGCGTATGCGGACAAATTACGCCGTGGAACTATCCGCTCCTTCAGGCGAGCTGGAAAATCGCTCCCGCTCTTGCGGCCGGAAACACGATCGTTTTAAAGCCGAGCGAGATTACTCCGCTGACAACCATTAAAGTCTTTCAATTAATAGAAGAAGCCGGTATTCCGAAAGGGGTTGCCAATCTTGTGCTGGGGCCGGGCGCCTCTGTCGGCGACGAGCTGGCGAGAAACCTCGATGTCGATTTGGTCTCTTTTACGGGCGGAATTGAAACAGGCAAAAAAATCATGCAGGCGGCAAGCGGCAATGTGAAAAAGATTGCTCTGGAGCTTGGCGGCAAAAATCCGAATATCGTATTCCAAGATGCAGATCTCGAAACAGCTGCAGATCAAGCGCTGAACGCCGTGTTTTTCCATGCCGGCCAAGTATGTTCGGCAGGGTCCCGTCTTTTGGTGGACGAAGCCATTCATGATGAATTTTTAGCCGAGCTGATCAAGCGCACGAAACGCATAAAATTAGGAAACGGTTTTCATGAAGATACGGAAAGCGGTCCGCTGATTTCCGCCGAGCATCGGGCTAAAGTCGAAAAATACGTAGAAATCGGCATCGAAGAAGGGGCAAAACTGGAAACAGGCGGCAAACGTCCTGATGATCCCGCCCTTCAAAACGGTTTCTTCTATGAACCTACTATTTTCTCAAACTGCAAGTCTGATATGCGGATAGTCCAAGAGGAGATCTTCGGCCCCGTTTTAACAGTTGAGTCATTTTCTTCTGAAGAAGAAGTGATCAGACTTGCCAACGATACCATTTACGGGCTGGCCGGAGCGGTATGGTCAAAGGATATTGAAAAATGCGAACGCGTAGCCGCCAAACTGCGGATGGGAACGGTATGGATCAATGATTTCCACCCGTATTTCGCGCAAGCGCCATGGGGCGGGTACAAACAATCGGGCTTCGGCCGCGAACTCGGCAAAACCGGTCTGGAAGAATACACGGAAATCAAACATATTTACCGCAACACGAAACCTGCGGCTGTGAACTGGTTTCAAGCATAACGAGGAGGAGATACAATATGACATTAAATATGAAAGTAGAAAGCATGCATAAATTCCATACATTCGAAATCCCGACAGTCATTAAACACGGAATCGGCGCGATTCAGCACGCGGGAAGTGAAGTCAGAGCGCTTGGCGTCACAAAAGCGCTGCTCGTAACAGACCCGGGAATTTATAACGCGGGAGTGGCAAACCCGGTCATTGAATCTTTACAGGAAGCGGGCATCGAAGTCGTCCTGTTTAACAAAGTGGAGCCGAACCCGCCTGTACGTCTTGTAAACGAAGGATCAGAACTGTATAAAAAAGAAAACTGCAACGGTCTTGTGGCTGTCGGCGGCGGAAGCTCCATGGATACGGCGAAAGCGATCGGGGTAGAAGCGACACACGAAGGAAGCGTGCTTGATTATGAAGCCGCGGAAGGCAAAAAGCCGCTGGAAAACCGTATTCCTCCGCTGACAACGATCCCGACGACTGCGGGAACAGGTTCAGAGGTCACACAATGGGCGGTCATTACAGATGAGGAAAGAGAATTTAAATTCAATACGGGCGGACCGCTTATCGCCGCGCATTTAACGGTCATTGACCCTGAGCTGCACACGTCCATGCCTCCGCATGTGACGGCCATGACAGGTATTGACGCACTTGCGCACGCCATCGAGTGCTATACGATGAAATTCGCCCAGCCGATCACTGATGCCGTCGCTTTAATGGCCATTGAATATGCGGCGCATTATATTAAGCGCTCGTTTGCGGACGGAGAGGATTTGGAAGCAAGATACGGCATGGCGCAGGCGGCGATGCTTGCCGGCCTTTCATACGGCAGTGAATCAGCAGGCGCGGCGCATGCGATGAGCCAGACGCTCGGCGGCATCATCCCTGTCGCTCACGGACAATGCGTCGCAGCTATGATGGGGCCGGTAATGGAATACAACTGGAAAGGCTATCCGGAAAAATTCGCCCGCATCGCCAAAGCATTCGGAATCGATACAAGCAACATGACAACCGAAGAAGCGGCAAAAGCGTCCGTCAACTGGATGTATGATCTTGTAAAAGATTTAGAGGTGCCGAGTTTAGAAGAACAAGGTGTGTCTCCGGACATGATTGAACGTTTATCAAAAGAAGCCATGAAAGATCCGCAAACTTTCGGGAATCCAAGAGATTTGAATGAGAAAGCATACAACTGGATTTACAAACGCTGCTTTGACTTAACGCCGAAAACGGTATAATAAATGAACCCCGCTCCTTTACAGAGCGGGGTTTTTTAAGGATAATGTCAAGAAAAAGGCGGTGGCGGCTGATGTGGAAACGCATAACAGCAAAGACGGAAGGCGTATATATAGCGGATACCGAACAATTTGTTACCAAAAAGATGGACAAGCTTCGTGCGGAATACGGCGGGTTTCCCGGTGACCTGCATTTCGGACTGACAAAAAAGGCCGGCGCGCGTGAGCCGATGTATGAAAGAGGAACAGAAATTTTTAACCGGAGACAGATTTCAATCGTGTCCATGGAGGAATGTGATGACATTGCGGAGAAGATGGGGATTTCTCATATCTTTCCCGAATGGCTCGGCGCTAACATCGCAATCAGCGGTTTTTCTGCACTGACGCCGCTTAAAGAAGGAAGCAGAATGATATTTCCAAGCGGTGCGTCTCTGTTGTGCGAGGGAGAAAATGATCCGTGCATTCAGCCGGGAGAAGTCATTCAATCCTTTTATCCGAATCAGCCAAAACTCGCCGCGGCGTTTGTGAGGCACGCGATGGGCAGAAGAGGAATTGTCTGTATTGTTGAACGCCCGGGTGACATATGCACGGGCGATGCGGTCACCATCCATTCTTATGAACCGAAACGCGCCAAGAAAAAAATCGAGAAGGTCTGACTCAGACCTTTTCGATTTTTTGTTTGATTTCTTTTATTTGATTAATGTGACGCTTTTCATGATGGCCGATAAAATCAATCCACTGGCGGATCGTCAGTTCTTGAAAAACAGGATGCGGAAGCACACGTTCAAAGTCTTCCTCGTTTAATGATGAAATAACTGCGGTCAGCTGCTGTCTTGCCGTATCTAATTCTTGTTTTGCTTCAATGACTGATAATCGGTTTTGCTCAGGTTCGAGGTGTGACGGCGCCGGCCGTTTATCTGTTCTGTCCTCTATAAACTCCATCGGTTTTTCTTCTATTTCTTTTAACGGTGCGTCTTTTGCCTGCTTTGATAAAAGGGTCTGCGCTGTTTCGTCAATTTTCTTTAAATGGTCAAGGACTTCCCGCACGCTCCACTCATCAGCCGCGGGCTTTCGGTTGAATTCCTCATCAGAGAGTCCTTTCAGTTCTTCCCAGATCTGCTGTCTGGCTTCATTAAAAATGCTCATCCTATCTCCTCCTTTAGAGTAAACATATCATATCCGGATTGGATAATCATGTAATCAGCCTTCCTTATCAGAAAATTGAAACCATTTACCTTTACATCCGTATATAAAGTAACACTCCGACACCTCAGCCGAAAGGAGGATAGAAGATGGACATATTTCATCTGCCGCTTGAAACGGTCTATCTTTACACATTGATTATTTCGGGAAGTCTCACGCTTTTGATTCTGTTTTTTCAAGATGTGTTTCACGGCCTCTCGGAAGCCATTCCTGTTTCATTTTTAAACCCTGCATTGATTCTGTCTTTTTTAACAATCTTTTCAGCCTCAGGTTATATCGGCGAAATCGCCGCTCCGCTATCAAGTTCTGTCATTGCGTTACTTTCATTTGCTCTTTCGGTTCTTTTGGTCAGCCTGCTTCACTTCTTCGTCCTTGTCCCGCTTTCATCAGCGGAAGAATCGCTCGCATATCGGGAGACAGATTTAAAGGGCAGAGTCGGCAGGGTCATTACTTCCGTCCCGAAAGACGGCTATGGAGAAGTGATCATAGAGGGAATAGGGGGCGCCATTTCTAAATCAGCCGTCAGCTTTGATCAAGAACAGATCAAGTACGGAACTGCCGTATTAGTGATTGACGTGAAAGACGGAGTGCTTTTTGTGACGCCGCATGAACCAATCTGATATCTAAGGGGGAACTGTTATGACTATGCCGATTATCATCGTTATCGGAATCGTATTCTTTTTACTCATCGCACTTATTGCTGTATTTATTACGAAGTACCGGACAGCGGGGCCGGACGAAGCCCTTATCGTGACCGGAAGTTATTTGGGAAATAAGAACGTCCACATTGATGAAGGCGGAAATCGTCTGAAAATCGTCCGGGGCGGGGGAACGTTCGTGCTCCCGGTATTCCAGCAGGCAGAACCTCTCAGTTTACTGTCAAGCAAACTTGATGTCTCTACACCTGAAGTCTATACAGAACAAGGCGTGCCGGTAATGGCCGACGGAACCGCCATTATTAAAATCGGAGGCTCTATCAGTGAAATCGCAACAGCAGCTGAACAATTTTTGGGGAAATCCAAGGACGACCGTGAGCAGGAGGCGCGGGAGGTGCTGGAAGGCCATCTGCGCTCCATCCTCGGCTCCATGACCGTTGAAGAGATTTATAAAAACAGGGAAAAGTTTTCTCAGGAAGTCCAGCGGGTCGCGTCTCAGGATCTTGCTAAAATGGGGCTCGTGATCGTTTCTTTTACGATTAAAGACGTCCGCGATAAACACGGCTATCTTGAATCATTAGGTAAGCCGAGAATCGCCCAAGTCAAGCGGGATGCGGACATTGCCACGGCAGAAGCGGATAAAGAGACGAGGATTAAACGTGCGGCCGCTGATAAAGACGCAAAAAAATCAGAGCTGGAGCGGGCGACGGAAATAGCTGAAGCGGAAAAAATCAATCAGCTGAAAATGGCGGAATACAGAAGAGAGCAGGATACAGCAAAAGCCAATGCCGGCCAGGCATATGATCTTGAAACAGCAAAAGCCCGCCAGCAGGTGACAGAGCAGGAAATGCAAATTAAAATTATTGAGCGGCAAAAGCAGATTGAATTGGAGGAAAAAGAAATTCTGCGCCGTGAGCGCCAATATGACTCTGAAGTGAAGAAAAAAGCCGATGCCGACCGTTACTCGGTGGAACAAGCGGCCGAAGCCGCAAAAGCGAAGCAGCTCGCAGAAGCGGATGCCGAGCAGTACAGTATCGAAGCGATGGCCAAGGCGGAAGCGGAACGCGTGAGAATTGACGGTCTTGCTAAAGCGGAGGCTGAAAAGGCGAGAGGAGAAACCGAAGCGGAAGTCATCCGCCTGAAAGGTCTCGCAGAAGCGGAAGCTAAAGAAAAAATCGCCGAAGCATTCGAAAAATACGGGCAGGCTGCAATCCTTGATATGATTGTGAAAATGCTGCCTGAATATGCGAAGCAAGTCTCAGCGCCTCTTTCCAACATTGATAAAATAACCGTCGTTGATACGGGAGGAAGCGGTGAAAACAGCGGGGCCAATAAAGTCACAGGCTACGCAACCAATTTAATGGCCGGTCTTCAGGAAAGCTTAAAAGCATCTTCCGGAATCAATGTAAAAGAGCTTATTGAGAATTTTTCAGGTAAAGGAAACATAAAACAAAGTATAAATGAACTTACAAAAGAACTGAGTGATTCAAACGAACGGCACAGCCCGGAATAAAAAAACAGCAGGCGTAAACCGCCTGCTGTTTCAGTTTGTCCGCTTAGCTTCAAGAAGCCGCGGCGCAGTCATGAATAATAAGATAAGGACAATGGCCGAAAGGATAAAAGAAGGAATCATATAAGTCGCGTTATAGACGGACGAATAAATCCATACCGGCGTGCCCTTCGGAGCATAGCTTCCGAAAAAGACAGCTCCGGAGACCACATGCGCCGCATAGCGCAGCACACTGCCGATGAAAACACCGCCTATAACATACATCGTTAAAGCGCCTCTTTTTTTATTCAATGCCGATTCCCGTACACCGGAAGCAAACAAGCCGCTGAAACCGAGGACTGCAAATGCCGCGATGTAATCAAGAAATAGCTGCACCGGGTGCTGCAAAAACAAATTGCCGATGGCGATCTGGACAATCCCTGTCAAAAAGCCTGTCGTAAGCCCGGCTTTCACTCCCCAGCGGAATGAAATCAAAAAAATCGGAATCATCATAATAGAGACCGAACCGCCTTGGGGCATCCGGAGAAACATACCTGAGACAATGTCCAGAATGACAGCCGCCCCGGTCATAATCGCTATTTCAATTAAGCGCACAAGCCGTGTTGAATGATTCATAGTTTTCCCCCTGGTCAGACAACCGTAACAAGGATAAACAAAAAAGCAGCGCGGGGAAGGATGGGAAAAGGTCCGCGCGCTGCTTGCATAAACTGCAAATCATTTGGCTTTGCCACATCCCTACGCCAGCGTTAACTAACAGGTTCAAAGGGTCAGAACAAAATGTTCACTCTCAGCTTTAATGCTCCCCTTGTGGTCATCAAGTATTTAGTTCAATCTTACTATACAAGAAAATATGCCAAACCACAAGACAGCTTATCTTTCTATAGAAGAGAAACTGAAATAAGTATGAAAGAAAATAATTAATGATTTTTTTAAAAAAACTATTGTCATATTTTCAAAAGGGTGTTATATTATTAAACGTCGCTGATGAACAGCAGACAACAACGAAAAGCTTCGGAAACAGCTCAAAAAAAGTTGTTGACATAAAAGAAGCTGAGTGGTAAGATAATAAAGCTGCTTCAACAAGCGGTAATGATCTTTGAAAACTAAACAAGACAAAACGTACCTGTTAATTCAAAGTTTTAAATAAATCGCACAGTGATGTGCGTAGTCAGTCAAACTACTTTATCGGAGAGTTTGATCCTGGCTCAGGACGAACGCTGGCGGCGTGCCTAATACATGCAAGTCGAGCGGACAGATGGGAGCTTGCTCCCTGATGTTAGCGGCGGACGGGTGAGTAACACGTGGGTAACCTGCCTGTAAGACTGGGATAACTCCGGGAAACCGGGGCTAATACCGGATGGTTGTCTGAACCGCATGGTTCAGACATAAAAGGTGGCTTCGGCTACCACTTACAGATGGACCCGCGGCGCATTAGCTAGTTGGTGAGGTAACGGCTCACCAAGGCAACGATGCGTAGCCGACCTGAGAGGGTGATCGGCCACACTGGGACTGAGACACGGCCCAGACTCCTACGGGAGGCAGCAGTAGGGAATCTTCCGCAATGGACGAAAGTCTGACGGAGCAACGCCGCGTGAGTGATGAAGGTTTTCGGATCGTAAAGCTCTGTTGTTAGGGAAGAACAAGTGCCGTTCAAATAGGGCGGCACCTTGACGGTACCTAACCAGAAAGCCACGGCTAACTACGTGCCAGCAGCCGCGGTAATACGTAGGTGGCAAGCGTTGTCCGGAATTATTGGGCGTAAAGGGCTCGCAGGCGGTTTCTTAAGTCTGATGTGAAAGCCCCCGGCTCAACCGGGGAGGGTCATTGGAAACTGGGGAACTTGAGTGCAGAAGAGGAGAGTGGAATTCCACGTGTAGCGGTGAAATGCGTAGAGATGTGGAGGAACACCAGTGGCGAAGGCGACTCTCTGGTCTGTAACTGACGCTGAGGAGCGAAAGCGTGGGGAGCGAACAGGATTAGATACCCTGGTAGTCCACGCCGTAAACGATGAGTGCTAAGTGTTAGGGGGTTTCCGCCCCTTAGTGCTGCAGCTAACGCATTAAGCACTCCGCCTGGGGAGTACGGTCGCAAGACTGAAACTCAAAGGAATTGACGGGGGCCCGCACAAGCGGTGGAGCATGTGGTTTAATTCGAAGCAACGCGAAGAACCTTACCAGGTCTTGACATCCTCTGGCAATCCTAGAGATAGGACGTCCCCTTCGGGGGCAGAGTGACAGGTGGTGCATGGTTGTCGTCAGCTCGTGTCGTGAGATGTTGGGTTAAGTCCCGCAACGAGCGCAACCCTTGATCTTAGTTGCCAGCATTCAGTTGGGCACTCTAAGGTGACTGCCGGTGACAAACCGGAGGAAGGTGGGGATGACGTCAAATCATCATGCCCCTTATGACCTGGGCTACACACGTGCTACAATGGACAGAACAAAGGGCAGCGAAACCGCGAGGTTAAGCCAATCCCACAAATCTGTTCTCAGTTCGGATCGCAGTCTGCAACTCGACTGCGTGAAGCTGGAATCGCTAGTAATCGCGGATCAGCATGCCGCGGTGAATACGTTCCCGGGCCTTGTACACACCGCCCGTCACACCACGAGAGTTTGTAACACCCGAAGTCGGTGAGGTAACCTTTTAGGAGCCAGCCGCCGAAGGTGGGACAGATGATTGGGGTGAAGTCGTAACAAGGTAGCCGTATCGGAAGGTGCGGCTGGATCACCTCCTTTCTAAGGATTTTAACGGAATATAAGACCTTGGGTCTTATAAACAGAACGTTCCCTGTCTTGTTTAGTTTTGAAGGATCATTCGATTCTTCGAGATGTTGTTCTTTGAAAACTAGATAACAGAAGTAATTCACATTCAATTAGTAATGCAAGATATCACGTAGTGATTCTTTTTAACGGTTAAGTTAGAAAGGGCGCACGGTGGATGCCTTGGCACTAGGAGCCGATGAAGGACGGGACGAACACCGATATGCTTCGGGGAGCTGTAAGCAAGCTTTGATCCGGAGATTTCCGAATGGGGAAACCCACCACTCGTAATGGAGTGGTATCCATATCTGAATACATAGGATATGAGAAGGCAGACCCGGGGAACTGAAACATCTAAGTACCCGGAGGAAGAGAAAGCAAATGCGATTCCCTGAGTAGCGGCGAGCGAAACGGGACCAGCCCAAACCAAGAGGCTTGCCTCTTGGGGTTGTAGGACACTCTGTACGGAGTTACAAAGGAACGAGGTAGATGAAGAGGTCTGGAAAGGCCCGCCATAGGAGGTAACAGCCCTGTAGTCAAAACTTCGTTCTCTCCTGAGTGGATCCTGAGTACGGCGGAACACGTGAAATTCCGTCGGAATCCGGGAGGACCATCTCCCAAGGCTAAATACTCCCTAGTGACCGATAGTGAACCAGTACCGTGAGGGAAAGGTGAAAAGCACCCCGGAAGGGGAGTGAAAGAGATCCTGAAACCGTGTGCCTACAAGTAGTCAGAGCCCGTTAACGGGTGATGGCGTGCCTTTTGTAGAATGAACCGGCGAGTTACGATCCCGTGCAAGGTTAAGCAGAAGATGCGGAGCCGCAGCGAAAGCGAGTCTGAATAGGGCGAATTGAGTACGTGGTCGTAGACCCGAAACCAGGTGATCTACCCATGTCCAGGGTGAAGTTCAGGTAACACTGAATGGAGGCCCGAACCCACGCACGTTGAAAAGTGCGGGGATGAGGTGTGGGTAGGGGTGAAATGCCAATCGAACCTGGAGATAGCTGGTTCTCTCCGAAATAGCTTTAGGGCTAGCCTCAAGGTAAGAGTCTCGGAGGTAGAGCACTGATTGGACTAGGGGCCCCTACCGGGTTACCGAATTCAGTCAAACTCCGAATGCCGATGACTTATCCTTGGGAGTCAGACTGCGAGTGATAAGATCCGTAGTCGAAAGGGAAACAGCCCAGACCGCCAGCTAAGGTCCCAAAGTATACGTTAAGTGGAAAAGGATGTGGAGTTGCTTAGACAACCAGGATGTTGGCTTAGAAGCAGCCACCATTTAAAGAGTGCGTAATAGCTCACTGGTCGAGTGACTCTGCGCCGAAAATGTACCGGGGCTAAACGTATCACCGAAGCTGCGGACTGTTCTTCGAACAGTGGTAGGAGAGCGTTCTAAGGGCTGTGAAGCAAGACCGGAAGGACTTGTGGAGCGCTTAGAAGTGAGAATGCCGGTATGAGTAGCGAAAGAGGGGTGAGAATCCCCTCCACCGAATGCCTAAGGTTTCCTGAGGAAGGCTCGTCCGCTCAGGGTTAGTCGGGACCTAAGCCGAGGCCGAAAGGCGTAGGCGATGGATAACAGGTTGATATTCCTGTACCACCTCCTCACCATTTGAGCAATGGGGGGACGCAGGAGGATAGGGTAAGCGCGGTATTGGATATCCGCGTCCAAGCAGTTAGGCTGGGAAATAGGCAAATCCGTTTCCCGTGAAGGCTGAGCTGTGATGGCGAGCGAATTATAGTAGCGAAGTTCCTGATTCCACACTGCCAAGAAAAGCCTCTAGCGAGGTGAGAGGTGCCCGTACCGCAAACCGACACAGGTAGGCGAGGAGAGAATCCTAAGGTGATCGAGAGAACTCTCGTTAAGGAACTCGGCAAAATGACCCCGTAACTTCGGGAGAAGGGGTGCTCTGTTAGGGTGCAAGCCCGAGAGAGCCGCAGTGAATAGGCCCAGGCGACTGTTTAGCAAAAACACAGGTCTCTGCGAAGCCGTAAGGCGAAGTATAGGGGCTGACGCCTGCCCGGTGCTGGAAGGTTAAGAGGAGCGCTTAGCGTAAGCGAAGGTGCGAATTGAAGCCCCAGTAAACGGCGGCCGTAACTATAACGGTCCTAAGGTAGCGAAATTCCTTGTCGGGTAAGTTCCGACCCGCACGAAAGGCGCAACGATCTGGGCACTGTCTCAACGAGAGACTCGGTGAAATTATAGTACCTGTGAAGATGCAGGTTACCCGCGACAGGACGGAAAGACCCCGTGGAGCTTTACTGCAGCCTGATATTGAATGTTGGTACAGCTTGTACAGGATAGGTAGGAGCCTTGGAAACCGGAGCGCCAGCTTCGGTGGAGGCATCGGTGGGATACTACCCTGGCTGTATTGACCTTCTAACCCGCCGCCCTTATCGGGCGGGGAGACAGTGTCAGGTGGGCAGTTTGACTGGGGCGGTCGCCTCCTAAAAGGTAACGGAGGCGCCCAAAGGTTCCCTCAGAATGGTTGGAAATCATTCGCAGAGTGTAAAGGCACAAGGGAGCTTGACTGCGAGACCTACAAGTCGAGCAGGGACGAAAGTCGGGCTTAGTGATCCGGTGGTTCCGCATGGAAGGGCCATCGCTCAACGGATAAAAGCTACCCCGGGGATAACAGGCTTATCTCCCCCAAGAGTCCACATCGACGGGGAGGTTTGGCACCTCGATGTCGGCTCATCGCATCCTGGGGCTGTAGTCGGTCCCAAGGGTTGGGCTGTTCGCCCATTAAAGCGGTACGCGAGCTGGGTTCAGAACGTCGTGAGACAGTTCGGTCCCTATCCGTCGCGGGCGCAGGAAATTTGAGAGGAGCTGTCCTTAGTACGAGAGGACCGGGATGGACGCACCGCTGGTGTACCAGTTGTTCTGCCAAGGGCATCGCTGGGTAGCTATGTGCGGACGGGATAAGTGCTGAAAGCATCTAAGCATGAAGCCCCCCTCAAGATGAGATTTCCCATTCCGCAAGGAAGTAAGATCCCTGAAAGATGATCAGGTTGATAGGTCTGAGGTGGAAGTGTGGCGACACATGGAGCTGACAGATACTAATCGATCGAGGACTTAATCAATTTGAATGTATGCTTACTGTTATCTAGTTTTGAGAGAACACTCTCAATGGTTTGGTGGCGATAGCGAAGAGGTCACACCCGTTCCCATGCCGAACACGGAAGTTAAGCTCTTCAGCGCCGATGGTAGTCGGGGGTTTCCCCCTGTGAGAGTAGGACGCCGCCAAGCCATTACACGCAAGTGTAATATATGGAGGATTAGCTCAGCTGGGAGAGCATCTGCCTTACAAGCAGAGGGTCGGCGGTTCGAGCCCGTCATCCTCCACCATTCCTATCATACATAAGTTGGCGTATTAAGCCGGTGTAGCTCAATTGGTAGAGCAACTGACTTGTAATCAGTAGGTTGGGGGTTCAAGTCCTCTTGCCGGCACCACCTTTATATGTTATACTATATAAGTCTCTTGTAATAAGAGCCATTAGCTCAGTTGGTAGAGCATCTGACTTTTAATCAGAGGGTCGAAGGTTCGAGTCCTTCATGGCTCACCATGTTTTTCTTGCGGATGTGGCGGAATTGGCAGACGCGCTAGAATCAGGCTCTAGTGTCTTTACAGACGTGGGGGTTCAAGTCCCTTCATCCGCATTGCCAAACGCGGAAGTAGTTCAGTGGTAGAACATCACCTTGCCAAGGTGGGGGTCGCGGGTTCGAATCCCGTCTTCCGCTCCAACTATACTATACCATCCATGCCGGGGTGGTGGAATTGGCAGACACACAGGACTTAAAATCCTGCGGTAGGTGACTACCGTGCCGGTTCAAGTCCGGCCCTCGGCACTTATTGTTGCGCCCGTAGCTCAATTGGATAGAGCGTTTGACTACGGATCAAAAGGTTAGGGGTTCGACTCCTCTCGGGCGCGCCATACATACTTTTGAAAAACGGGAAGTAGCTCAGCTTGGTAGAGCACATGGTTTGGGACCATGGGGTCGCAGGTTCGAATCCTGTCTTCCCGACCATTTTGGGGCCTTAGCTCAGCTGGGAGAGCGCCTGCTTTGCACGCAGGAGGTCAGCGGTTCGATCCCGCTAGGCTCCACTTGATTTTAATTGTTTTTTGGCGGTGTAGCTCAGCTGGCTAGAGCGTACGGTTCATACCCGTGAGGTCGGGGGTTCGATCCCCTCCGCCGCTACCATTGGACCTTTAGCTCAGTTGGTTAGAGCAGACGGCTCATAACCGTCCGGTCGTAGGTTCGAGTCCTACAAGGTCCACCACTTATACGGAGGAATACCCAAGTCTGGCTGAAGGGATCGGTCTTGAAAACCGACAGGGGTGTCAAAGCCCGCGGGGGTTCGAATCCCTCTTCCTCCGCCATATCTAATTTAATTATCATCGCGGGGTGGAGCAGTTCGGTAGCTCGTCGGGCTCATAACCCGAAGGTCGCAGGTTCAAATCCTGCCCCCGCAACCAAAAAATGGTCCGGTAGTTCAGTTGGTTAGAATGCCTGCCTGTCACGCAGGAGGTCGCGGGTTCGAGTCCCGTCCGGACCGCCATTTATAAAAAAGGCTCGGTAGCTCAGTTGGTAGAGCAACGGACTGAAAATCCGTGTGTCGGCGGTTCGATTCCGTCCCGAGCCACCATTTAATTTAATATTGTTTTGGCGGTTGTGGCGAAGTGGTTAACGCACCAGATTGTGGCTCTGGCACTCGTGGGTTCGATTCCCATCAATCGCCCCATACAACATGCGGGTGTAGTTTAGTGGTAAAACCTCAGCCTTCCAAGCTGATGTCGTGGGTTCGATTCCCATCACCCGCTCCATTTTTATATTGTCATGGGCCTGTAGCTCAGCTGGTTAGAGCGCACGCCTGATAAGCGTGAGGTCGGTGGTTCGAGTCCACTCAGGCCCACCATGATGATTTTTCCACAGTAGCTCAGTGGTAGAGCTATCGGCTGTTAACCGATCGGTCGCAGGTTCGAATCCTGCCTGTGGAGCCATACGGAGAAGTACTCAAGTGGCTGAAGAGGCGCCCCTGCTAAGGGTGTAGGTCGTGTAAGCGGCGCGAGGGTTCAAATCCCTCCTTCTCCGCCATAAGGCCCGTTGGTCAAGCGGTTAAGACACCGCCCTTTCACGGCGGTAACACGGGTTCGAATCCCGTACGGGTCATTAAAAAACCTTGCATAATATGCAAGGTTTTTTATTATGCGTTCATAGTGTAAATGGTAAAAGACAGGTATGTGGCAAAAGCGCTCCATAATAAATAAGGGACCAGAAGCCAGGCTGAAGCTTTACTGTATTTACCGGCAATGAGCAACAGAATGAGTGTTGTCACCGCCACAAGCAGGCAATCGATAGATGCAGCAAGCAAATTTTTCTGTGTGAATTGAAAATAGCTGAATCCTTGATTCACGATATAATTGATGAGAAGCATCACCCAAAAAGCTTTGGATTCTTTACATGAAAACTTTGCGTATATCATGGCTGCTGAGAGCGAAATAAGCGCAAACAAAACCGCCCATATGATGCCGATCACTGATCCGCTCGGCGTCCAGTCAGGTTTTTGCAGTGCGTCATACCATTCACGGTCGATGGGAAAGAGAACCCCCGCTAAAGAAAACAAGACATATGTAATGATAAATACAATAATCGCACCGATATACTTCTTTTTCATTTGTTCCCTCCGTCATTCAATGTCAATACGTTAGTTCCCTTTTTTGGAAATATTAAACCCTTTTAAAAGGTTCATGCATCATTAAGTGTATGAGTTTTCAGTGTAAAAATGCAGCAAACCATTTATTTGTATTCAAAAACCCCGGCAGGCCGGGGTTTTAATCAGCATGAAGATCGCCAAAGGTCGTCATAATTCCTTCTTCGTCCAGTTCCTGTTCATATTTTTCGTGTGCTTTGCTTGGATACACGGAAATGTTTTTTCCGGTAATATCTGTCGCGATAAAGTTTTCATAATCCTCAGCATAGCCGATGTTTTCTTCTGAGTTCATTGTCATATCCCCATAGCTGAGCGGAGGATCCTCTAAATCCTGAGGCGTTTCTGAGTTTCCGTATTCCTCAACATCCTGATAAGCATCTTCACTATCGTAAGTCGCCCGGATTGATTCATCATCATCAAATTCAAACTGTCCGAACGGTGTTTCCTCTTCAATCGGCCTGTCTTTGGAAACGGCATCCTGCGAGGAATATTCCGCCAATGTCGTAGCCGTCGGCAGAGCTTCGAGTCTGTCATAAGGAATGTCCTTGCCGCTGACTTCACATGTGCCGTATGTGCCGTTTTCAATTTGTTTCAGAGAGTAATCAATATCGCGAAGGTGCTCCCGTTCATGGTCGAGCAGAGCCAGGTCTTTTTCCCGCTCATATAATTCGGTCGCCTGATCGCCGGGATGATTGTCATAGGAAGACAATTCGCCGGATGACTGATACGGGAATTCATCAGCTAACTGAAATTGATCATTTTCTTTAAAGCGGCTTAAAATATCATGTCTGGCTTCTTCCAATTCTTTTTTTAAGTGTGTGATCTGTTCGTTTGTAAGCACATCAATCCCTCGTTTCTATGTGATGCTTACTGTTAGTATGAACGCTTTTGCGCAGAAAAATGGTGGATAAAAATAGTCATTTTCCCATGAGGAAGTAAAAGGATACAGTGATTGCCGAGAGTGGGGAAAGAAAATTCAAGTTTGTTTCTTTATTCATTTGCGCAAAAAGGTTTATAATAAGAAATGCAGGCATTTTGTCGTGCTCACATCTGTGTGTTTGACACAAAGTCATCACAGGTGTATTGTATTAAAAGCATTTAACGGATTATGGAGGAATGTCTCATGGTGACAACGGTGCAGCATACGTTCCGAGAGGAAGCAGATCATGCATTACATAAAGCCAAACAAGTCAACCATGCTGTCTTATTGAGCTATTCAAGACGTATTGCGTCTTTAGACCCTCTATCATTTTTCAAAGACGGAGCAAAAAAATATAAAGGCAAACGATTTTTTTGGTCAGAACCCGGTAGTGAATTAACAATAGTCGGTCTTGGCACAGAAGCGCTGTTCCAATCGAATGAAAAAAATGGAAAGCGTTATCACGACGTTTTTGAACAATGGGAGCGCTTTAAAAAGACGGCTTTTCATATTCATGAAGAAGAAGAGGCGGCGCATACCGCGGTCGGCCCTGTCTTATTCGGCGGTTTTTCATTTAATCCCGCTGAAGAGAGAGGAGACGAATGGAACGGGTTCGAAGAAGGACTGTTCTTTATCCCCTCACTCATGCTGACAAAGACGGCAGATGGTGATTATTTAACCGTCAATCAATGGGCGGCAGACGGTAATCTGGCAGAAGATACGCTGAAACGTCTGAAATCTTTTTCGGAAGCTTTTTCAGTTTCTTCAATCGAGTATGAAGAATATCCTGTTTTAACAAAAGCGGAAGAACTTGATGTGGAAAACTGGCTTGAAGCCATTAAAACAGCAACAAATGATATGAAAGCAAATCAATATGATAAAGTCGTGCTGGCAAGGGAAGTCGTTTTGTCATATGATGGGCCTATTCCGGCGGAGAGCGTTGTCCGCAAGCTTTTGACGGACCAAACGACAAGCTATGTTTTTGCGATTGAGCAGGGAGATAAATGCTTTGTCGGCGCTTCACCGGAACGGCTGATCAAAAAATCCGGCAAAGACGTTATGTCCACCTGTCTGGCAGGTTCAATTAAGCGCGGAGAAAATCAACAAGAAGATGACCGTCTCGGCAAAGAGCTGCTGCATGACGAAAAAAATCTCGCGGAACATGATTTTGTGGTTCAGATGATACACGATTCTTTCTTGTCGAGCTGCAGCGATGTGAAAAAGCCTGCAGGTCCGCAATTATATAAAACAAAAAGTGTTCAGCATCTATATACACCGATCACAGGCCATCTTAAAACGTCCGCTTCGCTGTTTGATTTAATTGAAAAGCTGCATCCCACACCGGCATTGGGCGGAGCTCCCCAGCAGAAAGCTGTTGAAGTTATCGCTGACATTGAACCGATGACACGCGGATGGTATGCGGCTCCGATCGGCTGGATGGACGGCAGGGAAAACGGAGAATTTGTCGTGGCTATCCGATCAGGGCTGATTGAAGGCAAAAATGCGCGGCTTTTCGCAGGCTGCGGCATTGTTGAAGATTCAGATCCGCAATCAGAATATGAAGAAACACAAATTAAACTAAAGCCGATGATCTCTGCTTTAGGAGGTGAAAGGCTTTGACAAACCCGATTACACATTATATCGGAAGCTTTATTGATGAATTCGCTTTATCGGGTGTCACCGACGCAGTTGTTTGCCCGGGGTCGAGGTCAACTCCCTTGGCGGTTTTGGCGGCGGCCCACCCGGATATTCAAGTCCATATACAGATTGATGAACGATCCGCAGGTTTTTTCGCACTCGGTCTTGCAAAAGCCCGCCAGCGTCCGGTCATGCTGATTTGTACATCAGGAACGGCAGCGGCTAACTTCTATCCGGCCGTGATTGAAGCTCATTATTCAAGAGTGCCGCTTATTGTCCTGACTGCAGATCGGCCCCATGAATTGAGGGAAGTGGGGGCGCCTCAGGCGATTAACCAGCATTTTCTGTTCGGTAACTTTGTTAAGTTTTTCACAGACTCGGCTCTGCCTGAAGAAAATCCTCAAATGCTGAGCTATATCAGAACATTGGCCGGCAGAGCCGTGAGTGAAGCCGGGAAGCGCCCGATGGGGCCAGTCCATATCAATGTGCCGCTCAGAGAGCCTTTGATGCCGGATTTATCAGCCGGACCTTTTGAAAGAATGAGAAAGGGGCGGCACGTCTCAGTCACAACAGGGATTCAGTCAGCTGATCAAGGTTCTCTCTGTCATATTACAGAGCGTCTTGCGGGGACCGAAAGAGGTATGATCGTCTGCGGCGAAATTCACGGTGAAGCAGAAAAGCAGCAAATCATCGCGCTTGCCGAGATGCTTCAGTTTCCGATTTTAGCTGACCCGCTTTCAAACCTCCGAAACGGGGAGCATGATAAGACGCTGATTATTGATGCTTATGACTCGTTTTTAAAAGATGAAGAAATAAAAGAGGCGCTTCGCCCGGACGCTGTGATCCGCTTCGGCCCGATGCCGGTTTCCAAACCGCTCTTTTTATGGCTCAGAGATGATCCTGCCATTGAGCAGTTTATCGTCGATGAAGACGGAGGATGGAGAGATCCCACCCAGGCCGGCGCGCATATGATTCATTGCCATCCGTCTGTGTTTTTGGAAGCGGTCCGTTCAGCTGAAACCGGAAAGCGGCCGTCCGGATGGTTTGAGAAATGGCAGTTTGTCAATGACCGGTTCCGGAGTCATTTACAGGACGCAAGCATGGATGATTTATCATTTGAAGGAAATGTATATCGTCAGCTTCAGCACCTTGTCCCTGAAGGCAGTTCGATTTTTGTCGGAAACAGCATGCCGATTCGCGACGTGGATACGTTCTTTGAAAAACAAGATCGCTCCTTCCGTGTCTATGCCAACCGCGGCGCTAACGGAATTGACGGAGTTGTCTCCTCGGCTATGGGACTGTGTGAGGGTACAAAAGCTCCTGTCACGCTTGTCATTGGAGATTTATCGTTTTACCATGATTTAAACGGGCTGTTAGCGGCTAAAAAACTTGGAATTCCGCTTACGGTTATTTTAATAAACAATGATGGCGGCGGGATTTTCTCGTTTTTGCCGCAGGCATCTGATAAGACTCATTTTGAAGAACTGTTCGGTACGCCGACGGGTCTTGATTTCCGGCATGCCGCCGCACTGTACGGCGGGACGTATACTTGCCCTGAGACATGGGAGGCATTTAAGGATGCGTATCAGCCGCAGGCGGACAAGCCCGGACTTCATATAATCGAGCTGAAAACAGATCGGACATCAAGAGTTCAATTCCATCGCGATCTGCTGCAGGCCGCAGTGCGGGAAGTGAAAAAAGAATGGAAACTGTAACAGTTAAAACGGCCGATGGCGTATGCTATCGTGCTGCTGATAGCGGACACGAATCATCTGAAGCTATTGTTTGTCTGCATGGATTTACGGGCAGAAAAGAATCATGGATGTTTTTACGCGGCATGTTTCCCGGCGAACGAATGGTGATGATTGACTGCCTGGGTCACGGGGAGACAGACGCGCCTGTGCAAGCGGCAAGGTACAGTGCGAGCCGGCAGGTTGCGGACCTTGCCGCCGTTTTTGATCAATTAAAACTTCACAAAGTGAAACTTATTGGTTATTCTATGGGGGGAAGACTTGCGTATTCCTTTGCACAGGCATTTCCGCATCGGGTGTCAGCGCTTGTTTTGGAAAGTACAACCCCGGGCCTCAGCACGCTTCAGGAACGCAAAAAGCGGATTCAGTCAGACCGGAAGCTTGCTGATTTTATATTGCGGGAAGGTATAACATCGTTTGTCGATTATTGGGAGGGCATTCCGTTGTTTGCCACGCAGCTTTCTCTGCCGGACAGCGTAAAGGCGTCCATCCGTGCCGGCAGGCTGAAAAATAATCCGTCCGGACTTGCAGGCAGCCTGCTCGGAATGGGGACGGGCTCACAGCCTTCCTGGTGGGAGGCATTACACCGCATCAAAGCGCCCGTCCTGCTCATATGCGGTGAATGGGATGAAAAGTTTTGCGCTATTAATCAAAAGGTGCATAACCTGCTCCCATCAAGTAAAATAGAGGTTGTCAAACAGGCGGGGCACACGGTACATGTGGAACAGCCGCGAATTTTTGGTAAGATAGTAAGTGAGTTTTTATACGGCTTGTAAAGCATAAAGAAAATAGCTTTTCGGCCGGACTCAGGCAAAAATGAAGGAGGTCATATCAATGGCTGCAGAATGGAAAAGTGAACGTCAGTACGATGAAATCCTGTACGAGACGTATAACGGTATTGCAAAAATAACAATTAACCGCCCGGAGGTACATAACGCATTTACTCCTAAGACGGTATCAGAAATGATTGACGCGTTTGCTCGTGCGCGTGATGATTCCAATATTGGTGTCATCGTTCTTGCGGGAGCGGGAGATAAAGCATTCTGTTCAGGCGGAGACCAAAAAGTCCGCGGTCACGGCGGATATGTCGGAGACGATCAGATCCCGCGTCTGAATGTGCTTGATCTTCAGCGTTTGATCCGCGTTATTCCTAAACCGGTCGTAGCGATGGTATCAGGCTATGCCATCGGCGGAGGCCATGTGCTTCATATCGTCTGTGATTTAACGATTGCGGCCGATAACGCGATTTTCGGCCAAACCGGACCGAAAGTGGGAAGCTTTGATGCCGGTTACGGCTCAGGTTACCTGGCGCGTATCGTCGGACATAAGAAAGCCCGTGAAATCTGGTACCTGTGCCGTCAATACAACGCGCAGGAAGCGCTCGACATGGGGCTTGTCAATACGGTTGTCCCATTAGAGAAACTTGAAGAGGAAACAATTAAATGGTGTGAAGAAATGCTTGAGAAAAGCCCTACAGCCCTTCGTTTCCTTAAAGCGGCATTTAACGCAGATACAGACGGCCTCGCCGGAATTCAGCAATTTGCAGGAGATGCAACGCTTCTTTATTACACGACTGACGAAGCGAAAGAAGGCCGCGATTCCTTTAAAGAGAAACGCAGTCCCGATTTCGGTCAGTTCCCTCGTTTTCCGTGATCAGATGACACTACGAAACAGCTTGAGCCGCTCTGGTCCAAGCTGTTTTCTTTTCAAAAAAAGTACTTTTACCTCGGAGATGATAACATGCTGACAGAACAGCCGAATTGGCTCATTCAAAGGGCTCAGCTGACACCAGAGAGAATCGCTCTCATATTTGAAAACAAACAGATGACATTCAGAGAATTATATCATGCTTCTAGGCAAATGGCCGCGCGGCTGTCCAAATACTGCTCGCTTAAAAAAGGAGACCGCGCTGCGATTTTGCTTTCTAACAGACCGGAAATGGTTTATGCCGTTCACGCCTGCTTCTTATTAGGGGCGGAAGCTGTGCTGTTGAATACGAAGCTCTCAAAACAGGAACGGATGTTTCAGCTCGAAGATTCACAGGCTAAGCTTTTATTGACGGAGGACGGTTTTTGCCGCGAAGAATATGAATCTGCGGTCGCCACCGCGGATGTGGACGAGCTGCAGGCCAAAGCCGCTGAAGACATGGAACCTGAAGCTTATGTAACGCTTGATGATACGGCGACTCTTATGTATACATCAGGAACAACGGGAAGGCCGAAGGGGGTGCAGCAGACTTTCGGTAATCATTATTCCAGCGCTGTATCGTCTGCGCTGAATCTGGGGGTCACGGAGCGGGACCGCTGGCTTATTGCGCTGCCGCTGTTTCATATCAGCGGTCTGTCTGCGTTGTTTAAGTCGGTCATTTACGGCATGCCTGTCGTGCTTCATCAAAAATTTTCTGTCACCGATGTGCTTGACAGCATCAGCTCCCATCAGGTCACGATCATTTCAGCGGTGCAGACCATGCTTTCGGGCCTGCTTGCGGAAACTGAACAATGTCCTGAATCACTGCGCTGCATTTTGCTTGGCGGGGGTCCGGCACCGCTGCCGCTCCTTGAAGAATGCCGCAGGAAACAATTTCCGG
This sequence comes from Bacillus sp. JNUCC-21, assembly GCF_041222765.1. Classification (NCBI taxonomy): domain Bacteria; kingdom Bacillati; phylum Bacillota; class Bacilli; order Caryophanales; family Bacillaceae; genus Bacillus; species Bacillus sp. JNUCC-21. The sequence goes on along the minus strand of NZ_CP166019.1, from coordinate 3,150,075 downwards.
TATTCCAATCTTACGGCTTGACTGAAACCTGCTCACAGATTGTCACGCTTTCTCCGGAATTCAGTATGGACAAGCTCGGCTCGGCCGGTAAACCGCTGTTTTCATGCGAAATTAGAATTGAAAAAGACGGAAACCCTTGTGCGCCGTTTGAACACGGTGAAATTACGGTGAAAGGCCCGAATGTAATGAAAGGGTATTACCATCGTGATGACGCAAACCAGGCCGCTTTTCATAATGGATGGTTTAAAACGGGCGATCTTGGCTATTTGGATGATGAAGGGTTTTTATACGTGCTGGACAGGCGGTCGGACCTCATTATTTCAGGCGGAGAAAACATCTACCCGGCAGAAGTGGAAGCGGCGCTGCTTGCCCATCCGGCTGTAGCGGAGGCCGGTGTTTCGGGAGCCGAAGATCCGAAGTGGGGGAAAGTGCCGCATGCTTTTCTCGTGCTGACTTCTTCTGTCAGTTCTGAGGAGCTGACCGCCTTTTGCCGTGAGCGGCTTGCAAAATATAAAATACCGGCTGCTTTTTTCGAGGTTGACGGGCTCCCGCGGAACGCGTCCAATAAACTGATGAGGCATCGGCTGAATGAGCTTCGTAAAGGAGAATTGTCATGATTAAGATTGAAAAAATCACCCTTTATCATGTAAGTATGAGGCTGAAAAAACCGTTTAAAACAAGTATTGAAACGCTGCAGGACCGTAAATTTTTGATCGTGGAAGCGATCGATGAAACCGGGAGAACCGGCTGGGGGGAGGTATCGGCGTTTTCTTCTCCGTGGTATACAGAAGAAACGATTCAGACATGCGCGCATATGCTGAGAGATTTTTTTATCCCGAATATCGTAGGCCGCGAGTTTTTCCATCCGTCAGAAGTGCCTGACAGTCTCGCGCGTTTCAAAGGAAACCGCATGGCAAAAGCGGGGCTTGAATCAGCCGTGTGGGATCTATATGCCAAGAAAAAGGGGATATCTCTCGCAGAAGCCTTAGGGGGCAAAAGAGATAAAGTGCCCGCCGGCGTGGCGGTGGGGCTGGCTTCGGCTGATGAGATGCTTCGGGAAATTGAGCAATACGTAAAAGAAGGTTATCAACGTATAAAAATAAAAATTCAGCCCGGCCATGACGTTGATCTGGTCAGAGCCATCCGCAGCCGTTTTCCGAACGTACCGCTGATGGCGGATGCCAACTCGGCATATGAACTGAAAGACATCAGCAGGCTGAAAGAGTTGGATGAATTCCAGCTCATGATGATAGAACAGCCGCTTCAGGCAGATGATATTGTCGATCACCGCCACCTGCAGAAACACTTGAGAACCGCGGTATGCCTCGATGAAAGCATATGCTCATATGATGACGCGAGGCGGGCGATTGAGCTTGGGAGCTGTAAAATCATTAACATAAAACCGGCGCGTGTAGGAGGCCTGACAGAGGCTTTAAAAATACATGACTTATGCAGAGAGCATCACATGCCGGTTTGGTGCGGCGGAATGTTTGAAACCGGCATTTCGAGAGCGCAGACAGTCGCGCTCGCTTCGCTGCCGCAATTTACGATACCGGGTGACATTTCCTCATCAGACCGATACTGGGAGGAGGATATTGTCACTCCTGATATCCGTATCGAAGAGGGATTCATCTCTGTTCCGGACGGTCCCGGACTGGGTGTCGAAGTCAATCAGGAAATAATGAGAAAATACGTCACCCAAATGGACGTTTTTACGACAAACAACTGATAAAAAGACATTTCAGCGAGTTGAGCTGCCTGTATGCTGCTGTTATATTGAAACTGTTCATCATCACCCCTTCCCCAGTTTGAACCGGCTGTATCAGCCGGTTTTTTTAATAGGCGAATGCGATGATTTTTTTATTCTTCAAACAGCGCGCAGGTGTTGCTTTCTGGCTTGGGCCAAGATGTACATCTTGAAAAAAATTCTGTGCTTGTCATGAATGCGATACTGATTGTACCGCCTGCAGCCTATATTTGCCGACGAACCGCCTTTCTGCCATGCTTCTCATCCGCGCGATTTTCTCCGGCTCAGGGGCTGATTTCAAAAAGGCTTGCGGCGCGGAAATGAAAAAGAGCTGTATAAAACAGCTCTTTTCTTTTATAAATCATGCGGTTTAAAGGTTTTGCAATCCGTTTCTTCACTTTTTTCAGCGGTTTCGCCTGTATGGCTGACCACATAAATAGCGTCGGCCGTGCATTTGTTTCCTCTGCCCCAATATGAACAGTTATTGACTTCACACAGAATTTTTTGGTCCATGCTGGCTCCCCTCCAAGATAAAAGGTACGCCATTAGTATGAGCCGCCCTGATTTCTGTTATTCCTCCTGGCGGATATAACGTCTGTCTTTCATAAAGAGCTTCCAGAAGAAATAAAACCCGGGAAACAAAATGATGAAAGCGACGATATACGTCATAAACAGCGCCCTGAAGGTTGCCGGCTCCGTAAATCCTGACATGACCGTAATATCCGGATAAATCATATAAGGAAGATGCGCCCGTCCGTATGCATAGCTTGCCAGAAAGTATTGAAGCGCAATGGCGATCATGGCGATTCTTGGTTTGCCGAGGTTGCGGCCGAAGCGTTTATTCGGCAAAAACAGAGCCACGCCGGCAATGATGAATGTAATGACAGACAGAATGAGCCATGTCTTGTCTTTCATCATCCCCGTATACAGCCAGCCGGCTTCAGAGCGTAATGTCAGCATAATGAAGAAGGCAAAAAGAAGCGACAGCGGCCCTGTTAGTAAAGAGCTCCGTCTGTAGATGCGGTACGCATGCTCCTCTTCCGCAACATTTGAAAAATCGGCCAGAAGCAGTGAAGATAAAAATAAAGTGCTTAAAATGGCAAAGCCGATAAACGCATACGCATTAAGGCTTGTAAAGACATTTGCCAAATTCAGGTGATACACGCCGCCCGTCTTATCAATAAATCCTCCGTGTGTGACCGGAAGGACCAAAATCAGCACAGCGGGAATAATGAAGCCCGAAATTCCGGAGATATATCTCATGATTTTTCTTTCCTTCGCCGTATTGGAGAAGACGAGAAAGCCGCTGCGGATGGCTAAAAGCAGCAAAATAATACTCCCCGGGATCAATAAAACGGTTCCCAGCACGAAGGTTGCCCCTGGAAAGAAGCTGAATAGGGCGACAACGATTGCGACGATAAAGACGTTGGTCACTTCCCATGTCGGGGACAAATAACGGTTGGCGATGTTTGTCGCCTTTGTTTGTTCTTTATTTAAATAAATCATAGACCAAAAGCCGGCTCCGAAGTCCATCGTTGCCATGACCGCGTAGATAAACACGAAGCCCCATACGATTGATATCGCAATGAGAGCATCCATGGTAATGTCCATTTCAATTCAGCCCTTTCTATTGTTAGGATTCCGCCGCTTTTACATCCTCCTCAACGGGATGTTTGCGGAAATAATAAAGCAGCACATAAATGACTGCGGCTGCCAAAATGGCGTAAACGACCGTAAACAGGATGAACAGCAAACCGATTGAACCGGTTGTCGTGACGACATCTGACGTTTTCAAGAGATGGTAAATCACCCATGGCTGCCGCCCCGTACAAGCGAATATCCACCCGAATTCAATTCCGATCAGACTGAGCGGTCCTGCGGTTAAAAATAAAATCAAAAGCCAAGTCGGAAAGCTGTCTTTCTTTAAAATTTTTCTCCACACGATGCCGATGATTGAGTACAAAATGAGCAGCATTCCGATGCCGACCATTCCGTTAAACAGTGTATGGATGAATAAAGGCGGCCACTCGTCTTTCGGAAACGCGTTCAATCCTTTGACGACGGTATCAAAGCTGTTTGCGGCCAAAAAGCTTAAAGCCCACGGCACCTCTATCGCCCATTTTACTTTTTCTTCTTTTGCATCAGTAAAACCCCCGATCGCAAGCGGAGCGTGTGATCTAGTTTCAAAGAGCCCTTCTGCGCCCGCAAGCTTCTCAGGCTGGTATTCGTAAAGAAGCTGGGCTGACTCGTGACCGTTTAAAGAGGCAAGAATGGAAAAGATTCCGCCGATCGTTAAGGCGAGCAGCAGCGCTTTTCGGTGAAAGCGGTATACCTGCTCCTGTTTTCTCGTTCTCAGCATTTTATAAGCCGCAACTGACGCAACGATAAATGCCCCGGTCATGAAAGCCGTCAGTACGACATGGCCCGCGGTGGTGAAAAAGCTTGGATTAAAAAACGCTGCCCAAGGTTCGACGTCAGTGATTTTGCCGTTTAAAATTTTAAAGCCGGCCGGCGTTCCTTCAAATGCGTGAACATTTGTGATTAAGACGGCGGATGCCGCGGCGCCGATCAAAACGAAAATTACGGCAATGATGCGCATCGCCGGAGTCAGCCGGTCAGCGGCGTAGACATAAATGGACATAAACAGCGCTTCGATAAAGAATGCATAAATTTCAATCTGAAACGGGAGGGACATCACCCTGCCGATGACTTCCATAAATCCGGGCCACAAAAGGGCAAGCTGTGTACCCGCGATCGTTCCGGTCGGTATCGCCACGCCGAGCAGAACAGCCTGCGCCTTCGTCCACCTTTTCGCCATAATGGCATAATGCGGATCTTTTGTTTTTTGATAAATCAATTCAGCCATTAAAATCATCAGAGGCAAGCCGACACCAAGCGTCGCAAAAATAATATGAAAGCCCATGGTTGTCCCGAACAGGCTTCTGGCTAATACTAAATCATCCACGATCATAAACCGCCTTTCTAAATTACCGTTTTATGTAATGTGGTTATATTATTTGCTGAAGCGATTAGATTATTCTTCCGATTCCATATATGTGCAGGGTTTAGAAATCAAGGGATCAGGGCATATATGATTGACAAGCGGTTATTTAAGGTTTAAAATAAAACGTAATTATTACGATTTGAGAAAGGGAGATCAGCATGAAAAAAGATATTCATCCGGATAACCATCAAGTGATTTTTCAAGATGTGAACAGCGGCTATCGCTTTTTAAGCCATTCTACGAAAACGTCAGCGGAAACGGCAGAGTGGGAAGACGGAAAAACATACCCGCTGATTAAAGTGGAAGTCAGCTCAGATACGCATCCGTTTTATACAGGCCGCCAAAAGTTCAACGAAAAAGGCGGGAGAGTCGAACAGTTCAACAAAAAATACAATATGGGAAAATAAGACAAGCCCAATGGGGTTTGTCTTATTTATTGAGCACTTTGTCATCTCGTGCGGGGAGTGACGAAATGACCCGTCTTATGTTATATTGTGAATAAAAAAGCAGAAAGGAAACACCAAGATGAGTCTTCTAAACGATATCATGCAATTTAATGAGCAGTTCACTAAAAACAAAGATTATGAAAAATACCAAACATCTAAATTCCCGGATAAAAAAATGGCGATTTTGTCTTGTATGGACACACGTCTTGTAGAATTGCTTCCGCATGCGATGAATATGCGAAACGGCGATGTGAAAATTATTAAAAGTGCCGGCGCGCTTGTCGCCCACCCGTTCGGAAGTATCATGCGCAGCCTTTTAGTGGCCGTATACGAATTAAACGCCGATGAAGTCTGCGTTATCGGCCACCATGATTGCGGCATGAGCAAAATCAACAGCGAGGATATGCTCGATAAAATTATCGACCGCGGTATTCCGAAAGAGCGGATTGACATGCTGAAGCACTCAGGAGTTGATCTTGATCAATGGCTGAAAAGCTTTGATTCAGTAGAAGCGAGTGTTACAGACAGCGTAAACGTCATTAAACACCATCCGCTATTCCCTGACAATGTGCCGGTGCACGGTCTGGTGATTGATCCTGAAACCGGTAAACTTGATCTGGTGATCGACGGTTACCAGCATATGGACTAATGTTTTTCTTTCTTGTCCGGTACGGGATCAACACCGCCCGGATGAAAAGGGTGGCACTTTAAAATCCGCTTCAGTGTCAGCCATCCGCCTTTTAATGCGCCGTGAGTCTTGACGGCTTCGATTCCGTACTGCGAACAGGTCGGATAAAAGCGGCATGACGGCGGCGTCAGCGGAGAGATGAACTTCTGGTATCCGCGGATGAACGCAATCATTATGGTTTTCATCAAAAAACCACCTTTCTGATGCTAGTATAGAAAAAAAATTTCAGATTGAAAAGCTTCCGCCACAATTCTTATCGGAAAACTGTGTTATAATGGATGCATATTCTGAAAAAAAGGGAGTGCCATTATGCCTTCAGTAGAAAGTTTTGAGCTTGACCATAATGCGGTTGTGGCTCCGTATGTAAGACATTGCGGAGTGCATAAAGTCGGAACAGACGGCGTCGTGAATAAGTTTGACATTCGCTTCTGCCAGCCGAACAAACAGGCGATGAAGCCGGATACGATTCATACGCTTGAGCACTTGCTTGCGTTTACGATTCGCACACATTCTGAGAAATACGATCACTTCGACATCATAGATATCTCACCGATGGGCTGCCAGACAGGCTATTATCTTGTTGTCAGCGGCGAGCCGACAGCGGAAGAAATTGTAGACCTGCTTGACGCTACGCTGAAAGAGGCCATCGATATTACGGAGATTCCGGCGGCCAACGAAAAACAGTGCGGCCAGGCGAAACTTCATGATTTAGAAGGCGCGAAACGTCTGATGCGTTTCTGGCTGTCACAGGATAAAGAAGATTTGCTGAAAGTGTTCGGATAAAAAACAGGCCTTTTTGCTGACATGCAAAAAGGCTTTTTTACATATTTCTAAAAAATGTCACACCTTATGTGTAAGCGTTTGTTAAAATAGAAGCAAACATGAAGGAGTGATGGGATGAAACGGGCTGTATTGGCAGGTATGTGCGGTATGGTATTTCTATTATCTTCCTGCGGGGGCAATTCGGACAAAACCTCCGCGGATGAAGAGCCTAAAGCGCTTGAGGTCAAGCTTACAGGACCGGAAACGGCAGCACCGCATGAAAAAACGGAATACAAGGCGGAGGTTTTTTACGGCGGCAAGCGTGTCACGGATGCGGATGAAGTCATGTTTGAAGTATGGAAAGAAGGAAAAAAAGGCAGCAGCAAAACAAGCAAGGCCAAGGAGGAAAAAGGGGCGTATCACCTGCGGACTGAATTTGATGAAGAGGGTGTGTATACCGTTCAATCCCACGTAACGGCAAATCAGCAGCATAATATGCCGACTGTAAAAGTGCGTGTCGGGGATGCTGAAGCTGCCGATGATTCCTCCGGCCATGAGGAACAGACGCATCATCATTAAGGATTTTTTTTATTCGTCAAGCCTTTTGATGCGTCCTCCGGCGGGTCAATCGTATGTTTTACATTATAAGCTCTTACAGTCGACCAGATGGATAAAAGCAGCACGGCGAGCACGATAAGAAAGCCGAAGCTCAGAAGAAGCACCATGAAACCCCTCCTTTTTAACAAATCATAACATATTTTCCATCCGTAAAACCAAGGGCTAAAAATTTATGTTTTAACACACGATATATAGGGTATATCAATAGTAAACCAAAGGAGGAAGATAGGCATGTCAGAAAAACTATTGGACGCAGTCAATAAGCAAGTTGCAAACTGGACGGTCATGTATGTGAAATTACATAACTATCATTGGTACGTCAAAGGGAAGGACTTTTTCACATTGCATGAAAAGTTCGAGGAGCTGTATAACGAAACGGCTACATATATTGATGATCTGGCAGAACGTCTGCTGGCATTAAACGGCAAGCCGATCGGCACAATGACGGAATCATTGAAGACAGCGTCTGTAAAAGAAGCGGAAGGCAATGAGAGCGCAGAACAAATGGTACAGAACATTTATGATGATTTCACTGTCATTGCGGAAGAGCTGAAAAGCGGCATGGATCTCGCAGATGAGGTAGGAGACGAAACGACCGGTGATATGCTGCTTGCCATTCACCAGAATATCGAAAAACATAACTGGATGCTGAAAGCGTATTTGGGATAATCAACAAGGGAGGACCGGGGCTATAAAGCACTCGGTCTTTTATTTGGCTGCCGAAGAGAGGTGTTGTCCATTTTTCTGAAAAATCCAGTCCGTTCCATTCACTTTTCATAGAATAATGTAAGGCCGTTTCTGTGAAAGGATGTTGGATCAAGTGGGCAAAGACTTTGGCATCTTTTCGTTTTTTGCAGTGATCGTGTCGGCAGCGGGGTTTTTCTTCGGAGGTTTTCAGTATTCGTTTCTGATTTTGCTATCGGTCATGGCGATTGAGTTTATCAGTACAAGCTTAAAAGAATCTCTTTTGCAGCAGCTGAGCGCAAGAAAGCTTTTTGCGCGGCTGGTCAAAAAAATCGTGACCCTGGCATTAGTCTCAGTTTGCCATTTTTTTGACCAGCTGCTTCATACCGAAGGCGCCATCCGTAATTTGGCTATCATGTTTTATATCTTATACGAATCGGTTCAGATCGTGATTACGGCAAGCTCGCTGGGCATACCGGTTCCGCAGGTGCTTGTCGACCTATTGGATACTTTGAAAAATAAATTCAAGCGCAAACCGTAACATTTGCTTCAAAGGAGGCTATACTAGCGGGTATGATGGTTTTCCTCTGAATTTTTGATAAAGGGCTTCCGAACAAACGCAACTGTGGTATGATGTATGGAAGATATGAAGGAACGGATTAGAGGGATAAACATGTACGAGTTTAAAGACTATTATCAGAACACTGTTCAGCTCTCCTTTGAACACCAGCCTTTTTCAGACAGCCCGAAGCACGTGTGGGTCATATGCCGATATGGAGATAAGTGGCTTTTGACTGAGCACGAAGACCGGGGGTTTGAATTTCCGGGCGGAAAAGTGGAGCCGATGGAATGTGCGGAGGAAGCGGCCTTGCGCGAGGTGAAAGAAGAAACCGGCGCCGCGGTAAGACATCTGAAGTACGTCGGACAGTATAAAGTTCTCGGCAGGGAAAAGGTAATCGTGAAGAATATTTATTTTGCCGATATTGAAAAGCTTGAAAAACAGGCTGACTATTTTGAAACAAAGGGGCCGGTGCTGTTCAGCGAACTGCCGGAGAATCTCCCCCGAAATAAAAAATTCAGTTTCATTATGAAAGATTCGGTGCTTCCGATCAGTCTGAAAAAGCTGAAAGAGGACGGCGTATTTCAATCATAAAAAACGGAGACCCGGCGTTTACGCACGGGTCTTTTTTAAATTTTTCCTTTCGTCCATTTTCTTTCTAACAGTTCGACTCCCTGATACATCAATGTCGCAAAAATCGCGATGATCAGAAGGCTTAAGAATACAAGAGTGAAATTGAAGACCTGGAATCCGTAAATGATCATGTAGCCCAGACCTTTTTCGGAAACGAGAAACTCGCCGACGATCACACCGACCCAGGATAAACCGACGTTCACTTTAAGCGCGGAAATAATCGCGGGGGCGCACGCCGGCAGAATGACTTCTTTAAACATGATGCTTCTTTTCGCTCCGAAGGTTTTCATCACCTTAATATAGTTTTCATCCACTTCCTGAAAAGCCGTAAAGACGACGATTGTCGTGATAATGACACTGATGACTGCTCCCATGGCGACAATGCTTGTGAAATTCGGTCCGAGTGCCACGATGAGAATCGGTCCGAGTGCGACCTTCGGCATCGCGTTTAAAATGACGAGGTACGGGTCTAAAACCCGGGCGAGCCTGTTTGACCACCATAACAGAGCGGCGAGGCATGTGCCGAGGAGCGTGCCGAACAAAAAGCCGAGAACGGTTTCTCCTAAGGTTACGCCGATGTGCGCCGCAAGGGATCCGTCCGCAATCTTTTCAACTAAAAGCCTGCAAACGGCGGAGGGTGAGCTGAAGATTAACGGATCGATCCAGCCCGCCCTGCTCGATATTTCCCATCCGGCAAAAAATACGATAAAAATGGCGGCCTGATACGCACGGATCCGGAGCTTTTCTTTTTGGTGTCTTTTCTTAAACTGCTGATGAAGCTGTTCAATCGTGCCGCTGCTGTTTTTCAAGGGAATTCAGCTCCTTCCATATGGTTTGAAACAGCGGCTGAAAGGCTGGATCCTGACGCGCGTCAAACGGATCTAAAGCCGCGAGCTCCTTAGGCACGGTGAATATTTGGTGGATGGTGCCCGGCTGATTCGAAAATAAATAGATCGTATCGCTCATGGCGATGGCTTCACCGATATCGTGGGTGACGAGCACGGCGGTTTTTTGAAAATCCTTTAATGTTCTGAAGACAAGGTTTTCCAAAGAAAGCTTCGTTTGAAAGTCCAGCGCGGAAAACGGTTCATCAAGGAGCAGCAGTCCCGGGTCCGGTGCAAGAGTTCTGGCAAGTGCCGCCCGCTGCCGCATCCCGCCTGACAGCTCTTTCGGGTATTTCTTTTCAACGCCGATTAATCCGAGCTTAGGCAGAAGGCTGAGAACTTCAGCTCTTTTTTCTTCTGTTAATGTTTTTGAAATGTGTAAACCGAGCAGCACGTTTTCCTCAATTGATTTCCAAGGAAATAAATAATCCTGCTGAAGCATATAACCGATTTGGTGTTCTTTATGGTTCGGCACGCTTCCTTCAATCAGCACCCGGCCTTGCGCAGGAGTAATAAGGCCGGCCAGAATGGACAGGAGTGTTGTTTTTCCGCATCCGCTCGGTCCGAGAAAGGAGATGAAATCCCCTTTTTCAATCTGAAAATGTATATCTTTCACGGCGGTTGTCTTTTCTTTCAGCGAGAAATAAGTATGTGTTACATGATCCACATGTAAAAAAGACATTCATGTTCCTCCTATTGTTCTGAGGTGACTTTTTTGGCGATTTTTGTGTTGACGAGTTTGCTGTACGGAATGTGTTTCGGGAGCTCTCCGGCTTCATCCATAATAGATTGAAGCTGTTCCCATTCATCCTTTTGCAGAACTGGGTCTGCAGAGAATGACTTTTGTTTTTTATATCGCTCTATTGATGTTTCGATAATGGCCGGATCGGTATCGGCAAATTCCTTCTGAATCGTTTTTGCGATGTCTTTGGCCGGATGGCTTTCCACCCATTGCTGGGCGCGATAGATGGCGCGGGTGAATTTTTCCGCCGTCTTTTCATTGGTTTTCAAATAACTTTCTTTTGCCATAAAGGTTGTGTATGGCATTTGGCCGGAAGCTTCTCCGAAGGATGCGACGATATGGCCGATGCCTTCTTTTTCAAATTGGGATGCCGTCGGTTCAAACAGCTGCACATAATCACCCGTTCCGGATGCGAATGCGTTGGAAATATTGGCGAAATCAATGTTTTGAACGAGGTTAATGTCTTTTTTCGGCTCTATGTGATTCTTTTTCAGGACGTACTCACCGGCCATTTGGGGCATGCCGCCTTTTCGCTGGCCGAGAAATGTTTTTCCTTTTAAATCGCTCCATTTGAATGATTTCTCATCCTTCCGTGACACGAGAAATGTGCCGTCCGTCTGTGTCAGCTGCGCGAAGTTGATGACCGGATCTTTTGCTCCCTGCGCCTCCACGTAAATGGATGTTTCAGAACCGATCAGCGCGATGTCTGACCCGTTTGACAAAAGCGATGTCATTGTTTTGTCTCCGCCCCATGTTGTTTGAAGTGACACTTGGAGCCCTTCTTTTTTAAAGAAACCTTTTGCTTCAGCGACATACAGAGGCGTATAGAAGATGGAGTGTGTGACTTCCGCCACCTTTACCTTTGTCAGACTTTCTTCCTGTCTGCAAGCCGGAAGAATGAGCAGGAAAAAGGCGCATATGACAAAAACGCAGCCCGTTTTGAGCCATTTGTTCACGGTGTAACCTCCTTGTTTTAAGCGTTAAATAACCTTTTCTGCTTTACATATCGTATGATGGGTATAAAAAATGTGTGAGTGCCCATATTCACGTTGGGAAAGAATAAAAAAACTGATGATATAAGGAGGCCATTGTTTTGCTGGTAGAAAAGAAAAGGTTCCCGTCTCCGAGTCCGCATATCCGCCTCTTTGAGGTATGCTATGAGTCAGAAGGGCTGAAGGTAAAGGGGCTTCTTGCCGAGCCTGCGGCGCCGGGAACATATGACGGTTTTTTATATTTGCGCGGCGGCATAAAAAATGTCGGCATGGTACGCCCCGGAAGAATCGTTCAATTCGCTTCCCAAGGCTTTGTCGTGTTTGCGCCCTATTACAGAGGCAACCAGGGCGGCGAGGGAAATGAAGATTTTGCGGGAGAGGACAGAGAGGACGCGTTTTCCGCTTTCCGCCTGCTTCGGGAGCATCCGAACGTCAGAGAAGGGCGGGTGCATATTTTCGGATTTTCCCGGGGCGGAATCATGGGGCTTTTGACCGCGATTGAAATGGGGCATCAAGCGGCTTCGCTCGTATCATGGGGCGGTGTGAGCGATATGGTGCTTACTTATGAAGAGCGGAAGGATATGCGGCGGATGATGAAGCGGGTGATCGGAGGCACGCCGAAAAAGGTGCCGGATGAATACAGCTGGCGTTCGCCGTTTGAAAAAGCAGACCGCATTCAGGCCCCTGTGCTGCTCATCCATGGAGAGAATGATGAGAATGTTTCGATCGAACACGCCCGAATGATCGAGGACAAGCTGAAAGAGGCGGGGAAACCGGTGGAAACTTGGTATTACAGCGGTTTTACGCATTATTTTCCGCCGCAGGAAAACAGACGCATTGTCCGGCGGCTGGCGGAATGGATGAAGACACGGTAAGATGCCTGATTTATGATATGATAATAAAGAATAAGAGAATGAAAGGGGATTTTCATTTTGGGAATGCCTGTTGAATTTAATACCATGATTGTGACAAAAGGCAATGAAAAACGGATAGAGGAAAATATCTTTTTATTGGAGAAAGAGGGCTACCGCGTCTATCCTCTTGATATTCCGATGGACGTGCGCAAAACGAAAACCGGCGAGAAATCCGGCACCGGCGAGGTCCAAAAGCTCGAATGGGCGAACGGCCGGACAAGCATTACATACAGACTCACGTCGCTTCATTCGACAAACTGAAAAAACAAAAGCCGAGGGCATAAACGCCCTTGGCTTTTTTGATTACACGAGAGGTCCGCCGGCTTTGGCAATCGAGTCTGCATGGGAAAACTTTTTAAAGTTTTCTTTAAACTCATTGGCTAAAAACAGCGCTTTTTCGTTGTATGCTTGTTTATCGCTCCACGTGTTTTCAGGCTGAAGAACTTCATCCGGAACGCCCGGAACATGAACGGGACTGCGCAGGCCGAAAATGCTGTCTGCCGTCATGTCAGTCTGGTTCAGTCTGCCTTCAATAGCAGCCTTGACCATCGCTCTTGTATACGAAAGTTTCATCCTTTCTCCGACTCCGTACCCTCCGCCGGTCCAGCCTGTGTTGACCAGGAAGACTTGAACGCCGTGTTCGTCGATTTTATGCCCGAGCATTTCGGCATATACATGCGCCGGAAGCGGAAGGAACGGTGAACCGAAGCACGTCGAGAAAGTCGTTTGCGGAGATGTCACGCCGCGTTCGGTTCCCGCGAGTTTACTGGTGTACCCGCTTAAGAAATGATACATCGCCTGTTCCTTCGTCAGTTTGCTGATCGGAGGAAGCACGCCGAATGCGTCCGCCGTTAAAAAGACGATCGCCTGCGGATGGCCGGCAATGCTCGGCTGCACGATATTGCCGATCATCTCAATCGGATATGCGGCTCTTGTGTTTTCCGTGTAGAAGGAATTGTCGTAATCCGCTTCACCCGTTTTTTCATCAAGCACGACATTCTCAAGAACAGACCCGAAGCGGATCGCACGAAAAATCTGCGGTTCTTTTTCCTCGCTCAGATTGATACATTTAGCGTAACATCCGCCTTCAATGTTGAAAACGCCGGAATCTGACCAGCCGTGCTCGTCATCGCCGATCAGTTTGCGGTCCGCATCGGCTGAAAGCGTCGTTTTCCCTGTGCCGGAAAGGCCGAAAAACAGGGCGACATCGCCTTTTTCACCGACATTGGCTGAGCAGTGCATCGGCAGTATATCCTGCTGCGGAAGCAGGAAGTTCATAATGGAGAATATTGATTTTTTCATTTCTCCGGCGTATTCGGTGCCGCCGATTAAAATGACGCGCTTTTCGAAAGAGACAATGATAAATGTTTCCGAATGCGTGCCGTCCGTCTCCGGATCTGCTTTAAAATGCGGAGCCGAGAGAATGGTGAAAGGCTGCGCTTGCGGATCTCTTTCATCCGTCTCCGGTCTGATAAACAGCTGGCGCGCGAATAAATTGTGCCACGCAAATTCATTTACGACCGTAATCGGCAGTCTGTATTTTTCATCCGCTCCCGCGAACCCTTCAAAAACAAACAGTTCATCCCGCTGTTTTAAGTAGCTGACGACTTTGGCGTACAACTTTTCAAACGCCTCTTCAGAAATGGGCTGATTCACCGCGCCCCAATCAATTTGATTTTCTGTGCTTTGTTCACGGACGATAAATTTATCTTTAGGTGACCGGCCTGTATATGCGCCGGTGGTGGCGCGTACGGCGCCCGTTGATGTCAGCGTTCCTTCATTTCGGCTGATCACTTTTTCGGTAAGTTTTGGAGCCGATAAATTATGATGCACATTCGGACTTGCAAGTAATGCTTGAAGATCTGCGGTTAAATCAACTAATTTCATAAAAACCTTCCTTTGCCGGTTTATTTGTATTTCGCTGAATGTGGAATTAGTATAACATATATCTGAAAATAGTCTATACTATTTGAGGTTTTTTGTTTGTGTTTTTCCATTGCTTCCCGAAATAAAGGCGCGTAATCGCTTTAATTCATATTGACACTTTCCGCCCTTTTACGATAAGATATTTCATTGAGCGGATACTCTTATCCCGAGCTGGCGGAGGGACAGGCCCGATGAAGCCCAGCAACCGGTTTCTCTGTAAAAAAGCAGGTGAAAACACTGTGGGAAACCAAGGTGCTAACCTGATGCAAGGTTTAATATTTTCCTTGAGCGATAAGAGTGAAAGGCACACAGACCAAACCCTTTCCTCGAGTGGAAAAGGTTTTTTTATTTCATAAAATATGCCAATTAACATTCTCTGATATAGTATGACATTGTATTAAGAGGGAGCGAGTTCCGTATCATATGAGAAGGTCTTGCAAAAGATCTTTTTTCAGGAGGAAAAGTGAATGAGTAAAAACCGTCGACTATTTACATCTGAATCTGTTACTGAGGGTCATCCGGACAAAATCTGTGACCAAATTTCTGACAGTATCTTAGATGAGATTTTAAAAAATGACCCGAACGCGCGCGTGGCCTGCGAAACATCTGTAACGACAGGACTTGTGCTGGTAAGCGGAGAGATTACTACATCAACATACGTTGACATTCCGAAAACAGTCCGTGAAACGATTAAAGAAATCGGCTACACACGCGCCAAATATGGATTTGATGCGGAGACTTGCGCTGTTTTAACATCAATTGATGAACAGTCTGCGGATATCGCAATGGGTGTCGATCAGGCTCTTGAAGCGCGTGAAGGCACAATGAGCGATGCTGAAATCGAAGCAATCGGAGCGGGAGACCAAGGCCTGATGTTCGGTTATGCGTGTAACGAAACGAAAGAGCTTATGCCGCTTCCGATCTCTTTGGCGCATAAATTAGCCCGCCGTTTGAGCGAAGTCCGCAAAGAAGACATTCTTCCGTACCTTCGCCCTGACGGCAAAACGCAAGTTACCGTTGAATATGATGAAAACAACAAGCCGGTCCGCATCGACGCGATCGTCATTTCGACTCAGCACCACCCGGAAATTACGCTTGAGCAGATTCAGCGCAATCTGAAAGAGCATGTCATTAACCCAGTCGTGCCTGAGGAACTGATCGATGAAGAGACAAAATACTTCATCAACCCTACGGGACGTTTCGTAATCGGCGGACCTCAAGGTGATGCGGGTCTGACCGGCCGTAAAATCATCGTTGACACATACGGCGGATATGCACGCCACGGCGGCGGCGCATTCTCTGGTAAGGATGCGACGAAGGTAGACCGTTCTGCGGCATACGCTGCGAGATACGTAGCGAAAAACATCGTGGCAGCAGGTCTTGCTGATTCTTGTGAAGTGCAGCTTGCATACGCAATCGGCGTGGCACAGCCTGTTTCTATTTCCATCAATACATTTGATACAGGAAAAGCTTCTGAAGAAAAACTGATCGAAGTCGTACGGAATAACTTCGACCTGAGACCTGCCGGCATTATTAAAATGCTTGATCTGCGCCGCCCGATCTATAAGCAGACAGCTGCTTACGGCCACTTCGGACGTCATGATGTGGATCTTCCTTGGGAGCGTACTGACAAGGCGGATGCGCTTCGCAAAGAAGCACTAGGAGAATAATTTTATAGCCGCTTACTTAAGCGGCTTTCCCTTTTTGTAGATGCTGCCATGCTTATTTTTTACATAGCGTGAAACCAATGGCGTAACAAAGCGTCTATAAAAAGGGGGTCCAATTAGAAAATTACACTTATGGAGGCTATACTATGTGTGGATTTGTCGGTGTTTTTAATAAGCATCCATTAACTCAAACCGCAGATCAAGAAGAGCTAATCAAACAAATGAACCAAATGATCGTTCACCGCGGTCCTGACAGCGATGGGTATTATCATGACGAGCACGTCGGATTCGGCTTCAGACGGCTCAGTATTATTGACGTAGAAAACGGCGGACAGCCTTTATCATATGAAGACGAAAAATATTGGATCATTTTTAACGGCGAAATCTATAATTACATTGAATTGAGAGAAGAGCTTGAAGCGAAAGGCTACACTTTCAATACAGATTCCGATACCGAAGTGCTCCTTGCGACATACCGTCATTATAAAGAAGAAGCTGCTTCAAAGCTTCGCGGAATGTTTGCGTTTTTAATCTGGAACAAAGCTGACCGCGTCATGTACGGCGCGAGAGACCCGTTCGGCATTAAACCGCTGTATTACACAACCATCGGGGACAAAGTATATTTTGCATCTGAAAGAAAAAGTTTAATGGCCGCTCAAAACGGCATTGATCTTGATACAGCTTCTTTACAGCAATATATGTCTTTCCAATTCGTTCCTGAACCGAGCACGCTTGACGCTGAAGTGAAAAAAGTCGAGCCGGGCAGCCAGTTTACGATCCGTCCGGAAGGCGACATCGCGTTTAAAACATATTTCAAAGCGAACTTTAAGCCTGTTCAGTCTGATGAAGATAAATTGGTGAAAGAAGTCAGAGACGCAATCTTTGACTCTGTCAAAGTTCACATGAGAAGTGACGTGCCTGTCGGTTCGTTTCTATCCGGCGGTATCGACTCTTCTTTTATCGTCTCAGTTGCGAAAGAATTTCACCCGAGCCTTAAAACATTTTCCGTCGGTTTTGAGCAGCAGGGCTTCAGTGAGGTTGACGTAGCGAAGGAAACGGCTGCCGCGCTCGGGATTGAAAACATCAGCAAAGTCATTTCTCCCGAGGAGTATATGAACGAGCTTCCGAAAATCGTCTGGCACTTTGATGACCCGCTTGCAGATCCGGCGGCGATTCCTTTGTACTTTGTCGCGAAAGAAGCGAAAAAACATGTAACGGTCGCGTTATCCGGGGAAGGCGCGGACGAGCTGTTCGGCGGGTACAATATTTACCGCGAACCGCTTTCGCTTAAACCGTTTGAACGCATTCCGTCCGGTCTGAAAAAAATGCTTCTTCATGTGGCGTCCGTCATGCCTGAAGGAATGAGAGGGAAAAGCCTCTTAGTCCGCGGCTGCACACCGCTTGAGGAGCGCTATATCGGTAATGCGAAGATTTTTGAAGAGCCCGTGAAAAAACAGCTGCTCAAACATTACAATCCAGAGCTTTCATACCGTGATGTCACGAAGCCGTACTTTACGGAAAGCCGTTCATACAGCGACATTAATAAAATGCAGTATGTTGACATCCATACGTGGATGCGCGGCGACATCCTGTTAAAGGCTGACAAAATGACGATGGCCAACTCATTGGAACTGCGCGTGCCATTCCTTGATAAAGTCGTGTTTGACGTAGCTTCAAAAATTCCGGATGAATTGAAAACGAAAAACGGCACGACGAAATACCTTCTGCGCAAAGCTGCTGAAGGGGTAGTGCCTGATCATGTGCTTAACCGCAAAAAACTCGGCTTCCCTGTGCCGATCCGCCACTGGCTGAAAAATGAAATGAACGAATGGGTTCGCAACATCATTCGCGAAAGTGAAACAGACGCTTATATTGAAAAGGATTATGTCCTTCAGCTTCTGGAAGATCATTGTGCCGACAGAGCGGACAACAGCCGCAAAATCTGGACCGTGCTGATCTTCATGATCTGGCACAGCATCAATGTCGAAAAAAGACTGGTGCCGGAAGAGCTGAATCATCAGCCGAAAGAAGTCATTTTCGTTTAATCCAAAAGGCTTTCGAGTTATCGAAAGCCTTTTTTCTATTGTTTTTTGTAAACCGTCTATTCCGCTCTGTTTTCGACAAAGTATTACGCAATATTCAGAAAAAGGTTATAATAGGACTAATCGGGTAGATTCCGGAAAGAGTTTTCTGGCTATTTCGTCTCGGTTTGTTGTTTCTTTGTCAAAATCAGGGGGAGGGAGAGTTATGCAAAACAAAGAAAAAACGCTTCACCGCGGCTTGGAAGAGCGGCATATCTCGCTTATGTCGTTGGGCGCCGCGATAGGAGTCGGGCTGTTTCTCGGGTCGGCTTCTGCCATAAAGCTTGCCGGGCCGGGGATTTTAGCCGCTTACGCCTGCAGCGGACTGATTATGTTTTTTATTATGCGGGCATTAGGGGAAATGGCGATTCAAAAGCCTGTAGCCGGCTCATTCAGCCGGTATGCCAGAGATTATCTCGGTCCGCTTGCCGGGTTTTTAACAGGCTGGAATTATTGGTTTTTATGGGTTGTTACCTGCATGGCGGAAATCACCGCGGTCGGCATTTATATGGGCTACTGGTTCCCTGACGTGCCGTCATGGATCTGGGCGCTTTGTGCACTCGTCATTATGACGGCTGTCAACTTTCTGGCGGTCAAAGCGTACGGTGAGCTTGAATTCTGGTTTGCGCTCATTAAAGTCTTGGCGATTCTGTCAATGATCGCGATCGGTCTGGTGATGATCGTATTCGGTCTCGGAAACGGAGGCGTTGCGCTCGGAATCAGCAATTTATGGAGCCACGGCGGCTTTTTCCCGAATGGGATTAAAGGGGTGCTGCTGTCGCTGCAAATGGTCATGTTTGCCTATCTCGGGATTGAGCTGATCGGTGTCACAGCCGGTGAGGTCAAAAATCCGGAAAAATCACTGGCGCGGGCCATAGATACTGTTTTTTGGCGCATTCTCATTTTTTACGTCGGAGCTTTGTTTGTCATTATGTCAATTTATCCGTGGCAGGAAATCGGTTCAGGCGGAAGCCCGTTTGTTTTGACATTTGAAAAAATCGGAATACCCGCTGCAGCCGGAATCATTAATTTTGTCGTATTGACGGCGGCTCTTTCTTCCTGCAACAGCGGGATCTTCAGCACGGGGCGTATGCTGTTCAATCTGGCGGAGCAAAATGAAGCGCCTAAAGCATACGGTACGGTCACAAAAGGCGGTGTGCCAGGAAAAGCGGTATTGGTTTCAGCGGGCGCGTTATGCATCGGCGTTCTGCTGAACTACGTGGTGCCGGCGAAAGTGTTTACGTGGGTGACGAGCATTGCGACGTTCGGAGCGATTTGGACATGGTCGATTATTTTGCTTTCCCAAATGAAATACCGGAAAAGCTTACAGCCGGAACAACGGAAAAAACTCAAATATAAAATGCCTTTATACCCCTTTTCCTCATATATCTCGCTGGCATTTCTCGCTTTTGTCGTTGTGCTGATGGCTTTTAATGCAGAGACCCGGGTGGCCGTCATCATCGGGCCTGTCTGGTTCGGCATATTATTAGCCGCCTATTACGGGAAAGGTTTCCATAAAAGAAAAGACATAGGTCTGGAAAACGGACAGACATTCGCCGAAAAAGCGTAAAAAAAGAGCCCGGGACATGGGCTCTTTTTTTCATAGGATCGGGCCGGCGGGGGAAGAATAAAACAAATTCCTGAACATTTTGCTTCTGTTTCCTGACAATCGGGAGAATGCAAATGGTTTTTACTTAAATAATATTTTGAAAAATGGTACAGTAGTAAAACAAAGCTGATCTATTTTTATTTCTCTTGCAGTGTTTTATAGTATCGGCCTTTTTCAACATATTCCGTTCTGATTCTTTCCATGTCCCGTATGTCTTCTTCTGTCAGCCGGCGGATAACCTTTGCGGGCCGGCCGAACGCAAGACAGCCGGGAGGAATGGTTTTGCCCGGAGGAACGAGACTTCCGGCGCCGATAAACGCGCCTTCTCCGATTTCCGCCCCGTCAAGAATGACGGAGCCCATACCGATTAAAGCATTCTTTTTGATGATTGCGCTGTGCAGTGTAACCTGATGGCCGATCGTGACGTCATCTTCAATAAGAAGCGGGCGGTTCGGACTTTGATGCAGACAGCTCAAGTCTTGTATGCTGACTCTTTTTCCGATCCTTGTCGGCGCAACATCCCCCCGGATGACGGCTGAGAACCAAATGCTTGATTGTTCTCCGATCACGACGTCGCCCGTAATGACGGCGTTATCCGCAATGAACGCTTCAGGATGTATGTCAGGCGTAAATTGTTTATAAGGGTAGATTATCATGTCTCATCCTTCTTTCTCTAAATTTATGTAAGAGGTGAACTGCATGTGGACTTGGAAAGCAGACAGGCCCGTCGGTACCATTGTCATTATCCACGGGGCAAGCGAATACCACGGACGTTATAAATGGCTCGTTGAAATGTGGAGATCTTCCGGATATAACGTGGTGATGGGCGATTTGCCCGGTCAGGGAACGTCGACCCGCGCCAGAGGGCATATTCGCTCTTTCCAAGAATACATTGATGAAGTAGATATATGGATTGATAAAGCGAGAACGCTTGAAGCGCCCGTTTTCCTTTTGGGCCACAGCATGGGCGGACTGATTTCGATAGAATGGTTTAAGCAGCAGAGAAATCCCCGCATTACGGCACTCATTTTATCATCACCTTGTCTGGGTCTGCAAATAAAAGTCAATAAAGTCCTTGATTTTGCGTCTAAAGGACTGAACGTCCTCGCTCCGTCCCTCAGAGTGGATTCCGGCTTATCACCTGATATGGCAACGAGGAATGCGGATATGATTGAAGCGGATCAAAACGATTCTTTATATGTCACGAAGGTATCCGTAAGATGGTACAGAGAGCTTTTAAAAACCATTGATGCCGCTATGGTGCCGACTGATGCGTTTTTAAAGGTGCCGCTTTTGCTTATGCAGGGCGGAGATGACAAAATCGTCGATAAAATGAAGGTCCGCAAATGGTTTTCCGGTGTGGCTTCCCATAATAAATCGTACCGGGAATGGGAAGGGCTTTATCATGAAATTTTTAATGAACCGGAAAGAGAAACTGTGTTTAAGGCGGCAAAAGCCTTTACAGATCAGTATATTTGAATTCGCTGGGGGTGCATATGTTGACAGTACCGGAACATCCTTTTAACCTTATGGCAAAAGTGTATCGGGAAATTTTTCCGCTCGTTCATCAGGAATTGAACATGTGGCGGGAAAAATCAGATTCCATTAAAAATACCGAACTGCGGCAGCAGGCGGCCGCAAGTATCCGCGATAAGTCGTTTCATTGTGAAGGCGGCGGCATTTTAGCCCTGCTTTCGGGAGAGCAGAAACAGAAATGCGTGCAATTTATCATCGCGTATCAGACAATCAGTGATTATCTGGACAATCTGTGCGACCGCAGCACCTCGCTTGATCCCGAGGACTTCCGCATGCTTCATCTCTCCATGCGTGACGCGCTGACGGTCGGTGCCGAGATGCGGCCGTACTATCAGTACAGAGACGAGCGGGATGACGGCGGTTATCTTCATGAGCTGGTCAGAACATGCCAGCGGGTGCTCGGGTCAATAGAACATTACGGTATCATTAAACCTTATTTGCTTGAGCTGTGTGATTATTATTGCGATCTTCAGGTTCATAAGCATGTCGTTGAGCATGAACGCGTTCCGAGGCTTAAAGGCTGGTTTGAGCAGTACCGGTCACAGCTTCCGGAAATGGAGTGGTTTGAGTTCTCGGCCTGCGCCGGATCGACGTTAGGCATTTTCTGTCTCGTTGCTTACTCATTCCAGCCTGATTTTAACGAACATACCGCTGAGAAAATCCGCAGCAGTTATTTTCCGTACATACAAGGGCTGCATATACTGCTTGATTATTTAATTGACCAGGAAGAGGATCTGCTTGAAGGCGATCTGAATTTCTGTACGTATTATCAGTCTCATGAAGAAATGATGCAGAGACTGCAGCATTTTATTGAAAAAGCGGATGAACATTTGCAAGGCATTCCGCATGAAAATTTTCACCGGCTGATCAACAGAGGGCTGCTCGGCGTCTATTTATCCGATGACAAAGTCGCCGGCCAAAAAGAAATGGGCCGCCTCGCGCGAAAGCTGATCAGGGCTAGCGGAAAAACGTCATTTTTCTTTTATATCAACGGAAGAGCCTACCGCAAATTTCAGAAGATGGCTTGGACGAAAAGTTCGTAATGGGTGAAAGTGCTTACGCTTAATATTTCTGATGAAAAAGAGACATGCGCATTTTACGCTGTCTCTTTTTTTAACGGTTTCTTTTTTGCCGCAAGGTGCATTGCGAATTTGCCGATCAGCCCGATGACAAAAAATGCAGCAAACCACCAGTAATAGGTTTTTGCGAACTCAAATCCTAAATGTCTTGATAAAATGATGACGAACATCACATAGGGAACACTTGAAAATATGATGCGAAGAATATTCAAACTGCCGCTCCTCCCAGATGTTACACTTAAAAGATGTGCTTTTTTCCATTATTTCATAGTAATTGATTTTTCTTGAAAAGTAAACACAAAAAGAATCGGCCCGCTTATGACAGGCCGATTCTTTATTTGCCGGCAGATTTCTTTTCAATCGCTATAATAAACGGCGGGTCGTTTCGCTGGTTGAGAAAGCCGTAGCTCAGCACGCGCGCTTTTTCCTGATCAAGATTGCTGCAGTACTCCAGTAATGCACTTTTTTCCGTCTTGCCTTCAGGATGCCCGTGGTACACAACGAGAACGATCAGCCCGTTCTCCTTCAGCAGTTCAAGGAGCTGTTCGATTGCGGAAATGGTTGAGTGGCCGTTTGTCGTAATGCTTTTATCGCCGCCGGGCAGATAGCCGAGATTAAACACGGCGCAAGCCACACGACCGTGCGCATCTTCAGGAAGCGATGCCTTTATTTGATCATGGCTCTTATGGTGAAGCGTGACGCGCGGGCCGAAGTCGGCACCGAGCCGTTCCTTCGTTTTAGCGAGTGCGTCCGCTTGAATATCAAAGGCATGGACATGTCCTGTCTCACCGACAAGGCCGGCCAGGAAATAGGTATCATGTCCGTTGCCCATCGTCGCGTCAACCGTGATATCACCTTCCTGTGCGGCGGACTTCAGCAATTCTTTACTGAAAGGGAGGATGTGCATCAAGGTCATAGGGCGGTCTCCTCCCCGATCTTTCTAAAGAGCTTTCCTTGATAGCTTCCTCGTGTTTCCAGCTCTTTTTGAATGGCGCCCAGTACTTCCCACTTATTGACGCTCCACATTGGTCCGACCATTAATTCGATCGGCCCGTCTCCCGTAATGCGGTGAACGATCATTTCCGGGGGAATGATTTCGAGCTGATCACATACAAGACTTACATATTCTTCTTGAGAAAGGAACTCCAGCTTTCCTTTTTCATATTGCTTCACCATCGGTGTGCCTTTTAATAAGTGAAGCAGGTGAATTTTAATGCCTTGGACATCCAAATCAGCGACGGCTTTGGCCGTCTCCATCATCATGTCCCTGTTTTCAAGCGGAAGCCCGTTAATGATATGGGAACAAACGCGGATGCCGTGTTTTCTCAGTTTATTGACGCCCTCAACATAGCAGTCAAAATCATGGGCGCGGTTGATCAGAAGGGCGGTCCGCTCATGCACGGTCTGCAGCCCGAGTTCAACCCACAAATACGTCCGCTCATTCAGTTCGGCCAAATATTCCACGACATCGTCCGGAAGGCAGTCCGGACGGGTCGCGATCGACATGCCGACAACGCCGTCAAGCTTGAGGACGGATTCGAATTTTTCTCGCAGCTCCTCTACCGGAGCATGCGTATTCGTGAACGCTTGGAAATATGCGATATATTTGCCGTCTTTCCACTTTTCGTGCATGCGGTTTTTGATATCGTGAAATTGCGTGAGTAAGTCATCGGCCCGATTGCCGGCAAAATCGCCGGAGCCCGCCGCGCTGCAGAATGTGCAGCCTCCGTGTGCAACCGTGCCGTCCCGATTCGGGCAGTCAAAACCGCCGTCAAGCGCGACTTTAAACACTTTATGCCCGAAATGCTCCCGCAGATGATAATTTAATGTATGGTACCGTTTTTCCGTATTTGAATAAGGAAAAGGGTTATTCTCGTTCAATGTTCAAAAAGCCTCCCTCACATCAGATGCATCCTAAAATTGTAGCATGAATGATGGGGGTTCACAATCTGAAAACAGGATGCGGCTTTCTTTTGTTTATTATGACTGCAGGCAGGATTCTCATTCCTTTAGTTAAACACGGAAAATTTGGTTCTCTTTCCTTCAACCTTCGGGTGTTATTATTTTTGGACCGCTCAAACTAAGTTTGATTTCCCATTCACTGAGGAGGGGTTTCGTTGGCAACAAGACAATCAGTAGATGAACATCTCCAAAGAAGCGAACAGGCGTATGAATTTGCGAATGAGCAATTTATGACCGCTTCGAAACAAGAGCATTATAATGATAATGAGTACAGTGAAGCGCAAATGATGCTTGAAAACGCGGTGAATGAATTAAACAAGCTGTCATTATCTGCGAATGATCAGCAAAGAGAGCAGCTTTACCGAATGAGATTGCAGCTGCAGACCTTGCAAAACAATATGATTTTGCAGCGTAATTTTGATTACTGACCGCGCCGTTTCAAATGGTTCAGCAAACCTGCCGGAATCCCGGCGGGTTTTTTTGTATTTTTTTTAAAAAAGAATTGACAATAGGGCGGAGTGTGTTTATTGTATTACGTGTACTACTTGATGTAATACACATAAAACACTCAAAAAATGAATTCGACATATAAATGTTAAGCATAGGGAAGGGGAACTTTCATGAAAAACAAAAGATCCGTAAAACAAGATGTGCCTCTTATTATCGCCGCCTCGGTTTTGGCAAGCAGTCTGTTTGTCGTTCTTGTCGTCATCGGTTTTCAATGGCAGAACATTTAAAGAAAGAGAGCAGCTCGTAAAAGAAAGAAGGGAAGTAAATGATTCAAATCGATCCGAGAAGCTCAACTCC
This sequence comes from Bacillus sp. JNUCC-21, assembly GCF_041222765.1. Classification (NCBI taxonomy): domain Bacteria; kingdom Bacillati; phylum Bacillota; class Bacilli; order Caryophanales; family Bacillaceae; genus Bacillus; species Bacillus sp. JNUCC-21. The sequence goes on along the minus strand of NZ_CP166019.1, from coordinate 3,124,735 downwards.
GATTTATGAGCAGATCATACAGCAACTGAAAGAGCTTTGTTTAAAAGGGATCATGAAGCCGGGGGATAAACTTCCTTCTGTCAGGGAATTGGCAACGATCATTATCGCCAATCCGAACACAGTCAGCAAAGCGTACAAGGAGCTCGAACGCGATGGTGTCATTGAAACGCTGAGGGGAAGAGGAACGTATATATCGGAGAATGCAAAAACGACATTGGTTGAAGGGAAGATGACGATGATAAAAGAGCAATTGAAACAGCTCATCATCGATGCCCATTACGCGGGAGTTGAGCTGGAGAAGCTGCAGGAATGGATAAAGGAAATCAGCGCTGATGTGGAAGGAGGCAAGGATCATGATTGAATTGCGGAATCTCTCAAAAACGATAGACGGTAAAGAAGTGCTCAAGGATATTTCGCTCACCATCGGAAAAGGGGAAATTTTCGGGCTGCTCGGGCGAAACGGATCAGGGAAAACAACACTGCTCCGGCTCATTCAACAGATTCTGCTGCCGGATCAAGGGACGGTTTTATTTAATCAGGTGGAAATAAAGCGGCATCCGAAAGTAAAACAGAACATCATTTATATGCCTGTTGAAAATCCTTTTTATGACAAGTATACATATAAACAGCTTGTTGCGATTGTAAGCAGAATCTATCCGAATTTTGATGTGACTTACGCCAATGAGCTGATGAACAGGTACGGCATTCCGGAAACGAAGAAATACCGTGAATTATCGACAGGCCTGAAAAAACAGCTTGCGCTCGTCCTTGCCTTTGCTTCACGCCCGGCACTTATTCTTTTGGATGAACCGACGGACGGAATTGACGCCGTAACGCGTCATGATGTGCTTCAGCTTATGGTGGATGAAGTGGCTGAACGGGAAACGAGCATTCTGATTACATCACACCGTTTAGAAGATATTGAGCGAATGTGCAACCGGATCGGGTTTTTGGAAGGAAATCAGCTGACGAATGTGATGGACTTGGATGATATGAAGGAAGAGTACATGAAAATCCAAATGGCATTTGAAGAAAACGTCGCCTTGAAGATCAGAGAACAAAACATACCGATTCTCGACCATGCCGGTGTGTTTTATACGGTGCTGATTCAAAAGAACGATGAGAAGAAAAAGAACTTTCTGCAAGAGCTGCAGCCGAAAGTATGGAACGAGCTTCCTGTGAACTTAGAAGAAGTCTTCATCGCGAAGTTTGGAGGGAACCGAAGATGGTAGACAGGGGATTGCTGTACAGGGAATGGGTGCAGAATCGAACTGTTCTTGTGATGGTCGGCCTTTTTTTAGCCGCGGTCAATCCATTTGAAGTGTTAAATACCTATCTGGTTTATCAAGGCTGTCTGGACACCCCGGAAGCATATTGTAACTTTTATGTGAATTCTTTGGATAGCGGAATGCTGAACTTGAACTGGGCGCCCGCTGTCATCTTAGCGGTTTGCTTATTCGGACTGGAGCGTACGAAAGGTACGATTGATACGCTGTTCAGTCTGCCTTATTCCCGCGCTCAGGTGTTTCACACTAAATTTTGGCTCGGGGCGGCGGTCATTGCCGGATTCCAAATCATCGGCTACGGGCTGGCTGAACTGCTCATTCTTCTGTTAAAGCCTGAGCGCGTATATTTCTTCCACCATTACAGCGTCGGAGAGATTATTGTGAGTGTTTTGGCTTTTACATTGGTTGCGAGTGCAGGCTGCTTAACGGGGAATACGTTCGCCCAGCTGTTAACGGCGTTTGCCGTGTCGATATCACCATACTTGATCATTACGTTGCCGTTGTCCAATGTAGAAGTCATCTTCGGAGCCGGCATGTATGAGCTGATGCCGTCAGTCGATGCTTATATCAAAGTATACAATCTTTTTCAATACTTGAATCCGATCATGTACATTGATACAGATTGGGTATCTGCCAGCAAGTATATATTAATCATCCCGGCAGTGATGAGCATTGTATTTTATGCCATCGGGTACTTTTGCTATGTCAGGCAGCCGGTGGAACGGAACGGCCGTTTTTTTCTCTGGAGACAGCTTGACCGGCCCATTCAGATTGTGGTGATTATAATCGCCGTTCTCGGTTTTGGCCTGGCGGGGTACTCGACGGGACATACGATGACAGGGTATGTGGCCGGGATGATTGTCGGGGGAGCGGTCGGATTTTTAGTCAGTTATTTTGTGATTTATAAAAAAACGAAGCATGTGTAAGAGAGGAGGACCGGAATGATACCGCGGGGATTGTTGTACACAGAATGGAAGAAAAATCAGTGGTTGTTTTTATGCAGCGGCATTCTTTTAATGGCGGCAAACCCTTTTATGGTTTATAACAACTACTCAACATATCAAGAATGTTTGAATAACCCAGCTCTTCAAGATTGTGAATTCGTTGTCAATTATACGAATGGGTCGCCTCTTTCCTTCAGCTGGAGTGTAAGTGTCATCATTGCCGTCTTCTTATTAGGCTTGGAACGGACAAAGGGAACGATGGATGCCTTGTTAAGCATGCCTTACAGCAGAGGCCAAATCTTTCAGACGAAATTCTGGCTCGGCGCAGCAGTCATTGTTGTTCCTCAGGCGATAGGCTATGGAGCGGCGTCATTGCTGATATCTTTGCTGAAACCGAGCCATACGTACGATTTTGATCATTTTTCAATCGGAATGATTGTCATCAGTTTTATGGCTTACGCCTTGTTAATGGCATCCGGCGCATTAACGGGACAGATATTCGCCCAGCTGTTAACGGCGTTTACCGTCACGGTTCTGCCCTTTTTACTCATCGGTCTGCCGGCCGCGAATTTAGAGGTTGTTTTCGATTTTAGTGTCGGAGATCAATTTTCTTTTATCAGCAGTTATATCGAATCCCGTCTTTTTATATTTGTAACCCCTATTGGATATGTGTTTAACGACTGGATCAGAGAAAGGGATTTGGTTTTAATCATTCCGATTGTGATGAGCCTTGTCTTTTATCTGATCGGTTATGTCAGCTTTCTGAAACACCCGAATGAACGGAACGGCAGATTCTTTCTTTGGAGAAAATTGGACCGGCCGGTGCAGATCTTGGTGATTGCCTTTGCCGTTATGGGTTTCGGCGTTTTCGGATATGGGGTCACAGACACGATGTTCGGCTATTTAGCCGGCATTATCTTCGGCGCGGTTATCGGGTTTTTCATCAGTTATTTTACGGTTTACAGGAAGTCAAAGCATATGTAGATCTGTTTGAAAATGAGCAGTTTGGAGGAAGGCAAGGTGCCGATTAGCGGTTTGCTTTATAAAGAATGGAAGCAGCGGCAGATGCTGCTGCTTCTTACAGCGGGGTTCTTAGCTATTTTAGGCCCTTTGGCAATTATAAATGAGTATTTTCACTATAAGGATTGTTTGAGTGCGCTTCATCAATATTCAGGTTCAGTTTGTACGTTCAGCATTGATTACAGCAATCGGAATTTGATCGGGCTGCATTTCATTCCTCCGGTTATGATGGGGCTTTTTCTGATAAGAGGAGGCCGGGCTGAAAGGATGTTTACACTGAGTCTTCCGTATTCGAGAAGCCGGATATTTCATACGAAGTTTTTCTTGGGAGCAGCCGTGTTAGCCGGCTCGCAGTTTGTTTCTTACGGAGTATCTGACATATTGTTTCTAGCGCTTAATCCTGACGCTGTCCATCATTTTCAATCGTTCAGCGCAGGGATGCTGGTCATCAGCTTGATGATTTATGCATTAGTGACAGCTGCCGGCACGATAACGGGCAATTTAGCGGCGCAGCTGATCACAGCGTTCACGGTTTCCGTCTTTCCGATCGTGGTTATGACGATTTACCTGTTAAACGCTGAGTTCCTTTTTGGCAGGCAGGCTGTGCCGGATATTGATTTCCCTTGGAGCGGATTTCTGATCTATTTCATGCCTGCCGCTTACATCCATACATCATGGATGTATTACATGAAACACGCATTGTTAATTTCCGCATTAATGGGATGTTGTTTCTATCTATTCGGTTATGTGAATTTCCTGAAAATGCCGAGTGAACGAAGCGGACATTTTATCCTGAGCAAACACATTGAACGCACCATTCAAGTGCTCGTCATGTCGCTCAGTATGCTGGGAAGTGCGGGGGTGTGCGGATATGCTTATAACGGTTCGTATACCGGTTACATATTCGGCATGCATATCGGCGCGGTTATCGGGTTTTTCATCAGTTATTACTTCATCTATAAAAAAACGAAACAGATATAAGGGGGAGTGGTGTACGTGATAGAAGTACAGCATATTGATCATTCATTTAAAATCGGCAGGAAAGGCAGAGAGAGTGAGGTTCCGGTATTGAAGGATGTCTCTTTGACCGTTGAAAAAGGGGAAATTGCCTGTATCGTCGGTCGGAGCGGTTCCGGAAAATCAACGCTTCTGAATTTAATATCCGGATACATAGCGCCGACGAAGGGCCGTATCGTCATTAACGGCACTGATGTGACGGGCTTCAGTGAAAAAGAGTGGGCGCAGTTCCGCCTCGGGCATTTCGGCTTTATTTTTCAAAGCTTTCAGCTCATTCCGAGTCTGACAACCTATGAAAATGTTGAAATGCCGCTTGCCTTAAAAGGCGTCAAACCGTCTGAACGCAAGCAGAAAGTCGCGGACATGCTGAAACGGGTCGGACTTGAGAATCATGCGAATCATTATCCGAATGAGCTGTCAGGCGGCCAGCAGCAGCGTGTCAGTATTGCAAGAGCCCTGATTTTAAATCCGTCAATTATTTTAGCTGATGAGCCGACGGGAAGCCTTGATTCAGAAACGGAACTTGAGGTGCTTGCATTAATTCAGCAGCTGAACCGGGAGCGCGGGATTACATTTGTCATCATTACGCATGACGATGAAGTCGCTTCGATCGCGCATTCAAAATTCCAGCTGCATGACGGTGTATTAAAAGGGGGCGTTACTGTTGAGATTTAAGGATCAGATTCACTTTATCAGAAGAAATATGAAGAAAAACCGGCTGCGTGTTTTCATGACGGTGCTGGCGACGACAATGGCGTGCGCGTTTTTAGTGGTGCTGGCTTCCGTCGGATTCGGCATCCAAAAAACGATTACAGACATTACGATGAGCCAGCAGATTGTTACGGAAATCAACGTGCTCGGCCAAGAGAACGGAAAAGCCGTGAAGAAATCAGACTTGGAAAAGTATAAAAATGTCAAGTCTGTCGTTGAAAGAACACAAGTGTATGAACCGAACAAAGCGTCATTGGGAAACCGAACAAATGAAGATTCAGCCATTGTGCTGACAAACATGAACGATGAAGTCAAAGCCAATATGGAGCTTGATCAGGGAAGAGTCGCCCGTACAGAGAATGAAATCGTGGTCGGCTATGATTTTGCGAAGAACCTATTGACGAAAAAAGAGGCTGACGCTTACGACAAAGAGTTAAATGATCACCAAGGCGACATGTCGGAGGTGAAAAAACCAAAAGGCTATACGAAAGACCTGCTTAATAAAACGATACAGCTGAGCATCTCCAAAACAAACAAAGACGGAGACGTTGAGAAAACGAAAACGTACGACTTTAAAGTAGTCGGAATTACAAAAAAACCGTCCCAAGATTGGATGGAGGATACAAATATTTTTGTGAGTGATCAATTCAAGAAAGACTTCTCAACATTCTTGGATCTGAAGAATGGAAATGCGGAAAAAAGCATTAATGTGTATGCGGACAAATTCGATCATGTCGATCAGCTTACCCATGACCTCACGGATGACGGCTTTTATGTCAGATCTGTCACTACCGAGCTGAAGGGCGTCAACACCTTTTTCCTTGTCTTTAAAATCGGCCTGATCTTTGTCGGCTTTATCGCCGTCGTGATTTCTGCCATCGGTATTTTCAATACGATGACGATGGCGGTGACGGAACGAACGCAGGAAATCGGGATTATGAAAGCGATCGGCGCAAGCCCGTCCATCATCCGCAGAATGTTCCTGATGGAAAGCGCCTATATCGGGATATTAGGTTCTGTCATCGGGATTATCATTTCTTACGGAGTGAGTTTTGCCGTCAATCTGGCTGTGCCGGTTATCTTGAAAGCGGTAGGGGGAAATACCGGAGCTGAAGATCTTCATTATACCTTCTCCTATATCCCGCTCAGTCTCGTTGCGATCGCAGTTGTCATTTGTGCGGGGGTCGCGGTGATTTCCGGTATGAACCCGGCCCGCAAAGCGACAAAAACCAACGTTCTGACCGCATTAAGAAGAGAACTGTAAAGGAAAAAAGCCGGCTGGACATCAGCCGGTTTTTCCTCTATTTATCAGAAAAGGGCGGATACCATGTTTCACATTTTGTTAATAGAAGATGATAACACTTTATTTCACGAGATGAAAGAGAGGTTAACGGGCTGGTCATTTGCGGTGCACGGAATAAAAGATTTCAGCCGGGTCATCCGGGAGTTTTCCGAAATCAAGCCTGATTTGGTGATCATTGATGTACAGCTGCCGAAATTTGACGGCTTTCATTGGTGCAGAATGATACGCTCCCAATCAAACGTGCCGATTCTCTTTTTGTCCTCGCGCGATCATCCCGCGGATATGGTCATGTCGATGCAGCTCGGGGCAGATGATTTTATTCAGAAGCCTTTTCACTTTGATGTGTTAATCGCGAAAATACAGGCGGTGTTCCGCCGTGTGCATCAATACGGCACAGAACCGGCGCTGATGAAAAGATGGTGCGGGGCGGTCATTGACACAGAAACCAACACGGTCAGCCGTAAAAACGGTTCGGTCGAGCTGACCAAAAACGAAATGCTGATCTTAAAACTGCTGGCTGAGCAGAAAAATAAAATCGTCAGTCGGGAAGAACTCATCAGAAGCCTTTGGAATGATGAACGTTTCGTCAGTGATAATACGCTGACGGTGAATGTCAACCGGCTGCGGAAAAAACTCGAACAATTAGGCATCGGGAAAATGATTGAAACCAAGGTGGGGCAGGGATACATCGCAAAGGAAGAAGACGGTCTTTATGATTAAATCATTTCTGCTCGAAAGAAAAAGCTGGATTGCGATGTTTCTTTTGCAGCAGGCTGTGCTCCTTTTTGCGGCATATATTGATCCGTCTATTCCGTTTCTTTCAGTGCTGTATTTCGTTTACCTGTCGCTTCTTGTGTTTCTTGTATTTCTCTTGTTCCGCTATCGTAAAGAGACAGCCTATTATAAAAGCTTAAGAGAGTGGGACGCCAATTTAGACATGTCTTATCTTAAAGCGCCTGAAAGTCCGTTTGAGTCTATCGTTGAAGAAAGCATTGAAGGGCAGACAGAGCAGTTAAGAAAAAGCTCACTTCATCTTCAGGCGGCTTCAGAGCATGAAAAGGACGATCTGATGTCATGGATTCACGAGGTCAAAACACCGCTGACAGCGATGCATCTCATGATTGAGCGCCTTGATGAACAGCCGCTGAAAGCCCCTTTGCTGTATGAATGGCTGCGGATTCACCATCTTCTGGACCAGCAGCTTCATCAGAAACGATTGTCCTTTATTGAAAATGATTTATCATTCCAGCGCATTCAGCTCAGACCGCTCGTTTTCAAAGAAATTAAAAATCTGCAATCATGGTGTATACAAAAAGGGATCGGGTTTGACATTCAGCTTGATTCACCGGACGTTCTCAGTGACGGAAAATGGCTTTCCTTCATCATCAGACAGCTGTTAAGCAATGCCGTCAAATACAGTGAGGCGGATGACATTACCGTAAAAAGCTATGAACAAAACGGCCGGGTGCATGTGGATATCGAAGACCGCGGTATCGGCATCGAGCCCAAAGATCTTCCGCGCATTTTTGAAAAGGGATTTACCTCGACGCGAATGAGGCGAGATCACGCGTCAACGGGGATGGGCCTGTATTTGGCTCGAAAAGCTGCGGCTCCGCTTCTCATCCAGATCAGCGTGCGCTCTGAGCCGGAAAGCGGCACGGTTTTTACCTTGGTGTTTCCGAAACAGAACGATGCCGTCAGCATGTTCAGCGTGTGACAAAAGTGTCACATGCTTTTCTCTTTTGTTCGCTTAATCAAACGAAAAAAACGGCTTCTGTTTTTAAAATAAAGATAACCAATGTAAAAGGAGAATCATAACGCGATGATTTTAGAAGCAGGCAATATCCAAAAAAGCTACGGAAACAAGCTGAATAAACAAGAGGTGCTGAAAGGAATTGATCTTCAGATTCACAAAGGGGAATTCGTCAGCATTATGGGCCCGTCGGGATCAGGGAAAACGACCCTTTTGAATGTGCTTTCCTCCATTGATAAAGTGAGCGCGGGCACCATTAAACTGAATGAGACGGAGATTACATCCATGAAAGAAAAACAGCTTGCCGAATTCAGAAAACGGCATCTCGGCTTTATTTTTCAGGATTATAATTTATTGGACACGCTGACCGTGAAGGAAAACATACTCCTGCCGTTATCCATTACGAAAATGTCTAAGAAAGAGGCGGACCTGCGATTTGCCGAGACAGCAGAGGAGCTTGGGATCTATGATTTGCGACATAAGTATCCGAGTGAAATTTCCGGCGGGCAAAAACAGCGGACGTCTGCCGCAAGAGCTGTTATTCACGAACCGGGCATTATTTTTGCTGATGAGCCGACCGGAGCGCTCGATTCAAAGGCTGCCATGGATTTACTGAATAAACTCAGCCGTCTGAATCAAAAACGCCGCGCCACCATTGTGATGGTGACGCATGATCCGGTTGCCGCCAGCTATTCCGGACGTGTGGTTTTCATTAAAGACGGCCGTGTGTATACACAGCTGAATAAAGGCGGCCAGGACAGACCGGACTTTTTTCAGGATATTATGAAAACGCAAAGTGTATTGGGCGGGATTCAGGCATGAGTATTCATCATTTGATCTTCCAGAACCTGAAAAAGAATATGAAAAACTATTACCTTTACGTTTTTGCGCTGGTGTTCAGCGCCGCCCTTTATTTCGCGTTTGTCACGATGCAATACGATCCGGCGCTTGATGAAATGAAAAGCTCCATAAAAGGAGCGGCGGCAATCCGGGCCGCCTCTGTACTGCTTGTGGCGATCGTATCGGTATTTCTTTTATACGCCAACACCATTTTTATTAAACGGCGCGGCCGGGAAATCGGCTTATTCCGATTAATCGGCATGACGAAAATGCACATTTTCCGCATACTCAGCACAGAAAATTTCATTTTGTATTTCGGATCGATTTGGATCGGTATTTTTGCCGGCTTTTCTCTCTCGAAATTATGTATGATGATGCTGTTTCATACAGTCGGTGTGAAAGCCTCTGTCTCACTGTTTTTTTCAAGCAAGGCGCTCGTTCAGACGTTAATTGTGTTCGGGGCGATTTACGTGCTGATTATGATGATGAATTACTTATTTATTAAACGGCAAAGCATTTTGTCTTTATTTAAAACCGCGTCATCGTCAGAAAGCGGCATAAGACGGCTTTCTTGGGTGCAGATGTCGATCGGCGTTGTCGGTATTGCGGCCATTATCGCCGGCTATGCCGTGTCCGCGGATTTATTCGGAGGCAGTTTTACGAGCATGAATGAACTGTTTTCGGCCATGGTGTTTATTCTCGGCTCGGTCATTATCGGAACCTATCTGTTTTATAAAGGTTCGGTCAGCTTTCTGGCAAATCTCATCCGGAAATCAAAAGGCGGGTATCTGAATGTCAGTGAAGTGCTGTCTTTGTCATCCATCATGTTCCGGATGAAGTCAAACGCCGTCCTGCTGACGATTATTACGACTCTTTCGGCGCTGGCAATCGGTTTGCTGTCTTTAAGCTATATCTCGTACTATTCCGCGGAAAAATCGGCTGAGCAAAATACCGCCGCGGACTTTGCGTTTGATAACCAAAAGGAGACTGACTCATTTACCGCTTTATTGAAGAAAAACGGAATTGAAAACAAAGTGAAAACAATCAAGACCATTCAAGCCGGTGTCAATATGAAGAACATCATAAACGGCGACATGAAAAGCTTTCAACAAGACCCGTCCAGCTTGGCGCTGCCGATTATAAGCGAGAAAGACGCAGAAGGGACGGAGCTTTCTGACGGAGAAGCCGTGTTTACCGGATATAATGATATGATGAAAAGATTTCTCGACCTGAAAACGTCAGGATCCATTGATATAAACGGCAAAACGGATAAAATACCGCTGGCGTATAAGGGCTTGAAGAACGACTTCCTCCTGTCATATACATTTACAAGCGGAGGGCTGCCGACCGTTATCGTCACGCAGCAGGTATTTGACCGGATCGAGAAAGATATCGACCCGTCCATTCAGGGAAAATCAAATCGGTTTTTCGGCATTACACTCAAACGTGAAGAGGACATCCAAAAAGCTGATGGTCTGTTTCAGGCGCAGCACTATTCTGACGGCGCGCTTTCACAATTTGAAACGGCTGACACCCAAAAGAAAAATATGGGGCTGATCATGTTTATTGTCGGCTTTTTGGGGTTAACCTTTCTGATCACCTCAGGCTGTATCCTTTATTTTAAACAAATGGGCGAGTGTGAGGATGAGAAGGCTGATTACACGATATTGCGGAAGCTCGGCTTCACAACGGGGGATCTGCTGAAAGGCATCCGCCGGAAGCAGGCGTATCATTTCGGGATTCCGCTCGTTCTCGGGCTGTTCCACAGCTATTTTGCCGTTCAGTCAGGATGGTTTTTATTCGGAACGGAAGTGTGGACGCCGATGATCATCGTCATGGCGCTGTATACGCTGCTGTACTCCATCTTCGGCATGCTGTCGGTGCTATACTATAAAAAGGTCATTCAATCCGCATTGTAAAACAAGTTGAGGAGCCTCCGCATAAGCGGAGGCTTTTTTTGTATGAATAGAAGAAAGCGATTTTTAAAAGAATAGACATACGTCATTTTCTCGCGCGGGGGAGCCTTATGCAGAAGTATTTTCAATTGAAATCTGAAACAGGAGCCTTTCATCTTTTTTCCAAGGAACACATTTTCACGCTGTTGATCATCGGATTGCTGGGGGCGGGCGTGATCGTATTCCGGAAAAAGCTCAACTACGGCCGGCCGAATCGCGTTTTCCGCTATGTGCTGTTCATTCTCCTTGCCGTGTCGCAGATCAGCTATCATATATGGCTGCTTTGTCATCATGCCTGGTCGCTGAAAACAGCTCTGCCGCTGCAGCTGAGCGACCTTTCCGTCTATTTGGCGATGCTGATGGTCATGACAAAAAGCAAAAAACTGTTCGCCTTCCTCTATTTTGCCGGTTTGGGCAGCGCCGTACAGGCGATGGCAACACCTGATTTAGGGGCGTATTCTTTCCCTCATTTTCGGTACATCGTGTTTTTCGTCTCCCACGGCTGTGTTTTTCTTACCTGCCTATTCATGGCCGCTTCAGAAAGGTACAGGCCGTCCGCGCGCGGACTGTGGGTATCGGTGCTGATCGTAAATCTGTACGGGGCGTGTGTCTTTTTTATTGATCGTGTGCTGAATGCAAATTACCTATATTTAATGAAAAAACCGAAGACCGCTTCGCTTCTGAACGTATTCGGACCTTGGCCGTGGTATCTTCTATCAATGGAAGCGGCGGTGATATTGAGCTTTTTCATTCTGTATATTCCGTTTTGGCTGCTGAGGAAAAGAGCGTGAGGCCGGCCTGTTTTTGCGAATCCAATCATTTGTAATTTTTTCAACATTCCGGCATTATTTTTTTCAGATTCTGATGTTGAAAAAAGACGTCCGCGGCGATAGAATGAATGTGCTATGATAACGTGTTCGATACGGAGCCGCGGCTTGCGGTTTCCGTTTTTTCATGGGGTTTTTTATAGAGAGAGGGGGATCGGTATGCCGCGCGCTTTGAAGATATTAATCATCGGAATGTTTATCAATGTGACGGGCGCATCTTTTTTGTGGCCGCTGAATACGATCTATATTCATAATCATTTAGGGAAATCGCTGACTGTTGCGGGGATTGTTCTGATGCTGAATTCCGGTGCCAGTGTGGCGGGGAATTTATGCGGCGGATTTTTGTTTGATAAAATCGGCGGATTCAAATCCATTATGCTCGGCATTATGATCACATTGGCAAGTCTTCTCGGACTCGTTCTGTTTCATCAATGGCCTGTTTATATTTGGCTGCTCATCATTGTCGGCTTCGGTTCCGGTATCGTGTTTCCGGCCAGCTACGCCATGGCGGGAGCGGTATGGAAAGAAGGCGGGCGGAGAGCTTTTAATGCGATCTATGTAGCTCAGAACGCAGGTGTCGCCGTGGGCTCGGCACTCGGCGGGATGGTTGCGGCGTACTCGTTTACGTACGTGTTTTTAGCCAATGCTTTGCTGTATGTGCTGTTTTTCCTTATCGTATTTTTCGGGTTTCGAAATATCAAAACCGGAAATGCGAGCCAGGTTTCTGTTCTGGACTACGAGCCTGTCAGCAGCAGAACGAAATTTACGGCGCTTCTCATATTGAGCGGCGGGTATGTTCTCGGGTGGATCGCCTATTCGCAGTGGTCCACAACCGTTGCGTCACATACTCAAAGCATCGGTATGCCGCTTTCATTATACAGTGTGCTCTGGACCGTAAACGGAATATTAATTGTCGCCGGACAGCCTCTCATGGGAGCTGTTCTGAAAAAATGGTCCGGTGCGTTAAAAACGCAGATGGTCATCGGCTTTTGTATTTTTATCGTCTCGTTCGGCGTGCTTCTCAGCGCCAAGCAATTTCCGATGTACCTCACCGCAATGGTGATTTTAACCGTCGGAGAAATGCTTGTCTGGCCTGCCGTGCCTACCATTGCCAATCAGCTTGCGCCTAAGGGGAAAGAAGGATTTTACCAAGGATTCGTCAACAGTGCGGCGACGGGCGGCAGAATGATCGGGCCGCTCCTTGGCGGCGTGCTGGTTGATCAGTACGGAATGAGCGTGCTGCTGTTGATCCTGATGGTGCTTCTTGTTGTCAGCATCGCAGCGACGGTGCTGTACGACAAACGCCTGAAAACCGTTAATAAACAAAACGTCCAAGTGCGATGACGACATAAAAAAATCCCGCTGTTTCGGCGGGATTTTTTTGTTTATACGACCGGAAGCACGTTGACGGCGTCCTTAACGTTTAAATACGTCTTTAATGAAGAAAAGCTGGCATCAAGCTGATTCATTCTCATGGCGAGGGTAGGCTTGATACCGGTGATAATCAATTCCGTGCCGATTAATTTAAGCAGGTGGTGCAATTTGAAAATCCGGTCTGCGGTCTGTTCGTTTACCTCGGCCAGACCTGATAAGTCTATAATTAAGTAATCATCTTTAGATGCGGTTAATATGTCCGTCAAAGTTGTCACAATTGAATCAAATCGTTCTTCCGTTAAGTTTCCCACTAACGGCAAAGCGGAGATGCCGTTTCGGATCGGAACAACCGGTGTTGACAGCGTCGTGATTTCTGTGAGGGAATCCTCAAGGAGCTTTTCGTATTCTTTCTGCTCTGTAATGTCTTTTTGAAAACCGACAAAATAGAGCTTGTCTTCAACATAAAGAGGATCAATGTTGAGTTCATTCCAAAATGGGGTGCCGTCTTTTTTGACGTTTTTCAGCCGCACCGTGATCTTTTCTTTCTGGGTTAAGCTCTTTCTGATTTTCGCGACTTGTTGACGGTCGGTTTCTTTGCTTTGCAGAAATCTGCAGTTCTTACCTAATATCTCTTCGGAAGAGTAGCCTGTCATATCCATAAATCCCTGATTTGTATATATGATGGGATTGTCCTCAAGAGAGGGGTCTGTAATCACCACGCCGATGCGTGCGTGATCAAGCGCCTTTTTGATAAGCTCCAGCTGCTCCAGTTTTCCGGATACATTTGAGTCAGCCATGTAAAACCCCCTTTTGGCCGTAAAGCTGCGCGCTTTTTCAGCCGTGTTTCTCCCCTTTTTAAATGAATCTACAGTAACCGTAGCATAACATATGTTCTGATTCAAGCAGCCGAAGTTTGCAATTTGTCATTCGGGCTTGTCCTCATATACACTGAATATATAAAGGGAAGGCACATCATCGCTAAGTAAGTGACTAGGTCATTGTCACTGGGTGAAAAATGAATCTAATGCATCAAGCTTACCGATCATGTGTTCACATATAATGGAAGAAACAAGCTTTTTACTTTCCTGCTCAATCGCCGGTATGTAGATATCGAAAATCATCGTATTCGTAAGGGGGCTGGATGGCCTGAAGTCGCTTTACTAAATAAGGGCTTTAGGAAGGTGATGAAGATGCTGCATCAGGTAATAATTGCTTGTGTAATTGGAGGAATCATGGGGGTTCTCGGTCATGTGAAAAAGAGAGGCAGGCTGGAGAAACCCAGAATGACAAAGCGGTTTATCTATCTCGGTTTTTTGGAAGATGGTTTTATCGGAATGGCTGCTTCCATCTTACTTGTCTTATCCGCTGACCCCGATTCAGGAATTCAACTCGTCATCTTATCCATAATCGCAGGCTACGGCGGAGAAGCTGTTCTCAGGAGCTTTGATTTTGTCAGAGAACAAAACAGTGATTCGGCCGAAGCAAAACCACACCAGCAAAAAAATCCTCCATCAAAATAATATCCCCGCTCATGACCCGTTCCGGGTACATTCCCATTGTATACAAACCTGCTTGCACTTATGAACAGAATTCTATAAAATACAGGTAAGATTACGGTAGCGATAAGAACAGTGAAGAGGAGCAGTAAGAAGCAGATTTTGCAATCAGAGAGTTGACGGCCGGTGCAAGTCAATCAAGTCTGTTTCCGAACTCGCCTCAGAGTTGCAGCGGCAAAACCGCTGACGCATAACTGCGTTAAAAGTATCAAGTGAGTGCGGCTCAAAACCGCGCTAACGAGGGTGGTACCGCGGGAAATAAAAATCTCTCGTCCCTTTTTGGGATGAGGGAGTTTTTTTAGTTTTAGAATAATCTGAATATAATCTTTCTCATCCCGTCAATACTTGGACTACATACGCCGTATTCAATCAGAAGGAGGTTTTTACGTTGAGTTTTCAGCATGAAAAAATAGAAAAGAAATGGCAGAATTACTGGTTGGATCATAAAACGTTCGCCGTCAGTGAAGAGAATGACAAGCCGAAGTTTTACGCGCTTGACATGTTCCCGTATCCTTCAGGAGCCGGCCTGCATGTCGGACATCCGGAAGGCTATACGGCAACCGATATCCTTTCGCGCATGAGACGCATGCAAGGATACAATGTGCTTCATCCGATGGGATGGGACGCGTTCGGGCTTCCTGCCGAGCAATACGCGCTTGACACGGGGAATGATCCGGCCGAGTTCACAAAACAAAATATAGATAATTTCCGCCGCCAGATTCAATCGCTCGGATTTTCATATGATTGGGATCGTGAAATCAATACGACTGATCCGGACTATTACAAGTGGACGCAGTGGATCTTCACCAAGCTGTACGAAAAAGGGCTCGCTTACGTAGACGAAGTGCCGGTCAACTGGTGCCCGGCGCTCGGAACGGTGCTTGCGAACGAAGAAGTCATTGACGGCAAAAGCGAGCGGGGCGGCCATCCGGTTGAACGCCGCCCGATGAGACAATGGATGCTGAAAATCACCGCTTATGCGGACAGGCTTCTTGAAGATTTAGAAGACCTTGACTGGCCGGAAAGCATTAAAGACATGCAGCGCAACTGGATCGGACGCTCAGAAGGCGCAAACGTGCATTTCGCGATCGACGGCACTGATGACACGTTTACCGTGTTTACGACAAGACCGGACACGCTGTTCGGCGCGGCTTATGCCGTACTGGCTCCTGAGCATGAGCTTGTGGAGGCCATCACGACGCCTGAACAAAAAGAAGCGGTAGACGCTTATGTTAAAGAAGTTCAGGCGAAAAGTGACCTGGAACGGACGGATCTTGCGAAAACAAAAACGGGCGTCTTCACGGGCGCATATGCCGTAAACCCTGCAAATGGGGAAAAGCTGCCGATCTGGATAGCGGATTATGTCCTCGCCTCTTACGGAACAGGCGCTGTAATGGCCGTGCCGGCGCATGATGAACGTGATTTTGAATTCGCAAAAGTGTTCAGCCTGCCTGTCAAAGAAGTCGTAAAAGGCGGAAACACGGAAGAAGAAGCGTACACGGGAGACGGAGAGCATGTCAATTCCGGCTTTCTGAACGGACTGAATAAAGCGGAAGCGATTGAAAAAATGATCGCCTGGCTTGAAGAAACGAAAAACGGTGAGAAAAAAGTGACATACCGTCTGCGTGATTGGCTGTTCAGCCGCCAGCGCTATTGGGGCGAGCCGATTCCGGTTATTCATTGGGAAGACGGCACGTCAACAGCCGTTCCGGCGGAAGAGCTGCCGCTGATTCTGCCGAAAACCGATGAAATCAAACCGAGCGGAACAGGTGAATCACCGCTTGCCAACATTAAAGAGTGGGTGGAAGTCACTGATCCTGAAACGGGCAAAAAAGGCAGAAGAGAAACGAACACGATGCCGCAATGGGCGGGAAGCTGCTGGTATTTCCTCCGCTTTATCGACCCGAAAAATCCGGATCAGCTCGCTTCACCTGAGAAACTGGATAAATGGCTGCCCGTTGATATTTACATCGGAGGAGCGGAGCATGCCGTGCTTCACCTTCTGTACGCGCGTTTCTGGCATAAATTCCTCTACGATATCGGTGTCGTGCCGACGAAAGAACCGTTCCAAAAGCTGTATAACCAAGGAATGATTCTCGGGGAAAACAATGAAAAAATGAGTAAATCCCGCGGAAACGTCGTCAATCCGGATGAAATTGTGGCGTCTCACGGAGCAGATACGCTCCGCCTGTACGAAATGTTTATGGGGCCGCTTGATGCATCTATCGCCTGGTCTGAATCAGGCCTTGACGGAGCGCGCCGCTTCCTTGACCGCGTATGGCGTTTGTTTATCGAGGAAAACGGCGAGCTGACGGGCAAAGTGACAGAAGGCGCAGGCGAAACTCTTGAGCGCGTCTATCATGAAACGGTCATGAAAGTGACAGAAAACTTCGAAGCCCTTCGTTTTAACACGGGCATTTCTCAGCTGATGGTCTTCATTAATGAAGCTTACAAAGCGAATGAACTGCCGAGAGAATATATCGAAGGTTTTGTGAAGCTGCTTTCTCCTATTGCGCCGCATTTGGCGGAAGAACTGTGGGAAAAACTCGGCCACGAAGGTTCGATTGCATACGAGGCTTGGCCTGCTTATGACGAATCAAAACTGGTGGACGATGAAGTGGAAATCGTCGTCCAGCTGAACGGAAAAGTAAAAGCGAAATTAATGGTTCCGGCTGATGCTGATAAAGCAGCGTTAGAACAGCTCGCACAAGCTGACGAAAAAGTAAAAGAGCAGCTTGAAGGAAAAACGATCCGAAAAATCATTGCCGTACCGGGCAAGCTTGTCAATATCGTGGCAAACTGACCGGGCGAAGCCCCTCTCCTACAGAGAGGGGCTTTTTTATCAGGCCTCTATCATAGAAATTACACCGCGGGCTTTGGTATACTTAACACCATAAAGATGAATGGGAGTGTCACACATTGAAAATAAATGAAATCAGCACAGCCGCACTGGAAGAAAAATTAAAAGCGGGAGAAGAGCTGTATCTGATTGATGTCAGAGAAGACGAAGAAGTTGCCGAAGGAATGATTCCGGAGGCCGTTCACATCCGCATGGGGGACATCCCTGAGAAGATGGATGCGTTAGACAAGGACAAGGAATATGTATTTATCTGCCGTTCCGGAAAAAGAAGCATGAACGTTTGTATGTATTTACATGAGCAGGGCTTCCGTACGGTTAATGTTGAAGGCGGCATGCTGGAGTGGGAAGGCGAAACAAAGCCGAAGAAATAACGCTTTGAAGTGAAAGAAGAAAAGGGACGTGCGTCTTTTTCTTCTTTTTTTATAAAAAAACGGGAGGCGAATCAGGTGAAACCGATGATCCGCGCGATGAAAACAAACGATATCAAACAGGTCCGGCAAGTCGCAGAACGAAGCTGGCATCATACGTATGAAGGGATTATTCCCAGACACATTCAGGATCAGTTTCTCGAATCCGCCTATCAGGATGAGATGATGGAACGCCGGCTCTTGCATTCTCTGTTCTTTGTGGCAGAAGAAGAGGGGCGAGTGCTCGGTTTTGCAAATGCCACCCCGGTTCAAAAAGACGGAAATGCGGAGCTGACCGCCATCTATATTGACCCGGATTGCCAGGGAAGCGGGATAGGCACGGCACTCCTTAAAGAATGCATCAGGCAGTCCGGCGGGGTAAAAAAGCTTTATGTCCATGCAGAAAAAGAGAACCGCATTGCCTTATCCTTTTATCAAGCGAAAGGGTTTCAATGGGTATGTGAATTTGAGGAAGACTTTAAAGGACACACTTTACAGACGGTCAAACTGGTACTGAACATATAAAAGCGTCCGGCCCGCCCAGGACCGGAACGCGAATGATCAGTGATAAGCCGGAAGCCGGTCTTTGTGCGCTTCAAATAAGTCATCGCACAAAGATATGATGTCATTCATGGAAAGCTCGGCGCTCGTATGCGGATCAAGCATGGCCGCCTGATATACGGCTTCCTTTTTTAATGTAACGGCCGCTTCGATGGTTAGAAGCTGTGTGTTAATGTTTGTTCTGTTGAGCGCCGCGAGCTGCTCGGGAAGTTCGCCGGAATAGCACGGCATAATGTGGTTTTTGACGGCTGTGCAAGGCACTTCAACGACCGCTTTCGCCGGCAGATTCGGTATCAGCCCGGTATTCAGCACATTGCCGCCGAATGTGAACGGTTTGCCCGTCTCCATCGCTTCAATAATTCTCGAACCGTATTCTTTTGAGCGTTCATGCGTCAGGTTTTGGTTGTTGATGATGCCGTCTCTCATCGTTTCCCAATTGTTGATTTGTTCCGCGCATCTCCTCGGATATTCATCAAGCGGAATTTGGAGTTCATCTATCAGCTCAGGATACCGGCTTTTTATAAAATACGGGTGATATTCGGCATTATGCTCAGATGATTCCGTTACGTAGCAGCCGAATTTATCCATCAGCTCAAACCGCACCATGTCCTTATGTTTCGTCTTTTGTTTTTCGCGTGCCCGTCTTTTAATTTCAGGATATAAATCAATTCCGTCTTTTTTAATCTCCAAAAGCCAAGCCATATGGTTAATGCCGGCAATGCGTTCTTCCGTACCTTCGTGATCCATGCCGAGTGAGTCAAACAGATCTTTGGTACATACCTGGACGCTGTGGCACAGGCCGACCGTTTTGACATTTGTATGTCTGAGCATCGCTCCGGTCAGAGAGGCCATCGGATTTGTATAGTTTAACAGCCACGCATCCGGGCAGACCTCTTCCATGTCTTTTGCGATGTCAAATAAAACGGGGATGGTGCGAAGGGAACGGAAAATGCCGCCTATTCCGACGGTATCGGCAATCGTCTGGCGGAGACCGTACCGCTTCGGGATGTCAAAGTCAATGACCGTCGCGGGTTTATAGCCTCCGACCTGAATGGCGTTTATCACATAGCCGGCGTGTTTCAGCGCCTGTTTTCGGTCATCGTAGGAGATGATGGATATACTCGTATTGTAGCGGTCTCTCATGTTTTCCAGCATGAGCTGGGATTCTTTCAGCCGTACAGCGTCAATATCATAAAGCGCGAATTCAAACCCGTTTAATGCTTCAGTCAGTAAGCAGTCCCCCAATACATTTTTTGCGAAAATCGTGCTCCCCGCTCCGATAAACGTAATTTTCTTCAACAGAAATTCCTCCCTTTTCTTCTCAGCCTTTGACCGCCCCGGAGGACAGCCCTGAGATAAAATATTTTTGAAGCGCCAAAAACAATACGACCATCGGCAGCATCGCCATAATTGCGGCTGCGGCGACTAAGTGAAGATTGTTCGCATCTTCGCCGAAGAATCCCGCCATGGCCACGGTCAATGTCTGCACCTTTTGATCTTGTAAAAAGAAAATCGCAAATTGGTAATCGTTCCAGATAAACACGCAGGACATAATGCAGACCGTTGCGGTAATCGGTTTCAACAAAGGAAACACGATTGTATAAAAAGTCCTGATCAATCCCGCGCCGTCCATCCTGGCGGCTTCCTCAAGCTCTTTCGGAATGGAAGAGCGGATAAACCCTGAATATAAGAAAACGGTCAGCGGCATATATGCAGCCGTATTAATGAGAATGGCTGCGGCATGCGTATTGATCAGCCCCGCATCAGCGACCATCTTGTATAAAGGAACCATGGAAGTCAAAGGCGGGATGATCATGATTGAAATCAAAAGGCCGAAGACGATTTTGTTCAGCTTTGTATTTCTTCTTGCGAGCGGGTATGCGGCAAGCGAACCCATGAAAATTAATAAAGCGGCGGAAACGGCTGTAATGATGATCGTGTTCAGAAAGGATTGCCCGAGAGAGGCACGTTCCCATGCTTCACGAAAATTCTGAAATGAAAAGGCGGATGGCAGCGACCATTTTGAACTGTAGTCACCTTTTGCTTTTAATGACGTGGTCAGCAAAATATAAAAGGGGACAATATGAACGCACGAGATAACGGCTGCCAACAGCGTAAAAATCCGCATTCGGGCTGTTTTCATGACATTTCCGTCTCCTTTCGCTTGAAATACACGAGAGCCGAAAAGCTGATGACAAGAATCATGACGGACATAAACACGCCTTGGGCGGCGGCATATCCCGCATCCTGCCGTTTAAAATATAAATCATACATAAACGTTGACATCGATTGAGAGGAATTGCCCGGCCCGCCTGCGGTCAGCGCGATAATGACATCAAACAGCTTCAGCCCGCCGATGATATTGATGACCATGTTGATGGTGACAGCCGGCATCAATAAAGGAAGGGTGATGGTGAAAAACGGCTGAAGACCTCCCGCGCCATCCATTTTTGCGGCTTCGTAATAATCTTTCGGAATGCTTTGCAGCCCCGCCAAATATACAATCATCGCAATGCCTGCGTATTGATACGTGTTAATCATGACGATAATCCACGGGTTTGCCGCAGGGCTTGCCAAGGCGTTGACAGGACCGATTCCCAGTGCGCCAAGTACATCATTCAGCGCACCCCCGTCATATGAGAAAATAAAATACCAAATGTATCCCATTATCAGCGGACTGATAATGACGGGCAAGTAGACGATCGTTCTTGTGAGCGCCTTCATTTTTAAGCTCTGATTCAAAAGCAGCGCATATAAAAGTCCGAGCATATTCTGAAATAAAGTGCTTCCGATGCCGTAAAGCAAAGTGTTTTTCACAACAAGCCACGTGTCCGGATCTGTAAAAAGCCTTTTATATTGAGTGACTCCCACCCATTGATACGTCTGTGAGAAGCCGTTCCAGTTTGTAAATGTGATAAAAGCGCCTTTGACAAACGGAAAAATCATGAAAATAAAAACCGTGGCAAGAGCGGGAACGTACATCCACCATAGTGACGCGGATTTTACCGGCTTTTGATGTTGAAATCCTTGGGTTTCTCTTGCAAGATCACTCATTCTTTTTCAGCTCCCTGTGAATCAGATTGAAGCCGGAGCCGCTTATATTCACTGCCGAGTTTCGCTGAAATTTCAGCGGGGGTTAAGATATCGGCCATCAGCTCCTGCCCGGCTGTTCCCATCACATCCCACATTCCGTTCGGCAAATAAAGGCGGTCAAAATAAGGCTGCACCTTAATATGCTGATAGCGCTTATAGTCATTTGCGTAGAAAATGTCCGTTTGCACATTCACTAATCCGGCTGGAAGCGAGGTCGCTTCGGCAATTGATTTTGCATGCTCGGGTCGGGCCATAAATGCGATAAACTGTTTCGCTTCTTTAAGCCGCGGGGAATCCTTGAATGCCGCCAGCGTGTAACGTTCGCCTCCGATCCAAACCGGCGCGTCTCCCTTGTGGACGGCCGGGGTCGGTATGATGCCGACTTTTACCTTCGGATTGATTTGAGCGACGTCTTGGCCGAGGGTGCCGCCCTGCAGCGTAAAGGCGATTTTGTTTTGCGCCATCAGTTCAATGAGCTGGGACCGTTTTGCCGTCACGGCATCTATATTGAGCAGGTTTTCCTTTTGCATCTCTTTCAGTTTGTCAGATAAATAGGTGAAGTGTGTCCAGCGGAAGGTTCCGTTTAACAGTTGTTTTTTGTAACGGTGTGCGGGATCTGTGATGAGAAGCGGTGCGGCGAATTGATCGTAATATTGGGCAAATGAGCTTTTCTCATAGCCGGCAAACCAGAAGGGGATGGCTGTTCCGCCGCTTTTTTCTTTAATCTGTCTCAATGCCTTCATAAAATCATCCATTGTTTCCGGCGGTTTGATTCTGTATTTTTCCAACAATGTGCGATTGTAGGCCAGTCCGTCCTTTGCCTGATTCAGAGGGAAGGCGTATATTCTGCCTTTGGCATCTTTGAGCATACTGTTTAAATTCGGATCGAGCCGCTTCGTCCAAGACATGCCGCTGAGGTCGGCGGTATATTCTCCGTAGCGGATTTTGGCCCAGCCGTGTGTGTCAAAAAGATCGGGCATGTCGCCGGCTGCCATTCTGACCCTCATCATATTTTCGTAGTCATTGCCTGGGAAATGAACGTTTACTTGAATGTCCGGATGTTCTTTTTGGAATGAATCAGCCAACTTTCTGAATACGGCGCGTTCGCTGTCTGAGGATATGGTGGAATAGACTGTCAATGTTTTCTGCTTTTCTCCGGCGCCGCTCTGTTCTGCCGAGCAGCCGGGAAGTATCATGCAAGTAAAAGAAAGAAACAAAGCCAGTAAGCGTTTCATCTTTTCCTCCTTTAAATATGATATAAACGCTGCGGGACACGTCACCTCCTTTCTTGTGAGCCGCAGCTTTGTCTGACAATCAATGAAGTGGGGAGCGTCACGGCCAGCGGGACGGTTCTGCCGTTTAAACGGTCGAGAAGCAATTTGACACCCGTCCGGCCCATCTCTTCCGTGTATACTTTTACCGTTGATAACGGCGTGCTGGCGTATTCTGCCTCATCAATTCCGTTGAAGCTGACAACCGCCGTATCGCGCGGGACTTGAAGGCCGGCTTCCTGCAAGGCTTTTAAAGCGCCGACAGCCATCGAATCACTTGCGATAAAAAAGGCATCGGGGAGACTTCCGCCTTTGATGGCTTCATTCATCAGCCGGAACCCTTCGTGCATGCTGTATTCGCCGATCAGTACATGCTCCGGCTCGGCGCCGGCCATTTGTAAGAAAGCGGTCAGACGCTTATCCTCAATCGTTTTATTGCTGTTTACACCGTCTATGACGGTATGCTCCCGCTCCCGGCCGCCGATATAACCGAGCCGCTGGTAACCGAGCGACAGAAGATGTTCTATCGCCTTTTGCGCTGCGGCATAAAAATCCACGCTGACGGAATCGTAGCGGGCGGGATCGGGGGTGCCGTTAACAAATACCGCGTGCCTGAAAGCGGCGCTGATATTCGTAAGCGCCTCGTCTTGCAGGCTGCCGATTACGATCACGCCGTCCAGTTCGTGAAACATATGCTCTTGAAAAGAACCGAGATGGATAGAAGATGTGATAAAAACTTTTTGCCGAAAGCATTCTTCCTCAATGCCTTTACGGATCGCTGAAAAATAAGGATCCTGCCGTTCTTCTTCGGGTGACAGGCAGCTGACAACGCCGATCAGGGGCGCTGAATCGCTGCGGCTGCGGTTCTTCCGTTTTTTTGCCGACGGCTGATAGCCCAGCTCATCAGCGATCCTCAGAACTTTTTCTCTTGTTTCATCAGTCACAGCCAAAGAGTCATCCTTATTCAAAATTCTCGATACTGTCGCGCTGGATACAGATGCCTGTAAGGCAATATCTTTGAGACGGACCATTTCGCATCTCCTTTTTACTAAATATTTACTAAACAGAAATGACCTGGTTATTGTTAAAATGATATTATCATACGTTAGTAAGCGTTTTCAACAACTATTTTCGGTTACTTTTAGTAAAAATCAGTAAAAAAGAAAATCTGTTTTTCTCTATCATATTTCAATTGAACCGGAATAAATTGATAGAGAAAGGAGAGGGTGATGTGCTGAAGATAGCTGTTTTTGATGAGGAGCATGAAAAGGATCTGCAGACTGAAGTCAATACATTTTTAAAGGGGATTTCTGATGAACAGCTCGTTGATATTAAATATACGGTAGCGGCGGCCTGTGATCCTGAAGGTGAGCAGCTTTATTGTTTTTCCGCTCTCATTTTATACCGAAAATAAAAAAGCCCGGACGAAATGCCGGGCTTCGTTGTTCATTATGCTTTTTTGACGCGGGGACTTCTTGGTTTTTGGTATTTCTCCGCTTGTTTGATTCCTTTTCTCTCGCTCGCTAATGACTTGTACAGAGACACGATCATCAGAAGGATCACGACTGAAAACGGAACCGCGGCGAGAATGGCCGTGTTTTGCAGTGCGGCCAGACCGCCGGAATATAACAAAACCGCTGCCACGGCGGACTGGATGATGCCCCAGATGATTTTCACCCGGTTTGACGGGTCTAAAGAGCCGTAAGACGTTTGCATTCCAAGCACAAATGTCGCTGAATCCGCTGATGTAATAAAGAATACAGCGATCAGAACAAGCGTTAATACGGATGTCACCATTGTCAGCGGATAGTGGCTGAGTGCGCCGAACAGCATCGTATCCGTTGACATTCCCGCGACATTGAATACGCCTTTCTGCTGAAGATCCATCGCGGATACACCGAAGATCGCAAACCATAAGAAAGCCAATATACAAGGTGTCACCAATACCCCGATTAAAAATTCCCGGATCGTCCGGCCCCTTGATACACGGGCGATAAAAATGCCGACAAACGGCGACCAGGATATCCACCAGGCCCAATAGAAAATGGTCCAGCTGTTAATCCATTCGCGCTTTTGAGGATCATTCGGAGACAAGCGAAAGCTCATCTGCACGATATTTTGTATGTATTGGCCGATAGAATCGGTAAATGAGTTCATAATCAGCACCGTCGGGCCTGCAATGAGCATAAAGATCATTAAAATAGCCGCGAGCGCCATGTTGGTATTGCTTAAGTATTTAATCCCTTTGCCGATTCCGCTCCACGCAGAAATCAAAAATAACACGGTCACGACAGCGATCAGGATCAGCTGAATGGAAAATGTTTTCGGAATGCCGAATAAATAATGCAGACCGCCGTTGATCTGAGTCGCTCCGAGCCCTAAGCTTGTCGCCACACCGACAACGGTCGCAAACACGGCGATACAGTCAATCGCTTTGCCGATCGGCCCGTTTACTTTATCGCCCAAAAGCGGTGTCAGTGTGCTGCTGATTAAACCGGGCGCGTCTTTTCTGAATTGAAAATATGCAATACATAAAGCGACGACCGCATAGATGGCCCAAGCGTGCAGCCCCCAGTGGAAAAATGTGTACCGGAGCGCATCACGAAATGCTTGGGGCGTTTCTGTTTCACCTGAGGGAGAGCTGATGGCGTAATGGCTGATCGGTTCCGCAGCCCCGTAAAATACCAAACCGATTCCCATGCCCGCGCTGAAAAGCATGGCAAACCATGATAATAAGCCGAATTCCGGTTTTTCCCCGGGTTTTCCGAGTTTTATTGTGCCGATCGGACTCACAATGAGAAAGAGACAGAAACCGACAAATATAGAAACGACCAGCAGATAATACCAGCCGAAAGAATCCGTAATAAATTTTTGTGCCGTATCAGTGACTTGCTGCAGGCTGTCAGGAGAAATGGCCCCCCATAAAACCGCAGCGGCTGTGATGACAATCACAATCCAAAAAACACTGGAGATGTTCTTCTTCAAACGTTCTCACCCTCTGACTATTTTTTTCAATACGCCATTTTGTTTTAGTATGGTCGTACGATTGCAGATCATTCCTTTCTTCCTATTCCCTCTATCAGGTGAAACAAAACGCAGAAAACTCTATCATGTTTTTGGTCAATTATCAACGGGGACGCTCAGGTAAATGCGCTTTAAACCATTTAGAGCGAGCGTGAGAAACGTCCTGCATTCAAACCGGCGAGACGCCCTGTGACAAAGGCTGAAGTGATATTGTAGCCCCCGGTATAGCCGTGAATGTCGAGTATTTCTCCGCAAAAATATAAGCCTTCCATTTTTTTAGACGCCATTTGTTTCGGCTCAATCTCTTTTACGGAAACACCTCCGCCTGTGACAAACGCTTTGTCCAAAGAAAGCGTTCCGTCAGCGGCAACCGTAAATTGTTTGCAGTCTTTGACAAAAGCCCTGAATTGATCCTTCGGCAGTTCCGTAAAGCTTGTCTGCGGATCAAGACCGTTCCGTTCCAGAAGAAAAAGCAGGTACCGTTCCTGCATCCACGGCTTCAGCGCGTTTTTGAGCGCTTTTTTCGGTGCGTCTTTCAGTTCCTTGTGCATCTTTTGAAATAACTCTTCCTCGTTGATGCCGGGAAACAGATCGATGCGGAGTTTGACCTCTGGCTGCTTTTTCAGTTCTTTGACGACAAACTGGCTGCAGCGGAGAATGGCGGGGCCTGACAAGCCGAAATGGGTAAACAGCATGTCCATCACGTGTGTGACGATTGGTTTGCCTTTTTTATTCAGGACGCTGACGGCCGCGTTTCTAAGAGACAGCCCCTGAAGTGTTTTTTGTTTAATAAACGGTTCTGACGACGTAACCGGCACTTCCGTCGGAAAGAGTTCGGTCACGGTATGACCGGCCGCTTCCGCCCATGCATAGCCGTCTCCGGTGCTGCCGGTATGCGGGACTGATTTTCCGCCGACCGCGATAATGACGGCGTCTGCGTTAATGTGTTCGTCATTGTTTGTCGTAATGCCCGCTGTCCTGCCGTTCTCGTACCGCACTTCTTTGATTTTTTCATTTGTGCGGATGGTGACGTTCAGTTGTTTTAATCGGTTCAAAAGCGCATCGACAACGCTTTGCGCTTTGTCCGTCACCGGGAACATGCGCCCGTGGTCTTCTTCTTTCAGCTGAATGCCGAGTTTTTCAAAAAAGGCGATGATATCTTCATTATTAAATTCGGAAAACGCGCTGTATAAAAAGCGGCCGTTGCCGGGGATGTGTTTGATGATTTCTTCAACGGGGAGGCGGTTGGTCACGTTGCAGCGCCCGCCGCCGGAAATCGCCAGCTTCCGTCCCAGCTTGTTTCCTTTATCGATTAATAATACGTCCGCGCCTTCTTCGCCTGCGGCAATCGCAGCCATTAAACCGGACGGGCCGCCGCCGATCACAATCACGTCATACTGTTTCATCTTTCATCAACAACTTTCTTTTTCACGTATAATAGGCGGAAATGTCCGCTTTCTGCTATTATAGCGAAAGAAAGGGAATCCTTAAACGTATTTTGTTTTTTAAAGAGTTTTCCCAAAAAGTTTCCCGCTGTAATTATTACCGTCTAATTGCCCAGTTGTGTTAAAATAGAAAAGTTGAATCTTCGTAGAAAATGGTGATGAGGAAACATGTCAAGCAAATTGTTAAGGGGCACGTTCGTGCTGACGCTCGGCACCTATATATCGCGGATTTTAGGGATGATTTATCTGATCCCGTTCGGAGCGATGGTCGGAGCGACGGGCGGAGCTTTGTTTCAATACGGATATAATCAATATACACTGTTTTTAAACATTGCCACGATGGGATTTCCCGCCGCGGTTTCAAAATTTGTCTCGAAATATAACTCCAAAGGAGACTATGAGACGAGCAGGCGGATGCTGAGAGCGGGAATGTCGGTTATGCTCGTAACCGGGATGATCGCTTTTTCAATTCTTTATATTTCGGCGCCGTTTTTTGCGGAAACATCTCTCGGCGGCACGAGTAACAACGGACTTACGATTGACCACGTCGTTTATGTCATCCGGATGGTCAGTCTGGCACTTTTGGTCGTGCCGATTATGAGTCTTGTGCGCGGTTTTTTCCAAGGTCATCAGATGATGGGGCCGACAGCCGTTTCACAGGTTGTGGAGCAGCTTGCCCGGATCATCTTTTTATTGGGCGCAACGTATTTGATTTTAAGAGTGATCAACGGCGGCCTTGTCATCGCGGTCGGATACGCGACTTTCGCGGCGCTGATCGGATCATTCGGAGGGCTTGTCGTCCTTTATATTTACTGGAATAAGCGGAAGGGCGATCTTCTGGCGATGAAGCCGAATCTCGTCCCGTCTGCGAACTTAAGTTATAAAAAAATGTTCATTGAGCTTTTCAGTTATGCCGCTCCTTACGTATTTGTCGGACTGGCGATTCCTTTGTATTCGTATATCGATACGAATACGTTTAATAAAGCGATGATTGCGGCGGGCCACAAGGATATCAGCCAGGACATGCTTGCGATTGTCACCCTTTATGTGCCGAAGCTTGTCATGATCCCGGTTTCTCTGGCGACCGCTTTCGGTCTGACGCTGATTCCGACGATTACTGAATCGTTTACGAGCAGGAATTATAAGCTTTTGAACCAGCAGATTAACCAGACGATGCAAATCATTCTGTTTTTGGTTATTCCCGCCGTTGTCGGGATGTCCGTGTTATCGGGTCCGGCCTATACGTTCTTCTACGGCTCTGAAAGTCTTCGCCCGGATATCGGACAGGATATATTGTTCTGGTACGCGCCTGTCGCGATACTGTTTTCTCTGTTTACCGTAAACGCCGCGATCCTGCAAGGGATTAATAAGCAGAAATTTGCTGTCGTGAGCCTTTTCATCGGCGTCATTATAAAAGTGGTGCTGAACGTGCCGCTGATCAAGCTGTTTCAGGGAGACGGGGCCATCTTGGCAACGGCGCTCGGTTATATCGCTTCTCTTCTGTACGGTTTTATCATGATTAAGCGCCATGCGGGCTATTCGTATACGGTACTTATAAAACGGGTCATTTTAATCGCAGTCCTGTCCGTCGTGATGGGAGTCGCGGTCAAGCTGACTCAATGGCTGCTCAGTTTCTTTGTAACATACCAAAGCGGCCAGGTGCATGCGGCGATTGTCGTCTTTGTCTGCGCCGCTGTCGGCGGTGCGGTGTACATGTTTGCCGCGTACCGAATCGGATTTTTACAGAAAATGTTTGGAAATCGTCTGCCCCGTGTTTTGAGGAGAGGCAGGCATTCCGCCCATTGAGAAATAATGAATAGTCCGCTTATCGCGGGCTTTTCTTTTTAAAGGAGAGGATCAGGATGAGACTTGATAAGCTGCTTGCCAACAGCGGATTCGGCTCAAGAAAAGATGTGAAAAAAATCGTCAAGGCTGGGGCTGTCATGATTGACGGAGAGCCGGCGAAAGATGTGAAAACCCATGTCGATCCGGAAAAACAGGACATCACGGTATACGGAGAGCCGGCAGACTATCGTGAATTTATTTATGTCATGATGAATAAGCCGCAAGGAGTGCTGTCCGCTACCGAAGACAGCCGCCAGCAGACGGTGGTTGATCTGCTGACACCTGAAGAACAGCGATTTGAACCGTTTCCGGCAGGACGTCTTGATAAGGATACGGAAGGCTTTTTGCTTCTGACTAATGACGGGCAGCTCGCTCATCGCCTGCTTTCTCCGAAAAAGCATGTGCCTAAAACATATGAAGTCCGGTTAACCTCGCCTCTGTCACCGGAAGACATCGTTCATCTGGAAAGAGGCGTCGTCATTGAAGGAGGCTATAAAACGAAGCCAGCAGCCGTTGAAATCATTACAGAAAGCCCGGATGAAACGGTGATTCATTTGACCATTACAGAAGGCAAATATCATCAGGTGAAGCTGATGGCAAAGGCTGTCGGAAATGAAGTGGCTTATTTGAAGCGGCTTTCGATGGGGGCTGTTTCTCTTGACCCGGATCTTAAACCGGGAGAATTCCGCGAGCTGACTGAAGAAGAGCTCGAAACGCTGAGAGGCGCTGAAGTGTAATCGATATCAGAAAAGCCCAAAACAGATTTGTTTTGGGCTTTTTATATAGAGGAACAAAAAACAAGGCAAAGACGCTGCTTTGCCTTGCAGCATGTCAGGCCGAAAAGGGCCTTATGTAATTGTTCGCTTAAGATGTAATTTTCACTTTTTTTCGTGTTGTCTCCCACTTGCCTCGGCTAGGACTATGAACAAGATCATTGTATGCTAACACATTTAAGTCTCGCTGAATGGTTCTAGGTGTAATGCCGAATTCATCAACCAGTTCCTGTGTTGTCACAAGGCCTTTTTCCTGGATGAACATGTAAACTGATTTAATCCGAGTCAGCATACGATTTGTTGAAGGTTTCAAAAAACCACTCCCTATCATAAGATCGGATGGACTTGATATACCACAACTTTCGACTCTAAAACTTCGTACGAATAAGCAACAAAGGATGACATTCTGTTTTTTCTCTTTTAACTGCCTCCATTATACACGATATGGACAACATGAATCTAGGAATAAGCGCAGATAATTTTTTCCAAATGGGTGCCGCCTTGGTGCATTACTATGCCCGGTCCGCTTTTATTATTATGGAAACTGAAACTTTTTTTATACATGTCCGTATGAAAACGGGGGAGTGAGAAGTTTGGGAGAATTATTGAATGCAAACATTGTCTGCGCCGGTTATGCTGACAGGCCGAAGGTGATTTCTGATGTATCTCTGTCAGTCAATGCGGGTGAAATTGCCGGTTTAATCGGAGCGAACGGCGCGGGGAAAAGTACAGTGATAAAGGCGGTTCTCGGGCTTTCCCGGGATATAGAGGGCGGAATTGAGTGGAATGATTCATCTTATGCTTACATACCGGAGCGTCCGAGTTTTTATGATGAACTGACGCTTTGGGAGCATCTCGAGCTGACCGGGTCATTGCGGGGTATAGAAGGAGAAGAATGCCGTGAGCGGGCAGGGCGGCTGCTTGAAGAGTTTTCGCTGACGTCTGTAAAACATGATTTGCCTTCCGGTTTTTCAAAAGGGATGCAGCAAAAATTGATGCTCATACAGGCATTTTTGGCGAAGCCGGATATTTACATCATTGATGAGCCTTTTATCGGACTTGATCCGATCTCAACGAAGCTGTTTACCGACATGCTGATTGCTGAGAAAGAAAGGGGCGCGGGGATTTTGATGTGCACTCATGTTCTGGATACGGCGGAAAAAATCTGCGACCGGTTTTATTTGCTGGATCAGGGCGCTCTGCTTCTTCAAGGCACGTTAGAGGAGCTTCAGGAAAAAACGGGGAGCCGTTCACTGCTGGATTGCTTTTATTCAGCGGTTCGGAGCAGTCAGCGATGACCGGGCGGGCTTTGTTTTTTCAAAGGCTGTTTCATTATTGGCGGTATCAATGGAAGGTGTTTCAGACGGTCATTGATTGGACGGTCGCGCTGTATATCGTTCTTCCCGCTGCCGCATTTGCCGTTTATCAATATGCTGAATGGCTGAACGGCAGGGGGCTTCTTAATGGAGCGGCAGGAGTATTAGGATGGGGCTGGCTGTATGTATTCAGTGCCCTGCTGTTGTGCACGGGTTTTATTCATACCTTTTTGCTGGAAGCGGATCACGTATTTTTGGTGCATGCAAAACATCTGATGCAAAAGCTGAAACGGTACGCGCTTTTGTATTCGATGTTCCTTTCCCTTATCAAATGGGGTGCGCTTGCCGTATTGTTATTTCCCTTATGGCGCCAATACGGTGACTGTACCTTACCGGCATATTCGGGTATGTTTTGCTGTCTGTTCGGCTTCCATACCGCAATATTAGCGGTGCACCGGCACAGAAAAAACAGCAGGCGGACATTCGGGAATCAGGCGGCGGGCTGGCTGAAAGTGATGGTTCTGATGGCGGGTGCGTTTTTTATGATCGTCTTTGCCGCCGAATGGTATTGGCTTTGGCCGGCGGGATGTATATTGTTCATCTGTTCCGCTCTTTTGACTTGGAAAGGGACGGAGACATTATCAGCCTTTGAGGAAGAAGTGCTTGAGGAGAACAGGCGCAAGCTTTCATTCGCCGCCTCTGTTTTGATGCTCAGCCATGATGTGCAGCTCCCGAATGGTAAACATAAAGGGCGGAGCAAGCCGTTTTTATATCCCGGCTCAAAGCACATCTTTACAAAACGGTCGGCGTATACGGCGTGGAAAGAATTGTTCTTTAAAGTGCTGATTCGAAACGGCGGGTATCTCCGGCAGCTTTACCTTTTAACCGCGGCTTTTACGGCTCTTATTCTCGTTCTTCCGCTCTTAGTGAAGCCGGCAGTCCTCATTTTGTTTGCGATCGTCAGCCGCTATGCCGCGTCACTTTTATTTGACCGGATCACGGATAAACCGGTTTTAAGCGGTATCAAGAGAGACAGTGATGACTATTTCAGGGCGCGAAACAGCGCATTAACCGTCATTCAAATCATCTGTTCCGCCTGGTGTCTCATTGCCGCGATTCTTTCCGTTCTTTATATGTGAAAATCCCTTTCCGAAAAAGGAAAGGGATTTTTCTTAATGTCCGTTCAAAATAAAAAGCTGAATAAAAAACAGCACGGCGAAGATGATGACTAAAGGATGGATTTCGCGCCATTTTTTCTTAGCTGCTTTAACAAGCGGATATGAAATGAAGCCGAGTGCGATTCCGGTTGAAATACTGGACGTTAGAGGCATCGCCAAAATGACGAGAAAGGCCGGGAACGCTTCATCAAGCTCATTCCAGCGGATATTCGATACCGCACCCATCATCAGGCTGCCGACAATAATCAGAGCCGGTGACGTAATCGCGGACACTTCCGATAAGACGCTGACAAGCGGGCTGAAAAACATGGAAACGGCAAACATAACGGCAATCGTCAGCGCCGTCAGACCCGTTCTTCCGCCGGCCGCCACACCTGCTGAAGATTCAACGAACGCGGTCGTCGGGCTGGTGCCGAAGATGCTTCCCACCGTCGTAGCGGTCGAATCAGCCAAAAGCGCTCTTCTGGCATTCGGCAGCTGATTGTTTTTGATCAATCCCGCTTGTTCGGCGACACCGATCATGGTGCCGGTCGTGTCAAAAATCGTAACGAGAAGAAAAGAAAACACAACAGCGTACAGACCGTGATGCACGACATCCCCGAGGGCTCCGAACGGATTTGTGATTAAAAGCCCCTCCGGCAGGCGCGGGAAGGACATGAATCCTTTCGCGAAATGAATCTGACCGGTCAAAAAGGCAATGATAGCGGTCAGCGCCATTCCGATGAACAGAGCCCCGTTAACATTCAGCACCATCAGTACAATACTGATGATAAGCCCGATAAGCGTTAAAATGACGGCGGGCGAATGAAGATCGCCGAGTGCGACCAGATTAGATTTATCAGCCGTGATGATTCCGGATTGGCGTAAGCCGATAAAAGCGATAAATAAGCCGATGCCGGTCGTAATTCCGTATTTTAAATTGTCCGGAATCGCTTCTATAAGTTGTTTTCTTAAAGGCGTTAACGATAAAATAATAAAGATGACTCCCGCGATAAAAACGGCGCTGAAAGCCGTCTGATACGTAATGCCGCTGCCTGTGCCGACAACGTGAAAGGCAAGATACGCGTTTAAGCCCATGCCGGGGGCAATGGCGATCGGATAATTCGCAGCGAGAGCCATCCATAAAGTTCCGACAATGGAAGCGATAATCGTCGCGGTGAATACCTGGTCAAACGGAATTCCCGCATTGGAAAGGATCACCGGATTGACGACAATGATATACACCATTGTGAAAAAGGTGGTCAATCCCGCGGTAATTTCTCTTTTTATTGTCGTTTGATGCTTGTCGAGATGAAACATAAGTACCTCCAATGACGAACATTTTTTCAAAACATCATCTATATTATTCGTTTTATCGACATTTTGCAAGTCTTTATCAAGAAAGGGGATTTGTGATGAACTGGGAAGTTGAAGTCATCAGAAACAAAGAAGATCTGATCCGTGACACGCAGAAGTTTTTGCAGATCAACAGCGTAATGGACGAATCAACAGCCGGTCCCGGCCGGCCGTTTGGAGAAGGCGTCAATGCCAGCCTGACGTCACTGCTGGAATTCGGTGAAAAAGAAGGCTTCACCGTAAAGAATCTTGATGGCTATGCGGGCCATATTGAATGGGGAACGGGTGACGAAATCGTCGGCGTTTTGTGCCACGTCGATGTCGTTCCGCCCGGAGACGGCTGGACGAGCGATCCGTTTTCAGCCGATATCAGGGACGGCCGGATATATGCCAGAGGCGCCATTGATGATAAAGGGCCGACAATGGCGGCGTTTTATGCGCTGAAAATCGTCAAAGACATGCAGCTTCCTTTATCCAAACGCGTGAGAATCATCATCGGAACGGATGAAGAAAGTGATTGGAGATGCGTGGATCACTACTTCAAACACGAAAAAATGCCTGACATCGGTTTTGCTCCTGACGCGGATTTTCCGATCATTAACGCGGAAAAAGGAATTATAGATGCGTCACTGCGCATTGCACAAAGCGCTTCTGACAAAGACGCAAAAAACGGGCTTCTGTCATTCCGTTCAGGACTTCGCTTGAACATGGTGCCGGATGCGGCTGAAGCGGTTATTGAAGGGTACGGTCTTGATGCCGTGCACGCATATTTCAGCAAATGGCTTGAGCAGTCAAAAACACAAGGTGAAGCAGTTTCGGAAAATGGAAAACTGACGCTTCGGGTATACGGAAAATCGTGCCACGCGATGGAACCGGATAATGGTGTCAATGCCGGCTTAAAGCTTGCTGAATGCCTTAACGGAACGGAGCTGGATGGAGCCGGAAAGCACTTTGTCAAAACCGTCAGTGACTATTTTTTAAATGATACACGAGGCAAAAAGCTGAAAATTGATTGCAGGGATGACATCAGCGGAGAGCTTACATTGAATGTCGGCACCTTTACATACAGAAAGGGTGAGGAAGGAGAACTCGGCATCAACATCCGTTATCCCGTCACTTCAGACAGCAATGTCATCCGTGATGCTTTTACGTCTGCTGAAGAATTCCGGCTTGAAGAATTTAAAGACAGCAAACCGCACCACGTTTCAGCCGATCATCCGCTCGTAAAGACGCTTCAAAAGGTTTACGAAGGACAGACGGGAAAGAAAGCGGATCTGATTTCAATCGGCGGAGGAACGTATGCGAGATCCCTTTCGGCGGGCGTCGCGTTCGGGCCGCTGTTCCCCGGCCGGCCTGACAGCGCGCATCAAAAGGATGAGTACATTGAAATCGATGACCTTCTCCGGTCAACCGCTTTATACGCCGAAGCCATTTATGAGCTTGCCAAGTGATAATAAAAAGGGACGCCGAAAGCGGCATCCCTTTTTATCATTCAAATGACCATAAATCCGTTGATAAATAACGTTCTCCCGTATCGGCCGTCATACAGATGACGATCTGTTCGGAAGGGAGGCGTTTTGCGGTTTCAATGGCGGCGAAGCAGGCGGCGCCTGAAGACGGGCCGACGAGTATACCTTCTTCCCGGGCCAGACGGCGTGTTGTCGTATACGCATCTTCATCAGATATTTTCATGATTTCATCGTAAACGTCCTGATTCAGTATGCCGGGAATAAATCCGGGGCTTGTCCCGACAAGCTTATGAGCGCCGGGTTTTCCGCCAGACAGGACGGGAGATCCCGCGGGCTCGGCGACATGAACAATCATATCCGGGAAAAGCTCCTTCAGCGTTTCTCCGGTTCCGGTAATGGTTCCGCCCGTTCCCGCCGTTGCCACAAAAGCACCGAGCGGTCTGTTGAGCTGCTGAACGGCCTGATAGATTTCAATGGCGGTCGTTTTTCGGTGGGCATCTGGATTTGCGCCGTTATCGAATTGCATCGGGATAAAACTTCCCGGAATCTGTTCGGCGAGTTCTTTCGCTTTTTTGATGCTTCCGGGCATTCTTTCCGCCCCCGGTGTTAACACAACCTCCGCGCCGTACGCTTTCAGGAGGTTGATGCGTTCTTTCGTCATCGTGTCAGGCATGACGAGGATTGCCTTGTAGCCGCGCGCCGCCGCGTTCATCGCCAGGCCGATGCCTGTGTTGCCGCTTGTCGGTTCGATGATGACAGAGCCGGGTTTTAAATGCCCGCTGTTTTCCGCTTCAATGATCATATTGTAAGCCGCTCTGTCTTTGACACTGCCGCTCGGGTTAAACGATTCTAATTTTAAATAGACCTGTGCTGCATGTTCTGGCTGAAGACGATTGAGCTTTACGATCGGTGTGCCGCCGATCAGCTCCGCCGTGCTGTTTACGATTTTCAAGGCCGGCTCATTCCTTTCTGTATAAAACGTTCGGTACATAATATCCTATCATAATGAGCGGACAGGGTTCTCCTCTCCGCTTATCCGTTTTATAATAACACCATAACCAAAGAGGGGGAGATCCTCGTATGAAAGCTTCATTGCCGCATTATTTTATCGGCATTCCGATTCCGGCTGACATTGCTGAACCGATTTGGGAAGCAGCCAAAAAGGAGCCGGCGTTATCATTCAAAAAATGGGTGCACCCGCATGACTATCATATTACACTCATTTTTCTCGGAGCCGCGGATGAAGAACGGCTTGCGAAATTATCGTCTCTGCTCGCAGATGCTGCGTCGGCAGCGCAGCCGTTTACCGTACAGTTTCAGCATCTGGATATTTTCGGCGACCGCAGACAGCCGAGAGTGCTTCACCTTGAGCCCGAACGGAATGAACTGCTCTTTGATTTGCGGGAAAAAACAAAACAGGCTGTTTTGAAGGCCGGTTTTCAAGTGGAAAAACGCCCGTATCACCCTCATATGACGATGGCGCGGAAGTGGGCGGGAGACCGGCCGTTTCCTGACGATGTGCCGTTTGAAAGCGGCAGGGTGCAAAGTGCCGTCAGCCGGTTTTCCCTGTTTCAGACCCATCTTGACCGGTCGCCTAAATACGAAGAAATCGCACAGTTTCAATTGACATAAACAAATATTCGGAGTGGAGAAATCACATGGCACAGATCATCAAAATTCACGACTGCATATCCAGATATGAACTTGATCCATATCATTATATGAACCAGTTTATCCGGCTGAAGAAAGAACGCTGGGAGGCGCTTCTTGAAGCGTTTGACCGGAAGACGGAAGAAAAAGAAACGGAAACGGCTGCAGGCGGGGAAACCGATCAAGCGCCGGCCAGGAAAAAATTTTCCTTAAAAAAGAGAAAAGAAGAAAATACGGCCGATATAAATGAAAAGAGGCACCAATGGTTTGATGAGCCGGAGGGAGAAGAGGCGCTGTTCGGGAATCTTCCGTCTCAAAAGTCTGAGCTCGCGCCTTTTTTCAAAGATCAGCTGTATGACTTTCAATTAAAATGGGCGAGCTCCACGCTTTCTCAAAAGTCTGAGCTTTCGCAGGCGGTTAAAAGGGACGGGATGTTAAAAATGCTGGCTCAAAAGCTGCCCGATTCCTATT
This sequence comes from Bacillus sp. JNUCC-21, assembly GCF_041222765.1. Classification (NCBI taxonomy): domain Bacteria; kingdom Bacillati; phylum Bacillota; class Bacilli; order Caryophanales; family Bacillaceae; genus Bacillus; species Bacillus sp. JNUCC-21. The sequence goes on along the minus strand of NZ_CP166019.1, from coordinate 3,087,451 downwards.
TTGTGATGTATCATCCGGTTCTGCAAATTCAGCAGGCGTCCGTCGAACTGAGCATGATCATCATCTCGCCGCTGGAGATTTTCTGCGCTGCTTTTATGGAAGCGGAAGAGGACAGCGTATATATCGGATCAAAACACCGTTTTTGGGAAGAAAGAGGCTCCGGCAGCACGCGCCAAGTATTGAATCCGTCTCTCAGCCTGCACCGGACGGGCTCGGTCGTTTCGCAAATCGTAAAAGAAAAGCAGGCCGACATTCCCGTGCGGAAGCTTTTGCTCAGCAGAACGTCTTATATTGATTATCCGGAGCCGCCGTACGGGCTGGAAATAGCTGATAAACGGACTGCCGCAGAGTGGCTGGAAAAGCAGCAGAAAAATACGGCGCCGATCAAGCACCACCAGCTGAAGGCGGCGAAGGCTCTTTTGTCTTACGGCTTGAGCGATTCAAGCCGGAGACAGGAATGGCTTGATTAAAACGGATGTTTGCCGGCTGTCTCTTCATCTATGAAGCAGGTGAAAACAAACGATGAGTCAATGGTTTTTTATTATTAATCCGGTCTCAGGAGGCGGGCGGGGCCGGCGTGTCTGGAAATCAGTTCAAAAAGAGCTGACCAGGCGCGGGGCCAGCCACCGCTCTTTTTTGACCGGGCATCCCGGACATGCGGAGGTGCTGGCGAGGCAGATTTCAATGATGCAGGATCATAAGCTTAAGCGGCTGTTCGTCATCGGCGGTGACGGGACGATGCATGAAGTCATTAACGGACTGAAAGGAACGGATCAGATTGAGCTGACCTTTGTGCCTGCCGGTTCGTACAATGACTTTTCCAAAGGGCTCGGTATTAAGAAGTCGGCGCTCCTCCAAGAAATCAAAAGTCTGCACCGCCCGCTCACACGGAAATTTTTTGCGGGAAGCATCAACTTTTTTCATGACAAAGCGCAATCACTTTATTTTATTAACCACCTGTCTGTCGGCTTCGATGCCTCAGTTTTGAAGGCAGCCGCGAATTTTCCGTTATCGCGCGTTCTTCGGTTTTTGCGTCTCGGCTTTGTGATTTACCCGCTCGCGCATTTACATACGGCCTCGGGGTTTCAGCCGTTCAGGTTTGTTTGCACGGCAGACGGCCAGAGGCGTGAATTCCGCAATGTCTGGTTTGTCATTGCGGCTAATCACCCTTATTACGGAGGCGGCATGAAAGCGGCGCCTTCAGCAAATCCCCGTCAAAACCATTTTGATATTGTCATCGCAGAAAACCTGTCCTTTTTCTCGCTGTATCGTTTTTTATGGGCGATGAGCTTCGGCCGGCATATCAAAATGGACGGAGTGACGATGATAAAGGGGAAGGAATTCGTTTTTGAAACAGATGGGAAAATTCCGTTTCACGCTGACGGCGAGCTGATCGGAACGACGCCGTTTCGGCTTATGCCGGGCGGTACGCCGTTGAAAATAAAAACATAATAAACAAATGAAACCCGTCAAATGTTTCACGGCAAAGAGCGGTTCGCGGCATAAATCTTCAGAATTCACAGGTGTTCTTGCTAGTTTTGCTTGACGAAGTTTGTGCTGTAGCGCTAAAATTTATAGGACGGCTATTGATTAGCATATGAGACTCTCAATAGCTGTCTTTTTTATTCTCATGAAATTGTTTATGACAGGCCGCTCCGCCAATAGAGAAAGGCTGGAGGCCTATTCTAAAATATTTTAAGAAATGATGGGTTGAACATTGATATGAACTGGTTGGGACAATTACTAGGTAGCGATTGGGAGATCTTCCCCGCCGGAGGAGCTACAGGAGATGCATATTATGCGAAACATAACGGCCAACAGCTTTTTTTAAAACGTAATAGCTCGCCCTTTTTAGCCGTGTTATCCGCCGAAGGCATTGTTCCGAAGCTGGTTTGGACGAAACGGATGGAAAACGGAGACGTCATTACGGCTCAGCATTGGATGGCGGGCAGGGAGCTGAAGGCAAAGGATATGAGCGGACGCCCGGTGGCTGAGCTGCTCCGCAAAATCCACACATCAAAAGCTTTGCTCGACATGCTGAAAAGATTGGGAAAAGAACCGCTTGATCCGGGCGCCCTTTTGTCGCAGCTGAAGCAGGCCGTCTTTGCCGTGCGGCAATTTTCGCCGCTTATTCAGGAAGGCCTTGCTTATTTGGAAGCTCATGTGGATCAGGTGCAATTCGGTGAAAAAGTCGTTTGCCATTGTGATGTGAATCATAATAACTGGCTTCTGTCTGAAGACAACCAGCTGTATTTAATAGATTGGGACGGCGCCATGATAGCCGATCCGGCCATGGATCTCGGCCCTTTATTGTATCATTACGTCGAAGAGCCAGCGTGGGACAGCTGGCTTGGGATGTACGGCATGAAGCTCACGGAAGGGCTTCGGCTGCGGATGGCGTGGTACATGTTATCGGAGACCATCACCTTCATCGCCTGGCACAAATCAAAAGGAAACGACAAAGCGTATCATGATGCCATGGAAGAGCTTCATGCCCTGATGAAGCGGATTGTCAAGTAGTCAGGAGTACGAATCCATCTGCTCCACCCATTGGGACAAATGGTTTTGGTGCTCCTGAATATGCGTGTCGATGGAATCGGCCGTGATGCCGGACTGGCTGTAGCGGTAGACATCCTCGAGCACGTTTTTTATATTTGAATCAAGCCCGGTGTTGGCCATCAGTGATTTGATGACGCGCTCGAGCTGTTCATACTCGGCAACCGTGCCGCAGCAATCCAATTGATGGTCGGCCAATATGTCCTTTAATAACCGGACCTGATGTTCGCTTGTTAAGCCCATGATTCATATACACATCCTTTCTGTGTCATACATTGTGCAAAGCGGTGCGGTTTTATGCATCACATGAGTGTTCCGGACGGGGGAGCCTCTTTTTTTATGCGGCCGGCGCCTTTAAAAGGCGCTTGCGGCTCTTTATGTTTCATGGTATGTTGTTACTCGAAATTATAGATAGAGGTGTCAATCATATGAGAATGCGCCATAAACCTTGGGCGAATGATTTTCTGGCAGAAAACGCTGACATCGCCATCAGTGATCCGGCCCAGTATAAAGGGCGATGGAACACGGTCTTTGGCAATGACAACCCGATCCATATTGAAGTCGGTACGGGAAAAGGGCAGTTCATTTCAGGAATGGCCAAGCAGAATCCGGATATCAACTATATCGGAATTGAGCTGTTTAAAAGCGTCATCGTCACTGCCGTCCAAAAAGTAAAGGACAGCGGGGCTCACAATGTCCGTTTGTTAAATATAGACGCGGAAACACTGAATGACGTATTTGAACGGGGAGAAATCAAGCGCGTATATTTAAACTTTTCTGACCCGTGGCCGAAAAACCGTCACGAAAAGCGCCGTTTAACATTTAAAACGTTCTTGAAAAAATACGAAGAAGTGATGGGCGAAACAGGTGAGATTCATTTTAAAACCGATAACCGCGGTTTATTCGAATACTCTCTGAAAAGCTTTTCCGAATACGGCCTGCTTCTGACGGAAGTCAGCCTTGATCTGCACAACAGCGATCCGAAGGGCAATATTATGACAGAATACGAAGAAAAATTCTCCGCGCTCGGCCAGCCGATTTACCGGGCCGAAGTTGAATGGAGAACAAAAGACAGACTCTGATGCGGGAGTCTGTTTTTTTATGCCGCCATTTGCTACCATTACATCAGGAGGGATCAAGATGGAGACATTGAATATTGGGAATATTTCATTAACATGGCTGGACGGCGGTGTAACGCATATGGACGGAGGAGCGATGTTCGGCGTTGTCCCGAAGCCTTTATGGTCGAGAAAATACCCCGTAAATGACAAAAACCAGATTGAATTAAGAACAGACCCGATTCTGATCAGAAAAAACGGCCTGAATATATTGATTGACGCGGGTATCGGCAGAGGGAAATTCTCTGATAAACAAAAAAGGAATTACGGCGTAACACAGGAATCCAATCTGAAACAATCTCTTCGTGAACTCGGGCTTTCCTGTGAGGACATTCATATTGCCGCGATGACCCATCTTCATTTTGACCATGCATGCGGCCTGACGGAATACAGCGGAGAGGAGCTTGTCTCTGTTTTCCCGAATGCCCGCATTATCACTTCTGCGACAGAGTGGCGCGAAATGAGAAACCCTAATATCAGATCGAAAAATACATATTGGAGAGAAAATTGGGAGGCGGTACAAGATCAGGTCGAAACCTTTGAGAACGAGTATCAGCTGACAGAAGGCATTACGATGCACCACACCGGCGGCCACAGCGACGGCCACAGCGTCATCGTCTTAGAAGACGAAGGGGAGACGGCTGTGCATTTTGCCGACCTGATGCCGACGAATGCGCATAAAAATCCGTTATGGGTGCTGGCCTATGATGATTATCCGATGACCTCTATTCCAGAAAAGCAGAAATGGCAGACGTTCGCGGCAGAAAAAGACGCCTGGCTGATTTTCTATCACGACGCGATTTACAGAGCGGTAAAATGGGGAGAAGACGGCGAAGTGGCTGCATCTGTCAGACGGGAGAAAAAATAGGCGGATCGATGATTTACCTGTATGAATTTCGGGAATAAAAGCAAACCTAAGACAAATTGCTTTGAAAGGAAGAGACAGGTGAATCAATTTCAAGTGACGAAAGATGGAGAAATCAAAACAACTCTGCGCGGATTAGAAGTGCTTTCTACGCCTTTTTTAAATAAAGGGGTGGCCTTTACACAGGAGGAAAGAAAGGAACTCGGGCTCGAGGGATTTCTGCCGCCGAAAGTATTGACAATCGAAGAGCAGGCGAGGCGGGCCTACGAACAATTCAGTTCGCAGCCTGATGAGCTGAGCAAAAATGTCTACTTGACCGCTCTCCATGACCGGAATGAAACGTTATTTTACAGGCTGTTAAATGATCATTTAGGCGAAATGCTGCCGATCGTATATACGCCGACCGTCGGCACTGCGATCCAGCGTTACAGCCATGAGTACAGAAAACCCCGCGGTCTGTATTTGTCAATAGATGACCCTGAAGGAATGCGCGCCGCATTTCAGCAGTTCGGAAAAAATGAAAACATTGACTTAATCGTTGCGACAGATGCCGAGGGCATTCTGGGAATCGGTGACTGGGGCGTCGGCGGCATCGCCATTTCTGTCGGAAAACTTGCGGTGTATACGGCGGCGGCCGGAATTGATCCGTCACGAGTGCTTGCGGTCGTGTTGGACGCGGGGACAAATCAGGAAAGCCTCTTAAATGACCCGCTGTATGTCGGAAACCAGCATTCAAGAGTGCGCGGCGAGAAATATGACCGCTTTATTGATGAGTATGTCTCGCTTGCCCGGGAAACATTCCCGAATGCGCTGCTTCATTGGGAGGATTTCGGTACGGCTAATGCCCGCGGCATATTGAAACGGTATAAAGATAAAGTCTGTACGTTTAATGATGACATTCAAGGAACGGGCGCGGTGTCGCTTGCAGCTGTTTTAGCGTGTGCGAAAGCATCAAAAGTGCCTTTAAAAGAGCATAAAGTCGTCGTCTTCGGCGCGGGAACGGCCGGTATCGGAATTGCTGAGCAGCTGCGCGAAGCCATGGTGCATGACGGATTAAGCGAAGAAGAATCCTACAGCCATTTTTGGTGTATCGACAGAAACGGATTATTAACGGATGATATGAAGGACTTGCGTGATTTTCAGGTTCCGTACGCCCGCTCTGCTGATGAAGTGAAAGAGTACGGCCGCAGCGGTGAAGGCGGATCAATTGATCTGGCGGAGACGGTGCGTCAGGCCAAGCCGACGATTCTGATCGGCACATCCACCGTATCAGGCGCATTTACGGAAGAAATCGTCAAAGAAATGGCCTCGCATGTCAAACGGCCCGCTATTTTGCCGATGTCAAATCCGACCACATTATCAGAAGCAAAACCTGAAGATTTAATTAAATGGACGGAAGGCCGCGCGCTTGTCACGACGGGAAGTCCATTCCCGCCTGTCGCGTATAACGGCGTTACCTACCATATCGGACAGGCGAACAACGCGCTCGTATTCCCGGGACTCGGACTCGGCACGATTGTGACAAAAGCAAGGCTCATTACGGACAATATGTTCGTTGCCTGCGCGAATGCCATCGCCGGTATGGTGGACGTCGGCAAGCCGGGGGCGCCGATGCTTCCGAAAGTGGAGGATCTCAGGACGGTATCGGCAACTGTGGCGGTAGCTGTAGCGAAAGCTGCGATTCAGGACGGTGTAGCGGAAACGGAACCCGAGGATCTGATCCAAGCGGTGCAGGACGCGATGTGGCACCCTGTATATAAACGAATTCGGCCGATGTAACCGAATAAAGCCCAAAACGCTGATGGTTTTGGGCTTTATTTTTTGCTTGTCCGAATTATGAGGCGACAGAATCAATGACATCGACAATCTGGCCTGTTTTTGCATTGACCATAACTTCATATTGCTCCAGTTCGCCGAATGCCGAACGTGTCACGCCGGTTTTGTATACCTGGATGGTTTCTCCGTTTACCTGGTAGGGCTCCGGCTCTGTGTAAATCCATGATCCGTCTATCGGCCCGCGCTGTTTAAAAGCCGCTTTCACGATACGGAGCGCTTTTTCTGAAGAGATATAAGGTTTCATCGCATACTTTTTCACTGCGATGGCAGCGCATAATCCGACTCCTGCACCTAAGAGAAAATGACGTAATTTCAATATGAAGCACCTCCAATTATGTCGTAGTTTTTATTATACAGAAGATGCCAGACGGTGTTAAGTAAAGCGGCGGTTTTACAGCCCATTCATCTGAGCGCTTGGAAAACGGTTGTTTTTCTAATAAAATAAAAGCATTACATAGAAATGAGGGGAAAATATGAATGAGGAAACGAAAACGCTTTTCCGGACGCTGACGCAGCTTCCCGGCGCACCGGGAAATGAACATCAGGTCCGCTCCTTTATGAAACGGGAGCTTGCGAAATATGCGGATGACATCGTGCAGGACAGACTCGGAAGTGTTTTCGGAGTAAGGCGCGGCGCTGAAGATGCGCCGACCGTTATGGTAGCCGGGCATATGGATGAAGTCGGGTTTATGGTGACACAGATTACGGATAACGGCATGCTGAGATTTCAGACGCTCGGCGGCTGGTGGAGTCAGGTGCTGCTTGCCCAGCGCGTCGAGGTGCAGACGGATAACGGACCGATTATCGGCGTCATCTCAAGCATCCCTCCCCACATTTTAACGGATGCCCAGCGCGCAAAGCCGATGGAGATCAAAAATATGATGATTGATATTGGTGCCGATGACAGAGAGGACGCGGTCAAAATGGGGATCAGACCGGGACAGCAGGTCGTGCCTGTCTGCCCGTTCACCCCGATGGCCAACGAGAAGAAAATATTGTCCAAAGCGTGGGATAACCGCTACGGCTGCGGGTTAAGCATTGAACTATTAAAAGAGCTGCACGGAAAAGACCTGCCGAACAATCTGTACGCCGGGGCCACCGTTCAGGAGGAAGTCGGCTTGAGAGGGGCGCAGACAGCGGCCAACATGATTCAGCCTGATCTCTTTTTCGCGCTTGATGCCAGCCCGGCAAATGATATGAGCGGCGATAAGGAGCTGTTCGGCCGTCTCGGCGAGGGGGTGCTGCTCCGCATTCTCGACAGAACGACGGTCATGCACCGCGGGATGAGAGAGTTCGTCCTTGATATGGCGGAAACGCACAATATCCCTTATCAATATTTCGCTTCAGGCGGGGGAACGGATGCCGGACGGGTCCACATATCAAACAGCGGGGTTCCGTCTGCCGTCATCGGCATTTGTTCAAGATACATTCATACAAATGCCGCCATCATCCATGTCGATGATTATGCCGCGGCGAAAGAAATGCTCATTAAGCTGGTCATGGCGAGTGACAAACAGACGGTCGAAACGATCAGAGAAAATGTGTAAAAAAATAAGCAGGACCGCATAAAGGCGGCCTGCTTATTCTGTTTCAAATAAATAAGAGAGTGCTTTCATCGCTTGATTGACGGTTTCGACCGTGATATTCGCTTTTCCGGAAAGCTCTTTCAGCGGATGATGAAGTTCTTTCGGACGGATGAGAATGAGCGGCTTTCCTTTTGCGATGGCATAAGAAGCATCCATCGCGGTATTCCACTGCTTATATTTCTCGCCAAACAGGGCGATCACAAAATCGGCTTTTTCCATCAGCACCTCTGTACGGAAATTGTTGATATCAGAAGCTCTGGCGTCTTTTAAAACAGAATCGGGCTGCACGCCCATAATCTCTTCTCCGATATTGTCTGAGCGTTCATGGTTTTCCATCGGGCCGACAAACGTAATCGGCAGGTCCAGCGATGTTGCTTTTTGTTTGATCTCGTCCCGCCAATTACTGTGGATTTCACCCGCTAAATACACGACAAACTGCATCTTTTGCCCCTCCTTATGTACATATTCAGATTTTCGTACGGCTACAAGCAAAATGGTAAACGAAACTTGCTTGATAATGCAAATGAAATATGATAATGATATTGCATATAGTTGGTCTTGCTGTAAACAGTCTGGTATGATCCAATTGGACAAACATCAGCATATAAAAAACTCATAATCCAGATGGAGGAATGACAATGAAAAAGATTGAAAGCGCGGAAGAATTGCAAAAAGCGGTACAAGACGATTGGGCGGTATTTATGTTTTCAGCGGATTGGTGCCCGGACTGCCGCTTTGTGGAGCCGTTTCTCCCTGAGCTGGAAGCGGACTTTCCTGAATTCACTTATTACTACGTAGACCGCGATCAATTTATTGATACATGCGCGGAATGGGAAATTTACGGCATTCCGAGCTTTGTTGTGTTTAACGGAGGAAAAGAAGTGAACCGCTTCGTCAGCAAAGACCGTAAAACAAAAGAAGAAATTGAGCAATTTTTAACCGATTCCCTTGCTAAAGCATAAAGGAGGCCACGGGCTTTGAAAATGACGTCAAGGAAGCTGGCGGATTTATTAAAACAGCGCCTGCAGCACGAGAACCGATCCTTCTTTTTTGACAGAGAAAAAGACACCCTCCGTGTTGAGGATCAAACGACCAAAAAAGGCATCACATTGGAGCTCCCGCCGATCATTGCGAAGTGGGAGACGAAAAAAGAAGAAGCGATCGACGAAATCGTCTACTATGTGTCAGAAGCAATGGAGGCGATGGAAGGCAGCGGACAGGAGATGTCCGGAAAGGAAGCCGGAATCTATCCGGTCATCCGCTCCACATCATTTCCCGATCAAACGAGCGACGGCATTCCGCTCGTGTATGATGACCATACGGCCGAAACAAGAATCTACTACGCGCTTGACCTCGGCAAGACGTACCGCTTAATTGACAGCCGGATGCTCGAGAAAGAAAACTGGACAAAAGAACGGATCAGGGAGACGGCGTCATTCAATCTCCGCTCTCTTCCTTCAGTTGTGAAACAGGATACGGTTGCGGACAATTATTTTTATTTTTTCAGGGCGAATGACGGCTATGACGCCAGCCGGATTCTCAATGATTCGATTCTTCATGAATACAAGCAGGCCGCTGAAGGCGAATTGGCGATTTCCGTCCCGCATCAGGATGTATTAATACTTGCTGACATTCGAAATGAATCGGGTTATGATATTTTAGGGCAAATGTCCATGAGCTTCTTTGCAAGCGGCACGGTGCCGATTACGGCCCTTTCATTTCTGTATAATGAAGGCAGACTGGAACCTGTGTTTATCATGGCGAAAAGCCGGCCGAAAAAGGATTAGAAAGGATTTTTCTTATGAACGCTTTTTACAATAAAGAAGGTGTGGGAGATACGCTTCTGATCTCTCTTAAAGATGCGGCACGCGAAGAAATCGCCTATGAAAGAGAAGGCGATGTCATCAGAATCTTTAACAAAGAAACAAAAGAAACGACGGGCTTTAACATTTTTAATGTGTCTTCTTATCTACAGATTGAGGACAACGGCCCCGTCGCTTTGTCTGAGACATTCGTTCAGGATGTGAATGAAATACTGAACAGAAACGGCGTTTCAGAAACGCTGACGGTTGACCTTTCTCCGAAATTTGTTGTCGGTCACGTTGAATCGAAAGAAAAACATCCGAATGCGGATAAACTGAATATCTGCCAAGTGAATGTGGGAGAGGAAACCCTTCAAATCGTTTGCGGCGCGCCGAACGTGGACAAAGGGCAAAAAGTCGTCGTCGCTAAAGTCGGCGCGGTGATGCCAAGCGGGCTTGTGATTAAAGACGCTGAATTAAGAGGCGTTCCGTCAAGCGGCATGATCTGCTCCGCGAAAGAACTCGCTTTGCCGGATGCGCCGGCGGAAAAAGGGATTCTTGTTCTTGAAGACAGCCGCGAGGCCGGCGAAGCATTTCAATTCTAACTCCCATAAATAAGCGCACAGAATCGAATGATGTGAGAGAAAGCCGTTAAGCAGGCCTGCTTAACGGCTTTCTTCAGTTGGGAGCTTAATCTTTTCTGAGCCGCCCGGCAATGGTATACTAAATATCGTCCCAGACTACTAAAAAGGGAGTTAGAGAGTGATTAAACATGAGTTGGCTGAATAAATTTTTTGACTTATTTTTAGGTGAAAAAGAAGAAGAGCATGAACGTGAACCAAACACGCATGCCCAAATCCCGAAACAGCAGATACCGGATCAGCCAGAAGGCAAATTCACGCGCATGGAAGATCCTAAAATATATTACGAATATCCGAAAGGGAATTTCCGCTTCCCCGTCGTTCCGGACGGCTATAAGCGAACGGAGCAAAACCAAAGACAGCGGGAAAGGCACGAACGCCGCCAGCCGTCCCGGGATTATGCCGCCGGGAAGGAGCAAACCGAGCGGAAACAGCATACACATAAAGAGCCTGAAACGGTGAAAAAGCCCTTTAAACCGTCATCCATTCCTTCACCGGTTTACGGCTTTCAATCTCAGCACAGCATAAAAAAAGCGCCTAATTCCGAAAAGCGGCGTGAAGAGAACGTAACATTGCTTTCAGAGGAGCAATTTGTTCCGCCAAAAGCCGGCCAGGAAACAGAAAAAGAGCCCGTCTTCACAACATCCGGCATAACAAAACAGACGAATGACCGGCCAGAACCGTTTGCGAAACAAGAAACGGAAGAAATCCCGGCCGTTAAAAAAGAGGAGCTTCACACCGAGGCTGAGAATGCAAAAGAGCAAGTGTTTGCAGCAGCAGAACCGCAGCAGACTGAAGAGCGGGAGCACACGGAAAGCGCGGAGTCTGCCGGCTTTACAGAAGAACAAGAGCATGAACAAACCCGCCCGCAGCCTATTAAAGAGCCTGAGTATGAAGCATCCCGAACGGCTGAAAACACAGAGGAACAAGCGGCGCCGCAGGAGGAATATCAGGAGCCTGAGCCGGAAAAAGCACCGCCTTTTGAAACCGCAGAAGAAACGGTGTATACATACACAGAACCCGGATACGATGAGGAAGTTCAGCCGCAGTCTGAAGACAAGCCCGAATCAGCTGAAACCGACGCGGAACAGGAAACAGACTCGCAGCCTGAGTACAATGAAGTCACGCGGCATTCAGACCCCGAGCCTGAACCTGCAAGCATCGAGACGGCCGATGCCCCGTCCCGGCCTGCCGAAGAAAAAACGGAGCATCAAGGACAGCCTCAGACTGTGAAAAAAGCGGAGCGGCCGAAAGAGCGCAATGTACCGTTTAACGTCATGATGCTTAAAAGCGATAAACACAAGCAGGCGAAGACGCCAGAGGGCGGAGCGAGCTATGTCTTTCCGAATCTGTCGCTTCTGGACGTACCGCCGGCGCAAAGACATGACGACCAATCGTGGATTGAAGAACAGCGCGAGCTTTTAAACGTTACGCTGAAAAACTTTAATGTGCGCGCCCAAGTCGTTCATGTCACACAAGGCCCGTCCGTCACACGTTTTGAAGTGCATCCTGAGCCCGGAGTGAAAGTAAACAAAATTACAAACTTAGCAGATGATATTAAACTGAGCCTGTCTGCCAAGGATATTCGGATTGAGGCGCCGATCCCCGGTAAAAACACGATCGGCATTGAAGTTCCGAACCGCGTAAGCAAAGTCGTCGATTTAAGGCAGATGATCAGAAGCGCCGCTTTCAGGACGAATCCGTCTCCGCTTACAGCCGCGCTCGGTGTCGATATTTCCGGAAACCCGGTCGTCATTGATTTGAAAAAGATGCCGCACGGGTTGATAGCGGGTGCGACAGGATCGGGAAAAAGCGTCTGCATCAATACCATTTTGGTCAGTCTGCTTTATAAGGCGGATCCGAGTGATGTCAAAATGCTTCTGATTGATCCGAAAATGGTCGAGCTTGCGCCTTATAACCAAATTCCGCATTTGGTCAGCCCCGTCATCACGGACGCCAAAGCCGCGACCGCCGCGTTAAAATGGGTTGTGGAAGAGATGGAACGGCGATATGAACTGTTTGCCCATTCGGGTGTGAGAGATATCGGCCGCTTTAATGAATTAACCGCCGATCATAAGACAGGCGAAAAGCTTCCGTACCTCGTAGTGGTCATTGATGAGCTTGCCGATTTAATGATGGTCGCGCCGAACGATGTGGAAGAAAGCATTGCCAGAATCGCGCAGAAAGCGAGAGCCTGCGGCATTCATCTGCTTGTCGCGACACAGCGTCCGTCTGTCGATGTCATTACCGGAATGATCAAGGCAAACATACCGACGAGGATTGCATTCTCCGTCTCAAGCCAGGTAGATTCGAGAACGATCATCGACATGGCGGGAGCGGAAAAGCTGCTCGGAAAAGGCGACATGCTGTACTGGGAAAACGGTACCGGAAAACCGGTGCGCCTGCAGGGCAACTTTGTATCCGACAGAGAAATTGACCGCGTCGTCTCTCATGTCAGAAAGCAGCTGCCGCCTTCTTATTTGTTTGAACAGGAAGAACTGATCAGGCAGGGAACCGCCCTTAAGGAAGAAGACGAACTGTTTCCTGAGGCGTGCCAATTCGTCGTGGAGCAAAACAGCGCCAGCACCTCAAGCCTTCAAAGAAGGTTCAGAATCGGTTATAACCGCGCCGCGAGGCTGATTGACATGATGGAAGCCGAAGGCATGATCTCAGAAGCGAAGGGCAGCAAACCCCGTGAAGTGCTGATTACGGCCGCTGACATTGCTCAAGAATAAGAATATCGTTCATTTTTCTCACAAACATGGTATGATAGTGGATGGACCATCAAAACTGCATCACTGTCACGCGCTGAAATATCATGCGGCAGGTTTAATCAAAAAGAAAGTTACAGATACTGACGATAACGTAAAAATAAATGGAAGCGCCGCTGTGCGGGCTTTTCGCCCGCGGCGGTCGCAAAATGAAATGAGCGTCATATACTGGGGAACAGATAGACGTTTGTTGGAGGTACGATTATGACTGTTTATCATTTTGTTGGAATAAAAGGGACAGGTATGAGCCCGCTTGCTCAAATCCTGCATGATACAGGGTATCAGGTGCAGGGATCGGATATCGAGAAGCAGATTTTCACTCAGGCTGCCCTTGAAAAAAGAAATATCCCGATCTATCCGTTCAGCGCCGATAACATCAAACCCGGCTTAACGGTAATCGCCGGAAACGCATTCCCTGATTCTCATCCGGAAATCGCAAAGGCGCTCGCTGAAGGGATTCCTGTCATCAGATATCATAAATTTTTAGCTGAATATATGAAAAAATACACAAGTGTCGCGGTAACGGGCGCACACGGCAAGACGTCCACAACGGGCCTCTTGGCACACGTGATGCAGCAGGCGAAGCCGACTTCGTTTCTTATCGGGGACGGAACGGGCAGAGGAAATGAAAGCAGCGAATACTTTGTATTTGAAGCCTGCGAGTACCGCCGTCATTTTCTTAGCTATCAGCCTGATTATGCGATTATGACGAATATTGATTTTGACCACCCTGATTATTTCGCCAACATTGACGATGTGTTTGATGCTTTCCAAAACATGGCGCTTCAAGTCAACAAAGGCATCATTGCCTGCGGTGATGACGAGTACCTGCCGAAAATTCACGCCAATGTGCCTGTCGTTTATTACGGCACGGGAGAAGAAAATGATTTTCAAGCGAGAAACATCGTGAAAAATACGGAAGGCACGACATTTGACGTCTTTGTCCGCAATACGTTTTACGATACGTTCTACATCCCGGCATACGGGCATCACAATGTCCTCAATTCCTTAGCGGTTATTGCGCTCTGCCACTATGAAGAGATAGACGTGAACATGATTAAGCGCGGACTTGAATCATTCGGCGGCGTCAAACGCAGATTCAATGAAAAAGTGATCGGCAGCCAGGTACTGATCGACGACTACGCCCACCATCCGACTGAAATCAAAGTCACGATTGAGGCGGCGCGTCAAAAATATCCCGAACGTGAAATCATCGCGGTATTTCAGCCGCATACGTTTACACGGACGCAATCATTCCTGGATGAATTCGCAGAAAGCTTAAGCGCGGCCGATCGCGTGTACCTGTGCGACATTTTCGGCTCTGCCCGCGAGAACGTCGGCAAGCTCACGATCACGGATCTTCAGGAAAAAATCGCTAACGCAGAACTCATTGAAGAAAATGACACATCCGTGTTAAAAGCGCATGAAGGCGCAGTGCTGATCTTCATGGGCGCCGGAGACATTCAAAAATATATGAGAGCCTATGAAAACGTCATAGCGTAACGAAAAAGCAGTGGGGCTCTCACTGCTTTTTTGCGCGTGCTGCAAAGGGATTTACCGAGAAACGGAGAAATAGTATACATACAGATCTTTCATATATGTTTATCATTTTAAGAATTGGGTATATACCACTATATCCTGCATTAAGGAGGTATTAGATGATCATCATTCTTTACTTAAGCGTCGCACTCATTGCCGTTGCATTTCTCATCCTCGTCATCTATCTGTCCAAAACATTAAAGTCCGTGCAGATGACTTTAACAAACGTTGCCTCGACTTTAGACGGCCTTGAAGGGCAGATGAAAGGCATTACCGCAGAGACAACCGAGCTGTTACATAAGACAAACCGTCTCGCGGAAGACATTCAGGAAAAATCAGAGAAATTAAATACGGTTGTCCATGCTGTCCAGGAAGTGGGAACTTCCGTCCAGCAGTTTAATACATCCATAAAGCAGGCAGCAGGTTCCGTTACGGCCTCTGTAAGAGAGAATCAGGATAAGATCAGTCAGGTTGTCACCTGGAGCCAGGCCGCTATGGAAATATGGGACAAGTGGAAGCAAAAGAAAAAAACATCGCTTTAATCATAAGAAAAATCCACTAAGGAGGAATCATAATGAGCAAAGATGGAATCAATAGTAAGGATTTTTTAATCGGAACGCTGATCGGGGGAATTATCGGCGCGACAACGGCGTTGTTTCTGGCGCCTAAATCAGGTAAGGAGCTGCGCGACGATCTCGGCAGTCAGGCTTCTGCGTTAAAGGATAAGACGGACAGAATGACGGCCGACGCGAAAGAAAAAGGCTCTCAATATGTCAGCATCGCCAAAGACAAAACATCTAATATCACCCAGCTGGTAGCTGATCAGTCAGGCCAGATTATGAATAAAGTGAAGGATTTAAAAGACCGTTCTAAGAGCACACTAACCGAGAAAGCCGAAGAGACGAGAAGCGAAATGCAGGACACGGCCCAAAGCATCAAGGCCGAAGCGGAAGACGCCGGGGAAAAAGCCGGTCAGGCAAATCGCTGATCTTCAATAAGGAGAGATAACCGACATGACAAAACAGCTGATATCGTCTGAAGAAGAGTTCAAAAATGCCGTTGAGAAAGAAAACAAGCTCGTGTTTTTGAAACACAGCACAACCTGCCCGATCAGCCAAGCCGCGTTTCAGGAGTTTGACGCCTTTGCATCGGCGCATTCGGAAGTGCCTTCTTATTACCTGCAGGTGCAGGACAGCCGGCCGCTTTCAAACTATATCGCCGAGACATACGGCGTGAAACATGAAAGCCCGCAAGTATTCGTCATTGCAAACGGCGAAGTGAAATGGCACGCGTCTCATTCACAAATCACAAAAAACGCAATAGAGCAGCACCTTTCATAATTGCTGGCCGCCGGTTGATACCGGCGGTTTTTTTTTTGAAAAAACTATTGATCATTTCAGCCGGATCATGTAGGATATCAATATATACTGCTTCAACGCATAAAAGCTTAAAAGCGTTTTAGTGATAAAGCCGAATGTGAAAAAATTTATTGTTTCATATTCCTATTTTCGCATAACTGTAGTAAGATGCATGTTAACCATTAAAATAAAACATAGCATAGAAGGGATGAAAAAGATGAGCAACAAGGAATTAGAGAGCCTAAGACAGCAGGCAGACGCACTAAACTTAGAAATCCTTAAATTAATCAATGAACGCGGAGCCGTTGTAAAAGAAATCGGTAAAGCAAAGGAAGCACAGGGTGTCAACCGATTTGACCCTGTCAGAGAGCGTACAATGCTTAACCGCATTATTGAAAGCAATGACGGCCCATTTGAAAACTCAACGATCCAGCATATTTTCAAAGAAATTTTCAAAGCCGGACTTGAACTTCAAGAAGAGGATCACAGCAAAGCGTTGCTCGTCTCCCGGAAGAAAAAAGCAGAAGATACGATCGTTGACATTAAAGGCGAAAAAATCGGTGACGGCGATCAGAGATTCATCGTCGGACCTTGTGCCGTAGAAAGCTATGAGCAGGTTGCCGAAGTAGCGGCCGCAGCGAAAAAACAAGGCATTAAAATCCTGCGCGGGGGCGCGTTTAAACCCCGCACAAGTCCGTATGATTTCCAAGGTCTCGGCGTTGAAGGCCTGCAAATTCTTAAACGTGTCGCTGATGAATATGACCTCGCGGTGATCAGTGAAATCGTAACGCCCGCCCACATTGAGCAAGCGATTGATTACATTGACGTCATTCAGATCGGCGCGCGGAACATGCAAAACTTTGAATTGCTGAAAGCCGCCGGTTCCGTTAAAAAGCCGGTATTGTTAAAACGCGGTCTTGCCGCAACAATTTCAGAGTTCATCAATGCAGCTGAATACATCATGTCACAAGGAAACGACCAAATCATTCTTTGTGAGCGCGGTATCAGAACGTACGAAACGGCAACGAGAAACACACTCGACATTTCTGCCGTGCCGATTTTGAAACAGGAAACTCACTTGCCGGTGTTTGTTGACGTCACACACTCAACAGGCCGCCGCGATCTCCTGCTTCCGACAGCAAAAGCGGCGCTTGCGATCGGCGCTGACGGCGTGATGGCCGAAGTTCACCCTGATCCTTCCGTTGCCCTTTCAGACTCTGCGCAGCAGATGGATATACCTGAATTCGAGAAATGGCTGAACGAATTAAAGCCAATGCTGAAAGTAAAAGCATAATACAACGTTTCGCTCTTTAAAGGCCGCCTCGCGCGGCTTTTTTTCGTATCTTCATTTTATTTAATTATAAAATGAAAGTGAACGTTTTCATCACTGGGAAAAACGTGTATAATTTCATGAGAGATATTTAAATTTGATGAATAATGAAAAATAATGTACACTACTGACTTACGCTTACAATCATAAACGACAGAATGCGAAATCGTACGACATTTCTTTACATAAAGTGTTTATGCTATAGA
The DNA here is from genome assembly GCF_041222765.1 of Bacillus sp. JNUCC-21. Taxonomy (NCBI): domain Bacteria; kingdom Bacillati; phylum Bacillota; class Bacilli; order Caryophanales; family Bacillaceae; genus Bacillus; species Bacillus sp. JNUCC-21. Next base: position 3,069,843 of record NZ_CP166019.1, on the reverse strand, counting down.
TAAGGATAAGTGTATCCAGTAAAAGGAGTGGTTTCAGTGAGCAACATTACGATATACGATGTGGCCAGAGAAGCAAATGTCAGTATGGCGACTGTTTCCCGCGTCGTGAACGGCAACCCGAATGTAAAACCGACGACCAGAAAAAAAGTATTGGAAGCCATTGACCGGCTCGGCTATCGCCCGAATGCGGTGGCAAGAGGGCTTGCAAGCAAAAAAACGACTACGGTCGGCGTCATCATCCCTGATATCTCAAGCATTTTCTACTCTGAACTTGCGCGTGGAATTGAAGATATCGCGACGATGTACAAATATAATATTATTTTAAGCAACTCGGACCAAAATCTTGAGAAAGAACTGCATCTGTTAAATACGATGCTCGGCAAACAAGTGGACGGTATCGTATTTATGGGCGGCAACATTACGGACGAGCATGTCGAAGAATTTAAGCGCTCTCCTGTGCCGATCGTCTTGGCGGCATCAGTGGAAGAACAGGGCGAGACGCCTTCTGTCGCCATTGATTATGAACAGGCGATTTATGATGCCGTTAAGCTTTTCATTGATAAAGGGCATCGCGATATTGCATTCGTCTCCGGACCGATGCAAGAGCCGATCAACCGTTCGAAAAAACTGCAAGGGTACAAACGGGCGCTTGAAGAAGCGGCGATTCCGTTTAACGAGCAATTCGTAGCGGAAGGCGATTACACCTATGATTCCGGTATGGAGGCGCTTCAAAGCTTGATGGGCCTTGACCGGAAACCGACGGCGATTCTTTCTGCGACGGATGAAATGGCCCTCGGCATTATCCATGCGGCCCAAGATCAAGGTCTTTCGATACCTGATGATCTTGATATTATCGGTTTTGACAATACGAGATTGAGCCTGATGGTCCGCCCTCAGCTTTCAACAGTCGTGCAGCCTACGTACGATATCGGCGCCGTGGCGATGAGACTTTTGACAAAACTGATGAACAAAGAGCCGGTTGAAGAGCAGATCGTCGAATTGCCTCACCGCATCGAATTAAGACAATCAACCAAGTCATAAAAAAACGGAAAAGCAAGCTTCACTCTGAGGGGTGGAATCTTGCTTTTTTACTTGAGTAAGGAGAAGATATGAAACGTTTTGATTATCTGACGCCCGTTGGCTTTATGTTAGGCTGTATTATTGTCGCAATCGGTATTCTGTCAGGGACGGGACTGGCGGGAATCAGTTCATTTTTAGATCTGACTTCTTTTTTAATCGTCACAGGCGGCCTTGCTGCGGCGATCTTTATCAGCTTTCCGCCGAGGGATTTAAAGAAAACCCCTTCTGTTCTGAAACAGGTATTCTCCCGTCAGGATGACAATGTGAAAGAGCTTGTCAGAGTATTTGTCAGCCTTTCGGAGCAGGCGCGCAGGCAGGGGCTTCTGTCTCTGGATGACCAGGCGCGTGAGATCAAGGATCCGTTTTTAAAAAAAGGCCTTTTGCTTGCGATTGACGGCTGGGACGAGGAAACGATCCGGCTGGTGATGGATTCTGAGATCGCCGCGATGGAAGAAAGACACAGAAAAGGAAGACGCGTTTTTGAAAAAGCCGGTGATTTCGCACCTGCCTGGGGAATGATCGGGACGCTCGTCGGACTCGTTCTCATGCTCAAAAACTTAAATGACCCGCACACCCTCGGACCGAACATGGCCGTTGCGCTATTGACGACGCTGTACGGAGCGCTGCTTGCCAACTTGGTGTTTATCCCAATCGCGGCAAAGCTTGAAGAAAAAACGGAAAGTGAAATTTTCATCAAACAGGTCATGATCGAAGGGGTTGTCGGCATCCAATCGGGCAAAAATCCCCGCAACCTCGAAAGTCAGCTCGTCGTCTTCAGCTCAAGAGAAGACTGGCGTAAAGGACAGCCTGCGAACAAGAAAAAGGGCGCTGTCCATGAAGCTTAGAAAAGAGCGTTTTGAAAGAAGAAACAAACCGGAACATTCCGGCGGTTCACCGAGATGGATGGTGACGTTCGCTGACTTGATCACGCTCATTCTCGTGTTCTTTATATTGCTTTTTTCGATGTCGCAAATAGACGCGGAAAAATTTCAATCTGCCGTTTCATCGATTCATACAAACGGCAGCGGGGGTGAACCGTCGTCATCAAACAAAGCAAACGAAAATAAAGAACAGGATTTGCTGTTACAAAACGTGAAGACATACATAAAAGCGCATCATTTGAGTTCGAAATTGACGGCGAAGCGCGATGAGCGCGGAGTGGTTCTGGTGCTTCAGGAGGCCGTTCTGTTTCAGACAGGAAAAGCGGATGTGCTGAAAAACGCCGAGCCGGTTCTGCATCAGATCGCGGTGCTTTTAAAAACAATTCCGAATGACATACAGGTAGAAGGCCATACGGACAGCCGCCGGATTTCCACCTATCAATTTCCGTCAAATTGGGAGCTGTCGTCTGCAAGAGCGGCGAGTGTGATCCGGTATTTTACCGCGAATGAAGACTTTTCCGCCAAACGGTTTATCTCTGCCGGGTATGCGGATACGAAACCTGTGAAGGACAACAAAAGTCCCGGACATATGAAAGAAAACCGCCGTGTAGAAATTGTGATCAAAAAAACGACCTCCTCATAAGGTCGTTTTTTATTTAGTTTTATACCGCTGCTCAGACCGGATGGCAAAAAGTGCTTTTTCCACGGTTTGGGCATTTTTTTCTGAAATTTCTTCTTTGCGGGGAATCGGAGGATATAATTGTTCAGGATCACTCCAAAAAGCGGGCAACGTGCAGGGAGAGTGCTTCTGCCATTTATCAATCCATTTCTGCGGTATGCGCTCCCCGGGATCAATCCCTTTCATCTCAAGCCAAATGCGGCTCCATGCTCTCGGGACGACTCTCCAAATATCGTATCCGCCGCCGCCGACCGCGATCCATCTGCCGCTGCAATATTGATGGGCTAATGAATGAGCGAGCCGCGGGATCTCCTGATAAATGGAGATTGTATTGGACAGGTGTGTCAATGGGTCGTAATAATGGGCGTCGGCACCGTTTTGGGTAAGAATCACATCCGGCTTAAAAAAAGCCGCGATTTCTGAGGCGGCCGTATTGTAAGCGTGCAGAAAGGAATCGTCCTCTGTGAAAGCATCCAGCGGAATGTTAAAAGAATAGCCGTAGCCTTGCCCGCTTCCTTTTTCCAGTACCTGTCCCGTCCCGGGAAATAAATAACGCCCGGTCTCGTGAAAAGAAACAGTGCAGACATCAGACCTGTCATAAAACGTAAATTGAACGCCGTCGCCGTGATGGGCGTCTGTATCAATGTATAGCACTTTTGCCCCGTAGTTCTTCTGGATGTATTGGATGGCCACGGCGCTGTCATTATAGATACAAAAGCCTGAGGCCCTGCCGCGGAAGCCGTGGTGAAGGCCGCCTCCTAAATTGCAGGCGTGTCTAGCTTGTCCCGTCATGACATAATCAGCCGCCGTTAAGGTGCCGCCCACCAGAAGTGACGCGGCTTCATGCATGCCGGCAAAAACGGGGGTGTCTTCCGTTCCGAGACCGTAGCTTTCTCCTTCTGCGGCAGGGAGCCGGCCCGCACCCGCTAGTTCCACCGCCTGTATATAATCCTCCGTATGAACGAGAGCCAGCTCTTCTTTAGCGGCCGTGCGCGGTGTGACGATTTCTCCTTCGTCAAACGCATCCGCCGCCTGAAGCAGATCGTATGTTAAAAGCACGCGACGCTGATTGAACGGATGTTCCTGATGAAATTGATACGTCTGATAAGAAGGCGAGTAAACAAAAACGCTGTCTCTCATGGCTGATCCCTCAAATGTTTCGGCCATAAGACATTGTATCCGGCTTCATGAACGGCACGGATAAAAGGGAGCGGATTCATCGTCTTCACCCGGAAGACGAGAATGTTCGACCCGGCGGAATCATGGGGATAGACGAGCACGCTCAGGATTTGCAGCTGAAGATCACGGCACATGCAGCTGAGATCAGCAAGGCTTTTTGTCATATCCGTCACCAGGATTTCCACCTGTGATCCCGGCTGGCCTGCGCCTGTCAGGCTGACGAAAGTCCGGAGCACGTCGGTTTTCGTTAAAATGCCCGTCAGCTTATGGTTTACCGTAATCGGCAGACAGCCGATGCCGTGCTCATAAAAGGAAGCGGATATTTCTTCCACAAAGTCAAGCGGATGAGCGCAGATGACATTCCGCTTCATAATGGTCTCCACTTTGTTTGTCAGAAATGCGCCGCGTTCCTTTTGTTCAAAGCTGCCGGGGCCGGCCTGTTTAATGTCTCTGTCTGTGACAATACCGATGACGTGCAGCTCGTCGTCGATGACAGGGAGATGGCGGATATGATATACCTTCATTTTACGGACGGCTGTTTCAATGGAGTCGTGTTTTGAGACGGTGATGACGTCCCGTTTCATGATTTGTTCTGCAATCATCTTTTTATCCCCTTTGTATGTCAGTCAATACATAAATCGCTGATAAAAACGAAGCCTGTCGAACTGTTCAATTGACTCCTGACTGACGTGCCTGCCGATGCGGGCCATCAGACAATTGGCCGGGTGAGAGCTGATTTCCGGTTCATCCGTTGCGAACCAGACAAGACCCCCGGCATTCATCATCTTTTCCATGATTTTTCTGTATTCCCACACATCTTTTTTCATTCCTTTTAAATCCCAATGCCAGTAATATTCCGTCGTCATGATGATGTACCGTTCCATCTGTTCATCCATCATGCTGACTGTCAGCAACGTTTTTCCGACAGAACAGCCCCTGTAGCCGGGAGCGACCTCGATCGCCCCGAGTTCAAGGAGGTCTTCCATATTTCCGTCAGACCACCGTTCAAGCGGATCAGGATATAAATACGTCACATAGCCGATAATCGTCTGTCCGTCCCTGGCGATAATGATCCGACCTTCAGGAAGCCCGGCGATCTCGATTAACGCTTTGTGCTGTTCATGAGGAAGGCGAAAGGCTGTCAGGCCTTCATGAAACTCATACTGTGCTAGGTCCTCTGGAGGTACGGGCCCTTCTACTAAAAGAGGGCCGACTGCTGTCTGAATTAATGAAGAATGGTACGTTTTATGATGTTTCACTGATTCACCGCCTGTCGGTTCTTAATAAAAACACATCTCTCTTAAGCATAACAAAATATAAAGCGTTTTCAATAGTGTTGTAATTTATATTTTAAAAATTGAGAAAACTGTGAACATCTACTATAATTAGTCTATAGATAAGCAAAGGGGGATGTTGCATGAATTTGAAAGCGTTGCCGGCGGAAAAGGGGAATTATCATCTGCGAAATTATGAGGAAACGTACCGCAGCTTCGATTGGAAAGAGGTCGAAGCGGAGTTTTCCTGGCATCAGACGGGGAAGCTGAATGCGGCGTACGAAGCGATTGACCGTCATGCCGAATCATTTCGAAAAAACAAAGTAGCGCTGTATTACAAGGACGCAAACCGGGATGAAAAATACACATTTAAAGAAATGATGGAGGAATCGAACCGGGCGGGAAATGTACTGAGACGGTATGGAAACGTGGAAAAAGGGGACCGCGTTTTTATTTTCATGCCGCGTTCGCCGGAGCTTTACTTTATCATGCTCGGCGCAATTAAAATCGGTGCGATCGCCGGCCCTTTATTTGAAGCGTTTATGGAAGGCGCCGTCAAAGACCGCCTCTTGAACAGTCAGGCGAAGGTTGTCGTGACGACACCTGAACTGGCCGAACGGATTCCGGTGGACAGCCTGCCCGACCTCGAGCATATTTTCATTGTCGGCGGCAGCAAAGAAGCGGGAGATAAAATCATCCATTATGATAAAGCGGCTGAGGGAGAAAGCACGAGACTTGATATTGAATGGATGGACAGAAGAGACGGCTACCTGCTTCACTACACATCAGGATCTACCGGAACGCCTAAAGGTGTGCTCCACGTTCATGAAGCCATGATTCAGCAATACCAGACCGGCAAGTGGGTGCTTGATCTTAAAGAAGACGATATTTACTGGTGCACTGCGGACCCGGGCTGGGTGACCGGGACGGTGTACGGGATATTTGCGCCGTGGCTGAACGGAGCGGCGAATGTGATCGTCGGCGGCAGATTCAGTCCGGAAAACTGGTACGGCACGATCGAGAAGCTCGGTGTCAGCGTCTGGTACAGCGCTCCGACGGCTTTCAGAATGCTTATGGGCGCCGGAGATGAAATGGCATCCAAATTTGATCTTACTTCACTTCGTCACGTCCTGAGTGTCGGAGAACCTTTGAACCCCGAGGTCATCAAGTGGGGACATAAAGTATTCGGCAAGCGTATCCACGACACGTGGTGGATGACAGAAACGGGCGGACAGCTCATCTGCAATTATCCTTGCATGGAGATCAAGCCGGGTTCAATGGGGAAACCGATTCCGGGAGTGGAAGCGGCGATCGTTGACAATCAGGGAAATGAGCTTCCGCCGTACCGAATGGGAAATCTCGCCATTAAAAAGGGCTGGCCGTCGATGATGGATTCCATTTGGAACAACAAAGAGAAATATGATTCTTATTTCATGCCGGGCGGCTGGTATGTTTCCGGAGATTCTGCTTATATGGATGAAGACGGTTATTTCTGGTTCCAAGGCAGAGTCGATGATGTCATCATGACATCCGGCGAGCGCGTCGGCCCGTTTGAAGTCGAAAGCAAACTTGTTGAACATCCGGCGATTGCCGAAGCCGGCGTCATCGGAAAGCCGGACCCTGTCCGGGGAGAAATTATTAAAGCGTTTATCGCGCTTAGAGAAGGGCATGAGCCATCCGATCAGCTGAAGGAGGACATTCGCCTCTTTGTAAAACAGGGGCTTGCCGCGCATGCCGCTCCGCGGGAAATTGAATTCAAAGATAAACTTCCGAAAACACGGAGCGGAAAGATTATGAGACGTGTGCTGAAGGCGTGGGAGCTGAACCTGCCGGCAGGCGACCTGTCCACAATGGAAGATTAAACACGGCGTTGACATCGTATCTTATTTATGTTAAAAATGAGTAAGCTTCATACGAAAAGGTTTTGATTGAGACAAGTAGGGTATCTGATTGTTCAAGAGAGCTGATGGCCGGTGAAAATCAGCACATAAGATATGCCGAATACACTCATGAACTGCTTTTGCGAACAAAGCCATTCCAAGGCTTTCAGTAGTGAAAGAACGGACACGGTCCGTTATCAAAAAGAGTGATAAAAGCTTTTTTATGCTTTTATTAGTAGGGTGGTACCGCGATTATATCGTCCCTTCGTTTAAAACGAAGGGGCGTTTTTTATTTTCATAAACAAAGGAGCAGACAAAATGACTAACTTATTAGAGGATTTATCATTCCGCGGCTTAATCCAGCAAATGACGGATGAAGAAGGACTGAATAAACAGCTGAACGAAGAAAAAATCCGTTTATACTCAGGGTTTGACCCGACGGCTGACAGCCTGCACATCGGACACCTTCTGCCGATATTGACACTGCGCCGTTTCCAGCTTGCAGGCCACCATCCGATTGCGCTTGTAGGCGGCGCGACGGGACTGATCGGCGATCCGAGCGGCAAAAAAGCGGAACGTACGTTAAATACTCAGGATATCGTTGTCGAATGGTCGCAAAAAATTAAAAATCAGCTTTCCCGATTTTTAGATTTCGAGGCCGGAGAAAACCCCGCTGTCATAGCGAACAACTTTGACTGGATCGGAAAGCTGAGCATTATTGAATTTCTTCGTGACGTCGGAAAGAACTTCGGAATTAACTACATGCTTGCGAAAGATACCGTAAGCTCAAGAATTGAAACCGGGATTTCTTACACGGAATTCAGCTACATGATCCTGCAATCCTACGATTTTCTGAATCTGTACAGAGAAAAGAACTGCAAACTCCAAATTGGAGGCAGTGACCAGTGGGGCAACATCACGGCCGGTCTTGAACTGATCAGAAAATCAGAAGAAGAAGGGGCGAAAGCTTTCGGTCTTACCATTCCGCTCGTCACAAAAGCTGACGGCACGAAGTTCGGCAAAACGGAAGGCGGAGCCATTTGGCTTGATAAAGAAAAAACATCGCCGTACGAATTCTACCAGTTCTGGATCAATACAGATGACCGCGACGTCGTCAAATACTTAAAATACTTCACTTTCTTATCAAAAGAGGAAATTGAAGCTTATGCTGAAAAAACGGAGACGGCTCCTGAGAAAAGAGAAGCGCAGAAACGTCTCGCTGAAGAGGTGACTGTTCTTGTACACGGCCGCGAAGCGCTTGAGCAGGCCGTTCATATCTCCCAGGCGCTGTTCAGCGGCAATATTAAAGAGCTTTCCGCTCAAGACGTCAAGGTAGGATTTAAAGATGTACCTTCGTTTGAAAAAGACCGCTCTGAAGAACTGTCTTTAGTAGACGTGCTTGTGGAATCTAAATTGTCGCCTTCAAAACGGCAGGCCCGCGAAGACATTCAAAACGGAGCTGTTTACATTAACGGCGAGCGCCAGACGGACATCGGGCATCTTCTGACTGCGGAAGACCGCATTGAAGATCAATTTACCGTACTGCGCCGCGGAAAGAAAAAATACTTCCTGATCACGTACTGAAAATAAAAAGCAGTCCGGCCGCTCAATGCGGCAGGCTGCTTTTTTATGTTTTGTGAATACTGCACGGGGAAATGAGTACAGTACATAGTATAAGCAAAACAGGGAAGGGGTGCTGCGCCGTGAATTTCATGTTTACCATCGCAAAAGAAAGATTGCAGCGGGATCATTGGGAACAGCAGCAAAGCATAAACGCCGAAGCCAAAGCCGAGGAATCAGAGACGGAAGAAGAAAATCCGACATCATAAAGGGAAAGCCTCCATTCTGCGGAATGGAGGCTTTTGATTGTCACCATATCAGCCTGACGGCGGCCATCAGCAAGACTCCTGTGATGACCGTGATGGATAAGCTTTTTGTCCGCATCGCGCAAAGCAATGTCGGGATAAGAACGATCATTGCTTTCCAATCAAAGGTCAAAGCGCTGTTTGTTTTCACAATCATGCTTTCCGTTACCAGAGCCGTCAAAATGCAAAGCGGAATAAAGGAGAGCCATTTTAAAGCCAATTCAGGCATCTGAATGTTCCGGACAAATATAAACGGAACAATGCGCGGCACAAGTGTAACAATCATGCAGCCGAGTATAATCCAGATCATTTGTGTGCTGATGCTCATTTGTCAGTCACCACCCCGATCGTTGCCACAATCACGGTTGAGGCGATGACCGCGATGTGTGACGGGACGAAATACGATAACAAGACCATGAAAATGATCATATAGAGAATTAAGGAGAGGCTGTGCTTCAGCTTTTCCGAAGCGGACGACTGCAATTGCAGCACAAGCAGCGCCGCAAACATAGCGGGCAAAGCAAAGTCCAGGCCGAGCGCGTAAGGATCAGATATCCATTGTCCGAGAAGCCCGCCCATCACGCAGGAAATAACCCAGCACATGTAAGCGGTTATATTGAGGCCGTTCATCCACTTATCGTATAACCTGCCGTTCTGAGCCGCTTTGTTCACTGCTACGCCGAAAGATTCGTCAGTAAGCAAAGCCCCGAAGCCGATATTTTTCGCCAAAGAGTATTTCGTGAAATACGGCGCGATGGTCAGGCTCAGCAGAAGGTGCCGCAGATTGACGATAAACGTCGTTAAAATAATGGCGGAAATCGGACTCCCGGAAACAAGGAGCGAGCAAATAATAAATTGGGCGGCGCCGGCATAGACACACAAAGATAACAAACAAATTTCAAGAATGCTTAGATGAGAGGCAACGCCAACGATGCCGAAAGCAAAACCGATGCTCATATAGCCCAGCAGCGTAGGCACACAATCCCGCACCCCCTGTAAAAACGTATCGTTCATTTCCCGGGAAACGGCGGTTTTTTGCACTTCTGTGTTAATCATTTTTTATACTCCTTTCATAGAGATTATAATGATAACGACTAATGAAAAAATCAAAGAAAATACGGTTCACATTTATATGAACCGATTTCCGGTGACGACATGAAATAACGAATGGTTTTGTTTCATCAGGCCTTCAACTTTCTCAGCCCCTACTTCTTTCACAAGCTCCGCGAACATCAGATCGTGTCTCATATATTCCATGGCCACGAGAACGAGAGCGGGATCTTCTGATTTAATGGCCCAGGCATTCGTCTGCGGAGAAAAATTGGCGATTAAGACTTCTTTATTATCGCGGGCAGCTATCGTTAATCTTCCGCCCATCCGTTTCTCCGCCACTTCAGGAGACATATTATGATTTGTCGTATTTCCGAGCTTCACTTCCGGAGGGCCGAACACAATCGAAAAGACGGGCAATTGTTCGGCGGCGCGTTTGTTAGCGGCTTCTTGAATAAAGGGAATCTGCTGTTCCCAGACAGACAGCCACAACTCTTCCTCGGCTTTTTCAATCATATCCTTCATCTCATTGATGACATGATCATTTGTGCTGATGCGGCGGATGACATTCATCTCCTGCTCGCTTTCCAGCGCCAATAACTTTTCCTCAAGGTAGCCGAATGAGCTCTCGAAATCGTGCCGGAGCCGGTCGATTAATTCTTTTCCGGCCAGCGGGGCATATGTAACAGGATCAGACGGCACAATATGGACAGCGCCTTTATCAACTAATTTCCCCAATACCTCATAGATCATTGAGCGGGGAACGCCTGACCTTTTGCTGATTTCATATCCGGTAACAGGCGAGTGTTTCAACAAGCCGATATATGCTTTACATTCATATTGAGAAAATCCAAATTTCTGTAATTCTTTCAGAACATCCTCCATAAGCATCCTCCGTAGTGGTTATTCATGAAACTACTATAATGTAAGCGGTTATATCTTGTCAATGGGACTTGAGTGCTGAAAGAAAGGTGCGCCCGTTTTGTCGCTTTCCAACTTAGTTTATGGTGAGTTACATGTATGGCTTTTGTGAAAAACGTTGCCGTAGACCCACACGAATGCTGTTTGATACGATAAATTCAAGAAGTAAAAAAGAGGAGGATCACGGTGGAAAACACCTCTAAAATCGCTTTTTTATCGGTTATAAGCAATTCCCTGGTCGTCATGCTCAAAATAGTGGTGGGGATAATAACCGGATCTGTCGCGATACTTTCTGAAGCCATCCATTCTTTTTTAGATTTGATCGCCGCCTTCATTGCCTTTATCTCCGTCAGGATTTCAAAAAAGCCGGCTGATACAGGGCATCCGTACGGTCATGGAAAAGTCGAGAATCTGTCGGGGACTATCGAGACGATTCTGATTTTTGCGGCAGGGATTTGGATGATATATGAATGCGTTCAAAAACTGGTCAACCCCGCGCCGGTTCATCTGCCTGTATTGGGAATTGTTGTGATGCTTGCGGGGGCTCTCATTAATTTGATCGTTTCGAAGTTCGTAAAAAGAGAAGCCGAAAAGGTTAATTCCGTGGCAATGAAATCAAATGCCCTGCATTTACTGACTGACGTGTACACATCATTAGGCGTAGCGGCAAGCCTTTTGGTCGTTACCTTAACGGAGTGGTACATACTTGATCCCATTATAGGTATGGTGCTGGCGGTGTATATCATATATGAAGCGTTTAAGTTAATGAAAGAAGCATTCCCGCCGCTGATTGATACCCGTTTGTCGGAAGAGGAAGAAAAAACAATTTTAAAGATTATTGAAACATTTCAACAGGAATTTATTGAAATTCACGATTTTCGTACAAGGCGCTCCGGCCCGCAGGAGTATATTGATTTTCACCTGGTCGTAGCCTCTCACGTGACGATTAAAGACGTGCATGACCTGTGTGACCGCATTGAAAGAGATATTACGAATGAATTCAAACAAGCACAGGTAATGATTCACCCCGAGCCGGAGAGCGAGAGGAAGAAATAAATCGATCTTAAGTTTGCTTTTGTTCCCGGCAAAATGTCTGCAAAAGGCCCGTTCCCACGGGTCTTTTTGTTGTATAAATGACTATTTCTCGCTCATATGAGAGATAAGCTTATACACGTGAGGGGTTCATTTCATACGTTATGTTGTAAAGAAAAAGGGAGGTGAACAGAATGAACGCTATTTCTGTTAAAGAAATTGAACATGGAGTTGCCGTTGCGGAAAGAGAAGGTTTAGGGGAGTATTTATACCAAGAACCGGTTTCTAAAAAATGTTCGCGCCGTTCCCGCAGCAGAAAACGGACACACCGTTCTCGCAGCAGAAGACGGACGCATCACCGGACACACCGCTCCCGCAGCAGAAGACGGACGCATCGCCGGACACACCGTCGGACAGATCGCCGGACACACCGTCGGACAGATCGCCGGACACACCGTCGGACACATCGCACGAGACGGTCCCATCAAAAACGTACCCGCAAACGCTGTTTTAAATGCTGACAGCAGACTCTATTACAAGTAACGGAGATCTGCTATAATGGCAAGAGAACTGCATAAAAGATCCAGTATCATCATCTGCGGACACTGAACTGACAACATGGCGCTGTTTGTTCGTGTCCGTTTTTTATGTCAACAAAGATGCCGGAGGATAAAAAGGAAGGGATGACGCCGAATGAAGCTGAATGAGGATTTTTATAACTCTGCAGGAAAGACAGTCTCTTTGCCAAACATAAGCAGCAAGCTTTTGCATATCACGGACAGCGGGCATATCAGCGTTGACTTCATCAGCATAAGCAGGCTGCGGAAGGCTTCAAAAATCGCGATCTTAGGTGACAGCGTCGCCCGGGGGCTGCGTGCGGAATACGGCTTTGGTGACATTCTGAAAGACCGGACAAACGCTGAAATAACCAATCTGTCTGTCAGCGGCGTTAATATGAGCAACAACGGAAGCGATAACATTTATCAGCAGGCGCTTAAAACAAAGGGACATGATGTCATCATTGTCCAGGGAACAGATGATGATTGGTGCAACCACATTCCCATCGACACAGATGAAAAGGATATCACCACATTTTACGGAGGCTTCTGCCAAGTGATCCAGCAGCTGCGGAGCGGAAATAAAGGCGCGAGCATCATTGTGGTGACCCCAACGAGACAAGCAAAAATATCAAAAGGAAAAATCGTCCGCCGTGATACTGATAAAAATAAACTGGGCCTGAAGCTGGCTGACTATGTGAAAGCCCAAAAAGAAGCCTGCACACTCCTCTCTGTACCATATGCCGATCTGTTTGATACTGATCTCATCGACCCGTATAATCCCGCTTTCCGCAGCATGTGCATGTCAGAAGGTCTTCATCCGAACGAGAAAGGGCATCAAATCATATTTCAGGAAATCTGCCGGAATTATTATTACTATTATGGGTAACACAGCGCTAACAGATTATTTTCGGCTTTGCTTTTCTAAAAGCTCAATTATTCTTTGAGATGCGTGTTTTTGCGCTCTCAAAAGCGAGACGATATTACCGGTAAAACCGATTAAAATGAAAAGCAGCAAAATGATCATCCACATAGCGAACCTCCTGTCGGGTTTTAAAACATTCTCTTTTTATTTTACTTATTATGGATGGGCCGGAGAATAGGTCTAAACGAACGGTGTTTCTTTAAGAGTCCGTAAAAAAGCACAGACTGAACGGGTCTGTGCTTTTTTCTCTTATTTCAGCAGGTTCAATGATTCACGATTAAAAGCTTCCAAATCGTCAGGTGTTCTGCTCGTTACGATGTTATGGCTCACGACGACTTCTTCATCTTTATAATGTGCGCCGGCATTGATTAAGTCTTTGCGGATGCTGCGGAATCCCGTGATATCTTTTCCTTTAAGAAGGTCGGTATCAATCAGCAGCTGCGGGCCGTGGCAGATCGCGAAAACGGGTTTCTGATTTTCCACGAATGCTTTAGTGAATTCACCCGGGCGGTCATCTCCGCGCAGAAGATCCGGTGAAAAGCCTCCGGGAATCAATAACGCATCGAATTCCTTGGCGTCTGCGTCTGAGATCGCTTGATCGATCTTTACTTTCTCACCGTGCTTGCCCGTCACTTCTTTCCCTGCTTCCAAATCTATTGTCACCACACTGTGGCCCGCTTCTTTAAATGCTTCCGCCGGGCTTGTATATTCAATATCCTCAAATTGATCTGTCATCAGAACTGCGATTTTTTTGCTCATACATCATGCCTCCTGTGAATTTGTATATGACAAGAATATCAGGCAGATTCCCGCCTCACAACGTATTTGCTTATGAAAAAAGACCCCTCTGAAAAAGAGGAGCCAAAAGGTACGGAGGTCTGCTGAAACTTACGTGTTTAACCTGAGATAAGGCAAGAAATCGAACCAATTACTTTTTGTGTCTTTTTTTATTCTTTTTACACCCGCATTTCCCCGGATCTCCCGGATCAATGACTTCGTGAATTGTTTCTTCCTGATAAACGTGGCGGGGAACATAACGGATATGCTCTCTGTTAATGTGTTTGATGGGATGGACGTAAACCACTTCTTTGTCAGTATACTTGTCAGTCACAATATACTTAGGGTCACAGTAATACACTTTCGATTTTTTACCCATTCATCTCACCTCCCGTACTTTATTAAATGCTGACAAGGAGGATTTTGCATCGGACAAGTACCCCATGGCAAGTCCACAATTTTTCATATGCAATTTCGTTTTTCTGGTTTTTCCTGAATCCGCCTCAAATTGGAATGGCTAACCCTTTTTAAGCGGGGAAATCTATAAAAAAGAATTCAAAAACGATTCTTTTCTCAGGTCAATCGAGATGCATACATCTTTAGGGGGATTTCAGAATGCTCGATGAAAAAACGATTGAAATCATTAAAAGCACAGTGCCGGTCTTAGAAGAGCATGGTGAAGAAATCACAGGCCGATTTTATGACCTCCTGTTTCAGCATCACCCTGAGCTGCTGAATATCTTTAATCAGACGAATCAAAAGAAAAAAACACAGCGTACGGCCTTATCGAATGCTGTGATTGCAGCCGCAGCCAATATTGACAGGCTGGAAAACATCGTTCCCGTCGTCAAACAAATCAGCCATAAACACCGGAGTATAGGTGTTAAGCCCGAGCATTACCCAATCGTTGGAAAATACTTGTTAATCGCGATAAAGGATGTGCTAAAAGACGGAGCTGCTCCTGAGGTCATTCAGGCGTGGGAAAAAGCATACGGCGCCATTGCAGACGCTTTTATCGGAATTGAGAAGGACATGTATGAACAAGCGGAAACGCAAAAAGGCGGCTGGAAAGACTATAAGGCGTTTAAAATTGATAAAAAGGTAAAAGAAAGCAAAGAGATAACGTCGTTTTATTTAAAACCGGAAGACGAACAAGTTCTCCCCGAATTCAAAGCGGGGCAGTATATCAGTGTAAAAGTATACATTCCGGACACGGGCTATACGCATATCCGCCAGTACAGCTTATCCGACGTGTCCGGTAAGGATTATTACCGGATTTCCGTGAAAAAAGAAGGGGTTGTTTCCTCATATCTGCATGACCAATTACACGAAAAGGATTCAATTGAAATCAGCGCTCCGGCCGGGGATTTCGTATTAGACCCTGATTCCAAAAAGAATCTCGTTCTCGTCAGTGCCGGTGTCGGAATTACCCCGATGATCAGCATGTTAAAGACGGTTGCCAAAACCCAGCCGCAGCGAAACGTTCTCTTTATCCATGCAGCAAGGAGCGGAGAGTATCATGCGTTGCGGCATGAAGCTGAAGAAGCCGCGGAACACTCATCCGTTGACACCCTCTTTATTTACAGCGAGCCGTCCGAGCAAGACCGTTCAGAAAACATTCGTTTTCGGGAAGGCCGGATTGACAAACAGCTGTTAGAAGAAGTGATGACAGATAAAGATGCTGATTTTTACCTGTGCGGATCACCGTCGTTCATTAAAGAAATGAAAAAGCTGATTTCTGAATTCAATACACCGCCGGAATCCATTCACTATGAATTATTCGAACCGCAGCTGAGTATGGTGTGATTGAAGAAGGAAGGCCGATGATTTTAATGTATGAAGCATCCGGACTGGGTGCTTTTTTTATTCTCTTGCAAGGAAGGGTTGCTGAGGAATCACTCTGTAGAGGAAAACCACTTTTTGTCTCAACTCGCTTAATTATCGAATGAAATAAGTGCCGCATGTTAAAAACACATGGCCCGCGAGTTTATTGCTCACTTATCCTGCTGCTCGGATTTTTGGTGTGTGAGAAAAAAACGGTACGGCTGCATAATCCGGAAGAGACGCTGACCTTTTACTTGTAAAAGAAGTTTAAAGACAGGATGAACGCTTATTTGCTAGTGTACGAGCGGCAAAAGCAAAAAGAGGAATCGGTATTTTAAAATTAAAAATAACAACTGATAGAAATGAAAGTTTCAGGATACAATGGGATTTATATATTCGGGTTTTGTGATAGCAGTATAGGGAGGGGAATAATAGAGTGAGTAACTTTTTTGAGGAATCGGTACAGGGAGGGGTTGTATCTATGCTTACTGATATTAAACAAAAGGTTTGGGGATGCTCTTTTATCTGAGAATCGATTTGAGATGAAGCGGGGATGCCGAGGGGATCAGAGGGCGAACGTCAGGCAGAATTACGCCAAGTGGACCGCCGAGAAAAATGGCTCTGGAAATGTGAATCTATTGTTGATTTTCTTGATTGAGCTAATGAAGAAATAGTTGACGAGAAACACCGGACTGTCTTTGTAGTAGACGGGGTGAAATATCGTGAAATCGCTCTGCATTCTGGCGTTTCCCGCGAAACGGTCAGACGCATCAAAGAGAAGATTTTTTGCCAAATATGTAATTTTTATTGTTGAAACAGATAAAATCAGCAGTGTAGACTGGAAGGCAAAATATTTCTGCGTCCCCATCGATTCAAATAGGGATTACAATAATGTGAAGAGTTATTTATAAACAGAAATTGATAAATAATATAAGATCAGCTGACAAACTTAATGAGGATCAAACTAGTGCTCACTTATTTATAAATTAAACATATTATAATGATATATTAATCATTAAGGGAGATGAGCAGCTGATGGGTTATGATCAGCATAGAAGATGCCCTAAATGTAAACAAAAACTACCGAAACCAAACTGCTGTAACTGCTGTCCCATCTGTTATACAAAAGTTATTGTAGGACAACGAGGATTACGAGGGTTGCGAGGGATTCCAGGGGTTACAGGACCAGCCGGACCAGCCGGAGCGACCGGGGCCACAGGAGCTATCGGTCCAGCCGGAGCCACAGGAGCAACCGGGGTAACTGGAGCGGCGGGAGTCACAGGAGCGACCGGGGTAACTGGAGCGGCGGGAGCCACCGGAGCGACCGGGGTAACTGGAGCGGCGGGAGTCACTGGAGTGACCGGGGCCACAGGAGATATCGGTCCAACCGGACCAGCCGGAGCCACGGGAGCAGCCGGAGCCACGGGAGCGACCGGGGTAACTGGAGCGGCGGGAGCCACAGGAGTGACCGGAGCCACAGGAGATATCGGTCCAACCGGACCAGCCGGAGCCACCGGAGCCACGGGAGCAGCCGGACCAGCCGGAGCCACAGGAGCGACGGGAGTCACTGGAGCGACGGGAGTCACTGGAGCGACCGGGGCCACCGGAGATATCGGTCCAGCCGGAGTCACAGGAGCCACAGGAGCGACCGGGGTAACTGGAGCGGCGGGAGTCACAGGAGTGACCGGAGCCACAGGAGATATCGGTCCAACCGGACCAGCCGGAGCCACCGGAGCCACAGGAGCGACCGGGGTAACTGGAGCGGCGGGAGTCACTGGAGTGACCGGAGCCACAGGAGATATCGGTCCAACCGGAGCGACCGGAGCCACGGGAGCGACCGGGGTAACTGGAGCGGCGGGAGTCACTGGAGTGACCGGAGCCACAGGAGCGACCGGGGTAACTGGAGCGGCGGGAGTCACAGGAGTGACCGGAGCCACAGGAGATATCGGTCCAACCGGACCAGCCGGAGCCACCGGAGCCACGGGAGTCACTGGAGCGACCGGGGCCACCGGAGATATCGGTCCAGCCGGAGTCACAGGAGCCACAGGAGCGACCGGGGTAACTGGAGCGACGGGAGTCACAGGAGTGACCGGAGCCACAGGATCTGGGCTATCAGAATATGCTTATGTGTACAATCTAAGTGCAGAAACGGTAGCTATAGAGGCTCCGGTAATTTTTGACTCAACTGGAATCACTACTGCTGGCATTACACATGCCCCTGGAACAGCTCAAATTATAGTAACCACTCCAGGAGATTACGAGGTCACTTTTTCAGTCTCGGGTGTAGAGCCTAACCAATTCACTTTATTTGTAAATGGAGGGCCGGTGACGAACACAGTTTACGGTTCAGGAGCTGGTACTCAACAGAACAATGGTCAGGCCATAATTACTCTAGCAGCAGGTGACATTCTTACTCTTGTAAATCATACTTCTGCAGCAGCAGTTACTCTTCAAACTTTAGCAGGGGGAACGCAAACAAACGTAAACGCTTCTATTGTTCTCAAAAAATTAAATTAGATAAGTGGTTTAAATCTCCATATTAAACAAGAAATGCGAATGACTTAAAAAAGCTTATAGAGCTTAATATACAGCTTTAGAAGGATGAAGAAATTTAAAATATAAGCAAACTCATCTAATTTTTTTATATAAGGTATTATGGTAATAGGTAATAAACAGGCAGGCGCTTTCCCGCAGGGGAGGGTGCTTTAAATTTAAGGACAAAAGCCTCCAACTGTTAAGCGAGTCAACACAGTAGGAGGCTTTTCTCTTATGGGTGGTACAGCAGCAGTATTCTCTTACAAATCAAATATTCCCAGAAAGTTATGGCAGTATTCGTCTCTCGAGTAATGAAAAAAGTTTTATGTTCTCTGTAAACTGCGTCCGGTAAATCTCGGGATAAACGATTGGCGGTTAACGACTGAGTACGGGGGCAGTTTAGAAAGAATATGATTGGAGGGATTACATAAAATAATTAGTCAAGCCTTAGAGGAATTAGGAAAGAATGTGAGGTGTGCGGCTGAAAGGGTGCCAAATCTCAACCCTGTTATTATCCATAAAAAAGACATGGCAGCGCAACTACAGGAATTCAGTTCGGATTTAGGCTTGTCAGCAGATCTCCATCATTGCCTAGATAAAAAGGTAAAGAACTTATTAACGGCGTATATGGCTCACAAACGGCATATGCAATCCATGACTCCTGACGGCATTTAGGGTTAAAACAAAAGCAAAGCGCGAATCTCTACTAAACAGTTACTTTAGGACTTCTCAAAAAGGAACTCCTATTAAAGGGAGCAGGGTTAATTTTCAAATTGTTTAAATAAAAGTAAAAATATAGCATGATAGACCAGAAAACAAATGAAGGAGGATTTGTATGAGGTTGTTAAAAAACTCAATCTGTTTACTTGTCGCAACTCTATTGATTGCTATTGGATTTTCGCCGCAAACGAAAGCAACACAAGAGGACTCGTTTGGATTAGCAAAACCAGTAACCTTTGAAGAAAAAGAAACTTTAACAGTAGATAAGAATGAAGTGGCTAAGAGCAATAATGATGGCCAGGCTTCCATCATTAAGGAGGCACGACAACTTGCCAAACAGGATAGCCACAATGAAATAACCTATAAGAACCCCTTAGCCAAAGAAGAAAACAACATTGTTAATGTGCCAGACGTTGAGAAAAAAGAAGAAAAGCGCACACTAAAGCAGCCAGCTTAGTTACGATGTCCTACACAACAATATATGACCCCAACAAAAAATCCACACAACCACAATTAAAATAGCAAGCATAGTTGGCGAAAAGCCGATAGTTATCGAAGCAAGAAACGATTTATATGAAAGTAACACTTATAGCGGAAAATATGGAAGGGTTTTTCTCCATAACAGAGAATTTTTAGGAAAAGACATTAAAGTAGGTAAATCATATTCAAAGTCGTATTATCCTAAAAAGACAAAGTTGATCCAAAGTGGAATTGGAGTTGATTCGATATTCACCATGTGATTCCGCTAAAGTATGGGGGAAAAAATAACTTTAATAATTTGTATCCTCTCCCTCGTGATATGCACCAAAATCTATTAAATCCTTGGTGGGATAAATATTAATAAGTAAGAGGTGGCTCAATGGCAGTTTTTGTTGAAAAAACGCTCCAAGGTCTAAAAGAATTAATTGATGAAAAAGGCCGCTTGAAAATTTTAGGGAATGAAGGAGCTCTTTTAGAAACAGAATGTACTTTCTTTAAAGGTGCAACAGATCTGGAGATTGAGAGTTTTGAGAAGAAAATAAAAGTCTCACTTCCTGAAGATTATAAAACCTTTTTAAAATTGCATAACGGAGCCAGAATATTTGATTTGTTGATTTACGGTGAGAATGCAGGTGGGGGTTTGCATATTCTTAATTTAGAAGAGATTGAAAAGTATATGCAAAATGGTTTTTTAGAGCCTCAGTTTATTCCCGTCGCACATCTGTTAGACGGATGTTATTTGTTAATTCACAAAACCAAAATGCCACAGATCCAAACTATTTATGGTTCCGCAGATTTATTGAGTATGAACCAATGCAACTTAATTTTGAGATATTTTTAGATAGGTATATTTTGTCTCAAGGATCAAGTTTTTGGGAATGGAATATCTATACTGCTGAGAATTATTATAGAACTCACCAGAGTGATGAGCTTTAATCATTCGTATACGACCGATTTCAGCCCAGCAGGATAAACAGCAGGAACAATAATGCCTTATAAAAGAAGCATTGAATTTTCTGAACATGCTATTTTAGCCGAGGAGAAAATGAGGCACCTGGAGGGATTATAATTGAAAAAAATGATTCTTTGTGCAGCCCTAAGCTTCGTTACGTTAAGTGGTTTAGCTGCAGTTAAGATTAATCAAGAATCATCAGATGTTAAGATAACAGAGCGCCCGGTGGGTACTCTAAAATTAGCAGAGCGGCCAGTAGGTACATAAAAAAAGCCCCGGACAGGGCTTTTTTAATAAAGAGAGGGAGCATCTGTCCATTATTCTGACAGCCCAAAAGAAAAACCCCGGAAACATTGTCATCACAACATGTCCGGGGTTTAATCCAATGCTCTTTAAAGAGCGTTTTACTTAACGAGAGTAGAACTCAACGATAAGCGCTTCGTTAATTTCCGGAGCAAGCTCAGAGCGCTCTGGAAGACGAGTGAATGTACCTTCAAGCTTTTCAGCGTCGAAAGTAAGGTACTCAGGAACGAAGTTGTTTACTTCTACAGATTCTTTGATGATAGAAAGGTTTCTTGATTTTTCGCGAACACCGATTGTTTGACCAGGTTTTACTTGGTAAGACGGAATGTCAACGCGGCTTCCGTCAACAAGGATGTGACCGTGGTTAACTAATTGGCGAGCTTGACGGCGAGTGCGTGCAAGACCGAGCTTGTACACAACGTTATCAAGACGTGCATCTAAAAGAATCATGAAGTTTTCGCCGTGTTTACCAGTCATTTTTGCAGCTTTGTCAAACAATGTGCGGAATTGACGTTCGTTTACACCGTACATGTGACGAAGTTTTTGCTTTTCTTGCAATTGCAAACCGTATTCTGATAGTTTTTTACGCTGTCCCGGACCGTGGGGACCTGGTGCGTAAGGGCGTTTTTCTAATTCTTTACCTGTACCGCTAAGAGAGATTCCTAAACGGCGAGACAGTTTCCAAGATGGACCTGTATAGCGAGCCATAATGTGACTCCTCCTTTGGTTTTATTTTGTGGAAAATAAAAACCGTCTGTTCGATCCGACCGTGCACATTTTGTTTTCATGTATCCTCGCTCCAGCAGCAGAGAGTTACACGATACACCTTACAGCTAAGGAACAAAATGCAAACACAGAAGCTGAACAAAAAGGCTGCAATATTTCACACAAAGAACATTATATGATTTTTCTCCGCCGCCGTCAACCATTTCTCCATGAAGAGTGCCGGTTTATGATATAATGTACAAAAATGAGTAGTACATGTTTAGGTGATAAAAATGAAAAAACAAACAATTGATGAAGTGACGGCCTTTCATCAGAAAATGCTTTCTTTTTTCTTAACGAAATCTGAATCCGTCTCATTATCCGACTCGCTGTTATGGCTGGCCTCAGCTCTAGAATCCTGCTTTACATCTCTTTCATTGACCCTTTCACCGGCAGAATCAACACGTTTCACCATAAAAACAGAAGATGAACCGCATTATGCTCCGCTGAAAGAGAGTGACGGCCGTTTTATGATCAGGAATCAGACATCCGGCAGATCCTTTTATCTGTGCTCGGAAGGCGGGCTGCCGATCCCGGAATCATTGCCTGAGATCGTTACTCAGTTTATTAATCAATCTGTGAGACAAAGCGGGCTGTTTGACAAAACGAAGCATCAGCGGAAAATTCACAGAATGACAGAAATGTTCCATTCGCTTTTGGACCAAAATGAGGTTTTGGAAAAACTGCAGGCAAGTTTGAGTACGGCTTTCCGGTCTTTCCGTTTTTCACTGTTTATCACGCAGGATCAGGATACGGACAGACAGCTTCCCGCAAAAGAATTACATATGGACGGAAAAGATGCCGATCCGTCTGCCCTGAAGGTTTATTTATCGGGGAGACTGCTCAGAAAAGGCAGGTCATCTGCTTATCTGCCGATCAAAGGCCAGCAGGGGACTTACGGGGTTCTGAAGACGGAGGGGCTGCAGGATGCCGTTCTTTCGTGCAGTACTCTCAGTGAAATGCTGCTGCTTGCGGGCGCGGCGGGAAAAGCATTTGAAAATGCGCAGCTCTATGAGCAATCGAAAAAAAGCATTGCGAATCTGGAGCTCATTAATGAAACATCGCGCCAGCTGAATCAGCGCCTCAGACTCACTGACACGATGCGGGAGCTCGCCGCCATTATGACCCAATCGTTTCATGCGGAAGAAGTGGCTTTTTTTCATATTGATCATTTTGAGACGCAAAATCTGCTTCCGGGACATACCGCTTTTTTTAAGACAGAACGTGCGAACCCCTATATCAGCATTGTGAAAGAGAAGCTGTTCGAGGGAGAAAAGGGCGTGTTTATCGGCAGCGGAAAGACTGTATTCGGCGAAAACGGCTTCGGCTCGCTGATGGCGGTGCCGATGATCGAAAATGACACCGTCTTCGGGTTCGCGATTTTATTGAAAAAGGATTTGTATGCTTTTACGTTTGAAATGTATAAGCTTTTTCAAGCGCTCATTCACCATGCGACATTGGCGGTCACGAACTCCATGCTGCGCGACAGGCTTGAGCATCTTGTTCAGACAGACCAGCTGACGGAGCTGTATTCAAGAACCTATTTGGATGAGAAAATTCAATACAGCATGAAAATTCATAAACGGGGTGTATTCATCCTCGTTGATATCGATAATTTCAAAACCATTAATGATACATACGGTCATCAAACGGGAGATTCGATCCTGATTCAGGTGGCCACCGTTATGAAGAACCATATTCGTGAGCATGATGTCGCTGCGAGGTGGGGGGGCGAGGAGCTGGCTGTCTATCTGCCGAATATCAACGTGTCATCCGGAGAACGCATCGCTAAAAGGCTGGTTCGCGCCATCCGGGAAAATACCGAGCCGCGCGTGACGATTTCCTGCGGCGTTTCCTGCTGGTCAAAGACCGGCCCGATGCCGTTGAAATTGCTCGTTCAGCAAGCGGATGAGGCGCTTTATATCGCCAAACGGAACGGCAAAAACCGGCTGATCATCCATCAAAACAGCACGACGACATAAAAAAGGAGCCGGCCTGCCGGCCGGGCTCCTTTTTTATCCTAATCGTTTTTCAAGCGTTTCAACAAACTTTGCTAAATAGGTTTCGTCCGTTTCATCAAAACGGTTTTTCACAGGGCTGTCAATGTCCAGCACACCGATCACTTCACCGTTTACGCGGATCGGGAGGACGATTTCTGACTGGGAAGCCGCGTCACAGGCGATATGTCCCGGGAACGCATTCACATCGGCAATCCGCTGCACGTCGCCATTAGAGTAGGCAGTGCCGCATACGCCTCTGCCGAACGGAATGCGCACACAGGCAGGAAGTCCTTGAAACGGTCCGAGCACGAGCTCGCCCTCTTTAGCGAAGTAAAACCCCGCCCAGTTGACTTCATGTAATGAATGGTATAAAAGCGCTGACGCATTCGCGTAATTTGCGATCGCATCCGTTTCATCTTCTGTCATGGCTTCGAGCTGTTTAAGCAGAAGCTGATAACTTTTTTCTTTATCTCCGGATTGTTTTTCGACATGAAACATGGAAAACCCTCACTTTTTCTATAATATCAAACAAAGTTCCGGCCGTTCTGCCGGCATTTGTCGAGAAGTTCTTACAGGAACGGCGCCTTTCTGCTTGAATTGTTACACATAAAGGGGTGAGCCGTATGAAAGTAAGCACCAAAGACAAAATTATTAACGCCGCTGTCCAGCTGTTTAACCAAAAAGGTTATTCCGGCACGTCCGTCCGTGAAATCGCAAAGTCAGCTGATGTAAATGTTGCGCACATCTCCTACTATTTTAAAGGGAAAGGCGGATTAATGGAACATTTAGTTTCCGAGTTTTACGAAGGCTATACTGAAGCGCTGGAAAAAGCCGCCGTCAGTATGAACGGTGAAGACGCGCAGGAACGCATCCTGCGGGTGATTTTCGATATTTTATCCTATCAGCACGATAACCGTCAATTAACGCGGTTTGTATACCGGGAAGTGACGATTGATTCCGTGCTGATCAGGGAAATTATGTCTACTTACTTAATGAAAGAAAAATATATTTTCCAGCTGGTGATTGAAGAAGGGCAGTCACGTCACAGACGGCTGACACTGCCCGTCCCGCATTTTATTCTGCAATTGAAATCCCTCTTGATGATGCCGTATCTTCAGCCTCAATATATTACAGAGGTGCTCTATATGCAGCCTCATGAACCGTACTTTTATAAAAGGTATTTTGAAGAGGTGAAGATCTGGATCGAAAGCGTGTTCCGACGGCCTGATGCGGCGCTTATGAAGTAATGATGCTTTTGTACGTTTCGTAGGAACTGCCGACATCTTCCGCTTGATGGGCGTCCGACCCGAATATGAGCGGGATTTTTTTTTGCTTCGCCGTCTTAGCCATCCAATCCTCCATGTATACTTCCCCGGCAAACTTCTTTCTGAGCCCGGATGTATTCACATCCAGCTCCATTCCGTGTTCTTTCACGGCGTCAAGACAGCGGGCCGCAAGCTCTCTTATTTGAGGTGACATGCTGTAAGGGAAAAGGCGCGCGAATTTTTTGACGAGCGTGATATGGCCGACCCGTTTTGGCTTAAAGGGGCCGAGCGGTGTTACAATGGAAGAATACACGGTTTCATAGTATTGTTCATATACGGCTTCAACGCTTCCGAAGCGGTCGGCAAGCTGCTGAAAGGCGTGCTCGTCAAAATCGAGGCATATATAAGACGGACCGGTTTTCAAAAAATGAACGGATAAAATGCCGTCATCCAGTGAGGGGCCGTACGTGTTCAGAAACGCCGCAGTTTCCTCTTCATACCCTGTGATAAAATCGGTTTCTAGCCCAGTCAGAATGCTGATTTGTCCATCGTATTCCTTTTTCAGCTGTGACAGCCGCTCCAAATAAACCTCCATCTGTCTGAGATCCATCGCGCTGTCCTGAAGCGGTACGGGATCTTGAAATGACGGAGGAAGGGGGGCGTGCTCTGTAAATGTGATCGAGTCAAAGCCTCTTTCCAGGGCCTTTTCGACATATTGTTTCAGCGCATCCTTCGAGCCGTGAGGGCAAAAAGGGGTGTGGATATGAGCGTCTCGTTTTTCCATTTGTGTCACTCCATTAAAAAATTGCAGAATCCTGCCGAAATTATGCAAAAAGTTTTTGATTTCTGGTCAAAAAATGTTGGTTACATGGTATCATAATAACAATGAAAACGACAGATTTTCTCAATACATATATTGAAATCTTTCTGAATACATAAAACACCCTGACAGATTAAGAGAACAACAAGGGGGCTCATTATGGAGTTAGTCATCGGATTATTGGTTATACTGCTCGCGCTCTTTGCGGCGGGCTACTTTTTCAGGAAAAAAATTTATACGGAAATTGACCGGCTGGAGTCATGGAAGATTGAAATTTTAAACCGTTCGATAGTGGAAGAAATGTCCAAGATCAAACATCTGAAAATGACCGGAGAGACGGAAGAGTTCTTTGAAAGATGGCGCGAGGAGTGGGATGAAATTGTCACAGCCCATCTGCCGAAAGTAGAAGAGCTCCTTTATGATGCCGAAGAGAACGCCGACAAATACCGGTTTAAAAAAGCGAATCAGGTGCTTGTCCACATCGACGACCTCCTCACTGCAGCCGAATCAAATATAGAAGGCATACTGCGTGAGATCAGCGACCTTGTGACGAGCGAGGAAAAAAGCCGCGGAGAGATTGAACAGGTGCGTGAGCGGTATTCAAAAGCGCGGAAAAACCTTCTGGCGTACAGCCATCTCTACGGAGAGCTTTATAACAGCCTGGAGACGGATCTCGACGAAATCTGGAGCGGCATAAAAGAGTTCGAAGAAGAGACGGAAAGCGGCAATTACATCAAAGCGAGAAAAGTGCTGCTTGAAC
This sequence comes from Bacillus sp. JNUCC-21, assembly GCF_041222765.1. Classification (NCBI taxonomy): domain Bacteria; kingdom Bacillati; phylum Bacillota; class Bacilli; order Caryophanales; family Bacillaceae; genus Bacillus; species Bacillus sp. JNUCC-21. The sequence continues at coordinate 3,043,319 of NZ_CP166019.1, read as the reverse complement.
AGGACCGCAGACTGGATCAGCTTCAGACATACATAGATGACGTTCCGAAACTGCTCGCCGACTGTAAACAGACCGTGCCGAACCAAATTGCCAAGCTGAAAGACGGCTACCGGGAAATGACGGAAAAAGGCTACAAATTGGAGCATATTCAAATCGAAAAAGAGCTGGAGACCCTCACAAATCAAGTGAAACGGGCCGAAAACGCGCTTTTGGAAGAATTGGATGTTGACGAAGCGTCCGCCATTCTTCAGCTGATTGATGAAACCATTCAATCGATGTATGAACAGCTGGAAGGCGAAGTGGAAGCCGGACAGTCCGTATTAGGCAAAATGCCTGAGCTGATCATCGCGTATGAGAAGCTTGAGGAAGAAAAAGACCGCACAAAAACCGAAACGGAGCTCGTCAAGGAAAGCTATCAGCTGACGGCGGGAGAAATCAGCAGACAGCATGCCTTCGAAAAACAGCTGGAAACGATCGGCCGGCTCCTTGAGCAGGCGAGAGAAAAGCTTGATGGTGAGCATGTCGCTTACTCTCTATTGATTGAAGAAGTCGAGGCCATCGAAAAGCAGATGGAAGAGGCTCAGAAAGAACATGCCGAATACCGTGAAAATCTGCAGGCGCTCAGAAAAGAAGAACTGCAGGCGCGGGAAACGCTGATGCATCTTCGGAAAACCATTTCTGACACGGCCCGAATGCTGCAAAAAAGCAACGTGCCGGGAATTCCTGAACAAGTCAAGGACAAGCTCGAAACGGCAAATCATCATATAGAAGAAACCGTCAGCCAATTGGAAGTGCTGCCGCTGAACATGGAGGAAGCCGCCAAACATCTGGCTGAAGCCGAAAAGGCGGTTGAGGAAGTCAGCGAAGAGGCGGAAGATCTTGTGATTCAGGTGAAGCTGATTGAGCGGATCATCCAGTACGGCAACCGCTTCCGAAGCCAGAATCATATTTTATCCGAACAGCTGAAAGAAGCGGAACGGCTGTTTTACGCTTACAGCTATAATGAAGCTTATGAGATGGCGGCAGATGCTGTTGAAAAAGCAGCTCCCGGCGCCGTGAAAAAAATTAAAGCTGATCAATCTGCTTCATAGACGCACAAGCAAAAACTGCACCCTGATGGAAATCAGAGGTGCAGTTTTTTAGTTTCTCACGGAATATAAAAAGCGCCTGCGGCTGATCTACATCAAACCGCAGGCGCTGAATGTTACGATTTTGCTTTATTTAATTCGATGGGCGGGCTGGTAAAAAACGTGATAATGCAGCCGATGATCGCTCCGGCAATGCCCGGAAGCACCCAGCCGATTCCCATGCTGTAAAGCGGAAGATTTGCGTTTAAGAATGAATCTAATGATCCGAGCGGAATGCCTGCTGCCTTCAAACCGTCCAAGATACTGAACAGCCCCGTTCCGATCAGGCAGGCGATATAGACTTCGCGTCTTTCCTTAAAGATTTTATCAATAAAGGAAAGGACGATAATGACAATCGCCAGCGGGTAAATGGCTGATAAAATAGGAACTGAAAATGCAATAATCTCAGCAAGTCCGAAATTTGAAATCGCCAGACTGAACAGCGTGACAATCGTAACCACCATTTTGTATGATAAAGCTGGAATCAATTTTGAAAAATATTCGCCGCAAGATGTGACAAGCCCGATGCTTGTCGTTAAACACGCAACGGTGATGGCGGCGCCGAGAACGATGTTTCCCAGTGAACCGAACAGGTAATCAGATGAAGCTGATAAAATCTTTGCGCCTTCGCCGAGCGGCCCCACAGCGTCCGTGCTTGTCGCTCCCAAATAGGCCAAAGATAAATAAATGAATGTCAAACCTGCCGCTGCAATCAGACCCGCTTTAATACAAGCGGCGGCGAGCGCTTTACGCTGGGTGACGCCCCTGCTTTTAACAGCGTTGACGACAACGACGCCGAAGACGATTGAGGCGAGCGCATCCATTGTTTTATAGCCTTCCAAAAATCCTTTGAACACCGGCGTTCCGGAATATGCCTGATGTACGGCGCCCAGTCCGCCCATCGGAGTGACAATGGCTTTTACGACGATGATTAAAATAATACCGAATTTAATAGGAGTCAAAATCTTTCCGACTCTGTCCACGATTTTGGACGGGTTAAGAGCTAAATAATACGTAATAGAAAAAAAGATCAACGTGAAAACAAATAAAGATAATCTTTCCGGAATGCCGCTTAAAAACGGAACTGCACCGATTTCATATGAAACGGTTCCGGTTCTCGGAATCGCGAAAAGCGGCCCGATTGATAAATAAAGCACAACGGTGAAAATAGTCCCGAATACCGGATGAGCTTTATCGGCAAGCCCTTTCGCGTCTTTGCCCGTTAATGCGATGGCGATAATACCCAAAAGCGGCAGACCAACGCCGGTCAGTAAGAAACCGCCCATCGCTTTCCAGACATTATGCCCCGCCGCTTGCCCGAGCTCCGGCGGATATATCATATTTCCTGCCCCGAAAAAAAGTGCGAAAAGCATGAAACCGATAATAACGGTATCTTTGACAGGTAGTGAGTGTTTCATAAAAATCCTCCTAAATACTATGTTGAAATATTCTGTCAATTAATTGTCAGATAATATAACAAAACGAACATTACTTATTATATGGCAATGTACAGAGAAGTCAATACTCGATTTATTGCGAATTTATATTTACTTTTGTTATGGTAGCATAAATATCATACGATGTACCGTTTTCATTAAAGGAGTAAAAAAAATGATATATTTAGACAACAGCTCAACGACCGAGCCGTATGAAGAGGTTTTGGAAGTGTATAAACAGACGAGCAGCCGTTATTTCGGCAATCCTTCGTCTCTGCACCAGTTAGGAACTGAGACGGAACAGCTCCTTGAAGCGGCCGCTCAGCAAATAAAAAAAACCTTGCGTTTAAAAAATTATGATATTGTATTTACATCAGGCGCGACTGAAGCGAATAACGCTGCGTTAAAGGGAGCAGCCTGGGCAAACATGAGTAAAGGAAGACATATCATTGCTTCGGCGATTGAGCATCCTTCTGTGACGGAGACGCTTGATCAGCTGACAGAGCTGTTCGGCTTTGAAGTCACATATCTTCCGGCCGATCAAAACGGCTTCGTTTCTTTGAAAGACGTCAAATCGGCTGTCAGGCCGGATACGATAATCGTCAGCGTCATGCATGTCAATAACGAAGTCGGCTCCATTCAGCCCGTAAAGGAAATCGGCGGGTTTTTAAAGCAGCACCGGAATATTCTGTTTCATGTTGATCATGTGCAGGGCATTCATAAAGTTCCCCTGTCTATAGAAGAAGCGGGCATTGACCTTTGCACCGTTTCAGGGCATAAGTTTCACGGCTTAAAAGGGACCGGAGCGCTTATCGTCAAAAAAGGAACGCGGCTCATTCCGCTTATAACAGGCGGCTCGCAGCAAAAAGGCGTCCGCGCCGGAACGGAACACACGGCAGGCGCCGTTTCCCTTGCGAAAGCGATCAATCTTTCCGCGCGTGACATGAACGAGCAGCTTTCTTCCGTGGAGGCTGCCAAGAATGCGCTCATGGAAAGGCTGAGCGGGACGGACGGGGTCGTCATCAACACCCCCGCTGAAAGCAGCGCGCCGCATATCATTAATTTTTCCGTTCCGGGCGTGAAGGCGGAAGTGCTGCTGCACATGCTTGAGGAAAAAGGAATATATGTCTCCACAACCGCGGCATGTTCGGCAAGAGAGCACAAACCGAGCCGTGTTCTTCTGCAAATGAATAAAGGCGAACAGATTGCATCAAGCAGCATAAGAGTCAGCCTGAACTTCAGCCATACGGCTGACATCACGGAGCCGTTTATGGCCGCGCTGGCGCCGGCTGTTCAAAAACTAAAAAAAATGATGAGGTAGCATATGAATTACGATCATATTTTAATCCGTTTTGGTGAAATATCCACAAAAGGAAAAAACAGACGCAGTTTTATTGAAAGATTAAAACAGAATATCCGCCTGGTATTAAAGGATTATAAAAAAGTAAAATACTTTTCAAACCGGGACCGGATGTCAATTACACTTAATGGAGAAAACCCGGAGGAAATTTGTTCCTTATTAAAGAATATATTCGGCATTCAAAGCTTTAGTCTCGCAATTAAATGCGAAAGCAAGCTGGAAGACATTAAAAAAACGGCTTTAGCCGCGATAGAAGGCGAATATAAACCGGGGAATACGTTTAAGGTCGAGACCAAACGGGCTTACAAACAGTTTGAATTAGATACGAATGCGATGAACGCTGAAATCGGCGGCCATATTTTGAAAAACACGGATGGATTAACCGTCGATGTGAGAAATCCCGATATTCCGCTTCGGATTGAAATCAGGGAGGAAGCGACATTCCTGACCATTCGTAACGAAAAAGGCGCCGGAGGCCTTCCTGTCGGTTCCGCGGGTAAAGCGATGCTGATGCTTTCCGGCGGTTTTGACAGTCCGGTCGCCGGTTTTTACGCGATGAAACGGGGATTATCAGTTGAAGCCGTACATTTCTTCAGTCCGCCGTATACGAGTGAACGGGCAAAGCAGAAAGTCATGGATCTCGCGGGATGCCTCGCGAAGTTCGGCGGCAGTATGACACTTCATATTGTGCCGTTTACAAAGACGCAGGAACTCATCCAAAAACAAATCCCGGAGAACTATACGATGACGGCGACGCGGCGTCTTATGCTGCAAATCGCGGACAGAATCAGAGAAGAACGGAAAGCGCTCGCGATCATTACGGGAGAAAGCCTCGGGCAGGTAGCGAGCCAGACGCTTGAAAGCATGTATGCGATCAATGCGGTGACGGCAACGCCGATTTTGCGCCCTTTAATCGGAATGGACAAAACAGAAATCATCGAGAAATCAAAAGAAATCGGCACTTATGAAACAAGCATTCAGCCGTTTGAGGACTGCTGCACCATCTTTACGCCGCCAAGTCCGAAAACACGCCCGAAAAAAGAAAAAATCGAGCACTTCGAAAGCTTCGTTGATTTTGAACCGCTGATTGCAGAGGCGGCCGCCGGCATCGAAACCATCACTGTTTACTCAGAGCAGGAAGCTCACGATAAGTTTGCCGGCCTGTTTTAAAACTGTATACAATTACCAAAGTTTTTTTGAATGAAGACATGTGTTTTATCACATTCTATACTCACAAGGAGGTGATACACATGTCACAACAATCAAACAGCGGAAACAGCAACCAGCTTTTAGTGCCAGGCGCTGCTCAAGCTATCGACCAAATGAAGTATGAAATCGCTTCTGAATTCGGTGTAAACCTTGGACCGGAAACAACTTCTCGCGCCAACGGTTCTGTCGGTGGAGAAATCACAAAACGTCTTGTCTCTTTTGCTCAGCAAAGCATGGGCGGAAGCAGCCAGCAGCAGTTTTAATCACAACTTCACATAATGGCTAAGAGAGCGGGGAATTCCCCGCTCTTTTTTCATGAGTATAGATAGAAGGCGGGAAGCAATTTATGCATATTTTTATTGTAATGGCCTATGTTTATGTATAATGGGGAAAGAAAGTGAGGAGTTGTTCGTGTTAAAACGAGAAGATTTAATCGCCCCAAAGAACTATAACCTTGTAAATGAAATCGAAAAGTTCAGCCGTTCCAAAGAGAAGAACGCGCTTATTTGGGAAGATCAAACAGGCGGCAAGAAAGTCTGGACGTATGAAAAATTGATGGAAGAAACGAATAAAATCGGAGCCCGTCTGAAAGGTCTCGGATTTGAAAAAGGCGATAAGCTGATTGTCATGGTTCCGAGAGTGCTTGAAGCGTATGCCGTTTATTTAGCGATCTTAAAAGCGGGGATGGTCGTCATTCCTTGCTCGGAAATGCTGCGCGCCAAAGACCTTGAATACCGGATCAAACACGCCGAAGTGAAAGGCGCTATCGTTTATCCTTCATTTATAAACGCGTTTGACGAGGTGAATACCGAACAGCTGGTGACATTGTCAATCGGTGAAAATGATGCCGGCTGGAAAAACCTCCTAACGATTGAAGCGGATGGAGACAGTTTTCAAACAGCTGATACAACAAGAGAAGACATGGCGTTTTTGTCCTATACTTCAGGCACGACCGGCCAGCCTAAAGGCGTTGTACATACACACGGCTGGGCCTTTGCCCATTTAAAAACATCAGCCGGTGCATGGCTGGATATTTCTGAAGACGATACAGTGTGGGCCACCGCGGCGCCCGGCTGGCAGAAATGGGTGTGGAGCCCGCTGCTCGCAATTCTGGGAAGCGGCGCGACAGGAGTCATTTATCACGGCAGATTCAACGCCAAGACGTATTTAGAGCTGCTGGAGCGCCATCAAGTAAATGTCTTCTGCTGTACCCCGACGGAATACCGCCTGATGGCAAAAGTGGAGGAGTTAGACAAATATGACCTTTCTGGCCTTCACAGCGCAGTTTCTGCGGGTGAGCCATTAAACCGGGAAGTCATTGACGTATTCCGAAAGCATTTCGGCATTAAAGTGAGAGACGGATACGGCCAAACGGAGAGCACCCTGTTAGTCGGCGTCCTGAAGGATATGGATATTAAGCCGGGAAGCATGGGCAAACCGACCCCTGGAAATCAAGTGGAGATTATAAACGATAAAGGCGAAATATGCGAAACTGGCGAAACGGGCGATATCGCCGTGCATTTGAGCACACCGGCCTTATTCAAGGAATATTATAAAGATCCCGAAAGAACGAAAAAGCAGATTCGCGGAGATTACTTTCTTACAGGAGACCGCGCGAAAAAAGACGAAGACGGCTACTTTTGGTTTGAGAGCCGCAATGATGACATCATCGTCAGCTCCGGATATACAATCGGGCCTTTTGAAGTAGAGGACGCGCTCGTGAAGCATCCGGAAGTGAAAGAATGTGCCGTCGTGGCGAGCCCGGATGAAATCAGAGGTTCAATCGTAAAAGCCTATGTCGTTTTACAAGACGATGAAAAGCGCAGTGATGAACTTGTCAAAGAACTGCAAAACCACGTAAAAACGATTACGGCGCCTTACAAATATCCGAGAGAAATTGAGTTTGTCGAAAGCCTGCCGAAAACGGCGTCCGCAAAAATCAGACGTGTGGAGCTGAGACAGCGTGAAGAACGGCTGAAGGCTGATAAAAAAGCATAATACAGGATAAAGGGTGAGCGGGGATGAAAGCGATTTGGCACGGCGGCACCATCTATACAATGCTGGACAAGAATCATGTCACTGAAGCCATTTATACCGAAGAAGGCGTCGTCAGGCAGACGGGCAGCTTCCGGGAGCTCCAAGGAACATACGGTTCGCCTGATACGGAGGAAATCGATTTACATGGGGCTGTCATGTTCCCGGGGTTTACGGACAGTCATATGCATTTAATCGGACACGGGGAAAAACAGCTTCGCCTCGATTTGTCGCAGCTGACGTCAAAAGAAGCGATACTGCGGGCCGCAAAAGAAGCAGAGCGTGAATTGGAAGATGGCGAATGGCTGATCGGCGAAGGCTGGGATGAAAATCTGTTTGAACAGCCGGATTACGTCACCAAGCATGACCTTGACCCGCTCTTTCCCGACCGCCCCGTCCTGCTGAAGCGGGTATGCCGGCACGCCGCGGCGGTTAATTCGGCCGCATTGCGCGCGGCGGGAATTACAAACGAAACACCTGATCCAAACGGCGGGATTATCGTCCGGGACGGCACCGGTCCGACAGGCCTCCTGCTGGATAAAGCCCAAGAGCTTGTGACACAGGCCCTGCCGCCCGTCTCACTTCACTATGTCAAACGCGCGCTTCAAACGGCGATTACGGACTGCTGGTCAAAAGGCCTGACCGGCGGGCATTCAGAAGACCTGGCATACTACGGAGACGCGTCCGTTCCCGTTGCCGCGTACGAGTCATTAACCGGCAGCGGCCTTTATCCTTTTCGCGCCCATCTGCTCGTACATCACGAAGCCGTCGACAGCTGGAGCGCTCTGGATAAATCGACCGGACCTTATCTGGAATACGGAGCGATGAAAATTTTTGCTGACGGCGCGCTCGGAGGCAGAACCGCTCTATTGAAAAAGCCTTATCATGATGATCCGTCAGTTTCCGGCGTTCAGGTGCATGATGACGAAATCCTTGCCGCTCTTGTTTATAAAGCGAGAGAGAAAGGGTTGGAGATCGCCGTGCACGCGATTGGCGACCTTGCATTTGAAAAGGTGCTGGATGTTATCGAAAGATACCCGGCAAAGCCCGGACAGCTAGATAGGCTCATTCATGCGCAAGTATTAGATGACGGATTGATTGAAAGAGCCGCCCGGCTGCCGATCGGACTTGATCTTCAGCCGCATTTTGTGGCCAGTGATTTTCCGTGGGTGATTGACAGGCTCGGAGAAGAGCGGATGAAAACGGCTTTCGCCTGGAAAACACTGCTGTCAAAAGGGCTGCTGTGCGCCGGAGGTTCAGATGCCCCGATTGAGCCGGCCGATCCGCTTCTGGGCATTCAATCGGCTGTGCTCCGTACGAGCAAGCAGCACCCGGAAGGTCCGGCCTATTATGAAAAAGAGTGTCTGACCGTGTACGAAGCCATTCAGCTTTACACGGAGGGAAGCGCGGCCATCATCCGTAAAGAACATAGCCGCGGACGGATCGCCCCCGGCTATGATGCCGACTTTACCGTACTCAGCGGTGATCCGTTCAGGACGGACCCGAAAAAGCTTCATGAATTGGAAGCTGTCAAAACCGTCGTCGGCGGCCGTATCGTATATGAAAAAGAGGACAGGCAGTGATGCCCGTCCTCTTTTTTTATGATAAAAATGATCGTTTTACTTTTTCCCAGAAAGAGTTGTCTTTCAGTTTCACCGTTTTGATTTTTTTATCGGATAGTCTAATCTCAACCTTTTTGACATTCCGCGTGCTGAGCGCTTCATTATCAAGCCCGATAATCGGATGCTCATTGCCGTCTTGCACCACCTGCAGTGTCAGCTTCCGGTCTGAGCTTAAAATAAACGGAGATCCGAGTGTACGGTATGTGTTGTTGTTCAACGACGCCAGTTCGGATACCTGCATGCAGGAAATCAAAGGATCAACAACGGCGCCTGAAACAGATTTATTGTAGGCAGTGCTGCCCGTCGGGGTGGAAATGATCATCCCGTCTCCTCTGAACGTCTCAAAATGAAGATCATCAATTAACACATCCATCACAAACGTTTTAATAATGCTTGAACGGATGGAAACCTCGTTTAAACAGTGAAAATGATTGCTGCCGTCCACCGTTACGTGAATGAGCGGGTATTTTCTGACCTCAAGCTGTTCCGCGGTCATGCTGGCCGCCATTTTTTCAGGTTCATCGCTGTGAAAATCACAGTACAAATGGGCTTTCCCTTTTTTAGCGATGCCGACATACAGGCAGTCATCACGGAATCCGGTTTTTCTGACGGCTTGCAGAAATGAGCCGTCGCTGCCGACGCTGGCGATAATTCCGGCATCCTCCGGTTGAGCCGCAACTGTAAAACCGTGCGATTCAGCAAGCTGCTTCAAAGAGCTGACTTGTTCTTTTGTTTCGTTGTTTTGTTTGTGAAAAAAATAAACATTGCGGCGAAGATCGGTCATATCCCCATTCCCCTTTGCTGTCATATTTACGTTTTTCTCCCAGCAGGTATTGTGTTAAAATACCTGTGGCAATAGTGTAACATGTTTCCTGTTTATCCGTTAAGGGAAAGCGCTTCATGAAAAAAATGAATCTTTTTTTACGGGGGAACGTACGAATATTGACAGAAAAGGAGGAGAACAAATGAATGCAAAAAGATGGATTGCGCTCGTCATCGCGCTCGGCATTTTCGGCGTATCAGTCATTGCAAGTGTGACCGTCGGGGTGCTGAAGAATATCGGGGATACAGGGTCTGACTTTGCATCACTGACAGATGACACAGAGGAAGTGACGCTGGATAAGGGCAGCCCCGGCAGTAAAATCGCCGTGCTTGAAGTGGACGGCACGATTGAGGATAACGGCGGGTCCGCTGGCCTGCTCAGCTCAGGCGGGTATGATCACAGATCATTTTTAAAACAGGTTGAGCGTGCGAAAGAAGACAAAAGCGTCAAAGGAATTGTGCTGAAAATCAATTCCCCCGGCGGAGGCGTGTACGAAAGCGCGGAAATACATAAAAAACTGGAAGAACTAAAGAAAGAAACGAAGAAACCGATTTATGTATCCATGGGCTCCATGGCGGCATCGGGAGGCTACTATATTTCAACGGCCGCCGATAAAATCTATGCTTCACCGGAAACGCTCACGGGTTCACTGGGCGTCATCATGGAAAGCGTCAATTATTCCAAGCTCGCCGATGAACTCGGCATCAAGTTTGAAACCATTAAAAGCGGCGCGCATAAAGACATCATGTCCCCGACCCGCGACATGACGAAGGAAGAAAGAAAGATCATGCAGACAATGGTCAACGATTCTTATGAAGGATTTGTCAATGTCATTTCAAAAGGCCGGCACATGTCAAAAGCGGATGTGAAAAAAATTGCCGACGGCCGTGTTTACGACGGCAGACAAGCGAAAAAAATCGGCCTCGTTGATGAGCTCGGTTTTTACGATGATACGATCAGCGCGATGAAAAAGGACCATAAAAATATGAAAAACGCTTCAGTCATCACATACGAGGAAGGATTCGGATTAGGCTCGCTCTTTTCCATGAGCGCAGCGAAAATGTTTAAAAGCGAAATTGATTTTCTGAATATGAAAGAACTCATTTCGCAATCCGGTTCGCCGCGGATGATGTATCTCTATGCAAAGTAGGGGGGAAGAAAGAATGGACGCGACTTACGAAGGCTTTCACGGCAAAGAAGAGGAAGCCGAACAACAGAGGGCGCCCGAGCAGGCATATGCGGGCTTTTGGATCAGGTTTTGGGCGTTTCTTCTTGATTGGCTGGTGGTCTGGGGACTTAACCATCTCATCGTTTCACCGATTTTCACGCTGATGAAGCTCCCGGCAACAAGCGGAATGTTTACAATCTCAGCTTATTCCGTCACAACCCTGATCGTCTACCTCGCCTATTTTGTGTTCATGACGAAATGGTTTCATCAGACACTCGGCAAGATGGTCTTCGGGTTAAAGGTCACTTCTTTGACGCCCGGAAAGCCGCTGACTTGGAGCACCGTCATTTTCAGAGAAGCGGTGGGGCGTTATATCGATAAAATCTGGATTCTCTATATCGTCATTGCGTTTACGCCCAAAAAGCAGGGCATTCATGATCTGATCGCCGACACAACGGTGATTCACGAAGCGCTGTACCGCAAATAAAAGCAGTAAACCCGGAATAAACGTCCGGGTTTATTTTTTTTGGTTTTGGCGATAATGCTGCTAAGGAAGTGAAGCTTATGGGATATGCCGCAGCAGCTGTTATTCTCATTCTCATTTTAGCCTGGCTGCTCATGAGGATGAAAATCCACCTGACTTTCGAATATCTTCACGATAAAGATAACGACAAACTGACGTTTAAAATCTCGGCCTTATACGGGCTGATCCGTATTAAAAAAACGCTGCCCGTCATTAAAGTAAACAGCGAAGACGCGTCAATTGATGTCAAACAGGACACAAAATCAGAAATGAAAGGTCAGAAAAAAGAGAAGAAAAAAATCACATATGAAGATGTCAAACAGAGCATTCACAGAATAGAAATGATTCTGCACCAAGTCTTTCAGATGCGCCAAATCGTCGCTTCATTTCTTGCGGGAGTCCGTGTTACGAAGTTCGAATGGGTGACGGTTATCGGAATAAAGGACGCCGCCGTTACTGGAATCGCCGCCGGCGGATTGTGGGCCGTAAAGGGAGGACTTACGGCGATGCTGTATGATCATCTGCGTTTCATACATAAACCGGTGTGCGAAGTCATTCCGTCTTTTCAAGTGCCTGCATCCAAGACGCATTTGCAGTGTATATTCTTTTTTCGTTTTGGACATCTTATAGGTGCAGCTTTCAAATTGCTCAAATACGGGCGGAACGGACTTTCTATCATACGAAAGAAACAGCCGGTTCCGGTTGCTTCAAAGAATGATTCATCAGTTTAAGGAGGAGCGCATATGGCAGACCATCCCATTCAAGGTTTAATGAAAACCGCTATGGAAAATTTAAAAGAAATGATTGACGTGAATACAATCATCGGCGATCCTGTTGAAACGCCTGACGGCAGCGTAATCTTAACGGTTTCAAAGGTCGGCTTCGGATTTGCGGCGGGCGGAAGCGAGTTTGGAGGAAAGCCGGCTGAAAAAAGAACCGATGATGATGAAAGAAAAGAGCAGAAGCTCCCGTTCGGCGGCGGAAGCGGCGGCGGAGTATCCATTACGCCGATTGCGTTTCTGATTGTCGGAACAAACGGCGTGCGCATGCTTCATTTAGACGAAAACACCCACCTGATTGATAAACTGTTAGACTCCGCGCCTCAAACGATTGAACGCATCCAGCATATGTTTAAAAAGAATGAAAAAGGCCGGAACCAAAAAAGAACGGATATCGATTTATAACAGAAAAGTTAACTGCCGCCCGCAGTTAGCTTTTTTTACGATGCGGCATAACCTTTGCAGTTTGCATAAAACTCGACTATGATAGAGCTATACATATAAAGGGAGGAATCAGAATGGCTGAAATTACATTTAAAGGCGGAGCCGTGACGCTGATCGGACAAGAAGTGAAACCGGGGGACCAAGCTCCTGACTTCACGGTTCTGACAAACGGATTAGAAGAGAAGACATTAGCAGATATGAAAGGGAAAGTAACGATCATATCCGTTATTCCTTCCATTGACACAGGCGTATGTGACGCGCAGACACGCCGCTTCAACGAAGAAGCCGCAAAACTCGGTGATGTGAACGTTTATACAATCAGCGCCGACCTTCCGTTTGCACAAGCGCGCTGGTGCGGAGCGAACGGAATTGATAAAGTGGAAACATTATCGGATCATAAAGAGATGTCATTTGGTGAAGCATTCGGTGTTCACATCAAAGAACTTCGTCTTTTGGCACGTTCCGTATTTGTCCTTGATCAGGACGGAAAAGTCGTTTACGCGGAATACGTAAGCGAAGCGACAAACCACCCGAATTATGAAAAGCCTATCGAAGCTGCAAAAGCGTTAATCAAGTAAAGAGAGAAAAAGAGCTCCGGGTGCTGCCGCGGAGCTCTTTTCATGGCAAGGAGGAAACAGCATGCAACACGACCATGTCGGTCAGATTTATGAACTTTTAGATGAAGCCGCCCAAGTGATAGCAGAAGGCCTTCAGATTTCTTATATTGAGGGGCTTGCGGAAGCGGGAGAAATGTATTTTCTTGAAAAGGCCGACCAGCTTCCGCTTCAGGAAAAGCAAACCGGCGAGCTTAACAGCCTGCTCGCGAAAGCAGACTTCAGAAAGTGGGAGCATGAATGGATCCGCAAGGCGTTCCAGCTCGCCATTTTAAAAGGGCTGAAAGATAAGTCCCATCCGAACAGACAGATGACGCCTGATACGATCGGCATTTTCATCAGTTACCTCGTGAATAAATTTACGGGCGGCCGAAAAGGCCTGACATTGCTGGACCCCGCCTGCGGCACCGGAAATCTTCTGCTGACCGCGGCAAACCAGCTTTCTGACAAAGCGGCAAAAAGCTTCGGCATTGAAATCGACGATGTCCTTCTGAAGATCGCTTATGCTCAGGCGAATCTGCAGGAAAAAGAAATGGAGCTGTTCTGCCAGGACAGTCTTCAGCCGTTATTTATCGAACCGGCCGATGCGGTCATCTGCGATTTGCCGGTCGGCTACTATCCGAATGACGAAGGCGCTGAAGCGTTTGAGCTGAAAGCGGATGAAGGCCACTCTTTCGCTCACCACTTATTTATTGAGCAGAGCGTCAAACATACAAAACCGGGCGGATACTTATTTTTTATGATTCCGAACCATCTGTTTGACAGCGCGCAAAGCGATAAACTGAAGCGGTTTTTTGCGGAAAAAGTGTATATCAACGCCCTTCTTCAGCTGCCGGCTACTATGTTTAAAGACGAAGCGCAGGCAAAGAGCATTTTAATCTTGCAGAAAAAAGGCGAAGACGCAAAGCCACCGAAACAAGCGCTTTTGGCGAATCTTCCTTCTTTTGCGAACCAGCAGGCGATGCGGGAGATGACGGCAAAATTGGATCAATGGATTCAAAAAGAAAAATAATGGCGAAAAAGCAGTGTGAGATGCAAAATCCCGCGCTGCTTTTGCTTTTTAAAATGAATGGGAATCAGGACGATAACACAAATTAAGGAAAGAAAATAACATTCCGTAAGACCGTGCCGTCCATTTGGCACAAATGAAATTTATCAGAAAATATCGACTTCATATTGTAAGCGGTACCAATGTGGATGTTGACTTGAAATGCTGAGTTGACAATGTTTAAATGGAAAAGTCAGATATTTTTTGGACTGCAGTTATGGTCTGGGAAAAAAGAACGAACAAACGAAGAAGAATTTTGATAGGAGCGTCATTTATGTCTAAAATTATTGCAATTAACGCAGGAAGCTCATCTTTAAAATTTCAGTTATTCGAAATGCCTTCAGAAAAGGTGCTAACAAAAGGTTTAGTAGAACGGATCGGTATCGCCGACAGCGTTTTCACAATCTCTGTTAACGGCGAAAAAAATACAGAAGTGACAGATATTCCGGATCATGCGGTTGCGGTGAAGATGCTGCTTCACAAGCTGACTGAATTCGGTATTATAAAGGATCTAAATGAAATTGACGGAATCGGCCACCGTGTGGTTCACGGCGGAGAAAAATTCAGCGATTCTGTTTTGCTTACGGATGAAACAATCCGTGAGATTGAAGAGATTTCAGAACTAGCGCCGCTTCACAACCCGGCTAACATCGTCGGCATTAAAGCCTTTAAAGAAGTGCTTCCGAATGTGCCTGCGGTTGCAGTGTTTGATACGGCGTTCCACCAAACGATGCCTGAACAATCCTACCTGTACAGCCTACCGTACGAATACTACGAGAAATACGGCATTCGCAAATACGGTTTCCACGGCACATCTCATAAATACGTGACACAGCGCGCAGCTGAGCTTCTCGGCCGCCCGCTTGAAGATTTGCGTCTGATTTCCTGTCACCTCGGTAACGGCGCAAGTATCGCGGCGGTAGAAGGCGGAAAATCCATTGATACGTCAATGGGCTTCACACCGCTTGCGGGTGTCGCGATGGGAACACGTTCAGGAAACATCGACCCTGCATTGATTCCGTACATTATGGAAAAAACGGATCAGACGGCAGATGAAGTATTAAATACGTTAAATAAAAAGAGCGGACTGCTTGGCGTATCCGGTTTCTCCAGCGACCTTCGCGATATCGTAGAAGCTTCAAAAGAAGGAAACGAAAGAGCGGAAACGGCTCTTGAAGTGTTTGCAAGCAGAATCCATAAATACATCGGTTCTTACGCTGCGAGAATGAGCGGCGTTGACGCGATTATTTTCACTGCGGGTATCGGTGAAAACAGCGTTGAAGTCAGAGAACGCGTGCTTCGCGGCTTAGAATTCATGGGTGTATATTGGGATCCTGCGCTGAACAACGTGCGCGGCGAGGAAGCGTTTATCAGCTACCCTCACTCTCCTGTCAAAGTCATGATCATTCCGACTGACGAAGAGGTCATGATCGCACGCGACGTTGTCCGCCTTGCACAGTAATGATCAAAAAAAGCACATCCTTTTAGGGTGTGCTTTTTTATTGAATGCCCCAGAATCAAACGTTACGATATGTTTATTACATAAACGATGAGGTGAAGCAATGAGTGTGCATGAACATAAACAAGAAGCCCCGTCAGCCGTGCGCTGCAAGGTGATTACAGTCAGCGACACGAGAACGAAAGAAACCGACAAGAGCGGGCGCGTCATGATGGACTTCCTCAGGGAAGCGGGATTTGAAACGGTCGCTTATGACATTGTTAAAGATGAAAAAGATGAATTGCAGAAAGCCGTTTCATCCGGCTGTATGGATGAATATACAGATGCGGTGCTGTTAAACGGAGGGACGGGCATTGCCGAAAGGGATGTCACAATTGAAGCGGTCACGCCGCTGTTTTCAAAAGAACTCCCGGGATTCGGCGAGCTGTTCCGCATGCTGAGCTATACGGAGGACATCGGTTCCGCCGCCATTTTGTCCAGGGCGGCAGCGGGTGTGATCCAAAATACCGCAGTCTTCTGCACGCCCGGCTCCTCAGGCGCCGTAAAGCTTGCAATGAGTAAACTGATTATTCCTGAACTGCCCCATGTGCTCCGGGAAATCCGAAAAGATTTATAAATGTATAAAAAGGCTCTGCTCCGCTCAAAAAATTGGGTGGGGTTTTTTTTATAAAAGGCTTGAAAAAACAGAATTTACTTGTTACAGTGTATACATACAAAATGCATTTTTATTAATTAAAACTAATTTTTATACAAAAGGGAGCTTTTAACATGGCAGAACAAAAAAAGGTTGTATTGGCATACTCAGGAGGTCTTGATACTTCTGTAGCGATAAAATGGCTGCAAGAACAGGGATACGATGTTGTTGCCTGCTGCTTAGACGTAGGGGAAGGAAAGGATTTGGCATTCGTTCAGCAAAAAGCGCTGGAAGTAGGCGCCGTAAATTCCTATGTGATTGATGCGAAAGAAGAATTCGCCCGGGAGTACGCGCTCATTTCTATGCAGGCCCATACAATGTATGAAGGCAAGTATCCGCTCGTATCTGCACTATCCCGTCCGTTGATCGCGAAAAAACTCGTTGAAGTCGCGGAAAAGGAAAACGCGGTGGCTGTAGCGCACGGCTGCACGGGAAAAGGCAACGATCAGGTGCGTTTCGAAGTATCCATTAAATCATTAAATCCTGATCTGGAGGTCATTGCTCCGGTCCGTGAGTGGCAATGGTCGCGTGAAGAAGAAATTGAATATGCCGCAAGCCGCGGCATACCGATTCCGATCAATCTTGACAGCCCGTATTCCATCGACCAGAACCTATGGGGACGCGCCAATGAATGCGGTATATTAGAAGACCCGTGGGCGGCGCCGCCTGAAGGGGCATATGACCTGACAGCATCTCTTGAAAACACGCCGGACGTTCCGGAAATCATCGAAATCGCATTTGAAGCCGGTGTTCCGGTTTCAATCGACGGCGTAACCTACCCGCTCGCTGATTTAATTCTCAAGCTGAACGAGACTGCCGGAAAACACGGCATCGGCCGGATTGACCATGTGGAAAACCGCCTGGTCGGCATTAAGTCCCGTGAAGTTTATGAGTGCCCGGGCGCCATGACTTTGATTACGGCTCACAAAGAACTTGAGGATCTGACTTTAGTGAAAGAAGTGGCCCATTTCAAACCGGCAATTGAACAAAAACTGTCTGAAATCATCTATAACGGTTTATGGTTCTCGCCGTTAAAAGACGCGCTGCTTGCATTCTTGAAAGAAACCCAAAAACACGTCACCGGCGTCGTGCGCGTCAAGCTGTTTAAAGGCCATGCCATTGTAGAAGGACGTAAGTCGGAATATTCACTCTACGACGAAAAACTTGCGACATATACAAAAGACGATGCTTTTGACCATCACGCGGCAATCGGTTTCATTGAGCTTTGGGGGCTGCCGACAAAAGTAAACAGCATTGTGAAAAAGAAGGAGCAGATTGAAGCATGAAGAAGCTTTGGGGAGGCCGTTTTCAAAAAACACCGGAAAAGTGGGTCGATGAGTTCGGCGCATCCATCACATTCGACCAAAACTTAGTCAAAGAGGATATTACAGGGTCTCTCGCTCATGCGGCAATGCTGAAAAAATGCGGCATTCTGACGGAAGAAGAAGAAGGCGCCATCCGACAGGGGCTGCAGACCCTCCTGCAAAAAGCAGATGAAGGAACGCTTGAATTCTCTGTTGATTATGAAGATATCCATTTGAATATTGAAAAAATGCTGATCGAAGAAATCGGACCGCTAGGCGGCAAGCTCCATACCGGCAGAAGCCGGAATGACCAGGTGGCGACCGACATGCATTTGTATTTGAAAGATCATGTCTCACATATCATCGTGCTGATTGAACAGTTCCAAAAAGCGCTGATCGAAAAAGCGGAGGCCAATGTCGAGACCATTCTGCCGGGGTACACCCATTTGCAGCGGGCTCAGCCGATTTCTTTCGCCCACCATCTGCTTGCTTATTTTTGGATGCTTGAACGGGATAAAGAGCGTTTTCGCGATGCTATGAAGCGGATTAACATATCGCCGCTCGGATGCGGGGCGCTTGCCGGAACCACGTTTCCGATAGACCGTAACTATTCGGCGGAGCTGCTCGGTTTTGACTCCATTTATGAGAACAGTCTTGACGGAGTCAGTGACAGAGATTTTATTCTCGAGTTTTTAAGCGGCAGCAGCATGCTGATGATGCACCTTTCGCGTTTATCAGAAGAAATCATTCTATGGTGCTCGCAGGAATTCAGATTCATTGAACTGGATGATACGTATGCGACGGGAAGCAGCATGATGCCGCAGAAGAAAAACCCCGACATGGCGGAGCTGATCCGCGGTAAAACCGGACGCGTATACGGTGATATGATGGGGCTTTTCACGATTATGAAAGGGCTCCCGCTCGCTTACAACAAAGACCTGCAGGAAGATAAAGAAGGCATGTTTGACACGGTGAAAACCGTTGAAGGAAGCCTTCAGATTTTCACGGGCATGATTGAAACGATGAAAGTAAACAAAGACATCATGAAACAAGCGACAAAACAAGATTTTTCAAACGCGACGGAACTTGCCGATTATTTAGCTAAAAAAGGCATGCCGTTCAGAGAAGCGCATGAAGTGGTCGGCAAGCTTGTGTACAGCTGCATTGAAAAAGGAATCTATTTAAGTGATATGGCATTTGAAGAATTCCTTCAAGCCAGCAGTCTCTTTGAAGAAGACATCTATACCGTGCTCGATCCGCATCATGCGGTTGAAAAAAGAATGAGCGCCGGCGGAACGGGTTTTCAGCAGGTAGAACAGGCGCTCGTAAAAGCAAAAGCCTGCGCCGGCATTTAATTTGCTGAAATTTCCTTCATATTTTCCCGTCATATCAGACACCCTACATCTATAAAGATGGGAGGTAGAAGGAATGCGCAAAGAACAAGACCGTTACATCTATGATGAAAAAGAAAGTGAAGAAACGGCCAGGCTCATCTCAGAGGCATACGAAAGCGGTTATGTCGGCATGGAGGAAGCCTCTGCTCCTTCAGAAAATTAAGCTGTCTGTAAAGACGGCTTTTTTTTCGTGCGGACGAAGTGCAAAAAAGTGATATTGCCGTTTGTTTATAGTAAAGTAGAGGGAGAAACGTCTTGATTTTATTGAAGCGGCAACGTTGCCTGGGGAGGGTATTCAATGTGCGACATGCTCTAATCACTGCCGGTACAAAGGGATTGGGCCGAAAAGTGACTGAAATGCTTCTGGAAAAAGGCTTTTCTGTCACAGTGAATTACAGACAAGACGAAGAAGCGGTCGCCTGTCTGAAGGCGGATTATCCCGGGTGCCATGACAGATTGCAATTCGTTAAGGGCGATGTAACCCGGAAAGAAGATCTCATGCGGATCGCCGATGCAGCCCTTCAGCGGTTTGGAAGGATTGACATACTGATTAACAATGCCGGGCCGTACATATTTGAGCGCAAAAAGCTTGCCGATTACTCCGATGACGAATGGTATGACATGCTTGAAGGGAATTTAAGCGCCGTTTTCCATCTGTTTAAAGCGGTTATCCCGGTCATGAGACAGCAGCGGTTCGGCCGGATTATTACATACGGTTTTCAAGGAGCGGACCATGCCCCCGGCTGGCTTCACCGTTCCGCTTTCGGAGCGGCTAAAGTCGGATTGGCTTCGTTAACGAAAACCATTGCGATTGAAGAAGCTGAATCAGGCATTACGGCCAATATGGTCTGCCCGGGTGATATTGTAGGAGATATGAAAGAAGCGTCTATAGAGGAAGCAAGACGGAAAATCGGCAAAGAAAAGACGCCGATCGGCAGGTCCGGAACCGGAGAGGACATTGCGAGAATCATCGCCTTTTTATGTGAAGATGATTCCGATCTTGTAACCGGAACGGTCATTGAAGCAACAGGCGGGCTGAATGTGATTAACAGGCATCAATCCCTGTAAGTTTTTTCGTTTGTCAAAAAGGGAACTTGATAAATATTAATTTTTTATGAGGTGAAAACGATGAAAGTGACTTATCACGGACATTCTGTCATTCAAGTGGAAACGAAAACCCATAACATTATTTTTGATCCGTTTCTGACCGGAAACAGTCTGACAAATTTGAAACCGGAAGAAGTGAAAGCGGATGTCATCCTGCTTACTCACGGACACAATGACCATGTCGGAGATACAGAGCAGATCGCTAAACAAAACGATGCGCTCGTTATTGCGCCGAACGAGCTGGCCGTTTATCTCGGCTTTAAAGGTTTAAAGGTCCACCCGATGCATATCGGAGGGGCGCGCCAATTTGATTTCGGCAAAGTGAAACTGACACAGGCATTCCACGGATCGGCGGTCACTGATGAAGAAAACAAAACCATTACGTACACGGGGATGCCGGCTGGGATTTTATTGACGATTGACGGCAAAACGATTTTCCACGCCGGGGACACGGCGCTGTTCTCTGATATGAAACTGATCGGGGAACTGAATCACATTGACCTGGCGTTTCTGCCGATCGGTGATAACTTCACCATGGGCCCTGAAGATGCGAAACTCGCGGCTGAGTGGCTGAGAGCGAAACAGGTCGTTCCCGTCCATTACAATACATTCCCCGTCATTGAACAGGACCCTGACGCTTTCGCCGAAAGTCTGCCCGGAGGCGTCGGCAAAGTCATGGCGGTCGGCGAGACCATTGAGCTTGCCTGACATATGTGTCAAAGACCTTCTGAATCAAGCATTCAGAAGGTCTTTTTGTGATGCCGCCTTTTTTCGGGCGTCTCATTGCGAATGAATCCCCCGTACCCTTATAATAAAAGCAGAAGACTGTCCTTAGAGGTGAAACGCTTGGCAACAAAGCATGAACAAATCCTATCATACATAGATTCGCTTCCTGTCGGTGAAAAAATTTCGGTCAGAAGAATTGCGAAAGAAATGAAAGTCAGTGAAGGAACGGCTTACAGAGCCATTAAGGAAGCCGAAAACAAAGGATTCGTTTCCACTATTGAACGTGTGGGGACCATCCGGATTGAACAGAAGAAAAAAGAAAATATTGAAAAGCTGACATACGCCGAGGTCGTCAATGTGATAGACGGCCAGGTGCTCGGCGGAAAAGCCGGTCTGCATAAAACGTTGAATAAGTTTGTGATCGGCGCGATGGAGCTTGACGCGATGATGCGTTATACGGCGGCGGGGAACTTGTTAATCGTCGGGAACCGAATCAACGCCCACCGCCAGGCGCTTGAAGCGGGCGCGGCTGTTTTGGTAACGGGAGGGTTTAATACCGACGACAGCATTATCGAGCTGGCCGATATGCTTGAGCTTCCGATTCTCTCCACGAGCTACGATACCTTTACGGTAGCCGCGATGATCAACCGGGCGATCTATGATCAGCTCATAAAAAAAGAGATTGTGCTCGTGGAAGACATTTTGACGCCCGCAGATCGGACAGTGACGCTGTCCCCTAAGGATAAGCTGGAGAAATGGTACGAAAAAAACTATGAAACCGGACACGGCCGCTTCCCGGTGATCGATCAGCAGATGAAAATCCACGGAATCCTCACATCGAAAGATATCGCGGGGCATGACCGGTCAGTTCCGATTGAAAAAGTAATGACCAAAAACCCTGTCACGGTGATCGGGAAAACATCTGTCGCCTCAGCGGCTCAAATGATGGTTTGGGAAGGAATTGAAGTGCTTCCGGTGACAGACGGGCATCACAAACTGATCGGAATGATCAGCCGCCAGGATGTCTTAAAAGCGCTTCAAATGGTTCAAAAGCAGCCTCAGGTCGGGGAAAAGCTGGATGATATTGTTTCAAGGGGATTTAAAGAAGACGAAGATGACAAAACGCCGGCCGTTTATCAATATGAAGTCACGCCGCAAATGACCAATCAGCTCGGCACGATTTCTTACGGGGTGTTTACGACGATTTTAACCCAGGCCGCCAGCCGATTTTTACGTTCCCGCAAACGCGGCGAGCTGGTCATTGAAAGCATTACGATTTTCTTCCTGAAGCCCGTACAGATGGAGTCGGTCATTGAAGTGAAACCGCGCATTTTAGAGGCGGGCCGGAAATTCGGGAAAATGGAAGTGGAAGTGTCAAGCCAGAGCGGCATCGTTTCAAAAGCAATGCTCATGGTGCAGCTGATGGAGAGAAGTTAAGGGACGCACCCGGGTCCCTTGGCATTCATTATGCGTGGTCCCTCTCCGCTTCCTTTGCGTGGATGGGCTCATAATGCTTATAGGCTTTATACCCGGCCCATGTGCTGCCTGCTCCGATTAAAATGAAGACGCCGCCGATGACCAGGGTCAGGACGGAGTGAAACAGAATCATTTGGTTTACTCCGTACAAAAACACCAGCGCGCCTAATGCCATACTTGATTTAGCCGAAAAACATTCTTTTTCCAGCGCCCGTTTCGTCTGGATTCCTTTTACTTTGTAATACACGTAAAAGCAGGCAGAAAGCCCGATGAGAAAAACAAAAACCAGCATAAATGAAATCCTCCATTATATGAGTTTGCAAAACCGTTTATACCGTTGCTGAAAGATTTTCCTTTTCCATGGATAAAGAGTATGATTAAATGAATAAAAACGAAAAGGAGAAAGCGATGAAATCCGAACTGATCAGAACCATATCATTATATGACACCATTATCTTACATAGACATGTGAGGCCTGACCCGGACGCCTACGGTTCACAGTGCGGCCTTACGGAAATCCTGCGGGAAACGTATCCCGAAAAAAATATTTTTGCCGTCGGACAGCCTGAGCCGTCCTTGTCTTTTTTATATTCCCTCGATGAGGTGGATGACGAAACCTATAAAGATGCTCTTGTCATCGTGTGCGACACCGCAAACCAAGGCAGGGTCGACGATCAGCGCTACCATTCCGGCGCAAAGCTCATGAAAATAGACCACCATCCAAATGAAGATCCGTATGGCGATCTGTTATGGGTCGATACGAATGCAAGCTCCGTAAGCGAAATGATCTATGAGCTGTACCTGGAAGGAAAGCAGCACGGCTGGAAACTGAATACGAAAGCAGCTGAGCTGATCTACGCGGGTATCGTCGGTGATACGGGGCGCTTCTTATTCCCGAACACCACAAAAAAGACATTAAAATACGCGGGAGAGCTCATTGAGTTCCCATTTTCATCGTCAGAGCTGTTCAATCAATTGTATGAAACAAAATTAAATGTGGTGAAGCTTAACGGCTTTATTTATCAAAATGTGTCACTGTCTGAAAACGGCGTCGCTTCCGTGTTCATTAAAAAAGACATTTTGGAGACATATGGAACCACCGCTTCTGAAGCGTCGCAGCTTGTCGGGACACTCGGAAATATTTCGGGTATCCGCGCTTGGGTGTTTTTCGTAGAAGAAGACGATCAAATCAGAGTCCGGTTCCGTTCAAAAGGTCCGGTCATCAACGGAATTGCCCGGAAATACAATGGCGGCGGACATCCGCTTGCGGCCGGCGCATCCATCTTCAGCTGGGATGAAACCGATCAGATTCTTGCTGATCTGGAAGAGGTATGTAACGAACACAAGTAGAGGGGAGACCCTCTTTCTTAGTGTTCATCTGTCACGGGGATGAACCAGCAGCCGAAATCAGTCAGGTCTTCGTAGACGCGGAGATTACAGATTTGGAGTTCTTTTTTTATGAGGGAAGCGAGTGTGTCTGTTTCTGCATATGCGGAATAGCCTTGTCTGATTCGGGCTGCATGATCTTTTGCCAAGCGTCGTTCACTAAAAACCTCCATTTTCCCTTCCTCCCTTCAGAATCATTGAAAATGTCTCATCTACAGTTTATAAAAAAGCGGAGAAAAAAGCGACAGATCTATGGAAAATTTTTAAAAATGACATAATTACGTCGCAAAAGAAATATGAATTTCGACAGACAATCTCGTATAAATCGTCAGTTCCTTTACTTCAGCTTTAAATTCCTTCTCATTTATGGTGTATATTTTGTTTTCGATCGTCCGTTTTAAAAGCTCCTTTGTTTTATACACGCTTTCAATATCTTTTGTGATGACTTCAGAAATATTATCTTTCACTTGTTCCTCAAATTTCATCTTGTCAGGCTGGGCGATTCTGTATTTTTCCCCATTGATCAGCTTCACATCAACACTTTGGATGAGAAGTCTTTGCTTATTATCCTCATTTAATTTATGAAGATCCTTCTGATAGATGGAGATTTGGTTTTTTAAATCCCGCGCGTGCTCACGCTGCTTTTCAATTAACGTCACTTGTTCTTCCTGAAACGTTCCGTATGTAAACAGAAAGAACAGCCAGCTGACGATGGCTCCGCACATCATTCCCGCGAAAAAACGCTGCCATCCCGGTTTTTTATAATACTCGGGAATTCTCATGATGACATATTCTCCTGGGTCAGCCATGAAATGATCAGCCAGCCGGTCTGCGCGCCGCCCATTGCTGAAATAATTAAAAGAAGCTGTTTGAAGATGTCGCGCGTGTTGCCTTCGAACAGCCCCCGCTCGAAACTGTATACCGCGTCAAATGTTCCCCCGATGGCCGCGACAAGCGCCCAGATCTTCAGCCTGTTCGCCAATTTTGTGATCGCCGTCAGCGGAGGCTCGCCTGATAAATAAGCTCCGAGGCCGCCGATCAGCGCGCCGCCGAGCAACACACCGAGGGCGATAAAATAACTGCTGATGAAATTCGCCATAAATCCGGCTTCCTGATCCATATATACACCACCTCACTTTTCTATCATATTGAGCGAAACGGACAAGTATGATGATGAGTCAAAAAAGAACATTTGTTTCTTAAGAAAACCCGTCTTATAATGTAGAAAGGCAAAATGAACGTATGGGAAAGGAGTGGCGGCATTGTCTTTTGTTCACCTGCAAGTACATAGCGGCTACAGTCTGTTAAACAGCGCCGCTTCTGTAAAAGAGCTTGTTACACAAGCGAAGGAACTCGGATATTCATCATTGGCGCTGACGGACGAAAATGTGATGTACGGCGCCATTGAGTTTTATAAAGCATGCAAATCAAACGGAATTAAGCCGATTATCGGTCTGACGGCTTCTATATACACGGACGATACGGAGCTTGAAGCACATCCGCTCATTCTTTTAGCAGAGACAAACATCGGATATCAGAACCTGGTGAAAATCTCAAGTGCGCTGCAATCCATGGCAAAGGGCGGCATGAAGCGAAAATGGATGAAGAGCTATCATGAGGGGCTGATCGCCATTACGCCCGGTGAAAACGGCTACATTGAAAGCCTGCTTCAAGCCGGGAAGTTTGAAGAAGCGGTCCGGGCTGCCGAAGGATTCCGGGAGCTGTTCGGAGACGGCCGTTTTTATTTAGGGTATCAGCCGTTTAAAGGACATGAGACGTTATCAGAAGAGATTCTCCGCCTGTCAGCCGAGACGGAAATCGCTGTCTGCGCTGCGGGGGATGTCCGTTATATCAAGAAAGAAGATCAAGATGCGTACCGCTGTCTGTGCGCTATTAAAGCCGGAGAGAAGTGGGAGGATCAGAGCGGGAATCTGCCGGACTTATACTTGAGGGCGCCTGAAGAAATGGCAGAGCTTTACACGCGGCATCCGGAAGCGATTGAAGCAGCCGCGCGTATCGCCCGGCAATGCCGGGTCGATGTCAGCCTCGGACAGACACAGCTTCCGTCTTTTCCGGCGCCGGACGGCAAATCAGCCGATGACTATTTGGCGGAGATCTGTCATGAGGGGCTGCGCCTCCGTTTCGGCACTCCTGATGAGCGCGCTGTCCGCCGGCTTGAATATGAGCTGGACGTCATCAGGCGCATGAAATTCAGTGATTATTTTCTCATCGTATGGGACTTTATGAAGTACGCGCATGAAAAGGGCATTGTGACAGGCCCGGGAAGGGGGTCCGCGGCAGGCTCGCTTGTCGCTTACTCCCTTTTCATTACCGACGTGGATCCGCTTAAACATTCTCTGCTGTTTGAGAGATTTCTTAATCCCGAGCGGATCAGCATGCCGGATATTGATATCGATTTCCCTGACACGAGAAGGGATGAGGTCATTCAGTATGTACAAAATAAGTACGGGGCCATGCACGTCGCCCAGATTATCACCTTCGGGACATTGGCCGCAAAGGCGGCGTTAAGGGATACCGGGAGAGTGTTCGGAATCAGCCCGAAAGAAGCCGACCAGCTTGCCCGCCTGATTCCGTCAAAACCGGGAATGACGCTTGATGAAGCGAGGCGGCAGTCCGCTCAGCTGAACAGGAGGCTGTCCGAATCCGCCGTTCTTCATAAAGTGTTTCAGATCGCAAGGAAAATTGAAGGTCTTCCGCGGCACACGTCAACACACGCGGCGGGGGTCGTTCTCAGTAAAGAGCCGCTTTCTGAAGTTGTCCCTCTTCAAGAAGGGCATGACGGCGTGTATTTAACGCAGTATGCGATGGATCACTTGGAAGATCTCGGTCTTTTAAAAATGGACTTTTTAGGTTTGCGCAACTTGACGCTTATTGAATCCATTAAAACGATGATTGAAAAAGAGACGAATACGAAAATTGATTTTTCCGAGATTTCTTATCAGGATGAAAAAACGTTCTCGCTATTGTCAAACGGTGATACGACGGGTATTTTCCAGCTGGAATCATCAGGAATGAGAAACGTGCTGAAGCGCCTGAAGCCGTCAAGACTGGAAGACATTGTCGCGGTTAACGCGCTTTACAGGCCGGGACCGATGGAAAATATTCCGTTATTTATCGAGCGGAAGCACGGCCGCGCGCGTGTGGAAGTGCCGCACGAGGACGTAAGAAATATTCTCAGTGACACTTACGGCGTCATCGTCTATCAAGAGCAGATAATGATGATCGCCTCGCGCATGGCAGGGTTTTCATTAGGTGAAGCGGATCTGCTCAGACGGGCTGTCAGCAAAAAGCAAAAGGACATTCTGGACAGAGAGCGAAGCCATTTTGTTGAAGGGTGCTTAAAAAAGGAGTATTCTGTAGTCACTGCAAACGAGGTCTACGATCTGATTGTAAAATTCGCTAACTACGGATTCAACAGAAGCCATGCTGTCGCATACAGCATGATCGGCTATCAGCTAGCCTATTTAAAAGCGCATTATCCGTTATATTTTATGTGCGGGCTGTTGACGAGCGTCATCGGCAATGAGGACAAAATATCGCAATATCTGCATGAAGCGAAGGGGAGCGGGATTCAAGTCCTTCCGCCGTCAATAAACAAAAGCGGTTTTCCGTTTGCGCCGGAAAACGGAGCCGTCAGATACAGTTTGCGGGCCGTTAAAAACGTAGGCGTCTCGGCAGTGAAAGATATTTATAAAGCAAGAACACATAAACCGTTCGAGGATCTTTTCGATTTCTGCTTTCGCGTACCCGCAAAAAGCGTGAATCGGAAAACCATCGAAGCCCTTATATTTTCTGGCGCCATGGACGAATTCAATCAAAATCGCGCCGCCTTGCTGGCCTCCGTTGATGTGGCTTTAGAGCACGCTGAACTTTTTCGTGCAGACGATGACCAAATGGGATTGTTTTTGGAAGAATCGTTCTCCATTAAGCCAAAATATGTAGAGGCTGAGGAATTTCCGCTCGTGGACAAGCTTCGGTTCGAAAAAGAAGCTCTCGGTGTTTATTTCTCAAGCCATCCTTTGTCTGCTTTCAGGGATCTCCTGAAAAAACGGGGGGCGAAAGCGATCACAGCAGCGCGGCAGATGCCGAAGGGGCAGCTGTCAATCGGCGCTTTGCTCGCGGGCATCAAAACGATTCGGACAAAGACAGGTCAGCATATGGCGTTTCTCACATTAAGCGATGAAACGGGAGAAATGGAAGCCGTCGTGTTTCCTGACCAATATAGAAGGCTGTCTCCGCTGTTAGAAGAAGGCGCGCTATTATTCGCCGCCGGAAAAATGGAAGAGCGTCAGGAGAAGACACAATTCATCATGTCATCCGCCTCTCTTCTTGAGCAGACGGAGGCAGACAGAGCGCCGTCTGTTTACATCAAAATCGAAGGCAGCCGGCACAATCAGGAGTTTTTGGAAAAAATGAAGCGTATTTTACTGGAGCATAAAGGGGAAACCGGCGTTTATCTTTATTATGAAAAAGACAAGCAGACGATCAGGCTGCCGGATACTTTTCATATTCAGGCGGACTATCAGGCGTTATACCGTTTAAAAGAGCTGCTGGGCCGCGAAAACGTCGTGTTAAAATAGTGGTAACAATAATCGTTTTGTTATACAATTGAAACAATTGTGCTATCTTATTTAAAGATTCTGAAATTTTTCACCTCCAGCGATTGTACCAGTCTATGCGGCAGAATATGTAACAAAGTACTTAAAAGGAGTGTTTAGAATGTCATTAAGAGAAGAAGCGTTACATTTACACAAAGTAAATCAAGGAAAGCTGGAATCAAAAGCAAAGGTAGAAGTCAGAAACGCGGACGACTTAAGCCTTGCCTACTCTCCCGGAGTAGCTGAGCCTTGTAAAGAGATTTATGACGATAAAAACAAAGTATATGATTATACAATGAAGGGGAACATGGTAGCAGTCGTAACAGACGGATCAGCCGTTCTCGGTCTCGGTAATATCGGGCCTGAAGCTTCACTTCCGGTCATGGAAGGGAAAGCGGTGCTGTTCAAAAGTTTCGCGGGCGTGGATGCATTCCCGATCGCGCTTGACACAAACGATGTGGACAAAATCATTGACACTGTAAAGCTGCTTGCACCGACATTCGGCGGTGTCAACCTTGAAGATATTGCGGCGCCGAACTGCTTCATTATCGAAGAGCGCCTGAAAAAAGAAACAAACATCCCGGTTTTCCACGATGATCAGCACGGCACTGCCATCGTAACCGTTGCCGGACTTGTAAACGCGCTGAAATTATCAGGAAAATCCATGTCATCCATTAAAGTTGTGGCAAACGGAGCGGGAGCGGCAGGCATCGCGATCATCAAGCTTCTTTACCATTTCGGCGTACGCAACATCGTAATGTGCGACTCTAAAGGGGCGATTTACGAAGGGCGTCCGGCCGGCATGAACGCAGTGAAAAACGAAGTGGCGAAGTTTACAAACCAAGACCGCAACGACGGTTCGCTTCAGGATGTCATTAAAGATGCAGACGTCTTTATCGGCGTATCAGTCGAAGGCGCGCTGACGAAAGAAATGGTGGAAAGCATGGCGAAAGATCCGATTATCTTCGCAATGGCCAACCCGAATCCGGAAATCATGCCTGAAGACGCGCGCGCAGCCGGCGCAAGCGTAATCGGAACAGGCCGTTCTGATTTCCCGAACCAGGTCAACAATGTTCTGGCATTCCCTGGAATTTTCCGCGGGGCGCTTGACGTTCGCGCGACTCACATCAACGAAGAAATGAAAATTGCTGCGGTTGAAGCGATTGCTTCCCTTGTTTCAGAGGAAGACTTAAGCGCTGATTATGTCATCCCGGCTCCATTTGACAAACGTGTGGCTCCTGCCGTTGCGAAAGCTGTTGCGAAAGCAGCGATGGAAACGGGCGTCGCCAGAATTACGGTCGATCCTGAGGAAGTGGCTGAAAAAACAAGACAGCTCACGGTTATCGGCGAATAATAACACAAAAATGAAATGGCAGCGCGTTGGAAAAAAACAACGCGCTGCTGTTCAATATACGGACTGCTGGCATTTTTTTAAGGGCAGGTCTTAAAAAAATTTCAGCAGAATCCTTATTTCTTTTGAAAACGCTGACAGATAAGGCTGAACAACGCTTTTCACGGTATGAAATCCGTCCGTTTCCGTCTGTTTTGCAGCAAAAAATGTCGAATGGAGGATGACACCGTTTGACAAAAAAAGTACAATAGTTTCGGTAAAGTTATTATTAAGTCTATCTAATCGGAAGACATGCAGTGAAGAGAACCCTTCACAAAAGGGAGGTAATCATTTGTTAAAGGATATATTCACAAAAAAGAAAAAATATGCTTCCGTGCCGTCTGAGCAGGCAAAACATGATGTTCCGGAAGGCATTATGACAAAGTGCTCCAAATGTAAAAAAATCATGCTCACAAAAGAGTTAGATAAAAACCTGCGCGTCTGCATGAACTGCGGGCACCATTTCCCGATGAATGCAAAGCAGCGCATTGAAAGCCTCCTGGATGAAGATTCATTCGAAGAATTCAACCAGGGAATGATATCTGAAAACCCGCTCGGTTTCCCGGAATACTTAGAAAAAATCGAAAAAGACCGTGAGAAAACATCGCTGAATGAAGCGGTGGTTACCGGAAAAGGAACCATCAGCGGATTCCCGGCCGTGATCGCGATCATGGATTCAACATTCCGAATGGGCAGCATGGGTTCGGTTGTCGGCGAAAAAATCACGCTTGCAATTGAAAAAGCAAAAGAGGAAAAAGTCCCGTTTATCATCTTTACCGCTTCCGGCGGCGCACGTATGCAGGAGGGGGTCTTAAGTCTTATGCAAATGGCAAAGACAAGCTCTGCATTAAAACTGTTCAGTGAGGAGCAGGGACTGATTATTTCTGTCATGACCCATCCGACGACAGGCGGCGTATCGGCCAGTTTCGCGTCTCTCGGTGATTATAATTTCGCTGAACCGGGCGCCTTGATCGGATTTGCCGGAAGACGTATTATTGAACAGACGATCGGGGAAAAACTGCCGGAAGATTTCCAGACGGCGGAATTTTTATTAAAGCACGGCCAGCTTGATGCGGTGATTCACCGAAACGACATGAAAGACAAACTCGCATTTCTGCTGGACATGCACCAAACAGGAGGTGAGCATGAGTGGCTGCAAGATTAGAATTTGAAAAACCGGTGATTGAACTGCAGACGAAAATCGCCGAACTGAAAAAATTCACCCAAGATTCGGAGATGGATTTAAGCGCTGAAATCGCAAGGCTTGAAGACCGGCTCAGCAAGCTTCAGGATGAGATTTATAAAAACCTGAAGCCGTGGGACAGAGTGCAGATCGCACGCCTTCCCGACCGGCCGACGACGCTAGATTACATTCAATACCTGTTTACCGACTTTTTTGAGTGCCACGGAGACAGAACATACGGAGATGATGCTGCGATTGTCGGCGGAGTCGCCAAATATCACGGCATGCCGGTCACCGTCATCGGACATCAGCGCGGAAAAGACACGAAAGAAAACCTTGTCCGCAATTTCGGGATGCCTCACCCTGAGGGCTACCGCAAAGCGCTTCGTCTCATGAAGCAGGCGGATAAGTTCAACCGCCCGATTATCTGCTTCATCGACACGAAGGGAGCGTACCCGGGTAAAGCGGCGGAGGAGCGGGGACAAAGTGAAGCCATCGCCAAGAACCTGTTCGAGATGGCCGGCCTGACAGTGCCTGTCGTTTGTATCGTCATCGGGGAAGGCGGCAGCGGAGGCGCGCTTGCGTTAGGTGTGGGCAACCGCATGCTGATGCTTGAGAACTCGACGTATTCCGTTATTTCTCCTGAAGGAGCCGCATCCATTTTGTGGAAAGACTCCAGCCTTGCGAAAAAAGCGGCCGAAACCATGAAGATTACTGCGCCCGATTTATTAGAATTAGGAATTATTGATGATATGATTAAAGAAGTGAAGGGCGGAGCTCACCATGATATTAAGCAGCAGGCGGGCTACATTGACGGTATTCTTAAAGAAACGTTAAAATCTCTTCTTCAATTGAACGCCGAAGAATTGATCTCACAGCGCTATGAAAAATATAAAGCAATCGGGAAAGTTTCGGTTGAGGATCAATATATCGGGGTAAACTGAATAGACGTGAAGCCTATGGCTCACGTTTATTTTTTGTGATTTTTGTGATATTCCTTAAATTTTATTTAAAAACAATTTATTTAATTGTATAATAGGTAAGGTTTCATGGGAGCTCAGGCGTCCCTTTTCATTGTTTTAGGGCAATGATCATGATATGTTTAACATATATATGTTGCTGAGGTGAATAGGAAATGAAGCGTATAGGAGTTTTAACGAGCGGCGGGGATTCCCCGGGTATGAACGCTGCGGTGCGCGCGGTTGTGCGGAAAGCTATCTACCACGACGTCGAAGTGTACGGAATTTATAACGGTTATTCAGGATTAATCAGCGGTAAAATAGAGAAACTGGAGCTTGGTTCGGTCGGTGACATCATCCACCGCGGCGGAACAAAGCTGTACACGGCCAGATGTCCTGAATTCAAAACAGTTGAAGGCCGTGAAAAAGGAATCGAAAATTTAAAGAAACTCGGCATTGAAGGTCTTGTCGTCATCGGCGGAGACGGTTCATACATGGGTGCGAAAAAATTAACGGAACACGGGTTTCCGTGTGTGGGTGTACCGGGTACGATAGATAATGACATCCCGGGAACTGATTTTACGATCGGATTTGATACGGCGTTAAACACCGTAATTGATGCGATTGATAAAATCCGTGACACCGCTACGTCTCATGAGCGTACATACGTTATTGAAGTGATGGGGCGCCATGCGGGCGACATTGCTTTATGGGCAGGTCTTGCAGGCGGAGCGGAATCAATTTTAATTCCTGAAGCGGACTACGATATGCAGGAAATTATCGGCCGTTTGAAGAGAGGGCACGACCGCGGCAAAAAACACAGTATCATCATCGTTGCAGAAGGGGTAGGCAGCGGGGTTGAATTCGGAAAACGCATCGAAGAAGAAACGAACCTTGAAACACGGGTATCCGTTTTAGGGCACATCCAGCGCGGCGGATCTCCAAGCGCTTCTGACCGGGTTCTTGCAAGCCGCCTCGGCGCTTACGCGGTTGAGCTTCTGCTTAAAGGAAAAGGCGGACGCTGCGTAGGTATACAAAACAACAAGCTTGTAGACCATGATATTATAGAAATTTTAGAATCAAAACATACTGTTGAACCAAACATGTATCAGCTTTCAAAAGAACTGTCTATTTAAGGCGGAAGAAGCTGAAGATTTCAGAAGGAAGTGAACGAGTTGAAAAAAACAAAAATCGTTTGTACAATCGGTCCGGCCAGTGAAAGTGTAGAAATGCTGACAAAATTGATGGAAGCGGGTATGAACGTTGCTCGTCTGAATTTTTCACACGGTGATTTCGAAGAGCACGGCGCAAGAATCAAAAACATCAGAGAAGCAAGCAAAAAGCTCGGCAAAAACGTGGGGATTCTCCTCGATACAAAAGGTCCGGAAATCCGCACGCACGATATGGAAAACGGCGCGCTTGAGCTTCAGGCGGGAAATGAAATTATCGTTTCTACGAAACAGGTGCTGGGAACGCTTGAAAAATTCTCAGTTTCTTATGAAGGCCTGGCAGACGACGTGTCAGCAGGGTCTATCATCCTGTTGGATGACGGTTTAATCGGATTGGAAGTGCTAGAATCAAATCCGGAAAAACACGAAATCAAAACAAAAATCTTAAACAGCGGCACGCTGAAAAATAAAAAAGGCGTAAACGTTCCCGGCGTCAGCGTCAACCTTCCGGGAATTACTGAAAAAGACGCCAAAGACATCGTATTCGGTATCGAGCAAGGCGTTGATTTCATCGCTGCGTCATTTGTACGCCGTTCTACGGATGTCCTGGAAATCCGCGAACTGCTTGAAGAGCATAACGCGTCTGACATTCAAATCATTCCTAAGATCGAGAACCAAGAAGGCGTGGACAACTTGGATGCGATCCTGGAAGTATCTGACGGCTTAATGGTAGCGCGCGGAGACCTCGGCGTAGAGAT
Organism: Bacillus sp. JNUCC-21; assembly: GCF_041222765.1. Taxonomy (NCBI): domain Bacteria; kingdom Bacillati; phylum Bacillota; class Bacilli; order Caryophanales; family Bacillaceae; genus Bacillus; species Bacillus sp. JNUCC-21. Next base: position 3,009,508 of record NZ_CP166019.1, on the reverse strand, counting down.
TCCGGCCGAAGAAGTGCCGCTCGTGCAAAAAGAAATGATCAAAAAATGCAACGCACTGGGCAAACCGGTTATTACTGCGACACAAATGCTTGACAGCATGCAGCGCAACCCTCGTCCGACACGTGCTGAAGCAAGTGACGTTGCCAACGCCATTTTCGACGGCACAGACGCTATCATGCTTTCCGGTGAGACGGCTGCGGGACAATATCCTGTCGAGGCGGTTCAAACAATGTTTAACATCGCCACACGCACGGAAGAATCTCTGAACTACAAAGAAATTCTGTCTAAACGCAGAGATCAGGTCGGCATGACGATTACCGATGCGATCGGCCAATCAGTTGCGCACACGGCGATCAATCTGAGTGCGGCAGCTATCGTTACCCCTACAGAAAGCGGCCATACGGCGCGTATGATCGCGAAATACCGTCCGCAGGCTCCGATTGTAGCGGTTACGGTCAATGAGTCTGTATCACGCAAACTCGGCCTTGTATTCGGTGTATTCCCGGCAAGCGGCCAAAACGCGACTTCAACCGATGAAATGCTTGAAGACGCGGTTCAAAAATCACTTGACAGCGGCATCGTGAAACGCGGTGATCTGATTGTCATTACAGCAGGTTCTGTCGGTGAATCAGGCACGACGAATCTGATGAAAGTCCACACTGTCGGCAGCATTATCGCAAAAGGACAAGGCATCGGACGCAAATCTGCATTCGGGCCGGTCGTTGTTGCAAAAAATGCGAAAGAAGCTGAACAAAAAATGACAGACGGTGCAGTATTGGTTGCTTCAAGCACTGACCGCGACATGATCGCTTCACTTGAAAAAGCATCAGCGCTCATCACTGAAGAAGGCGGTCTGACAAGCCATGCAGCCGTTGTCGGTTTAAGCTTGGGCATTCCGGTTATCGTCGGTCTGGAGAACGCAACTTCAGTTTTAACAGAAGGACAGGTTATCACAGTTGACGCTGCCCGCGGCGCTGTGTATGAAGGCCGCGCAAGCGTTCTTTAAACAGCTTTAAAAAAGAGAGGGGGGTTCTCCCTTCTCTTTTGTCTTTAGGCTGATTTTCCTATTCCCATGCGGGCGGTGACGGGCTTTTAGAAGGGCAGGAGGGCAGAAAAATGAGAGTGTTATTCTTACTGTTTATCGTGTGTCCGGCAATTGAAATCGGCTTGTTTCTGCTGGCGGGAAAATGGCTCGGTATTTTTCCGACCTTCCTTCTCATCATTTTGACAGGCGTGTTAGGCGCCTTGGTGGCAAAAAGACAGGGAACCGATGTGTATCATCGGGTGATGCGCGACCTGCAGTACGGCAAAATGCCGGGGGAAGCGCTTCTTGACGGAATATGCGTCTTTTTCGGAGGCCTGCTTTTGATGCTTCCGGGTTTTCTGTCCGATATTGCAGGGGCCTGTCTTCTGATTCCGTTCACTCGGAACCGCATGAAGCCGCTTTTGTTCAAATGGCTGAGAGGAATGTCAAAAAACAAGCGGATCATTATCAAATAAAAACGGCAGCCTTCTTACAGGGCTGCTGTTTTTATTTGGACTGAACAGTAATATAGGCCCATATTTCTTTTAAAGCGCCCGTTGTGATAAAGGCCTGAATGAAAACGAGCAGCGCGGGCCCCGCAGCCAGTCCTAAAATTCCGAACAGTTTAAAACCGGCAAACAGGGCGATTAAGGTCGCAAGCGGATCAAGTCCGATTGACTTGCTTAAAATTTTCGGCTCCGTCAGCTGGCGCTGGATAAGAACCACAATATATAAAACACCGAGACCGATCGCTTGAGGAAGCTGACCGGCAATGGCTAAATACATAATCCAGGGAACAAAGACCGACCCGGCGCCGAGATACGGGAGCAGGTCCACCAGGCCGATAAAAAAGGCGATGGTTGCCGCATGCTCAATCCCTAAAAGAAAAAGTCCGATAAAGACAATGATCATCGTGAAAAGTATGAGCACGGCCTGCGCCTTAATGAAACCTGCCATCGCTTTTTTCAGCTCTCCCGATACGGCCTTGGCGTTTGCCGAAACCCGTTCCGGAAGAATGGAATAAAGCAGCGCCTTCAGCTTATGCCAGTCCTTTGTCATAAAAAAAGTCGCCAGCATTGCGAAAATGAAGACGGCAGCTGTATTGGGAAGGAAGGCAATCCATTTCGGCACCAGCTCTAAAAGATGTGAAAGCATCAGCCCCGCATTTTTAGCGGCTGTATCACCGAGGGTCTGAATATGCGTCACGATGGATGCCTGCTGATTGGTTTCCAGTCCGTTAAATAGGACGGTCAGCTCGTGGTACAATGGCTGAATGCGGGAAGTGAACAGCTCTTCGCAATACGTCATAAAGGCGCTGATATGGGGAGGGAGCGTTTTGGCCAGATAGGCGGTTCCCGAAATGATTTCCGCAACGAGAAATGTCGCCGCGCCAAGAAGAATAAGCAAAAAGAAGACCAGGACAATGACAGTATTGACTGACCGGGGCAGCCCCGTCAGTTTGTCCAGCCAGTCAACTACGGGAATGATCGCTGATGACAGAATAAGGGCGATCAGAAACGGATAAGTTAACGGAAATGAGGCGTAACCGGCCGCTAAAGCGCCGCCGGCCGCAGCGAGTACAAACAGCGCGCGGAAAAAAACAGTTGCATAGTGCGGATTCACATCGATCCTCCTCTCGGTCGGCACGTCCTATTACATTAGTTTATTCGTCAAAAAAAAGGATATGAATACAGATATGATGAAAGAAGGTGCTTTCAGGATGTTTACACAGGCGAATTTATTTTTACTATTATTGCTGGCCATCGCATTGGTAGCCAAAAATCAGTCATTGCTTTTTGCCGTCGGCTTTCTCATTGTGATAAAAGCTGTCGGTCTTGATCAGAAACTATTTCCGGTTATTCAGTCAAAAGGCATCAACTGGGGGGTCACCGTCATTACAATCGCCGTTTTAGTGCCGATTGCCACAGGTGATATCGGTTTTAAACAGCTCGGAGAAGCGATGAAATCATATTATGCGTGGATCGCTCTCGGTGCCGGGATCGCGGTTGCCTTAATCGCCAAAAACGGTCTCACCTTATTGGAAAACGACCCTCATATTACAACGGCGCTGGTCATCGGCACGATACTTGCCGTCGCGCTTTTCGGAGGCGTCGCCGTAGGCCCGTTAATCGGCGCCGGAATCGCCTACTTGGCCATGCAAATCGTTAAAATATTCACTTCGTAAAGTAAAAAAGCGGCGTAAAGCTGCTTTTTTTGTGGAGAAAATTAGAGTTTGCACTTGCGCATTTTGTAGTTCAGACAAATGCCATTTGCATTATTCCGATGAATGAAGCGGCTTATCATGTAACAAAGAACTTCGGGATTGACGGCGCACATGGAGCGAAAACAGCGATAGTAGATTAAAAGCTGATGGGATTTATGGGCCTGCCTGATACCAAAGCAAAACTTGAAGTGTTGTCAAAATAAGCGGAGACCCTTTCCTTCAATTTGAAAGTTTGTTAAATTTATAATGAGAATGAAAAAACACAATTCGGTTGGTAGTCCGGATGCATGATTTAAAATGTCAGTAACCTTCCCCTCCTCGGGATGTCCATCATTCTTCAGTAAATTTAGGAGGAGGGAATCGTTATGAAATTAACGGTTTACTACGATGGTCAGTTTTGGGTAGGAGTCATTGAAGTTGTGAATGATGGGAAATTAAGAGCAATTCGTCATTTGTTTGGACAAGAGCCAAAGGATTCAGAAATAATGCATTTTGTTAATAATCAACTTTTACAGACTCTCTCCCACACTGAACAAGAAGGGGTTTGTGTTAAAGCAAAATCTAAGAAATTAAACCCAAAAAGATTGCAGCGACAAGCTTCTAAAGAGATGAAAAATATCGGGATATCAACTAAGGCACAAAAAGCGATAAAACAGGAGCTTGAAGCAAGAAAAGAAAAGAAAAAACAACTGAATAGAAAACAAAGAGAAAAAATAAAGGAACAAAAATATTTAATCAGAAAACAAAAAGCAAAAGAAAAGCATAGGGGAAAATAGTTGGAGAGCCCGATGAAGCCCTTCGATTGAAAAGTTGAGCGGCATCAGTTAGTTTCTTCGGACTGATTTAGAGAAAAAAAGTATAAGTCAGAGCCCTTCTCGAGATGAGGAGGGTTTTTCTGCCATTTATTTAAAATCACTTACATCAGTAAATGAGTCAGTTTCAATTGATGAACGGTTTGATAAGGATATTTACAGCTGAGTACAAAAGCGAAAATCTTGTCTTAGCTGAAGTAATAATAAGCTCTCTCTTTTATGAAGGGAGAAGACTTTTCGAAGTTATTAGATATTCAAGATGTAATAAAAAATAAAGGAATGCAAATGTTAAAGTGAAGGGAGATGATTACTATGAAAAAAATAATTGTATTGGTGATCTTATGTTTTTCGTTAAGCTCTATCACAGTGGCTGCTGCTAAACAAGAACACGGCCAGAACCCAAAAGTTTCTCAGGAGCTATTTGGTGTTTTTATGCATGAGCTTTTCTGTAAAAATATATTAGACAGTGCCCGTGAATTCTATAAGGATGACACACTCTCTGTTACCACTAAAGGAGGCGTTAAATTATCCGAAGAAAAAGAAGGCAGGTATATAGTGAAGTTCATAATTATCCCTCATTCAAAGCTTCTGGGTAAAAAAGGCAAGATTTCAGGAACCGATACATTGACTTTCAGAGTAGACCCCTTCCTTTTGGGTTCTGGTTCAAGGGACAGAAATTCAGCAGTTACATTCCTGCATTTAAAGCATAACAACTCCACAAGGCAAAATTGATAAAACAGGATACTCTACATAGGATGTCCTCTTTTGGTAAAAAGGTTCCTGTCTATCACGAATAAACAGAGCAGATGCGAATTTACGGGCCGAGTACGAAAGCGAAACTGAAATCATTATTGAAATGAAAAAATCCCCCGTTTTGGGGGATTACTTTTTCTTCTCTTCTAATAGTTGAATAATTCTTTGATTAGCCTGTTTTTGCGCTCTCAACAACGAAACAATATTCCCTGTGAAACCAATCAAAATGACAAGCAGAAAAATTATAATCCACACAAGGCCATACCTCCTAAGGTGTTATTACCGTCCTGAAAGTCGAATCACTTGTATTGTTTAGACCTTCATACATTGTACTTGTCTTGTATGGAGTTGGAAATAGGACAATTTGATAGTTTTCTTTATCCTCAACTTTCGGCATGTCAATTTCATATATATTTGTGGCATTCTCTTTAACACTGGTAAATGAAACAGGTTTCCCATTAACTGAGCTTTGTTCTGTCCCTGATAAGGCGACTAAGGCATAATCAAGATTCGTATCATGTGAATTGAAAATTTGCAAGTATGTTTTTTGGTTGCTTTTTGATTTGAATAGGATTTTATTTCCGGTTTGTTTTGACGTTAAAAATACTTGTTCGCCCGTTAATTCATCAGTTGTTTTTTGGGGTTTTAGGTCTTCTTTTTCATCCCGGCTTTTCCTGATGTAACGGAGAGTAAAGTTTTCTTGTAAACCAGATGCTATATCAAGGTTATTGCTTTCTTGTTTGTAATCAGGCTCAGGAATAACAATGAAACTTAACTCGCTGAAATTAGAAGGCGGCTCAAATTCCAGCTTGATTTTTTTTACCGAATCTTTATCCATTTTGAATGTATAAGATTTTTTGTACCCTCCGCCATTTGCTTTGAAAGGAATTGTCTTGAAGTCTGAGAGGATAACCAATCCATATGTTCTTTTGTCATTAAAATAATGACTAAAAGATAATACTTTTTTGTATCCCTTCCCGTTTTTCTTTCCAATATCCAAAGAGTCTAAAATTTGCCCGTCCTCTTCATATAAACCGTATGAAACGGTGTCAGTGCCGGGGCCGGTCACATCTTCTTGTTCATCATTGTACTTTTCATCATCTGTAACTGCAGAAGTCTGTTTGTTTTGATCTTTGTTAAAAAAGTAAAGGGATGCGGCAACTGCCAAAATTACGAAGGGAACACAAATTAAAAGAATCTTTTTCATTCTCATTTATATTTTAAAGAACGTCTTTTATGTTCCATTTTTTCTGATGCGTTACAGTTTTATATTTTTTCCTTACGTATTTGGAGTTACCATATGCTTTCCCTTTACATCCATATCCCCCGGTTACTGTTCCCACAGCTTCCGCCCCGGCATAGTTTGAATTACTATTTGTGTCAGTTTTGCTTTTTGAAAGCGCGCCGTTATTATAGTACAATCGTGATTTTGCCTCGATTGTATTTATTCTCATTTTGGCGCTGGCCTTTGTCAACATGGCGTAATTGCATGCGAAAAAGTCCAGTCCCTGTCTGCGCTTTTTTAAATTCCAATTGGTCTTATAATCAGGTTTTGACGCCATTACAGTATACGGGCTTTCGGTTGCTGTCTGAAGAATAGAGCCAGAGCTTTCCGTACTGTCTTCAATTGTAATCCATTCTTCATCGGTCTTAATAGATGCAGCAGAGGCGGTGTCTTGATAAGAAAGCAATGATCCGGAAGCTAAAGTAAAGGTAGCCAGGAAAGGTAAAACAAATTTTTTCATCTCAACATCTCCTTTTTTGTTATTTTGTTACAGCGCCAATTATACAGGTCTACATTTTTTTATGAATGGGGAAAAACATCTGTAGATTCGACAATAGAGAGAAATAGTCCGCTATAATATCATTCTGAAAAAGTGGGTAAATAGCCTTTTTTTAAAATTGCGTGATATCGAAACGGGAAATTGCGTGATGTCGAAAAAAAATCCTATTAATTACATTTTATGTTAAAGGTATGCTAGAATATTGTTTGAGAAAATTTAGAATATTTGTAGAAAGAGGGGTTTATCTTATGAGTAAACTGGCTTCTGAATGTGTTGCAAATATATTAAATGATTGGTATATCGCGATAAAACAACAAGACGCTGAGTCTGCTGAGAGATATTTTGAAGAGGTCAAACCATTGTTTGATGAGATGGAAGAGGATCAGGAAGTTTTGATGTATTATTCTTTGTTGGAGGAAAGGCATAAAATGCTTTTGTATCAGGTGAAAGGGGAGGAGCTTCCGCCTCATTCATATTTTAATGAAAACCACGCTGAGGAAATAAAAAAAACAGACCATATGATTGAATATTATTTCTTTCTATTTGAAGCGTTATATGAGTCGCACAAAAGGAATTTTGAGAAAGCAATTACTTTGTTCAAAATAGCCGAGAAAAAATTGAAAGATATACCCGATTGTATAGAGCGGGCTGAATTTTATTCGAAAGTGGCGTCTATGTATATGATGCTGCGGCAGAGTCTAATTTCTTTGAATTATATCAATGACTCTGTACAAATTTATAGAGAGAACGAAGGCTATAAACGAAAGCTTGCCACGTCTCTTATGATTGTCGGGCAAAACTACACTGATTTAGGGCTTTACGAAAAAGCGGAGGAAAGTTTTTTAGAAGCAATCAGAATTTCGAGAGTTCTTCACGATTCACTTTTCACAGCTTTAATACATCATAATTTAAGTCTTACATATTCTGCAGCAAACCGCCCCCAAGACTGTATAAATGCCTTGAAAAAAGCCATCAGAAATAAAGAGTGGAGGGGCTCGGTATATTATATAAATTCCCTGTATATGTTTTTGAAAGAGCTTTATAAAATAGGGGATGTAAATAAAATGCCATATTATTATAAAAAGACAAAGGAATATTTTAAACGAAAAGAGAATAAGGTGTATGAGGCTAAAATAAATATTATTTACGGACTTCTGCAGCAGGATCAGAGGAAAAGCATTGAAACTTGTCGAGGTGGTATTTCTTACTTGTACGAAGTAAATGACCTTGATAGCGTTTTTGATCTTTCTTTGATTATTTCAGAACACTGTGAGAAGCATGGACTCTTTAAAGAGGCGCTTGAATTTTCTAAACATGCTATTTTAGCCGAGAAGAAAATGAAGCACCTGGAGGGATTATAATTGAAAAAAATTATTCTTTGTGCAGCCCTAACCTTTGTTACGTTAAGTGGTTTAGCTGTAGTCAAGATTAATCAAGCATCATCAGATGTTAAGATAACAGAGCGCCCGGTGGGTACTCTAAAATTAGCAGAGCGGCCAGTAGGCACATAAAAAAAGCCCCAGACAGGGCTTTTTTTTGCGCTCTTTCTGGCGTTCATTTGTGAATAACCCGGGTAGTGGTGCGTTGTCCTTTTAAACTCCCCTAAAACTCCCCCAATAAGAATACATGGTTTTACAAAGCGCCTGAAAGCAAGCGATTAAATTTATCAACGCAAAACCTTGATATATAGGGCTTTTAAAACATTTTTAGTTAAAAGTCTACAAATTAATCAGATTATTGTTTATAATAAGAATAGGCTTAAACTTAAATAAGCTTATAAGAATTTGTTATGTTCTTCTATAAGCATATCGGTTATGTAACCGCAATCAGTGAAATGTAAGCATTTTCTTAAAGGGGAAAGGGATTGTTTGCATGACTCATTTTAAGTAAGCCGTATGTTTTATATACTCTTTAAAGGGGAATTTTGATTGAAAAGGAGAGGTTGAATATGACAGCAACACGCGGTCTTGAAGGGGTTGTAGCAACAACATCATCTGTAAGCTCTATTATCGACGATACCCTTACATATGTAGGGTACGATATTGATGACTTGACAGAGAATGCAAGTTTTGAAGAAATCATTTATTTGCTGTGGCATCTGCGCCTGCCGAATAAAACGGAACTTGCTAAACTGAAAAAACAGCTTGCGAAAGAAGCTGCCGTTCCACAAGAAATCATTGAGCACTTCAAATCCTATCCCCTCAATAACGTACATCCAATGGCTGCGCTCCGGACGGCGATTTCATTACTCGGTCTGACTGACAGTGAAGCCGATGTTATGAATCCGGAAGCGAACTACAGAAAAGCCATCCGTCTGCAGGCGAAAGTGCCGGGCATTGTCGCCGCTTTCTCAAGAATCCGCAAAGGACTTGATCCTGTTGAACCGAAGGAAGAGTACGGAATCGCGGAGAACTTCCTTTACACCTTAAACGGTGAAGAGCCTTCTCCGATCGAAGTGGAAGCGTTTAACAAAGCGCTCATTCTTCATGCGGATCATGAGCTGAACGCATCAACATTTACGGCGAGAGTATGTGTCGCCACCTTATCCGATATTTACTCAGGCATCACTGCCGCCATCGGCGCTTTAAAAGGACCGCTTCACGGCGGAGCCAATGAAGCCGTCATGAAAATGCTGACAGAAATCGGCGAAGTGGAAAACGCCGAGCCTTATATCCGCAGCAAAATGGAGAAAAAGGAAAAAGTAATGGGCTTCGGACACCGTGTGTATAAGCATGGAGACCCGCGCGCCAAACACTTAAAAGAAATGAGCAAACGCCTGACGAATCTGACGGGTGAAAGCAAATGGTACGACATGTCAATCCGTGTCGAAGAAATCGTGACGTCGGAGAAAAAACTCCCGCCTAACGTTGATTTCTATTCCGCATCTGTATACCACAGTCTCGGCATTGATCACGATCTGTTCACGCCGATCTTTGCGGTCAGCAGAATGTCAGGATGGATCGCCCATATTCTTGAACAGTACGATAACAACCGCCTCATCCGCCCGCGCGCTGATTACACGGGTCCGGATAAGCAGACTTTTGTTCCGATTGATGAAAGAGCCTGATCAAACGGGAGGCTGGTGATTTTCATGTCGTTAGCCTCTTGTTAATCAAGCCCGGATTGGTTTACAATTTTGATAGAATCTTGAGAAAAGTCATTTTATTTTCTATACAAGAAAAATAAAATGTTTTCTAAATATGAATTACATACTGGGAGGTAATATTGTGTCACAAGGTGAAAAAATTACAGTCTCTAATGGAGTATTAAACGTACCAAATAATCCGATTATCCCGTTTATTGAAGGCGACGGCACAGGCCCTGATATTTGGAACGCCGCTTCTAAAGTATTGGAAGCCGCTGTTGAAAAAGCATATAAAGGCGAGAAAAAAATCACATGGAAAGAAGTTTATGCCGGTGAAAAGGCTTATAATAAAACAGGTGAGTGGCTTCCTGCCGAAACGCTGGAAGACATCAGAGAGTACTTCATCGCCATCAAAGGTCCTCTGACGACACCGGTCGGCGGCGGTATCCGTTCTCTGAACGTGGCGCTGAGACAGGAGCTTGATTTGTTTACGTGCCTGCGCCCTGTCAGATATTTCACGGGAGTGCCTTCTCCGGTCAAACGACCTGAAGATACGGATATGGTCATTTTCCGCGAGAATACGGAAGATATTTACGCCGGAATTGAGTATGCGAAAGGTTCTGAAGAAGTTGAAAAGCTGATCAGCTTCCTGCAAAATGAAATGGGTGTTAACAAAATCCGTTTCCCTGAAACGTCAGGAATCGGCATCAAACCTGTTTCTGAAGAAGGCACAAGCCGCTTAGTCAGAGCCGCCATTGAGTATGCGATCGAAAACGGCCGTAAGTCTGTCACGCTTGTCCACAAAGGAAACATCATGAAGTTCACTGAAGGGGCATTTAAAAACTGGGGCTACGAGCTTGCCGAAAGAGAATACGGAGATAAAGTATTCACTTGGGCTGAATATGACCGCATTGTCGAAAAAGACGGAAAAGAAGCGGCTGATAAAGCGCAGAGCGATGCGGAAGCGGCAGGAAAAATCATCGTCAAAGACAGCATCGCTGATATTTTCCTTCAGCAGATCTTAACCCGTCCGAGCGAATTCGACGTCGTGGCGACAATGAACTTAAACGGAGACTATATCTCTGATGCGCTTGCCGCTCAGGTAGGCGGAATCGGAATCGCGCCGGGAGCGAACATCAACTATGAAACAGGGCATGCGATATTCGAAGCGACTCACGGAACGGCTCCTAAGTATGCCGGCCTTGACAAAGTCAACCCGTCATCCGTCATCCTTTCAGGAGTGCTTCTTCTTGAACACCTGAACTGGAATGAGGCTGCCGACTTGATCATTAAATCTATGGAAAAAACGATTGCTTCAAAAGTAGTAACGTACGATTTTGCTAGATTAATGGACGGCGCAACTGAAGTGAAATGTTCAGAGTTTGGTGAAGAGCTAATTAAAAACATGGACTGAACCTAAAGCAGACTTCTAATGAAGCCAAAAAAGGAGAAGAGAATCATGGGAAAAACACGCAGTAAAGTTTCTGTTATCGGAGCAGGATTTACGGGAGCGACAACAGCCTTTCTTACAGCTCAAAAAGAGCTTGCGGACGTTGTGCTCGTTGATATTCCGCAATTAGAAAACCCGACAAAAGGAAAAGCGCTAGACATGCTCGAAGCAAGTCCGGTTCAAGGATTTGACGCGAAAATCACAGGCACGTCCAACTACGAGGACACAGCCGGTTCTGATATCGTCGTCATCACAGCCGGAATTGCGAGAAAACCGGGCATGAGCCGTGATGATCTCGTATCTACAAACGAAAAAATCATGAGAAGCGTCACACGTGAGATCGTGAAATATTCTCCTGACTGCATTATCGTTGTATTGACAAACCCTGTTGATGCGATGACATATGCGGTGTACAAAGAATCAGGCTTCCCGAAAGAACGCGTCATCGGACAATCCGGAGTGCTTGACACTGCGCGATTCAGAACATTCGTCGCTGAAGAATTAAACCTGTCTGTAAAAGATGTGACCGGTTTTGTTCTTGGCGGACATGGTGACGACATGGTTCCTCTCGTCCGTTATTCCTATGCGGGCGGCATTCCGCTTGAAACGCTTATCCCGAAAGACCGTCTTGATGCGATTGTAGAACGCACAAGAAAAGGCGGCGGGGAAATCGTCAACCTTCTCGGAAACGGAAGCGCCTACTACGCGCCTGCTGCATCACTGACTGAAATGGTAGAAGCCATTTTGAAAGATCAGCGCCGCGTGCTTCCGACCATCGCTTACTTAGAAGGCGAATACGGTCATGAAGGCATTTACTTAGGCGTACCGACGATTATCGGAGGAAACGGCCTAGAGCAAATCATCGAGCTTGAACTGACAGACTATGAAAAAGCGCAGCTGAGTAAATCAGTTGAATCTGTCAAAAACGTGATGAAAGTATTGTCATAAGAAAAAAGGGAAGGCTTCCGAATCAGAAGCCTTCCTCTTTTTACAATTAATGAAAGCGTTTTCTTTTTCCCTGAGCGATCCTTTCTCTGAAAATGATCAAAAAGGCGAATTGTCTGAACGGGCAGTATTGGATAAAATGAAATCATAAAGTGATATGCAGCACATAAAATAGAGAAAATTGGATGTCGGGGAAAATAGACAGCGGAGGGCGCAGCATGAACAAAAAAATTTTAGTTGTAGATGATGAACAATCTATCGTTACTCTTTTACAGTATAATCTGGAACGGTCCGGCTATGATGTCATTACCGCATCAGACGGTGAAGAGGCTCTGGAGCTGGCAGAGAATGAAAATCCGGATTTAATCGTACTGGATGTCATGCTGCCGAAAGTGGACGGAATCGACGTCTGTAAACAGCTCAGACAGCAGAAAATGATGGTTCCGATCTTGATGCTGACAGCAAAAGATGAGGAGTTTGATAAGGTGCTGGGACTGGAGCTCGGAGCGGATGATTACATGACAAAGCCGTTCAGTCCGCGGGAAGTCACTGCGCGGGTGAAAGCCATTTTAAGAAGGGCTGACATTTCTTCGCTGTCACAAGGCAGAGAAGAGGAAAAGGACGGGCAGATCCTCATCGGCGAGCTGAAAATTCTTCCGGAGCATTACGAAGCGTACTTCAAGTCAGAACAGCTGGAATTGACGCCTAAAGAATTTGAACTGCTTCTGTATTTGGGAAAACATAAGGGAAGAGTGCTGACGAGAGATCTTCTGCTGAGCGCGGTCTGGAACTATGATTTTGCCGGGGATACCCGGATTGTTGACGTTCATATCAGTCATCTGCGCGACAAAATCGAATCTAATACCAAAAAACCCATCTATATTAAAACAATCAGAGGTTTGGGGTATAAACTGGAGGAGCCAAAAATGAATGAATAAAGTCCGTGTGCGTCTGTTCGCTTTACTCGTTGTATGTATCATATTGGTTTTCAGTGTTCTCGGCCTTTTTTTACAGCAGCTTCTTTCTTCATCCGCTGAAGAAAGAACGGCGGATCAGCTGAAAAAGGAATCGGTATACATAGCGGGCCTTCTTGACGCCGGCAGAATCGGCAATAAAAGCAATGAAACGGTAATCCGTGACGCCGGCCGCACCCTCGGTATAAACGTCGCCGTGCTCAACGAGAAGGGTGACGCCGTATACCATTCCGGCAGTCGTGCTGATGATTCAGCCGTAAAGGAGTTCATTTCTCACAATAAAAGTGAGGAAGCCGTACAGTCGAAAAGCAAAGTCATCCGCGGCACTGCCGTAAAAAATGACGCCGGGAAAATTACGGGGTATGTACTCGTTTCCTCTGAGATCAACGGCGGTTCAAGCGTTACCGGAGAAATGTGGGGCATGCTGGCAGCAAGTCTTTGTACCGCTTTTATCATTATCGTTTTCTTTTATACAAACATGACGTCACGTTACAAAAAATCAATCGACGCCGCGACAAAAGTGGCGACGGAGCTGTCCAAGGGGAATTATGACGCCCGCTCCTACAGCGGTTACGCAAGGCGGTCGGACCGTCTCGGGCGTGCGATGAACAGCCTGGCGGTCGATTTAATGGAAATGACGAGAACGCAGGATATGCAGCGCGATCGTCTGTTAACCGTCATTGAAAATATCGGATCCGGTTTGATTTTAATAGACGGGAGAGGTTTTATCAATCTCGTGAACCGGTCATACACGAAGCAGTTTCATACAAAGCCTGAACGTCTGCTTCGGCGTCTTTACCATGATGCGTTTGAACATGAGGAGATCATTCGGCTTGTCGAAGACATTTTTATGACGGAGACGAAAAAATGCCAGCTGCTCAGACTTCCCATCAACATTGAGCGGCGCTACTTTGAAGTTGACGGCGTTCCGATCATGGGGCCTGACGATGAATGGAAGGGCATCGTCCTCGTCTTTCACGATATGACGGAAATTAAAAAATTGGAGCAGATGAGAAAGGACTTCGTCGCCAATGTCTCCCATGAACTGAAAACACCGATCACCTCGATTAAAGGCTTTACGGAAACTCTGTTAGACGGAGCGATGAAAGACGAAAAGGCGCTTTCAGACTTTCTGTCTATCATTCTGAAAGAAAGTGAGCGGCTCCAATCTCTCGTGCAGGATTTACTGGATTTATCCAAGATGGAGCAGCAAAACTTTACGATGCGCGTAGAGTCCTTTGACGCCGCAAAAATTCTGCATGAAATTGAAGCGCTTTTGCGGCATAAGGCTGAGGAAAAAGGCATCAGCTTTCAGCTCGATCTCCCGGAAGAGCCGATTTTTGTGACGGGTGACGCGCACAGGCTGAAGCAGGTGTTTTTGAATCTGGCGAACAATGCCCTGACCTACACGCCTGAAAAAGGGACGGTGGGGATTTCGGTACATGTGAAAGAAACCGTTGTCGATATCAAAGTGTCCGATACGGGAATCGGCATTCAGAAGGAAGAGATCCCGAGGATATTTGAGAGATTCTACCGCGTGGATAAAGACAGAAGCCGCAACTCGGGAGGAACCGGGCTCGGCCTCGCCATCGTGAAGCACTTAATAGAAGCCCATGAAGGTAAAATCGAGGTCACAAGCGAGCCGGGACAGGGGACTGTATTTACCGTGACGCTGAAGCGGCAGCCGGAAGCGTGACCAGCTTTACAAAGGATTAACAATTTCTTCATGACCTGTTAAACCTATCTTGTTAGGATATAACAGAACCCCTTCATCCAAGGAGCCAATTTTGACGGCGGGAACGTGTTTTCTTGTTCCCGTCCTTTTTTGCGTTTTCACGGGGTTCGCTCATTTTCCTTTCAAATTGAACTTTGTTAAAATAAGAGAAGCTGTGAGATTAAAAAATAGAGGAATGACGAGCTTTTGCTCTTAGGAGGATATTGAATGACGGAACGAAAAAAATTAGTGCTTGTCGACGGAAACAGTCTGGCGTACCGGGCGTTTTTTGCATTGCCGCTTTTAAGCAATGAAAAAGGCATCCATACAAATGCCGTATACGGGTTTGCGATGATTTTAATGAAAATGCTGGAAGATGAAAAGCCAACCCACATGCTGGTGGCTTTTGATGCGGGAAAAACCACTTTCCGCCACAGCACGTTTAAAGAATATAAAGGCGGAAGACAAAAAACGCCGCCGGAGCTTTCAGAACAGATGCCGTTCATCCGCGAGCTCCTTGATGCCTATAACATCAGCCGCTACGAGCTTCCTGAATATGAAGCGGACGATATTATCGGCACCCTTGCCGTATCTGCTGAAAAAGAAGGCTTCGAAGTAAAGGTAGTTTCGGGGGACAAGGACTTAACCCAGCTTGCAACCGGGAAAACGACCGTTGCCATTACGAGAAAAGGCATTACCGACGTGGAAGATTACACGCCGGAGCACGTGCAAGAAAAGTACGGTCTGACCCCTTTGCAAATCATTGATATGAAGGGATTAATGGGGGATTCATCCGATAACATACCGGGCGTCCCCGGCGTCGGAGAAAAAACCGCGATTAAGCTTTTAAAGCAGTTCCATTCGGTTGAGAAACTGCTTG
Organism: Bacillus sp. JNUCC-21; assembly: GCF_041222765.1. Classification (NCBI taxonomy): domain Bacteria; kingdom Bacillati; phylum Bacillota; class Bacilli; order Caryophanales; family Bacillaceae; genus Bacillus; species Bacillus sp. JNUCC-21. The sequence continues at coordinate 2,993,863 of NZ_CP166019.1, read as the reverse complement.
ATTCCATTGATGAAGTCAGCGGAAAAAAATTAAAAGAAAAGCTTGAAGAATATAAGGAACAAGCCCTGATGAGCAAAGAGCTGGCGACGATTATGACAAATGCGCCGATTGAAGTCAAGCCCGAAGATTTAGATTACCAAGGGTTTGACCGTGAACAAGTTGTTGCCATTTTTAAAGACCTGGGTTTTAATACGCTTCTTGAGCGGCTCGGTGAAGAAAGCGGGGAAACGGCGGAAGAAAATTTTGAAGACATCAATGTCGAAACGGCAGAAGAAATCACCGAAGATATGCTCGTTTCACCGTCCGCTTTGGTGGTCGAACAAATCGGTGATAACTATCACGAAGAACCGATCCTCGGCTTTTCCATCGTGAATGAAACAGGTCTTTATTATATTCCGAAAGAAATCGCCATTCAGTCTGAAGCTTTTAAATCTTGGGCTGAAGATGAATCGATGAAAAAATGGGTGTTCGACAGCAAACGTTCCGTCGTCGCTTTGCGCTGGCAGGGAATTGAGCTGAAGGGAACGGAATTTGACGCACTTCTTGCTGCCTACATTATAAACCCGGGCAATTCGTACGACGATGTCGCGAGCGTAGCGAAAGAATACGGGCTGAATATCGTTTCAAAAGATGAAGCGGTATACGGAAAAGGCGCAAAGCGCGCCGTTCCGGCTGAAAAAGAGCTTGCCGATCATCTCGCGCGGAAAGCGTCTGCTGTTAACAGCCTCCGTGACAAACTGCTCGACGCTTTGGAAGAAAATAATCAGCTTGAATTATATGAAGATCTCGAACTCCCGCTTGCGCTAATTCTCGGAGAAATGGAATCAATGGGCGTCAAAGTGGATGTTGAAAGACTGAAGCGAATGGGCGAAGAGCTCAAGGCAAAGCTGAAAGAATATGAAGAAAAAATCCATGACATCGCCGGTGAGCCGTTTAACATCAATTCACCAAAACAGCTCGGCGTCATTCTGTTTGAAAAGCTCGGCCTGCCGCCAGTAAAGAAAACAAAAACAGGCTATTCCACTTCAGCTGATGTGCTTGAGAAGCTCGCAGACAAACATGATATCGTCGCGCACATTCTGCAATACAGACAAATCGGCAAACTCCAATCGACTTATATTGAAGGGCTGCTGAAGGTCACGCGCAAGGATTCTCATAAGGTGCATACACGGTTCAATCAGGCGTTGACTCAAACCGGACGCCTCAGCTCAACGGACCCGAACCTGCAAAATATTCCGATCCGGCTGGAGGAAGGGCGGAAAATCCGTCAGGCTTTCGTACCGTCCGAACCGGACTGGCTTATTTTCGCCGCCGATTATTCACAAATTGAATTAAGGGTGCTTGCGCATATTTCAAAAGATGAAAATCTGATCGAAGCGTTTACGAATGACATGGACATTCACACAAAAACCGCCATGGACGTGTTTCATGTCAGTGAAGATGAAGTGACACAAGCGATGCGCCGCCAGGCAAAGGCCGTCAATTTCGGCATTGTTTACGGCATCAGTGATTACGGGCTGTCGCAAAACCTCGGCATCACCCGGAAAGAAGCGGGCGCTTTTATAGACCGCTATTTGGAGAGCTTCCCGGGCGTCAAGGCATATATGGAAGAATCGGTGCAGGAAGCGAAGCAAAAAGGATATGTCACGACACTTATGCAGCGCCGCCGCTATATTCCTGAGCTGACCAGCCGCAACTTCAACCTGCGGAGCTTTGCGGAACGGACGGCCATGAATACGCCGATTCAGGGAAGCGCCGCCGATATTATTAAAAAAGCCATGATTGACATGGCAGCTGAGCTAAAAGAGAAAAACCTGAAGGCGCGACTGCTGCTTCAGGTGCACGATGAATTGATTTTTGAAGCGCCTAAGGAAGAAATTGAAATATTAGAGAAGCTGGTTCCTGAAGTGATGGAGCATGCTTTGGCATTAGACGTGCCGCTGAAGGCGGATTATGCTTCAGGGCCGTCTTGGTACGATGCAAAATAAACAGAAAAAAAGGAAGTGATGATTGTGCCGGAATTACCAGAAGTTGAAACGGTCCGGCGCACTCTGACCGGTCTTGTGAAGGGGAAAACGATTGAATCGGCGGATATCAGGTGGCCGAATATCATCAAAAAACCCGCCGAGCCGGAGGAATTCGCGCGGCAGATTGCAGGAGAAACAATCCGATCCATCGGAAGAAGGGGAAAGTTTTTGCTTTTCCATCTGGATCATTATGTCATGGTGTCCCACCTGCGGATGGAGGGGAAATACGGTCTTCATCAGGCCGATGAGCCTGACGATAAACATGTGCACGTCGTGTTTCACATGACGGACGGAACACAGCTCCGCTACCGGGATGTCCGGAAATTCGGCACGATGCATTTGTTTGCGCCGGGAGAGGAACAGAATGCATTACCGCTTTCACAGCTCGGGCCCGAACCCGATGATGAATCATTTACCGCTGCTTATTTAAAAGAGCGGCTTGCAAAAACGAACCGCGCGGTGAAAACAGCCCTGCTCGACCAAAAAGCGATCGTCGGCCTCGGCAATATTTATGTCGATGAAGCTTTATTCCGGGCGCGTGTTCATCCTGAGACAAAAGCGAGCAGTCTGTCAGACGGGCAGATAAAAACGCTTCATACAGAAATTAAAGACACCCTTCAGGAAGCGATTGACGCGGGCGGGAGCACCGTCCGGTCTTATATCAATTCTCAAGGGGAAATCGGAATGTTTCAGCTCAAACATTACGTATACGGCAAAAAGGATGAACCGTGCAAAACGTGCGGCACGATGATTTCTAAAATCGTGGTCGGCGGAAGGGGGACGCATTTTTGCGCCCGCTGCCAAAAAAAATCATAAACTGAAGCGGTTCAAGCAGGCGGCAGCAGAATGACTTTTTTCTAACACAGTTGATGACCTTTCTCCATATATATATTGTGATTCACCCAATAGGCATATGTCACAATTGCCGATCAAGAGAAAGGGAGAAACGGATATGGAGATTGTTTCTTTGCTGCTTTTGGCTTTTGCTGTCAGCTTGGACAGTTTTTCAGTCGGGTTTACGTATGGTTTGAGAAAAATGAAAATCCCGTTCAAAGCGATTGCCGTGATCGCTTGCTGTTCAGCCTCTGTGATGTTTATATCCATGCTGATCGGCCATTTTCTGACAAAGATTTTTCCCGTATCCGTCACGGAAAAACTGGGCGGGCTGATCTTAATCGGAATCGGGGCATGGGTCATCTGGCAATTTTTCAAACCGGCTAAAGAGCCGGATTACTTATTGCATGAAAAAACGTTACTTAATCTTGAAGTGAAATCGCTCGGCATCGTCATTCATATTTTGAAAAAACCGACCAGCGCCGATATTGATCAATCCGGAACCATTAACGGAGTCGAGGCGCTTCTGCTCGGTATCGCCTTATCCATTGACGCGTTTGGCGCCGGGCTGGGAGCGGCCATTCTCGGCTTTTCTCCGGTTATGATGAGCGTGACTGTCGGGCTGATGAGCTCGCTGTTTGTTTCACTCGGCATAAACGCGGGGCATTTGCTTTCAAGATGGAATTGGATAGATAAAATGACATTTTTGCCGGGAGTCCTGCTGATTATCATCGGGATTTGGAAAATGTAAGAAGGAGTGGGCTTTTTGAGCTTGGTCATCGGTTTAACGGGAGGCATCGCAAGCGGCAAAAGCACGGTAGCGCGTATGCTGATCGACAAAAAAATAACAGTCATTGATGCGGATGTCATCGCAAAACAGGCGGTGGAAAAAGGAATGCCGGCTTACGGACAAATTGTGGAAGCATTCGGAAAAGACATCCTTCTGGAAAATGGCGGTATCGACAGAAAAAAACTCGGTTCTATCGTTTTCACTGACGAACAGAAGCGTCTGAAGCTGAATCAGATCGTTCATCCGGCGGTACGTGCGGAAATGCTGAATCAGCGGGATGAAGCCGTTGCGCGAAAAGAGCAGTTCGTCGTTTTGGATATACCGCTTTTGTATGAAAGCGGGCTTGACTATCTGGTCGGCAAAGTGCTCGTCGTCACCGTACCGGCAGACATTCAGCTCAAACGGCTGATGAAGCGGAATTCCCTTACAGAAGAAGAAGCGATGAGCCGGATAACGTCGCAAATGCCTTTAGCGGACAAAACAAAAAAAGCTGACGCCGTCATTGATAACAGCGGCAGTCTTGAATATACGAAGCATCAGCTGGAGGAAATATTGAGCAGCTGGGCATAAACAAACACCGTTCGGAAAGCCGAACGGTGTTTTTCTGGTTAAAAATCAAAATTGTCAGGATCAGGACCGACACGGAGGTTTTCGTTCAGATCATCAATCCGCTTTATATCGTCAGCTGACAGTTCGAAATCAAAGACATTTGCATTTTCTTCAATACGGTGTTTTTTCGTTGATTTCGGAATGGTGATGACACCGTTCTGCAAATCCCAGCGCAAAATCACTTGAGCGGCTGATTTGCCGTACTTCTCAGCGATCTCCTGTAAGACGGGGTGATCAAGCAGCTGCCCTTGCATCAATGGCGACCACGCTTCAAGCTGAATGTCTTGTTCAGTACAGAAAGCAAGCAGTTCTTTCTGTGTCAGACGAGGATGGTACTCCACCTGGTTGATCATCGGCTTGATTTCCGTCTCTTTCATGAGATGTTTCAGATGGTGAATTTGGAAATTGCTGACCCCGATCGCCTTAATGCGTCCATCCCGGTAGAGAGTTTCGAGCGCCCGCCACGCATCGATGTACTTTCCTTCGACAGGCCAATGGATCAAATATAAATCCAAATAATCTAAACCGAGTTTTTCTAAGCTTGTGTCAAACGCTTTTAACGTTTCTTCATATCCTAAATCGGCATTCCATACTTTTGACGTGACAAAAATGTCTTCACGTTTTAATCCCGCTTCTTGCAGCCCTTGGCGGATGCCTTCGCCGACACCTTCTTCATTTCCGTAAATCGCGGCGGTATCAACGCTGCGATAGCCGTGCACCAATGCCGTTTTCACCGCGTTGACGAGTTCCGCGCCTTCCTCTACTTTGAAAACTCCGATGCCGAACCAAGGCATCTCTACTCCGTTATGCAATGTTGCTTTTGCTTGTAAATGTGTTGTCATGTATATATTCCTCCTATTAGTTGTCTGTTGAAACAATCAAAATGCGCTGAAGAAAAACTCACCTCCTTTCAAGGGCAGTGCGATCCCGCTTTTCAAGCTTCCTGCTCCATCCGGTTAATACGACCGCGCTGAGCACCATCAGCGCCCCGATCCAAGCGGTATGAATGATTCCGATTGAGTCTGTAATGATTCCGCCGGCAAATGAGCCGATCGCGATTCCGGCATTAAATGCCGCGATATTTAAGGCTGATGCTGTATCAACGGCGCTTGGCGCAAAACGTTCACTCAGCATCACAACATATACCTGAAGCCCCGGCACATTCATAAACGCCAACAGCCCCATGAAAATAATGGTGATCAGCCCGGCTGTTTTAAACGGTGCGGTAAAAGTCAGAACAAACAGCACAGCAGCATGGACAATGAACATATAAAACAAGGCTTTCAGCGGATTTCGGTTTGATAAACGGCCGCCAATCATGTTTCCGATGGCAATCGCAATTCCGTAAACGAGCAGGATGGCCGCGACGGTTTCTTTCTGAAAACCGGTTACCTCCTGAAGAAGCGGAGATAAATACGTAAACACGACAAACGTTCCGCCGTAGCCTAACGCGGTAATGATAAATAAAAGCAATAACCGGCCGTTTGTGACGAGTTTGACCTGCTCGGAAAATGCGGTTTTCGTCCCTTTGCGCAAATGCGACGGAACGAGGAGCGCGTTTGTGAGGAATGCGATGATTCCTACCGCCACAATGACGGCAAATGCGATTCTCCATCCGAATTGCTGGCCGAGATAGGTGCCGAACGGAACGCCGGTCACCGTAGCCACCGTCAGCCCCGTGAACATGATGGAAATCGCGCTTGCTCTTTTATGCTCCGGCACGATATTGGCGGCGATTGTTGCCCCGATTGACATGAAAATGCCGTGGGAAAAAGCCGAAATAACCCGTGCCGCCAGTAAGACGCCGATTGAGGAAGCGCTCGCTGCGAGTGTATTTCCGGCGATAAAAATTAACATCACCCAGAGCAGCAGCGTTTTCCGCGACATGCCGGATGTGAGAGACGTTAAAACCGGCGCGCCGAATGTCACGCCCAGAGCATACATGGAAACGGTAAGTCCCGCCGTTGTCACAGGTATATGCAGATCTTGAGATATAAGCGGCAGCAGCCCGACGCTGATAAATTCGGTTGTGCCGATCGCAAAAGCGCTGACGGCTAATGCCAGCAGCGCTGGTAAATAGCTTTGGCGATGTGAAGACATCTGTTTTCCTCCTTGAACGATAATGTATGGTTGAAATGATGCCGGGTAAACGATATAAGTATAAGAGTACATTCCTTTTCAGCCGGCAAATGTCATTATGATCGATAGAAGTGTCATTGAAAAGAACGTACTTTTAAGTGCCGTAGGCACTTTTTAGTTCCTATAGATGAGGAGGAATTACCGTTGCTGAAGAAAAAATACAATATATCCGTAGAGGCGGCGCTTGAAGTGATCGGCGGAAAATGGAAGTGTGTGATCCTCTGCCACCTCATGCGCGGGAAAAAACGGACAAGCGAATTGAAGCGGCTTATGCCGGACATCACCCAGAAGATGCTGACACAGCAATTGCGGGAGCTGGAAGCTGACGGCGTCATCAACCGGATCGTGTACAATCAGGTGCCGCCGAAAGTGGAATACGAGCTGAGTGAATACGGGCACAGTCTGGAAAGAATTTTAAACGCGCTGTGCGACTGGGGCGCGATGCATATTGCTAAACGGTACGGCGAGGTGTCTTCCGTTTTAGAGGACAGCATTTTAAATGACAAATTTAAAGAACCGGGACAAATATAAGAAAAAAGCAGGCAGCCTGAGACGCTGATCCTGCTTTTTTTATGGAAGAAAGATCATTTTATATGCAAAAAAACCGATTGAACAACATATTGATCGGTATAAGGGTGGATTTTTATCAAGTTGTACTGGCGGATTTCTTTTAATGTGTTATACTATATATAAATAAAGGTAAATTAGAGTGGCATATTAAAAAGGGGTGACCTGAGCATGAAGGTAAAAGTAGCAATCAACGGGTTTGGAAGAATCGGAAGAATGGTGTTCAGAAAAGCAATGGAAGATGATCAAATTCAAATAACAGCCATTAATGCAAGCTATCCCCCGGAAACGCTTGCTCATTTGATAAAGTATGACACAATTCACGGCAAATACGATCAAGAAGTTGAGACCTCCGACGACAGTCTGATCGTCAACGGAAAACATATTATGCTGTTCAATCGCCGGGACCCGAGAGAGCTTCCGTGGAAAGAATGCGGAATAGACATCGTCGTAGAGGCAACGGGGAAATTTAATTCAAAAGAAAAAGCGATGAGCCATATTGAAGCAGGGGCGAAAAAAGTCATTTTAACGGCCCCGGGCAAAAATGAAGACGTTACCATTGTCATGGGAGTAAATGAAGAGCAGTTCAATCCCGATGAACATGTCATTATTTCAAATGCATCCTGCACGACAAACTGTCTTGCGCCGGTCGTCAAAGTGCTTGATCAGGAATTCGGGATTGAAAGCGGCCTGATGACGACTGTTCACGCTTACACGAATGATCAAAAAAATATCGACAATCCGCATAAAGATCTGCGGAGGGCGAGAGCCTGCGGAGAATCCATCATTCCGACTTCTACAGGCGCCGCCAAAGCGCTGTCGCTCGTGCTGCCTCATTTGAAAGGAAAACTTCACGGTCTCGCTTTGCGTGTTCCCGTTCCGAATGTGTCATTAGTGGACCTTGTCTGCGATCTGAAAACAGATGTGTCGGCCGAGCAAGTAAACGCCGCTTTCCAAAGAGCCGCAAAAACGTCGATGTACGGAATTCTTGATTATTCGGATGAGCCGCTCGTTTCTTCGGATTATAATACGAATTCACACTCTGCGATCATCGACGGACTGACAACGATGGTGATGGAAGACCGAAAAGTAAAGGTGCTCGCCTGGTATGACAATGAATGGGGATATTCCTGCCGGGTCGTTGATCTTATCCGTCACGTCGCCGCGCGAATGAAACACCCGTCAGCTGTGTAGACTAAAGATCATGGACATTTGTTAGAAAAAAACCCTTAACGGCATATTCGCAAAAAACACACCTTGCAAAATAAACTTAAACACAGTATACTATCTTTCGTGAACTTCTTGCTCGTGACTGCTTCGGAATTACTTAAAGGGTTAGGACCTCTCCGGACTAACTTTCCCCCGTGGTAAATGGCCGGGTCAGTTCTCGGAAATTCACTTTTTTAATTCTTGTTAAGGGGGGTCCATGATTATGGAAACAATGGGGCGTCACGTCATCTCCGAGCTGTGGGGATGCGATTTTGATAAGCTCAATGACATGGATTTTATTGAAAAAACGTTTGTAAATGCTGCTTTGAAATCAGGAGCTGAAGTGCGCGAGGTCGCATTTCACAAATTTGCACCGCAAGGCGTAAGCGGAGTCGTTATTATCTCTGAGTCACATTTAACGATTCACAGTTTTCCTGAACACGGATATGCAAGCATTGATGTTTATACTTGTGGAGACCTGGATCCTAATGTGGCTGCGGATTACATTGCGGACGCATTACATGCAGATACAAGAGAAAACATTGAAATACCGAGAGGAATGGGGCCTGTACAGATTAAACAGGCACAAGCGAAAGTACTGTAATTTTCAAAACGCAAACACAAGGGAGCTAAGCTGAAAAAGCCATTACGCGCTTTGAAGCTGATGCTCCTTTTCTAATGTAAAAAAACAGCATTGCTTTTTCTTTAAGCATTTTTTTTGTAAAATAGAAAAGATAAGGCCGGTCTATCGGCTCTCCCAACAAATAGGCTCATCCTAGAAACGTTGGCGGGCATTTACCGGAAGCTTGCGAACCGCATTACAGCAACGAAACAGATGGGAGCTGATCCAATTTGAAATGTCCTTCATGCCAGCACAACGGTTCCCGCGTACTTGATTCACGGCCTGCGGACGAAGGGAAATCAATCCGCAGAAGGCGGGAATGCGAAGCCTGCCATTACCGCTTCACTACATTTGAGAAGTTTGAAGAGATGCCTCTGATCGTCGTGAAAAAAGAAGGCGTCCGGGAAGAATTCAGCCGTGAAAAAATGCTGCGCGGGTTAATTAAAGCTTGTGAAAAAAGGCCCGTTCCTTTAAAAACATTGGAAGACATGTGCTTTGACATTGAAAAAGAGCTGAGAAACCAAGGTGTATCTGAAGTCAAAAGCGAACTTGTCGGAGAAATGGTAATGGACCGTCTGGCGAAAATCGATGAGGTGTCTTATGTCCGCTTTGCCTCCGTCTACCGGCAGTTTAAGGATATAAACGTGTTTATCGATGAATTGAAAGATTTAATAAAGAAAGAACGCTGAGAGAGCTAAGAGATTGTGTCTGGCTCTTTTCTCATGAGCAAAATTGGCATTTGATAGATCGCAGAAACGGTGTAAAATGAGAGTAGAAACATATCGGAAGGTTTGAGAATCATGGCTGACTATTGGAATGACGTATTGCCTGTAGATCCTTATACGGTCAAAAGCCGTTCGCTTCTTCAGGATGTCGACAGACAGGTTTTGACACATCTGTACCAGCCGCTGATCGGTTCTTTTGCATTCTCCCTTTATATGACCTTATGGGGGGAGCTTGAGCAGAACCGCTTGTGGGGAGCGGAATCCACGCACAGGCAGCTGATGGGCATGATGCAGTCAAATTTAAAAAAGATTCATCATGAACAGGGAAAGCTTGAAGGAATCGGGCTGCTGAAAGTGTATATCCGGGAGTCCGAGCAAAAAGAGCGGATGTTTATTTATGAGCTGCTGCCCCCGCTCAGACCGAATGATTTTTTTGAAGACGGCATGATGAATGTCTTTCTTTATAACAGAGTCGGTAAAACGAAATACCAGCAGCTGAGACAATTTTACACGCACCCTTCCGTCGGCGCGGACGCAAGGGAAATTACCCGTCCGTTTAATCACGCCTTTGCCTCTTTTCAGCCGAGTGAATGGAAAATGACGCCTGATATGGAAGAGGCGATGAAGCTCCCCGAGGACTATGAGACGGCGTCTGTCGGACAAGCGCCTTCCTATACGGTGACGGAGGAAGTATTTGATTTTGAGCTTTTCATGGCGGGACTGTCAGAAACGATGATACCGCGTAAATCAATCACGCAGGACGTGCGGGAGAGCATTAAAAAGCTTTCATATTTATACGGAATAGATCCTATCTCCATGCAGCACGTCGTCATGACCGCAATTAATGAACAGGATACGATAACGGCCGAAGCGCTGAGGAAAGCGGCCAGCGACTGGTACCAAATTGAAAGAAGCGGTAAGCTTCCGGAACTGATTGATAAAACACAGCCTGTCACTTTGAGAGAAAACCGGACGGAAAAGGACGATTCATTGAACGGCGAACTCATCGCACAGCTTGAGACCATATCACCGAGAAAGCTTCTTCAGGACATTGCGGACGGGACCGAGCCGTCAAAAGCCGACTTGCAGATTATCGCCGATATTATGTTCGAACAAAAGCTTGAGCCCGGCGTCACCAATGTGCTGATTTATTATGTCATGCTGAAAACGGATATGAAGCTGTCCAAAAACTATATCCAAAAAATCGCCGCCCACTGGGCCAGAAAGAAAGTCAAAACGGTACGGGAAGCAATGAAGCTCGCAATAGAAGAGCACAGGCAATATCTTGATTGGGCGGACGGCAAAACAAACGGCGCGGCGCGCGGCAAAAAAACCGTCCGGGAAGAAAAGCGTCCTGATTGGATGAAAGAAGAAGAAACCGGGAAGAAACAAGAACAGCCGGCTCTTTCCGCGCAGGATCTTGAGGAACAGAAGAAAAAAATGATGGAAGAAATGAAAAAACTGAAAAAATACTCTGCCTATTGAGACAGAGAAGCGGGGTGATATTGAATGGAACCGATCAGCCGATCCTTAGAAGGCGTGACGAAAAGACCTGACTTTCAAAAACGCCTGGAACGAATGCAGCAGCAAGTCATGGCCGACGAAGACGTCCAGGCTTTTTTGAAGGAACAGAAAGATGTAATTGATCAAAGCATGATTGACAGAGGGTTAAATAAACTGTACGAATTCGTTCAGCAAAGCAAACAGTGCGCCTTCTGTTCGAAAGACAGCCGGACGAACAGCCTGCTTGAAGGCTATCATCCGAAGCTTGTGATCAACGGGCGTTCCATCGATATTGAATATTACGAATGTCCGGAAAAGAGAAAGCTCGACCGCCAGAAAAGGCAAAAGTCCCTGATGAAGAGCATGTATATCCAGCAGGATCTTCTCGGCGCGACGTTTCAGCAGATCGACATTACCGATCCGAGCAGAGTCGGCATTTTCCAGCATGTGACGGATTTTCTGAAGAGCTATAATGAAACAGGAAAAGGCAAAGGGCTGTATCTGTACGGAAAATTCGGAATCGGAAAGACATTTATTTTAGCCGCCATTGCTAACGAACTGGCGGAAAAAGAGTATTCATCAATGATCGTATATGTTCCCGAATTTGTCAGAGAGCTGAAAAACTCGCTCCAGGATCAGTCGTTGGAGGCGAAACTGAATATGGTGAAAACGACGCCCGTATTGATGCTTGATGACATCGGAGCGGAGTCAATGACAAGCTGGGTCAGAGATGAGGTCATCGGCACCGTGCTTCAGCACAGAATGAGCCAGCAGCTTCCCACTTTCTTCTCGTCTAATTTCTCACCTGACGAGCTGAAGCATCATTTTACGTATTCACAGCGGGGAGAAAAGGAAGAAGTAAAAGCGGCAAGACTGATGGAGCGGATTTTATATTTGGCTTCGCCCGTCCGTCTTGACGGGGAAAACCGCCGCCGTTCATGATGCCGGCGTCCAATGGGAAGGATTTGAGGGAATGAGGAATAAGAAGGCTGTCACTTGGGCTGCGGCTGCGGCGGGAGCGGGCCTTTTGCTGTGGGCAAACCGCAAATATCTGAATCTGTCGCCTAAGGAGATCCGGCTGTGGGTATTATCGTTCGGTGTTTTTGCGCCGCTTGTGTTTATCGGAATTTCCATCGTCAGGCCTTTTGTGCTGTTTCCCGTATCAATCGTTTCCGTCGCCGGAGGATTGGCGTTCGGCCCGTTTTTCGGCACCGTGTATACGCTGGCGGGCTCAATGGGCGCTGCCGCCGCGTCTTTTTTTGCGGCGGGGCTGTTTGCCTTTAATGAGAAAAGCCGCCATGGAAAAATGGAAGTCATTCAAAAGCAGATGAAAACCAATGGCTTCTTTTATATTTTTATCCTGCGTATTCTGCCTGTTAACTTTGATGTGATCAGCTATGCCGCGGGCCTATCGAAAGTCAGGCCGATGACGTATTTTTTGGCGACCGCAGCGGGCATCATTCCGGGGACGATCGTCCTGAATGTGCTCGGCGCGAGCTTTATGTCCGGCAATGTGCTGACCGTACTCGGCGTGATCTGTCTTTACATCGTATTTTTATCGCTTCCCGTTATATTTAAAAAGAAGGTGCGTCATTTGTTCGGCGGTGAAAGCTAACCTTTACGTCTATTTTAAAAACATCCCCCATATACTTGTAACAGATGCCGTAAGGGGGGACAAATATGCTTGAAGTGATCTTTGAAGATGACCACGATACCGCCGCTTTTTTACATCTCATTCAGCAATCGGACGACCGGAGACATTTTATTGTCCGTGAAGGCATAAAAAAAGTCGGAATCGCAAGGTCTGAAACGGCTTTTTGCGTTCAGCGCTTTATTGAGCCGATACTTGTCAGGTTTTTTTTGGAATGCAAAGAAGACGAGCATATGCTTTCGCTTATTGAGGACGCATACTGCTTCACCGATCAGGATGAACAGCAGCAAATCCTTCAGCTTGCACACAGCATTATGGAAGGAGAGCTTGAGGATCATCCGTTCGAGCCGAAGAAAGAGCCGCGCACACAGTTTATTTCAGATGCGCTCCGGACGATTTCACTTGATGCGGGTGTTTTTTCCGTGCGTTCGTTTCAGACGTTCCGGCTCGGCAGGTATTATGAGCGGCTCAGAGAATACGCGGAGGCTGCGATAGATGAATACCGGATGGAACAGGAATATCAAAACTTTATCCAGTCTCTGAGAGATTATGTGACATCCAATCCGCCGCGGATGAAGAAAGTCCGCATCGTACATGACCGGGCTTTTACGCTGTGGGAGCTGCGCTATTTGTCAGAACGGGAACAGAAAAAATACATAGACAGACGGTTTGTGCGGGAGCACCCGATGTATATAGATTCCCATCTCCTTGCGCCGCTGATCTCCATTGCGCCTGAGACGGTAGAACTGTATACGGACAAACCGGAGCATATGATGTCCAGAACGATTCAAAACGTGTTTCAGGAGAGGGTGCGCCTTTTTCCGCTGGGCGCGTTTGCCGCCGAGAAGACGGAAGGATAGCCGCACGGACGGCCTTGTGTAAGCGGCAGGGCTGTCTTTGCGAAATCAGACGGAAAACCGAGTTGCATTTTTCTCACAGACATTTTATAATACATAAAAGATTAATGATTGCTACACGTATTGATAAGGACATGAAGCATTGATACCGGCTTTATAAGAGAGGAGAGCCCAGGCTGAAAGCTTTCCAGCTATGGATCATTGTCTTTACCGCCTTTGAACTTCAGCTGTGAACGCCGGGAGAAGCGCCAGTAATAGCTGACGGGAACTCCCGTTACAGAGTTTAGAGCCGCAGGTGCCGAAACAATCGGCCGCGCGGAAAAAAGGGTGGAACCACGATTCCGTTTATTTAACCTCGTCCCTTTCATAGGGGGCGGGGTTTTTGATTTGCATAAAAAAAGGAGTGACGAAGATGTCAGATATGATCAACATCACATTTCCGGACGGAGCGGTAAAGGAATTTCCGAAAGGAACAACAACAGAAGATATCGCGGCATCCATCAGTCCGGGATTAAAGAAAAAGTCTTTAGCCGGAAAACTGAACGGACAGGAAATTGATTTAAGAACGCCGATTCAAGAGGATGGTGCCGTAGAAATCATTACAGAAGGCACAGAAGAAGGCTTGAACATCATGCGGCACAGCACGGCGCATTTATTGGCCCAGGCGATTAAACGCATTTATAAAGATGTGAAATTCGGAGTCGGCCCCGTCATTGAAAACGGGTTCTATTATGACGTTGAAATGGAGCAGGCGCTGACGCCGGATGACCTTCCGAAGATTGAAAAAGAAATGAAACGCATCGTCGGTGAAAATCTGCCGATTATCCGAAAAGAAGTGAGCCGTGATGAAGCAAAAGCCATGTTTGCGGAAATCGGCGATAATCTGAAGCTTGAACTGCTGGATGCCATCCCTGAAGACGAAACGGTCTCCATTTATGAGCAGGGCGAATTTTTTGACCTGTGCCGCGGCGTGCACGTGCCGTCTACAGGCAAAATTAAAGAATTTAAGCTGCTGAGCCTTGCGGGCGCATACTGGCGCGGCGACAGCAAAAACCAAATGCTTCAGCGCATTTACGGCACGGCCTTCTTTAAAAAGGATGACCTGAAAGAGCATTTGCGGATGCTTGAAGAAGCGAAAGAACGTGACCACCGAAAACTGGGCAAAGAATTAAAATTGTTCGCCAACTCTCAAAAAGTCGGACAAGGCCTGCCGCTCTGGCTGCCGAAAGGCGCAACCATCCGCCGCGTGATCGAGCGCTACATTGTGGATAAAGAGCTGAGCCTCGGTTATGAGCACGTCTATACGCCTGTTCTCGGAAGCAAAGACCTGTACGAAACATCAGGGCACTGGGATCATTATCAGGATACGATGTTCCCGCCGATGGAAATGGACAATGAAACACTCGTGCTCCGTCCGATGAACTGTCCTCACCATATGATGATTTACAAACAGGACATTCACAGCTACCGCGAGCTTCCGATCCGCATCGCAGAGCTGGGAACGATGCATCGTTATGAAATGTCCGGGGCGCTTTCAGGTCTTCAGCGCGTACGCGGCATGACGTTAAATGACGCGCACATTTTCGTCCGCCCTGACCAGATTAAAGAAGAATTCATCCGCACGGTCCGTTTGATTCAAGACGTATACGAAGACTTCGGCCTGAATGATTACACATTCCGCCTGTCTTACCGCGATCCTGAAGATACGGAAAAATATTTTGATGATGATGAGATGTGGAACAAAGCGCAGTCCATGCTGAAAGCGGCAATGGATGAGATGGGGCACGACTACTATGAAGCGGAAGGCGAAGCGGCGTTTTACGGCCCTAAGCTTGACGTGCAGGTGAAAACGGCGATCGGCAAAGAAGAGACATTGTCAACTGTACAGCTTGACTTCCTTCTTCCGGAACGCTTTGATCTCACTTACGTCGGAGAAGACGGCAAACAGCACCGTCCTGTCGTTATTCACCGCGGCGTCGTGTCAACGATGGAGCGTTTCGTTGCTTTCTTAATCGAAGAGCACAAAGGCGCCCTTCCGACATGGCTTGCGCCGGTGCAATTCCAAGTCATTCCTGTATCACCGTCCGTGCATCTTGATTATGCGAAAAAAGTGCAGGAGCGCCTGCAGCGTGAAGGCCTGCGTGTCGAGCTTGACAGCCGGGATGAGAAAATCGGCTATAAAATCCGTGAAGCGCAAATGCAAAAAATCCCGTACATGCTTGTGGTCGGTGACCAAGAAGCGGAAAACGGCGCGGTAAACGTCCGGAAATACGGCGAGCAGAAATCAGAAACCGTCTCATTGGACGATTTTGTGAAAAAGGCTGTAGCCGAAGCGAAAAAATAACCGGAAATACAAAAAACCCCGTTCATTCAGAATGGGGTTTTTTTGCGTATAAAATTATCTTTCTTTTTGTTTCTCTATAATCGCAAACAGCTCGTGAAGATCGCTGATCACGTAATCAGGCGCAATGTCCGTATCATTTTTCTTTTGCGTCCGGTTTACCCAGACTGTCGTAATGCCTGCCCGTTTCGCTCCCAATATATCAGTATTGAGGTTATCTCCGACCATAATGGCGTCTTCTTTTTTCAGGTTCAGGAGGCCGAGGCAATGTTCGAATATGGAGGCGTCGGGTTTCCCTTTTCCGAAAGCGCCTGAGATGACGATTTCATTAAAATAAGGCGCAAGCTCAGGAACGCCGGCGAGTTTTTCTTTCTGCAGGCTGGGATCGCCGTTTGTCAGAAGAAGCAATTCATAAACACCTTTCAGCTTATCAAGCACCGCAAACGTTTCATCATACACGTACGGACGCTGTCTGCGTTCCGCCGCGAAAAACTCCGCCAAATATTCGCCGTAAGCCGCATCGTCTATACCGACGCTTTTTAAGCCGTTCGTCCAGGCGTTTCGTCTGTATTCCGGCGCAATCCGATTCAGCTGTTTAAATCCTTCGCTGACCGGCTCGGAAAAATTCGCCCACAATCCTTCAAACGGATTAATGCCGATCATGACCGTATAAGGATAGGTTTCGTATGACATATACAATTCCCGTGCCGCTTTCCGAACCGCATCTTCAAATGTATGCGGGTCAAGGCCATATTTTTTTTCCGCTTGTAAACATGTTTCCCTGAATGTTGTTCTGACGCTTTTTTCATCCCATAACAGTGTATCGTCCAAATCAAAAAATACGGCTTTCATGATCTTCTCCTCTTTGTTATATTCTGAAACTCTCTGCCGCAAGGCTCCCGTTTATTCTACAATAGATATATAGACTGTGAAAGATTTGTTTTCAGATGATTTGAAAAAAACAGGCAGGTTTGTGTCAGATTCTGTCTCAGGCTCTAAAACGTGATAAAATAAAATTTGAAAGAACAGGTGAAAAGTATGCTGCATTTGATCATCATGATGCTGGAAAGAGTCGGAATTATCGTCATATTGGGATTTGTTCTGGCTCATACCAGATTGTTCAGACAGGCGCTCCAGCAGCCTGAGAGCTATAAAGGCAAAGCGGTGCTGATTTCAATTTTCTCGCTGTTCAGTATCATCAGCAACTATACGGGAATAGAAATTCAGCGGAATACAATCATGAATAATGACTGGGTGTTTCAAATTAATCCGTCCGGTTCAATTGCCAATACAAGAATTATGGGCGTTGAAATCGGCGGACTCTTAGGCGGCCCGTATGTGGGGATCGGCGTCGGCATACTGGCCGGCCTGCATCGTTTATCACTCGGCGGCGCGACCGCAGTCAGCTGTGCCGTCTCATCCGTTTTAGCGGGCATTTTGTCCGGATGGATCGGACGGTATTTCAGAAAACGCTATGCGATGCCGACACCGCGGGTGGCCGCGCTTGTCGGACTCGGAATGGAATCGCTGCAAATGCTGCTCATCCTCTTGATGGCCAAGCCGTTTTCTGATGCTTGGACGCTTGTGAGCATCATCGGCATCCCGATGATATTGGTAAACGGGTCAGGGACTTTTATTTTTCTTTCGATCATTCAGTCGATTATCCGGAAGGAAGAACGGGCGAGAGCCCTTGAAACCCATAGGGTGCTGATGATTGCCGATCAGACGCTTCCGTTTTTCCGCCAGGGGCTGAATGAAAGCTCATGCAAAAGCGTCGCCGCCATCATTCACAGGCAAACAGGAACGGACGCGGTATCGCTTACGGATAACGAAAAGATTTTGGCGCACGTCGGCGCGGGTGCCGACCATCATATTCCGTCTGAAAGCCTGATCACCGGATTGTCAAAACGCGTCATTAAAACGGGTCATATTATGAAAGCGACATCAAAGGAAGAAATTGAATGCACGCACGATCCCTGTCCGCTGCATGCGGCGATCGTATTGCCGCTGACGTCAAACGGCAATACGATCGGGACGCTGAAAATGTACTTTAAAAGCCCGTCAGGTTTAAGCCGGGTTGAAGAAGAGCTTGCAGAAGGACTCGCCATGCTGTTTTCCACCCAGCTTGAACTCGGCGAGGCGGAACTGCAGAGCAAATTGCTGAAAGACGCAGAAATAAAGGCGCTTCAGGCACAGGTCAATCCGCATTTTCTGTTTAATGCGATCAATACGATTTCTGCTCTTTGCCGTACGGATGTGGAAAAAACCCGAAAGCTTCTGCTGCAGCTCAGCGTCTATTTCCGTTCCAATCTGCAGGGGGCAAGGCAGCTGCTCATCCCGCTTTCTAAAGAACTGAACCATCTGCAGGCGTATTTATCATTGGAGCAGGCCCGTTTTCCCGGGAAATATAAAATCAGTCTTGAAATCGAACGCGGTTTGGAGGACATCGAAATTCCTCCTTTTGTGCTGCAGATTCTCGTCGAAAATGCGCTCCGCCATGCATTTTCAAGAAAGCAGGACAGCTGTGCCGTCAATGTCAGCGTGGTATCCTCCGGTCAGTCGGTTTTAATGCGGGTTGGAGATAACGGGCGGGGAATTGATCCGGAATTGCTGTCCGTGCTCGGAAACCGTCCGCTGCCGTCTAAAGAAGGGACGGGAACCGCGCTTTACAATTTAAATCAGCGGCTGATCGGGCTGTTCGGCCCCAAAGCAGCCCTGCGATTGGAAAGTGAGGCCGGCAAAGGTACGGACGTATCATTTGAGCTGCCTTTGAAACTGATGACTAAAGGAGAAGAACATGCTGAAGGTGTTAATCGTTGATGATGAAATGCTGGCAAGAGATGAATTAGCTTATTTGCTGAAACGGACGAATGAAGTAAGTGACATAAACGAAGCTGAAAATATTGAATCCGCTTTTGACAGTATGATGGATCAAAAACCGGATCTGCTGTTTTTGGACGTTGATTTGTCAGGAGAAAACGGATTTGACATTGCCAAACGGCTGAAAAACATGAAAAATCCGCCGGCCGTCGTTTTTGCGACGGCGTATGACCAATTTGCTTTAAAAGCCTTTGAAGTCGACGCGCTCGATTATTTAACGAAGCCTTTTGATGAAGAAAGAGTGCGCCAGACGATCAGAAAGTTTAAAAGAGTGAAGCGGGACAGGGCAGGAGCCGTCTCAGAGCAGCCGTCCGCAGCCGGAGCGCATAAACTGGCTGTATCAGCCGGTGAATCTATTGTCATTTTAGATACGAAGGACATTATTTTCGCCGGCATGGAGGACGGACACGTTTCCGTTAAAACGTTTGCCGCGTCTTATTCCGTTCACGAAACTTTGGCGGTCATTGAGAAAAAACTGCCTGATACGGGTTTCTTGAGAGTGCACCGCGCGTTCATCGTGAATACGGAGCATATTACAGAAATTCATCCGTGGTTTAATTCGACGTACAATCTTATCTTAAAAGACGGCTCTAAAATTCCCGTCAGCCGTACATACGCCAAGGACTTAAAAAAGCTGCTTCATATTATATGAGGCGGCTTTTGCATTTCAGCAGCCGTTTTTTGCATTTCAGAATGAATATTCAGCCGTTTGTTATGAAAGCGCTTTAAAAGGCGATTTCTCTTTTATAATGGACCTAACAAAGAGAAAGAGGTGAAGAAAATGAGTGCGAAAAAAGTGTACGGATTTCTGACACAAGCATTTATTTTTGCCGTAATTATGCTCATATCTAATGGGATTGCAGCGATTGTCCCCATTCCTATACCCGCTTCCGTAGTAGGTTTGGTGTTATTATTTGTCCTCTTATGCCTGAAAGTGATTAAGCTTGAACAAGTAGAAACGCTGGGAACATCATTAACGTCACTGATCGGATTTTTATTTGTCCCGTCGGGCATCTCCGTGATGAATTCACTTGGCGTCATGCAGCAGTACGGCGTGCAGATCGCACTCGTCATTTTACTCGCCACCATCATTCTGTTAGGGGCGACGGGCCTTTTTTCTCAGCTGATCTTGTCTGTCAGCCAAAAACGTCAGAAGGCAGCCCCTGAAAAACAAACGGTGCGCCGTTCCAATCAGGAAAAAGAACTTGTGCAGCATTAGGAGGGAAATCGGATGAGTCCATATTTCGGTATTGTCGTTTCACTTGCGGCCTTTGGCATCGGCACGTATTTATTTAAAAAAACGAGAGGCTTTTTCCTCTTCACCCCGCTGTTTGTCGCGATGGTGCTTGGAATCCTTTTTCTGAAGCTCGGCGGTTTTTCATATGAAGATTATAAAAGCGGGGGAGACATTATTAAATTCTTCCTGGAGCCCGCGACGATCGCTTTTGCGATCCCTTTATACAAACAGCGTGACAAACTGAAAAAATACTGGTGGCAGATCATGTCTTCTATCATTGTCGGCTCTATCTGCTCAGTCACGATTGTCTATTTGATCGCAAAAGGCATTCATCTTGACGCAGCCGTTATGAAAAGCATGCTTCCGCAGGCGGCGACAACGGCAATTGCCCTTCCGCTGTCAAAAGGAATCGGCGGCATCACCGACATCACCGCTTTCGCCGTTATTTTCAACGCCGTTATCGTCTATGCTCTGGGCGCTCTATTCTTAAAATTGTTTAAAGTGAAACACCCGATCTCTAAGGGACTGGCTCTCGGCACATCAGGACACGCACTCGGTGTTGCGGTCGGTATTGAGATGGGGGAAGTAGAAGCGGCAATGGCAAGTATCGCGGTTGTCGTCGTAGGAGTGGTGACGGTGCTGGTTATTCCGGTATTCGTTCAGCTCATCGGAGGATAAACCCGGATCATAGACCCGGGTTTTTTTATTGTGTTGGCACGTCCGCGTGCGGCAAAGAACGAAATTTCACATTTTTCCTTGCGCTCACAATGGCATCGTGTTAAAATGAAAAAGTTGATCCGGAGAAGTCATTCTTGACTAATGATCCGGTATTGTGTAGAATAGTTATTGAATTGAATATAAATCACAAGCAGAGGCACCCGCTTCTCACCTGATTGACACATTCATGTAGTTGGCAGGTTGACCGTACATTTTTATTTATGCAGATGTTCGTAGTGTGGGTGTGTTGTCATGCCCGCACTTTTTGTTTGCCTGCAGAATGCAGTCAACAAGCGTTGTGAATCAATTCGAAGAAACTATGGAGGTGGCTCATTATTAGCAAAGATCAATTGGTTAATGAGGGTATCCGTGCACGTGAAGTTCGTCTGATCGGACAAAATGGCGATCAGCTCGGCATCAAGTCCCGTCAGGAAGCACTTGAAATCGCCGGCCGCGCAAATCTTGACCTTGTGTTAGTTGCAGCAAATGCAAAACCGCCTGTCTGCCGCATCATGGACTACGGTAAGTTCAGATTCGAGCAGCAGAAAAAGGACAAAGAAGCACGCAAAAATCAAAAAATCATTAACTTAAAAGAAGTTAGATTAAGTCCGACGATCGATGAGCATGACTTTAACACGAAATTGCGCAATGCGATTAAATTCCTTGAAAAAGGCGATAAAGTGAAAGCTTCTATCCGCTTTAAAGGGCGCGCAATCACTCATAAAGAAATCGGCCAGCGCGTATTGGACCGTTTCTCTGAAGCATGTGCGGAAGTTGCGACAGTCGAAACAAAACCAAAAATGGACGGCCGCAGCATGTTCTTAATGCTCGCGCCGAAAAACGAAAAGCAATAAGGAGGAAATCCCATGCCAAAAATGAAAACTCACCGCGGATCTGCTAAACGTTTTAAAAAGACAGGTTCTGGGAAGTTAAAACGTTCTCATGCATACACAAGTCACTTATTCGCCAACAAATCCCAAAAGCAAAAGCGTAAGCTTCGCAAGGGTGCTATTGTGAGCGCAGGAGACTTCAAACGCATCAAACAACAGCTTGCCAACATCAAGTAATCGGACAAGGAACAATTAGGAGGGAAATCTAATGCCAAGAGTAAAAGGCGGAACTGTTACACGTAAGCGTCGTAAAAAGGTTCTTAAATTAGCAAAAGGTTATTTCGGTTCAAAACATACATTATACAAAGTAGCAAACCAGCAGGTCATGAAATCAGGAAACTATGCATTCCGTGACCGCCGTCAGAAAAAACGTGATTTCCGTAAGCTTTGGATCACTCGTATCAACGCTGCTGCACGTATGAACGGTCTTTCTTACAGCCGTTTAATGCACGGTCTTAAGCTTTCAGGCATCGAAGTAAACCGCAAAATGCTTGCTGATCTTGCTGTAAACGATCTTACTGCTTTCAATCAGCTTGCTGATGCTGCTAAAGCTCAGTTAGACAAGTAAGTTGAAAAAGCCGCTCTCTTTCCGGGAGCGGTTTTTTTACGTAAAGGGTGACAATCAATGGCTCTCTTCATTTACGCCGTATTGATAAACGGATACGGCTTTTGGATCATGGGCGCTGATAAAAGAAGAGCAAAGGCGCACAGGTGGAGAATATCAGAGAAACAAATATGGCTCACAGCCGCCATGTTCGGCTCACTCGGCGTATGGATCGGCATGCGCACCTTCAGGCATAAAACGAAACACAAATCCTTTTTATACGGGGTGCCGCTGCTTTTTCTCACTGAAGCCGCCCTTGTGCTGATGTATTTGGTGTATAAAGAATAAAAAGCAGGAGAGCTTATCGCTCGCCTGCTTTTTTCGCTTTTTTGATGGGCTGGTCCCAATCAATCTTGCAATTCGGGTACCGCTCCAATACCTTTTTTTCGACTTCTTCAAAATCACCTGCAGAAAAGCGGTTCAGCTTTTCCGGATTTTCGGTCCATACAAATATCGTATGAATAAACAGCGGATGATCTTTGGAAGGGATATGCTTTTCTCCTTCAAAGAGCACTCCTTTATAAGTAAGCTGGAGATTTTTTCGCGTGTTTTTCTGTTCGTCAATAAAATAAAAATTCTCTTTTGATTGCGCCAGTCTGAGCCTTCTTTTCGGGTTTGCGTAGAATTTGACGCCCATGTAA
Organism: Bacillus sp. JNUCC-21; assembly: GCF_041222765.1. NCBI lineage: Bacteria > Bacillati > Bacillota > Bacilli > Caryophanales > Bacillaceae > Bacillus > Bacillus sp. JNUCC-21. Next base: position 2,971,020 of record NZ_CP166019.1, on the reverse strand, counting down.
ATAAAATAAATAAGAAGTGCAAGCAAGACAATCCTCAATACTGTAATGGCCATATGTGTGAAGGCACCTCCTCACCTTTGTCATGATCTGATGTAATACGAAAAACAAAACAAAAGGTTTCATTTTTTTAAAAGAAATAGATAAAAACATTTACCCGTTTTTCAGGCGAATTAATCGTATGCTTCAGCATTGGTTTTGTATAATAAGAAGGGTAGTGAAAAAAAGGAGGTTTATTGATGACAAAATTAGATGAAACGCTCACCATGCTGAAAGCGTTAACGGATGCAAAAGGGATACCGGGAAATGAGAGAGAAGTAAGACAAGTGATGAAATCATACATAGAACCATTTGCTGATGATGTCACAACAGACCGGCTGGGAAGCTTAATCGCCAAAAAAACGGGCAAAGAAAACGGTCCGAAAATCATGATCTCAGGGCATTTAGATGAAGTCGGTTTTATGGTGACGCAAATCACTGATAAAGGCTTTCTCCGCTTTCAAACCGTCGGCGGCTGGTGGTCTCAGGTCATGCTGGCCCAGCGCGTCACCGTCGTGACAAAAAAAGGGGACATCACGGGGATCATCGGTTCGAAACCGCCTCACATTCTGCCTCCTGACGCCAGAAAAAAAGCCGCCGATATTAAAGAGATGTTCATCGATATCGGGGCGTCGAGCCGTGAAGAAGCAATGGAATGGGGCGTTCTTCCGGGTGACCAGATTGTGCCGTATTTTGAATTTACAGTGATGAACAATGAAAAACATTTATTGGCGAAAGCATGGGACAACCGTATCGGCTGTGCGATTGCCATCGATGTATTAAAAAAACTGAAAAACAGCGATCATCCGAATGAAGTATACGGGGTCGGAACGGTTCAGGAAGAAGTCGGGCTGCGCGGGGCGAAAACAGCGGCACATACGATCCAGCCTGATATCGCGTTCGGTGTGGATGTCGGAATTGCCGGAGATACACCGGGAATTTCCGAAAAAGAGGCGCAAAGCAAAATCGGCGAAGGGCCGCAAATTATTCTGTATGACGCGTCAATGGTATCTCACAAAGGGCTGCGCGACCTTGTCGTGAACACGGCGGAAGAAGCGGGAATTCCGTATCAATTCGATTCCATTGCCGGAGGGGGCACGGATTCAGGTTCCATTCATTTAACCGCAAACGGAGTGCCGGCGCTGTCCATTACGATCGCGACGCGCTACATTCACACTCATGCCGCTATTTTGCATCGGGATGATTATGAGAATACGGTAAAATTGATCACAGAAGTGATTAAAAAATTAGACCGGGAAACAGTTGACCGTATTACTTATCAATAAAGATACGGAAGAATCTGCTTTTTTAAGCAGATTCTTTTTTTTTGTCTGTACAAATACGAACCCTGCGTCTACAATAAGAGAAGACATAGAAAAATCTGACAACACGTTTTTGAAAGCGCTTTAAAAAAGGGGGAGGGTTTACAAATGAAAAACAGATTCAGACGCATGATCCGCTTTTCATGCGCAGCCGTTACAGCCGGTCTGCTGCTGATGTCTTCATCACCGGCATCTGCCGCGTTTTGGGGGGCATCAAATGAATTGCTTCACGATCCGACAATGGCGAAGGAAGGAAACACGTGGTACGCTTTCGGAACCGGTTTGGAAGGGGAGAGGGGGCTTCGCGTCTTAAAGGCGGGCAGCGGCGGCGTATGGACCGTTCAGAAATCAATCTTTACTTCCCCGCTGTCATGGTGGGGCAATTATGTGCCGAATTACGGGCTGAATCAATGGGCCCCCGATGTTCAATATTTTAACGGAAAGTATTGGCTGTATTATGCCGTTTCTTCATTCGGCAAAAATACCTCCGCGATCGGTCTTGCATCATCTACAAGCCTCAGTTCGGGAAACTGGAAGGACGAAGGGCTCGTCATCCGTTCAACAAGCGCCGATAACTACAATGCAATTGATCCGGAGCTGACAATTGATAAAGACGGAAACCCTTGGCTTGCCTTCGGTTCTTTTTGGAGCGGCATTAAGCTGACAAAGCTGGATAAAAATACAATGAAACCGACGGGATCACTTTATTCCATCGCTGCCAGACCGAATAACGGCGGAGCTTTGGAAGCGCCGGCCATCACCTACCAGAACGGCTACTATTACTTAATGGTGTCGTTTGATAAATGCTGTTCAGGCGTGAATAGTACGTACAAAATCGCTTATGGAAGATCCAAAAGCATCACCGGCCCATATCTCGATAAAAGCGGGAAAAGCATGTCAGAAGGCGGAGGAACGATTCTTGACTCCGGCAATAACCGCTGGAAAGGCCCGGGCGGCCAAGACATTGTGAACGGAAATATTTTAGTGCGTCATGCGTATGATGCCGAAAACAGCGGAATTCCGAAGATGCTCATCAATGATATCGATTGGAGTTCAGGCTGGCCTTCCTATTAATTGATCAGCCGGGCATGTGTGTCCGGCTTTTTTACTTGCAATAAAAGATTGACAGTTTGATTCCTCCTTAACTATAATAAAATTGTTCGTACAAATAAAAGGGTAAAAGTTTTATATTTTATATTCGTACGTATATTTTTAAAAATGCAAGCGCTTTATTTTGATGGGAAGGGGAAATGAATGTGCTTCAGAACAAAGAATATGAATTTTGGTTTGTAACGGGAAGCCAGCACTTATACGGAGAGGAAACGCTGCAGCTTGTCGATAAACACGCAAAGGGGATATGTGACGGCCTCAGCGGGGTGTCATCAAGATACAAGATCAGGCATAAACCGGTTGTCACGTCATCTGAAACGATCAGAGAGGTTTTGCGGGAAGCGCAGTATCAAGAAAACTGTGCCGGGGTCGTGACGTGGATGCATACATTTTCCCCTGCGAAAATGTGGATTGAAGGTCTTTCCGCTTTTCAAAAGCCGATGCTTCATCTGCATACCCAATATCATCGCGACATCCCGTGGGAAACGATTGATATGGACTTTATGAACAGCAACCAATCCGCTCACGGAGACCGGGAATACGGGTATATCCAGTCAAGAATGGGGCAGACGAGAAAAGTCATCGCAGGCTATTGGGATGATGAGGAAGTCAAACATGACATTTCGCAATGGATGAACACTGCTGCCGCCTGGAATGAAAGCAGGAATATTAAAGTAGCCCGGTTTGGCGACAATATGCGGAATGTGGCGGTTACTGACGGAGACAAAGTCGGCGCCCACATCCAATTCGGCTGGCAGGTTGACGGGTACGGAATCGGCGATCTTACCGAGGTGATGAACAACGTCACCGACGGAGAAATTGAGGCGCTTTATGAGGAATACGACAAATTGTATGTCATCAGCGACGAAACAAAACGGGATGAAGCAAAAGTTGCTTCCATTAAAGAACAGGCGAAAATTGAACTCGGATTAACGGCCTTTCTCGAACGGGGCGGATATACAGCGTTTTCGACCTCGTTTGAAGTTTTGCACGGAATGAAGCAGCTTCCGGGTCTTGCCGTTCAGCGTCTCATGGAAAAAGGGTACGGATTTGCCGGCGAAGGCGATTGGAAAACGGCTGCCCTTGTGCGAATGATGAAAATAATGGCGGACGGAGAACAAACCTCCTTCATGGAAGATTATACGTACCATTTTGAACCGGGGCGTGCGATGATTCTCGGATCACATATGCTTGAAGTATGTCCGACGATCGCCCTTGATCAGCCGAAAATCGAAGTCCATCCTCTCTCAATCGGAGGGAAGGAAGATCCGGCCCGGTTGGTCTTTAACGGAATCGGCGGTTCAGCCATCATCGCCAGCATCATTGATATCGGCGGGCGATTCCGTCTCATTCTGAATGAAGCGGAAGGCAGGGAAATTGATCATGATATGCCGAATCTCCCTGTGGCGCGGGTGCTATGGAAGCCGGAGCCATCGCTGAAAACAGCTGCGGAAGCATGGATTTTGGCGGGAGGCGCCCATCATACTTGTATGTCCTTCCGGCTTACGGCTGAACAGATGCTTGACTGGGCTGAGATGGCAGGCATTGAAAGCATCTTTATTTCCCGCAATACCGAAATACATGAGCTGAAAAAAGAGTTGAAATGGAATGACGTATTATACCGGCTGGGAGGGAATTGATATGGCGTATACGATTGGTGTTGATTTCGGCACATTGTCCGGCCGGGCGGTGCTTGTCAATGTCCGCACGGGCGAAGAAATCGCGTCTGCGGTAAAAGAATATACTCATGCTGTCATTGACCGCACGCTGCCGAAGACGGGTGAAAAACTCCCTCGGGACTGGGCGCTTCAGCATCCTGCCGATTATATCGAAGTTCTGGAAACGGCGATTCCGAACCTGCTTCAAGAGGCGGGCGCTGATCCAAAAGACGTGATCGGCATAGGAATTGATTTTACCGCCTGCACGATTTTGCCGATAGACGTCGCGGGGCAGCCGCTTTGTATGCTGCCGGAATTTGAACGGGAGCCCCACAGTTATGTGAAGCTGTGGAAGCATCATGCGGCTCAAAAACATGCAGACCGTTTGAACACGATTGCCGAAGACACAAAAGAAACATTCCTTAAAAGATACGGCGGTAAAATTTCTTCTGAATGGATGATCCCGAAAATCATGCAAATCGCGGAAGAAGCGCCGCATATATACAAGGCGGCAGATCGGATTGTGGAAGCGGCAGACTGGATCGTCTATCAATTGTGCGGTTCATTGAAGCGAAGCAACTGCACGGCCGGCTACAAAGCAATCTGGAATGAGGAGACGGGGTATCCGCCGGATCATTTTTTTGAAAAGCTCAACCCGTTAATGAAAGCGATTACAAAGGATAAATTAAGCGGCACCATTTATTCAGTCGGGGAAAAGGCAGGAGGTTTGACCGAAAAAATGGCGGAGCTGACCGGGCTTCTGCCGGGGACGGCCGTTGCCGTCGCCAATGTCGACGCCCACGTGTCAGTGCCCGCGGTCGGTATTACAGAGCCGGGGAAAATGCTGATGATTATGGGAACGTCTACCTGCCATGTGCTGCTCGGCGAGGAAGAACATATCGTCCCCGGTATGTGCGGGGTCGTCAATAACGGCATCTTGCCCGGATATGCGGGATATGAAGCGGGGCAGTCCTGTGTCGGCGACCACTTTGAATGGTTCGTCAAAACGTGCGTTCCGAGAGACTATGAGAAGGAAGCTGAGGATAAACAAATAGACATCCACGAGCTGCTCAGCAAAAAAGCAGCTGAACTTGTTCCGGGGGATAGCGGCCTTCTCGCGCTTGACTGGTGGAACGGAAACCGGTCAACCTTGGTGGACGCCGATTTGACGGGCATGATGCTCGGCATGACGCTGCACACGAAGCCGGAAGAAATCTACAGGGCATTGATTGAAGCGACGGCGTTCGGAACGAGGATGATTATCGAAACGTTTCGGGAAAACGGCGTTCCGGTCGAGGAGCTTTACGCAGCCGGAGGAATCGCTGAGAAAAATCCATTTATCATGCAAATTTATGCAGACGTCACAAATATGGACATTCAATTATCCGGGTCTCCGCAGGCGCCTGCACTCGGCTCCGCGATTTTCGGAGCGCTCGCCGCGGGACGGGAAAACGGGGGATACTCCAATATTGCCGAAGCATGTGCGCATATGGGGAAATTAAAAGACGGCTTTTATGCCCCGAACCGGGAAAGAGTTGAGATTTATGACAGCTTATATGCTGAATATAAAGAGCTCGTACACTACTTCGGCAAAGAAAACAATGTCATGAAACGCCTGAAAGCCATTAAAAACCGTGATTTTGCGAAAGGGGGGAGCCGCCATGCTTGAAGCGTTAAAAGAAGAAGTGCTCGCCGCCAATCTGAAGCTTGAGGAACATAACCTTGTCACGTTTACATGGGGGAATGTCAGCGGCATTGACAGAGAGAGCGGGAGAATCGTCATTAAACCGAGCGGTGTCGATTACAGTGAGCTGACCGCTGACAAACTGGTCGTCCTGAATGAGGACGGAGACATTCTCGAAGGCTCGCTGAAACCGTCTTCTGACACGCCGACCCATCTTTATCTGTATAAAGCGTTTCCGGCTATCGGCGGAATCGTTCATACGCACTCCCGCTGGGCGACGAGCTGGGCTCAGTCCGGAAGAGACATACCCGCTCTCGGAACGACTCACGCGGATTACTTTGAAAGCGCTATACCCTGCACGAGGGAAATGTATGAAGAAGAAATTGTGAAAGATTACGAATATCATACAGGCAAAGTCATAGCCGAAACTTTTCAAAACGAACCGTATGAACAAAATCCGGGTGTCCTCGTCCACAGCCACGGCCCGTTCTGCTGGGGAACGGACGCGCTGAATGCCCTGCATAACGCCGTTGTGCTCGAAACGGTAGCGGAAATGGCCTACCATTCGCTTATGCTGAACAAACAGCTCAGTCCGATCGACAGAGTGCTGCATGATAAGCATTTTTACAGAAAACACGGGGCGAATGCTTATTATGGCCAAACTTGACGCAGCCGGGTTTCTGATTGATTTAGACGGAACCGTATTCAGGGGGCGGGAGCTGATTGACGGCGCAAAAGAAGCCGTTCATACCCTTCAGTCACTGGGCAAAGCCGTTGTCTTTTTAAGTAACCGCGGCAATCTATCAAGAGCAATGTGCCGAAAGAAACTGCTGGGTGCCGGTATCCGCACGGATGAACGGAGCATCGTGCTGTCCTCCAGTGTGACGGCATCATTTTTAAAGAAGCATTATCCTATGTCAAAGGTGTGGGTGTTAGGGGAAAAAGGGCTGACTGATGAACTCGCTTTAGCGGGTGTCGCCCTGGCGCAAAACCCGCAGGCGGCAGACTGGCTTGTCATCTCCCTGCATGAAACCGTCACCTATGAGGATCTGAATCTCGCTTTTAAGGCGGCTTCCTCCGGCGCGCGCATCATCGCCACGAACCGGGACCGCTCCTTTCCGAATGAAGGCGGCCATGCCATGGACGTCGCGGGAATGATCGGGGCCATTGAAGCATCCGCCGGAGCAAAAACGGAGCTTGTCATCGGCAAACCGTCTTGGCTGATGGCTGAGGCGGCATGTGAAGCGCTCGGACTTCCCTCTGAGGAATGCGCCATTATCGGAGACAGCCTCGAATCAGATATCGCAATGGGCAGCCTGTACGGGATGAAAAGCGTATTGGTTCTGGCGGGGTCGGCCAAACTTGGGGAGCCCCGTCTATATGAACCTGACATCGTCCTTGATTCTATTAAAGACCTGACAGAATTAGCGAAGGAGGGAATCCTTTCATGAAACGTTCTCCTGAGGACATTCAATCCGAGTTTGACAAGGAAGGGGCCAGCCGCTCACCGATTCAAATAGAAGATATCGTGATCGGGGCGAATGCAAAAGAAGAGCTTCTCAGATTTCTGCAAAAAAAATGCTGGAATCATCCGGTCATCGTCTGTGACCGGAACACGTACGAGGCGGCGGGGCGTCTGCTTGCGGACGAATTGAGGGCAGGCGGGATCAAAGCGTCAAAAGTCATCATTCCGGAGCATGAAGCCGGGGCCGCCGCGGCTGATGAGAGGACATTGGTCTATACGCTGATCAACCTCGCGGAAGAGACGGATGTCATCATTGCGGCCGGTTCAGGAACGATTCACGACATTACGCGGTTTGCCGCCTGCCAGCGCGGATTGCCGTTTATCTCATTCCCCACCGCTCCGTCAGTCGACGGTTTTACGTCGGCGGGAGCGCCGCTCATATTAAACGGAATCAAAACGACGATTCAAACGAAAGCGCCGATCGCCTTATTTGCGGATACGAATGTATTAAAAGAAGCGCCCCGTTCAATGACAGCCGCGGGCTTCGGAGACATGCTCGGAAAAATAACATCGCTGGCAGATTGGGAGATTTCCCGCAGGCTTGCGGGTGAGCCGTACTCAGAAGCCGGGGCGAAGCTTGTGAAAGACGCGCTTTGGCAGTGCATTGATCACCGCGCTGACATTGCCATGGGAACGGAGGCCGGCATTCATATACTGATGGAAGCGCTGATCGTTTCGGGTCTTGTCATGCTTGCGCTTGACCACTCCCGCCCCGCCTCAGGAGGAGAACATCACATCTCGCATTGGATTGAGATGGAAATGCTGAAGGCAAAACAACCTCCGATTCTCCACGGTGCGAAGGTCGGCTGTGCGTGCGCGGTGCTGAGTGATATTTACAAAGAACTGGCTTGTCACGAAAAGCTTGCTGAACTGCCGCCGCACTTTCGCGAGGCGATTCAATCTGCATATGAAGGGCTTCCCGACGGCAAGACAATTGCCGGGTGGCTCGCATCTGCGGGAGGTCCCGCCTGTTTCGATGAGATCGGTGTAAAACAGGACCTTGTCAGCGATGCGCTTAAGCATGCGCACACACTGCGAGACCGTTATACCGGTTTAACCATCATAAATGAAAATGCAGCGCTCTTTGCACATCATTTGCATCAATAGCCGCACGGCCTAAAGTGGAAGGGGTAATGACATGAAAAAAACGACCGCTGTATGTTTGGTGCTGATGATGCTCTTCTTGTTTACCGCCGGCTGTTCACAAGAACGGACTGCCGGCCGGCCGGGAGAAACAGAGCTGACGTTTTGGACATTTAACGGTCTGCACGAACAGTTTTATCAGGAAATGGTCAAAGAATGGAATCAGAAATATCCGGATCGCAAAATCAAGCTGAATACCGTTGTTTATCCTTATGGACAAATGCATGATAATTTATCGGTTTCGCTGATCGCGGGTGAGGGGCTTCCCGATATAGCCGACGTGGAATTAAGCCGGTTCTCGAACTTTCTGAAGGGGAAGGATATCCCGCTTGCCGATCTGACGCCGCTGATTGAAAAAGACCGCGATAAGTTTGTGGAAGCGCGTCTGGCCTTATACAGCAAAAACGGAAAATTGTACGGCCTTGATACACATGTGGGGACGACCGTCATGTTTTACAACATGGATATCATGAAAAAAGCGGGCGTTGATCCCGCCGCCATTAAGACATGGGAAGATTACCGGCGGGCAGGGAAAAAAGTGCGTGAGGCCGCTGGGAAACCGATGGGAACGGTTGAAACAAACGACTCCGCCACATTCCTATCCATGATTTCGCAGCAAGGGTCAGGCTACTACAGCAAAAACGGAAAATTGATTCTGAACAGCAAGACGAATACAGACACACTGAATTATGTAAAGGACATGGTAAATGATAAAACCCTTCTGCCGGCTCCCGGCGGCGGCCATCACAGCGAAGAATACTACGGTTTTATGAATCAGGGCGGGGCAGCCTCAGTGCTGATGCCCATTTGGTACATGGGACGGTTTATCGATTATATGCCTGATTTAAAAGGAAAAATGGCGATTTACCCTATGCCGGCCTGGAAAGAAGGCGGTGACAGATCAGCGGGTTTAGGCGGAACAGCCACCGTCGTGCCGAAGCAGGCTGAACATCTGAAGCTCGCGAAAGAATTTCTCGGTTTTGCGAAAGGTTCGAAGGAAGGGAATATAAAGCTTTGGACGGTGCTCGGCTTTGACCCGCTCCGCTGGGACGTGTGGAATTCAAAAGAATTGAAGGAGAAAAACAAGTACACGGATTTCTTCCGGAACGGTACGTCAATTTTTTCCTCGCTCCTTGAAATAAAAGATGAGATCAATCCGATTTATCTGCATGAAGACTTCTCTAAAGCGGCTGATCTCGTTGTCAGACAAGTGCTGTTCGATGCGCTGAAGACGCAGGAAAAAACACCTAAGGAAGCCTTGGACGAGGCGGCAGAGCAATTAGAGAAATAGGAGAAGCCGCCCTATTTAACAGTGAAAGCGGGGGAGCTTTTATGAGACCTGTAAAGACAGAGACAGCGCAAACCGTTTCTGCAGTCCGGAAGAAGCCGCGCCGGCGCAATGTGCTGTATTCAAAAAAAGCGGCGCCTTATCTTTTTACGGCGCCATTTATCATTTCGTTTCTCGTTTTCTTTTTGTATCCGATTATCAGCGTGTTTATCATGAGCTTTCAACGGATACTGCCGGGAGAAATTACATTTGTCGGGTTTTCCAATTATACCGCTCTTCTTAATCCAACCTTTTATACGGCATTATTTAACACATTGGAATATACCTTCTGGACGCTGATTGTGCTGATTCCGGTGCCGCTTCTTTTGGCGGTGATTCTGAATTCGAAGCTCGTCAGGTTCAGAAATGTGTTTAAATCGGCTCTGTTTGTACCGGCTTTAACATCGACGATCGTAGCGGGGATTATTTTCCGTCTGATGTTCGGAGAAATGAATACGTCGCTTGCAAACGAGCTGATGATGAAGCTTGGCGCATCACCCCAAAACTGGCTCAACAACAAAGGCACCGGCATGTTTTTAATGGTGCTGCTTGCGTCATGGAGGTGGATGGGGATTAACATTCTTTACTTTCTGGCGGGATTGCAAAACGTGCCGAAAGAATTGTATGAAGCGGCTGAAATTGACGGGGCGAGTACGTGGAAAAAGTTCCGGCATATTACTCTTCCATTTTTAAAGCCGGTGTCCGTTTATGTGTTAACGATCAGTATTATCGGCGGTTTCAGAATGTTTGAGGAAAGCTATGTGCTTTGGCAGAATAATTCCCCGGGCAATATCGGCCTCACGCTTGTCGGTTATTTATATCAGCAGGGGCTTGCATACAACGAAATGGGGTACGGGGCCGCAATCGGAATTGTCCTTTTGCTTGTCATCTTACTAGTCAGTCTTGTTTCACTGAAACTGTCCGGTTCGTTTAAAGGGGAGGGATAAGCGTTGCGTAACAATCACATGTTTTCCGTGTACAGAGTTGCGTTTACCTTGTTTTTTATCATGCTGAGCCTGTTGTATATCTTTCCGATGATCTGTCTATTTCTCGGTTCTTTAAAGCCGTCATCTGAGCTGATGCGTATCGGGCTGAATCTGCGCCTTGATCCGGATGTGATGAGCCTTGATAACTACACCTATTTGTTCAACGGGGGGAGCATTTATTTCAAATGGTTTTTTAACAGCCTGCTTCTCGGCGTTCTCACCACGGTTCTCACGCTGTTTTTTTCCTCTTTGATCGGCTACGGACTCGGTGTCTACGAATTTAAAGGCAGAAATATTATTTTCGTTCTTGTGCTGATCATTATGATGGTGCCTCTTGAAGTGATGATGCTTCCGTTGTTCAAATTGACGGTGGGTCTTCATTTGATCGATTCTTATACGGGAGTGATTCTGCCGTTTATTGTGTCGCCTGTCGCTGTGTTCTTTTTCCGGCAATATGCGCTCGGACTTCCGAAGGATCTGCTTGATTCAGCGAGAATGGACGGCTGCACCGAATTCGGCATTTTTTTCAGAATTATGGCGCCGCTCATGAAACCGGCATTCGGGGCAATGATCATTCTTCAATCTTTAAACAGCTGGAATAACTTTTTATGGCCGCTGATCGTGCTTCGGTCGAAAGAAATGTTTACGCTTCCAATCGGACTTTCAGGCCTGCTGAGTCCGTACGGCAACAACTATGACATGCTGATTTCCGGGTCCGTTTTTGCGATACTTCCGGTGATCATCATATTCTTGTTTTTCCAAAAATACTTCATTTCCGGACTCACAGTAGGCGGAGTGAAGGGATAGAGAGAGGGAGGAAATATAATAATGAAAAAAGCGGGGATTACAGCAGATAAAGAATATATCATCGGTGAAGTGAACAAACGGATGTACGGATCATTTATAGAACATATGGGCCGGGCGGTGTATGAAGGCATTTATGAGCCAGGACACCCGAAAGCCGACAAGGACGGCTTCAGAACAGACGTGCAGGAGTTAATCAAGGAATTGCAAGTGCCGTTCATCCGCTATCCGGGAGGGAATTTTCTCTCGGGCTACAATTGGGAAGACGGCGTCGGGCCGGTGAAGGACCGCCCGCGGAGGCTAGATTTGGCATGGCAGACGACAGAAACGAACGAAGTGGGGACGAATGAATTTTTAACGTGGGCGAAAAAAGTGAACGCCGAAGTGAATATGGCGGTCAATCTCGGGACGAGAGGGATCGATGCCGCCCGGAACCTCGTCGAATACTGCAACCATCCTGAAGGGTCATACTGGAGCGACTTACGAAAATCGCACGGATATGAAAAACCTTACGGCATCAAAACATGGTGCTTAGGAAATGAGATGGACGGCCCTTGGCAGATCGGTCATAAAACGGCGCATGAATACGGACGGCTCGCCGCTGAAACGGCAAAGGTGATGAAATGGACGGACCCGACGATCGAATTGGTGGCTTGCGGAAGCTCAAACAGCGGCATGCCGTCCTTCATTGAGTGGGAGGCCGAGGTGCTTGAGCATACGTACGAGCATGTGGATTACATCTCACTGCATACCTATTACGGCAACCATGAAAATGATCTTGAGAACTATTTGGCGAAGTCGATGGATTTAGACCATTTTATTAAATCCGTCACAGCCGTATGTGATTATATGAAAGCGAAAAAACGCAGCAAAAAAACGATTCACCTTTCTTTAGATGAATGGAATGTGTGGTATCACTCAAATGAAGCGGATAAAAAAGTGGAGCCGTGGATTACGGCCCGGCCGATTCTTGAAGACATCTACAATTTTGAAGATGCGCTGTTGATCGGTTCACTGCTGATTACCATGCTGCAGCATGCGGACAGACTAAAGATCGCCTGTCTCGCCCAGCTTGTCAACGTAATTGCGCCTATCATGACCGAAAAGGGCGGAGAAGCATGGAGGCAGCCGATCTTTTACCCTTACATGCACGCCTCTGTCTACGGGAGAGGGACTTCGATGAAGCTGCTGATTACCTCCCCGAAATACGACTCGGCGGACTTTACGGATGTGCCGTATGTTGATGCTGCGGCCGTTTACCGCGAAGAGGATGAAGCCCTGACCATTTTTGCCGTCAACAAAAGCAAGGAACTGATGGAAACGGAGATCAAACTGAGGGGGTTTGAAGATTACCGCATCATTGAGCATATCGTGCTGGAGCATCAGGATATGAAAGCGACCAATCAAAAAAACAGAAAAGAAGTTACGCCTCACTCAAACGGAACGTCTTCGGCAAATGCTGAAGGGATAACGGCTCATTTTACTCCGCTGTCCTGGAATGTCATCCGTTTATCAGGCAAATAATGTTCCGAAAAGCCGGGCTTAGCCGCCGGCTTTTTTTTACGTAAAAATCATCTCCTGTTATCTGATAATTGTGATAATATTTAGAAAAAGAGAAAAGGGGCTGGGATTAAATGAATGCGATTACAATCGTCATAGCGTCTATATGTATTCTGGCGATCGCCTATCGGCTTTACGGTACCTTTATGATGGTCAAAGTTTTAAAAATCAATGATCAGACACCGACTCCGGCCCATGTGCTTGAGGATGGGAAAGATTATGTGCCGACGAATAAGTGGGTGTCATTCGGCCACCACTTCGCGGCAATCGCCGCTGCCGGCCCGCTTGTCGGACCGATTCTGGCAGCTCAGTTCGGCTATCTGCCCGGGCTTTTATGGCTGTTAATCGGGGCGGTGATCGGAGGAGCCGTGCACGATATTGTCGTATTGTTTGCATCAATGCGGAAAAAAGGGAAAACGCTTTCTGAAGTCGCCAAAGAAGAGCTCGGCCCGGTGGCGGGTTTTTGCACGGGTCTCTCGATGCTGTTTATCATTACGATCACGATGGCGGGGCTGTCCATGGTTGTGCTGCACGCGCTTGAGAAAAACCCGTGGGGAACGTTTGCGGTGGGGATTACGATTCCGATCGCGATGGGGGTCGGCGTCTACTATAAAAAAACGGGCAATCTCAAACTCGCATCAACTGTCGGGTTTCTTTTGTTAATGGCCGGTGTTGTCATCGGGCCGCGGCTGCAGACAACGGCTCTCGGGGACATGCTGACACTGGATGCGAAAACGCTTGCAGTGGCGCTTCCTGTTTATGCGTTTTTCGCCGCGGCGCTTCCGGTTTGGCTTTTGCTGGCTCCGCGTGACTATTTAAGCAGTTTTATGAAAATCGGGGTTTTTGCCGCTTTGATCGCAGGCGTCTTTTTCGTCAATCCCGCCATTAAATTTCCGGCCGTAACGGAGTTTATTCACGGCGGAGGGCCGGTGATCGCGGGTCCTGTCTGGCCGTTTATTTCAATAACGATTGCCTGCGGCGCCATTTCGGGCTTTCATGCATTTGTCGGTTCCGGCACAACGCCGAAAATGCTGGATAAATGGAGTGATATAAAGCCGGTTGCTTTCGGAGCAATGCTTGTGGAATGTCTCGTTGGAATTATGGCGCTCATTGCAGCTGCCGCTCTTGAGCCCGCCGACTATTTTGCTATAAACAGCACGCCTGAAATATTCCGCACCCTCGGGATGAATGTCGTCCATCTGCCTGAATTGAGTAAAGAAATCGGGCTCAGTCTGGAAGGAAGAACGGGCGGCGCTGTTACGCTTGCCGTCGGAATGACGTATATCTTTACGGAGATTCCGTTTTTCAGTCATTTGGCTTCATACTTTTTTCAATTCGTCATTATGTTTGAAGCGGTGTTTATTTTAACGGCGATTGATGCGGGAACCCGTGTCGCCCGGTACTTGATTCAAGAGTTTTTCGGAGAGGTCTATAAGCCGCTGAAAAAAACAGACTGGCTGCCGGGCTCGATTTTCTCAAGCGCGCTCGCCTGCCTGCTGTGGGGCTATCTTCTGTATTCGGGCGACATCAGCTCCATTTGGGCGCTGTTCGGCGTATCCAATCAGCTTATGGCGTCTGTCGGCTTAATTATCGGTGCGACCGTCGTATTAAAAATAGCCGATAAGCGGCGCTATATGCTGACATGCCTGATTCCTCTCGCTTATTTGTACGTGACCGTCAACTATGCGGGTTATTGGATGGTGCGGTATGTGTATTTGAACCCCGAAGCGGCGGGATACAACGTGCTGAATGGCGTTTTATCCATTATCATGCTCATTCTCGGGCTTGTGATTATCATTGCGGCTGTGAAAAAATGGGCGAATGTATGGCGTGATCCGAGTGCCAGACTGGAAGCTTCAATACCCGGATAAATCCGCGGCCGTCCGAACATTGCAGCATCATAAAAAAGCAGAGAGCCGATCGGTCTCTCTGCTTTCATCTTATGACAAATCCGCCGCTTCCAAAAGGTAATCCGCCAAATGAACCGCGCGGACACGGCCTGTTAATCCTTCGCGTAAAATGCCGAGCTGCATTTGCAGAAGGCATCCGGGATTGGCTGTCACGATGACGGCCGCCTCCGTTTTTCCGGCGGCTTTCATCTTACTGTCTAATATTTTCATAGACATCTCTGACTCTGTTATATTATAAATTCCCGCCGACCCGCAGCAGCTGTCGGCCTTTTCCATTTCTCTGTACTCAGCCCCTTTAATGCTTTTCAAAAGCGTGCGCGGTTCCTCTGACGTATGCATCACATTGCGGAGATGGCAGGAGTCCTGATATGTGACGATATGAGGAGATTGCGCCCGCAGGTTTTTTTGATGGAACTTCAGATCAACCAGTACGGATGAAAAGTCTTTGAGCTTCCGGACGAATTGTTCGGCACGTTCCGCCCATCCAGGTTCATCTTTCAGTAAATGCGGATATTCCTGAAGAAAGGCGCCGCATCCGCCGGCGTTTGTAATGATATAATCAGCGTCAAGCGCCTCAAAAGCCGCGATATTCCGCTTGGCCAGTTCTTTTCCCATCTCTTTTTCTCCGCTGTGCCCGTGAAGCGCGCCGCAGCACGCCTGGCCGTCCGGGACCGCGATTTCACACCCGGCCGCCTGTAAAAGCGCCGTTGTCGCATGATTTGTCGCTAAAAACATCGTATCCATTAAGCAGCCCGAGAAAAAAGCGGCCCGTTTTTGGACGGGACCCGCGGCAGGAAGAAAACGCGGCCTTTCCTTCATGTCTTTCCGTTTCGGGGCGGGCGGGAGCACTTGTTCCATTGTGCGCAGATGTTCAGGCAAAACGCGCAGCATACCGGTTTTTCTGACGGCGGTCTGCAGTCCCGATCTTTGGTATATTCCGAGAAGATTCACGGCTGTCTGCATGCGGTTTTGATGAGGGAAAAGCCCGGTGAAGGCGGCTTTCCGCAAGAGGCGCACGCCCGGCTTATGCTTTTTATTTTGATGAATGATATCCCTCGCTTCTTCAAGCAGCTGTCCGTAATTGACCCCTGCCGGACAAACGGGCTCGCATGCCCGGCATCCGAGACACAGCGAAAGTGAGCGCTCGACATCTTCATCCGGCTCGATCAGTCCGTCTGTGACGGCTTTCATCAGGGCGATCCGGCCGCGCGGCGAATGGGATTCTTGAAATCCCGATTCAATATAGGTCGGACAGGAAGGAAGGCAGAAGCCGCAGCGCATACAGTTCAGCAATTCACCTTCATCCATGCGGTTTTTGAATTCTGTTTGAATTTGTTGCTGCTCTTTAGCCGTTGTCATTTCATCACCACCACGCGTTTCCTTGATGAATTGGCGAATATTTTTCCCGGATTCAGCAGATTTTGGGGATCAAGCGCTTGTTTGATCGCTTTCATGGCGGTGATGCCTTCTGTTTTCAGCTTCATTTCTAAATACGGCGCTTTTACGATGCCGACCCCGTGTTCACCCGTTATCGTCCCGCCCAGCTCAATCGCTTTTTCAAAAATGGCGGCAAAAGCTTTTTCGACACGTTCCATCTCCTCTGTATTTCGGATATCGGTGGTGCACGTCGGATGGAGGTTGCCGTCTCCGGCATGGCCGAATGTGCAGATGGACAGGCCGTATGTTTCTGCAATCTCGTTAATGGCTTTGACCATGCTGGCAATTTGTGATCTCGGCACGGTCGCATCTTCCAGAATCGTTGTCGGTTTCAGCCGGGCAAGGGCTGATAATGCGGACCGTCTGGCCTCTGTAAGCGCGAATGCCTCTTCCTCGGTTTCAGCCGTTTGGACGGATACGGCTGCTCCGTTTTTACAGATCGCTTCGATTTTTTCCATATCTCGTCTGACCGTTTCGATGTCACCGTCCTGTTCGATCAGCAGCACCGCTTTTGCGTCGGTCGGAAGCCCGATCTTGGCGTAATCTTCAATGACCTGCAGTGTCGGCTGATCCAGAAATTCGAGTGTCGCCGGAATGATTTTTTCAGCGATGATGGCAGAAACCGATTCCGCAGCCGCTTCAATATGTTCATAGAGTGCAAGCAGCGTTTTTTTCGTTTCCGGCTTCGGAACCAGCTTTAAAGTCGCTTCCGTCACAACGCCGAGCGTCCCTTCTGATCCGACGAAAAGCCGGGTCAGATCATAACCGGCGACATCCTTTGTCAGCTTTCCTCCTGTGCGGATGATATCGCCTGAAGCCAAGACGGCTTCAAGGCCGAGGACATAATCCCGAGTGACGCCGTACTTCAAACCGCGCAGCCCGCCGGAATTTTCATTAATATTCCCGCCGATTGTCGATATTTTCATGCTGCTCGGATCAGGCGGATAAAATAAACCTTTTTGTTCAACCGCACGGATCATATCTTGCGTAATCACGCCCGGCTGGACGGTTGCCGTCAAATTTTCTTCATCGATTTCTAAAATGCGGTTCATATGTTTGAATAAAAGCACAAGCCCGCCTTCAGACGGACATGTGCCGCCGCATAAGTTTGTGCCTGAACCCCTCGGCACGATCGGAATGTCATGCCTGCTGCAAATCGTTAATATACGGGACACGTCATCCGCGCTGCGGGGGGCGATTACCGCATCCGGCATGGCTTGCAGCTGAGGAGCCGCATCATAAGAATACACCAGACGGCCCGCCGCCGAATCATCATAATTCTCCTTCCAGACCGTCCGGATGAACGCTTCTTTTGCCTCTCGTGAAATCATGTTCTCCCAACCTCCCTGATAAGAAAAGCGTTTTCATTTAATTGTAAAGAAAAACGATTCCGCACACTATGGAGAAACATATGAAAAATGATGATATGATTACGTGCTTTTTGTATGTTGATCTAAAAAGCGCAGCGCCAAATAAAAAGCCGTTATGTCTTCAGGGCGGTCCAGCTTCATATTTGTCAGTGATTCCAGTTTGGAAAGACGGTAGCGCAATGTGTTGATATGAATATGCATGTCGTCGGCGGTGCGCTTTAACGATAATTGCCGGTCGAAAAAGGCGCGCAGCGTATCCAGAAGTTCTTCCCGGCCAGTATATGCTCGAGAACCCGCCGTGAAAATTCCGACCTCGTGCGGGGTGTGATATCGGCAAGACACATATCCAGTTTTAAATCTTCTTCAAAGACGGCCTGCTTGTCACCGATGCCGGCTGAAAGTGCTTTATCTGCCTGTTCGTATTGATTCCGTGAGGCGCTCTCCCGGAACGATCCGTCCGATGCCGGCGGTGACAGGCTGCCCACAAAAACGGCGCCGATCTTTTTAATGAGCTGTGTTTTGGAAGCCGAATTTGCTTCATGATTAATGAGAATTCGTTCATTTCCCCAGCGGACAAACAGGTCTTCAGGGCATTCGTACTGCCAGAGCCGCCCGAGCTCCTCCGCTTTATATTGCTCATAACGGCCTTGAATGAGTATGATCCGGCGGTATGCGTGAAGGTCTGCGCCGATGAGCTTTGCTTTTTCTAAAAAGCCCGGAGACCATTCTTTCAGCTGCAGCCAATCAACCATAAAGGATTCAAGCATTCTCGCACGCCACTGCGCTTCTTCCATATGGCGCGTTTCTTTAATAAACAGCTCCGTCATTTTTCTGAGCAATTCTCCGAAAGGCAGGATATCGTCAGGGTCTCCTGTCAGGCCGAATACTCCGATCACTTCATGACCTGAAAAAACGGGGAGGTTCAGTCCTGCTTTTACGCCCTCGAGCCGTTTTTCATCTTCTTTCGTAATGATGACATTCCGTTTTTCGCGCGCGCAGATCAGTGCGCCTTCATGAAACCATCCGGCGCGCGCCTCGTTGGTGCCCGCGATGATCATGCCTTTTGTATCGGCAATAATCACTTCGCGGCTGTACATATGTTTGACTTCGGCAATCAATTTCTTTGCCAGTTCCGGCTGTAACTGCATGGCGATCCCCCTCGCCATTATTATACAAAAAAAACCGGGTGTCCCATCACCCGGTTCATGCTTATTGCGCAGGTTTTAACCCGCCTTCAAGTGTTTTGAGCATTTCATTTTTTTCTGAGTCCGACGCATGCTGCCAAAGAACTTCGAATAAGACGCCTAGGCCCGGAAGCATTTTTTCTTCACCGCTTTGGATGGCGTCAACGATCGTATGCTCCAGCTGATCCTGGTTATTGCCGGTTACATTGGCAATAACGGCATTGCGTAAATTAAGATCCATTACAACCGCTCCTTTTTCTGAATGTGATACGCATATTCTTACCGCGCACGCGGTTTATTATGTGCTGTTCTTAAGATATAATAACAACATGCATGAAAAAAGGAGAGCACAGACATAAGTGAAACGAATCGACTCTGCAAAAAACCAAAAAGTGAAGGACTGGAAAAAACTTCACACAAAAAAAGAGAGACTTAAAACGAATACATTTCTGATAGAAGGAGAGCATCTGGCAGAAGAAGCGCTCAAATCAAAGGGAACCGTAAAAGAAATTCTCGTAAACGATGAGAGCGCCATCCCGGCCGATCTGGACATGAGCATTCCGTGCTACGTGCTGAGCGAAGACGCGTTTTCAGCCGTGACGGAAACAGAAACGCCGCAGCGGATCGCCGCGGTCTGCCATATGCCGGATAGGCAGCCTGATCAGCTGAAGCGGCTGCTTCTGATTGATGCCGTGCAGGATCCGGGGAATTTAGGAACAATGATCAGAACGGCAGATGCGGCGGGAATCGACGCCGTTGTCCTTGGTGAGGGAACAGCAGACCCGTACAATGGAAAAACGCTGCGTTCAGCACAAGGATCTCATTTTCATATTCCCATTTTGAAACGTCCGCTTGATGAGTTCACCGCTGAGCTGAAATCACAAGGCGTCACGATCTACGGCACGGCGCTTGAAAACGGTGCGGCTTATCAAAGCGTGAAGCCTGAAGAATCGTTCGCGTTGATCGTCGGGAACGAGGGGGCGGGAGTGGACGCCGGCCTTCTGCAAAAAACCGATCTCAACCTGTACGTTCCGCTGTATGGACAGGCGGAATCGCTGAATGTAGCGGTAGCGGCCGCCATCCTCGTTTATCATCTCAGAGGATAGGTTGCGAAAAGCCTTGGATTTCACTATAATAGATAGCAATAATGTAAAAACCGTGACAGAGGACGTCAATTTTTGCACACACTGCCTTCCAGGGAGAAAATGCCGCTGACTGAGAGCATTTTTATCGCAGCACAAAAATTGATTTTCACCTCTCGAGTTGTCACCGGGACCGCGCCAAACGCGCGTAAAGGTGAACCGGAACGATCGTTTCCGTTATGTCAATGAAGCTGTCGGCAGATGAAGTCTGCCTTAAAAAGGGTGGTACCGCGGCCACAACTCGTCCCTTCTCTCAAGGGACGGGTTTTTTTGTTTTCTGAAAAAGGCATAGAACGGTTTGGTTTACATAAAAGGAGGATGCATGATGGAAGAGAAGCTTAAACAGCTCGAACTGGAAGCTGCAGAAAAAGTAGAAGCGGCGGGTTCATTAAAAGAAGTTAACGACATTCGGGTGCAATATCTCGGAAAAAAAGGGCCGATTACAGAAGTTCTCCGCGGCATGGGCAAACTGTCCGCCGAAGAGCGCCCGAAAATGGGAGCGCTCGCCAATGAAGTGAGAGAGCGCATTGCAGCAGCCATTACGGCGAAAAATGAACAGCTTGAACAAGAAGAAATGAATAAAAAACTCAGCAGCCAGACGATTGACGTCACGTTGCCGGGCAGTCAGGTAAACATCGGCGGACGCCATCCGCTGACGGTCGTTATTGAAGAAATTGAAGATTTATTTATCGGCATGGGATATACCGTCGAAGAAGGCCCTGAAGTGGAAACGGATTATTACAACTTTGAGGCGCTGAACCTGCCGAAGGAACATCCGGCCCGCGACATGCAGGACAGCTTTTACATTACAGAAGAAATGCTGATGAGAACGCAGACGTCACCGGTGCAGACGCGCACGATGGAAAAGCATAAAGGAAAAGGCCCCGTCAAAATCATTTGTCCCGGTAAAGTGTATCGCCGCGACAACGATGACGCGACACATTCCCATCAGTTCATGCAGATCGAGGGTCTCGTCGTCGACCGCAAAATCAGCATGAGCGACCTGAAAGGCACGCTTGAATTGGTCGCCAAAAAAATGTTCGGCCAAGATCGTGAAATCAGGCTCCGTCCGAGCTTTTTCCCATTCACAGAGCCTTCTGTCGAGGTGGATGTGACCTGCTTTAAGTGCGGCGGACAAGGCTGCTCCGTCTGCAAAAAAACAGGCTGGATCGAAATTCTCGGCGCCGGCATGGTTCACCCGAACGTGCTGAAGATGGCTGGATTCAATCCTGAGGAATACCAGGGTTTCGCTTTCGGAATGGGTGTGGAACGTATCGCGATGCTGAAATACGGCATTGAAGATATCCGCCATTTCTATACCAATGATGTCAGATTCATTTCGCAGTTTAAACAGGCGTAAGAGGAGGATACACATGTTTGTTTCTTATAAATGGTTAGAAGATTACGTTGACTTGCAGGGAATCGACCCGGCCGTGCTTGCAGAAAAAATTACGAGAGCCGGTATTGAAGTTGAGGGTATCGAGTATAAAGGGGAGGGCGTAAAAGGCGTTGTCATCGGACACGTGCTTGAGCGCGAACAGCACCCGAATGCCGACAAACTCAACAAATGCCTTGTTGATATCGGTGCGGAGGAACCCGTGCAGATTATCTGCGGCGCCCCGAATGTTGATAAAGGACAGAAGGTTGCCGTTGCAACGGTCGGAGCCGTGCTTCCCGGCAATTTCAAAATTAAAAAAGCCAAGCTGCGCGGCGAAGCGTCTCACGGCATGATCTGTTCCCTTCAGGAGCTCGGCATTGAAAGCAAGCTCGTGGCGAAAGAATATGCGGAAGGCATTTTCGTTTTTCCGAATGATGCTGAAACGGGAGCTGACGCAATGGCGGCCCTTCAGCTTGATGATGCGATTTTAGAATTGGGTTTAACGCCGAACCGCGCCGACGCGATGAACATGCTTGGCGTGGCTTATGAAGTTGCGGCTATCCTCGGCGCAGAGGTAAAGCTTCCGGAGGCTTCATATGAAAAAGCGGCAGAAAAAGCGGCGGATGCTGTTTCCGTTAAGGTTGAAGATACGCAGGCCAATCCGCATTATGCCGCAAAAATCATTAAAAACGTCAAAATCGGCCCGTCACCGCTTTGGATGCAGACGAAGCTGATGAATGCAGGCATCCGCCCGCATAACAACGTCGTGGACATTACAAACTTCGTCCTCCTTGAGTACGGACAGCCGCTTCACGCTTTCGATTACGACCGGTTCGGTTCAAAAGAGGTCGTCGTCAGAAAAGCGGCGGAAAACGAAACCATCGTAACGCTGGATGAACAAGAGCGAAAGCTGTCAAGCAGCCATTTGGTCATCACAAACGGAAAAAAAGCGCAAGCCGTTGCGGGAGTCATGGGCGGAGCTGAGTCTGAAGTCCGTGAAGACACCACTGCGATTTTACTGGAGGCCGCTTATTTCGACGGACAGACCGTCCGCAAAGCGTCGAGAGACCTCGGATTGAGAAGCGAAGCGAGCGCCAGATATGAAAAAGGCATTGATCCGGCCCGCGTTTTGCTGGCGGCTGAACGGGCCTGCAGTCTCATTCAGGCATATGCCGGCGGAGAAGTGCTCTCAGGCACGGTTGAAGAAAACCATTTGAAAATCGAAGCAAACAATATTCACGTGTCTGTTGAAAAAGTGAACGCCGTGCTCGGCATGACAATCGCTAAAGAAGAAATCATCAGCATTTACAAGCGCCTCGGGTTTGCAGTCGGTGAAGCTGAAGACGTTCTCGTCGTAACAGTGCCGTCGCGCCGCGGAGATATTAGAATAGAAGAAGACCTGATTGAAGAAGCGGCGAGATTGTACGGGTATGACAATATCCCGTCCACGCTTCCGGAAACGGCCGGCACGACAGGCGGCTTGACACCGTATCAGGCAAAACGCCGGAAAGTGAGACGTTTCCTTGAAGGAGCGGGTCTTTCACAAGCGACCACTTATTCATTAACGAATGATAAAAAAGCGGCCGCTTTTGCGATCGAAAAATCATTCAACACGATGCTTGCTCTGCCGATGAGCGAAGAAAGAAGCATTCTCAGACACAGCCTCGTGCCGAATCTTCTTGAAGCCGTTTCATACAATCTGGCCAGACAGACTGATTCCGTTGCTTTATATGAAACGGGTTCTGTATTTCTGACGAAAGAAGAAAACACAAAACCGGTTGAAAAAGAACGGGTTGCCGGAGCTGTAACCGGATTGTGGCGCAAAAATTTATGGCAGGGTGAGAAAAAGCCGGTTGATTTCTTCGTCGCCAAAGGAATCGTTGAAGGCCTGCTGCATCAATTGAATGTGTCAGACCGGGTTGAATTTGTCCAGTCAGAACGCAAAAACATGCATCCCGGCCGGACGGCAAACATTCTGTTGAACGGTTCGCTTGCCGGATTTATCGGCCAGGTGCATCCGGCAATGGAAAAAGAGCTGGATATCAAAGAAACGTATGTGTTCGAGCTTGATCTGCACGCGCTTCTGACCGAGGAAACAGAACCTGTCGTGTATACGCCGATTCCGAAGTACCCGTCCGTCACGCGCGACATTGCGCTTGTGGCAGATAAAACTGTTACAAGCGGACAGCTCGAAGCCGTGATCAAAGAAGCCGGCGGTGCGCTGCTGAAAGAAGTCACCGTATTTGATGTGTACGAAGGTGAGCATATGGAAGAAGGCAAAAAATCCGTCGCCTTCTCGCTCCAATATGTTAACCCTGAACAAACATTGACAGAAGAAGAAGTGACAAAAGTACATGAAAACGTGCTGAAAGCGCTGGAAGAAACGTATCAGGCCGTATTAAGAGGATAAAGAAAAAGCTTGCAGATCACTGGGACTGCCCCCCGTTTTTGAGACAGGGGTCAAAACACCTTTTAAACAGCCAATTGCCGATAGTTTATCGGTGATTGGTTGTTTAGTTTGGTTTGAATACGAATATTGTTATAATAATGAATGTATTCTATGACAGTGCGTTCTACGATGGCAGTCGTAGTTCGATCAATGCTGTTAAGATAGAACGTTTCAGACTTTAGCGAGGAATGAAACGATTCGATGGAGGCATTATCAGCGGGCGTCCCTTTGCGGGACATGCTCATGGTAATGCCTTTTGTTTTAACAGCTTTTTGATACTCGTAAGATGTATACACAGAACCTTGGTCACTATGTAACACGCAGTTCTCAGGCAGCATTGGTAGCTGATCAAGTGTGTCTAAGACAAAGGCTGTGTCCTGCTTATCCTCAATAGTAAAAGCAATCACTTCTCCATTGTATAAATCTAATATACTGGAAAGGTACAATTGTTTCTGTCCATAAGGCAGATATGTGATGTCCGTTACTAGTTTTTCAAGAAGACGATCAGACTGAAAGTTCCGATCCAATATATTATCGACCACGGCATATGGCTGCCCATCCTTCTTGCGCTTTTTCACCTTAACCCGACACTGCCATTGATTTTTCTGCATAATACGTTGAACCGTTTTATGGTTAATACACATTCTCTTTTTTAGTATGGCTGTGATTTTTCGATATCCATATCGATACTTGTGCTCTCGGCACAACGTGCCGATTTGTTTTTCCAAATGGCGCTTGGGATGATCCTTCATCAGATTCTTCTTCCAACGATAATAAGACGCTCGAGAGATACCTAAATGAATACAGATATCCTGTACGGTCATTGTGCTGTGCAATATTTCTACAAGTTCGACTGACGTTTCGCTATCAACTTCCTTTCCAATTCGTTGTACTTTTTTAAAACTTCATTCTGTTGTCTCAGGTAACGAATCTCTGCCTGCAGTTTCTCTAAATCGGAAGAATACTCCGGACCTTTTCCGTAAGTGTATTGCTTTCCAACAGGCTGTTCGAATCGATGTGTATCACCAGCCTTATACCATCTAACCCATGTCTGAACCTGTGTCTTATTCTTAATATTCAACTCCTGCATGATCTCTTTCATAGGTACGCCTGCCAATCTCATTTCTACAGCCTTCTGTTTCGCTTCAACCGGATAACTCACTCTTGTCCCCATAGAAAAAACACCTCCAAGTCTAATTTCGGATAACAATCATCCGTATTCAAACTTGAAGGTGTTTTTATTTGTCTCATCTTATGGGGTCAGTCCCCACTCTGCAAGCTTTTTTATTATGACCGCTTCCGTTCAACAAGGCGTTTCGCTTTTTGCGTATTGGCAAAATGAAGTTTGGTGAACGTTCTGAGCGCACCTTCTCCCTTATTGATGATCAGCTTGGCGGCAGCTTCATCGACGTGCGGCCCCGCGCCTTTCGGAATCGTCATCCCAGCCTCTCGGGAAAGCTTATCCATTTCAATTAAGAAAGAATATCGCGCAATGATAGAGGCTGCGGCGACGGAAAGATGTATGCTTTCCGCTTTCGTGCTGAAAAACGTTTTTTCTTTTACGATATCCCGTCCGGAAAGATGCTTAAAATAAATGCCGGGCTCTGCGAATTGGTCAATCAGAATCGCTTCCGGTTTAACGCCGTTCATTTTTCTCAGCAGATTGGAAATCGCCTGATTATGAAGGAGCGCCTTCATTTTTCCTTGGCTCATGCCTTTTTCCTGCATCTGATTGTATTTTTCGTTTTTTAACACAAGCAGGCTGTAAGGAATGGTTTTAATTAACAGTTTGGCGATTTCAATAATCTGCGGATCTTTTAAATCCTTCGAATCCTTCACACCGAGTTCTTTCATTAAAGAAAGCTTTGTTTTGTCGGCGTAGGCGCAGGCAACCGTTATCGGCCCGAAGTAATCGCCTGTTCCGACTTCATCAGAGCCGATTACTGACATGGAGGCAATGCCCGCCGGGGGAGCGTAGAGCGGGTCGGCCGCTTTTTTGACGGTTTTCTTTGCTTTCGGCGCCTCAGCCGTTCCCCAGCGGGCCGCTTCTGTGCCGGCGTTTTTTCCTTGAAAGAGAACCTTGCCCGAGCGGTAGGCTGTAATGGTACAGCCCGGAGGCTTGGCCTGGAAGACGGCGCCCTGCGGAACGGCGGGAGTAAGGGAGCCGGCATAGGATTGTTTCATTTGTTCCATAGCGGAAGCGGATACTTTTATAACAGAATGGGACACGATATAATCTCCTTTTTTGGCACTTTTCACTGTATATACCAGTGTATCATAACAGCCCGAGGCTCGTCTTTCCATTCAAACGATAATCGTGGTATGATAGGAACTAGGATTCTCGCGGAATGGAGGAGAAACGTTGTCTGACGGCAAAAAAACCAAAACGACAGTAAACATTTACGGCCAGCACTTCACCATTATCGGGGAAGAAAGCAAAGCGCATATGCGCCATGTGGCCGGAGTGGTTGATGATAAAATGAGAGAAATCAACGAGAAAAATCCATATCTTGATATAAATAAGCTCGCTGTATTGACTGCGGTCAATGTCGTGCATGATTATATGAAACTGCAAGAAAAATATGAAATACTGGAGCGGCAGCTTAAAGAAAAGGAATGAACACCATATGATAGATATCATCATCTTAGTTTTGCTCTTAATGGGCACATTGCTTGGATTAAAAAGAGGATTTATCCTCCAATTTATATATTTAACGAGTTTCATCCTCTCGATTGCGTTTGCGGCGCTTTTTTACAAAAATCTGGCCCCGCATCTGAGCTTTATACCCGCGCCTGATTTTTCCGGCGGGCAGGCGGCTCTGTCTTTTATTAAAGGAAACGTAGAGACGGCTTATTACAACGCGATCGCGTTTGTCATTTTGTTTATCATCGCAAAGATTCTGCTTCGGATTATCGGAGCGGCGCTTAATATCATCGCCAGCATTCCGGTTATTAAACAGATCAACAAACTGCTGGGCGGGGTGCTTGGGTTTCTGGAAGTCTATTTATTTGCGTTTATCCTGTTATACGTCGCATCCGTACTGCCGGTAAGCGCGCTTCAGGGTATGCTCGCACAATCGACGCTTGCAAATATCATCACACATCATACGCCGTATCTGTCAGGGCTCCTGCAAGAACTGTGGGCCCAGTACGGGGCATAAAAAACTTCTCTTGACCGGAGAAGTTTTTTTCAAGCTCTGCGTCAGTTGTGCCGGAGGAGAAAAATTTGTATGATGAAAAGCAGGAAACGACTGGGGGTTAACAGTATGCATAAAAAAGATATCATCAGGCTGCTTGAAACGATTGCGGTCTATATGGAACTGAAAGGGGACAACCCGTTTAAAATATCAGCCTTCCGAAAAGCGGCAGCGGCGCTTGAGCAGGATGACCGCAGCCTGTCGGAAATCGACGACATGATGTCTTTATCCGGAATCGGAAAAGGCACCTACGGCGTCATTCGTGAATATATGCAGGAAGGTGTGTCCGGCACGCTTCTCCAATTGCAGAAAGAAGTTCCGGAAGGCTTGGTTCCTCTTTTGAAGCTTCCGGGCCTCGGCGGCAAAAAAATCGCCAAGCTGTATCAGGAACTGGGCGTTCATGACGCGGAATCGCTGAAAGAAGCGTGCGAGCAGCAAAAAGTACAGGGGCTCGCCGGTTTCGGCAAAAAAACGGAGGAGAAAATCCTTCAGGCTCTCGGAGAAGCCGGAAAACAGCCGGAACGGTTTCCGATCGGCTATGCGCTCGGCATTGCTTCAGTAATTGAAGAACATTTAGCCCGGCTGACGGATATTCAGAAATATTCCCGGGCCGGCAGTCTCAGAAGAGCGCGGGAAACCGTAAAAGATCTGGATTACATTATCGCTACAGATCATCCGGAGGCTGTCAGAGAACAGCTTCTTTCCCTCCCGAACGTAAAAGACGTGATAGCGAGCGGGGACACAAAAGTATCAGTCATCCTGACCTTTGAATATGAGACGAGTGTGGATTTCCGGCTTGTGACAGAGGAACAGTTTGCCACCACACTGCATCATTTTACCGGTTCTAAAGATCACAACATTAAAATGCGCCAGCTGGCGAAAGAGCGCGGTGAACGGATCAGTGAATACGGAGTAGAAACCATAGAAACAGGAGACGTCAAAACATTCCCGAGCGAAGAAGCGTTTTACGCCCACTTCGGTCTGCCGTTTATTCCTCCTGAGCTCAGAGAAAGCGGGCAGGAGGTCGACACGTACCGGGAAGAAACGGATCTTGTGGAGCATAAAGCGATAAAAGGCGATCTCCACATGCACTCAGCCTGGAGTGACGGCGCTTTTTCCATCAGAGAAATGGCAGAAGCGTGTATGGCAAAAGGCTATCAGTACATGGCGATCACCGACCATTCCCAATATTTAAAGGTAGCCAACGGGTTAACGGCCGAACGGCTCAAAAAACAGGCGGAAGAAATTGACGCGTTAAATGCTGAATTTGAAAATTTTCATATTTTTAAAGGCGTAGAAATGGATATTCTCCCCGACGGTTCGCTCGATTATGATGACAGTGTTCTGTCTGAAATGGATCTTGTCATCGCATCTATTCATTCAAGCTTCAGCCAGCCGGAACATGTCATTATGAAACGGCTTGAACAGGCGCTGACGAATAAGCACGTGGACATTATCGCCCACCCAACGGGACGCCTGATCGGCAGACGGGCCGGCTATGAAGTCGACATCGACATGCTGATTGAACTCGCCGCCAAAACAAATACGGCGCTTGAACTGAATGCAAACCCCGCGCGCCTCGATTTACGGACTGAGCACCTGATCAAAGCAAATGAAAAAGGTGTGACTCTGGTCATTAATACCGATGCCCATAATATCGAGATGCTCGATGATATGAAAACGGGCGTGACCGCTGCGCGCAAAGGCTGGACGGAAACAAAACATGTGTTAAACGCCCGGCCGCTACACGAGGTCAAAGCATTTCTGACGCGCAATGATTAAGTAAGGAGGATCACAAAACCGTGCAGCAAAAAGTGTTATCATCACTTGAATTTCATAAAGTAAAAGAACAGATTACCGCACATGCCGCCTCATCGCTCGGCCGGGAGAAGCTTCTGCAGCTGAAACCTTTGACGGATCTCTCAGACATCCAAAAACAGCTGGATGAAGTCGAAGAAGCATCCGCGGTCATGCGCTTGAGAGGCCATGCTCCGTTCGGCGGCCTGACCGACATAAGATCCGCTTTACGGCGGGCGGAAATCGGCAGTGTGCTGACGCCGGCGGAATTTACCGAATTGTCCGGGCTGCTGTATGCCGTTAAACAAATGAAGCACTTTATCAGCCAAATGACAGAAGACGGCGTCGACATTCCGCTGATACAGGCCCATGCAGAAGAACTGATTACATTGGGCGATTTGGAAAGGGAGATTAACTCCTGCATTGATGATCACGGCGAAGTGCTTGATCATGCATCCCCCGCTTTAAGGGGAATCCGCACACAGCTCAGGACACTTGAATCAAGAGTCAGAGACCGGCTTGAATCGATGCTGCGTTCATCTTCCGCTTCTAAAATGCTGTCTGACACCATCGTTACGATTCGGAATGACCGCTTTGTCATCCCGGTCAAACAGGAATACAGATCAAGCTACGGCGGAATTGTCCACGATACATCTTCATCCGGTGCGACACTGTTTATTGAACCGCAGGCGATCGTAGATATGAACAACTCGCTTCAGCAGGCGAAAGTAAAAGAAAAACAGGAAATCGAACGGATTCTCCGGATGCTGACGGAGCATACGGCTGAACACACACAAGAAATCGCTCAAAATGTGGAAGTGCTGCAGACACTGGATTTCATTTTCGCCAAAGCGCGATACGCAAAAGCAATGAAGGCGACAAAACCACTCATGAACGGAGACGGCTTTATCCGGCTGAAAAAAGCGCGCCATCCGCTGCTGCCCCAAGATCAAGTCGTGGCCAACGATATTGAACTGGGCGGAGATTATTCAACGATCGTTATCACGGGACCGAATACGGGCGGTAAAACCGTTACGTTAAAAACACTCGGGCTGCTGACGATAATGGCGCAGGCAGGATTGCACATACCGGCTGATGAGGGATCGGAAGCAGCAGTATTTGACAATGTGTTTGCCGATATCGGCGATGAACAGTCGATCGAACAAAGTCTGAGTACGTTCTCATCCCACATGGTCAATATCGTCAATATTTTAAAAGACGTGTCTGAAAACAGTCTTGTGCTGTTTGATGAACTCGGTGCCGGAACAGATCCGCAGGAAGGAGCGGCGCTTGCCATGAGCATCCTTGACGAAGTTCACCGGACAAACGCCAGAGTGCTTGCGACAACCCATTATCCGGAACTGAAAGCATACGGATATAACAGACAAGGCGTCATGAATGCCAGCGTTGAATTTGACATTGAAACGCTTTCGCCTACCTATAAGCTTCTGATCGGAGTGCCGGGCCGAAGCAACGCATTTGAAATCTCAAGACGCCTTGGGCTTCCGGAGCATATCATCGGCCAGGCGAAGTCAGAAATGACCGCCGAACATAACGAAGTCGATCTGATGATCGCATCGCTTGAAAAAAGCAAAAAAAGAGCGGATGAAGAGCTTTCTGAAACCGAATCAATCAGAAAAGAAGCAGAAAAACTGCACAAAGATCTTCAGCAGCAAATTATTGAGCTGAACGCCCAAAAAGATAAAATGATGGAAGAAGCCGAGCAGAAAGCTGCGGAAAAACTGGAAGCCGCCGCAAATGAAGCAGAACAGATTATCCGCGAGCTCAGGTCCATCAAGCAAGAACACAGATCCTTTAAGGAACACGAGCTGATTGACGCCAAAAAACGTCTCGGAGACGCGATGCCGGCTTTTGAAAAATCAAAGCAGCCGGAAAGAAAAACAGAGAAAAAACGCGAGCTGAAGCCGGGCGACGAAGTAAAGGTGCTCACATTCGGACAAAAAGGGGCGCTGCTTGAGAAAACCGGCGAGAAAGAATGGAACGTCCAAATCGGCATCCTCAAAATGAAGGTGAAGGAAAAAGATCTTGAGTTTCTCAAATCGGCTCCTGAACCGAAAAAAGAAAAAGCAATCACCGCCGTAAAAGGGAAGGATTATCACGTATCCCTTGAACTTGACCTCAGGGGAGAGCGTTACGAAAACGCCCTCAGCCGCGTCGAAAAATATTTAGATGACGCGGTGCTTGCCGGCTATCCGAGAGTGTCCATTATTCACGGAAAAGGCACGGGCGCCCTCCGAAAAGGGGTGCAGGATCTTCTGAAAAACCACCGCAGCGTGAAAAGCTCGCGGTTCGGGGAAGCGGGAGAAGGAGGATCAGGCGTAACGATTGTCGAACTAAAATAAAAAGGGAGTAAACGTCATGAATGCTTTTTGGGAAAATGAGCTTGTTGAAATCGCGGCTTATTACAGTGTAGCCGTCTTGTGTCTCGTCATTTTTCTGACCGTGTTTGAATTGGTGACATCCTATAAAAACTGGGTGGAAATCCAAAAAGGCAATCTTGCGGTGGCAATGGCGACCGGAGGGAAAATTCTCGGTATCGCAAATGTCTTTCAGCACAGCATCGCCCAGCATAATTCGCTTTTGCAAATGATCGGCTGGGGCGTATACGGATTTATTATGCTTTTAATCAGCTATTTTATCTTTGAATTTCTGACGCCCCGGTTTAAAATTGATAAAGAAATTGAAAAAGATAACAGAGCTGTCGGCTTTATTTCATTTGTCATCTCAGTCGGCCTGTCATTTGTGGTGGCCGCCGGGATTTAAGGGGACGGGGAAAAATGGAGAAGCTTGCGAAAGTGCTGCTGTCGGCAGCGGGAATTTTTCTGTTCATCGGACTTATTTATCTGGTCATGACATCTTAATACTGAAAAAAGGCTGCCGAACTTAAATCGGCGGCCTTTTTTATTGAGAATACCAGTTTATGCAGGCCGTATCAGAGCAAATGACGGCTTCCCAACTCATGGCGCGGATGACAGACGGCATGTCTTGATCTTCCATGAGAAAGAGTGTCGTAAAAGAATCATATATGCTCATAAAAGCGGCGCGCCGTTTTTCGTCGGCAATGATCATGTCAGCCCGCAGCAGTCCGCATACATCCGAAGCCGCCGTTTGATTGAGTGAAAATATGCCTTTCTCTTCGACCGGCTCATAATAAGTGCAGTGCTTTATGCCTTTTGAACGGAACACATCCAAAAGTCCCGGAATTAAAAATGGTGAAGTGACATCATCGCTCGGCAAGTACAGATCGGGATGAAGCCGATTAAACAGCCTGGCGGATTCAGGATGTGCATATTCCTCCCGCAGTGCCGTGACAGCAGTCATAAGCGCAAGCGCCGTCTCTTTTTCAGAGCGCAATCCGCAAACGGTCATGACGGTTTGCCAGGAAACGGGTCTGCCCATCGCGATGATCTCCTCATCACTCGGATAAATATGTTCATAAGGCCGTTTGCGCTTTTGCTCTTCCCACCCATCAGGCATCCGGACAAAGGGATGGAGCAAAAAGGCGGCCGACGTAAACGGCTTCGGCAGCTGGCCCAGGATAGGAACTCCCTCTTCAAAATGCAGCGTTTCCAGCAAGCTCAACACCTCCTGAAACTCGAAATTTCACATGAAACGCTTTCCAATTCCAATCACCCTTCTGCTATAATAATAGCGTATAGGAAAACAGAAGGGAGAGGTATTATGCAGTCTGAAAAGCCATGGCTTTCTCAATATCCCGAAGAGATTCCGCATGAGCTTGAATTTACTGATCAAACCCTGCCATCCAATCTGACAAACTCCGCAGCTCAATTCCCGAACCATACCGCCATTTATTTTCTCGGAAAAAAACTCACATTCCAGGACGTTCTCACAGATTCGTTAAAGCTAGCCGCTTTTTTACGCAAAACAGGCCTGAAAAAAGGTGACAGAGCCGCCATTATGCTGCCCAATTGTCCGCAGTCGGTCATCGCTTTTTATGGCGTATTGTTTGCCGGCGGCATTGTCGTTCAGACCAATCCTCTCTACACGGAACACGAGCTTGAGTATCAGCTGAAAGACAGTGCGCCGCGCGTGATCATCACCCTTGATATGCTGTTTCCGAAGGTGATAAAAATGAAAACGTTATCACTCGTCGAAGGCATTATTACAACAAGTATAAAAGACTTTTTGCCGTTTCCGAAAAATATGCTGTATACGCTCACGCAAAAACAGCAGGTTCATATTGATTATGACGGCTGCGAACAAATTCACAAATTAGCGGATATTTTAAAAAACGAAAGAGCGGAGGAAGCGGAGCCATTTGATATTGACCCTGCGCATGACATCGCCGTGCTTCAATACACGGGCGGAACAACCGGCTATCCGAAAGGCGTCATGCTCACACACCGGAACATTCAGGCCAATACAGAAATGTGCGCCGCCTGGATGTACAAAATGAAAAAGGGAGCCGAAAAGGTGCTCGGCATCGTGCCTTTTTTTCATGTGTACGGATTGACCGCCGTGCTCAATTTTTCCATTATGCAGGGATGTGAAATGATCCTTCTTCCCAAATTCAATCCTTTGGATACCCTGAAAACAATCGACAGGCTGAAGCCGACAGTTTTTCCCGGGGCGCCGACGATTTACATCGGGCTGTTGCATCACCCGGAGCTGAATAAATATGATCTGTCCTCCATTGAAAACTGTCCGAGCGGTTCAGCGCCGCTGCCGGTTGAGGTCAAACAGAAATTTGAAAAAGTGACCGGAGGAAAGCTTGTGGAAGGCTACGGATTATCCGAAGCATCACCGGTTACCCATTCAAACTTCATTTGGGGAAAAAATAAACCCGGCAGCATCGGCTGTCCCTGGCCCAATACCGATGCCGGAATCTATTCAGAAGAAAAAGGCGGGCTTGCGGGGCCGTATGAGCACGGCGAGCTGATCGTAAAAGGCCCTCAGATCATGAAAGGATACTGGAATAAGCAGGAGGAGACGGCGCGTGTCATCAGAGACGGCTGGCTGTTTACCGGAGATATGGGATATATGGATGAGGAAGGATTTTTCTACATCGCCGACAGGAAAAAAGACATCA
The DNA here is from genome assembly GCF_041222765.1 of Bacillus sp. JNUCC-21. Taxonomy (NCBI): domain Bacteria; kingdom Bacillati; phylum Bacillota; class Bacilli; order Caryophanales; family Bacillaceae; genus Bacillus; species Bacillus sp. JNUCC-21. The sequence goes on along the minus strand of NZ_CP166019.1, from coordinate 2,936,930 downwards.
TCATTGCCGGCGGATACAACATTTACCCCCGGGAGGTGGAGGAGGCGCTTTATGAGCATGAAGCCGTTCAGGAAATCGTCGTAGCGGGCGTCCCTGATTCCTACAGAGGGGAAACGGTGAAAGCATTTATCGTTTTGAAAAAAGGCGCCGAGGCAGATGCCGATGAGCTTGATGCGTTTGCAAGAGAGCGGCTTGCGCCGTACAAAGTCCCGAAGCTTTACGAATTCAGAAAAGAGCTTCCGAAAACGGCCGTCGGAAAAATATTAAGAAGGCGTTTAGTCGAAGAGGAAGATGCTTCCCGTGAAAACAAGGTGCCTTAAAAGAAAAACTTGACAAAATCCGGATTCCTTTTTATCATGAAGTTATGAATGAATAGTCATTCATTTATCGAAGGAAGGAACGATGACATTGAACCAAAAACGGCCAAAGTATATGCAGATTATTGATGCAGCAGTAGAAGTCATAGCGGAAAACGGCTATCACCAATCACAGGTGTCCAAAATCGCCAAGCAGGCCGGCGTTGCGGACGGCACCATCTATTTATATTTCAAAAACAAAGAGGATATACTCATTTCTCTTTTTAAAGAAAAGATGGGCCAGTTCATTGAACGCATGGAAGAAGAAGTGAAAGAAAAAACGACGGCAAAAGAAAAACTCGCCCTCGTTATTAAGCAGCATTTCACACTGCTCGGCAATGACCGCCACCTCGCGATTGTGACCCAGCTTGAGCTCAGACAGTCAAATATCAAGCTGCGCCTGAAAATCAATGATATTTTAAAAGGTTATTTAAACATGCTGGACACCATTTTGACCGAAGGAATCAAGTCGGGGGAATGGAAAGACAATCTCGACGTCCGCCTCGCCCGGCAGATGATATTCGGGACGATAGATGAAACAGTGACAACATGGGTGATGAACGATCAGAAATATGATCTTCCGGATTTGTCAGACAAGGTATTGGAGCTGTTGGTGTCAGGAATTCATCAAAACTAAAGGGGGTTGACGGATGAACAGCCTTTCGATGGCGGTAGAACAATCTGTTGCGGTGATCACCATTAATCATCAGCCGGCCAACGCGCTGTCCGGTGCGGTTTTAGATGAGTTGTCCGGTCTGTTCGACAGGTGTGAAACAGATGACAGCGTCAGAAGCATCATCATTCGCGGTGAGGGGAAATTTTTCTCGGCGGGCGCCGATATAAAGGAATTTACGTCGCTTGAAAATCTTGAGCAATCTTCTGCCATGGCGGATAAAGGCCAGCAGCTGATGGAAAGAATTGAAGGGTTTCCGAAGCCCGTTATCGCAGCGATTCACGGCGCTGCGCTCGGCGGCGGTCTTGAGCTATCCATGGCCTGCCATATCAGAATCGCCACATTGGATGCAAAGCTCGGCCTGCCCGAGCTGAATCTCGGCATTATTCCGGGCTTTGCCGGGACGCAGCGGCTTCCCCGGTACGTCGGTACGGCGAAAGCGCTTGAAATGATCGGCACTTCAGAACCTGTGACCGGAGAAGAAGCGCTCAGCCTCGGCCTTGTCACGATAGGCGCCGAACATGAGGAAGAGCTGCTGAAAAAGGCGAAAACGCTCGCGGGCAAGTTTGCGGAAAAAAGCCCGCAGTCGATGGCTTATCTGCTTGAGCTCCTTTATTCAAACAAGATCTATTCTTATGACGGCGGCTTAAAGCTTGAAGCAAAGCGCTTTGGGGAAGCATTTGCATCAGATGACGCAAAAGAAGGCATTCAGGCATTTCTCGAAAAAAGAAAGCCTCAATTCGGTGGGCGAAGATAAAGGGGATAAAAATATGAATCTATTTGTACTGATGAAACGGACGTTTGACACAGAAGAGAAAATCGTCATTGAAGCAGGAAAGATTCAGGAGGACGGGGCCGAATTTATCATTAATCCGTATGATGAATACGCCATTGAAGAAGCCATTCAGCTGAAGGAAGAGCACGGCGGAAGCGTTACCGCCGTAACCGTCGGCGGAGAAGATGCGGAGAAAGAACTGAGAACCGCCCTTGCGATGGGCTGTGACCAGGCGGTGTTAATCAATATTGAAGATGATCTGAGCGATCCTGACCAATACTCCATTTCAACTATCTTATATCATTATTTCAAGGACCGGGAATATGATCTGATTCTCGGCGGAAATGTCGCGATTGACGGCGGTTCAGGCCAAGTGGCTCCAAGGCTTGCCGAACTGCTGAACATTCCTTGCGTCACAACGATCACAAAACTGACAATCAGCGGCGATGAAGCTGTGGCAGAGAAAGACAATGAAGGGGATACCGAAATCATTAAAACCTCACTTCCTTTAGTCATCACGGCACAGCAAGGCTTAAACGAGCCGCGCTATCCGTCGCTTCCGGGCATTATGAAGGCGAAGAAAAAACCGCTGGAAGAACTTGAGCTCGATGACCTCGACATTGATGAAGATGATGCCGCACCGAAGCTCAAAACGATCGAACGTTTTCTGCCGCCGCAAAAAGAAGCGGGCAGACTGATCGAAGGAGAAGCCGCTGAGCAGGCGAAAGAGCTTGTGTCACTGCTGAGAAAAGAAGCCAAAGTCGTATAAACCGATATTAAAGAAACTGGGGGATGTCAGAATGGGAAAAAAAGTGATCGTACTCGGAGAAATTCGTGACGGCGCCTTACGGAACGTCACCTTTGAAGCCATAGCCGCAGGCAAAACCATTTCCGGCGGAGGAAATGTCATCGGCGTGCTGATGGGAAAAGGCGCAGCTGATGCAGCACCAGAACTCATTCAGTACGGCGCCGACAAAGTATTTACGGCCGATTCGCCGGGGCTTTCTCAGTATACGGCGGACGGATATGCCGCGGTTCTCGGGGATTTGATCGAAAATGAAAAGCCTGATGCGGTCATTTTCGGCCACACTTCTATGGGAAAAGATTTGTCACCTAAGCTTGCGGCCCGGTTTGAAACGGGGCTGATTTCAGACAGCACGGATGTAAGCGTTACCGGAGACAACATCGTTTTTACAAGACCGATCTATTCCGGCAAAGCCTTTGAACAGGTAATTTCAACCGATCCGTTCATTATGGCGACAATTCGTCCGAATAATATTCAGGCATTAGAAAAAGACGCGAACCGGACGGGTGATATTGAAGAGCTTGCGCCGCCGCCGGCAGATTTGCGGACGGTCATTGAAGAAGTAGTCAAAAAAACGGCGGACGGCGTGGATTTATCAGAAGCGAAAATTATCGTAGCAGGCGGCCGCGGTGTAAAAAGCAAAGATGGATTTGAACCGTTAAAAGAACTTGCCGAGGTGCTCGGAGCAGCGGTGGGCGCTTCACGCGGCGCGTGTGACGCGGACTATTGCGATTATTCCCTTCAAATCGGCCAGACGGGAAAAGTCGTCACGCCGGATTTGTATATCGCCTGCGGCATTTCCGGAGCGATTCAGCACTTGGCGGGCATGTCAAACAGTAAGGTCATTGTTGCCATTAACAAAGACCCGGAAGCGGAAATATTTAAAATAGCGGACTACGGAATTGTCGGCGATTTGTTCGAAGTGGTTCCGCTTCTGACCCAAGAATTTAAAAATGCCAATATTCATTCATAATCATAAACCCTCTGGCTTATTTGTCAGAGGGTTTTAATTTGTGTTAATTGGTTCGTACAAATTAAAGGTTGATAAAATAAGAGATTGACATGTACGAACCAATATAATAAGCTTTTGTAAAGCGCTTACAAACTTATCCATTCAGCATACATCCCAGATACATAGATCGGCTTTAGTGCTTTCATTCTTATTAAGGGAAAGGAATGATCAAGTTTGTCTCACAATACGGCAGTTATTCAAACTGATATCACACGGGGAACCATTAATAAAAACATATACGGACATTTCGCGGAACACCTGGGAAGAGGCATATATGAGGGCATCTGGGTCGGAAAAGATTCCGATATTCCGAATACCGGCGGGGTCAGGACGGATGTCGCCGCCGCCCTCAAACAGCTTCAGATTCCCGTCCTCAGATGGCCGGGCGGCTGTTTTGCAGATGAATACCATTGGGCAAACGGCGTAGGGAAACGCAAAACCATGCTGAATACCCATTGGGGCGGGACGATTGATTCCAATGAATTCGGCACGCACGAGTTTATGATGCTTTGTGAACTGCTCGGCTGCGAACCGTACATCGCCGGAAACGTCGGCAGCGGAACGATTAAAGAAATGGCTGATTGGATTGAATACATGACGTTTGAAGCGGGCACGCCGATGTCCGACTGGAGAAAAGAAAACGGGCGGGAAAAACCGTGGAAGCTGACATATTTCGGAATAGGGAATGAGAACTGGGGCTGCGGCGGAAACATGCATCCTGAGTATTATGCCGACCTTTACAGAAACTTTCAAACCTATGTCCGCAATTACAGCGGTAATGAAATCTATAAAATTGCCGGCGGCGCGAATGTCGACGATTACCGCTGGACTGAAACTTTAATGAAAAAAGCCGCTGATCTCATGGACGGGCTGAGCCTGCATTATTACACAATACCGGGCGACTTCTGGAAGGGGAAAGGATCAGCGACGGAGTTTACGGAAGATGAATGGTTCATCACGATGAAAAAAGCGGCGCATATGGATGAATTGATCACAAGGCACAGCGCCATCATGGATCAGTACGATCCCGAAAAAAGAGTCGGGCTGATCATTGATGAATGGGGCACGTGGCTTGATCCTGAGCCGGGCACGAATCCGGGCTTTCTGTATCAGCAGAATACGATCCGCGACGCCCTTGTCGCAGCCACGCATTTTCACATTTTTCATCAGCACGCAGACCGCGTACAGATGGCCAATATCGCGCAAACCGTCAACGTGCTTCAGGCAATGATCCTGACAGAAGGGAAAGACATGCTGCTGACGCCGACGTATCATGTGTTTGATATGTTTAAGGTGCATCAGGACGCTTCTCTTTTGGCGACAGAAACAAAAGCAGCCGGGTACGAATGGAATGACGGCCGGCTCCCGCAAGTCAGCATTTCAGCGTCCAAACAGCAAAACGGAGACATACATATCAGCCTTTGCAATATCGATCATCTGCACAAAGCTGATGTGAAGATTGAACTGCGGGGCATGAAAAAGGCAGGGAAGCCTTCGGGAACGATTCTGCACGCGGAAAAAATGAATGCCCATAATACATTCAGCAGTCCGGAAAACGTCAAACCTAAGCCGTTTTCCGGGTTTTCTCAAAAGGGCGGAAAACTTGAGGCGGAGCTTCCTCCGATGGCGGTTGTACTAATCACGCTGCCTGCGAATCCATCTTAAGTTTTGAACGCCTGCCGCCCGGTTATAATACACTGTATAAATAAGATTATTTTCGGCGGGATCGGGAGAAAATAATATAAGCATTAAATTAGCATGAACGAATGGGAGATGCTATACTAAAAATCATCATTTGACAATTGGAGGAATAACAAATGGCTATCGTAAAAGCAACTGATCAATCGTTCTCAGCTGAAACAAGTGAAGGTGTCGTATTGGCTGATTTCTGGGCTCCTTGGTGCGGACCTTGTAAAATGATCGCGCCCGTTCTTGAAGAGCTTGATCAAGAAATGGGAGACAAACTGAAAATCGTCAAAATCGACGTGGATGAAAACCAAGAAACTGCCGGTAAATACGGCGTCATGAGCATCCCGACACTTCTCGTGCTAAAAGACGGAGAAGTCGTTGAAACATCTGTCGGTTTCAAACCGAAAGAAGCTCTTGAAGAGCTTGTAAACAAACATCTGTAAGCCGAAAGCTTCCGTTACGGCAGGGCGATTCCTTTGAAGGGAATCGCCTTTTTTGATCTTCCAAAAGCTGAGAATGGAGAAAAACAAATGTTCGTGATACACTGAATGGACACGAGAAATGAATGTAAGGAAGGGTAACGTATGAATAAACAACTGAAAGAAAAACTGGCCCTCCTTCCCGATCAGCCGGGCTGTTATTTAATGAAAGACCGCCAAAAAACAGTCATCTACGTGGGGAAAGCGAAAGTCTTGAAAAACAGGGTGCGGTCTTATTTCACCGGTTCTCACGACGCAAAAACCCAACGGCTTGTGACGGAGATTGAGGACTTTGAATATATCGTGACTTCCTCCAATCTTGAAGCGCTTATTTTGGAAATGAATCTGATTAAAAAATACGATCCGAAATACAATGTCATGCTGAAAGATGATAAAACCTATCCCTTTATTAAAATCACCCATGAACGCCATCCGCGGCTGATTGTCACCCGGAATGTCAAAAAAGACAAAGGACGCTATTTCGGCCCGTATCCGAATGTGCAGGCGGCGCGGGAAACGAAAAAACTGCTGGACCGCCTTTACCCGCTCAGGAAATGCTCAAAGCTTCCGGACCGCGTCTGTCTCTATTATCATCTCGGACAATGCCTTGCTCCATGTGTAAAGGATATATCTGAGGAGACAAACCGCGAGATTGTTGAAGACATTACCCGTTTTTTAAAGGGAGGGCATAACGAAATCAAAAAAGAGCTCGAAGCGAAAATGGCAGAAGCGGCGGAAAAGCTTGAATTTGAACGGGCTAAAGAATTCCGCGATCAGCTTGCTCACATCGAATCGACGATGGAGAAGCAAAAAATGACCATGAATGACCTTCTGGACCGCGATGTGTTTGCATATGCCTACGATAAAGGCTGGATGTGCGTCCAAGTCTTTTTCATACGCCAAGGAAAACTGATCGAACGCGACGTCAGCATGTTTCCGATGTATCAGGAAGCGGATGAAGAATTTCTGACCTTCATCGGCCAGTTCTACTCTAAAAACAATCACTTTCTGCCTAAGGAAATTCTGGTGCCTGACAGCGTTGACAGGGACATGATCACCGAGCTGTTGGAAACCGCCGTGCATCAGCCGAAAAAAGGCCCGAAAAAAGAGCTGCTTTTGCTTGCGCACAAAAATGCGAAAATCGCTCTGCGGGAAAAATTCTCGTTAATCGAGCGGGATGAGGAACGGTCAATCGGTGCAGCCGAACGGCTCGGCGAAGCGCTGAATATTTATACGCCGCATCGGATTGAAGCGTTTGACAACTCCAATATTCAAGGCACAAACCCCGTATCGGCCATGATTGTCTTTATTGACGGAAAACCGAATAAAAAGGAATACCGCAAATATAAAATTAAAACCGTAACAGGGCCGGATGATTACGGCTCAATGAGGGAAGTCGTCAGAAGAAGGTACACGAGGGTGCTCCGCGAAAATCTTCCGCTGCCGGATTTAATCATCATTGACGGCGGAAAAGGGCAGATTAACGCGGCGCGCGACGTGCTTGAGAATGAGCTCGGCCTTGATGTCCCGGTAGCGGGATTGGCGAAAGATGATAAACACCGAACATCCAACCTTTTGATCGGCGACCCGCTTGAACCGGTGTTTCTGGAGCGGAACAGCCAAGAGTTTTACCTGCTTCAGCGCATTCAGGACGAAGTTCACCGTTTTGCGATCAGCTTTCACAGACAGATCCGGGGAAAAAGCGTCTTTCAATCCGTTCTGGACGATATCCCCGGAATCGGCGAAAAACGCAAAAAAATGCTCTTAAAACATTTCGGATCTGTCAAAAAGATGAAGGAAGCAAGCCTTGACGATCTCAAAAAAGCGGGTGTGCCGGCCGCGGCGGCCCAGCTGCTGTTTGAAAAATTAAAAAAATAGTATTGTGCTTTTCTGAAAAATCTGCTAGAATGTGAACTAATTTCATAAGATCGTGTTATATGGTGAAGATAGAGGTGCGAACTTCAATAGTAAGCCTTTGGAGAATGATGGATTCTGCGAAAAAGGCTGAAAGGGGAGTGTCGCCGAAGTGTATCACATCCCATCGGTGTGATTCGCTGGCCTTGCATTAAATAAATGTAAGGCTGTCAAGAATTCATTTTCTTGGAGGGCTATCTCGTTGTTCATAATCAATCGTAATGATATGAAAAAGCAATGAGAGCTATTCCTCTCATTGCTTTTTTTATTGTGGACAAAACGCTCTTTTCTCCTCACCCGCACGAACCAAAATGTAAAGGGTGGTCTAGTATGGGTCTTATCGTACAAAAATTCGGAGGCACTTCCGTCGGCTCTGCCGAAAAAATTCAAAATGCCGCAAATCGCGCCATTGCTGAAAAGCAAAAAGGCCATGATGTCGTAGTCGTCGTTTCGGCAATGGGAAAATCAACCGACGCGCTCGTTAACCTCGCGGCTGAAATCACATCTGAACCAAGCAGACGCGAGATGGATATGCTTTTGTCTACGGGAGAGCAGGTCACGATTTCGCTTTTGGCCATGGCGCTTCAGGAAAAAGGATATGACGCCGTCTCTTATACGGGCTGGCAGGCGGGTGTCCGCACGGAAGCCGTTCACGGCAATGCGAGAATTACGGATATTGATATCACGGCGATTCGTTCGCAGCTTGCAGAAGGCAGGATTACAGTCGTTGCCGGTTTTCAGGGCGTAACGGAAGACGGAGGCATCACGACGCTCGGACGGGGCGGTTCCGATACGACGGCGGTCGCTCTTGCCGCAGCGCTGGAAGCGGATAAATGCGACATTTATACAGATGTTCCGGGCGTATTTACGACAGATCCGCGGTATGTCCGGTCAGCGAGAAAACTGGCGGGAATTTCTTATGATGAAATGCTGGAGCTTGCAAATCTGGGAGCGGGTGTTCTTCACCCGCGGGCGGTTGAGTTCGCGAAAAACTACCAAGTGCCTTTAGAAGTGCGGTCTAGTACGGAACATGAAGCGGGAACATTAATTGAGGAGGAATCATCAATGGAGCAGAATTTAATCGTCAGAGGAATTGCATTTGAAGACCAGATCACGAGGGTGTCCGTTACAGGCCTTGCAAGCGGATTGACAACACTTTCAACAATCTTCACCGCGCTGGCAAAACGAAACATCAACGTTGACATTATTATTCAGACACAGTCGGACGATGGGGAAGCGGATATTTCTTTCTCAGTGAAAACGGAAGATGCCGCGCAAACGGTCGCCGTGCTTGAAGAATATAAAAACGCGCTTGACTATGAAAAAATTGAAACCGAAAGAAAACTGGCGAAAGTCTCTATTGTCGGGTCGGGCATGGTTTCAAATCCCGGCGTCGCCGCGGACATGTTTGCCGTACTGGCGGAAAAAAATGTACAAGTCAAAATGGTGAGCACATCTGAAATAAAAGTATCAGCGGTTGTCAGCGAAAATGATATGGTGAAAGCGGTCGAAGCGCTTCATGATGCGTTTGAGCTTTCTAAACAGCCGTCTGCCGTGTAAACGGGCAGGCAAAAAGGCGGGACTTGGAGTCACCGCCTTTTTTCAATTATACAGGGTCCTTCATATCCCATTTTACAGTCAGGACGACTTTATCCGCTCTCTTTTTTACCTGTTCATAAGATTCTGCAATCTGATCGTTCATCAATTGAATCTGTTCGGCTATAAAACCGGCTTCAAGCTGGAAACAAGGCTCTTTCTGATGTTTGAGCCTGCTGGATACAAGCGGTCCTTCCAGTTCAAATTCCAGTTCTTGTTTTTTTGATCCTGCGTTTGTCAAAGTTCCCCAGCCGGCTTTTTCAAAAAAGGCGGGGATTTCTTCCCACGATTGAAGAGGAAATTTGCGGGCGAGGCGTTTTCCCGCCCAATACATCATCGATGAATGCTCCGGGCCGAGGATATCCGGAAGCACGATTTCCCGGATTAATTCGTAGCCGTATGCGCTGACGCCGAGTTCAGTTAAAGGTTCTAAAGCTGCTTCATAATTATTCTTCATATTATGTATTCCCCTCTCTCCTTCGTTTATTATAGCTTAAACAGGGGGGAGGATTACAGGATGATCCTATAAAACACGCGAAAAAATGTGAGAAAGATATCGCAGGAAAATAAAATTTTCCCTCCAGATAATCAATTCCGAAAATTATAATTTATGTACACGTTTTCTTGACGCCCTTTTGAGGGAGGAGTAAAATGAAATTGTCAATAAATTTTAATAAAGTGCTTACAATTGAAACGAAGTGGGGGCAGAGATTTTAGTACATTTCGCACTTAAATCAAACAGGGGGTAAAGTAATGTCTGGGAACAGAGAGTTTTATTTTCGAAGATTGCATTCCTTGCTCGGTGTTATTCCGGTCGGCATCTTTTTGATCCAGCATTTAGTCGTCAACCAATTTGCCGCAAGGGGAGCGGATGCGTTTAACAAGGCGGCCGGCTTTATGGACAGTCTGCCGTTCAGGTATGCGTTAGAAATTTTTATTATTTTCTTACCTTTAATTTATCATGCGGTTTACGGTGTGTACATAGCATTTACTGCGAAAAACAACGCTGGCCACTACAGTTATTTCAGAAACTGGATGTTTGTGCTTCAGCGTGTCACTGGTATTCTCACCCTTATTTTCGTCAGCTGGCATGTGTGGCAGACGCGGATTGCCGCGCAGATGGGCGCTGAAGTCAACTTCGATATGATGGCGAATATTTTGAGCTCGCCGTTTATGCTCGGTTTTTACATTGTAGGCGTTTTATCGGTCATTTTTCACTTTTCAAACGGCTTATGGTCTTTTGCGGTCACATGGGGGATCACGGTCACGCCGCGTTCTCAAAGAATTTCGACTTACGTGACGCTGATTATATTTTTAGCGCTTTCATACGTAGGTTTAAAAGCGATTTTTGCGTTTGTGTAAGAGAACTAGATTACTAGAGGGAGAGGGGCTATCATGAGTCAATCAAGCATTATCGTAGTCGGCGGGGGTCTTGCCGGCCTCATGGCGACAATTAAAGCAGCGGAATCAGGCACGGCCGTTAAATTGTTTTCCATCGTTCCGGTCAAACGCTCTCACTCGGTCTGCGCGCAGGGCGGGATAAACGGAGCTGTCAACACAAAAGGGGAAGGAGACTCTCCGTTTGAGCATTTTGATGACACGGTATACGGAGGCGACTTTTTGGCAAACCAGCCTCCTGTAAAAGCGATGTGTGAAGCGGCGCCGTCCATTATCCACTTATTGGACCGCATGGGGGTTATGTTTAACAGAACGCCGGAAGGGCTCTTGGACTTCCGCCGTTTCGGGGGTACACAGCATCACAGAACCGCATACGCGGGAGCGACGACGGGTCAGCAGCTTCTTTACGCACTGGACGAGCAGGTGCGCAGATATGAAGTGGCGGGTCTCGTCACAAAATATGAAGGCTGGGAATTCCTCGGCGCCGTTCTTGACGATGAGCGCACGTGCCGCGGTATCGTAGCCCAAAATCTGACCAATATGCAAATCGAGTCATTCCGTTCTGACGCCGTTATTATGGCGACGGGAGGTCCCGGAATCGTATTCGGAAAATCAACAAACAGCATGATCAACACGGGATCTGCCGCATCAATCGTCTATCAGCAGGGCGCTTATTATGCAAACGGCGAATTTATCCAAATTCACCCGACAGCAATCCCGGGGGACGATAAACTGCGTCTGATGAGTGAATCGGCGCGCGGCGAGGGCGGAAGAGTCTGGACGTATAAAGACGGAAAACCTTGGTACTTCCTTGAGGAAAAATATCCGGCTTACGGAAACCTCGTGCCGCGGGATATTGCGACACGTGAAATCTTTGACGTGTGCGTGAATCAGAAACTCGGCATCAACGGAGAAAACATGGTGTATCTCGATCTGTCGCACAAAGATCCGAAAGAGCTTGACGTTAAGCTTGGCGGCATTATCGAAATCTATGAAAAATTCATGGGCGATGACCCGCGCAAGCTTCCGATGAAAATTTTCCCTGCCGTTCACTATTCAATGGGCGGACTGTGGGTTGATTATGATCAGATGACAAGCATCCGCGGACTGTTCGCAGCGGGTGAATGTGATTATTCAATGCACGGGGGAAACCGTTTAGGGGCGAACTCTCTGCTTTCCGCCATCTACGGAGGAATGGTGGCCGGACCGAATGCGGTGAAATATGTTTCCGGACTTGAAACATCAGCGGAAGACCTGTCTTCTTCATTATTTGATTCCTATGTGAAAAAAGAAGAAGAAAAATGGGCCGATATCATGAAGATGGACGGCGACGAAAATGCCTACGTGCTTCACCGTGAGCTCGGAGAATGGATGACGGCCAACGTCACGGTGGTCCGCCACAACGACAAGCTTTTGAAAACGGATGACAAGATCCAAGAGCTGATGGAACGCTTTAAGAAAATCAATATCAACGATACGACAAAATGGAGCAACCAAGGCGCGATGTTCACCCGCCAGTTCTCCAATATGCTTCAGCTTGCCAGAGTCATCACGCTCGGCGCATATAACCGAAATGAAAGCCGGGGAGCGCACTATAAACCGGATTTCCCTGAAAGAAATGACGATGAGTGGCTCAAAACGACGATGGCTAAACATGCCGGTCCGTTTGAAGCTCCGGAATTTGAATATCAGGATGTCGATGTATCACTGATTGCGCCCCGTAAACGCGACTACTCGAAGAAGAAGGTGGCGAAATAATCATGAGTGAGAAAAAGATACGGTTTATCATTACACGTCAGGATACGCCCGAAAGCGCGCCATACGATGAAGAATTCGAAATCAATTACCGCCCGAATCTGAACGTGATTTCCGCCCTGATGGAAATCCGCAGAAATCCCGTGAATGCAAAAGGAGAGAAAACCACTCCGGTCGCATGGGACATGAACTGTCTTGAAGAAGTATGCGGCGCCTGCTCCATGGTCATCAACGGGAGACCGCGCCAGTCATGTACGGCGCTGATTGATAAGCTGGAACAGCCGATCCGTCTGAAGCCGATGAAAACATTCCCGGTTGTCCGTGACCTTCAGGTTGACCGCAGCAGAATGTTTGATTCACTGAAAAAAGTGAAAGCATGGGTGCCGATTGACGGAACTTACGATTTGGGGCCGGGGCCGAGAATGCCGGAAAAACGCCGCCAGTGGGCATATGAATTATCTAAATGCATGACATGCGGCGTCTGCCTCGAAGCCTGCCCGAACGTCAACAGCAAGTCGAAATTCATGGGGCCTGCCCCGATGTCGCAAGTCCGTCTGTTTAACGCCCATCCTACGGGCGCGATGAACAAAGCAGAACGTTTAGAAGCGTTAATGACAGACGGCGGCCTCGGAGATTGCGGGAATTCACAAAACTGTGTTCAATCCTGCCCGAAAGGCATTCCGCTTACGACTTCAATCGCCGCTTTGAACAGAGATACCAATTTACAAGCATTCCGTAATTTCTTCGGAAGCGACAGAGTATAAGAAAGAGAAAAAGAGCCTCTTCCGCACGGGAGAGGTTTTTTTATAAGGAGCTGAAGGTGATGAAACAGCCGCAATATATTGATATCCCGTTTGAAGAATGGAGACAGTCGTTTTCTTTCTTTACTGAAGTATCGGTTCGTTTTTCAGAAACGGATATGTTCGGCCATATGAATAATGTAACCCCTTTCATCTATTTTGAAGAAGCGCGGATCGCTTATTTCAAACAGCGAGGCATAACGGCGCAAAACTCGGAAACGATGACGGTCGTCGCAAGCCAGCAGTGCGACTATATGCGTCAGGTGATGCCGTATGAAAATCTGCGGATTTATGTGAAAGCAAGCGCTGCCGGAAATGCGTCCGTCACCCTTCATTACCTTGGAGAAAATGAGTCGGGCCTGCCGTGCTTTACAGGTTCCGTCGTTATGGTTCAAGTGTCGAAGAAAAGCGGCAAAGCGGTCAGCTGGACGGAGCGGGAGAAAGGCATTCTGCTCGCCTGAACGGATAACTATTTCTCTAAGAGACGTCACCTCCGAAGCGCCCTTTACATATGATATCTTGACTATATAAACCCATTCGTTTCAGATTCGCTCTCACCTTAGCAAGGAGGGTTACAATACTTGAAGGAGAAAGATTTTCAATCAAAGCCGCTGCTGACCAAAAGAGAAAGAGAAGTATTCGAATTGCTCGTTCAAGACAAGACAACAAAGGAAATTGCAAGCGAGCTATTTATCAGTGAAAAAACTGTACGGAATCACATTTCAAATGAGATGCATACCTGTTGCAAACAAAGAGCCTGAAACTTATTATATTTAGGTAAGATAAGTGAAATTGTTGATATTAAAAGGACCACACATTTTAGATATGTCTAATATGAGTGGTCCAATTTTATTGTCTTCTTCAACTAAAGCATACCGTTAGTTAAATAAGCTTGTTGTATTTTTATTGAGTGGTCTTGTCGCTTTTATACTCTAAAACATCACCTGGCTGACAGTCCAAAGTTTTACATATCGCTTCTAATGTTGAAAAGCGAATCGCTTTTGCTTTTCCATTTTTTAGAATGGAGAGATTCGCCATAGTAATTCCAACCCTCTCCGAAAGCTCGGTTACGCTCATTTTTCTTTTTGCTAACATCACATCAATATTAATAATAATTGCCATATCTTCCACCTCAGACCGTTAAATCATTTTCTGATTTTATATTAATCGCTTCTTGTAAAAGTCTTTGAAGAACAGCAGCAAAAATGGCGATAACCAACGAAGCAAAAATGATGATGAGTCCCACGAATCCAATAGGAGGGTCGACTTTCTTCCCTATAAAATGAAAGAGTGGCAAACCAAATACATACCAAATACTTATTGTAATTGCACAGCATTTTATGTTCTTTAACGCCTTTACGGATAGTTCCGAGAATGCTGTGTTCTGGTCAATGTACCGCAAAAGGTTGAAAGCCTGATAGAGTGCAAAGTAAAAAGGCACAGCCGCCCCATACAACAGGATTAAAATGAGAGATTTCATATAAGCCAATTCTGGATACAAGTCTCCAGCAAAATCCCCGATTTTAGGAGCTGAAAATATACAAAATGCAAGAACGGGGATTCCGATAAGAATAACAGCTAACTTTAAAAAGAATGTCGTAGCTTTTTTCAAAAAAAGCACCTCACCTTGTTTTAATGATAAAATGACTTTAACACATTTTTTATCGCTTTACGATAAAATAATATCGTTTTTGATTATATTTTTATTGCTATGCACTTTTGATTTATATCCTCCAAGAAAGCAGACAAAAGTTCCTATCTATAATTTTAAGGCTCTTTTTATATGATCAGCCTGGCTTTGTTTAAGTACATATTTAAGCGGAGATAGGCAAATGATTCAGGCACTTTGAATAGGTCGGCAATGACCTGCGCCGCGAAGTATTGGTTATGAGGGATTTCAATTTGCCGAAGCATGAATGTAGGAATGCAGAAATGATATGCAAAATAATTCGCCTGACACTCTAAATATTCCTTCCAATAAATCGGCATGATCTTATCGTTATTTACATGTCTTAACTCGTGGCAGACCTCATGAGAAAAATCAAGCCATTGTTCTTTTCTGGACTTTCGTGAATCTAAAGAGATGGTGAACATTCCATTAAAGCGCAGCGCAAAACTTGTTACCGGATTGTATACGATTAAAATATCCAGCGCATGAGCGATATGATCAAAATTAATGTCATATGGATGGAGAATGTTTATTTCTCTATAAAGCCTTTCAATCCAATCTTCCAGATGACTTTGTGTGTATACCAAGATGAACGCCCCCTTAAATTGTGGAAATTAAAATGTGTACAATCTTCCTATGGTAAACGTGACTAAAAGCCTATTGAAAATTAAATTGCAAACGTATGTTCTATTTTAAGTGAAAAAGAAAAGCCCCCGCAAGAGGGCATTTTTTATTTTTCATCTTTTTTCTTCGCATCCTCAAAGCTAAGAATGTTGAAATCGATCCTTTTTTCTGTTCCGAGCTCATCAAATGTTTTGGAATCGGTCGGAGCCGGAATAACCATTTTTATATTTTTAATATCCTTTGATTTATCCTTTAAAACCCACCATGTCTGATCTTCTTTCTTTACTTTTCCTAAAAAGTCTCCGCCTACTTCGCCCATTAAGCCCATATCAGTCTCGACTTGTTCGCCTGTATTTGTTACGATGACAGATTGATTCGGATGGAATGTAATATCCTTTGAAGAAGTGTTTTCAGCCTTCAATTCCATTACAACTGATCGTACCTTGTCTTGATCATTAAAATAAAGGGACTTGGCGTCTTCCGTTGGCGTAATCTCCAACACTCTGACGCTTTCGATATACAGTTTCATATCACCCATTTTAACAGGCTTCAGCGGTGTGTCTTTTCCGTCAATACCTACTTCATCGCTATATCCGATGCCAATAGTCTTTACATGCCCTAATCCTTCAATATCGCCTTCGCCTGTTTTTTGGAATTTGTCTCTAATTGCAGCGTCTTTTTTTGCTTGCTCTTTTTTCTTATCGACTTTTTCCACTACAACGGCTTTGACTTTAGGCATGGACGTGCCTGATTCACGACCCTCGTATGTACCATAGATTTTCACAGTATCTTGCAGTTTGAATTTGTCAGAGCTTTTATTGCTGACAGTATAAGCCTCTGAACCATCACTGTTTTTGCTCACAGTGAACGCTACATTTTTTGAAACTGTCTTCCCGTCATCATCCACGTTATCTGCATATGTTACGTCACCTTCAATAACAATCTTGGTGCCCTTTTTTATTCCGGCGCTATTAACTTGAGCGTAATCATATGACTTTGCATCTTTTTTTAACTGTTCTTCTAAAGAAAGTGACTTTGTTTTGCTCGAAGAGTCATCCCCTTTAGAAGATGTTGAGTCAGAATTGCATGCAGCTAAAGAAAAACTTAATGTTAAAGCCCCAATACCTAACAACCATTTTTTCAAAGCAATTTTCCCCTTTTTGTAGAAATGAATACACTTTATTTATATCGGCAGAAGCCGAAATTTTTATTGTTTTCTCTGTATAAAAGCTGCAACTTTATCTCTATATAAGCGCTTTTCAATGCGATTTAATACCGTATTTTCCTCTGATTTTTTTGGTACAACTCTGGTATACCATTGGGACACGGGAGGGACACGATTGGGATACGGGATATTTCGCGAACCCTTGATAAACGTAGGTTTATACGCTTGTAATATTTAACATTGGGACACGGATTGGATTACATTAGTTTCCATTCGTTTTTGTTGGGTTTCTTCTATTAGATAACTAAATAACTCAAGATAACTAAAATAACAAAGACGTCGTTTTTTGATAAACAAAAGATCGGTTTATCAAGGTGATGAAATTATGTAATTATTTGTGTCACTACAGACCAAAAAAAAATCAACTTTCATCAGTTGGCTTGTCCGGCTTATATTTGTTGTTGCGAATATCCCCCGGCTTGCGGCCTGCCTCTAATTGCTGCGCAATTATCTTCTGTGCTGCTTTTAGGATCGAATCAGTGATCTTACCATCAGCAGCGGCAATTAATGTGTCAGGGTCCTCTAAAATCTTCCGAGCCTCATCTTCAAAAGCTTTCTTTTTCATTTCTCGGGGCTCGTCTCTAAGAAGGTAATCTGTTGTAACCTCATAATAATCAGCGAGCTTAATCAAGGTTTCGTAATCAGGCTGGCGCTTATCCTGTTCATACATAGCATAAGTTGTCCTGCCCACTCCTATATTTTTAGCCACTTCTTCTTGCTTAATTTCTCTATTAAGTACTAAGCTCTTTGACTTGCGGAGTTCTTTTAATCGCACACCAAGCATAATAAACGCTCCTTTCCTGATTATTATAACGTCACAGATTGTGACAAATAAACTTTATTTCGCAAAACGTGTAATCAACACTTTACAAGTCACGATATGTGTATTATTATATGGATACACGATGTGTGACACGGAGGTGATTAAGTGAGAAATAAAAATAAACGTCACTGGTTACAAAAGATTAGACAAGAAGCCGAATTGACACAAAAAGAAGTTGCAGAAAAAGCAAATATCGCTCGGACAACATATGCAATGATTGAATCCGGAGCGCGTAACCCAACACCGCTAGTTGCAAAAGGAATTGCAGGCGTGCTTAATTTCAGCTGGATATATTTTTTTGAGGATGAGTGTCACGAATTGTGTATTTCAAAAACATATTCTGCTTAATTCCTTGGGTAGTCCATCTGTCCAACATGAATACACTGTCGTGAGGTGAGTGCAATGGCTAAACAAACAAAGACTAAAACAACAAACATCAAAATCGGCAAAGAGTATTACGGAACAATGGACAGAGAAGAATGCTTCCGTAAAGCTCTGGAACCGTATTTCACTTCTAAAAAGACTTGAAGTTAAACGCGTAAAATTTCAGCTTCACCTTTTTTTGGTGGACAAGCAAAGGAGGCCATAACAACATGAATCAACTACAAAACTTCTCCCATCAGCAGTTTGGTGAACTGTCAATCATTCGAATTAACAACAAAGACTATTTCGGCGCAACTGAAGTGGCTGAGGCACTCGGCTACGCAAATCCACATGATGCCATATCAAAACATTGCTTGGAGAGTGGGGTCGCGTTTCACGAGGTCACCGATTCAATGGATCGGACACAACAGAAAAAATTTATCACCGAAGGAAATTTGTATCGGCTAATTGTGAAATCAAGGCTTCCCGCCGCAACTCAGTTCGAATCATGGGTGTTTGATGACGTGTTACCAACATTACGCCAAACAGGCCAGTACGGCGGCCCAAGAGTTTTATCTGAAGATGAACAGCGAATCGAATCGCTGAAACTCACTTTAGCAACAGCAGAACAACAACGAAAAATGCAAAATGTGTTGTCCGATCATGAAAAACAGCTTGATGAGCTCAGTCAAAAAGTGGACGAGCAAATCACATTGGATTCCGGAGAACAGCGCCGTTTTCAAAAAGTAGTCGCGCGCCGGGTTTATAGCATTACGGAAGGTAAGACAGAAGCGGCCAGGCTTTTCAGAGAAATACACCGTGAGATAAAAGACCGGTTCGGCGTTGCAAGCTAGAAAGACATAAAGCGCCGGGAGCTGTTATCCGCAATCAAATATATAGAAAATTGGATTCCTCGAAAGGTTTCCTAAAGCCTTTCAAGTTCCTTCATTAATTAAATTTTAACATCGAAAACTAAATATATCAGGGGGCGAACATATGTCGAACAATCCATACAATATGGACAATTTATCCACCCTTCTTAAAATTGAGCGGCAAAGGGCCAAGCTGTCACAGTACCAGATGGGGAAGATCATTGGAAAAAGAAATCAATCGTTTATTTCCAACGTTGAGAACGGTGTTTTTCCTTTAACACCTGAATTGTGTATCAAGTGGTTTGAAGCGTGCGGCGCATACGAACATATTGATCTCGTACATTACCTTTTCCGGCTGCATCCGACAGCGGCAGCGCCAATTGATCCAGCACTAAACGAGAGCGCCAGTGCGGCGGTAATTAATATGGTTCACCAGCTTGAAGAAGCATTGCAAGCAACACAGCATCTAGCGCGCTGGCTGGCAAATGATAGACCGGGCCGACAGGCGGAGGAACTGCCAATGGCTGATATTAAACAGATTTTTGATCTGATTCCTGCAAACAAAACGCTGATATATTCGCTGGCCCGTAGTCATGGCCTGAACATGAAGGACCTGGCTGACAGGTGGACGCGCAAAGCGCTAATGAGTCAGGTTGCAATGGCAAAACAAGAGGGAAGGCAGGCGGTTCTGGTATGAAAATCAATCAGTTTCTTAAATCGGATGTAGATTCAGCAAAAAGAAAAATTCAGTCAGCGGAAGAGCTCTCTATTATGCTTTCGGAGGCGTTACGGGATGGCGATTACGAAGAAGCTATCAGTCTGGCAGGAAGCATCAAGGTTATTACAGAGGATATCAGCCGACTGGCGAATAAAGGGCAGCTGTATGACACAGCAGTAAAAATGCAACAGCGTGGAATTAATTTGACAGTGATAAGAAGGTGTTTGGGATGAACGTTGAAAATCCGATGGTTCTTAACAACTGGCATGACAAGCTGACTGAGCCGGAAATGCAAAAGGATTTCTTTGGGGATGAAGTAACGGCTTTCGATGATTACGTGATAGATAGTGCTGAAGGGGAAGTCATCTTGCGGGAAAACCTTGAGCGGTACTTGAAGGAGCATCTTGGTTTTGAATTTAAAAATGAGCAATAAAAAAGCCCACTCGGCAAAGTGGACTTCAAAAGGTCTTTTGGTAAAGATTAGTTCCTTTATTATACCAAATCACCTCATAAAAGACAATGGAGGTTTTACACATGGCTAAACGAATAACAGCATCTTTCAGTGACCGAGCGGACGATCAGAAGCGTTTGAGGAAAGTCGGCGGCTCAATCATGTTCAGTAAAGGCAAACCCGTATTTTCTTTCCCGTCAATGGATGCATACCGAGAATGGCAGCAGCTTGGCGCAGAAGCGTACAAAAGAAAGGTGGGGCTGCTCTGATGCTTGCAAAAGTTTATAGACCTACAGACAACATGACAGAAGAGCAATGGCTTGAGGCGCGGCGTGCGGGGATTGGGGGTTCCGATGCTGCGGCAATTGCTGGCCTAAGTAAGTGGAAAACGCCAATATCAGTTTATTTGGACAAGCTTGGGCAGTCACCCCAGGAGCATATAACCAGTGAGGCGGCATACTGGGGGCATATTCACGAAGAAACTGTTGCCCGGGAATTTTCAAAGCGGACTGGCAAAAAGGTCCGGCGGCGGAAGGCAATCTTACAGCATCCTGATTACCCGTTTATGCTTGCGAACGTTGATAGATTAATAGTCGGCGAACGAGCAGGACTTGAATGTAAAACAGCTTCAGAATACCTGAAAGGTGAATGGGACGGCGAAGAAGTGCCGGACGCGTATCTGGTTCAATGCCAGCATTATATGGCAGTCACCGGCTTAAACGCTTGGTGGATAGCTGTCCTGATCGGCGGAAATAAATTGGTTTATAAAAAGATTGAGCGAGACGAAGAGCTCATTGCATATCTGATTAAAATTGAACAAGACTTCTGGAAAAACCATGTCGAGAATGAAATACCGCCTATGTTTGATGGTTCTGAGGCTTCTGCGGAGCTTTTAACGCAGCTGTACCCTGTAGGGTTCGAGGATGAAACAGAGCTTCCTCTTGCGGCAAATGAGCTTATTGATCAATACAAATCAGCTAAGGCTGAGGTGAAAGAAGCAACAGAAAGGCTAAAAGAAGCTGAACACAAACTGAAAGGGATGCTCGGGGAGCATGAGGTAGGAAGTGCGGAAAAAGCTCTTGTTACTTGGAAAACCGTCACGACAAATCGGTTTGACTCGAAAGCATTTGCTGCTGAACACCCTGAACTCTTTGAAAAGTTCAATAAAGTATCGACTCATAGAAGATTCAATGTAAAGGAGTTAAAAGACAATGGCTAAAAACGATGATGTTAAAAGCAAACTACAAAACAAAGCAAGTGGAGCCCCCGCCGAAAGGCCGCCTACTCCAGCGCAAACCATAACAGCCTACCTTGAAAAGATGGCGCCTGAGATTCAAAAAGCTTTGCCAGATCACGTGAAACCTGATCGACTAGCGCGTATTGCTTTAACGACAATTCGGACCAATCCGGCTTTATTAGAATGCACTATCCCTTCGCTGCTCGGGGCTGTAATGCAGTCAGCTCAATTAGGATTGGAACCCGGGCTTATCGGTCATTGTTATTTTGTTCCTTTTTGGAATAACAAAGAAAAAAGAAGAGATGTACAATTCATCATCGGTTACAAAGGAATGATTGACCTTGCAAGACGATCGGGACATATCGAAAGTATTTATGCTCATGCCGTTTATGAAACAGATGAATTCGACTACGAACTGGGCTTGCATCCTAAGCTGGTTCATAAGCCGGCTACCGGACAAAGAGGAGCGATAACCCACGTTTACGCAGTAGCTCACTTTAAAGATGGTGGCTATCAATTCGAGGTTTTCAGCAAAGATGATATAGAAAAAACACGAAAACGAAGTAAAGCAAGTGATAACGGACCATGGAAAACAGACTATGAAGAAATGGCTAAGAAAACCGTAATCCGCCGTATGTGGAAGTATCTACCGATAAGTATTGAGATTCAGCAACAAGTTGCTCAAGACGAGACGATCAGAAAGGATATAACAGCAGAAGCCCAGTCAGTATATGACGAAAATGTTTTAGATTTAGGCGGAAATCAATTTCTGAGTGAAACTGAACAGCAGGAAGAAAAGCCAAGCGCGCAGGATGTCGATCTCTTTGACGGTAAGCCTGTAGACATTAGCGAAAATGACCTGCCATTTGATTGAGGTTAGCATACCCTTCTGTTACAAGTGGATGACAGAAGGGACGCCTAACCGGGCGCAACTGTTCCGTGATTATGTTCAGGGTTATATCCGAACAAATGAACCGGGCTGGCGTTTAGTCCGCATCAGCGGCATGACAGCACTGTGTGAAAGGAAGTAGGTGAGCGGCTTGGAAATGCAAGGCATGGGGTATGTTATTCAGCCCCGCCAGCAGTTTGCAAATAGGCGCGAAAAGATTCTTTATATGTGTTTGCTCGAAGAGGCCGTTTTCGCTCCCGTTGGATCATTAAAAACAGGTGAAGCAATGATTAATGTGGCGGAGCTTGCGAGGGACCTATCTATTGATCTTAAAAAAATGCGGTACTCTCTCGGCAAACTTGAGACAGCAGGATTGATCAAAACAAGACGAATGAAGCAGAACAAAGCAACTATTATCACGATTGTTGATTATGAGAAGCTTCAAAACATAAAGAATTACGGAAAGAAAGCAGATTCATTTCCGCCAGTGGAAACCGGGGATTCGGAACAAGAACAAAAAAAGGGTGAGGACATGCAAGACCAAGGTAAATTCAAAAACATTCCTGATTACGCTGATCACTTAATGCCGCAACAGATCAGCAACGAAGACACACTAAAGGACGCATTAAGTGCAGCAGAATTAAAAAATATGAATCTGGCGAGTGAAAAAGAAATTGAAAAATTCGCTGACATGGTTATTAAAATGGGCGCGCTTCCGAAAGGCATCAAAAAAGGCATACTTGTTCAATATCTTGACTGCATCCGGCTTACACGTTCGCATTGCAAAATTTCCGCCAAGTTGCTTGCAAATCATATAGAAAAAATGAGCAAGTACAGCGTCGATCAGCTCCATTACGCTATGTGGGAACATGCTGAGAAATACGACGACCGTAAAGAGGCGTATACACTCGGTATCCTACGCGGAACGAGTGATCATAAAGCGCGGCAAGGGCTTATGAAATTAATGAACCGGGGAGGACGAGGAAATCATGAACAGTTTAGCAACCGCCCTAAAGCAGTTGGAGAAAGCCAATCCACATCTAGCGCAGAAGTTGAAAGACTCGAAGCGCTTGCCCGTGAAAAGGGCCTCTCAGGAAAGATACGAGACACTCACTGTGATTTCTGAGGAAAACTGCATTCATAAACAATGCGACGGCTCAGGGCTCATATGGGTGAAGGATCACAAAGAAAATACTGAGTTTATGAAAGAGTGCCGTTGCAAAGCCGTTAAGGCACTAGAAAATAAATTGATCGGCGCCCGGCTGCCGGAAGAGTTTAAGGATGTCACATTAAACTCTTTTGAAATTGATGTTTACGATCAGGACATTTCTAAAGAGCGGGCAGCCAATGCCAAAAGGGCTTCAAAAAACTATGTGCTTAAATTCGATATGATGCGCGAGCAAGGAAAAGGGCTTTATTTCCACAGTCATGAGAAGGGCAGCGGGAAAACACGGCTTGCTGCAAGTATCCTAAAGGCCATCATAAAAATGCATGATAAGCCGGAAAGCCCTATGAAGATTCTTTATTCGTCAACTGCTGATCTAATCGGTGAAATCAAAAAAACCTTTGATGGAGAGTCAAAGGTGAAGAGCTCGGACATTATAGAGGCTGTTAAAACGGCTGACCTTGCCATCCTGGATGATATAGGCGTTGAAAAAGTCAGCGATTGGGTTGAGGAAACGTTCACACGCATTCTTGATTACAGACTGCAAAATAAGAAACCGACCATCTTCACAAGTAACCTGAGCATTGATGAATTAGACCTTAAATATCCTGAAGGGCGTATCAGCAGCCGGATTGAGAAAATGACCTTTCCAATTCGTATGCCCGATGAAAAGATCAGGAGCAAAAAAGCCAAGCAGGAAAATGATCTACTGCTCCAATCACTATACGAATAGGAGATTGTTATGAAAGAGAAAACAAACGTTATGGTGTCCGGCGGCATGTATCTGTTCGGGCCCGCCGAGCAAACGGTCGGCCAGGACCTTACCCCGGCAATAAGGGTGCTTGAGGAAAAAATCAAACAAATGGAGCTGATGCACAGTGCTTAAAGCTGTTATCCTGCTACCGGCCCTCATCCTCACAGCGCCGTACAAGGAAAAGCAGATTCAGCACTGGGAACAAATTGACGGTAGGTAACGACGGCACGCGGGAACGGGCCGATAAGGAAATAGTCAGAGATATGGAGGCGGAAGAATGAGAGAGATTAAGTTTCGGGCTTGGAGTAATAAATATCAGCACATGTTCAGAGTGAGCGAAATTGCACAAGATAGAAGCGGCTATACACACGGAATTGTAGACGAAGAGTTTGAAAATGAATTTGAACCGGATTTTGAAAGTCCGTTTTGTTGGATAGGCCGTGTAGATTTTACAAAGTCATCTGATGGACGCGTTGCTTCTTTAAGCCAAAATCCAGATGATGAACCCTTTTATTTGATGCAATACACCGGATTGAAGGACAAAAGCGAGGCCAGGCAGGAGATTTGGGAGGGAGACATTCGAAAAGACGCTTTGGGGAGAATATTTAAGGTTGTTTACGACAATGATTTGGCCGCATTTTACGGAGAATATACTAACGGGCATTATGAGTCTCTTGGTGATTGCGGGCCCGATTCTGAATTTCTCGGAACAGTCTATCAAAATCCTGAGCTTTTGGAGGCATCACATGTCAGCCAATAAATACGGCGCCAGAAAAACACAGGTAGACGGCATCACGTTCGACAGCCGGGCCGAAGCCAAATACTATGAGCAATTGAAATGGCTCAAGGTGAGCAAGCAGATCAAAGATTTTAAGCTGCAGCCACGGTTCCTACTTCAAGAGGCATTCAAAAAGAACGGCAAAACTTTTCGGAAGATTGAATATATTGCAGACTTTGAGATTCATAACCTTGATGGCAGCGTTGAAGTCATCGACATTAAGGGCATGGAAACGAAGGAATTTGCCATCAAACGCAAGCTGTATGAGCGGCTTTACGAGACGCCACTCAAGGTGCTGGCGTTGGATAAGGCACTCGGCTTCATTGAGCTGGACGAGCTGAAAAAACTCAAAAGAAAGGCGGGGAAGACCACTGTAAAACGTGGTAATCGCAGACGATCGGCCGTTGTGGGTGCAGGAAGAAGATAAGCTCATGGCCTGCATGACGCTCTGTTCCGAATACAAACGATGCGCCAGCCGGATGGGAGCGGATTGCAAAAAGCTTGGAGGTTCAGAAGGTTATAGCTATACAAGAAAAAATCAATCCATACAAGCCAGGACCGGTTGAAGAATGGAAAATGACGCCGGAGGAGTTGGCGGCTTACATCGAAAAGCATCCAATCATCTACCGTGAGGAATTAAAGCCATCTGCCGGCTTAACGATGCGGCTTCCGTCGTAAAACGTAAAAAAGCACCGAAGCCGAAGCCCCGATGCTCTGATATGAACTGGTACTTCTATCATAGCACAGGGGGCGGCTAGAGTGAACAAGCCAACAGAAATAAAAAATCATGAAACAACTATTCAGCAAAGCATCGAGCCGGGGAAAGTCCGTATCATCGTTTTAGATGGCACTGAAGGGACTGCTCATCTAATGGACGCCCCGGAACACGGTAAAACAATCATTCAAACAATAAAAGGCGGCCTGGCTCGTTGTGATTACGAGATCGGCCATAAATTCAAATAGCAGGGGTTTCCCTTGCTGGGGAGGAACGGGCATGAAAGAGAGAATTGAACGTCTGAAAAAACTGACATACATTCCTCAGAAGGAAATTGCTTGGCTTATTGAGCAAGCTGAACTGACTGTTAAGCAGCAGGAAATCATCGAGGAAAACAAGCTTCAGCAGGAAGTAACCGTTCATCAATTCCGACAGGCACAAAAGGACATTCAGCATCTAAGCGGGGATAGAAAACGATACAAACAGGCATTAGAAAAGATCATTACTAATATGAGTTTCGCGATAACAGTTGCCCAAAACGAATTGGAGGGTGCAGCAGAATGATGCCATTACAAGTAGAACTTCAGCGGAACGTGAAGGCCACGAAGGACGAAGCGATGACCGTCGAGCAGGCGGCCGAGCTTTTAAAGGTTCACCCGGACTACATCCCGACGCTGGTCGCTCGGTCTGACGATCTAAAAATGATCGGCGACCATACCATTATCGCTAAACGGGATAAAACAAATATCTGGCTTGTCGGGGCATGCGTGGGGCTTTTCTTCTTCGCTGTTTGTGTCCTGCCGGGAATGTTGGGGTGACGGGATGAAAAGTATTGAATTGTTCGCCGGCATTGGAGGGATTGCTCTTGCGGCTGAATGGGCTGGCATTGAGACAGTTGCGTTCTGTGAGCGTGAACCCTTTTGTCAGAAGGTATTAAATAAAAATTTCCCGGACGTTCCCATCTTCGATGATGTATGCACCTTGAATAAACAGCTTTTAGAAGAAAAAGGAGTGATTGAACCAGATGGAACAATTGACATTATTTCAGGGGATTCCCTTGCCAGCCTTACAGTATTGCCGGGAAGCGAAGAGGCACGGAAGATGACCGCGACCTCTGGCCGGAAATGTTTAGGATCATCAAAGAGCTCAGACCCACTTGGGTTGTTGGTGAAAACGTTGCTAACTTCGCAAACATGGAACTCGACCGCACGCTATTTGACTTGGAAAGTGCGGGTTACAAAGGGCAATCGTTTATTATACCGGCTTGTGCCGTCGACGCCAAACATCGAAGAGATCGAACTTTCGTTGTTGCCTACTCCGACAGCTTCGGACGGCACAACAGGCAAAATAATAGGGAAGAACGACAATTTCACAATCAACTCATCAGGAACGTTGCGGAAGAGGACAGGCAACGGAACAGACGGTTCAATAGGCCTGGGGAGGTATGTTCAGTTTTTTCCGACCCCGCAATCAAGGGATCACAGATCGGGGGACAAGCCCAATTCAAAACGCGCACACAGGAAGGCGGAGCAGGGATGGAGTCTGAACCTAAACGATGCTGTAATGTGGCCCACTCCGAGAACCAAAGGGATGTGCGGCGGCACCGGATCATTTCAAACGATGATCGAACTACAGGAAAAGGGAGTTATTTCGGAACAGGAACGGAAACAGATGACGGCGGGCAATGCTGGTCAGCTGAACCCGACGTGGGTCGAGTGGCTCATGGGGTTCCCGATCGGGTGGACAGAATTAAAGGATTAGGCAACGCGGTTGTGCCTCAACAGATTTACCCAATTTTTAAAGCGATTATGGATCAGGAGGCTACGAGATGCCTACAGCAGAGCAATTGAAAAGAATGAACGACATAAACGATTTGATCAAGCTTATCGCAAGCATTAATAGATGTATTTTCTACTGTAAGTCAAAGAATCGGACAGCGTATTTCAGGTTTAAGAAAAAATTGTTCTTCGTTGATGATTACACGGGGGATGATGTTTACCCGTATGAATTGGGATACGGTCGTGCAAACGGCTTTTCGCATGGGGGCAACATGTGGCAACTGGTCAAGCTTTAGAAAATTCATCATAACAGGGAAATGCGGCGAGCTGAGAGATGATAAAGAAATATGGGCTTACAGCTATGAAGGATGTATGAAAATCCGTCAGAAGGCGAAGGAGATCGGTTTCATTGAAAGCGTTGATTACGCCTATAGCTTTGATGAATGGGCGGATAGTAAATGATCGAATACCATTGCCCGGACTGCGATTATAAAATACTTGATTTAGAAATCCGTGCAGTGTCCGCTGCCCTCATTGGGGGCGCGGTATGGTGATAAAGTGGAAAAATAGAAGAGCATATTAGAATGCTCTTCTATTCGAAAATTAATAGACAAATACGTGTAACTGACCGTATACTGATCCATTTTTGAATATGGTTAAATATGCATTTCCAGCTTTATTGCCACGGACAAGTCCATTGGTATCTACTGTGAAAACAGCGCTATTATCTGAATGATAAGCGAATCCTGATCCTAAATATTTTGCATCTAATTGTTTAGAACCCCCAGCTCTCACTTCAAAAGTATCGTAATAGGCTTTAATTGGACCAGGAGATATAGATGTTTGCGTTTCATTTTTTTGAGGAGTTATCTCCTTAGCTGAAGCCATACCACTAATTGAAAAAGCTAATACAGGAATCGATAGTGCAGTCACAGCAATCTTTTTGAAATTCATTTTAAACACTCCCTTGGTTTTTTATGGAACACAGTAAGAATTCGAGCAAAATAACAATTATCCTTGTAAATAAATGTTAATTATTTGTGAATTAGGAAGGGGAAAATAATGAAAAAACTATTCAAATCAATCATTTTATCAGCTGCATTACTTACGGGAGCGGCGGTCGTTGCGCCATCTGCTTCCGCTGCATGGTCTGGCTGGCAAAACGAATCCGGGTACAGCGGCCGGGTGTTTACGGACGCCGCGACATACACGGGCAGCGCCTCAACGGTGGACTGGAAAGCCGAGAAAAAAGGATCAAGCACACTTTATTACACAGCCGGCGTTTACAAGAAGCGTAGCGGCGGTGGGCTTACTGATACGAATCTGGTACAGCGGGGCAGCTCAGCAAAATTCATTGTGAAGTAAGATAAATTCAAAGAAGAAGCGGAGGAAAATACAATGCTACAATTAACAAAAGAACAGGCTGCGGCTTTCGAGAGCCTACGGAAAAGTGTTAGCTTAGGGAATTGGCAAGGAGAATGGGCCCCGTTAAACAGCGTTGATCCTGTCGCGCTTGCAACTGCCCTCGCTACCAACGAATATCAGATATTAAAGACGCCTGCCGATGAATTCGAAGAGGCTTTTGATGCAATTCGAGAAGAGGCTGAAACCAAAAGCCCTGAGGCCACAAGATACTTGGATGAAGTGAACGGTTTTTGGGAGCAATATAAAGAGAAAGCCGGCCTTTAATGGTTTGGTAACCCTATTGAACCCGGATTATGGTAAAATATAAGCATATGAAGAGTTAAAAATGAGCCTGTTGGCATTACGCAGCCAAGGAGCTTAAAAATAAATACGTCCAAGACGGAAAGCCTGCGGACACTGATCATTGCACAGAATTTTTTCTGCGCTCTGGTTGGTGTCCGTTTTTTGTTATCAGGAGGGATGACATGAAGCGGAAGAAAAAGGAGCCAGATAAAAACGTTTCTGAGCGATCAGATCGCTTTTGGCAGCGGATGATGGGACAAAATATGCAAACTCTGAAAAGAGGCAAGGGCGGCGCTTTGAGACGCAAATAAAGGGAGTGTTTGGTGTGAAGTATGGATTCGCCTATCAAAATGGGGAAATCGTGAATCTTTTGTGCGGAAAAGAAGATTTATTTGAGAATATGAAAAGTTTCTTGATGGAAAAGTGCAGCCTAACAATTCAGGAAGTATCTAAAACTGAATATCTGGCAGAACAAAAAAAGAACGGTTGGAATGAGAAATATTCTATTTACGGACAGAAGGAGAGTTAATAATGTCTGATCAAATGATGGCTTGGGAAATCGAAGAATGGATTCGTGATTACAATTTTATGCTGCGGGAAATCAGTCGATTAAGCCGCATTCTCAACAAAGTGGAGTTTGCCGGGCAGAAGCTTGTGGCTACTTACGGTGACGAAGCAGGAATGCCGAGGGGATCAGCCGGAAAAAGCCAGGCGGAGTTACGTCAGATGGACCGTCGGGAGAAGCGGCTCCGCAAATACGAAATTATCGTTGATTTTCTTGAGCGCTCTACTGAAGAAATAGAGGACGAGAAAAGCCGGATTGTCTTTGATTGCATGTTAGAAGGGATGAGGTTTCGTGAAATCGCGCTGCATCTTGGCGTTTCCCGCGAAACAGTCAGACGCATTAAAAATGATATTGTGTGCCATTTGTGCCAAATGTGCGAAACGTGTCAGCTTTTGCAATTGTTGAATCAGATTAAATCCGCAGTGTAAACTGGAAGGCAGGACGGGGAGGCGAAATATTCCTGCGTCCCCACCAATTTCATATAGTGATCATAAAGCTCTATGCCCTTATTGGGTGTAGGGCTTTCGTTCGACAAATTTCGCGAATTGTTCCTTTCTCTTACTCCTTAACCGATAATAAGGTGGGAGGCGATAAGAAATGGATAACGAATTAAGATTATCTCTAGGAAAATTATTTGGAGAGATTTACAGAATACAAAAGCAACAAGGAATTTGTGATAAATCTGATAATCGAATTTTCGGTCTGCTTAATGGTTTTGAAGAAGAATTAAAGTCAGAATTTGAGGGCCTTAACTTCTATAGTGAGGATAAAGTAAACGCTGTTTGCGATAAACTAAATCCTTATTACACTAATGAAAAAGATATCAGTGATATGCCATCTTTTTCCCAATTTAGACTGGAATTAGAACATGAATCAGGAATAAAGCATACTGAAGTAATTGACATTCTAAAATACCTTTATTCTAAAAGTGCTTATCAACTAGAAATTGATAGGCTGGGGAATTTCAAATTGAATGAAAATGATATTTAAAAGCATCCTTCGGGGTGTTTTTTCGTTTTACGACTGCCACCTATTTATGAAGGGCGCTTTCGTTCGACAAATTCTGCAAATTGTAGACAAATTCCTGTCTATTTGGATAATTATCTGGATAGGAGGGAGAAATTTGTCATATTTCATAATACTCATAGTCGTAGCAATAATTGGTGCATTAGTAACAGCAGCAGTCGGTATTATATCTTCAAAAGTGGAGACGATTTCTCTAAAAACTCCGAGAGACCCAAAAGAGGAAGAACAAAAAAGCTTCTATACAATGAAATAAATTTGTGAAAGAGCATCCTGCGGGAGGGCTTTTTAATACAGAGGAGTTGGAAAAACTGAACCAAACTAATTTACTTTTAAGATTCGCCCTTGAAATTGCTGCATTAATCTGCATAGGGGTGTTTGCATGGAGTCATTTCCATGGTTTTTTAAGATATGTTTTAACTTTAGTATTGCCGATAGTAGCAATGCTAATTTGGACTGTATTTGCAGTACCTAACGATCCAAGCCGAAGTGGTCAAACTGTAATAGCCGTAAATGGAGTTATAAGATTGATTATTGAATTACTGATCTTCGCAATAGCTGTTGCGGCGATTTACTTTAGTGATTTAAAAACAGTTAGTATTATCTTTTTTTGTTTAATAATACTACACTACATAGCTTCAGTTGAACGTATAAAATGGCTTCTAAATCAATAAAGCATCATTATAGATTCAGCACCCTTTATAGGGTGCTTTTTATGTTCTCTGTAAACTGGATTCGGTTAAATCGTTCGACAAAGTTTGCGGACGGTTTCATTGTCATGCTCTTTTGCCGATAAAAGGGATTGAGGTGATAATATGCAAAACCATTCGT
Organism: Bacillus sp. JNUCC-21; assembly: GCF_041222765.1. Lineage (NCBI taxonomy): Bacteria > Bacillati > Bacillota > Bacilli > Caryophanales > Bacillaceae > Bacillus > Bacillus sp. JNUCC-21. The sequence continues at coordinate 2,905,491 of NZ_CP166019.1, read as the reverse complement.
TGATGGAAGCAAAAGAAATATCGAAATACCTAGAAAAAAGATACGGGAAACCCTATAAAGAAAATCTGACCATTCAGCAAGTTGTTAAAGAAGCATTAAAAAGAGATCACAGTGAAGAGCAATTGAAACTGATGGTTAATAGATTAGATTCGAATCTCGATGTTTCAAATGATCTAAGCTCTCTTAAAACTATTCCTTTTACATTACTTACATCAGTTCTTGCCGCAGTGCTTAGTGTCTTTGTTGTTATGTTCACTTTCTATTTCAATACTATGAATAGTTTTTCCACCACTATGTTACAAAAGGATAAAGAAAGTAAGATAAATTTTGGAGAACTCCTTAATACTGTTGTTCAAGGTGGAGAGCAAATAGTTTCACCAATACTTTATTTTAGTATCATTATGGCTTTTATAATGTTTGGGATGTGGGGGTGGATCACAACTAAAAGTAAGAGATATTATGAACAGCAGCGGGGTTTTAAGTTGTTATTAGACGAAGTATTGAAAGAGTTAAAAGAAGTAGTTTAAGGATAGGCAATGAACAGTTGGCATCATTCTACGGGATGATGCTTTTTTATATTCTCTGTAAACTGCTTCCGGTAAGTCTCAGGATAGACAATTGGCGGTTAACGGCTTGAGCACGGTGGTGGTTTAGAAGGAATATTAAAAAAGTATATGTTAAACAAAACAGTGGGAATCTTAATTTATGTACAAAGGAGGTGTAATAGATGGATAAAAAAGAGAAGAAATCAGTGATGGATATACCCATTTTTACAGGTGAGTTATTAACCCAAAAATACCAAGCTGTCTGTAATGGTCATATTGGTGGATGGTATGGTACATGTTATGAGAATCGTTCAGATGCTTTAACCGATGCAACAGAACATGATAATAGTCAGCATGGCGGAGATCACTGGGCGGTTGTCGTACGTAGAACATGTGATTAATTTTAGGAGCGATTACCATCTTGAATATTAATTATCCAAGTGGTTATGGCCCTGATGATAGCCTTCAATTAAATTAGTTGAAATAAAGGCGCCTTAAGGCGTCTTTATTTTTTCCAAAACAACACGAATCAGAAGGGGGCGGCGGTGAATGTAGATGGCCGAGAAGCACATTCAGGCGTATAAGGATTACGTCAAAGGCATGAAATACAAGGACCTTGCCGAGAAATACGGAGTGTCAGTGAACACCATTAAATCGTGGAAGCAGCGGCATGGTTGGGAAAGGGAAAAGGGTGCACCCTCTGAAAAAAGTGTGCACACAAAAAAAGGCGGTCAACCTGGCAACAAAAACGCATTGGGAAACAACGGTGGTGCCCCAGAGAGAAATCGAAATGCGGTTTCGCATGGATTCTTCTCAAAGTATCTACCAGAGGAAACGCTGTCCATTATGGAAGAGATTCAAGAGCGTTCCCCTGCTAATATGATATGGGATCAAATACAGATACAATATGCAGCCATCCTCCGGGCGCAACGCATTATGTTTGTGCAGGATAAAGAAGAAATGATTAAAGAACTGAAGAAGAAAAAATCCTTCGTATCTGATGTAAATGAAGTTGACGAGGAAGAATATGAATTCCAATTCGCTTGGGATCGCCATGCAACATTCCTGAATGCTCAATCTCGGGCAATGGGGGAGCTCCGGAGCTTGATCAAGCAATTTGACCAGTTGGCGCATGAACAAGATGAGCGCCGCCTTAAATTGGAACAAATGCGCTTGAATATCGAGAAGACGAAGAAGGCCATTAACGGCGGCGACGAAAACACCAAAGAAAATGAGATTGCTACAATGTTGAGAAAAATGGTGGATGCCGATGGAACTGAATAAAAAGCAAAAGGAAGTTTGGGACAGCTTCATAAAAGAGCAGCCCAAAATTTTAATTTGTAGCGGCGCAAAGAGGGCAGGAAAAACATTCGTGCTCCTTTTGGCGTTTCTTGCTCACGTCAGCAAGTATCAAAACATGGGACTGAATTTTGTTATCGGCGGGGCGAACCTGGGAACTATCAGGCGGAACGTTCTGAATGATTTAGAACAGATTCTCGGCAAGGAATTGAAACTCAATAAGTCGAGCGCTGTTGAGATATTCGGTAATCAGGTATATTGCTTTGACGGAGCAAACGCAAATTCATGGAAAAAGGCGCGGGGGTTCACGTCAGCCGGCGCGTTTCTGAATGAGGCGACCGCCCTGCATGATTCATTTGTAAAAGAAGTCATTTCCCGGTGCTCATACAAAGGCGCTGTGGTCATGATGGATACAAACCCCGAAAACCCGATGCACACCGTAAAAACCGATTATATCGATAAAGACGGGCAAAAGTTGAAGAGCGGCCGGCTGAACATCCGGTCATTTCATTTCTCGCTGTTCGATAACAATTTTCTCGATCCGGAATATGTGGAGAGTATCGTGGCATCGACGCCCAGCGGCATGTTTACCGATCGAGATATAAACGGTTATTGGGTGGCGTCTGAAGGAGTCATTTACCGGGACTTCAATAAGGACATTCACTATATCAGTTCTGAGGAATTGGAGAACAGGCGCGTCAACTTCAAGAAGTATTTCGCCGGCGTTGACTGGGGATATGAGCACCCGGGTTCTATTGTCGTAATCGGGCAAGATGACCAAGGGTGTTTTTATTTGCTCGAAGAACATGCCAAGCAGCATGAGGAAATTGACTACTGGGTGAAAGTAGCAAAAGGCGTAAAGGAGCGGTACGGCAATATTAATTTCTACTGCGATTCTGCGCGGCCAGAGCATGTGCAGCGCTTTAGGCGGGAGAAGTTGCGAGCCCTGAACGCCGATAAGGCGATCATATCCGGTATTGAAGAAGTGGCCCGGCTGTTTAAACGAAATGAGTTATTCGTCGTGAAAGACAAGGTTGAGCGCTTCAAAAAAGAAATTTTCATGTATGTATGGAATCCCAAGACCGGCGACCCTGTGAAGGAATGGGACGACGTGCTGGATGCTCTCCGGTACGCTCTGTATACCCACAACAAGCCGAAACACAGAAAGGGGGAGTGACCAATGAAGGAATATATAAATCTAATTCGCCAGAGTGGAATCAACGGTGACATTATCAAGATGATGATTAATGAACACGTCCCTGTTCGTGAAAAATTGATGAAGCTATATGCAAGATATAAGGCTGATCCGGCAGGCGTTCCCATATTAACACGGTCCATCATTGATTATGGCAGCGCGGGAACCGATAAGGTGCAGCGTATTGATGACAAGGTAAACAATAAGCTGAACAACTCATTTGACTCTGAAATCATTGATACTAAGACAGGCTATATGTTTGGACACCCCATTTCTTATGAAACTGAAGATAAGCAATTGAAAGACCAAGTGAGCACTTTCAATACGAGAAATAACATCGAGGACGCCGATTCCGAACTCGGGAAAATGGCTTCCATCTGCGGTTACGGCGCCCGCCTGCTGTTTGTTAATGAAGAAGGAAACGAATGCCTGAGAAACGTTGATCCGTGGGAATGCATTATTCTCGCATTAGATGATATAACAGAGCCTACGTACGCTTTGCGATATTATTCAGTGTTTGAGTGGGTGAGCGGGAAAAAAGTCGAGTCATATCGGGCTGATTTCTACGATGAAACGTTCATTTATTCGTTTAAGTCGTCTGATAAAGCGAAGTACGATCTTATTGAGACGAAGCCCCATCTTTTCAATGGATGCCCGTTGTTTGGTGTTCCGAACAATAAAGAAATGAAAGGTGACACTGAAAAAGTCATTTCTTTAATTGATGCATACGATAGAACTTTGTCTGACGCATCGAACGAAATCGAACAGTTCCGGCTTGCATACTTGATTGTCAAAGGTGCTTCACTCGATGATGAGGATATGGAAAAGCTAAAAAAGAATGGTGTGTTTGAAGTCTTCGACGATAACGGAGACGTGAAATTTTTATCCAAGGAAATAAACGACGCCATGATCGAAAATCATTTGAACCGTTTGGAAGAAAATATTTTACGTTTTGCGAAGACAGTCAATTTTTCTGACGGCTCTTTCGGGGGCACTATTACAGGCGTTGCCATGCGGTATAAGCTTATGGCGTTGGAACACAAGGCAATTACCATGGAACGCAAAATGACAGCGGCATTCCGGTATCAGTATAAAATACTCTGCTCGGCATGGTCCAAAAGGATACTGGCCGACAAAGACGCGTATCTGAAACTATGGTTTCAATTCAAGCGGAATCTTCCTGCAAACATTCTCGAAGAGGCTCAAGCATCCGCGGAACTCAAAGGGCTGGTAAGCGAAGAAACGCGGCTTGCTCTATTATCATTCATTGATGATGTGCGTTTTGAGATTGAAAGAATGAAAGCGGAAGCAGATGCTTACACCATTGATGATAATCAGGATGAAGACGAGGAACAAGAGGCGAATGAGGATGAAGAAGCTTTTCAAAAGGACGAAAGAAAAAAACAGCCATCTGAATGAAGAGTTTAGGATTAATTCTTTGTTGAGTATGCTGGAAAACGAAAACCTGCTACATGAATCTGAAGAAATATATGCTGAAGTGAAAAAGTCTCTGTTTCTAAACAGGAAGAAGGATAACGTTTCTGATTAATTGAGCAGCAAGCTACTCTTTTGAGTGGCTTTTTTTATGCCTTTTTTTCGCGTTGTAGGCGTTAAAGAGCAACCGAAATACTTTTGAACTTGTTAGGGGCTTCGGCAACTGATAAGGGCAAGGAGGACACACAGAAATGAAACGATTAAACACGGATAAGTCAGTCAGTCCGTCAATGAATTTCATGAAAAAAGAAAGGCTGCCACTGCGCATTAACCTTCAGCATTTTTCCGAACCTGGGGGCGCGGCTGATCCAACACCAGGAGCCCAGCCAGCAGGTGGAACCAGTAACGATCCAGCATCACAGCCGAGCGGCGGAGAACTCACGCTGGATGCAGTACGGGCTTTCCTAGAAACAAATGACGAGGGAAAGAAGCTGCTTCAATCAACATCTGATGCAAGGGTGACAGAGGCGATCAAGACGTATGAGAAAAATACGTTGCCAAAGAAACTTGAGGAAGAGATTTCAAAGCGGTTTCCTCCTGAAACAGAGGAACAAAAGCAATTACGTGAGTTGCAGGAAAAATTCCAGAACCTTGAGCAAGAGAAAACGCGGGAGTCGTTGAGAAATACGGCCCTTTCAATTGCAACGGAAAAGGGTTTGCCTACTAATCTTGTGGACTTTTTTATCGGTCAGGACGATGCGACCACAGAACAAAATTTGAATACCTTGGCCGAAGCCTTCAAGACTTTTGAACAAAGCATCGTAAACGATCATTTCAAAAAGAACGGCAGCACGCCGACACCATCAGGCGGAGCATCAGCCCCGTTAACAGAAGAAGACATTAAAAAGATGAGTCCCGAGGAAGTCAATCAAAACTGGGATCGCATCCAAGCTCTTTATAAGAATCAATAGGAGGATAAAAACACATGGCATTAGATAATTTTATTCCGGTATTATGGAGTGCAAGACTGCTGAGCAATTTACAAAGAACTTTGGTTTATGGTCAAACGGGAGTCATTAACAGAGATTACGAGGGAGAAATCACTGCTGCTGGTGACTCTGTGACAATCAACAATATGGGGCGCGTTAGTGTGGGCGACTACACTAAAAATCAAGACATGGATAACGCGCAAACACTTGATTCTACAAGCCGTAAGCTTCTCATTGACCAGTCAAAATATTTCAACTTTCAGATTGATGACGTTGATAAAATTCAACAAAATCCAAAGTTGATGGACGCGGCTATGCAAGAGGCAGCATACGCTCTGAAAAATACTGCTGATTCATATATTGCTTCTCATTATGTGGATGCAGCTCATACGATCGGCAGCGATACAAAAGTTGTTTCACCAACAAAAAACGACGCGTACGAATATCTGGTTGATCTTTCGGTGAAATTGGATGAAGCAGACGTGCCGGAACAGGGGCGCTGGGTAGTTGTAACGCCTTGGTATGAAGGATTAATGCTAAAAGATGACCGTTTTGTAAAGGCTGGGAACATGTCTTCAGAACAACGCCTTTTAAATGGTGTTATCGGACAAGCGGCCGGATTTACGGTATTAAAATCAAACAATGCTCCACTTTCTAAACCAGAGGGTGGCACAGAAAATCATAAGATTATTGCTGGTCATGGCATGGCGTGGTCTTATGCAGACCAAGCAACCCAAGTCGAGGCTTATCGCCCAGAGAAACGTTTTGCTGATGCAGTAAAAGGGCTTCACTTGTACGGCGCGAAAGTAACAAGACCGGAAGCGCTCGCGGTATTAAGCGCAGCCCGTCCACAATAGGAGGGGCTTTTTTATGTGGATTCAAAATACTGATACCGGTTCAACTTGGTTTGTTGAGGATGAACACGGTAATAAGCTTTTGAAAGAGGACAGATACAAAAAAGTACAGTCGCCCATTAAAAAAGCTGAAAAAAACAGCAAAAAGGCAGCGGACAAAACAACAGATGAAGAGAATCAAGAATCTGCTGACGCTGGTGAAAAAGCATCTGACGAATAGGAGGGAAAGCGGTGGATAAAGAACAAACTGAAAAAGAGCTTTTGAAGCCGTTAACCCGTAAGATGCAGGAGTTTTTACGGAAGCTGAAGCGGCTTTTTCGTGGTACTTCCGAAAAAATACTTTCCAAGTTGACTGCCCTGTTTGTCAAGCTTGATAAAGGGCGCGAAATCAGCCTTGCTGACGCGAATCGGAGTAATGATCTTTCTCAGATTAAGAAGGATATAGCGTCATTGATTACTGCCCTTTCTGCAAAGGTTAAAACGGCTGTTCTTGATTTTCTGAATGAAACCTACGAGTCATCGTATAACTGGCTCATGCTTGGTATCCTATCGGCCGTCGGCTTTAAATTGTCCCGTTCATCGAAAGGAAAATTGACTGTCACATGGGCGGCGTCCGCGTCAATCTCGCAGACTATCACAAGCAAAAATATGCTCAAAGCAATCGAAACGGACCGTAAAAAGACAGTTCAGAAGATCAATCATACGATTGAACGCGGCTTTATTGAGCGGAAACGCTTTGTTCAGGTAGCGAAGGAGCTGGAAGCTGATGTGGGCGTCAGTTATAACCGTGCGCAGCGCATTGCCAGAACAGAAATGCATCGAGTGCGGGAGAAAGCGACACTGGATGCAGCTACGAAAGCCGATTCTAACGGTATTGCCATGAGAAAGATATGGCACAACATGGGTGACGAGCGGGTTCGTGAGGGAAGAAACGCGGATCATGTTCATTTAGAAGGCCAGGCCAGGTTTGTAAATGAGCTGTTTGATCTCGGTCAAGATAAAAACGGCAAGTCTGTGAGGGCGCCGGCACCGGGACAAAGCGGAGATCCCTCAAATGATATAAATTGCAGGTGCTTCGCGACATATGAACCCGTGCTTTGAAAGGACTGAGAGAAATGGACCTGTCAGAATTAAAAATACGGTTGGGAATTCCCGAGGATGACACCTCGCAGGATGCAAAGCTACAAATTGACCTTGAAGACGCAATTTCTTTCGTTAAGGAGGAGTGTAATAACTCTTTTGTCGGACCAGACGGGGTTGAATCATTACCAGGTCCTGTGAAGAAAGGAATTGCTCTCATGATTGAAATTGATCGGGACAGCCCGAAAGGTGTTCAGTCTGAATCAATTGGCGGAATGAGCAAGACATACACGGCGGATGACGTAAGGTATAAACCTGCGTTTGATTTTTTTCGGCCATACAAAAAAATTCGTTTTAAACCATTGAGGTGATCAAATGGGGCGCCGAAATATCCGGGTGCGGGATACAAACCGTATACCGGAATTACTTAGGAACCTTGGACCAAAAGGAAAAATGAAAGTCGGTGTGCTGGACGGCGACCGCCAAATGATCGCGGCTGTTCACGAGTTCGGTTGCCGTATTGCTGTAACTGAGCGCATGCGGAATTATCTTGCTGCCAAAGGTCTTTATCTCAAGAAGGATACACAATTTATTAATATCCCTGAACGGTCATTCTTACGGGCTGGCTGGGATGAAAATGAAGCTGAGATTGTACAAAAGGTAGAGGAACTGGTCAATAGAGCCATAGAGAACGGCGATTCTATTAATGACATCATGAACGCGGTCGGATTACTGGCAAAGGGCCGGTTGCAGACTTATGCAAGAGACTTGCGGAGTCCTGCCAATCATCCTTTTACAACGGAGGAAAAAGGCTCTTCAAATCCGTTAGTAGATACCGGGGAAATGATCGGTTCTATGGATTACGAGGTTGAAAGCTAATGAAAAATCACTTTCAGTTCGGTGATCTGATTGAGAAATACAGCGTTGATTTTACATTGTTGCTCCCGGCGTCTGAGGGGTTTTATGACGATCTCGGAAAATGGGTAGAGGGCAAGCCGGTGGAATCGGAAGAAAAAGGCGCTATTGTCCCATTGCAGGCGCAATTAATTTATCAATCCGGCGGACGGCTTACACAGATGGACAGGCAACTGTACTTCCAGAGGAAAATCCCTTTCAAAGCTCAAGTGGTTTTTGATGGAGTAACCTTTTTGGTGGAAGCAATGACGCCATACGGGACATACGCCGATTTCAATTCCTATATCTTAAAGGCGGTGAGCAATTCAGATGGATTACAACAGCATAATCAGAACGGTTCTCAGAATGATTAAAGAGAAAACCGGCCATGTCGTTATCGAAGCAAACGGGACAGGTAAACAGCCTGAATACCCTTTTTGCACGTATACCGTTACTTCTCCGTATTTGCCGCAACACAGGGGTGTTGAGGAACAAGGAGTGTTAACGGAAGACATTGAGCTGGTTTTTTCTTTTACATGGATTTCAAATAGTCACATTGAAGTCATTTCTCTTGCTCAAGAAACAGCTTCTTACTTCAAAACTGCTGACGCGCGCCAGACGCTTCATGACAACGGCTTGGCGTGGGTGAGAAACGACGGTTTCGGTAATCGGGATACATTTATCACGATAGACACAGAACGCCGTCACGGCTTTGATATGCGTCTTAGAACGCGAGCGGCTTATGGCGAGACACAAGCGGAGTTTTTTGATTCCGCGCAAATAGAAACCATAGGAGGTTAAACACATGCCACTTAGTGATGTAACGGTCAAAATCGACCTGGTGAAACCGTCGAACCTTAAAGGGTTAGGAACACCCCTAATTCTTGCGAAGGTTGCCGGACACAACACCTATAAAGAATATGGCTCAATAGAAGCTGTCAAAGCGGATTACCCAGAAGGAACACCCGCATATAAAAAGGCTGCTGCTATTTATGCACAGGGCGACAATGCTCCATCAAAAGTAGCCATCGGTACTTACGGAGGTAACCCGGAAAACGGGGAAAGCGACGGAGCGGGAGCGGCTGCCACATTTACGATTCGGAATGCTTTTGACGAGTATTTTGATAATGATTGGCACTTCCTCATTCTTGCTGATGCGACGGCAGACGAGAAGCTGGAAGCAGCAAAGGCGATGGAAGAAAAATCATACAAATTCCTCGTTCTGCAAGTAACAGATCGGGAAGAAGTCACTTCCTATACCGGGAAGGACCGGACAATCGTTTTTTATCACCCGATAACAAGCGAGCATCCAGACGCCGGACTGGTTGGTGCTGTAGGCTCCCTGACAGTGGGTTCAGTTACTTGGAAGTTCAAAAACATTGTGGGAGTCACCCCGCAAGACCTGAAGGCGGACGAGCTGCAAAAGCTCCACAAAGAGGGAGCTATCGCTTACGTGACCAAAGCAGGCCACAGCGAGACGTCAGAGGGAATTACTGCTTCAGGTGAGTACATTGACGTCCTGCACGGCAAGGACTGGGTGAAATTAAATATTGAAACATCCATTCAATCGGCATTCTCAAATAACGGTAAAATCCCGTTCTCGAATGCCGGTTTTTCATTGTTGAGTGTTCAGGTTACGAATGTACTTCAAAAAGCCTTTTCAAATGGGATTGTCGCTTCTGATGAAGACGGTTTGCCCGTTTACACCATCAGCACAAAAAAACGCTCTGAAGTATCAGACGAGAACAGAAAAAACCGCGTGTATGACGGCCTTTCTTTCACGTTCGAATTAGCCGGCGCGGTTCATTCCGCCTCAATTACAGGCGAAATTTCAATCTAAAGGGGGAGAATAGTCAATGGCTGCTTATGTTTACGATGCGAACGAGGTCAACACGAATATCGACGGGAAAATCGTTACTGGTTATTCAGAGGGTACCATGGTTTCGTGTGCTAAAGACGAAGAAAAGTTTTCAACAAAAGTCAGCGCTAAAGGTGATGTGAGCGTTGCAACAAAAAACAATCCGTTAGGCACAATTACGCTTACTCTTTCCATGGGTTCGCCGTTTGTGCCTTATTTAAATGGATTGGCAAACACGGCCAAAACCTTTCCGATCTGGGTTACTGGCGGACAAGAGAAAATCGGCGGCACTGAAGCCATGGTGAAAAAGCCTGCTGATGCTGAATTCGGTGACGAAATCGGAGATCGTGAATTTGAAATTCAAGTTTTCGATTATACAGTTTTAGAGCAGTAAGGTATTAATCATGTCGAAAAGAAAAAAATCAAATGCAAAAAAGCAGTCCACTCGGGCTGCTTTTCAATATATGCAAACCAAACAATCGGAGGGAAAACCTATGTCAAAATTCGGTAAACAAAAGAAAGTAACAATCCAAGGAACTGAGTACACTCTTCAACACCCAGGAACGCGTCGTTCAATTGAATTTAACGATGAGGCTATCAATATCAATACAGGAATGTTTTCGTCTGCGAAACTGTATGAACTGTACATGAAAGAAGTCGTTGTTGAACCCAAAGTAAGCTATGGCTATTTTGATGAAAAACCTGGTTTCCTTGAGCTGATGAAAGAGGTTCAGACCTTTCTTAGCGCCGAAAATGAAGCCGAAACAGTTCTACAAAAAGAAGGCGAGTGACAACTGGCCTATGTATCGGCTTGTGATGTCTGAGAAGTTTTCTTTCACAGAGGTTTCAGCAATGGACCTCGATACGTTACTCGAAGCCAATGCGGCTTTGGACATTCATCTGGCCGAAGAAAACAAACGAAACAAAAAGAAATAAGGGGGGTTAAACGTTGACAGACGCATTACGGAGTACGCATATTGATGTGGAATTAAACGTTGATACCTCCCCTCTTGAACGAGCAAATCGCCAGATTGATAGACTTGTTGATCATACGGATAATGCGGCCGGCCATTTTTCTCAAATGCGAACGCAAATGTCCAACATGCACAGGGAGCAGCGAAGGTTCAGGAACATGAGCATGATTCTTGACAGTTCTTCGCTACAAACTGCTGTGCGGACAATTGAAAATCTTGGCCCCGCATTTGACCTTATGACGTCTCATGTGGAAAGTCTAAACCAGACCATTCAACAAACGAACAGATTAGTGCAAAATATACCGTCACGCGTGAGCATCGACGTTGACCAATCATCATTAAACAATGCAAATGATCAAGTTGATAGGCTGCGAAACAATTTGCATAATGTGGACATGCGCCGGGTTAACGGGGGATCATCACAAAGCGCGGCGGCCATGCCTGCACCTGATTACAGGGGTATGCGATATTACGGGCGGGAAATGGACTTTTTGCGCGGCTCAACACGCGGACTTGAAGCAGATACTATTCAAATGGTCAATGAAATGCGGCAGGCTTGGAATGAGGAAAGATACGGAATGAACGGTTTCCGTAACGAGCTGATACGGGCAAGATATGGCTTCTTTCAGTTAGGCCAAGAAATGGACAACTGGACCGGGACAAATGAACAGTTCATGGATGAAGTGTACAGGCTAGGCCGGGAGCATAAAGCGGTTACTGACAACATGATCAAGAATAATAAAATGATGCGCATGAGCATGTTGCAGTCCATCGGAACGATTATGGCAATGTCAACCCAATCGGAAAAGATTGCTGCCAATTATGACAGGATGGCGAACCCGTTATACCAAGTCAACAAAGCGGGGCTTGCCGTCTCAAATACCCTTGAAAATATGGCGAAGCAGGGAACTGCGGCACACTTGGCCTTGAAGATGCTCGGGCCTACTGCAAATATGAAACAGCTTCAAGATATGACAGCCATGATAACACAGGGGTATATGCGCTTTCAGATGGTAGCGCTTGGCGCAGCCTTCACAAACTTTTTCCTATTCCAAGGGTTACACAAGGCGGCCACACAGACCGTTCCCGGTTATTCAAAGGCTTGGGAACAGATGTGCAGCACTCTTTTAAAAGCCATTCAGCCAGCCCTTGAAGTGTTCGGAACCGTTGCCATGTCAATTTATAAAGGCGTTACCGCGATCGGAAAAATGATTATTCAGTTCAACAAAGCTCATCCGGTGCTGGCGAAAATGATCCAAGGATTTTTATTGCTCATCCCTGTTTTAACCCTGCTTTTATCGCCTTTGGCAATAGGAGTGGGGTTATTTAATGGGTTTCTCGGGGCTCTGAGCAGTCTTTGGATGTTCATTGGCCCGGTAGTAACGGGGCTTGCTGCCATGTCCGGAACAGTCTATGTAGTCGCCGGCTCAATTGTCTTGCTTGTAACAAGCATTTATATGCTTTACAAGAATTTTGACAAGCTTCAAGAGCGATTCAAACCGGCTACGGATGCCATGAAGCGCTTTGCGGATACCGGAAAAACTGCGGTAGTCAGTGCCTTCCACACCATGATTAAAGAGGTACAGGGGCTTAAACCTGCATTTATGAAAGGCTTTGAGGATTCGCAAAAGGTAGCTGTATCCGCGATTCATAAGATGCAAGCCGAATCCTTAAAGTTATGGGATCGGTTGGGCGAGTCACACCCTCATTTAGTCGCCGGGATTGAGGCTGCTTACAAAACGGCAGTTGATACTGTCTCCTCATTTGTTCAGAATGCAGGAAAACGAGTAACCGACTTTTTCGGAAAGGGATTAACCGAAGGGCTGAACAGATTTATTAAAGGCTTTATGAATCAACTCAAGATTGGTTTATCAAGCTTTCAAGGGATTGTGTCAATAATTGCTCCTATTATTGCGTCGATTGGTCTTTCTTTCTTGGGAGTCACCGGACCGATAGGAATAGCAATTGGGGCGATCCTCAGTTTTGTAGGGTATTTGTATCGTTTGAAAGATGCAAACCAAGCGGTCAGCAGTGCAATTCATTCGGCGTGGGCGACTGTTCAATCTGTGCTGACAACGGTATTCACGGCCATTCAGCCGATTATCACGACAGTACAGCAAGTTTTCAGTCAACTGGTAGCACAACTGACACCGCAATTTCAGCAATTAGCTGGTCAAATGCAACAGACGTTCATTCAGCTTGCAGGAAATCTTGTTCTTTTAGCCGCAGCCGTTTCACAAACACTTTCAACGATTGGCCCACAATTGATTCCATTGATCCAGCAGCTATTAACTGCATGGATGCAGGTATCAGGGCAATTAATGACGAGCGTATTGCAAATTGTCAGTTCGATTTTGCCGTTACTTGTTCAAGGATTTCAGACTGTTTTTCCGGTCATTCTAAGCGTGATAAATGCGGTCTTACCTATCATCATTCAATTAGTCAGCAGTTTTTCAGGGGTTATCGTTACAATAATCCAGACTGTTCTGCCTATCCTGGTTCAGACAATTCAGATGGTCTTTCCTTTGATTATGAATATCATCCAGCAGGCTCTGCCGATTGTGGTTCAACTGATTCAATTACTCGGATCAACGATCGGACAAATTGCCATGCAAATTCTGCCGTTGATTTTAACGGCGGTGCAACAGGTGTTTCCGATCATAGGGCAGGTCATTCTGGCGGTCCTCCCGGTTGTCGCCCAGCTTCTTACTTTAGCAGCAAATATTATTTTGCAGCTTGCGCAGGCGGCTTTACCAATTTTAATTCAGGTGGTCCAGCAGGTCTTTCCGCAAATTGTGCAGATCATTCAGATGGTGCTGCCTATTGTTGTTTCTCTACTGCAAGCCTTGGCGAACATCATTACTACGGTTGTAATTCCGGCGATCCGTTTCATCCTAAATATCGTGACTGCTGTGTTTCCGGTTGTGCTCTCGATAATTCAAGTTGCACTTAAAAATATCATTGCGATCATACAGGGTGCAATCGGCATTATTATGGGAATAGTGAAGGTTTTCAAAGGCTTATTCACTGGGAATTTCCGCATGATGTGGGACGGAGTGAAGCAAATCTTCTCTAGTGCAGTCGGAATGGTGAAAAAGCTTGTAAGCAATATGGGTGCAGCAATCACTGACAGATGGCTTTATATAAAAAATAAAGTCGCGTTATTGGCATATGATCTGCGTAAGAAAGTCATGGATCGTTTCAACGATTTAGTTGACGGGGCCAAGAAATTACCGGGCAGAATCGGTGATGGAATTAAGAACATGGCTCACAAGGCTGTATCTGGTGTGACTAGCTTAGCGAACAAACTTTCCGGCGCACTCGGAAAAGGCGTAAATGGTGTAATCGGCGGAGTAAACTGGGTACTCGATAAGATCGGTTTGAAAGATAAGCATATCCCAAAATGGGAAGTGCCTAAATATGCACACGGAACCGGAGGACACCCAGGAGGTCCGGCGATACTGGGAGACGGTAAAGGGGCAAACGCTGGCCCTGAAATGTATCGGACACCTTCAGGACAAGTAGGGCTCAGCCCTGCAACAGATACACTGATGAACCTTCCGAAAGGCACTGCGGTCTTATCTGCAAAACAGACAAGAGCTGCTTTAGCGGGAGTTCCAGCATACGCGAAAGGCACAGAAGGAAATATATTCACAAATGCATGGAATGGTGTAAAATCCGTTGCTGGCAAAGTGAAAGATGTTGCTCTTGATGTTTTTGATTACATCGGGCACCCCTCTAAGCTTTTAACAAAAGTGTTAGAAAAAATGGGTGTCTCTGCACCTTCTATGGCTGGCTCGTTCGGTGATCTCGCAAAAGGGGCTTTTAACTTTGTCAAAAATAAGGCTGTAGGTTTTGTCAAAGGCAAAATGTCCAGTTACTCTGCCAGCTTTTCAGGCGGCGGCTCGAAAGCCGTTAAAAAGTGGGTAGCTCAGGCGCTGTCAATTAAGCATTTAGGCCCTGAATACGCAGGGGCACTCGAAACAATCGCAATGAAAGAATCAGGCGGAAACCCCAATGTTGTTAACAATTGGGATTCCAATGCGAAAGCCGGCCACCCGTCACAGGGGTTAATGCAGTTCATCCCAAGCACCTTTAACGCCCATAAAGAACCTGGACACGGAAATATTAAAAATCCGGTTGATCAAATTCTAGCGTCTATTAACTATCTGAACAGCAGATATGGCGGTATCATGAAACATCCCGGCTTGGTATCAATGGCGCACGGCGGGCCGTACAGAGGGTATGCGACAGGCGGCGTAATCAATAGCCCGCAAGTTGCGGCACTCGGGGAAAACGGCTGGCGGGAATATGTCATCACGACTGAACCGCGTTACCGGAGTCAATCACTGGGAATGTATGCTGCGCTCGGCAAAGAGCTTGGGGCTGAAACTGGATATACACCAGAAAAAGCAGCAAGCAGCAGCGGTGGAACGTCTGTGAATATTACATTCAGCCCGTCTATCAATGTAAAAGTTGAGGGCGGAAGTGCAAAAGTTGAAACTGATATTTCAAAGGCTATCACCCAATCACTGGAAGACTCTTACGACAGCCTGGCGGCTCTTTTTCAAGCGGAGGGGGTTTATTAATTGGCGAAGCTTGGGAAGGTCAATCTTGTTAACGAAAAAGAATCAGACGGGGCGGATGTGGAAGTCACATCTTATCCCGTTGAAAAAGGTGTGCCGATTACCGACCATGTGCAGAGAAAACCGGAAACCACAAGTGTTTCCGGTTATTTGCTTGGGAAGACGGCAAACAGCGACTATGAATATTTAAAAAAGCAAGCATATGCTGGCAATCTCCTAACCTATACCGGGCGAAAGGTCGCAAAAGACGTGATCATTACGAAAATCGACCGTGATACAGGGGAATTTTCAAATGGGTTTGCGATAACAATCTCTTTACAAGAAATCCGTATTGCAAAAAGTCCGTGGGTTAAGAAAAAAGTGAAAACTGCCGGGAAAAAGAAAAAGGCCAACAAGAAAAAAACCACAAAAAAATCTAGTAAGGTTTATCACAAGGTGAAAAAGGGTGATACGTATTGGGGCTGCGCCCGCAAATACGGAACTACTGTCAGCGCATTGAGGCGGCTCAATCCATGGCCTGACAGGAGAATACCTATCGGGGTAAAGATGCGGATTAAATAGGGAGGGTACGGGAAATGGCTACGAGGGACTATATTCCTTTTGATAAAGAGGATATTCCGCAGCAGTTCGAATTTGATTTAGCGGATGACACGTTTATTCTGCGTATAAATTACAATCAATCCGATGATAGTTTTTCACTGGATTTATACGAGCAGGATATGACGCCTATCGTTCTGGGCGAGAAGCTTATACTCAATGTTCCTTTGTGGGATGAAATTGTAAATGAAAATCTGCCGGCTCCCGCCCTTATCCCTTTAGATGAATCAAATTCAGAAACACGGGTTACATATAAGAATTTCATGGAAACCGTGTTTCTTTATATTGATGATGTAGCTGACGGATCGGAGGGGGATGACATTGGCGACGACGAATAAAAAGTTGTTTGGCCGGGTTGTCAAAATAACCATTGATAACGGCAGTTCGCAGACCACATTTGATTACAAGGATTTAGAAATTCATTTTGAAGTGCCCTTCGACGATGATTTCAAACCCAATGAAACAAAAGTTGAGATTTACAATCTCAGCAAAGATTCGATCAACAAGATAAAAAAAGGCAGCACAATAACGGTTCAGGCCGGATATCGAGACGACTACGGCGTTTTGACGATTGGCAAAGTGACAAAGGTTCTGAATAACTGGAACGGTTTGGATAAGGTAACGTCGATTTATTCAAAAGACGGCGACGATTATACTCATATGAAAGTGACAACTGCCAATGCTGATCCAGCCGAGAAATATTACGTCAAAAAAAGATATAAGCTTGCAAAGCCGGTTGTTACTGTCAGGAAAGACAAAAACGGTCGAACGTACAAGACTGTCAGGAATTACGGGACGCGGGAAGAGGTTAGGTATCGCAAACGATACATGAAGATTACTTTTAAAGCAGGAACCACATCGAGGCAAATTGTAGATAAACTGCTGCGTGTTCTCGGAATTAAAGTGAAAAACATTATCCTGCCGAAAAATAAGGTGTACAAAAAGGGTTACCGGGTGACTGGCTTAATAGAAAATAATTTAGAAGAAGTCATACATGATGCCGGAGCCGTT
The DNA here is from genome assembly GCF_041222765.1 of Bacillus sp. JNUCC-21. NCBI lineage: Bacteria > Bacillati > Bacillota > Bacilli > Caryophanales > Bacillaceae > Bacillus > Bacillus sp. JNUCC-21. The sequence goes on along the minus strand of NZ_CP166019.1, from coordinate 2,888,175 downwards.
ATGTACTATAGACGAGGGAAACCGGTTATTCGCCCACTTAATCAGGGCGATGATGAGCGTTTCAAATTAGAAGAGGCCACTGGGCTAATTGAGACACCTGAGCAGGTTGAGGAAGATAATTTCAAAGGTTATAAGGCGAAGTGTCTTCTTCAGCACCGTATCGCTGTTGCTTCAATTATTGAAATCAACAGCAAAACAGCAAAAGGAAAATATCGAGTGAAAGAGGGTACTCATTCGTTTGATGGAAGAGACTTTTTCACAGAATGCAAGGTGATGTAATGAGTAAAGCGACGAGGTTTTTCGATGCTTTTGAGAAAAGAATCAAACTATCCATCCATACACTGGCCCCGGCTCGCGTTGTGAAATACAATGCAGAAAAGCATACTGCTGATCTGCAATTGTTGTTTCTTATGAATGATGGTGAATACCTTCATGAATACCCGTTGATCGAACATGCACCAGTTTTAAAGCATGTTGAGCCTGATATAAAGGTTGGTTCCTCGGTCTTTGTTTCATTCGCTGAAAGATCCCTTGATAACTTGGATGGAAACAAAACGTTTGATCCTGATTCTCGACGAACGCACAGTATCAATGATCCGGTGGTCATAGGAGTGTGGGAAGGATGAAAACGCTCAAGCTTGTAGATGGTGATCTATGTTATGAAAACGGCACTCTTCAGATGGTCGAGGGGGACGAGGAAATTGCTCAATCAGTCGAATTAACCTTAAAAACACGGTTAGGGGAATTTACTCTGGATGAACATTTCGGCTTGGATTGGAGTAACATTCTCGGGAAAGGCTTTGACCAAGAAGAGGCGCAATACGACATTATTAATGCTGTAACACAAGACGAGCGAATTGCTAGCGTTGAATCAGTTGAGTTTTCTCATGATAAAGAGACACGAAATCTATCTGTCCACTTGAAAATGAAGAAAGAGGATGATCAAACAATCGAGCTTGGGGGTGTTGATCTTGCTTAATGAAACAGGATTCCAACGTCAAACCTATTCGGAGCTTCTTGACGGCATGGAGGACAAAGCGAAGGAGCTGTTTGGCGAAGACATAAACACGTCAAGCAAAACACCATTAGGCATTATCCTGCGTATTTTCGCTTGGTTTTTAGCGGGAATTTGGGACATTGCAGAGCGGGTTTATAATAGCGGCTTTGTCAGTAAGTCGGAGGGTGTTCAGTTGGACAGGTTGGGAAGTAATTTCGGTATAAGCCGGGAGCCGGCGGCTGAGGCGGTCACAACTCTGTTTTTTACCGGGGAACCCGGATTCGTCATAGAAGAACAAACCCAATATACAACGGAATCTGGTATTTATTTTGAACTAATCGAAGATGTTGTAATCGGGGATGATGGAACGGGCACAGGGGCGGCTGTATCGCTGTCTAAAGGGATTATTAACAATGTCGCGGCCAATACCATTACTGAACAGGCTGAGACGTTAGAGGGAGTTTATTCAGTGAATAATCCGGAAGCAGCTGCCGGCGGCACTGACGAGGAATCTGATCCGGAATTTCGGGCGCGAATCAAAAAATCAGTTGAAGGCAGTTCTGCTTCTACGAATAGCGGCATCATTTCGGCATTGCTTGCCGTTTCGGGCGTTCGTTCAGCGAATATAGTCGCGAATAATACCATGCAAACGGATGCGGACGGAAATCCACCGAAAAGCATTCATGCTTATGTCCTCGGGGGAACCAAAGTAGACGTGGCGCAAGCTCTGTTTGACAGCGTGGCGGCCGGTATTGAAACAGTCGGAGAACAATCGGTTGTCATTACAGATGCAAGCGGTTTGGATCATGATGTGAAATTTGATTTTGCAAAAGAAGTAAAAATTTATGTGCAGCTTGATTTAAAAACAAACGCTTCATTCCCTGCCGATGGTGTGAGTCAGATCAAAAACAATCTCGTATATAAAATTGGCGGGATTGATGAAAATGGTTCATCTTTTACTGGCTCACAGATGGGTGATGACGTTATTCTGTCGCAACTTTTTAACGCTGTATATCAGGTGAATGGGGTTTCAGATGTGACTATACAAATCGGGAAGGATGCGGCGGCTCTCGGTCAGTCAAATATTACAATTGAACCGAGAGAAGTTGCGCAAGTTCACTACTCTGAAATAGTGGTGAATTTGATATGATCAAGGATTTAATAGGAAAGCTTACTGATGCGTTCTTGAAAGATGAAAAGAGCAATATCGGGAAGCTTTTTTTAATTGTTGATGAACAATTGACAGCATTAAAAAATTCACTGATAACGGCGGAACTATGGCGGGATATTGACGCGGCGCGCGGGAAATCGCTGGACCTTCTCGGGGATAACGTTGCCCAGGATCGGGGCCGGGCTACTGATGAAATATACCGCGTGCTCATTCGTGGAAAGGTAGCCCGGAATGCGTCAGATGGGACAACAAACCGGATTATTGAAGCGCTGGCGAAAACATTGAACTGCAAGCCGAGTGAAATAAACATTGTGAGCAGCAAAGAAAACAACCAGGATGAACCAGCTGCAATCATTGTGAAAAAGGCGCCGATCGAGGCATTAAGTAAGGTAGGAATGAGCGAAACGCAATTTTCGAACATCGTTCAAAAAACGGTGGCTGCGGGGGTTCGAGTTGCTTACGTGGATTTAAATGGCACTTTCTGTTTTTCATCATCAGCCAGCACCATAGAAACAAGCGAATATGGGTTTTCTTCTGATGGAAAAGACGGCGGGACCCTGGGGGGCATCTTCCGGCCAGAAGATGATTACCCGTTACCAATTTAAGGAGTGTGAAGCATATGCCTTTTACAAAAGAATTACCAGAATGGGGAAACCCCGGTCAGCGGCCGCCGCAAACGTCCATTGATCAAGGGTATAAGCCGATGGACCACCCGCCGGCCGATTGGTTTAACTGGTATCAATATACGGCCTATCAGGCTTTGAAAGAGTTGCAAACGATCGGAGCAACGAAGGAAGATGTTTTTTCTGCTGTATCTGATGCCGAAGCTTATACTGACAAGCACGAAAGACGGACTGACAACCCGCACAAGACAACAAAAGCACAAGTGGGGCTGGGTAACGTTGACAATGTGCAGCAGGCTTCCAAAGTCGATTTTGATACACATACCAATGACAATGACCGCCATATTACAGCTACAGAGCGCGTAAACTGGGATGCCAAGGAGACAACAACAGGTGCATCAAATAAAGCTGCTACGGCCGAAAGGAATGCCAAGGAATACGCCGATAAACATATCGCCGATAAAAACAACCCACATGAGGTTACAAAGGAGCAGATCGGGCTTAATAACGTTGATAATGTGAAACAGGCCGACTATTATGCGTTTCGCCAACATGACAACAACGGAGAACGCCACACATCAAAGGCAGAACGGGAGAAATGGAACAATGGGCAATTATCGAAAATAACTGATGACGCGGGAGGCGCTCTTGTATCTATTAGTGATACAGATGACTTTTACAGCAAAATTGTTCAAAGTGGGAAGCGATTCGGTACTTTTTATTCAACGGGAAAAGCAGTAAATGCCCCCAGCACAAGCTCTACAAGGGGGTTTTTTCATTTAACCTCATTAGACAGCAACGGAATGGGGACATACGGTTATGTAATCGCGGTAGACTTCAAAAATAATGTTTTTTCCAATTATGTAGACGGCAGCCTGACTTGGAGCGGGTGGAAACGTCTTTTGTCAGATGGTGATTTATCACCGTCTTGGAATACTGTATCACTTATTAACGGGGCGAAGCAGGATTTAAGTTTCCCGTTTATGTTTTCGGTAGTAAATAATACCTTGTGGCTGGCTGGATCATTTGGTTCCCTGCCATCTATAGGAACCGTTGTGGCAAAATTCGCATATAAACCGACCCGCCTACTTGATTTTGTTGTTCCGACAATTGGATCATACGGGACTGCCCGGTTTGCTTTCACAACAAATGGTGAGTTGAGGTATGACGGTATGATGGCAAATGATAACTCAGCGGTAACCCGGGTATCATTTGATAAACCAATCCCATTATGGTAAGGAGGGGAGAATATGCATGTTCTATTTTACGACGAGAATAAAAAGTATATAGGTGAAGCTGATATTGAGGGAAAAGAACTGCCACCGAATAGTACAAAAGCACAATTAAAACCTGGCATGTTCGACCCGGAATTTGACGAGATTAAGGGTGAATGGGTTGAAACTGCAACTCGGGAGTACATTGATCAAATAAAAGGTAATCCTGAACCCAATCCCTTAATGGAACAGGTTTCTGCACTCGGTAAACAACTATCAGCCGAAGAGCTTGCAAGAAAGCAAGCTGAAGAAGGCCAGCAGGCTCTTGGGATGCAGCTTACAAATGAAATCATAGCACGAAAGCAGGCTGAAGCAATAAATATTTCAATAGGCAAACAGCTTGCCGCCTTAAAGCTTAAATTGTTGGAAATGGAAGGAGGGGGTGACCAGTGAATCTTAATTTCTGGGTATATGCCTTGTTCTACAAGTGGGCGACAACAGCAATGGTAAAGCAGGCAATGGGTTTTAACGATTGTACCGTCAAAGATATGAAAGAGGGTGTGGCGGCTGCATATGTTACACCGGATCAGTTTCAGGAAGTAACAGGGCAACCATACGAGGAACAAACAGAAGCCAATAAATAAGGCTTTTTTATTTTGCCTCGAAGGAGGTGAAAACAAAATGGAGGGAATACATGTGTGGATGAATTTTGAGAGCTTAGAGATCGCAAGAATATATCTTTTCGGGGAGGTGAAATACCTTGACTTGCTTTTGATCCTCAGCATCTTGGATGTTATCACAGGCATTATAAAAGCATGGAAAATGAAGAAACTCCGGAGCCGCAGTGCATGGTTTGGGTATGTTCGTAAGATGCTCAGTTTTATGGTGGTCATCGTGGCCAACATTATTGATACGATAACAAATTTGAACGGTGTCCTGACCTTTGGGACCGTTCTTTTTTATATCGCAAATGAAGGGCTGTCTATCACAGAGAATTTGGCGCAGATCGGCGTTAAGATTCCGGCCGTTATCACCGAAAGGCTGCATGTAATCGAAAGTGACAACGATCAGAAAACAGAAAAAGAGGAACAAGCTGCTGAGTAAATCCAGCGGCTTTTTTTATATAAAAAATAGAATAGGAGAGATTTATCATGACAATTGCAGTCAAAAAGAGATTAGTTCCAAGTAACGAATACAGCCTGAAATGCCCTAACCCAATGACGCCGGAGTATATCACCATTCACAACACGGCAAATGACGCATGCGCCGCCAATGAAATCAGCTTTATGACGGGAAATCCTGAGTCAACAAGCTATCATTTTGCAGTCGATGATAAAGAAGTTATTCAGGGAATTCCTCTGGACCGTAATGCTTGGCATTCTGGCGACGGTACAAACGGAACCGGGAACCGTAAGTCTATCGGGGTGGAAATCTGCTACAGTAAGTCAGGAGGTCCACGATATAAGGCAGCGGAGGCGCTGGCTATTAAGTTTGTAGCGCAGCTTCTTAAAGAACGCGGATGGGGCATTGATAGAGTGCGGAAGCATCAGGACTGGAACGGCAAATACTGTCCACACCGAATCTTGTCAGAAGGGCGATGGAATCAAGTGAAAACAGCCATCGCTGCCGAATTAGAAAGGCTGGGTGGTAAAAAAGCAACTTCACCAACGAAAACAGAAACAAAGACAGGCGGGGCGACGTATACCGTTAAAAAAGGGGATACGCTGTCTGGAATCGCCAAGAATGAAGGCGTAAGCGTGGCTACCCTGCAAAGCTTGAACGGCATCAAGAACCCGAACCTGATCAAAGTCGGCCAAGTATTAAAGCTGACTGGAACGGCCAGCTCTCCAACAAACGGCAAGAAATCATCTTACCCGCTGCCGTCAGGCACTTTTAAAGTGACAAGCCCGTTAACTAAGGGAACGGCCGTAAAACAGATTCAAACAGCGTTGGCGGCTCTTTATTACTATCCGGACAAAGGGGCACCCAACAACGGCATTGACGGGTACTATGGACCGAAAACAGCAAACGCGGTTAAACGATTCCAGTTGATGAATGGATTAAAAGCTGATGGGATTTATGGGCCTAAAACAAAAACGAAGCTTGCATTATTAATAGTCTAATAAAAAAGCCCTCATCTGAGGGCTTTTATTTCACTTAATTTATTGATTTAATACTTTATCAGAAGGTTGGTATTTCAATTTTTTGATCAACTTATCACGCATGGATATTTCATTTCCTTCTACTACTGCTGAAAACTTTACCTTTTTGCTAGATGGATCATAGTGAAAAATATAATAATTTTGTTTATCATTTTCATTTTTCACATAAACAGTTTTGAAAAAGCCAGCTGGTGCACTTACAGATGTAAATAAAGGATACTCTTCAGATTGAATCTCATTTTTGGGGATACCATAATCCGAAATGTATTGATCAATTTTATCTTCGGCCACTTTTCTATTGTGAAAATGAACTATTAAAGAAACGCCACCAATTATAACAACTAATGCTAAAAGAACAAGAGCTATTTTTTTAAACATTTTATGTTCCTCCATTTAATATCTATGAACTAAGGATGGTCTGTACTTCGAAGTAAAATCATTATTGATTAAATTAAATGGCATAACATATCCAGAACGTTTCACTAGAACACTTGCTGAGCCAGAACCAAACCAATAAGCATCATAGACTAATTTTGAACAATAACTGGGCGATACACTATAAAGATGCGGAGTTAATTTATAAGGAATATGTATATTTTTTTTTGAAGACCCTGTAGTAGACCAATAATGTCTGTCCGCATATTTTCCTACTTGGGCTGCTAAGCTACTATTTTTTAATCGATAAACTTTGATCCAACCATTGTTATATTTTGATACCCATTGTGACACAGTAAGCTGTCTATTATTATCGCTTTTGTTTCCATAACCAGGCATATCTAAGATGTGATTTGAGCCATTAGCAATAGCACTGTGGCCTATAATTCCAGCTGATGAGGTAGAATTTGTAATGAAAATGTCTCCTGGTTTTACTGAAAAGCTGGACAATGATGTTACCTTAACACTTGAGCTGGTTGTTGACAATAGAGTTACTTTGGCGTTGGGTGATCCCTTTATTGTATATGATACGAGCTCTGTATTGTCATCTTTAGGTTCTTGCCCATAATTATTTAGTTTAATCCATTGTTCGTAGCTAAGAGTGGGTTCTAAAACATCTTCTTGAATGCCTTCATCGTAAATTTTTTTAAAACCTACATTTTCTTTTAACCAATCATCGTAACTTAATTCAAATTGATTTATTACTCCTTCTTTAATTGCTTGATTATAGATTGCTTTATAATCAATTTGTTCTTCTGCTCTAGTGTGCATTGGTATTATAACAGAGCAAATAGATACGAGCATTAAAATTAGAATAATACTGCGCTTTTTCATTCTTATTACCTCAATTCTTGTTAATTCTATTACTTTTGACCCTTATAATATAAGGTATAAAGCAACGGGAACTATAATACCATAATTTTGCTGGTGATTACCTTAAATTTTCCTTAACAAACTAAATTAATAAGAAAAGTAACTTTTTTAAGAAGAAAGAGTTTATTTTCTCTATCTATTGACTGTGGGAAGAAAGGAGGTACTGAAGTGGACTAGGGTAAGATCTAGATTCTTACTATCACTGGCATGGTGATCTCCATTGAACACATCTACGACAAATCGACGAAGGAAAGCGAAAAGCGAGAAATGAACATGGATATGAAGCACACTTATTATCATTATTGCTGGTATTGTGGCTATTGATTACGAAACAGCCGGTACCCTTGGGAAAATCACAACGTTTGTTTTATACTTGGCTGTAATGGTTATTTTGTTAAAAGGATTTTTTATGATGTGGAGAGAAAGCCGACATGAAAGAAAGTGAAAAAATTAGGTTCATCCAGGACGAAGTTTTGACGGCTGCGGAAGTCGCCGAGTTGCTTGCTGTTAGCCGACAGCGCGTAAGCCAGCTTGTCGGCGGTGGCCGGCTAACAGCGGTTAAGAAGGTAGGAACTGTGGCTTTGTTCTTGGTGGAGCATGTACAAGCTTTAAAAAAAGAATTAGAGGCAGAGCGGAAGAAGTATCGTCCGTATGATCAGTAAAAGCCCACCTGTTTTAAGGCGGGTTTTTTTGTAATTTAATATTAATCTGTTCCGGTTTCCTGACTGCTACGACATATACGGACCGAAAACGAAAGTGAAACTTAGAGCGCTATACAGTAAAAAATCTTAAGAAAACAAGCAAGTTCTTGATTATAATCACCTTGTTAATTATCAAGAACTTGTGTAAAATCATTATATATTGTAGGAGGTATAATATGATTAAATTTGAAAATATTGATGAATTAAAAAAATTCATTTCTAAAGAAGTTCTCCTAACTAAAGAGGCTGCAGAATATTTAGATGTTAGTACACAAAGATTACACCAATTAACACAATCAGGGAAAATTAGTCCAATAAAAACTTCAAGGGCTGGATCGCTTTTTTTGAAAGAAGAGTTATACGAAAGAAAGTTTGAAATAGAAAAAACATACGGAAATCATAAAAACATCAGTAATATTGATGGCATTAATAGTAAAGAAGTAATTAATGAAGCAATTTGTTATTTTACCCTATTAGCTTTATTTAAGAATAAAGTGAAAAAATGTGACCCTATATACAATCATCTAGAAAATGAATTAAATCTTAGTCTGGATATTACAATGATTAGTAAAAAACTATCAGAGATTGTAGGTTTTTCTAAGAATGATATAGAGTTTGAAGCTAATAAAGTTAAAGCAGGATTTGAAACCTTACAAAAAGATGATATAATAGTAAAAATAGGAACAGATTTATATCCACCTCTGCTTGCACAAACGGAGCAAGCTCCTATGTTCCTATTTATGCGTGGAAATCCAAATTTATTAAAGTTTAATGCGATTTCTGTTGTGGGAACTAGGAATCCCTCAGAAAACGGGGCTTTAAGAGCTAGGAAATTGGCTGAAAAATTAGGTTTGAATAGAATAGTTGTTGCTTCTGGTTTAGCTAAAGGAATAGATGCAAATGCCCATAAGGGTGCTTTAAGTATGGGGAACCCTACTATAGCTGTTATTGGGACTCCATTAAACAAGTACTATCCTAAAGAAAATAGAGACATTCAAAAAAAAATAGAAGAAACTGGTTTAGTTATATCTCAGTTTGCGCCTTCAATGTCTGTTCAACGCTGGAATTTTCCAATGAGAAATGCTGTAATGAGTGGGCTTTCACTTGCTACAGTGATAATAGAGGCGGGAGAAACAAGTGGATCATTAATACAAGCTGATTATGCCTTAAAACAAGGGAGAGCAGTCTTTATACCACAGAGTGCAATCGAAGATTCGAAGTTAAAATGGCCTAACAAATATATATTAAAAAGAGGAGCATTTAAATTTTCCAAAATTAATGACTTATTAGAGCAATTAGCTGAGAATAATAACTCTATTTTTCAGAGTTTTAATAATGAGGCTGAAGATTCGCCAGTAAATATAAGTGAGGTAACAGTTAAGTATGTTTCTAAAGACGAATGAGTTACAGTGCCTATTGGTTTATTTAGATGCATTTTCATATCAAGAAATTAACTATCTCAATGAAAAAATAACTAATATGGGAAAGCGGATTATTTTTATTCAGACAGAAGAAACATTCAAGGCACCAAACAATTCTTTACTAATACAAGAAACTTTTCAGGATAAGGCGTTTGGTCCGAGGAAGATAATTGAAAGTGCAATGAGACTAACTGATTTAGCTTCATATCAAATGATTTTAGTTTCTAAGAATCATTTGAAATTGAAATCAGCAGTTCATTTGCCAATAAGTACAGTTTTATTTAATGAAAATCCACATATACGTTACAATGATATCGGAAATCTACCTGACTTAAAATTAGGGAATATTAGGGAGATCCCTGAGTTATTTAAAAAAACAACTGGTTATTTTTCAGAGGTATTCTCCACTTATTTATCGAGAAAGAGCAAGTGGAGTGAATCAGGCTATATTTTTAAATTCTTTGCACATTCAGATCAAACTAACTTAGAGATAATATCTGGAGGAAGATATTTTGGTCCCAAGCATTCCCTGTATGAATCATCACAATTATCTAAAAGAATAAGAAAAAGTAAGAACGAAACTTCTCAAGACAACTTGTTTAATGAAATTTTTTACTCAATCATTAAACATATTAACGAGCTGCAAAATGTAAACGGTATAACAAGAGTACCGAGCAGGCCGGAAAAAAAAGACAGGCTTGCCCCTATAGTAAGCCTGTTATCAAAAAGATTAGGGGCTGTCGACCTATCTCCTAATCTAAGTTGTAAACACAACTATCCGCCTCATAAAAATCTTAATAAGGAACAGCGATTTATAAATGTGAAGGACCAATTTAGTGCAAGTTTACATAACTCTTTAGATCATGTAGTTTTAATCGATGATGTATTCACTACTGGCGCAACTATGCTTGAATGTGCAAAGGAATTGCATAACGTTGGGATAAAAAAAGTAACTGGTGTAGTTTTAGGTGTGAATCAATTTGCTGATGAGTTTATGGACAGGTCTATTTCGTGTGAAAAATGCGGAGGAAAACTACATTTATTTCTTAATAAAAGGAATTATTCAGCTTTTTATGGTTGTACAGAGTATCAAGAACACCAGTGTCCCACTCATTCTTATGGAGACGGATTGAAAAGAATGGTGACTGAAAATTCATTTGATTTAGTGAATACAAATGAAGAATTCTGAATGAAAAATATTGTATATGACTTGTCCACCAGTCCTCTTAAGTCGAGGGCTTTTTTATTTCTATAAAATCCACACCTTTTTATGCTTATCCCACTTCAGCATACGCCACCTCATGAGGTTCTTCACTGCTTCCCGGATAGCGCGTTCATCCTTACCAGTTTTTCTCTTCAGTTCATCCAAGGAGGGATTTTTCCCGAAGCGGGTCATATTAAAGATGATCCTGTATACTTTCCTCTCAAAGTCATTCATTCAAATTACCTCCTGAAGAGAATAATACCAGAACAAATATTCTCTTTACAACTTGAAATAGAACAAAAGTTCTTATATGATGATAGTAAATAAGGAGGGATATCGGCATGAAAGCATTGTTAAATCGTTCGTTAAATGAAAAGTCAACACTGGACATGATCTATATAAAAGCTGATGGGACAGTCTCGAAAAGAACCATCATAGTGCATCAGGTAAAACAGAATTTTATCCGGGCATTTTGTTTTAAGAGTAGGCAGACAAAAACATTTAGGATAGACAATATTCTTGCCGTTGCCCCGGCCAATTATAAAAAAGGGGTAAGCAAGCATGCGTGATATGACGAAAAGGCAATCCGAAACACTGCAAGCAATTACAAATTTCATTAACGAGTACGGAGTGGCGCCAACATATAGAGAATTGATGGAAGACTTCGGTTTGAGCTCTACAAGTACAGTCAAAGGGCTGCTGGATAAATTAAAGGAGAAGAATTACATAACGTGGCAGAATGGTTGTCCGCGTACGCTGAAATTAGAAAAAAGAGCTCGGCAATCTTGAAGCTCTTTTTTTATTGACTGCACTTTTTTCGGCCAGTCCCACGAATTGGACAAGAACTGACGTTCGTAAAAATTGTAGGCTGCCCGCAACCATTATGATATAATTTTGAAAAATGTACCTTTTGCAAACGGGGTGATATTTTGTTTTTTGAGGAAAAAAATACAGAGGAATTGATCAGATATGAAGATTATCCCTACGCGGTTTATGCCAGGGTTTCGTCTGAAAAGGATAGCCAAACAACATCCATACAAAACCAGATTGACATATGCCATCACTGGATTGAAAAAAACAACTATGAATGGAAAGACGAGGCTATCCAGCTGGACGATGGTATAAGCGGAACAATTCTTCTCGACCGTAAAGCCATGCAGTTAATTTTAAACAAGGCCAAGAATCACAAATTGAAAATGGTTGTATTTAAATCCATCAGCCGGCTTGCAAGGGATCTGAAGGATGCGCTGGATATAAAAGAGGTTTTGCTGGCGCACGGCGTTCGTGTAGTTACGCTGGAAGAGGGATATGACAGTTTATATGAAGGAAAAAACTCAATGAAGTTCGAAATGTTTTCCATGTTTGCTGCTCAATACCCACAGACAATATCGGTTTCAGCAAGTAGCGCGCTCGCAGCGAAAGCAAGGCGTGGGGAACATTCAGGCCGGGTTCCGTATGGGTATAAGAAAAACGGCAAGTTTCTTGAAATTTACGAAGAACAAGCAAAAGTGATTCGCATGATTTTTGATTTGTACAATAATCACGGTTATGGCCAGAAGAGAGTTGTGCACAAATTAAATGAAGAATTGCTGCTCGGCAATATTCCCAAGCCTCAGCAGAATGAGCGATGGCAACTATCAACTGTTCAGAGGATTTTACAAAATCCGATCTATTGCGGTGTGTTCATTGCAAACCGGTATACTCAAGTGAAAATCGGGGGCCGAAAAAAATTCATCCGTAATCCAGAGGAAAAATGGACGATTTATAAAGATTGGGCACCGAAGATCATTACACTGGAAGATTACGAAAAGGCGAATAATAAAAAGCATGTGCTGAAAAAACGGCGTTTCAATCCGAAAAACGAACTTCGCGGCTTAATGAAGTGCGGTGTTTGCGGTGCGAACATGGTCATCCTGTTTAGTTATAGACGCAGGAAGAAAGACGGCGTAAAAGTGGAGCACAATTATGTGAAGTGCAGCGCCTACCGACGCGGAGGGAAAAACATGTGTATTTCTCACCCGCCCATCCAGTATAAAGATTTACGCGAAATAGTTATTGAAAAGCTAAAAGAGAAGGGCCGCAAATTAAAACTGAATGTGAAATCAGATTATGAAGAGAAAAAGAAACGGCGGATCAGAGAAACAAAAGTTCAAATTGAAGCAGCTGAGAAAAAACATAAACGGCTGCTGGAATTATTCCTCGAAGACCAAATGATCTCAAAAGCCGAATTCCAATCCAAGCGGAAAGAGATCGAGGATCAATTGGAACAGTTAAATGATAAGCTGTTTCTGCTTGAGCGTGAAGAAGAAGAATCAATTGACATTACCAACATTAAAATTGCCTTTAGTCTTCTAAAGAAAAAGGACCAGGATTTGTATGAGGCGTTTCATGCGCTTATCGAAAAATTGGTTATTCATGAAGATGGAACCGTTGATTTTCATTATAAATTCCAGTGATCATTCTCATTTATGTTTGCAAAAGATATGCATAACAAATGCCATGCAGAAGTTAGGTGTGAAAGGGCGTTCGCAAGCTGTTGTCGAGCTTCTTAGAATGGGTGAGCTAGAGCTCTGATTCTTGCCGGTTTTCCTTCTTTTCGAGAAGGAGCCGGTTATTTGCGTTGGCGCCCGGGCTGATGGGCATGCGGTGAAAATCCCGGTTTTTCCTTTTTCTCCGTCAGTCTTGCATTTTCTTAAAAAAAGAAGGAAAATAGACACGGAGCGCATAGCCCAGAAAGATCCTTGAGTGAGGGATGGACAAATGACATCAAAATCTGTAGAGCATGTTGCGGATATCGAAAAATCACTCCGCCATATCGCTGCGATCATTAAACAAAAAGGAAGAGAAATCCTTAACCAATATGCAATTACACCGCCGCAATTCGTGGGGCTTCAATGGCTTTATGAATTGGGGGATATGACAATAGGCGAATTATCAGGCAAAATGTATTTGGCTTGCAGCACGACGACGGATCTGATAGACCGCATGGAAAAAAATAAGCTTGTCGAGCGGGTGAAAGACCCGGCTGACAGACGGGTCGTCAGAATTCATCTTCTCGCTGAAGGAGAGCGCATTATCCAAGAAGTGATTTTGAAAAGACAGGCTTATTTGCGGGATATGTTTGCGACATTTTCCGAAGAAGAAACAGCCGCTTTCGAAAAATCATTATTGAAACTGCAGCATGAAATGAAAAGAAAATGAGGCGATTTTGTTGGAACAGCCGATAGGAGTCATTGATTCCGGGGTTGGCGGGTTAACCGTTGCTAAGGAAATCATGAGACAGCTACCGAAGGAAAATATCATCTATGTGGGAGATACAAAACGCTGCCCGTACGGCCCGCGTCCTGAAGAAGAAGTTCTTCAATACACGTGGGAAATGACCGATTACCTGCTGGAAAACCACCATATCAAAATGCTCGTGATCGCCTGCAATACGGCCACGGCCATTGCCTTGGAGGATATTCAGCGCAAAACGGATATTCCGGTTGTCGGCGTCATTCAGCCGGGTGCGAGAACGGCGATAAAGGTCACGAAAAACCAGCATATCGGCGTCATCGGCACGGTCAATACCATTAAAAGCAGAGCGTATGAGCAGGCGCTGCTCGGGTTAAACGCAGAACTTCAAGTTGAGAACACGGCTTGTCCGCTGCTCGTGCCGTTTGTGGAAAGCGGACGGTTTCTTCAGGAATCAGCGGAGGAAGCGGTTGAAGCATCGCTTGAGCCTTTAAAAGGTACATCAATTGACACCTTGATTTTAGGATGTACGCATTATCCGATTTTAAAAGATCCGATTCAGAACTATATGGGAGAGCATGTGAAAATCATTTCCTCCGGAGACGAGACGGCGAGAGAAGTGAGCACCATCTTGTCTTATAAAGGTTTGTTAAACCAATCGAAACATGCACCGGAGCATCAATTTCTTACAACGGGAGAGCGGAACGGCTTCGCAAAAATTGCCGAAGACTGGTTCGGCCACGAAATCGGCCATGTCGAGTGCATCTCCCTTCAAGAGCCGGTCAGAAAATAAATCAAAAAACCCGCTGTTTACGGCGGGTTTTTTTGCGCTTCCCGGTCTATTTCCCGGACAGGGCTCGTATACATCATAGTACAAACAGCCTTAGGAGGGAAAAGTATGCTGAAAAAAGGACCTGCAGTCATTGCTGCAACATGTCTTACTTCGGCTTTTGTGTTATCTGGATGCGGTTTGTTTCAATCCGATAAAACAGCCGGGGAAATTGACCCGCCTCAAGACATTTCATATGTAAAGGATGAAGCGGGAATTCAGGCAAAATCAAAGCAGTCAGAGAAAAACGGCACTTCTAAAGCCGACCAGCCGGCCAATACAGTCATGAGAGAGCTGTATCTGATTGATAAAAACGGCTATGTCGCAGCACAGACATTGCCTCTTCCGAACAGTGAGGGAACCGCAAAGCAGGCCCTTGAGTATTTGGTTCAGGGAGGGCCTGTGTCAGAAATCCTGCCGAACGGCTTCAGAGCGGTGCTCCCTGCGGATACGACGGTAAATGTCGATATTAAAAAAGACGGCACTGCCGTCGCTGATTTTTCGAAGGAATTTAAAAACTATAAAAAAGAAGACGAACAAAAAATCCTGCAATCGATTACATGGACGCTTACCCAATTCAGCTCAATAGATAAAGTCAAAATCAGAATCAACGGGCACGAACTGAAAGAAATGCCTGTGGGCGGCACGCCGATTACGGGCGATTTAAGCAGAAAAGACGGGATTAATATTGAAACGGCCGGAGTGAATGATCTGACAGACACCCATCCGCTGACTGTCTATTATCTGGCGGAAACAGAGACGAGCGAATACTACGTGCCTGTCACAAAGCGGATTGACAATTCGGAAACAAATGACATCACCGCTGCCGTTGAACAGCTCGCCGACGGACCGGGCAAAGCAAGCGGGCTTTTGACGGACTTTAATAACGATGTTAAGCTTCTCGGCAAGCCGAAAGTAAAAGACGGCCAAGTTACACTGGACTTTAACAGCTCCATTTACGGAAGCGCCGACGAAAAAACAAAAATGGTATCATCGGGCGTACTGGACAGCATCGTTCTCACATTAACCGAACAGCCGTCGATCAAAAGTGTTTCTATAAAAGTAAACGGAAAATCAGAACTGGTGAATGAGAAAGGAGAATCCCTTTCAAAACCTGTTTCGAGGCCGTCACAAGTGAATACGGGTAGTTTTTAATTTGCGATTTTTGATATACTAGTAAAAAAGAGGTTAGCGTTCCGGCTGCCTCTTTCTTTATTCACAATCCGGAACAAAAGGTTTATGTACATATAATCGGAGGTAAAATATGAGACACGACGGAAGACAGCACGATGAGCTGCGCCCTATCACATTTGATTTGGATTTTATCACTCACCCGGAAGGCTCTGTTTTAATTACAGCGGGAAATACGAAGGTCATCTGTAATGCATCTGTGGAAGACCGGGTGCCGCCATTTTTACGCGGCGGAGGAAAAGGCTGGATCACAGCGGAATACAGCATGCTTCCCCGCGCGACGAATCAAAGAACGATAAGAGAATCTTCAAAAGGAAAGGTCTCCGGCAGAACGATGGAAATTCAGCGGCTGATCGGGCGCGCGCTCCGGGCCGTCGTTGATTTGGAGAAGCTTGGCGAACGGACGATCTGGATCGACTGTGACGTCATTCAAGCTGACGGCGGAACAAGAACGGCTTCCATTACCGGCGCCTTCTTGGCAATGGCCATTGCGATCGGCAAACTCGTAAAAAGCGGCGTTATCAAAACCTCTCCTGTGACAGATTATCTCGCGGCCATTTCTGTTGGGATGGATAAAGAAGAAGGCCTTCTTTTGGATCTGAATTATGAAGAGGATTCGGCGGCTGAAGTCGACATGAATATTATCATGACGGGAAGCGGACGTTTTGTAGAGCTTCAAGGGACGGGCGAAGAAGCCACATTCTCCCGTGAAGATTTAAACGGACTGTTAAGCCTTGCTGAAAAAGGAATCCAGACGCTTATTCAAAAGCAAAAAGAAGTGCTGGGAGAAACATTGCCTGAACTGAAATAAGAAAGAGAGGCCTGATCACCGTGAAAGAAGCCATTATTGCGACACACAATCAGGGAAAAGTGAAAGAATTCAAGGAAATTCTCGAACCGAAAGGCTACAGCGTCTCTTCTTTGGCGGAAATCGGATTTACGGAAGAAATTGAAGAAACCGGACATACCTTTGAAGAAAACGCCATCTTAAAAGCGGAAGCCGTGGCAAAAGCCGTCAACAAAATGGTCATTGCAGACGACTCCGGTTTATCAGTGGACAACCTTGGAGGCAGACCGGGCGTTTATTCAGCCCGTTATGCCGGAGAAGCAAAAGATGATAAGGCGAACATGGACAAGGTGCTGTCAGAATTAAAAGGCATCGAAAAAGAGCAGCGCACGGCCCGTTTCCGCTGCGCCCTTGCCGTCAGCATGCCGGGGCAGGAAACAAAAACGGTCGAAGGTCATGTTGAAGGGTATATTGCGGAAGGACCCGAGGGGGATAACGGGTTCGGCTATGATCCCATTTTTATTGTAAAAGATAAAGATAAAACCATGGCCCAGCTGACAAGCGCTGAGAAAAACAAAATCAGTCACAGGGCTGAGGCGCTCAAGAAACTGTCAAAGCTGCTTGATTCATAAGGGGGAGCGTATGCAATGAAAGTGCTGATAATAAGTGACAGTCACGGCCTTGAAGACGAGCTGGAGACGATTGCAAAGCGGCACGAAGACGAAGCGGATCTGATGATTCATTGCGGTGATTCAGAGCTTGACGCCGCACATCCGGCGCTCACGCCGTATCACACGGTGAAAGGCAATTGCGACTTTGGCGGCGGGTTTCAGGATGAACTCCTTCTGGACGCAGGTTCAAAGAAAATTCTGGCCGTTCACGGGCATCTTCACGGCATTAAACAGTCACTTTTAACTGTTTTTTACCGGGCGGAAGAGCTTGGGGCGGATATCGTCTGCTTCGGCCATTCACATATTGCCGGGAGTGAAGAGCTTCGGGGCAAGCTTTTGATTAATCCGGGCAGCATCCGTCTTCCAAGAGTCCGCAATGTGAAAAGCTATGCCATTCTTACTCTTACAGAAAGAGAAGTCGCCGTGACATTTTACGACGAAACGGGTCGGGAATTGAAGGATTTGGGGACTACAATCAGTTTTTAACAAGTGATGGGGGAGATTTCATTCTTCCCCATCAAAAGTTTTTAAAAAAATATTGACTTATGATTTGAACCTGTATATAATAAATCTTGTCGCTGATACATAATGCAAAAGCTGTCCCAGTAGCTCAGCTGGATAGAGCAACGGCCTTCTAAGCCGTCGGTCGGGAGTTCGAATCTCTCCTGGGACGTACAAAAAAAGAGCTGGTGACATCAGAGTGAAAACTGATGCCGCTGGCCTTTTTTATCGGATGACTATATTGTCAAATCGCTGAAATCATGGTAAAATGATCAGCAGAACAATTTGATTTTCATGTCCCAGTAGCTCAGCCGGATAGAGCAACGGCCTTCTAAGCCGTCGGTCGGGAGTTCGAATCTCTCCTGGGACGTATAAAAAACCTCAAGCCCTGACAATGGGTTTGAGGTTTTTTTGTATTTATTTTTTTATTTTACGAAACAAAAGTTCCGTATTTGATGAAAAATTGTAAAGTAATTTTAATATAAATGAAACTTAATGTAATATTTACCGTAATAAATATATGTATAAAGATACTTAAGGCGCCCTTGAGTGATAAATTATCTAATTTCTATCATGCATTTTGTCAATGAATGATAGAAAGACAGCAGGAGGAATTAGCTTTTGAAGTACGCATTTGCATATAAAAATCACAATATAGAAACGATCTTTTGCGGAAAAGACGAGCTGTTTGAGGAACTGAAACAATTTTTAATCACTCAATGCGGTTTAATCATTGTTGAGGTTTCAAGGGCTGATTACTATACGGAGCAGGAAATGAATCAGTGGAATGACCGTTATACCCTGTGAATAAGAAAAGAAACCGGCCGTGGGAGGCCGGTTTTTGTATCATCTGAATCCGCTCGGAGCGCTGAAGCCCCCGGCATGGCCGCTGAAACCGCCCCCGAGCGCGCCGGG
The DNA here is from genome assembly GCF_041222765.1 of Bacillus sp. JNUCC-21. Lineage (NCBI taxonomy): Bacteria > Bacillati > Bacillota > Bacilli > Caryophanales > Bacillaceae > Bacillus > Bacillus sp. JNUCC-21. The sequence continues at coordinate 2,869,246 of NZ_CP166019.1, read as the reverse complement.
ATGCGCCCCGGCGCCGAGGCTTCCGCCGACGTCACTGAAGGATTGGCCGTAGTACCCGGTTGTATAAGGGTACGGAACGAATTGCTGCCCGGCGAATGACAGCGTGCTTTGCGGGGTCTGCTGTCCGTATCCGGATTGCGGAAATCCCTGCTGAAAAGAAGGGCCGCCTTGAAATGGTGCTGTATGCATCGGGGCCGGAGGATAGTAAGACTGCGGCGGTAAGACCGGTAAAGGCGGAAATCCAGGAGGCAGGCCCTGCATGCCTGATAACATCTTATTCATGACATCACTCATTTCTTACGAGATAAGAACAGTCTATGCGTATGTCTGTAGAAAGAGCCTGTTCAATTGAACGGAATATCTGACAAGCATGCCGGAAGGACAGAGAAAAATCGTGTAATAAAATGTGACATATTCGTATATGAACGGAAAAATTTCATGTAATCTTGAGAGATTAATAAAAAAATGATAAAAACTTTTAATATTTACAGATCCCTTTGTACCAGTAATGAAAGCGTATACAAAGTAGATTGATTAATCTAAATTGTCTAATAATTATAAAAATGCTGTTGACACTGTCTGCAAACGGGCGTAATATGAGTTCAAACAAAAATAAATAAATGATTCACGCTAAAAAGAAAAATCATAAAACACTGAAAAAACAAACAAATGAAGGTTCTTTTTTAATAAAAGAGCTGCCATAATAAAAAGCGCAGAAGAGGATAAGTAGCTTTGCTGAAGTTTTTCACAGAGAGCCGGTAACGCTGAGAGCCGGTAAAACAAATCAAAGTGAACTCCCCTCAGAGTGCCGGTCTGAAATGTAAAGAGTAGGACTCGGCCGAGTGAACGCAATGTTTACTCGTTATCAAAACGGATAATCATTATCCATGAGACGGTCTGCATATGACCGTAAACAAGGGTGGTACCGCGGAAAGCAAAGCCTTTTCGCCCCTTTTGGCTATCGCATGAAATGCTTGGCTGAATGTGGGTGGGAAGGCTTTTTTATTTGCGTCAGCCGGCTCTGCGTTTTATGAATTGGATTTTAGAAGGGAACATTGAAAAGGAGGAACTGAAAATGGGCACAAATGTACAGGCGGATTCTTTGTCTGCCGAATGTACAAAAACAATGAACGGGGCTCTGATGCTGATTGAATCATTAAAGAAAGAAAATGTCGAGATGATCTTCGGCTATCCGGGGGGAGCCGTCCTTCCGATTTACGATAAGCTGTATCAGTCAGGATTGGTTCACATCCTGCCCCGCCACGAGCAAGGCGCGATTCATGCGGCAGAAGGGTATGCGAGAGTCTCCGGAAAGCCGGGGGTTGTGATTGCTACTTCCGGACCCGGAGCGACAAATTTAGTTACCGGTCTTGCGGATGCGATGATAGATTCATTGCCGCTCGTAGTGTTTACCGGTCAGGTGGCCACTTCGGTCATCGGCAGCGACGCTTTCCAGGAAGCCGACATTTTAGGAATTACGATGCCGATTACGAAACACAGCTACCAAGTCCGCCGTCCGGAAGATCTCCCCCGTGTGATTAAAGAGGCGTTCCATATCGCCACGACGGGAAGACCGGGCCCGGTATTAATTGATATACCGAAGGATGTCGCAGCATTTGAAGGAGAGTTCAGATATGATCACGAGATCAGCCTTCCGGGTTATCAGCCTGTAAAAGAGCCTAACTATCTGCAGATCCGAAAGCTCGTGGAAGCTGTCAGCAGTGCGAAAAAGCCGGTTATTTTAGCCGGAGCGGGTGTTTTGCACGGTAAAGCTTCAGAAGATTTAAAAAATTATGCCGAACAGCAGCAAATTCCGGTAGCCCACACGCTTCTCGGTCTGGGCGGTTTCCCGGCAGACCATCCTCTTTTTCTGGGAATGGCGGGGATGCACGGCACATACACAGCGAATATGGCGCTTTACCACTGTGATTTGTTGATCAGCATCGGAGCGCGGTTCGATGATCGTGTGACCGGAAATCTGAAGCATTTTGCAAAATCGGCCAAAGTAGCGCATATCGATATTGATCCTGCTGAAATCGGAAAAATTATCGAAACGCAGATTCCGGTGGTCGGCGACAGTAAAATCGTCCTTCAGGAATTATTGAAGCAAAACGGAAAACAGGGACAGACAGAGGAATGGAAACAGCAGCTTTCAGAATGGAAAGAAGAATATCCGCTTTGGTATACAGACAACAGAGAAGAGGGCTTGAAACCCCAAAAGCTGATTGAGTATATTCACCAATTCACAAACGGTGAGGCGATTGTGGCGACGGATGTCGGCCAGCACCAGATGTGGGCGGCTCAGTTTTATCCTTTCCGAAAGGCTGATAAGTGGGTTACCTCGGGGGGGCTCGGCACAATGGGCTTCGGCCTTCCGGCGGCTATCGGAGCGCAGCTGGCCGATCGTAACGCCACGGTTGTTGCCATCCTCGGAGACGGCGGTTTTCAGATGACCCTTCAGGAATTAGATGTCATCCGGCAGCTGAATCTTCCTGTCAAAGTGGTTATCTTGAACAACGAATGTCTGGGCATGGTCAGACAGTGGCAGGAAATCTTCTATGAAGAGCGCTATTCTGAATCCAAATTCTCGGCGCAGCCTGACTTTGTCAAATTGTCAGAAGCCTACGGCATTAAAGGCGTCCGAATTTCATCGGAGGAAGAGGCGGAAGAAGAGCTTAAAAAGGCGCTTTCATCAAAAGAACCGGCCGTTATTGACGTCCGGGTCGCCAAAAGCGAGAAAGTATTCCCGATGATTGCGCCGGGTAAAGGACTTCATGAAATGGTGGGGGTGAAACCTTGAAACGCATTATCACATTAACGGTGGTCAACCGCTCGGGAGTATTAAACCGGATCACCGGCCTGTTTACAAAAAGACACTATAATATCGAAAGCATCACTGTAGGCCACACGGAAACAAGCGGTGTTTCAAGGATTACATTTGTCGTCCATGTGGAAGGCGAAAATGACGTAGAGCAGCTGACAAAGCAGCTTAACAAACAAATTGACGTCCTGAAAGTGACGGATATTACAAACCAATCGATTGTACAGCGTGAGCTGGCATTAATCAAAGTTGTTTCCGCACCGTCGGCCAGAACGGAAATCAATGGAATCATTGAGCCGTTCAGAGCTTCCGTCGTTGATGTCTCAAGAGACAGCGTCGTCGTTCAGGTTACCGGCGAATCTAATAAAATCGAAGCGCTCATAGAGCTGCTCAAACCCTACGGCATTAAAGAAATCGCGAGAACGGGCACAACGGCTTTTGCGAGGGGAACCCAGCAGAAGACGTCATCCAATAAAACAATTTCAATTGTATAACACAAAAAAGGGAGAGATTAAAATGGTAAAAGTATATTATAACGGTGATATCAAAGAGAACGTATTGGCAGGTAAAAAAGTAGCGATTATCGGTTACGGTTCACAAGGTCACGCACATGCGCTGAACTTAAAAGAAAGCGGAATTGATGTCATTGTCGGCGTCAGACAAGGAAAATCATTTACACAGGCCCAAGAAGACGGTCATCAAGTCTTTTCGGTAAGAGAAGCGGCTGCCCAGGCTGATATCATTATGGTTCTTCTTCCGGATGAACAGCAGCAAAAAGTATATGAAGCTGAAATCAAAGATGAATTGACGGCGGGCAAGTCATTGGTATTCGCACACGGATTTAACGTCCATTTCCATCAGATCGTGCCTCCTGCTGATGTGGATGTATTCCTTGTCGCCCCTAAAGGGCCTGGACACCTTGTCAGAAGAACATATGAACAAGGCGCGGGCGTACCGGCATTGTTTGCCATCTACCAGGATGTATCAGGCGAAGCGAAAGATACGGCTCTTGCTTATGCAAAAGGAATCGGCGGAGCGCGTGCGGGCGTTCTTGAAACAACATTTAAGGAAGAAACGGAAACGGATTTGTTCGGTGAGCAGGCCGTTCTGTGCGGAGGTTTAACGGCGCTTGTCAAAGCGGGTTTTGAAACGCTGACAGAAGCCGGCTACCAGCCTGAACTCGCATACTTCGAGTGTCTGCACGAACTGAAGCTGATCGTAGACTTGATGTATGAAGAAGGATTGGCGGGCATGAGATACTCTATCTCTGATACGGCTCAATGGGGAGATTTTGTCTCAGGGCCGCGCGTAGTCGATGCGAAGGTAAAAGAATCGATGAAACAAGTATTAACGGATATTCAAAACGGTACATTCGCGAAAGAATGGATCGTGGAAAACCAAGTGAACCGTCCTCGCTTCAATGCGATCAATGCAAGTGAAAACGAGCATCAGATTGAAAAGGTCGGCAGACAGCTCCGTGAAATGATGCCGTTTGTCAAACAAGGCAAAAAGAAGGAAGCGGTGGTCTCCGTTGCGCAAAATTAATGTTTTCGACACGACCCTTCGTGACGGTGAACAATCCCCCGGGGTCAACCTCAATTCCCGGGAGAAACTGGCGATAGCCAAGCAGCTTGAAAGACTCGGGGTGGACATTATTGAAGCGGGATTTCCCGCTTCATCCCGAGGTGATTTTTTAGCCGTGCAGGAAATCGCAAGAACGATTAAAAATTGTTCGGTAACAGGGCTTGCCCGATCTGTCAAAGGTGACATCGACGCAGCCTGGGAAGCGCTGAAAGACGGGGCCAGCCCGCGGATTCACATCTTTATCGCCACTTCTGACATTCATCTGAAGCATAAGCTGAAAATGACGCGGGAAGAGGTTAAGGAAAAAGCGGTTGAAATGGTGAAGTATGCAAAAGAACGCTTTCCGATCGTTCAATGGTCAGCAGAAGACGCATGCCGCACCGAACTTCCGTTTCTGGCTGAAATCGTTGAAGAAGTGATTGATGCCGGCGCGAGCGTCATCAACCTGCCGGACACTGTAGGTTACCTGACGCCGGATGAATACGGAAACATCTTTAAATATATGAAGGAACACGTTCCGAATATCAGCCGGGTAAAGCTCTCAGCCCATTGCCACGATGATCTCGGAATGGCGGTTGCCAACTCGCTTTCGGCAATTGAGAACGGCGCTGATCAAATTGAATGCGCCATTAACGGCATAGGAGAAAGAGCCGGGAATGCCGCGCTAGAGGAAATCGCCGTTGCGCTTCATGTCAGAAATGACCAGCATCAAGCCGATTCATCTCTTAATCTTCATGAATTGAAGCGGACGAGTGATCTTGTCAGCAAACTGACGGGTATGGCCGTTCCCCGCAACAAAGCAATCGTCGGAGATAACGCTTTCGCACATGAGTCCGGCATTCACCAAGACGGTTTCCTGAAAGAAAAATCAACATATGAAATCATTTCACCGGAACTTGTCGGCGTGACTGCTGATGCGCTTGTACTCGGAAAGCATTCCGGGCGCCACGCGTTCAAAGACCGCCTGAATACGCTTGGATTCCAGTTTGATAGTGATGAAATCAATAAATATTTTACGATGTTTAAAGAACTGACCGAAAAGAAAAAAGAAATCACCGATGATGACTTGATTTCTCTTATTTTAGAAGAAAAAGTGACAGACAAAAAAATCGGCTATGAATTTTTGTCTCTGCAAGTGCATTACGGGACGTCTCAGGTGCCGACTGCAACAGTCTCTTTGAAAAATCAGGAAAACGAACAGCTGATTCAAGAGGCGGCAACGGGGGCGGGCAGCGTAGAAGCCGTTTATAATACGCTCGGGCGCTGCATCGATAAAAATATTGAACTGACAGACTACCGCATCCAATCCAACCGGAAAGGCGAAGACGCGCTGGCTCAAGTTTTTGTCAGAGTGACCGTGAACGGAAAAGAAACATCAGGGCGGGGAATCGCGCAGGATGTTCTGGAAGCTTCTGCTAAAGCTTATCTGAACGCCGTGAACCGGCAGCTGGTGCTGGATTGCAATTTAGACGGATTAAAGAGACAGACTGCGGTCGGCTCGTAATAGAAAGGAGAACGTTTGATTTGAAAAAACGCATTGCTTTGCTGCCCGGTGACGGAATCGGACCGGAAGTGGCGGAATCAGCGGCAGATGTATTGAAAAGCGTTGCCGAACAATTCGGACATGAATTTGAATTTGAAAACGGACTGATCGGGGGAGCGGCCATTGACGCCCATCAAAACCCCCTTCCTGAGGAGACGGTGGCTCTTTGTGAAAGATCCGACGCCATCCTGCTCGGGGCAGTCGGCGGGCCGAAATGGGACCAAAATCCTCCGGAGCTCAGACCGGAAAAAGGCCTGCTCGGCATCAGAAAAAAACTCGGCCTGTTTGCCAATTTGCGTCCCGTGACCGTATTTGAAAGCTTGTCTGAGGCATCTCCGCTGAAAAAAGAATATATCAGCGGCGTCGACTTTGTAATCGTCAGGGAACTGACGGGCGGCCTCTACTTCGGAGAACCGAGCAGACAGTATGTCAATGAAGCGGGAGAAAAGGAAGCGGTCGATACCCTTTTTTATAAGAAAGAAGAAATCGCACGCGTTGTCAGAGAAGCCTTTAAGATGGCTGCCGGCAGAAAAGGAAAAGTGACGTCCGTTGATAAGGCGAATGTGCTTTCTTCAAGCAGGCTTTGGCGGGAAACAGCGGATGAAATCGCAAAAGAATTTCCTGATGTGACGCTTGAACATATGCTTGTCGATAATGCCGCGATGCAGCTCATCTACGCTCCGAGCCAGTTTGACGTCATCGTAACTGAGAATATGTTCGGCGATATTTTAAGCGATGAAGCCTCCATGCTGACAGGCTCGCTCGGCATGCTGCCGTCAGCCAGCTTATCAAGTTCAGGTCTTCACTTGTTTGAACCCGTGCATGGATCTGCGCCTGACATCGCCGGTAAAGGGATGGCCAATCCGTTTGCGGCGATTTTATCAGCGGCGATGCTTTTGAGAACATCTTTCGGGCTTGAAAACGAAGCTCAGGCGGTGGAAAAAGCGGTCGCAAAGGTGCTTGCAGACGGCAGCCGTACACGTGATATCGCCCGGGACGGCCAATATGCCGGAACGCATGACATTACTGAAAAAGTAAAAGCCGCATTAGCCGGCTCGAATACAAAATCTATAGTGTGACGCTTTAAAGAAAGCGGTCTTAGTTCATAGGTAGAGGGAGGAAACAAAGATGATGCCTCGAACAATCATCGAAAAGATTTGGGATCGGCATGTTGTAAAAAGCGGTGAAGGAAAACCCGACCTTCTCTATATTGATCTGCACCTCATTCATGAGGTGACGTCTCCTCAGGCGTTTGAAGGGTTAAGGCAGAAGGGAAGAAAGGTCAGACGGCCGCAGAACACATTCGCGACGATGGACCACAATATTCCGACCGTCAACCGTTTTGACATTAAAGATGAAGTCGCAAAGCGCCAAGTAACCGCGCTTGAACGGAATTGCGAGGAGTTCGGCGTCCGTCTTGCGGATCTTCACAGCGCAGACCAGGGGATCGTTCACGTAGTCGGGCCTGAGCTTGGTCTGACACTACCGGGGAAAACGATCGTTTGCGGAGACAGCCATACATCGACTCACGGCGCATTCGGAGCGCTTGCCTTCGGTATCGGCACAAGTGAGGTGGAACATGTTCTTTCCACTCAGACATTGTGGCAGCAGCGGCCGAAAACGCTTGAAATCCGCGTTGACGGAACGCTCCAAAAAGGAGTGACCGCGAAGGATGTCATCTTGTCGGTCATCGGAAAATACGGGGTGAAATTCGGTACCGGATATGTCATTGAATACACCGGGGAAGTATTCAGAAACATGTCTATGGACGAACGCATGACGGTCTGCAATATGTCAATAGAAGCGGGAGCGCGGGCGGGACTGATCGCTCCGGATGACACGACGATTGAATATTGTAAAAACCGTAAATACGCGCCAAAAGGCGAGGAATTTGAAAAAGCCGCCGCAGAATGGAAAGCGTTAAAAACCGATCCGGGCGCCGTATACGATCATTCCATCGTGTTAGACGGCAGCGAGATTTCTCCAATGGTAACATGGGGCGTCAATCCCGGTATGGTTCTTCCGGTCGATGCCCAAATACCGGCGCCGGAAACGATTGATTCTGAAGACGGTAAAAAAGAAGCCATCCGCGCGTACGAATACATGGGAATCTCACCGAATCAAAAAATTGAAGATATTAAAGTCGAGCATGTGTTTATCGGCTCCTGTACAAATTCGCGGATGACCGATCTTCGCCAGGCTGCGGATATGATCAAAGGCCGAAAAGTCGCCGACAGCGTCAGAGCCATTGTGGTGCCGGGTTCTCAAAGCGTGAAACAGCAGGCCGAAGAAGAAGGGCTGCACCGCGTGTTTCTCGAGGCCGGGTTTGAATGGAGAGAATCAGGCTGCAGCATGTGCCTCAGTATGAACAATGATGTTGTGCCTGAAGGGGAACGATGCGCTTCCACTTCCAACCGCAACTTCGAAGGCAGACAGGGAAAAGGCGCGAGAACACACCTTGTCAGTCCGGCGATGGCGGCAATGGCGGCCATTCACGGGCATTTCGTCGATGTAAGAAAGTTTTATCAAGAAAAAACAGTTGTGTAAGGAGTGCGCGAAAAGATGGAACCTTTAAAAACGCATACGGGAAAAGCGGCTGTCTTAAACCGGATCAACGTCGATACGGACCAGATTATTCCGAAACAGTTTTTGAAAAGAATTGAAAGAACAGGATACGGCAGATTCGCGTTTTTTGATTGGAGATACCTTGAGAACGGTGAGCCTGATCCTGAATTTGAATTAAACCGCAAAGTCTATGAAGGCGCGTCCATATTAATTGCCGGAGAGAATTTCGGCTGCGGATCATCCCGTGAGCACGCTCCTTGGGCGCTGGATGATTACGGCTTCAAAATCATCATTGCTCCGTCATTTGCCGATATTTTTCATCAAAACTGTTTTAAAAACGGTATGCTTCCCATCCGTATGCCGTATGATCAGTGGAAAAAACTCGCCGGTCAATATGAAAATCAGTCTCTTAACATGACGGTTGACTTGGAAAACCAGCTCATTCACGACAGTGAAGGAAAAGAGATTTCATTTGAAGTCGATCCGCACTGGAAGGAAATGCTGATTAACGGTTATGATGAAATTTCATTAACGCTTCTGCTGGAGGACGACATTCAGCAGTTTGAATCGAAAAGAAGTTCATGGCTTCAAGCCTGAAAAAAAAGCCGACCGGCATCTGTCCGGCGGCTTTTTTTACCGTGCGCACCATCCTTTCTTGTGTTTCATGACGCGTGTTGATACACTTGAAAAAAATAGCGCCTGAAAGGAAATAAAGTATGACGCATGACAAGAAAAAAGCTGATATCATTCCTTTCCCCCGTCTGAAAGAACGCTTGGTTGATAAAGGGATGGCCGCCATGAAGGATAAACAGTATCAGGAGGCCCTCGAACTGTTTTCAGAGGCGGTAAGCCACGGCGATACCGAGTCCGACGTACATTTAGGCATGGCGATTTGTTTTCTGGAACTCGGGGAATTGGAAGAAGCAAAACAAGTTTGCGAGAAAATGCTGAATGAAGGGTACGGCCATTATTTCACCGTGCTGCAGGTGTACATGACCATTTTAATTCAGCTGAAACAATATGAAGAAGTCAAAAGCACAATTGAAGCTGTGCTGGAAGAAAACCAGCTGCCCGCAGAAAGTGCGGAGCAATTCTACCGGCTGCTCGAATTCAGCCGCAAAATGACCGATCCCGACCAGCAGGATGAAGCGTGGGAGGAGGAATACGAGGACATTCTTGATGCGGAAAAAGTGCTGAACAGCCCCGCTGAACAAATGAATCTGATTCATTCTCTCAAAGACCGCAATATTGCAAAATACACGGGTCTCTTAAAAACGATTCTTCAAGATCCGGGCGCACATCCGCTTATCAAGACGATGATTTTAACGCTGATGGCGGAGCACGACTACAGCAAGCCGGTCCATATTACAAAATTCGGCGATTCAATGACCGCGGTTCCGAGTGAAACGGTTCAGCCTGATGCGGCTCCGATTTTGCATCGCGTTCTCCGGGTGCTTGATGAAACGCTCGGCAATGAAAACCCTACATTATACGCTGCCGTCGAGGAGCTGTGGAGAAGGCATCTGTACGTCCTGCACCCTTTTATGCCGAAGTTTTTGAACGCAGATTTATGGGCGGCGGCGCTTCATAAGGTCGGTTACGAGATGCACGGCATTGACATTGAGCCGGAGGAACTTCATATGATGTACGAGTTTGACAGCCGCGAACTTGAAGAAGCCTGCACGATGATTAAGGATATTGAAGAAATTTCTTATTTGTAAATCACACCATATAGTTGAAAGCGGTAGGCGTTATGTTATAATATAGTGGTTGTATTTATGTATAGCGGTTTAACTGAAATGAGAATTACGGTTGGACAGGCTGCCAGTTCATTACATAATGATTCTGATTCAAAGCGGTTTTTTCTTTGACAAAGCCGCGGATTGCTTTAGAATGGAAGACCGACACAACCTGAATAGATTTTTGGAGGGAAACACATGTCTGTAAAATGGGAAAAACAAGAAGGCAACGAAGGCGTATTAACGGTTGAAGTTGATGCCGATACGTTCAAAACAGCTCTTGATGATGCATTTAAAAAAGTAGTAAAACAGGTTTCTATTCCTGGATTCCGCAAAGGGAAAGTTCCCCGCGGTTTATTCGAACAGCGTTTCGGCGTTGAAGCTCTTTACCAGGATGCTTTAGATATTTTACTTCCTGTAGAATACCCTAAAGCGGTTGAAGAAGCCGGCATTGAGCCTGTAGACCGCCCTGAAATCGATGTTGAAAAAATCGAAAAAGGCGAAAGCTTGATTTTCACTGCAAAAGTGACTGTAAAACCGGAAGTGAAACTTGGCGACTACAAAGGCTTAGGAATCGAAAAAGATGACACTGCCGTTACTGACGAAGATGTACAAAACGAACTTAAAGCGCTTCAAGAGCGTCAGGCTGAGCTTGTCGTGAAAGAAGAAGGCGCTGTTGAAAACGGCGATACAGTCGTTCTTGACTTCGAAGGTTTCGTTGACGGCGAAGCGTTTGAAGGCGGAAAAGCTGAGAACTACTCACTTGAAGTAGGATCAGGTTCATTCATCCCGGGCTTCGAAGAGCAGTTAACAGGCCTTGAAGCAGGCGCTGAAAAGGATGTTGAAGTAACATTCCCTGAAGAGTACCACGCTGAAGAGCTTGCCGGAAAACCAGCTGTTTTCAAAGTGAAAATTCATGAAATCAAAGCGAAAGAGCTTCCTGAGCTTAACGACGAATTCGCAAAAGACATTGACGAAGAAGTTGAAACGCTTGCTGAATTAACTGAGAAAACAAAAAAACGCCTTGAAGAAGCAAAAGAAAACGAAGCTGACGCTAAATTGCGTGAAGAGCTTGTTCTGAAAGCATCTGAAAACGCTGAAGCTGATGTTCCTCAAGCGATGATCGATACTGAGCTTGACCGCATGCTGAAAGAATTCGAACAGCGTCTGCAAATGCAAGGCATGAACCTTGAGCTTTACACTCAATTCTCAGGCCAAGACGAAAACGCGTTAAAAGAGCAAATGAAAGAAGATGCCGCAAAACGCGTAAAATCAAACCTGACTCTTGAAGCGATCGCTCAAGCGGAAAACCTTGAAGTAACGGACGAAGAAGTTGAAGCTGAGCTGACTAAAATGGCTGAAGCTTACAACATGCCGGTTGAAAACATTAAGCAGGCAATCGGGTCAACTGACGCGATGAAAGAAGATTTAAAAGTTCGAAAAGCAATTGATTTTCTTGTAGAAAACCGTTAATATGGTTCATAATAATAGACATAATAAAACAGGGCGCGATTAATTCGTGCCTTGTTTTGTACAATTATGATATAACTCTTTTTCTTGGGGCAAGATAGTCATTGCCGGGCTGTTTTTCGTCATACATATAGAATGTGCAAGTGCGAAACACATTGTTACCGTCTTACTGGAAAGTATGGTAAAATGCAATACATACTCGATCGTAGCAAGAACCGTTTTCTTTTGCCCTTCAGGTAAAAGAAAAAGTGAGACAAGATTAAGGGGTGAAAGAATGTTTAAATTCAACGAGGAAAAAGGACAATTGAAATGCTCGTTCTGCGGAAAAACGCAAGATCAGGTTCGTAAGCTGGTTGCAGGACCGGGTGTATATATATGCGACGAATGTATTGAGCTCTGTACAGAAATCGTAGAGGAAGAGCTTGGTACAGAAGAAGAAGTCGAATTTAAAGACGTTCCGAAGCCGCAGGAAATCCGTGAGATTCTGAATGAATATGTCATCGGACAGGATCAGGCGAAGAAATCACTTGCGGTTGCGGTATACAACCATTACAAACGCATCAACTCCAACAGTAAAGTGGATGATGTCGAGCTTTCTAAAAGTAATATTTCTTTAATCGGACCGACTGGAAGCGGGAAAACACTTCTTGCCCAGACGCTTGCGCGTATTCTGAACGTGCCGTTTGCGATCGCGGACGCTACATCTCTGACTGAAGCCGGATATGTCGGTGAGGACGTAGAAAACATCCTCCTCAAGCTGATTCAGGCAGCAGACTATGATGTGGAAAAAGCAGAAAAAGGCATTATTTATATCGATGAAATCGATAAAGTAGCGCGAAAATCTGAAAACCCGTCCATTACACGCGACGTATCAGGCGAAGGCGTTCAGCAGGCGCTGCTGAAAATTCTTGAAGGAACGGTTGCAAGCGTGCCGCCTCAAGGAGGACGCAAACATCCTCATCAGGAATTCATCCAGATCGATACGACGAACATTCTGTTCATTTGCGGCGGTGCATTTGACGGCATTGAACAAATCATCAAACGCCGTCTCGGACAAAAAGTCATCGGCTTCGGCTCAGATAATAAAGCGGCGGACCTGGAAAAAGAAGAACTGCTTTCTAAAGTTCTTCCTGAAGACTTGCTCCGTTTCGGTCTGATTCCTGAATTCATCGGCCGTCTTCCTGTCATTGCAAGCCTTGAGCAGCTTGACGAAACGGCACTGGTTGAAATTCTGACTAAACCGAAAAACGCACTCGTCAAACAATACAAGAAAATGTTAGAACTTGATGATGTCGAGCTTGAATTTGAAGACGAGGCATTATCTGAAATTGCGAAAAAAGCGATCGAGCGTAAAACAGGCGCACGCGGCCTGCGTTCTATCATTGAAGGCATCATGCTTGACGTCATGTTTGATCTGCCGTCCCGCGATGATATTGAAAAATGTGTCATTACCGGAGCGACAGTCGCAGACGGTGAAGCACCGCGTCTTGTATTAAAAGACGGCACAGTTGTCGGCCAAGATAAAACATCAGCATAACATGACAAAACCTCCTGACTCGAATTGATCAGGAGGTTTTTTTTCTTGTCCTGACCCTTCTGAAAATGTTTATTCCGGGCTTTGCTGGGAGATACTAGCGGACAGAGGAATGAATTGGATACATAAATCGTTTTTTCAGGAGGGACCAGCATGAGTTGGACAGGGATCGCATTATTTGTACAGCTGTTTTTCGGGATAGTCATCGGATTATATTTTTGGAATCTGCTCAAAAACCAGCGTACACAAAAAGTGACGATAGATAAAGAATCAAAAAAAGAAATGGAACAGCTGCGCAAAATGCGCGCCATCAGTTTATCAGAACCTTTATCAGAAAAGGTGCGGCCGAAAAGCTTTCAGGACATTGTCGGCCAGGAAGATGGAATTAAAGCGTTAAAAGCAGCGCTTTGCGGACCGAACCCGCAGCACGTCATTATTTACGGTCCTCCGGGAGTCGGAAAAACGGCTGCGGCGCGGCTGGTATTGGAAGAAGCGAAAAAACATAAACAGTCACCGTTTCAAAAGCAGGCTGTTTTTGTTGAACTTGATGCGACGACCGCGCGGTTTGATGAACGGGGGATTGCCGATCCGCTTATCGGTTCAGTGCATGATCCCATTTATCAGGGAGCGGGTGCGATGGGCCAAGCAGGCATTCCGCAGCCAAAACAGGGGGCTGTGACCCATGCTCACGGCGGGGTATTGTTTATTGATGAAATCGGCGAGCTTCACCCGATTCAGATGAATAAAATGCTGAAGGTGCTTGAAGATCGAAAAGTATTTTTAGACAGTGCGTATTACAGTGAAGAAAATACGCAAATACCGAATCACATTCATGATATTTTTCAAAATGGGCTTCCGGCAGATTTCCGTTTGATCGGAGCGACAACGAGAATGCCGAATGAAATTCCGCCGGCCATCCGTTCGCGCTGCCTTGAAGTGTTTTTCCGCGAGCTGGAAAAGGATGAACTTAAAATCGTTGCGAAAAAAGCAGCCGACAAAATTCAGAAAGAGATTTCTGACGAAGCTCTCAATGTGCTGACCACATATACGAGAAACGGACGTGAAGCCGTCAATATGATCCAGATCGCCGCCGGCATGGCGGTGACTGAGGACAGAAAAGAAATTACGACAGAAGATATAGAATGGGTTGTTCATTCCAGTCAGCTTACACCTAAAAATGAGCAGAAAATCGCCGATGAACCGCAAGTCGGCATCGTGAACGGACTTGCTGTCTACGGGCCGAACAGCGGCGCATTGCTGGAAATCGAAGTGAATGTCACACCTGCGCAGGACAAAGGAAGCCTGAATATCACGGGAATTGCAGAGGAAGAAAGCATCGGCAGCCAATCGAAGTCGATCCGCCGCAAAAGCATGGCGAAGGGATCTGTGGAAAATGTTCTGACGGTTCTGCGCACAATGGGCATCAAACCTTCAGACTATGACATTCACGTCAATTTTCCGGGCGGAGGCCCGATTGACGGACCTTCAGCAGGTATCGCGATGGCCGCGGGGATTTTTTCCGCGATTCACCGCATCCCGATCGACCATACGGTGGCGATGACGGGAGAAATCAGCCTGACGGGGCTTGTCAAACCGATCGGCGGCGTCATTCCGAAAATTAAAGCCGCAAAACAGGCCGGAGCAAAAACGGTCATTATCCCATATGAAAATCAGCAGTCCATTCTGAAACGAATAGACGGAATCACCATTAAAGCGGTAAAAACGTTCCAGGAAGTGCTGGACGTCATATTGGTTGACCCTCCTTCAGAACAAAAACCGTTTGATATCCAAATGAATAAAGAATCCGTATAAACCCCATTTTTATAATGGGGTTTTTTTATGGAGGACATCTTTTCCTTTTTCAGAACAGAAAGAAAGGGTATACTACGAAGAGACTGTTTTATATACAGGGCAGGCGGATAAGCCGATTAAAGCCCGATCCCGGAATTGTACAACGATGAAAAAGTTGTATTATAATGGTTCATACTAAAGTCACGGAGGTGTCAGTCACATGGCAGAAGATACAAAACGCAGCATCCCGCTCCTCCCTTTAAGAGGCTTATTGGTATACCCGACAATGGTTTTACATTTAGATGTAGGCCGTGACAAGTCGGTTCAGGCTCTTGAACAGGCAATGATGCATGATCATATGATTTTTTTAGCCACTCAGCAGGATATTTCGATAGACGAACCGGGTGAAGAGGATATTTTCGCCGTCGGCACTTATACAAAAATTAAACAGATGCTGAAGCTGCCCAACGGTACGATCAGAGTGCTTGTAGAAGGAATTCAGCGGGCGCAGATCCTTGAATACACCGAGCTCGAAGATTATACTTCGGTCGATATACAGCTGATGCATGAGGATGATTCAAAAGACGTGGAAGACGAAGCGCTTATGCGGACGCTGCTGGACCATTTTGACCAGTACATAAAAATTTCTAAAAAAATCTCCGCAGAAACGTATGCGGCTGTGACTGATATTGAAGAGCCCGGCAGAATGGCGGATATCGTCGCTTCTCATCTCCCGCTGAAATTAAAGGACAAGCAGGACATTTTAGAAACGGCGGATATTAAAGAACGTCTGAATAAGGTCATCCGTTCCATTCATAATGAAAAAGAAGTGCTGGAGATTGAGAAAAAAATCGGTCAGCGCGTCAAACGTTCGATGGAACGCACTCAAAAGGAATACTACTTGCGTGAACAGATGAAAGCCATTCAGAAGGAGCTTGGCGACAAAGAAGGAAAAACCGGCGAAGTTCAGTCGCTCACGGAAAAGATAGAAGAAGCAGGCATGCCTGAGCGTGTCAAAGAAACGGCGCTTAAGGAATTAAGCCGTTACGAAAAAGTGCCGTCAAGCTCAGCGGAAAGCTCTGTTATCCGCAACTATATTGACTGGCTCATCGCCCTTCCGTGGTCGGATGAAACAGAAGATAAACTTGATATTAAAAAAGCCGGGGAAATCTTAGATAAAGAGCACCACGGCTTAGAGAAAGTGAAAGAGCGGATTTTGGAGTATTTGGCCGTGAAACAGCTGACGAAAACGCTGAAAGGGCCGATTCTTTGTCTGGCCGGACCTCCGGGAGTCGGTAAAACATCTCTTGCAAAATCAATCAGTGCGAGCATGGGGCGCCGTTTTGTGAGAATTTCACTGGGCGGAGTGCGTGATGAGTCTGAAATCCGCGGGCACCGGCGTACATACGTCGGAGCGATGCCGGGCCGTATTATACAGGGGATGAAAAAAGCCGGCAAACAAAATCCGGTTTTTCTCCTGGATGAGATCGACAAAATGTCGTCTGATTTCAGAGGCGATCCGTCTTCAGCGATGCTTGAGGTGCTGGATCCGGAACAAAACAGCACATTCAGCGACCACTATATTGAAGAGACGTTCGATTTATCGAAAGTGCTGTTTATCGCGACTGCGAATAACCTTGCTTCCATCCCGGGCCCTCTCAGAGACAGAATGGAGATTATCAGCCTGTCAGGCTACACTGAAAACGAAAAGCTGGAGATCGTGAAGGACCACCTGCTTCCGAAACAAATCAAAGAGCACGGGCTCACAAAGAGCAGCCTGCAGATTCGGGACCAGGCGATTACGGACATCATCCGCTACTACACGAGGGAAGCCGGCGTGAGAACGCTTGAACGCCAGATTGCCGCCATTTGCCGAAAGGCTGCAAAAGCCATTGTGTCTGAGGAGAGAAAACGCATTACCGTTACAGAGAAAAATCTGGCCGACTATCTCGGAAAACGGATATTCAGATACGGACAGGCGGAAACCGAAGATCAAATCGGGGTTGTCACGGGGCTCGCGTATACGACGGTCGGCGGAGATACGCTGTCAATCGAAGTGTCATTGTCACCGGGAAAAGGAAAGCTGATTCTGACCGGGAAGCTTGGAGATGTCATGCGGGAATCAGCGCAGGCCGCTTTCAGTTATGTCCGCTCGAAAGCGGAACAGTTCGGAATCGACCCGAAATTCCATGAGAAGTATGACATTCATATCCATGTCCCTGAAGGAGCGGTGCCGAAAGACGGCCCTTCTGCCGGAATTACGATGGCCACGGCGCTCGTTTCAGCATTAACGGACCGTGCGGTAAAACGCGAAGTCGGTATGACGGGAGAAATCACGCTGCGGGGCCGCGTGCTTCCGATCGGCGGACTGAAAGAAAAGGCGCTCGGCGCGCACAGAGCGGGCCTGACCACTATTATTGCGCCTAAAGATAACGAAAAAGATATAGAGGATATTCCAGAAAGCGTCAGAGAAGGACTGAAGTTTATATTCGTTTCTCACCTGGATGACGTTTTGGAACATGCCTTAGTAGGAGAGAAGAAATGAAAGTCACAAAGTCAGAAATCGTGATCAGCGCGGTCAAACCCGAACAGTACCCTGATGGGGGGCTTCCGGAAATCGCGCTGGCGGGAAGATCAAATGTAGGAAAGTCATCTTTTATCAATTCATTAATCAATCGGAAAAACTTGGCCAGAACGTCATCAAAACCGGGGAAAACACAGACCCTAAACTTTTACATCATCAATGATGAATTGCATTTTGTCGACGTTCCCGGGTACGGATTTGCGAAAGTTTCCAAAAGCGAGCGGGAAGCATGGGGGAGAATGATTGAAACCTATATGACGACCCGCGAAGAGCTGAAAGCCTGCGTGCAGATTGTCGACCTCAGGCACGCGCCGTCTGCTGAAGACGTGAACATGTATGAATTCCTGAAGTATTACGGCATTCCCGTCATCGTTATCGCGACAAAAGCGGATAAGATTCCAAAAGGAAAATGGGACAAGCACTTAAAGGTTGTCAAACAGACGCTTGATATGGATCCTGAAGATGAGCTGATTTTATTTTCCTCTGAAACGAAAAAAGGCAAAGATGAAGCATGGGGAGCCATTAAAAAAATGATCAGCCGGTAATGAAAAACCCAAAACGCAGTGCGTTTTGGGTTTTATCGTATAGTTTTGTTCCGCTTGATAAACAATAATAAAAGGCTGATTCCGATGAAAACATACGGCCAGTATGTTTTGAAGTGTTCCGTCGGAATATGGACGGACTCCAGCCACGCCGTAATTTGTTTAA
The DNA here is from genome assembly GCF_041222765.1 of Bacillus sp. JNUCC-21. NCBI lineage: Bacteria > Bacillati > Bacillota > Bacilli > Caryophanales > Bacillaceae > Bacillus > Bacillus sp. JNUCC-21. Next base: position 2,850,907 of record NZ_CP166019.1, on the reverse strand, counting down.
AGAAGTATAAAAAGAGGGAAAAACCAATCATGGCAACCGCTTCGTATACATATTCTTTTCTGGCTGCCGCAAATAAGGAGAATCCGAAGACGAAGAGAATCATTTCAAAATCTCCCGGCCACCATGAGAGCTCAGGTTTGGCGAAAAAGTGTAAACCTATACCGAAAAGAAGCATGCCGATCAGGACGTGAGGCCCGGCCGCTTCCTTTTTGCCCTGATACAAGAGCACGGCACCCAAAAGCATAAGGAGCACCGGCCATTCCCCCTGATTCGCAAACAGGTGAACCTGTCCGCTCTGAAGCCATGCGAATAATGAAGCGGCAAGCAGAAGTCCCGGTAATAAAATTGATGTTTTTTTCATCCTGTCACCTACCCGCAGTAAAGGATTTTTAGTATGATGATTACAGTGGAAACGAGCTTTTTATACTATAGCATAACATTTTTGAAATCTGTTCACATTTTCCTGAAGAAACTATGTTATAATTATTATAAATAATAAATTCTATGTTAGAATGATTATAAATAAATTGCGATGTACGGGGGTGCATGAAAGCGATGCATATTCTTGTTGTGGGAGTAGATTATAAATCCGCCCCTATTGAAATACGCGAAAAAATAAGTTTTCAGCCGGATGAGCTTGCAGAAGCGATGCTCCGTTTAAAAGGAGAAAAAAGCGTTCTTGAAAACATTATCGTGTCAACCTGCAACCGCACCGAAATATATGCGGTGGTCGACCAGCTTCATACCGGCCGTTATTATATAAAGACATTTTTATCTGAATGGTTCTCGCTGCCGAAAGAAGAGCTGTCTCCGTTTCTGAAATTTTATGAGAGCGACGCGGCGATCGAGCATTTATTCCGTGTGGCGTGCGGCTTGGATTCCATGGTCATCGGAGAAACGCAAATACTCGGCCAGGTCCGCTCAAGCTTTAAAACGGCGCAGGCAGAGAAGACGATCGGCACCATTTTCAATGAGCTGTTTAAACAGGCGGTGACCGTCGGCAAACGCACGCATGCCGAAACCGATATCGGCGCCAATGCCGTTTCCGTCAGTTACGCCGCCGTTGAACTCGCGAAAAAAATCTTCGGCTCATTGTCAAATAAGCACATTTTGATTCTCGGTGCGGGAAAAATGGGCGAGCTCGCCGCAGAAAACCTGCACGGTCAGGGCATCGGCAAAGTAACGGTCATCAACAGAACGTTTTTGAAGGCAAAAGCGCTTGCTGACCGTTTCTCCGGAGAAGCGCGCAGCTTAAACCAGCTTGAACATGCACTTGCTGAAGCTGATATTTTAATCAGTTCGACAGGCGCAAGTGATTTCGTCGTGTCTAAAGAAATGATGGAGAGAGCGGGCAGACAGCGGAAAGGCCGCCCGTTATTTATGGTGGATATCGCTGTGCCGAGGGACCTCGATCCGGCGCTGAACGATCTTGAAGGTGTTTTTCTGTACGATATTGATGACCTTGAAGGAATCGTTGAAGCCAACTTACAAGAACGCCGTGAAACCGCTGAAAAAGTCGAGCTGTTTATTGAAGCGGCAATTGTTGAGTTTAAGCAGTGGCTTAATACGCTCGGCGTCGTGCCGGTCATTTCGGCGCTGCGTGAAAAGGCGCTGTCCATCCAGTCCGATACGATGCAGAGCATTGAGCGCAAGCTGCCTCATCTGACGGTAAGAGAGAAAAAACTTCTCAGCAAACATACGAAAAGCATCATTAACCAAATGCTGCGCGACCCGATTCTGAAAGCGAAAGAGCTTGCGGCTGAAGCGGATTCAGATGAAAAGCTGAAGCTGTTTATGCAGATATTCGATATTGAGGAAGAGGCCGGCCGCCAGCTGGACAAAAGCCTGGATAACCGCCAGACGGTTCATTCGTTTCAAAAGGCAGAAGCAAAAACGGGCTTACGTCCGCTTGTAAGTGAGTGAGGGCTGTATGATTGATACAGCAATGGCAAGACTTAATGAAGCGACAATTGTTATTTATGCAGTAAGCGTCCTTTTTTACTTTATAGATTTTCTTCAACACAACCGGAAGGCTGGGAAAATGGCCTTCTGGTTGCTTTCTATTGTCTGGACTCTGCAAACCGTCTATCTTTCTTATTTCATGTGGCAGACGGGCAGATTTCCGGTCTTGAATATTACGGAGGCCCTTTACTTTTATGCGTGGGTGCTTGTCACGCTCTCACTTGTGGTCACGCAGATTCTGCGCGTTGATTTTATCGTGTTTTTCACGAATGTCATCGGTTTCTCGATGATTGCGATCCATACGTTTTCACCGACGGATCAGCATTCGGCCGCTTTTTCCGGCCAGCTGGTCTCGGAGCTTTTGGTCATTCATATTACAATGGCGATTCTGTCTTACGGCGCTTTTTCCCTTTCTTTTGTCTTTTCGCTTCTTTATCAGTTTCAATACTCTTTATTAAAGAAGAAAAAGTGGGGAAAATGGCTGTTGAGAATTGAAGATTTGTCAAAACTTGATTATATGGCTTACGTTTTAAATGTCATCGGGGTTCCGATGCTGCTGTTGAGCCTGATATTAGGCGTGATCTGGGCGTATGTGTCGCTGGAAACGCTGTACTGGTTTGATTCAAAAGTGCTCGGCTCGTTTATTGTGCTGCTTTTATACAGCTACTATTTATATATCAGAATGATTAAGGAACTGCAGGGAAAAGTGGCGGCGTTATGGAATTCAGCATGTTTTCTCGTGCTGATGATTAATTACTTCCTGCTCGGAAGCCTGTCGCAGTTCCATTGGTTCAGTTAACGCACGCGCCCAAACAGATTCGGGAGGAAAGAAAATGAGAACGATTAAGGTAGGTTCCAGACGGAGCAAACTGGCTATGACCCAGACAAAATGGGTGATTAACAAACTGAAGGAATTGAACCCTTCCTATAACTTTGAAATCCGGGAGATTGTCACAAAAGGCGACCGCATCCTCGATGTTACACTGTCAAAAGTGGGCGGCAAAGGTTTGTTTGTCAAAGAGATTGAACAGGCGCTGCTGCATCAGGAGATTGATATGGCGGTTCACAGCATGAAAGACATGCCCGCCGTTTTGCCTGAGGGTCTTGTCATAGGCTGCATACCGAAACGTGAGGATCCGCGTGATGCGCTGATTTCAAAGGGGCATCAAAAGCTGGACGACATAAAAGAAGGGGGCATCATCGGCACCAGCAGTTTAAGAAGAAGCGCCCAGATTCTTGCTGAACGCCCTGATCTTACAATTAAGTGGATCAGAGGCAATATCGATACGAGACTTCAAAAGCTTGAAACGGAAGATTACGATGCTATTATTTTAGCGGCTGCGGGACTTTCAAGAATGGGCTGGAAAGATGATGTCGTATCTGAATTTCTCGAACCGGCCCGCTGTCTGCCTGCGGTCGGCCAAGGCGCTCTTGCCATTGAATGCAGAGAGTCAGATGAGGAGCTTTTGAAGCTGTTTGCGCAATTTACCGATGAGTATACGCAGCGCACGGTGGCAGCCGAACGGGCTTTCTTACACGCGATGGAAGGCGGCTGCCAAGTGCCGATAGCCGGGTATGCGTCCGTCAATGACCGGGATGAGGTTGAATTGGTCGGTCTTGTCGCGTCTCCGGACGGAAAGACGATTTATAAAGAAACAGCGGCGGGACATGATCCGGAAGAAATCGGAAAACGCTGTGCGGCGATGATGTCTGACAAAGGAGCCAAAGCATTAATCGACAGCGTGAAACAGGAGCTCGATCAGGATGGCAAATGACCTTCCTTTACAAGGAAAGACCGTGCTTGTCACCCGGAACAAAAGACAGGCCGCTCCGTTCCGAAAAAAAGTGGAGGCGCTCGGCGGAACGGCTGTTTCCGCTTCGCTGATCGCTTTTCAGGAAGCGCTCCCGGATGAATGTGCGGACAGTCTGCGGGAAGACCTTTCTGAGCCGGGATGGCTTGTGTTTACAAGCGTAAACGGTGTCCGGTTCTTTTTTTCCTATCTTGATCGTCACGATCTTGCGCTTTCGGGACGGAAAAAAATCGCAGCCGTCGGTGAAAAGACTGCGCGCGCCCTGAAAGAGCGGGGAGCCCGGACGGATGCGATGCCTGACGAGTATGTGGCGGAATGTCTGGCTGATACTTTAAAACGGCACGCATCAGCTGCCGAACCCATTTCAGTGATAAAGGGCAATTTATCACGCGATGTCATAAAAGCGGAGCTTGAGCCGCTTGGCTATCAAATAAGGGAATGGGTGTTATACAATACCATTCAGGATGAAAAAGGCATGGACGAGCTGAGACGGGCTGCATCCCGCTCTCATTTTGATTTTATTACGTTTACCAGCTCATCGGCGGTGCATACGTTTATGCACGCGGTCGGAGACGGAGAAAAAGCGTGGGAAAACAGCGGTGCGAGCTATATCAGCATCGGCCCTTTGACAGAGAAAGCGCTCTTGGAATACGGGATCTCATCCCATGTGCCTGACACTTATACGATTGAAGGCATGCTGGACGTCATGTGCAGCATGTCGGGAAAGGATTGATAATGATGAATCAAACATTTAACAGACACCGCCGTTTGCGTGCGAACGCTGCGATGAGAGATTTAGTAAAAGAAACACGTCTTCACCCCTCAGATTTTATTTACCCGTTATTTGTCGTTGAAGGGCTCGAAGGAAAAAAAGAAGTTCCTTCCATGCCGGGGGTTTATCATGTATCACTCGATTTGTTAAAGGATGAAATGGCTGAGCTGATATCGCTCGGCATTAAGTCGGTCATCGTTTTCGGCGTGCCGGAAGAAAAAGACGCCTGCGGAACCCAGGCTTTTCACGATCACGGCATTGTGCAGAAAGGGATTGCTGAAATTAAAAAGCATTATCCTGAAATGATTGTAATCGCTGATACGTGTCTCTGTGAATACACGGATCACGGCCATTGCGGGGTCGTGAAAGACGGAGAAATTCTCAATGACGAGTCGCTTGAACTGCTGGCTCAGACAGCCGTCAGCCAGGCCAAAGCCGGCGCTGACATCATCGCTCCTTCAAATATGATGGACGGTTTTGTCACAGTGATCAGGGAAGCGCTCGACAAAGAAGGATTCACGAATATTCCGATCATGTCTTATGCCGTGAAATATTCAAGTGAATTTTACGGTCCGTTCCGCGACGCGGCTGACAGCACGCCGCAGTTCGGAGACCGAAAAACATATCAGATGGATCCGGCCAACCGCTTGGAAGCGCTCCGTGAGGCTGAATCAGACGCGGCAGAAGGCGCTGACTTTTTAATCGTCAAACCGTCTATGTCATACTTAGATATTATGCGTGATGTGAAAAACCGCCATCACCTGCCGCTGGTCGCATATAATGTGAGCGGGGAGTATTCCATGGTGAAAGCGGCAGCCCAAAACGGCTGGATTAAAGAAAAAGAAATGGTGCTGGAAATTTTAACGAGCATGAAACGTGCAGGAGCCGATCTGATTATGACGTATCATGCAAAAGACGCAGCAAAATGGCTTGCTGAGTAACGATTTCATTTGACGGGAGCTGAGGCAGATGAGAAGCTATGAAAAATCAAAAGCCGCTTTTAAAGAAGCGCAGAAACTGATGCCGGGCGGAGTGAACAGCCCGGTGCGCGCGTTTAAATCAGTCGATATGGACCCGATCTTTATGCAGCGCGGAAAAGGATCGAAAATTTTTGATATTGACGGCAATGAATATATCGACTACGTCCTGAGCTGGGGGCCGCTCATTTTGGGCCACACGAACGACCGGGTCGTTGAAAGCCTGAAAAAAGTAGCCGAGAACGGGACAAGTTTCGGGGCATCTACTGAAGTGGAAAACGAACTGGCCAAATTGGTCATTGACCGTGTGCCGTCTGTTGAAATCGTGCGGATGGTCAGCTCCGGCACAGAGGCGACAATGAGCGCCCTGCGTCTGGCAAGAGGATATACCGGCCGCAACAAAATTTTGAAATTCGAAGGCTGTTACCACGGCCATGGTGATTCGCTGCTGATCAAAGCGGGATCCGGAGTGGCGACACTCGGCCTTCCGGACAGCCCGGGCGTGCCGGAAGGAATAGCAATGAATACGATTACCGTTCCATACAACGACTTGGAAAGCGTTGCACTCGCATTCCGGGAGTACGGTGAAGATATTGCCGGGGTCATTGTTGAACCGGTAGCAGGCAATATGGGCGTTGTTCCGCCGCAGGAAGGCTTTTTACAAGGACTTCGCGACATGACGGAACAGTATGGTGCGCTGCTCATTTTTGATGAGGTCATGACCGGTTTTCGCGTGGATTATAACTGTGCGCAAGGGTATTTCGGCGTGACGCCTGACTTAACGTGTCTCGGCAAAGTCATCGGCGGCGGTCTTCCTGTCGGTGCGTATGGCGGAAAAGCTGACATTATGGAACGAATCGCGCCGAGCGGTCCGATTTATCAGGCTGGAACATTGTCAGGAAATCCGCTTGCCATGACAGCGGGACTTGAGACGTTACAGCAGCTTACACCTGAATCTTACCAAGAATTTGTGAAAAAAGGCGATATGCTTGAAGAAGGCATTTCAAAAGCAGCTGCAGCACATGGCATTCCGCACACGTTTAACCGGGCGGGTTCAATGATCGGCTTCTTTTTCACAAATGAGCCTGTCATTAACTATGAAGCAGCCAAATCTTCTGATTTAAAGCTGTTCGCCAAATATTATAAAGGGATGGCTGATGCAGGCGTATTTCTGCCGCCGTCTCAATTTGAAGGATTGTTTCTCTCCACTGCGCATACAATGGAGGATATTGAAAAAACCATTCAAGCCGCTGAGAAAGTGTTCCAGGCGATCAGCCGCTGATACAGAAAAGCCGATGCAAGCAAGACTTGTATCGGCTTTTTTCAATGCCTCCATTATCATATTTTCCCGGATTGCGGCATACACCTTTAGTGACATCTAATTGTATGGATTAGATGAAAGGAGGATATGAACTTGCCGCATAATCACCGATTGCAATTTTCTGTTGAAGAATCAATCTGTTTCCAAAAAGGACAGGAAGTTTCTGAATTACTTTCGATTTCATTAGACCCTGACATCAGGGTGCAGGAAGTAAATGATTATGTCTCAATTAAAGGATCATTAGAACTTACTGGCGAGTACAACATAGATCACAGCAGTCATTTTGAAGAGCTTAATAGGGAGCTGAGGCATGTAGAGGAAGTGAGGGCGAGGGAGGATGGCACGGCCGAGCTCATTCATTGTTTCCCGGTGGACATTACGATTCCGAAAAATAAAGTGAGCCACCTCAATGATGTTTTCGTATTTATCGATGCCTTTGATTATCAGCTGACGGATTCAAGGATCTTAACCATTCAGGCTGATTTGGCAATTGAAGGGCTGCTTGAGGAATCCGAGCCAAAAGAGCCGGAGATCCCTTTGTACGTGGCGCCTGAATTTGCCAGAGAAGAAATGATCAATCTTGCCGGACATCATTCGGAGGACGAAAACGAACCAGAATTAATGATACGCCATGAGCCTGAAATACCTTTGAGTGTATCAAAAGAAGCAGCACAAGAAACCGAGAAGAACGAGGAAGAAACCCCGCCTTTACTCAGGCAGGAGGAAGAAGAGCAGGAAGCAGCTCCGATTTTGAGGGAGCGGGAAGAAGAGAAAGAAACTGCCCCGATTTTGAGGGAGCAGGAAGAAGAAGAGCAGGAGACTGCCCCGATTCTGAGGGAACGGGAAGAAGAAGAGCAGGAGACTGCCCCGATTCTGAGGGAACGGGAAGAAGAAGAGCAGGAAGCAGCCCCGATTCTGAGGGAACGGGAAGAAGAAGAGCAGGAAGCAGCCCCGATTCTGAGAGAGCAGGAAGAAGAAGAGCAGGAAGCAGCCCCGATTCTGAGGGAGCGGGAAGAAGAAGAGCAGGAAACTGCCCCGATTCTGCGGGAGCGGGAAGAAGAAGAGCAGGAGACCGCCCCGATTCTGAGGGAGCAGGAAGAAGTGCCGAAACCTGTTTCCTTTACTGAGCCTCCTCCTCCCGTTTCCTTCCAACACGAAGAAGAGCCGGAAGAAGCTGAGGAGCCTGCAATCATGTCGGCTGTGAGGAATGAACCTGTATTTGAGGATGATTCAGCAGAAGTGCAGGAAGAGCCAAAAGATGATAACGAGCCGGTTTTCCCTGCGTTCACTCTGACTCCGCATGCAGAAAAACCAAAAATTGCGGAACAGCCCTTCCTTCAAAAAGAAGAGCAGCCAGAGGCCGAGCCGCTTCTCCGTCAGAGCGATCATGAGGCGGCAGAAGACGAAGATGAGCCTGCGGTTTTTCAAGAAGAGCAGGCGCCCGTTTATCGCGAGTTCGTTCCGGAACGGCAGGAAGAGGAGTTTTACAGCGCTCCTAAGCTGCTTGAAGAAGAGGCTCAGGATGAAGAAGGGTTTGAAATTGAGGTAAGGAAGATGGCGCCGCCGGAGGAGGAAACCGGGAAACCTATCGATTTGTCATTTCAGTTTTCCAAACTGCCGCCTGAGGAGCCGGCGCAAGCTGAACAGCCTGAGCCGCTTAAGCCTGAAAGAAAGAATGAAGAAGCGGCACCGGGAACCGAGCAGAAGGAAAATGACAACTCTCATTACTTGACAAAATTATTTACAAGGGAAGAAGAAAAGTTTTCAAGAATGAAAATTTGTATCGTACAGCAGCAAGATACTATCGACCGGGTGTGTGAACGATATGACATAACATCCCAGCAGCTCATCAGAACGAATGCTTTATCGTTTGATGACGAGCTTGAAGAAGGTCAGCTTCTGTATATACCTGAATATAATAACAGCCATGCGTAAGCACAAAGAGGCCGTAAAAATGTGGTGAATGGAATGGAAGCAGTCCAATCAGTGCTTCAGGAATACGGGCTGGCGGCTGAGTATATTGAGCCTGTCAGCCCGCATGTTTGGAAGGTCTACTCAAACTACGGCATTTTTGCTTTGAAACAGCTCAAGCCGGCCCGCAGCAGTGAATTTACAGATCTTATGATTGAGATTGAGGAGAAAGGCTACCGATCATTTGTGCCGATCTGCCGAACGTATGCCGGCGATTTTTTTGCCGGAAGACAGACGGAGAATTCTTATTATTTAATGCCTTGGCTTCAGTACGATCAGGAAGAGGAACGGGATCAAAAACATGTTTACCTTTTTAAAGAGGTCGCGAAGCTCCATTCTGCGACTGTGCGGGACATCCAAATCCGGACTGAAGATATCAGCGGCTTTTATGAAGCAACGAAAAGAGATTGGGAAAATGATAAGCTTGTCTATGAACAATTCGCCGACCGGGCGGAAAAAGAGTGGTATCTTTCACCTTTTGAACTGCAGGCTGTTACGTATCTTACAGAAACGGTTTCCGCCGTCAATTTTGCTCTGGAACGTCTGGAAGAATGGTTTGACGCGGCAAAGGATCATGACAAGACGAGAGCGGTGATCAACCACGGCAGCTTATCGAGCCGCCACTTTCTGTATAATGATGCGGGATCGGGCTTTTTCACGAATTTCGAGAAAGCTGCGCTGGGCCCTCCGCAAAACGACCTGCTCGGCTTTTACTCCAGAATGTTCAGAAGCTATCCGAAAGCATGCCCGGAATGTCTGGACTGGTTTTATACGTATCACAAATCATTCCCGCTCCGTGAAGCGGAAATCAGCCTGTTTCTCAGCTATATGGCTTATCCATCCGCCATGTACAAAGTGCTGAAACGGTATCAGACCGGCCAAAGGGGCTCTGAAAAAGAAGAGTGCACGCAATTATTAAGAGCGTTTTGGCAGATGAAAAATGTTGAGCCTTTTCTCATGAAGGTTCATCAGATTGAGCGGGAGAAAAAAATAAAAGCGGAAAACGAGTCCTCTTCATAACGGGACTCGTTTTTTTATATCCATTCCAAATGCAGGGCGCACGCTAAAAACAGCAGGATGGCAAGCAGCAGGACATCAAAAGTCGTCGGAAAGAAAATCGTCCTGATCCCCTGAAAGATCGTAATCGGGATAATGACTTGCACGGATACAAGGCGGACCTGTCTGGCCCACTGGGGGAGCGAATAAGAATTGAATTTTTTTCTCACGGGCAATTCCTCCTCACATTCGCCTTTCTATGTATCGTATGTAAGGGAAAGGGCGGGGTGCATGCCCATTTATGTATGACGGCAGCGGTTTTTGGAAAAGATGATTGACGAATCAAAAACACTTTTACTATAATAAAGAACATAATAAATAAGATCATGAGCTGATATAAATACACCTGCTTTGAACGGGAAGAGTACAAGAAAGACGCATGAAGAGAGAGAAGCTACTGTGCTGAAAGGCTTCTTATGCCGTCTCATTGGAAGGTCGCCCGGGAGCATAATTTCTTGAACATACAGTAGAGAAATTCGGGCCGCACCCGTTATCCGTTTAAGTGCATGAACAAATCTGTTCATGAAAAAAGGTGGTACCGCGAAAGAGCTTTTCGTCCTTTATCAGGATGAAGGCTCTTTTTTAGTTGCTCAGCCATTTCTAAACATGCTGGAGGGTTATCATGGATACAAACGAACAAACAATGCCGACAAAATATGATCCGTCTGCGATTGAAAAAGGCCGCTATGATTTTTGGCTGAAAGGAAAATATTTTGAAGCGGGCGGTGATCAAACGAAACAGCCGTATTCTGTCGTCATTCCGCCGCCGAACGTGACGGGCAGGCTGCACCTCGGACATGCGTGGGATACGACGCTGCAAGATATCGTTACGCGTATGAAACGCATGCAGGGCTATGACGTGCTCTGGCTTCCGGGCATGGACCACGCCGGCATCGCCACTCAGGCAAAAGTCGAAGCGAAACTCCGTGAACAGGGCACAAGCCGTTATGACCTCGGCCGTGAAAAGTTTCTGGAAGAAACGTGGAAGTGGAAGGAAGAGTATGCTGATTTCATCCGCAGCCAATGGGCCAAGATGGGACTCGGACTCGATTATTCGCGCGAACGTTTCACTCTTGATGAAGGGCTGAACAAAGCCGTGCGGGAAGTATTCGTCAAGCTGTACAAAAAAGGCTTGATTTACAGAGGCGAATATATCATCAACTGGGACCCTGCCACAAAAACGGCTTTATCCGATATTGAAGTAATTTACAAAGACGTACAGGGTGCGTTTTATCATTTGCGCTATCCGTTAGCAGACGGTTCAGGCTCAATTGAAATCGCGACCACCCGTCCGGAAACGATGCTTGGCGACACGGCTGTCGCGGTTCATCCTGAAGATGAGCGCTACAAGCACTTAATCGGCAAAACGGTGATTCTGCCGATTACAAACCGCGAAATTCCGATCGTCGGCGATGATTATGTTGATATGGAATTCGGATCAGGCGCCGTTAAAATCACGCCTGCCCATGACCCGAATGATTTTGAACTCGGAAACCGCCACAATTTAGAGCGGATTCTCGTCATGAATGAAGACGGAACAATGAATGAAAAAGCGCTGCAATATAACGGCATGGACCGGTTTGAATGCCGCAAAAAACTCGTCAAAGATCTTCAGGAATCCGGTGTTCTCTTTAAAATCGAAGACCATATGCATTCTGTCGGACATAGTGAGAGAAGCGGCGCCGTTGTTGAGCCGTACCTGTCCACACAATGGTTTGTCAAAATGCAGCCGCTGGCCGATGCTGCGGTTGACCTTCAGTCAAAAGAAGAGAAAGTTCACTTCGTTCCAGACCGGTTCGAGAAAACGTACCTGCACTGGATGGAAAATATCCGTGATTGGTGTATTTCCCGTCAGCTGTGGTGGGGCCACCGCATCCCGGCTTGGTATCATAAAGAAACAAAAGAAGTGTACGTCGGCCTTGAAGCGCCTGAGGACAGTGAAAATTGGGAACAGGATTCAGACGTGCTTGATACATGGTTCAGCTCCGCGCTTTGGCCGTTTTCTACAATGGGCTGGCCTGATGAAAACGCTGAAGACTTTAAGCGGTATTACTCAACCGATGTTCTTGTTACGGGATATGACATCATTTTCTTCTGGGTATCCCGGATGATTTTCCAAGGTCTTGAATTTACCGGCGAGCGTCCGTTCAAAGACGTGCTGATTCACGGCTTAATCCGTGACGAGCAGGGCAGAAAAATGAGTAAATCCCTTGGGAACGGCGTGGACCCGATGGATGTCATCGACAAGTACGGAGCGGATTCCCTGCGCTATTTCCTGGCAACCGGAAGTTCACCGGGACAGGATCTCCGTTTCAGCTATGAAAAAGTGGAATCCACATGGAATTTCGCAAATAAAATTTGGAACGCCTCCCGTTTTGCATTAATGAACATGGACGGCATGACGTATGACGAGCTTGATCTGTCCGGTGAAAAATCAGTTGCTGATAAGTGGATCCTCACAAGACTGAATGAAACGATAGAAGACGTAACACAGCTTGCGGATCGTTATGAATTCGGTGAAGTCGGACGCCACCTGTACAACTTTATCTGGGACGATGTGTGCGACTGGTATATCGAAATGGCGAAGCTTCCGCTGTACGGGGAAGATGAAGCGGCGAAGAAAACAACCCGTTCTGTTCTGGCATACGTTCTTGACCAGACGATGCGTCTTCTTCACCCGTTTATGCCATTCTTAACGGAAGAAATCTGGCAGCACCTTCCTCATGAAGGCGAGTCAATCACGATCAGCTCTTGGCCGGTTCCGGTGCCGGAGCATACGGATAAAGAGGCAGCGGCGGATATGAAACTGCTCGTTGAATTAATCCGTTCTGTCCGCAATATCCGGAGCGAAGTCAACACGCCGATGAGCAAGCAGGTTGAGCTTTATATTAAAACAGCTACCGAAGACATTGCCGGCCGCCTTGAGAAGAACCGTTCTTACGTTGAACGCTTTACGAATCCGAGCACGCTGAAAATCGGGACGGATATCACTGCGGCAGACAAAGCGATGACAGCGGTCGTCACCGGAGCGGAAGTCATTCTGCCGCTTGAAGGGCTGATTAACATTGATGAGGAGATCGCCCGTCTGCAAAAAGAATTCGACAAGCTGACAAAAGAGGTCGAACGCGTTCAGAAAAAACTCGGCAACGAAGGATTCATTAAAAAAGCTCCTGAGCATGTCATTGAAGAAGAACGCGGAAAAGAGAAAGACTACACGGCAAAACGCGAAGCTGTCCGGCAGCGGATTGCAGAGCTGAAAGGCTGATAAAACAGCGGGGCGGTTTCCTAAGAAACCGCCTTGTCGTATAAAAGAGGGGATTTCATTGTTTAATACGTACAAAGAAGCGATCAGCTGGATTCATGGCAGACTCAAGTTCGGCGTTAAGCCGGGCCTTCTCCGTATGGAAAAGCTGATGGAAAAACTGGAACACCCGGAAAAGAACATTCGCGCCATTCATGTGGCGGGCACAAACGGCAAAGGATCAACCGTCGCTTTTATCCGTTCCGTGCTTCAAGAAGCCGGTTATAAAGTCGGCACGTTCACATCGCCTTACATCATTACGTTTAATGAGCGTATCAGCGTCAACGGCACGCCGATTTCTGATGAGGAATGGAGAACGCTCGTTAATGACATAAAACCGATAGTCGATGAGCTTGATAAGACCGATGCCGGAACGGTGACAGAATTTGAAATCATTACAGCGTGTGCATTTTTATATTTTGCGAAGCGGGCTGATATCGATTTTGTCATTTTTGAAGCGGGGCTCGGCGGCACATTTGATTCAACCAATATTGTGAATCCGCTCCTGTCGGTCATTACAAGTATCGGACATGACCATATGGCGATTTTAGGCAATACCATCGAGGAGATCGCCGGGCAGAAAGCCGGTATCATTAAAAATTCCATTCCGGTCATTACGGGCGTCAATCAGCCGGAAGCACTCGGCGTTATTGAAGCGGAAGCCGAAAAAAAGCAGGCTCCGTATCAGTCACTATATAAAACGTGCAGACTGTTTAATGAAGCGGCGCTTCCGTCCGGTGAAAGTTTTTCGCTGGAAACGGAAACGAAATGCTATGAAAACATTCAAACGTCGCTGATCGGCATTCACCAAAGGCAGAATGCGGCATTGGCGATATTGGCCGCTGAATGGCTGAATCGTCTGGAAGCCGCAGCCATTTCTGAAGAAGCGATGCGAAACGGTCTGAAAAAAGCATCGTGGCCGGGCCGGTTTGAACGTCTTCAAAGCCGCCCTTTAGTGTTTGCGGACGGCGCGCATAACGAAGAGGGCGTTGAAACGCTGATAGAAACGATCCGCCAGCGCTTTGCCGATAAAAACGTCCATGTCGTATTCAGCGCATTAAAAGACAAACCGTATCAGGAAATGATTAAAAAGCTTGAAACCGAAGCGGATTCCATTCACTTTGTATCATTTGACTTTCCGCGTGCTTCAAGCGCCGAAGCCCTTTATAACGCAAGCAGTCTAGCGGATAAGAGTTTCGATGAGAACCCGGACAGTGTGAAAGAGTGGATTGAACAAAAAGATGGTGCGGATGATGTCATCATCATTACCGGCTCCTTATATTTTATTTCAGAAATGAGAAAGCGGCTTATCTGACAGCCCCTCGGATGCCCGACGGACCATTTTCCGGTTTTGCCGGGTGTTTTTATGCTGAAAATATATTTTCAGCCATTTCAGTCATGGTGTTTTTCTTTGCTATAATCTGAGCCAGATTGATAGTAAAGGTGTGGTCTGAGTGCTTTTGATTCTGTTTTTTCTCGGCTTGATTTTCGGTTCTTTTTTTTATACAGCAGCGTGCCGTATCCCGCTGCGAATCTCGGTTATTTCGCCGCGTTCAGCCTGTTCGTTTTGCCGCTTGCCGCTCTCCTGGGGGGAGCTTGTGCCCGTCGTTTCCTATATTCTGCAAAGAGGCAGATGCAGAAACTGCCGTGCAAAGCTGTCGGTTATGTATCCGGCGGCGGAATGCTGGACGGCGTGTTTATTCACGGCTGCAGGCATTCATTTCGGTTTCTCAAAAGAACTGTTAGTCGCGCTGTTATTTCTGTCTCTGCTCATGATTGTTACTATGACGGATCTGCAATATATGCTGATTCCTGACAAGGTTCTGCTGTTTTTTCTTCCGCTTTTCATCGCCGGCCGTATGTTTTCTCCGCTGGATTCATGGTATGCAGGGTTTGCGGGAGCCGTTTGCGGATTTTTTCTGCTTGTTTTTATCATGTTTGTCAGTAAAGGAGGCATCGGCGCAGGTGATGTGAAACTGTTTGGGGTGATCGGCCTGACGCTCGGCGTGAAGCTCGTGCTCATTGCATTCTTTCTTTCCGTTATGATCGGAGCCGTATACGGTATGTGCGCCGCAGCCCGGGGCAGGCTTGGTAAAAAGCAGCCATTTCCGTTTGCGCCGGCCATCTCAGCCGGGAGCGCTTTGAGTTATTTATACGGTGAAGAGCTGTTTTCGTTTTACATCAAGCTCGCTTCAGGAGGGGCTTGAAAAATTTGGCGAACGTTTTTTGGACAAGACGACAAAAGTCTTGTTCTTTTTTTTTTCGCCTATGCTAAAGTGTGAACCATGATCAGTTCAAGGTACGGCCAAGACGAATGCAAGGGGGAAGAGACGTTGAAAAAAAGGAAGAGCAAAAAGCACAGCAAAGCAAAAAACAATGCCCTTAAAGTAACCATTAACGGACAAGAAGAAACGATGTATGGACAAGAAGATGTGAAAGAAGGCGGGGAGAAAACCGTCACATTTTCAAATTGGGAGGAAACAAAAAAGGCGGAGCAGGAGACCGCCGCATCCCATGAAGATCCGAAAGAAGAAGATTTCAATTGGGATCATGAGAAGAATTCTGAGGTATTTGAAGATGACCCGAAAGTCGTTCCGCCATACCAGAAGAAAAAAAACGGCCCTCACTTTCCGAAAAAAAAGCAGCCGTCTTCTCCAGTTAAAAAAGCGGTCACGACAATTGCCGTTGCGGCTGTTTTAGGCACCGGGCTCGGCCTTGTCGCCTTAAATATGTCGGGAAGTAAAGAAGCCTCCGCTCCGGCATCAGCTGACAAAGGTTCACAAGGGCAGACGGCGAAAGCGGGAGATGTTTCTAAAGACAAATCTGAAACAGCCGGCACAGGAGATGCGGAATCTTCAGAGGGAAACTATAAAACATATGCGGTGCAGGCCGGAAAATTTTCATCAGAAAAAGGAGCGCAAACGCTTGTTGACCAGCTGACTGAAAAAGGATACTCGGCCGTCTCTCTGGCTAAAGAAGACGGATACACATACGTGATCGCCGGGCTTGCAGCGGAAAAAAGCCTATCACAGCAATTGGGTCAGACACTGATAGACCATGATTTTGAGGCTTGGGGCGGAAAAGAGCTCAGCTTTGCGGTCGATTCAGGACTGGAAGACTCTTTTAAACAAGCATCTGAGCTCTCCGCCAAAGCGATTACCGGCAAAGATCTTTCAAAAACGGAAGTGGCTGAAGCAGCAAAAGCGGCAGACGGTGCAGACGCCGCTGACAAAAAGCAGAAAGAGGCCGTGCTTCAAGCGCTGAAAGAACTGGAAACGTCGGGTTCGGAATCCGGCTGGAAAGCCCAAAAAGAGCTTTTAAGTGTTGTAAAATAGTATCTCATTTCCCGTCATCCGGCGGGATTTTTTATTTTGTCATCAAAAAGTTATTTTTCTGAAATTGTGGTTGCCCGTTTGATTTGGTAGGATAGACAAGTATCTTTTTTTCTTAAGCAAACCCTGAAAGGATGACAATCATGACAAAACGCTTAATACTCGCATCACAATCTCCGCGAAGAAAAGAACTCCTTACTCTTCTTCAGATTCCTTACAGCATTATTGCAAGCCGCACAGAAGAAAAATTAAATCGAAACCTTTCGCCGGAAGAAAACGTCCAATGTTTGGCCGAGCAAAAAGCTGGTGCTGTATTGGCCGAAAATCCCGATGCAGTCGTTATCGGGGCTGACACGATGGTGTGCATAGACGGCGAGTGCCTCGGCAAACCGCATGACAGAGAAGAAGCGGCACACATGCTGCGGAGGCTTTCCGGCCGAAGCCATCAAGTCATTACGGCGGTCAGCATTCAGACGCATGACCGGAAAGAAACGTTCTGTGACACGACGGAAGTGACGTTTTGGCCGCTCAGTGGACATACAGCTCTACATTGAAACAAAAGAACCGATGGATAAAGCAGGTGCATACGGCATCCAAGGAAAAGGCGCGCTTTTAGTGAAAAAATTAGACGGTGATTTTTATTCTGTCGTCGGGCTTCCAGTCGCTAAAACAATGAGAGCCTTGAAAGAATTTAATATAAAAGCTTGATGTTCAAACCGGGAAGGGGAACAAGGAGGGGTTGATCATCCGTGATCTGCCGTTAAAATTAAGAGATTTCCCCGAAAAAGAAAAACCGAGAGAGCGGCTTCTGCACTTCGGAGCCGAACATCTCTCTAACAATGAATTGCTCGCCATCCTGCTGCGGACGGGAACGAAACATGAGTCCGTCATGAACCTCGCTCACCGGCTGCTGCGGACGTTTGACGGGCTGCGACTGTTAAAAGGCGCCTCTGCCCAGGAGCTTTCCAGCATTCCGGGAATCGGCACGGTGAAAGCCGTTCAGATTCTTGCCGCAATTGAGCTGGGGAGCCGCATTCATAAGACATCCGCCGGGGAGCATTGCGTCATCCGCTCTCCGGAAGACGGGGCGAAGTATGTGATGGAGGATATGCGCTTTTTATCCCAGGAGCATTTTGTCTGTTTATATTTAAATACCAAAAATCAAGTCATTCATAAACGCACCGTTTTTATCGGAAGTCTGAATTCATCTATTGTCCACCCGCGGGAGGTGTTTAAAGAAGCTTTCAAACGATCCGCCGCGTCCTTCATTTGTGTTCACAATCATCCTTCAGGAGATCCTACACCGAGCAGGGAAGATATAGAGGTAACCAGGCGGCTTTTTGAGTGCGGAAATTTAATCGGCATCGAGCTGCTGGATCATTTGGTCATTGGTGACAAAAAATTTGTGAGTTTAAAGGAAAAAGGATATTTGTAACACTTTTTTTTTCGTTGATTTAAGATATAATAGATTTTATGAGTTTTTCCCTTTAGGGTATTTTTGCTTTAAGAAAGGAAGATACATACATATGTTCGGAATTGGTACAAGAGACCTTGGTATAGATTTGGGAACCGCGAATACGCTTGTGTTTGTTAAAGGAAAAGGAATCGTAGTGAGAGAGCCGTCTGTCGTTGCTCTGCAAACGGATACGAAGTCCATCGTTGCGGTCGGTAACGATGCGAAAAACATGATCGGAAGAACTCCGGGCAACGTGGTAGCGCTCCGTCCGATGAAAGACGGCGTTATTGCTGACTATGAAACAACTGCGACAATGATGAAATACTACATTAATCAGGCTGTGAAAAATAAAGGATTGTTTGCGAGAAAGCCTTACGTTATGGTGTGTGTGCCGTCAGGTATTACGGCCGTTGAAGAACGGGCGGTCATCGACGCGACAAGACAAGCGGGCGCACGTGACGCTTATCCGATTGAAGAACCGTTTGCAGCAGCAATCGGCGCGAATCTTCCGGTATGGGAGCCGACGGGCAGTATGGTCGTTGATATCGGCGGCGGAACAACTGAAGTGGCGATCATTTCTTTAGGCGGCATTGTCACGTCTCAGTCAATCCGCGTAGCCGGTGACGAAATGGACGATTCAATCATCAGCTATATCAGAAAAACATATAATCTGATGATCGGTGACCGTACGGCGGAAGCTATTAAAATGGAGATCGGTTCAGCAGAAACCGGTGAAGAAAATGCGTCAATGGAAATCCGCGGCCGCGATCTTCTGACAGGTCTGCCGAAAACGATCGAAATCACGGGAACGGAAATTGCAAATGCACTGCGTGATACAGTTCTCTCAATCGTTGACGCGGTGAAGAGCACGCTTGAAAAAACACCGCCTGAGCTGGCCGCTGATATTATGGACAGAGGTATTGTATTAACAGGGGGAGGCGCCCTGCTCCGCAATCTCGACAAAGTCATCAGCGACGAAACGAAAATGCCTGTTCTTATCGCTGAAGATCCGCTGGATTGTGTTGCGATCGGCACTGGAAAAGCACTGGAGCACATCCATCTTTTCAAAGGAAAAACAAGATAATCAGGAGTTAAATAGAAGAGGTGTATCACGATGCCGAACAAACGGTTAATGCTATTACTTCTGTGTATTATCATATTGGTGGCTATGATTGGATTCTCGCTGAAGAACGGCCGTAATACCACCTGGCCTGAAAAGCTGATCGGTGATACGACGGGAGTATTTCAAAACATTTTTCACACGCCTGCCGAATATTTTGCAGGGTTCTTCGGGGACATAAAAGACCTGAAAAACACGTACAAGGAAAACGAACGCTTAAGACAAAAGCTGGACGGACAGACACAATATGAAGCGAAGCTCCAAGAACTCAAAGATGAAAACAAGAAGCTACGTGATGAACTCGGGCATGTCAAATCAATTTCCGACTATGATCCGATTTTAGCGACCGTTATCGCCAGAAACCCTGATCAATGGTACAAGCAGATCATGATCAATAAGGGAACGAAGCAGAAAGTGGCCAAAGACATGGCTGTCACGAACGAAAAGGGTGCGCTGGTCGGAAAGATCAAAAGCAGCGGACTCAACAGTTTCACATCCGCCGTTCAGCTGCTGAGCGATGTTGACCGCAATAACAGAGTGGCCACCAAAATCTCCGGCAAAAAGGGCAGCAAAGGCTACGGTTTAATTGAAGGGTATGATAAAAAGAAACAGACTCTGAAAATGACCATCCTTGAGCCGGATGAAAAACGTGAAGTGAAAAAAGGTGACCTCGTGGAGACATCCGGAACGGGCGGCGTATTTCCTCAAGGGCTGACGGTCGGGGAAGTGACCGATGTAGAATCAGATGCTTACGGCCTGACGAAAATCGCTTACGTGAAACCGGCTGCCGACCTGTACGATCTTGACCATGTCATCGTCGTGAACCGAAGCGTAGCAACAGGGGAGGAAGGATCGTGAAACGTTTCCTTCTCCCTTTGATTATGATTTTGGTCTTTTGTGCGGAAAGCATCTATACGGATCTGGTGCGTTTTCCTTTCGTTTCCGTCGAGCAGCAGGTCGTTCCGCATTTTCTTTTGCTTGCGCTGATTTTTATGTCCGCTTATATCAACCAAAAGCATGCGGTGATCTACGGTTTGATTTTCGGATTTCTTTATGACATCAATTATACGGGTGTTTTAGGCGTTTATATGTTTGGTTTTGCCGGTTTATGCTATCTGGCGGCCAAAGCGTTTAAAGTGCTGCAGACAAACGCCCTGATGGTCATTCTGGTCGCGGTGCTGAGCGTATGTGTGCTTGAATTTTACGTCTACGGCATTCAGACGTTAATCCGCAGCGGCACAATGACATTTAACGATTTTGTCATTCAGAGGTTCTTGCCGACCGCTTTGCTGAATATTGCGGGAGCCGTTATATTAGTCCTGCCCTTCAGGCTGTTTTATATAAGTCTGAAGAAAGAATTAAGAGATGAGTAAAAAGGATTTTATCTTTTTTTGACGAAAAGAGTATGTTGTTGAGGTGAACATTGATGAAGACCAAAAAGCAGCAATATGTAACAATAAAAGGAACAAAAAACGGCTTAACATTGCATCTGGATGATGCGTGTTCTTTTGATGAGCTTCTCGATGGTCTTCAAAACATGCTGTCGATTGAACAATATACTGATGGCAAAGGCCAAAAAATCAGTGTTCATATTAAACTCGGGCATCGGTATCTGTATCAGGAACAGGCAGAGCAGCTGACTGATCTGATCGCGTCAAAGAAAGATTTAGTCGTGCATTCAATTGACAGTGAAGTCATCGCCAAAGAAGAAGCGCAGCGGATGAAAGAGGAGCAGGAAATTGTTTCTGTTTCCAAAATCGTCCGTTCGGGCCAGGTGCTTCACGTGACGGGAGATTTGCTTTTAATCGGAGATGTGAATCCCGGCGGTACGATCAGAGCCGGAGGAAATATATTTGTTCTCGGTTCATTAAAAGGGATTGCCCACGCGGGTTATAACGGAAATAACCGGGCTGTGATCGCCGCATCAGAAATGATGCCGACACAATTGAGGATCAATCACGTGTTAAATCGCTCCCCAGACCACATTCAAAAAGGGAACGACATGGAATGTGCTTATTTAGATACTGACGGAAATATGGTCATTGAACGCCTTCAGCAATTGGCTCATTTAAGACCTGATCTAACAAGGCTTGAGGGAGGAATGTGAAATTGGGTGAGGCTATCGTAATAACTTCGGGAAAAGGCGGAGTAGGTAAAACAACAACATCTGCAAACCTCGGTACCGCCTTAGCCATTTTAGGGAAGCGCGTCTGTTTGGTAGACACAGATATCGGACTGCGCAACCTTGATGTCGTAATGGGTCTTGAAAACAGAATTATTTACGACTTAGTAGATGTAATTGAAGGCAGATGCAAGACGCATCAGGCGCTTGTCAAAGACAAACGTTTTGATGATCTGCTGCATTTAATGCCGGCTGCCCAGACAAGCGACAAGACGGCTGTTGTCCCTGAGCAGATCAAATCGCTTGTGCAGGAGCTTAAGCAGGAATTTGATTATGTCATTATTGATTGTCCGGCCGGAATTGAACAAGGCTATAAAAATGCCGTCTCCGGAGCTGATAAGGCGATTGTTGTGACGACGCCGGAAATATCAGCGGTGCGGGACGCTGACCGCATTATCGGACTTTTGGAGCAGGAAGATATCGAACCGCCGCGCCTTATCGTGAACCGCATCAGAAATCACCTGATGAAAAACGGTGACACGATGGATGTGGATGAAGTTGTTCATCATCTGTCTATTGATCTCCTCGGAATCGTTGCTGACGATGATGAAGTGATCAGGGCTTCAAATATCGGCGAACCGATTGCCATGAATTCCAAAAACCGCGCCAGCATTGCGTACCGCAATATCGCCCGGCGCATTTTAGGAGAATCCGTTCCTTTGCAGGTGCTTGAAGAGCAGCAAAAAGGGATGATGGCGAAAATCAAGTCATTTTTCGGCGTGCGTTCATAATATATACCAGAATACAAAGATCTGATGAAGCCCAGCTTATCAGGTCTTTTTGTTTTTCAAGAGCGCATATTTGCAATGGACAAGACATAGGATGTACAAACCCAACGATTGCAAAGGATGATGGCGATGAGTCACAGAGCTGATGAAATTAGAAAAAGACTGGCTAAAAGAAGAAAACAGCGGCCTGAATCAAAACGGACTTTCGTTCAAAACGCCCAAACGCAGAATTTTCCCGCGTGGCAGACGGTCAAGGAGCAGGAAAAGCACAAACTTCTTCCGGACTACGAATATCAAACGGAACACCCGCCCGAATTTAACGGACGGCATCCATTGATCAGCGCTCATTCTATTATTTTAAAATGCCTGCTGGCCGCCTGTCTCGTACTGATCTCCGCTATTGCCTATAAAACTGACAAACAGCCGCTGAGTCAGATCAAACCGGTGATCGCACAAACCTTTCAAAAAGAATTTCAGTTTGCTGCCGTAAGCAATTGGTTCGTATCTTCCTTCGGAAACCCGCTCGCTTTTCTTACGCCGGGAACGAAAAAGAAGGACGGTCAGGTGGCGGTCAGTCAGGATATGGCCGTTCCTGCCGCGGGGAAAATCCAGCAGGACTTTCAAAATAACGGAGAAGGCGTCGTCGTCGAAACCGCCAGCGAAGCCATTGACAGCGTAAAAGAAGGCTACATTATGGAAGTGAGCAAAGATAAAAAAACAGGGCTGACGGTGAAGGTGCAGCACGCCGACAATACCAGCAGCATTTACGGCCGGCTAAAAGATGTTAACGTTTCATTGTACGACTTTGTCGATAAAGGGAAAAAGATCGGTTCGATCAAGCTCAACGATAAAAGTAAAGGCCAGTACTATTTCGCGATCCAGGATGGCGATAAATTCATAGATCCGATCCAGGTGATCACATTTGATGAATAAATGGCTCATCCTCCTTTTTAAAATTCATGTCCATCCTTTTCTTTGGATTATCATGGGGCTTGGTCTTATGACGGGGCACATCAAAGCGCTGCTGTGTCTTTTGCTGGTCGTATCCGTTCATGAGCTGGGGCATGCTGCTCTGGCTGTGTTTTTTTCGTGGCGCATTAAACGAATCTTTCTGCTCCCTTTCGGCGGGACGGTTGAGGTGGAGGAACACGGAAACCGGCCGCTTAAAGAGGAATTCGCGGTCATCCTGGCGGGCCCGCTTCAGCATGTGTGGCTTCAGGCGGCAGCCTGGCTCTTTTTCATGTCAGGCTTTGCAAGTGAGCAGACATTTGAGATGTTTACCTTTTATAATCTCTCCATTCTTTTCATCAATCTTTTGCCGATCTGGCCGCTTGACGGCGGAAAGTTCGTGTTTTTATACTTCTCTAAACAAATGGCTTTTCAAAAAGCGCATCTCCTCAGCCTGCAGACATCGGCCGTTTCCGCGCTTTTGCTCTGCTGCTGGATTGTGCTGGCCGTCCCCCTTCAGGTCAGCGCATGGGTGCTGTTCGTCTTTCTCGCCGCTTCTTTATGGGATGAATACCGGAAGCGGCATTATATTCAGCTGAGGTTTCTTTTGGAGAGATACTACGGCAAAAACCGCGATGTCGCCATGCTGCATCCTTTGACGGTCGCGGCCGATGCCAAAGTAAAGCATGTCATGGCCGAATTCAAACGGGGATGCAAGCACCCCATTATCGTTGAAAAAGCCGGCGAAAAGCTCAGCCAGCTCGATGAAAATGAAGTGCTTCATGCGTATTTTGCCGATAAACGGACAGATTCCTCTATGGAAGACCTGCTGCTGCCTTACTAGAAATAGATTGACATATCCTTTTGGTTCTGATATATTTTTTAATGTTATGGATGTAGCACCAATGCTACAACCGCTCGGGACAGGTGATAAGAGCTTTAAAGCCCCCTGTTGCTGGCGAGTCTTAGTCTAATAGGAGGTGCAGAGAATGTACGCAATCATTAAAACAGGCGGAAAACAAATCAAAGTTGAAGAAGGTCAAACTGTTTACATCGAAAAACTTGCTGCTGAAGCAGGTGAAACAGTGACGTTTGAAGACGTATTGTTTGTTGGCGGAGACAGCGTGAAAGTCGGCAACCCAACAGTTGCAGGCGCGACAGTTACAGCTAAAGTTGAAAAACAAGGCCGTGCGAAAAAAATCACTGTTTTCCGTTACAAGCCAAAGAAAAATGTTCATAAAAAACAAGGTCATCGTCAGCCTTATACTAAATTGACAATCGAAAAAATCAACGCGTAAGCATGATTGAGGCAACAATTCGAAGATCCCGGAATGACGGGGGCATTTTGTCCTTTGAAATGACGGGACATGCCGATTTTGCTGAACATGGACGAGATCTCGTATGCGCCGGGGTCACGGCTGTCGTTTTCGGAGCGGTCAATGCGGTTATCGCGCTGGCTCCTCTCGAACCGATTCTTGATATAGGCGAGGACGGGGGTTATTTCTACTTTGAATTCCCTGAAGCCGCTGATCAGGAAGCTTTGCAAAAAGCGCAGCTGCTGATTGAAGGCATGATTGTTTCTCTTGAAACGATCGAGCGGGATTACAGTGAACACTTACGGTTGACTGCAAACCAAATATAGGAGGTGAGTTACATGCTTAGATTAGATCTTCAGTTTTTCGCTTCTAAAAAAGGTGTAGGTTCTACAAAGAACGGACGTGACTCTGAATCTAAACGTTTAGGCGCTAAACGTGCAGACGGTCAATTCGTAACAGGCGGATCTATCCTTTACCGTCAACGCGGAACGAAAATCTACCCAGGTGAAAACGTGGGCCGCGGAGGAGATGACACTCTTTTTGCTAAAATCGACGGAACTGTTAAATTCGAACGTTTCGGCCGTGACCGCAAAAAAGTGAGCGTATATCCTGTAGCTCAATAATGACACAAAAAACTCCGGTCGTTGACTGGAGTTTTTTTTGCAGTAAGCGGAGTAACATCAAGAATGAAAAGCAGAGGATGCGTGAGTGAACCCCGCCTTGAATGAGGACATCAGCTTCCCATACCCACTGGATATGTTCCCCAAGCAGTGATACCAAAAATGTTTCTGCCTGGCATCCGCATTGTATGCGATCCGAAAAAGGAACATGATGAACCAGGAAAAACAAGTGTTTTTTTAACAAAGCCTTCTCTGTTATAATTCATAGTACACACTTATCAAGACTCCTAAAAAGAAATTAAACGATTGGGAGTGCGAAAATGAAGGATGTATCGAAGAAACAAGAAGAACCTGTAAGCGATGCGGCTCTGATCAATGAGCTGATCCAATTAATGGGCCATTTCCGTCATGATTGGATGAATAAGCTGCAGCTGATAAAAGGAAACTTAAGTTTGCAGAAGTATGACAGGGTCGTTGAAATTATTGACGAAATGGTCATAGATGCAAAGCACGAATCAAAGCTCTCAAACCTGAAAACCCCGCACTTGGCGTTTGACTTTCTTACATTTAATTGGAAGTCCCGTTATATGAGGCTCGAATACGAAGTGCTCGGAGAAATTAAAGATTTATCGGCATATGATCAAAAGCTGTCGAACCTGATGAGAAAACTGTTTCATCTGTTCGGTCTGGCGGTAAACAATGAAAGTGAAAATCATCTGACCGTATCGCTGCAGACGGATCACCCTGACAGACAGCTTATTGTATATCTCGATTTTCATGGAACGATTGCAAATGCAGATGTGTTTGATGAATTTCGCAAATCCCGGCATGAGGACTTTGATGTCATGCAATTTGAGCTGACCGGCCATGAATGTGTGGCCGAAATTGGAATGAACTAGCGGTTTTTTACGGTTTAGAACGGAGGATATTATGTTTGTAGATCAGGTGAAAGTATATGTAAAAGGCGGCGACGGCGGTAACGGAATGGTTGCGTTCCGCCGTGAAAAATATGTGCCGAAAGGCGGGCCTGCCGGCGGTGACGGAGGTAATGGAGGCGACGTCGTTTTTGAGGTTGATGAAGGACTGCGCACGCTCATGGACTTCCGGTACCAGCGGCATTTCAAAGCGATACGCGGCGAGCACGGCATGTCTAAAAACCAGCACGGCAGAAATGCGGACGATATGGTTGTTAAAGTTCCGCCCGGCACAGTCGTAACGGATGACGATACAAAACAGGTCATTGCCGATCTGACTGAGCACGGGCAGCGTGCCGTCATCGCAAAAGGCGGACGCGGCGGACGCGGAAATACCCGCTTTGCGACACCGGCCAACCCGGCACCGCAGCTGTCAGAGCACGGAGAGCCCGGAAAAGAGCGCTATATCGTGCTTGAACTGAAAGTGCTTGCAGACGTAGGCCTCGTCGGCTTCCCGAGCGTCGGAAAATCTACGCTTCTGTCTGTCGTTTCATCGGCAAAGCCGAAAATCGCCGATTATCATTTTACAACGCTTGTTCCGAATCTGGGCATGGTGGAAACGGATGACGGAAGAAGCTTCGTCATGGCGGATCTGCCCGGTTTGATTGAAGGAGCGCATGAAGGAGTCGGCTTAGGCCACCAATTTCTCCGCCATATCGAACGGACGCGCGTCATCGTTCACGTCATTGACATGTCAGCGATGGAAGGCCGTGATCCGTATGAGGATTATGTCACCATTAATCAGGAGCTCAGTGAATATAATCTGCGGCTGACGGAGCGTCCGCAAATTATCGTTGCGAATAAAATGGACATGCCCGAGGCGGCTGAAAATCTTAAAGCGTTTAAAGAAAAGCTTCAGGATGACCATCCTGTCTTCCCGATCAGCGCTGTGACGAGAGAAGGGCTCCGCGATCTTCTGTTTGAAGTCGCCAACCAGCTGGAAACAACGCCTGAATTCCCGCTGTATGATGAAGAAGAACTGGCGGAAAACCGCGTAATGTACACGATGGAAGATGAAGAAATTCCATTTAACATTACGCGTGATCCGGACGGCGCGTTTGTGCTTTCAGGTGACAGCCTGGAACGTCTCTTTAAAATGACTGATTTCTCCCGTGACGAATCCGTCAAGCGTTTTGCAAGACAGATGCGCGGTATGGGCGTTGATGAAGCGCTCAGAGAACGCGGTGCTAAAGACGGCGATATCATCCGGCTTCTGGAATTTGAATTTGAATTTATTGATTAAAAAAACGGAGAGCTTGCGTTGCAGGCTCTCTGATGTAAAAGGGAGGGGTGCAGGTGAAAGAAGAGACATTTTATTTAGTGCGTGAAGACGTTCTGCCTGATGCGATGCGAAAAACCCTTGAAGTCAAAAAGCTGCTCGACAGAAAAAAGGCTGAATCGGTTGCAGATGCTGTGCAGAAAGTTGATTTAAGCAGAAGCGCTTTTTACAAATACCGAGATGCGGTTTTCCCTTTTTACACGATGGTTAAAGAACAAATAATCACACTTTTCTTTCATTTGGAGGATCGGTCAGGCGCGTTATCCCAGCTTTTGCAGGCGGTGGCTGACTCAGGAAGCAACGTGCTTTCCATTCACCAGACGATTCCGCTTCAGGGCAGGGCGAATGTCACGCTCTCAATCAGTACGTCCGCAATGGAAGAAAACATTCATACGTTAATGAATAAACTGAGAAAATTTGATTTTATAGAAAAAGTTGAGATCTTAGGGTCAGGCGCGTAAGGAGAGAAGAGACATGAAAGTCGGTTATTTAGGGCCAGAAGCCACATTTACACATCTAGCAGTCAGTTCCTGCTTTCAAAACAGCGTGACACAAGCACCTTATCAAACAATACCGGCATGCATGGATGCGGCGGTTGCGGGAGAAGTTGATCTTGCATTTGTTCCTTTGGAAAACGCGCTGGAAGGCTCGGTTAACTTAACGATTGACTATTTGATTCATGAGCAGCCTCTTGCGATCGTGGGGGAAATGACGCTGCCGATTCACCAGCATCTGCTCGTTCACCCTTCGAGAGAAAATGAGTGGAAAAAGCTTGAGAAAATTTATTCTCATTCCCATGCGATTGCGCAATGCCACAAATTTCTTCACCGGCATTTTTCGTCCGTTCCTTATGAGTATGCGAAGTCAACAGGTGCGGCTGCCAAGTATGTCAGTGAGCATTCGGACCTTCCGATCGGCGTGATTGCAAATGAAATGGCCGCCGCTACATACGGATTGAGCATCGTGAAGCGGGATATTCAGGATTATCAGGACAACCACACGAGATTTGTCATTCTTTCACCTGAAAAAGACGTCTCATTCGAAGTGAATGCGAAACTGTCTTCACGGCCGAAAACGACGATGATGGTAACGCTTCCCCAAGATGACCAATCAGGTGCGCTGCACAGGGTGCTGTCCGCTTTTTCATGGAGAAACCTGAATTTATCAAAGATCGAATCGCGCCCGACAAAAACGGGTCTCGGCAACTATTTCTTTATTATTGATATTGAACAGGCGATGGATCAGGTTCTCATTCCCGGTGCCGTTCAAGAGATGGAAGCCCTCGGCTGCCGGGTCAAGCTTCTGGGAACATATCAATCCTATTCGATATAAAAAAAGCCCTTCAGGGGGCTTTTTTTTTAATCTTTTATTAAAATACCCGCGTCGTCCAGCGCTTGGCAGGCTTGGTCAATCCGCTCTTTTGTCGGGGCGCTTAACGTATGGAGGTGCACGCCTCCGGTCAGCTGTGAAAGGTAAGCGGCATTTGTCGAGTTAATGTGATCCATGAATTGTTTGACTTCTTTCCGTGTACTGACTCTTATGGCGGCGGTTAAATCGCCGTATACGGGGTGTTCAATTATGACGTCCTTTATGGTGACGCCTTCATCGACAATGAGTGCAAGCTCTTCTTCCGTCCGCTCCGGGCCGTGCAGACAGGCGACAATCCGTTCGGCATTTTTTTCGCCGCCGGCATTCATGCTGATGTATAAGTAGCCTTGGCTCGTCGCGATAATCGGCTCGTTTTTTGCTTTCAAAAGCGATATGTCCTGCACGATCACCTGTCTTGAGACATTTGCTTTTTTGGCCAATTCGCCTCCTGTTAATGGCGAGCCGGCTTCTTTCAGCCAATGAAGCAGCATGTCGCGTCTTTTCTCCCCAGTAAGCTTCGTTCCTTCTGTCAAATTGCTGATTCTCCTTTCTTTTGCTCCCATAGCGCCGTAAATGTATGTATCAGCATATCGAGCTGTTCACATGTTGTTTCGTTTCCGAATGAGATCCGGAAAAACTGCCGCGCTTCCCGTTCGGTTTTTCTCAGCGCCTTCATAGCTGAAGAAGGGCCGTGGCTGCCGGCGGAACATGCGCTCCCGGTTGAGATGCAAATATCGTTACGATTACATTCTAACATAATATATTGTCCTTCAAAGGAGTGAAAAAAACACCCGACAATGTGGGGCAGGCATTCACCGCCGGTTTCTTCCTCTGAAAATGAAATGGGGAGGCCTTGACGCCGAATTTGGTCATACAAATAATTCCTCAGCCTGTCAGCATGCTCACGGTGTTCCTCCATATGTTTCACTGCATACTCGGCAGCAGCGGTAAAAGCGCCGATGGCCGGCACATTCACCGTACCGGGCCTGAACCCGTTTTCATGCACGGTATGCGGATAAACCGGGTTCCAGCTGACACCGGGCCGAATGTAAACAGCCCCGGTGCCTTTCGGGCCGTATACTTTATGACCGGAGACGGAAAGGGCGTCGATTCCCTCCTGATCCGCATCAATCGGCAGTTTGCCGAAACTTTGAACACAATCGCAATGCAGCAAAATGTTTCTCTGGTGAAGAAAAGCGGCCAGACGATTCACAGGCTGGATGAGGCCGGTTTCTGAATTGGCGTGCTGTATGGAAACAAGCCCCGTGTCAGGACGGATATGAGCCGCCAGTATGTCCTCGGTTATAAGGCCGTTTTCGTCGGGATATATGATGGTGACATCAATTCCCCGGTCAGCTGAAAACGCCGCGGCATTATGGATCGAATGGTGTTCCATTGCGGTCGTAATAAAATGTTTTTTGTGATCGGGCAGACCCTGCAGCAATGATTGGACGGCCAAGATGTTCGCTTCCGTTCCGCCGCTTGTAAAGTAAATGCCGTCTGCCGCTCCGCCGATCAATTTGCCTGCAGAATGTCTGCAATATTCCAGCACGTCTGCCGCTCTTCCTCCGGCGTCATGAAGGCTGCTTGCATTGCCGTATACCTCTGTGCTGAGATGCTGAAAGACTTTCGCGGCTTCTTTGCTTAAAGGCGCTCCCGCCGCGTAATCAAGATAAATCATACAGCCCGTCTCCTATCCGTTTATGTTAAAAAAAGCTTGAGTTTATTTTATCGTTATGTAAATATAGGTGTCAAGACAGGTGTAAACATAACAGGAGGGTGATGTATGTCTGAAAAAACAATTATCGTCATTGGTTCGGGGACGGCGGCTCTTGCCTGTGCTTCCTCATTTCCTCCGTCATACCAAGTGACCGTCATCACGAAGAGAAACGTAACGAACAGCAATTCGCATTATGCTCAAGGCGGGATTGCTGTTTCATACGCAAAAGATGACTCCTTAGAATCCCATGTGAACGATACACTGTATGCGGGGTGCGGACACAATGACGTGACAGCCGTGCGGCATTTGCTGAAAAGCGGGCAGAGCATGATAAACAGGCTGATAGAAGGCCATTTCCCTTTTGATACGAAGTCGGACGGGACGTTTTGTCTCGGCAGGGAAGGCGCTCATTCCAAAAGGAGAATTCTGCACGCCGGGGGAGATGCGACCGGACGGATGTTAGTTGAGTTTCTGGTTCAGCAGCTGAGGGACGGCATACGGATCATTGAACACGAGACGGTTGTTGATCTGCTGATTGAACACGGACGATGCGCAGGCGTTGCCGTAAAGGATGCTTCAGGCGCTGTTTCTTACAGAAGAGCGGATTGTGTAGTGCTTGCATCAGGCGGCTGCGGCAGTCTGTACCAATATCACACAAATGATTCCGCCATAACGGGAGACGGCATCACTCTTGCCTTCCGCGCGGGAGCTGAGATCACGGATATGGAGTTCACCCAGTTCCACCCGACCCTCCTTGTGAAAAACGGGACTGTGTACGGCCTGGTTTCTGAAGCAGTGAGGGGAGAAGGCGGATATTTAGCGGATCGCTTCGGGCGCAGGATCATGGCTGGCAGACACGCGCTTGAAGATTTGGCGCCCCGGGATGTGGTTTCACGGGCGATTTATGAAGAAATGATGAAAGAAAATCCTGTTTTTATAAATTGCAGCCGAATAGCCGATTTTAAGAAACGTTTTCCGACCATAACAGAAATTTGTCAAACAGCCGGTGTTGATCTTGAAAGCGGGATTCCTGTAGCACCCGGAATGCATTTTTTAATGGGCGGAGTAAAAGCCGATACCTGGGGGAAAACGTCCGTGCCTGATTTGTACGCCATAGGCGAGACCGCCTGCACAGGATTGCACGGGGCGAACCGCCTTGCGAGCAACTCACTGCTGGAAGCGCTGGCAAGCGGGAAACGATGTGCTGAACATATCACTCAAACGCCGTTAAACGGAAGATATAAAAAAACCCCGAAGAAATCTGACGTCATCTTACAAGTGCCGGACACAACGCTTCATGTGCTCCAAGCCAAAATGACAACCGGAGCGGGCATTGTCAGGGAAAAAGAAAACATGCAGGCGCTGGCATCCTGGCTTAACAACGTATCTGTGCGTCATATAAATGTGAAGGAAATCACAATAGAACAAGCCGAGCTATCCTGCCTATGGAAGACTGCGCAACTTGTTGTGACCTCAGCCCTTATTCGGGAAGAAAGCAGGGGGGCTCATTTTCGCGCTGATTTTCCCGGGACGGAGAAAAAGTGGCACGGAAAACAAATCATTCATTCAACATCTGGAACAGCTATCAGAAAAAACGAAAGGATTGGGGAACTATGGACATTCTGCAGCTGAAACAAATGCTGACTCATTTTTTTCAGGAAGATATCGGAACGGGTGATGCGACGTCACAAGCGATTTTTTCTGATCAGCAATGTAAAGCGCGAATCATCGCAAAAACAGACGGCATGTTTGCCGGAGAAGCCGTTATCCGTGAAGGATGGAAGCTTTTACACGATGATATCCGCATCCGCTCCCTGAAAAAAGACGGAGAACGGATGAAAAAAGGAGACGTGCTCGCTGAAATAGAAGGCCAGGCGGCGGCACTTCTTACGGGGGAGCGGGTCATTCTGAATCTCATACAAAGAATGTCAGGCATTGCGACAATGACGGATGAGGCCAAAAGGCGTCTTGATGATCCGACTATCAAGCTTTGTGATACGAGAAAAACGACACCCGGGCTCAGAATGCTGGAAAAATACGCCGTTCGGGTCGGAGGCGGCTTTAATCATCGCTTCGGCTTATATGACGGCATCATGATAAAAGATAATCATATTGCCGCCTGCGGATCGATAAGGGCGGCCATGGAGCGGGCAAGAAAAACGGCGGGGCAGATGCTTGCGGTGGAAGTCGAAATCGAATCCGAACAGCAGCTGCTCGAGGCAATAGAAGCGGGTGCAGACGTTATTATGTTTGACAACTGTCCGCCTGAGTCCGTCCGGCGTTTTGCAGGTATGACACCGGGCCATATCAAAACGGAAGCATCCGGAGGCATAACGCTCGACACATTGCCCGCTTATAAAGGAACGGGGGTCCAATATATTTCACTCGGATTTCTGACTCATTCAGTAAAAAGCGCCGACATCAGCATGGATGTTGAGGCAGCGGAACAGGGGGATTTTTAAGATGTCTATTTTTGACGTGCTAACTGCATCAGCCGAAATGATGCCGAGCCATTATAAAGACATGAGCACAGGAGAAATGGAAAAGCGGGTCGCCGCCATTAAACGGGCTTTCGGAAAGCGCCTGTTCATTCCGGGGCATCACTATCAAAAAGACGAAGTAATACAATTCGCCGATACGGCAGGTGACTCTCTGCAGCTTGCTCAAGTGGCAGAAAAAAATAAAGAGGCGGAATATATTGTGTTTTGCGGCGTGCATTTTATGGCGGAAACCGCTGATATGCTGACTGATGATAACCAAACCGTCATTTTGCCCGACATGCGCGCCGGATGCTCGATGGCTGATATGGCAGATATTCAGCAGACGGACAAAGCATGGCAAGAGCTTCAAGAACTGTACGGTAACACCATCATTCCGTTAACATATGTTAACTCGACGGCGGAAATTAAAGCATTCGTCGGACGGCACGGGGGAGCGACCGTCACCTCTTCGAATGCCCGGAGTGTGCTGAAATGGGCTTTTAAACAAAAAGAGAGAATTTTATTTTTGCCGGATCAGCATTTAGGCAAAAATACGGCCTATGACCTCGGCATTCCGCTGACAGAAATGGCTGTATGGGACCCGGTGCAGAACCGATTGCTTACTGACCATCCGGAAAACATTAAGGTTATCCTTTGGAAAGGGCATTGCTCCGTACACGAAAAGTTTACAGCGGAAAATATTTCTCAGCTGCGGCAGCGGGATTCCGGCATCCGCATTATCGTTCATCCGGAATGTTCGCGGGAAGTGGTCTCGCTCAGTGACGACAGCGGGTCTACCAAATACATTATTGATACGATCGAACAGGCTGAACCGGGAAGCAAATGGGCGATCGGCACGGAAATGAATCTTGTTCAGCGCCTCATTCACTCGCATCCGGATAAACAGATTGAATCATTGAATCCCGATATGTGTCCGTGTCTGACAATGAACAGAATCGACCTGCCGCATTTATTGTGGTCGCTTGAGCAGCTTGAAAAAGGCGAGCCGAAAGGTGTCATTAAAGTTCCGGAAGCGGTTCGGACAGAAGCGCTTCGTGCTTTGAACAGAATGCTGAGTCATACGTAATCATAAAAATTTCCCCTCCTTCCCAAATTTTTTATCATCATGCCCAGTCCATCGGCATATAGTGTGAAGAAACGTATTGTAATGACAAATGTACCGTTCACGTTTTGTGCATAGGAGGGGAAAACGTTGAAAATTCATATCGTTCAAAAAGGCGATTCGCTCTGGAAAATAGCTGAAAAATACGGAGTTGATCTTGAAGAGTTAAAAAAACTGAATCATCAGCTTAGCAATCCAGACTTAATTATGCCTGGAATGAAGATAAAGGTGCCTTCAGAAGCCGTTCCGGTCAGAAAAGAACCTAAGGCCGGCTTCGGAACGTCTGCGCATAAGCATGAGCATCCATATGCCAAAGAAAAACCGAAATCAGTTGTGGACATTGAAGACACCATACCGGAAGAACCAAAGCCGTCAATTCCGTATGTGCCGCCAATCCCTGAAAAGCATGAAAATGTGCTGCCGGAAGCTGATATGAACCAATATTACCCGTCCAATCAGCTGTTTCAGCCGTGGTCGCCTCCTAAGCCGGAGGAACCGGTGACACATTTTGTCGAGCCGAAAGAAAAAGAGCATGACAATAACATTCCACAACAGGAGGAAATGATCAACATGGAAAACGCGAATTACCCGAATATGCCAAAGGCGCCTGAAGCCGGAAAGATGGAAGAAGAAAACGCCGCTTATCATCTGCCGAACATGCCAAACATTCCGAATGTCCCGTTTCCGAATATGCCGGCCGTTGAACCGTCTTTTATGCATTACCCGATGCCGTGCATGCCTTGTCCTTGTCCGGTTCCGGTGACACCGATGCTGCCGGGTTCGGGACTATGCCATCCGTGCTTCCCGGTAGGCGGAGGTTTCGGCGGTTTTGGAGGAGGTTTTGGAGGCTTTCCGGTCATGCCGATGCCGTTACCGTACGGATTCCATCATCCGGGATTTGGGCCGCATGCGGGTTACGGTGAATATGAAAACCAGGCCCATGAAAATGCAGAGCATTATGATGGTTCTGCATCTGGTTTCGGCGGTGCTCCGTACGGTCAAATGCCGTATTACGGCGGATATTCGTCACATTACGCAAACGCGCCTCATCATGATGGAAAATATAAGGATGATGATTGCGGCTGCCATGATTCACATCATCACCACCACCATCACCACGGTTCACATCACCATCACGCAAATATGCCTGTGCAGCCGTATCCGAATATGGGTGCAAACGCCGGATATTTTATCCCTTACGGCGGAGCAAATCCTAGTGCCGCGCCGAATCAGCCGAGTCCAAATCAAGTATTCGGACGGCCGGAGGAAGAAGAAGATTAATGTTTCGGGACGATGTATGTCGTTCCTTTTTTTATGTCCAACCGAGGAATGGACATAACTGACAAGCTTAAACCCGCCGCCCGCCGCGCATCCTAAACATGAGCGGAAAACGCTCAAAACAGCGATGAATCCACGGGGGGTTTTTCCATTGGGTAAAAAACTGATGACGATCGCGGGCGTTTTAGCCGTGACGGCAAGCTTAACGGCATGCGGAGCAAATAATGCCATGAATGACGGACGCTACAACCAGTCAACACGTCCGGTCGGATATTATTCGAATGATAATGGTAACGGCAGAGGCCAGTACGGAATGGACCATCAAGGACCCGTTTCTGAAATGATGGAAAACCGAAACGGCCGTCATAATACGACAAACGTGTCCGACCAGTACGCGCCTAATGACGGGGTTCCGTTAACGACGGACGGCACATATAACGGCCGAAATGCCAATACGCCGCCGGCAGCAATGTCTTATAATGGGTATGACAACGCCGAAAACATCAGGTTGGCGGCAAAAGTTGCAAACCGCGTGAAAAAAGTAAAAGGCGTACAGGATAGTCAGGTTATCGTGACTGACACGAGAGTCGTCATTGCCGTCAGAACAAATCATCCTTTTACGAAAAATGATGATAAACATGTCAAACATGCGGCCAAAAAATTCGCGGACGGCCGTACAATTCAAGTGTTTACCGACAACGCTACTTTTACAAAGCTGCAAGACATGAACCGAAACAGCCGTTAAACGGGACTGCCGGATGATTTCATCCGGCAGTATTTTTATGAATAAAGCTTCATCATTTCTTTACATATTCTTAAAACGCTCTTTATATTGCGGTGTTAACATAAAAGTAATAAAACGTAACGGAGGGGCCGGAATGAAAAAAACGGAGCATAACAAAAGCCGCGGAGCAAAAACTGTGTATCTGACCGTAAGGGGATACCGGCTCAAACTGACGCCCGGACAAATGAAACTGATTTCAGCCGGCCGGGCATAATCATCGCAGCAGCCCTCATTTAGAGAGCTGCTTTTTTTCGGCTGAAACAGACAAATGAAAGAAAACGATTAAGCACCGGCATCTTTGGTCAAACTAGCATCAAGAGTTTGATTGAATAAAGAGGTGTTATTGGTGAAACGAATTTGCGGTGCTCGTCTATTGTTTATGCTTGTCTTATCGGCTGCAGTCCTGATTTGCGGAGGAAAAGGCGCATACGGGGCGGAGGTTGAGCATTACGGGCCGCTTCGGGTGCACGTCCAGCTGGAAAAGGTCTATCTTGACGGTGATGTCGGCATTGAACATACGGATGAAACCGTTTTAGCGATGGAGGATTTTTGGGCCGCATATGCCGGCTGGACGCTCGTTGAGCAGAAAAAAGGCTTCGTCCTTTTCCGTAAGCATGTTGATGACATTTCTCCGCTCAGTAAGGTTAACGGTTATATCGGGGTCACGGACGGGGGCGTCATCTCCACTTTTCACGGCCGTCCCGGATCGCTGGCCGAGCCGATTCAGTCTTTCTTCCAGATTGATATAGAAAGGCTGGAAAGCCGATTGCAAAAGCACTTGGAACACGGCATACCGTACAGGACAAAAGCGGAGTTTGAGAGCGTGATCGATCATATTAAGACTTACAGCGGCTGACTTTGACGCAAGACATGTGACACATGTCTTTTTTTTCTGAATGGAAGGTGTCAAAGCGAACATACGTTAACTTTTCTATAAGACTTTGGCTGTTTTTGTGTTACAATGATAAGCAGTCAAAGAGGTGAATAGGTGTGATTGAATTCGTGAAGGGGACGATTGATTATGTATCTCCCCAATACATCGTGATTGAAAACGGCGGAATCGGCTATCAGGTCTTCACTCCGAATCCGTTTATTTATAAGGTAAGCAATCAAGAGACCATTTTTACGTATCATCATATAAAAGAAGATGCCTTTTCTTTGTACGGTTTTTCAACCCGGGAAGAAAAAGCGCTTTTCACAAAGCTGCTGAACGTCACCGGCATCGGGCCGAAAGGGGCGCTCGCCATCCTCGGTTCCGGTGATCCCGGAGCCGTCATCGAAGCGATCGAACAGGAAGATGAAGCCTTTTTGGTGAAATTTCCGGGTGTGGGCAAAAAAACGGCGCGGCAGATTATTCTTGATTTGAAAGGCAAACTGGCCGACGTCGTGCCTGAAATGATTGACAACCTGTTCAATCATGAAGCGCGCATTGAAAAACAAGAGGCTGAAACGGCGCTTGACGAGGCGCTTGAAGCGCTCCGGGTTCTCGGCTACGCCGAAAAAGAAATTAAAAAAGTGCTTCCTCACTTAAAAGAGGAAACGGCGCTTTCAACAGATCAATATGTGAAAAAAGCATTGCAAAAATTATTAAAGTAAGGTGATGTTCATGGATGAACGGCTCGTTTCAAGTGAAGCAGACAGCCATGAATCAATAATCGAGCAAAGCCTCAGGCCGCAGAATCTCGCCCAGTATATCGGCCAAAAGAAGGTGAAAGAAAATCTGCGCGTGTTTATCGATGCGGCGAAAATGAGGCAGGAAACGCTGGACCACGTTCTTTTATACGGGCCTCCGGGTCTCGGGA
This sequence comes from Bacillus sp. JNUCC-21, assembly GCF_041222765.1. Lineage (NCBI taxonomy): Bacteria > Bacillati > Bacillota > Bacilli > Caryophanales > Bacillaceae > Bacillus > Bacillus sp. JNUCC-21. The sequence continues at coordinate 2,813,226 of NZ_CP166019.1, read as the reverse complement.
AAACAACGCTTGCGTCTATCGTGGCCAATGAGATGGGTGTGGAGATGCGGACGACATCAGGTCCCGCCATCGAAAGACCGGGAGATTTGGCAGCCATTTTGACGGCGCTCGAACCAGGGGATGTGCTGTTTATAGACGAAATTCACAGGCTGAACCGCTCAATTGAGGAAGTGCTGTACCCGGCGATGGAGGATTTCTGCCTTGATATCGTCATTGGAAAAGGCCCGTCCGCCCGCTCCGTCCGTCTCGACCTTCCCCCTTTTACGCTTGTAGGAGCAACGACAAGGGTCGGATTATTGACCGCACCGCTCAGAGACCGGTTCGGGGTGCTGTCGCGCCTTGAATACTATACGCAGGAAGAGCTGACAGATATCGTGTCAAGAACGGCTGACGTTTTTGAAGTGGATATCGAAAAAGCACCGGCTCTGGAAATCGCCAGACGGTCAAGGGGAACGCCGCGGGTTGCAAACCGGCTTCTCAGAAGGGTGAGAGATTTTGCCCAGGTGCTCGGCGACAGCCGCATCACGGAAGAAATCGCTCACGACGCGCTCGAACGTCTTCAAGTCGATGCGCTCGGCCTTGACCATATCGACCATAAGCTGCTGATGGGCATGATCGAAAAATTCAGCGGGGGTCCCGTCGGCCTTGATACGATTTCCGCGACAATCGGCGAAGAACCGCATACAATAGAGGATGTGTACGAACCGTATCTGCTGCAGATCGGATTTCTTCAGAGGACGCCGAGGGGACGGGTCGTGACTCCGGCTGTGTATGAACATTTTCGATTGGAGGCGCCCGCCCGTGACTGACTTTCCGAAGGTTCTCATGGTTCTCGGTGCCGTTTTGCTTATTGCCGGCGCAGTCTGGCACTTTGTCGGAAGGCTGCCCGGAGATATTTTCGTTAAGAAGGGAAATGTTACATTTTTCTTTCCCGTTGTCACTTGTATTGTGATCAGTGTGATACTATCCATTCTGCTTAATTTTTTCGGCAGAATGAAATAACAATAGACAGAATTAAGGTGAAATGATGAAAGTCGATTTATTTGATTTTGAACTGCCTGAACGCCTCATTGCCCAAGTGCCGCTTAAAGAGCGTGACGCATCGCGGCTGATGGTGCTCGACAAACAGACGGGCGGGCTGACGGACAGTTCATTTAAAGAGATTGTAAGCTTTTTTAATGAAGGGGATTGCCTCGTCTTGAACAATACCCGTGTGCTGCCTGCAAGATTATTCGGCACAAAAGAAGATACGGGAGCGAAAGTGGAGCTTCTGTTATTAAAACAGGAAGAAAATGATACATGGGAAACGCTCGTAAAGCCGGCGAAACGCGTAAAAAAAGGAACGGTCCTGACATTTGGCGACGGCCGGCTGACAGCGGTCTGCACGGAGGAGCTTGATCACGGAGGCAGAAAAATAGAATTCCGGTATGACGGGATTTTTTACGAAGTGCTTGAATCACTCGGTGAAATGCCGCTGCCTCCTTATATTAAAGAGCAGCTTGATGATAAAGAACGGTATCAGACCGTCTTTTCAAAAGAAATCGGATCTGCCGCAGCTCCGACGGCCGGACTTCATTTTACGGAAGAGATTCTGGACGAGCTGAAGCAAAAAGGTGTGCGGATTGAATTTATCACACTTCATGTGGGACTCGGCACATTCCGCCCGGTCAGTGCGGATGATGTGGAAGAGCATAACATGCACGCGGAATTTTATGAAATGACGGAAGAAACCGCCGCCTCTTTAAACGAGGTCAGAAAGGCGGGAGGGCGTATCGTGTCGGTCGGGACGACATCAACGCGCACCCTGGAAACCATTGCCGGCGAGCATGCCGGCGTATTTACCGCTTCAAGCGGCTGGACGTCCATCTTCATTTATCCGGGATATGAATTTAAAGCGATTGACGGTATGATCACCAATTTTCATCTGCCGAAATCTTCCCTTATCATGCTCGTTTCTGCGCTTGCAGGCAGAGAGCATGTTCTATCCGCCTACCGTCATGCGGTAGAAGAGGAATATCGTTTCTTCAGCTTTGGCGACGCCATGCTGATTATCTAATTTGAATGACAGGAGGCCTCATACAAAGTGGCTGAACAACCGATACGTTATGAATTTATAAAGGAATGCAAACAAACGGGAGCGCGCCTGGGCAGAGTCCATACGCCCCACGGCTCCTTTGAGACGCCTGTATTTATGCCGGTCGGCACGCTTGCTACGGTAAAGACGATGTCTCCGGACGAGCTGAAATCTATGGATGCGGGCATTATTTTAAGCAATACGTACCATTTATGGCTCCGCCCGGGACACGACATTGTAAAAGAAGCGGGCGGGCTTCATAAGTTTATGAACTGGGACCGCGCGATTTTAACGGATTCCGGCGGTTTTCAGGTCTTTTCATTGAGCAAGTTTCGTAATATAGAAGAAGAAGGCGTTCATTTCCGCAATCACTTAAACGGAGACAAGCTGTTTTTATCTCCGGAAAAAGCGATGGAAATTCAAAACGCCCTCGGCTCTGATATCATGATGGCGTTTGATGAGTGTCCGCCGTATCCGGCAGAGTATGATTACATGAAACGCTCTGTGGAACGGACCAGCCGCTGGGCGGAACGCTGCCTGGAGGCGCACGGGCGCTCAGATGAGCAGGGGCTGTTCGGAATCGTACAGGGCGGAGAATACGAAGACCTGAGGACACAAAGTGCAAAAGACTTGGTTTCGCTTGATTTTCCGGGGTATGCCATAGGCGGATTATCTGTCGGCGAGCCGAAGCACGTCATGAACCGAGTGCTTGAGTTTACAACTCCGCTTTTACCGAAGGACAAGCCGAGATATTTAATGGGTGTGGGTTCACCGGATGCCTTAATTGACGGCGCCATCCGCGGCGTGGATATGTTTGACTGCGTACTGCCGACCCGGATTGCCCGAAACGGCACGGTGTTTACGAATGAAGGGCGTCTGAATATGAAAAACGCCAAATATGAGCGTGATTTCCGTCCGATTGATGAAGAGTGCAGCTGCCATACATGCAAAAATTACTCCCGCGCTTACATCAGACATTTGATCCGCTGTAATGAAACGTTTGGAATTCGATTAACAACTTACCATAACCTTCATTTTCTGTTACACTTAATGGAGCAGGTCAGACAAGCCATCCGGGAGGATCGTCTTGGTGATTTCCGAGAAGAGTTCTTTGAGCGTTACGGCTATAATAAGCCAAATGCGAAAAGCTTCTAAATAAAACCATTCTTGAAGGGAGGGAAACAGATGGGTACTTTAGGTACAATCGTTCCTATTATTTTAATGTTTGCAGTGCTTTATTTTCTGCTCATCCGTCCGCAGCAAAAGCAGCAGAAGGCCGTACGCCAGATGCAGGAAGAGCTGAAAAAAGGGGATTCAGTGGTGACAATCGGAGGATTGCACGGCACTGTTGAGTCAATTGATGAAAGCAAGGTCGTCATTAAAACAGGTGATAACACCCGTTTAACATTTGACCGCCGCGCAATCAGAGAAGCTTCCGCTGAATAACAGCGAAGCTCATACATACAAAAAAAGAGCGGAGAATCCGCTCTTTTTTTATTACGCTGATCTGCTTCCTTTCAAATTCACTCCGAAAATGCCGCCCAGCATACTGACTCCCAAAAAGCCGAGATGAAACAAAAGCTGACCGGATGTAAACGTTTTTCCGAACCCTAAATATTGAAACAGCAAGATGATTAATGAAAAACAGACGGCGGTTAACGCTCCGATCATCCAGCCTTTTTCCTTCGCTTTGCCGCCCGATATAAAACCGCCCGCAAATAAAGAAAGAAAAGAAAGCGCGGTGATCAGCCAGCTGAAAGATGATTCTTCCATTGAGGTAACCGTCAGTAAAAGCGAAATCGCCAAACTCGTAAGAAGCATCACCGCAAAGATAGCCACTAAGCCGTACAAGACGCCTCTTCCCACTTGTTTCGTTTCTTCCATTTTTATCTCCTCTCCGCTCTGCGGCCTGATATATGACAAGCCGGAGCCCGTCTTTTTCTAAATGTATTCTCTGAATGTTCGAATTAGACGTAAATGCATGATGTTCAGCCCGTTTCTTACATAATTCAGAGCCGATGGCAAATGCTATGACCGTTGGAGGTGCGATATGGAAGATATTTTCATTATTACGTTTCGTACGATTGTGCTTTATTTTATCATTCTTGTGATTTTCAGACTGATGGGAAAACGGGAAATCGGAGAACTGAGCATTTTAGACCTTGTCGTCTCCATTATGATTGCCGAGATTGCCGTATTGGCAATTGAAAATGTAAAAGATAAGCTTTTGCATACGATTGTGCCGATTGTCGTTTTAATGATTATTCAAGTAAGCCTTGCTTTTATTTCGCTCAAAAGCCAAAAAATACGGCAGCTGCTTGACGGAAAGCCCACCATTATTATAAAACAGGGGAAAATTGATGAACGGGCGATGAGATCGCAGCGCTACAATTTTGACGATCTTCTTATGCAGCTGAGGGAGAATAACATCGATAGAATCTCTGACGTGTCATATGCCATTTTGGAGTCTTCAGGCAAACTGTCGATCGTCAAAAAGAAAAACAATAAGGATAAGCAGATGGAAACATCGCTTATCGTTGACGGGGTCATTCAGAACGAGCATCTGGACAGAATCGGGAAAGATAAACACTGGCTCGAAAAAAATTTAGCAAAAAGAGGATATCGCGATCTTTCGGTTATATCATTCTGCACGTTTACGGACGGCGCTTTTTTTATTGATCTTAAAGATGAAAAAGGGGAGCCGTGAATCGGTTTCACCGCGTCACGAACTTGCCGATGACCGGAATCCGGATCAGCTCTTCCCTTTTAATCAGCCTGAATAACAGAAGAAGCGCTATATACAAAATCGCGGTCATTGCAATCCAGCCTGTGAGATTAACAGCCTCTGACCCTGAAAAATGAACGGTGTGCTTGATGATGCGGCTGACATAACCGCAAATGAATATGACGGCAAAACAGAGCGCGTATTCTTTTATTTTAATGCTGATCGGAAGCACCTTGCTTACGGTGGCCGCATGCAGCAGGGTGACAAGGACCATCCCCGTTACAATCGCAAGTGCGGCGCCCATGATGCCCAAGGAAGGCCTGGTCGCCAAAACAAAAATTAGGCCAGTTTTGACAGCGGCGCCGATAAAACTGTTCATCATGGCGGCCCCGGCTAAATTGAGAGCCTGCAGCACCGCCTGAAGGGGCCCCTGAAAATAGTAAAGCAGAAAAAACGGCGCCATCACTTTAACAAATACCGCCGCATTAGTTGATCCGTACATGACGGACATCAGTTCATCAGCGAAAGAGAATAAAATAACCACCGAAATGCCTCCGCTTAAAAGACACAGCCGCATCGCCTGTTCCAGACGGTATTCGACAACTTGCAGCTTTTTTTGCTCCATTCCTTCACTGATCGCAGGAACAAGCGCCGTTGACAGAGAATAGGTTATAAAGCTGGGCAGCGTCAAAACCGTCATGGCAAATCCGGTCAGCTCCCCGTACTGGCTGGTGGCGGCAGCGGTGGCCACTCCTGCAATCGCAAGGCTTTGCGCGACGACAATAGGTTCAAAAAACCAAGATAAATTTCCGATGAAGCGGCTTCCGGTTGTCGGGAGCGACACGCTCATCAGCTGGCGGAATGTTTCTTTTCCATTTGTGATCGACTTGAAAAATTGTTTTCTGATTCTGATTGTTTTATTTGCTTTAAAACAAATGAATAAATAAATAAGAGAGGCAAGCTCCCCGATGACAGACGAAATCATGGCTCCGGCTGCGGCATATTCAATCCCGTACGGCAGAAACACCGTCGTGCAGACCGCGACAAGTGAAATCCGCACGATCTGCTCAAGCACTTGGGATAATGCGAGCGGGTTCATATTCTGCCTGCCCTGAAAGTAACCGCGCAGCACGCTGGAGATCGCGATAATCGGCACGACGGGCGTAATCGCCAGAAGCGGGTAAACCGTGCGCTGATCCGTCAGCATCGTTTCGGACATAATCGGCGCAAAGCATAAAAACAGCGGCGTGAAGATGAGACTTAATATCCCGGTGACGGTAAGCGACATCACTAAAATATGTTTCATTTTCTGCCGGTCCCCCCGCGCGCTCGCTTCAGCGACAAGTTTGCTGATGGCAACGGGGAGGCCGAATTGAGTCAAAGTGGTGGCCAAGAAAAATGTCGGGGCAGCCATCATGTATAAACCGACCCCTTCTTCACCGATAAACCGGGCGATAACCACCCGGTTGACAAAGCCGAGCATTCTCGTAATCATCCCGGCTGCGATGAGAATAAGAGTGCCCCTTAAAAAAGTCTGTTTTGCCATTTTATAAACCCCTGCCTTCTCAAACTACCTGGAATCATATACAATAAAGATATGCGCCGATGTCGTCCGAGCATGACAAGTCTTCGAGAAAAATGGAAAAAGGAGCGAGCGCCCAGTGGAGAAACATCCCGCCGAAATGTACAAAGATCATTTGCGGCCTTTCTTGTACAGTAAACTTGAAGAGTTCAAAATCCTCGGATACGATGATGTTGAGCACGAGAGTTTATGGTCATACTTAATACATAAAAAGTGGAAACAGAAAAAGGAACTGCCGCTGCATGAATTGGCCGGTCATATTTTATCAGTTAAAATTGGCGATTTTATGAACTATGCAACCGTTGAAGCTTTTAAGTCGTCTAATTGGCTGGAAAGCGATGAGGGTCAGGAAGCTTTAGATGAACTGCTGAGATAATGATTTGACGGCATAGGTTTAAGGAGGAAATACATAATGAAAAAAGGACGCTTGATTGCGTTTTTCCTGATCGTATTATTGATCGGCACAGGGCTGGGGTATTTTACAAAACCGGCTGCCAATAATATTACGTTAGGATTGGATTTACGCGGCGGGTTTGAAGTTCTGTACGATGTGCAGCCCGTCAAAAAAGGCGATAAAATCACAAAAGACGTGCTCGTCAGCACGGTGCAGGCGCTGAACCGCCGGGCTAACGTTCTCGGCGTAAGCGAGCCGAACATTCAGATTGAAGGAAATAACCGCATCCGCGTACAGCTGGCGGGCGTCACGAATCAGAACAGGGCGCGCGAAATTCTGTCAACGGAAGCGCAGCTCTCGTTCAGGGATACGAATGATAAAGAGCTGTTAAACGGCTCTGATCTCGTGGAAAACGGCGCGAAGCAAACCTTTGATCCGACGACGAACGAACCGATTGTCAGCGTTAAGCTGAAGGATGCGGATAAGTTCGGCGAAGTGACGAAAAAAGTCAAGAAAATGGCGCCTAATAATCAGCTTGTGATCTGGCTTGATTACCAAAAAGGCGATTCATTTAAAAAAGAAGTCGGCAAAAAACATCCGAAATATGTATCCGCTCCGAATGTGAGCCAGGAATTAAACACGAAGGATGTCACAATTGAAGGCCAGTTTACCGTTCAAAAAGCGAAGGACTTGGCCAATATTTTAAACGCGGGCGCGCTGCCTGTGAAACTGACCGAAAAATACTCTACTTCAGTAGGGGCGCAATTCGGACAGCAGGCTTTGCATGATACGGTAGAGGCCGGCATCATCGGTATTGCAATTGTTTTCTTATTTATGCTGCTTTATTACAGACTGCCTGGACTCATAGCGGTAATTACGCTTTCTGTATACGTATATATTACGCTTCAAGTGTTTGACTGGATGCAGGCGGTGCTGACGCTTCCGGGTATTGCGGCGCTCATTTTGGGTGTCGGGATGGCGGTTGACGCCAACATCATCACCTATGAACGGATAAAAGAAGAACTGAAACTCGGCAAATCCGTCCGCTCAGCTTTCCGTTCAGGGAACAGACGGTCATTCGCGACGATTTTCGATGCGAACATTACAACGATCATCGCAGCGGTCGTGCTCTTTATTTTCGGGACAAGCTCTGTAAAAGGGTTTGCGACGATGCTGATTCTGTCAATTCTGACAAGCTTTATTACAGCTGTCTTCCTTTCAAGATTCCTGCTCGCCCTTCTTGTGGAAAGCAGATGGCTTGACCGGAAAAAAAGCTGGTTCGGCGTCAAGAAAAAACACATTATGGATATTCAGAAGACCGACGAAAATACTGAACCGCATACGGCATTCCAAAAATGGGATTTCACGAGCAAGCGAAAATATTTCTTTATTTTCTCAAGCGCTGTAACCATTGCGGGAATTATCATCTTAATGGTCTTTAAACTCAACCTGGGAATCGATTTTGCAAGCGGCGCACGGATTGACGTGCAGAGCAATCATGCATTGACGGCGCAGCAGGTTGAAAAGGACTTTGACTCTCTCGGCATGGATCCGGAAAACATCGTGCTTTCTGGTAAAGAGAACCATGTTGCCGCGGCCCGGTTTGTCGGAGAGCCATCTAAAGAAAAAATCGCTGAAATCAAAACGTACTTTAAGGACAAATACGGATCTGAACCGAACGTCAGCACGGTATCGCCGACAGTCGGAAAAGAACTGGCCCGTAATGCTTTATATGCTGTCGCCATTGCATCAATCGGCATCATTATTTACGTATCAATACGTTTCGAGTACAGAATGGCTATCGCCGCGATTGTATCCCTGCTGTATGACGCTTTCTTTATCGTCGCGTTTTTCAGCATTACAAGGCTGGAGGTCGATGTCACCTTTATCGCCGCTATTCTCACCATAATCGGTTACTCGATAAATGATACGATCGTTACATTTGACCGGATACGCGAGCAGATGAAAAAACGTAAGCCGAAGTCATTTGCCGATCTGGAACATATCGTGAATCTGAGCTTGCAGCAAACCTTTACACGTTCGATCAATACGGTCTTGACCGTTGTGATTGTTGTCGTCGTGCTGCTCATTTTGGGCTCATCGTCAATTACAAACTTCTCCGTCGCTTTATTGGTCGGTTTATTGACGGGCGTTTATTCCTCTCTTTACATCGCCGCGCAGCTGTGGCTTGTATGGAAAGGTAAAGAATTTAAAGGGAAAAAATCAATCGAAGAGTAAAATGGGAACAGGCTGTCTTCCGGAAGGCAGCCTGTTTTTTCAGGCCGCATTGAACTTAAAACCTGCATTTGCTATAATGACATACGCTTACATAATCAATCATCATTGTAAAAACATGTAGGAGGGTTCTTATGAACGTTCGTGAGTCGGAGCTTCCGGGCATCGGCCAGAAAGTAGAAGTCATTACGAAAAATCACGATAAAATCAGTATTATTCTTCATGATGACGGCAGAAAAGAGCTCTATTACTTCGATGAGAATGATCATGACGAATGCTTGGCATCCGTTGAATTTAACGACGAAGAGGCGAGGCAGATTTCCGCTATTTTAGGCGGTATGACGTATAAGCCGAAAGCGCTGGAATCTGTGGAAGTTGCGCTTGATGACCTCGTCATTGAGTGGTTTAAAGCCGAATCTCATGCACCGGCTGTCAGCCGTACAATCGGAGATTTGGAGATCAAGAAACATTACAACGTCCAGATTATTGCGATCGTAAAGAAAAACCGGCAAAAACAGCTGAGCCCCGGCATTGATACCGTAATTGAAGAAGGGGACACCCTCGTCATATCGGGAGAAAGGAGCGGACTGAAAAAGCTGGTCCGCGAGCAGTTAACGGCCCGGATTTCCTGAGACCGGGGTTTACTCCCGGGAAAATGGGGGAAAAGATAAGAATGAACAATTGGGGGCAGACGCATGAATAAACAATGGACTATTATATTCGCTTTACTATTTACTTTGATTGTCGCCATCTTTGCTGTCATTAACGTGCGGGCGGTTGAGGTTGATTATCTGTTCGGAACCGCTGAATGGCCGCTGATTTTAGTCATTTTAGGCTCTGTGTTAATGGGAGCGCTGATCGTGTTTTCGGCCGGTATCTTTCAAGTGATGAAGCTGAAGCGCGAAATTAAAATGCTGCGGAAAGAAAACAGATCCGCAGGTGAATTGACGGCTGATTCGGACGGCCAAAAAACAGCCGCGCCGCCGGAAGAAATGCTTGAAGAGAAAAAAGGATCAGAATAACATTTGAAACCCCTCAGTCCGCTCTAGTATAATAGGGTGGTTGAGGGGTGAATTTATGTTAGCGTCAAAAATGCGCTGGGAAATCCAGCAGCCGGATCAGGAAAAAGTCAAATCACTCACAGAACAATTGGACATAACACCTCTTGTGGCATCACTGCTTGTAAAAAGAGGTTTTGATACTGCCGAAAGCGCAAGGCTGTTTTTACATACAAAGGATGCAGACTTTTATGACCCGTATGAATTAAAGGGAATGCGGGAAGCAGTTGATCGGATAAAACTGGCGGTTTCTCAAGGGGAACCGATTATGATTTACGGAGATTACGATGCAGACGGCGTTACAAGCACGTCGGTGATGCTGACGGCACTCAGACAGCTGTCGGCGGACGTTGACTTTTATATTCCCGACCGTTTCACAGAAGGCTACGGCCCGAATGAACAAGCTTTCCGCTCCATAAAAGAGCGGGGATTTTCGCTGATCATTACAGTGGATACGGGAATCGCCGCCGTCCATGAAGCTGAAGTCGCAAAAGAGCTGGGCTTAGACGTCATTATTACCGACCACCATGAGCCGGGACCCGAGCTTCCTGACGTATTTGCGATCATCCACCCGAAGCAGCCGGGCTGCGGCTATCCGTTTAAAGAATTGGCCGGCGTCGGTGTGGCGTTTAAGCTTGCCCACGCGCTTACGGGTTCTTTGCCGGAAGCTATGCTGGACTTGGCGGCAATCGGTACGGTTGCAGATCTGGTGCCTCTTCATGATGAAAACAGATTAATTGCGTCACTCGGAATCGAAAGGCTTCGGACGACAAATCGGCCGGGCCTCAAAGCCCTGATTAAGCTTTCCGGCGGAGATATCGGACAAGCTGATGAGGAAACGATCGGATTTCAGGTCGCGCCAAGGCTCAATGCCGTCGGAAGAATAGAACAGGCCGATCCCGCCGTCCATCTGCTGATGACCGAAGATCAGTTTGAAGCGGAGGAACTGGCTTCGGATATTGACCGGCTGAATAAAGAGCGGCAGAAAATGGTGAAAACCATGACCGAAGAGGCTGTTGAAATGGTTCAGCAGCAAGGCGGAAACCCGTCTGCCATTGTAGTGGCAAAAGCCGGCTGGAACCCGGGAGTCGTCGGTATTGTCGCATCGAAGCTGGCTGAACGTTTTTACCGGCCCGCTGTTGTGCTTGGGATAGATGAGGAGCAGGGAATCGCTAAAGGGTCGGCGCGAAGCATCAGAGGCTTCAACCTGTTTACGAGCCTTTCACAGTGCAGAGACATTCTTCCTCATTTCGGCGGGCATCCGATGGCGGCAGGAATGACGTTGAAGGCTGAAGATGTGGCGGAATTAAGGGACAGGCTGAATCAAATGGCTGAAGAAACCCTTACGGAAGAGGATTTTATTCCCGTTCAGGAGGTTGATCTTGTCTGCGGCGTTGAAGACATAACCGTTGAAAGCATTACAGAATTGAATATGCTGTCGCCGTTCGGCATGCTTAACCCTAAACCGCATGTGATGGTGAAAAATGCGGTGCTTGATGATGTGCGCCTGATCGGAGCGAATAAAAACCACGTGAAAATGACGGTAAAAAGTGATTCCGCCGTCCTTGACTGTGTCGGCTTTAACAAAGGAGAGCTTGAAGCCGGAGTTGTCCCCGGATCAACGATTTCCATTGTCGGCGAGATGTCTATTAATGAATGGAACAACAGAAAGAAGCCCCAGCTGATGATTAAAGACGCTGCGGTGCCGGAATGGCAGCTTTTTGATATCAGGGGCAAGCGGACGTGGGAAGACACGGTCACCGCGCTGCCGAAGGAAAAACGGGTGCTCATCAGCTTTAACGAAAAAACCGCTCAGAAGCTCCATGCAAAAGAGCTGTCGGGCGAGCTGGCCGGTATCACTTCGGAATCCGAGGCGGAAGCTCTCCAGCTTGACGGAAAATATGCCGTTTTTCTGGATGTGCCGCCGTCAGCGGATCGCCTGCAGCATTTGCTTGACGGAAAGAAGCCGGAACGGATTTATTTTGTTTTTATCAATCATGAAGAACATTTCCTGTCCTCATTTCCATCGCGGAATGATTTCAAGTGGTTTTACGCATTTCTCTTGAAAAGGGGCGCTTTTGACTTCGGCAAGCATGGTTCAGAGCTTGCGAGACACAGAGGATGGTCAATTGACACAATCAATTTCATGACAAAGGTGTTTTTTGATCTCGGTTTTGTTAAAATAGAAGGTGGTGTGCTGTCTGTCGTGAGCGGCGCGAAAAAACGCGACCTGGCAGATTCGCAAACCTATCAGGTAAAACAGCAGCTGATGGAATTAGACCAGAAGCTCAATTATTCCGCAGCCCATGAGCTGAAGGAATGGCTGAATAAGCTGATGAACCAAGGTTCAGAAGCTTATGAAAGTACGAGGAGGACATAGAACAGATGGATCTTAAAAAATACGTAACAATTGTGCCCGATTACCCGAAAGAAGGCGTACAATTTAAAGATATTACGACATTGATGGACAAAGGCGACGTATATCGTTACGCCACTGACCAAATTGTTGAATATGCAAAAGAAAAAGAAATTGATTTAGTTGTCGGGCCTGAAGCGCGCGGCTTTATTATCGGCTGTCCGGTTGCATACGCTCTCGGAGTCGGCTTTGCGCCGGTTCGGAAAGAAGGAAAACTTCCGCGTGAGGTCATTAAAGTCGATTACGGTTTGGAGTACGGAAAAGACGTACTGACGATTCATAAAGATGCAATTCTGCCGGGACAGCGCGTGCTGATTACTGATGACTTGCTTGCAACAGGCGGCACGATCGAAGCAACAATTAAGCTGGTCGAAGAACTGGGCGGCGTTGTAGCCGGTATTGCGTTCTTAATCGAGCTTTCTTACCTTGACGGCAGAGACAAGCTTGACGATTACGATATTTTAACATTAATGAAATATTAACCGCATATGGAAAAAAGCACTCGTGTCAGGGTGCTTTTTCCTATTATTTCATCATCCTGACAGATTCTTTAGGTGTTTTGAACTTCTGCCCTTTACATCTCTCGTTTTTTTCTTGATAATAAACTAATACAGTTTACATTTAAAAAAGGTGATTCCATGGCGAACGAACAAGTATTGACTGCCGAGCAAGTAATAGATAAAGCGCGCACTTATCTGCCGGAGGAGCAGATTGCGTTTGTTGAGAAAGCTTACCTGTATGCGCAAAACGCGCATCGCGAACAGTACCGCAAATCAGGTGAGCCGTACATCATTCATCCGATTCAGGTGGCGGGGATCCTCGTCGATCTGGAAATGGACCCTTCCACAATTGCGGGCGGATTTCTGCATGATGTGGTAGAGGACACGGATGTCACCCTCGACGACCTGAAGGAAGCATTTTCTGAAGAAGTGGCGATGCTTGTCGACGGCGTGACGAAGCTCGGTAAAATTAAGTATAAATCTCAAGAGGAGCAGCAGGCGGAAAACCATCGAAAAATGTTTGTCGCTATGGCTCAGGATATCAGAGTCATATTGATCAAGCTGGCGGATCGCCTTCACAATATGCGGACGTTAAAGCATCTTCCGCAGGAAAAGCAGCGGAGAATTTCAAATGAGACGCTGGAAATTTTCGCTCCGCTGGCCCATCGGCTCGGGATTTCTAAAATCAAATGGGAGCTGGAAGACACCGCTCTCCGTTATTTGAATCCTCAGCAATATTACAGAATCGTCAACCTCATGAAGAAAAAGCGCGCGGAACGCGAACTTTATGTCGAAGAGGTTGTCAATGAAGTGAAAAAACGCGTCGAAGAAGTGAATATCAAAGCGGACTTTTCAGGACGTCCGAAGCACATCTACAGCATTTACCGCAAGATGGCGCTGCAAAATAAACAGTTCAATGAAATATATGATCTGCTCGCCGTCCGTATTCTTGTCGGAAGCATTAAAGACTGCTACGCCGTACTCGGCATTATTCACACGTGCTGGAAGCCGATGCCGGGCAGATTCAAAGATTATATTGCAATGCCTAAGCCGAATATGTATCAGTCCCTGCATACGACCGTAATCGGGCCTAAAGGCGATCCGCTGGAAGTGCAGATCAGAACATTTGAGATGCATGAGATCGCTGAATACGGGGTGGCCGCACACTGGGCATATAAAGAAGGCAAGGCTGCAAACGAAGAAGCGACATTTGAGAAAAAACTGTCCTGGTTCCGTGAAATTCTGGAATTCCAAAACGAGTCTACCGATGCGGAAGAATTTATGGAATCGCTGAAAATCGATCTGTTTTCTGACATGGTATACGTATTTACGCCAAAAGGCGATGTCATTGAACTGCCGTCAGGCTCTGTGCCGATTGATTTTTCCTACAGGATCCACTCGGAGATCGGCAACAAAACAATCGGGGCGAAAGTGAACGGAAAAATGGTGACGCTTGACCATAAGCTCCGGACGGGCGACATCGTCGAGATTCTGACGTCCAAGCATTCATACGGTCCGAGTCAAGACTGGGTCAAACTGGCGCAGACGTCCCAGGCGAAACACAAAATCCGCCAATTCTTTAAGAAACAGCGCCGTGAAGAAAACGTCGAAAAAGGCCGTGAGCTTGTCGAGAAAGAAATTAAAAATCTTGATTTTGAAGTGAAAGATGTTTTAACACTCGAAAATCTTCAAAAAGTTGCCGACAAGTTCAATTTCTCAAATGAAGAGGATATGTACGCGGCGGTCGGGTATAACGGCATTACCGCTCTTCAGGTGGCCAACAGGCTCACCGAAAAAGAACGGAAGCTGCGTGACCAGGAAGAGCAGGAAAAAATCGTTCAGGAAGTCACTTCCGAGCCGAAACATTATCCGCAAGGGAGAAAACGGGAAGCGGGTGTGCGCGTAAAAGGCATTGACAACCTTCTCGTCCGCTTGTCGAAATGCTGCAACCCGGTGCCGGGCGACCATATCGTCGGTTTTATTACAAAAGGGCGCGGTGTATCCGTTCACCGGGATGACTGTCCGAACGTCAAAACGAATGAAGCGCAGGAACGTCTGATCCCCGTTGAATGGGAGCATGAATCACAGGTTCAAAGACGCAAAGAATATAACGTTGAGATTGAGATTTTGGGGTATGACCGTCTCGGGCTTTTAAATGAGGTGCTCCAAGCCGTAAATGAAACGAAAACCAACATCTCCTCTGTCTCCGGCAAATCCGACCGCAATAAAGTCGCTACGATTCATATGGCGATTTTTATTCAAAACATCAATCATCTGCATAAAGTGGTCGAGCGGATTAAGCAGATCAGAGACATCTATTCAGTCCGCCGGGTAATGAACTAAAAGGAGCTTGCTATGAAATTAGTTGTTCAGCGTGTAACAGAAGCGAGTGTGACGGTTGACGGCGCTGTTGCCGGCCGGATCGGACCCGGTATTATGGCGCTTGTCGGCATCACTCATGAAGATACAGAAGAAGATGCCGCTTACTTGGCGGATAAAATCGTGAATCTTCGGATTTTTGATGATGAAAGCGGCAAGATGAATTTATCGCTTTTGGATACGGGCGGGGAGATTTTATCCGTTTCACAGTTTACGCTTTACGGCGAAACGAAGAAAGGGAGACGCCCGAATTTTATGAATGCGGCTAAACCGGATCAGGCTGTGCTCCTTTATGAAAAGTGGAACGAACTCCTTCGGGAAAAAGGAGTCAAAGTGGAAACCGGAATATTCGGAGCCATGATGGATGTTCAGCTGACGAATTCCGGGCCGATTACATTGATTATGGATTCTAAACAATAAAAAAGCTGCCGTTCGGCAGCTTTTTTTTATGATTGAAAATAATGTTCCAATCCGCTTTCAATTCCGTCTGTCACTTTTTCCTGATAAGAGCCGCTATGTATGATTGTTTCTTCTTGCGGTTGACTGAGATAGCCGAGCTCATACAGCATGGCAGGCCGTTTATTTTCCCTCAGGACGTAATAATCGCCAAACAGAACGCCGCGATCCGGGATAGGGGAACGCTTCACTACTTCAGAATGGACGTCTGAGGCAAGCTGGCGATCCTTAGACGGACTGTAATAATAAGCCGTGCTTCCCCGTGTTGACGTATCGGCATAGCTGTCATAGTGAATGCTGATAAAGGCATCCGCATTCCGGTAATGAGAGGTTGAAACCCTAGCCTGCAGGCTGATAAAAGTATCATCCTGTCTGGTGATATACACGTTTGCACCGGCCGCCCGCAATTTTTGGGCCAGCAGCTTAGCGGTTTTAATGGTTACGTTTTTCTCAAACTTTCCGGAGTAGCCGATCGTTCCGCTGTCTTTTCCTCCGTGTCCGGGATCAACGACGATCGTTTTGTTTTTAAGTGAGCCGCTGCCGCCTGACGTGTCGGGAGAAGGTGCTTCACCTGTTTCCTCACCGCTTTTTGACGTTTGTACGACCCAGTTTGCCACATATGCGGTTTGTCCGTTTTCAAGCCGGACTTCATACCATTTGCCGCTTGAGCCGACAATCGGGTAGGCTGCGCCTTTATCTGCTCTTTTTACGATAGAAGCGGAAGTCGAGGCCGAGCTCCTTAAGTTGGTGCCGCCGTAAACAATATACGCTTTTTTCGAGGAGCCTGAGCCCGCAGAACCGTCTCCCGAGCCGGATGCGCTGTCCGATGAGTCAGAATCCTTTATGATGTAGTGGCTTGCTGCCCAGCCTTTTTGCCCGTTTGCTTCAATTTTCAGCCAGCCGTGGTCTTCACTTAAGATGGAAACCTTTGTTCCGCGTGATAATTTAGTCATAATCGCTGAATCATGTGACGCTGCACTTCTGACATTCAATGAAGAAACGCCGACAGTCCCGTTTTTTGACCCGCTTCGGGCCGAAGTTGCTTTCGTATCCGATCCGCCGCTGTCCGCGGTGACGTATTCGGAAGAAACCCATCCGGTTGTGCCTTGATAAGAAATGTTCACCCATCCGCTGTTCTTGTCCAGCACGGATGCATGTGCGCCTTGCGGAAGTTTGCCGATGACTTCATATGATGTCCCCGGGCCTTTTCTGATGCGGAGGTCAGGATCGGTGGAAGTGACCGTTCCGCTTGTTGCGGATGAATGGTCTGCTCCTCCGGCTGTTTTTGATATCAGCCAGGAAACGACCCATCCGGTTTTACCGGGGCTCAGCTGAAGCTGCACCCAGTCTCCCTCTTCTTTAGCGATCGGGTATCTTTCCCCTTTTTTTACTTCAGCCTTAATTCCATAGCTCAGGCCGGGACCGCCTCTGACATTGATCTTGTCTGTCGCGATGACCGCTTCTCCCTCTGCGGCGATTGCGGTGTGGAATGACGGAAGAAGCGCTGTGATGATGACGCCGCATAAAATAAGAGCAAGAGTTCTCTTCTTCATGGCTGTCCTCCTTTCTGAACTAACTAAAATACATTCTTGTATAATATCGTATTTTCCTTGCTGAATGTTAAATAAAAATAAAATGGTTTGTTTATACTAGTCATAAATACAGCGAAAAGGTGTGCAAATCATGAAATATCAACCAAAAATGGGACGCGCGCTGCACGATGCGGAAGGAAATCTGCACTTCAGTGATCAGAGCGATAGAGAAAAGGCGGGTTTTCTTGAAGAGACGGCGACGGAGTTCGGTCTTTTATCGAAAGATGCGGTCGCAAGGAAAAACAGACGGAATAAAACTTGACAGGGGAGTGCAATCCCATTATTATAATAGAAATTGATGTACATAAGTCATGATAACGATTTTGAACCGATAATGGAGAAGAGTAGGTCAGAATGCATGGAGAAGAGAGGAACCGTCCCGGGCTGAAAGCGGATCCGCACTGCATCTTTCTCGAAACAACACTCCGGAGGTTCCCTGCTGAACGCTTTTGTAAGTCATTAGGCAGCGGACGTGAACCTGCGTTAAAGGTCAGAGCGGGGATGCTTCGGCATTCCAACTAGGGTGGCACCACGGGTATAACTCTCGTCCCTACTATACATGTATAGTAGGAGCGGGAGTTTTTTTATTTGAAGAAAGACATTAAGGAGGCCTGTAACATGGCATATCACATTCCAAGAGGCACACAGGACATACTGCCGGGTGAATCAGACAGATGGCAGTTCGTCGAACAAATTATGAGGGAGACGTGCCGCACTTATCAATATAAAGAAATCCGCACGCCGATCTTCGAACATACGGAATTGTTCGCAAGAGGCGTCGGTGAGTCTACAGATATCGTGCAGAAAGAAATGTACACGTTTGAAGACCGTAAAGGGAGAAGCCTGACGCTTCGGCCGGAAGGAACAGCCGCCGCAGTCCGCGCGTTCAATGAAAATAAATTATTTGCGAACCCGGTGCAGCCGACGAAGCTTTATTATGTCGGACCGATGTTCCGTTACGAACGTCCGCAGACGGGGCGTTTCCGCCAATTCTATCAATTCGGAATTGAAGCGATCGGCTCCAAAGATCCGGCCGTGGATGCAGAAGTCATTGCGCTTGCGATGAGTATTTACCGTAAAGCCGGTTTGAAACATGTCAAGCTTGTGCTGAACAGCCTTGGTGACCAGGACAGCCGCAAATCCTACCGGGAGGCGCTCGTCAAACATTTTGAACCGCGCATCGGAGAGTTTTGCTCAGACTGCCAGTCGCGCCTGCACACAAACCCGCTCAGAATTCTTGACTGCAAGAAAGACAGAGAGCATGAACTGATGAAAACGGCTCCGTCCATTCTTGATTACTTAAATGAAGAATCAGCCGCTTATTTTGAAAAAGTAAAACAATACTTAAACGATCTCGGCATCCCGTTCGAAATAGATCCGAACCTTGTCAGAGGGCTTGATTATTATAACCATACCGCTTTTGAAATTATGAGCAATGCCGAAGGATTCGGAGCGATTACAACACTTGCCGGCGGGGGCCGCTATGACGGGCTTGTTGAACAGATCGGCGGACCTGAGGCGCCGGGTATCGGATTTGCGATGAGCATCGAACGTCTGCTGGCAGCCATTGACGCTGAGAAAACAGAGCTTCCCGTCAATCAGGGGATTGACTGCTACATCGTGACGCTCGGAGAAAAAGCGAAGGATTATTCCGTTTCCCTCGTGTACAAACTGAGAGAAGCGGGCATCTCAAGTGAAATCGATTATGAAAATAAAAAGATGAAGGGCCAATTTAAAACAGCTGACCGTCTCGGCGCACGTTTTATTGCGATTTTAGGGGAAGATGAACTTGCCCAAAATAAAATCAATGTAAAAGATGCGGAAACAGGAGAGCAGCGTGAAGTGGTGTTAGACGAGCTGATACAAGTGTTAAAGGCAGATCAAAAGCAGTGAAGGAGAGGAACGCTATGTTTGGAAGAACATATTATTGTGGCGAGATAACTGAAAAAGCGATTGGCGAAACCGTCAAACTGAAAGGGTGGGTGCAGAAGCGGCGCGATCTCGGCGGCTTGATTTTCATTGATTTGCGCGACCGCTCGGGTATTGTGCAAGTTGTGTTCAACCCTGACGTATCGAAGGAAGCCCTTGCCGCAGCGGAAGCAATCAGAAACGAATATGTGCTTGATATCGAAGGCACGGTTTCTGCCCGTGAAGAAGGCACGGTGAATCCCAACCTGAAAACCGGTAAAATTGAAATCAAAGCTGAAGCGGTGACGGTGCTCAGTACGGCGAAAACGCCTCCGTTTCCGATCAGTGACCAGGCGGCTGAGGTTTCTGAAGACGTCCGGTTAAAACACCGCTATTTGGATTTGCGCCGCCCGGCGATGTTTCAAACATTGCAAATGCGCCACCAAGTCACAAAATCCATCCGCCATTTCTTGGATGAAAACGGATTTCTTGATATTGAAACACCGATTTTAACAAAAAGCTCTCCCGAAGGCGCCCGTGATTACTTAGTGCCGAGCCGGGTGCATGAAGGAGAATTTTACGCCCTTCCGCAATCGCCGCAGATTTTTAAACAGCTTCTGATGGTGTCGGGCTTTGAACGGTATTATCAAGTGGCCCGCTGCTTCCGCGATGAAGACTTGCGTGCCGACCGCCAGCCGGAATTTACGCAGATTGATATCGAAATGTCCTTTATGAGTCAAGAGGACATCATGGCTCTGGCGGAAGAGATGATGGCGAAAGTCATGCTTGAAACAAAAGGTGTTGAAGTACCGCTTCCGCTTCCGCGAATGACATATGAAGAAGCGATGAACAGCTACGGTTCCGACAAGCCTGACACCCGCTTCGGCATGCTGCTGACGGACGTGTCAGACATAGTGAAAGATACTGAATTTAAGGTGTTCTCATCAGCCGTGGCAAACGGCGGCGTTGTAAAAGCGATCAATGTCAAAGGCGCTGCCGGCGACTATTCCAGAAAAGATATCGATGCGCTCGGCGTTTTTGCCGGAAATTACGGCGCGAAAGGTCTCGCCTGGGTGAAAGTTGAAGCCGACGGCGTAAAAGGCCCGATTGCGAAATTCTTTGATGAAGAGAAGCAGGCAAAACTGGCTGAAGCGCTTGATGCTTCTGAAGGCGATCTGCTCCTGTTCGGCGCTGATAAGTTTGAGGTTGTGGCCCAATCCCTCGGCGCGCTTCGCTTAAAGCTCGGCAAAGAACGCGGCCTGATTGACGAAAGCCTCTTCAACTTCCTGTGGGTTGTGGACTGGCCGTTACTGGAGCATGACGAGGAAGAAGGCCGTTTCTATGCGGCTCACCATCCGTTTACAATGCCTGTCCGTGAAGATCTTGACCTGATTGAAACGGCGCCTGAAGATATGAAAGCGCAGGCTTACGACCTTGTTTTAAACGGCTATGAACTCGGCGGAGGCTCAATCCGTATTTTTGAAAAAGACGTTCAGGAAAAAATGTTCGGGCTTCTCGGCTTTACAAAAGAAGAAGCGGAGGAGGAGTTCGGATACCTTCTTGAAGCCTTTGAATACGGCGCCCCTCCGCACGGCGGAATCGCGCTCGGCTTAGACCGGTTGGTTATGCTTCTTGCAGGCCGCACAAACTTAAGAGATACGATCGCTTTCCCGAAAACGGCAAGCGCAAGCTGCCTTCTTACGGAAGCGCCCGGCGAAGTGAGCGACGCCCAGCTTGAAGAACTTCACCTTTCTGTCAAAAGAAAAGTGAAACAGTAAAGATCAGCAGTTTGTTTCTTGAAAATCAAAATCTGCTGTGATATGATTTTGACAAGTTAAATAAAGTCCTGATGTGTTAGTTGTACACCTAGTTTTGACCGAACATTTTTTTGATTTGGGAGCCCGCATTTTTAAATGGCGTACATGCCTCTTTTCATTCGTTAAGAGGACTTACAAGATTTAAAAAAGGGCACCCACCTGCTGAGAGCGGGTTCAAAACGAAGGAAAGCTGCAACGGCACAATTGGGACTTTATTTTTTGTGCGCTAAAACCAGCGGCTTTTTGACAAGCCGAGTTTATAAAACCAGAATGTGGAGTGAGGTTCTTGTTACATCAGTTTTCCAGAAATGAGCTAGCGATTGGAAAAGAAGGGCTGGACACGTTAAAAAACAGCACGGTGGCCGTTCTCGGCGTCGGCGGAGTCGGTTCATTCGCAGCCGAAGCATTGGCGAGGTCCGGAGTGGGGCGGATCGTGCTTGTCGATAAAGATGATGTTGACATTACAAACGTAAACCGCCAGCTGCATGCGCTCTTGTCGACGGTGGGACAGCCGAAAACAGACTTGATGAAAGCGCGGATCGCGGATATTAATCCGGATTGCGATGTCGTCGCCTTAAAAATGTTTTATACAGAAGAGACATATGAGCAGTTCTTTGAGCATCCGCTTGATTACGTCATTGACGCGTCGGATACGATTCATTATAAAATTCATCTGATGAAAGAATGTCTGAAACGGAATGTTCCGCTGATTTCAAGCATGGGAGCGGCGAATAAAACAGACCCGACACGCTTTCAGATTGCTGATATTTCAAAAACCCATACCGATCCGATTGCCAAAGTCGTCCGCACAAGGCTTCGCAAAGAGGGCATTAAAAAAGGCGTACAGGTCATTTTTTCTGATGAAAGCCCGATCGTCATCCGTGAGGACGTCAGAAAAGAAGTCGGGAATGATGAAGCGAAAATCCGCAAAGCGCAAATGCCGCCGTCTTCCAACGCCTGGGTTCCGTCAGTGGCCGGTCTGATTATGGGCGGACATGTTGTCATGGAGCTCTTAAAGGACATCGACATTAAACGGGTTAAAGATAAATAAAAAGAAAAACAGCCTTCTTCAGGAAAGGCTGTTTTTTTATTTGCATCCTCCGTTTACACGAAAGATTTTGGCCGGTATCAAAAAAGACAAGAACACATAGGGTGTCCTTGTCCGGTTATTTTTTCTGCTTCATCAGTTTTTCATACACTTGCTTTATGGCGGCTTCAAATTTCCCCGTTTGTTTCGGTTTATAGTATTGCTTGTTTTTTAACGGATCAGGCAAATATTGCTGTTCGACCCATCCGTTCTCGAAATCGTGAGGATATTGATAGCCGATCCCGCGTCCGAGCTCTTGGGCCCCTTTATAGTGGGCGTCTTTTAAATGTTTCGGCACATCGCCGATTTTACCCGTCCTGATGTCTTTGAGCGCCTCATCAACGGCTGAGATGGCGGAGTTTGATTTTGGCGAGAGGCATAATTCGATTACCGCATTGGCCAGCGGAATTCTCGCTTCCGGAAAGCCGATCCGTTCTGCGGTCTGAATCGCGCTCAGCACCCGGGGGCCTGCCTGCGGGCTTGCGAGGCCGATATCTTCATAGGCGATCACGAGAAGCCTTCTTGATATGCTTTCAAGGTCGCCGGCTTCGATCAGACGGGCCAGATAATGAAGGGCGGCGTTTGCGTCCGAGCCTCGGATCGATTTTTGGAAGGCGGATAAGACGTCATAATGCGCATCGCCGTTTTTATCATGAGTATAGCTTTTTTTCTGCAGACATTCTTCCGCCGTCTCCCGTGTAATCCGGATCGTGCCGTCGCTTGATTCCTTTGTGGAGAGCACGGCAAGCTCAAGTGCGTTCAAAGCGGAGCGGACGTCTCCTCCGCACCCTTGCGCGAAATGATCCATCGCGTCGTCGTCCACCGAAACGCTGTAGGAACCGAGCCCCCGGTGTTCATCTGTGAGCGCTCTTTCCAATGCCTGCTTGATCAGATCGGGTGTTAACGGTTCAAGCTCAAATATCTGGGTCCGGCTTCTGATGGCCGGGTTAATGGCATGATAAGGGTTGGCGGTCGTCGCGCCGATTAAAATAATCATGCCGTTTTCTAAATAGGGCAGCAGAAAATCCTGCTTTCCCTTATCAAGCCTGTGCACTTCGTCAAGGATTAAAATGACCTGGCCTGACATTTTCGCTTCCTGTACGACAATCTCCATGTCTTTTTTATTATGAATGACGGCATTCAATTTCCTGAATGCGATGCTTGTCGATCCTGCGATCGCTGTGGCGATGGACGTTTTTCCGATGCCCGGCGGTCCGTACAGGATCATGGATGATAAGTGCTTTGCACGCACCATTCTGCCGATGATTTTATCCTCTTTGACCAAATGTTCCTGGCCGATAATGTCTTCGATATTGGCAGGCCGCATCCGATACGCCAATGGTTTCATGAACATCTCTCCTTACATATACAGGGTAACGGAAAACGGACGATTAGAAAAGCGAATTGCGGCGGGCCCCGTGTTTCAATGAAAATTAGGATAAGTTATGTTATAATAACAGTTGGTCTATAAGATACTAAACAGATTATTCATATCCATTTACTTGTATAAATTAACAATTAGAATTGACTGGGGTGTTCATATTGAAAATATCGACAAAGGGAAGATACGGGCTCACCATTATGATTGAATTGGCGAAAAAGCACGGAGACGGTCCGACGTCGCTCAAAAGCATCGCCCAAACAAACAGCCTTTCTGAGCATTACTTGGAACAGCTTGTATCACCGCTCAGAAACGCCGGACTCGTAAAAAGCATCAGAGGCGCTTACGGGGGTTACGTGCTCGGGGGCCAGCCTGAAGAGATAACGGCCGGAGATATTATCAGAGTGCTGGAAGGGCCGATCAGCCCGGTAGAAGTGCTTGAGGATGAAGAGCCTGCCAAGCGGGAGTTATGGATCCGCATCCGCGACGCTGTAAAAGACGTGCTGGACAGCACGACGTTAGAAGACCTTGCGAGCTACACGGACGGCGAGCAGGAAGCTTATATGTTCTATATTTAAACCAGAGGTGTACAGACAATGGAACGGATTTATTTAGATCATGCCGCGACTTCCCCGATGGATGAGCGTGTGCTCGAAGAAATGAAGCCCCATTTCTTCGGCAGTTTCGGCAACCCGTCAAGCATTCATTCATTCGGGAGAGAATCCCGGAAATGGGTCGATGAAGCGAGAGCGGACATCGCGCGCGAAATCAGTGCGAAAGAACAGGAAATTATTTTCACAAGCGGCGGCACGGAGGCTGATAATTTAGCGATTTTCGGAACGGCTGCCGCCCGGAAGAATGAAGGTAAGCATATCATTACGACCGCTATTGAGCATCATGCTGTATTGCACGCCTGCGAAAAGCTGGAAGAAGACGGCTTTGAGGTGACATACCTCATCCCCGGCCCTTCAGGACGGATCAGTGCAAATCAGGTGAAAGAAGCGCTCCGTGATGATACAATCCTTGTTACCGTCATGTATGGCAATAACGAAGTCGGTACCATTCAGCCGATTGACGAAATCGGAGAGCTGTTAAGCGGGCATCAGGCCTATTTTCACACAGATGCCGTCCAGGCATTCGGTTATATGCCGATTGACGTGAAAAAAAGCAGAATTGACATGCTGTCTGTTTCCGGTCACAAGCTTAACGGGCCTAAAGGGACAGGCTTTTTATATGTAAATCAAGAGGTGAAGCTGTCACCGATTCTTCTCGGGGGAGAGCAGGAACGAAAGCGCCGCGCGGGGACGGAAAATGTACCGGGCATCGCCGGCTTAAGAGAAGCGGTCGTCCTTTCAAACCGTGAGAGGGAAGAGAAAACAGCGAAGTATAAGGAGTTTAAGAACATCATCATGAGCACGCTGGAAAAATCCGGCGTCACAGCGGAGGTGAACGGAGATGCCGAGAAATGCCTGCCTCATATTTTAAACCTTTACTTTCCCGGTGTGCCGGTGGAAGCGCTGCTGGTCAATCTTGACATGGAAGGCGTTGCCGTCTCCAGCGGATCTGCTTGTACAGCGGGATCCGTTCTTCCGTCCCATGTGCTTACGGCCATGTTCGGAAGTGAGAGCGGCAGGCTGACTTCGTCAATCCGCCTCAGCTTCGGCCTCGGCAATACGGCGGAACAAATCGAAACAGCCGCCGAAAAGCTTGCCGCCGTCGTTAAACGGCTTGCTTAAAACGGCGGACTTACGTTTTTAATGGAGTGAATGCAAATGGAAAAACGGCCGGAGGATACAAGAGTCGTAGTCGGCATGTCCGGCGGCGTGGACTCTTCCGTGGCGGCCCTTCTGCTGAAGGAGCAGGGCTACGATGTAATCGGAATCTTTATGAAAAACTGGGATGATACGGACGAAAACGGTTTTTGCACGGCGACGGAAGATTATGAAGACGTCATCCGGGTCTGCAACCAGATCGGAATTCCGTATTATGCCGTCAATTTTGAGAAGCAATATTGGGAAAAGGTATTTCAATATTTCCTTGATGAATATAAAGCCGGAAGAACCCCCAATCCGGATGTCATGTGCAATAAAGAAATTAAGTTTAAGGCTTTCTTGGATCATGCTCTGTCACTCGGCGCGGATTATCTTGCGACGGGCCATTACGCCCGCGTGGACAGAAGCGCAGGTACAGTGCGCATGCTCCGCGGTCTGGATGAAAACAAGGACCAGACTTATTTTCTGAATCAGCTCAATCAGGAACAGCTCAGCAAAGTCATGTTCC
Source organism: Bacillus sp. JNUCC-21 (assembly GCF_041222765.1). Classification (NCBI taxonomy): domain Bacteria; kingdom Bacillati; phylum Bacillota; class Bacilli; order Caryophanales; family Bacillaceae; genus Bacillus; species Bacillus sp. JNUCC-21. Next base: position 2,787,342 of record NZ_CP166019.1, on the reverse strand, counting down.
CGATCGGTGATCTGCAAAAAAGCCGCGTGCGGGAAATCGCCAAAGAAGCGGAACTTGCGACAGCTGCGAAAAAAGACAGCACGGGAATCTGCTTTATCGGTGAACGCAACTTCAAAACGTTTCTCAGCCAATATCTCCCCGCTCAGCCGGGCGATATGATGACAATGGACGGAGAAGTAAAAGGGCGTCATGACGGTCTGATGTATTATACTATCGGACAGCGCCACGGTCTTGGAATCGGCGGAAGCGGCGAGCCGTGGTTCGCCGTCGGTAAAGATCTTGAAAAAAACATTTTGTATGTTGATCAAGGGTTCCATAATCCGCTTCTGTATTCTGATAAGATCACGGCGACAAATGTCAGCTGGACGCGTCCCGGTCTGATGGACGGCGGCGAAATGACATGCACGGCGAAATTCCGCTACCGTCAGGAAGATCACAAAGTAACGGTGAAAATGACGGGTGATGATGAAGCGGAAGTCATTTTTGACGGGCAGGTACGCGCCGTTACGCCGGGACAAGCCGTCGTTTTTTATGACGGAGAAGAGTGCCTCGGCGGCGGAACGATAGATGACGTTTATAAAGACGGAACAAAACTGTGGTACGTATAACACATGTAAAAAACCTCAACTCGCATGTTGGGGTTTTTTAGCGAAAGGAAGTTAAAAATGGATTATAATAAAATCGGGATTGACGCCATGCAGGAGGGCGATTTTGAAAAAGCGGCAGAGGCTTTTACGAAAGCGATTGAGGAAAACGGGCAAGATCCGGTGCCATATATCAACTTCGCAAATCTGCTTTCTTCTGTGAACGAACTCGAACGGGCGCTTGCATTCTATAACAGAGCGCTCGAATTGGACAATTCGGCGGCAGCCGCTTATTACGGTGCGGGAAACGTATATGTGATGAAAGAATCGTTTTCCGAAGCGAAGGATATGTTTGAAAAAGCGCTTCGCTCCGGAATGGAAAACGGAGATTTGTTTTATATGCTGGGGACCGTTCTCGTTAAATTAGAGCGGCCGAAGCTTGCACTGCCATATTTGCAGCGTGCCGTTGAATTAAACGAAAATGACACGGAAGCACGCTTCCAGTTCGGAATGTGCCTCGCAAACGAAGAAATGCTGGATGAAGCTCTGGCGCAGTTTGAGACGGTGATCGAGCAGGACCCAAGCCACGCGGACGCATTTTATAATGCCGGGGTCGCTTACGCGTACAAAGAAAATCGTGAAAAGGCGCTTGAGATGCTGGAAGGCGCAATCGGCATACAGCCTGATCATATGCTTGCGCTTCATGCGAAACAGCTTATCACCCAGTCATAACAAAAGGAGGGAAGGCTCGTGGATCAGCTGAACATCGAGGAACAGCCGTATGTAAAAGGCGTCATTCATACGGTCATTTATCATAATGACACCAACCTGTATACAGTGCTGAAAGTCAAGGTTGCAGAAACGTCTGAGGCGATCGAAGACAAGGTCGTATCCGTAACGGGCTACTTCCCTCTGCTGCAAGAAGATGAGACCTACACATTTTACGGAAAAACCGCCACGCATCCTAAGTTCGGCCTGCAATTTCAGGCTGAGCACTTTAAAAAAGAAATTCCGACCACAAAAGAAGGGATCATTCACTATTTATCAAGTGATCTGTTTGAAGGAATCGGAAAAAAAACGGCGGAAGAAATCGTCAAAAAGCTCGGAGATGGCGCGCTCAATAAAATTCTGACGGATGCGTCGGTGCTTTACGATGTGCCGAAAATGTCGAAAAAGAAAGCGGATAAGCTTGCCGGAGAGCTGCAGCGGCATCAGGGGCTTGAGCAGATTATGATCTCTCTGAACCAATACGGTTTCGGGCCTCAGCTATCCATGAAAATATATCAGGCCTACGAAACGGAAACACTGGAGAAAATTCAGGAAAATCCTTATCAGCTTGTAAAAGACGTTGAAGGCATCGGCTTTGTGAAAGCTGACGAGCTGGGCGGAAAAATGGGTCTGTCAGGAAACCACCCGGAGCGGATCAAAGCGGCTATCTTATATACAATTGAATCGACCTGTCTTTCAGAGGGCCATACGTACATAGAAACAAAGCAGCTGATAATCAATACGCAAACGCTCCTGAATCAGTCAGCTGAAGGCGGCCGCGTCACGGAAATGGATGCGGCTGACGGCATCATCGCCCTCGGGGAGAGTAAGGATATCGTCATAGAAGGAGAACGCTGCTATTTTCCGTCCTTGTTTTACGCCGAACAAAATGTCGCAAAACGCGTGCTCGACATTGCGGCTCAGACGGAGTATGCCGATCAATTTCCTGAATCGGAATTTCTGCTTGCACTCGGTGAACTGGAAGAACGGATGAATGTTCAATACGCACCAAGCCAAAAGGATGCCATTCAAAAAGCGCTGTCTTCACCGATGCTTTTACTGACCGGAGGACCTGGGACGGGGAAAACGACCGTTATTAAAGGAATCGTGGAATTATACAGTGAACTGCACGGAGTATCGCTTGACCCCGGTGATTATAAAAAAGACGAGGCGTTCCCGGTGCTGCTTGCCGCGCCGACGGGAAGAGCCGCAAAACGGATGAGCGAATCTACGGGTCTGCCGGCTGTTACGATACACAGGCTGCTCGGCTGGAATGGCGCTGAAGGCTTTACCTACAATGAAGATCAGCCGATAGAAGGGAAACTGATCATTATAGACGAAGCGAGTATGCTCGATATCTGGCTCGCCAGCCATTTGTTTAAGGCGCTTCCTAAGCACATTCAGCTCATTGTCGTCGGTGATGAAGACCAGCTTCCTTCAGTAGGACCGGGGCAGGTGCTCAGAGACCTTTTGGCTTCTGAGGTGCTGCCGACCGTGCGCCTGACAGATATTTACCGTCAGGCTGAAGGATCATCCATTGTGGAACTTGCGCATGATATGAAAAAAGGACTGCTTCCAAAGGGGCTGACCGCGCCGACAAAGGACCGCTCATTTATCCGCTGTAATTCTTCACAGATTAAAGAAGTCGTGGATCAGGTCGTTTCGAACGCGTTAAAAAAGGGGTATACCTCCAGGGATATTCAAGTGCTTGCCCCGATGTACAGGGGAAAAGCGGGAATTAACGAGCTGAATATGCTTCTTCAAGACATCATGAATCCGCCGAAAGAAAAAAGGCGGGAGCTGAAATTCGGTGATGTCGTCTACAGGACGGGCGATAAAATATTACAGCTTGTCAACCAGCCGGAAAACAATGTGTTTAACGGCGATATTGGCGAAATCGTATCCATTTTTTATGCCAAAGAAAATACGGAAAAAGAAGACATGGTCGTCGTCTCATTTGACGGCAACGAAATCACCTTTACGAAAAAGGATTTCAGCCAGTTCACCCACGCTTACTGCTGTTCGATTCATAAGTCGCAGGGAAGCGAATTCCCTATTGTCGTCCTGCCTGTCGTCAAAGGCTACTATCGAATGCTCAGGAGAAATCTGCTTTATACCGCCATAACAAGAGCGAAAAAATTTCTGATTCTTTGCGGAGAAGAAGAAGCGCTTGAATGGGGCGTCAAAAACAATGATGCCACCGTCAGACAGACGTCGCTTAAAAACAGGCTCACAGAGCAGACTGAAGAGATGGATGCAGAACTGGCCGCCCTGCAAAAAGAGCTGCCGTTCAGTGTATATGATGCGAACATCGGAATGGAAGGCATCACGCCGTTTGACTTTATGGAAGAAAAAGCGTAAATAAAACCCGGAGCATAAACATGCGCCGGGTTTTCGCCTGTGGAAGTCATTTCAAAGTATGCTGCCCGGCTTCTTGGCAAAACCTATACGTGTTCAACAAAAGGTGGTTGATCACACTTTGAGAACATGCCATGCAGCTGAAGGACGAACAGTATATGACGAAAACACCGGGCGCAGTCTCGGGATGATATCGGATGTATGTTTCTCTCTTGACGGCCGGTTTCTCGGTTTCGTGCTGGAGCAGAAACGCCTGTTTCATAACCGCCATCTTTTTTTAGAGGCAAGTGATATAAAAGAGATGGATCAAGAAGCCGTAGCTGCCGGTCATGCTCATTTGCAGCCTTTGCCGAAGAGCTGTTTCACCTTTGAACAGATTAAGATGCAGCCGGTGAAATCGCCTGATGGTGAAATGTTCGGTTTGCTGGAAGATGTATACTTTTGTTTGGACAGGGGCATAATCGTAGCATATGAACTCTCGGACGGCTTCTTTTCAGATCTGGCTGGCAGACGCCAAGTGCGCCGCGCCGCCGATACGCTTATTGAAGCGGGGAAAGAAGGCATCGTCCTGAACGGATAAGAGGTGTAGTCTGTGCTTGTATGTCCGAACTGCAAAAGTAAAGATATCGGCAAAATCGGCGTAAACCAATACTATTGCTGGGGCTGCTTCATTGAGCTGACGGTGGCCAAAGGCAAAATTGCGACACATCAAGTAGAGGAAGACGGCACGTTAAGCAGTCTTGATGATTTGTTTTCTGAAGACGAACGCAGTATCAATTTTTAAAGTTGAAAGGAGATACGCGCGATGGGCAGAACAATGACCTCTCTGTTGGCTTTAGGAGCTGGAGCCGTTATGTATCGTATGGCTTCTCAGTCCGATATGCTGAATAAAAAAGGTATGAAACGGATGAGAAGACGAGTCATGAAAATGTTTTAAGCAGAAAAAAGGATACTTCTCCGGAAGTATCCTTTTTACGTTTGTCTCGCTTCCAGCCGTCTGGCTGCGAGAGACAGGCAGTAATTGACCGCGAAATACATCAGGGCCGCCAGCAGAAAGATCGGGAAAAAATATCCCCCGTCAGCGCTTTGTCCGTTTAAAATCTGCGCGTTATGAATCAGTTCGGGCAGAGCGATGACGACCGCAAGTGACGTATCCTTTAATAAGGAGATAAACTGGCTCACAATCGGAGGAACCATACGCCTGAGCGCCTGCGGCATGACGACGAGAAAAAGAGTCTGCGTGTACGTCAGTCCTGAAGAACGCGCCGCTTCAATCTGTCCTTTGTCAACGGATTGCAAACCGCTTCTGATGATTTCTGACAGCATGGCCGATTCAAAAATCGTCAGCGCCGTGATGGCGGCCGCGGTAATTTCCAGTTTGATCCCGATTTCCGGTAGGGCAAAAAACGTAAAGAAAATGATTAATAACAGCGGCAGGTTGCGGATGGTTTCCACAATGGCCGCTATAATGCCCGAGACGATAGGAATTTTCGCATAGCGCAAAGTGCCGGCGGCAAGCCCGAAAATAAAACTCAGGACAATGGAGATCAGCGCAACATAAAGTGTGACCAAAAAGCCGTCCCATAAAAACAGCAGATGGTCAGGTGTATAGGCGCCGCTAAAATCCATGTTTTTCACTCTCCTTCTCTAATAACTCTTTCCGAGACGTCTTTCCAAATAGTGAACCCCGATGCTGAGCGGGATCGTTACTATCAAATAAAAAAGCGCGACGAAAATATAGACATCAAACACGACAAGAGTGCTTGAGGAAACGAGATCCGCCTGATACATCAAATCGAGTCCCGCCACCACTCCGAGTATTGATGAGTTTTTGACAAGGTTGAGAAATTGGTTTCCGAGCGGGGGAATCACGATTTTTACGGCCTGAGGAAGAATGACGTATCTCATCGCCTGACTGTAGGTGAAGCCTGACGATCTGGCCGCTTCCATCTGCCCTTTGGAGACAGTCTGAATTCCGGCTCTGATGGCTTCTGCGATAAAGGCCGACGTGTATATCGTAAGCGCAATCGTTCCCGCCTGAAAGCCGTCCAGTCTCAGCCCGGCGTTCGGAAGTCCGAAATAAAAAACGAATGTGATGAGGAGAAGCGGGATGTTGCGGATAAATTCCACATACGCAGTGCCGATCCATTGAAGGGGTTTGAAAGCCGTGATTCTCATGACTGCGATCAGAACGCCCAGCGCAAAGCTGCCTGCCAGCGCGATGAAGCTCGCAAGCAATGTGTGCAGGAAACCGTCCATATACATATCGAAGTTTTCCGTTAAAATTGAAAAGTTCATCTATGTCACTCCTTATAAAACGGGGATGAGCATGCCTGCTCATCCCGCGGTCCTTTCTATTTTGCCGGTTCTTCTTTAATCCATTTTTTATAGATTTTTTCGTACCTGCCGTCGGCTTTCATTTTTTTCAAAGAGGCGTTGATTTCCTTGATGAGTCCGGATTGGCCTTTTTTGACGGCGATTCCGTAAGGTTCATCGGTGAAGGTTTCGCCTGTCAGCTGATATTGTTTATTTTCATCTGCCATGCCGTATAAAATCGCATTATCAGTTGTGAGCGCATCTCCCTGTCCTGCTTTAAGCGCAGTGAACGCTTCGGCGTAATTTTCAAATTCCAGCACTGAGGCGTCAGGCGCTTTTTCTCTGATGTTTTGTGAGGAAGTAGAGCCTTTTACCGCCAATACTTTTGAGCCTTTTCCCAGGTCTTCGGTGCTTTTGATGCTGCTTCCTTTTTTGACGAGCAGGGATTGCCCGGCTTCAAAATAAACATCTGAGAAATCAACTTCTTTTTTCCGCTCATCCGTTATTGTCATCGTGGCGGTGATGGCATCGATATCGCCGTTTTGCAGCATCGGAATTCTCGTTTTTGACGTCACTTCTTTAAATTCCGCTTTCTTCTCATCCCCCAGAATATCTTTTGCGAGCTGTTTTGAGATATCAATATCGAAGCCTTCAATATCACCGGAGCTTGGGTTTTTCAGCCCGAATAACCTCGTGTCGGTTTTGACGCCGAAGATGATTTTGTCTCTGTCTTTAATAGAGGCTAACGTGTCTTTTCCCGTTCCTTTTGAATCTCCGGACGTTTCTTTCCCTCCGCAGGCGGCCAGCATAAAGACGGCCAGCAGTGATATCAACCCGAATGACAACCATTTTGTTACGCGTGACATAAGCGCTCCTCCGTTTCTTTTCAGTGATTTAAAATACGGCTTAAGAATAAACGCGCCCTCTCTTCACGGGGGCTTTCGTAAAATTCAGCCGGTGCAGCTTCTTCTAAGATGGCTCCGCCGTCGATAAACACGATGCGGTCCGCCACTTCTTTTGCGAATCCCATTTCATGTGTGACGACTGCCATGGTCATGCCTTCCTTTGCGAGTGTTTTCATGACATCCAGCACTTCCCCGATCATTTCCGGGTCAAGCGCGGATGTGGGTTCATCAAACAGCATAATTTCGGGCTTCGTCGCAAGCCCCCTGGCGATGGCGACACGCTGCTGCTGGCCGCCGGAAAGCTGTGAAGGATAAGCGTCCGCTTTTTCCGGTATACCGACTTTTTTCAAATAGTATAAGGCCGTTTCTTTTGCTTCTTCTTTTGATTGCTTAAGCACTTTGATCGGTGCGAGCATGATGTTTTGCAGAACGGTTTTGTGCGGGTACAGATGAAAATGCTGGAACACCATGCCGATATTGCGGCGGACCTTATTTATATCCGTTTTCTTGTCATGGATGGAGACGCCGTTTACCGTTAAGGCGCCTCCATCAACTGTTTCCAGCTGATTAATGCAGCGGAGAAGCGTGCTTTTTCCCGATCCTGAAGGTCCGATGATAACGACGACTTCCCCTTTTTTAATGTGCAGATTAATGTTTTTCAGCACGTGGAAATGTCCGTAGTGCTTATTTACATCCTGAAATGAAATCATGGCCATCCTCCTTAAAAAACATGAGTCATATTGACTGGGCAGTTTTTGAAATCCTTTAACACATTACGATGGTTATACAGATTTTTATGAATATTATTTAGATTATTTCGTAATTTCTGATAATTATTTCCGTCAAGAGGTCTGCGTCATAAGGCGGAGTTTATGAAACGGGAATAATTCCGGCTTTCTGTCAAAAGATAAAGCAAGAGGTGAAACGTCATGCTTCAAAAACCGCTGCAGCTCTTAATGTGGACGGCTGTATGTCTGCTCGTTTTGTTAACAGTGTATGTCTTTTGCATGCTCGATATGTTATGGTCTCCCATTTGGCTTGTTATAAAATCTCTCTTTATTCCTATATTCATCGCAGTATTTATTGCTTATCTTTTACTTCCGATTACTGAATGGCTTCATAGAAAAGGGATGCCTAGAACTTTAAGCCTGCTTCTGATTTATTGCCTGTTTTTCGGCGGAATCGGCTGGGGGGTTTATAAAGGGGTTCCTGTTTTAATTGAACAGCTGCAGGATCTGTCTGAGAGCATTCCCGGTCTTGCCAAAAACTACAACAGCATGCTGAAGCATCTGCATAATCACACGGATCATTGGCCTGACGGCATGCACCATCGAATGGACAAAATGATTCAGCAGACAGAAACGTTTCTTGCCGGCACGATTGAAAGCACGATCAGAAGCATCCGTTTCGTGCTTGATTATATCCTGATCGCGGCGACGATTCCTTTTCTCGTGTTCTATATGGTGAAGGATATAGACGTCATGAAAAAGACAGTCTGGTATTTGACGCCGAAGTCCTGGAGAAAAAGGGGGAGTGAATTTCTGCGGGATGTAGACGACTCTCTCGGTGATTACATCCGCGGTCAGCTTCTCGTTTGTTTTTTGCTCGGGCTAATAGCCGGCGTTTCATTTTGGCTGTTCGGGCTTCCTTATCCGCTGATTTTGGGTCTTGCCATCGGGATTACGAATGTCATCCCGTATTTCGGTCCGTTTATCGGCGCTGTACCGGCGCTGCTCCTTGCGCTGGCGATTTCTGCTAAAGCTGTGATCATCGTAATCGTCACGATTTTTATTCTGCAATTTATAGAAGGAAACATTTTGAGCCCGCTTATTGTCGGGCGCAGTCTCAGAATGCACCCCGTCGTGATCATGCTGGCGCTCCTTGCCGGCGGAGAGCTCGCGGGCATTCCCGGCATGATTCTCGCTGTTCCGGCGGCAGCCGTTTTAAAAGTGACGGCCATACACTTTTTGCGGATCAGGACGGAACATTGACATTCGGGTTCTGCTTGTCTATAATTTCGAGTAGAATACATACGAATCTCGAGTGACGGATATGAGTACGCCGAAGCCCTGTTTAAGAGAGAAGCTCCGATACGCTGAAAGGAGCTTCAGCAGAAGATCGGCGGAAGCTAATCCTGAGTGCAGTTAAAGGCTGCCGCAGTCCTGCGTTACGGGATGAAAGGTGACAGGCCTTTTTCGGCCTGTAATCAGGGTGGTACCGCGAGACAGCTCTCGTCCCTGTGTGAACGCATGGTTTGCATAGGGAGAGAGCTTTTTTGCTGTCGCAAAAGAGAATTTCGGGTAGTGATAAGGAGGAATATAGATGAAACACTTAACTTCTGCTGAAGTGCGTCAAATGTTTTTAGATTTCTTTAAAGAAAAAGGCCATGCCGTTGAACCGAGCGCCTCATTGGTTCCGCATGAAGATCCGTCTTTATTATGGATCAACAGCGGCGTTGCGACGCTGAAAAAATACTTTGACGGCCGCGTTGTGCCGGAGAATCCGAGAATTGTAAACGCGCAAAAATCAATCCGAACAAATGATATTGAAAATGTGGGGAAAACGGCGCGCCACCACACGTTCTTTGAGATGCTCGGAAACTTTTCCATCGGTGATTATTTTAAAGAAGAAGCGATCACATGGGCATGGGAGTTTTTAACGAGCGAAAAGTGGATCGGCTTTGATTCGGAGCTGCTGTCTGTAACGGTTCACCCTGAGGATGAAGAAGCTTATACGCTATGGGCGGAAAAAATCGGCGTTCCGGAAGAAAGAATCATCCGTCTGGAAGGGAACTTCTGGGATATCGGCGAAGGCCCGAGCGGACCGAATACGGAAATTTTCTATGACCGCGGCGAGAAATACGGCAATGACCCGTCAGATTCTGAATTGTATCCGGGCGGCGAAAATGATCGTTATCTTGAAGTATGGAACCTGGTATTCTCAGAGTTCAACCACAACCCGGACGGCACGTACACACCGCTTCCGAAGAAAAACATTGATACGGGCATGGGGCTTGAACGGATGGTCTCCGTGATTCAGGATGTCCCGACAAACTTTGACACTGATTTGTTTATGCCGATTATTGAAGCAACAGAGCGCATTTCCGGAGATGCTTACGGAAAGGACGCAGTGAAGGATACGGCCTTTAAAGTGATCGCCGATCATATCAGAACGGTCGCATTTGCGGTAAGCGACGGGGCGCTGCCTTCGAACGAAGGGCGCGGGTATGTACTGAGACGCCTCTTGCGCCGGGCAGTGCGATACGCGAAAACCATCGGTATCAGCCGTCCGTTTATGTACGAGCTGGTACCGACTGTTGCAGGAATTATGGACGCTTTCTATCCGGAGGTGAAAGAAAAGCAAGAGTTTATCGCCAAAGTCATCAAAACGGAGGAAGAGCGCTTCCACGAAACATTAAACGAAGGTCTGGCCATTTTATCCGACGTGATAAAGAAAGAGAAGGAAAAAGGCAGCGGCATCATCTCCGGAAAAGACGTATTCAAACTGTACGATACGTACGGATTCCCGGTTGAATTGACGGAGGAATACGCGGAAGATGAGCAAATGACGGTTGACCATAAAGGCTTTGAAGCCGAAATGGAAAAACAGCGTGAACGGGCGAGAAATGCGCGCCAAGATGTAGGAAGCATGCAGGTTCAGGGCGGCGCGTTGCGCGACATTACCGCAGAAAGCACATTTGTCGGCTACAGTGCCGTAAAAGCTGAAGCGAAGGTGATCGAGCTTCTTCATGACGGGCAATTAATCAGCGATGCGCATGAAGGGGATACCGTCCAAATCCTTCTTGACAAAACGCCTTTCTATGCTGAAAGCGGCGGACAGATCGGTGACAGAGGAGTGCTGAGAAGCGAGCAGGCTGTCGTAACCATTAAAGACGTGAAAAAAGCTCCGAACGGTCAGCATGTACACGAAGGCACGGTGGATAGCGGCACGATTCAAAAAGGCGCAAGCGTGACGGCTGAAGTTGAAGATCAAATGAGAAGCGGCGTGGTGAAAAACCATACGGCTACCCACCTTCTGCACCAGGCGCTGAAAGACGTTCTCGGCACACATGTCAACCAAGCGGGTTCACTCGTTACCGAAAATCGCCTGCGTTTTGACTTCTCTCATTTCGGTCAAGTGACGAAAGAAGAACTTGAACGCATTGAAGGAATCGTCAACGAAAAAATCTGGGAGAGCATTCCGGTAGCGATTGATTTGAAACCGATCAATGAAGCGAAAGAAATGGGCGCGATGGCCCTGTTCGGCGAGAAATACGGCGATATCGTCCGCGTCGTACAAGTCGGAGATTACAGCCTTGAGCTTTGCGGCGGATGCCATGTCACGAATACGGCTGAAATCGGCCTGTTTAAAATCGTATCCGAATCAGGGATCGGCGCAGGGACGCGAAGAATTGAAGCCGTAACAGGAAAAGGCGCTTATCAGGAAATGAACAGCCAGCTCACCCTTCTGCAGCACGCTGCGGACGAGCTGAAATCAAACGTAAAAGACGTACCGAAGCGAATTCAGTCTCTTCAAGCGGAGCTGAAGGAAGCGCAAAGAGAAAATGAATCATTGCTCAGCAAACTCGGCAATGTGGAAGCCGGAGCCATTCTGTCTAAAGTAAAAGACATCGGCGGCGTAAAAGTGCTGGCTGAAAAAGTAAATGCGAAAGACATGAACCACCTTCGCACTATGGTGGATGATCTGAAAGCGAAGCTCGGTTCTGCGGTCATCATTCTCGGCGCCGTGCAAAATGAGAAAGTCAACCTTTCAGCAGGCGTGACGAAAGACCTGATCGAAAAAGGCCTTCATGCCGGCAAAATGGTCAAACAAGCGGCTGAAGTCTGCGGAGGCGGAGGCGGAGGCCGTCCGGACATGGCACAGGCCGGCGGAAAGCAGCCTGAAAAATTGGAAGAGGCGCTCGCATCTGCGGTAGATTGGATAAAATCCGTTTTATAATCCTTTCAAGTAGTGTAGAATGATGATAAGATGAGGACCTCAGGCTGAACTTTGCCTGCGAATTTGGGAAAGAGGTGCAAAACGGTGAGCTCGTTTGATAAAACGATGAAATTTAATTTCTCCGATGATTCTGCTGAAACAAACGTCGAAGAAGTGCTGAATACGGTATATGATGCGCTTCAGGAAAAGGGGTACAATCCTATCAACCAGATTGTCGGATACTTGCTGTCTGGAGATCCTGCATACATTCCTAGGCATCGCGACGCCCGGAACTTAATTCGCAAACTGGAACGTGACGAATTAATTGAGGAATTGGTAAAATCCTATCTAGAACAGCATAAAGAGGCGTAAATACATTCATGAGAATATTGGGACTTGATCTTGGAACGAAAACACTCGGCGTAGCTTTAAGCGATGAAATGGGCTGGACCGCTCAAGGCATTGAGACGATAAAAATAAACGAGGCTGAAGGAGATTACGGTCTGGACCGTTTATCCGAGCTGATGAAAGACTATAATGTAGAGAAGATCGTGCTCGGTTTTCCGAAAAACATGAACGGGACGATCGGTCCGAGAGGCGAAGCCAGCCAAACATTTGCGAAACTGCTTGAAACAGCGTACAATGTCCCTGTTGTGCTGTGGGACGAGCGTCTGACGACGATGGCGGCTGAAAAAATGCTGATCGCGGCTGACGTCAGCAGGCAAAAACGAAAAAAAGTCATTGATAAAATGGCGGCTGTCATGATCCTTCAAGGATATCTGGACAGTTTAAACTAAGAGGTGAAAAAAATGGAACACGGCGAAAAACACATTACAATTGTCGATGATCAAGGCAACGAACAGCTTTGCGAAGTGCTGTTCACATTTGAAAACGACACATTCAACAAATCTTACGTACTTTATTATCCGATTGATGCTCAAGACGATGATGAAATCGAAATTCACGCTTCAAGCTTCGAACCGAACGAAAATGGTGAAGACGGCGAACTGATGCCGATTGAAACCGATGAAGAGTGGGAAATGATCGAAGAAACGCTGAACACGTTTTTAGCGGAAGAAGACGAAGAATAAAATGAACGGAAAAAGCCGGAGCGCATATGTGCTTCGGCTTTTTTTTGTAATAAATTGCCGAATGCACATGAATCATGTAGTATAAGAGCTGTTGGGAGGAAAATACTTGTATGAATATCAATCAGACTAAACATTCATTTCCGCGTAAAAACAAAAAAACGACGATAATACTGTCCTCCGTGATCGCTCTGCTTATCATCATTTGCGGTGCTTTTTTCTATGGAAAATCTCTGCTGTCTCCGGTTGACAAAGGCAGCAAAACGGCAGTCAATATTAATATTCCGAGCGGTTCTTCCGTTTCGGCAATCGCTGAAATTCTTGAGGATCAGCATGTCATCAAAAGCAAAAAAGCATTTCAGCTGTATGTGAAGTATAAAGGCGCTTCCGGATTTCAGGCGGGATTTTACCACCTGAATAAAGGAATGGATGCGGATGCGATTATCAAAAAACTGACCGCGGGATCAACGGGATATGCTTTTCAGATCTCCGTTCCTGAAGGAAAACAGCTTACGCAGATTGCGGATGCGATCGCAAAAGAAACATCATATTCAAAAGAAGAGATCATGGCGAAACTGGATGACAAAACATTCATCGGCAAACTGAAGAAACAGTTTCCTGATACGATAACGGACGCGCTTTCAAACAAGAAGCTCAAGCATCCGCTCGAAGGCTATCTGTATCCGGCCACATATCCTTTTAATGATCCGGATGCATCGCTTGACACGATTTTGACGGCAATGGTTCAGGAAACAAACACCCGTATCGAAACATATAAATCTGAACTGGAAAAAAAGAAACTTTCCGTCCATAACGCGCTGACAATGGCATCGCTAATTGAAGAAGAAGCCACCGCCAAAGCCGACCGTCACAAAATCGCCAGCGTTTTTTACAACAGGCTCGAAGAAAAAATGCCGCTGCAGACTGACCCGACGGTATTATATGCGGCCGGTAAGCATAAAAGCCGGGTCTACTACAAAGACCTGAAAATTGATTCTCCGTTTAATACGTATAAACATAAGGGGCTGCCGCCGGGACCGATTGCAAATGCCGGTGATTCATCATGGGAAGCGGCTCTCCGCCCTGACAAAACGGATTATCTCTATTTCCTTGCAAAATCAAACGGTGAGGTTGTTTTCACCAAAACATTAAAAGACCATAATAAAGCGAAGGAAAAGTATATTTCCAAAAAAGACAGCGAATAAAAGGAGGGCAAAAGCTCTCCTTTTATTCCATTCTGAAAGGTTTTATGATAAAATATATCGGGTTGTTTACTTATGGATAAAGAAGTGTCTTAAGAGAGTGTCCCCGCGGATTCGTCAGGGGCACTCCTTTTTAGAACGGAGGCTGTTTGCCGTGAATGATCGGTATGAACAAATAAACGAGTATATAAACGCGATGCTGAAGCCTCGGCCTGATAAAGTGAAAAAGCTTGAAGCCTATGCAAAAGAGCACCATGTTCCGATTATGGAAGAAGCGGGCATTGAAGTGCTGCTTCAAATGCTGTCGATTCAACAGGCGAAAAACATTTTGGAAATCGGCGCGGCAATCGGATATTCCGCCATACGGATGGCGCTTGAGCTTCCGGATGCGAATATTTACACGATTGAACGGGACGACAAACGCTATGAAGAAGCTGTGAACAATATAAAAGACTTTGAAATGGAAAACCGGATTCACGTAATGCACGGGGATGCGCTGGAACTTTCTGAGTCTGTCCGTGTCACGGCTCCTTATGATGCCATTTTTATCGACGCGGCCAAAGGCCAGTACACGAACTTTTTTGAGCTCTATGAACCGATGCTTGCGCCGGATGGAGTCATTTTTACGGACAATGTTCTGTTTAAAGGGCTGGTGGCACAAAATCACTCGGACATTGAGCCGAAAAGAAGACGGAAGCTTGTTGAAAAAATTGATCAATATAACCAATGGCTGATGGACCGGCCTGACTATCAAACGGTCATACTGCCGGTCGGAGACGGCATCGCCATCAGTAAAAAGAAGAGGTGAAGGATCATGAAAAAACCTGAACTTTTGGTGACTCCGACTTCTGTACAGGATATTCTTCCGCTCATTCAAGCGGGCGCAACGGCCCTGTTGGTCGGAGAACAGAGATACGGCCTGAGACTGGCCGGTGAATTTTCAAGAGAAGATATAAAAGAAGCCGTAAAGACAGCTCATCAGGAAGGCGCGAAAGTGTACGCCGCCGTCAATGCTATTTTTCACAACGAAAAAGTGGACGAGCTGAACGGCTATCTTGCCTTTTTGCAGGAGGCCGGCGTTGATGCGGCTGTTTTCGGTGATCCGGCCGTTTTAATGGCGGCGCGTGAAGCGGCTCCCGAGCTTAAACTGCACTGGAGCACGGAAACAACGGGAACCAACTACTATTCCTGCAATTACTGGGGACGCAAAGGCGCACGGCGGGCAGTGCTGGCTAAGGAATTAAATATGGACAGCATCATTGACATAAAAGAAAACGCCGAAGTGGAAATTGAAATTCAAATCCACGGCATGACGTGCATGTTCCAATCGAAGCGTTCTTTAGTGGGCCATTACTTCGAATATCAAGGTAAAGTCATGGACATCGAACAGAAGAAAAAAGAAGCGGGGATGTTTCTGCATGACAAGGAACGGGGCAATAAATACCCGATTTTTGAAGATGAAAACGGCACGCACATCATGAGCCCGAACGATGTGTGCATGATTGATGAACTAGAGGACCTGATGGACGCCGGCATCGATTCTTTCAAAATCGACGGAGTTTTGAAGTCTCCTGAATACTTAACTGAAGTGACCCGCATGTACAGAGAAGCAATCGATTTGTGCTTCGAAAGCCGAGAGACATACGAAGAGAAAAAAGAGAGCTGGATAGAGCGGATTGAAAGCATTCAGCCTGTGAACAGAAGCATCGACACAGGATTCTTCTTTAAAGAAACGGTCTATTAAAAAGGAGGGTGCAACGGATGACAGCCGTAAATCAAACCATTTCCAAAGTCGTAAACGGAAAACGCGTCATTACGAAAAAACCTGAACTCCTTGCTCCGGCAGGAAACCTTGAAAAATTAAAAATTGCCGTTCATTACGGAGCGGACGCGGTTTTTATCGGAGGACAGGAATACGGACTCCGCTCAAATGCGGATAACTTCTCAATAGAAGAAATTGCAGAGGGCGTAGAATTTGCCAAAAAATACGGGGCAAAAATATATGTGACAACAAACATTTTCGCCCATAATGAAAATATGGACGGTCTGGAAGAATACTTAAAAGCGTTGGGAGACGCAAAAGTTGCCGGAATTATCGTCGCTGATCCGCTGATTATTGAAACATGCCGGAGAGTGGCCCCGGACGTAGAAATTCACCTCAGCACACAGCAGTCCCTTTCCAACTGGAAAGCGGTGCAGTTCTGGAAAGAAGAAGGGCTTGACCGCGTGGTGCTTGCCCGTGAAACGAGCGGACTGGAAATTAAAGAAATGAAGGAAAAGGTGGATATTGAAATTGAAACCTTTATCCACGGCGCTATGTGTATCGCTTATTCAGGACGATGCGTGCTGAGCAATCACATGACGGCCCGGGATTCCAACCGCGGCGGCTGCTGTCAGTCCTGCCGCTGGGATTATGATCTGTATCAGACAGACGGTGCAAACGCGGTCGCGCTCTATGACGAAGAAGACGCTCCGTTTGCGATGAGCCCGAAAGATTTAAAATTGATTGAATCCATTCCGCAAATGATCGAGATGGGTATCGACAGCCTGAAAATTGAAGGCCGGATGAAATCGATTCATTACGTTGCGACGGTTGTCAGCGTGTATCGCAAAGTCATCGACGCATACTGCGCTGATCCTGAAAACTTTGTCATTCAAAAAGAATGGCTGGATGAGCTGGACAAATGTGCAAACCGGGATACCGCGCCTGCTTTCTTTGAAGGCACGCCCGGGTATGAAGAGCAGATGTTCGGTGAACACGGAAAGAAAACAACATTTGATTTTGCCGGTCTCGTGCTCGCGTATAACGAGGAAACTCAAATGGTGACGCTCCAGCAGCGCAATTTCTTTAAACAAGGTGACGAAGTGGAATTTTTCGGTCCTGAAATCGACAATTTCACATTCACAATCGGCACTATTTGGGACGAAGACGGAAACGAGCTTGATGCTGCCCGCCATCCCCTGCAAATCGTTACATTTAAAGTAGACAAAAAGATTTATCCGAGCAACATGATGAGAAAGGGGAAGTAATCACCAATGGGTAAGAGTCCTGTAGTTATAGGCATCGCAGGAGGTTCCGGATCAGGAAAAACAAGCGTCACCCGTTCCATCTATGAACAGTTTAAAGGACACTCGATTTTAATGATCCAGCAAGACCTTTATTATAAAGACCAAAGCCATCTTCCGTTTGAAGAAAGGCTGAACACAAACTATGATCACCCGCTCGCATTTGATAATGACTATTTAATCGAGCATATTCAAGAGCTTTTGAATTACCGGCCGATAGAAAAGCCGATTTATGATTATAAACTGCATACGCGTTCTGAGGAAACCATTCCGGTTGAGCCGAAGGATGTCATTATTCTGGAAGGCATTCTCGTTCTCGAAGATAAAAGACTTCGCGACCTCATGGATATGAAACTTTATGTCGACACGGACGCGGATCTCCGTATCATCAGACGGATTATGAGAGATATTAACGAAA
Organism: Bacillus sp. JNUCC-21; assembly: GCF_041222765.1. Lineage (NCBI taxonomy): Bacteria > Bacillati > Bacillota > Bacilli > Caryophanales > Bacillaceae > Bacillus > Bacillus sp. JNUCC-21. The sequence goes on along the minus strand of NZ_CP166019.1, from coordinate 2,769,699 downwards.
GAGGCCGTTCAATCGATTCTGTCATTGAGCAGTATGTGTCCGTCGTCAGACCGATGCACAATCAGTTTGTTGAACCGACGAAACGCTACGCGGACATCATTATTCCGGAAGGCGGACAAAACCACGTCGCGATTGATCTGATGGTCACGAAGATTCAAACGATCCTTGAACAAAATGCAATTTTGTAATACCATAGCATAGACATAAATAACTCAGACCATATTATGTATAGGCTGGAAGGGAATGAGACAGTTCCCTTCTTTCCCTGTTTATAAACCGAAACATTTGCAGAAAACACACATTCAGTTTAAGATAAACAGTACCTATATGGGAGAGAAGAACGAGGACTGCCCTGTGTTCTCATTCTTGATTTTTTCGTTTATGCTCTCATACATAATCACACGTTATTGTTGAGGGACAACCACCAAGGAGTGAAGGAACATGGCACAAGAAAAAGTTTTTCCGATGACTCACGAAGGAAAACAAAAACTAGAACAAGAATTAGAGCAATTGAAAACGGTTAAACGTAAAGAAGTAGTAGAACGCATTAAAATCGCAAGAAGCTTCGGAGATCTGTCAGAGAACTCTGAGTATGATTCTGCAAAAGAAGAACAGGCATTTGTGGAAGGGCGCATCACGACGCTTGAAAACATGATCCGCAATGCGAAAATCATCGAGGACGACGGCGGTTCAAATGTAGTCGGTTTGGGAAAAACCGTATCATTCATCGAATTGCCGGACGGTGAAGAAGAATCTTACACGATTGTCGGAAGCGCTGAAGCTGATCCGTTTGAAGGGAAAATTTCAAACGACTCGCCAATCGCCAAAAGCCTGCTCGGCAGAAAAGTGGACGAAGAAGTGACAGTTCAGACGCCGGGCGGAGAAATGCTCGTGAAAATTGTGAAAATTTCATAAGATCCGTTTAACAATGAAACACCTCGTCCAAAATGTGGATGAGGTGTTTTTTTATGATCGTATCAAAAAGGCTGAAAGCGGCCGTGATTTGTTTTCTGCTCGTGTTTTTCTTTCTGCTTGCGAGGCTGGCTGAAATTCAGCTGTTTTTTACAGAATCTTTTTCAAAATCCAATATTAATCTGATTCAGGAAAGCGTCAAGCAGCGGACGGAAGAAGTCCTTATTTCAGACGGACGCGGCTCTTTTCTTGATCGGAACGGCAAAGAACTGACCGGAAAAAAGCAGCCTGCCGTCATACTGTTTCCCTTTCTCGTGACGCAGGATTGGCCGGTTGACCGGGTATCAGACATTCTCGGAATGAAACAGGGGGAGCTCAGGCAGCTGCTCACGGAAGCGAAAAAACCGGTGGTCCTGAACAGCAGAAAAATAAAACATTTGACGAAACAATCCGTGTCAAATATCAATTCTTTGAAATATCCCGGCATTTACGGCGTATATATGAAAGACAGCAAGGAAACAAACATAGCCGCTCATCTGTTGGGCGCGACAAACCAGGACCCTGAGCTTTTGAAAAAGAAATACCCCGGCAGGAAGGAACTGCCGATCACGGCAAAGATCGGGACAAGCGGGATGGAGCGGACGTTTGATGAGTTTTTACTGGCGGATCAGGACACAAAACTTTTGTATCATGTCGACGGAAGGGGAAACCCTTTATTCGGAATGGACGTCAAATATACGGCTGAAGCAAACGCGTTTTATCCGCTGCAAGTCAAAACCTCCATCGACCGCAATATTCAAAAAGCAATGGAAGATGTATTGAAAGACCGCGGGTTAAAAAAGGGGGGAGCCGTCCTTTTAGACATTGAAAAAAGCAGTGTGCTCGGAATGGTATCAAAGCCTGACGCCGACATGTCAAAGCAGCAGACACTGCAAAATTACATGCTGACGCCGATTTATCCGGGATCAGTATTTAAAACGGTGATCGCCGCAGCCGCAATAGAACAAAACGAAGTGAAGCCGGGCACATCCTTTAACTGCAATCTCAACCTGTACGGAGAGCCGGGGGATGACAAAGGCACGCTCAGTTTTGGAGAAAGCTTTGCCCAAAGCTGCAATTATACGTTTACAAGTCTTGCGGAAAAATTGATCAAAAAAGATGATTCCGTTATTGAAAACATGGCGGAAAAACTCGGTCTCACCCAGCGGGCGGGCTGGGAAGGCAAGCTGTACCGGGAAGACGGATTCAGGCAGCTGTATAATGAAAAAAACGGGGTCATTTGGGGAGATGACAAAGACAAAACCGTAAAAAAAGCCGTCGCACAGACGGCGATCGGGCAAAAAAACGTGAAAGTCACGCCTCTTGAAGTCGCCAATATGATGGCGGCGATCGCGCGCGGCGGTGAAAAAAAACAAGTCAAAATCGCGGACAAAATTGAATACAAAAACAAAACGACGATGGCGTCATTCAAAGATCAGCCGTTAAAAGGGGAAAACATCGACAAATATACGGCTCAGCAGCTTCAAAAAATTCTCAGAGAAGTCGTCACCTCACCGAAAGGAACCGGCCGAAGGTTTCAGGATCTGCCGTATGAGATAGCAGGCAAATCGGGAACGGCCCAGACGGGAATGTTCACAAAAGAAAAACAGACGCTTTACCACAAATGGTTTGCGGGATACTTTCCCGCGGACAAGCCGAAATACGCTCTCGTGGTGCTGCACATGGACACGCCGGGGGATAAGGCTCTGACAAATACAGTGTTTTATGATATTGTTAAAAAGGTACATGAAAATGAAATAAATCAGACATAGAACAACCGCTCAGCCCATGTTAAAATATATGCTGAGCAAGAGGGATAAAGGAGTGCAGAATGATTGAGCAATAAACAATCTCGTTTTGAAAACCGTGATAAGCGCAGAAAAGCAAATATGGTGCTTAACATTTTAATTGCTATCGTATCTATTCTTATTGTCGTCGTTGCCGTCAGCCTCTTCATCAACAGTCCGTCGGGCGACGTGAGCGAAAAAGCGGACACGAGCCAGAAGCAGGAAACACCTGCATCAGGCAAGACGAAGCAGACATCGGATGAAGACATAAAAGACAGCAAAAAAGATACGGCATCAGACGATGACAAAAAAGATAAACAAGATAAGGACACATCTGATTCATCTTCAGACTCTGACAGCAAAAAAGACGATGATTCATCGAAAAGTGATGACAGCAGCAAAAAAGACTCTGATTCAAGCGATCCTTTTAAAGGCGCAAAAATAACAGAGGGCGGTTCATCAAGCGATGTCGAGAAAACAATTGTTAACCCAAAATGGAAAGCGGTCGGCACAAAGCAGACGGGAGAACATGCGGCGACGTATGACTCAAGCTCTGAAGACTGGGCCGAAATGCTTGACGCCATCTCTTACGCAACCGGCGTGTCAAAAGACCATATGACAGTGCTGTGGCTCGGAAACAATGGAAGTCCGCAAGATGCGAAGGGTAAAGTTTTAGACAAAACGAACGGCAAAAAGTATCAGGTCACCATCACTTGGAAAGACAAAAAAGGCTGGAAGCCGACAAAAGTAGAAACCTTAAAATAACCGCAAAAAAGCAGCTGATTATTCAGCTGCTTTTTTCTGTCATACGTCAGCTGAAAAATGCACCGACGCGCTGTAAAGGATTCTGCCGTCAACGGCCGTCACCTGATGGGATACGGAACGGACGCGAAGCATAATCGCCTGGTTGTTTTCAATCTGAACGTTTATTTTCTTTTCAAGCTCCTGCAAAGATGTCGCTTCGAAAAATTCTACTTTATCTTTGATTAAATCCAATTGAAAATTCATCAGTACAGATCCTCCTGATTTTTCTTCTGAGTCAATGAAAGTATAAGCCTTTCTGCCGTAATTGCGCAATAATCCCAAAGTATTTTAGTACCCTTCCATTCTTTTTTGTGATAGGATAGGAACTGTTCCACGATTAATCCATACTATACTCATAGGAATTATAAAATATGGAGAGTGAAAAATATGGGCCGTGAATTTATTCCTTTATTTGAAGATTGGGCTGCGACTTATGACGCCACAGTGCACGGGGCTGACAAACAATATTCTGCTGTTTTTAAAGGATATGACAATATTCTTGACAGCATTGTCGCACTTTCAGGTTCAAACGTTTTAGAGTTCGGACCGGGAACGGGGAATTTAACGGCGAAATTAGCCGCCGCGCACAAAAAGGTGTTTGGTGTAGAACCGTCTCCGTCAATGAGAAAACTGGCGGCTGACAAGCTTTCTGACAAAGCCGTGTTCAGTGACGGAGATTTTCTGGAGTTTCCCGCTCCGCCTTTTCAAATAGATACCATCGTCAGCTCGTACGCCTTTCATCATTTAACCGATGAAGAAAAGCGAACGGCTGTAAAGCAGTATGGCGCAATCCTTCAGAAGCATGATAAAATAGTGTTTGCCGATACTGTCTTTAAAGATCATGAAGCTTATAATGAAGCCATTCAAAAAGCAAGCCGAAAGGGCTATCATCAATTAGCGGACGATTTAAAGACGGAACATTATCCGACACTCGCGACAATGAAAAACATCTTTTCAGAAGAGGGATTTGCCGCGCGGTTTACGCAGCAAAATGACTTTGTCTGGATAATGGAGGCGATTAAACGGTAAATCGAAGGGATTGTGTATAAATGAAACTGGCAGTCATCGGAGCAATGGAAGAGGAAGTTACGATTTTAAGAAGCAAACTGAAAGACGCAAAACAAGAGATGATCGCTCACTGTGAGTTTACAACTGGCAGCTATGAAGGCATCGAAGTCATCTTGCTGAAATCAGGTATCGGGAAAGTCAACGCGGCGATCAGCACGACGCTTCTGCTTGACCGTTTCAAACCTGATTATGTGATTAACACAGGCTCAGCGGGCGGTTTTCATCATACATTGAATGTAGGCGACGTCGTCATCTCAACAGATGTCCGCCATCATGACGTGGATGTGACGGCGTTTGACTATGAATACGGACAGGTGCCGGGTCTTCCGGCAGCATACAAAGCTGATGAAAAGCTGATCAGCATTACTGAGGAAGCGGTTTCTGAACTGAACGGCATTCAAGTCGCCAAAGGCACAATCGCTACGGGAGATTCTTTTATGAATGATCCGAAGCGGGTTGAAGACGTACGCGCCAAATTTGCGGATTTGTACGCAGTTGAGATGGAAGCTGCGGCTGTCGCGCAGGTGTGCCACCAGTTCAAAACGCCTTTTGTTGTCATCAGAGCTTTATCTGATATTGCCGGAAAAGAATCTGACGTTTCATTTGATAAATTTTTAGAACAGGCTGCTGTTCATTCAACTGAGCTTGTCCTGAATGTCATCAAACGAATTCACTAAGCGGGGGATTCTCGTTCTCCTCCGCTTTTCCAGGAGGAGGACATATATTGAACGTGATAACAGATATTACAGAACTGATCGGAAATACACCGCTGCTCCGTCTCAAGCATTTTGATATACCGGAGGGAACAGCGGTTTATGCTAAGCTTGAGATGATGAATCCGGGCGGAAGCATTAAAGACAGGCTGGGCGGGATGCTCATTGAAGATGCGCTTCGCACGGGAAAGGTGAAACCGGGCGGCGTTATCATTGAGGCGACTGCCGGAAACACCGGGATCGGACTCGCTCTGTGCGCCAGAAAGCATCAGCTTCGCGCCGTTTTTTGCGTCCCGGAGCATTTCAGCAGAGAAAAGCAGCAAATTATGAAAGCTCTCGGAGCGGACATCGTGCATACGCCGAGAGAAGAAGGCATGCAGGGAGCCATCCGAAAAGCGCTTGAACTGGAGAGAGAGATTAATAATTCTTATGCCGTTCTGCAATTTAAAAACCAAGTAAATCCATTGACTTACTATAAAACGATCGGACCCGAAATATGGAACGCACTCGGCGGGGATATCCACGCTTTTGTCGCAGGAGCGGGTTCCGGCGGCACCTTTGCCGGTACGGCAGCTTATTTAAAGGAGAAAAATCCTGCCGTCAAAACGGTGATCGTTGAACCAGAAGGCTCGATCCTGAACGGAGGAGAGCCGCATGCCCATAAAACGGAAGGCATCGGCATGGAGTTTATCCCGGATTATATGGACGAGAACCATTTTGACGCCATTTACACGGTGGAAGACGATACGGCGTTTTCGCTTGTCAGAGAAGCGGCTGAGAAAGAAGGCCTCTTAATCGGAAGCTCTTCAGGGGCGGCTCTTTATGCAGCGCTTGAAGAAGCGAAAAAAGCGCCCGCCGGATCAAATATCGTCACTATTTTCCCTGACGGCAGCGATCGATATATAAGCAAAAACATTTTTCAAGGAGGCCAGTAAGATGAAGAAAAAAACGCTGATGGTGCACGGAGGAATTACGGGAGATGAAAAAACAGGAGCGGTTTCCGTACCGATTTATCAAGTAAGCACGTACCAACAGCCGAAAGCGGGCGAGCACACGGGTTATGAATATTCAAGAACGGCCAATCCGACGCGGACGGCGCTTGAAAGCTTAATTGCGGAGCTTGAAGGCGGCGCGGCAGGATATGCGTTCGGCTCAGGCATGGCTGCGATTACTGCCGTCATGATGCTGTTTGACAGCGGCGATCATGTTATTATGACGGATGATGTATACGGCGGCACTTACCGGGTGATGACAGGCGTGCTGAACCGCTTCGGCATTGAAGCGGACTTTGTCGATACGAGCAGCAAAGAAAAAGTCCAAAAAGCCATCCGTCCGAATACGAAAGCCATTTATATCGAAACACCGACAAACCCGCTATTGAAAGTGACTGACCTCAAACTGATGTCTGACATCGCAAAAGAAGCGGGCGTATTGCTTATCGTCGATAATACGTTTTACACGCCGTATTTCCAGCAGCCGCTCAGCTTCGGCGCGGACATCGTGCTTCACAGCGCGACAAAATATCTCGGCGGCCACAGCGATGTCGTCGGCGGCTTAGTCGTCACGGCTGATAAAGAACTGGGCGAAAAGCTTCATTATGTGCAAAACTCAACGGGCGGCGTTTTAGGACCGCAGGATTCATGGCTTTTGATGAGAGGGATTAAAACGCTGGGACTCAGAATGGATGCCATCAATCACAGCGCCGGAAAAATCGCCGAGCTGCTTGAAGCACATGATGCCGTTCAGACGCTCTACTATCCCGGATCAGCGAAACATCCGGGCCATGAGCTGACAAAAGCGCAAAGCTCCGGTTTCGGCGGAATGATTTCCTTTGATGTCGGCAGCAGCGAACGCGTCGACGCGTTTTTAGAAAAATTGAACCTGTTTACGATCGCGGAAAGTTTAGGAGCGGTTGAAAGCTTAATCTCCGTGCCGTCCAGAATGACGCACGCATCGATCCCGCGCGACCGCCGGCTTGCGCTTGGCATTACCGACGGGCTCGTGCGGATCTCGGTCGGTATTGAGGATACTGAGGATTTAACGGCGGATGTGAAACAGGCGCTTGATTCACTTTTATAAAGAATGGATAGATTTACATTCTCTGTCGGCTGTCAGCTTGTATTATAATGTTGGTAGACTATAAAACTGGCAGGTGACTTTATATGGAGAAGAAAAGACTGAAATCATTAATAGAAGATTTTAAGCATTACGCATTTATTCTGCTTGCAGTCAGCACCTTCATTTATATCGGCGCGGTTCTTCCCGGACAAGGGCTGACTGCGGGCCAGAAAATGCTGATGTTTGTAACGGATTGTGTATTTTTAGCGGGCGCTTATTTCTGCGTTGACCGTTCACTTATTTATAAAAAGAGGCTGGAAGAGGCCGATGAATAAAAAAAAGCCATTGTCTTTTGACAATGGCTTTTTCGTTTCTTATTCAGACGGGGTTTCGCGTAATTCTTTTCCCATTCCTTTTAAAAACTGCAGCCCGAAGCCGAGCGCGCGGTTAATATCAGGATCACCGACGGCTTTCATCAGTTCAAACATACTGACTTTCCTGTCCTCTTTTAAAAATCTTTGCGCCTGATCCGTCCCGGCCATGGCGCTTTCTAAAAGTCTGCCCATAAATTCGGGATCGGCTTTTGACAGCGCGCCTCCCGCGGCCATCATCGTATTCAGGAGATTGGTGACAGGTTCCCGGGAAATCTGTCCGAGTGCGATTTTGGCAATCTCCTCTTTTGCCTGGAGCATATAGCCGGCGGCATCAAAAATGCCCAAGCCATTCAGCTCTGCCATGATGGACATCGTTTTCGCGACAGCTTCTTCATTTTCTGCGAGAAGCGTCTTCAGTTCTTCCAGTTTTTCAGCTTTCAGCTGTTCCTCTGTTTTCGTTTCTTTTTGAATTTCAGTAATCGGGCTTGCCATAATGTTTCCTCCTTTCCTTAATCAGTTAAGTGCACATAGCCCGGACGGTTCCATTTTCGCTGAGCTTCCACACCGTTTTGCGGATGACGTTTTTTGTTCCGCGGATTTGTTTTCGGAAGCGGCGGAGTATCACAGGAACCAAGCACTTCCATGCGGACTTTTGTCTGCTTATAGGCAGGTGTATGTGTCCGTGAATCATACGCAGGCCCGGTCAGGAAATTAATCGCAGAATCTTTATCTGTAGAGTTCATCGGCAGATAAAGCTCATTTGCGCGGACGCGGTCTGTCACAAGCGCGTTCAATTTAACCGCCCCAAAAGGAGAGACGAGCCGGATCATTGTCCCGTCGCAAATTCCGCGTTCAGCCGCGAGCTCCGGCGATACTTCAACAAATACATCCGGAACTTTAGACTGAATGCCTTTTGACTTGTTTGTCATGTTTCCTTCGTGGAAATGTTCAAGCATCCGTCCGTTGTTAATATGCAGGTCATATTCTTCAGGGAATACAGCAGGCTCCACCCAATCGCTCAGCGCAAAACGGGCTTTTTTGTCCGGGAAGTTAAAGCCGTCTTCATAAAGAAGCGGAGTGCTTTCTCCCGTAAAGCTTCCCCATAGGAAGCTGTTCCAGCCGCTAAGAACGTCGTAGCTTGCTTTTCCGAACAGCGGAGAAAGGCTCGCCATTTCTGAGAAAATGTCGCTAGGATGCGTGTAATTCCAATCAGCGCCTAAACGATTGGCGACTTCCTGAATAATCCACCAGTCGGGTTTTGCATCGCCGAGTGTCGGAAGCGCCTGATACAATCTTTGCACACGCCGCTCTGTGTTTGTAAATGTTCCGTCTTTTTCAAGAGATGGAACCGCAGGCAGGATGACATCCGCGTATTGCGCCGTTCTTGAAAGGAAAATATCCTGCACAACAAAGAAATCAAGGCTGGATAAAATGTTATGAACATGGTTGGCGTTTGAATCGACGAGCGCCATATCTTCACCGACGAGATACATGGCTTTCATGTTTCCTTCTTCAATCGCATGGAGCATTTCGATATTATCAAGACCCGGCTTGCCGTCAATTTCAACACCGTAAGCTTTTTCGAATTTAGCGCGTGCCGCATCATCGGTAATATGCTGATATCCCGGAAGCCAGCCTGGAAGAGTTCCCATATCGCAAGCGCCTTGAACGTTGTTATGTCCCCGCAGCGGATAGGCTCCGGCGCCCGGACGGCGGTAGTTTCCTGTGGCAAGCAGCAGGTTGGAAATCGCCGCTGATGTATCAGAGCCGCCTGTATTTTGAGTAACGCCCATGCCCCAAAGAACACAAGTGCCGTCTGCATCACGAATCATTTCGGCAATGCGGATGATCGTATTCTGAGAAAGTCCGGTGATGCGCTCCGCATATTCCAATGTGTATTTTTCCAGCGTTTCTTTATAATCATCAAAGTAGTTGACATTTTCATCAATAAACGCTTGATCGTGCCAGCCTTGGTCAATCATATATTTCGTTACTGCCATGAGCCAGACCTGGTCAGTCCCTTGTTTCGGGCTGATAAAGAGGTCGGACCGTTCAGCCATTTCATTTCTGCGCAGATCGGCAACAATCAGTTTTTGGCCGTGCAGTTTATGGGCGCGTTTCACGCGTGTGGCCAGAACCGGATGTCCTTCCGCCGGATTGGCGCCGACGATGAGCACGAGGCCCGCTTTTGCGATATCTTTAATTGTGCCGGCGTCTCCGCCCATACCGACGGTGCGGAATAAGCCGTCCGTTGCCGGTGACTGGCAGTAGCGTGAGCAGTTATCCACGTTGTTGGTTTCAAATACTTGACGTGCCAATTTTTGAATGACGTAGTTGTCTTCATTCGTAATTTTAGAAGAAGAAATAAAACCGACAGAACCATTTCCGTGTTCGGCCTTGATCGAACCGAGTCTTGAAGCGACAAGATCAAGAGCTTCTTCCCATGACGATTCAACAAATGCGCCGTTTTTCCGGATAAGCGGTTTTGTAATCCGTTCTTCCGAATTCACGAAGTCCCAGCCGAATTTCCCTTTCACACAAGTGGAAATCGCGTTAACCGGAGCATCGGAAACAGGCTGAATTTTAAGGATGTCACGTCCTTTTGTCCATACTTCAAAAGAGCATCCGACGCCGCAGAACGTGCAGACTGTTTTTGTTTTTTTCGTCCGTTTATCGCGCATAGCCGCTTCCACTTCAGACACGGCGAAGATGCTTGTATAGTCGGGTTCAACATTTTTCACTAAATCAATCATCGGTTCCATGACATCTTCTTTTATTCCTGTCATAAATCCGGCTTGGCCGAGCATTGATTTTTCCATCAGTGCGTTACAAGGACAGACAGTGACACACTGGCCGCAGCTGACGCAGGAAGATTCATTAATGGCGACGCCTTCATCCCAAATGACCCGCGGGCGGTCGCGCTCCCAATCAATTGAAAGGGTCTCATTCACCTGAAGGTTTTGACACACTTCCACACATTGGCCGCAGGCGATGCATTGGTTCGGATCATAGCGGTAAAACGGGTGAGACATATCAACCGCGCACTTTGAATCATCTTTCGGTGTATACGGATATTTCTGATGCTCAATTCCCATCATTTCCGCTGTATTATGCAGTGTGCAGTTGCCGTTGTTGTTATCGCATACCGTACAGTAAAGCAGGTGATTCTCGAGCAGGCGGTCCATGGCCTCTGTCTGAGCCTCTTTTACCCTTCCCGACGTAAGCGAGATGGACATCCCGTTTTCTGCAGCCGTGGAACAAGAGCGCTGCAATTTCCCGTTTACTTCAACAATACAGGTGTCACATGTTTGAATCGGATCCACTTCCGGTACATGGCATATTTGCGGAATCTCAATTCCGTTTTGGTTTAAAACATCTAAAATCTTAGACCCCTCTGGTGCTTCATACTCCGTGCCGTCAATTTTGACACGGATAGACTGAACGTCTGTCACTTCCAATTCCCCTCCATCTTTTAAACTCGAAAAAAAGCCATGCACATAGATACCGGCCTCCTGTACGGAGAACGGTATAAATACGCATGGCGGAATAGTTCACTAGCAAGTCTTACTAACAGACCAATCCTATTTGTATAAAACGATAGACTCATAACACGTTTCCTATTACAAATCCATCTTCACTGCTTTTATTATAAGGTGATATTTATTATAATACAATACGAAAGGAAAACTTTAACCAGGTGAAATGTCACAAAGGGGAACCGGGAATGTCTTTCATAGGCTAAAATCGGAGGGGACAATATGTCTAAAAAAATTCATGAATTTAACGATATTATCCGGAAATTGCGCAAAGAATTATTTGGAAAGGGGCCTGAACGAATTCACACCGTTTTTGTGGATAACATGGCGGTATCTACGCTTTACGGCAATCTAAGCGCAAGTGAGCAGTTTATCGCACGCACGCCTGAAGGAAGAGAAATGGTTCATGCGGCTCGGACCAGCTTAATTCAGGAGCTGTATTCAAAACAAACGCCTGACGGAATGGAAGAGCTCATCGGAGCAAAGCTTGTGCATCTGTTTTCAGATATTAAAATAGAGGAAAATATTGCCGTATCGGTGTTTGTCTTTGACCGCTCAATTGAAGAGCATAAAGAAGAAATCAAAAGCTGACAATATTCAATTGACACGAAATTGTCACATTTGATATGATATGAACTGCCAGCAGTGGCCTAAGGACGATTTTTTATGGAATGTGTGCATGATCTGTACATATTCTATACCGCATATTTTCATTCTGCTTGATATTGTTGTATGGGTATGCATACAAGTTAGGCAGCATTCAAACCCCGTTTTTTCAGACGGGTTAGTTGAATGCTGCCTTTTTTGTTAGGCGTCTTTGGAAACTGCGGGCTGAAATGATAAATGGAGGGGTTATTATGGCTTTTCGTAAACCGGACGAAATAGCGGAGCTTGCGGTCGAATCAGGGGTAAAAAAGGTGCATTCACCGCTTTCAGCACTGATTGTATTAGGATTTTTGGGAGGAGCGTTTATCGCACTCGGTTATTTGCTTGATATCCGTGTCATCGGCGACCTTCCGAAAGAATGGGGAAGCCTGTCGAGTTTAATCGGGGCGTCCGTGTTTCCCATCGGATTGGTGCTCGTTGTTCTTGCCGGCGCGGAGCTGATTACGGGAAATATGATGTCGGTATCCATGGCGCTGTTTTCCAGAAGAATATCCGCCGGTGCATTAGTGAAAAATTGGGTGATCGTGACGTTGATGAATCTTGTCGGCGCACTGTTTGTCGCTTACTTTTTCGGACATGTTGTCGGATTAACCGAAACAGGACCTTACTTGGAAAAAACGATTGCGGTCGCACAAGGCAAATTGGATATGCCGTTTGGAAAAGTCATTGTTTCGGCGATCGGCTGTAACTGGCTTGTCTGTTTGGCCGTCTGGCTTTCTTTCGGCGCAGAAGACGGAGCCGGAAAAATCGCGGGTATATGGTTTCCGATTATGGCGTTTGTCGCAATTGGTTTTCAGCACGTTGTAGCCAATATGTTTATCATCCCGGCTGCGATATTTGCAGGTTCTTTTTCGTGGGGTGATCTGATTGGCAATCTCATTCCGGCCTTTATCGGGAATGTCATCGGCGGGGCAGTGTTTGTCGGCCTTATTTATTTTATTGCATATTCAAAAAAAGATCAGAAAAAGCAAGGGATGAAAAGAGTTTCCTGAGGTAAGAAAGATGCCGGAAAACACGGACAATTGAAGCGGAATGCCAGCACATTTTCCGTCCAAATCTTGAAAAAAATGTTTACAAAATGGAAGCTGATGGATATACTTACAAAGTAAGAAAAAAGCAAAGGGAGGTTGAATCACATGACGACGTTAAACGGCAATCAAAATCTACAATTGAACCTATTCAGCCTGTGGAAGAGTTCGTGTCCTTCCTTAACCTCTGCCCGTCAAGCACGTTAATTTCGGAGTATCAGGACATTCGCAGCTCCCCGCAGGGAAAGAAGCACCGTCTTCTTTTGTCTGCGGATTTAGTCTGCCCGCAGCGCATATGAACTTTGCTGCGGGTTATTTTCGCTTGTGCGGATATTGAAAGGGGGTGAGCGATAATGACCATTAATCTTTTCTTTTTAACACTGACCATTTCAAAGCGTTTTAAAAGTGCGGAAGAGTATGAACGAGAACAGCAGGTCGAAGAGTTTTATAATGAAGCGAAAGAACGCCAGCTGAAACACTTTTATATGAACTAACGGACACGAAGGGCCAAAACGGAGGAGAAGGAGGAGATCATCATGTTCAGAATTGAACTGCTGAATCATTACACAATGGAGAAGGACCAGGTTTAGCGAGGATGTTGCTGTCACGTCGCAGACGGCCTGCATACCATGGTAAAGAAAGAAAAATTGGTAAGCGGGTGATAGCATGCAAGGCGGTCAGAACAGAATTCCATCCATCGGGCACGGGTATGCGTCAATGCCCCATTCATTTAAACACGGCTACGGCAACCCGTATCGCCGGCAGAGAATGGCGGCGCTTTCCCGGCAGACAAGATATATAGCACCGTATTATTGGTACTAGAGCAGGCGGAAAACCTACGTTTTCCGTCTTTTTTTTATGAAAACAAATATAAATTTCAAATAAATCGAAACGTTCATGAAGAGAAGTGCGTCTAGTTAGTACCTCATACTAATACGAGGTAATATTATTTCTGAATAATAAATCACAGGAATGGAAAAGCGGGTGTTATACAATGTTGCAACATACATCTTCAGCATTAAAACGAATGCGCGCGAAATACTTTGCTGCATCAGAACCGGCGGAGTCAGTCATTCAGCAAATTTTGATGGACATACAGGAATACGACCGCATTTTGGAAATCGGGACCGGAAACGGCTCAATGTTTAAACAAATCATCGGGCAGCTTGAAAAGGGCAGTCTTAAAAGCATAGAAACATCGAAACGTAAAATACGGAAAACACAGCGCGCAAACCGTTCGGTTATAAAAGCCGGGCTCGGAAACATTCAGCAGGGGAGGCCGGAAAGTATACCGTTCCGCGACCGCAGTTTTCATAAAGTCTTCTCGTTACATACTGCTGAAACAGTCAGCGATTACCGGACGGCATGTAAAGAAGTGTACCGCGTTCTTCAAATTGACGGGTGTTTCTATATGGTTTTGAAACCTTCGCGGATGAGTGAAAAGGATGTGATTGAGGTGCTCTATGATCAGCATTTCAGAGACATTTCAGTTGTCAGCAGAGATTCATTCCATTTTATTACTGCCATTAAATAGAATATTTCTTGGGAAATAAAAAGAGCTGCTTAAGTCACTGCAGCTCTTTTTGTGAAATTGGGCATATTTCCTTATTTTTGGTTATTTCACATATATTTTATATTAAAAAAAGTTTTTTTCTTATACAATAGTAATCAGATGACCGTACATTTTAAATATTTTGAACAAACGGAATGAATATTCATTCCGCATTTAGAAAGGGGGATGAAATGACAGCTTCAAATAAGGTTGAACTCATTATGAAAGCGTCGCTTACTTTGTTTACAGATAGAGGATTTGACGCCACGACGATTCCGATGATTGCCGCTCAGGCCGATGTTGGAACCGGCACAATTTACCGTTACTTTGACAGTAAAGAGACACTTGTGAACGTACTGTATCAGGAAAGTGCGCAGCGTTTTATGAAAAAAGTCAAAACGGACTTTCAGGGGATATCTGTAAGAGAAGGGTTTCATCACCTGTTTTATTGTCTGATTGATTTTACGAAGGAAAGTGAGTATGCATTGTTTTTTCTTGAAACGAATAAGGACGCCTACTTTCTGAATGAAACGAGCCGTAAGCTTCTTGATGAAATAACACAGATGCTTGACGTCTTTTTTCAGCGCGGCAAGTCTGAAGGTGTGCTCCGCAATCTGCCGTCCAATGTGCTGATGGCGCTGCTGCTCGGGGCATATCTCAAACTCTATCAGCTTATCCGGACGGGAAGCGTCGAAATAACAAAACCGTTTTTGAAAGAATTGGAACAATGTTCTTGGGATGCCATCAGAACTCATTAATTATTCGCCGAAGGAAGGAAGATCGATATGAAACAGCTAAGCGCTATACCGCAGCCGAAAACATACGGGCCTCTGAAAAATCTCCCTCACTTGGAAAAAGAAAAACTGTCACAATCGCTTTGGAAAATTGCCGAAGAATACGGCCCGATCTTTCGTTTTGAATTTCCGAGCTCTGTCGGGGTCTTCGTCTCAGGCCGCGAGCTCGCGGCAGAAGTCTGTGATGAAAAGCGATTTGACAAAAATCTCAGCAAAGCCTTGCTGAAAGTCCGTGAGTTTGGCGGTGACGGACTATTTACGAGCTGGACTCACGAAAAGAATTGGCAGAAAGCGCATCGGATTTTATTGCCGAGCTTCAGCCAGAAGGCGATGAAAGGCTATCATTCAATGATGCTGGATATTGCCATGCAGCTCGTGCAGAAGTGGAGCAGATTAAATCCGAATGAAGAAATTGACGTTGCCGAAGATATGACGCGCCTGACGCTGGATACAATCGGCCTGTGCGGATTTCATTACCGCTTTAACAGCTTTTACCGCGACACACAGCATCCTTTTATCACAAGTATGCTTCGTGCGCTGCAGGAGGCAATGCGCCAATCACAAAGACACAGCCTGCAGGACAAGCTGATGATCAAAACGAGACATCAGTTCCAGCAGGATATTGAAGAGATGAATTCGCTTGTAGACCGGATCATCGCTGAGCGGAGGGAAAATCCGGATGAGAATCTGTCTGACCTTTTAGCATTGATGCTTGAAGCGAAAGACCCTGTAACAGGGGAAAGGCTGGATGATGAAAATATCCGTTATCAAATCATTACCTTTTTGATCGCTGGGCATGAAACCACAAGCGGGCTGCTTTCTTTTGCGATATACTGCCTGCTGAAAAATAAAGATAAATTGAAAAAAGCCGTTCAGGAAGCCGAGCGGGTGCTGACGGGAGAGACCCCTGAATATAAGCAGATTCAGCAGCTGACATATATCCGCATGGTGCTAAATGAGACTTTGCGGCTGTATCCGACTGCCCCGGCATTTTCTCTGTACGCGAAGGAAGATACGGTTCTCGGCGGGAAATATCCGATTGCGAAGGGACAGCCGGTGACGATTCTGACTCCTCAGCTGCACCGGGATAAAAGCGCGTGGGGAGAAGATGCCGAGTTATTCCGTCCGGAAAGGTTCAGTGATCCCGCGGCAATTCCGGCTGATGCGTATAAGCCGTTCGGAAACGGACAGCGCGCATGCATCGGGATGCAGTTTGCCCTGCAGGAAGCGACAATGGTGCTCGGCCTTGTCCTGAAACATTTTGAACTGATTGATCATACTGATTATGAGCTTACGATTAAAGAAGCTCTAACCATTAAGCCCGGTGATTTTAAAATCCGTGTGAAAAACAAGGACGTGTCCAATCATCAGCCCGTACAAAACCATAAAGCTGAAGGAAGCGGTCACAAAGAAGAAACGAAAGAAATCCCGTCCCACGGAACGCCGCTTCTCATTCTTTACGGATCAAATTTAGGAACTGCGGAAGGAATCGCGGAAGAGCTGGCTGATATCGGAAGAAGCAAAGGATTTTCAACTGAAACCGGCCCGCTCGATGATTATGCCGGGAAACTGCCTGTAAAAGGCGCGGTCGTTATTGTTACGGCTTCTTATAACGGGGCGCCGCCTGATAATGCGGCGGGTTTTGTGAAATGGATGGAAACCCTTGAAGATCAGGAATTAAAGGGTGTTTCTTACGCCGTCTTCGGCTGCGGAGACCGCAACTGGGCCGCCACTTACCAAAGGATCCCCCGCCTGATAGACAAAGTGCTTGAAGAAAAAGGGGCAAAACGGCTGACCTCTATCGGGGAGGGCGACAATGCCGATGATTTTGAGTACAGTCAGGAAGCCTGGGAAGACTCATTCTGGAAGGACATCATGAAGGCTTTTCATATAGAGGCCGCTCCAAAACAGACAAACAAATCACAGTTATCAATCGAATACGTAAGTGAAGCAGCCGAGACGCCGATTGCCAAAACGTACAAAGCATTTGAGGCGGAGGTCATCACGAACAAAGAGCTTCATACCGAAAGCAGCAAGCGCTCAGTCCGGCATATTGAGCTGCGTCTCCCCGAAACAGAAACGTATCAGGAAGGAGATCATCTCGGGGTGCTTCCGCAAAACAGCGGGGAACTGATCAGCCGTGTCATTCGCCGATTCGGTCTTGATCCGAACCAGCACTTTAAGATCAAGGGCCGACAGCTGCCTCATCTGCCGATGGACCGGCCGGTTAATGCGCCGGAGCTTTTGGCGTCCTATGTAGAGCTGCAGGAGCCGGCAACGAGAGCCCAGCTTCGCGAACTTGCCGCACATACCGTGTGCCCGCCGCACCAAAAAGAATTGGAGCATCTTTATTCTGATGATGCGGCATATAAAGAAAACGTGCTGAAAAAACGAATGACCATGCTGGACCTGCTGGAAGATTATCCTGCATGTGAACTGCCGTTTGAGCGCTTTTTAGAACTTCTGCCGTCCTTAAAGGCGCGCTATTATTCAATCTCAAGCTCACCGAAGGCAACCAGCGGGGAGCTCAGTATCACGGTCGGCGTTGTGACGGCTCCGGCATGGAGCGGCCGTGGGGAATACCGGGGCGTGGCTTCGAACTATTTAGCCGGATTACAAAAAGGCGATTCTGCCGTCTGTTTCATCCGCTCGCCACAGTCGGGTTTCGCATTGCCTGAAAATCCGAAAACGCCTCTCATTATGGTCGGAGCAGGCACAGGAATTGCGCCGTTCAGGGGATTTATCCAGGCGCGGGCTGCCGAAAAAATGTCCGGTAACAGCCTGGGTGAAGCTCATTTATACTTCGGCTGCCGGCATCCTGAAGAAGACGATCTGTACAAAGATGAATTCGACCATGCGGAGAAAAACGGCCTTGTCACCGTGCATCGGGCGTATTCCAGGTTAGATCAGGACTGTAAAGTATATGTACAAGATGTTCTGCTTCGCGAGGCTGCACAAATTATTGCCCTTCTTGACCAAGGCGGCCATCTCTATATATGCGGTGACGGAAGCAAAATGGCTCCGGCTGTCGAAAATGTACTGCTTCAGGCGTATGAAAAGGTACATAACACTGATTCAAAAGTTTCCTTGGAGTGGCTTGAACAGCTGCAGGCGGAAGGAAGATATGCGAAAGATGTTTGGGCAGGTATGTAACAGAAGAGTGAGACAACTGAAGAATGTTTTTTAATTGAAGAAAGCCGGCACGATATTTGAAATCTACTGAATCAAAAGGAATAGTTATAGGGAGTATCGTGCCGGCCTTATCTTTAGTATCGGACAAAAGGCACAAATCTTTAATGTTTTTATTGATTCACATGCAGGCGGCTATGTCCCTTTTTTCTGAATTCCGCCAGAAATAAAACCGGATAAGACAGCAATAGCAAAACCGAAATAAATGAAATGATACCGATCCAATGAAAATGCGTCCAAAAGAAACCGCCGCAAGACCCGACCACGCTTGAACCGATATAGTATGCAAGCAGATATAATGAAGAGGCTTGCGCGCGATGATCACCGGCTGCGCGGCCGACCCAGGCGCTTGCGATCGAATGCGCGCCGAAAAAGCCGAAGGTAAAGACGGCAATCCCCGCGATTTTGAGTGCAAGCTGGGGCAAAAGTGTCACCGCTGCGCCGGCAAGCATAACAAAAATCGCAATCTTAATCATTTTCGCGCTTCCGAAAAGATCTGCTTTTTTCCCCATATAGACCGAGCTGAACGTTCCCGCAAGATAGACAATAAAAATAAAACCGATCACAGTCTGCGACAAATGATAAGGAGCCGCCATTAAATGAAAGCCGATATAATTATATAATGTCACAAAACTCCCCATTAATATAAATCCCAGAGATATTAACAAAAGCAGCCGTTTGCGGTGCAGGACCGCTCCGTATTCCTTACATGCCGCTTTTACGCCCGCATGCCGCTGAGATGAATGGCGCGGAGCCGGAAGAAAACGCCAAAACAAATAGCTTAATACAATAGAAAGAATGCCGATGATGGCAAGCGCCGGCCGCCAGCCGAATACATCGGTCAGAAGCCCCGTTAACAGCCTGCCGCTCATTCCCCCGATGCTTGTGCCGCTGATATACAAGCCCATCATTTTCCCGAGGCCCTTCGGATCAAACTCCTCGCCTACATATGTCATAGCGACAGCCGGAACGCCTGCCAGGAAAATACCGAGCAGCGCCCTCATCGCCAAAAGCGCGGGAAAAGCCGGACTGAACGCTGTTAATAGACCTAAAACAGAAGTAGCTGTTAACGACAGCACCATTAATTTTTTTCTGCCGAATCCGTCAGACAACGAAGCGGCGGCCAATAATGAAAATGCCAAAACGGCTGTTGAGATGGATAAAGTTAAGCTGGCAGCCGCAGCGGAAATATGAAACTCTTCCGAAAACAAAGGCAGAAGCGGCTGTGTCGTGTAAAGCGTGGCGAAGGTCACAAAGCCGCTGATAAACAGAGCCAAGCTGGCCTTTCTGTAAGCCTTTGTATGAGGCTGAATAAACGTCATGAATGTCCCTCTTTTCTCACTGTTGGTTATATATGTATCGTACGCTTTTCATTTCAATGTGTCTAATTTATAATAACTATAGAATTAATGCGTGTAGGTTATGAAGAAAGGGGAGAAGGAGAAAATGGAGCTTCATCAAATTGACAACTTCATTGCGGCGGCAGCTCATCAGCATTTCACAAATGCGGCAAAAGAAAGAATGATTTCTCAGCCGGCATTAAGCCGATCGATTATCAGGCTCGAAGAAGAATTAGGCGCGCCGTTATTTTACAGAGAGACAAAAGCCGTCCGGCTGACAAGGCACGGAGAGCAGTTCTTAATAAAAGCAAAACAAGCGAGACGAGCTTTAAATGAAGGCGTTGAACAAGTGAAAAAGAATATGAGCCTGGAGCACGGCGAAATATCTGTATCTTTTCTTCATACGCTCGGGCTGCGCTTAATGCCTCAGCTGATTGCCGAATTTAAAAAGCTATACCCAAACGTGACCTTCCGGCTTTATCAAGGCGCAAATGAAACGCTTCGCAAAATGGTGGAAACGGGAGATGCGGATATCTGTCTCAGCTCCCCGCCGCTTCCCAGCGAGCTTTTACAATGGACAGTACTGGAGAAAGAGCCTCTTTATGCGGTGCTACCTGAGAACCACCCGCTTGCAGGAAATAAAAGCATTCAAATGAAAGAGATGCAGGACGAGGATTTTGTGGGTTTTAAACCGGGATACGGGCTGAGGTATATGTTTGATCTGATGTGCCGGGATTTGAATATACACCCGCATCTCGCATTTGAAGGAGAGGAAGTGTCAACCATATTAGGGCTGACCGCCGCGGGTCTGGGGGCTGCAGTGCTGCCGAAAACCGCGGAGCATTCATACTTTCCGGTCGTTTTTCTACCGGTTGCAGATTACCAATGCGAACGCACCATAGCGCTAGCCCAGCTGAAAAACCATGCTCTTTCTCCCGCTGCTGAGCGTTTTAAACAGTTTGCACTTGAGTATTACAAAGCACGCAACTGAGCGGTCATTTTATTAAAATCGAAGTTGAAAATAAAGCAGAAAGAAATACAGAAAACGGAGGAAAACCATGGCGAAAAAAACAGTGAAAACAAATGCTGTCCGTATCATTGAGCAGCAAAACATTCCCTATGAGCTATTAGGTTACAAAACAGAAGGGGGACAGCCCGCAGACGGTCTTTCCGTTTCACAAAAAATCGGATACGCTGCCGAATATGTTTATAAAACCTTAGTGGCATCTGCAGGTACTGATCGTTATTACGTCTTTGTCGTTCCCGTTGCAAAAGAACTGAATCTGAAAAAAGCTGCGAAGGCGGCAGGTGAGAAGAAAATAGAAATGATTGCCATGAAGGACCTTTTGGGAGTAACCGGCTATATGCGCGGCGGCTGCTCTCCGATCGGCATGAAAAAAAGGTTTCCGACTTTTATTGATAGATCCGCTGAAACACTGGAGTTTATGATTGTCAGTGCGGGGAAAATCGGAATGCAGCTGAAAGCAGCGCCTCAAGATTTAGCCGAAGCAAGCGGGGCGGTATTTACAGACATTGTATAAATGTCCGATGAATCTAATAGAACACGTGTCAAGGGAGAATGATAATGAAAAAAAGATATGAAAACTTGAATGGCGTGAAGAATGAACATGGATTCAGGGACATGTGGAAATGGATGAAAGAACGAAGAGAAAAAAGTAAAGACTTGAGCGAGAACATTCCGAAAGCGGTCACAAGGGATGTCCGTGATGTTGCCGTCAATCGGACGGAAACCGCCATAACTTGGATCGGCCATTCTTCATTTCTGATCCAAATACAGGGGCTTAACATAATGACCGACCCTGTATGGGCGCGGCGGATGGGTTTTCAAAAACGGCTGACAGAGCCGGGATATGAATTGAGCGAACTGCCTGACATTGATGCCGTGCTCATTTCACACGGGCATTATGATCATCTTGATTTTCCGAGTATAAAAAAACTGAGAGGAAACCCGGATTTTTACGTGCCTGCGGGATTGAAAAAGCTGTTCAACAAAAAAGGCCGCAAAAACGTTCATGAAATGAATTGGTGGGATCGTTTTGAGATGCGGGGGGTGAATATATCATTTGTTCCGGCCCAGCACTGGACACGGAGAACGCTTTGGGATACCGATACCTCTCATTGGGGAGGCTGGGTCATAGAAAGCAAAAACGGCGAGTCCATCTATTTTGCAGGAGATACAGGCTATTTTGAAGGCTTTAAAGAAATCGGAGAGAGGTTTCGTATTAATGCGGCGCTGATGCCGATCGGAGCATACGAACCGGAATGGTTTATGCAAGTGTCACATATCAATCCGGAAGACGCCGTAAAAGCGTTTTTGGAGCTGAAGGCTGACAGCTTCATTCCCATGCATTACGGGGCATTCCGGCTTGCTGATGATACAGGCCCGGAAGCATTAAGCAGACTGCACGGCGAGTGGGATCGGCTTGCATTATCTCCTGAAAACCTGAAAGCATTAGCGCTTGGCGAAACATTTTGGCTGTAACAGCAGGTTTTCGCTGCCGACACCAATCGTTTAAAAACGGTTGGTGTTTTGACGTCAATCAAAGGTGAATTGTCTCTGTATAAAACATGATTTTTCCGGAACCTGCGGTAAAAAACAAAACTTTTTACTCTTTTGTTTCACTATAAAATGAAAACGGTTTCGTATGCGCAGTATATTTAACCTATCACAATTGCTCCAGCAGAAACGGACAGGAAGGATAGAAAAACAGATGATATACATGAATTCAAGGCAGAAAAAGATTTTGTATCTGTTGTTATCTGAACCTGATGACTACTTAGTTGTGCAAGATTTCGCAGACAGGGTCCGCTGTTCTGAAAAAACGATCAGGAATGATTTGAAAACGATTGAAGATTTCCTGAATGAACATGCTCAAGCTCAGCTGATCCGCAAACCGGGATTAGGCGTCTATTTACATATATCTGAACAGGAAAGGTCACGGTTAAGCCGGCAAATTTATAATGAGCACTTTACATGCAGGCACAAGACCGATGAAGAAAGAATACTTCACATCGCTTATGATTTATTAATGAATTCAAAGCCCGTTTCCGCAAAAGAAATTGCCGCACAGCATTTTGTAAACAGAGCTTCCATTAAAAAGGATGTAAGTGCGGTTGAGGAGTGGCTGAAGCGATTTGATCTCATACTGGTTTCTAAACAGCGGCTTGGCTTAAAGATTGAAGGGGACGAAAAAAACAAAAGAAAAGCATTGGCGCGAATTTCAGATTTGATTGATAATGCGGAATTTACAAGCCAATTTATAAAAAGTAAGTTTTTAAGTTATGAAGCGGACTTTGTGAGAAAAGAAATCAAGTTATTACAAAAAAAACATTCTATCTATTTTACGGATGAAACATTTGAAAGTTTGCTGCTGCATACATTGCTGACTATCCGCCGTATCAAAATGAAACAGCCGGTCGCCATTTCTGCAAGACAGCTGGACGCGGTAAAAAAGAAGAAAGAATATGAATGGACACTGGCTTGTTTAAAACGGCTTGAGCCGGTATTTGCCATCCGGTTTCCTGAGGAAGAAGCCGTCTATTTAACTTTACATATAATAGGCGGGAAAGTCCGCTATCCATCGCAGCAAGAAAAGAAGCTTGATCTTGAAGATTCTGAGCTTTCCAAAGTCGTCAGGCATTTGATCAATCGTGTTTCAGAACTGCAAATGCTGGATTTTCATAAAGACCAGGAACTGATCAACGGATTGAACATTCATCTCGATCCGGTGTTGAAGCGGCTGAGCTATGATCTCTCTGTTTCAAACCCCATGCTTCACGACATCAAAAAAATGTACCCTTATTTGTTTCATCTTATCATTGACGTTTTAGAAGACATCAATCAAACATTTGATCTCTGTATTCCTGAAGAAGAGGCGGCCTATCTGACGCTTCATTTTCAGGCAGCGATCGAACGGCTGCGCCGAAGCAGTCATAACCCTAAAGGGACGATCATCGTCTGCCATATGGGCATTGGCATGTCACAATTGCTGCGGACTAAAATTGAACGCAAATTTCATTACATTACGGTAAAAGACTGTATCGCAAAAGCGGAGCTGACAGAGTATATCAAAAAGCATAAAGATATAGATTTCGTCATTTCTACGATAGGGCTTGGAAATGTAACGATCCCTCATATTGTCGTATCACCGCTTTTGGAGTCTGCTGATGAAAAGAAGCTCAGCGCATTTATGCAACAGCTTGATACATCACATCGCCGGGAGCAAAAAACGTTTAAAATGCTGAACGACACGACTCCGTTTCTCGTTTTTTTACAGCAAGAGACAGAGCACCGTTATCAGGTCATTGAAAAGCTGGCGCAGGCTTTGTATGAAAAAGGCTATGTAGAAAAAGAGTATGGCATTCATGCAGTAATGAGAGAAAAAATGTCGGCGACAAATATCGGGGCGGGTATTGCCATCCCTCACGCGAACTCTAAATATATCAAACAATCAGCCATTGCAATCGCCACCTTAAAAGAGCCGATTGAATGGGGGACAGAAAAGGTGTCGCTCGTTTTTATGCTTGCAGTCAAACACGAAGATCAAAACAAGGTAAAGCAATTATTCAGTGAGCTTTCCTATCTTAGCGAGCAGCCGGCATTTATTCAAAAACTGACGGAAGAAAAAAATGTGATGATGTTTTTATCGTATTTAAACTATTAAAAGTAGGGAATATCTCCCTGCTTTTTTCTGTTTATAGGGAAAAATGCCGTTATTTCCGGAACTTATGGTAAAAAAACGCGCTTATCACAGGCTGATTTCAGTATAAAGTTGAGACAAGATCTTGAAATTCAGACTGCAAAGGAGGATTTATATGAAACTGTTAGCGATTACATCATGTCCGAACGGCATTGCCCATACGTATATGGCTGCTGAAAATTTACAAAAAGCAGCCGGCAGATTAGGCGTTGAGATCAAAGTGGAAACCCAGGGCGGAATCGGGGTGGAAAATAGGCTGACCGAAGAGGAAATCCGGGAAGCAGACGCAATCATTATCGCGGCGGACCGTTCGGTGAACAAAGACCGATTCGCGGGAAAAAAGCTGCTGGCTGTCGGGGTTCAGGAAGGCATCCGCAAACCGGAAGAATTAATTCAAAAAGCGCTTAGCGGTGAAGTGCCGGTCTATCAATCTGCTTCAAAAGCTGAATCCGCAAGTCAGCAGGGCAAAAAACAAAACCCGATTTACCGTCATTTAATGAACGGCGTTTCTTTTATGGTTCCTTTCATTGTCGTCGGCGGATTATTGATAGCGGTTGCATTGACGCTTGGAGGAGAAAAAACACCAAAGGGCTTAGTCATTCCGGATGAGTCTTTTTGGAAAACGATTGAACAGATCGGCAGTGCTTCTTTTTCATTCATGATCCCGATTTTAGCCGGGTACATCGCGTTCAGCATCGCTGATAAGCCGGGTCTTGTCCCCGGAATGATCGGCGGATATATTGCGGCATCCGGCAGCTTTTACGACAGTGCAAGCGGCGCAGGATTTCTTGGAGGAATCATTGCGGGATTTTTGGCGGGATATGCGGCGCTTGGAATCAAAAAATGTAAAGTTCCTAAAGCAATACAGCCGATTATGCCGATCATTATTATTCCGGTGTTTGCCTCACTGATCGTCGGTTTGGCGTTTGTATTTCTGATCGGCGCCCCCGTCGCTCATATTTTCGCATCATTAACGGTTTGGCTTGCGGGAATGAAAGGTTCGAGTTCAATTCTTCTGGCATTGATTTTAGGAGCGATGATCTCCTTTGATATGGGAGGACCCGTAAACAAGGTGGCCTTTCTTTTCGGATCGGCAATGATCGGAGAAGGAAATTATGAAATCATGGGCCCGATTGCCGTTTCCATTTGTATACCGCCGATAGGGCTTGGGATTGCAACGTTTTTAGGAAAAAGAAAATTCGCCGCCGCAGAAAAAGAAATGGGAAAAGCATCATTTACGATGGGCCTTTTCGGTATCACGGAAGGAGCCATTCCATTTGCGGCCCAAGACCCCCTTCGTGTGATCCCGAGTATTATGGCGGGTTCTATGACCGGATCGGTGATAGCGATGATCGGCCATGTGGGGGACAGAGTGGCACACGGCGGCCCCATCGTTGCTGTACTTGGAGCAGTAGATCATGTACTGATGTTTTTTATCGCTGTAACAGCAGGCTCTCTTGTCACCGCTCTGTTGGTTAATGTACTGAAGAAAGATATGGCGAAATCCCCCGCGCCCGGCGAGGTGCTGCCGTCTGCCGCACCAAATGAAGCTGCAGCGGCAAAAGAAACAAAGGAACCATCTCAGGCTGACAGCCGAAAAGCCGGGATGACCGAAATCAAAAAACTGACTGACATTATCAGTACGGACTTGATTGAACCGCATTTATCCGGCGAAACGAGGGATGACATTATCGATGAAATGATCGAGAAAATGTCCCGTAAAGGTATGCTGCTGTCTGACAGCGGATTTAAGCAGGCCATTTTGAGCCGGGAACAGCAGGGAACCACGGCGATAGGTATGAATATCGCCATTCCGCACGGAAAGTCTGAAGCCGTCAAAACGCCGGGTGTCGCATTCGGAATAAGACGTTCGGGTGTTGACTGGAACAGCCTTGATGGTTCTGATGCAAAACTGATTTTTATGATTGCCGTACCGAAGGAAAGCGGCGGAAATCAGCATCTGAAAATATTGCAGATGTTATCCCGAAAACTGATGGATGACAGCTATCGGGAAAGGCTGCTCTCCGTTCAGACAAAAGAAGAGGCGTATGAGCTTCTGGAAGAAATCGAATAAAGCGGGGGATGATCATGTCTACTGAACCGATATTTTTCAATCCGGTTTTCAAAGAGAGAATTTGGGGAGGCGCCGCCCTGCGTGATTTTCACTATAATATTCCGTCCGAGCGGACAGGGGAGTGCTGGGCCTTCGCCGCTCATCAAAATGGACAGAGCACAGTTCGAAACGGCATGTATAAAGGATGTACGCTCGGTGAATTGTGGGAGCATCACAGAGATTTATTCGGAAACCTTGAAGGAGACCGTTTTCCTCTTCTTACAAAAATTTTGGATGCGGACCAAGACCTGTCCGTTCAGGTGCATCCGAATGATGACTTTGCCAAAATGCATGAAAACGGGGAACTTGGAAAAACCGAATGCTGGTATATCATTGATTGTGAAAAAGATGCGGAGATCATTTTCGGCCACAACGCAACAACAAAAGAAGAACTGATGTCCATGATTGAGCGGGGAGAATGGGACGGGCTCCTGAACAGAGTTAAGGTAATGCCGGGAGATTTCTTCTTTGTCCCAAGCGGCACCGTACACGCGATTGGAAAGGGCACACTTATTTTAGAGACGCAGCAAAATTCAGATACGACTTACAGATTGTATGACTACGGAAGAAAAGATGCGGACGGCAGGATGCGCGAGCTCCATTTGAAAAAAAGTATAGAAGTGATAGACGTTCCATCTGTCCGTGAACGGCCGACCGTTCAATATAAACAAACAGATGATCTGCTGGCAGCTGTTTTAATAGAATGTCCTTATTTTTCAGTCGAAAAGTGGGTTGTAAAAGGTGAAGCAAATCTATTCCAGCATCATCCCTTCCTTCTTGTCAGCGTGATCGAAGGAGACGGAATAATGATTGCAGGCGGGCATGAATATCCCTTTAGAAAAGGAGATCATATTCTCCTGCCTTCCGGTTTGGGAGAATATAAACTGGCAGGCCATGCAAATTGTATTGTGTCTCATCTGTGATCCTCAAAACCCTTCTCTGGCATCAGAGAAGGGTTTTACAAAAAGGGCGAAATTTCCAGTGTATCAGTGTTTTCGTTCCTGAATTTATTCTCTCAATTTGTATATCTCCCGAGCCATTGATTCAAGTATGTACATAGCGGGGATTTGGGTGGTGATATTCGCATTTTCAACCCATTCTTCCGTCACGTAATATGAAATATTCACATCGGCCATTTTGGCAATGGTTGAATGTTTATGATTTGTAATACTGATGACCCGGCTGCCTTCTTGTTTCAGCTGATTCAGATGAGTCACCGTAGAATCTCCTTCACCTGAAACCGATAATGCGATCGTGATACTGTTATGACGGAAATGGGAATGGGCCGGAAAGTAAGGATCTTTAATATACATTGAAAGTTTCCCTAAGCACGAAAAATATCTGGCCCCGTATTCGGCGAGAATTCCTGAACTTCCCACTCCGATAAAAATAACGCTTTCTGCATCGGCCGCAAGGGCTGCTGCTTCCTTCAGCTTTTCTTCCATCCCTCCGCTCACTGTTCTTTCAAAAAACTCGGCAACGGAATGATGGGGACTCTTTAAAATCGTTTTTTTATTTGCCTCCGTATACATTTTCAGCTTCACCTTAAACTCCGAAAACCCTTCACAGTTTATTTTTTTGCAGAAACGTAAAATAGAAGCCGTAGATACATGGGTTTCATTTGCCAATTCACGGATTCGCATATAGACGACTTTCTCGCTGTTTTGGGAGATGTAGTTGTATAAAGAAGTTTCAAGCTCGTTAAATGAAGCAATCATTTCGTGTGTGAACATGCAGGGGGATTCTCCTTTTTATGAGAATGGTGAATGTACATCTAATCGTAACATATCATTTTTAAAAGAAACATAGTGTTATATTTATGTGACAAATCACTTTTTGTGTCATTCAAAACAAGACGTCAGCCAATGATTTACGGCGCAAAACAACTGCGGATATAATTCGTTCATACGCTTTATGCATGATCTCTTCAAGGGTCTCTGACAAAAGCGGCCGAAAAAAGGAGGACAATATGAGTATCAAACTGATAGCGGTTGATATGGACGGAACGTTTTTGAATGATGAAATGGCCTATAACAAAGAGCGTTTTATGAATCAGTATCGTGAATTAAAATCGCGGGGGATTAAATTTGCCGTAGCAAGCGGAAACCAATATGCGCAGCTTACATCCTTCTTTCCGGAAATCAAAAGTGAAATCGCTTTCGTTGCTGAGAATGGCGCTTTCGTCGTGAATGCCGGAGAAGAATTATTCGCGGGTAACATGTCTGAAGACACTATAAAAGCAGTGATCCTTGCTTTAGAGCAGTATGAGGTGAAAAACGTCATTGTCTGCGGAAAAAAAAGCGCGTATATTCATGAAAATGCCGGTGAAGATGAATATCTGCATGCCAGTAAGTATTATTATGTGTTAAAAAGGGTGCCGCATTTTGAAAACATCGATGATGACATTTTGAAATTTTCCATCAGCTTTCCCGCCGAACATTGTTCCGCACTTCTGAGCTATTTAAAAAATGCAATCGGGTCTTTCGTTACGCCTGTATCAAGCGGGCACGGTGACATAGATCTGATCATACCGGGGCTTCATAAAGCGAGCGGGATTAAGCTTCTCCAGAAACAATGGGGGATGGGTGATGAAGAGTGTGCGGCCTTCGGAGACAGCGGCAATGATCTGGAGATGGTGTCCGCCGTGAAATACGGGGTCGCCATGGATAATGCGCATGAAAGTATTAAACAGGCTGCGGCGCATATCACGCAATCAAACAATGAAGAAGGGGTCTTAAATGCGATTGATTCCATTCTAAAATGTGAAAAACCCTTTGTCTGAAAAAGACGTTTTAACTGCGGAGGTGCTGAACGATGATTAAATTAGTGATTACGGATTTAGACGGTACATTTTTAAATAATCAAGGCGATTTTGACAGAACGTTATTTGAAAAGACAAAACGAGTAATGGAGGAACAGCATGTCGCTTTCGCCATCTGCACCGGGAAGCAGTGTGAAAGAGTGGAAGCTTTATTCGGAGAAGATGCGAAAGATTTTTGGATTTTAGGAGACAGTGCCACACGTATAAAAAAGAACGGCAAGTTCGTATATGAATCTTTGATCAGCAATGAAGCGGGACTGTCAATTATAGGCGCTTTAGAAAAAATCAGCTGCGGGCATAGCATTATCGCATGCACAAAAAATGGCGCGATCGTAAAAGAAAATCTGTCTGAAAGTGAGATGAAATATGTAAATGCCTCTTATGCACATGTAACGAAAATAACTGATTTTACTGAGATAAAAGACGATTTTATCAAGATTACGGTTCATGACCCCGACGCCAACTGTCCGGAAACGAGAGAAAAGCTGCATGAATTTTTTCACCAATTATATATCGTAGCATCAGAGGATACCTGGATGGACATAGCAAATATCGGAATACATAAAGGAACAACAGTACAAGAACTGCAGCGATTATTAGGGGTTTCGGCTGATGAAACAATGGCGTTCGGAGACGGCCGCAATGACAAAGAATTGATGGAAGCGGCATCCTACAGCTTTGCGGTTAAGAATGCCATTGACGAAATAAAAGATGCGGCGCACTTTGTCATCAAATCAAATGAGGAAAGCAGCGTCATGCACACGATTATGAGAATATTAGCGCTGCAAAAACAATGATGG
Organism: Bacillus sp. JNUCC-21; assembly: GCF_041222765.1. NCBI lineage: Bacteria > Bacillati > Bacillota > Bacilli > Caryophanales > Bacillaceae > Bacillus > Bacillus sp. JNUCC-21. The sequence continues at coordinate 2,739,384 of NZ_CP166019.1, read as the reverse complement.
GCTAAAATTAATGCGGCAGGACTTACTAGGGATAGAAAAAGCGGGCTATCCTCAGACTTTAATTCACTCCTGATTTTCCTAAAGTATGTTAAAAATGAATAAATATCTATATTTGACTCGATGGTATTGGTATAATATGTATAAAATGAATGAAGCAGTGTAATATCAAGATGAAAAAAATCACTTCATATCAGACAAAAAGCAGGAACTGCCTCGTTTTGAAATTGGGAGGTGTTTGTATTAGCCCGCTGTTGAGCCCCGCGTATATCATTCTCATTTTTCTTCCGGCAGCTTCTTTTCTGTTAGGGATTTTAGGGTATTTCATCTTTAAAAAAGTATGGATGATGGTTGTTATTGTCTTCATTTTGTCCTTGATATTCATGTTTATTGTAATAGGTGCCGAACCGACATTTTTCATTTGGGTGGCTATGATGACGGGGAGCTGTTTTGTCTCCGGTTCAATCACTAAGACGATATGGACTTTCGCAAAGAGAAAATATTAGACAGAAGAATCCTGTTTGAACAGCTATCCTTTTTTTGTCGATTGAAGAAAAAGAAGTATAGAGTTATCCGTTATGTTCTTATATTTTGTCTGTTGTTGTCAGATCGGGCTTTCTGTTAAAAATGTCTGTCTATCGTTTTGTTCTTTTTTAACTAAACGGAGCACTATAATTGAACTGTAGATACATAGAAAAACAAAAAAGGATAAGGAGGATTTTTATGTTTCAAACCTTAGACCATTTTTTGAAATCTTGGGAATTCGAAGCCGATGCGACACAAAAACTGCTGAATCATCTGACTGATGAATCACTTAAACAAGAAATCACTTCACAACATTGGACTTTAGGCCGTATTGCATGGCATACTGTCGCTGCCATTCACATCATTACCTCAAACACAGATTTAACGTTTCACGCTCCGGCTGAAGATTATCCTGTTCCTGCATCGGCGCGGTTTATTGCTGAGAGTTATCATCAAGCCAGTAATGCATTTGTACAGGCGTTAAAAACGCAATGGACTGACGATACACTTCAAGAATGTGTCAACTTTATTGGTCAGCAATTGCCAAATGGTTCACTTTTGATGTTTTTAATTCAACATCAAAACCATCATCGAGGACAAATGACTGTCCTTATGAGACAAGCAGGTTTACCTGTTCCGGGTATTTACGGTCCGGCAAAAGAGGAATGGATTAAATTCGGTTTGGAAGCTCCGAAATAGGATATTGTTGTAAGGGCTCGAATGAATAGATGATACCAATCGATGTTGGTATCTTTTTTGTTTTTTAGAGTTATTAAACCGGTATCCATGACATGCAGACGAATCAACAGTTCAAAAGATGTAAATTAAGGTCAATAAATGCAGAAAGGTGATTATGATGATAACTAAAATGACGCGATTCAATATGAAAGACTTCAATAAACCAAACGAACCTTTCGTTGTTTCAGGGAGAATCATCCCTTCATTTGAAAACAATGTTTGGACATATACAGAGGAGAAATTTGCTGAACCTTATGTCAAAAAATATGACGATGAAGACATTGATGTCAGTTATATTGAAGAAGAGGATAAAGTTGTCTTTTTTTATTACGCAGAGAACGACTGTGTCGGCCGGAGTAAGCTTCGTTCTAATTGGAATGGATACGCACTGATTGAAGACATTGCCGTTGCAGAAGATTATAGAAAAAATGGTGTCGGGACGGCTTTATTACATAAAGCGATTGAGTGGGCAAAGGAGAATCATTTATGCGGTCTTATGCTTGAAACACAAGATATTAATGTTTCAGCTTGTCATTTTTATGCCAAAAATAACTTTGTCATAGGAGCGGTCGATACAATGCTTTATTCCAATTTTTCAACAGCAAATGAAATTGCGGTTTTTTGGTACTGTAAATTTTAAATATAACAGTATTTGATGTTTCGTCATTCAGCGGGTGTGTCGCGAAGTATTCAAAACATCGGCTTGAGGATTTATAATAAGGTATATCAATCAATGCAGGGGGAGTTATGGATGAAGTGCAAAATCCTTTGTTGACCCTGCACTGGGGAAAAATGTCTTGTTTATGATGGGCGTCCTTTGCGGAGGCCTGATATTCGGCACTGCTGCAGGATTTGTGTCTATGGTTCCTTATATGATGAAAGATGTTCACCATTTAAGTACTGCGGCAATTGGAAGCGGGATTATGTTTCCTGGAACGATGAGCGTCATCATCTTCGGTTACATTGGAGGATGGCTTGTTGATCGGAAAGGTTCTTTATATGTGCTGACCATTGGGATTGCATTGATGTCTTCCAGCTTTTTAATCGCTGCCTTTTTTATAGATGCGACACCTTGGCTCATGACCGTTATCATCGTTTTTGTTTTTGGGGGGCTCTCCTTCACAAAAACGGTTATATCTACAATGGTATCTGGCAGTTTGAAACAAAAGGAAGCCGGCGCCGGAATGAGTCTGCTTAATTTTACCAGCTTTCTATCAGAGGGAACGGGTATTTCGATTGCAGGCGGTTTATTATCGACCCGCTTGCTGGATCAAAGGCTGCTGCCTGTTAACGCTGATCATTCCGCTTATTTGTACAGTAATATGCTCATTCTTTTTGCAGGAATCATCGTTATGAGCTGGCTGGTAAACATGAATGTCTATAAACGTTCGCAAAGGAATGACTAAAAAGGGAAAAGGATCAAACTTGATAAAAGTTTTGATCCTTTTTTTGAGGAGCTTCCTTATTCCGAAACCTTTTTTCGATCAATGAAAGGGGAGTTAAAGTGAATTACATTTATAAGAAAAAGGAAAAGAAAAATGGAAATTGTATCATTTCAATCAGAGATAAATGGGAGAATGCACTTATTGAGTTTGAACAAAAAAATAATCAAATTGAGATCATGATCAATTATCGTAACGAGAAAATAACCAAGTTTTCACTGCCAATCGAGACTTTTGAGAAAGTGTATGAGGATATTAAAATAGGCCGGAGAGAAAGTTAATCATTCTGTTTGAAAATGACCATGATGTTCGTAAGCAGTATGGTTTTAACACGCATTTGGATTTCCCTGGCAAAGTAAAGGTTTTTGGGGATTTATGTTAAAATAATAGTAAGAACCTTGTGCAGCGGACAGGGAGTTTCGTTGCTTTATAAGGAGAGGGAACTATGAAAAAAAATATTCACATACTGGGAGCCTCCGGAGTCGGAACTTCAACATTGGGTGTTGCATTATCAAAGCATTTGCCTCATACGCATCTTGATACTGATGATTACTATTGGTCAGACAAATTCACTAAGAAAAGAGAAATTCCTGAAAGAAGAAAGTTGCTTGAAAAAGACTTGACAATAAATGAGAAATGGATTCTTTCTGGCGCGGTGTGCGGCTGGGGCGATGATCTAAAAAGTTACTTTGACCTTGTCATCTTCTTATGGATTCCGCAAGATATACGGCTTGAGAGATTAAGGCATAGGGAATTTCAGCGTTATGGAAACGAAGTGTTAGCCGGCGGCAGTAAATATGAACAATCAAAAACATTTTTAGAGTGGGCTTCTTTATATGATAATGCTGGAATGGAAGTTAGAAGCAAAGCTTTACACGAACATTGGATGGCAGATTTATCTTGTCCATTGCTAAAAATTGAAGGAGATTACTCAGTCAATGAAAGAGTTGATCGTGTCTTGGATTATCTGAATTCTAATTAAACTAACGGATGGAGATAACTGAAAAACCAAAATTCAAAGACAGTTCCGGCCATTTTAACGGAGCTGTTTTTTTATACCGCTTTCAGTTTCTCTGTTGTGAAGTGATTTATTTTCGGCAGTATCCCACAATAGAGAAGTGATTTGTTCTTCGTGAGGAAGTTTTTGGTTAAGTTGCAAGAGACGGAACTCCAATGAATAGATACACCCTGAAACCTGTCCAGCCAGCGTTTAAGCTGGTTACGATTGAGTGAAAAGCCATTGCCGCCGGCAAAGACAATACCTGGAATGAAAAGTATTGCAGGGAAAGCTAATTTGGTCATTTTCCGTGAAAATACGGAAGGCTTTTACGCTGGCCGAAATATGTATGGCAGGTAACCCCGGAAGTGGCTGTATTGACTGGAGTTTTCACTAAAAAGGCGATTACACGTATTGCGCATGCAGCCGCCGTAAGAAGGTTACATGGCTCGGGACTCTTTTTGAATACGTGCCGAGAAGTGGCGGAACAATACCCTGAAGTGGATGATTATCATATCGATGCAATGACGGTACATTTAGGTTCGTCGACAGCTTGGGGCTTGCACTGTCAATTAATACAAATGGGAAAGCAGGCAATGGCCCAGGCTGCTCAAGGTTCGGCACCTGACATTGCAGGGAAAATATTGCGAATCCTATCGTTCGCGGATAAGCTTTAAGTGAATGGCCATTATGTTTAGCTTCTGATGGGCTTATGCCATGCAGATTTTGAAATGCTCGTGCGAAAGAATCTGGTGAGTGATAACCGTATTTTATGGCCATATCAATCACCTTTACGCTGCTGTCTTTAAGTTCAAAAGCTGCAAGAGTAAGACGTCTGCGACGAATATATTCCGATAATGAAATACCTGTAAGGAAGGAAAACATCCTTTTAAAATGATATTCAGAGCAGAAAGCAAGCCTTGCTGCTTCTTTAAAATCAATATCGTTCGTGAGGTTTTCTTCAATATACGTTAATGCGCTATTCATCCTTTTAAGCGAATCCATTTATTTGACCTCCTTTAACAAAAGAATAACAGGAGCGAAATGTATCTGCCCGACATTTCGTGCACAGTTTTGCAGGATAACTTATATGTAATAAATTAAGTAATTCACCTGTATTTGTACAGATAAAGAAAACACCTCATAACTGCTTGGGGTTGCATAAGATGAAAGAAAGTTATCATTGTTTTATATTGAAAAAAATAGAAAAAGCCGAGTTTTCTTGTTGGAGGGGTTTACTATCAATCAATTGAAAGTTGCTTACGCAGAGGTAGATAAAAAATTTTAGTTATGTCGAGAACGGTGTTCACCTTCACTGCTTGTTCAATTAGAGGAAGTGATTCTTCCTTAAGGGAGATCACTTTTTCTTATTCGACGAAAGCAGCAGTTCAGCGGAAGATGGAGAAATATCAGTTGACTTACTTGAATACTGAATAGGTGTAAAGTGGTTATTCATACGGATTGAAAAAGAAGAACACGCAGCAGATTCACTTGCTCTTGTTTGGGGCAAGTGTTGACAACCCTATACTGGTTTAATTAAAAAGGAGTATAAAACCTGTATCAATGGTGTTACTAGATATCTGCGACACAGGTTTTATATGTAGGTAACTAATATTCTGATATATGTAACATTGCATTTTTTATTATGCAATAGTTCACTCTATTTCTGCTTTCAATTTTTCGAACCACTCTAAATTAACCAAGTGATGTGAACGGGAATTTTCGTTCATACGGCGAAAGTAATTGATTGTGCCGGGAATTTCTTGAGTGATGGACAGGTATTCGTCAAGGAGCTCGATTCGAGTTTTAGTCTGATCGATTTGTGATTGGATCAGATCCAGTAATTTATTTTTGTCGAATTCATCGGCAAAGAGTAACGCCCCATAAAATTGCAGGTTCACATATTCCGATTTGGTGCCGTATTTGATCATTAATTTTTCGAATTCTGCCCTTCCCGAATCTGTGACTTTAAAGTTACGGATTTCACGCGCGCCGGTTGAGGGTTTCTGCTGAATCTGTTCAATCAAACACTTTTCTTCAAGTTGCTGCAGATTGTAATAAAATGAACCTTTCGTGAAGTTAACGATGTACTTGTAATGACGTTTTTCCATTAAGGCCAGAAGTTCATAGCCGTGAGCTCCGGGGTTTTGGATGAGCAAGCCAAGGATAAGTAAGGGAATCATGGTTTCATCACCTTCGCCATCCGCGCCTCAAATTCCGCGTACGTGATTTTACCCGAAGCCAAATCCATACTATGAAGGTAGATCTGTTCTGTTTTAGAATAGTCACCATTCACTTTCAGTGATTGCTCCTCTCCCGAAATGGGTTTCAGGATATGGTGCTTTTTCGAAAAAGCCTCGAAATAGCGGTAACCGAATTTGCGTTGTGAAGCTGCGTCTAAATGAATGCCATCAGGATTCGCAGTCAAACCTGCTGCAGTAACAAAATAACAATTCTCTTGTTCATCAGCAAAACGCAGCAATTGTTCATTAACCTGTCGAAATTCAGTCGCGTGCTGTCCAAAACCAGTCTTCCCAAGAAAGTCACCAAGCCCTCCAATAATCAACGGTACCTCATCTAATTCCAACTCGTTTCTTAGCGTCCCGATGATAAGAGTTAATTTCTCGTAATAAGTTTCATGCAGCGAACGATAACTGTCACTCTCACCTTGATGCCAAAGAATTCCGCAAATTTGACTGGACTGGAGGGCGAAGCGGGCTTCGGACAAAGCATGCTGAAAAAGGATGCCTTCCGGATGCCAGTCATTCAATGAACTGCCACCTTCCGCACAAGGGACCAAGCCAATTTCTTCATCGGGATGAGCTTTCGACCATGCATCTGCAAAAGATGCCGCCAGGCCAACGCCGGAAACCGGACGGTCGTAATTAATCGGCTCTGTCATCATCTGCCACTGTCCATTGCGCAGCATTTTTATTTTTTCATTATAAATAGGGTCTACTTCATTCAAAAATCCACGGCCTGCCATATTCGACTGCCCTAACATTAAAAAAGACTTTATCATCTAATTTTTTCACTTCTTTACATCAATATTTTAGTCTAATTAGACTATAGTCCATTCAGCTTGTCTTGTAAAGTTTCAACTAGGTTTTATTTTTATTATTAGTATGTATGAAAAACAAACTAACATTGAACATTTGGTGGATGTATTTGAGAATTAGCAAGTTCTTTTGCTTTAGGTCTTGATAAACAATGAAAAAACAACAAAAACCCTGTGATGTAAGGGTTCCTATGAGGTTCAAAATCATTTTTCATAGGAAATACATTCAATGATGAGGGGGTATAAAGGGGGGCTGTGTTGAAGGGGTTAAATATCAATAAAAAATTATTAAAAAGGTTAACGATTGTACCAATTCTATTCATTTGTTATGTTTTATTTCTAAATCCTGAAGTTATACTTGAAGAGCAATGTCCTAAAATGCAGAAAAAGCCGGGATGTCAGATCCGGCTTTTCGCTCACTTTCCCTTCTTCTTCCGCTTCTCCTTCTCCGCCCGATAAAACTCATGAAACATCTTCATCAATGCGCGTTTTTCAATCCGCGACACATAACTCCTTGAAATGCCGAGCTCCTTTGCGATCTCGCGCTGCGTTTTTTCTTTTTTTAAATCAAGCCCGAAGCGGCCGACGATGACTTCTTTTTCGCGGTCGTCTAAAATATCGATATATTTTTTGACCTTTTCAAGTTCCATGTTGAGCTGAATGGTGTCGATCACATCTTCGCTTTCCGACTTGAGGACATCGATCAGGCTTATTTCATTCCCTTCTTTATCCTGGCCGATCGGATCATGAAGGGAGACGTCTTTTTTCGTTTTTTTCAATGCGCGCAGATGCATTAAAATCTCATTTTCAATACATCGTGCAGCATATGTGGCAAGCTTCGTGCCTTTTCCGGCTGAGTAGCTTTCAATTCCTTTAATCAGCCCGATTGTACCGATGGAGATCAGATCTTCTGCGTCCTCTCCCGTGTTTTCGAATTTTTTCACAATATGGGCGACTAAACGGAGATTGTGTTCGATCAGCATGTTGCGGGCGTGTTCATCTCCTTCAGCCATAAGGTCTAAGTATTTTTTCTCCTCACTATTTGAGAGCGGTTGTGGAAAGGCATTATTTTTCACGTATGATACTAAAAACACGAGTTCTTTCACAATAAACCCGAGCGCTGCAAAAACACCTGTCACCATCCTCACCTCCACAAAGTTATGTAGGCAAAAGCCTATATGTAACTGTATGTGGCAGTCAGGCTGTTTGTGTCTGTACAGGGAAATTAATCAAAGGCAGGTTTTATTTCTTACAGCCTCTTGATTTTTGCTGATTGAGCCTGTATATTGTTAAAAAAAGTAAGGGTGAAAACAATATAACCGAAAAGCGCTGAAGAGACGAGTAGACAGATATCATTCATGACAGAGAGCTCCGGGAGCTGTGAAGGAGTATGAATGGATGTGTTGAAACAAACCTCTTAGCTTCGCATCGGAATCATGCAACACGAGGATGATGCGGCGGATACTCCTGTTACCGAGTAAGCTTTGTACCCGGCTTAGGCCGGCACCAAACCGAATTGAGGTGGCATAGCGGGCTGTTTCCCGTCCTCAAGACTTTATTGTCTTGAGGGCGTTTTTTATTTTTAAGGGAGGGATAAGATGAAAAACCTGAAGTCTTGGCGGTACCTGATGCTTCTGTTAACCGGAATCGGGATAGCAAATATTGGTGAATGGATTTATTTTTTGTCTCTTAATCTTATTGTTTTAAAAGAAACGGGGTCTGCTTTTGCGGTTTCCATCCTTTATTTAATCAGGCCTGCGGCTGTTTTGATGACAAATGGGTGGGCGGGCAGCATCATCGACCGGTGTAACAAACGGAATATGATGATGTCGCTTGATTTCATCCGGGCTGCATTCATTGCCGTTCTGCCGCTGATGTTTACTGTACGGTCTTTGTTTTCCGTTTATTGTATCGTGTTTTTGATTCAAATGGCCAATGCGATGTTTCGTCCGTGTTCCATGGCGTATGTGACGATGCTTATTCCGGCTGAAAGGAGAAAACGATTCAATTCACTAAGGGCTTTGTCGGAATCAGGGGCTTTTCTCCTCGGGCCGGCTGCGGCCGGGCTGCTTTTTATCGCCGGCACGCCGATTTTTGCGATTTGGGTGAATGCGGGGGCTTTAGTGCTGTCCGGTTTCATCACGATGATGCTGCCGAACCTTGAAAATGAGCCTCACGTACATTCTCCCAGACAGAAGCTTTCTTTGGCAGTGTGCAAAGAAGATTGGAAGCTCGTCTATCGCTTCAGCCGAACGGCGCGAAACGTCATGATCATTTATTTTTTATTCAGTCTGGTCATGACCGTTATGCCATCAGCGCTTGATTCGCTTGAAGCCGCTTTTGCAAAAGAGGTTCTTCAGCTGACTGATGCCGATTACGGTTTTCTCGTCAGTGTCTCAGGGGCAGGCATTATCGCGGGGGCGCTTGTCAATGTGTTCTTTAATAAAAAAATGCCGGCTTCTTTATTGATGGGAATGGGCTCTTTATTCACAGCGGCCGGATATATGATTTATGCGTTTTCTGACGTTTTTTGGACGGCTGCTTTCGGATTTTTCCTTCTCGCTTTTTTTCTGGCGTTTGCCAATACAGGCATTCTGACGTTTTATCAAAAGAATGTTCCGGTGGACATCATGGGGAGAGTGGGGAGCTTTTATTCATTAATCGAAGCCGTCTTCGTTATAGTAGTAACGGCGGTATTCGGAGCGGCTTCTGTCAGTTCTTCTGTCCGCGGCATCGTCATCGCAGGCGCTGCTGTTATGCTGGCGTTGGCAGCCGTTTTATGCTCGTTCTTATTTGCGGCCGCAAAAAGGAGGACTCCTGATGTATTTCAAGCGGATCAATTTAAACAAACATAAAGAGACGGCCGTTTCATTTCGTGAGGATTCGTTTTTCGCCAGCTTTGGCACGGCGGATCATTTTAATAAGGATGAATATCTCAGGTGGCTGTCATCCCAAATCAAATTCCCGACGGTTTTATGCCGCTTTTTCATAACGGGCAGCCGATCGGACAGCTTGAAGCTTCCATCAAATTTTACCGCAGCCAAAAAATCGGTTATGTGCACCTTTACTATATGACTGAGAAGCAGAGGGGAAGGGGGTGCGGAACGAAACTGCATCAATACGCGAATCAGTTTTTCAGAGCGAACGGTGTTTCGGAATATCACCTGAGAGTTTCGCCGGGCAATGAAGAGGCTCTGTCATTTTACAGAAAGAAAAACATGGAAGTGATCGGTTCAGAATGTAACGGAAAAGTTCTCAGAATGAGAGGAGCCGTACCGCCGGAATAGGGGGCGGTACGCGCTTCATTTTTTCGTTGTTTTTAAAAGGCCGGGAAACTTCTTATAAATGACCGCCATTAAGACGAGCATATACATTCCGTAAATCCCGAAAGACAGCAGTTTGTTGCTTGTAAATGAAGCGCCTGCGACGGTCACGATCACAATGTTCGGAATTTTGCCGAGCACCGACGCAGAAAAAAAGATCGGCCATCGGATATTACTCAGCCCGCAGACGGTATTCATGGCAAGCGACGGTATAATCGGAATCAGCCGCCCGAAAAGCACCGCCGTAAACGCGTGCTGATGAAATGAATCTTCATATTGGGCCGCTGCCGGGTAAGCCAGCAGCTTTTTTCTGGCCCAGTCTCTGAATCCGTACCGGACGAGAAAAAACAATGCCATTGTTCCGAGCATCGCGCCTGACAATGTAATCCACACCCCGTTTACAATCCCGAAAACCGCTCCGTTTAAGGCCGCGATAATGGCGAATGGAACGATCGGAAAAAATACGTCAGCTGCGACCAGAAGGATACTCATAAGCACGGCGTACATGCCGCCCGCGCGAATCATGCTGAGCCAGACGTCTTTTTGCATAAAGCCGATCATCACGACAGCAATGATGACGGCAAGACTGAATCCCTTTTTTATCATCTGCACGTTCACCTCTTTTCAATTAGTATACAGCACAAATCTATCTCCTTCTATTAAAATAAGCTGTCCGATAAGCGTACTTGTTTATCAGCATTTGCCGTTTGATGAGAAACGGCTGGCACCCGGATTTGGACAAAAACAAGCGGGAAGCGGGTGATGTGCATCATTTGATGCAGAGAATGATTTTTTATAAAAGGGGACACGTTAACAGTAGTGTTTACTGGAGGTGTAAACGTTGAGATGCTTTCATCTGATCATCATGATATGCGTCCTCACGAGTCTCACTGCCGTGTCCGCCGAGGCGAAATCTTTAAAAAGAAGTGACATGGAGAAGACGGGAAACGTGTACTGGGATATAAGGTCTGAAAAAAAGAAACTATCTTTAACCTTCGATGACGGCCCCCATCCTGTCTATACGGAGGCTGTGTTAGACGTGTTGAAACAGCACAATGTTAAAGCAACCTTTTTTTGTGTCGGGAGCCGTATAGACAAATACCCCATAACGGCAAAACGCATCGTTGAAGAAGGGCATGAAATCGGCAACCATACGATGAACCATGTTTATTTTCACCGACTGAAACGCAAAGACATTTTACAAGAGCTTCACAGCTCAGCGCATCATATTACATCGCTGCAGCCGGAAGGGGACAAGTTATTCCGCCCGCCGGGAGGGTCGCTGAATCATACGGCTTTCAAAAGCATCTTAAAAGAGGGCTATCATATCATCATGTGGTCATGGAACCAAGATCCGAGGGACTGGAAAAGGCCCGGGAAAGGAAAAATCGTCAGGCACGTTGTTTCACATGCCAGAGATGGAGATATCGTTCTTCTGCATGACGGCGGAGGAAACCGGCGCCAGACGGTTGAGGCTTTGAAAGAAATCATTCCCAAGCTGAAAAAGCAGGGCTACACGTTTGTTAAGGTTTCGGATTTGATCGGACAGGATTCCGGCCCTTTTCATATCCAGTAAAGAGAGCGCCGCGTTGAAAGCCGCCAAAGAGATGTGTACCATAGGAGGTAAGGTTTGGGGGGAGAGAAAATGAAGTTTGCTGTTCTTTTTATTACGATAATCTGTCTGTTATCAGGATGCGCCGCGGGCAAAGAAAAAAGTGTTGTCGCGTTCGGCGACAGCAATACGCGCGGTTCCAACTGGGATTATCGTGATTATCCGAAGGCGCAGCAGTGGGTAAACATTTTAAAAACAGCGGAACGCGGCCGTCTTACAGTTATAAATGCGGGAATAGGCGGCCAGACGACTGAGGATGCGCGCCTGCGTTTTCAAAGCGACGTGCTGGACCGTAAGCCCCAATATTTATTTATCATGTTCGGAACAAATGATGCGGGCATTTTGACGGGCGATCAGCCGCGGGTATCAAAGAAACGGTTTAAAGAAAACCTGACTTATTTCATAAACGAAAGCAGAAATCACGGCATAAAGCCGATTTTAATGACGTGCATCCCGGTTATAGAAGGAAACGGAACGCATCATCTCTATTACTATGCGAGATATAAAGCCTCAGCCTTTAAAGAAAAAGGCGGCGCGAGAAAATGGCATAATTCCTATAACGGCGTTACGAGGCAGGTTGCAGCTGAGTTGAAAGTGCCGCTGGTGGATAACTGGAAACACTTTATACGCGCGGACGGCGGCAAAGATACAGACCGGGCGCTGATCCAATCCGGACTGATAGATCCCTCCGGAAATCATATGACGCCAAAAGGCGCCAGAATCTTAATTGAAGGCATAAAAAATGGGCGGGTTTTGGAACGCTGACGCCGTCAGCTGCCTAAACCGTTTTGCTTCTGCTTCATAGGCTGTAGAAAAAACATCTTTTTGGAGGCGATTGCTATGAACCGCGGTTTCCCTCCGCAATATCCTGTATGCCCGCCTCCTCGGGTGAATGCGGGGTACTGGTACGCATTTTTTGTTGTGCTGCTCGTCGTCATTCTCGTCCTGGGCGGTCTGTATTGGTTCAATATATAGCAGCCGTCCTCTTAAACACCTCTATTTTAGGGGTGTTTTTTGTTGAAAGTGGTAGTAATGCGCATAACCGAAGTGATATAATATCAGTCATCTGAGTAAAAAAAGGAAATTCGCCCGGGAATTTTTTTCTGTTTAAGAAGAAACGGAAATAATGTGTCCGAGCGATCTTCTTTTGATTTCGTTTTCAATTAACTCGATAAATTCACGGCTCAAATTCATTTCATTGGCTTTGAAATAAGATTCTATTAGTAATTCATCAGAAAGCTTTCTCATGCCGGGGACCCAATTAATGGGAGTGGCACCTCCTTATAATTGTAATCAATCATCAGACGCAAGCATATGATGGAAGGTTGCGTTTCAATCATGGTGAGGTTATCTTTAATCTACCATGAAATACAAATAAGAACAATCGTTCTGTTATCCACACTCGTAAGTGGATAACTTGTTAGTATCTTGTTTATAATCTGGATAAATCCGGATGTAATAAGAGTGGATAATGTGTGTAATTTTATCCACAACTGGTGAAGAAACCCAATTTTTGTCGAAATTTTTTTACTGAGTCCGACTTTGTTTTTAAATCTGACAGGTTTCGACATATAGATGATAGAAAGAAAAGGAAGGGTGCGGGTTTTGTTAAAAAAGTTTTTTTTACCTGACGAATTTGTGAAAAATATATTTCATATCACACCGGAAAAGCTCAAAGAACGCAATGTGAAAGGGATTATTACAGACCTTGACAACACGCTTGTGGAGTGGGACAGACCGAGTGCGACACCTCGATTAATCGAGTGGTTTGAAGAAATGAAGGAGCACGGCATTAAAGTCACGATCGTCTCCAATAATAATGAACGAAGAGTGAAATTATTCTCGGAGCCGCTTGGCATACCGTTTATTTATAAGGCAAGAAAACCGATGGGACGCGCCTTTAAAAGAGCCGTCAGCAGCATGGATCTGAAAAAAGAAGACTGTGTGGTCATCGGCGATCAGCTGCTTACTGATGTTCTCGGCGGAAACAGAAACGGGTATCATACGATCCTCGTCGTGCCTGTCGCTTCCTCTGACGGAGTCATGACGCGCTTTAACCGCCGGATTGAACGGAGAATATTGAGTTCTTTGAAACGTAAAGGCCATATTCAGTGGGAGGATTAGAAATGGAAAAGGTTGTTTGCATCGGCTGCGGAGTAACGATCCAGACCGAGGATAAACAAGGTCTCGGATACGCGCCAAAGGCATCGCTCACGAAAGAGAATGTCATCTGCCAGCGCTGCTTCAGACTGAAAAATTACAATGAAATTCAAGATGTTTCATTAACGGATGATGACTTTTTAAATATCTTGCACACAATCGGCGATACTGACTCTCTTATTGTCAAAGTCGTTGATATTTTTGATTTTAACGGAAGCTGGATAAACGGGCTGAACCGCTTTGTCGGCGGTAATCCGATCATTCTTGTCGGTAATAAGGCCGATATCCTGCCGAAATCCGTAAAACGGGAACGGCTCGTTCAATGGATGAAACGCGAAGCGAAAGAATACGGCTTAAAACCCCTTGATGTCTTTTTAATCAGCGCTTCCCGCGGACAAGGGATGAAGGAAGTCATTGACGCCATTGAACATTACCGCGAAGGGCGCGATGTGTATGTGGTGGGCTGTACCAATGTCGGCAAATCCACATTTATCAACCGGATTATTAAAGAGGTCTCAGGGGAAGAGAATATTATTACCACCTCTCAATTTCCGGGCACGACGCTTGACGCGATTGAAATCCCGCTCGATGACGGATCTGCGCTTTACGATACGCCGGGAATCATTAACCATCACCAGATGGCGCATTACGTGGACAAGCGTGACTTAAAGGTGCTGACACCGAAAAAAGAACTGAAGCCGCGCACTTTTCAGCTGAATGAAAAACAAACGCTTTATTTCGGCGGGCTTGCCCGGTTTGACTATGTATCAGGCGATAAAACGGCGTTTGTCTGCTATATGCCGAATGAATTGATGATTCACAGAACAAAGCTTGAAAATGCTGATGCCTTATACGAAAAGCATGCGGGAGAACTGCTTACCCCGCCCGGAAAAGATCATTTGGATGAATTTCCGGAGCTTACGCCCCACACGTTTACGATTAAAGAAGGAAAGACGGATATCGTTTTTTCCGGTCTCGGCTGGGTCACGGTGCAGCAAGCAGATAAAAAAATAACGGCATACGCTCCGAAAGGCGTACACGTATTTGTCCGCCGTTCATTAATATAGAGAGAAGGGGAGAGGGAGCATGAAACAATTGTACGGAGTAATCGGTAATCCGATCGGGCATTCAATGTCACCCGATATTCATAACGCGGCTTTGCAAGATAAGAACATCAACGGGCAGTATTTTGCGTTTCAGGTGGAACCTCATCATCTCAAGGACGCCGTTAACGGAATCAAGGCGCTTGGCATCTGCGGAGTGAACGTCACAGTCCCGCATAAAGTCGCGATCATGGAGCATCTGGATGAAATACATGAAAGCGCGAAAGTACTCGGGGCCGTAAATACCGTCAAAAGAGAGGGAGACAGGCTCATCGGGTATAATACTGACGGAGATGGGTTTTATAAATCCTTAGTCAAAGTATTGGACAAACCGATATCAGAGCTCTCCATCCTCATGATTGGGGCGGGAGGAGCGGCAAGAGCGATTTTTACGACGATCGTCCGCGGAGAGCCGAAACAATTTGACGTTTGCAACCGCACGCCGGAAAAAGCGGAAAGCCTGATTGCGGCTGCTCCCTCTTTTCAGCAGAAACGCGCCCTTACTTTAAAAGAAGCTGAAAATCAGCTTGAACAATATGACGTCATTATTCATACAACATCTGTCGGCATGTATCCGAAAACGGATGCCGTGCCGCTCTCATTGGAACGGGCCAAAACGGGCGCCATCGTTTGTGATATCGTATACAACCCGATTCAAACGGCGTTCTTAAAAGAAGCTGAAAAAAGAGGTTTAACAACCCTTGACGGTGTCGGCATGTTTGTGGAACAGGCCGCACTGTCTTTCAAGCTGTGGACGGAACAAGAGCCTGACAGCGGCTTAATGAGAGCGATTGTTGAAGGAAAACTAGGAGGAACACAATGTTAACAGGAAAACAAAAACGGTTTTTGCGTTCAAAAGCGCATCATTTAACGCCTATTTTTCAAGTGGGAAAAGGCGGAGTCAACGAAAACATGGTGAAACAGATTGCCGAGGCTTTAGAAGCAAGAGAGCTGATTAAAGTCAGCGTGCTTCAAAACTGCGAAGACGATAAAAATGATGTCGCAGAAGCCCTTGTGAAAGGCACCCGCTCACAATTGGTGCAGACGATCGGAAATACGATCGTACTGTATAAGGAATCAAAGGAAAATAAACAAATCGAGCTTCCGTAAGGTGGTTGACATGAAGAAAATCGGAATATTCGGGGGCACATTTGACCCTCCGCACAACGGACATCTTCTGATGGCTAATGAAGTCCTTCATCAGGCGGAGCTCGATGAGATTTGGTTTATGCCCAATAAAATCCCTCCGCATAAGCAGAATGAAGACTTTACAGACAGCCGGCACCGGGTGGAGATGCTGAAGCTTGCCATCAGCTCTAATTCCGGCTTTAAGCTTGAGCTTGCGGAAATGGACCGGAAAGGCCCTTCTTATACCTATGATACCGTCCGTTTACTGAAGGAGCGGCACCCGAACGACAAGCTTTTCTTTATTATCGGGGCGGATATGATTGAATATCTGCCGAAATGGTACAAACTGGACGAACTGCTCACGCTCATTCAATTTATCGGAGTGCGGCGCCCGGGGTATCATATTGAGACCCCGTACCCGCTGCTTTTTGCCGACGTTCCGGAATTTGACGTTTCGTCAACGATGCTGAGAGAACGTCTCAAAGCAAAAAAGCCGACGCAATACTTAATGCCGGATAAAGTGAGGCAGTATATAGAGGAGAATGATTTATATGAATCGTGAGGAAGCACTTGCCTGCGTCAAAGAACAGCTGACCGAGCATCGCTACATCCACACAATCGGCGTGACAGATACGGCGGTTATTCTCGCAGGCCGGTTCGGAGCAGACCCGAAAAAAGCAGAAATGGCTGCTATTTTTCATGATTATGCGAAATTCCGGCCGAAAGAAGAAATGAAGCAGATCATCGTGCGGGAAAAAATGCCGGCTGAGCTCTTGGATTACAATGCCGAGCTGTGGCATGCCCCTGTGGGAGCGTATCTGGCTGAGAAAGAAGCGGGGATCACTGATCCTGAGATCTTGGATGCAATCCGCTATCACACGTCAGGGCGTCCCGGAATGACCCTTTTAGACAAAGTCATTTACGTTGCGGATTACATTGAACCCGGACGCCATTTCCCAGGAGTGGAAGAGGTGCGCCGTCTGGCGGAAACAGATCTGAACGAAGCGCTCATACAAGCAATGAAAAATACAATGATATTTCTGATGAAAAAAAACCAGCCGGTCTTTCCGGAGACGTTTGCAACCTATAATTGGCTGGTGTCTCAAAATTGACAGGAGGAATTTAAAGAATGAATCAAGCTTCCGTATTAAAAATCGCGGCAAAAGCATGCGACGATAAACGTGCAGAAGATATTTTAGCGCTGGACATGGAAGGAATCTCACTTATAGCGGATTACTTTTTAATCTGCCACGGGAATTCTGATAAGCAGGTTCAGGCAATTGCGCGTGAAATTAAAGATCAGGCAGAAGAAAACGGCATTGATGTCAAAAAGATGGAAGGGTTTGATGAGGCCCGCTGGATTTTAGTTGATCTCGGCGACGTCATTGTCCACGTTTTCCATAAAGATGAAAGAAGCTACTACAATCTTGAAAAGCTATGGGGCGACGCGCCGCTCGCAGAGCTTGAACTCGGCTTGAACTCATGATTTACCAAGGCTTCGCCGGCGTATATGACGAGTTAATGTCACATGCGCCGTATGATGAATGGGCGGGCTGGATCGAAGCGTCTCTTCCGGAAAAGGGAAGGGTGCTTGATCTTGCCTGCGGAACCGGAGAAATATCCATCAGGCTTGCTGAAAAAGGCTGCGAAGTCACGGGGATTGATTTGAGTGAAGATATGCTGAGCTGTGCCCAGCAGAAAAAAACGGGAAAGCCGATTCTTTTTCTCCAGCAGGATATGAGAGAGCTTTCCGGTTTTGAAGAACAGTTTGATGCCGTTGTCATCTGCTGTGATTCCCTAAATTACTTAAAAACGAAAAATGATGTCTTAAGCACCTTCAAAAGTGTTTTTCAAGTTTTGAAGGAGGGCGGCCTGCTTCTGTTTGACGTCCATTCCCCATTTAAAATGACGGAGCTTTTTCCGGACAGCACCCATGCGGATCAGGATGAGCAGATCAGCTATATCTGGCAAAGCTTTGCCGGCGATGAAGAGCTTTCTGTCATCCATGATATGTCTTTTTTCGTATGGAACGGACAATCTTATGACCGCTATGACGAGACGCATGAGCAAAAAACATTTTACATTGAAGAATATGAACAAATGCTTGCAGAGACAGGGTTTGAACTGAAGAAAGTGACGGCCGATTTTACAGACCGGCCTCCTTCAACAGAGTCTGAACGTCTTTTCTTCACGGCAGGCAAACCAAAAACCATCGTTTAAACGGAACGATGGTTTTTAAAATGCATTTTTTGCGATTGGCGAGATAAAGCACTTTATGGCATACTCAGTTACACGTGAAATTGCTTCTTCACTAACGATATATCTTCATCGTATTTGTCATGTGTACGCTGAAAGACACGGTTGAACATATCCTGAACACCGCTTTCGAGAGCCTTCAGTCCTTCCCCGGTGACGCCGCCTTTTACGCATACTTTTTCCTGCAAGGCGGGAAGCGTGTAATGCCCTGTTTCCAGAAGCTTTCCGAGACCGACAAGCATTTCCGTCGACATAATCACGGCTTCTTCTTTGGTGATGTCCGTTTCTTCCACTGCCGCGTCAATAAAGCGCTGAACGAGATAACTCATAAAAGCGGGCCCGCAGCTGACAATGTCTGACGCCGCTCTTGTAATGCCGCTGCTGATTTCTACAGGTTTTGAAATATGAGTGAACAGCGTTTGAATATCCGCTTTTGCAGCCTCGCTGCAGCTTTTGCCGAACGTAACAAGCGAGACGCCGGCCAAGGCGCGGTTCGTAATGCTCGGAATGACGCGGGCCGTCTGACACGGAACCGTATGTTCAATCTGATCCGTCTGAACGGGACTGGTAATGGAGATTAAAATGTGATCTTTCCGTAAATGCGGTGTGAGTTTCTTCAGCAAAGGATATATATCCAGCGGTTTTACACAAATGAATATTATTTCATTATCCTGTACGAGCTTTTCCTGATCCTCGGTGACATGGATGCCGCTGAAACGTTCTTTTAGTTTTAATGCTTTTTCGATTGTTCTGTTTGTGATGGTGATATGTGAGGGATCGGCAGCGTTTGATTCGATAAACGATTCAATCAGGATCGTTCCCATGTTTCCGGTGCCGATAAAGCCTATTTTCAATGAATTCCCCTCCTTTTTCCCTTAATCCTCTAAACCTTATGCGGGGAGGCAATGCAATATGACGAAAGCGATGATGACGGAGCGGCTGCGGCGGAACCTGAAAATTCTGGGCGCTTGTCTTGCGGCAGGGGCGGCTTTTATCTGTATTTGGCTGTTTCGTTCTGACAAGGAAGAGCCGGTCAAACAGCAGTCCGTGCTCGGCCAAACAGCCTCAACATCCGTCGCGGACAAAAAAGACACCGCAGCCGACAAGATTATGATTGATGTGAAAGGCGCGGTCCGAAATCCCGGCGTATATGAAATGAAAGCGGGAGACAGGGTGACGCAAGCCATTGAAAAAGCCGGCGGCCTGAAGAAAAAGGCGGATGAATTGAATGTTAATTTAGCAGAGCAGCTGCAGGACGGGACGATTGTTTATATTCCGAGTGAAGGCGAAGAGGAGAATCGCCCGAAAACAGCGGCGGGTGAAAAGGAGAATGCAGCTGTCAATATCAATACGGCATCTCTGGACGAACTTCAGGCAATTTCCGGGGTGGGGCAGAAAAAAGCGGAAGCGATTATCGCCTACCGAGAAGAAAACGGACGGTTTCAGACTGCTGAAGATTTGATGAATGTATCAGGCTTTGGAGAGAAGTCATTTGAGCGGATAAAAACTTCCATTACGGTAAAGTGAATTGACGGTTTTGCTTAAATCTATGTAAACTTAGAAAAGCAACAAGACTTTTTGGAGGGAACACTTGTGGAACGAATCTCATGGAATCAATATTTTATGGCGCAAAGCCATTTGCTGGCGCTGAGAAGCACATGCCCGAGACTGTCAGTCGGGGCAACCGTAGTCAGAGACAAGCGGATGATTGCCGGCGGATACAACGGCTCAATCGCCGGCGGCGTCCATTGCGCTGATGAAGGATGCCTTTTAATAGATAATCATTGCCAGCGGACCATACATGCAGAGATGAATGCGATTCTGCAATGTTCTAAGTTCGGTGTTCCGACGGAGGGTGCCGAAATTTATGTGACGCATTATCCTTGTATTCAATGCTGTAAATCAATTATCCAGGCAGGCATCAAAACGGTTTATTATGCGGAAGATTACAAAACACAGCCTTATGCAAAAGAGCTGTTCAGCCAAGCCGGAGTCAAGGTGGAGCAGGTCGAACTTGATGAAATGATCATCGATCTGAAAAACCGCGAAAAATTGTCTTTTGTAGCAGGTCTGATTCAGCAATTATCTGATGCGGGGGTTAAGGCAGATGAACTGAAAAAAATTCATGAACAGGCCAATGAGCTGTTTACCAGTTACGTATAAATGAAATATAAATACCTTCTTCTGCCTCTGGCGGCGGTTTCTGCAACTGCGGGAATTGCCGCCGCTCATGTCTTCTGGGTTCTGCTCCTTTTTCTTCTGTATCTTCTCTTTATCATTGTAAAAACAAAGCAGCATGCTCCGGTTATCGTCTGCCTCGTTTCTTTTTGTCTTTATTTCTTTCTTTATACGGTTTGTGACGCTGCGAATGTAACGCGGTATCAGGCCGGCAGTTTTACTGAACAGGCCGTCATCACTAATATTCCGAAGGTTGACGGAGCGAAAATGTCAGCCGTTATCCGTACACATGACAAGGAAAAATGGGCGGCTTCGTACAAAATCCGGTCTCTTGAGGAAAAGAGACTCATTGAACAGCTTGAACCGGGGATGCGCTGCACGTTTACAGGCTCTCTGGAACAGCCTGCACATGCGACGGTTCCCGGAGGTTTTGATTATAAGGAATATCTTCACTCTCAGCAGATTCACTGGTTATTTTCCGTGACTTCCATTCAGCAGTGTGAAAAATCCAAACAGCCGCTGTTTAAACTGCTGAACATCAGAAAAAATTTGATTTCGATCATTCGGAATCACGTGCCTGAATCTTCCGCCGGAATTGTTGAAGCGCTGACCTTAGGTGAAAGATTTTCTATAGAGGACGATATACTGAGTGCATATCAAAATTTGGGAGTCGTTCATTTAATGGCGATTTCCGGAATGCATGTCGGTCTTATTACGGCGGGATTATTTTATGCTCTGATCAGAATCGGGCTGGCAAGAGAAAAAGCAGGAATTTTGCTGCTGCTGTTTTTGCCGGTGTATACACTGCTGAGCGGTGCCGCCCCATCCGTATTGCGCGCATCCCTCATGCTGGGATTTTATATCGCCGGAACTCTTGTTAAACGCGGCATTCATTCCTCTGTTGCATTGTCCCTGTCTTATCTGCTGCTCCTGCTGTTTAATCCTTACTTCCTTTGGCAGGCGGGCTTCCAGCTTTCCTTTGCGGTAAGCGCCTCTTTAATTCTGTCATCCTCCATTTTAAAGAAAACAGGGGAAAGCAGACTTGCCGGGCTTGCGATGGCTTCATTGATTGCAGAGCTCAGCTCACTTCCGTTTCTTCTCTATCATTTTCAGCAGATTTCACTTGTCAGTTTTCCGATGAATATGGTGATGGTGCCTTTTTATACGTTATTTGTCATTCCGGTTTCTGTCATCGGTTTCCTTCTTCTTTTACTCTCAAGGCAGATGGGAGAATGTTTGTTTGGTATGTTTGACCTTGTGATGAAGCCTGTGCATGATTTCATTACATATGCGGCATCCGTTGATTTATTTACTATGATTGTGTCAAAGCCTGACTTTCTTTCCCTTCTTCTGCTTGCGGTTTCCGTTTTTACGCTTTTTGCGGCTTTGGAAAAGGGAGGTTTTTTAAAACTCAGGAAATCGGCTCTTTTTTTCTGCGCGGTTTTGGCTTATTTAATATGCCGTCCGTATTTCAGTCCATGGGGAGAAGCGGATATGCTTGATATCGGGCAGGGAGACTCACTGTTTATAAGCGCGCCGCACCGCAAAGGGACCGTAATGGTTGATACAGGGGGAGTGATTGCTTATCCCGGAGAATCATGGAAAGAAAAACGTCACCCGTATTCTATCGGCGAGAAGGTTTTGATTCCATTTTTAAACGGAAAAGGGGTGAAAAAGCTGGATGCACTGATTTTAACCCATGCGGATCAAGATCACATCGGGGAAGCCGGAGTGTTAATCAAAAATCATAGAGTCAAACGGTTAATTGTCCCCGTAGGATTCGTAAAAGAACCGAAAGATCAGAACATATTAAATATGGCGAAAGAAAACAACATTCCCGTTGCCGAAGCAAAGCGGGGCGACACCATTACAGCCGGGGATCTTCAGTTTCAGGTGCTGTCTCCGGAGTCGTCTGACGGAAGGAGTAAAAATGATTCGTCACTGGTGCTTTGGACGGTTTTTGGCGGAGTGAGCTGGCTTTTGACGGGAGATTTAGAATCGGACGGCGAAACAGAAGTGCTGAAAACGTATCCGAATCTGAAGGCTGATATATTGAAGGCGGGTCATCACGGCAGCAAAAGCTCAACGAGTGAAGCCTTTTTGAAGCAGCTTCAGCCGGAAGCAGCGCTGATTT
Source organism: Bacillus sp. JNUCC-21 (assembly GCF_041222765.1). Taxonomy (NCBI): domain Bacteria; kingdom Bacillati; phylum Bacillota; class Bacilli; order Caryophanales; family Bacillaceae; genus Bacillus; species Bacillus sp. JNUCC-21. Next base: position 2,716,733 of record NZ_CP166019.1, on the reverse strand, counting down.
CAGCAGGAAAAGAGAATCGATACCATCATCCGCATGAAGAAGTGCTGAATCGTTTGAAGGCGTACTCTGTCAATGTGCTTCGCACCGATATCAGCGGAACGATTCAATACAGATTTAAAAAAGGCGCCGGAACGTTTTCCGTCTTCCCTCCATATGATATAGAAGAAACCAGGGCGCAAGAAGTAAAAAAGACTGCCGATTGACAGCAGCCCGGAATGCGGCTAAGAGCCGATAAGATGGATGGCTGTTGCCATCACGAACAAAAAGGCGAAAAATCCGAAGGACACGACAAAACCGACAGCTGAGTCAACAGCATCATTTCGTTTGCTTTGAACGTTTTTTTCAAAATCATTCAATTTCATCCCTCCTGACTTCCCTAAGTATACTGGAATTGTTTTGAAAAATCTAGAAGTGATGGTAACGTTTTCTGTTCTTGTGATTATCGCCTTTTTACAAGCAGACCCGGGAGCTTGTGAATCAGGCGTTTATTATAAATGAGGAAGCTGTCCTTAAAGCTTCCTCTTTACTATTTGCCGAACTCAATTTAGGATAGAAGGGGATCAAGAAAGAGAGGAAGTCATACGATCATGGTATTTGATGTTTGGAAAGCCCTGAAAAAAGGGGATGTCCGCTCCGTTTATTGCTTATACGGAAAAGAAACGTATCTGCTCCAAGAGACTGTCAGCCGGATCAGACAAGCTGTCGTTGATGAGGAGACAAAGGATTTTAACCTGTCTGTTTTTGATCTTGAAGAAGATCCGCTTGACCAGGCCGTAACCGATGCGGAAACGTTTCCGTTTATGGGAGAGAAGCGGCTGGTCATCGTAAAAAATCCGTCTTTTTTAACAGGGGAAAAAAAGAAAGAAAAAATAGAGCATAATACAGCCGCTCTGGAGACTTATCTGAAGGAGCCTGCGCCTTATACGGTCTTTGTGATTGTGGCTCCGTACGAGAAGCTGGACGAACGGAAAAAGCTGACGAAAGCGCTGAAGCAAAAAGCCCTTATGATTGAAGCTAAGGAGCTGAATGCAAAGGAGACGACTGATTTTACGATTAATCTGGCGAAATCCGAAAATAAAATGATCGATACAGAAGCTGCCGAGCATTTGGTTCTGCTTGCAAACGGCCATCTGTCTTCCATATATCAGGAAATACAAAAACTCTCCGCCTACACCGGTGACAGACATGAGATCACACTTGAAGATGTCCGGGAGCTCGTCGCAAGAAGTTTGGAGCAGAATATTTTTGAGCTGATCAACAAAATCGTGAATCGAAAACGGACGGAGAGTCTTCAAATATTTTATGATCTTTTAAAACAAAACGAAGAACCGATCAAAATTATGGCGCTGATCGCCAACCAATTCCGTCTGATTATGCAGACGAAGTATTTTGCGGGACAAGGATACGGCCAAAAGCAAATCGCTTCCAACTTAAAGGTGCACCCCTTCCGGGTAAAGCTGGCGATGGATCAGGCGAGGCTTTTTTCTGAAGAAGAGCTGCGGCGTATTATAGAAAGACTCGCAGTGATGGATTATGAAATGAAAACGGGGAAAAAGGACAAGCAGCTCTTGCTGGAGCTCTTTCTCCTTGAGCTTCTCCGGACTGAATGAAAAAAACGATCCCCGTTAAAGGGATCGTTTTTGTATTATGCAGAAAGTCCGTTCACTTGTTTCGCAAGTCTAGATTTGTATCGAGCTGCGGCATTTTTGTGTACAAGACCTGTTTTCACTGCTTTATCAATGCGTTTCGCTGCTTCAGAAAGAGCAGTTTTCGCTTTATCCGCTTCGTTGTTAGCAACAGAAGCTTCAACTTGTTTGATTGCAGTACGCATAGCAGATTTGATTGTCGCGTTATGAGCGCGGCGTTCGTTGTTTGTTTTTGTACGTTTAATCGCTGATTTAATGTTTGGCATGTGTTTCACCTCCTAAGATACAACCTGTAGCACAGTGTCTTAAGGTTAAATCTTCTTCACAATAGAACAAATTGTATTCTATCAAACAGAACTTTAGATTGCAATATAAATGTAAAGTATTTTTCGTTGATGGGTAAATTCGCATGATTCGTTTTGTAAATGGCCACACTATGTACCACGATGATTGAAGGAGGTCTTCCCTGTGAAAAACAACGAACTGGATGTCAATCAATTTCTGATACGGACGGATTTAGCGGTAGAAACGAAACAGGCGGTAAAAGACGGACAAGCCGGTCAGAAAAAAGAAATAAACGGGTTTATTGAAAAAGAACGCGACAAGGGCGGCATTAAAGTCAGAACCGTCGATATTACCAAAGAAGGCGCCGAGCTATCGGGGAAAAAGCAGGGACGCTATGTCACGATCGAGGCTCAAGGGGTTCGGGAACACGACTCTGACATGCAGGAAAAAGTAACGGAAGTGTTTGCCGAGGAATTTTCCGCCTATCTGTCGGCATTAAAGATTCCAAAGGATGCAAGCTGTTTGATCGTGGGTCTCGGCAACTGGAATGTGACGCCGGATGCGCTCGGCCCTCTCGTGACCGAAAACCTTCTTGTGACAAGGCATCTGTTCAGGCTTCAGCCGGAAAACGTGCAGGAAGGGTACAGGCCGGTCAGCGCGCTTGCTCCCGGTGTGATGGGATTAACGGGAATTGAAACGAGCGATATTATTCAAGGTGTGATCAAAGAATCAAAGCCGGATTTTGTGATCGCGGTAGACGCTCTTGCGGCCAGAGCCGTTGAAAGGGTGAACACGACCATCCAATTTTCTGATACGGGCATTCACCCGGGATCAGGCGTCGGCAATAAGAGAAAAGAATTAAGCAAGGAAACGCTCGGCATTCCCGTCATCGCAATCGGGGTACCGACTGTCGTTGATGCGGTTACGATCGCAAGCGATACGGTGGATTATATATTAAAACATTTCGGAAGAGAGATGAAAGATGACAGCCCGTCAAGATCTCTGGTGCCCGCCGGAATGAACTTCGGCAAAAAGAAGGTGCTGACAGACGAAGACCTTCCCGGAGAAAAAGAACGCCAATCCTTTCTCGGTATTGTCGGCACGCTGGACGAAAACGAAAAACGCCAGCTGATTCACGAAGTGCTTTCTCCGCTCGGCCATAATCTGATGGTCACGCCGAAGGAGATTGACACCTTTATTGATGATATGGCGAACGTGCTTGCAAACGGGTTAAACACCGCCCTTCATGAAAAAGTGTCACAAGATAACAAAGGTTCTTATAATCATTAAAATGGTTCTACCTCCTCTAGCTTGTTCATAGAGTAATTACTAGACAAGCGCTGGAGGGATTCAAATCATGAGAAAAAAACGCAGAAACCGTCAAATTGTCGTTGCAGTAAACGGTGGAAATGCGCTCAAGGGCATGTTTTTGTTTATGACAAGCCTTATCGTTATTTTCGTATTATCGGGTGTGCTCACATCGCTTCGCCCTGAACTGAGGCTTTCTTCGGATTCTCTTCACGGAATTGCCGGAGAACTTCCGGGTGACGCGTTTGCACACCTCCTCGGCATGGAAAATCATTATTTCGCCTCAGAGCTTCCTGAAAAAGACTCTTTTCAGCTGTCCCGGCTTTCCTTAAAACTGGCGACAAGCATTAATATGGAAGACCCGCGGAGTTTCTTGGGACGTGAGCTGCCGGGATTTGCCCAATACGATACGGAGATCCTTCTGGCGGGGCAGGGGACGGATTATACGAATATGCCGGCTGAATCTCCGCCGCCGTCAAAGGTGATGGAAAAAGAAAAAGAAGTGAACCTGGCAGAAATCGAAAACAAAACGAAAAAAGAAGAAACGGCGCCGCCGAAACATTCAACAGGCAGCAAAAAAGTCGTTTTTATTTACCACACTCATAATACCGAATCCTATCTTCCTCTGTTAAAGGGGGAAACAAATCCGGATAACGCCCGCCATTCGAAGGCCAATGTCACGCTTGTCGGAGATATGTTCGGAAAAGCGCTTGAAGCGCAAGGTGTAGGAGCGACCGTAGATAAAACCGACATTCAGGCCCGCCTGAACAAAGACGGCTTAAATTATGCGCGAAGCTACGACGAATCAAGGCCGGTCGTAAAAAGCGCGCTCGCCAAAAATAAAAACCTGCAATATACCATAGACATTCACCGGGATTCCCGCCGCAAGAAAAATACGACAGCCGACATCAAAGGAAAAAGCTATGCCAGAGTCGCCATCGTCGTCGGCAAAAAAAGCGCTAATTTTGAAGAAAACTATAAACTCGCAAGTGAACTTCATAAGCTCATGGAGAAAAAATACCCCGGCTTAAGCGTCGGTGTTTTATCAAAAGGCTCTCCGGGAGATAATGGAGTATACAACCAAGATTTAAACGACCGGTCGCTTCTGCTGGAATTCGGGGGCGTGGATAACAATCTTGAAGAACTGAGGCGCGCATCAGATGCCGTGGCCGATGTGTTCAGCGAACTGTACTGGGATGCAGAAAAGGTCAGCTCGCAATCAGGAGAGAAGAAAAAACAATAGAAATCAGGTGATTCGAATGATCCGTTTTACCGGCAAATGCCTGCTGATCGCCATTGTCATGTTTTTCGGCGTTTTGTTCGGCATGCAGCAGGCAAACAGCGGAATGCTTGATATGAAAGGATACAAAGATCCCTCCTTAAAAGGAGCATTCACGCTCGGCGGAGAAGGACAGGAAAAAGAAGCTTCCATTTTGGGGCAAACCGTTACGGCGAAAGATCTGGAAGAAAAACAAAAACAGCTGGAACAGGCGGAAACCTTCAACCTGTTTTCAAAAGCCGGAGAAACCCTTTCAAATACCGTGACGGACTCGGCGCAAGCGATGTATGAGTGGGTTTCGAAACTGAACCGTTAGCATTGATGAAGAGAAAAGCGGATGATTCCTTAAAGGAAGCTTTTCTCTTTCTTGTTTTAATTGAATGTTTACAATCCTATTGATATAATCTAAGCTAGTGTATTTTGCGTTTAATAGTAGGAGTGATAGATTGTGACAGATAAAGAAAAGCGTTTAGAGAGGCAGTCAAGAATCCGGAATTTCTCCATCATCGCCCACATAGACCACGGCAAATCGACCTTGGCGGATCGGATTTTAGAAAAAACATCGGCGATCACCCAGCGGGAAATGAAAGAACAATTGCTTGATTCAATGGACCTTGAACGCGAACGGGGAATTACCATCAAATTAAATTCCGTTCAGCTGAAATACAAAGCTAAAGACGGAGAAGAATATATATTTCATCTCATCGACACGCCCGGACACGTCGACTTTACATATGAAGTTTCGCGAAGCCTGGCTGCCTGTGAAGGCGCGATTCTCGTTGTTGATGCGGCTCAGGGAATAGAAGCGCAGACATTGGCGAACGTCTATCTGGCGCTTGATAATGATCTTGAGATTCTTCCTGTCATTAATAAAATCGATCTCCCGAGCGCAGAGCCAGAACGTGTGCGTCAAGAGGTTGAGGACGTTATCGGCCTTGACGCTTCAGACGCCGTCCTCGCTTCAGCGAAAGCGGGCATCGGCATCGAAGACATTTTAGAACAGATCGTAGAAAAAGTGCCGGCTCCCGCGGGAGATCCGGAAGCTCCGCTGAAAGCGCTCATCTTTGACTCGCTTTATGACGCGTACCGCGGAGTCGTCGCGTATATCAGAGTCGTAGAAGGAACAGTCAAACCGGGCCAGAAAATTAAAATGATGGCAACCGGAAAAGAGTTTGAAGTCATCGAAGTCGGCGTCTTCACGCCGAAAGCGCAGCCGGCTGACGAATTGACAGTCGGTGACGTAGGCTATTTGACAGCCGCAATCAAAAACGTCGGCGACACCCGTGTCGGTGATACGATCACGAGCGCGGTTAAGCCTGCGGCAGAAGCGCTTCCGGGCTACCGCAAACTCAATCCGATGGTATACTGCGGACTTTATCCGATTGACACAGCCAAATATAATGATTTGCGCGAGGCTCTGGAAAAACTTGAATTGAACGATTCATCTCTTCAATACGAGGCGGAGACGTCACAAGCCCTCGGCTTCGGTTTCCGTTGCGGATTTTTAGGTATGCTTCACATGGAAATCATTCAGGAGCGGATTGAACGGGAATTTAAAATTGACCTTATCACGACCGCGCCGAGCGTTATTTATGACGTTTATATGACGGACGGCGAAAAGATCATCGTGGATAACCCGTCAAACATGCCTGACCCGCAAAAAATAGAGCGGGTGGAAGAACCTTATGTCAAAGCGACGATGATGGTTCCGAACGATTACGTCGGAGCGGTTATGGAGCTTTGTCAGGGGAAACGGGGCAACTTTATCGATATGCAGTACTTAGACGCCAACCGGGTCAGCATTGTATATGACATGCCATTAGCGGAAATCGTCTATGAGTTTTTTGATCAGCTGAAATCAAGCACAAAAGGCTACGCGTCCTTTGATTACGAACTGATCGGCTACAAACCGTCTAAACTTGTCAAGATGGACATTATGCTGAACGGAGAAAAAATCGACGCCCTTTCATTTATCGTGCATCGCGATTACGCGTACGAACGCGGAAAAGTAATTGTGGAAAAACTGAAAGAGCTTATTCCGCGCCAGCACTTTGAAGTACCGATTCAAGCGGCGATCGGACAGAAAATCGTGGCCCGCTCAACCATTAAGGCCATGCGGAAAAACGTCCTTGCAAAATGTTACGGAGGAGACATCTCGCGGAAACGGAAGCTTCTTGAAAAACAAAAAGAAGGAAAACGCCGGATGAAGCAGGTCGGCTCAGTAGAAGTGCCGCAGGAAGCGTTTATGGCCGTTCTTAAAATGGATGACAGCCCGAAAAAATAACGGAAGCCGCCGCAGTCCCGCGCTGCGGCTTCTTTCTGTAAAGAAGAAGGTGTTTCATAATGAAATCAGCTTATATTCATATTCCGTTTTGTGAGCATATCTGCCACTATTGCGATTTCAATAAATATTTTATTCAGAGCCAGCCTGTCGATGAGTACTTAAACTCACTCGAAAAGGAAATGATAAATACAATAGAACGGACGGGACGCCCTGATCTCCGCACGATTTTTATCGGGGGAGGCACGCCGACATCGCTCTCACCCGTCCAGCTGGAAAAATTGATGGATTCCATTCACCGCGTGCTGAAGCCTTCTGACGGACTCATAGAATTTGCCGCGGAAGCGAATCCGGATGATTTGTCTCCGGAAAAATTAAAAATCCTGAAAAATGCCGGTGTCAACCGGCTGAGCTTCGGCGTTCAAACCTTTGAAGATGAGCTTTTACAAAAAATCGGCAGAGTGCATAAACAAAAGGACGTATTCACTTCCTTTGAACGTGCGAGGGCTCTCGGCTTCGACAACATCAGTCTCGATTTGATGTTCGGCCTGCCGGGTCAGACGCTGGCCGATCTTGACAATTCCGTCAAAACGGCTTTGTCTCTTGATGCGGAGCACTATTCCGTTTACTCGCTGATCGTAGAGCCGAAAACGGTGTTTTATAATTTAATGCAAAAAGGCCGCCTGCATCTCCCCGCGCAAGAACAAGAGGCCGAGATGTATGAAACAGTCATGAGGCAGATGAGTGAAGCGGGCATCCGTCAATACGAGATCAGTAACTTTGCAAAGCCCGGATACGAGTCGCAGCATAATCTGACGTATTGGAGCAATGAAGAGTATTTCGGTTTTGGCGCAGGCGCTCACGGATATATCAGCGGCACGCGCACCGTCAACGCTGGGCCTGTGAAACATTACATGCAGCTCATCGAAGAAAAGGGGCTGCCTTACCGTGACACGCACAAGGTGACACGTGAGGAGCAGATTGAAGAAGAAATGTTCCTCGGTCTCAGAAAAATGTCCGGCGTACAAAAGCAAGCTTTTCTCGATAAATTCGGACGCTCGGTCGACGAACTGTTTCCCGATGTTCTCAAAGATTTAACCGAAAAAGGCCTGATCTGTGACACGGAAGAATCGGTTGCATTAACGCATGAGGGCAAATTATTAGGAAATGAGGTTTTTGGCGCTTTTTTGGGTGAGTTATAATTGACATTTTTCTTTTGGTTTGTTACTTTTGATATAGAATTAGCACTCGCTGACCTTGAGTGCTAACAGGGGTGATGATGATGTTAACAAATCGTCAGCTGTTGATCCTGCAAGTGATTATTAATGATTTTATACAATCAGCGCAGCCTGTAGGATCAAGAACTCTTTCAAAAAAAGACGAGATTACATTCAGCTCTGCAACGATCAGAAACGAGATGGCTGACTTGGAGGAATTGGGCTTTATTGAAAAAACCCATTCATCCTCAGGACGGATTCCGTCGGAAAAAGGGTACAGGTATTATGTCGATCATTTGCTGTCACCCGTCAAGCTGACAAAAACCGATCTGGATTTAATTCACTCGATATTTAAAGAAAAAATCTTCGAGCTGGAAAAAACAGTCCAAAAATCAGCGCAAATCCTGTCCGATCTGACAAACTACACATCGATTGTCCTCGGGCCGACGCTGAGCGAGAACTATCTTAAACAGATTCAAATCGTTCCGATCCAGCCGGATAAGGCGGTTGCCATCCTCGTCACGAACACGGGGCATGTCGAAAACCGCACCATCAATTTCCCGGCTAAAGTGGATTTGGCCGATATTGAAAAACTGGTCAATATACTAAACGATCGATTAGCGGGCGTGCCGATGGACGAACTGAATGAGCGCATTTTCAAAGAGGTTGTCACATATTTAAGGCAGCATATCGCCAACTATGACAGCATACTTGAATCGCTCCGCTCCACATTCCATCCGGCGGCCCACGTTGAGAAATTGTTTTTCGGCGGAAAGATCAACATGCTGAATCAGCCGGAGTTCCATGATATTGAAAGGGTCCGCTCGCTCTTATCTTTAATTGAAAAAGAGCAGGATGTTCTGAAGCTGTTTCAGTCATCAAAAGCCGGGATTTCAATCAAAATCGGGAAAGAAAATGACTACGAAGAAATGGAAAACTGCAGTTTAATCACGGCCACCTATACAGTTGATACGAAACAGATCGGATCAATCGCCATTATCGGGCCGACGCGCATGAATTATTCAAGAGTCGTCAGCCTGCTGCAGCACGTGACTTCGGACTTGTCAAAAGCATTCACAAGTTTGTATGATGAATAAGGGAATTTTGGCAATCATTTTCAGTCATCTTTTTACAGCATTTGAGGGAGGTGAACACAATGTCAGAAGAAAAACAAACCGCAGAACAGGTTGAAGAAGCAGAACAAGAAGAAGTGACAGAACAGGCAGAACAAGCCGCTTCACAAGAGCAGCATGAAGAAACGGCAGGTCAGGAAGAAGCCCTTCAGCACCAAATTGATGAATTGCAGGGTTTGCTTGATGAAAAAGAAAACAAGCTTTTGCGTGTTCAAGCAGACTTTGAAAACTATAAACGACGCAGCCGCCTTGAAATGGAAGCTGCTCAGAAATACCGTTCTCAAAACGTCGTAACGGAAATCCTTCCGGCGCTCGACAACTTTGAACGGGCGCTACAGGTAGAAGCTGAAAGCGAGCAGACAAAAAGCTTGCTGCAAGGTATGGAAATGGTCCGCCGCCAGCTGATGGACGCACTTGAAAAAGAAGGCGTTGAAGCCATCGAAGCTGTCGGTCAGGAATTTGATCCGAACCTTCACCAAGCCGTCATGCAGGTGGAAGATGAAAACTTCGGCAGCAATATCGTTATCGAAGAACTGCAAAAAGGCTACAAACTGAAGGATCGCGTCATTCGTCCTTCAATGGTAAAAGTGAATCAATAACTACATAGCAGGAGGTAATTCAAAGTGAGTAAAGTAATCGGAATTGACTTGGGTACGACAAACTCATGTGTGGCAGTGCTTGAAGGCGGAGAGCCTACAGTTATCGCCAACGCTGAAGGAAACCGTACGACTCCGTCAGTCGTTGCATTTAAAAACGGCGAGCGCCAAGTAGGGGAAGTGGCAAAACGCCAATCCATCACAAACCCTAACACAATCATGTCTGTCAAACGCCATATGGGTACTGACTATAAAGTGGAAATCGAAGGAAAAGACTACACGCCTCAAGAAGTGTCAGCTATTATCCTTCAGCATCTGAAAGCATATGCTGAAAGCTACCTCGGCGAAACAGTTTCAAAAGCCGTTATCACGGTACCTGCATACTTCAACGATGCAGAGCGCCAAGCGACAAAAGATGCTGGTAAAATCGCCGGTCTTGAAGTAGAGCGTATTATCAACGAGCCGACTGCAGCAGCGCTTGCATACGGACTTGATAAAACGGACGAAGACCAAACAATTCTTGTTTACGACCTTGGCGGCGGTACGTTTGACGTATCTGTTCTTGAACTTGGCGACGGCGTGTTTGAAGTCCGTTCAACTGCCGGTGACAACCGTCTTGGCGGAGACGACTTTGACCAAGTCATCATCGATCATCTCGTAGCAGAATTCAAAAAAGAAAACGGCATTGATCTTTCAAAAGACAAAATGGCGCTTCAGCGTTTGAAAGATGCGGCTGAGAAAGCGAAAAAAGATCTTTCCGGCGTTTCATCCACACAAATTTCTTTACCATTTATCACAGCGGGAGAAGCAGGTCCTCTTCACCTTGAGCTGACACTGACCCGCGCTAAATTCGAAGAGCTTTCCGCTCACCTTGTTGAGCGCACAATGGCTCCTGTCCGTCAGGCTCTTCAAGATGCGGATCTTTCTGCGAGCGAAATCGACAAAGTTATCCTTGTCGGCGGATCAACACGTATTCCAGCCGTACAGGAAGCAATCAAAAAAGAAACGGGTAAAGAAGCGCATAAAGGCGTAAACCCTGATGAAGTTGTAGCGCTGGGTGCAGCGATTCAAGGCGGCGTCATCACGGGAGACGTAAAAGACGTTGTTCTTCTTGACGTTACACCGCTTTCTCTCGGTATTGAAACAATGGGCGGCGTGTTCACGAAACTGATCGATCGCAACACGACAATTCCGACGAGCAAGTCTCAAGTATTCTCAACTGCAGCTGACAATCAAACGGCTGTTGACATTCACGTGCTTCAAGGTGAGCGCCCGATGTCTGCCGACAACAAAACGCTCGGCCGCTTCCAGCTTACTGATATCCCGCCTGCACCGCGCGGCGTACCGCAAATCGAAGTTTCTTTCGATATTGACAAAAACGGTATCGTAAACGTAAGAGCGAAAGACTTAGGCACAGGAAAAGAACAAAACATTACAATCAAATCTTCTTCAGGTCTTTCTGATGATGAGATCGAACGCATGGTAAAAGAAGCGGAAGAAAACGCTGACGCTGATGCGAAGAGAAAAGAAGAAATCGAAGTCCGCAACGAAGCTGACCAGCTTGTGTTCCAAACGGAAAAAACATTAAAAGATCTGGAAGGCAAAGTGGACGAAGAGCAAGTGAAAAAAGCAAACGACGCGAAAGACGCGCTGAAAGCCGCTATCGAGAAAAACGAAATTGAAGACATCAAAGCGAAAAAAGATGAGCTTCAAACAATCGTTCAAGAGCTTTCTATGAAGCTTTACGAAGAAGCGGCGAAAGCGCAGCAGGCTGAAGGCGGGGCAAACGCTGAAGGCAAAAAAGCGGACGACAACGTTGTCGATGCGGAATACGAAGAAGTAAAAGACGACGAAACGAAAAAATAAGTTCTTTCCCGCACAGACTATAGGCGGAAGAACACACAGCATATTCTGATTCAACAGACAGAAAGTCAAAGTCAGGCATCTCTTGGCTTTGACTTTTTTTCTTGCCCGGGATAAAAGGAATTGAAAAAACATAATTCAAAATGATACAATCTAATTTATGTGAGAAATTCGGGAGAGTGAAGCGAGATGAGTAAGCGTGATTACTATGAAGTGCTTGGGGTAAGTAAGAGCGCTTCAAAGGATGAAATCAAAAAAGCCTATCGGAAGCTTTCAAAAAAATATCATCCTGATATCAATAAAGAATCCGGAGCAGATGAAAAATTCAAAGAGGTAAAAGAAGCGTACGAAGCGCTCTCAGACGACCAAAAACGCGCTCAATATGACCAATTCGGCCATACAGACCCTAACCAGGGATTCGGCGGCGGTTTCGGAGGCGGCGGAGACTTCGGCGGCTTCGGTTTCGATGACATCTTCTCAAGCATCTTCGGAGGCGGCACGAGACGCCGTGACCCGAATGCGCCGCGGCAAGGCGCGGATCTGCAGTATACAATGACCCTGTCATTTGAAGACGCGGCTTTCGGGAAAGAAACGATCATTGAAATTCCGCGCGAAGAGAATTGCGAAACATGTAAAGGGTCTGGCGCGAAGCCGGGAACAAAGCCGGATACGTGCTCGCACTGCGGAGGTTCAGGCCAGCTGAACGTCGAACAGAACACGCCGTTTGGCAAAGTGGTTAACCGCAGAGTCTGCCACCACTGTGAAGGAACAGGAAAAATCATCAAAAACAAGTGTTCTGACTGCGGCGGCACGGGCAAAGTGAAAAAACGGAAAAAAATCAATGTCACGATTCCTGCCGGTGTGGATGACGGACAGCAGCTGCGCGTTCCGGGCCAAGGTGAACCGGGCGTAAACGGAGGGCCGGCGGGAGATCTGTTTGTCGTATTCCATGTGCGCGCCCACGAGTTCTTTGAGCGCGACGGAGACGATATTTATTGCGAAATGCCGTTAACGTTTGCCCAAGCGGCACTCGGAGACGAAGTGGAAGTGCCGACGCTTCACGGAAAAGTGAAATTGAAAATACCTGCCGGCACACAAACAGGCACGAAATTCAGATTAAGAGGCAAAGGCGTTCAGAACGTCCGGGGCTACGGACAAGGCGACCAGCACATTGTCGTCCGCGTCGTCACACCGACGAATCTGACAGACAAACAAAAAGACATCATCCGCGAGTTCGCTGAAGTCAGCGGAAATCTGCCGGATGAACAAGAAATGAGTTTCTTTGACAAAGTAAAACGCGCATTTAAAGGCGAGTAATGATTGGATAGGAGTTGGTAGTTTTGAAATGGTCCGAAATCAGCATTCACACAACACATGAAGCGGTCGAACCCATCTCAAATATTTTGCATGAAGCTGGTGCGAGCGGGGTTGTCATCGAAGATCCGCTTGATTTAATGAAAGAGCGTGAGAATGTTTACGGGGAAATCTACCAGCTCGACCCCAATGATTACCCCGATGAGGGTGTCATTGTCAAAGCGTATCTGCCGATCAACAGTTTCCTCGGCGAAACGGTGGACGGCATAAAAGAGACGATTAATAATCTGCTTTTGTACGACATTGATTTGGGCAGAAACACAATCACCATTTCTGAAGTTAATGAAGAAGAATGGGCGACAGCTTGGAAAAAGTATTATCATCCTGTGAAAATTTCTGAAAAGTTCACGATTGTTCCCACTTGGGAAACGTACACACCTGTTCATACAGATGAACTGATTATCGAAATGGATCCGGGTATGGCATTCGGTACGGGAACGCATCCGACAACGGTTCTGTGCATTCAGGCGCTTGAGCGTATCGTTCAAAAAGGCGACCGTATCATTGATGTCGGCACCGGTTCAGGAATTTTAAGCATCGCGGCCGCCATGCTTGAGGCCGAATCGGTTCATGCGTATGACCTTGATCCGGTCGCTGTTGAAAGCGCGCGTCTGAATGTGAAATTGAACAAAGTGAGTGATACGGCCGAAGTGAAGCAGAACAATTTGTTAGACGGCATCACGGGCGAACATGATGTCATTGTCGCAAATATTTTGGCGGAAGTGATTCTCCGCTTTACATCACAGGCGTACGACCTGCTCAAAGACGGAGGCCATTTTATTACTTCAGGCATTATCGGCCAGAAAAAACAGGAAGTAAAAGAAGCGTTGGAAAAAGCCGGCTTTACCATCATAGAAATTCTGTCTATGGAAGATTGGGTCAGCATCATCGCGAAAAAATAACAGTTAGTAGGTGTCACAGCGTATGCAACGATATTTTATCGAGCTCACGAAGCAGGAGATGGACGAAACTCCTGATTTTCAAATCACGGGGGAAGACGTCCACCATATAGCGAACGTCATGAGAATGAGTGCGGGAGACCGGATTATCTGCTGTTCGAAAGACGGCCATGAAGCGTTATGCCTGCTTAAAGAGGTTTCTAAAGATCATATATCATGCAGCATTGCTGAGTGGACGGGTGAAAACCGTGAACTGCCTTTGAAGATCAGGATCGCCAGCGGCCTCCCGAAAGGTGATAAGCTTGAATGGATTATCCAAAAAGGGACCGAGCTGGGGGCAAGTATGTTCATCCCTTTTCAAGGCGCCAGATCCGTCGTTAAGCTAGACGACAAAAAGGCAAAGAAAAAGCGGGAGAGATGGGCGAAAATCGCGAAGGAAGCGGCGGAGCAATCGTACCGCAATGAAATTCCCGAAGTGAAAACCGTTCATACGTTCCGGCAGCTGCTTGAAATGGCGGAGAATGTCGATAAATGTGTCGTTGCATACGAGGAGTCATCAAAGCAGGGAGAAACGGGCGCTTTCGCTGCGGAGCTCAAAAGCCTTCCGCAAGGTTCGTCTCTTTTAATCGTATTCGGCCCTGAAGGCGGTCTAACTGAGTCTGAAGTTCATCAGCTTTCAGAAAAAGGCGCCGTCTTATGCGGCCTCGGACCGAGAATTTTACGGACTGAAACTGCGCCTCTTTACGCGTTAAGCGCAGTTTCCTATCATACAGAGTTATTAAGAGGTGATCAGTAATGGCAACTGTTGCTTTTCATACCCTTGGCTGCAAGGTCAACCATTATGAAACAGAAGCAATCTGGCAGCTGTTTAAAGATGCGGGTTATGAACGAAAAGAATTCGAACAGACAGCAGATGTATATGTCATTAATACATGTACGGTAACAAACACGGGAGATAAAAAAAGCCGTCAAGTCATCAGACGGGCGATCCGCCAAAATCCTGACGGCGTCATCTGCGTAACAGGGTGCTATGCGCAAACCTCTCCGGCGGAAATTATGGCCATCCCGGGTGTTGACATCGTCGTCGGCACGCAGGATCGTGAAAAAATGCTCGGTTACATTGAGCAGTACAGGGAAGAGCGCCAGCCGATCAACGGCGTCGGCAATATTATGAAAGCACGCGTGTTTGAAGAGCTGGATGTTCCCGCTTTTACTGACCGCACAAGAGCGTCGTTAAAAATCCAAGAGGGCTGCAACAACTTCTGTACGTTCTGCATTATCCCTTGGGCGCGCGGCCTGCTTCGTTCGCGCGATCCGGAAGAAGTCATTAAACAGGCGCAGCAGCTGGTGGATGCCGGCTATAAAGAAATCGTCCTGACGGGGATTCATACGGGCGGCTACGGCGAAGATATGAAAGATTATAATTTCGCCAAGCTTCTCCGCGAGCTTGATACACGTGTAGAAGGACTGAAGCGGATCAGAATTTCATCTATTGAAGCAAGCCAAATCACTGATGAAGTGATTGAAGTGCTGGATGCGTCTGATAAAATCGTCCGTCACCTTCATATCCCGATTCAGTCAGGATCAAACACCGTTCTGAAACGGATGAGACGCAAATATACGATGGAATTTTTCGCGGACCGTTTAAATAAGCTGAAAGAAGCGCTGCCGGGTCTTGCCGTCACATCTGATGTCATCGTCGGTTTCCCGGGAGAAACGGAAGAAGAATTTATGGAAACATACCGGTTCATTAAAGAACATAAGTTTTCAGAGCTTCACGTATTCCCTTACAGCAAACGCACCGGAACACCTGCGGCCAGAATGGAAGACCAGGTTGACGAGAACGTGAAAAACGAACGGGTGCATAAGCTGATCGCGCTGTCTGACCAGCTTGCAAAAGAATACGCCTCCGATTATGAAGGAGAGGTTCTGGAAATCATTCCGGAAGAGGCGTTTAAAGAGTCTGATGAGGAGGGCATGTTCGTCGGCTATACGGACAATTACATGAAAGTCGTCTTCAAAGGCACGGAAGATGTAATCGGCAAACTTGTCAAAGTCAAAATTCAAAAAGCGGGCTATCCGTATAACGAAGGACAATTCGTCCGCGTCGTTGAGGATGAAATGACCCGAAACATGCGCATGTCTTCATAACTGATAAAAAAACCGGTGCCTTCCCGCATCGGTTTTTTTACGGTTTCGGAGGAATCAGCCTGTCAATCAGCCGGTAAAACAAATGTGTGAACGGCAGAAACAATAAGGCGGTGACTACGTTAAATAACAGGCTGAAATGCGCAATCATCTGCGCGGGATCATCAGACAGGCGCTCCGTAAAACCTGCTGATGCGGACAGGAAGGGAAATACGAGCAGCACGCCGAGAATATTAAACACAACGTGAGCACCGGCGGTCTGTCTGGCGGCATAACCGCCTGAAACAGCAGCCATGACGGCCGTGACGCATGTCCCGATATTAGATCCCAGAACGACGCTGACCGCTTGTTCAATGCCGATCACCCCTTCGTTCATAAAACTCATCAAAATGCCGATACAGACGGAGCTTGAATGAATGATTGCCGTCAATATCATACCGATAAAAAGAGCGGACCAGCTCGAATCATTCACATGTCGCAAAACCTCCGCCCCCGCCTTCATTTCTGTCAGCGGAACGGCGAGCCGGCTGAAGCATGTGATGCAAAAAAAGATGATGCCGAGACCGAGGAAGCTTATGCCGATCTGCCTGAACGGATATTTACGGAGGAGGATAAACACAAGGCCTCCGATAAAAAGCACCCAAATGAGCACATCCATCTTTATGGCTAAAAACTCCGTCGTAAACGTGGAGCCGACATTCGTGCCGAGAATCATCGGAATGGTCCGTTTAAAAGATAAAGCGCCTGCGCTGACAAAGCCGATGACAATGACCATGAAGGCTGAGCTGCTCTGAAGAAAACCAGTGAATACGATGCTTATGAGAAAAGCTTTCAAAGGGTGGTCGGTAAATAAGAGCAGGCTCTTCTCAATTTTTGAATACGTTAAGGCGATCAGCCCCTGCCTGAGCAGGCTCATTCCGAGTAAAAAAATCAGGATAAGTGCGGTAAAGAGAATCAGTATCATCAAATGAAACACCCCTTTCCATCATTATATAGACAAGCAGCTTTATTCATGACGGAAAAGTGAGCTCGCTTAGTTGACCTGACTGATGGCTTATATTATAATGTCAAAGTACATGTTTATATATGTATCTTTTTAAAGGTAGTCGATTGGTGTATTCGGAGGGAGGGAAAGAGAATGTCAAAAACGGTCGTTAGAAAAAACGAATCGCTTGAAGATGCTCTTCGTCGCTTCAAACGCAGTGTATCAAAGACAGGTACTTTGCAAGAAGCAAGAAAGCGCGAATTTTATGAAAAACCTAGCGTAAAGCGCAAGAAAAAGTCAGAAGCTGCTAGAAAACGCAAATTCTAAAAGAGGGTGGATTTATGAGTCTTCTTGAGCGACTTAACCAAGATATGAAGCTGTATATGAAAAGCCGTGAGAAAGACAAACTGACTGTCGTTCGAATGGTGAAAGCTTCACTTCAAAACGAAGCAATTAAGCTTAAGAAAGACAGTTTGACCGAGGATGAGGAACTTACTGTCCTATCTCGTGAACTTAAGCAACGTAAAGACTCCCTCCATGAATTTTCAAACGCTAATCGTTTAGATTTAGTAGATAAAGTTCAAAAAGAGCTGGACATTTTAGAAGTTTATTTACCGAAGCAGCTTTCTGAAGAAGAGCTGCAGACAATCGTAAATGAAACCATCGCTGAAGTCGGTGCGAGCTCCAAAGCGGACATGGGCAAAGTGATGAGTGCTATTATGCCTAAAGTAAAAGGTAAAGCTGACGGCAGCGTAATTAACAGACTTGTCAGCAGTCAATTATCTTAATTGACAAGAAAAAAGACATCTTTCCTTGAGAGATGTCTTTTTTTATACATAAAAAAATGAAACTAAAGTACATTTGTTACGTATATAAAGAAGAACGAAACGGGAAGGAGGGTATATTTGCCTTGTTCCGAAAAAAAACCGGAATTGCTGTTGCTCTATTGGGCTTATTTGTATTATCTTTATTAGGGGTTCAATTGAACGCGAAAGCTGATCATCCATCGGTTTATGTCATCCCGGTTGAGAAAAATGTCGAACAGGGGCTCGCCTCGTTTTTATCGCGTTCTTTCAAAGAAGCGAAGGAGTCCGGCGCGTCACACATTATTCTTGACATCAACACACCGGGAGGCGCCGTTCAATCAGCCTTGGATATTGCTGATATCATCGGCCGCGCGGATGTGCCTGTTACCGCTTACGTTAATAAACGGGCGCTTTCTGCCGGAGCGTATATAGCGCTTCAGGCAGATGAAATCTATATGGCGCCGGGCGGAAAAATGGGTGCCGCAGCCATCATCGACGGAAAGGGAAACGCGGCAGACAAAAAGGCCCAATCACTGTGGCATGCAGAAATGGAGGACGCAGCGGTTAAAAACAACCGAAATCCGAAATACGCCCTGGCCATGGCAGATCCCGCCATTAATGCAAAGGAAGCGGGCGCCCCAAAGGGAAAACTGCTGACACTGATCGCTGAAAAAGCCAAGGAAGTCGGATATTCGGAGGGCACGGTTTCAGACCTTGATGCTTTATATACAAAGCTCGGTTTTGACAAAGCGGATGTTCACCATGCAAAAGAAGGTTTCGTCGGCAAACTGGGCAGATGGCTGACAAATCCGTTTGTTGTCCCCGTCTTATTAACGCTTGCTTTGCTTGGTTTGACCATTGAATTGTTCTCGCCGGGCCTCGGGATACCGGGTGCCGTCGGACTGACGGCCATGCTGCTGTTTTTCACCGGGCATATCGCTGCCGGATTCGCCGGCTATGACAGCGTATTCTTATTTTGCGCGGGCTTGGTTTTTATCCTTTTAGAGATATTTCTGCCCGGAGGCATAATCGGTCTTATCGGTATTGCAGGCGTCATCGCGAGCCTCTTTCTCGCTGCGGGCAGCTTTACCGTAATGGCGGTTTCTCTCTTGATCGCCATTGCTGTGTCTATTACAGCCTTTATCATATTAACAAGGGTGTTGGGGAAACGAATGAAATTCTTTAAAAAATTAATATTAACTGATTCAACAAGCACGGAGAGCGGTTATGTTTCAAATCAGAACCGGACGGAGCTGTTGGGAAAAGTCGGCGTTACCGCTACAGCCCTCAGACCGTCAGGCACCGTCATTATTGATGATGAACGTCTGGATGTCGTCTCGGAAGGATCATTCACTGAAAAAGACAGACAGGTGAAAGTAGTGAAAGCGGAAGGCTCACGCATTGTCGTGAGAGAAATATAGATGATAACCTTGAGGAGGAATTAGATGGAACTGTCAAGTTTGGCGATTTTAGCATTAGTTGCTGCTGCCATTATTGTGTTAGCCATATTCTTCACCTTTGTACCGGTGATGCTATGGATTTCGGCGCTTGCGGCAGGAGTCAGAATCAGCATTTTCACTTTGGTCGGGATGAGGCTGCGGCGCGTCATACCAAGCCGCGTTGTCAATCCGTTAATTAAAGCGCACAAAGCCGGCCTGTCCGCAACAACAAATCAGCTCGAAAGCCATTATCTGGCCGGAGGTAATGTCGACAGGGTGGTCAATGCCCTGATTGCGGCACAGCGCGCCAATATTGAACTGTCATTTGAACGCTGCGCAGCCATTGACCTGGCCGGGCGTGACGTATTGGAAGCCGTACAGATGAGCGTTAATCCGAAGGTCATTGAAACACCGTTTATCGCGGGTGTCGCCATGGACGGAATTGAAGTAAAAGCAAAAGCCAGAATCACAGTAAGAGCCAATATTGAGCGCCTTGTCGGAGGAGCGGGAGAAGAGACGGTTGTCGCCCGTGTCGGAGAAGGGATTGTCTCGACAATCGGTTCTTCACACAATCATAAAAAAGTGCTTGAAAACCCTGATATGATTTCACAGACCGTACTTGGCAAAGGGCTGGATTCAGGCACCGCATTTGAAATTCTTTCGATTGACATCGCCGACGTTGATATCGGCAAAAACATTGGAGCGATTCTTCAGACGGATCAGGCAGAAGCAGACAAAAACATTGCGCAGGCCAAAGCCGAAGAGCGCCGCGCCATGGCGGTCGCCCAAGAGCAGGAAATGCGCGCTCGCGTAGAAGAAATGCGTGCAAAAGTCGTGGAAGCAGAAGCCGAAGTGCCGCTTGCGATGGCAGAAGCGTTGCGTGAAGGAAACATCGGCGTCATGGACTATATGAACATAAAAAATATCGACGCGGATACGGACATGAGGGATTCTATCGGCAAGCTGACGAATGACCAGCAAGATGAAGACCAACAATAACCTCTCTATTAAGGAGGGAGCCGCTATATGCACGAGATTCTGACAAATCCGCTCGTCATTGCCGCCGTCATCGGCATTATATCGGCAATATTCGGCAAGAAAAACAAAGATGAAAAACGTCCGCCGGGTACACGTCCCGGAAATCAGGCAAAAAAGCAGGATCAAAAACAGCCGCAGAAAGAGCATAAGCCGGAAGCGGAAGAATTGCCTGCCGTTTCAGAAGAGAACCCTTTTGAGCAAAAAAGAAGGGAAGCTGAAAAGCGCCTAGCGAAGACGGAGCAGATGTTTAACGGGCTCGAACATAAGCTGACATCCGCACGCGCACGAAACGCGTCTCTGAAGAAATCAGCCCTCAAAATAAATAAAGAAACTGCGGTCCAAGGCATTATATTCAGTGAGGTTTTGGGTCCGCCCCGTGCAAAAAAACCGCACCGGACCATGCGGAACATCGGTAAAAAATAAAGTGTTAGAACCCCTTTTCAAATCATACATATGAGATGAAAGGGGGTTCTTTTTTTATGGGGCAAAGAAAGAATCGTGTAAAGGCATGGCTGACAAGAGCATTGGAAATTCCCCCGGACGTTATGATGGATCTGCCTCGTATTACGATGGTCGGCAGACTTCATATCTACATAGAGAATCACAGAGGCCTCCTGCTGTTCAGTGAAGAAGAAGTCAGGCTGATGCTCAAGCAGGGGCAGTGTATCATATCAGGAAAAAACTTGGTCATTAAGGCAATCCTTCCTGAGGAAATCCTTTTGGAAGGCACGATAGATCACGTACGATATGTCGATTCATAAAGCCGGGGGGAAATAATGTGAAAAACAAATGGCTGTCATTTTTTTCGGGTAAAGTCCAAATGGAAGTCAAAGGAAAAGGGATTGAACGGCTGCTGAATGAATGCACGAGAAACGGAATCGCCATCTTTGCGGTGAAAAAAAAGCAAGACTGTGTTCTGCTGATGATTCAGCTTCAAGATGTACATGCTTTCAGAAGAGTCATCAGAAAACATGAATGCAAAGCAAGCTTTACAAAAAGAAAGGGTCTTCCCTTTCTGCTTCTCAAATCAAAATTAAATCTGGGCTTCACTGCGGGATTTGTGATATTTTTTGTTATATTGTTTCTTTTGTCCAACATGATTTGGGAAATTGATATTAAAGGGGCCAAGCCCGAAACCGAGCATCAGATGGTAAAGCACCTTGAAGAAATCGGTGTGAAAAAAGGCCGTTTGCAATTTTTAATGATGACGCCGGAGAAAATTCAAAAATCATTAACAAACGGCATCGATAATATTACGTGGGTCGGTGTGGAATTGAACGGGACAGCCCTTCATATGAAAGTGGTCGAAAAAAACGAACCGACAAAAGAAAAGTACGTAAGCCCCCGCCATATCGTTGCCAAAAAGAAGGCGGTCATCAAAAGGATGTTCGTGCAAAAGGGGCAGCCGATGGCTTTTGTGAACGATCATGTTGACAAAGGACAGCTCCTCGTCTCAGGACTGATCGGAAATGAAGACCGGAAAGTCGCCTCAAAAGCGGAAATTTACGGAGAAACATGGTACAAGTCAGAAGTAACCGTGCCCCTTGAAACATCATTTACGCTATATACGGGTAAAGTAAGGACGAAGCACAAGCTGTCTTTCGGATCATGGGGGGTGCCTTTTTGGGGCTTCGGGTTTAATGAGGAGCCGCTGAAACATCCGAAAACAGAGGAAGAAAAGCATCCGTTTCAATTTCTGGGGATGAAGCTTCCGGTTTCTTACGTTTCAGAACAGACAAGAGAAAGTGAAACATCCGTGCGGACTTATACGAAAGGCGAAGCGGTTCAGGCCGGTATCAAAATGGGAAGACAAGATGTAGAAAAGCGATTAAACGGCAGCGGAGAGGTGGAAAGTGAAAAAGTTTTGCACCAATCCGTTGAGAATGGTAAAGTAAAGTTGATTATTCTCTACCAAGTTATAGAAGATATCGTTCAAACCACACCTATTGTTCAGGGAGACTAAAGAATGGCAGAACATTTACTTGCGATTAATCACAAACTGAAAAGCCCGGACGAAGCACTTTCTTTGTTCGGCAGCCAAGATGCCTTTTTACATTTAATGGAGAAGGATCTGGGCATTAGCCTCATCACACGCGGTGAAACCATTTACGTTTCCGGGAATGATGAAACATTTGAGATCGCTGACAGATTATTGGGCTCGCTCCTTACTTTAATTCGCAAGGGGATCGAGATTTCGGAACGTGATGTGCTGTATGCCGTGAAAATGGCAAAAAAAGATGAACTGGACTATTTTGAAAGCATGTATGAAGAGGAAATAACGAAAACGGCAAAAGGCAAACCGATCCGTGTCAAAACCATCGGCCAAAGAGAATATGTGGCGGCGATGAAGAAAAACGACATGGTGTTCGGCATCGGGCCGGCGGGAACCGGCAAAACTTATTTGGCGGTCGTAAAAGCAGTGCACGCTTTAAAAAACGGCCACATTAAAAAAATTATTTTAACAAGACCCGCTGTGGAAGCCGGCGAGAGCCTCGGTTTTCTGCCCGGAGATTTAAAGGAAAAAGTAGATCCTTATCTGCGCCCGCTGTATGATGCGCTCCATGATGTGCTCGGAAGCGACCATACGGAGCGTCTTATGGAAAGAGGGGTTATCGAAATCGCCCCGCTTGCCTATATGAGAGGGCGGACGCTTGACGACGCGTATGTGATTCTTGATGAAGCCCAGAATACCACTCCCGCTCAAATGAAAATGTTTTTGACGAGATTGGGTTTTGGCTCTAAAATGATCATTACGGGCGACGTAAGCCAAATTGACCTGCCGAAAGGCGTCACATCGGGACTTGCAGTAGCGAAGGACATGCTGAAGGACGTAAACGGCATCTCCGTGATTGAACTTGACCAGACAGATGTGGTCAGGCATCCGCTTGTTGCAAAAATTATTGAAGCTTATGATAAGCAAAAGTAATGCAAAAATGACCCGATCTCCCGTTATCGGGTCATTTTTATATGATGTGTTCCTGATGTTTCAGGGAGGAGGTTCTTGTTTTGAAAAAGAAGGGAAAGGGCAAAAGCGCCCGGGAACGGTTCCGCAGTTTCAGACATGCCCGCTCAGCCCATGTGCTGCTGTACCTGCTGCTTTCAGCGATCATGTTTGGTTTGCTCTTTATTCATGTAAAACCTGAATCACTTAATTTGGATTTGTTTGCAGTCAGTGATAAAACGATTTACGCGCCCGCCACAGTGGAAGATCAGCAGGCGACGGAATCGAAAAAACAGGCAGCCGAAGATGCGGTGGAAGATCAATACACTCTGAAAAAAGGCTATACCGACAATCGGCTTGACCTGATCACTTCCATTTTTGACAGCATCGGCGAAGTGAAAAAAGATGCGGAAAAAGACAAAAAGTCACCTTCGGAAAAATCACTGGTAAAATCGGTGAAAAACAAGCTGACACAGGATGTCAATGAATCCGTCTCGGAAGATGCCATTAAATCGCTTCTCCATGCAAACAATGAAGATTTCTCATTTGTGAGGGATTCCGTCATTACCGCGGTGAATACGGTGATGAGCAGTGAAATTCCTTCTGAAAAGCTTGCTGAAGCGAAGGATAAGGTCGCAAAAGAGCTGAAAAGTGCTTCTGTGCCGTCAAAATATTTAGCGGCTGCGACTGAAATCGGAAAATACGCGGTCATCCCGAATTACGTTTTTGATCCGAAAGCGACCGATGAAAAACGCCAGGAAGCGTCAGACAGCGTCCAGCCGGTACAGATCAAACAGGGACAGGTTCTCGTGGAAGAGAATGATCTGATTGACCGGGAAGTATACAGGAAGCTTGAACTGACGGGTCTTTTGAATAATTCCAACCTGTTAAAACCGATCAGCGGTCTTCTTCTGATGATCGGCCTGTTTATTGCCACGCTTGTCTACTATTTTGAGAAACAGCAGCAGGAGCTTAAGCTGAAAAATAAATCTCTTTTGCTGTTTTCTATCATTACAACGCTTATTCTCGTCATTATGGAAGTCGTCAGTCTCTTTCAGAAGATTGAATACACCAATATCGGCTATCTTGTGCCGATCGCCGCCGGTGCGATTTTAATCAGGCTGCTGCTCAATGAAAGGCTCGCCATTTTAGGAAGCATCATTCTGGCGATCTGCGGCAGTATGATGTTTAATCAGGGTGTGACGGGAACATTTAATTACGTCATCGGCATTTACTATTTAATCAGCAGCATTTCAGGCATTCTGTTTTTGGGAAAACATAATGCGAGGTCAAAAATATTGCAGACGGGACTGTTCGTCTCATTTATTAATATGATTATCGTGCTGTCGCTTTTATTAATACAAAATACGGCGCTGTCACCGGTTGAAATCGGAACGCTTATGCTGATGGGGGTCGTCTCGGGACTTGCTTCATCCGTTTTGATTATCGGTCTGATGCCGTTTTTTGAGACGGGATTCGGCATTCTTTCAACAATGAGGCTGATTGAACTGTCTAATCCGAATCATCCCCTGCTTCGAAAGATTTTAACGGAAACACCCGGTACATATCATCACAGCGTCATGGTGGCAAATCTGTCGGAAGCGGCTTGTGAAGCCGTAGGGGCAAACGGTCTTTTAGCACGGGTCGGAGCGTATTATCACGATCTCGGCAAAACGAAACGTCCGCAATATTTTATTGAAAATCAGATGAATATGGATAATCCGCATGACAAGCTGTCTCCGCAGCTCAGCAAAAATATCATTATCGCACATACGACAGACGGTGCGAATATGCTCAGAAGCTATAAGTTTCCGAAAGAGCTTGTGGATATCGCGGAGCAGCATCACGGAACGTCCCTTTTAAAATTCTTTTATTATAAAGCGAAAGAAAAGGGCGACCAGATTACAGAGAAAGAGTTCCGCTACCCGGGGCCGAAGCCGCAATCGAAAGAAGCGGCTATTATCTCAGTGGCCGACAGCGTTGAAGCCGCCGTCCGTTCCATGCATAATCCCAATCCCGAGCGGATCGAAAAACTGGTGCGGGGAATTATATCCGATAAGCTTCAGGACGGACAATTCTCAGAATGTGATCTCACGTTCCGAGAACTGGATACGATCGCAAAAACACTATGTGCGACTTTAAAAGGAATTTTCCACTCCCGGATTGAATATCCGGAGGCTACGAAGAAGGTGAAATAAATGAGTTTACTCATAGATATTGTTGATGAAACGAACAGCGTCTCAGCTGATGCGCTCCAAGAAGTGGAGAAGCTGCTCCAATTCGCGGCGGAAAAAGAAGGCGTTCAGGACCAGGCTGAAGTATCGGTCACGATTGTGACAAATGAGGAAATCAGAGAAATCAACAGAGACTACCGGGGAAAAGACACTCCGACTGACGTCATTTCGTTTGCGCTTGAAGAAGAAGGCGAAGACGAGGTTGAAATCGTAGGCGCCGACATGCCGCCTGTTTTAGGAGATATTATCATCAGCGCAGACAGAACGAAAGAGCAGGCGGAAGAGTACGGCCATTCGTTTATGAGAGAGCTCGGTTTTCTGGCCGTGCACGGCTTTTTGCATTTGCTTGGCTATGATCACATGACAAAAGAAGAAGAGGAAGAAATGTTTTCAAAGCAAAAGGATTTGCTGGATGAGTATGGACTCACGAGATCATAAAAACGAGTGGAGCAGGTTCCTGAAGAGCTTTGTCCATGCATGGAGGGGAATCTGGAAAACGGCGCGGTCAGAGCGGAATTTTCAATTTCATATTACCGCGGCCTGCGCCGTTATCGTTTGCGGTTTTCTCACCGGGCTGAGCACAGCCGAATGGGCCGTTGTTTTGGTGCTGATCGGAGGGATGCTTGCTTTGGAGCTTTTAAATACGGCGATAGAGCATGTTGTGGATTTAGTTACCGATCAGTATCACCCGCTCGCAAAAGCGGCAAAGGACGCGGCCGCCGGAGCCGTTTGCGTCTTTGCCGTGATATCGTGTATCATTGGTTTACTCATCTTCTTGCCGAAGATATGTTAGCAGAAATTTCTTACAATTATTTTACATTGCCAAAAATGGGCGTGAAAAACCAATCATAATTATGTAAAATAAAAGTGACAGCGGTATCATACAGGATAAAGGTAAGAGAGGAATTAAGTACACATGAACAGACAAGAATTGATTGCAGAAGCATTAAAAGCGCGGGACACAGCGTATGTGCCGTATTCAAATTTCAGAGTGGGAGCCGCTCTTCTTACCAAAGACGGAAAAGTGTACAGAGGCTGCAACATCGAAAATGCGGCATACAGCATGTGCAACTGTGCTGAACGCACGGCGATATTCAAAGCTGTTTCCGAGGGGGATACGGAATTTGCGATGCTCGCCGTGGCTGCGGATACTCCGGGACCGGTTTCGCCGTGCGGAGCCTGCAGACAAGTAATTTCCGAGCTGTGCTCAAAGGATATGCTTGTTATTCTGACCAACTTACAAGGACAAATAAAAGAAATGACTGCGGAAGAATTATTACCGGGCGCATTTTCATCGGAGGATTTACATGACGAACGAAAGCTTTAAATCAGGATTTGTATCTATCATCGGAAGGCCGAATGTAGGAAAGTCTACCTTTTTAAACAGGGTCATCGGTCAAAAGATCGCCATCATGAGCGACAAACCCCAGACGACAAGAAATAAAGTCCAAGGGGTGCTGACAACCGGCACGTCGCAGACCATTTTTATTGATACACCGGGCATTCACAAACCAAAGCACAAGCTTGGCGACTTTATGATGAAAGTGGCGCAGAATACGCTGAAAGAAGTTGACTTGGTGTTATTTATGATTAACGCCGAAGAAGGGTACGGAAAAGGCGACGAGTTTATCATTGAAAAGCTCGGACAGACGTCTACACCGGTCTTTCTGATCGTTAACAAAATTGATAAGATCCACCCTGACCAGCTGCTTCTTTTAATTGATGAGTACCGTACGCGCTATCCGTTTAAAGAAATCGTGCCGATCTCAGCTTTGGAAGGGAACAACGTCGAAACCCTTCTCGCGCAGATTGAAGCGTATTTACCGGAAGGGCCTCAGTTCTATCCGAGCGATCAGGTGACTGACCACCCCGAGCGGTTCATTATTTCTGAACTGATCAGAGAAAAGGTGCTCCATCTGACAAGGGAAGAAGTGCCGCACAGCATCGCTGTCGCCATCGAGTCCATTAAAGGGCAGGAAAACGGCTCCGTCCATGTCGCCGCCACCATTGTGGTCGAGCGGGATTCTCAAAAAGGCATCGTCATCGGTAAAAAAGGAGCGCTTCTGAAAGAAGTCGGCAAAAGAGCGCGGGCTGATATTGAAGCTCTTTTGGGCTCACGCGTTTACCTGGAATTATGGGTGAAGGTGCAGAAAGACTGGCGGAATAAAATGTCTCAGCTGCGTGATTTCGGCTTCAAAGAGGATGAATATTAATTCATCTAAGGCGCATGTCTGAGGTGTGAGATTACCTCACAGAAGCAGGGATTCGTTAGCAAAATTTGTTTAACATGAAAAGGAGGACATCAGGTCAAGATAAGGGTAAGAATTTGGATTTGCAAGCTAGTTTAATGACGAAAGGTGGGTTTTTTGTGTTGAATTTTACCTGGAACGTATTTTCTCAAACAGGAAGTGTTGATACGTACCTTCTTTTTAAAGAACTGGAAAAAGAGAACCTGGAAAGACCCGAAGAACCGGAAGATGAGCTAGCCCGAATTGATTTTCCAATTTTGTAAACCTCTTGGCCCCTCCCATTGTTGGAAGGTGCGGAAATGCTGACTAAATGTGAAGGAATCGTGCTCCGTACGAATGACTACGGGGAGACGAATAAAATCGTGACATTGCTGACGAGGGAACACGGCAAAATCGGCGTCATGGCAAGGGGCGCCAGGAAGTCAGCCAGCCGGCTGTCAGCAGTCAGCCAGCCGTTTTTGTACGGGTCATTTTTAATGCAAAGAACATCCGGACTCGGCACGCTCCAGCAGGGTGAAATGATTCTCAGCATGAGAACGATCAGAGAAGATTTATTTTTGACGGCGTATGCCGCTTTTATCGCTGAACTCACTGACAAAGGAACGGAAGAGAAGAAACCGAACCCCTATTTATTCGAATTGATTCTCGAATCCTTTAAGAGGCTGAATGACGGGACTGACCCGGACGTGATCACCTTCATCGTGCAGATGAAAATGCTCGGCGTCATGGGGCTGTATCCGGAGCTGAATCATTGTGTCCACTGCAAAAGCGGGGAAGGGACGTTTCATTTTTCGATAAGAGATAACGGGTTTATCTGCCACCGCTGCTTTGAAAAGGATCCGTACAGAGTTCCGATGTCGCCGCAAACGGCAAGGCTGCTAAGGCTTTTTTATTACTTTGATATCGGAAGGCTCGGCAGCGTCTCGTTAAAACAGGAAACCAAAAACGAAATTAAACGGGTCATTGATCTGTATTACGAGGAATATTCAGGACTTTATTTAAAGTCAAAACGGTTTTTAGATCAGATGGAAAGCATGAAGAACCTTTTGGATGAAAACAAAAGTTGACATTCTGCCCATCTTTTTATATGATCATTTATTATAAAATATGTTGCAGTGACAGAAAGAAGTACTTGCGTCCAACTCATACAAGCGACCTTAGGGCAGTGTAAGCTAAGGATGAGCGCGCAACGAAAGGCATTCTCGAGCAACCCTTTAAAAAGAGGCTGAGTGATTCACATCCTCAGCAACTAGGGTGGAACCGCGGGAGAACTCTCGTCCCTATGTTTGCGGCCGGCAAGCATAGAGACGGGAGTTTTTTGGTTGCCGCCGCACTTGTAAAAGAATGGAGAAAGTGGAGGTGCTTGAAATGAACATTCAAGATATGATTTTAACCTTGCAGAAGCACTGGTCGAATGAAGGCTGTGTGCTCATGCAGTCGTATGATGTGGAGAAAGGCGCAGGCACAATGAGCCCGTATACATTTTTACGAAGCATCGGGCCGGAACCGTGGAGAGTGGCTTACGTTGAGCCGTCCAGACGGCCTGCGGACGGACGGTACGGTGAAAACCCGAACAGGCTCTATCAGCATCATCAATTCCAAGTCATTATCAAGCCGTCGCCTGATAACATTCAAGAGCTTTATCTTGATTCATTGCGTGCGCTCGGCATTGACCCGCTTGAACATGATATCCGTTTCGTAGAAGACAACTGGGAAAACCCGTCTTTAGGCTGTGCAGGTCTCGGCTGGGAAGTATGGCTTGACGGGATGGAAATTACTCAGTTTACATACTTCCAGCAGGTGGGCGGAATTGAATGTAAACCGGTATCCGTTGAGATCACATATGGTATTGAACGTCTCGCGTCATATATTCAGGATAAAGAAAACGTCTTTGATCTTGAATGGACGTCAGGATTTACTGTGAAAGATTTATTTATGATGGCTGAATATGAGCATTCCGTTTATACTTTTGAAACATCTGACGTGGATATGCTTTTCCATTTGTTCAGCACCTATGAAAAAGAAGCGATCAGACAAATGGATAACGGGCTCGTGCATCCGGCCTATGATTATGTGCTGAAATGCTCTCACACATTTAATCTGCTCGATGCAAAAGGCGCGATCTCGGTGACGGAGCGGACGGGTTATATCGGCCGTGTCCGCAACTTAGCGAGAAAAGTGGCAAAAACGTATTATGAAGAACGGGAAAAATTAGGGTTCCCAATGCTTAAAGAGGAGGGCTCTTCCCATGAGTAAACAAGACTTGCTTTTAGAGATCGGACTCGAGGAAATGCCGGCGCGGTTTTTACATGACAGCATGGTGCAGCTCGGTGAAAAGCTGACCGGCTGGCTGGCTGAAAAAAATATCGCCCATGGCGAAGTGAAACTTTTTAATACGCCGAGACGTCTGGCAGTATATATAAAAGACGTAGCAGAAAAACAGGCTGATATTCAGGAAGAAGCAAAAGGCCCTGCGAAAAAAATCGCTCTGGATGCTGACGGAAACTGGACAAAAGCCGCTATCGGATTTTCAAAAGGCCAAGGCGCCGGAGTGGATGACCTGTATATAAAAGATGTAAACGGCACGGAATATGTCTTCGTTCAAAAATTCCAGGCGGGACAAGAGACGAAGACACTTTTACCGCAGCTGGAAAATTTGATTGCCGGAATGCATTTCCCAAAAAACATGCGCTGGGGCACGCAGGATCTGCGCTATATCCGTCCGATCAAATGGATTATCGCTCTCTTTGGAAAAGACGTCATTCCGTTTAAAATCACAAATGTCGAGACGGGCCGGAACACACAGGGACACCGCTTTCTCGGCCAAGAAGTATCTGTTGATGCACCGTCATCATACGAAAAGCTGCTGAAAGAACAAAGCGTCATTGCTGACCCGAAAGAACGCAAACAAATGATCCAAAGCCAGCTGGACGCGCTTGCAGCCGAGAAGAAATGGAACATTCCGATAGATGAGGATCTGCTGAACGAAGTCAACCATCTGGTGGAATACCCGACGGCGCTTTACGGATCTTTTGAATCCGAGTTTCTTTCTATCCCTGAAGAAGTGCTTGTAACAACAATGAAAGAGCATCAGCGCTACTTCCCGGTAAAAGATGAAAACGGGAATCTGCTGCCTCATTTTATTACGGTAAGAAACGGGAACAGCCATGCAATTGAAAATGTTGCCCGCGGAAACGAGAAAGTGCTGAGAGCAAGGCTTTCAGATGCTGCGTTCTTCTACAAAGAAGACCAAAAGCTGAACATTGATGAAAACGTGAAGAAACTGGAAAATATCGTTTTCCATGAAGAGCTCGGCTCCCTTGGAGATAAAGTAAGAAGAGTGGCCGCCATTGCGGGCAAACTTGCCGTCCGCCTGAAAGCGGATGAACAGACGCAAAAACTTGTGAAGCGCGCTGCAGAAATTTCTAAATTTGACCTGGTTACACATATGATCTATGAGTTCCCTGAGCTTCAGGGCGTGATGGGAGAAAAATATGCGCGCATGCTCGGTGAAGATGAAGCCGTCGCTGCCGCTGTCAATGAGCACTATATGCCGAGAGCGGCCGGGGGAGAAGTGCCTTCAACCTTTACCGGCGCGGTTGTGGCGTTAGCTGATAAACTAGACACGATTGCTTCCTTCTTCAGCATTGACGTGATTCCGACAGGTTCTCAGGACCCGTACGGATTGCGCCGTCAGGCAAGCGGCATCGTTTCCATTCTGATCGACCGCAACTGGGGCATTTCTTTTAAAGAGCTGCTGTCATTGACAGAAACGGAAAAAGAAAATGAGCTCCTCGATTTCTTTACACAGCGTCTGAAATACGTCTTAAACGCTGAAGACATCCGTCATGACGTTATTGAAGCCGTTCTGGACAGCACAGAGCTTGAGCCGTATGCAGCCGTTCATAAGGCAAGAGTGCTTGAGAAGCACCTCGGCACACCCGGCTTTAAAGAAACGGCTGAATCACTCGGCCGGGTCATCTCCATCAGCAAAAAAGGCGAGAGCCGCGATATCAATCCGGATCTGTTTGAAAATGAACAGGAGAAAAAGCTGTTTGACGCTTATCAAAAAACAAAAGACAGTGTCGCGGAAAGCTTTGCCTCCAAAAACTATGAACAGGCGCTTGCCGTGCTCAGCGGATTAAAGGAGCCGATTGAAGACTACTTTAATCACACGATGGTAAATGCGGACGATGAAGCATTAAAAACCAACCGTTTAGCGCAAATGACCGCTCTTGCAGATGTGATCAAGTCTTTTGCTAATATGAATCATCTTATTGTAAAATAAAGAAAAAGACGGTTGCTGTGTGATCGGCAATCGTCTTTTCCCCTTTTACATAAACATCACAGAATGAAAACATAGATAAAGAAACCCTTCCATAAAGGTGGTGAGTACGATCGAATTAAATAAACGGCAAGAACAAATTTTACAGATTGTAAAGGAAAACGGCCCGATTACCGGAGAGCATATCGCAGAACAGCTCAATTTAACGAGGGCCACGCTGCGGCCGGACTTGGCCATACTCACCATGTCAGGCTTCTTAGAGGCCCGTCCGCGGGTCGGTTATTTTTATACGGGGAAAACGGGAAATCAGCTGCTTGCGGATAAACTGAAAAAGCTGCAAGTGAAAGATTTTCAATCGATCCCTGTTGTCATCAATGAGAATGTCTCGGTATACGATGCCATCTGCACCATGTTTTTAGAAGATGTCGGCACGTTATTTGTCGTAGATCGTGATGCTGTCTTAGTCGGTGTGCTGTCACGCAAAGATTTGCTGCGGGCGAGCATCGGCCAGCAGGAACTTGCCTCAATACCGGTTCATATTATCATGACAAGAATGCCGAATATCGCCGTCTGCCGGCGTGACGATTATGTGATGGACATCGCCAAGTATTTAATTGAAAAACAGATCGATGCCCTGCCCGTTATTAAAGATACGGATAAAGGCTTTGAGGTCATCGGCCGGTTTACCAAAACGAATATGACTAAGATACTTGTCAGTTTATCAGAAAATGAAATCATATAAGCTTGAAAACTAACGGGGGGATAACATGGACAATCGCATCATTTATGTAGTATCAGACTCAGTCGGAGAAACCGCCGAACTCGTTGTAAAAGCCTCGCTCAGCCAGTTTAACGGCTCAGCCGATGATACGCATATCAGAAGAATACCTTATGTGGAAGATATCGGCACCATTAATGAAGTCGTGTCTCTCGCCAAAGCGGACGGCGGCATTATTTGTTTTACACTCGTTGTTCCTGAAATGCGCAAATACCTGGTTGAACAAGCGGAAAAAGCGAATGTGCTGTATTACGATATTATCGGTCCGCTCATCGATAAAATGGAATCGGCTTACGGTCTGACCGCCAAATATGAACCGGGCCGCGTCCGCCAGCTTGATGAAGATTATTTCAAAAAGGTCGAGGCGATCGAGTTTGCCGTCAAATATGACGATGGCAGAGATCCAAGAGGCATTTTAAAAGCCGATATCATCCTGCTCGGAGTATCCAGAACGTCTAAAACCCCATTATCACAATATCTTGCCCATAAGCGTCTGAAAGTGGCCAATGTGCCGATCGTTCCTGAGGTCGATCCGCCGGAAGAACTGTTCAGCGTTGATCCGAAAAAATGCATCGGCTTAAAAATCAGCCCTGATAAACTGAACCATATACGAAAAGAACGGTTAAAATCTCTCGGCTTAAATGACAAAGCCATTTACGCCAATATCAACAGAATTAAAGAAGAGCTGGAGTATTTTGAGAAAATCGTGGACCGGATCGGCTGCCAAGTCGTTGACGTTTCGAATAAAGCGGTCGAGGAAACAGCGAACATCATTCATCATCTCAAAACAAAGGGCCGATAACTCAGGACGCTTTATCCTGGGTTTTTGGGTATGCAAATAGGGAATAAACAAAAAGGATGGCATCTTCGCGAAGTTTGTATTATAATAAAAAATTGTGATAAAATGTTTATTTTTAGGTTTAAGCTTCGTGTGATACGAATAAACTATTATGGGTAAGATGTCAAGAATAACTCCCGGAAATTTTTCGACAAAGCTCAAAATAGATCCGCAGTCATGGAGCATATGCGATTTCGCTTGTTTTTATGCAGGAGATTGATGGAGGGATGGAGAATTAGTCTTCTAAATGAAAAAGAAAAGACGATTTTTGTCGATGCAGACGCATGCCCCGTAAAAGAGGAAATAATGCTCATTGCATCGCAATTCAGCGTTCGGGTTATTTTCGTCGCATCATTTGAACACTACCAGCTTTCCAGAAGCAAAGACGAGAACTGGGTATACGTTGACCCTCATAAAGAAGCGGCAGACTTATATATCGCAAACCATGTGAGATCGGGAGACGTCGTAGTCACGCAGGATATCGGTTTAGCCTCTCTTTTGCTGAACAGAAATATTGCCGTCTTATCGGAAAGGGGCCGTTCTTATACTGAAGACACGATTGACTTCGCTCTGATGAGCCGTCATATGTCAGGCAAAATGAGAAGAAGCGGCATTCATTCCAAAGGACCTAAAAAATTAAATAAAGAAGATCGGAATCGATTTGTTACCCTGCTTAAAAAAATCCTGTCGAATGATGAAGGGATTTCAAATCAAAACATCGAATAATGTACGACGGAGTGTTATAAGATGGGAAACCGCATACCAGATGAAGTAGTTAATCAGGTGCAGCAGTCAGCAGACATTGTTGAAGTCATAGGTGATTATGTCCAATTGAAAAAGCAAGGCCGCAACTACTTTGGGCTCTGTCCGTTTCACGGGGAAAACACGCCCTCGTTTTCCGTCTCCAGCGATAAGCAGATCTTTCATTGCTTCGGATGCGGTGCGGGCGGGAACGTTTTCTCTTTCTTACGGCAGATGGAAGGTTATTCATTTACGGAAGCTGTTTCTCACCTTGCGGATAAATATCAGATTGATTTTCCTGATGATATAACGATTCACTCTGCATCCAGGCCGGAATCTTCCGGAGAGCAGAAGATGGCGGAAGCCCACGAGCTTCTGAAGAAATTTTACCATCATTTGCTAATAAATACAAAGGAAGGCCAGGAAGCGTTAGATTACCTTTTATCAAGGGGTTTTACGAAAGAGCTCATAGATGAGTTTGAAATCGGCTACGCGCTGGATTCCTGGGATTTCATGACGAAATTCTTGAAAAAGCGCGGTTTTGAGGAAGAACTGATGGAAAAAGCGGGTCTGCTGATCAGAAGGGAAGACGGCAGCGGGTATTTTGACCGTTTCAGAAACAGAATTATGTTTCCCATTCATGATCACCACGGAGCCGTGGCGGCTTTTTCAGGAAGGGCGCTCGGAAGCCAGCAGCCGAAATATATGAACAGCCCGGAAACGCCGCTGTTTCATAAATCTAAGCTGCTGTATAACTTTCATAAGGCGCGCCTGCCGATCAGGAAAGAGGAGAGAGCCGTTCTGTTTGAAGGCTTCGCTGACGTCATATCCGCCGTCAGCTCAGGCGTAAAAGAAAGTATCGCCACAATGGGGACGTCGCTCACCGAAGAACATGTGAAAATCCTCAGGAGAAATGTTCAGGAGGTCATTCTCTGCTACGATTCGGATAAAGCCGGGTACGAAGCTACGCTGAAAGCGGCCGGCCTGCTCCAGAAAGCCGATTGTAAGGTAAGAGTAAGCATGCTGCCTGACGGACTTGATCCTGATGATTATATCAGAACCCGGGGCGGAGAAAAATTCCGGACCGATATCATTGATGCAAGCGTTACGGTCATGGCTTTTAAAATGCAGTATTTCCGCAAAGGGAAAAACTTATCTGACGAAGGAGACCGGCTCGCTTACATGAAAGAAGTGCTGAAAGAAATCAGCGCTCTTTCCGGGTCGCTTGAGCAGGAAATGTATGTGAAGCAGCTCGCCTCAGAATTTTCTCTTTCGGTAGAATCTTTGACGGAACAGCTTTCCATCTACGCCAGACAAAACGCCCCCGGCGACAAAAACGCCGAACCGCAGACAAGGCGGGCCCGGGTGACGACAAAAGCGAAACGGCGCCGTCTCCGTCCCGCCTATGAGAACGCGGAAAGACTTCTGCTCGCTCATATGCTGAGAGACCGAAACGTCATAAAGAAAGTGATTGAGCGTGTCGGCTTTGAATTTAACATTGACGGACATCGTGCGCTGGCAGCATACCTGTACGCTGTTTATGAAGAGGGCGCTGACATGACGCCGCAGCATCTTATGGCGAGAATGCAGGATGAGGAAATCAGCCAGCTGCTTTCAGATATAGGGATGCTCCAAGTAAACGAGGAGCTCTCAGAGGCCGAGTTATCCGATTACGTAAAAAAAGTGTTGGATCACCGAAAATGGTCAATGATAAAGGAAAAAGAAGCAGAAAGAGCGGATGCGGAGAGGCAGAAAGACTTCGTGAAAGCTGCGTCTCTGGCTCAAGAAATTGTTGCATTGAACCGATCATTAAAGTAACACCACAAAGAGGCTTGCGTTCTGATTGGCAATGATTCCTTGCGGAGGAGCAAATAGATCGCTTAACCTCATCATGAATTGTCATTTATTATCCGCAGCCCTGCATGCTGAAAAAGAGAGAAGGCTTCCGGGTCGGATAAGAAACATACCGCTTTTAGAATTCGTTGCAAGCTTTGGAAGGAGGGATCCATAATGGCTGATAAACAAACCCACGAAACAGAAACAGAACTTACATTAGACCAGGTAAAAGAGCAGCTTACTGAAACTGGAAAAAAACGTGGCGTTTTAACATATGAAGAAATTGCTGAACGCATGTCCAGCTTTGAAATTGAATCAGACCAAATGGATGAGTATTATGAATTTTTAGGAGAACAAGGTGTTGAATTAATTAGTGAAAATGAAGAAACGGAAGATCCTAATATTCAACAGCTTGCCAAAGCCGAAGAAGAATTTGACCTTAATGACCTCAGCGTACCGCCTGGCGTAAAGATCAATGATCCAGTCCGCATGTACCTTAAGGAAATCGGACGGGTAAATCTTCTTTCTGCTAAAGAAGAAATCACCTACGCTCAAAAAATTGAAGAGGGTGACGAGGAATCTAAACGCAGACTGGCTGAAGCAAACCTTCGTTTAGTTGTCAGCATTGCTAAACGGTATGTCGGCCGCGGCATGCTTTTCTTAGACTTGATCCAAGAAGGAAACATGGGTCTCATGAAAGCCGTCGAGAAGTTTGACTACCGTAAAGGATATAAATTCAGTACGTATGCGACTTGGTGGATCAGACAGGCGATTACACGCGCCATCGCTGACCAGGCGAGAACAATCCGTATCCCGGTTCACATGGTGGAAACCATCAACAAATTAATCCGGGTGCAGCGTCAGCTTCTTCAGGATCTTGGCAGAGAGCCGACACCGGAAGAGATTGCTGAAGACATGGATCTTACGCCTGAAAAAGTCCGTGAAATATTAAAAATTGCTCAAGAGCCTGTTTCTTTAGAAACGCCGATCGGTGAAGAGGACGACTCACATCTCGGTGATTTCATCGAAGACCAGGAAGCGACATCTCCGTCGGATCATGCGGCATATGAGCTTTTAAAAGAACAGCTGGAAGATGTGCTGGATACGTTGACAGATCGTGAAGAAAACGTGCTGCGTCTCCGTTTCGGTCTGGATGACGGACGCACAAGAACTTTGGAAGAAGTAGGCAAAGTGTTTGGAGTAACGAGAGAGCGTATTCGCCAAATTGAAGCAAAAGCGCTTCGCAAATTGAGACATCCGAGCAGAAGCAAACGTCTGAAGGATTTTCTCGAATAGAATGGAACGGGTCTTTTTGATCCGTTCTTTTTTATGTATAAGATATATGGATAATATACCTTTATTTTACTGGATAAGCATATGTTTTGCAAATGAGTTTGGAAAAAATGCGGCATGTCCTGAAAGGGGGAAAATGAGATAAGTTTATTTATATTCTTTATTGTAAGCGTATACAATTCATTATACAATAGAATAAAGATAATTTTGTGATAAACAAAACAGTTATTTTTGCTTTTTGTATAAATTGTGAAATCAATGAAATTGCTGAGCAAGACCATTTACTTTTTGTAAAAATAAGTTAGAATTAGAAGTGTTTACATAGGGGGAGAATGAAAAAGGGGGATGGAGATATGAAGTGGA
The DNA here is from genome assembly GCF_041222765.1 of Bacillus sp. JNUCC-21. Taxonomy (NCBI): domain Bacteria; kingdom Bacillati; phylum Bacillota; class Bacilli; order Caryophanales; family Bacillaceae; genus Bacillus; species Bacillus sp. JNUCC-21. The sequence goes on along the minus strand of NZ_CP166019.1, from coordinate 2,678,878 downwards.
ATCCGCTGATTCCTTTTTTGCTCATTGCAGTGCTGGGAATAGGGCTGACTTTCTTTTTAGCTGTAAAAGGCAATGGAGATGCGCATCAGATCGCAAGCGGCGGTGAAAGCAAAAATGCCGAGAAGGAAACTGCAAACGCTTCACCTGAAGAGATTTATAAAGCGAACTGCATCACCTGTCACGGGGAAAACTATGAAGGTGTATCAGGGCCGAACTTAAAAGGCGTCGGCAAAAGAAAAGATGTCGCTGAGATTAAAACAAAAATTGAAAAAGGCGGCAACGGGATGCCCGCGGGCCTTGTGCCGGCCGAAAAGCTGGATGACATGGCAAAATGGGTTTCTGACATTAAATAAAGCTTTACCGGTCCCTATATAAAAGACATATGAAAAACTCTATCCGCCGCTTGGATTCCGGGCGGTTTTTTTATATGATAGTAAAGGAAAAAGAACCTGAGAAAAGTTGTGATATTGTGAATGAAATGAAGTTATCTAAAAGATTGCAGTCTGTGGCGGAATATATCCCTCCGGGTGCCCTGGTTGCTGATATCGGGTCGGACCACGCGTATCTTCCTTGCTATGCCGTTTTGAATCATTTGGCAAGCCGGGCAATCGCCGGTGAAATTACAGACGGACCGTTTCTATCCGCCAAACAGCAGGTGGAAAAACTGGACTTAAGCACTCTTATCTCCGTAAGGAAAGGTGACGGGCTGAGCGTCCTTGAAAAAGGAGAAGCCGGCGCCATTACAATCGCTGGCATGGGCGGAGCGCTGATCGCTCATATTTTGGAGTCCGGAAAAACGAAATTGACGGGGCGTGAACGGCTGATTCTGCAGCCGAATATTCATGCCGTTCATATAAGAGAGTGGCTGTATCAGGAAGGCTATGAACTGATTGATGAAGTGATTCTCGAAGAAGACGGAAAGTGTTATGAAATCCTCGTTGCGGAAACTGGCGACCGTGATGCGCCGTATCGGGACGTGCCGATGGCTGCCGGAATGCTTGCGGGTCCGTTTTTATTAAAAGAGAGGAATGAAGTGTTTCTTCGGAAATGGAGCCAGGAACTTAAGCATACTGAACAAATTTATGAACAGATCAGCCGCAGCGCAAAGCATGAAAGTCATGAAAAATTAGCTGAATTGAAAGAGCGGATTTCTCTGCTGAAGGAGGTAATCGGACATGCCTAAACATGTAAACGGACAGGAAATCATCCAGCTGTTTGAACAATTTTCACCGAAGGCTTTTGCGGTGGAAGGAGATAAAATCGGCCTGCAGATCGGTACATTGAATAAGCCGGTGAAAAATGTCATGGTGACACTGGATGTTCTGGAACAAACGGTAGATGAAGCCATTGAGAAAAAAGTTGACTTAATTATCGCCCACCATCCGCCGATTTTTCGGCCGCTTAAACAGATCACCACTGATCAGCCTGGCGGAAGACTGATTGAGAAATGTATAAAGCATGATATTGCCGTATATGCGGCTCATACGAATCTTGATGTAGCGGACGGCGGTGTGAATGATCTGCTTGCCGAAGCTCTCGGCCTGACAGACACAGAAGTGCTCGTCCCGACATATTCGGATCCGCTGAAAAAGCTTGCCGTATATGTTCCGAAAGACTATGAAGAAGCTGTAAGAACTGCACTTGGCAACGCCGGAGCGGGACATATCGGCAATTACAGCCATTGCGCGTTCTCCTCTGAGGGAATCGGCAGCTTTAAGCCGCTGGACGGGGCAGAACCGTTTATCGGACAGACGGGAGAACTGGAGCTCGTCCATGAAGTGAGACTTGAGACCGTTTTTCCGGCAAGTATGGAGAAAACCGTCGTAAAAGCGCTGAAAAAAAGCCATCCGTATGAAGAGGTGGCATATGATATTTATCCAGTGGAGCAGTCTCCGCTTGAAAAAGGGCTCGGCCGCATCGGAAAACTTCAGCAAGACATGACGCTTGAAGAGTTTGCTCTGTTTGTGAAAGAAAAGTTTGACGTTAACGGAGTCCGGATGGTCGGAGAGCGAAACAGCAAGGTGAAAAAAGTCGCGGTTCTTGGCGGTGACGGAAATAAATATATTTATCAGGCAAAGCGGAAGGGTGCAGATGTTTACGTGACGGGCGATCTTTATTTCCATGTAGCGCATGATGCGATGATGATGGGGTTAAACGTCGTGGACCCGGGGCATTATGCTGAAAAAATCATGAGAAAAGGCACGGCTGAGAAGCTTACGGCAATGGCCGGGGAGAAAAACTATGATGTGCGCATTTTCGCTTCCGAAACAGATACAAACCCATTTACTTTCTTATAAAAAAACTGAGGCCCCCGGCCTCAGTTTTTTATTTTTACTTTCGGAAGGATTTTTTTTAGCGGCACACTGTGTTCAAGCTGCCATGTCGATTCATCGTTGTGGTCAAACTGCTCTAAAAAGCGGATGACTTCCTTTGTAATCGGTGTCGGTGTTGATGCGCCTGCGGTAACGGCGACGGTATTGACGTCTTTCAGCCATTCGAGCTTCAGTTCACTGATGTCTCCGATTCGGTAGGCTTTTGTTCCGGCGATTTCTTCTGACACTTGTGCCAGTCTGTTGGAGTTATTGCTTTTCGGATCACCGACAACAATGGTTAAGTCCGCTTTTTTTGCCTGCTCTGATACAGCTTCTTGACGAACCTGTGTGGCCAGGCAGATTTCCTGATGGTATTCCACGTACGGGTACTTTTCTTTGACTGATTCCATAATATCGTGGACGTCCCACTGGGACATTGTCGTTTGGTTTGTAACGATTAATTTCTCAGCCTGAATATCGAGATTTCTCACGTCTTCCTCTGTTTCAACGAGATGAACGATTTCAGGAGCGACGCCGACGGCTCCTTCAGGCTCGGGGTGGCCTTTTTTACCGATGTATATGACGTGATAACCTTCAGCTTTTACTTTTCGGATTAAGTCATGTGTTTTCGTGACGTCCGGGCATGTGGCGTCAATCGTAACAAGCCCTTTTTCCTCAGCGGCTTTTCTTACTTCCGGAGATACCCCGTGAGCCGTGAAAATAACGGTTCCTTTTTCCACCTGCTTTAAAATCTCCAGACGGTTTGTGCCGTCAAGCGTGTAAATGCCGTCTTCCTCAAACGCATCTGTGACATGCTTATTATGAACAATCATTCCCAGTATATATATAGGTCTTGGCAGTGTTTTATCGAGTGACGCGTTTTTGGCTATGACCATGGCATCAACAACGCCGTAACAGTAGCCGCGCGGCGATATTTTGATAACGTCCAATGTAGATGTCCTCCTATCAAAAGTGAGTGTAGAGGCAATATAAAAAGCCGTAGTTAAACGGCTCAAATCTTGCATTCTTCTGATCTCATTATAGCTAATCTTTCGTGAGATATCAAAGAATGTTAAATATATAATTTCGGCTTTGATCTGCCCGATGTTCTTTTTGGACGCGGCTGTTCCGCTGAGTCTGCCTGTGCGGCGTCTTTTTCTTTTGAAGCGGATGCTTTTTCAGACGTCTTCTTTGATGTTTTGGATGAGGCGTCTGATTTGTTTTCATCTTCTGTTTCATCTGTTTCATCTGTTTTTTCAGCTTCATCCTTTTTGTTCTGTTCGTCTGTTTCTTTCGTCTCGTCAGATTCATTCTCGTCATCACTGCTGCTTAATTGGCTGTAAAGCTTCATCATGGCGGGCAGACTCCGTACTAAAGGACCGTACTGCTGAATCATCGGCGTAACCTGCTGCGCCACGCCGAGCACCTTCTGAACGTTGCCGAGCATGCTCGACAGGGATGCCGGACTTGCCAGGTTCTGTATTCCCTGCAGTCCTGCACCTGCTCCTCCGCTGGCCGCCGCCGGTGCCGACGCGGCAGCGCTTCCTCCTCCTGAACCGGGTAAAAAACGGGAAAGCATCCCTTTTAAGCCCCCTCCGCCGCCCGTGCCTGCGTTTCTCAGGCCCGCTCCGGCAATCTGCTGCTGAGGGAAAAGCTGCCGTCCCTGCTGCATTAGCTGCCGTCCCGGCAATGACGGTCTTCCTCCCATCATCATACGCGGATTCATAAACGGCCGGCCCTGCTGCGCCATATTTCTCATCGGCTGCTGTGGAAACATACTTGTACCTCCTTTCTGTCTCTCTGCTATTACAATATGCATCGGAGGGGGCATTTGCTTTTCTGTCTCGAAAACAGGATTCCCCCAAGACATGGTGTTTTTAAGTAAAATCGGTTATAATGTGATGATGGACACAGAATGTGCCGCTTTAAGGAGCTGGGAAAAATGAAAGAAACTAAATTTGATGGATACAACTTAAAACCGTTTATTATAGATGCAGTTCACCGCCTTGGTTTTTATGAACCGACAGATATTCAAAAGCGTCTGATACCTGCCGTACTGAAAAACGAAAGCGTGATCGGGCAGTCCCAGACGGGGACGGGGAAAACCCACGCCTATTTATTGCCAATTTTGAATCGGATTGATCCGGGTTCTGATACGGTACAGGCCGTTATCACGGCGCCGACGAGAGAGCTTGCCAATCAGATTCATCAGGAAGCGCTCAAAATCACACAGGGTGCGGAAGATGAGCCGATCCGGACAAAATGCTTCATCGGCGGGACGGACAAGCAAAAATCAATTGATAAGCTGAAAACACAGCCTCATCTCGTCGTCGGAACGCCGGGCCGGATCGCGGATCTGATTAAGGCGCAGGCATTGAACGTCTATAAAGCGCAGTCTCTCGTCATTGACGAAGCTGATCTGATGCTTGATATGGGCTTTTTAGAAGACGTTGATTATATCGGATCGCGTATGCCGGAAGAACTGCAGATGCTTGTGTTCTCAGCTACGATTCCGGAAAAGCTGAAGCCGTTTTTGAAAAAGTATATGGAAAATCCGAAGTACGCGCATGTTGAGCCGAAAAGAATCACAGCCGAAAAGATTGAACATGTGTTGGTTCCTTCTAAACAGCGTGATAAAGACAAACTGCTTTTTGATATGATGTCTCATCTGAATCCTTATCTGGGCATTGTGTTTGCAAATACGAAAAACACGGCTGACCATATTGCGAAATACCTGACTGAAAAAGGAATGAGGGTCGGTCTTCTGCACGGGGGATTAACGCCGCGTGAGCGCAAAAAGGTAATGAAGCAGATTAATGATCTGGAATTCACTTATGTCATTGCGACAGACCTTGCGGCTAGAGGAATTGACATTAAAGGCGTAAGCCACGTCATCAACTACGAGCTTCCGGACGATTTGGATTTTTATGTTCACCGTGTCGGAAGAACTGCACGCGCCGGTTCATCAGGCCAAGCACTGACCATTTATGAGCTTTCTGACGAAGATGCGCTCGCAAGACTTGAAAAGATGGGCATTGTGTTTGACTATGCGGAGCTTGTAAACGGGGAATGGAAGAAAGGCGATGACCGCCACCGCCGTAAAAATCGCAAAAAGACGGCAAATGAGGCTGACCAAATTGCGAAACGCCTCGTAAAAAAGCCGAAAAAAGTAAAGCCGGGCTATAAAAAGAAAATGAGCTACGAAATGGAAAAAATTAAAAAGAAGCAGAGAAGAAACCAATCTAACAGAGGAAAGTAGGGGGAATCGGGTTGCTGAAAATAGGTTCACACGTCTCAATGAGCGGAAAACATATGCTCCTTGCCGCAAGCAAGGAAGCTGTTTCGTACGGGGCGAATACATTTATGATCTATACGGGCGCTCCCCAAAACACGCGCCGCAAAAAAATTGAAGACTTGAATATTGAAGCGGGCCGCGCCCATATGAAGGAAAACGGTATCGACGAGATTGTCGTGCATGCGCCGTACATCATTAACATCGGAAATACGACAAATCCGGCAACATTTGAGCTGGGCGTTGATTTTCTGCGTTCTGAAATTGAAAGAACGGCAGCGATCGGCGCGAGACAGATCGTGCTTCATCCAGGGGCGCATGTCGGAGCCGGAGCTGAAACGGGCATCAAAAAAATCATTGAAGGTTTAAACGAAGTGATTGTTCCCGGGCAAAACGTGCAGATTGCGCTGGAGACAATGGCGGGCAAAGGATCAGAATGCGGGAGAAGCTTTGAAGAGCTGGCCGAGATCATTGCGGGAGTCACGCATAATGAACATCTATCCGTCTGCTTTGACACTTGCCACACCCATGACGCCGGGTATGATGTCGCTAATGATTTTGACGGTGTTCTTAACGAGTTTGATAAAATCGTCGGCATCGATCGGATAAAAGTCCTTCATGTTAACGACAGTAAAAATATTAAAGGCGCCCGGAAAGACCGCCATGAAAATATCGGGTTCGGAGAGATCGGTTTTGACGCTCTGCAGTACATCGTTCATCACGAGCAGCTTGCCGATATTCCGAAAATCCTCGAAACACCGTATGTAGGCGAAGACAAGAAAAATAAGAAGCCGCCGTACCGTTTTGAAATCGAAATGCTGAAAGAAAAACAGTTTGATAAGGAGCTTCTTGAAAAAATATCAGCTCAATAAGAAAGAAAGGAGGGGCGGGTGTCCCTCCTTTCTTACCCTGAGAATTGATTGAAAAGTTCGTCAACTTTCCGCGCCGTTTCTTTTGAGGTTATCGTTTCCACTTTTTTCAGCAGGCGCAGCCGCTCCTGTTCATCAAAAATATTGATGTTTTTTCCGTGCATCAGAGCCGCTACCTCAGCCGCTTGACTTCTTGTAATGCTGATCCCGTATTGCTTGGAATATTTCAGCAGATCGTCCGCAGTGACTTGATTGAGCCGCTGCAAAATAATTCTTTGTATTAAAATCATCGATACTTTCACCTCTTTAGACATAATGTATTGAGCAGATCATTAAAATGTTACAGCTTTTAATGGTAAAATAAAGTTGCTTACTGTTTAAAATAGTTATTATAGGAAAGGAGATTTTATGACCCCAAATAAACAGCATAAAAGAGAATCATTTTTACACTTTATCTTCAGGGTCATTATGATTCTGATCGGGGCGGGTTCAGCCGCCGTAAGTATTGAATTGTTTCTGGTCCCTAATAATTTTATCGACGGAGGCATTATCGGTGTTTCATTAATTTTAGACCACCTCTTTATGTCCAATCCCCTCCTCAATTTTGCCTTATTCGTTGTGTTACTCAACATTCCATTTATGATTTTCGGATATAAATATATCGGAAAAACATTTCTCATCTCTACTGTTATCGGAATCGTCGGTTTAGCGCTGATTGAATCCTCATTGCACCATGTGGAGGCCATTACGACCCAGCCTATTTTGGCGACGGTATTCGGGGGGCTTTTGCTCGGTTTCGGGGTAGGCCTTGTCATCCGAAACGGAGGCTCGATGGACGGTACTGAAATCCTCGGTATCCTTCTCACGAAAAAGCTGCCCTTTTCAGTCGGGGAATTCGTTATGCTCATCAATGTGTTTATTTTCATTTGGGCCGGTTTTGTGTTCGGTCCGGAGCAGGCAATGTATTCTTTCATGACTTATTATATTGCCATGAAAACGATTGACGCCGTCATCCAGGGGCTTGATGAAACAAAAGCGGTCATTATTGTTGCAGAGCAATATGCTGAGATCTCAGATGCAATATTGCACCGGCTTGGGCGGGGAACCACCAAACTTCAGGGGAAAGGCGGATATACGGATGAAACCAAAGAAGTCATTTACGCGGTCGTGACAAGGCTTGAAGTGACTAAATTGAAATCCATTGTGTTTGAAATTGATAAAAACGCCTTTATTACGATCATGAATACCCATGAAACGAGGGGCGGTAAGTTCAAAACCGCGATTCACTAGGCTTTCATTTACTTTTCATCATTTTATAGGTATAATTTGATACATCATAAGAAAATGGCCTGCTGTTCAGACAGCTGCCATTTTCTTTTTGGAGCGATACCGTGTTGTAAAGGGGAGGTCCTCATGAACGTACAAGAAGCGTTGAACCTGCTGAAAGAAAAAGGGTATAAATATACGAGTAAGCGAGAAGACATGCTGCAGCTTTTTGCTGATTCTGATAAATATCTGACCGCCAAAAACGTGCTTGCCGCATTAAATGACGACTATCCGGGTCTGAGCTTTGATACCATATACAGAAATCTTTCGTTATATGAAGAACTCGGCATTTTGGAAACGACGGAGCTTTCCGGAGAAAAACTGTTCCGTTTTACATGCTCTTATACCCATCATCATCACCATTTTATCTGTTTAACCTGCGGGAAAACGAAGGAAATTGAGTCCTGTCCGATGGATAAGCTGCACGATGATTTGGAAGGGTATGAAATCAGCGGCCATAAGTTTGAAATTTACGGCACCTGTCCGGCGTGCCGATAAAAAACCTCCTGCTTATACAGGAGGTTTTTTTCAGCTTTTGACATGCTGAAAGCTATGTTTGTTTTTATTAATCCAGGCGACGGCTTCAAGCCAATTCTGCACCCTGATAATATTGGAATCGATGGGGAGCTGATTATATGGGGAGTTAAAAAGGATAACCGGAATGCCTGCTTCTTTTGCGATCATTGTCGCATTGCCGTGGTGATCTTCGAAAAATAAATCAATGCCGTGTTTTTTGACGGCTTCCACTTTGTGATGGCCTCCGACAAGCTCAATGTGATCGTAATGAATGTCCCGGTTTGCAAACCAGTCCAGCGTAACATCTTCTAAGTGGCCGCGTCTTGCCGTAATGTAGATCAGACGGTGCTCTTCTTTCAGTCCGTCCAGTGCCTGCTTGGCAAATTCCGCGAGCTTCGCTTCTTTATATATGGCTGCTTCATGAACGTTCATCCATTCCCAAAATTCCTCGTCTGTAATGTTCAAAAGCTTCGTCAGATCATAATCAGTCATATCATCCAAGGTAATGGAAAGATGAAATGAGCGGTTTAAATAAGGGACAAATGTATCCTGTGCCGTAACTGTGCCGTCAATATCTATACCTAACCGTAACATGTCCACACTCCTATAAATTCATCCCTTCAAGTGTAACATAAACAATTAACAATACCAGAAAAGTTTAGCAAACATGAATCCGTAAAAAACGCGGAAACTAAAAAAGCTCCTTTCATAAAAGAAAAAGGGGGAATTGAAGGTGGCATACGATTACGAAAATCGAAAAGGCAACGACTACTACGTGGATCATGGATCGGAAGGAACCGATATCACGCGTGATGTTTATTCAGAAGAAACAGCGGCCGAAATTTCAGAGCCATATCGTGCTTCTGACCGGGCAGCAGACCGTGATGATAACCGGGACGGAGTAAGTGAAGGCCGGGGGATAGGGTATGCAGCATTGGCTATTTCTATCATTTCCCTGTTTGTGCTCCCTGTTTTATTAGGGGCATGCGGCATTATCGTCGGCTATATCGCCAGAAGAAGAGGAGCAGGCGCTTTAGGCGGATGGGCGATGGGAATCGGTATTGTTTCCCTTGTCCTCGGCATCTTCATTACACCGTTTTTTTAACACAACGCAAAAAAAAGCTTGGCGGAATATCCGTCAAGCTTTTTGTGTTTCTTGTTCTGCTTTTGCTTTTTCCGCTTCAAGCTTTGCGTAGTGTTCTTCTGCCAGCTTGTCGATTTCTTTTTTCAGCTCTTCGACCATGGTTTCTTCAGGGACTTTGCGGACGATTTGGCCTTTGCGGAAAAGAAGTCCTTCGCCGCGCGCGCCGGCAATCCCGATATCAGCTTCTCTTGCTTCGCCCGGTCCGTTAACGGCACATCCGAGAACGGCTACTTTAATCGGCGCTTTGACTTTAGAAATGTATTCTTCCACTTCATTTGCGATGCTGATGAGATCAATTTCGATCCGTCCGCATGTCGGGCATGAAATAAGCGTAGCCGCGTTTGAAGCAAGACCGAATGATTTCAGCAGTTCTCTGGCTACTTTTACTTCTTCAACCGGGTCGGCGCTCAGAGAGATCCGGAGCGTGTTTCCGATTCCTTTGCTTAAAATCGCTCCGAGTCCGGCCGCGCTTTTTACCGTTCCGGCAAACAGCGTGCCCGATTCTGTAATTCCGAGGTGGAGCGGATAATCAAATGCTTTTGAAGCTTTTTCGTATGCTTCTATGGCTAGATTGACGTCAGACGCTTTCATGCTGACGATGATGTCGTGAAAGTCAAGGTCTTCCAGGATTTTGATATGATGAAGCGCACTCTCAACCATTCCGTCAGCAGTCGGATAGCCGTATTTTTCTAAAATGCGTTTTTCCAAAGAACCCGCGTTTACGCCGATCCGGATTGGAATTCCTTTTTCTTTCGCTGCTTTTACGACGGCTTCCACTTTTTCGCGGCGGCCGATGTTTCCCGGGTTGATTCTGATTTTGTCGGCCCCGCCCTCAATTGCTTTTAATGCAAGCTTGTAGTCAAAATGAATATCGACAACGAGAGGGATGGAAATTTGTTTTTTGATGTCGGCAATCGCGTTAGCGGCGCGTTCGTCCGGACATGCCACCCGGACAATTTGGCAGCCGGCTTCGGCTAAACGGTTGATTTCCGCAACTGTTGCTTCTACGTCGTGTGTTTTGGTCGTCGTCATACTCTGAATGACGACTTCGTTATTTCCGCCTATTGTTAAAGGTCCCACTTTGACGGGACGCGTTTTTGTACGATGTGTGATTTCACTCACTTGTCAATCGCTCCTTAATTGTAGTTACCGCTTTTGCAGGCTGAGCCTTTTACATGTCAGGCAACTTCTATTTACATGTTATATTGTAACAGTGTATTTGCCGAACTGACAAGAAATTAACGTTTAATTGCGGTAGACGGGGAATTTATAAGCGGTGCCTGCCTGAATGGCGTTTGCTTTTACATTCGGATTCAGCGCTTCAAAATCTTGCGCAATATCATCTGGCGCTTTATGTGCGCCGACTATCGACATCACCGTATCGCCTTTTTTGACCGTAACCGTTCTGTATGAAGATTCCTGTCGGGCTGGCTGTGCCGCCGCTGCGTATGCTGGAAGGTCTTGAGAAGGGATCGTACCGATTTTAAGATCGTAAAAGATAATGAATATCACAAATAAACTGCCGAATACAAAAGTAAGCCGCTTCATTCCAACCGCCTCCCGCATACATTTTTACTTCATTGTATGCTTGTCCCATTTTGTTCATGACAAAAAAGAAGACCGCCGGGGGCAGTCTTTGTTACACAGCTGTTTTTCTTGGCGGTATCTCTTTTAAGACGAGGAAAAGGATGATAAAGTTTACAAACCAATTCACTAAAAATTCACTCGGCACCGTAATAACAAGCGCGCGCATGATTGTAAAGAATATGGTCGAAAGTGTAATGGAATAAGCCGAAAGCTTCCAGAGCTGCTGGTAATTCAATGTCTTTCTTTGCGCATTTTTCAATATCAGTCCGATGACGGCGAGAAATGATACTTCAATGAATTTTCCGGCCGCTGTCATGATGAACAGCAGAACGGACAGGACGGTGACGATCATTGTTTTATTTTGGTTTAATGCTGATATGATTTCTTTTTTTGTGATATCAGCAGGCATCAGCGAATAATTCATTTCTGTCGCCTGTCCGTCTACAGCAAGCACCATTTTATTTTTCAAAATGCCGATCGCGTTTTGTTTCGCCGCTATTTGTTTCGCGCCGTAAGCATCTGTCGGATCAAACACGATGACGAACCCGTTCGCTTCCGTTTCCTTAGAGGCGGACGCTTTCGTCTGCAATTCTCCGTTTGAAATGCTGAAATCAGGGAAATCTTTCTTTAACACGGTTTTGAAACCGTTCATTGAGTTTACGGTGCCGGAGCAAAGGTAATAAGCGCTTGGCAGCGTAAAAAGGACAGACAGCAAAAATACATAAAGGATCGCTTTTCCTATCCCCTGAAACCGTGTTTTTGCAATATCCGCCGGAGAGTATGTACTTTTCAATAAAGCCGTAAATATGTTCAACATCTTCACTTCCTAGCCTAAACTGGTATATGTTGCTTATTGTATCGTTCACAGGGGATGAACACAAGTGAGAGTATTTAAAGCGGTGATAAGGAATCATACATAATAAGACAAAGCGGGAAGCTGTGATCGCCCGCAAAACAAAGGAGGGTGTTTTTGTCATGAGTGTTTTGTATTGGCTGATTATCATTGCGGTCTTCGTCATTGCTTTTATCGGACTTGTATATCCGGTGATTCCAAGCGTTATTTTTATTGTGGCCGGTTTTCTTCTCTACGGATTTTTGTTTTCCTTCAGCCCTTATTCTTACCTGTTTTGGCTCATTGAGGCGGTATTTGCGGCCGTTTTATTCGCAGCTGACTATGTGTCAAATTTATTTGGCGTTAAAAGGTACGGAGGAAGCAGGGCGGCAATCTGGGGAAGCACGATCGGATTATTGATCGGGCCCTTCGTTATTCCCGTGGCAGGCATTATATTAGGCCCGTTTATCGGTGCTCTCTGCGCTGAGGTGTTTGTTCATCAAAAGGATATCAAGTCCGCGGCAAAAGTGGGGCTCGGCTCGTTAATCGGCTTTTTAACAAGCGTGGCGGCAAAAGGCGTCATTCAGCTCTTTATGATCGGATATTTCTTATGGACGGTGCTTTAGAAAGGTTTAATTTCGGCCGTGAACGGATAAAGTGTAATATGTCTGCTGGAATCGCCGGATTGTGAGCTTTTTCATTGATTACCACGCTTTCTTTTGTTACATTGAGATTAGAAAAGTTCGCGTTAAGCGGCATTTCAGTACATATATTTAAAGGAGGAAAAAATTATGGCTTACAAACTTCCAGAATTGCCTTACGCTTATGATGCTTTAGAACCTCATATCGATAAGGAAACGATGACGATTCACCATACGAAGCACCATAACACATACGTGACAAACCTCAACAAAGCGATCGAAGGATCAGCGCTTGCAGAGAAATCTGTAGATGAGCTTGTTGCTGATTTGAATGCAGTGCCGGAGGACATCCGCACGGCAGTCCGCAACAATGGCGGCGGACATGCAAACCACTCTTTATTCTGGACTCTTTTATCTCCGAACGGCGGAGGCGAACCGACTGGTGAGCTTGCTGAAGAGATCAAAAGCACGTTCGGAAGCTTCGATCAATTTAAAGAAAAATTCGCCGCAGCAGCTGCAGGCCGTTTCGGTTCAGGCTGGGCTTGGCTCGTTGTAAACAACGGCAAACTTGAAATTACAAGCACGCCAAACCAAGATTCACCGCTTTCAGAAGGTAAAACACCTGTTCTCGGTCTTGATGTTTGGGAGCACGCGTACTACCTGAACTACCAAAACCGCCGTCCTGATTACATTTCAGCTTTCTGGAATGTTGTGAACTGGGATGAAGTTGCCCGTCTTTACAGCGAAGCAAAATAATTGAGTTGAATGATCACAAGGTCTCCCGCGGGAGGCCTTGTTTTTTTATTGACTTTGATTCCTTTTACATATCTCAGTTTGAGTGAGACAAACTAATGTGTAGTAAAGGGGAGTCAATGATGAGCAAAATAAAAAAAATTATCGGCGACATCGAAATAAATAAAGGGCTGCTGCTGTTATTGACGATTGGCGGCCTTTACTCATTGGGCATCGCGCTGTCAAATACATTTGTCAACGTGTATTTGTGGAAGCAGTCGGGAAAATTTATTGATTTGGCCATATACAATTTGTCGGTCGTAACGATGCAGCCGGTTACCTTTCTGCTGGCGGGCCGGCTGGCTAAAAAAATTGACAGGGTGTTTATTCTCAGGTTCGGCGTTATCTTTTTGGCCGCTTTTTATTTAAGTGTGCTGCTTGCCGGAGAAACTGCGGCTTCCCGTCTCGTTTTGATAGGGGCCGTGCTTGGAGTTGGATACGGCTTTTACTGGCTGGCTTTTAATGTGCTGACTTTCGAAATCACGGAACCGGAAACGAGAGATTTTTTTAACGGGTTTTTAGGCATTTTGTCTTCATCGGCGGGCATGATCGGTCCGATTGTGGCCGGATATGTCATTTCAAGACTTGAAAACAATACGGGTTATACAATCATTTTCAGCCTGTCGCTCGGCTTATTTGCCCTTGCCGTGGTCATGAGCTTTTTTCTGAAGCGGAGGGAGTCGAAAGGCCGGTTTATGCTGAAAAAAGTTTTTGATGAGCGCCACACGAATCTGAATTGGCGCCGGATTACCAACGCGCACTTTTTTCAAGGCTTGAGAGAAGGGATTTTTGTTTTTTTAATCAGCGTATTTGTATTCATTGCGACAAACAGTGAGCTGGCGCTCGGAACATTCGGTCTCGTCAATTCCGCGGTTTCTTTTTTTGCCTATTATTTTGCATCAAGGCTCATCAAAAAAAGAGCGCGGAAAAAGGCGATTCTTATCGGCGGATTGATCTTGTACGGCGCCCTGTTTCTCATAATTTTTAAAATGAGCTTCACGACGCTCCTTTTGTACGGAGTGTTTATTGCGATCGGCTATCCAGTTCTGCTCGTGCCGTATGTCTCGCTTACATATGATGTGATAGGCCGGGCGCGGCTTGCCAGAAAAGCCAGAATTGAATACATTGTGCTCAGGGAGTTATTTTTAAATGCGGGCCGGATCGTTTCCATCCTTTGTTTCCTTGTCATCGTTACATTGTTCAAGGAAAAAGTGGGAATACCGGCGGCGCTCGTGCTGCTCGGAGCCGGCCATCCGCTGATTTATTACTTTATAAAAGACATCAAACTGGATACGGAAACTTCTGATGAAACAGTAGAAGAAGACCGACAAAAACAGGCGGCGGAACCGAATTTTATAAAAGGAGAAAGATAAAAGGGTTATCTGTAGAAAAATATCGAAAAAACCTTTAGAATGAAAAATGGCACCTGAACAGAAGGTGTCATTTCTTTCTGTAAATAAGAAAAGGTGATGTCATGAGGAGAAATAAAAAGAAAATAGCTGTAAACAAAGAAAAGAAAAAATCACTGCCGATCCGGCTTAATTTTTTGTTTTTGGCCGCGTTTCTTATTTTCACTTGGATTATCGTCGAGCTTGGCATCAAGCAGATCGTTCAGGGTGATGATTATAAAAACGCCGCTAATAAGCAAGAGGAGTCTGATGTCAGCACGGCGGTTCCGAGAGGGAAAATATACGACCGGAACCTAAATCCCATCGTAACGAATAAAGCATTAAATGCGATTACATATACACGTTCAGCCTCAACCACCCAGGCGCAGCGTTTGAAAATCGCAAAAAAACTGTCGGGTATGATTAAGGTAAGCACCAAAAAGGTGACTGAGCGGGATAAAAAAGACTATTGGATGTTAACGAGGCCTGATGAAGCGAAAAAACTGATTACGGCCGAAGAAAAGCAAAAAGCTGAAGACAAAAAACTGTCTGACGATGATTTATATCAGCTTCAGCTGAAACGCATCACAGACAAACAGCTGAATGAGCTCACTTCTAAAGACATGCAGATTCTTGCGATCAAAAGGCAGATGGATTCAGGCTACTCCCTGACGCCTCAATACATCAAAAATGAAGGCGTGTCGGCAAAAGAAATGGCCGTCGTCAGCGAACATTTAGATGAACTGCCGGGAGTTGACGTGACGTCTGACTGGGAACGGTCTTATCCTTATAAAAGCCTGATCCGGACATTGCTCGGCAGTGTATCCAGTTCGAACGAAGGTCTTCCGTCCAACCTGCTGGATCACTATCTGTCACTCGGCTACAGCCGGAATGACAGGGTCGGAAAAAGCTATTTAGAATATCAATATGAAAGCCTGCTGCAGGGTCAAAAAGAGAAAGTGCAGAACTTAACCGACTCATCCGGAAATGTCACGGGCAGCAAAGTGATTTCAAAAGGACAGGCCGGCAAAGACCTTGTTTTATCCATTGATATGGACCTGCAGAAATCCGTTGAAAAAATCATTGAGAAAAATTTAAGATCGGCAAAAGCGAGACCGAGCACGAAGCTTCTTGATCGGGCCTTCGTCGTCATGATGAACCCGAAAAACGGAGAAGTGCTGACGATGGCCGGCAAACAGATTACGAATGACCATGGAAAGTACAAAATTAATGATTATGCCCTCGGCGCAATGACTTCCTCCTACGCAATGGGATCGGCGGTCAAAGGAGCGACGGTGTTGACCGGACTGCAGACGGGCGCGATTAATTTGAACACCGTTTTCCAGGATGAACCTATGTATTTCAAGGGAAGCAAAAACCCGAAAAAATCATGGACGAATTTAGGTCCCGTAGATATCCAAAAAGCGCTTCAGGAATCGTCAAACGTGTTCATGTTCAAAACGGCGATTGCCGTCGGTAAAGGGGAATACAAAAAAGGCCAGTCCCTGCCGCTTGATATGAAGGCATTCGATACTTTCAGATATTACTTCAATCAGTTCGGACTCGGAGTTAAGACGGGAATTGATCTCCCGAATGAAGCGACCGGGTACCAAGGGTCACAGCGAATTTCCGGTCTTCTGTTAGACTTTGCCATCGGACAGTATGATACGTTTACACCGCTGCAAATGGCGCAGTATGTATCTACAATTGCCAATGGAGGCTATCGTTTGAAGCCTCAGCTTGTAAAAGAGGTCAGGCAGCCTGATTCGAAAAAAGGAATCGGAGCCGTTGTAGAGTCTGTTCAGCCCCAAGTACTGAACAAGATTGATATGAATAATGCAGACATTAAAGAAGTGCAGGCAGGTTTCAGACGTGTCATGACAAAAGGGACAGCCGCAACTGATTTTGCGACGGCGACATACAGTCCTGCCGGTAAAACGGGTACGGCGCAATCTTTCTATGACGGTCCGGACAAATCAGAGACGGGTGAAGGAACGTATAATACGACTCTTGTCGCTTATGCACCTGCGGATAATCCGGAAGTGGCTATTTCTGTAGTCGTTCCTTGGGCCTATATTGATTACAGCGATCGATATTCGATTACGAATGATATAGGGAGAGCAGCTCTGGACAAATACTTTGAGCTGAAAAAGAAACAAGAAGATAATAATACGAAGCAGAAAAACGAAGATAAAATTCAGGAAGACGCTGAAAACGGCAATACAAATCACTAACAGAAAAACGCTCACAACTTGTGAGCGTTTTTTTATATACAAAAAAACATCCGGATTTACAAAACCTTAACACTTGATTTATACGCATTTTACAAGAACCCTTTACTCTAGACCTGTAGGACAAATTACACATTAAATGCAGGGGGAATTCAGGAAATGAAAAAAAACAAATGGATGCTTATGCTTCTGATGGCTGCTGTTATGATTGTTGCTGCAGCATGCGGAAATGCAAAGGAAAGCGGCAAGACAGACAGTCAATCTGCAAGTGAGGATAAAAAAGCATCAGGTTCTTTAACCATTTCTGGTTCATCAGCCATGCAGCCGTTAGTACTGGCAGCGGCGGAAAAGTTTATGGAAAAACATCCGGATGCTGATGTGCAGGTGCAAGCGGGAGGTTCAGGAACAGGTCTTTCGCAAGTGTCTGAAGGGGCAGTGCAAATCGGCAACTCAGATGTCTTTGCTGAAGAAAAAGAAGGCATTGATGCAAAAGCCCTAAAAGACCACCGAGTCGCGGTAGTGGCGATGGCGGCTGCGGTCAACCCCGGTGCGGGCGTAAAGGATATAACCAAAAAACAGCTGACAGACGTCTTTACAGGCAAAATTAAAAACTGGAAAGAGCTTGGCGGTAAAGATCAAAAAATTACACTCGTGAACCGTCCTGATTCATCAGGAACGCGCGCTACGTTCGTCAAATATGCGCTTGACGGAGCAGATCCTGCAGAGGGCATCACAGAGGATTCCTCCAATACAGTCAAAAAAATCATTGCGGAAACGCCGGGAGCAATCGGTTATCTGGCATTCTCTTATATAAACGATGACAAAGTAACGCCTTTATCGATCGGAGGCATCAAACCGGAAGAGAAAAACGTCGTCACAGGCGAGTATCCGATTTGGGCTTACGAGCACTCTTATACGAAAGGTGAAGCGTCAGGCCTTACAAAAACGTTTCTTGACTATATGAACAGCGATGAAGTACAGAAAAGTATCGTAAAAGATCAAGGCTACATTCCGATCTCTGATATGAAAGTCACACGTGACGCAAACGGCAAGCAAAGCTGAGGGGAGGGCGGGCTCCCCGCCTCTTCTTCCTTATAGGAGTGTAAACAAATGATAAATCACAGAGAAAAAGAGTCTGTAAGCGAACGCTTAATAAGCTCAAAACAAAACAGGCAAATGGATGAAGTCCGCGGAAGGGTGATTGTGTCTGTGTGTGCCGCGATTATCATTGCGGCATCAGCGGCGATCACAATTTTTCTCGGCATAAAGGGGCTGCAATCTTTTTTTGTAAATGGTGTAAGCCCGATTGAGTTCTTAACAAGTCTGAATTGGAATCCAACCCAGGCAAAACCTGAGTTCGGCGCGCTGCCTTTTATTTTCGGATCATTTGCGGTCACGGTTCTGTCCGCTCTGATCGCAGCGCCCCTCGGTATTGCGGGTGCCGTGTTTATGACGGAAATTGCGCCGACTTGGGGAAAAAAGGTGCTGCAGCCGGTAATTGAGCTGCTTGTCGGCATTCCGTCCGTCGTTTATGGATTCATAGGTCTTACAGTATTGGTTCCGTTTATCGGCTCATTTAAATCAAGCGGAACGGGTCACAGCCTTCTGGCGGGGACGATCGTGCTCTCGGTAATGATTCTGCCGACTGTGACATCGATTTCCGCTGATGCGCTTGCGTCACTTCCGAAACACCTTCGCGACGGTTCATATGCGCTTGGTGCGACGAGGTGGCAGACAATCAGAAAGGTGCTTATCCCGGCGGCGTTTCCGACATTGCTGACCGCTGTCGTGCTCGGGATGGCAAGAGCGTTCGGAGAAGCACTCGCCGTACAGATGGTTATCGGAAATACAAAGCTTCTGCCGGAAAGCCTGCTTGATACGGCGGGAACATTAACGACGATTATTACGTTAAACATGGGCCATACCACATACGGCAGTATTGAAAATAATACGTTATGGTCTATGGGGCTTGTTCTTCTCATCATGTCGTTTCTGTTTATATTGCTCATACGCTACTTGTCGTCTAGGAGGAAAGTGTAATGAACCGGAAAATAACGGATAAATTGGCCACCGGTGTATTCGGGTTATGCGCCGCTGTAATCGCGGCGATTTTGGCAGGATTGTTTTTGTACATTCTTATTCACGGCGTCTCTGAAATCTCCTTGCATTTTCTTACGTCAAAATCGAGCGCCATTGCGTCAGGCGGCGGAATACGGGATCAGCTTTTTAACTCCTTTTACATTCTGTTTATCACCATGCTGATCACAATACCGCTTGGAGTGGGAGGCGGCGTCTTCATGGCTGAATATGCGCCCCAAAATAAAATCACTAATTTTATCAGAACGTGTATTGAGGTGCTGTCTTCGCTTCCGTCCATTGTCATCGGGATGTTCGGCATGCTGATGTTTGTAAACCTGACCGGATGGGGTTACACGATTATCGGGGGCGCGCTCGCATTAACGGTCTTTAACCTTCCCGTTATGGTCCGGGTGACGGAAGGCGCGCTCACTGCAGTTCCTAAGGAGCTGAAAGAAGCTTCTCTCGCTTTAGGCGTATCGAGATGGCATACCGTCAAAACGGTGCTGGTTCCGAGTGCGGTTCCTTCGATTTTAACCGGAGCCATTCTCGCATCCGGAAGAGTATTCGGAGAAGCGGCCGCATTGTTATTTACAGCGGGACTGACAACGCCGCGGCTGAACTTTACGGATTTGAACCCGTTTTCTGAATCATCTCCTTTCAACATTTTCAGGCCGGCTGAGACGCTGGCGGTTCATATATGGAGTGTCAATACGCAGGGAATCATCCCTGACGCCGAAGCGATTGCAAACGGCGGCTCGGCGGTGCTGGTGATTTCGGTGCTCTTGTTTAACCTTTGTGCAAGATGGCTCGGGTCTGTCATTTATAAAAAGCTTACGGCAAATTAATCAGAAAGAGGCGAAAACATGATTGATTACATCATCAGGGAACAAGCGGAACAGACAAAGCGTTCGCCGGAGTCTTCAATTTTGGAAGTGAAGCATTTATCAATTTATTACGGTGACAAACAAGCGGTTAAAGATGTAAACATGGATATTGAAAAACATGCGGTGACGGCTCTGATCGGTCCGTCCGGCTGCGGGAAATCAACATTTTTGAGACAGATTAACAGAATGAACGATGCCATTCCTTCGGCAAGAAGCGAGGGAGAGATCCTTTATGAAGGGCTGAATATTTTGGGGGAAGCGATTAATGTCGTGTCTCTCAGACGGGAGATCGGTATGGTGTTTCAAAAACCGAATCCGTTCCCGAAATCCATTTACAATAACATCACACATGCGCTGAAGTATGCGGGGGAACGCAGGAAAGCCGTTTTGGATGATGCGGTCGAGGAAAGCTTAACGAAGGCGGCGCTTTGGGAGGAAGTTAAAGACCGGCTTCATTCATCGGCTCTTTCGTTATCAGGCGGCCAGCAGCAGCGTCTTTGCATCGCCCGTACGCTTGCGATGAAACCTGCCGTGCTACTTTTAGATGAACCGGCCTCAGCTCTGGACCCTATTTCAAACGCCAGAATCGAGACGCTTTTGACAGAACTGAAAAAAGATTATTCGATTATTATCGTTACGCATAACATGCAGCAGGCGCTTAGGGTGTCTGACCGAACGGCTTTCTTTTTAAACGGGGAAGTGGTGGAATACGGGCAGACAGAACAAATTTTCACGAGTCCTAAAGCGCAAAAGACAGATGACTACATTAACGGAAAGTTCGGATAGGGGGAAGGACTGTGAGCCTTGTGAAGGAAGCGGTGCACACACAGAATTTATTTGATATTCACGGCATGAACGTATGGTACGGAGCCCACCAGGCTTTAAAAGACATTACGATCGGTTTTGAGGAGCGGAAGGTAACTGCGATCATCGGTCCGTCCGGCTGCGGGAAATCCACTTTTATTAAAACATTAAACTTAATGCTGCAAATGGCCCCGAATGTCAAAGTGACAGGCGACATGATCTATAACGGGCGCAATCTGCTGAAAGAAAAGACGGATGCGGCAGAATTAAGAAAACAGATCGGTATGGTGTTTCAAAAAGGCAATCCGTTTCCCCAGTCAATATTTGAGAATGTCGTGTACGGTCCGAGAATTCACGGCGAAAAAAATAAAAAGAAACTGCTTGAAATCGCCGAGGAATCTTTAAAGGCAGCTGCGCTCTGGGATGAAGTGAAAGATCGCCTTCACCAGCAGGCGCTTTCACTGTCAGGCGGTCAGCAGCAGCGGCTGTGCATCGCAAGGGCGCTCGCCACAAAACCGGACGTCCTTCTGATGGATGAACCGACGTCTGCTCTTGATCCCGTGTCCACGCGGAAAATAGAAGAGCTGATTTTGACATTGAAAGAAAAGTATACAATCGTCATTGTGACGCACAACATGCAGCAGGCTGCGAGGGTCTCTGATCAAACCGCGTTTTTCTATATGGGCGAACTGGTAGAGTGGGGCGATACGGGCAAAATATTTTCTCAGCCGGATCATCAAAAAACACATGATTATATCACCGGAAAATTCGGATGAAAAAAACGGGCCCGGCCATTGACCGGGTCCGTTTTATACTGCCTATTAAAAAAGCCTGCCGGCCGTATCCATCTGAATGGACGATGCCTGCAAGCTTTTTTAGCGGGTTAATGTTTTGACGATTTTTTTAAAGCTCATATCTGAGTCGACTTTGAAATGGCCGGCGCGGATTTCTTTATGGTAGCCTGCGTCAATGACGTAATCATTAAAGTCCTTCGCTGAAGGAATAATCCCTTCTTTTTCAAGAATGGATGACACATCAGCAGTGCTCATTCCGTCTTTAATCGTCAGTTTGTATGTTACTTTTTTCTTTTTGGCGTCTGTGTTTTGGTCGTTGTTTAACGATTTTTCTTTAGAATCAAGCAGTTTTTGATAGTCATCTCGGTTGACGGAGACTTTTTGCTGATCGTCGAGGTAGCTGTTTACTTCTTTTTCTGTCAATGCTGTTTTTTCGGTTTTAACGGCGGCTGCCTGGTCATGGTCAGTCAAATAGAAGACAGCGGCGAGAACGGCCGTCGCTAAAATCATGCCTGCTGCAAAAGCCTGAATGCCCCGTTTTGTCATACGAGCACCTTCTCATTATCTTTAATAATGGTATTGACGTCCTCGACAGACACGTGCTCCGCTTTTGCGATGGCTTCCGCAGACATTCCGTTGTTATATTTTGAAATGATTTGTTTGGCGATTTTTTGGTTAATGCCGCTGCTTTTGGCTTTGCGGATCACGAGGTTGGTTTCCAGCAATTCTTCTTCAAGCACCGTCATTTTCTTTTTCAACTTGTAAATTTCCTGCATGGCGGAAAGCTGAAGCGTTTCAAGCTCCTGTTCCACGTCTTTCATCGGATCTCTTTGAGAATATGAGAATGCAATAAGCGCTATACTGACGATAAACAACGCAATAATAGCAATTTCCACGTTTCATCACCTTCTATTATTAATTTGCCCTTCTTTTTTATACCATAAAACGCCGCCATTCTAAAGGAAATAGAGAAAAAAACGGAATTTTGTCGGGAAATCTTTTTTATTCGGGGAGCAAACGGTTATTTCTCTATAGATTTCGTATCAGAAAGTCCTTTTTTGTCCTGTTTCGTCATATTTTCCCTTCATCTGACGCAAGCTCATTCAGAGGATCAGAAGCATAAACTGATGTTTTCTGTACTTAAACAACATTTCATGTAAATCACTCTAGCATTCCGTCCATTATAGTGGTATTATATATAAGTCTGAATAAGTAAATGATATTTAGTTTGGAGGGAAAATAATGCGCGTTAATATTACTTTGGCTTGCACTGAATGTGGTGAGCGTAACTATATTTCTAAAAAGAACAAACGCAACAATCCGGACCGCGTTGAATTTAAAAAATATTGCCCACGTGATAAAAAATCTACGTTACACCGTGAAACAAAATAAGCTGTTTAAAACAGCGGAAAAAGCTGGAGCTTTCAATAAAGTTCTGGCTTTTTTGTCTTTCAGGGAGGTTTGAGAAACGTGAAAGCACAAATCAGAACCGCTATAAAAGCAAAGCTTTCTGACATGACAGAAAGTGAATGGGAGAAAAAATGCCGCAGCATGCGTGAAACGCTGTTTTCTTTAAAAGAATGGAAACAGGCCCGCGTGATCGCCGTTACCATCTCGACACGCCTGGAAATTCCGACACAGCCGATTATTGAACAGGCCTGGAAAGAGAAAAAACAAGTCTGTATCCCAAAATGCTTTCCGCAGACGGGAGCGATGGAGTTCCGTACATTTTCTGCGTATGATCAGCTGGAAACCGTATATGCGGGCCTCAGTGAACCGATCGAGAGCCAGACGGAAAAAGCCGCCCAAAAAGACATTGACCTTGTGATTGTGCCCGGCGTGGCTTTTGACCGGGAAGGCTTCAGAATCGGATACGGCGGAGGATATTATGATCGGTACCTCTCCGGTTATAAAGGCCGTACCGTGTCGCTTCTCTTTGACTGCCAGCTGACAGACCGCATTCCCCGCATGCCCCACGATATTCCGGTCGATATGATCGTGACTGAATCTGAAACCATCGCTTAATCGCATAAAAAACTTCTTGCACCGGTATAATTCTCGCTGTTTGACAAACGATAGGGGCAGGAGGGATAAGATGAAAAAATTGTTGATCTACTCATTATGCGCCGTATCTGTTTTAGCCGTTTACCAAAACCGCTACCGTCTGATGAACAGCGTGCTCAGCCAGCCGGGGATCAGACGGTCATTCATTCATTTCTTTTTAAAAATACCGTTTATCAGAAACAAATTCATTCAGCAGGCATTTTAAACCAATCCCGTTTTTCAGCGGGATTTTTTGCATAAGAAAACCTGCCGGTAAAAAACGGCAGGTTTTCTCGTATTGTCAGCTTTTTTTCAGGAAACCGAGCAGAATTGAGATCATAGGAGAAATGTACAGGAAAAAGGTAAACGGCAGGTAGTCGATGACGGAAACCCCTAATGCGCTTGCCATAAAAGCACCGCTTACTCCCCAGGGAATCAGCGGGTTGATCAATGTTCCGCCGTCCTCAAGCGACCGCGCAAGGTGAATCCGCTTAATACTGAGATTGTCATATAATGGTTTATAAGATTGACCCGGAATTAAGATCGACAAATACTGCTCACCTGTCGCAAGGTTTACGCCTATACTTGAGAAGACGGTCGCCATGACAAGACGTCCTTTCGTATGCACGCCTTTTATCAATCCTTGAAGCAGCGCCGCGATCAGGCCCGTTTTTTCCATCAGGCCGCCGAGCGCAAAGGCGATCATAATCAGAGAGACTGAACCCATCATCGATTGGAGCCCGCCTCTGTTGATAATGCTGGCCACAGCCTGGTCGCCGGTTTTAAACGCCGTCCCGCTTTGCAGGGCGGATATAAATCCTTGAATGCTGCTGTCAGGAATAAAAACAGCAGTCAGAAGCCCTGCGGAAATAATACCGGCGGTAAGCACCGGAATCACGGAAACCCGTCTCACAGCTAAAATGATCACCAACAGAGGTGAAAGAAGCGACCAAGGCGTAACGTGCACGGCCTCTTTCATTCCGGAAATGACAGCATCAATATTTTGCGTTGAAGCGGCATTTATTGAAACCGATGAACCGAGAATATAAAAAAGAACAATCGTGATCAGCAGTGCCGGAACGGTAGTGCCCATCATATGGCGAATATGCTTAAAAATCGGAATTTCGCCGATTCCGGCGGCAAAATTCGTCGTGTCGGACATCGGTGACATTTTATCACCGAAACAAGCCCCGCAAATGACTGCTCCCGCCGTCCATTCGAGCGGAACTCCCGCCGCGCTTGCTACCCCTAACAGCGCGACGCCGATTGTACTGACAGTTGTCAGACTTGAGCCGACAAGCGTGCTGATAATCATGCAGGAAAATAATGCGGTCAAAAGCAGCTGACTCGGCTGTATAATTGACAAAGCGTAAACGGTGACGGTGGGAATGACGCCGCTGTACATCCAGGCGCCGATCAGCATACCGATCAAAGCCAGTACGATAATCGGCTGCACACCGTTTTTCAATCCGCTGACAATTCCTTTTTCAAGACTCTCCCACGAGAAACCGAGCCACAAACCTGCCAGAGACAGAATAATGACGCAAAAGAACAGCGGCATATGCGGCTCTGTATGAAAGAAAAACAGGCAGGACATAATGACTGCTAACATCAAGACAAATAAACTGATGGCTGAGATGAACGTCAGCCTTTTTTCTTGTTTCAAAACAACACCCCATCAAACTTTAATCCTTTTGTGCTTTTGGGCACGAAAGTATTGTAACAGAAAAACGCTTAAATGAGTGTTTTTTTACAATTGTGAATATACAATTTATGAAAATAATACAAGGATATTTTCTCCAATCGTTTTTTGCTTGACGCCCGGATCAGTGATGAAATACGCTTATACTAAGAAGAATAGAAATGGTGAAGCAGATGAATTCATTTTATGACGTGCAGCAGCTGTTTAAGTCATTCGGACATATCGTTTATTTCGGTGACAGACAAGCCGAAATTGACTTTATGAAAGATGAATTAAAGGAAATGTACTTGTCAAACGTGATTGAAAGAGAATTATGGCAAAAAGCCGCCGGTGTTCTTCAGAGAGAATCGGAGCGGATCAAAGGCAGATAACAAAGCAGGATTTTAATAAGAAAAGGAGATTATTATGGAAGATACATGGTTTGCGGGGATTGATCTTGGCGGGACAACCATCAAGCTGGCCTTCATCAACATGTACGGTGAAATTCAGCATAAATGGGAAGTTCCGACCGATAAATCAGGAAACACAATTACGGTCACGATCGCCAAAGCGCTTGATCAGAAGCTGGAAGAACTGAACAAGCCGAAACGGATCGTAAAATGGATCGGAATGGGAGCGCCCGGACCCGTGGAAATGGCGACGGGGATGGTCTATGAGACGACAAATATGGGGTGGAAAAACTATCCGCTGAAAGACCATCTTGAGGCGGAAACGGGTATTTCGGCCGTCATTGAAAACGATGCCAATATCGCGGCGCTCGGAGAAATGTGGAAGGGTGCAGGTGACGGGGCCAAAGATGTCATTTTAGTGACGCTCGGAACCGGAGTCGGCGGAGGCATCATCGTCAACGGAGAAATCGTTCACGGTAAAAACGGGGCCGGCGGAGAAATCGGTCATATTTGCAGTATTCCGGAAGGAGGAGCTCCGTGCAACTGCGGAAAATCCGGCTGCATCGAAACGATTGCGTCCGCAACCGGCATCGTCCGCATCGCGAAAGAAAAGCTTGCGGCGGTTTCCGACTCTTCGCTCTTACAAGTGGATGATCTGACGGCACGTGACGTGTTCGAAGCGGCTAAACAGCAGGATAAGACAGCGCTTGAAGTCGTCGATTATGTCGCAAAACATTTAGGCCTCGTGCTCGGAAATCTGGCAAGCGCCATGAATCCGACGAAAATCGTGCTCGGCGGAGGCGTGTCTAAAGCGGGTGAAATCCTGCGGTCAAAAGTGGAAGAGACTTTCAAAATCACCGCATTCCCGCGTTCTGCGGAAGCGGCGGATATTTCGATTGCGGCACTTGGAAATGACGCCGGAGTCATCGGCGGGGCGTGGATTGCCAAAAATGAATGGCTCAAACATCAAAACTGCTGAAGAAAGTCTGCCTGCCCATATCGCGGGCGGCTTTCTTTTTTTATCTCCCCTGTCATATAGTTTTTAAAAAAGGGGGATGAACATGGCGGGAATTCGTGTCAAACCTGAATTGAAACAGCATATGAAAGATATTGCAAAGGTGCTTTCAATTGATGAAAAACTGTTGAAAGCCGCTGATAAAACGGCGGAAAACGATGAATTATTTTGCCCCGGCTTTGCCGTGAGCGGGCAGTCAGAGGGTCCGCCGCTTGAGACGCTGAGCGGGCTTTCGCGATACATCCGGCACTGTGAAAGGATTCTTTCCGCTGATCAATGGGTGAAGGAAGAAAAGGTGTACGGGTCCCAATCGGTTTATGAAGAAATTGAGAAAATAACGGATGTCTTTCCGTTTGTCACGTGCCGTAAAATCGGCAGTTCCGTATTGGGAAAGCCGCTTTATGAGCTGAAAATAGGTGCGGATACGGCTGAAAGAAAAGTCCATGTAAACGCCTCATTTCATGCCAATGAATGGATCACCACCTCGGTCGCGCTTAAATGGTGTAAAGAATATTGCGCGGCATTATGCGAAAATAAAACCGTTTTCGGGCACTCTGCGCTTGATATATTCAGCCTGACATCATTGTCATTCGTTCCGCTCGTAAATCCCGACGGTGTTGATCTCGTACTTTACGGATGTGAAGATTTATCAGAAAAAAATGAATTTTTTAATCGATTAAATGAACACCGTCCGGATTTCCGCGAATGGAAGGCGAATATTAACGGTGTGGATTTAAATAAACATTTCCCATCCAATTGGGATATTGAACAGAGGCGCAAACCGAAGGCCCCTTCATACCGTGATTTTCCAGGGACGGCGCCGCTCACTGAACCGGAGGCGCAGGCGATGCACCGGCTGATAACGGAGCAGCCGCCTGACAGGCTGATCGCGCTTCATACGCAGGGAGAAGAGATTTATTGGGGATACGAAGGATGTGAACCGGAGCAATCATCCCGGATGATTCGGGAGTTTGAAGCGATAAGCGGAAACCGCTATCAAGGCGTTAAAACCATTGACAGCCATGCGGGTTTTAGGGATTGGTTTATACAGCAGTATGGAAAAGAGGGCTATACCATTGAGCTCGGAAAGGGAAAAAACCCTTTGCCTTTTCATCAGTTTGCTGATATTTATCAAGCGACGGAAGGTATTTTGTGGAGGTCGCTTGTTTTTTGAGACATCTGTGAAATTTCTCATTTGTTTACATAAACAAATATGGGACAATAGAAAAGAATGGAGGGAAGGCTGGTGAGATACTTGGTTTGTGTTCTGCTGTCCGCATTCGTTCTGTGTTTAGCGGCCTGTGAACCATCTCATCAGCAGCAAGACACAGGCGTTTCGGCAAAATCGGCAGAACAGAAAATCGTTCCGCTCAGTAAAAAGGAAGCGGAGAAAACGGAAGGATGGCTGGATAACAGAACGATTCTGTATACAGCACATCATCAGCTGATGAAATATGATCTTTTCAGCGGAAAATCCGAACGGCTCTATGAAACAAAGGGCAATATTGTCAATGTAAAGATCAGCCGGAAAAAACAGCTGATTCTCGTACAGGTGACAAGCAGCGGTCAGACTGAGCTTGTGCTTATGAACAAGCAGGGGAAAAGACTTTATCACAAAGCCTTTAACTCTTATGAGCTGGAGACGGCTTGGAATCCGTATGACCCGTATCAAATGATGATTACCGTTTTTACTGAAACATGGGACTTCACTGCCTATACGGCCGATATGAACAACGGCATTTTAAAAAAGAGTCCCGTTCAGGCCCCTTTTGTCCATTGGACCTCCACTGATGAATTCCAATATATCAAGCAAGGAAAAACGGAGGAAGAGGGTCCTTTATATTCTTATGACTTGCAGACGAAAAAAGAAAAAAGAGTGCTTCATCACGTCATCTGGGCCGATTCCCGCCCGGGCATGACGATTGCCGTCAGACAAACGGATCAATCGGACGGAGACGGCGAGTTCCTTTTCCAAAAGCCGGCATCCGTGACGCACCGCTTTCCTCTCCAAAAAAAGTATGAGAGCTTCGCGCCGATGGAATATGATTACGATCAGACACACAAGCGTTTTTACATATTTAAGCCTGAAGGCCGCTCTTACAATCTGATCAGCTTTGACTTAGGAGACGAACGGGAGCGGACGGTGCTCAAAAACACGGAAATGGAGCCGATTCAGATCTCTCCGAACGGGGAATACGCTTTATACGGCTTTACGTATGACCGTCTGATTTCACTGAAAACAGGCATGACAGAACCAATCATAACAAATGAAAAAGGAGTTTGAACCAAATGGCAATTGCAGATGTGACAATCATTCCGATCGGAACAAAAACACCGAGCGTCAGTGAGTACGTAGCGGATGTGCAAAACATTTTGGAGGGTTACAAAGCTGCCGGCAAAATCAAATTTCAGCTCACGCCGATGAACACTTTGATTGAAGGTGAGCTGAGCGACTTATTCGCAGTCATTCAGGACATTCACGAAGCCCCGTTCCAAAAAGGGCTGCACAGAGTGGCGACAAATATCCGCATTGATGACAGACGTGATAAAGAAACGACACTGGAGAGCAAAATCAAAAGTGTCAGCAAACATTTGCAGCAATAAAAAATAAGCCTGTATCCATTGGATACAGGCTTTTAATGTGCAGTCGGATAGCCGCTGGTTACAACGGTCATTACGGTAAACCAGCCAAACACGCCCAGCGTGGCGGCGGCTAACAAAAATCCCAGGATATTTCTCTGTCTGACAGCCCGCAGGACTCCTAATACAGCTAATAATGCGACAAGGCCGAAGATTACAACAAGTAACATCATGCTCCTCCTTTGTCATTGGAACCTGAAAATCTTTCCATTTCATTTTAACCGTTTTCATTTTGTTTGTCGATAGCGTTTTCCCGGCCGCATTCATTGAATCTTCCGCAGAAAACCTTCATAATAAGGGCATATACATAAAGAGGTGATGAAAGTGAAATGGAGACGAATGCCGGCCGGTCCGATTCAGGCAAACGCGTATTTTCTTGTCAGTGAGGATCAGTCCTGTCTTATTTTTGATCCGGGCGGAGAAGCGGACAAAATCAACAATTACATAAAAGAAAACAATCTGAAGCCGCTGGCCATCTTACTGACGCACGCCCATTTTGACCATATCGGCGCGCTTGACGAAGTAAGAGACAGATGGGATGTTCCCGTATATCTTCACAAAAATGAAGAAAAGTGGCTGGAGGACTCTTCCTTAAACGGATCAGGCATATTGCGGGGCATCGCCGTAACGGCACGGCCCGCCGAACGGCTGATTGAAGGCGACGGCATATTGGACATCGGGCCTTTCCATTTGGAGACATTGTTTACGCCGGGACATTCACCGGGAAGCGTTTCTTATTATGTGAAGGACGCTGATCTGGTGATTTCAGGTGATGTGCTCTTTCAGGGAGGCATCGGCCGCACTGATTTACACGGCGGAAGTCAGGACGTGTTGCTTGATTCCATTCATCAAAAACTGCTCACGCTTCCCGGACATACACTTGTATTAAGCGGGCACGGGCCGGAAACGGATATCCAGACAGAGCAGGAGCGAAACCCGTTTATCAATGGTTTTTCACTGTAAATGAAAAAAGACAGACCATAATCGGTCTGTCTTTTTCTGTCAGTGGGTTCCGCCGCCCGGTGTCATAATAAAAATAGAGTAATATGTAAATCCGGCGAAAAATACGGTTAAGTAAGCTCCGAAAATATAAATATACATCCGCTCAGTCAGATTCAAATAAGAAAGAAATACGAAAAAGATCGTCTGTCCAAAAAACAAAAGTGAAGCGTCTTTCATGCCCCCTAAAAAAAACATGACTGCAAATATCCCCGTCCAAAATCCTAACACCCGGAACATGCGATTCATTCCTTATCCCCTCCCGAGAGTCTATCTGAAGTTTATTATAATAGATCGGCACTCAAAATGTAAACATTTTCATGATTATATTTATTGTGGAATTTATGTCTTTCCCTGTGTTTTATATCTTATGCCGCTCTCTGAAAAAGATCCGAAAAATCTTTTTGAAATATGTTTAATGAAAAAAAGTTCAGGGTACTTATGTTAACAAAGAGACGGATTATCCGAGGGAGGAATTTTTAAAAATGAAAGAACTTATTTTTTATTCATACCCGAGCTGCACATCATGCCGAAAAACGAAACATTGGTTAAAAGCCCACAATGTTGACTTTCAAGAGCGCCATCTATTCAGGGAGACACCGACAATTGATGAATTGAAGCAGATCCTATCATTAACGACCGAAGGAATTGATGAAATATTGGCGACGAGAAGCCAAACATTTAAAAATCTCAACCTGAACATTGAAGAAATGACTGTAAATGAAGTGCTGAAGCTTTTGACTGAGAAGCCGAAACTGCTGCGGCGTCCGATTCTGATCGATCGCAATAAGCTCGTTATCGGATACAATCCAGGAGAACTGATGAAGCTGACGAAGAAAAAAACGATACATCAATCTGTATCATAAGAGAAAAACGAAGATCCGCTGATCAAAATTTATCAGCTAATCTTCGTTTTTTGCGGTTGCGGGACTGGGCTAGCTGGATTCGAACCAACGATCACGGAGTCAAAGTCCATTGCCTTACCGCTTGGCTATAGCCCATCGGATGTAATTACAGTATGTGCGTCAGGCGCCGATTTATACATACAAAGGAATTTGAATGGAGGAGACCTGTGAAACATTTGAATGAAACATTATCTCGAACCTTAATTGAAGAATCAGGTGAAATCACACGCCAGTGGCTGCTCATACCAAAATCGGGGCGGCCTTCAGATGATCAGAAAGCGGAAATGCAGCACCGTTTGTTAATTGAAATCGTTGCCGGCATTCTATCCGAAAAAGACGGCGGGGAAGAGGAGCTGACAAAGTGGGCGCTTCAGTTCGCAAGGGACCGGGCCGTCCATGAAGTACCGGTCTATGAAAGCGTCACGAGCTTTAAAGAATTCCGGAGATTGGTCTGGAACCGCATACAGACATGCTGTGAAACGATGTCTGAGAAGCCTGGGGCGAATGCGGTATTCCATTGGGGAGAGAAGCTGAACAAAGCAATTGACCATATGATTGAAGTGTTTACAGAGGAATATTATAAAGTGACGGTTACACAATTAAACGCCCAAAAAGAAATGATTAACGAACTAAGCGCGCCGATTATGCCGATTGCCGACGGTATTGGAATTTTGCCGCTCGTCGGTGAAATTGACACCTACCGGGCAAAAATGATTTTGGAATCGGTGCTTGATCAATGTTCTTCACTCCGTCTTTCTTATTTATTTTTAGATATATCAGGTGTGCCGATTGTGGATACGATGGTCGCTTATCAGATTTTTAAAGTGATTGACAGCACAAAACTTATTGGCATAGAAACGACAATCTCAGGCATCAGGCCGGAAATCGCGCAGACCGTCGTGAAGCTCGGCATCGATTTTTCTCAGGTGAAAACGGAGCAGAGTCTGGCGAAAGCACTGGCAAAAAACGGATTTATCGTAAAAGAATCATTAAGATGATAAAAAGCTGAATGGCCGGGAGGGATTTCTCCCTCAGCTATTCAGCTTTGTCAGCTTCAATCGTAATGATATGATGGCTGTCGATTTCTTTTACCGTAAATGTGTAGCCTTCAAAATCAATGGTGCTCCCGGGCTTCGCGTCAATATGCTGAGTAAGAAACCAGCCCCCGAGTGTATCGACTTGATCAGCCGTAATCTCTGTTCCGAGTAAATCATTGACGTTACTGATCAGCAATTTGGCGTTCAGGAGATAGCGGTTCTCCCCAAGCTTTTGAACGGAAGGTGTTTCGTCCGTATCAAATTCGTCGCGGATTTCGCCGACGATCTCTTCAATGATATCTTCCGCCGTTACTAATCCCGCGGTTCCGCCGTACTCATCAATGAGAATGGCCATATGGGCGTGTTCCCGCTGCATTTTAACGAATAATTGATAAATCGGAATCGTCTCAATCACATGGATCGCCGGCTGGATGTAAGGGCTGAGTTCGTGTTTTGTAAACGCCGCTCCTTCTGACAGGAATCTGAATAAAACTTCTTTTATATTGATGATGCCGACTACATGATCTTTATCTCCTTTTACTACGGGATACCGGGTATATTTATTTGTTTTAATAATGCCCCGGAGCATATGTCCCGATCCGCTGTCTAACGGCAGGCTCACCATTTCATTCCGGGGCACCATAATTTCTTTGGCAGTGCGCTTATCAAATGTAAAAATGTTATTTACGTAATGGAGCTCGCTTTTTTTGATCATGCCGCTTCGATAGCTTTCGGCAAGGAGCACCCGCAATTCCTCTTCCGTATAAGCCATTTCATGTTCGGAAGCAGGCTTCAAGCCGAACATAGCTGTAATCAGGCGGGCGGAATGATTGAGCAGCCAGATGAACGGAAACATTAACTTATAAAACAAAATCATCGGTCTGGCAGACAAAAGTGTAATCCGCTCGGCTTTTTGGATAGCAAAACTTTTCGGGGCGAGTTCGCCGATGACGACATTCACATATGTAACCAGCAGAAAGGCGATGATCAATGACAGTACTTGGGCAACCGCTTCGTGAACTCCGGTCTTTAAAAATAACGGCTGAAGCATTGCTTTGACTGTCGGTTCACCCAGCCAGCCGATTCCCAAAGCGGTGACGGTGATACCCAATTGGCACGCCGATAAATATTCATCGAGGTGTGTAATGACATGCTTGGCTGCTTTTGCTCCTTTTACATCTTCCTCAATGAGCTGATTAATGCGGGAGCGCCTTGCTTTAACGATTGAAAACTCTATGGCGACAAAACACGCCGTTAATAAAATAAATAGTACGATGGCAGACAGTTTGATGATATACAATGTAACGCCTTCCGCGAAGGAAGGCTTGCACCTCCCTTTTTTCGGAATAATACCACTGTAGAAAGCTGCTCAAACATCGAACCTGGTTTAGCCTGCTTCATTTACGGTAATAAAACAAGAAAGCGATACTGGAGGATGACAAGAGATGAAGGTACATTCGGGTGCGGACTGGCTGTGGTACCAGCTCGGGCCGCATGAAAAAACAGAAGCGAAAAAAATGATTCATCACAATCACTGGCCGCAATGCGAAAAGTGGTTTGAACATGAAAATCATATAAACTTTCTGCGCTCAGATACAAATGATCAGAATAATGAAGCGGTTTTCGGTTCTTTAATCTATCATCAAGGATTAGATGATGAAAAAAACCATACCGTATTTCACTTTTATATTACGAGAGACTTCTTTTTTACAATTAATTTTGATTTTTCGCTGCTGCGCGGTGTAAAAGAAAAGCATGCCACACAGCAGATCCAAACCTGTGAAAATCCGATTGAAGGCTTTTTTGTTCTGCTGGGAGAGCTGATGAATTCCTATCTGATCGGACTGGATGAATTTGAAGTCAAGCAGCGGACGCTGAAATGGCAGATTCATGATGACAACAGCAAAGGAATCTTGGAAAATGTGCATAAACTGCGCCATGAGCTGTTCATTTGGAAAGGCCTTACACTGGGGGCTAAAAAAGTGGAAATGGCTTTAAAAGAAGCTTTTCTTCCGAAGAATGACAGGCAGAAAGATTACCTCAGAGCCCATCAAAAGATGGAAAGAGGAATTACATATATCAATGAGTTTGATCAGGAATTGAGCAATCTGCTGCACGCCGAGGAAGTCATTACCTCCCAAAGAGGAAATGAAATTGTGAAAGCCTTGACAATCTTTACAACTCTCTTTACACCGATGACGGCGCTTGGAGCTCTCTGGGGGATGAACTTTGATAACATGCCGGAGCTTCATTGGAAATATGCGTATATCTGTTCCATCGTGCTCATTATTGTATCAACCCTGCTGATTTATATTTATCTGCGGCAGAAAGGCTGGACAGGGGACATTTTGAGGGAGCATCAAAAAAAATATTTGCGGAAAGAAAAGAAACGCTAAGAAGAGCAGGCATACGCCTGCTTTTTTTGATGGCTGAAAATGGCCGAATGGTTCCGGATTTCATTCGGTAAATCAATGTCAGGTGGCTTATTTTTTATTTTTTTACGTTTTACACACTGTAAAACGCATAATCTCTCCTTTGCCGGCTTTTGTGTATCTGATTTACAATACGTGCGGAAGGAGGGAAGTCTTGTGGAAAATATAGAAACATACAGCAGGAACATCATAAACGAGGCCTATACGGCAAGGGCTTCAGATATACACATTGTGCCGAGAGAAAAGGATGCTTTCATTCATTTTCGCATCGGCCATGCTCTTGTGAAAAAAAGAGTCTTAAAAAAAGAGGAATGCGTAAGGCTAATTTCTCATTTTAAGTTTTTATCGGCCATGGATATAGGAGAAAGACGTAAGCCGCAAAACGGGTCATTGTCTCTGCCGCTTCCGACGGAAACCGTTCATTTGAGAATGTCAACCTTGCCGACAATGAATGATGAAAGTCTTGTCATCAGGCTTTTGCCTAAGCGGCAGATTCCCCCTCTGGATAAATTGTCCTTATTTCGGGGGGCGGGCGCCGCACTATTGTCCTTTCTGAAGCATTCGCACGGTCTGCTTCTGTTTACCGGCCCCACCGGATCTGGAAAAACGACCACTCTTTACTCGCTTGTCAACTATGCAAAAAGGCATTTCAACCGGCGGATTGTCACGCTTGAAGACCCCGTAGAAACAAGAGATGAGGATGTGCTGCAAGTTCAGGTGAATGAAAAAGCCGGAGTCACATATTCCGCCGGTTTAAAAGCGATTTTAAGACATGATCCCGATATGATCATCTTAGGGGAAATCAGGGATGCCGAGACGGCTGAAATCGCAGTCCGCGCGGCCATGACGGGACACCTCGTTCTTTCAAGCCTGCATACAAGAGATGCTAAGGGCGCCATATACAGGCTGCTGGAGTTCGGCGTGAACATGACAGAAATTGAACAAACCGTCATTGCCATTGCCGCTCAGCGTCTGGTTGATTTAACATGTCCGTTCTGCAAAGAGGAAAACTGTTCCGTGTACTGCCGGATGTACAGGCAGACACGCCGTGCGGGCATTTATGAACTGCTCTACGGGAAAAACCTCACCCAATGCTTTCAGGAAGCAAAGGGAGAGCACGCCAATTTTCAATATCAGACGCTCCGCAGGCTGATCAGAAAAGGAATTGCACTCGGCTATGTCACGACCGACAATTACGATCGGTGGGTGTATCATGAAGCGGATTAAACGAACCTGGCCCTTGAAGGATCAAGCGGCTTTTTTGAAAAGGCTCGGTGAAATGACAGAAAAAGGATACAGTCTGATTGAAGGGCTCAGGCTGCTGAAACTCCAGCTGCATAAACGTCAGCTTGCAGAGCTGACGGACGGAATCCGCCGGCTGAGGGAAGGTGATGCGTTTTACCAAGTGCTTGAGGCACTGTCTTTTCACAAAGAAGCCGTCTCTATCTGCTATTTCGCGGAGAAACACGGGGAATTGCCGGGGGCGATGAAACAAAGCGGCGACTTGTTACAGAGAAAGCTTATGCAGACGAATCAAATCAAAAAAATGCTCCGGTATCCGATGTTTTTAATATCTTCCGTCTGCGTCATGTTTTATATCCTGCAAACTTTAATTATTCCGCAGTTTTCTGGGATTTATCAATCAATGAATATGAATACATCCGGTGCGACTGCTTTCATCTTTGCATTTTTTGGGCATTTTCATGAAGCCTGCGCACTGGCGCTGTCCGCCGCTTTCTGCTTGTTTTTGTATGTTTGGTTCTTATGTAAGAAAAAATCCCCGCAAGATAAAATGCTGATTGTTGTGAAAATACCCCTCTTGGGAAAAGCGGCCGTTCTTTTTAACAGCTACTTTTTCTCTTTACAGCTCAGCAGTCTTCTGAAATCCGGCCTATCTATCTATGACAGCTTAACAGCTTTTAAAGAACAATCTTTTCTGCCTTTTTATCGTGAAGAAGCAGAGATGCTCATTACACGTCTGAAAGCCGGAGAAACCATAGAATCCGCTCTTTCCGGGCATCCGTGTTATGAAAAAGACCTTGCGGCTGCAGTCAGCCACGGACAGGCAAACGGCCGGCTTCACCGCGAACTTTATACGTACAGCCAGTTTATGATGGAGCGTCTTGAACAAAACGCGGCGAAGTATACCGGCATTCTCCAGCCTGTCATTTACGGTGTTGTGGCCGGTATGATTTTAATTGTCTACATGTCAATGCTGATGCCGATGTACCAGATGATGAACCAAATGTAAGGGAGTGCTTCGTCTGAAAAATCAAGATGGATTTACTTTAATTGAAATGCTGATCGTTTTATTTATCGTTTCCATTCTGCTTTTAATCACCATTCCTAACGTTACAAAACATAATCAAAGCATTCAGCATAAAGGCTGTGAAGGACTGCAGAATATGGTGAAAGCCCAAGTGACGGCGTACGAAATCGATCATGAAGGTAAAATGCCGGATATGAACGATTTACAATCAGAGGGGTATATCAAAAAGAATACAGCCTGCCCGAATGGTAAACAGATCTTAATTAGTGGCGGAGAAGTTACAGTTGAACAATAACAGGCGGACAGAAAATGGGTTTACCCTTCTTGAAAGCCTGATTGTGTTAAGCCTGGCGTCCGTCCTGCTGACGGTTTTGTTCACGACGGTTCCGCCGGTCTGCACCCACCTTGCCGTGCGGCAAAAAACAGAGCAGCTCCAAAAAGATATTCAGCTTGCTCAGGAAACGGCTATCGCAGAACATAAAAGAACAAAAATCACTTTTCTTCCAAAAGAGCATAAATACAAACTGCAGTCAGGCGGAAGGATTGTCGAGCGTTCTTTTGACTCGCTTCACATTACACTTGTGACTTTACCGGAGAGCCTTGAATTTAACGAAAAAGGCCATCCGAATTCGGGAGGAAAGATTCAATTGAAGAGCGCCGGGTTCACCTATGAGATCACAGTTTACTTAGGGAGCGGAAATGTCCATGCTAAACGGAAATAAGGGGTTCTCTACTATTGAAACACTATCAGCAATGGCCATTTGGCTGTTCCTTATGACGTCTATCATTCCGGTCTGGACGGGCATGCTGACAGATGGTCTGAAAATAGAAGATCGCCAGGAAGCGTACCAGCTTCTTCAGAAACATATCAGCACTTATATGATGACCGGAAAAAAGCCGCCCTCTCCCGGTGTGAAGTGGAAGGAGGATGGTGAGTATTACAAAGTGTGTACGGCTGACCGCAGCGAAAAAGAAATGTGCCTCAGCATTCTCAAAACAGACTGGCTTTACGCTTCTTAATGTTTTGTTCTCCTTGGCAGTCTGTCTTTTCCTATCAGGCACCTTGGGCCCGATTTTACATCTGTTTTTATCAAACCGGGCCGATAACGGCGGATTAGACAGCCGGGAGCATCAAATTGCCGTTCAGCAGATCATGAACGAATGTAAACAGGCTGAGGCTGTGAAGCCGGCGGACGGCGGACGGGCGTTAGCATGCCGGAAAACAGGAGGCGAAGAAGTGCGTTTTGAAATTTATCATAAGATGATAAGGAAAAGAGTAAACGGAAAAGGCCACGTGCCGATCCTTCAAAACGCGGCATCATTAACGGCTGATGTGAAAAACGGCCTGCTCTTATTAGAGATCTCAAGCGTTGCAGGTCAAAAGAATCAGGCGGTCATTCCGGTTTACAGCTCTTTTAAAGGTGATTAAATGTACAAATCTGACGGTTTTATATATCCCGCGGTTCTGTTTGTTTCTGCCGCAGTTTTACTTGTCATCAGTTATACTTCGTCTGATTTCATCACCCGAAAAACATTTGCAAAAGAGGCCGGGGAGTACTGGATCGGAGAGAATCTGCTCCAAAACGGCGTGCTGCTGTCAAGCCGCCATATGACACAGGGACAAAAGGTCCAAACTGGTACACAGCGTTTTCCGTATGGCACCGTTTCTTTTCACATCACGGGGAGTGATCGCCGGGAAACGGTTCAGGTTACAATTCAGGCGGAAACAACGACAGGAACGAGACGGGAGGCTCACCTTTTGTTCGATCAGAAGAAGAAACAGCTGATTCAATGGACGGAAGTATAAAAAAGAGGCGGCGGGACAACACTTCATAGTAAAGACAGCACTATGAGGTGAGAGCCGTGAAAACAAATGATTATGTAAAATATATGACTGAGCAATTCGTTAAATATTTCGATACGCCGAAACAGGAACGGAGAGAGCGAAAAGAAGTGCGGAAAGAAAAGAAAGTGCCGGCTTCTCAGCACTGGTTCGGAATATTGCCGTATAGTTTTAAGCTGTGGATGCAGCGGAAAAAATAAAGTTGAATCACACGAAAGGTCCTCCTGATACAGGAGGGCCTTATTGGTATTCCTCAATGACGGCAATTTTATTTACCTTTTGGCTGTAGGGATTAAAAGAAATCGTAACAAACACGCCAAATTCTTTTGCGCCATCCCGCAATGTCAAGTGGTATTGCTTGACTGCTTCGTCCGTTCTTTTCCGATCCCACACCTTTTGAATAAATAACGTTTGGGCGAGAGGATATCTTTTTTTAGCTTCCTTTTCTGCTAACTTTTCCCATTTTGATTTATGGTGAACAGCATAATAAGGCACCGTTTCCGCCTGAGCTGTTCCTGAAACCCCGAAAACAAGAAGAGAAAGGCAAATCAGACTTTGTTTGATCATCATTCTTCGTCCTTTCGCTGTATATACTTTCCATTTTGTTCTAGGCACATCGTTATTTTCTCACGTTTTATTAGAAAAAATTCCAAAAAGGTGTGTAATTTGAAGCAAAACGCTGTTTTTAAAAGATACCATTCTCAAAAACGAACAATTTGACCGATTTTGACATTTTTCAAGACGATAATCCTTGATTATACTTTGTTCATACAGTTCTTTAAAGAGAACGGTTGTCATATTTATTAACAGTTTTACAGGGGGTAAGGCATGTTCCGATTGTTGCGAATGGAAAAAAAGGGCAAGGTGAGATGGCGGATGATGCTATTTTTACGGCTTTCGTTCATTTTTTGCCTGTCCGTGACGATATGTGCTCAGTTCACAGGTGATACAAGTTCCTCCTTCAATGATGTGAAAAGCTTCAGTCTCCAGGTTCAAACGTGCGGAGATTTTCAATATGCGGATGACGATTGCCGTTATGACGAACGCTGGGATCAAAGTGATTTACATATAACAAATCAAACTGATACGTCAGGCACCGTGTGTGCGCCGCTTCAGCTCTATGCCGAGCTGGAGAATAAGGGAAAAGAGCGGACTGTTTCTGACTGGAAATGGGAGCTCCATAAAATCGCTTCTCAGCAGCAGCCTTTACGAAACGGCAATGTTGTGGAAAAAGGGCTTATTACTGATAAAAAAAGCAAAACGATTTATAAAATTAAGTCAAAGCGGTCTTTGAAGCCAGGCATATACGCATTCAAGGTTTACAAGCCTGAAGGGTATCCGGCGGACGAAGAAAAATTTGAGTGGTCAAAACCGATGAAACTCGTCAAATGCCGGGAACAGGCGACCGTTTCCGATCTAAAGAAAACGGAGAAAGAGCCGGCTGAGCCGGTAAAAGAAAGCGGGGAAGAACATGAAAAAAACGCTGAAACTGATCAGTAATATTTTGTATGCCGTCATCTTCAGCTTGATTATTGTGCTGACGTTAACGGTGATTTCGACCCGGGCTTCCGGGGGTGAGCCGGCCATCTTCGGCTATACGCTGAAATCCGTGCTGTCGGGTTCAATGGACCCGGAATTTAAGACGGGTTCGCTCATAGCGGTAAAGAAAATTTCTGACGTGAATGACTTAGAAAAAGGGGATGTGATCACCTTTACGCAAGATGACGGAACAGCCGTCACACACAGAATAATCGGTATCACAAAAAAGGACGGGAACCTGCTGTTTGAGACAAAAGGGGACCATAATGCCGCCCCGGATGCCGCACCCGTTCAAGCTGAAAAAGTGGCGGCCCAGTATACGGGATATCAGCTTCCGTATGCCGGATATGTCATCCATTTGGCCAGCCAGCCGATCGGAACGGCGATTCTGTTAATCGTTCCCGGCGTCATGCTTTTGATTTACTCAATAACAGTCATCGTCAGCGCCCTCCGCGATATTGAGCGGAAAACGAAAGCGCTGGAAGAACATGCGAAAAAGGGAACCATCTCCACATGAATACGGTTGCAACCTGGCGACAGGATTTGATAACAAAAATAAAAAGTAAGGGGAGAGTACAAACATGGGTATGAAAAAGAAATTAAGCTTGGGCGTTGCCTCAGCCGCACTCGGTTTAGCATTAGTAGGAGGAGGCACATGGGCCGCATTTAATGATGTGAAGTCGACAGACGCTACATTTGCGTCAGGAACACTTGATTTATCGGCTAAAGAACAATCAGCCAATGTCAATTTG
Source organism: Bacillus sp. JNUCC-21 (assembly GCF_041222765.1). Lineage (NCBI taxonomy): Bacteria > Bacillati > Bacillota > Bacilli > Caryophanales > Bacillaceae > Bacillus > Bacillus sp. JNUCC-21. The sequence continues at coordinate 2,637,822 of NZ_CP166019.1, read as the reverse complement.
TCAAACTTAAAACCAGGTGATAAATTGACGAAAGATTTTGAATTCAGAAACAATGGTTCACTTGCTATTAAAGAAGTGCTGATGGCTTTGAATTTTACTGACTTTAAAGGAGCAAAGAAAGGAAATGAATCTGCGGAGGATTTCCTCAGTCAGTTTGAAATTACGGTTCTGACAGTCGGTAAAGAAGGGGGCAACGGCTATCCTAAAAATATCATTTTGAAGGCGGCCAGCCTGAAAGACTTATACTTAATGTCAACAAAACAGGATAAAGCAGCTGCCGAAGCGATCAGCAAGCACATTGATCCGAAATTCCTGAGTGAGAGCGGAAAAGTCAATGTAGCAACCATTAACGGCAAAACAGCTCCTGAGTACGACGGAGTTCCGAAAACGCCTGCTGATTATGACCAGGTGAGAATGGAAATCCAATTTAAAAATGACACCGCAAAAACTGCGGACGGATTAAGTGTGCAAAACAAGTTCCAAGGCAATGCGATTTCTCTTCAATTCTCTTTTGAAGCAACGCAATGGAACGGCTTGACCATTACGAAAGATCATACGGATAAAGACGGTTACGTCAAGGAAAATGAAAAGGCTCACAGTGAGGATAAAAACTAATCCGAAAGTCGGACAGTTAAAAGAGGAGTTGTGCACATATGGCGGCACTACTCCTCTTTTTGCGCTTTTCTCCATTTTTGATAATCTAAAAATTCACGAAATTGTTTTTTTGATACCCCGGATGTCATCGCATCGCGAACTAATTTCTCCCATTCACTATCTAATTGACCATCGTATTCGGTTTCATGTTTTTCATCAAGTAAAGTATGAACCGAGACGTCCAGAACAGCGGAGACTTTTTCGAGAAATTGAATGGAGGGGTTCGTCTGTAAATTTCGTTCTATTGAGCTTAAATAAGACTTCGCTACCCCAGCTTTTTCAGCTAGTTCTGATAGTGAGTAGCCTTTTTCTTTTCGGTATTGTTTAATACGCTGGCCAATCAATGTCATCACCTTCCTTGTGATATTATAGCACATTCAGAAAGGATTTACGGTATGACTTCTGGCTGCCTGGATATGTTGAGAAGACTTTTTATGCGAAAGCAGGTATTTGCGTATTTCTTCTAGGCTGATATTTGCTTTTTGGGCTTCTAATATCAGCTCAACCCATTCCTTATCTAATTGCGAAAATTCCATTTTTGCATTTTTCATGCATTTTCTCCTCCTAAAATACTTGTTTATGTATTTCAGCCAATCCGCCCATGACCTTATCTTTACATGTCTGGAAGTGATTCATCGCATGCGAAACGCCAGAAATTTTTTCTATATACTTTTATTATAATATAGAATTTCCAGAAAAAACGGGAAAGGTGTCGAATGGATAACGCTTATCCAGAAAAATTACTTTGCAGGAAAAATAAACCGCCGTTTTCGATCTGAATGTGAATTTTCGGCTGATATAAGGCTTTCAGCGCTTGTTTTTCCAAATGGTATTCCTCAGGTTTTTCCTCTGTCTGCTCATAAAACTGATCGAGCAGCCTGAGGTCCTTTTTCCATCTGGCGATCGCGCTGTCAGCCCAGTCTGACGGCTCTTTGGCGGCAGCGTCTTTTAAGTAATGCTCCATTCTTTTAATTCCGCTTTCCGGCTTAATCATCGGCGATATGGTAAAGCAATAGTCTGATATTTGCGAGGTCAGCGGAAGCGGTGCAAGCTTCTGCTGAAACCCTTCTATAATTGTTCCAGAAACAAGATGCAGGCCTAAAGACAAAAGTCTGTCTTTTTTCATGTCGGATTGGTATGAAATCACTACATTTAATCCAAGCCAGGGCTGAAGCGGCACTCTGGCTCCGGCTGATACAATTTTCTCATATATTCTTGTAAATCTCCCATTTTGTTTAACTGCTTGAAAGATTTGAAAGAGGCGCGGGGCTCCAAAGTAAATAAATTCGCCGTCCATATCCTCCGGAGCCGTTTCTTTATCAGTGATGAACGTGATCTTCATCGGGTTCGGTTCGCCGCCCGTTTTTTCACGCCAATGCCAATAAAACGGGCGGTTCATAATTTGTTTGTCCATCTCGACCGTCAACTGAACCGTCATAAAACCCGGCCCGTGTTCTGTAATCGGACAGTGGTTCGCTTCAAAAAAGCGCAGTAAAAATTCGTGAACCTCCTGCTGTCTCATGTCGCGCTTCCTCCTTTTAGATTAAGATCCTTTTTTTCTGGCGGGCTTTTCCGTACCGTACGACAGAAAAGAGGTGAGATTGTCCATTTTGATTCTCATTTCTTCCTCTGTCAGCGAATGGCATAAAATATCATGCAAATGGTCTTCAAAATTGCTCACTTTGATTTTTGTTAAAATGTCATCTAATTCTCCGACGACATTTTCAAATAAATGAATTTTGTCATACAGAAGTTTTAAAATATGCTCTTCCACCGTATGTTTTGTCGCCATATTGTAGATATGGACATCTCTTTCCTGACCGAGTCTGTGAATCCTTCCGATTCTTTGTTCAAGCCGCATCGGGTTCCACGGGAGGTCATAATTGATAATATGGTTGCAGAATTGCAGGTTGATCCCTTCGCCTCCGGCTTCTGTAGCGATCAGCACCTGCACTTTGCCGCGGAAGAGATCCTTCATCCAGTCTTTTTTTCCGCGCTTAAATCCGCCTCTGAACGGAACGGAGCTTATGCCGTTCTGCTGAAGGAACCATTGCAGGTAAATCTGTGTCGCCCTGTATTCAGTAAAAATAATGACTTTATCATTAATCTTTTGGATCAAGTCAACAACTTGAATCGCTTTTGAGTTTTGCGTGACTTGATTGATGCGGTCCATTAAATTAGCGATCGTCTGATCATCGAATGCGGGCGCTTGTTTGTCTTTTTGGTCAAGCATTTTTTTGAGCGTCATATACACGGCTTCCCTGCTTGAACAGCACTCTCTTTGCAGCGTCATAATGGAAAATGCGCTTGCGGGCTTTTCCGTGCCGTTTTTCAGTGCGGCGATGTCATCGTAAAGCGCCTGTTCCGTCGGTGAAAAGGTGATCGGCACTGTTTCCACATGGCGCTTCGTCCATGTAAGGCCGGTGTCGCTCCGCGTGTTGCGGATCATCACCTTATTGACGAGTTCTTTCAAATGCTCATGAGCGTCAATCCCGTCCTTCTGATTGAAGGTTTCTTGAAATCCGCTTTCGTTTCCTAAATGGCCGGGCTTTAACAGTGACACTAAATTGAAGATTTCTTCGATCCGGTTTTGAATCGGCGTCGCCGTCAGAAGCAGGCAGTATTTCTTCACAAGACTTCTCGCAAATTCATAATTTTTCGTTTTGCTGTTTTTGAGCTTGTGCGCCTCGTCAATAATGACGAGATCATACGGAATAGAAAGCACAATGTCTTTGTGAGGCGAGCGTTTGGCCGTATCAATAGAAGAAACGACGATATCGCACTGTTCCCACACATAGCTTTTCTTCTGTTCAACAGCGGGTATTAAAAACTTCTCCTGAAGCTCTTTCACCCACTGGGAAACGAGTGATGCCGGCACAAGAATCAGGATTTTTTTGGCCAGCCCGCGAATCATATATTCTTTTAAAATCAGGCCCGCTTCCACCGTTTTTCCGAGCCCCACTTCATCAGCCAAAATCGCCTTGCCGTTCATTTTTTCAACGACTTTCTGCGCGACCTCAAGCTGATGGGGAAGCGGAGTGAAATCGGGCAGGTATAAAGGAGCCCTCAATCCTTCAAATTCAGGAATGGCAAGGGTCTGCTGGACTTCAGCCGACAGTTTGTACATCTCCCAATTTGACCAGGGACCGTCCGTTTTCAGCCGCTCAGAAAACTCTCCCGGCCAGTTTGCATCAAATATGATCTCTGCTGTCATATGTAACAAAACCGCCTTTCTTTTAAAAAACTGATTTATCATAATTTTTGTTGCCGGACGTAAATGAGGGTGGTAGGATATAAGTAATGATTTCACTAAAAGATATTGCTTTAGTATGTCCATAAAATTGGTAAATATGAGCGAATGACAGCAAGGGGAGAGACTCGGACGAAAGATGGGCGTCCGGGCGCCGAAGGAGCAAACTGCGGAGTGAATCTCTCAGGCAAAAGAACTCTTGCTCGACGCAACTCTGGAGAGTGTCTGCACTTAGAAGAAGCAGGCCACCAAAGAGGACGTCTTTATGATATGTTCATAAAGTAAACTTTCAGGTGCCGGGACAGAGAAACCTTCATTTTCATGAGGTGTTTCTCTGTCCTTTTTTATATGTTTTTACAATGCGCCAATGACTGAAGGGGGAAGATGATGCTGAAACGAACACCGCTTTATGACGTGTATAAAGAATACGGCGGAAAAACGATTGATTTTGGAGGATGGGAGCTGCCGGTTCAATTTTCTTCTATTAAAGAGGAGCATGAAGCCGTCCGCACAAAAGCGGGCCTGTTTGATGTGTCCCATATGGGAGAAGTTGAAGTATCCGGTAAAGACGCCCTGTCTTTTCTGCAAAAAATGATGACAAATGACGTTGCCGATTTAAAGCCGGGAAACGCGCTTTATACCGCCATGTGTTATCCTGACGGCGGTACGGTCGATGACTTGCTGATCTATCAGAAAAGCGAGAGCTGCTATCTGCTCGTGATTAACGCGTCTAATATTGAAAAAGACATCGCCTGGCTGACGGAACATGCGGAAGGCGATGTCACGCTGACGAATCAGTCTGACGGGATTTCACTGCTTGCTGTTCAGGGGCCGAATGCTCAGTCGGTTCTTACGAAGCTGACTGAATGTGATTTGTCCTCCTTAAAGCCGTTTACATTTATTGATGGGGCGGACGTTGCCGGACGACAAGTCCTGCTTTCAAGAACAGGCTATACCGGTGAAGACGGATTTGAGTTATATTGCCGCAATGAAGATGCGGTTCATCTATTTAAGGAGATACTTGCAGCGGGAGAGCATGAAGGCCTCGTTCCGTGCGGCCTCGGCGCCCGTGATACGCTGAGATTTGAAGCGAAGCTTGCTTTATACGGTCAGGAATTGACGAAAGATATTACACCGATTGAAGCCGGAATCGGATTTGCCGTGAAACACAAGAAAGATTCCGATTTTTTCGGGAAGTCTGTATTGCGCGAACAGAAAGAAAAAGGAGCCCCGCGAAAGCTGGTCGGACTTGAGATGATTGAAAAAGGGATTCCGAGACACGGGTACGCCGTGAAAAAAGACGGTGTTCCGATCGGTGAAATCACGACAGGCACGCAATCTCCGACTTTAAAGAAAAATATCGGCCTTGCCTTAATCAAAACGGAATTCAGTGAAGTCGGAACGGAAGTAGAAGTGGAAATCCGTAAAAAAACGGTAAAAGCGAAGATTGTCCGCACACCGTTTTATAAACGTCCAAAACAGAGCTGAAAAAGGAGAGTCATATGAAGCATCGATATTTGCCCGCGACAGAACAGGATAAAAAAGAAATGCTGAAAGCCATCGGCGCAGAAACAATTGATGAACTGTTTGCCGATATTCCGGAAAATGTACGGTTTCAAAAAGACTACCAAATTAAAAAAGCAAAATCAGAAACAGAGCTGACGAGAGAGCTGACGAAGCTTGCGGCGAAAAATAAAGACGCTGTTACATATGCATCTTTTCTGGGTGCAGGAGTGTACGATCACTACCAGCCGGTTATCGTCGATCATGTGATATCCCGATCAGAGTTTTACACGGCATATACGCCTTACCAGCCTGAAATCTCACAAGGAGAGCTGCAGGCGATTTTTGAATTTCAAACGATGATCTGTGAATTAACGGGAATGGATATCGCAAACTCCTCTATGTACGACGGGGGAACGGCGCTGGCGGAAGCGGCGATGCTTGCGTCGGGACATACGAAAAAGAAAAAAATCGTCATTTCCGCAGCCGTTCATCCGGAATCGCGGGATGTTTTGAAAACATACGCAAAGGGCCAATATATTGAGGTTGTAGAGGTGCCCGCGAAAAACGGCGTCACAGATCTTGAAGCATTGGAACATGCCGTTTGTGATGAAACGGCCGCCGTGATCGTCCAGTATCCGAACTTCTTTGGACAAATCGAGCCGTTAAAGGACATTGAGCCGCTCGCACATAAAGGAAACAGCCAGCTGATTGTTTCTTCAAACCCGCTCGCGCTCGGTATTTTGAGACCGCCCGGGGCATACGGAGCTGATATCGTCGTCGGGGACGCGCAGCCTTTCGGCATACCTGCGGCGTTCGGCGGCCCGCACTGCGGCTATTTTGCAGTAACGAAAAAACTGATGAGAAAGGTGCCGGGCCGGCTTGTCGGCCAAACGGAGGATGAAAACGGGCGAAGAGGTTTTGTTCTCACTCTTCAGGCGCGCGAGCAGCATATCAGAAGAGACAAAGCCACGTCTAACATTTGTTCAAATCAGGCGCTGAATGCTTTAGCGGCTTCAGCCGCGATGACGGCGCTCGGAAAAAACGGCGTCAAAGACATGGCCCGCCAAAATATATTGAAAGCTGATTACGCGAGACGCCAAGCGGAAAAAGCCGGCTTGCACGTAGCATTTGACGGCCCGATATTTAATGAATTTGCCGTCAGGCTGAATCTTCCCGTCAAGGAAGCAAACCGGCGGCTCCTGCAAGACGGCATAATCGGCGGATATGACTTAGGCCTTGCGTATCCGGAACTGAATCAGCATATGCTCATTGCCGTCACAGAGCTGAGAACAAAAGAAGAGATCGATTCGCTTATTGCGGGATTGGGGGATCAACATGAATAATCAAGATCAGGCGCTTATTTTTGAAATGTCCCGCGAAGGGCGTATCGGTTACAGCCTTCCGGAGCTTGATGTGCCGGAAACAGAGCTTGAAAGCCTTCTTCCCGGTGACTATATCCGCGATGAAGACGCAAAGCTGCCGGAAGTATCAGAGCTCGATATTATGCGGCATTATACCGCTCTTTCTAAGAGGAACCACGGAGTTGATTCAGGCTTTTATCCGCTCGGCTCCTGTACGATGAAATACAATCCGAAATTAAATGAAAAAATTGCCCGGATCGCAGGTTTTTCCGCCATTCATCCGCTTCAGGACGAGGACACGGTTCAGGGGGCGCTTGAGCTTTTATACGATTTAAGCGGACACTTGGAGGAGATTACGGGCATGGACGAGGTGACGCTGCAGCCTGCGGCGGGCGCTCACGGCGAATGGACCGGCCTGATGATGATCCGCGCCTATCACGAAGCGCGGGGAGACTTCGGACGGACGAAGGTGATTGTCCCTGATTCAGCCCACGGTACGAATCCGGCATCCGCCACGGTCGCCGGTTTTGAAACGATTACCGTTAAGTCAAATGAGCACGGGCTGGTTGACATTGAAGATTTGAAAAGAGCGGTAAACGAAGAAACAGCGGCGCTGATGCTGACGAATCCGAACACCCTCGGGTTATTTGAGGAAAACATTACGGAAATGGCTGAAATCGTCCATCAGGCCGGCGGAAAGCTTTATTATGACGGAGCGAATTTAAATGCCGTTTTAAGTAAAGCAAGACCGGGAGATATGGGATTTGACGTCGTTCACCTTAATCTGCATAAAACATTTACCGGGCCGCACGGCGGGGGAGGACCGGGCTCAGGTCCGGTCGGCGTGAAAAAAGAATTCATTCCGTATCTGCCGAAACCCGTTCTCACGAAAAAAGAGGGGCGTTTGACTTTTGACTATGACCGGCCGCAGTCGATCGGGCGTGTAAAACCTTATTACGGCAACTTCGGCATTAATGTCAGAGCCTACACGTATATCCGGTCCATGGGGCCTGACGGCTTAAAAGCTGTGACCGAAAACGCGGTTTTAAATGCAAATTATATGATGAGAAGACTCGCGCCTTATTATGATCTCCCGTATGACCGTCATTGCAAGCATGAATTTGTGTTATCGGGAAGAAGGCAGAAAAAGCTCGGCGTACGAACGCTTGATATTGCCAAACGGCTTTTGGATTTCGGCTATCATCCGCCGACTGTGTATTTTCCTCTCAATGTTGAAGAAAGCATCATGATCGAACCGACGGAAACGGAATCAAAGGAAACGCTAGATGCGTTTATAGATGCCATGATTCAAATTGCGCGGGAAGCGGAGGAATCGCCTGAAATCGTTCAGGAGGCGCCGCATACAACAGTTGTCAAAAGAATGGATGAAACCAAGGCGGCAAGAAAGCCCGTTTTAAAATACGAACGTACACTTGACGGCAGCCGCTGACACGGTGTAAAAAAAAGAGCTGTCCGTTTTATACGGAAGCTCTTTTTTATGATTAGTTTTTTGCTTTAATTTTTCCGCCCCATTTTTTAAATCCGCCTTTCAGGTTGTAAATATCTTTACAGCCGTGTTTGCGGAGCGTCTGTGCCGCGCGTCCGCTGCGGACATTGTTTTGGCAGTACAGATAAACGGGTTTATCAGGACGGATTTCACTTTTGCGCTGTTTCAGCTGTGACAGCGGAATGTTGCGCGCGCCGAGAATATGGCCGCCTTCAAATTCATTCGGTTCACGGACGTCAATCAGCTGCGCTTTTCTGTAGCCCGCGCGGAATTCCTCTTCCGTAAGTGTTTTCATTAAACGCTGCTGGTAAAAATACGACACGATCATATAAACGATAAACGCCGCAACAATAATTAAAGCAATCATATTAGACAATGCGATTCTACTCCTTTAGCTTATAAAATCAAAGCCCCGCTTCCTGAAAACAAGGCTTACCGGACGTTTTGGGACAAATACTATTATAGTAAAGCATGAAGCGATTGTCATCCTTAATGAAACGAAATATTTTTCATTTTCAAGGCAGTTTGTTAAACTGATTTTATTAAAACGATAAAGAAGGGTTCAGTGTATGGAAAAAGAAACATGGCGGTTTATTGACTCAGGGAATGAAAGCCCGGCATTTAACATGGCGCTGGATGAAGCGCTTTTATATTGGCACAGCCAAAAAAAAATTCCTCCGGTGATCCGTTTTTACGGCTGGAATCCGGCAACTTTGTCTGTCGGGTATTTTCAAAATATTAAGAAGGAAATTAACTTTGACGCAGTACATAAACACGGCCTCGGGTTTGTCAGAAGACCGACAGGCGGACGGGGTGTTCTGCATGATAAAGAATTGACATACAGCGTAATCGTTTCAGAGGATCACCCGGAAATGCCGGCCACGGTGACAGAGGCGTACCGGGTGATTTCAGAAGGTATTCTGCAGGGATTCAGAAACCTTGGACTTGATGCCTGCTTTGCGATTCCGCGAACGGAGAAAGAAAAAGAAAGCTTGAAAAATCCGCGCTCGTCCGTCTGCTTTGATGCGCCTTCGTGGTATGAACTGGTCGTCGAAGGACGGAAAGTTGCCGGAAGCGCACAGACACGCCAAAAAGGCGTCATTCTTCAGCACGGTTCCATCCTGCTTGACATTGATGAGGATAAGCTGTTTGATCTGTTTTTATATCCGAGCGACAGAGTCCGTGAGCGCATGCAGCGGAATTTCAAAAACAAAGCGGTAGCCATCAACGCCTTAGCGCCGAAACGGGTAACGATGGATGAGGCCAGAATCGCTTTTAAAGCCGGTTTTGAGGAAGGGCTGAACATTCATCTTGAGCCTTACACACTCACGTCTGAAGAGCTTGCATTTGTCAATGAGCTGGCTGAGACGAAATACGCGTCTGATGAATGGAATTATAAGCGCTGATAAGGCTTGACAGACCGGAAGCATCCTTGTTTTTTCATGACCGTTAGTGTAAACTTGTAATGGTTTATAAAGTTAAGGTGCTTTTTGGGAGGGTTACTTATGACAACACCAAGTATGGAAGATTATATTGAACAGATTTATATGCTGATAGAAGAAAAAGGATATGCACGGGTTTCTGATATCGCGGAAGCTTTGGCAGTCCACCCCTCCTCTGTAACGAAAATGGTTCAAAAACTAGATAAAGACGAGTATTTGATTTATGAAAAATATCGCGGGCTCGTATTGACGTCAAAAGGCAAAAAGATCGGCAAACGGCTCGTATACAGACACGAATTGCTTGAGCAGTTTTTAAGAATCATTGGTGTTGATGAAGAGAAGATTTACAATGATGTTGAAGGAATCGAACATCATCTTAGCTGGAACAGCATTGACCGCATCGGCGACCTCGTTCAGTATTTCGAAGATGACGAAAGCCGGAAAAAAGAATTGAAATCCGTACAGAAAAAAACCGAAAATCCCGGTGAATAAAGGGCAGCCCGAAATGGGGCGCCCTTTTTTTAATGTCTTCATTCTTTGGTCTATTTCGCCCAGCCGTTTCTTAAAATAATAATACACCTTGAGATGGAAGGGAGAGGGCGCGCTATGCAGATTGACGGCGTATTTTCGGGCGGGGGGATAAAGGGGGTGGCGCTTGCCGGCGCTTATGAAGCGCTGGAAGAAAAGGGCTTTCGCTTTGAAAGACTCGCCGGAACAAGCGCCGGCGCAATTATTGCCGCATTTATCGCTGCGGGCTATACGAGCAGAGAGGTTCATTCCATCATAGATGAGGTTGACGGAAGGCAATTGCTTGATCAGAGATACTCATTCCTCCCGCTGAAAATCCTGCGGTGGGTGTCGATATATTGGCGCCTCGGACTATACAGAGGCGATATGCTGGAAAAATGGATTGCGGATAAATTAAAAGCGAAGGGCATCATCGCGTTCGGCGATTTGAAAAAAGGCTCGCTCCGTCTCATCGCTTCAGATCTGACGAACGGAACGATGATCGTGCTTCCTGACGATCTTCCCCGCTACGGATTAAATCCGGAGATGTTCCCGGTTGCCAGAGCCGTCAGAATGAGCTGCAGCATTCCTTATTTTTTTGAACCGATAAAACTGAAGACAGAAAAAGGCACCTCAACGGTCGTTGACGGCGGCGTGTTAAGCAATTTCCCGATTTGGCTGTATTCAAAAGAACGCAAACGGCCGGTCATCGGAATTTCGCTTTCGCCCAACGAAAAAGAGCGCCCGAAAAAATCAATCCGCAACGCTTTTGAGCTGTTCGGGGCTTTGTTTGAAACGATGAAAGACGCTCATGATGCCAGGCATATCGCGACAAAGTACGAACAGAATATTATTTTTATTCCGGTGGAACATGTGATGGCGACGGAGTTTCATCTCACACCGCAAAAAAAACTAGCTCTCATTGAGCTAGGAAAAAGCAGAACAGAGCAATTTTTGAAGCAATGGAGCTATTAAAAAAGCGCTCTGTTTTTCTTTTTATTCTTTTTGCCTTCTATGACGGTAAGCTGGGTCTGGCTTTTTTTCTTAAGAATCATCGGCTTCGGTCTGCTGCTGCTCGGCACGCTCCGCAAATGGCTGACCCGGCCTCTGTGTCCGGCGCGGTGCTTCGCTTTTTGCTCCTTCATTCGGAGCCGCGATTGTCTGGCCGCTTTTCTGAAAGCGGTTCCGTCACGGCCGGTGCGGCGGTTCAGGACCGTCCTCACGATAAAATAAATAATGATGCCTGCGATAATAACGGTGATCGCTCTTGAAATCATCTGCCCGGGGTTGGTTACCGCCGCATAAATGAAACCGAATGCGCCAAGCGCTATCAATACAGCAAAAAAAGGTTGTACACGATGATTCATAACTGCCCACCTCCAAAATAATAACGGTAACGGTTCAGATTACGTTGTGAGACGGTTTTTCGCTCTGTTCTGAAATGTCTTCCAGTCTGAGAAGCTCGTTAAAGCTTTCTATGGCAACCTCGACCTGGTCATCCGCCGGTTCCTTTGTCGTTAAAAGCTGCAGCCACAGGCCGGGATAACCGAGCACTTTCAAAACGGGGATATTCCGCACTCTGTTCGTCAGCTGGAGCACTTCAAAGGAGATGCCGAGAACGACCGGTATAAGCGCAATCCTGTCTAAAATCCGCACCCAAAGAGGATCTGTCGGAACGAGTAAATAGACGAACATGCCGACAATGATCGTAAATAAAATAAAGCTTGAACCGCAACGGTAATGAAGCCGTGACTGCTTCTGAACATTTTCTATTGTAATTGGCAAATTCTGTTCATAACAGTTTATGACCTTATGTTCGGCTCCATGATATTGAAACACTCTTTTAATTAACGGCGTCATTGATAAAAAATAAATGTAGCCGAGAAGCAGAATAAGCTTAAACAGACTTTCGATTCCGATCTGTGCGGCGTCTGAGGAAAATACGGGCCTTACAAGCTCCGCTAAGAAGACCGGGACGAGCGTAAAAACGAATTTGCTGAACAAAAACGACAGAACGCCGATCACCGCCAAGCTGAAAAACATCGATAAGCCAGAACCCTTCTTATCTTCCTGCTCCAGCTTGGCGTCATCCTGAGGATCAAGCCCGTATCGTTCGCTGGAAAAGTTTAAATGCTTTGTGCCGTTGGCGCTCGCCTCAATGATGGCGACGATTCCCCGCAAAAAAGGAATCTTTTTTAAAGCCGAAAGCTTGGCGTTCGGCACTCTCGGAAGCTTGAAAAAATCAATGCTTCCGTCATTCCTGCGGATGGCGGTAACATAATTTTTTCTGCCGCCGAACATGACTCCTTCAACGACAGCCTGCCCGCCGTATGCAGGGGGCGTTTTTTGTTTGGACATTGTTTATCAACCTGCCTGTTTTCTTAGGATTTACTAACCATTTCCTTTCACTCTATTGTACAGGAAACCTCGGTAAACCTCTAGTTAGACAGCCGGAAAATCAATGCTTTTTCTACAGGCAGTATACCCCGTTTCTTTAGATTTTACTCATTGAATGAAAATATGGCGCAGCTTTTTATGACTTTTCAATTTTGGGGCAGTCTATGACTGGAGGTGCCATGATGACAAGCGAAAAACATTCAGAACAGGAAGAAAAAAAGAAGCAGGATGATGATCAGCAGCCTGTTTCATTTACCGGCAGAATTTGCGGTATCGGATTTGCCGGCGGTGTATTTTGGAGTTTGATCGGCTATCTCGGGTATGTCTTTCATTTTTCAGAGATCAGCCCCAACATGATTCTTCAGCCGTTTATGATCGGAGAATGGAAAAAACAATGGCTCGGCACGATGGTCAGCATCGTTGTCATCGGATTCATTTCAATTGCCGGGGCGTTCATTTATTTCGTCTGCCTGAAACGTTTTAAAACCATGTGGCCGGGGATGGTGTACGGCATCATTTTATGGTGTGCGGTTTTTTTCTTATTCAATCCGATTTTCGAAGATGTGAAATCCGTCACTGAATTGAAATCAGATACAATCGTGACGACGCTTTGCCTTTACATTCTGTACGGTTTGTTTGTCGGCTACTCAATTTCCTTCAACTACAATGAACTTACGTCAGACAAGCTTGCAAGGGCGCTCGGCAACAAGTGAATAAGTGTATAATCCCTGTCCGGTATGGTAAAATGTTCACGAGAAGTGAACATTTTTTATGCTGAAAACCGGGCGGGGATGCTCCCGCGTTGTCAGGCGGCAGTCAAGAATCGGCGAGGAGGAGAAAGGGAATGAAACTTGAGAAATTGCGAAATCTTTTCGGTCAGCTGGATATAGACGGAATGTTGGTGACAAGCTCCGCCAATCTGCAGTATATGACGGGATTTACGGGTTCGTCAGGCCTTGCGGTCATATCGAGAGAACGTGCGGCATTTATCACGGATTTCCGTTACACCGAGCAGGCGAAGACGCAAGTGAAGGGTTTTGACATTATCGAGCACGGCGGAAGCTTAATCCAAACGGCTGCGGATACGATTCTTGAGTACGGCATTAAAAAACTCGGCTTCGAGCAAAACAGCATGACGTACGGAACATATGCATCCTACCAAGCTGTGCTGCAGGAAGCGGAGATGGTTCCCGTCGCGGATTCCGTTGAAAAGTTGCGCTTGATTAAGTCAAGTGAAGAGATTAAGATATTAGAGGAAGCTGCGAAGATTGCGGATGATGCGTTTGAACATATTCTGACGTTTATCAAACCAGGCATCTCAGAGATTTCAGTTGCAAACGAGCTTGAATTTTATATGAGACGTCAAGGAGCAGACGGCTCTTCCTTTGATATGATCGTCGCCTCGGGAGTCAGATCCAGCCTTCCCCACGGAGTGGCAAGCGGCAAATTGATTGAAAAGGGAGACTTGGTCACGCTCGATTTCGGCGCTTATTATAAAGGCTATTGTTCTGATATCACACGCACCGTCGCGGTCGGAGAGCCAAGTGATAAACTGAAAGAGATTTATCAGGTCGTATACGATGCCCAAGCGCTTGGTGTCCTGCATATTAAACCCGGCATGACGGGAAAAGAAGCGGACGCCCTGACGAGGGATCACATCACCGCAAAAGGCTACGGACAGTATTTCGGCCATTCGACAGGACACGGGTTTGGAATGGAAGTCCATGAATCACCGGGGCTGTCTCTCAGGTCATCGGCCGTTCTTGAGCCGGGCATGGCGGTAACGGTTGAGCCGGGCATATACATACCGGAAGTTGGGGGCGCAAGAATCGAAGATGATATCATCATCACTGACGACGGCAACCGGACAATTACGCATTCCCCTAAAGAATTAATTATTTTGTGATCGGAATATAGGAGGACATCAAACATGATTTCAGTTAACGATTTTCGTACAGGACTAACGATTGAAGTAGACGGCGGCATTTGGCGCGTCGTTGACTTCCAGCACGTAAAGCCGGGAAAAGGAGCGGCATTTGTCCGTTCTAAATTGCGTAACCTCCGCACGGGCGCTATTCAGGAGAAAACATTCCGTGCAGGTGAAAAAGTCGCGAAAGCTCAAATCGAAACAAAAACGATGCAGTATCTTTATGCCAACGGCGATCAGCACGTGTTCATGGATACAAGCTCATATGAACAGCTTGAATTGAACGAAAACCAAATCGAAGAAGAATTGAAATATCTTCTGGAAAATATGTCTGTGCACATCATGATGTATCAGTCTGAAACGCTCGGTATTGAACTGCCGAACACAGTTGAACTGAAAGTTGTTGAAACAGAGCCGGGAATTAAAGGCGACACGGCGTCAGGCGGCACAAAACCTGCCAAAACGGAAACAGGTCTTGTCGTAAACGTACCGTTTTTCGTGAACGAAGGCGATACGCTGGTTGTAAATACATCAGACGGCTCTTACGTGTCAAGAGCGTAGTCAAAGAAATTCGGAGTCTGCTCCTTTTACGGGGCAGGCTTTTTTTGCGTTCTGCCTGAATCTTTCTTCTATATGAAAATAGTGAGACTACTTCCGTCAGCTAGAGCATATAGTGTAACAAAATGCTTGAAGTTGGGGGATTGCAATGAAATTTTTGTTTGGTTCAATCAATTCTACTGTTTTAACGATGGCCGGTTTACGAGTTTTGTCCTCGCTCATTGAATTATCGGCCGCTATTATCATGCTTTTGACAAACGACATCAGAAAGGCGGTTGTGGTGAATAGTATTTTGGCAATCGTCGGCCCGCTGATCTTTATCATCACAATGACGATCGGCATTTATCAGATTGCCGGACAGCTCTCATATGCAAAATTAATATTGATTTTTGCGGGAGTGGTGCTGATTTTGGCCGGTGTGCATAAATAGAGGGCCGGGGTGTCATAAAGTCTGTCCCGGATCATACATTTTAAAGAAGCCAATCGGTAAAAAAGGAGGAGACTCTATTGAATGAGATTACAGAGGTTCTCCCTGAATTATTGAGAGATGCCATCTCCGCCGTGCCCGAAGAAGCGAGGCGGGATACAGAAGAAATCAGAATCCGCGTCGACAGGCCGGTTGAACTGATCCAAAAAGGACAACCTTTGTATTTGTCATATGTCTGTACGGCCGGCGACGCACAGCTGATCCTCAGCCGGCTCAGCAATTACAGTATGTACACGCTGGAAGAAGAGCTGAAAAAAGGATATATCACAATCAGAGGAGGCCACCGTGTGGGGCTGGCCGGAAGAGTCATCGTCGAAAACGGAGCCGTCAAAGGACTCCGGGATATTACTTCTTTTAATATCCGAATCGCCCGGGAGAAGCTGGGAATCGCAGAACCGCTCATTCCTTTCTTATGGAAAGAAAACTGGCTGAATACGCTGATCATCGGTCCTCCGCAAACGGGGAAAACGACTTTGCTTCGTGATTTGGCCCGGCTTTCCAGCACCGGATCAAAACGCATTCCCGCAAAAAAGACAGGTATCGTAGATGAACGTTCGGAAATTGCCGGCTGCCTGCGGGGCATTCCCCAGCACAGTTTCGGCCGCAGAATCGATGTCCTTGATGCCTGTCCGAAGGCGGAAGGGCTGATGATGATGATTCGCTCTATGAGTCCTGATGTCATAATTGTGGATGAAATCGGGAGAATGGAAGACTCACAAGCGCTGCTGGAGGCGCTCCATGCGGGCGTATCCGTCATCGTATCTGCGCACGGGTGGAATATGAAAGACTTGGTCAAGAGGCCGTCGCTGAAAATGCTTTGGGAGGAAAACGTGTTTGACCGGTATGTTGAACTGTCAAGGCGCCGCGGTCCGGGAACGATCAGCAGGATGTACGGAAAGGATGGGGAACCTGTTCCACATGCTGAAAGCGTGATGACATGCTGAAGCTTTTGGGTGCCGTGTTTATTCTGACAGCGACGACTTGGACCGGATTTGAGATCGCCAAAATGTATATAGAAAGGCCGAGGCAGATCCGTCAGCTGCGCGCGGCGCTCCAATCGCTTGAAGCGGAAATCATGTTCGGGCATACACCGCTGCATACCGCCTCGGGACAAATTGCTGCACAGCTTTCCAAACCTGTATCGTTATTGTTTCAAGCTTTCAGCAGAAGGCTTGAGCAGGGATGCGATTCCGCCAAAACGGCTTGGGAACAGAGCTTGAAACATAATTGGTCGTCCATGGCGATGAAAAAAAGCGAATATGATGTGCTGAAGCAATTCGGAGAGACGCTCGGGCTCCATGACCGTGTTTCTCAGCAGAAACATATCAAGCTTGCGCTTACACATTTGGAAGCGGCGGAAGCGGATGCCGGACGGGCGCAGGCGAAAAATGAAAAAATGGTGAAAAGCTTAGGATTTTTAGCCGGACTGTTACTCATTCTTCTATTGATGTAAACATGAGGGGAGCAAACATAAAATGGGAGTCGACGTAAATGTCATTTTTCAAATCGCCGGAGTCGGTATCGTGGTTGCGTTTCTGCACACCATACTTGACCAAATGGGAAAAAAAGAATACGCCCAATGGGTGACGCTGCTTGGCTTTATCTATATTTTATTTATGGTGGCGACGATTGTCGATGACCTGTTCAAAAAGATCAAAGCTGTGTTTCTATTCCAAGGATAGGGGGGCTTACAGATTGAGATTGTTCAAATTGTAGGTTTAGGCCTGATCGCCACATTTCTCTCCCTGATCGTAAAAGAACAGAAACCGACTTTCGCGTTTATGATTGTCGTCTTCAGCGGCTGCGTGATCTTTCTTTATCTCATCGACCAGATTTACGACATTATCAGAATGATAGAAAAAATAGCCGTCAATGCAAATGTCAATATGGTCTATGTGGAAACCATTTTAAAAATTATCGGCATCGCCTACATCGCTGAATTCGGAGCGCAGCTTACAAAGGATGCGGGCCAGGGAGCGATTGCTTCGAAAATAGAGCTGGCCGGAAAAATTTTGATACTGGTAATGGCCGTGCCGATACTCACCGTCATTATTGAAACGATTCTCGGACTTATTCCTTCTTGATCAAAAATAAAATGGAAAGGGGGGCACAAAAAATGAAGCGCTTTCGGTGGGCGGGAGCTTTTTTGTTCATCCTCTTATTTTTTCAGACTGAATGTGTACAAGCTGCCGGAACAGACGGTGCGTCGCAGGAAACCGCAGTTCACCAAGAATCTGCTGATGAAGTGGCGAAAAAGCAGGCCGAAGCGCTGAAAACAGAAGGCATCGGAAAGTTTTGGGACGACATCATGACAGAATACGGCGGTCTTCTGCCTGAAAGCCAAAAGGGAAGCATCATCGACTTTATTAACGGAGAAAAAACGTTCTCGCCGGAGGCATGGCTAAAGGCTTTATTTTCATACTTGTTTCATGAAGTGCTCGCAAACGGAAAGCTTCTGGGAACTTTGATTCTTCTCACCATTTTTTGTGTCATTCTGCAGCTCCTGCAAAATGCGTTCCAGCAGAGCACCGTCAGCAAAGTGGCTTATGCAATCGTCTACATGGTGCTGATTATTCTCGCTTTAAACAGCTTTCATGTTGCCGTCAATTATGCAAGTGAAGCGATCCAGACGATGACAAGCTTCATTCTCGCGCTCATCCCGCTTTTACTCGCGCTTTTGGCGTCTTCCGGGGGAGCCGTCTCCGCAGCTTTTTTTCACCCCGTTATTTTATTTCTGATGAATACGAGCGGCCTTCTCATTCAAAACATCGTCATGCCGCTTATCTTCCTGTCAGCGATTTTAAGCATCGTCAGCACGATGACGGATCAATATAAAGTCACGCAGCTTGCCAATCTGCTCAGAAATATCGCGATCGGAGCGCTTGCCGTATTCCTCACCGTGTTTCTCGGCGTCATCTCCGTACAGGGGGCTTCGGCTGCCGTGACGGACGGGATTACGCTCAGGACTGCAAAATTTATAACAGGCAATTTTATTCCCGTACTCGGCCGGATGTTTACGGATGCGACGGATACGGTCATCAGCGCCTCGCTCCTATTAAAAAACACCGTGGGAATCCTCGGAGTCGGAATTTTGATCTGCATCTCCGCGTTTCCGGCGATCAAAGTGCTCTCGCTCGCTTTTATTTATAAGCTCGCGGCCGCTATTCTGCAGCCGCTCGGAGGCGGGCCCGTCATTACGTGCCTCGGCGTCATCAGCAGAAGCGTACTGTATATTTTCGCGGCGCTCGCCATCGTCTCTCTCATGTTTTTCCTCAGCATCACAGTCATTATTACAGCAGGCAACCTCACTATGATGATGAAATAAAGGAGGCCCATTGGATATGAGCTTTTTAACAGAATGGCTGACAAGCATTATTTTATTTATCTTATTCGCCATCGTCATCGACATGCTGCTGCCCAGCTCCAGTATGCAAAAATACGCAAAGATGGTTGTCAGCCTGCTGTTAATCATTGTCATGCTCAACCCGATATTCAAACTTTTCAAAACAGACCCGGAAATCATCTTCGATTATTTGACAAAACAAGAGCAATCTCAATCCGCTGATATAAAAAATCAAATTAAATCAGAAAAAAAAGAAATACAAGCATCAAACCGCGCATATGTTTTAGAAGAAATGGCTGTCCAACTAAAAAAGAAAGCGGAGGAGATGTTCAGTCATGACGAATACAAAATAGACGACATCCGCCTTACAGCGGAAGAACAGGTTCGTTCAGAAGAAGATGTAAAAACGATCAGCGTGTATATGGCCCCATCTTCTGAAAAAACCGTGCAAACCGTCGCACCGATCGACATCCGCACAGACCGCAAATACGAACCGGAAGGCGCAGCCGACAAAAAAGAGGCCGCAGACATCAAAGAAAAACTTGCGGATATATGGGAAATCGGCAGTGAGAAAATTACGGTTTATATGGAAGGCGGGGAGAAAAACGGCCATGAATAAAAACGGACTATGGACCATACTCAAAAAACAGCTGATGATCGGACAGGCGAAAGACGGAGAAAAACCAAAACTGACAAAATATCATTACTTTCTGTTCGTGTTTGTGCTCGGGGTATCTTTTATGCTGGTCAGCCAGCTGTTCTCTTCACCGGAGAAAACCGGGAAGGACCAAGCGGTGCAGACCGTCATGTCCGGCCGAACGGAAGACAAAAGCGGGCAAAAAAGCGCACCCGTTTTTAAGGCATCGAAAGACGGCAGCGCAAAAACCACGATCGATGATTACGAAAGAGACTATGAAAACCAGCTGAAAGAAATCCTTGAAACGATTATCGGCGTGGAGGATGTCTCAATTGTCGTAAACGTAGACGCAACATCTTTGAAAGTGTTTGAGAAAAATAAAACGAAAAAAGACACCACCACTGAAGAAACCGATAAAGAAGGCGGCAAAAGAAGCGTAACCGATCAAACCTCTGAAGAACAAATTGTCATGATTCGAAACGGGGATCAGGAAACCCCGGTCGTCGTCCAGACGAAAAAGCCCGATATCCGCGGTGTACTCGTTGTCGCTCAGGGAGTGGACAACGTTCAAATAAAAAAAACCATCATTGATGCCGTCACAAGGGTGCTTGATGTTCCGAGCTACCGTGTAGCGGTTGCCCCTAAAAAAATCAAGGAGGATTCATAAATCATGCTGAAAAAACAAACGGTTTGGCTTTTAACAATGCTCAGTCTCGTTGTGGTATTAAGTGTTTATTATATTATGTCGCCGGAAAGCAAAAATGCCGTGCAGATGAAAAGCGAAAAAAGCAGCGGAGAAGTCGCCACTGAAAAAACGCCGGCTCCTGAAACGAAAGATAAGAGCGGAAGCGGCACGGAAAAAGAAGACGGCACAAAAGGAACGAAAGATTCTAAAGGCACAAAAGAGGATAAAGAAACATCAGCCGAAGCATCGGACAAAGACGGAACGATCGCCACAGAAACAGCTGATGAAAACTTATTTACCGCATACCGCATGGAGCTTGAAGACGCGAGAAGCAAAGAAAGGGAACAGTTAAACAGCATTGTTTCAAGCGATGATGCGACCGCAAAGGAAAAAAGCGAAGCCTACGATAAAATGACGGCGCTGAGCAATGCTGAAGGGACGGAAAAACAGCTGGAAACGCTGATTAAAACACAAGGCTACAAAGATGCGCTCGTGGATGCTGAAGGAGACAAAATCAACATTACCGTCATGTCTGACAAACATTCAAACGCAAAAGCTTCCGCTATCATTGACCTGGTGGAAAAAGAAATCAAGACGATGAAAGACGTCGCCGTCACGTTTGAACCGACAAAGTAAGAGACCTGAACCGCCCGCACCCGCTGCGGGCTTTTCTGATGTCATTTTAGATCAGTGTTGAATTTACACAAGCGCTCCTGTAAGATAAACATAGTATGTACTTTTAGTAGCAACCCATAAATTTCTATTTTTTATACATAGGAGTGGAAACTGATGTTAAAAATCAACGAAATTCATGAACTGATAAAAAGAATCGATGAATCTTCCATCGACGAATTTGTTTACGAAATTGAAGGCGTAAGCCTCAAACTGAAAAAAAATGAAGCGCCGGCAGTGAATGTAACGGGACAAGCCCAAGCCGTTCCCGCCGCTTACGCACCTGCTCCGCAGGCTGCAAAACCGGAAGCGAGTGAAGCCGCTCCTGCACAGGAAGCGCCGAAACAAGATGAAAACCTGCACAAAATTACGTCTCCGATGGTCGGAACGTTTTATGCTTCTTCATCGCCGGAAGCCGGCCCTTACGTAAACCAAGGTTCAAAAGTGAGCGAAAATACAGTTGTTTGTATCGTAGAAGCAATGAAACTCTTTAACGAGATTGAAGCCGAAGTAAAAGGAGAAATCGTTGAAGTGTTAGTTGAAAACGGCCAGCTGGTCGAATACGGACAACCTCTATTTCTTGTAAAAGCTGAGTAAGGAGACCTGCTATTATGATTAAAAAGCTATTGATCGCCAACCGAGGAGAAATCGCCGTCAGAATCATCCGGGCCTGCAAAGAGCTGGGCATTGAAACTGTAGCCGTTTATTCTGAGGCAGATAAAGACGCCCTGCATGTCCAAATGGCCGATGAGGCTTTTTGTATCGGGCCGAAAACATCAAAAGAAAGCTATTTAAATGTAACGAACATCGTCAGCGTCGCAAAGCTGACCGGCACGGATGCGATTCATCCGGGATACGGGTTTTTAGCTGAAAACGCCGACTTTGCCGAGCTGTGCGAGGAATTAAACGTAACGTTTGTCGGCCCTACGGCTGACGCCATTTCAAAAATGGGAACAAAAGATATCGCGCGCGACACGATGCAGCTGGCGGGCGTGCCGATTGTGCCCGGTTCAAAAGGAATCATAAAAAATACGGAAGAAGCGGTTTCGCTTGCAGGTGAAATTGGGTATCCTGTCATTATAAAAGCCACTGCGGGCGGAGGCGGAAAAGGCATCCGGGTCGCACGCACAGAAGAAGAACTGATTAAAGGCATTGAGATTACCCAGCAGGAAGCCGCTACGGCATTCGGAAATCCGGGTGTGTACATCGAGAAGTACATAGAAGATTTCCGCCATGTTGAAATTCAGGTGCTTGCGGATAATTACGGAAACACGATCCATCTCGGAGAGCGTGACTGTTCTATCCAAAGACGTCTGCAAAAACTTCTTGAAGAGTCACCGTCACCTGCGCTTGATTCTGAAATCAGGGAGCAGATGGGTGAAGCAGCGGTAAAAGCAGCGAAGGCCGTCGGTTACACGGGAGCCGGCACAGTAGAATTCATCTATGACTACAGAGAACAGCGCTACTACTTCATGGAAATGAACACGCGTATTCAAGTAGAGCATCCTGTCACAGAAATGGTGACGGGAACGGATCTGATCAAAGAACAGATCAAAGTGGCATCCGGACAGGAGCTTTCGCTCAGACAGGAAGACGTTGAATTTAACGGCTGGGCGATTGAATGCCGCATCAACGCTGAAAATCCTGCGAAAAACTTCATGCCTTCACCCGGTAAAATTAACATGTACCTGCCGCCGGGCGGGCTCGGCGTACGCGTGGATTCAGCCGCATATCCCGGCTATTCGATCCCGCCGTACTATGACAGTATGATTGCTAAAGTCATCACATACGGAACAACGCGTGATGAGGCAGTCGCACGGATGAAACGCGCGCTGAGCGAATTCGTGATTGAAGGTATTGAAACGACGATCCCGTTCCATTTGAAACTGCTTGAACACGAAACATTTGTCAGCGGAGAGTTTAATACAAAGTTTTTAGAAACATATGATGTAATGGGCTCATAATTTTTGCGGGAGGTGAATTGAATGGAAGACAACAGTGTGCTTAAAATGGATCATGATGAGGCTCATTTAGGCAAGGTTGAAATTGCTCCTGAGGTCATTGAAGTCATTGCCGGCATCGCCGCTTCCGAAGTTGAAGGAGTTGCTGAAATGCGCGGCAATTTCGCCACGGGCGTCGTAGAACGCTTCGGCAAAATCAATCACGGCAAAGGCGTAAAGGTCGATTTAGCCGATGACGGGATTACCATCGACGTCTATTGCGTCGTTCAATTCGGGATCTCGATCCCGAAAGTGGCGGCAAGCGTTCAGGAGAATATCCGCCAAACCTTATTAAACATGACGTCTCTGACCATTAATGAAATCAATATTCATATCGTCGGCATTCAATTTGACACGAAAGCCCAAGAAGTCGAAATCGACGAAGAAATGTAATGAGCGTATAAAAACCAAGGGGATGGGCAGCCCTTTGGTTTTTTATACGTTTCCCGTCATTTCAGGCATGAAGAAAGCCGGCTTACAAACGGCAGCCGAGTTTCTTCATGCTGTGAAATCCGAATGAAATTAATACGGTTTGTGAAAATATTCGGCATTAGGGTGAAAAAACCTAAATTTCGACATGCGATTGAGAAAAAAATATGTTATGATCTCTTTAAGCTTAACGACAAGCGGATAAAGCGGATCTGAAGGAGAAAGAAAATGAAAAGAAGAACAGCTAGAGAAAAAGCTTTGCAGGCACTTTTTCAGATTGATGTCAGCGATATTGCACCGAACGATGCCATTGAGCACGCGCTTGATGGTGAAAAAACAGATGCCTTCTTTGAACAGCTGGTGTACGGAGTGATCGAACATCAGGTTCAGCTTGATGAAATGATTTCCGGCCATCTCGTCAATTGGAAGCTTGACCGGATTGCAAACGTAGACCGCGCGATCCTGCGTCTGGCGGTGTATGAAATGGTTTATTCTGACGACATTCCTGCTAACGTGTCATTAAACGAAGCAATCGAGCTGGCAAAACGGTTCGGCGACGATAAAGCTGCAAAATTCGTAAACGGGGTTCTTTCTAACATTAAAACTGATATCGAATCATAGGAGGAAAGAAAATGACTGCAACAATCATCGACGGAAAAGAAACGGCTAAAGAAAAACGCGAACAATTGGCAAAAGAAGTAGAAGAGCTGAAAGCACAAGGCGTAGTGCCTGGATTGGCGGTCATTTTAATCGGAGACGATCCCGCTTCTGTTTCATATGTGACAGGCAAGAAAAAAGCCGCTGAAACAATGGGAATGAAATTTAAGCTTGACCGCTTTGACTCAAGCTTAACCGAGGCGGAGCTTTTAACAGTGATTGATCAGTATAATCAAAATCCGGAATTCCACGGCATTCTCGTCCAGCTGCCGCTCCCGGATCATATTTCTGAAAAAGCCGTAATCGAGCGGATCTCCCCTGATAAGGATGTTGACGGTTTCCACCCTCTCAACGTCGGGAAAATGCTGCTTGGCGAAGATACATTTCTTCCATGCACGCCGCACGGAATTGTCGAGTTATTGAAAAAGACGAACGTAGATCTTTCCGGCAAAGAAGTTGTTGTAGTCGGACGAAGCAATATTGTCGGTAAACCGGTCGGCCAGCTGCTGCTGAACGAAAACGCGACCGTCACATATTGCCATTCCCGCACGAAAAATATGTCTGAGCATACGAAAAAAGCAGATATTCTTGTGGTAGCGGTCGGTAAAGCGAACTTCATCAAAGCCGATCAAATCAAAGAGGGCGCCATTGTCATTGATGTCGGCGTCAACCGTCTCGAAAGCGGAAAACTCTGCGGAGACGTTCAGTTTGATGAAGCGAAAGAAAAAGCATCTTTCATTACGCCGGTGCCGGGCGGAGTAGGTCCGATGACCATCACAATGCTTGCGCATAATACTGTTAAATCTGCCAGACGTACGTTATCATAGATAACCGGAGACAGTCACAAAAATTGTGACAATGAGCACGATACCCGCTTCTTAAGGCTCCTTTCAGCCAGAGCGGGTTTTCTTAGTTTAGGGCAAAAAGCCTTTATGAAAGGAGTGCAGGATGTGAGTGAAGCGGCATATGTCACGGTTTCCGCGCTGACCAAATACATTAAACGAAAATTCGATGTGGACCCTCATCTTGAAGACATTTGGATTAAGGGTGAGCTCTCCAATGTTAAAATTCATACGAGAGGCCACATCTATTTTACATTAAAAGATGAGCATGCCCGCATGCAGGCCGTCATGTTTCAGAGGCAAAGTTCGAGGCTTGCGTTTAAGCCAGAAGACGGAATGAAGGTCATCGTAAGAGGCGGCATCTCCGTCTATGAACCGAGCGGAAGCTATCAGCTGTACGCGAAAGAAATGCAGCCGGACGGTGTGGGGGCGCTCTACTTAGCATATGAAGAATTAAAGAAAAAACTTGCCGGCGAAGGGTTGTTTGATGACCGGCATAAGCAGGCCATCCCCGCTTTTCCGGCCACGATCGGGGTCGTCACGTCACCGACGGGAGCAGCCGTCAGAGACGTCATTACCACACTCAAAAGAAGATACCCCCTTGTGAAAGTCATTGTGCTTCCCGCGCTCGTTCAAGGTGAAAATGCCAGCAGATCGATTGTGAAGCGCATTGAAGAAGCCAATGCACAAAAAATGTGTGACGTCCTGATCGTCGGAAGGGGAGGGGGCTCGATCGAAGAATTGTGGGCATTTAACGAAGAAATCGTGGCCCGGGCGATTTTTGCTTCCGCCATTCCGATTATATCAGCCGTCGGACATGAAACAGATTTTACAATCAGTGATTTCGTCGCGGATATCCGGGCGGCAACGCCGACAGGAGCGGCAGAAATCGCCGTCCCCCACACGACGGACTTAATGGAACGGACAAAAACGGCGGAAGTCCGCCTGACAAGAGCGATGCAGCAGCATATCAGCAAGAAAAAAGAACGGGTTCAATCGCTCCAGTCATCCTACGCGTTCCGTTTTCCGAAACGATTGTATACCCAAAAAGAACAGCAGTTTGACCTTTTGTATCAGCAGTTCCAATCACAGCTCACAGGGCTTACGGACAGGAAACAAAGGCAGCTGGAGCGGAATACGTACAGATTAACGGCGCTTCACCCTGAAACCCAGCTGAAACAGGCGAAAAAACGGTACGAGGAGCGCTCAAATCAGCTCGCCCGAAGCATGAATGTCCAGTTGAAGCAGCTTCATTCGCAGTTTCAGACGGTTCTTGGTAAACTGAATGCATTAAGTCCCCTTCAGGTGATGGAGAGAGGATACAGCCTGGCCTATAAAGACAAAGAGCTGATCAAAAGCGTTGATCAAGTGGAACAAAATGATACGCTTGAAGTAAAGATGACAGACGGCGTTCTGACGTGTGAAGTATTGCAAAAGAGAGGCGAACGATAATGACAGAAACCAAAAAAAGTGAAGAGCTGACATTTGAAGAGGCGATGAAAGGCCTTGAAGGCATTGTGGCAAAGCTTGAAGAAGGAGACGTGCCGCTGGAGCAGGCGATTAATTATTTTCAGGAAGGGATGGCCCTTTCAAAAATGTGCCATGAAAAGCTTCAGCATGTCGAAAAGCAAATGGACTTTATTTTAAAAGATAACGGCGAACTTGCACCTTTCAGCGTTCAGGAGGAAGACGAAGGTGACAAATAAACTGGACGCATTTTTAGCATCGCGCAAACAACTGATTGAACAGCAGCTTTCTTTGTATACAGAACGGCTTGCGATGCCGGAAACCCTCAAAAAATCTATGCTGTATTCTTTGGAAGCGGGCGGAAAGAGGCTGCGCCCCCTCGTCGTCTTAGCCGTTCTGAATGCTTACGGAAAAGATGAAAAAGACGGGATTCCGGTCGGATGCGCTGTCGAAATGATTCATACGTATTCTTTAATCCATGATGATCTGCCTTGCATGGACGATGATGATCTGCGCCGGGGAAAGCCCACAAACCATAAAGTCTTCGGAGAAGCGGCAGCCGTATTGGCCGGAGACGGGCTTCTGACAGAAAGCTTTAAACTGATCACATCTCATGTGTCTGAGGCGGTTTCAGCAGAAAAACGACTCCGTCTCGTCGATGAGCTGATCAGCGCGGCGGGAACGGAAGGAATGGTCGGCGGACAGGCTGCCGACATGGAAGCGGAACAAAAGCGGATAACGCTTGAGGAGCTGGAATCCATCCACGAGCGGAAAACGGCCAAGCTCCTCGGTTTTTCCGTGACGGCGGGCGCCATTTTGGCAGATGCGCCGGAGGATGAAGTCGAAAAGCTGCGTCTGTTCAGCAGCCATATCGGCATCGGATTTCAAATCAGAGACGACATCCTTGATATTGAAGGGCATGAGGAGAGGATCGGCAAACCGGTCGGCTCAGATACGTCGAACGAAAAATCAACGTATCCGTCGCTTTTAACGCTTGAAGGCGCGAAAGAAAAGCTTGCGTATCATATCAGCGAGGCGAAACAGATCATCAGCGGCCTTTCTCTTCAGAAAGAACTGCTGCATGACCTCTGTGATTTAATCGCGGCGAGAGATCATTAAAAACGGTCCTGATTTGAAGGGGCTGCCGCTCCTATGGTAAAATGTAAGCAGTTTCGATGAAAATACAAAGGGAGTCTTTTTCTTTTTTCAAAAAGACACTGTTTAATTTGCAGAAATTCATGCTGAAAGTGAGTTGATCCGCTTTGGATCTTTTATCAATACAGGACCCGTCATTTCTTAAAAAGATGTCAATTGAACAGCTGGAAGAGCTGAGTGAGGAGATCCGCAATTTCCTCATCACATCGCTGTCTGCCTCTGGCGGCCATATCGGGCCGAACCTCGGGGTTGTCGAGCTGACAATTGCGCTTCACAAAGAATTTGACAGTCCGAAAGATAAATTTTTATGGGATGTCGGACATCAGTCCTATGTTCATAAACTGTTAACCGGACGCGGCAAGGAGTTTGAAACCTTGCGCCAATATAAAGGGCTTTGCGGTTTCCCGAAACGCAGCGAAAGCGAACATGACGTATGGGAAACAGGCCACAGCTCAACCTCGCTCTCAGGCGCGATGGGAATGGCTGCCGCCCGTGATATTAAAGGATCGAAAGAATATATCATCCCGATTATCGGAGACGGCGCTTTAACCGGAGGAATGGCGCTTGAAGCGCTGAACCATATCGGTGATGAGAAAAAAGACATGATCGTCATCCTGAATGATAATGAGATGAGCATTGCGCCGAATGTCGGGGCGATTCATTCTATGCTGGGACGGCTTCGCACGGCCGGCAAATATCAATGGGTAAAAGACGAGCTTGAATATTTATTTAAGCGCATCCCGGCCGTCGGCGGAAAATTGGCCGCCACAGCTGAACGGATAAAAGACAGTTTGAAATATATGCTTGTGTCAGGCATGTTTTTTGAAGAGCTGGGCTTTACGTATTTAGGCCCGGTTGATGGTCATTCCTACCACGAACTGTTTGAAAACCTGCAATACGCCAAAAAAACGAAAGGCCCTGTCCTGTTACATGTCATCACGAAAAAGGGCAAAGGCTATAAACCGGCTGAGACCGACACAATCGGCACATGGCACGGAACGGGTCCTTATAAAATCAATACGGGTGATTTCGTCAAGCCGAAAGCCGCGGCGCCTTCATGGAGCGGACTTGTCAGCGGCACCGTGCAGGAGCTGGCACGTGAGGATGACAGAATTGTCGCCATTACACCGGCCATGCCGGTCGGCTCCAAACTGGAAGGGTTTGCGAAAGAATTCCCTGAACGCATGTTTGATGTCGGAATCGCAGAACAGCATGCGGCGACGATGGCGGCTGGAATGGCGCTCCAAGGCATGAAGCCGTTTCTTGCGATTTATTCGACCTTTTTGCAGCGGGCGTACGATCAGGTCGTCCATGACATCTGCCGTCAAAACGCGAATGTATTTATCGGCATTGACCGCGCCGGTTTGGTCGGCGCTGACGGGGAGACGCATCAAGGCGTCTTTGACATCGCCTTTTTGCGGCATATACCAAACCTCGTTTTAATGATGCCGAAGGATGAAAATGAAGGCCGCCATATGGTCAATACAGCCCTTAATTATGAGGAGGGTCCGATCGCGATGCGCTTCCCGCGCGGAAACGGGCTCGGCGTAAAGATGGATAAAGAGCTGAAAACCATTCCGATCGGAACATGGGAAGTGCTCCGTCCCGGAAAAGACGCGGTCATTTTAACATTCGGTACGACCATTGAAATGGCGCTGGAAGCGGCTGAAGAACTGCAAAAAGAAGGCCTGTCCGTGCGTGTCGTGAATGCGCGGTTCATAAAACCGATTGATAAACAAATGATGAAGGCCATTCTTAATGAAGGTCTGCCGA
The DNA here is from genome assembly GCF_041222765.1 of Bacillus sp. JNUCC-21. Lineage (NCBI taxonomy): Bacteria > Bacillati > Bacillota > Bacilli > Caryophanales > Bacillaceae > Bacillus > Bacillus sp. JNUCC-21. Next base: position 2,608,566 of record NZ_CP166019.1, on the reverse strand, counting down.
TTTTAACGATAGAAGAAGCCGTGCTTGAAGGCGGATTCGGCAGCACGATTCTTGAATACGCTCATGACCTCGGCATGTATCATACACCGATTGACAGAATGGGCATCCCAGACCGGTTTATTGAACACGGCAGCGTAACCGCCCTGCTTGAAGAAATCGGTCTCACTAAGGCTGAGGTTATGAACCGGATCAAACTGCTGATGCCGCCGAAGACACATAAAGGAATTGGATCATGACAGCAAAAAAAGAACGATTAGATGTACTTCTTGTAGAAAAAGGCCTTGCGGAAACGCGGGAAAAAGCGAAACGCGCCATTATGGCGGGCATCGTATACTCAAATGAAAACCGATTGGACAAACCGGGTGAAAAAATCGCCCGGGATCTTCCGTTAACGGTAAAAGGAAACCCTCTTAAATACGTCAGCAGAGGCGGATTAAAGCTTGAAAAAGCCCTGGAAGTGTTTCCCGTCTCGGTAAAAGGCAAAACGATGATTGACATCGGCTCGTCTACGGGGGGATTCACGGATTGCGCCCTCCAAAACGGAGCCGAGCGGTCCTACGCAGTGGATGTCGGCTATAATCAGCTTGCTTGGAAGCTCAGACAGGACGAGAGGGTCGTCGTCATGGAACGAACGAATTTCCGCTATTCCGAGCCTTCCGATTTCACAGAGGGTTTGCCGGAATTTGCGACAATCGATGTTTCTTTCATCTCACTCCGCCTCATTCTGCCGGTTTTAAAAACGCTGCTTGTACCGGGGAGCGATTGTATCGCACTGGTGAAGCCGCAATTTGAAGCCGGGCGGGAATCCGTCGGAAAAAAAGGCATTGTCAGAGATCCCGGCGTTCATACTGACGTTCTCCGCCGCATGAATCAATTTGCCGCTTCTGAAGGATATACAGTGAAAGGACTGTCCTTCTCACCGATTACAGGGGGAGACGGCAATATTGAGTTTCTGCTTCATTTGGAATGGGGCGGAGAAGACGGAAACGGCGCTGAACTGCCGGAAGAAGACATTCTCCGTACCGTCCGCGAAGCACATGAGACATTAAAAGCCAAAAAGACAGATGTACCGGAATAATAGGGGGCTATTATTCCTTTTTTCTGCCATCATGTACTTTTTATCAAGAAGCGGTTAACATAATGACAAGAACAGCTTGAAAACAGAGGTGCTTACATGACAAAAGGCCAAAGGCATATAAAAATCAGAGAGCTTATTACAAGCCATGAGATTGAAACGCAGGATGACTTAGTTGACATGCTGAGAGAAGAAGGATATAAGGTAACTCAGGCGACTGTCTCCAGAGACATTAAAGAGCTGCATCTCGTTAAGGTGCCGACAAACAACGGCTCCTACAAATACAGCCTGCCGGCGGATCAGCGGTTCAATCCGCTGTCAAAACTGAAGCGTTCATTAATGGATGCGTTCGTAAAAATTGACTCAGCAAGCCATATGATCGTATTAAAAACGATGCCGGGGAATGCTCAGGCAATCGGCGCTCTGATGGATAATCTCGAATGGGAAGAAATCATGGGCACGATTTGCGGAGATGACACGATCTTAATCATCTGCAGGACGCCTGAAGATACGGAGGGCGTTCAAAGCCGTCTTTTGGAGCTGCTGTAGCGTAATTATCAGATAAAAGGTGGAATGCTGTTTGTTAGCTGAACTATCAATAAAAAACTTTGCCATTATAGAGGAACTGACGATTTCGTTTGAACGGGGGCTCACCGTCCTGACGGGAGAAACAGGGGCCGGCAAGTCAATTATTATAGACGCCGTTTCCCTATTAGTCGGCGGCCGCGGCTCGTCTGAATTTGTCCGTTACGGTGAAACAAAGGCCGAGCTTGAAGGACTGTTTCTTTTGGACAGCGGTCATCCCGTTTTTGAAGTATGCCGTGAGCAGGGAATAGACGCATCTGACGACATGATTGTCATGAGAAGGGACATTAATGCCGGAGGAAAAAGCGTCTGCCGTGTCAACGGAAAATTAGTGACGATTGCGGCTTTGAGGGAAATCGGCAGACTTTTATTAGATATTCACGGACAGCATGATAACCAGCTGTTAATGGAGGACGATAAACACTTAGAGCTGTTGGACAGGTTTGCGGGCGCTGAGGCCGAATCCGCGCTTCAGGCTTACCATGAAGGCTATGAGCGTTATATGAAGCTGCTCAAAAAAGTGAAGAAGCTGTCAGAAAGCGAGCAGGAAATGGCGCATCGGTTAGACCTGATTCAATTTCAGCTTGAAGAAATCGAGTCGGCGAAGCTTGAATTGAATGAAGACGAGCTTCTTCAGGAAGAACGGAAGCAGATATCCAATTTCGAAAAAATTTATGAATCATTGCAAAACGCCTATAATGCGCTCCGCAGCGAGCAGGGGGGGCTTGACTGGGTCGGAATGGCCTCTGCCCAGCTTGAAGATATTTCGGATATCAATGAACCGCTGCAAAAGCTGTCTGAAAGTGTGTCAAGTTCCTATTATCTGCTGGAGGATGCAACCTTTCAGATGCGCAATCTGTTAGATGATCTGGAATATGACCCGGAACGGCTGAATTTTATTGAAACCCGTTTAAACGAAATTAAACAGCTGAAGCGCAAATACGGAGCGACGGTAGAAGACATTTTGGAATACGGCTCTAAAATAGAAGAGGAAATCGATCAAATCGAGAACCGCGACAGCCACCTTGAAGCGCTGAAGAAGGAATTGGAGTCGGTCGGCAAAGATGTGGCCGTAGAAGCCGCCAATTTATCAAAAATCAGAAAAGCTTGGGCTAAGAAACTGGCGGAAGCGATTCATCAGGAATTAAAAAGTCTGTATATGGGCAAATCAACGTTTGATACGGAATTTCTCGTGAAAACCGATCCGTCAGCCAGTGAAGCACCGGTTGTTAACGGGCAGCCCGTGCAGCTTACCCAAAAGGGGATTGACCTTGTGAAGTTTTTAATTTCAACAAACACCGGTGAGCCTTTAAAACCGCTGTCAAAGGTCGCTTCCGGAGGCGAGCTTTCAAGGGTGATGCTGGCGATGAAGAGTATTTTTTCTTCCCAGCAGGATGTCACCTCCATCATCTTTGACGAAGTGGACACCGGTGTAAGCGGGCGGGTTGCCCAAGCCATCGCGGAAAAAATCCATAAAGTATCGACCGGTTCACAGGTGCTCTGCATTACACACCTGCCGCAGGTTGCCGCTATGGCGGATACGCACCTTCTAATCGCAAAAGAATTCAAAGACGGCCGGACGACAACGCATGTCACGCCGCTTTCCAAACAGGACAAGGTAGCGGAAATCGGCCGCATGATTGCGGGCGTCGAAGTGACCGATCTGACAAAACGGCATGCACAAGAGCTTTTAAAACAGGCCGGACAGGTAAAAACGACAGGATAAGCTGCTGATACAGGCAGCTTATTTTTTTGTTCCATTTCTCTAACAGTGTATCCAATGTTTTTCTTCGTATGCCGGTTATAAATCAAGCGCAGGAAGGCAAAAGTATAGATGTAGCAGAAAAAGAAAGTGGTGTGGGATAGGAGCGAGGAGAGTGAAGGAATGAATGCACGATAACATGAGGAAAGCAATAGGTGTAATTCTCCTTGTTTCTTTACTAAGTGTAGGCTTTTTTAAGCCATTTAAAGAATATTTACTGATACCATCAGAAATGAGCGTCTTTGAAAACCAGACACAGGCCGTTTCGGTCAATGCATCAATAAGCGCTGAAAAGGGCGAATTATCAGAAGCCTTTACGCTGAAAGAAGAGCACGGCCATGCAAACATAACAGGGCAAACACAAGGCCGGTCAGAAGTAGTATATGATCTTGCCGGATTTCCCATTAAAAAAACGAAAGTGCGTGTCCTTCCAGAATTGAAGGTCATTCCGGGCGGACAGTCCATCGGTGTAAAACTGCATTCAGTCGGTGTTTTGGTGGTCGGTTTTCACCAAGTGATGACAAAGGATGGAAAAAAGTCTCCGGGAGAACAAGCGGGAATTGAATCTGGCGACATCATTATTAAAATGAACGGACATAAAATTGAAAAAATGAGCGACATCGCCCCGTTTATTCAAAAAGCGGGCAAAACCGGTGAATCTTTGGATTTATTGGTGAAACGCGATAAGCAAAAAATCAAAACAAAGCTGATTCCGACAAAGGACGAAGCCGAGGGGAAATATCGAATCGGCCTTTATATCCGCGATTCGGCAGCCGGCATCGGCACCATGACTTTTTTTGAACCGAAAACAAAAAAATACGGCGCATTGGGCCACGTCATCTCTGATATGGATACAAAAAAACCGATTGTTGTAGAAGACGGAGAAATCGTCCGTTCAACTGTAACATCAATTGAAAAAGGAAAAGGCGGCAATCCCGGCGAAAAACTGGCAAGGTTTTCGTCAGAACGGAAAACGATCGGCGATATTAACCGCAACAGCCCGTTCGGCATCTTCGGGACACTGCATCAGCCGATTAAAAACAACATTTCCGACAAAGCGCTTCCGATTGCTTTGTCAAATGAAGTAAAAAAAGGACCTGCGCAAATGCTGACGGTTATCGAAAACGATAAAGTAGAGAAATTTGATATTGAAATCGTCAGCACCACGCCGCAAAAATTCCCGGCGACAAAGGGAATGGTGTTGAAAGTGACAGATCCGAAACTGCTGAAAAGAACCGGCGGAATCGTTCAGGGGATGAGCGGAAGCCCGATCATCCAGAACGGAAAGGTCGTCGGAGCCGTAACCCACGTATTTGTCAATGATCCGACAAGCGGCTACGGCGTTCATATCGAATGGATGCTGTCTGAAGCGGGTGTTGATGTTTACGGGAAAGACAAAGCAAGCTGACTGCCGGATGATCCGGCAGTTTTTTTATGTGATGCGTTCTTCACTTCTTTCCTGGATTCATGTAAAATAAGACATGAAGATTTTTCGACAAATTCACGTTTCCTGATTTGTCAAACTTAATTTTTAGTCGAAAAACCTAGAAAATGCTAGAAAAACAAAGATATACCACTATTATTGGTAAATATGGATTTTTTAAAAGGGGAAGTAGTGGTTTTGTCGAATGTAACATGTAGCAGTCAAATGGGTTGCGTCCTGTTAATACATTGGGGGAGGAAGAAACGTGGAGAAAATTAAAGTTTGTGTTGCTGATGATAATCGAGAGCTTGTAAGCCTGTTGAGTGAATATATAGAGGGACAGGATGATATGGAAGTGATCGGCGTTGCTTATAACGGACAGGAATGTCTTTCTTTGTTTAAAGATAAGAATCCAGATGTGCTCGTTTTAGACATTATCATGCCGCATCTGGATGGACTTGCGGTTTTGGAGCGTCTGCGGGAATCAGAGCTCGAGAAGCAGCCGAACGTCATCATGCTGACGGCATTCGGTCAGGAAGACGTTACGAAAAAAGCCGTCGATTTAGGCGCGTCCTATTTCATCCTGAAGCCGTTTGATATGGAAAACCTTGTCGGCCATATCCGCCAGGTAAGCGGAAATGTCAGCAGTGTCACACACCGTGCGCCGTCTGCGCAAAGCAGCATTATCCGCAGCCAGCCTGAGCCGAAGCGGAAAAATCTCGATGCCAGCATTACAAGCATTATCCATGAGATCGGTGTGCCTGCCCATATCAAAGGCTATCTTTATTTGCGTGAAGCCATTTCCATGGTGTATAACGATATTGAACTCCTCGGCAGCATCACAAAAGTCCTTTATCCCGACATCGCCAAAAAATTTAACACGACCGCAAGCCGTGTAGAACGGGCCATCCGCCACGCCATTGAAGTCGCATGGAGCAGGGGAAATATTGATTCCATTTCTTCACTGTTCGGATATACGGTAAGCATGACAAAAGCAAAACCAACCAACTCGGAATTCATCGCGATGGTTGCTGACAAGCTGAGATTGGAGCATAAAGCTTCGTAACGCAAGCTTTTGGCTAGATGTCTTTTTCACGCCTTCTATTCCGTGCATGAACGCGGAAGAGAAGGCGTTTTGAAATTTTGCTGGCGAAAACAATGGAAATCACTCACGCCGTTACTTGTTCTATACATAAATGCGGGATCTATGCCGTCTACACGTATAATACCGGAGCTGATATTTTAATGATTTTGCCGTCTCTGAAATAAAAGCGGGGGACGCGGCGGCTTAACACAGATAAGACTTCGTAGCTGATCGTACCGAGCATTTCGGCAATTTCATCAACGGAAATCTCGGCACCTTGTTGTTTACCGTAGATGACGACTTCTTCTCCTTGTTTGCCCTCATTCTCACCTAAACTGACCATGATCATATCCATTGTCACTCTCCCCGCCACCGGCACCCGTCTGCCGCGGTGAAGAATAAACCCGCGGTTGGACAGGGCGCGGGAGTAACCGTCACCATAGCCGATCGGAATCGTCGCGATGATTTCACCCGGTTCGGCGATATATGTGGCGCCATAACTGACGGTCCGGGGATCTGTCACCATAGCTTTCACATAAGCGATACGCGCCTTTAAACTTAGTGCGGGTGTGAGATCCACGAGGTTCAGTTCCTTTATCGAGGCGGACGGATATAAACCATATAACCCAATGCCTAAACGGATCATGTCGGCGCTGAATTCCGGGAATGCGATAGCGGCGGCTGTATTGCACATATGCACGGTAGGCAGCGTAATGTCTTGATTTTTTAAAAAGCGGAGAAAGCTGATAAACTTTTCGTGCTGCAGCATCGTCAGCTCAGTGTCCGGTTCATCCGCTGTTGAAAAATGTGTAAAGATGCCATCCCATGACAGATATGTACTCGACTTGAGCGCTTTCACCACTGCTAAAAGATCTTCTTCCGTACGCACACCCAGCCGGCCCATTCCCGTATCCACATTGATATGAATGGACAGCCGTTTCGAATCTGCTTCTTTTTCCAATATCCGATTCGCTTTTTTGATCCAGCTGACTTGAAACGCTGATAATGTTATGTTCCAAACGGCAGATTTTTTCACACAGCTGAGAGCTGTGAAGCCGAGCACAAGAATAGGTGCCGTAATTCCCGCTCTCCGTAACACAATTCCCTCTTCGACGCTGGCGACAGCGAGCTCGCTTGCCCCGCTTTCCAGTGCCTGCCGCGCTACTTCCACAGAGCCGTGGCCATAAGCGTTCGCTTTTACGACGGCCATAATTTTAGACGTATTCGGAATATGGCGGCGGATCGCCCGTACGTTCTTTTTTATCGCATCAAGGTCAACTTCAATCCAAACTTCCCGGCAAAGTTTTTTCATCACGATTCCTTCTTTCCTTAATGAGTTTCAGTACTCATGCTTTCAATCTGCATTCTATTCACCTTGAACTGAAATCATTCAAAACAAGGGAAGGTGATCGCTGATGTTTAAAAATCAAGTTTTTGGGAAATCAGTGTGTCTGCTTTATTTATGCTGAAAGGGCTGCATGGCAGCCCTTAAATTGACTTTACAATATTCTGATCTGAAAATTGATGTTCAAACATTTTGGACTGGCTTACAGCATTGTTTTGAATGACAATGCCGATATTTCCCCCTCCGGCACCGAAAACAGTTTTTGATGCAGTCAGCGGACTGATGGATATGGCGCCGCCAACATTGACAACTCCGTTTCCTGATACGTTGTTTATCGTAATCGGGCAACCGCTCATTCTATTTTTTCTCCTTTCTCTCACAGTCTACTAACTATATGTACGCTGTGATATGGAATAAGATTAAACAAAACGGCAAAAAGAATCCGGCTGCTGCCAGCCGGAAAGGGAGGGAAATACGGATGTCATAATGTTTTCGTTACATTTTGATCAGAGTATTGAGAGCTTGAAGATTGAGATGTACTGGATTGATTCATTTGCAGGACCATCCCTGTATTTCCCCCACCTGAGCCGTAGACGGTTTTTGATACGGTTAAAGGACTTATCGAAAACGCACCGCCGACATTGACAACCCCGTTTCCGGAAAGACTGTTAATCGTAATAGGAAAACCAGCCATCATATACGGTCTCCTTTCTATTAATCTATTTACTATATGTACGCTGTGTATTAGAAATAGGAGTAAACAAAGCGGTAAAAACTTGTAAATCAAAAAAACTGCCGGACATCCGGCAGTTTTTTTAGTCTACTTTTCAAACGGCACCCAGCCGCCTGTATTCTGAATCATTTCCCATAACGGTTCAGGAAGTCGGTATTTCTCAATTTCAGATGCTTGAATGGCTTTTTCGATTTCCTGTTCGCGGCCTTCTTTGACCAGCACCGCCCATTCGGGGTTAATCAAAATGACACGTCCCAGAGCCACCAGCGGAATTCCGCTTTCTAATACAGCAAGTGCTTCGTCCGCGGTATAGATGGAACCGACGGCCATCAGCGGCACTTTATGGCCGACGCGTTCGTTTAACAAATCCATCCGCGTCCGTGAAGAATCCGCCCCGCGGCGGGCTTTGGAGTTGACATCCATCAGTGAAATATGCAGATAATCCAAGTTCTCTTCCGCAAGCGCGTCGGCGAGCATGAATGTTTCTTTCATTGTAAGCCCCGGTGTTTCCGGCTCTTCCGGTGACAGGCGGTAGCCGAGAACGAATGGATTTTCAGCGTGTGTATCAATTGCCTGTTTGACAGCGTCAACGACTGCAAGCGGGAACGCAAGGCGCTTTTCATCGCTTCCGCCCCAGCGGTCTGTGCGCCGGTTTGTTTTCGGTGAATAAAATTGGTGAATCAGGTATCCGTTTGCCCCGTGAATTTCAACACCGTCAAAGCCGGCTTCAATCGCTCTGCGTGTCGCTTCGCCGAATGCTTTCACGATGTGCTCAATTTCTTGTTCGGTGAGAGCCCGGGACGTTTGTCTCCCGTCTTCTTCTGAGCCGCTCGGACTGACGACGTCGTTGTTTGGCACGAGTTCAGGAGGGCATTCCAATCCTCCGTGGTGAATCTGCACAACGGCTTTCGCTCCTTGAGACTGGATCGCCTGAGCGAGTTTTTTCAAGCCGGGAATGTGAGAATCATCATAGATGCCGGGCTGGCCTGGAAACGCTTTGCCGTCCGGCGTTACGTTTGCACATGCCGTAATGACCATGCCCATTTCTTTTGAACGGGGAGTAATGTAGCTTAATTCACGGTCGGAAATTGTTCCGTCATCATTTGATGAATAGTGTGTCATCGGTGCAACTGAAATACGGTTTGGTATGGTGACGCCGCTTTCGAACGTAAAAGGTTCAAACAGCGGTTTATAAGTTTGCTTCATCATTTCGCCTTCTTCCTTAGGAGTTTAACTCGTCCGTATTCTAGCTTATGTTTTAATTGTGTGCAATTATTTTGCTTGTTCTTCTTCCTGAGGTTATGACCGGCTGAACCATTTAAACGAATGAAACGGTTTTCTCCGTTCCTTTTCAGGATCTTTATATCCTCCTGAAATTTGATGGCCGATCGAGCTGAATATGACAGCGGCGGCGAAGAGGAGAATGATTTTTTTCATATACATATCTTCTTTCTTATCTTTTACAAGGTTATTTATAAGCATACGCTTGTGCGAAAAAACCGTCAATTTGTTTTTATTTATTCTTTTTTCCACTTTCCTGCGGCGAATATCGTTCCGATCTGAATCACAACACTTAACAGAGCGCACACTGCCACAACTGTGTTGCTGTCCATAGAAGACACCCTCCTTTTTGTTAGGTTGATGTATCATATGACAGCTGTCTCTGTTTTGACAAAACCGTAATGCGGTGTTTCATATTTTTCAACACAAAAAGGGCGCTTTTTTAAGCGCCTTTACTTTTTTTTCAGCCGGTTCAAAGCGATTTGAACGGCGATGGCGTCATCCAGGTAGCCGATCGGAAACATGTAATCCGGAATGACGTCGGTCGCTAAAATATAATACAGCAGCGCGCTCCCGAGAATCGCGCGGTCTTCAGCCGGTGTTGATTCATCCATATACTGATGATGCATGTTTTTCAAATGATCAATAAAAGGGCCGACGCTTTCTTCATTGTCCATTTTCTTTTGAAACTCATCGCAAATCAGGCGATGGCCCTGCTGGGTTTTGGCATATTGTTCATATCTGGTCAGTTCGCGCTCAATTTGCTCCCGGGAAAAAGGCTGATCAAACATCTCGGCCATATTCAGCATATCCTGAATCGCGTGCATCGGGTCTTGCGGCGCAGCTTCTTTTTCATGGCCGATGTCTATGCCTGACGCCTCAAGCAATTCCTCCAGCGGGGTGCGGAGATGTTTTGAAAATTCCTGAAGATGCTTTAAATTGGCCTTCTGCTTGCCGTTTATAATCCGGGAGATGGTGGCCGTATCAATGTTTGTTAAGGCGCCGAGTTTTCTCATGGAGAGCGAGTGCTTATCAAGCAGTGATTTTAAAAGGGGCCCCAGTGTCGTATTTTTATTTTCTGTCAAGGGTGTCACCTCGTTTCCGCCGGAATGATGATCATTAATCAATAATTTTTGCAGAATAGGTACCTTTTCTGTGCTGCTGAATAGGATAGTGTAGATTCAACGGCACAACATGTTGAAAAGACATCAAAGAATGGAGAGAAACGAACATGGCTTGGTTATTGATTTTAGGTTTGGCAGTGTCCTCGAGCATTGATAATTTAGGAGTGGGGATGTCATACGGCATCAGAAAAATCAAAATATCGCATGCGTCAAATATGATGATCGCTTTTATCTGTTTTGTATTCAGTTATATCGGAATTTATTTCGGCAAATGGATTTCAGCCGTTTTACCGGGCTTTCTTCCTGTATTACTGGCGGCGTTTATTTTATCTGTCATCGGTATCCGCATCATTCTGCTGGCTGTGCCGAGAAAAACAGCGCGTGTTGGCGCGTCAGGAAAAAAAGGCCGTTTTGCCGGTCTGCTGCAAAATCCGGAGGCAGCGGATGCCGACGGTTCGGGAGAAATCGGTATATTGGAATCCATGGTTCTCGGGGTGGCCGTATCCGCAAATGCGCTGACCAACGGATTAAGCGCGGGGTTGATCGGGCTTTCTCCCGCTGCCATTTCCATCACTGCGGCGGTCGGAAGCTTTCTGACCATATGGATCGGCTGCTCGCTTGGAAAAAAAGCCGCGTCACTGCGCATCGGTTCTTTTCACGTCGGACAGTTCAGCACGGTGCTGAGCGGAGTGATTATTCTCATCATTGCCGCCAATACGCTGCTCTTTTAAGTTGTCCCGTTCATTTTATGAAAAGCTCAAAATAAATATGAATGTTTCTATTCGGGAGAGCGCATGACGCGGCTCTCTTTTTTTGCCGATCTGATATTTTTTCAAAATGAACAGAAAGTCGTCCGTTTCCGTTAAATTCTGCATATTCGGCCTTCAGACAGAACCTTTTTCATAGACTGATCAGCTTGTTTTCTTTCTAAGTTCAGGTAAACAGCAGGTCAGATAGCCTTCATTCCAAATATGGAAAAGCGCTGGAGGAATGGAGGCTCCCTTTACAAATCGGCTATTCTGTTCAAAGATAAAGCCGAATGAGAAAACGTGAGGTGATCTGTGTGAAGTCTGTCATACTTCTGATCTTCACCGCATGGCTGTTATCAGGCTGCGAGTATACCGCGGAGGCTGATGCGGCGCCGTCATTTACACAGGAAGGAACATTTATAAAAGCGGCCGGAAACGATACGATCGCGGTCGAAATTGACGGAGAAAGGCAAGAGGTGAAGGTGCCTTTCGCTAAGCGGTTTGAATGTCAGTCTCTGCCTGAACATACGGCGGTGCAAATCACCTATAAAAAAGAGAGCAACGGACAATTACGGCTTGAGGAACTGAAAAAAGAAACAGATATGTGAAAACGGGGAGGAAAAAACGTGGGTTTACTGACAAAAAGCGCTGCTGCCTTCGGTGCCGCTCTGCTTCTGCTTGCGCCGTCTGCTTATGCAGCTGAACCTTTGCAAGGGAAAACCATTTATATCGATGCCGGACATGGCGGAGAAGACAGCGGGGCCGGCGGAAATGGACTGCTTGAGAAAAACATCAATTTAGCGGTGTCAAACAAGGTGATCGACAAATTGGAGACAGAAGGCGCAAAACCTGTTGCTTCAAGGACTGACGATACTTTTTTACGTTTGGACGAGCGGGTGGCGAAAGCAAGCGCCAGCCAATCCGATTTATTCGTCAGCCTCCATACGAATTCAGCCGTCTCAACGGCATCGGGCACGGAAACGTATTTTAATTCGACATATGAAGGAGCAGACAGCGAAAGGCTTGCTTCCGACATCCAGCAGCAGCTTGTCACGTCTTTAGGGATGAAGGACAGAGGCGTAAAAGAAGCTCCTTTTTATGTCATTACATATTCAAAGATGCCGAGTGTGCTGGCTGAATTAGGTTTTATCACAAATCCTCAAGATGCGGACAAGCTGAAAAGCGATAACGGACAAGAGCACGCCGCGGACGCCGTTGTAAACGGAATCGAAACCTATTACAGCGGACGGTAATTATAAAATATGTGTAAATAGCGCCCTCCTTATGTGCATAACGATTATAATAGAGAAAACCGATGACAAACACCTGAGGTGACACATATGACGAATATTTTTGCCCACCGGGGGGCGTCGGGCGACTGCCCTGAAAATACGATGCCCGCGTTCAAAAAAGCGATTGAGGACGGGGCTGACGGAATCGAACTTGATGTACAGATGACAAAAGATGGCCGGATCGTGGTCATTCACGATGAAACACTCGACCGCACGACGTCTTTGAAAGGATTTGTGAAAGATACGGCGTATGACAAAATCAGAACCGCCGATGCCGCCGGAAAATGGAAAGATGCTTTTAAAGGTGTCAGAATTCCGCTTTTGTCAGATGTGCTGCGTTTTGCGGAACGTGGTGATTTTCTGATAAACATTGAGCTGAAAAACAGTGTATTCCGTTACGAAGGAATGGAAGAAGAAGTGATTAAAAAAGTCAGATATTACGGACTGGAAAAGCGCGTTATTTTTTCTTCATTTAATCATGAGAGTCTTGCGGTTTGCCACGCCTTGGCGCCTGAAATTGAACGGGCGGTGCTGACAATGGATGTGCTGTACCGGCCTGAACGGTATCTTGCCGCCATTCCCGCTTCGGGTTATCATCCGAAGCTCGGTACGCCGGCGGTGAGCGCTGAAGTGATCAAACATCTTGCAAAACACCAAGCGGCGCTCCGTCCGTTCACCGTCAATCGTCCTGAGGATATGAAGCAGCTGATGAAAGCGGGAGCAGACGCAATTTTTACCGATTATCCAAAGCTGGCTGTTTCTATAAAAGAAGAATGCCGCAGCTGAGAAGACTGTTCAGACAGTCTTCTTTTTTTATGGGCGGGAAAAAGGCGGTGCACTCATAACTCGGTCAGCCGGTTCATATATTGTAACAGGGCGTTTTGTGTAAGCGTTATCTTTTATCTTATTGAAAGTGAGGCAAAATTGTGGGAAAAACGGTTATCGTCAGTGCGGCAAGAACGCCGTTCGGAAAATTTGGCGGCGCATTAAAAGAGGTAAAGGCGGCCGAGCTTGGCGGCATCGCCATAAAAGAAGCAATCAAGCGCGCCGCTATCAGTGAAAGCGAAGCGGAAGGAACGGTGATGGGAATGGTCGTCCAGGCGGGTGCCGGGCAGATTCCGGCACGGCAGGCTGCAAGATATGCCGGGCTTCCGTGGTCCGTTCCGGCTGAAACCATTAATAAGGTCTGTGCATCAGGGCTCAGGGCCGTTACTATCTGTGATCAAATGATCCGGGCGAAAGATGCGGACGTGCTGATTGCAGGCGGAATGGAAAGCATGAGCAACATTCCGTACGCCATTCCGGCCGGCCGCTGGGGTGTGAGGATGGGGGACGGGGTGTTTCAGGATTTAATGGTTCATGACGGGCTGACCTGTGCGTTCGACCAGGTGCATATGGCTGTCCACGGAAGCACTGCGGCCAAAAAGTACGGCATTTCCCGGGATGAACAGGATCATTACGCTCTTTTGAGCCAGAAACGCGCGGCTGAGGCGGCCGAGGCGGGCAAATTGCGTGAAGAAATTGTCCCCGTCACCTGGACCGGCAAAAAGGGCAAACAGCATACCGTTGAAGCGGATGAGGGGCTGCGCCCTGATACGAGCCTTGAGCAGCTCGCAGCGCTCAAGCCAATTTTTACAGCCGACGGAACGGTTACAGCCGGAAACGCTCCCGGTGTAAATGACGGGGCCGGAGCATTTGTGCTGATGTCAGAGGAAAAAGCCGCGAAGCAGCATGTCAGGCCGCTCGCAGCGATACTTGGCTTTGCGTCCGTCGGACTGGAAGCGTCCGAGCTGGCAAGCGCGCCGGGAGAGGCCATCAGCCGGCTCTTGAAAAAAACCGGACTGTCCGTTGACGATATTGATTTGTTTGAAGTAAATGAAGCATTTGCGTCCGTCGTGCTCGTGAGTGAAAAAATAGCCGGGTTCAGCCGGGAGAAAGTGAATGTAAACGGAGGGGCAATCGCGTTCGGCCACCCGATCGGCGCAAGCGGAGCGAGAATCATCATGAGTTTAATATACGAATTAAAGCGTCGCGGAGGGGGGTTAGGCATAGCGGCTATATGCAGCGGAGCGGCTCAAGGAGATGCTGTCCTGCTGGAGGTGTACTGATCAAAGGAGGGAGCGCCGGATGAAGATGAAAACAATCATGGTCGCAGGTGCCGGTCAGATGGGAGCAGGCATCGCTCAGACGGCCGCAGAAGCCGGGTTTACCGTCAAGTTATACGATTGGGAGCCGGAAACGGTAACAAAAGGTCTTCACCGCATAAAGACAAACCTGGAGAAAGAGCAGGCAAAAGGACGGAAGTCACAGAAGGAGACAGATGCCGTATTCAGCCGTATTTCCCCGGCGGAGCTCACAGAAGCGGGAGATGCTGATTTTATCATTGAAGCCATTGCCGAAAACAAAAAAGCAAAAGCGGAATTGTTTGACACACTTGATAAAATCTGTCCCCCTCATGCCGTATTGGCAAGCAATACGTCTTCTCTTCCCATTACGGAGCTTGCCGCGGCCACAAAAAGGCCTGAAAAAGTAATCGGCATGCATTTTATGAATCCGGTTCCTGTCATGGAGCTTGTCGAAGTCATCAGAGGACTCGCCACATCGGAAGAAACGGCGGAAACAGTAAAGAAGCTTGCCGTCCGGATGAATAAAACCCCTGTCGAAGTCAATGACTTCCCGGGCTTTATATCTAATCGCATATTAATGCCGATGATTAACGAAGCCGTTTATTGCCTTTACGAAGGAGCAGCTTCAAAGGAAGCGATTGATGAGGTGATGAAGCTCGGCATGCGGCATCCGATGGGTCCTTTAACATTAGCTGACTTCATCGGGCTGGATACGTGCCTTTCCATTATGGAGGTTCTCTATGCGGGGCTCGGAGATCCGAAATACCGCCCATGCCCTCTGCTCAGAAAATATGTCAGCGCCGGCTGGCTCGGCAAAAAAAGCGGGCGCGGTTTTTATGAGTACGGCAGATGACGTAAAGATCATGAGGGGAGACGGCAGCCATGCATTTTACAGAAGAGCACATCATGATGAGAAAAATGGTGCGTGATTTTGCCCGCAAGGAAATCGCGCCGGTGGTTGAGTTCATGGAATCAACAGATGAATTTCCGGAGCGGCTGATTAAAAAAATGGGCGAAGCGGGATTGATGGGCATTCCCGTCCCGGAAGCTTACGGCGGGGCGGGTGCTGATACAACATCTTACATTTTAGCGATTCATGAAATATCAAAAGTCAGCGCGGCCGTCGGCGTCATTTTGTCCGTCCACACATCGGTAGGGACAATCCCGATTTTGCATTTCGGGACAGAAGCCCAAAAACAAACGTATATTCCGAAGCTGGCAGCGGGCGAATATATTGGGGCTTTTGCGCTTACTGAGCCTCAATCCGGATCTGATGCGGGGAGCCTGAAAACAAGAGCCGTGCGAAAAGGCGATTCATATATTCTGAACGGTTCAAAAATCTTTATTACAAACGGCGGAGCGGCAGATCTGTATCTGACATTCGCCATAACCGATCCAGGTAAGGGGAGAAAGGGAATTTCCGCGTTTATCATTGAGAAAAACACACCCGGTTTTTCTGTCGGAAAAAAAGAAAAAAAGCTCGGACTGTTAGGTTCCAATACTGTCGAATTGCAGTTTGACCAAGCGGAAATTCCGATTGAAAACCGGCTCGGCGAAGAGGGCGAGGGCTTTTCAATCGCCATGAAAAACCTTGACGTCGGACGGATCGGCATAGCGGCTCAGGCGCTCGGGATTATCGAAGCGGCGCTCGGCTGCTCGGTGGAGTACGCCAAAACCCGCAGCCAGTTCGGCAGACCCATCGCTTCGAATCAGGCCGTTTCATTTAAATTATCTGACATGGCGACGAATGCGGAAGCTGCCAAATTATTGGTCTATCATGCCGCTGATCTGTATCAGCGAGGGCTTCCGTGCGGAAAAGAAGCATCTATGGCGAAGCAATTCGCGTCCGATGCGGCGATGAAAGCGGCGGTGGAGGCTGTGCAGATTCACGGCGGCTACGGCTATATGAAAGAGTATCCCGCGGAGCGTTTATTTCGGGATGCGAAAGTCACGCAAATTTATGAAGGAACCAATGAGATTCAAAGGCTGATTATTTCTAAGTATCTTCTTCAATAAAAAGTGCGCAAAGGAGCGAAACCATGGAATCTTATTCTCCCGGTTTAGATGGCGTCATTGCGGTGGAAACGGGGATTTCTTTCCTGGATACACAGCAGGGCAGTATTTTAATCAAAGGCCACGATCTGATTGAGCTTTCTAAAACGGCCGGCTATATGGACATTGTTCATCTCTTATTGGAAGACAGACTTCCTGATGTGAAAGAGAAGGCGGCGCTTGAAGAAGACGTTCGGCGCGGCGGACACCTTCCCGAGGAAATCTTGCACATATGCCGTCTGCTGCCCGATCATACTCACCCGATGGACGGACTGAGGACGGGTTTGTCCGCGCTTGGAGGCTTTGACAAGGACATCGATGACCGCTCATCTTCCGTAAATCAGCACCGCGTACGCGGACTGATAGGCAAAATGCCGAATCTGACGGTCAACAGCTATCGAGTCATCAACGGGCTGGAGCCTTTGGCGCCGGTCGGAACCTTATCATACAGCGCAAACTTTTTATATATGATTACCGGAAAAACGCCGTCATCTTTGGAAGAAGAAATCTTCGACCGGTCGCTTCTTTTATACAGTGAGCATGAATTGCCGAACTCAACGTTTACGGCCCGTGTCATCGCTTCGACGCAATCGGATATTTACGGCGCGCTGACCGGAGCCGTCGCCTCGCTTAAGGGAAATCTTCACGGCGGAGCGAACGAAGCGGTTATGTACATGCTTGAGGAAGCGAAGGATACAGACGGGTTTACACAATTATTAACTCAAAAACTCGCAAACAAAGAAAAAATCATGGGCTTCGGCCACCGTGTCTACATGAAAAAAATGGACCCGAGGGCGCTCATGATGAAAGAAGCGTTGAAACAGCTGTCTGATCTTTCAGGTGATTTCCGTCTTTATCATATGTGTGAAGCCGGCGAAACCGTCATGCGGGAGAAAAAAGGCCTTTATCCGAATTTAGATTACTACGCAGCGCCGGTCTATTACATGCTCGGCATCCCGATACCGCTGTACACGCCTATATTCTTCAGCGCACGGACGGTCGGCCTGTGTGCCCACGTCATTGAACAGCACAGCCGAAACCGGCTTTTCCGCCCGCGTGTCCGCTATACCGGAGCGCGCCTGTAAACAGATGAGAAAGGAAGATGAAAACATGACAGAACCCCGCCGAATGGACGCTGTAATCGAAGAGATCTCTGATTACGTGCTCCATCAGGAGATTGACAGTTCAGAAGCTTTTACTACGGCAGGACATGTGCTTCTTGATACGATAGGCTGCGGAATTTTGGCGCTCAGCTATCCCGAATGTACAAAGCTGCTCGGCCCGATTGTCCCGGGAACCGCCGTGCCCAACGGCAGCAGAGTCCCGGGCACGCCTTTTGTTTTAGACCCGGTCACGGCTGCTTTTAATATCGGCTGTATCAACAGGTGGCTCGATTATAATGATACGTGGCTTGCGGCGGAATGGGGTCATCCGTCTGACAATCTCGGAGGCATATTGGCTTGTGCGGATTATATATCCAGAGTGCGGATTTCAGAAGGGAAAGAACCGCTTACCGTGCGCGATGTGCTTTGCGCAATGATCAAAGCGCACGAAATTCAAGGAATTCTCGCTTTGGAAAACAGCTTAAACAGAGTGGGGCTTGATCATGTGCTGTTTGTGAAAGTGGCGACTGCGGCTGTTTGCGCACAAATGCTGGGCGGCTCAAAAGAGGAAATCAATAACGCCGTATCTCACGCTTGGATTGATAATTCAAGCCTCAGAACGTATCGTCATGCGCCGAACACCGGATCACGCAAATCATGGGCGGCCGGCGACGCGACGAGCAGAGGCGTATATTTGGCCCTTATGGCGCAAAAAGGTGAAATGGGGTACCCGACGGCTCTGACCGCATCTGGGTGGGGATTTCAAGACGTATTGTTTAACCGGCAGGAAATGAAGCTTGCCCGCCCGCTTGGGTCCTATGTGATGGAGAATGTTTTGTTTAAAGTATCCTACCCGGCTGAATTTCACGCCCAGACAGCGGCGGAATGCGCGGTCCGGCTTCATCCTGAGGTGAAAGACCGCATCGAAGACATTGACAGGATCACGATTATGACCCATGAGTCGGCTATCCGGATTATCGATAAAAAAGGGCCGCTTCACAATCCGGCTGACCGGGATCACTGCCTCCAGTATATTACGGCAATCGGGCTGCTTTTCGGAGATATCACGGCGGATCATTATGAAGAGGAAACGGCGTCTGACCCGCGAATTGATACATTGCGGAGCAAAATGGAGGTGACGGAACACAAAGCGTACTCAAAAGATTACTTAGACCCGAATAAGCGATCCATATCAAATGCCGTACAGGTGCATTTTACAGACGGCACGGCTACGGGACGGATTGAATGTGAATACCCGCTCGGGCACCGGTTCCGCAGAAAAGAAGCCGTTCCGAAGATTCTTGCCAAGTTTTCAGCAAACATCAGCACTCATTTTTCATTGAAGCAGCAGCGTAAAATCAAAGAGGCCTGCGAACATAGCGGCCGAATGCAGAAGCTCAGCGTTAGTGAATTTATGGACTTATTTCTCGTATAAAATAGGAGGGTGACAAACATGACGTGGATCGTCAGCAAGCAGTCGTCTCAAGAGGAGCTTGCAGAGCGGTTCCGTACGCTGATGGCAGCGCCGGATCTATTGCAGATCCCCGGCGCTCACGATGCGATGGCCGCTCTTATCGCCAAGAAAACGGGGTTTTCGGCTCTTTATTTATCAGGCGCGGCTTACACGGCGAGCAGAGGGCTTCCCGATTTAGGGATCATCACGTCGGCGGAAATGGCTGAACGGGTTAAAGATCTGGTCCGCTCGTCTGATCTGCCCGTCCTTGTCGATATTGACACGGGTTTCGGAGGAGTGCTGAATGCCGCCCGGACGGCGAAAGAAATGTATGAAGCGCGCGCGGCCGCCGTCCAGATGGAGGATCAGCGCCTGCCGAAAAAATGCGGACATCTGAATGGGAAGCAGCTCGTGCCGATTGAAGAAATGGCGCAAAAAATCCAAGCGGTCAAGCGGGCCGCGCCGACTCTTCTTGTTGTTGCGAGAACAGACGCCAGACAGCAGGAAGGATTGGAGGGGGCATTAAAAAGGGCGTCCGCTTATATAAAAGCGGGTGCTGACGCTGTTTTTCCGGAAGCGCTCCAATCCGAAAGTGAATTCAGAGCGTTTTCCAAACAAATCAGTGTGCCGATTCTCGCAAACATGACTGAATTCGGAAAAACGCCGTATTACAGTGCTGATGAATTTTCCGATATGGGCTGTCAGATGGTCATTTACCCGGTCACGTCACTCAGAACGGCGGCCAAGGCTTTTGAGCGTATTTTCCGCCTTCTGAAAGAAGAAGGCTCGCAAAAAGAGGGGCTTTCGGATATGCAGACGAGAAAAGAATTATATGAAACGATCGCTTACGATGACTATGAAGAACTGGATCAATCCATTGCCAAAACGATACTGCCGGACGACTGAAAAAGCCCTTTTTTTTGCAAGGGCTTTTTTTACAGCTTTTTTTTCCTGAACCGCGGGCTGACTTGATTGCGTTTCCGATCTCTGTACAGAATAAACCCGGCCAGAACATAAAGGCCGAACAAAAAAAACGCCAATCCGGCCGCCCCCTGAAGAAAAAGGGACGGAAACGGGGAAAACGCATGCCCGAATAATGCATCTCTCATCAGCTTAATGCCGAGCGCCGCGACAGCGCCGGGGAGGACCAGAATCAAAAGCGCAACAAGCCGGCTCATATTCAGAAAACCCCTTTACGATATGTTTTCCTTTATTGTCCAATCGAAAAAATATTTTGTCAAGAGATCAAAACGTGGTAACATAGGGGTTGTGCAAATTATTGCAACGGGAAATACAGGTGTGCAAATTTTTTCATATAAAGGGGTATCGGGATGCAGAAGGTGCTGATTATAGGTGCTGGTAAAGGAGGCACGGCGCTCCTACAGATTTTGATGAAAACAAAGCTGATCCGGATTATTGCGGTGGTTGATCAAGATCCGGAGGCGCAAGGGCTGCAAGAAGCCCGGAGATATGGAATTGCAACCTCATCAGATTGGAAACCCTACATAACTGAAGATATAGATATTATCATCCATACAACAGGCGATAAAGCGGTCATGGATGAGCTGCTCCATGAGAAAAAAGAACAAACCATCGTCATGCCGGGAAAATTGGCGTACATGGTGTTTCAGCTGATGGAGGAAAAACAGCAGCTTATCCAAATGCTGAAGTCGCAGACGTATAAGCATGACCGGATTTTTAATTCAACGCACGACGGCATGATTTTTATAGACGTCAACGAAACGATCATTTTATTTAATCAGATGGCAGAAAAAATGGTCGGCCGAAAACGGGAGGATGTCATCGGCCGCCAAATTAAAGATGTAGTGCCGAACACAAAGTTGCCGCGGATTCTGGAAACGAGAGAGCCGGAATATAACCAGAAGCAGCTTCTCGGAAAGCATCTGCAGATTGTCACGACAAGACTGCCGATCATTGATGAAGGCGGAAAACTTCTCGGCGCGTTATGCGTGTTTAAAGATATCACCGACGCAGTTGAACTGGCGGAAGAGGTCACGAACTTAAAACAAATCCGCACCATGCTTGAAGCGATTATACAATCATCAGACGAGGCCATTTCTGTCGTTGATGAAAACGGCATCGGAATGTTAATCAACAAAGCGTATACAAAAATGACCGGGCTGTCAGAAAGCGAAGTCATCGGAAAACCCGCTTCCACCGATATCTCAGAAGGGGAGAGCATGCACCTGAAAGTATTGGGGACAAGGCGGCCCGTGCGGGGTGTGAGAATGAAGGTCGGCCCCAATAAAAAGGATGTTATCGTAAATGTTGCCCCCGTTATTGTGGACGGTATTTTAAAAGGCAGCGTCGGCGTCATCCACGACGTGTCAGAAATTAAAACGCTGACTGCTGAGCTGAATCGGGCGCGCCAGATCATCCGCACGCTTGAAGCGAAATATACGTTTGACGACATTATCGGCACGAGTGAACAAATGCTGGTCGCCCTTGAACAGGCGAAGCTCGGGGCGAAAACGCCGGCGACGATTCTGCTGCGGGGAGAATCCGGCACAGGAAAAGAACTTTTCGCCCACGCCATCCATAATGAAAGCGACCGAAAATACAATAAGTTCATCCGGGTCAATTGTGCGGCCCTGTCTGAATCACTGCTAGAATCCGAGCTTTTCGGCTATGAGGAAGGCGCGTTTACGGGCGCGAGGCGCGGGGGCAAAAAAGGACTTTTTGAGGAAGCGAATAACGGCAGCATTTTCTTAGATGAAATCGGAGAGCTGACCCAAAGCACCCAGGCAAAGCTGCTCAGAGTTCTGCAGGAAAAAGAAATTATCAGAGTCGGCGGCGCTAAAGCGATTTCTGTCAATGTCAGAATTATCGCAGCGACAAACGTCAACATCGAAAAGGCCATGGCGGAAGGCGCATTCCGTGAAGACCTGTATTACCGGATTAACCGCTATCCGATCTCAATCCCGCCGCTTCGGCAGCGCAAAGAAGATATTGAAGCGCTGAGCATTCGGCTTATTGAAAAAATCAATCAGGATTACGGCCGCAATGTAAAGGGGCTCACGCCGAACGCGCTGCGAGCTTTATCAGCCTACAGCTGGCCGGGAAACGTCCGGGAGCTTGAAAATGTTCTCGGACGGGCAATGATATTTTTAGAGCCGCACATGGAACGGATCGAACAGCAGCACCTGCCTGTTTTTGAATCAGAGCTGAATGAAAAAAACGGCACCCAAAGTGATTTTCCGGATGTGGAAGGGGAAAAGCTGTCTCAGGCTGTTGAAAAATTTGAAGCGCACGTCATTCAAAAAACGCTTGAAAAGCATAAATTCAACCGAACAAAAACGGCAAAAGCGCTTGGTGTCAGCATTCGGAATCTGTACTACAAAATGGACAAGTACGGCCTTGCAAATGACGGCATGCAATAAATTGCAGAGAAAGCGCAAACAGCTGCATGTTTTCTTGAAGAAAGCCGGAATAAACCCTCCCGCATATTTGGCACGGAACTTGCATTGTTAAAAGCGGATTCGCACAAGGAAGGTGGTACAAAATGAAGCTGAGAGACCTAGTTGAAAAAGCCGCGGCAAAAAACGCAAAAACCATTGCAGTGGCCCACGCAGCAGATAAAGAAGTGATCCAGGCCGTCAAAATGGCGGCAGAACACTTGTCGGCACGATTTTTACTGACGGGTGACAGCGGAAAGCTGAAAGAGCTTCTGGCAAATGAACCGAAGTTCAATGCTGAAATCATCCACGCCGATTCACCCGAAGAATCTGCGGCAAAAGCAGTGCGCGCAGTGCGTGAACAAGAGGCGGACGTTTTAATGAAAGGGAATCTCCCGAGCTCAACTCTTCTGAAATCGGTTTTAAACCGCCATGAAGGGCTTCGTTCAAAAAGGGTGTTATCACATGTAGCCGTTTTTGAGGTGCCGGACTATGACCGGCTGATGTATGTGACTGATTCAGCGCTGAACATTGCCCCGTCTCTTGAAGAGCTCGGGCATATTCTGCAAAATGCGGTTCACGTTGCACATTCAGTAGGGAACCCTATGCCGAAAGCCGCAGTCCTTGCCGCTATTGAAACGGTTAATCCGAAAATGGAGGCGACGCTGAACGCGGCTGCGATCGTCCAGATGTGCAACAGAGGACAGATTACTGGCTGCATTGCGGACGGACCGCTTGCTTTGGATAATGCCGTATCCCAAGCGGCTGCGCTGCAAAAAGGGATTTCCGGAAGCGTAGCGGGCCAGGCGGATATTCTCTTGGTTCCTTCAATCGAGGCCGGAAATATGCTTTATAAGTCAATGATTTATTTTGCGAAAGCAAGTGTTGCTGCCGTCATCGCCGGTGCAAAAGCGCCGATCGCATTAACGAGCAGAGCGGATACCGCAGAAAATAAACTGTATTCAATTGCGCTTGCGATTTGCGCATCACAAGAACAGTAGGAGGAACGAACCAATGGAAATTTTTAAATATATGGAGACTTATGATTACGAACAATTGGTATTCTGCCAAGATGAACAATCCGGATTAAAAGCGATCATCGCGATTCATGATACGACGCTCGGCCCCGCACTCGGCGGAACAAGAATGTGGACATATGACAGTGAAGAAGCGGCGATTGAAGATGCACTAAGACTCGCAAAAGGCATGACTTATAAAAATGCGGCTGCCGGTTTAAACTTAGGCGGCGGGAAAACTGTTATTATCGGAGACCCGCGCAAAGATAAAAATGAAGAAATGTTCCGCGCGTTTGGCCGGTACATCCAAGGCTTAAACGGAAGGTATATTACGGCGGAAGACGTCGGCACGACCGTTGAAGATATGGACATCATTCATGATGAAACAGACTATGTAACCGGAATTTCTCCGGCATTCGGTTCATCAGGAAATCCGTCTCCCGTTACGGCGTACGGCGTCTACAAAGGGATGAAAGCCGCAGCGAAAGCGGCGTTTGGCACTGATTCACTGGAAGGTAAAACAATTGCCGTGCAAGGCGTGGGAAATGTGGCTTACAATCTATGCCGCCACCTTCACGAAGAAGGCGCTTCTTTAATCGTAACGGATATCAATAAAGAATCTGTTAAACGTGCCGTTGAGGACTTCGGCGCCCGCGCAGTTGATCCCGGCGACATTTACTCACAGGCGTGCGATATTTATGCCCCATGTGCTCTCGGCGCCGTCATTAACGATGACACGATTAAACAGCTGAAGGCGAAAGTCATTGCGGGAGCGGCCAATAACCAGCTGAAAGAAACACGTCACGGCGATACCATTCATGAAATGGGAATCGTGTACGCTCCGGATTATGTCATCAATGCAGGCGGGGTCATCAATGTGGCCGATGAGCTTTACGGCTACAATGCTGAGCGGGCTTTGAAAAAGGTTGAAGGCATCTATGCAAACATTGAGCGGGTGCTCGATATTTCCGCGCGTGACGGCATTCCGACATACTTAGCGGCCGACCGTCTGGCTGAGGAACGAATTGAGCGCATGCGCCGTTCAAGAAGCCAGTTTCTGCAAAACGGCCAAAGTATATTAAGCAGACGATAGGAATTTGATCTGGAGGTATGAAAATGTTCGAAAAGGAAAAACGCATTCTCATTCTGAATCCAGGCTCAACATCAACGAAAATCGGTGTCTTTCACAATGAACGCTGTATCTTTGAAAAGACGCTGCGGCATCCCGAAGAAGAGCTGAAAACATTTAACAGCATCATCGACCAATACGAATTTCGAAAAATAAGCATTCTTGAGTCTTTGCACGAACAGGGCATCAACATTTCAAAGTTCGATGCCGTTTGTGCCAGAGGCGGCCTGCTCAGACCGATTGAGGGCGGCACATATGAAGTGAATGACGCCATGATCACTGATTTGAAAAACGGCTACAACGGCCAGCATGCTTCTAATCTGGGCGGAATTATTGCCAGGGAAATAGCTGACGGATTAAATATCCCCGCGTATATCGTCGATCCGGTCGTGGTGGATGAGATGACTCCGCTCGCTAAAGTATCAGGAATGCCTGAAATCAAGCGGAAAAGCATTTTCCATGCTTTGAACCAAAAAGCTGTTGCCCGTCAGGCGGCGGCGTCCCTCGGCAAACGGTATGAACAGATGAAGATGATCGTCACTCATATGGGAGGCGGCACCACAGTCGGTGTCCATGATTGCGGACGGGTGACGGATGTCAACAACGGGCTTCACGGAGAAGGACCCTTCAGCCCGGAGCGCGCGGGAACTGTTCCGGCGGGTGATTTGGTAGAAATGTGTTTTTCCGGCAAGTATTCAAAAGCCGATATGATGAAAAAACTTGTCGGCACGGGCGGACTCTCCGGCTACCTGGGGACAACGGACGCGGTGAAGGTGGAAAAACGCATTCAGGCCGGCGATGAAAACGCGCGTCTCATTTATGACGCCATGGCTTATCAAGTAGCAAAAGAAATCGGGGCGGCAAGCGCCGTTTTAAAAGGAAAAGTAGACATTATCGTCCTGACGGGCGGATTGGCGTACGGGAAAAGTTTCGTATCCGCCATCAAATCGTACATAGATTGGATTTCGGATGTACTGGTGTACCCGGGAGAAAATGAACTGCAATCTCTCGCGCAAGGCGCGCTTCGGGTTTTAGCCGGTGAGGAGCAGTCAAAGCAATATCAGATCGGCGAAGGAGTGAAAACAAATGGCGACTGAGTATGATGTGGTCATTCTGGGCGGCGGCACGGGCGGCTATGTAGCCGCCATCAGAGCGGTCCAGCTCGGCTTAAAAACGGCCGTTGTAGAAAAAGAAAAGCTTGGCGGAACATGCTTGCATAAAGGATGTATCCCGAGTAAAGCGCTGTTAAGAAGCGCGGAAGTGTACCGAACCGCAAAGGAAGCGGCAGCATTCGGCATTGAAACGGAAGGTGTCTCCCTCCGCTTTGACAGCGTGCAAAAACGAAAGCAGGGAATCGTTGACCGGCTGGCCGGCGGTGTCGCCCACTTGATGAAAAAGGGGAAGATTGATGTATTCAACGGGTACGGACGTATGCTCGGCCCTTCCATCTTCTCACCTCTTCCCGGTACGGTTTCAGTCGAATACGCAAATGGTGAAGAAAATGACATGCTGATACCGAAACAATTGATTATCGCAACCGGTTCAAGGCCGAAAATGCTGCCGGGTTTAGAAGCAGACGGTACATATATTCTGACATCAGATGAAGCGTTAGAGCTTGAACGTCTGCCCCACTCCATGATGATCGTCGGCGGCGGTGTCATCGGAATTGAATGGGCATCCATGCTGAAGGATTTCGGCGTCAATATCACTGTGATTGAATATGCGGACCGCATTTTGCCGACGGAAGACCGTGATATTTCAAGCGAGATGGAAAAACTGTTAACGAAAAAAGGAATTAAGATCGTGACGGGTGCGAAAGTGCTTCCGGATACATTGGAAAAAGCGGACGGCGTTTCAATTGCCGCTGAAAAGAATGGAAAAAAAGAAACGTATCACGCGGAACAAATGCTTGTTTCCATCGGCCGCCAGCCGAACATTGAAGGGATCGGGCTTGAAAACACGGATATTGAAGCGGAAAACGGTTCTATCATCGTGAACGAAGCCGGGCAGACGAAGGAATCGCACATTTATGCGATCGGTGATGTTGTCGGCGGGCTGCAGCTTGCGCATGTGGCCTCCCGTGAGGGCATCATTGCCGTTGAGCATATGGCGGGTCTTAATCCGGCTCCGCTTGATGCCGCTCTTGTGCCGAAATGTATTTATTCAAATCCGGAAGCGGCGAGCGTCGGTCTGACAGAAGAGGAAGCTCTTCGAAAAGGGCATGAACTGAAGATCGGGAAGTTTCCGTTCATGGCGATCGGAAAGGCTCTTGTATACGGAGAAAACGACGGCTTTGTCAAAATCGTCGCCGATCGGAATACAGATGATATTCTCGGTGTTCATATGATCGGCCCGCACGTCACCGATATGATCTCTGAAGCGGGGCTTGCCAAGGTGCTCGACGCGACGCCTTGGGAAATCGGCCAGTCCATACATCCGCATCCGTCGCTGTCAGAAGCGATTGGAGAAGCTGCGTTAGCCGCAGACGGAAACGCGATTCATTTTTAAAAGGAAAGAAGGAGGGGTTTGAATGACTACAAACCGCCATCAAGCATTAGGGCTCTCTGACGAAGAAGCCGTTGAAATGTATAGAACCATGCTGTTAGCCAGAAAAATCGACGAAAGAATGTGGCTCTTAAACCGCTCGGGCAAAATTCCGTTCGTTGTTTCATGTCAAGGACAGGAAGCGGCGCAAGTAGGCGCGGCCTATGCCTTAAACCGTGATACCGACTATGTGCTTCCGTACTACAGAGATATAGGGGTTGTACTTGCATTCGGTATGACTGCAAAGGATTTGATGATGTCGGGTTTTGCGAAAGCAGCTGACCCGAACTCAGGCGGAAGGCAGATGCCGGGCCACTTCGGGCAAAAGGAAAACAGAATCGTAACGGGCTCATCCCCTGTTACGACGCAGGTTCCTCATGCAGTCGGAATCGCGCTTGCGGGACGCATGGATAAAAAGGATATCGTCTCTTTCGTTACCTTTGGAGAAGGATCTTCCAACCAGGGGGATTTTCACGAAGGGGCAAACTTTGCCGCCGTGTATAAACTGCCGGTCATTTTCATGTGTGAAAACAATAAGTATGCTATTTCTGTCCCGTATGACAGACAGGTGGCGTGCGAGAAAATATCCGACCGGGCGGCAGGCTACGGCATGCCGGGAGTCACTGTTGACGGAAACGACCTGCTGGAAGTTTACCGGGTCGTAAAAGAAGCGCGCGAACGGGCGTCTAAAGGCGAAGGCCCTACATTAATAGAAACGGTTTCCTACCGTTTGACGCCGCATTCCAGTGATGACGACGACAGCAGCTACAGAGAACGCGAAGAAGTAGAAGAAGCAAAGAAACAAGATCCGCTTCTTTTATACAAAGCATACTTGCAAGAAGCCGGGCTTCTAGGTGAAGAAGAAGAAAAGACCATGCTGGATGACATCATGGCTATCGTAAACGAAGCGACAGACGAAGCGGAGAAAGCGCCATACGCATCTCCTGAATCAACGCTTGATCACGTTTATGCGAAGTAGGGAGGAATACTTATGTCTGTAATGTCTTATATTGACAGTATTAATGCAGCAATGAAAGAAGAAATGGAAAGAGATCCGCGCGTGTTTGTTCTCGGGGAAGACGTCGGGAGAAAAGGCGGCGTGTTTAAAGCCACGGCGGGTCTCTATGAACAGTTCGGAGAAGAGCGGGTGATGGATACGCCGCTTGCTGAATCAGCGATTGCCGGTGTCGGCATCGGCGCCGCGATGTACGGCATGCGCCCGATTGCCGAGATGCAGTTTGCCGATTTCATTCTGCCTGCGGTCAACCAAATCATTTCAGAAGCGGCAAAAATACGCTACCGTTCAAACAATGATTGGAGCTGTCCGATGGTCATCAGAGCGCCTTATGGCGGCGGCGTGCACGGCGCGTTGTATCATTCCCAATCTGTGGAGGCTATTTTTGCCAACCAGCCGGGCCTTAAAATTGTCATGCCTTCAACTCCTTATGACGCAAAAGGGCTGTTGAAAGCTGCAGTCCGTGACGAAGATCCGGTGCTGTTTTTCGAACATAAGAGGGCGTACCGTCTGATTAAAGGCGAAGTCCCTGCGGATGATTACGTCCTTCCGATCGGAAAGGCGGATGTAAAACGCGAAGGCAGCGACATTACTGTTATTACGTACGGATTATGCGTCCATTTTGCTCTGCAGGCTGCCGAGCGCCTTGAAAAAGACGGAATTTCCGCACACGTATTAGACTTGCGTACGGTTTATCCGTTAGATAAAGAAGCCATCATTGAAGCCGCGTCTAAAACAGGAAAAGTATTGCTGATCACAGAAGATACGAAAGAAGGCGGTATTATGAGCGAGGTCGCCGCCATTATTTCTGAAAACTGCTTATTTGATTTAGACGCGCCGATCAAGCGGCTTGCAGGTCCTGACGTTCCGGCAATGCCTTATGCGCCGACAATGGAAAAATACTTCATGATGAATTCTGACAAAGCAGAAGCCGCGATGAGAGAATTAGCGGAGTTTTAAAGACGTAAGGAGGTTTTTGACATGGCGATTGAACAAATGGCTATGCCTCAGCTCGGAGAGAGCGTGACGGAAGGGACGATCAGCAAGTGGCTGGTATCCCCCGGTGATCAAGTGAATAAATATGACCCCATCGCGGAGGTCATGACAGATAAAGTGAACGCGGAGGTGCCGTCTTCTTTTACCGGTACGATTAGAGAACTTGTAGGAGAAGAAGGCCAGACTCTTGCAGTCGGCGAGATCATCTGCAAAATTGAAACAGAAGAAACGGAAACCGAAGTGGCGCCGAAGCGGGAAGAAGAGCAGAATACCCCTTCAGACACCGGTGCAAACCGTCAAGGTAAAGATCAGTCAAATAAAGCGCGTTATTCGCCGGCCGTGCTCAGATTAGCGGGAGAACACGGCATTCAGCTTGAAGAAGTTGAAGGAACGGGTGCAGGCGGAAGAATTACGCGAAAAGATATTCAAAAGATCATTGATTCGGGAATGAAGCAGAAGTCGGAAGCACCGGCGCCGGCTGCCGTTCAAACAACGCAACAAGCGCCGAAACAACAGCAAAAACAAGCGCCGCAACCCGCTCTGTCAGCCGGTGATATTGAAATTCCGGTTACAGGCGTCAGAAAAGCCATCGCCGCCAATATGCATAAAAGCAAAACAGAAATTCCGCATGCCTGGACGATGATGGAAGTCGACGTCACGAACATGACGGCGTACAGAAACAGCATTAAAGACTCATTTAAACAGAAAGAAGGCTTCAATTTAACGTTTTTCGCTTTCTTTGTAAAAGCGGCGGCGCAGGCTCTCAAAGAGTTCCCGCAGATGAACAGCATGTGGGCGGGGGACAAAATCGTCCAAAAGAAAGACATCAACATCTCCATTGCCGTTGCCACGGAAGATTCGCTGTTTGTTCCGGTTATTAAGCATGCTGATGAAAAAACGATTAAAGGCATAGCCAGAGAAATAACGGATCTTGCGAAAAAAGTGAGAAACGGAAAACTTACCGCGGAAGATATGCAGGGCGGCACATTTACCGTCAATAACACGGGATCTTTCGGCTCAGTTCAATCTATGGGCATTATCAACCATCCGCAGGCGGCGATTCTTCAGGTAGAATCTATCGTCAAACGTCCGGTTGTCATGAATAATGGGATGATCGCCGTTCGTGATATGGTTAATCTTTGCCTGTCTTTAGATCACAGAGTGCTCGACGGGCTCGTGTGCGGCCGATTCCTCGGACGCGTCAAAGAGATCTTAGAAAACATTGATGAACATACTTCCGTCTATTAAAAAAACTCCTTTTGCCCGGGCGGCAAAAGGAGCTTTTTTATTTTCATTGTGAATCCTCGGGAACAAGCATAGTGAGATGATGTTTTTTCACTTCGATCGTACAAGGTGTTGTTCCGTATACCTCGCCATCTGTATCCGCGTCCATCTCACGTGCGGTTTCGATTTCAATCCTGGAGGCCTGAATATAGGACAGCTCCCCTTTGAAATCATCAAACGAACCCTGCTCCATCGTCATCAGCTCCCGCAGCGCGGCAAGGCTTGTGTTGCGGCAGATTAACACATCGGCTAAGCCGTCCTGGAGGCTGGCATCAGGCAGGGGAACTCTGTTTGTCCCGATATAATGCCCGTTCATGACAAGCACCATTACGGCTTCGTCTTCTTTCACCTCGCCGTCAATCGTCAATTTGACAGGAAACGGGTTCGCGCTTGTCATCGTCCGCAAGGCGCTCGTGAAGTAGCTGATTTTACCAAGCCATGCTTTTTCAGTTTCATTAATATGGCTTGATGCTTCGGTGATCAGTCCGATGCCCCAGAAGTTCAGAAAATAGCCGTCATCCGTTTTACAGACGTCAATCATCCGTTTATGTCCGGCCGCGAGCGCTTCAGCGGCCTTTTGAAGGTTTTGCGGGATGCCGAGCGCCCGTGAGAAATCGTTGCACGTTCCTCCCGGCAAAATGCCGACAGCGGGTCTGTGATCAAGCTTGCTGATGCTGTTGATGCATTGATGCACAGTGCCGTCTCCGCCTAAAATATATAAATGGTCAACTGAACTGTCGAGATTTTCACAATACTGACGGGCATCATCCTGATGTTTGGTCGGTT
The DNA here is from genome assembly GCF_041222765.1 of Bacillus sp. JNUCC-21. Classification (NCBI taxonomy): domain Bacteria; kingdom Bacillati; phylum Bacillota; class Bacilli; order Caryophanales; family Bacillaceae; genus Bacillus; species Bacillus sp. JNUCC-21. The sequence goes on along the minus strand of NZ_CP166019.1, from coordinate 2,577,193 downwards.
TAATCAAAAGTTCATCAGCTGACTGGGCCAAAATGGGGACGACCGTGCCGAGCGTTTTATCAATCTGTTTTTGACCGGCGTTTCCGTTATAAATTAAAACTGCTTTCCGTTGGCTCATATGACTGCTCCTTTATTTCAGACAATCTCCTTAACAAGTTTCCCGTTTTTAAAGGGTCATAAACTTACATCGGGAACATAAAAGGGACAAAAAACAATTGGATATGAGCGGTGTCATTTGCCGATAGGGAGGTTCCTTGCTATCATAAGAAGAGATGATCAAAAAGGAGAGGTCCCAGTTGAATATGGATTTTAATTTATTTATGAATGATGTCGTGCGTCAAGCCCGCCAGGAAATCACGGCCGCCGGGTATACAGAGCTGAAAACCGCTGAGGAAGTGGACGAAGCGCTTTCGAAAAAAGGAACGACACTCGTCATGGTCAACTCTGTGTGCGGATGCGCAGGCGGTATTGCACGGCCTGCCGCGTACCATTCCGTACATTACGATAAACGCCCGGATCAGCTTGTGACGGTATTTGCCGGACAGGATAAAGAAGCGACAGCCAAAGCGAGAGAATACTTTGAAGGCTATCCGCCGTCCTCTCCGTCATTTGCCATTTTAAAAGACGGGAAAATCATGAAAATGGTGGAACGCCATGAAATTGAAGGCCATGAGCCGATGGCCGTCGTCACAAAACTGCAGGAAGCATTTGAAGAATATTGTGAAGAAGTATAAGTGAAAGAAAAACCCCGGAGCCAAGCGCTTGCGGGGTTTTTTTATATGGCATCTGTATAAATATAAATATTTATACATCGGCGTTCAGCTGTCACTAACCTGAAAAACAATGACTATAATAAACACAGAGAGGAAAATATATTTTTCAAAAATAGTATTGCATCACAATTAAAAAGTGTTTAAAATACAAGTTAACGAATAAATATTCAAATTTAAGAGATCAGTAGATATGGGGGAAATGAATCATGAAGAAATGGCTGTTGGTATTAGCTGCCGCATGTATCACCTTTGCGCTGTCCGCCTGCGGATCAGGCAATTCAGGCTCAGAAGGCGGAAAGAACAAGCTGATTATGGGTACATCGGCTGACTATAAACCATTTGAATATAAAGACGGCGATCAGATCACCGGGTTTGACGTTGATCTGGCAAAAGCTCTGGGCAAAAAGACCGGCTATGACGTTGAGGTGCAGGACATGGACTTCAACAGCCTGATTACAGCCTTGAAGTCCAAGCAGGTAGATATGATATTATCTGGAATGACACCTACGCCGGAACGGAAAAAGCAAGTTGATTTTTCTGATATTTATTATACTGCTAACAATATGATCGTTACGAAAAAGGGAAGCAGCATTAAATCCTTGAATGATCTGAAAGGCAAAACCGTCGGTGTTCAGCTCGGCTCCATTCAAGAGGAAAAAGGCAAGAAGCTCGCTTCGAAATACGGTTTTCAGCTCGAAGACCGCAACCGGATCTCAGACTTAACCGAAGAGATCAAATCCGGGCGTTTTGATGCCGCGATTATCGAAGACATCGTAGCACAAGGCTATTTCAGTTCAAATCAAGATCTGCAGGGCTTTGCGTCAGCAGATGCGAAATCAGAGGAATCGGGTTCCGCGATTGCGTTCCGCAAAGACAGTGATCTGACAGCGAAGTTCAACAAAGCGCTGAAAGAAATGGAGAAAAACGGAGAAATCGAAAAACTGAAGAAAAAATGGTTCACCAACGAGAAATAAAAGAAAGCTCAACTTTTCGTTGAGCTTTTTATCTTGAATAAAGACAAAGGAGATCACACGTATGAATTTGGATTTCTCAGCGACAATCCCCCAAATTCCTTTTATATTGGAAGGCCTTGCGGTCACATTAAAAATTGTGCTCGTTTCAGCGGTCATCGGTCTTGTATTAGGCATCGTGCTCAGCTTATTTAAAATCAGCACGATCAGTCCGCTGAAATGGATTGCGGATTTTTATACTTCGATATTCCGCGGCACGCCGCTCGTGCTGCAGCTGATGATCATCTATTTCGGTATGCCGCAGCTTCTGGGCTTTCAGATCGATCAATTTTGGGCGGCGGTCACCGCATTATCGCTCAATTCAGCCGCTTACGTCTCTGAAATTATCAGAGCGGGAATCAACGCAATTGACAAAGGACAAAAAGAGGCTGCCGTCGCTCTCGGCGTGCCGTACGGAAAAATGATGAAAGATCTGCTGCTGCCGCAGGCGTTTAAAAACATTTCTCCGGCTATTATTAACGAATTAATCACCTTAACGAAAGAATCGGCGATCGTCACAGTTATCGGTCTTGGCGACATTATGAGACGGGCCTACCAGTCCGGCGCCGCAACATACAACTATTTAGAACCTCTTATTGTGGCGGGCTTAATCTATTACGTGCTCGTTTTGATCTTAGCATTCATCGGAAAAGGCGTAGAAAGGAAGCTGAAAGCCAATGATTAAGGTCGACAACCTGTCAAAATCATTCGGGAAACATGAAGTACTGAAAAACATTTCAACACAGATCGAAGAAGGGGAAGTCGTCGCTGTCATCGGCCCTTCCGGTTCCGGCAAATCAACGTTTCTGCGCTGCTTAAATCTGCTGGAAACCCCGAGCGGCGGAACGATTGCCATTAAAGAAAATGAAATTACCGCAGCTAAAACGAATAAACTGAAAGTGCGGGAAAATATCGGCATGGTATTTCAGCATTTTCATTTGTTTCCTCATAAAACGGTGCTTGAAAATATCACATACGCGCCAGTCAGCGTGAAGAAAGAGTCTAAAAAGGAGGCGGAGGAAAAGGCGTGCGCCCTCCTTGAAAAAGTCGGACTGCTTGACAAACGGAACGACTATCCGAACCGTTTGTCAGGCGGACAGAAGCAGCGGGTCGCCATCGCGCGGGCGCTTGCCATGAATCCTGACATCATGCTGTTTGATGAACCGACCTCGGCTCTTGACCCGGAAATGGTCAAAGAAGTTCTTGAGGTGATGAAAGAGCTCGCGCAGACGGGCATGACGATGGTGATCGTAACGCACGAAATGGGATTTGCCAAAGAAGTGGCAGACCGCGTATTATTCATGGATGAAGGGACGATCGTGGAAGACGGGCAGCCGGAAGAATTTTTTCTTTCTCCGAAGTCAAAAAGAGCACAGGACTTTTTAGAAAAAATATTATAAAATATAACTGGAAGAAAAGAAGAAGAATGCTCTTCTTCTTTTTTTTGAGAAAGAAACAAACAGAATGGAGCAAGCAATGTTTAAAATCGGTTACCGCACACTAAAGACCGCACTTGGAACGGCGCTGGCCATTTATTTAGCCCAGCTGTTGCATCTGCAAAACTTCGCATCCGCAGGAATCATCACCATATTGTGCATCCAGATTACGCAAAAGCGGTCGCTTCAGGCCTCGTGGGCCCGATTTGCCGCCTGTTTATTGGCGATCGTCTTCTCATATGTCTTTTTCGGGCTGATCGGCTATTACCCGTTTGCGATCGGAATATTGCTGGTGCTGTTCATTCCGACTACAGTCGTTTTAAAAATAAACGAAGGGATCGTCACCAGCTCAGTAATCATTCTTCATTTATATATGTCCGGCGGCATTACGATGGCGTTTATCTGGAATGAGTTCCAGCTGATTACCGTAGGTATCGGCGTCGCGCTGTTAATGAATCTGTATATGCCGAGCCTCGACAGAAAACTCGCGGCGTACCGGAAAAAAATCGAGGACAACTTTTCCGTCATCTTCGCCGAAATCGAACGGTATTTGTTAACTGGTGAGCAAGATTGGTCGGGGAAGGAAATACCGGAGACGCATCAGATGATTCAAGAGGCGAAAAACCTCGCCTATCGGGACGTGCAGAATCATATTTTGCGCCATGAAAATCTTTACTATCATTATTTTAAGATGAGACAGAAACAATTTGAAATCATTGAACGGCTGCTGCCGAAGATTACCTCTATTTCAATAACGGTGGAGCAGGGCAAAATAATCGCCCATTTCATCCATGAATTAAGGGAAGCCATTCACCCCGGCAATACCGCTCATAAATTTTTAAAAAGACTTGCAGAAATGAGAACGGAATTTGAAGAAATGCCGCTCCCGGCAACGCGCGAGGAGTTTGAAGCGCGGGCGGCTTTGTTCCATCTCCTCGGTGAGATGGAACAATATCTCGTGATTAAAAGTTATTTCAAAGGCATCAAGCTGTAAAAAACATATGGATCAATCGCATGAGTCCTCCTTTCATTGGTCATTCTAATGAAAAAAGGAGGGGAGCCCATGCGATTTTTTTTATTGTCAGCCGCCCTGCTGCTGTCTCCGCTTTGGCCGCTTGGCGCGAACCCTTTGCCGGGTGACCCTTATATTATCGTCAATAAAGCCACAAATGCGCTTGCTGTTGTGAAGGATAACCGAATAGAAGGCATTTATCAGGTGGCGACGGGAAAAACGGATGATTTGACGCCTGAAGGAGAATTTACGGTAACGGTCAAAGCCGTCAATCCGTATTACCGGAAGAAAAATGTAGAGGGAGGCGCGCCGGAAAACCCGCTCGGCGTCCGCTGGATCGGTTTTGACGCGAAAGGCACCGACGGCAGGATATACGGCATTCACGGAACAAACAGAGAAGAGCTGATCGGGGGGTTTGTTTCAAACGGCTGCATCCGTATGAAAAACCGGGATGTCATCCGTATTTTCCGGATTATCCCTCCCGGAACGAAAGTGTTGATTACAAAAGAAAACCGCTCATTCGAGGACATCGCAATAGAGCGGAAAGCCCTCATAAAAAAGCAGGAAACCCCCTTGCAATGAGGCGCCTGCTTTTTTACCGCAAATACATCATAATGCCTGAGAGGAGGGTTGAAAGTATAAATACGCCCAAAATGACGATGACGGCGCTTTTCATAAATTTTTGAGACATTGTTTCACTCCTTAAGATTACTGTCTATCATTTTAACGTGTTTTGCTTGTATGAACAAGCCATATCCTATGGCGGAAAGCAGGTGGCCGCGCTATGAAAAAACTTGATCATGTCGGCATTGCCGTCAGCTCTATTGAAGCTGCGAGAGGATTTTACGAACGGATGCTCGGGCTTACGTATATGGGAGACGAGCTGGTAAGCGGCCAAAATGTGAGAGTTGCTTTTTTAGAAGCGGGAGGCACAAAGCTTGAGCTGATTGAGCCGCTGTCGGACGCGTCTCCCGTCAGCTCTTTTTTACAGAAAAGAGGCGAAGGGCTGCATCATTTGGCATTCCGCTGCGCCGATATGAAGGAAACGATCAAGGAGCTTGAAGCATGCCGCATGACTTTGATCCATCATGAACCGCAAAACGGAGCGGGCGGGAAGAAGATCACATTTCTCTCTCCAAAAGAGGCGAACGGGGTCCTGATTGAGCTTTGTGAAACAATTGAAAAAGGAGAAACTCAAGATGAGCATGAGTGATCATATCAGACACTTAAATGAAAGACGTTCCTTTTTAACAAACGGCGGCGGAGCGGAAAAAAATGAAAAACAGCACAAAAAAGGCAAGCTGACGGCAAGAGAAAGAATTGACTATTTATTGGACGAAGACAGTTTTTCAGAGCTGCAGCCGTTTGCCAAAAGCCGCATGCCCGGATGCCAGAATGCTCCGGGAGACGGCGTTGTTACCGGATACGGCACAATTGACGGACGGCCCGTGTATTTGTTTGCCCATGACTTTACCGTACTCGGCGGGACGCTCGGCGAGACACATGCGGAAAAAATCGCGGCGGTAATGGATCTGGCGGCGAAAAATAAAACTCCGATCATCGGGCTGAACGACTCAGGTGGTGCGAGAATTCAAGAGGGTGTGGTATCATTAAATGGATACGGTCATATCTTTAGGCGCAACGTCCTTTACTCGGGAGTGATTCCGCAAATTTCTGTCATCCTTGGGCCGTGTGCCGGCGGTGCTGTTTATTCACCCGCTTTGACGGATTTTGTGATTATGGCGGAGCATACGTCGCACATGTTTATTACAGGCCCGAAAGTCATTGAACAGGTGACGGGTGAACAGATTGACGCGGAAAGTTTAGGCGGTGCGGGAATACATAATGTGATAAGCGGAAATGCCCACTATTCCGCACGAACGGAAAAAGAGGCTCTTTCCGCTGTGAAAACCCTGCTTTCTTATCTCCCGCACGGCGGACAGACGGCATTGCCCGTTAAAAAGGAAGACGCCAGACCGTTATTAAACACCCTCGTTCCCGCGGACAGTTCGAAACCTTACGATGTGTTACAGGTAATAAAAGAGCTGGCGGATGACGGAACGTTTTTTGACATTCAGCCGTATTTTGGCAAAAACATTGCTGTCGGTTTTCTGAAACTCGGACGGCGTACAGTCGGTGTTGTCGCAAACCAGCCGAAACACTTGGCGGGGAGCCTCACGATTGATGCCGCTGACAAAGCGTCGAGATTCATCCGTTTTTGCGACGCGTTTCATATTCCGCTATTGACGATCGCTGATGTTCCGGGATTTCTTCCGGGCTTTCAGCAGGAACATGCGGGAATCATCCGTCACGGAGCAAAATTGCTGTATGCTTTTGCCGAAGCGACGGTGCCGAAAGTGACGCTCATCATCAGAAAAGCTTACGGAGGCGCCTATGTCGCCATGAATTCGAAAGGGCTCGGGGCAGATCTTGTATTCGCCTGGCCCAATGCGGAAATCGCCGTGATGGGAGCGGAAGGCGCGGCGTCGATTTTATACAGCAGAGACATACAGGCTTCTGACGACCCGGAGAAAACGAAGCGCGAAAAAAAAGCCATATACGAAAAGGAAAACGCCGGTCCGTATAAAGCAGCGGCCTGCGGAATGGTGGATGATATCATCCGGCCGGAAGACTCGAGGAAAAAATTGATTCAGGCATTTGACATGCTTGCGCATAAGGAAGAGGAAAGACCGAAAAAAAAGCACGGTAATATACCGCTTTAAACGGAGGGAACTGAAAATGGTAAACGAAAAACGTCTGCTTGAAGAATTTCTTGAACTCGTTCAAATTGATTCAGAGACAAAACATGAAGCGGAAATCAGCAAGGTGCTCAAACAAAAATTCACTGATTTAGGATTGAGCGTAAAAGAAGATGATACAAAAGAAGTGACGGGGCATGGAGCCGGCAACTTAATCTGTACGTTAAAGGGCACAAAAGATGCGGATACGATTTATTTCACATCGCACATGGACACGGTTGTCCCGGGCAAAGGCGTTAAGCCGATTGTGGAAGACGGCTATGTAAAATCCGACGGCACGACGATTCTCGGCGCTGATGATAAGACGGGACTTGCCGCAATGTTTGAAGCCATTAAAGTGCTGAAAGAACAAAACATCGAGCACGGCACCATTGAATTCATTATCACGGCCGGAGAAGAATCGGGATTAGTCGGGGCAAAAGCAATGGATCGTTCAGACATTACCGCGAAATACGGTTTTGCGCTTGATTCAGACGGAAAAGTCGGCAACATTATTGTAGCCGCACCGACACAAGCGAAAGTGAGAGCAACCATTTTCGGGAAAACGGCTCATGCGGGGGTAGAACCGGAAAAAGGCATCTCCGCGATTACAATCGCATCAAAAGCAATCTCTAAAATGCCGCTCGGCCGTATTGATAAAGAAACAACGGCTAATATCGGACGTTTCGAAGGCGGCACGCAAACCAATATCGTCTGCGATCAGGTTGATATTCTGGCTGAAGCGCGTTCATTAGTGCCTGAAAAAATGGAAGCGCAAGTGCAGAAAATGAAAGAAGCTTTCGAATCTGCTGCAGCTGAGATGGGAGGCCGCGCGGAAGTGGACATCGCGGTCATGTATCCGGGTTTCAAATATCAGGACGGCGATCAGGTTGTGGAAGTCGCGAAAAAAGCGGCGGCAAAAATCGGCCGGCCGAGCGAACTTCAGACAAGCGGCGGCGGAAGTGACGCAAACGTCATTGCCGGCCACGGCATTCCGACAGTCAACCTGTCAGTAGGCTATGAACAAATCCATACGAAAAATGAAAAAATGCCGATTGAAGAGCTCGTCAAAACGGCGGAAATGGTCGTTGCCATTATCGAAACAGCGGCCAACTAAAAACGAAGCACCCAGTTGTTTGGGTGCTTTTTTCATTCTTCATGATAATTGGTTTAAAGCCTTGCAGATACAAGAAAAAACCCTGCCGGATAGGTTCCGGCAGGGTTTCAGTATTATGATTTGGCGGGCTCCGCCTGAGCCGCAGCTTGTTTCTTTTTATGATGCGTCTGCTGTAAAAGTACATTCTGCACTGTCAAAAACAGTCCGCTTGTAAACCAGTAAAGCGGCAGCGCAGCCGGTACGTTAAGTGAAAAAATGGTCATCATGACAGGGAAAATAAAGACCATGATTTTTGCTGACTGCATCGCGGCCGGATTTTGAGCAGCCGGTGAATATTTCTCGTTTAATTTTTGGGAAATATAAGCCTGTAAGAAATACATGGCCCCCGCGCACAGTGATACAAGAATATCAGAATGCCCTAAGCTGAACCACAGAAATGAGTGTGAAGCGATTTCCGGCGTTGAGCGGATGGCGTAATAAAAACCGATCAAAATCGGGAATTGCACCAGCATCGGAAGACATCCCATTGCCATCGGATTCAGATTGTGCTCACGGTAAAGCTTCATCATTTCCATTTGCAGTTCTTTTTGTTTCTCCGCATCTTTCGTTTGTTTCATTTTAGCCTGAATGCTGTCGACCTGCGGTTTGATCACAGCCATTTTTTCCTGGAACACCCGCTGTTTCTTAAATTGGTTCACAAACAAAGGCAATACAACGATCCGGACGATAATCGTCACCAGAATAATCGACAGTCCGTACTCACCGTGGAACAGGCCCGCCACACCTTTTAAAAGTGCCGAAAACGGCTCGATCAGGTAATCGTGGAAAAACCCGATATTCCCGAGGCCTCCCGTCTGAGTCTGAGATGTCGCCGCAAAAGCCGAGCGGCCTGTGCACAGTACGATAAAAAACAATCCGAATGCGATCCATTTTTGATATGTTTTAGACAATTATGTCTCCTCCTTTTTATCTTCACTTGCCGTTATAAAAGGAGGAAGCTGACATCTTCATCATCATTCGCCGGTGAATTCATGCGGATGACTTTACGTATCCAAGTTGTAATGCGATGATATATAATAATAAGAAAGTCTGTTCGGTTCAGCTGAACGACTGCTTGATGTTCATCTATTCGTTTCGTTCTCCAATGCTCGCCTGCGCGGCGCTCACGCAAAAGAAAAGCGATGCCGATCGCGGTCAGAGCGGGAAGAATAATTGTGAAAAAATCGACTAAAAATAAAAAGTCATTCATTGACTCAAGAATCATTTTATCACATCCATTCAGCTCTTATTTTACTACATATATATAAGGTTGTCTATGAAAGGAAAGGAGGCGCCGGGAGTGGCCGGAAAAGGGAGAATAATATTTCATATCGATATGAACAGTTTTTATGCCTCCGTAGAAATGGCGTATGATCCGTCTTTAAGAGGAAAACCTATCGCCGTTGCCGGAAACGTGAAGGAACGGAAAGGAATCATCGTCACCTGCAGCTATGAAGCGAGAGCGCGGGGCGTAAAGACCACCATGCCGGTGTGGCGGGCAAAACGCCTCTGTCCGGAACTCATCGTCGTGCCTCCGAATTTTGACCGCTATCGGAGTTCGTCAAAAGAAATGTTCAGCATTCTGAGGGAGTATACGGATTTAGTCGAGCCTGTTTCTATTGATGAAGGATACATGGATATTACGGACACACCGCACAGACACAGGGCGTATGAGACAGCCGAAGACATTCAGGCGAGACTGCAAAAAGAGCTTTTGCTTCCGTCAAGCATCGGCATCGCCCCGAATAAATTTCTCGCCAAAATGGCGTCTGACATGAAAAAACCGCTCGGCATCACCATTTTAAGAAAAAGAGAGCTGCCGGACGTCTTATGGCCTCTTCCGATTGAAGAGATGCACGGTATAGGAACGAAAACTGCGGAAAAAATAAAAACGCTCGGCATCAAAACGATCGGTGATTTGGCAAAAGGAGATGAACATGCGCTGAAAACGCTTCTCGGCATAAACGGCCCGAGGCTGAAGGATAAAGCGAACGGCATTCATCCTGCAGAAGTCAATCCCGAGCGGATATATGAATTTAAAAGCGTCGGCAACTCATCCACCCTGTCGCATGATTCGGCTGACTGGGATGAATTAACGGGCGTGTTTGACCGGCTCGCGCTGTCTGTGAGCGAACGGCTCCAGCGTAAGGAGGTCATGGCCTGCAGGCTGTTCATCATGATTCGGTATGCGGATTGGAAAACGGTCACAAGAAGCATGACCCTCAGCAATCCGGCTGATCAGAAAAAAGACATCATGGAAGCGGCGATGGAACTGTTTGACAAGCACTGGAACCAAAATCCGGTAAGGCTTCTCGGCATCACCGGAACGGAACTGGTTGAAAAACAGCAGGCGTATAAACAGCTTGATCTGTTTTCATTCAAGGAGGACGCAAAGGATGAGCCGATTTTTCAGATGATGAACGAGCTGAATGAAAAGTACGGCCAAAACCTGATCAGAAAAGGCGCCGTTATAAAAAAAGAAGAAAGCAAAACAAGGGGAACGAGCTTTAACAGAGACTTTTTTCAGGATGAAAAGAAAAGGTGAATAACTTGAAAAAAGGGGTTATGTATGATAATTTCTTTAGTATAAATATCATTTTATTTTAATTTAAATTTTAAAATGGTTAAACGTTTGAAGAAGGGACGTTAGAATATGTCAAAACAACAAATCGGAGTTATCGGTCTTGCGGTAATGGGTAAAAATCTGGCTCTTAACATCGAAAGCCGGGGATTTTCTGTGTCTGTATACAACAGATCAAGCAGCAAAACGGAAGAGTTTTTAGAAGAGGCAAAAGGCAAAAATGTTGTCGGTACATACAGCATTGAGGAGTTTGTCCAGTCTCTTGAAACACCCCGTAAAATTTTATTAATGGTTAAAGCGGGAACTGCAACGGATGCGACGATTCAATCTCTTCTTCCTCATCTGGAAAAAGACGATATTTTGATTGACGGCGGAAATACATACTATAAAGATACACAGCGCCGGAACAAAGAGCTTGCCGAAAGCGGCATTCACTTTATCGGAACGGGTGTATCAGGCGGTGAAGAGGGAGCGCTGAAAGGGCCTTCTATTATGCCGGGCGGCCAAAAGGAAGCGCACGAACTCGTGAAGCCGATTCTAGAAGCCATTTCTGCTAAAGTGGACGGAGAAGCTTGTACGACATACATCGGCCCGGACGGAGCGGGGCACTATGTAAAAATGGTGCACAACGGTATCGAATACGGTGACATGCAGCTGATCTCTGAGTCATATTTCATTTTGAAACAGGTGCTCGGATTGTCTGCCGAAGAGCTTCACGAAGTATTCGCTGAGTGGAACAAAGGAGAGCTTGACAGCTATCTGATCGAAATCACGGCTGACATTTTCACTAAAAAAGATGAAGAAACGGGCAAACCGCTTGTTGACGTGATCCTTGATAAAGCAGGCCAAAAAGGAACGGGTAAATGGACAAGCCAAAGCGCTCTTGACTTAGGCGTGCCGCTTCCGATTATCACTGAATCTGTTTTTGCGCGTTTCATTTCCGCAATGAAAGAAGAGCGTGTGAAAGCAAGCAGCCTTCTGTCCGGACCAGACGTTAAGCCGGTCACTGAAAATAAAGAAGAGCTGATTGAAGCGGTCAGAAAAGCGCTCTTCATGAGTAAAATCTGTTCTTACGCACAAGGCTTCGCCCAAATGAAAGCCGCGTCTGAAGAGTATAACTGGGATCTGAAATACGGTGAAATCGCGATGATCTTCCGCGGCGGCTGTATCATCCGCGCGGCGTTCCTGCAAAAGATCAAAGACGCATATGACCGTGAACCGGAGCTTGACAACCTGCTGTTAGACAGCTACTTCAAAAACATTGCAGAAAGCTACCAAGGCGCCCTTCGCCAAGTGATTTCACTTGCCGTAGCCCAAGGCGTGCCGGTACCTTCGTTCTCAAGCGCACTTGCGTATTACGACAGCTACCGTACGGCAGTGCTTCCTGCAAACTTGATTCAAGCGCAGCGTGATTACTTCGGCGCGCATACGTATGAACGCACAGATAAAGAAGGCATTTTCCATACTGAATGGATGAAGTAATGAAGAAGCCCCCGCAGTTATTGCGGGGGCTTTTCTGATATTAAAAACCGCGGACCGTCATGAACGGCGCCGCGGTTTTTGATGTTTTCTTATATATTCCACCAGTGGAGACCGTCTTTTTCAAGAAGATCGTCTGAAGCTTTCGGTCCCATTGACCCGGCTTCATAATTCGGAGAAAGGGTTTTGTCGGCTGCCCACGTTTCGGAAATCACATCGACGAAATTCCATGAAAGCGCCACTTCGTCCCAATGGGCAAAGTTTGTCGCATCACCGAGCAGACAGTCATGGATTAATTTTTCATAGGCTTCCGGTGTGTTCATTTCGTCACTGCAGTTGCTGCAGTAATCCAGCTTAATCGGCTGAGCATGAGCGGCTCCGCCTAATTTTTTAGCATTCAGATATAGTGTAATGCCTTCATCCGGCTGAATATGGATGACAAGCAGGTTCGGATTTACATTCGTTTCATTGCCGTAATAAAGGTTCATCGGAATGTCTTTAAATTGAACGACGATTTTCGTTGATTTTTCTTTCATCCGTTTCCCTGTGCGGATATAAAACGGAACGCCGGCCCAGCGGAAGTTATCGATCAACAGCTTTCCGGACACGAATGTTTCCGTATTGGAATCCGGTGCTACATTATGCTCATCTGTATAGCTTGGTACGGAGTTTCCGTCAATCGTTCCCGCTTGGTATTGTCCGCGGACGAAGTAGTCGCTCACTTCGTTTGGGGCGACAGGGCGGAGAGCCCTCAGCACCTTCACTTTTTCGCTGCGGATTTCTTCCGTGTTCAGTTTAATCGGCGGTTCCATCGCCAAGAGAGCGACCATTTGTAAAATATGGTTTTGAACCATATCACGGAGTGCGCCTGATTTCTCATAATATCTTGCACGATCCTCAACGCCGAGATCCTCACTTGACGTAATCTGGATGTTTGAGATGTAGCGGTTATTCCACAGCGGCTCAAACAGCGCATTCGCAAACCGGATGACTTCGATATTTTGAACCATTTGTTTGCCTAAGTAATGGTCGATCCGGTAAATTTGATCTTCCGTGAAAGCTTCGCGTATTTCTTTGTTAAGCTCTTTCGCACTCGGCAGGTCATGGCCGAACGGTTTTTCAATGACGAGACGGGACCAGCCATTTGTCGCTGTGACACCTTCGTTTTTAAGTGATTTTGCGATAGTGCCGAAAAACTCAGGAGCCATCGCCAAGTAAAACATTCTGTTGTTCGGGATTTCATATGTATGTTCAAGCTGATCAAGCAGGACATTCAGCTCCTGATAGGAACCCGGATTCGTTACATCAAACGGATGGTAATAAAAATGAGATGTGAAATCGTCTATGTCTTTTTGCCCGGCAGAAGAAACAGACGTTTTAACGGTTTCCCGGAGGTCCTCGTTTGACCAAGGTCTTCTTCCAACACCTACAACTGCAAACTCTTCACCAATTTGACCATTTTTATATAAACGGTGAATGGATGGGTAAAGTTTTCGTTTTGCCAAATCCCCTGTGGCACCAAATATTACAATTACTGCTTTTGGTTTGTCGTTTGTTTTCACTTAGAGTACCTCACTTTATCTGAAGCATGGTTTAAAACCCCGCATATTTCCTTCATTTTAAATCTAAAATTCGTTGAAAGCAAACATTTCAGCCTGTTTTTTGCGGTTTGCGGAAAAAAATTAATCAGGCCGGAGAAGGCCCGGGTGAATTCACATTTTCAGCTTGATCCTGTATCCTTAGTAGTACAAAGATCTAGGAGGAAGCATTGTGGAATTATTATTTTTAGGGACGGGGGCCGGCATGCCGGCAAAGACGAGAAACGTAACGTCCGTCGCGCTGAAGCTTCTTGAAGAAAGGCGTTCCGTATGGCTGTTTGATTGCGGAGAAGCCACTCAGCATCAGATATTACATACAACAATCAAACCGAGGAAAATTGAGAAGATTTTCATCACCCACCTTCACGGCGACCATGTTTACGGTCTTCCGGGTCTGTTGGGGAGCCGTTCATTTCAGGGCGGTGAAGAAGAGCTGACGATTTACGGGCCAAAAGGCATTAAAGCCTTTATCGAAACAAGCCTGAACGTGACGGCGACTCATCTGACGTATCCTCTTACCGTACTTGAAATCGAAGAGGGGACGGTTTTTGAAGATGAGCAATTCATTGTTACCGCAGCATCCGTCATTCACGGCGTGGAAGCGTTCGGCTACCGGGTTCAGGAAAAGGATATTCCCGGCGCATTGCAGGCCGGCAGATTGAAAGAAATGAATATATCGCCCGGACCCGTCTATCAGAAAATCAAAAAAGGCGAAACGGTCACACTTGACGATGGCAGAATCATTAACGGGCGGGATTTTTTGGAACCCCCGAAAAAAGGAAGAATCGTCGCTTTTTCCGGGGATACGAGGGCATCAGAGCGGGTAACGGAGCTGGCGAGCAATGCGGATGTGCTTGTTCATGAAGCGACATTTGCCAAGGAAGATGCAAAGCTCGCACATAATTATTATCACGCGACGACAGAACAGGCTGCGCAAACGGCAAAAAAAGCAGGCGCCAAACAGCTGATCTTAACTCATATCAGCGCAAGGTATCAGGGTGAATCGCCGATAGAGCGTCTCGAACATGAGGCGAAAGCGGTATTTGAAAACAGTAAGATCGCATTTGACTTCATGGAGGTCACTGTGGAGCGGTCTTAAAAAATGGATGCTTGACATTTTTTTCTGGTGAGATATAATAAAACGTAATAATTACGATTTAAAGAGGTGAAAATGATGCGTGTGAATGTTACATTGGCCTGTACAGAGACAGGGGACAGAAATTATATTACGACGAAGAACAAACGGACGAATCCGGACCGGTTAGAAATGAAAAAGTATTCCCCCCGGTTGAAAAAGTATACGTTGCATCGTGAGACAAAATAGATCACGATAACAAAAGCCATTGTGCCGTTGCACAATGGCTTTTGTTTTATCAGTTTACCGCCTGATAGGCAGGAGCATTCATTTGCTGGCGCACCGCGCACCAAACATCATAAATGGCAAGGTGGACGATGTGCGGTTCATCGTGGTGAATGGCATGAGAACTGTTTTTGGCCTGAATCCATCCGCTTTGATAAGAGACATCAAGCATGCTTCTGTGCAGTTTCACCCATTGTTCATGAGCGTGCTTTAAGCGCTCATCCCGCTCTCCCGATGATAAAATCAACAGCGGCATATCGCCGAAATGAATCTGCTGATGCTTGATCTGACGAAGGCTCGTCAAAAATTCCGCGTGTGATCCTTCCAATATGAACTGTTTCAAATAGGCGGCTTTCATTTCTTCGGGAAGAAGCGGAAGCACTTTCGTCTCCTGATCCTCAGAAACCGGATCAAGCATCACCATCCCGAGAATATCACGGCGGTTCCGGCTCGCCCAAAGTCTGCTGATAATCGCGCCGTATGAATGCGAGACGACAAGATAAGGAGGCTTGACGCCGGCCTTCAGAAGAAGAGCGTTTAATTCCTGTACCATGTGGTCCGCCGTTCTCTTGTTTCGGCTTTGTCCGCTTTTGCCGATTCCGGCTCTGTCATATGTGAAAACCCCAAATTCTTCATCTATGTCAGCGAGTAATGATGTCCATGTTTCAGAAGAAGTGCCGTAGCCGGCTTCAAAGACGATCGTCACTTCGCCGGCGCCTTTACGGTGTTTCGTATAAAACGGACACCCGTCAATCAGATATGTCCTTTCCATCCATGCTGCTTTCATTGGAGTCATCCCCTCTAATTGGTTCTATAGGGAAGACGGAGAAGCTTCGGCAATCGTTTCTCAAAAAATAAAAAAAGAGACAGCCGGATCGAAAAACTCCGGCTGCCATTTCATCACCATGCTCTGTCGTATTGAACCGGTGACGGTATTTCAGTATTCAGCTGCTTCGCTGCACTCCTTGCAAAGTGCGGATCGCGCAGAAGTTCTCTCGCGACAAAAATAAGGTCAGCGCGGTTGTTTTGCAGAATTTCTTCCGCCATTGTTCCCGTCGTTATCAAACCGACGGCGCCTGTTGCGATTTCGGCCTGTTCACGGATTTTCTCTGCGAAGCTCACTTGGTAGCCTGGGAAGACATTAATATCAGCTTGAACGAGTGCGCCTGAGCTGCAATCAATGAGGTCGACTCCCTGTTCTTTCATCCACTTCGCAAAACCGATATGATCCGCAATGTCCAGCCCTTTGTCTGTATAATCCGATGCAGAAATACGGACAAATAACGGGCCGTCCCAGACTTCCTTGACGGCTTCAATGGTCTCGCCTAAGAAGCGGTAGCGATTTTCATGTGAGCCTCCGTATTCGTCTGTACGGTGATTGGACAGAGGGGACAAAAATTCGTGCATTAAGTAGCCGTGTGCCGCATGAAGTTCAATAATATCAAAGCCGGCTTCTTTCGCGCGCGCCGCTGCCTGTTTGAATTCCTGAATGGTTTCTTTAATTTGTTCTGTCGTCATTTCAGCCGGTGTTTTGGACTGCTCATCGAACGGAATGGCTGACGGAGCGTAAATGTCTCCCTCAAGCTCAGCTTTACGTCCGGCGTGCGCAAGCTGAATGCCGATTTTAGATCCTTGCGCTTTCACTTGTTCCGTCAGTTTGGCAAAACCTTCGATATGATCATCGCTCCAAATGCCCAAATCCTGATCGGAAATGCGCCCTTGAGGATTAACGGCTGTCGCTTCCACGATAATCAGGCCGACCTGTCCGATTGCACGCGATATGTAGTGCGCCATATGAAAAGGCTGCAGTTTTCCGTCCTTCTCATGTGAGGAATACATGCACATCGGTGCCATAACAATACGGTTTTTGATCGTTACATCTTTAACGGTCCATGGTGTGAATAATTTTCTGGCCATTTATTTCGCCTCCCGGAATGTTTTTAGACATTGATTATAACAACTCATGATCATTCAGTCATATAAACTGCTCACAACTGAACACATCGTTCTTATTGTTCTGGACGGGCATTTTTTTATACACAGCGTGGCCGTATCTTCATAACAGGCATTTACAGCCGATCATATAGCAAATATAGATGAGAAACGCACCGATGACTGCCTGGCCTCCTTTGAACCAGTTTGTCAGGATGAAAATACTGCTGATGAAGATCACTGCGCCGAAGGCACCGAATATTCCGTTTTTTTGAGCGGCTCTGAAATCGTCGGGGCTCATATTTTTCAGCTGCAAGTGAATATTCAGTAACGTCATGATCGGCAGCAATGTAATAACGCCTGATAAGAATAAGTATTTCGATTTGCTTAAATACGCGGCGGCCACCATAACGGTGCCGCCGATAAAAAATTGAATGAGAAAACCCATGCTGAAACGCTCACCTTCTGTTTGTTATCAAGTATAATGATGGAGACATTGCCATTTTATTTTTGATTGATGTATAAGTAAACTAAATATAACTAATGCATTGGATAATAAAGAATGATATCTGGGAGATGAAGCCGGTTGGATTTAAAGAAGCATTTAGCCTTTATTAAAACGGTTGAAAGCGGCAGCCTGACCCAAGCCGCTGCCATATTGAATTACACACAGCCGAACATCAGCCAAATGATCAGTAAATTAGAGGAAGAGTACGGTTTTCCGCTTTTGATCAGACAGCGGCATGGAGTGAGGCCCACCGCAAATGGCTTGAAAGTGTTACATATTATGAAGGAAATTCAAAAAAACTATGAAAAACTGTCTGAAACCGTTGATAATATTAATGGGTTAGAAAGAGGGGAAGTCCGGCTCGGCACTGTTACGAGCGTGGCGGTAAAATGGCTGCCGAAAATTTTGAGGGAATTTAATGAGCTGTATCCTTCCATTAAGGTGCATTTGTTTGAAGGAAATTCTACTGAACTGGAAGAATGGCTGAAAGATGACCGGATTGATGCGGCGATCGGCACATCCCACAGCGAGAGGTGGCATTTTTACCCGTTGGCCGAGGATCAGATTGTAGCGGTGATGAGCCCGCAGCATGAATTGGCGCAATGTGAAACGGTTCCGTTACATGTCATGGAGTCCGTCAAATGTATCGTGCCTTATCCGGAGACACATTTTGATGTGCTGAAAGTGCTGAAGGAAGAAAAGATTACGCCGCGGGTCGCTTATCAAATCAGAGGGGATGAAGCGATTATTGCAATGGTGCGGAACAATCTGGGGATCAGCATCTTGCCGCAGCTTTTGGTGAATGATTGTGATGTGCTCATCAAACGGTTCGACCGGTATGTCTCCAGGCAGCTCGGCATTTTGACAGCTCATGCAAAGGAGACGCAGACACCTTCTGTCCAGAAACTGATTCAATGCATACAAGAATGGGTTGCGGTCCGTCAGGCTTCTGTCTGAAGAAGCCTGATGGACCGTTTAAGCCGGTTCAGCATAGTAGAACAGCATAAAATATGTCACCGGTTCATCCGAGGAATTAAAATAACTGTGCGGCATCGCCCGAAGTCAGCACATGCTTTTCGTCATGAAGCTCAACCGTCAATTCACCGCTCTTGATTAAAATGTATCTTCCCCTAAATGTGATTTTGCCTCATGGGCGCAGCCCGGCTTCAGGTCAACTATGCTAAAAAGTTTGACCGTGACGGTGGTGAGCGGGGTTATTTCGGTGTCGGGCTTTCGTTTGTATATAAAAAGGGCATCAACGGCATATGCTGTTGATGCTTTTTTTGAAATGCTAGGGTTTGGAGAGCACCTCAATTCCGACGTTGACCATTTTGTCCAGTCCCATAAAAGACAGGCAGATTTTGGCGCGTCTTTTTCTTTTATCGATCTTTTTAATAATGCCTTCCATTCCTTTAAGAGGCCCTGAGGCAACGGTTACTTTTGAATTTTCAATATAGACTTTTGAATAATCTACAGTGTCTCCTTCTCCGATCAGCCTAATGATAGGGAGGATTTCTTCATCCTTAATTGTCGTGAAATAGGTTTTACGCTCTTTGGAATAATATGCGCCGTTATTCACGATTCTGCATGAAATGGGGAGTTCTTTGATTTTATGAAATGTCCGCTCTGTCATCTTCGTTTTAAACAGCACATATCCCGGAAACATCTTTTTGAGTGCCTCGTATTTGATTCCGGCTTTTCGTTCTGTGACTTTTTTCTTGGGTATGATTGAGTAGAGAGCCTGCTCATCAAACTGCAGACGCAGAAATTTTTGAACTGTTTCTTCTTTTCCGGACTCTACAAAAAGTGCGTACCATTTCATGACTGGGTCCTCCTTAGAATAATAAGAAATTATTATACAAAGAAAGTATTTAATGGATAGTATTTAAAATGATTAAAAATTTTTCTAATTCGTCTTTTTTTTACATAATATATGAAAATGAAAAATAAGTATAGACCCAATTGACAGAGAGGCGATGAATTTTCTTTGACATGAAAAGGGTTCAGGGAATTATCTGACATTTATCCCGAAACAATTATGCCGACTGTCCACCGAACATAAAACTGTGAAATAAATGTCAGAAAATAATGAAATAATTCCTTGACATTATTATCTATAAATTGATATTATTCTCTTTAAATAGCAACTATTTGTTAAATTTATTAAATTGATGTAAAGCACCTATTAAATTTCAATCGCTGTTTCGGCACGTTGAAGAGGAAATAGGGATTATAAAAATGATTGTAGTGTATATATCTACATATACATGATAAGGGAGAAGTGTGCCGTCATGGCTGTTTTCGGGCATATTGGCACTGCAGCTTGTCATGCGAAACATTCAGTAAACAAGCAAGATGTCTTTATATAAATTATGTTAGAAAAGGAAAACACAATGCGTTTGCGATTTTTAAACCTGTGCTGAATCGCAAACGCGTTTGTGTTTTTATTTTTATGCCGGTGTTTACACCAGTCAATATATGAAATAAGAGACGTTTTTGTATGGAGAACCACATGTGATGTACAAAATTGGCGATGCGGAAAGGATGAGGATAAGATGCTTACGTTTGTGTTCCCGGGGCAGGGTTCTCAATTTAAAGGAATGGGAGCCGGACTGTTTGATGAATTTCAAGATCTGACACGTCAGGCTGATGACATATTAGGCTACTCTATAGAAGAATTGTGTCTGGAGGATCCGAATCACCAGCTGGGGAAAACGCAATTTACCCAGCCGGCGTTATATACGGTGAGTGCACTCAGTTATTTAAAGAAAATGAAAGAGTCCGGCAGAGAGCCTGATTACGCCGCAGGGCACAGTTTAGGAGAATATAATGCGTTATTTGCGGCCGGCTGCTTTGATTTTGAGACCGGTTTGCAGCTTGTGAAAAAAAGAGGGGAGCTCATGAGCAAGGCAGCTCCCGGAGGCATGGCGGCGGTTTTGGGGTTTACCGCTGAACAAGTAAAAGAGGTTCTATCCGATTATCATCTGACCGGCATTGATATCGCTAACCACAATTCACCTTCGCAAATTGTGATCGCCGGAACGAAACAAGACATTGAAAAAGCGGGCCCCGTCTTTGAAAAAGCCGGCGTGAGAATGTACCTTCCTTTAAATGTGAGCGGCGCCTTCCATTCCCGCTATATGAAAGATGCTGAAAAAGAGTTCGCGGATTATTTAGAAGAAACGGTGTTTTTGCCTCTTCGTTTTCCGGTGATCTCAAATCTTCATGCCGCACCTTATAAGAATGATGAAATCAAAACAAATCTGACTTTGCAAATGACCAATCAGGTAAAGTGGACGGACACGATACGCCGTCTGATGGGACTTGAAAATAATGAAATTGCAGAAGTCGGGCCCGGGGAAGTGCTGACAAAACTGACGCGTCAGATTAAAAAAGATGCCGTCCCATTACCTATGCCGAAAGAAGAGTCTGATACTGCTGATGTTAAAGCATCGGCAGCTGATCCGCAAAAAACGGCGGGAATGAGATTAGGGAACGAAGATTTTAAAAAAGATTATAACATCCAATATGCTTACATGACGGGCTCCATGTACAGGGGAATTGCTTCGGAACAGATGGTCATTAAAGCGGCAAAAGCGGGAATGCTGGGCTTTTTCGGAACGGGCGGATTGAGTATCGAACGGATCGGACAGGCCATCGGCACCATCCGGTCTGCACTGCGGCAAGGGGAAACATTCGGAATGAATCTTCTTCATCATATGATGTCACCTGACAAGGAAGTCAGAATGATAGATTTATATTTGAAAAACGGCATTCATCTTATTGAAGCATCGGCATTTATGGGCATAACCCCCGCTCTTGTTATATACAGGGCAAAGGGATTAACCAGGAATCATGACGGGTCGGTGTCAGTTCAAAACAAAATCATCGCGAAAGTATCCCGGCCTGAAGTCGCTGAGGCCTTTCTGAATCCGGCTCCGGCTCATGTGCTGGAAAGACTTGTGTCTGACAATCGGCTGACAGCCGGGGAAGCGGCGCTTGCAAAAGAAATTCCGATGGCTGATGACATTTGCGTTGAAGCGGATTCAGGAGGGCATACCGACCAAGGGATTCCGTATACATTAATGCCTGCCATGATCAGACTCAGAGACCGCATGATGGAGAAGCACGGTTATGCGAAAAAAGTAAGAATCGGCGCAGCGGGCGGCATCGGCACTCCGGAAGCGGCTGCTGCCGCGTTTCTGCTCGGCGCCGAATTTATCGGAACCGGTTCTATTAATCAATGCACGGTCGAAGCCGGGACAAGTGATTCAGTGAAAGATCTGCTTCAGGAAGCGAACGTGCAGGATACGTCATACGCTCCTGCGGGAGATATGTTTGAAGCGGGAGCAAGGGTGCAGGTGCTGAAAAAAGGCCTGTTTTTCCCGGCAAGAGCCAATAAACTCTTTGACTTGTACAGACAATACAATTCTTTAGATGAAATAGATGAAAAAACGAAAACATTAATTGAAGAAAAGTATTTCCAGCGCAGTTTTGAAGAAGTGTATGAGCAGTTGAAACGTGATAAATCTCCTGAGCAGATCGCCAAAGCCGAACAGAATCCGAAACACAAAATGGCGATGGTATTTAAATGGTATTTTTCTCATACGACAAGGCTCGCTCTGGAAGGAAAAAGTGAAAGTAAAATAGATTACCAAATTCATTGCGGTCCTGCGCTCGGCGCGTTTAATCAATGGGTGAAAGGAACCCCGCTTGAAAATTGGAGAAACAGGCATGTCGATCTGATCGGCAAACAGCTCATGGAAGAAACAGCCGGCCTTCTTGCGCAAAGGCTGGTATCGATTACAGGCTGAGTATGACCAGCCATTACATTTTTTCTGCGGAGGACAGACCATGCTGATTGAAAATCATGAATTAACGATGAGCCATGTCGGGTTAGGGAATTTGAATGAGTACGCGCTGCTGCTGTTATTCGGCAACGCACACAGTCACCATTTAACGGACGGAACGGGATTCCGGCCTGATCAGATGGCCGATCACCAAGGGCTGATTTTGTATCCGGCTTATTTTATGACACATCTCAAAGTTCCTTCAGATCAGCCTCTTGATCAGTACCGATTATGGGACGAGGTTTCCGTCGGAGTCGATATCTCCCGGTTTGGAGAAACCATATTAGAATCTGATTATTTGTTCGGGCCGAAAGG
Source organism: Bacillus sp. JNUCC-21 (assembly GCF_041222765.1). Classification (NCBI taxonomy): domain Bacteria; kingdom Bacillati; phylum Bacillota; class Bacilli; order Caryophanales; family Bacillaceae; genus Bacillus; species Bacillus sp. JNUCC-21. The sequence goes on along the minus strand of NZ_CP166019.1, from coordinate 2,554,445 downwards.
AGCGGTCAGCTCTGATAAAAGCGAGTGGGACCGGGGACGGTTTCCTTCTATGAAAGCCAATAGTTTAATTGTCGTCGACGTCACACAAACAGAAGGTTCGACGCGCAAAGTCTCAGCGCCTAAGGCTGAATGCATTGCGGAACTTTCTAAGCTAGCCAAGCCGCCTTACGCCCTGATGCGGTCAAAGAAAATCAGAACGGACGCCTTCGGTATGAAGCCGGGCAATCTCAAAACAGCAGACCCCGTTTCATATCGGGTTCCTGTTGATCAGGATGCTGCGCCCGGGCATGCCATGGTGTTTGCGAAATTCAGCAAGATAATGGATGCGGCGGAATTTGAATGGATGACGCGCCGGTCGAAGCCGGGTTTTCCGGTTTCAATCGCGCGGCATTTATTTTTGCTTGAAAGAGAGACGTATTATTACGGAAATTGTTTTGCAGATGAAGAGCTTGATATTTATATGACGGGACACATTGAAGAATGCGATCCCGACTTTCACGGTGAGTCCCTCGGTATGATCTCAGTGGCGAAAATCAGCTATCAGATTGAAGTCTATATGAAAAGAAATCATACATTGCTGGCCATTTCCAAGGTGGACAAGCTGCTGGCGGTGCCGACCTCTTCACAAGATCATATTCCGGATTATAAGCGGGTCATCAGAAGTCTATAAAATGAAGAATGGAGCTGAAAGCAAATGGAACAAACCAAGGAAATGAAGCAGATCATCGCTCAAATCATTCAGGACATTCAAGAACAGCAGTCATATCGGGCCGTCGAAGCGGGAGATGATGTGAGAGTCATAGAGGATCTGGGCTTCTCATCACTGGATATCGCTCAATTAGTCGCACAGATGGAGATGGAAACCGGAGTAGATCCTTTTTCCCAAGGAGAAACAATTTCAAGCATTACAACCGTCGGCAGCATTTGTGATATTTATCAAAAATATATGGACAGTGCTCAATCATGAAAACAGAAAGCGGGGGAGATATCAGCTGGGTGACTGATAAGCTTAGGGAAACGCAAGACAGTGAGTTTCTCATTTTTAAAGGGCAGACTTTTACGTATGATGATTTGCTGACACGAATCAGCTTTTTTCAGAAAGAACTTGAACAAAACGGAATACGTGAAGGAGAATGTGTGGCGCTTATCGGGGATTATTCCCCGAACGCCATTTTTTTGCTGATGGCGCTTTTGTTAAACCGAAATATCGTTGTCCCTCTCAGCAATGAATCAAGGGAAAAGCATCTCGATATGTTTGAAGACGCGAAAGTGAATCAAATCATTGAAATAAATGAAAATGACAGCTGGACGCTTCGTGCAGGTTCTGAAAGCGCCTCTCACCCTCTGCTTGATGACCTGCGCGAGAGAGAGGAGTCAGGCATTATTATTTTCACATCGGGAACTTCCGGCAAAAGCAAAGCATCCGTGTTAAGCGCCGGCCGGCTGCTTGAAAAATATAAAACGGCGAAGAGAAAACCGCTGCGTACGCTCATTTTTCTGAAATTGGATCATATCGGCGGCATTAATACGCTGTTTGCGATTCTGTTTAACGGGGGAACCATCGTCACATCAGACAGCAGAACGCCGGAGTCCGTTTATCAGGCGGTCGACAAGCATGCTGTCCAAGTGCTCCCCGCCACCCCGACCTTTTTAAACATGCTGCTGATGTCCAAGGCGGATGCCGGCTATAACCTCTCTTCACTCCGGCTGATCACTTACGGCACAGAACCGATGCCCCAATCAACGCTGCGCGGCATTCACCGGCTGTTTCCGGATGTACGGCTGAAACAAACATACGGATTAACTGAACTGGGTATATTCTCAACGAAATCAAAAGACAGCCAATCTACTTGGATGAAAGTGGGCGGTGCCGGAACAGAGACCAAAATTACCGGAGGCACGCTTTGGGTCCGTTCTGAGTCCGCGATGCTCGGCTATTTAAACGCACCGTCACCTTTCGATGAAGACGGCTGGTATGACACCGGTGACCAGGTGGAAACAGACGGCGAATATATAAGAATCCTTGGAAGAAAGAGTGAAATCATTAATGTGGGCGGAGAGAAAGTGTTTCCGGCAGAGGTGGAAAGCGTCTTTCTGGAGATACCGAATGTCCGGGATGTTCTCATAACGGGCAGAAAAAATCCGATTACGGGCGAGATTGTTGCGGCGGAGGCCGTGCTTGAAAAAGAGGAAGATATCAAATCTTTCAGAAAGCGGGCCGTAGCTCATTGCAAACAAAAGCTGCAGCCATATCAGATACCGCAGATCATCTCTGTTACAGATCGGAAACTGTCTAATGACCGATTTAAAAAAATAAGAAACGTGTAAAACAGGAGGCAAATATGAATAACGGAAAAGTAGCGGTCGTCAGCGGAGGAAGCCGGGGGCTCGGAAAAGCGATTGTACAGACGCTTTTGGATGAGGATTACATAGTAGCCGCTTTCAGCCGCAGTGAATCTGATTTTATTAACACATTGAGAGAGAGTGAAAAGTACCGCGGCCGCTTTTATTGGGAAGCGGCGGATGCGGCGGATGATGCCGCCATGAAACAGTTTGTTCTTCAAGTATACCGCAAGTTTTCCAGAATAGACGGCTTGGTCAATAACGCCGGTTTGAACCTTGATCAGCTGCTGCCCCTGACCAATGATGAAGACATTGACCGCATCCTCAATCTGAATATCGGCTCAGTCATCAAGCTGACCCGGAACGTTTCCCGTGTCATGCTGAAACAAAATTCCGGATCAATCGTTAACATAAGCTCCATTATCGGCTCAAGAGGATTTAAAGGCACTTCAGTCTACAGTGCATCCAAAGCGGCTCTTGACGGCTTGACGCGAAGCCTGGCCAGGGAGCTCGGGTCTAAAGGAATCCGTGTCAATTCACTTGCGCCCGGTTTTGTGGACACCGATATGACGAAAAATATGCCGGAAAAACAAAAATCGCAGATTATCAGAAGGACGCCGATGGGACGTTTAGGTGAAACAGACGATATGACCGGACTCGTTCGTTTCCTGCTTTCTCCTGAATCGTCCTTTATGACCGGACAGACAATGGCAATAGACGGCGGATTAACTTGTTAAAGCACAGAAAAATTCTTTTGTACAAGGGATGGTATCCTCATGAAATGTATTAACGAATTTTTAAGAACGGTAATAGCGCAAAAGCTGGGTGCCGAGGTGACCGAAGCGGAAGATAAAACCGCTTTTTTTACTCTTGGCGTGACGTCTCTCATCAGTGAAGAAATCATGACCATATTGCATAAAGAATTTACCGGCCTTTCTGAAACGCTGCTGTTTGAATATCCGAACATTGAGAAATTGAGTGAGTTTTTAAGTGCGCAGAAACGAAATCCCGAAAGCGTTCTTGAATTCACAGAAACGGAGCCTGATACGGGAAGCCGGCAGGAAGAAGAATTGCTTCCCGTACAGGCGGCTGAAAAGGTGCCTGAACCGGCAACGGACGGGAGCTCTGATATTGCGGTTATCGGAATGAGCGGGATGTTTCCGAAAGCGGAAAACCAGCATGATTTTTGGAACAATTTAATGGAAAATAAAGATTGTGTCACTGAAATCCCAGAGGACAGATGGGACAGCTCTTATTACTCGGAAGAGAAAACGGCAGAATACGCTTCATACAGTAAATGGGGAGGTTTTATTGATCATCCGGATCAATTTGACCCGCTGTTTTTTTCTGTTTCCCCGTGGGAAGCTGATTTAATGGATCCTCAGCAAAAATTGTATGTCACGTGCTGCTGGGAAGCGATGGAGGATGCCGGTTACGGGAATCCGGCGGCGAGGCCGACGGATCAAATCGGTGTATTCGCCGGAGTGACCTGGAATGAATATTCATTAATTGCACACGAAGAAGGTTTCCTCAAAGATCAGTACAAAGGCCCCGGCTCCTTATATTGGGGCATTCCGAACCGGGTTTCTTATTTCCTTGATCTCCATGGCCCGAGCATCGCTGTTGATACGGCGTGTTCTTCATCGCTTGTCGCCGTCCATCAGGCTTGTCAGGCCATTATGTCGGGCGACTGTGAAATGGCGCTGGCCGGAGGCGTCAACCTCAGCTTACATCCGCAAAAATACATGTTTTTAAGCCAATCGCATTTTCTGTCTTCTGAAGGAAAATGCCGCAGTTTCGGTGAAGGCGGAGACGGTTACGTGCCCGGCGAAGGCGCGGGAGCCGTTTTGTTAAAACCATTGAAAAAAGCGATTGCGGACAAAGACCACATCTACGGTGTCATTAAGGGGTCAGCCACTAATCACGGCGGCAAAACGACCGGGTATACGGTGCCGAATCCGGAAGCGCACCGGGACCTGATTTTATCCGCTCTAAACAGAGCCGCGGTAAGTCCGGCGGATATCAGCTACATTGAAGCTCACGGAACCGGCACGGCGCTCGGCGATCCGATTGAGATACGCGGCCTGTCTATGGCATTTGATAAACAGACCGATGAGAAAAACTACTGCGGAATCGGCTCGGTGAAATCCAATATCGGACATTTGGAAGCGGCTGCAGGGATCGCCGGTTTAATCAAGGTGCTTTTAAGCATGAAACATGAAACGCTTCCCGCCAGTCTGCACTCCGAGGAACTGAACCGCAAGATTTCTTTTTCTGATTCGCCATTTTATGTCGTCCGAAACAACCGGCCGTGGCCGGCTGAAGGAGATAAACCGAGAATCGCCGCAATCAGTTCATTCGGCGCAGGAGGCTCTAATGCCCATCTGATCGTAGGTGCTTATCAGCCAAAACGGCAAGCGGACAAGAATACTGAGCAAAAACCGCATGCCGTCGTATTAAGCGCACATTCCGAACAGCAGCTGAAAGAATATGCCGGGAAATTGAGCTCCTTTCTTGCCCGTTTGGAAAACCTGCCTTCTGCCGGCGGATACAGTCTGGAAAATATCGCTGCCACCTTATTGTCAGGCAGAGAGCCTTTCTCCTTCCGGCTTGCTGTCATTGCATCATCCCTTTCTGAGCTGAAACAGCGATTGGACGGATTTGTAAGCGGTCACAGCGACGGCAGGTATATGTACTTCGGAAAAGCGTCACACGGGCGGCCGGACGTTTCAGGCCAATCCGTTTCAGATCCTGAGAAATTTGCCGCGCTGTGGGTGAAAGGCCTTCAAGGTTGCAAAAAGCCGGAAACGCCGTATCAGAAAGTTCCGCTTCCTACGTATCCGTTTTTAAAGGAAACGTCCTGGCTGACCGATCAAAAAAAGCGGTATACAAAAAAGCCCCAAAATATCAAAAAGCGTGAAGCGCTGCATCCTCTGCTTGATGAGAATATTTCATCCGCCCGGAAAGGGACGTTTCAAAAGATATTTTCCAAGGATGAATATTTCTTTAAAGATCATTTAGTGAACGAAAAATATGTGCTTCCCGGAGTCTGTCATCTGGAAATGGCGGCATACGGCGCGGGATTGTGGGGAGAACGCCCGGTCGTCTCTCTTCAAAGTGTGTGGTACATGGAGCCGATTGTGACAGGGACAGACCCAAGATCCGTCATGATAGAGTTTGAAGCAGAAAAAGAGCGTATAAGCTATGTCATTAAAGAAAAAGGAGCGGACGGCACCCTCTTTTCGCAAGGAGAAGTGATTTGTAAAGAAAAAGGGACGTCTTTAGAGGCCCCGGCCTTTCAGCTCCCGGCGCCATTTGCGCAGAGAACGGAGCCGGAAGACATCTATCACTCGTTCTCTGAGGCGGGAATCGTGCAAAAGGACAGTTTTCAGGTCATCCGCGAATTCTCTTATACAGAAAGGAAAGCACTGGCCAAATTAACGCTCCCGTCACACTTGGAAGCCGATTTTAAACAGTACATCCTACATCCGTCCTTAATGGATGGCGCTGTTCAAACTGCAATGGCGCATGTGCTGCAATTTCAAAAAGAGCCTGCGCTTATCGTACCGTTTTCCTTCGGAGAAATACAGCTGCTTGAACCGTTAGCGAAAACCGTATTTGTGTATGCGGAGGTAAAAGCGGCCTCTGTTCACCAATTTGATCTGCATATTTGTGATGAGCGCGGCGTGCTGTTGGCGGCAGTGAAAGATTTTATCATAAAAGAGGTGCAGGAAAGCGCCGGGTTTAACCAAAAAGCTGGCGTCACGCCGAAGAAAAGCTGTGAAACGGAATTGCTTATGACACCGGTTTGGAACACCGTCACCATTCCGGAAACCGGCATGTCTTTCATGCGTGAAGAAAAAATAATCGTCATCGGGGCCGGGCTGGATTTTCAGCAGGCTTTGAAAGAGATGTATTCCGATGTCCGTTTTCCGGACATCACTTCTTTGGACAGCGCGGAACAAATGGCTGAAACATTGAAAGCGCAAGGCTCTTTTCAACACATGATATGGGCGGCGCCGGATCATCCCATTCCATCCGTTTATGATGCGGATACGGCCGAGGGACAGGAGCACGGGGTCATGCAGCTTTTCCGGCTGGTAAAATCGCTTCTGCTTCTGAATTTTGACACGGAACAACTATCATTGACAATCTGCACGTTTCAAGCACAGCCGATTCATGAACATGATGAGGTCAATCCGAGTCATGCAAGCATACACGGATTAGCGGGGGCGCTCGCAAAAGAATACAGCAATTGGAGCATCCGGCTTCTTGATTTGGAATCTCAAAGGGGAGACCGGCATCTTCCTGATGTCTTCTCTTTACCGTCGGACCCCGAGGGAAATCCGTGGGTCTTTCGTGCAGGTCAGTGGCACCGACAGCAATTGGCCGTCTGCCAGCCTCATGCAGATGAGCCTTCATTATACCGGCACGGCGGGGTTTATGTGATTATCGGCGGAGCAGGCGGAATAGGAGAAGTATGGACTGAATATATGATTCAGACCTATCAGGCGAAAATTATCTGGATCGGGAGACGGAAAAAAGATACACAGATTGAAAGAAAGCTGAAAAGACTTGCAGCTTTAGGTCCCGCACCGCAATATTTCAGCGCGGATGCTGCCGATTATGACTCTCTCAAACGGGCGTATGACACCATTGTAAAGGAAAATGGAAAGGTCCGCGGAATCATTCATTCCGCCATCGTGTTATCAGACCGCAGTTTTGCCAATATGGAAGAGGATCAGTTCCGCGCGTCACTTTCTGCAAAAACTGATGTGAGCTTGCAGATTGCCCGGGTAGCTGAAGGGGAACCCCTGGATTTCTTGCTGTTTTTCTCTTCGATGATGTCGTTTCAAAAAGCGCCGGGACAGAGCAATTATGCCGCCGGGTGCACGTTTAAAGACGCTTTTGCTAAGCGGATCTCACAGAAAGCGCCTTATGCTGTAAAAGTTGTCAATTGGGGCTTTTGGGGAAGTGTCGGCGTCGTGGCCTCAGAACAATACCGGAAACGGATGGAGCGGGACGGAATCGCTTCTATTGAGGCGCCCGAAGCGATGAAAACGCTGGAAACCCTGCTTTCCGGACCTCATGACCAGCTGGCGCTGATCAAAACGACAGATCCGGTTTTTATGAAAGACGATCTGAAAGAACAAGTAACGGTTTATCCGGAAAAGATTCCTTCCGCACTCGGACAATTAGCGGTTAACATCACGCACAATGACGAAGCTGAGCGGTTAAAAGCATCAAGTTTCATGAGCTGCATGAGAGAGATGGAATCCCTTATTGAAAAAATGCTTGTATCAACCCTTTATGAGATGGGAGCCGGTCTTGATCAGGCTTTGCCGTTATTTCAATCGGCTGCCGGCATAACGGAACAATACAGCAGATGGCTGAAAGAGAGCTTTGTCCTCCTGACTGAATTAGCGCTTGCTCCGGAAAAAACGGATCTAGGGCAGGTGTGGGAGGAATGGGAGCGGAAAAAAGAGACTTGGCTGCGCCAGAAAGACATGAGGGCGCATGTCAAATTGGCAGAAGAGACATTGCGTGTGCTTCCAGACATTTTAACCGGTAAGCTTCCGGCAACGGAAGTGATGTTCCCTGACTCCTCCTTCCGTCTTGTGGAAGGCATTTACCGCAATAATATCATTTCTGATTTTTTCAATGACAAGCTAGCTGACACATTGATTGCAGTTTTGCGGGAACGTCTGGAAAAAGACCCGCAGGCGAAAATCCGCATTTTAGAAATCGGAGCCGGAACGGGCGGGACGAGCGCCGCGGTCATGAGAAAATTGAAACCGTATGAAGCGCATATTGCCGAATATTGTTTCACGGATATTTCTAAAGCATTTCTTTTACATGCGGAAGACATATTCGGTCCGGAATATCCTTATGTCACTTATAAAATATTCAACGCTGAGCAGCCGGTATCAACAGAAGCGCCGGACATCGGCACGTATGACGCAGTGATCGCGACCAATGTGCTTCATGCGACAAAAAATATCCGCTCTGCGCTGCGCCATGCGAAAGCAATGCTGCAAAAAAACGGCCAGCTGTTTTTAAATGAGATCAACAGCCGCACCATATTCAACCATGTGACGTTCGGCCTTCTTGAAGGCTGGTGGCTGTATGAGGATCATGATTTACGGATTCCGGGCTGTCCGGGGGTTGAGCCGTCCGGCTGGGCGGAAGCGCTTTCGCTTGAAGGATTCGTCCACCCTCTGTTTCCGGCTGAAGCCGCACACGACTTAGGCCAGCAGATTATAGCGGCTGAAAGTGACGGAACGGTCAGGCTTGCCCTCCCGCAGGCGTCAGAAGAGAAGCCGGAGCGCCGTCCGTATGACGCAGATGGTCTTTCGGATGATACTTTGCATTTCAGCCTGAGAGAAAAAAGCGTTGAACTGATGAAGAAGGTAATCGGTGAAGCGCTTAAAGTGCCGGCGCATCGTCTTTTATCCCATGAACCTTTAACCGCATACGGATTGGATTCCATACTGGTCGTCAGACTGACCAACGCGTTAAAAGACGTCTTCGGTTCTGTCAGCAGCACTTTGTTTTTTGAATATCAAACCATTGATGAGCTTGCTGATTACTTTCTGTCTTCCCGTAAAGAAACGCTCGAGCGGCAATTCGGGAATGGACCGGCTCTTCCCGAAAACGCCGGACGGGTGCAGGCTCCCGCAGAAAGCGCCGCGCCGATTCCAAACGTAAGGGAACGGGGCATCACATATCTGACGGAATTAATAGGAAAAACGCTGAAGATTCCGAGCGGGAGAATGGATCCGTCGGTTTCCTTAACCGCATACGGTTTGGATTCTATTCTGGTCGTCAGGCTCACGAATGCTTTTCGTAACGTGTTTGACCAAATGACCAGCACCCTCTTTTTTGAATATCAGACGATAGAAGAAATCGCGGATTACCTGTTTCTTTCTCAGCGGGGAGCATTTATGAAAGCGATGGGTGTGCGTGAGGAGCAGCTGTCTGATCACACAGATAACCTGAATGTAAAACCAAACAAAATTCCTCAAAACGAGGAAGGCAGCAGGACGAACGGAGATCCCTCTATCCAGGATATCGCTGTCATCGGTCTGTCAGGCCGGTATCCGGGCGCCGATCACGTTGATGAGCTGTGGGAAAATGTAAAAGCCGGCAGGCATTCTATTACTGAAGTGCCGAAAGATCGCTGGGACTGGAAAACGTTTTATAACGAGGAACGCGGAAAATGGGGGTCCATTTATTCAAAATGGGGCGGTTTTCTCGATGACATTGATAAATTTGATCCGCTGTTTTTCCGTATATCTCCCGCGGAAGCTGAAAGGATGGATCCGCAGGAAAGGTTGTTTCTGCAGACTGCTTATTCAAGCATTGAAGATGCGGGGTACACCCCGGCCACGCTTTGTGACAGCCGGAAAATCGGAGTCTTTGTCGGTGTGATGAACAGCAATTACCCGACAGTTCCCAGCGACTGGTCTATCGCAAACAGAGTATCGTTTTTGTTCAATTTCCAAGGGCCGAGTATGGCTGTGGATACAGCATGCTCTTCTTCTTTAACAGCTGTCCATCTCGCCGCAGAAAGCCTGCGGAGCGGAATGAGTGAAACAGCGATTGCCGGCGGAGTCAATCTTATCGTTGATCCGGCCCACTATGAGCGGCTGTCCGCTTTTTCAATGCTGTCTCCCGGTGATAAATGCAAATCTTTCGGAGACAGTGCGGACGGTTTTGTTGACGGTGAAGGAGTAGGGGCGATTGTGTTAAAGCCGCTTGCTCAAGCGGAGAAAGACGGCGATCATATTTACGGCGTTATCAAAGGAAGCATGCTGAACGCAGCAGGCAGGACAAACGCTTATATGGTGCCAAATCCGAAAGCGCAGTTTGATCTGATCGCAGAGACGTTGAAACGGACAGACATTCACCCGAGAACGGTCAGTTACTTGGAAGCCCACGGAACGGGCACTGCGCTCGGTGATCCGATTGAAATCGACGGGTTAACGAAAGCTTTTCGCCTGACAACAGAAGACCGGCAGTTTTGTTCCATCGGTTCCATTAAATCAAATATCGGACATTTAGAAAGCGCTGCCGGGATTGCGGGGATCACCAAACTGCTTCTGCAATTGAAACATAAGAGGATTGCCCCTTCATTGCATGCGGCGGAATTGAATCCGAATATTGAGTTTGAGCACACTCCGTTTTTCGTACAGCAAAAAGAAACGGAATGGAAACGACCTGTCTTGAATATCACGGGTAAAATGAAGGAATATCCGAGAATTGCCGGCATTTCCTCGTTTGGAGCAGGAGGTTCAAACGCACATGTCATCATTCAGGAATATGTGCCGTCTGACAGCCTGAAACCAATGGAAAACGCGTCTGTTTCTCCGCAAAAACCGGCTGTTATCATTTTATCAGCGCGAAATGAGCAGCAATTATCAGAGCGCGCCCGCCAGCTTCTGGATGATGTCATAAGAAAAAAACGTTCTGACGGGGATTTGGCCAAGATCGCTTACACGCTTCAGGCGGGAAGAGAACCGATGGCTGAGCGGCTTGCATTTACGGCCGAGTCGATAGAAGAACTGAAAATGAAGCTTATGAGTTTCTCAAACGATCATAATATCGAACATGCTCATATCTGGCGGGGCAGGACAGCCAAACATCATTCATTGGCGGCTTCGCTCACTTCTGATGAAGATATGGCGCTTACCATAAATGCCTGGCTGAGAAAAGGGAAATACGGAAAGCTGCTTGACCTTTGGGTTAAAGGACTTGACGTCGATTGGTCAGCTCTTTATCAGTGTAACCCGGGCCGCATCTGTCTCCCGGCCTACCCTTTTGCCAAAGACCGATATTGGGTCACAAAAGCTGATGTGTCACTTGACAAAACAGGCTCAGCGAAAAGTGAGAAAGCAGCCAGACTTCACCCGCTGCTCCATACGAATACATCGACCTTTACCGCCCAGCGTTTTACTTCTGTTTTTTCAGGATATGAACCGTTTTTTGCCGATCACATCGTCAATGGAAAACCGGTGCTTCCGGGCGCGGCTGCTTTAGAAATGGCCCGGGCCGCCGTTACATTTGCCGCCGAAGACTTGCCGGGCGGGAAAACGGGTGTAAGGCTCAAACAGATCGTTTGGCTCCGTCCGGTGACGGCGCTTTCTGAAGGAGTGGCGCTTCATGTAAAGCTTCAGTCGGAAGAAAACGGAGACATTGCTTTTGAAGCGTATGCCGAAGGAGAAGAGCCGCTTGTCTTTTTCCAGGGAAAGGCCGTGCTCGAAGAGACGGAGCGTGCTCCTGTTCTCGATGTGGAAGCGCTTCAGGCGCGCTGCAGCGGCCGTCACTTGTCAAAGGCTGAGTGCTATGAAGCGTTCGACAGCCTCGGCATCACCTACGGACCGTCTCATCAGGCGCTTGACGCCGTCTATGCCGGAAACGGAGAAGTGCTCGCGAAGCTCACTCTTCCGCCGTCCGCCCGCGAGGAAAAGGAGCCGTTCATCCTGCATCCGAGCATGCTGGACGCCGCCCTTCAGGCTTCTATCGGTCTCGTGCTCTCAGACGGTTCCGCGTCCGGACGGCCGTTTCTGCCGTTTGCCCTCCAGGATATGCAGGTGTTTTCTGCGTGCCGGGAGACGATGTGGGCGGTGCTTTCCTCAGCGGACGGCGCCTATCATATTGAGCTGTGTGATGAAAACGGCGCGGTATGTGTCCGATTGAAGGGGCTCACCGCCCGTTTTCTGGAAGAGGAAACGGAGGAAAAACCGCTCTTGCTTCAGCCAAAGTGGCAGGAATCACCACCGGATGAAGGCGGCGGACAAGAAGAGTCTTTCAGATACGTGACGCTGTATGGCGGAATGAACGCTGAGGACATAAGCGGCGGCGCCGTATGTGCGGCTGACGGCGAAGGTCCGATTGAAGACCGTTATGACGCCTGCGCGGCGGAGCTGTCAGCGATCGTCACGCGTCTTATCAAAGAAAAACAGAAGAAAAAAACGCTGATCCAGCTTCTTGTCCCCGACAGGGGGGAAGACAATGTATTGGCGGGGCTGGCCGCTTTTCTGAAAACGGCTCACCTTGAACATCCGAAGCTGTACGGCCAAGTCATCCAAGCCGATCCGGACGAGTCAGCCTCGGCGCTTCTTGCCAAGCTGAAAGAAAACCGGGCGCATCCTGAACAAGCGGAAATCCGTTATGAAGACGGCAAACGTCTCGTCAGAAACTGGCGTCATCTGCCGGCGCCTCAAAGCGCCGCCGTTCCGTGGAAAGACGAAGGGGTCTACCTCCTCACCGGGGGAGCGGGCGGCATCGGCCTGATTTTCGCTGAAGAAATAGCCTCCCGCGTCAAAAACGCCGTCCTCGTATTAACGGGGAGGGCGGAAGTGCTTGATGAAGAGCGCTCCGCCCGCTTACGGCGCTTGGAAGCGTCGGGCGCCCGCGTATTTTATCAACCGGTTGACGTGACAGACAGGGCGGCTGTCATCGCCCTCGTCCGCGGCATACAGGAGGAGCACGGAACACTCGACGGGATCATTCACGGCGCAGGCGTGATCGCTGACAACTACATTCTGAACCAGACAGAAAACGAACGGAAGACCGTCATGGCGCCGAAGGTGAAAGGGCTTATCAATCTTGATGAAGCAGCGAAAGATGTGCGGCTGGACTTTTTTATTCTGTTTTCTTCCTTAGCGGGAGGCATGGGAAATTCGGGGCAGGCCGGTTATGCGGCAGCCAACGCATTTATGGACGTATATGCAGCCCGCCGGAACCGTCTCGTGCGGGACAACGAGCGGAGCGGGCAGACCCTGTCCGTCAACTGGCCGCTTTGGGAAGAGGGCGGTATGCGCGTGGACAAAGAGACCAAACGGATGATGTATGAACAGACCGGGATGAAAGCCATGCGATCGGCTTCAGGCATCCAGGCGCTTTATGCGGCTTTTGCCTCCGGAGAACACCAGGTCATGGTGGCAGAAGGCGACGAAAAACGGATTCGAAAAAACCTGATGCCTGAAGCGCCGGAACCGTCCAATAGCATTCATGTGTCAAGGAAGACGCACGTCCATCTGCCAAATAAAGTACAAGCGCAACTCAAACATATGATATCAGGCATTCTGAAGGTGAAAGAAGAAGAAATAGATGCTGAATCAGAGATGAGAGATTATGGCTTTGATTCGGTTTCATTCACGCAGTTTGCAAATGAACTAAATAAAACGTATGGGCTTGAACTGACACCGGCCGTATTTTTTGAATACCCGACAGTCTTTAGTTTTGCCCAATACTTGCTGACGGAACATCCGGATACATTCGGCTCACAGGCAGAAACAGAAACGGAGAAACCGGTTGTGCGTAAAAAAATGAAGACGGAGCCATTCTCGATTCAGTCCCGCCTTCCTAAAACAAAAACCGCAGCTGCACCTGAGCCCGTGGCGATAATCGGAATCAGCTGTGCATTTCCAATGGCCGAAAATCCGGAAATGTTTTGGGAGAATTTAGCCGGAGAAAAGGACTGCATTTCTGAAATACCGCCGGAGCGCTGGGACTGGAGACAGTATTACGGAGATCCGCAGAAAGATAAAAATGCGAGCAATGTAAAGTGGGGCGGCTTCATTGATGAAACCTCTCAATTTGATCCTTTATTTTTCGGTATTTCTCCGCATGAAGCCGAAATGATGGATCCTCAGCAAAGACTTTTAATGATGCATGTATGGAAAGCGATTGAAGATGCCGGCTGCTCTGCCAAAAGCCTGTCAGGTACAAATACAGGCATTTTTGCAGGCACGACAAACAGCGGTTACGCCCAGGAAGCTTCAAAGTTCCATATAGAGATTGAGGGTTCTTCCGCCGCCGGAACGGTTCCGTCAATCGGTCCGAACCGCATGAGCTATTTTCTGAATATACATGGGCCGAGCGAACCGATTGAAACCGCCTGTTCAAGCTCATTGGTCGCTGTTCACCGTGCGGTCAGGGCAATTCAGGCCGGAGACTGCGGCATCTCGATTGCAGGAGGCGTCAATGCTATTGTGTCGCCGGATATGCATATCAGCTTTAATAAAGCGGGAATGCTCAGTGAAGACGGGCGCTGCAAAACATTTTCCGATCAAGCGGACGGGTATGTCAGAGCTGAAGGTGCGGGCATGATTGTTTTGAAAACATTATCCGATGCGGAACGTGACGGCGACCGTATTTATGCCGTTATTCGCGGAACGGCGGAAAATCATGGCGGACGGGCGGCTTCCCTTACATCGCCGAATCCGAAAGCACAGACAGAAGTCATGATAAAAGCTTATCAGCAAGCGAACATCGACCCCCGTACAGTGAGTTATATTGAAGCCCACGGCACAGGAACGGCGCTCGGAGATCCGATAGAAATCAATGGACTCAAAGCGGCTTTTGCAGCGCTTTATCAGAAAGCCGGAGTAACGGCGCCCGATCAGCCTCATTGCGCCATCGGTTCCGTCAAAACGAATATCGGCCACACAGAGCTTGCCGCCGGCATGGCCGGGCTTTTAAAAATTATTTTGCAGATGCAGCACAAAACGCTCGTTAAAAGTCTGCATTGTGAAACCGTTAATCCGTATATCAGCCTCGACGGCAGCCCGTTTTATTTCGTCCGCCACACTCAGCCGTGGAAAGCTGCGACTGATGATAGCGGAAATGAACTGCCGCGGAGAGCGGGTGTCAGCTCGTTCGGATTTGGCGGTGTCAATGCTCATGTCGTGCTCGAAGAATATGTTTCTCCTGTTGAAGAGAAGCAATGGACGGCCGGTGAACTTCAGCCGTCCTTATTCATTCTCTCGGCAAAGACGGCGGAACAGCTGAAGGAACGTGCGGAACAGCTGTGCAGATATTTGGAAAAGACACATTCAGCTGACGGAGCTCTTGCGGGTATCGCTTATACGCTTCAGCTTGGCCGGGATGAAATGGAAGAGCGTCTTGCCGTCATTGCTGAAACAAAAGAAGAGCTTACGAACGCGCTGAATGATTTCCTCAGCGGCAAGGAGACGGGGCAGAATTTCTTTACAGGCCGGAACAAAGCGATGAAACAGCTGTTTACAGAGATGACGGACAACGCAGAAATGAGCGGGACCGTAGATCAATGGATTGAAGCAGGAAAGTATACAATGCTTGCAAAATTATGGGTGCAAGGTTTACATGTCGACTGGAATAAATTATATCCGGATGAAAGGCCAAAAAAAGTCAGCCTGCCCGTCTATCCTTTTGCGAAAACACATTGCTGGATACCGCACAGTGCGCAGCATATAAGGCACCGGGAGACTTATGAGACTGATACGTCCCCGCTTGAGACTTATGAGCGCCTGCTTGATGATTTGGAGAAAAACGAAATAAGCATAGAAACCGCTGTAAAAAGAACGATCGGTTTTTACAGGGATTAGCGTAATGGAGGAAACCATATGAAAGAGTTTCTGCACCGGGTTTTTTCTGACGTCAAAAATAAAAAAATGACAAAACAGGATGCGATCGGCATTTTGCGCGATTATGATATGCGGATGGGACTTCGCCAAGCGGATTCCCTTCATCCGCTTGCTCAGCAGCATATTTCCGATGAAACGGGACTGGGATTCTCGGCAGCTTTCAGCGGCCGGGAATTTTTTCTCGCTGATGTTTCTTTACAGCGTAAAAAGCTTATGCCCGGAGAACTTCTTTTGGAAATGGCGAGAGCTGCGGCTGTTTTGACAGTAAAGGAGACTGAGGCTGTCCGGCTGACACATATCGTGTGGTCAAAGCCCATTCTGACTGAGGCTGAACCGTTCCATATCGAAATCAGGCTGATACCCGCAGAGGGTGAAGCCAAAAGGTTTGAGATTTACAATCCATTTTCTGCCGATTTCAGTCATCATGATGTGTACAGCCAAGGGACGATTCAGCCAGTTGATGCTGCGCCTGGCATGCTGGATATCAGCCGCTTGAAGGAAAACAGCGGTTCCCTGATGGATCAGCAGCAAATTGAAGCCATCACTCAGAACGATACCGTTCAATACAGTGAGCACATGAAAGGAATTGAGCGTATTTACGCCTCAGCAGGACGGATGCTGGCAGACATATCAATTCCATTGACAGACCAAAAAGAATCCGCCCGATTCGGCCTCCCTCCCTGTGTGATGCAAAGTGTGACAGAGGCATGCGCGCTGCTTGGCGGCAAAGAATATAAAACGCTCGCCCCGGTTTCATTGGACGAGCTTTTGTTTTATGAACCTTGTCCTGACAAGGTATGGGCCGAGATACAAGAGAAGGCGGGGAGCTTTTATATTGATTTATGTGACAAAAAAGGAAAAATATGGGCTTCCCTATCAGGGTTGAAGCTGCAGCCTGTCATCAAGACGGGCGCTCCCGGAAAAACCAATGCCGAACACCACAGTGAACGTTTGTATGAACAAACGCTTCTTCAGCTCAAAACGCTGTTTGCCCTGACTACAAAAATTGCTGTTTCCAACATAGACACTGAAGAGCCGCTGGAAACCTACGGAATCGACTCAGTCACTGTGACGAAATTGAACCGCGAATTGTCTCTGCTTTTCGGTGACCTTTCCAAAACGGTTTTTTACGAATATAAGACACTGGGCTCCCTGGCAGCTCACTTTGTCACGGATTATCCAAAAGAATGCCGAAAGTGGACAAATGATGATGACCACCATTCAGGCATATCAGAACAGGTTTTGGCAAATGAAGATTTTCCGGTGCTTCCGTCGTTTATCAAGCGAAAGAAACGGCCTTCTTTATCCAATGAGAACCAGGAGAAAGAAGGGATTGCGATTATCGGAGTCAGCGGACGTTATCCGCAAGCTGAAACACTTGAAGAGTACTGGGATAATTTAGCAGACGGAAAAGACTGTGTGACGGAAATTCCCGAAGAGCGCTGGGAAAAGGACAAGTACTACAACCCTGATCCCGAAACGGCCGTGAAAGAAGGGAAAAGTTACAGTAAGCGGGGCGGATTTCTGAAAGATGCCGCTTTCTTTGATCCGCTGTTTTTTCAAATTTCACCCCGTGATGCTTTGAATATGGACCCGCAGGAGCGTCTCTTTATTGAAATGTGCTGGCAGGTGCTGGAGGATGCCGGTTATACGAAGGAACAGCTTGAGAATCTGTATTACGGCCGGGTCGGCGTTTTTGCGGGCATTACGAAAAACGGGTACGGAATGTACTGGAAAAACGGCGGCACCCTGCAGCCGAAAACGTCGTTCAGTTCAGCGGCCAACAGAGTTTCCTATTTTCTTAATCTGAAAGGGCCGAGCATGCCGGTCGACACGATGTGCTCATCTTCGCTGACTGCAATCCATGAAGCGTGTGAAAACATCCTTCGCGGCGAATGCGACATGGCGATTGCCGGCGGTGTGAATGTGTATACGCATCCTTCGGCTTATGCGGAGCTCAGCGCCTATCGAATGCTTTCAAAAGACGGAACGTGCAAAAGTTTCGGTGAAGGCGGGGACGGATTTGTTCCCGGTGAAGGCGTCGGAGCCGTGCTGTTAAAGCCGCTGTCAAAAGCGATGGCTGATAAGGACCATATTTACGGTGTGATTCGCGGCACTCATATCAATCACGGCGGCAGAACAAACGGGTATACAGTGCCGAGTCCGAGCGCCCAGGCTGACGTGATTTCCGGCGCGCTTGATAAATCAGGAATACATCCGCGGATGATCAGCTGTATCGAAGCCCACGGCACGGGCACTGAACTCGGAGATCCGATCGAGATTGACGGTTTGACCCGCGCATTTCAAACGAAAACGTCAGATAAAGGTTTTTGCGCCATCAGCTCAGTTAAATCCAATATCGGGCATTTGGAAGCCGCGGCAGGCATTGCCGGTGTAACGAAACTGCTGCTTCAGTTTCAAAAACGAAAGCTGGCCCCCTCATTACATTGCCGGAAATTGAATCCGAATATTGTATTCGACCGGACGCCGTTTGTGGTGCAGCGTGAATTGGCAGACTGGAAACGGCCGGTCATTGAGGAAAACGGAGCGCAAAAGGAGATTCCGAGAATCGCGGGAATCTCTTCTTTTGGCGCGGGCGGGGCAAATGCCCACATATTGATAGAAGAATATATTGAACCTGATAGGGAGATTTCTGAGCCATTCACAGATGAAGATCCCGCAGTCATTTTATTATCCGCTAAACAGGAGTCCAGCCTGAAGCAGCGGGCGCAGCAGCTTCTTCAAGCGATCAGAAAAAATGACGTCACAGACCGCAGTCTCCGGGATGCGGCTTACACCCTTCAAACCGGAAGAGAAGCGATGGAAGAACGTGCGGCGTTTATCGTGACGTCGACAGAGCAGTTAGCGGAAAAACTGCAGCGTTTTATTGACGGCGGGACAGACGGCTGTTTTCTCGGAAAAAGCAAACAGTATAAAGACATTCTAGCCGTTTTTAAGGATGAAGATATGCAGGACGCCGTCCGTAAATGGATGAAACGAAAAAAATTCGCGAAGCTTCTGGAACTTTGGGTAAAAGGGCTGAAGATTGATTGGTCAGAGCTTTATAATGGCAGCCTGCCGCACCGCATCAGCCTTCCCGGTTATCCATTTATAAAGGACCGGTATTGGCCGGTCGATGCAGCGCCGGACAATGTTCGTGATGCTGAAACACATTCTGAAACATTGCGTGAAACCCGCTTTTTACAGAAAAGCTGGGCAGAAAGCAGCAGTGTTTCGGCTAAGGAAGTGCGGGGCGTCATCGGAATAGCCGCCGATCACCAGACAGGAAATTTGGCCGTTGAGCTGTGCCGTTATTTCCCCGAGTCTGAAATCATTGACGCTGCGTCATCGGAAATATCCGGGGACGCGTCCCGGTTTGGCGGTCTGATTGATGTGACCGGATGCGGAACGGAAATCAATCATGATGACGGCTGGATTCATCATCTGCAGTCTCTCATTGACAACAGAAACCGCGGCCGAAAGCTTCAGCTGCTTTGTGTGACAAAGGGGCTTGAACTTTTTGCAAATGAAACGATAAATTTCTCAGGTGCAAAAAAGGCCGGATTGTACCGGATGCTCCAAAGTGAGTATAAGGATATCCGCTCGCGGCATATGGATGCAGAACGGACTGCCGAAGATCCTGAGCTGGCAAACCAGATCGCAGAGGAGTTTTTTCGCGATTCTGAAGACATCGAAGTGTGTTACAGAAACGGTGTGCGCTATCACGCGCGGTTAAAAGAAACAAACAGCTTAGCAGAAAAAGAATTTTCATTTCCGAAAGACCATGTACTCTGGATCACCGGAGGGACCCGGGGACTCGGATATTTATTCGCCCGGCATTTTGCCGAACGATACGGAGTCACGAAACTCGTGCTTACAGGAAAAGAAACCATGCCGCCGAAAGCGGAGTGGGATGATCATATCAAACGGAATTCCCCGTTTTCTGAAAAAGTGAGAAGAATCAGAGAGTTCGAACAAAAAGGTGTCCGAACGGAAGTGCTGTCTGTATCTTCCGGCCCTGAATATGAGCAGGCCGTCAGCCGTGTGAAAGATCAAATGGGGCCGATAGGAGGCGTGTTACACGCAGCGGGAGCCGTAGATCTCGATCATCCGGCCTTTATCCGCAAAACAAGCGAACAGATGATGCCCGTGCTTGAGCCTAAAACAGACGGACTGGACCTTTTGTATCAAGCGCTGCACAAGGAGCCTCTCCGGTTTTTTGCGCTGTTTTCTTCAGTGTCCGGCGTGATGCCGGAATTAGGAGCGGGACAAAGCGATTATGCCATGGCTAACGCCTATATGGATTATTTTGCGGCCGCAAAAGGTTTTCCGGTGCTGAGCATCCAGTGGCCGAGCTGGAAAGAAACGGGTATGGGCGAATCAAAAAGCCGGGCCTATCAGAAAAGCGGTTTAAAGAGCATCACTGACAGAGAAGGGCTGAGCCTGTTTGATGCCATCATGGCAGGCGATTGCGGATCTGTTATTATGCCGGCCGTCATTCACCCGGAAAAATGGGAGCCTGACCGTCTGCTGCTTTCATCCGGCCTTACTGAAACAAAGCAGCAGGAACAGGCCGATACAGAAAGCGTTGAGGAGTGGCTGACGGGCATTTGCTGCCGGGAATTAAGACTGGAGCCGTCAAGATTTGAATCTGATACACCGTTTCAAGATTACGGAGCCGATTCCATCATGCTTGCCCAAGTGTCCAGAGCGATCGGAAAGAGGATCAAAGCTGACCTTGACCCGGCGGTGCTGTATGAATATCCTACGGTTGCTGCGCTGGCGGGATGGCTTGAAACAGCATATCCGGAAATCAAAGCTGCCGTTTCAAAACCGGTTCAGCCTGTAATCCCGGACGCTCCCAAACAAACAGCAGCCGCTGTTATTCAGCCTTCTCGTGCTAGAGCGGCGCAAGACATCGCTGTTGTCGGAATGTCCTGCCGTTTTCCGGGAGCTGAATCAATTGAAGCTTATTGGAAGCTGCTGTCTGAAGGAACGTCAGCCATTCAAAGGGTTCCGAAAGAGCGCTGGAAAACGGAGAAGGCGGATTATGCGGGCCTTTTACAAAATGTAACGCATTTTGACCCGGAGTTTTTCCTTATTCCCGAAGAAGACATTAAGGCGATGGATATCCAGTCCTTTCTTATATTAGAAGAGGCGCTTCATCTGTTCAGAGACAGCGGTTACTCTTTACAAGAAATGAAAGGCAGGTCAGCCGGTGTCTATTTAGGAGGACGCGGCGGCAGTATGCCTGATGAAAACCGTCTGAAGCATGCAAAAAATCCGATAGTCGCAGCCGGTCCGAATTACTTAGCGGCCAATCTTTCTCAGTTCTTTGATTTGAAGGGGCCGAGTCTTGTTTTGGATACGGCCTGTTCTTCAGCGCTTGTCGGTATGAATATGGCGATACAGGCGCTTTCTTGCGGTGAAATCGACTCAGCGGTGGTCGGGGGAGTCAGTCTGCTGGAATCCGGTCAAACCCACCGGATGTTCGAACTTCGCAATCTGTTAAGCGAAGAGCCTGCGTTTCATATTTTTGACCGCCGCACCGGCGGCATCGTATTGGGAGAAGGCGTCGGAATGGTGTATTTAAAAACAGCGGCCCAGGCTGTAAAAGACGGGGACCGGATTCATGCGGTCATTAAAGGCATTTCCGTAAACAATGACGGCAGAACCGCGGGGCCTGCCACACCGAATATACAGGCGCAGAAAGAAGTGATGGCCAAGGCGCTTGCCAAAA
This sequence comes from Bacillus sp. JNUCC-21, assembly GCF_041222765.1. Lineage (NCBI taxonomy): Bacteria > Bacillati > Bacillota > Bacilli > Caryophanales > Bacillaceae > Bacillus > Bacillus sp. JNUCC-21. Next base: position 2,532,950 of record NZ_CP166019.1, on the reverse strand, counting down.
GCGGCAGAAAAGCGGAGGATATCAGCTACATTGAAGCAAACGGTTCAGGCTCTGAAGTAACAGACCTTTTGGAACTGAGGGCGATTGAAGCGGTGTACCGTATGCAAAACAGCGCGCCTTGCGAATTGGGGTCGATGAAGCCGAATATCGGACACCCGTTATGCGCTGAAGGGATTGCCGGATTCATTAAAACAGTGCTTATGCTCTCGCGCCGAATGCGTGTGCCTTTCCTTTCGGGCAAAGAGCCGATGACACATTACGATCTGTCCGCCTCGCCGTTTTATTTTTCGCAAGCTCTGCGTGAATGGACGGATTCACCGCGGATTGCCGCCGTCAGCAGCTTCGCTGACGGAGGGACGAATGCCCATGTCATAGCGGAAGCCTGGGAGCAAGAGGCGTATACCCCGGTCAGAAAGCCTTTGCCGAGACAGGAATTAAAACGCCGGCCTATTCGTTCGGACAAAGCCGAAAGCCTGCATGAAAACGCACATAAGTCCCGCCCGAATACGTTTTGGAAACAAATGAAGACTTACTGATTGCGCTGAAAATTGAACGTCGATATGGAGGAAGTTCATATGCAAGAGCAGCTTCTTATTAACAATCAGCATCCCGTTCTGAAACATCATAAAGCCTATGGAAAGGAACTGCTGCCGGGTCTGGCTTATATTGACCTGATCTATCAGACTTTCAGAGAAAACGGTTTTTTTCATGCCGGCCTTGAACTCAGGCACTTATCGATTTTTCACCCTTTAGCTCCTGAACAGGGAGAAACAATCCTGCTTTCCGTTGATTGTACAGAGAACGTCGAAGGGCAGTGGAAGGTAGAGGTGAAAGGGCAAAAACAAGGTGACGAAGCAGCAGAGACAAAGGTATATGCCGCGGCGCAAATGCATTCCGTCAAGTCTCTCGGCTTCCAAGAAAACGTCCGGATGGATGCCGTAAAACAAACGGCGGCAGAAATACCGCTTGAGGACATTTACGCGGAATGCAGGGATCAAGAACTGGTTCATTCAGGAATGATGAAAGGCTGCGGAAGCGTCTACCAAACTGAAAAAGAGATTTATATTGATCTGTCGGTGCAAAAGGATCAGCTGGAACATGCAGAAGAGACGATGTTTCATCCCGCATTGATAGATGCGAGCAGCATCGGCTCCAATGTATATCTCGCTCCTTTGACGAGGGAGGAGGGGCAATTATTTCTGCCGCTGTTTTATGAATCGTTTTATTGCGCCGAATTGCTGCAGACAACATGTATCACTAAGATAAAAAAAGAATCCGTCACCCGTAAGAAAGATCTCGTTTACGTGACAATGGAGTTTTTCAATGAGGAAGGCAAAAAAGTCGGCGAACTGAAAAACTTCGCCAATAAACTGGTGAGGGACCCGGAACTGATCAATCAGAAACGGCAAAAGAAAGAACCTGACGGGCGGAATGCCGTCCCGGCTCCGCAAGCGGAACCGGCGCCTTCTGAGCCCCGCCATGCGGAGGCTTCCGCCAGCCTTACTGAACAGTGCATCCTTTATTTAAAAGAATTGCTTGCCGCCCGATTGAACAAACCTGTGAAAGAGATTGACCCGGATATCGGCTACTATGAAATGGGGCTGGATTCTCCGGGGCTGTTGGACATGGTAAAGGAAATTGAACAAAAAATCGGAACGCAGCTTCTGCCGACACTGTTATTTGAATACACGACAATCGCGGAATTGGCGGGATATTTGTGCGAACATTACGGAGCCGGTTTCGGTCGTGCTCAAAGCGGGCCTTCAAGTGCTGAGCCTTTGCACCGGGAAAAAAAGAGGACGACCCAAATCCGCGTGAAAAAATCGGCGTCAGCCGGAACGCAGAATGGAGATATTGCCATCGTCGGGATGGCGGGACGGTACCCCGGCGCCAAAAATCTTCGTGAATTTTGGACAAATTTAAAAAATGGAGAAAACAGCGTAACGGAAGTGCCTCGTTCCCGCTGGGATACGAGGACATATGAGCATTTGCGATCGCCGTCCGGCAAGCCGATTTCCAAATGGGGCGGTTTTATAGACGATCCGGATTGTTTTGACGCGAAATTTTTCCGGATTTCTCCGCGGGAGGCAGAAGCTAAAGATCCGCAAGAACGCTTGTTTTTAGAAACATGCTGGGAAACGATTGAGGATGCGGGCTACACCCCGGAAACAATCGTTCAGCCGAAAGGGCCGAATAAGAGAATGAACGTCGGTGTGTTTGCCGGGGTGATGCATATGGATTATTCTCTCGCCGGCGCTGAAGCTGCGGTCAAAGGGCTGGTCTTTCCTTATCCCTTGAACTATGCGCCGATCGCAAACCGGGTTTCATATTTTTGCAATTTTCACGGGCCGAGCATGGCGGTTGACACGGTGTGTTCGTCATCCCTGACGGCCGTCCATATGGCGGCGGAAAGTCTGAGACGCGGTGAATGTGAAGCAGCTCTTGCCGGAGGCGTCAATTTATCATTGCATCCGACAAAATATATCACATACGGCTTGATGGATATGCATTCGAGTGACGGGCTGTGCCGCACGTTCGGCGAAGGAGGCACAGGCTATGTCTCAGCTGACGGCATCGGTGCCGTGCTGCTGAAGCCGCTCCACAAAGCCGAAGAAGATAAGGATCATATTTATGCGGTGATAAAAGGCAGCGCCGTCAATCACGTGGGGACCGTCAGCGGGATTACTGTGCCGAGCCCCGTGGCGCAGGGGGATATGATAGCTGAATGTCTTGAAAAGACGGGGATCGATCCCCGGACGATTTCTTATGTGGAAGCGCATGGAACCGGAACTTCTTTAGGAGATCCGATTGAAATACAAGGTCTTGTTAAAGCTTACCGCACGTTTACGGAGGATCGGCAATTTTGTGCGATCGGTTCCGTTAAATCGAATATCGGACATGCGGAATCAGCCGCCGGGATCAGCGGGCTTCATAAAACGGTTTTGCAGCTGTTTCACAAAACGCTTGTCCCTTCCTTACACTCAAAGACGATTAATCCGTATCTCCGTTTAGAGGACTCGCCATTTTACGTGCAGCAAAAAACCGAGTCATGGAAAAAGCCGGCGTATACAGAGAACGGCATTGAACATTCCTGTCCGAGACGCGCAGGCATCAGTTCATTCGGGGCGACGGGGTCAAACGTTCATCTCATTTTAGAAGAGTACAGGCCCAAAAACCCCGGCATTACGGAGAATCAAGAGAGACCGTATATCGTGCCTCTATCAGCGAAAAATCCGGAGCGGCTGAAGGAATACGCTGCCCGCCTGCTGATGTTTCTCAAAGATGAAGCGCCTGAAGGAAGCGGGCCGCTTCATGACAAAAGAGATACAATGCAAAATCAGCTGGAAAATGCGTTACGCAGCGTTCTGGCGGATGTTCTGCATGTAGAGGCCGGCTCGGTAGATGATGAACAGGATTGGAAGGAATTCGGCTTGGATGTCATGCAGCTGACACAGTTTTCTGAGCTGATGACGGATCAATACGGGCTGGCAATAGACATGACTGATCTCATACAGCATACTTCCGTCCGGACTTTAGCAGAATGTCTTACAAACGATGAGAAACATAAGAATATTCTTTCCGGTCTTTTCGGCCAGTCCGGCTTAGATAAGCAGCCTGATGAATCTTTTTCCTTGCGGTCACTGGCGTATACGCTGCAAACGGGACGGCTGGCAATGGAAGAACGGCTTGTTTTTTTAGTGAACGATCAAGCAGACCTGATCAGGAAATTAACTGAATTTACAGAACAAAAACGGCAGATTGACGGCTGCTTTCAAGGGCGGTCTGATAGCGGAACGGAAATCAGGGGTTTCCTGAATGATGATCAGGATACGGAGGAGCTGATCCGAAAATGGACGGACAGCGGCACTTACAAAAAACTTGCGGAGCTGTGGTCAAAAGGATTTGAGATAGACTGGACGCGGCTGTATCAGGAGGAGAAACCGCGCAGGATGAGTCTGCCGACGTATCCGTTTGCAAAGGAACGATATTGGATACCGGAGCCCGATCATCCCGTCACTTCCGTAAATACAGAAAGCAGGCTTCACCCGCTGCTTCACCGCAATACATCAGATTTGTTAGAACAAAAATTCAGTACGATACTGAACGGAGATGAATTCTTCTTAGCCGATCATATCGTCCGAAACAAGCGTGTTCTCCCCGGGGCGGCTTATCTTGAAATGGCGAGAGCCGCGGCTGAACTGGCTGCCGCGCCGTTAGCCGCTGAATACACGGCTAAAACCGGCATTTCGCTGCGGTATATCAGCTGGATACGCCAGGCCGTTCATAAAAAAGAGCCGCTGCGTATGACGACAGGGCTTTCTTTGGAGGATAACGGCAATGTTTCATTTCAAGTGTACAGCAATGAAAATGATTCAGACATTTATTGTGAAGGCAGCGCTGTGATTGAGCCGCTGTCTGAGGCGCCGGTTTTGCATATTGAACAGCTGAAAGCGCGATGCCGCAAAAAAGTGCTGTCAAAAGAAGACTGCTATGTGGCGTTTGCAAAGGCGGAAATTGTATACGGACCTTCACATCAAGGAATTGATCACATTTATTGCGGGGAAAAAGAAGCCTTGGCAAAATTGGTGCTCCCCGCTTCCGTTTCTGATGAAGCCGAACAGTTTGTGCTCCATCCGAGTCTGATAGATTCTGCTTTTCAGGCGGCCATCGGCGTTATGAATGAAGATCAAGCGGGTTATCCGGAGCAGCCGTTAATGCCTTTTGAATTGCATGAACTGACCGTTTTTCATCCGTGCAGTCCAAACATGTGGGCGGCCGTATTTGTGACGCATGAAACACCGGCCGTGCGAAGAATGGACATTGATATATGTGATGAACGCGGCAATGTGTGTGTAAGGATAAAAGGATTTTCTGCCCGGATGGCCGAAAGTGCGCCGGCCGTAACCGATAATAAGCAATACGATCTCCCGGGTAACCTTACCGGAGCCGTCAAACTGATGCAGGTATGGGACGCGGAACCGATAGACAACCAAACCGGCTTCCCCATTTCTGAAGCAAAAGCTGTCATCATAGGCGGTACAGACGGGCAGGCGGACGCGGTTTTACGATTGTTTCCTAAAGCTGTGCGATTTGATATCGGCCAAAGTGCTTCCGTTGAAGTGATATCTGATCGGCTCCGCCGTCTCGGTGAGATTCAGCATATGATCTGGTTTGCCCCTCAGCCGGCTGATTCTGACAGCCATGATCAAAAAAGCGGGGTGCTGCAGATTTTCAGAGCGGCCAAAGCTCTTATCGGTCTCGGGTATGGAAAGGAGCAGCTCGGGATGACGGTGATTACGCACCAAGCACAGCCTATTACTCAATATGATGAGGTGCGTCCCGCTCATTCCAGTGTGCACGGTTTCGTCGGGTCTCTCGCTAAAGAACATCCGAGCTGGCACATCCGTCTCGCCGATCTTGAAGACGGGGGGGATTTCCCCGCAGAAGACATATTCAGCCTGCCCCGCGACCGTACGGGTAAAGCATGGGTGCGCAGACATCAGGAATGGTACCGGCCTCAATTGCTTCCGGTCCAAAGCGGGCCGTCTGAAAGTGTTCCTTACCGCTATGGGGGCGTATATGTCATCATCGGCGGTGCGGGAGGCATCGGCGAGGCTTGGACAGATTATATGGTGACGACGTATAAAGCCCGAGTCGTCTGGATCGGGAGGCGGCCGCTGGACAGCCGGATACGCCAAAAAATAGACCGGTACCGGCCATCAGGCCCGGCTCCCGAATATATAGCCGCAGATGCTTCTGATCTTTCATCGCTTCAGCGCGCCTATGAACAGATTAAAAACACATACGGCACCATCAGCGGCATCGTTCATTCAGCGATGGTATTTGCGAATGAAAGCGTAAAAGATATGGAAGAATCACAGTTTCACGCCGGTCTTGCGGCGAAAGTGGATATTTCCGTCAACATTGCCGAAGTATTTGCGAAAGAGTCTTTGGACTTTATTCTCTTTTTCTCTTCGGTTATTTCATATATTAAGAATCCGAATCAAAGTCATTATGCGGCGGGGTGCGCATTTAAAGACGCATTTGCCCATGAGCTTTCCGGACGGCTGTCATGCCGGGTCAAAGTGATGAACTGGGGTTATTGGGAGCGGGCTGACAATCACATTTCTGAAGAGTTTGACAGACTGAGTGCAATCGGTCTCGGGCTGATCAGCCGTGCGGAAGGGATGCAGGCGCTGGAAACTCTGCTGACGCAGCCGATCTCCCGTATGGGGCTGATGAAGCTGACCAAGCCGATTCCGATCGAGGGAATGAACCCTCATGAATTTGTGACTATCTGATTGCCTGTCAAAATGACGGAGCAAATTTAATTTTCTTAGGAGGATAAGGTTTTGGGTAAGGGAGACAAACAAAAAGACCGTACACAGTTATCCTTAAGAACAGAAATAAGCAATCAAATGAAAGAATTGAATCGGCTTTTGCTGCAAGTGCTGCGGGTGACGCTGCGTTCAATGGGTCTGACCGGCGAAGCGCCGGCGGCTTCCTGTCTGCCTTTATATGAACGCTGGCTGGAAGAAAGCATCCGTCTTTTAGACAGCGATTTTAAAAGCGGTGAAACGGCCGCGGTTTGGGAAGAGTGGCATAAGAAGAAAAACGAATGGCTGAAAGATTCGGATATGAAAGCGCAGGTTCTGCTGGCGGATACCGTCATTCAAGCTTTGCCTGACATTTTAACAGGCAAAATAAAAGCCACTGACGTGATGTTTCCCGATTCTTCAATGAAGCTTGTTGAAGGAATCTATAAGCATAACATTCTCGCTGATTATTACAACGATGTGCTGGCAAATGAAGCGTGTATGTATGTGGAAAATGTAATGAAAAACAATCCTGATGCAAACATCCGTCTGCTGGAGATCGGAGCGGGCACCGGCGGAACGAGCAGCACACTGTTTAAAAAGCTCCGCCCCTATCAAAACCATATTCAGGAATACTGTTATACCGACTTGTCAAAAGCTTTTTTAATGCATCCCGAAAAGGAATACGGCGCGGACAATCCGTATTTGACGTATCAGTTGTTTAATGTGGAGCAGCCTGCGGCGGGCCAGGGATTACATCTGCGAACCTACGATATCGCTATCGCTGCAAACGTGCTGCATGCCACCAAAAATATCCGGAAAACTTTAAGGACGGCAAAAGCCGTATTGAAAAAGGACGGTTTGCTGCTTGTTAATGAACTGGGCGGGCATACGCCGTTTACACATGTTACATTCGGCTTATTAGAGGGCTGGTGGCTGTACGAAGACGAGGCGCTGCGGATTCCGGGGTGTCCCGGTCTTTATCCGGAAACATGGAAATCCGCTTTAATGGCTGAAGGTTTTCATTCCATTCAATTTCCGGCTGAAAACGAACGTCTGCACACCCAGCAGATTATCACGGCGAAAAGCAACGGAGTCATCAGGCAGAGCAGGGAAGCTCACACCGCGCAAAAGCGCCAATCAAACGTACCGCAAACATCCTCTGATCGTCAGCTCCCAATCAAACAAGCGGGAGAGGGGCTTTCGGAAAAGACAGCGGCTTTTCTGATAAGGGCTGCGGCAAAAGTATTAAAAATGCCGGCAGAAGAGATAAATCCGCTGGCTCCTCTGGATGAATACGGCATTGACTCTATTCTGATCGTTCAGCTGACGAATGAGCTGCGGGATCTCGTCCCTGATATCAGCAGCACGCTGTTTTTTGAATACCGGACGATAGGAGAGCTTGCCGCATACTTGGCTGAAACGAAGGAGCGCGAACTGCATGCGCAATTTTCTGAAGAAGTCCGTCATACTGAAGCGGCATCATCCGGCTCTTTGCTTGAAAAAAGCACAGAGTATCTGAAACAGATCGTCAGCGCCATCTTAAAGATGCCGATTGAGGACGTTCAAGCCCATACGCCCCTTGAAGAATACGGAATCGATTCCATCTTAATCGTACAGCTGACCAACCGCGTGCGGGAAGACGTCCCTGATATCAGCAGCACATTGTTTTTCGAGTATCCGACAATCGGCGGATTAGCGGACTATCTCGTCAGCTCAAGACAGGAAGATATGGCTGGGATTTTCAAGACAAATAAAGAAGCCGAAAAGGCGCCGCACATTCTACAGAAAAAGCAAAGCCGCAACAAAAGCGCGGGATTGACGAAGCGCCAAGCGGCATCTTTTTCTGAAAAAGCGCCGCCCGCTTCCGAACCGCCGTCAAAACACCTTGAAGTGGCAATTGTCGGTCTTGCCGGACGGTATCCCGGAGCTGAAAATGTTAATGAGTTCTGGGAACGGTTAAAGACCGGTGAACACGGAATCACCGAAATTCCGAAAGACCGCTGGGATTGGCGGGACTACTATGATGAGACAAAAGGTAAGGAAGGCCGGATGTATACAAAGTGGGGCGGCTTTTTAACAGATATTGATAAATTTGATCCGCTGTTTTTTAAAATCTCTCCGAAAGAAGCGGAGCGCATGGACCCGCAGGAGAGACTGTTTCTGGAAACCGCTTATGCGGCCCTTGAGGATGCCGGATATACCCCTGATTCACTATGCGCCGGTAAAAAGGTTGGTGTCTTTGCGGGTGTCATGAACGGCAACTATCCGACAGGGGCCCACTACCACTTTATCCCGAACCGCGTATCCTATGTGTTTGATTTTCACGGTCCGAGCATCGCGGTCGATACCGCATGCTCCTCATCCTTAACCGCCATTCATCTCGCCGCAGAAAGCATCAGAACAGGTGCATCTGAATGCGCGATTGCCGGCGGCGTAAACCTGATTACAGATCCGGTTCATTATATCGGACTTTCTTCTATGAGAATGCTGTCACCGTCAAACGCGTGCAAAGCGTTCGGTGATAAGGCTGACGGGTTTGTTGACGGAGAGGGCGTCGGCTGTATCGTGTTAAAGCCGTTGAAGAAGGCTGTTGAAGATCATGATCATATATACGGTGTCATTAAAGGAAGCGCTCTGAACGCCGGCGGCAAAACGAACGGGTTCACCGTTCCGAATCCGAATGCACAAGGAGAAGTGATCGCAGATGCGATGGAGCGGGCAGGGATTGACCCGAGAGCAATCAGCTATCTGGAAGCCCACGGCACCGGCACTTCCTTGGGAGATCCGATTGAAATCGCAGGGTTAACCAAGGCTTTCCGCCGCTATACGGATGCAAACCAATTTTGTTCCATCGGTTCTGTTAAATCCAATATCGGACACCTGGAAAGTGCGGCGGGCATTGCTGCGGTCACCAAAATTCTTCTTCAGATGAAACACGGATATCTGGTGCCGTCGCTGCATTCAAAGCAGCTGAACCCGGAAATTGATTTTGAAACTTCTCCTTTTATCGTGCAGCAGGAAACAGCGGAATGGAGACGGCCGGTCATAGAATCTGAAGGAGTAACACGGGAATATCCGAGAATCGCGGGTACATCTTCTTTCGGAGCGGGCGGTGCAAATGCCCACCTGCTGATAGAAGAGTATGAACCGGCTGAAATGACTTCGGCAGACACCGGCCGTCCGGCGCTTTTTGTTTTATCGGCAAAAGATAAAGACCGCTTGCGCGAGCGGGCTCTGTTGCTGTCGGATGCCGCCGGAAACGGAACAATTACAAATGCGAACCTGCTTGACGCGGCATTTACCCTTCAAGTCGGGAGGGTCCCGATGGAAGAACGGCTGGCGATGACAGCGGACTCTGTTTCTGAATTGGAACAGAAGCTGACTGCTTTTCTGAATAATGCTGGTTCTGTAAGCGGGGTGTTTACGGGCCGGAGTGATAGTGCTGTCACGGAGACGGAAGGCACAGTCAGTGATTGGATGGAAAAACGTCAATTTGACAGTCTTTTGAATGCCTGGGTTCACGGGACGCCCGTCGATTGGGCATCTTTATATAAAGGCGCGCTGCCGCATCGTATCAGTCTGCCGTCTTATCCATTTGCAAAAGAAAGCTACTGGATGAAGCGGGAAGAACAAAAAGCAGGAACAACTGAATATGTGCATCCTTTCCTGCATGAAAATACGTCAACCTTGGCGGAGCAAAGCTATCATACATCTTTTACAGGCCGGGAACACGTTTTCCAGGATGTGAGCGGGGAGCGGGTTCTGTCGGCAGCCGTTTATTTAGAAATGGCGCTTGCGGCTTTTCATCATGCGGCAGACAGCTCTGAAGAAAAAGAGATATGGATCCGAACAGCGGCATGGACTGACCCGATTACCGGCGGACTTCACGGTGCGGGCGTCAATCTCTCCCTTCTGTCTGAAGACGAGGAAGGCATTCATTATGAAATATACAGTGACGAAGAGAAGCTGCATCATTATGGAATCATCGGACAAGGGAACATACAGCCATCCCGCGTGCTTGATATTGCCTCCTTACAAAAAGACTGCCGCCCGCTGTCATTCGATTATGAAACACCAGGCACATCAGGTGTAACGATCAGTAAGGAGTTCCGCACCGTTGAAAAGCTTTATGCGGGAGAAAGTGCGGTTTGGGCGAAGCTTGCTCTCACAGATGAAAGCGGCCGTAATCCGGGATATCATATACCGCCGGAATTTCTGGACGCAGCTTTTCATGTCCTGGCAAAAACGGAGCCGTCAGTCCATATCGTGCCTGAAGCGGTTGAAGAACTGCGCGTCATGCGTCCGTGCTCATCCAGCATGTGGATGTATATTAATAAAAAGAAACAAACCGGCTGTGACATTCAATTATGTGACGAAACCGGCATTGTCTGCGCAGAAATCAAAGGGATAAGAATGAGACAGCCGTCTCAGCAGGATCACGGGCAAGAGGAACAATCCGAGATGATGATATTTGAAGAAATGTGGAAGCAGCAGCCTCTGAAGAAATCCATTCATGAAGAGCTGAAAACGGTCATCTGTTTTCTTACGGGAGAAGCTGCCAGAAAGCATGCTTATCAGTCTTTACAATCCCTTTATCCGGGAGCCGGCGTGTTTTTTATTTCACAGGGTGAGGAAACTCAAAAGCTTTCAAACACGCATTATCAAATTAAAATCACTGACGGACAAGCATATCAAGAAACGTTTCGGCATATTGAAACGGCTGCAGGCAAAGCGGATGCCATTTTATATGGATGGCCGCTTGAAGATGAAAAGGCCGTGAAAGACTATTCCATTCTGTATCATGTGATCCGCGCAGCTGCTTCTTTGCGTTCTAAACCGAGCCGAATCCTTCTTTCCGCTCAGTGCGGAATCGATACCGATATCAGTTACGCCGAGTCATGGATCGGGCTGGAACGGTCGCTGAAACTGATCTTGCCGGAGACGGATACGGCCGCGGTTTATTTTGGACAAAAAGGACCGTTAGAAAAACTGATCTATAACGTATGTGAAGAATTTCACAGCGAGTTGTTCCGCAGTGTCATGTACAGTGGGGAAATTCGTCACGTCATGGAAATGAAGCAGACGGATATTGCCCCTGTTGAGAAGCGTGTGATAAAAAGCGGGAAAACGTACTTGATTACCGGCGGATGCGGGGGATTAGGCTTGTTATTTGCCGGATATTTTGCTGAAAAAGGACCGATTACGCTCATTTTGACGGGGAGATCAGCGGCAGGCGGCCCGGTGCTGAACAAGATAAAGAGATTGGAAGAATCAGGCGCCAAGGTGTTTTACGTGCAGGCGGATGCCGCTGATCAGGCTCAGATGGAGAAAGGTTTGCAAGGAGCGAAAGAGAAAGGATGCGGGCCGATTCAAGGTGTCATTCACGCTGCAGGTCTTCAAGGCACTGAAAGCATTCTGGAGAAAGATCTGCAAACCTTTCAGCAAGTCTTATCGCCAAAAGCGGACGGCACCGCGGTGTTAGATCAGGTTCTGTCACGGGAGCCGCTTGACTTCTTCTGTTGTTTCTCTTCTTCTTCAGCGATTTTAGGAGACTTCGGTTCTTGTGACTACGCGATGGGGAACCGCTTCCAAATGGCTTTTGTCCGTCACCGGGATAAACTTGTGAGCCTCGGACTCAGAAGCGGCAAGTCACTTGCAATCAATTGGCCGCTTTGGAAAGAAGGGGGGATGCATGTCGGCACGGCGGAAAGCACCGATATGTATTTAAAATCAAGCGGACAGCGTTATTTATACACTGAGGAAGGACTCGAAGTTTTTGAAACATTGTTAGTCCAGCCGTCCAGCCAGTATCTCGTCCTGGCTGGTTTTCCGTCGAGGGCCAAACGCTTCCTGCAGATAGATCAAGGCGAACGGCCGATTTCGGGTTCTGTAAACAGGAACGTCCCGTTTTCAGGAAGGCGGAGTGAAATGAAAGGCTTTACACTGGAAGAATGCGTAAGCTGGGATGTGAAAGAACTGGCGGCGGGGCTTTTGAAAATAGACAAGAACAGACTGACGGACGCTGACAATCTGGCTGATTTCGGCTTTGATTCTATCAGTTTGGCGGAATTCGCCTCTTCTTTGTCCGCCCATTACGGAATTGAAGTGACACCGGCCCTGTTTTTCGGACACTCTACACTGGAGAAGGTCGTCCGCTATTTTCTGACGGAACACAAGTCCGTCATGGAGCATGTCTATGAAGAAAAGAAACCTGAATCCGCAGATCAATCTGTCTTTGAAAAGGCAGGAACGGAAAAGCGAAAGAAGCAGAGGGGAAGAAATAAGCTGAATGCCGGAACCGAGGGCAGTCAGGCAGCTGATTCCATTGCCATTATCGGCATGAGCGGCCGATTTCCTCAGGCGCGCACGGCGGACGAGCTGTGGGACATTCTGTTTCAGGAAAAGGATGTTGTCGCACCGGTCGCAAAAAAAGGCTTCACAAGTTCAAAATGGAAACTCGGCGCTGTACCGGGGGCGGACGAATTCGACCCTTTATTTTTTGAAATATCGCCGAGGGAAGCTGAAACGATGGATCCGAAACAGCGGCTGCTTCTTCAGGAAGCGTGGAGGGCCCTTGAGGACGCCGGCTACGGCGCCAGTCACATCAAGCAGCAGACGATCGGTATGTTTGTGGGGGCGGAAGAAGGAGATTATCACCTTTTAACACGGGACAAAGGCAATGTCACGTCTCATCATAACGGTATTTTGGCGGCGCGGCTGGCTTATCACTTGAATTTATCAGGTCCTGTGATGGCGATAAATACAGCATGTTCTTCGGGGCTCGTGTCTGTCCATCAGGCGGTATTAAGCCTGCAGAATAAAGAGTGTACAACAGCTGTTGCGGCCGGGGTGAATATCATGAATACCCCGGACTTTTTTGAAACGATAGATAAAGCCGGAATGCTGTCGGAAAACGGGAAATGCTTCGCGTTTGATAAAAGGGCTGACGGCATGGTTCCGGGGGAAGCGGCCGCGGCGGTTATTCTGAAGCCTCTGAGAGAGGCGGAAAAAGATGGTGATCCGATTTACGGGGTGATTCGGGCGAGCGGCATCAATTATGATGGGAAAACAAACGGAATTACCGCTCCGAGCGGCGTCGCGCAGACCCGGCTGCTTACTTCCGTTTATGACCGGGGCCGTATCAACCCTGAAGATATCGAATATATCGTCACACACGGCACAGGTACAAAACTCGGTGATCCGGTGGAAATTAACGCGCTTTATGACGCATTTTCTGCCTATACAAACGAAGAAGCTTTTTGCGCACTCACATCAATTAAAACCAATATCGGCCACACGTTTGCCGCATCAGGCATTGTCAGTTTGATCAGTCTTTTACAGGCGTTCTCCCGTGAAATGATTCCCGCCAGTCTGCATTGCAGCGGGGAAAACCGCTATATCAACTGGGAGAAGAGTCCTTTTTATGTGAATAAAACGGGTAAACCGTGGCCTTCTCTGCCGGGTAAAAACCGAATGGGGGCAGTCAGCGCATTCGGGATGAGCGGAACAAACGCCCATGTCGTTATGGAAAGCTATAAGCGCAGCGCTTCACCTCATCCGGATGCCCCTGCATATTTACTGACTTTATCAGCAAAAACAAAGGAGGCCCTTCAGGAAAAAATCGAAGATATGATCACTTGGGCGGAAAATGGCGGACTGAAAGAAAATGATCTGGCCCAGCTCAGCTATACGTTGTTAAAAGGACGGCATCACTTTAACCATCGCGCCGCCATCGTGGTTCAAGATGCTGATGACGCAGTGTATGTATGGAAGCAGGCAAAGCTTAATGAACATCATCCTTATGTGTTTTCGGGAAAAGTACCGCAGCACTTTGCAGGGCGTCAGCATATTCAGGAGCACATGATAGAAGTGCTCGGCAAGTGCAGCGCCTCATATTCTGACCATAGAAAATATCAGGAGCTGTTATGCGTGCTGGCAGATTTTTATTGTCAAGGTTATGAAATCGAAGGGGACTTGCTTTATGGCGGACCTTTGCCGCGAATCGGCAATCTGCCGGGCTACCCGTTTGCCAGGCAGACGTATTGGGCGTCCGATCGTCTTCAGAGAGAGATTGGAAGCCGGAATTCAGCTGAACGTGAAAAGCTTCACCCGCTGCTCCATGCGAATACATCGACCTTTACCGCCCAGCGTTTTACTTCTGTTTTTTCAGGATATGAACCGTTTTTTGCCGATCATATCGTCAATGGAAAACCGGTGCTTCCGGGCGCGGCTGCTTTAGAAATGGCCCGGGCCGCCGTTACATTTGCCGCCGAAGACTTGCCCGGCGGGAAAACGGGTGTCAGGCTCAAACAGATCGTTTGGCTCCGTCCGGTGACGGCGCTTTCTGAAGGAGTGACGCTTCATGTAAAGCTTCAGCCGGAAGAAAACGGAGACATCGCTTTTGAAGCGTATGCCGAAGGAGAAGAGCCGCTTGTCTTTTTCCAGGGAAAGGCCGTGCTCGAAGAGACGGAGCGTGCTCCGGTACTCGATGTGGAAGCGCTTCAGGCGCGCTGCAGCGGCCGTCGCTTGTCAAAGGCTGAGTGCTATGAAGCGTTCGACAGCCTCGGCATCACCTACGGACCGTCGCATCAGGCGCTTGAGGCCGTCTATGCCGGAAGCGGAGAAGTGCTCGCGAAGCTCACTCTTCCGCCGTCCACCCGCGCAGAAAAGGAGCCGTTCATCCTGCATCCGAGCATGCTGGACGCCGCCCTTCAGGCTTCTATCGGTCTCGTGCTCTCAGACGGTTCCGCGTCCGGACGGCCGTTTCTGCCGTTTGCCCTCCAGGATATGCAGGTGTTTTCTGCGTGCCGGGAGACGATGTGGGCGGTGCTTTCCTCAGCGGACGGCGCCTATCATATTGAGCTGTGTGATGAAAACGGCGCGGTATGTGTCCGATTGACGGGGCTCACCGCCCGTTTTCTGGAAGAGGAAACGGAGGAAAAACCGCTCTTGCTTCAGCCAAAGTGGCAGGAATCACCGCCGGGTGAAGGCGGCGGACAAGAAGAGTCTTTCAGATACGTGACACTGTATGGCGGAATGAACGCTGAGGACATAAGCGGCGGCGCCGTATGTGCGGCTGACGGCGAAGGTCCGATTGAAGACCGTTATGACGCCTGCGCGGCGGAGCTGTCAGCGATCGTCACGCGTCTTATCAAAGAAAAACAGAAGAAAAAAACGCTGATCCAGCTTCTTGTCCCCGACAGGGGGGAAGACAATGTATTGGCGGGGCTGGCCGCTTTTCTGAAAACGGCTCACCTTGAACATCCGAAGCTGTACGGCCAAGTCATCCAAGCTGATCCGGACGAGTCAGCCTCGGCGCTTCTTGCCAAGCTGAAAGAAAACCGGGCGCATCCTGAACAAGCGGAAATCCGTTATGAAGACGGCAAACGTCTCGTCAGAAACTGGCGTCATCTGCCGGCCCCTCAAAGCGGCGCCGTTCCGTGGAAAGACGAAGGGGTCTACCTCCTCACCGGGGGAGCGGGCGGCATCGGACTGATTTTCGCTGAAGAAATAGCCTCCCGCGTCAAAAACGCCGTCCTCGTATTAACGGGAAGGGCGGAAGCGCTTGATAAAGACCGCTCCGCCCGCTTACGGCGCTTGGCAGCGACGGGCGCCCGCGTATTGTATCAACCGGTAGACGTGACAGACAGGGCGGCGGTCATCGCCCTCGTCCGCGGCATACAGGAGGAGCACGGAACACTCGACGGGATCATTCACGGCGCCGGCGTGATCGCTGACAATTACATTCTGAACCAGACAGAAAACGAACGGAAGACCGTCATGGCGCCGAAGGTGAAAGGGCTTATCAATCTTGATGAAGCAGCGAAAGATGTGCGGCTGGACTTTTTCATCCTGTTTTCTTCCTTGGCGGGAGGTATGGGAAATCCGGGGCAGGCCGGTTATGCGGCAGCCAACGCATTTATGGATGTTTATGCAGCCCGCCGGAACCGTCTCGTGCGGGACAACAGGCGGAGCGGGCAGACTCTGTCTGTCAACTGGCCGCTTTGGGAAGAAGGCGGTATGCGTGTGGACAAAGAGACCGAACGGCTGATGTACGAACAGACCGGAATGAAAGCCATGCGATCAGCCTCAGGCATCCAAGCACTGTACGCCGCTTTTGCCTCCGGAGAACACCAGGTCATGGTGGCAGAGGGCGACGAAAAACGGATCCGCAGCCATATTTTCGATCTGGGCGAAGAACAAAGCGCCGCCGGAAAAGCTCCGGCAGTGGCAGATGCAAGAGATCTGAAAGATCAGGTTCAAGAGAAACTAAAGCGGCATGTATCAGATCTTTTAAAGGTAAGCATGAAAGATATTGAGGCTGACAGCGAACTGACGGAATACGGATTTGATTCGATCATTTTCACTGAATTTACAAATCTATTAAATCGGTCTTATCAGCTTGAGCTCAGCCCGACTATCTTCTTTGAATTTCCGACATTGCGCAAACTGAGCGGCCATTTGATATCTGAATGGAAAGAAGCATTCAGCGGCTTAGAAAGAGAGCGTTTAAAAACCGCTCCAAAAGCCGGAATAAGAAAAGCTGAAGCTCCGGCGGCCGTTCATGTCAAGCGGGAAACGCCCGTATCCGTAAAAGGAAAATCAGAAGAAAAAACCGAACCGATAGCCATTATCGGAATCAGCGGTATTTTTCCGCAGGCGAAAGACATAGATGAATTCTGGACACGTTTACAAAAAGGAGAGCATTGCATTACAGAAATTCCCCGAGATCGCTGGGATTGGCGCGAATATTACGGCGATCCGGCAGCGGATGCAAATAAAACGTCAGTTAAATGGGGCGGTTTCATAGATGGAATCGCCGGGTTTGACCCGCTGTTTTTCGGGATATCTCCGAAAGAAGCTGAAATGATGGATCCTCAGCAGCGTCTATTAATGATGTATGTGTGGAAAGCCATTGAAGACGCGGGGTACTCAGCAAAACGGATTGCCGGAACAAAAACCGGCATTTTCACCGGCACACTGGGAAGCGGATATCAAACTTTAATCAATAAGGCGGGTCTTCCTGTCGAGGGGTATACGATGACCGGAATCGTGCCGTCCGTCGGGCCGAACCGGATGAGTTATTTTCTTGATATCCACGGGCCGAGCGAGCCGGTAGAAACCGCTTGTTCAAGCTCTTTAGTCGCCATTCACCGCGCGGTAAAAGCCATTGAAACGGGAGATTGTGATATGGCGGTCGCAGGGGGCGTCAACACGATCGTCACGCCTGAAGGGCATATCGGTTTTCAAAAAGCAGGCATGCTCAGTGAAGACGGGCGCTGCAAAACATTTTCTGATCAGGCTGACGGTTATGTCAGAGGAGAGGGTGCCGGGATGATTGTCTTGAAAAAGCTTTCAGAGGCTGAGCGTGACAGGGATCACATCTACGGCCTCATCCGCGGTACAGCGGAAAATCACGGCGGACGCTCAGCGTCACTTACCGCGCCGAATCCGCAGGCTCAGACGGATGTGCTGAAAAGCGCTTATCAAAAAGCCGGTATTCACCCGTCAACCATCACTTATATAGAAGCGCACGGAACAGGAACGGCACTCGGCGATCCGATTGAGATCAATGCATTGAAAAAAGCTTTCCAAACAGACGGGGCGCCGGGCGGATATTGCGGGATAGGCTCAGTGAAGACAAATATCGGACATTTGGAGCTCGCAGCAGGTATTGCGGGCGTTATCAAAGTATTGATGCAGCTGAAACATCGGACGCTCGCCAAAAGTCTGCATTGCGAGAACATCAATCCCCATATCAAATTGAAGGACAGCCCGTTTTACATTGTGACAGAAACAAAGGAGTGGGAAGCGCTGCGTGATGAAAACGGCCGGGTCCTGCCCCGCCGGGCGGGTGTAAGCTCATTCGGTTTCGGAGGTGTCAATGCGCATATCGTTATTGAAGAATACATGGGCAGAAGTGAGACGGAACAGCAGGAAACCCGTGAGAAAGCGTCATCTCTTTTTGTTTTGTCGGCTAAAAATGAAGAGCGGCTGAAAGAAAGAGCACGTCTCCTTCGCGACTTTATCAAAAACGGTTCATCCCGCGATATCGATCTTGCAGATGCCGCATACACACTGCAGACCGGACGGGATGCGATGGAAGCGAGGCTGGGAATCATTGCAGGCTCCGCAGAGGAACTGACTGAAAAACTGAACGCGTTTCTGTTGGGAAAAAACAGCGAAGATATCATCAGCGGCCGTAAAAAACGCGAGAATAACACGATTTCCATGTTCTCAGAAGATGAAGACGCGGCTGACCTCGTCAGCGCCTGGCTTGAGAAAAAGAAATACAGGAAAGTGCTGCGGCTCTGGGCAAACGGATTTGACACGGATTGGGAGCAGCTGTATACGGGCAGTAAGCCGCGCCGCATCAGCCTGCCCTCCTATCCGTTCAGAGCCGACCGCTATTGGGTGCCGAAACGGGAGCAGCTGCCGCTTTCGAATCAAAAAACAGTATTATTGCAAAAAACATGGGAACCGTGCGAGGCAGTGTCTTCATCCGAGCCGTTCAACAACAAAATAGCGCTCATCGTCTCTGAAGATACAAAAGACCTTGCCGCCGAGGTGAAAAAACAGCTGAATGATGCTGACATTGTGCAGGAAAATCAGCTCATCTCTTGCTTACAGGGTCCGAACGCGGCCATCTATTCCGGGTTTATTGACTTCACCGGCTGCGGCTCCCGACAAAAGCGGCAGGACATCAGCTGGGTGGCATCGCTGCAGCAGCTGATTGAATACGGCGGCGGACAAGAAAACATGAAAATGCTTTATCTTACAAAAGGGCTTGAAGCCTTCAAAAATAAGGCTGCCGTCATGCATGGTATTGAAAAAGCGGGGCTTTATCGCATGCTGCGGCATGAATACAGCCATATTCTCACCTGTCACGCCGATATTGATCCTGAAGGGCCGCTGGAGCAGACAGCCGCTTTTATTAAACAAGAAATTGAATCAGACTTAACGGAGTCTGCTGTTTGCTGCAGGGACGGCATGCGCTTCAGCTATGTTCTTCAGCAGACTGATCAGATTGAACCAGAAGCTGTGCAAACAGACCGGACTGCGTTTCCAAAAGACGCCGTCCTGGTGATAACCGGAGGAACGCGCGGACTCGGCGCTTTATGCGCCAAGCATTTCGTTTCCGAATACGGTGTGAAGAAACTGCTTCTGACAGGCAGAAAGGAGCTGCCGCCGAAAACCGAGTGGGATCTTGAGCAAACAGACCCTGTCGTTTCGGAAAAAATACAGCTTATCCGGCAGCTGGAATCACAAGGTGTAAAAGTGTGCGTCTCAGCAGTTGATCTGACGGATAAGCAGGCCGTCGGACGGCTTATAAAAGAGGTAACCACAACGCTCGGACCTGTCGGAGGCATTCTGCATTGCGCGGGAATTGCGGACCGTGAAAACCCTGCTTTTCTCCGCAAATCCAAAGACAGTATCGCGCGGGTGCTCGCGCCGAAAGCAGACGGCCTTCACAGTCTGTATGAGAGTGTAAAGGATGATGCGCCGGCATTTTTCGTCCTGTTTTCATCTGTCTCAGCAGCCGTCCCGATTCTTGCGGCGGGACAGAGCGATTATGCGATGGCTAATTCTTACATGGACTATTTTGCAGAAAACAATGAGAGCGGCATCATTAGCATACAATGGCCGGCATGGGATGAGACGGGCATGAGCAGGGATATAAAAAGCGGGATTTATGAGCAAACGGGATTGCTGCGGCACTCTGACGCTGAAGGTCTCAAGATGCTTGATTACATTTTAAGAGAAAGACCCGGAGCTGTCGTGCTGCCGGCACAAGTGAAACATGATTGGGACGCCAAAGCGCTGGAAAATGCCAAGCCAGCCGCCCATAAAGGAATGAAAGCAGCTTCCAAACCTCCTGAAACAAAAAAACGGGAACATAACCGGATTGATATTCAATCTTGGCTAAGGTCGCTTTTGGCAAAAGAGCTGAGTATCGATGAAACGCATATGGATATCGATGTGCCTTTTCAGGAATACGGAATGGATTCTATCTTTCTGGCGCAAGTGCTGACAAAGATCGATCAAAAACTGCCGTCCGTTTCAATTGATCCGACTGTCCTTCTGGAACACCCTACCATAGAACAGCTCGCGGATTATTTAGCCGTACATTGTCCGGAAGCTTTTTCGGCAGATGCAGCGGTTCCAGCGGAGAAGGTCCCTTTGCAGAAGACGCCGAAACGGAGCAAAAAAACGGCAGATAACCCCGGGAAACGGGGAAAGGTTGCGATCATCGGCATGGCCTGCCATTTTCCGAAAGCGGGAGATATAAAAGAATTTTGGAAGAATCTCCGCAGCGGAACGGATGCCGTCACTGAAGTTCCGCCGGACAGATGGAACGCCGGGGAACACTATCAGCCGGGTGAATATCAAGAAGGAAAAAGCATCAGTAAATGGGGCGGTTTTATTCACGATATTGATCAATTTGACCCGGAGTATTTCAATATTTCAGAAACGCTGGCACCGATGATAGACCCGCTGCAAAGGCAGTGGCTCGAAGTGAGCGCGGAAGCTTTGGCCGATGCCGGTTATCAAAAAGAGGATCTCTGGGGCCGCCGTATCGGCGTTTTTGCCGGTGCAAGGGCAGGTGCGTTTCATCAGAAATTTCAATATTTGCAAAAAGATGCGATTATTGGCGCGGGGCAAAATTTTATTACCGCACACATGGCGCACATTTATAACTTTACAGGGCCTAACCTGGTCGTGGATACGGCCTGCTCCAGTTCGCTTACGGCAATTCATTTGGCCGTACAGGCCATTCAAAATGGAGAAGCGGAAGCGGCCTTTGCGGGCGGGGTTGACATTTTGCTTGATGAAAAACCTTTTCTCACAATGAGCGCGGCGAGAATCTTATCGCCAAATGGCCGTTCAAAATCTTTCGATGCCGATGCGGACGGAACAGGAATCGGAGAGGGCTGCGGTGTGCTGATGCTGAAGCCGCTCGAAAAAGCGATAGAAGACGAAGATAAAATATACGGCGTTATTGACGGCTCTGCGATAAATAATGACGGCAGCACAATGGGCGTGACGACGCCGAATCCCCGGGCGCAGCAGGACTTGATTGAGCAGGCGGTTCAATCAGCGGAAATCGATCCGGACACCATGACATACGTAGAGACGCACGGAACCGGTACATTGATCGGCGACCCGATTGAATTAAAGGGATTAACCAATGTCTTGTCTGCTTATTCCGATGAAAAACAATTTTGCGGTGTAGGAAGCGTCAAAAGCAATATCGGCCACTTGCTGAGTGCGGCGGGCGCGGCGGGAATCATCAAAGTTTTGCTGGCGATTGCCAATGAAGAACTGCCGCCGACTTTGCATTGCCATAAACCGAACCCCCGCTTCCAATTTAAAGATTCTCCGCTTTATCCTGTGCTTGAGCTGAAGCGGTGGAACGGAAAAAAAGAGATACTCAGGGCCGGGGTCAGCGCGTTCGGTTTGGGCGGGAATAACGCCCATATCATTGTCAGCAACGAAGGAATTCCGAAAGAGCGAAAAGCGGCCATGGAACCGAAAGGCGGCCAGACAGTATACCGAAAACAACGGTATTGGCCTGAAAAAGCACAGTTGTCCGAAGCGGAAGAAAATGAGGCGGGCACAGAAGCAATGTTTGAAATAAGCGAGGTGTGATAGATTGGCAGTTGCCACCGATCAAGTCAAAACGTTCCTGCAGAAAATCAGCCATACGAATTATATCGTCCGGGATCATCGCGTTCATCAAATCCGCGTCCTCCCGGGCGTGACTTTAATAGATATGCTGTATCGGCTCGCCGCCGGGTATCTCGGTGAAAGGCCTATAGAATTAAGACAGATTATTTTTAAGCAGCCTGTTGTAACATCTGAAGAGTTTGATAAACACCTGTATGTGACCTTTACGCCGGCGCGTGACAGCTGGAAAGTTGAGATTACTAGCGAAAAAGCAAAAAACGGCACACCGCTTGGCGGAAACCGGGATGAGAATATGGAATGCCAGCTTTATTTGCAAGAAGACACGCCCCGGGCAAAAGAACTGAATATTGAAGCGTTCATGAAAAACGCAAGCCGAAAATGGGACATGCATGACATTTACGGAATTGCAAGAAGAAGCCATATTGAGCATGGCGAGTTTATGAAAAATGAAGGGGCCGTTTATCAGCTTCAGGATAAAGAAGAATTAATGGAGCTCACTCTAAGTGATTTGGCTGAAGGATTCCGGGAGAAATTTAAGGCGCATCCGGCTTTTTTAGATGCGTCCACCCTTGCCGGCTCTTCCTTTGCATTGTCGGCCCAAAAGCAGAATGACACACCTTATATTCCTTTTATGATCGATCGTTTTTGCATGTATCAGCCGTTTCCGAAAACGATTTACACTTATTCTGCGAAAAACAGCCGCACTGAAAGCGGCGTATCAGATAGCGAACCTGATGTTTATTCGGCTGACTTCACGATTTACGACAGGGCAGGGAACATATTGGCCGAATGTGAGAAACTGACAGTAAAAAGGGTCAGACAAGCGAATATGATTACCCATCTGATAGACAAAGAGAAGCCGCCTCAGCAGAACAGAAGCGGCCGTGGTGAGTCGGAAAATTCTGTGGCCGCAGAAGACGTGTCTGAACAGCAAACGCCGGAACAAAACATGGTGACTTACATAAAGTCGGAAATCGCCAGGTTGATCAATCGTCCGGCACAGGATATTGATGTGCGGAAAGGCTTTTATGATATGGGGCTTGACTCGGCGCATTTGCTGAAGCTTGTAAAGATATTAGAGCAGACTTTTCAGCAGCAGTTTTATCCGACACTGCTTTTTGAATATTCCTCTGTCCGCCGCCTTGCGGATTACCTTATCAATGAAGCGGGCTGTGTGCTGAAAGATTCGGCCGAAGAACGGCATACATCAGACGCTGACATTGCTGATGAGGTTCTGTTTTTTGAACCCGCCTGGAAAGATCATCCGCTGGAAACGGCGGTGCAGAACGGGCAAAAACACACCCGTCATCTCATTATCGCTGCCGATGCAGGACCCCGTCTCACCGGTGAACTCGGCACACATTGCCCGGAAGCGGAAGTGATAGAACTGAAAAGGGAGCATGAGGTTGCAGATGAGCAGTTTGAAGCAGATGCCGAGCGCATATTTCGTATGCTCAAACAAGAACTGACAGACCATCCGAAAGAACATACATTGATTCAGCTTGTATGCGCCGTTGAGAATGGAGCGGCATTGTCTTCCGCTCTCGGGGCTATGCTGAAAACGGCACATCTGGAAAATCCGGCTCTTCGCACTCAGGTAATCACCTTCTGTGACAAGAATGAGAGATTGCCAAGTGATACGGCCGCAATGATAAGAACAGAAGCAGACTGCTCTCATGCAGGCTGCACAGACATTCGGTATAAAGACAATATGCGGCAGATCAGATTGTTCGAACGTATTGAGAAACTGGACGGGCAGACACAGTCTCCTTGGAAACAAAACGGCGTATATGTCATTACAGGAGGTCTCGGCGGTCTTGGATTTCTGCTAGCCCGTCACCTTGCAGAAAAAGAAAAGGTGAAGCTCGCACTCATCGGCCGTTCGCCGGAACAGTCTGAGAAGATCAGCAGACTGAAAGCATTGGGCGCAGAAGTTCTTTACGTTCAAGCGGACATCGGCAGCAAAGCCGAAACAGAGCGGGCATTTGCTCAGATTACAGAAACCTTCGGCCGGCTGACGGGCATTTTTCATTGCGCCGGTGTTTTAAAAGATCAATTTATCATCCAAAAAGACAGTTCTGACTTGAAACAGGTGTTCCTGCCGAAAATCAGCGGCCTGATTCATGCGGACGAAGCTTCACGGCATGAACCGCTTGAATTTTTCGCCGTATTTTCCTCATTCTCGGCGTTGGCCGGAAATGCGGGCCAGACAGATTATGCCGCGGCGAACGCTTTTATGGATGAATATATGAAATATCGCGATTGCAAAGCGGAAAAAGGCGAACGGACCGGGGCTTCTATAACAATCAACTGGCCGCTTTGGGAAGATGGCGGCATGCAGGTTGACAGCTTGATGAAAGAGATCATGAATGATGCAACGGGCACCAGCCCGCTTCCGGCCGGGGAAGGGATGGCTGCACTTGAATATATGCTGCGTCTCGGCAAGCTGCAATCCGTTATTTTATACGGGAAAGAGCCGGCTGTAACTGAAAACATGGGCCGATTGGGTCCAAAGGGAGACAAGAACGGATCTTCATTATCCCATGCAGCTGTAAAGAGAAGGAGCCGAAAACAAGAGAGACATACAGAAGAGCACGATATTGCGGTAATCGGATTGGCGGGAAGATACCCGCAGGCGGGAAGCATTGATGAATTTTACCAAAATCTGCGCTCAGGGAAAGATTGCATCACAACAATGCCGAAAGACAGATGGAAAGGTTATCCTTTCTCATATGAAGCAGATCAGTTCTACCGTTACGGAGGATTTTTAGATCGTATAGACAGCTTTGATCCGCTGTTTTTCAATTTGACTCCGCGCCAGGCTGAAATGATGGACCCACAGGCACGGCTGTTTTTAGAGACGGCTTGGGAAGCTTGTGAAGATGCCGGTTTTTATCAAGACAGAACGGCGCGCGGGCCATCTTCACAAAAAAGAAAACGCGTCGGGGTATTCGCAGGTGTGTTTTGGAGCCATTATGAGCTGTTCGGCGCTGAAATCACACAGCGGGGCACACCGCTGTCTATGGGCGTGACGCCTGCCTCTGTTCCGAATATCGTGTCTCACTGCCTGAACTTTACAGGGCCGTCAATGGCTGTTGATACGATGTGCTCTTCTTCGCTCACATCCATACATTTGGCATGTGAAAGCATTAAAAGAGGGGAGTGCGAATTCGCCATTGCCGGCGGTGTGAATGCGGTCACACACCCGCATAAATATGCGTTTTTGGCGAATGCCGGATTTCTGTCTTCAGAAGGCGTCTGCAAAAGCTTCGCCGACGGCGGTGACGGTTATGTGCCGGGAGAAGGCGTCGGCGCGGTGTTACTGACAACCGTTCAAGAAGCGGAAAGAATGGGCTGTCCGATATATGGCGTCATAAAAGGCTCCGCTTTAAACCATGTCGGAAAAACATCCGGTTTGACCGTGCCTGATCCGGCATCACAGGCGGAAGTCATTACAGATTCCTTTCAGAGTGCCGGCATTGATCCGGAGACATTGAGTTATATTGAAGCTCACGGAACGGGTACGTCTCTGGGTGATCCGATTGAAATTGAAGGGCTGAGCCGCGCTTTCCGCAAATGGACAAACAAGAAGCGGTTTTGCGCCATCGGCTCTGCCAAATCAAATATCGGCCATTTAGAAGGAGCAGCCGGGATCGCCGGATTAACAAAGGTGCTTTTGCAGCTGAAGCATGGAGAAATCTTTCCGTCATTGCACGCGGACACGCTGAATCCCCATATTCCGTTTCCGGACACGCCGTTTTATGTGGCGGACCGGCTGGAAGAATGGGAACGGCCGTCACATCCTGATCAGCCGAGAAGAGCGGGTTTAAGTTCTTTTGGCGCCAGCGGGAGCAATGCCCATTTTGTCATAGAAGAATATCTGCCGCCGCAGGCTGAAAAGAAATCGGTAAATATACGGGAAGACGAGCCGGTTCTGTTTCTGCTTTCGGCAAAAAATGAAGAACGCCTATTAGAATATGTCAAACGGTATGACCGCTTTTTACGGGAAAAAGAAGTCAACCTTAAAGACCTGGCCTACACGCTTCAAGCTGGCAGAGAAGCGATGCCTGAACGGCTGGCATTTATCGTTACATCCGTTTTCGGCCTGCAAGCGAAACTGAAGGATGTGCTTGAACGGAAAACAGAAATTGAAGGATGTTTCCGCGGACGTGCTCAAGATGATATTTCATCAAGTGGATTGGCCGAGCTGCTGAAAAACAAGCAATATTCCAGATTGCTCACTGAGTGGGCAAAAGGAGCCGCCGTTGACTGGAGCCTGTTATACGAAGGAGAGAAGCCGAAACGGGTCAGCCTTCCTGTATATCCGTTCGCGAAGGAACGGTATTGGGTGCCTGTGCCTGCGGATATCCGGAAACAGACAGACGAACCGGCGGAAAACCAAAAGATCATTCTTCAAAAAGACTGGAAGCAGCAAGATCCGGCGGAGTCTGAAGCATTATCAGGAACAGTAATGATACTTGCAACTGATAAGACGAGCCGATTGGCCGATGCTCTTTTTAAAGGAAACGGCCATATTGAAACGATCTGCTTCATCCATCAGGCAAAAGACGGCGCCGATTATTACGCCGCCGCATCGGGGCGAAACCTTTACGGCAGAGTGCGGGAGTCTCTTCAAAACAAACAGATACTCGGGGTCGTCGACATAACCGCATATGACGCGGAATATGAACGGCAGGAAGAGATAGAACACGGAAAGCTTGCCTTTTTACAGCAGGCTCTTGAATCATTCCGTCATAGCGGCGCTGTGTTCAGCCAAGTGACACACCGCCTCCAGCCTTTCAAGGAAAGTAAACCTCTGATGCAAGGGGCGAAAACGGCGGGGCTGTACCGGATGCTGGGCGCTGAGTATGCCAACATTCAATCTTTTACGATAGATAGCGATTGTGAGATTGAGCATACAGAAGAATTAAGCAGACAGATTGAGACTGAATTTTTACAGCCGCGGGCCAAAAGCGGCAGTGAATGCTGCTACAGGCTGAATCGCCGTTATGTGCCGTTTCTGAAGCAGGGTATGAATGTTTCGGCGGCGCCTGAGCTTTCCTATTCGTCTGATGATGTGCTGTTAATAACGGGCGGATCGCGCGGGATCGGCGCAATTGCGGCGGAGCATGCCGTTTCACGCGGCTGCAGGAAACTGGTCATCATGGGGCGGGAGCCGCTTCCCGATTCCTCAGAGTGGGCAGACATGAAAAAGGACGGCATTCTCCCGGAAAAAGCCGAGCGGATGCAGAGGTTAGCCGAGCGGGGCGCGGAGATCCGCTATTACAGCGTTTCTCTTACGGATCAAAAGGGGCTCCGGAAAATGACGGACAGCATCAGCGGCACGATGGGGCCGATTACCGGCATTTTTCATTGCGCGGGCGCTATGGGAGAACACCCCGCTTTTTATAACAAAACCGAAACTGAAATCGAAAGCGTTTGCACACCGAAAGTAACAGGGCTTCGCGGTCTCTATGAAGCTGTTCAGAATGAGCCGCTGTCGTTTTTTATTTTGTTCTCATCCGTTTCGGGTCTGATCCCTTCGCTTGCTGCGGGGCAAAGTGACTACGCGATGGCTAATTCATTTATGGACTCTTTTGCAAATCATCAAGCAGGTAAAGGAAACGTGTTTGTTAAAGCCGTTCAATGGCCCGTCTGGAAAGAAACCGGCATGGCTGAAGGCCTGCCGGAAACACCTGCTTATCAAAAATCAGGACTTTCCAGGCTGTCTGCCGAAGACGGACTGAAGTTTTTAGATTACATCATCTTAAACGGACAAAGCTGCGGAATTCCTTGTGTTCCCGAAGACAGTGAGCCTGATTTTGGTGATCTTCTGAAGGTGAAGAAATCTGAAGCTCCCGTGAAAAAAAGCACTGCCGGTGACCAAAAGGTGAAGGACATGATTCGTCAATGGGTTCGCACCGTTTTCAGCGAAGAACTGAAAATGACGGATGAGCAGATAAAAGATGATATGCCGTTTGATGAATACGGGATTGACTCAATACTCTTTGCGGAATTGGTTCAATCATTGCAAAAACGGATCAGCATTAAGTTAACACCGTCCTTAATGCTTCAATATCAAACGATTACAGAAATGGTTGACTATTTCGCAGCGCATCATGAAGCCGATTTTGTGACAAAAGAAAATGGTTTCGTTCAAGACAGGGACGTAGAGCCTGATTTAATCGCTGACGCTGAAGAGAGAACATTCATGGAGCCGAAAGCGGATACCGAAGACGATATTGCCGTCGTCGGCATGTCCTGCCGTTTTCCGGGGGCGGGCGGAACGGATGCTTTTTGGGAGCTGCTGATGAAAGGAAACACCGCCATCCGGCCTGTCCCCGCAACGCGCTGGCATGCAACAGCAAATGCAAAGGATTATGCGGGGTGGATTGATGATATCGACATGTTTGATGCGGGCTTTTTCGGCATCTCTGAAAAAGACGCGGCAATTATGGACCCGCAGGCGCGGATCATATTAGAAGAAGCGGTTCATTCCGTTTATGATGCCGGGTACGGCCAAAAGGATTTATCGGGCCGGAAAGTCGGCGTGTACATCGGCGGCAGGGCGCAGCCTTCAGCCGGTATGGAACATATCCTGCAGGCGCCTAACCCGATTTTGGGGGCGGGGCAAAACTATTTAGCGGCCAACATTTCACGATTTTTGAATGTCACAGGGCCGAGCCTTGTCGTGGATACAGCATGTTCCTCAGGGCTGATCGGGCTGTCCTTTGCAAAAGACGCCCTTTTGGCCGGAAGGATTGACGCGGCCTTAGTCGGTTCGGTGAGTCTGCTCTTATCTCCGTCCGCGCACCGGTTATTCGGAGCGCGTCATATTTTAAATGAGAACGGCGTGTTTCATATATTCGACCGTGAATCAGCGGGAGAAGTGCTCGGAGAAGGAGCGGGGGCGGTTTTTATCAAACGATTGAGCGATGCGGTGCGGGACGGAGACCGTATTTACGGCGTCATAAAAGCCGTCTCGGTAAACAATGACGGCCGGACGCTCGGTCCCGGTTCACCGAATATAAGAGCGCAGAGAGACGCCATTCAAACTGCGCTTGACATGGCGGAAAAGTCGCCCGAAGACATTGGATATATAGAAGTGAACGGAGGCGGTTCCCCAATCGTTGATTCGGTGGAAATCAAGGCACTCTCAGATGTCTATCAGCTGAACCGGAAAACGCTTCTGCCCTGCCGGATCGGATCGGTGAAACCGAATGTGGGGCATTTGCTTCTGTCTTCAGGTCTTGCGGGCTTCATCCGATGTGTGCTGAGCGTCTATCATAAGCGGATTCCGCCTTTCTTATCAGCGCGTGAGCCATTTGAACATTATGACTTTGAAGCGTCGCGTATTCATTTTAATCGTGAACCCGTTGATTGGCATTCAGAGAAGAAACCCCGCGTCGCAGCTCAGAGTTCATTTCCTGACGGCGGGACAAATGCTCATATCCTCGTTGAAGAATACAGAGGTGAAAGGCAGGGGGAACATCACCGGGCGCCTCAGCCGCCGGAATTCAGAAAAAAACACTACCCGCTTTTGGGCGGCTGGAACAGCACGGAGAATGAAGCGGAAAAAACAAGTAATGAAAAAACAGACATTGCGGATCTTTTAAAGAAATATGAGAAAAAAGCAGAGACAAGCACTGCACCTGCAGACTCGTTTTGGCAGGTGACAACGTGATGTTTTTAAAAGGGGACTAACCATGAAAAAAACAGTGAATCTGCGCCTGACGGCAGAACATCCCATTATGAAAAACCATCTTGTTCACGGAGAATCTGTCATGCCCGGTCTGGCCTATATTGATATGCTGTATCAGCTGGCAAAGCAAAGCCTTGATCTTTCATTCCGTTCCATCTGTCTGAAACGGGTGACCATTTATCATCCTTTATCAGTGAAGCGGTCAGAGCGGCTTGATGTGAGTGTCATATTCAGTAAAGAAAAGGAGTTCTGGACAGCCTCGATTTGCGGGGCGGATTCCGGGACGGTTTTCTTATCAGCGGAGGTGCATGAAGGAGTCTTCTCATCAGATAGGCGCCTTGACGCGGAAGAGAAAAAACAAGTTGCGCTTCCATCAGTCTCCTTGCATACGGTTTACGAAGACGCGAGAAGCCGCGGACTGTCGCATGACGGGCTGATGAAGCCGGAGGGAGAGATCTATGCAAATGAAGAGGAATGTTTCCTTGATATTCGGCAGTCTGATTCATGCCAGGAAAATCTCCCCGGCGCTCTCTTTCATCCCGCGCTGATGGACGGTGCCGCCATGGCCTCCGGCGTATTGCAGACAGCTGCAGGCGCCGGTTTGTTTTTACCGATTTATTATGATTCGTTTAGTGCCGCTGAAACCGTTACGGAGCGCTGTTACGCGGTGATTTCGAAAAAATCCGGCACGCCTTCTGAAATGGTGAAAATGGATATTGACTTTTACAACCTTAGCGGTGCGCATATTGCTTCACTGCTCGGCCTGACAGCCAAAAAGGTGCGGACAGACCGGCAGCTGATACCAGGCCTTCAGCAGATGGAGGAAACCTTATACCGCATTTTTTCAACATACGTAGGCCGTCCAGTCACAAGAAATGATGCGCACACCGTATTTTTTGAATTAGGCCTTGAATCGTCACAGCTTCTGGCCATTATTAAAGACATCGAAGGGGCGTTTGATCTGCGGCTGAATCCGACTCTTTTATTTGAGTGCAGCAGCATATCCGAACTGCTTGAAGACATAAAAACAAAAGGAACAGAAGAATCTTCCGGCCTTGTCGCGGATGCAGCACCGGTCTCTGAAACGCAATCAGTCAGTCAGACATTTACTTTCTATGAACATGAAGCATTCCTTCAGGATCATCTGGTTTTCGGCAAACCGGCACTGATGGGTGTAGTGTATCCATGTCTGGTGCTTGAAGCATCCGGAGCGTCTCATTCCGGCACGTATCCCGCCGAGCTGAAAGATATCCGCTTTACGGGCGGGCCCGTCACGCTGGAGCCGGGAGAGGCCGCACAGATTGACATTTCATTTGCGGCAGAAAAGAGTGCCGAACGCTTTACCGCAAGCTGCACTGTTTCCGGTAAAGAAAGCCGGAAGACGTGTGCCGAAGGAGAAATAAGCAGAGGTATAGAGGCACCCGTAAAAAAATCATATGACGTTGAACAAATGAAGGCGCATGCAGAAAAGGTAGCGCCGGATGTTATTTCCCGTCTGTACGATTCGGTTGCCGACTTCATGATAGGCCCGATGCTGAAAACGGTAACGGCGGGATACAAAATGAGTGAGAGCTCCTTTTTGTTGCAGCTGGACTTATCAGGAAAAAAAGAAAAAGGCGATCTGCGTCACTTTGCATTTGACCCGCTTATATTGAATTCTTGTTATATGTCGCTCGGTGAAGAAGAATTGCAGCTGAAAAAGCGGATTCACGTCCCGCTCATGATTGAGAGGCTGACGCTTTACGGACCTGTCATGTCTGATACCGTTTATGTGGTGAATACAATCAAACATAAAAAAGACGGGTTTCTCTCATTTGATGCCGCAGTCCTCAGTCATACCGGGGAACAGCTGGCGGAATTGAAAAACGCGTCTGTGAAAGAAGTGCTTCAGCCAAATCGGCTTGAAAATGCGTCTTTTGCTCCGTCCGGGAATCAAAACCGTCCGAAAACGAAAGGAAAACCGCTGGATATTGCCATTGTCGGGATTTCCGGCAAGTATCCGCAGGCCGATGATATCAATGCGTTTTGGGAAAATCTCAAACAAGGAAAGGATTGTATTACCGAAATTCCGAAAGACCGCTGGAAATGGGAACATTACTTTTCCGAGGACCGGACGGCGCCGGGAGCGATCTACAGCAAATGGGGCGGATTCATTGACGGGATCGCCGATTTTGATCCTGAGTTCTTTAAGATTTCCCCCCGTGAAGCGGAACACCTTGATCCTCAGGAACGGCTGTTTTTAATGCATGCGTGGATGGCCATGGAGGATGCGGGATATACGAGGACATCACCTGAACTTGGCCGTCAGGTAGGTGTGTATGCCGGTGTCATGTATCAGGAATACCCGCTATTCGCGGCTGAAGCGGGAGTGAAAGGACGGCATATCGGGCTCCCCGGCGGGATTTCATCCATTGCTAACCGTGTCTCCTATTTTTGTGATTTTCAAGGGCCGAGCATTTCGGTCGATACGATGTGTTCGGGTTCGCTGACTTCATTGTACATGGCGTGCCGAGATCTGCGGGATCATCGGATTCGGGCGGCGCTTGCCGGCGGAGTGAATCTCACCGTTCATCCTAACAAGTACTTCATGCTGAGCCAGGGGCAGTTCATCTCATCTAAAGGACACTGCGGGAGTTTCGGCGCCGGGGGTGACGGCTATATTCCGGCAGAAGGGGTCGGGGTGCTGCTTCTTAAACGTTTAGAAGACGCCGTACAAGACGGAGATCGGATTTACGGCGTCATTAAGGGAGCTGCCATTAATCACGGCGGGAGAGCGAGCGGTTACACCGTACCGAACCCCAAGGCGCAAAGCGAAGTCATTTCTCAAGCTTTACAGGAGGCGGGGGTTTCTCCGAGCCAGATCAGCTATGTGGAAGCGCACGGGACAGGGACGAAATTAGGCGATCCGATTGAAATCCGGGCTTTAACCGATGCATTCGGTGATGTTCCTGAAACATGTCTCATCGGGTCTGTCAAATCAAATATCGGACATGGGGAATCTGCAGCAGGCATCGCCGCTGTCACAAAAGTGCTGCTGCAGATGAAGCACAAACAAATCGCCCCATCTCTGCATGCAGATGTTTTAAATCCGAATATCCAATTTGATGAAGGACCGTTTTCCGTCTGCCGGGAATTAACAGATTGGAAACGGATTGCAGCAGACGGAGCAGAACAGCCGCTCAGGGCGGGGATCAGCAGCTTTGGTGCGGGCGGTTCTAACGCGCATATCATTATTGAAGAATATGAGGCTCCTGTCAAACAAGCAATCAGCAGCCAAGAGCCGGCTGTCATTCTGCTGTCTGCGAAAAATGGGGGGCGTCTGACAGAATACGCGGAGCGCCTTCTTGCTTTTCTTCAAAAGAAGCATACGGATAAGCCGGACTTATTTGATGTCGCATACACTTTACAAGCGGGGCGGGAAGCGATGGATGAGCGGCTGGCTTTCATTGCGGACTCTCTTAAGGAGCTGGAGGACAAGCTCAGATCGTACTTGGAAAATGAAAACGCACTGCATCTTTACAGAGGGCGGGCGAAGCGAAATCATGAGACAGTGGCTGTGTTTGAATCTGATGAAGATTTGCAGGAAGCCATGGTCAAATGGCTGAAAAAGAGAAAGTACGGTCATTTGCTGAACATGTGGGTGCAGGGAGTCGATGTGGACTGGAACTTGTTATATTCGGGACAAAAACCCCGGAGAATCAGCCTTCCCGCCTATCCGTTTGCAAAGGTCAGATGCTGGATTCAAGATGAAGCCGAGGCGGTTTCAAAACGGAATGACGGCAAAACGGTGATCCATCCGCTGCTTCATGAAAACACATCCGATCTGTGGGAGCTGAAATTCACATCCGTTTTTACCGGACGGGAATTCTTTTTCACTGACCACACAGTCAATGGGGAGAAGGTGCTCCCGGGAGCCGCCGTGATCGAAATGGCCAGGGCGGCCGTTGAGCGTGCCGCATACGCTGTGCCGGACGGACGTAAAGGAATGTATTTGAAAGATCTCATATGGATGAGGCCTGTCGTTCATAAGGGGACGGATGTAGAAGTCCATATCAGCCTTATCCTTAAGGGAAATGAAGACATTGAATTTACGATTTACAGCCTATCGGAAGAACCCGGGGGAGAACGGATTATATACAGTAAAGGCACCGCGGTATCAGGAGAGATAGCAGCAGTTCCGTCAGTTCACTTAGAGGGCTGGCTGTCCGGCTGCAGCCAATCGGTTATGACGTCTGATGAGGTTTATCAGGCTTTCCGGCATGCGGGTATGATATACGGGCCGAGCCATCAAGGAATTGATCAGCTGATGATCGGAGAGAGGGGCGCTGCAGCCCGGCTGTCGCTGCCGGAAACGGCAGGCAGTACCGCCGATCAGTTTGTCATCCATCCGAGTCTTCTAGATGCCGCTTTTCAGGCGTCACTGGGTGCCGGTTCAGATACTGCCGGAGACACTCCGATGCTGCCGTTTTCCCTGCGGCAGGCAGAAATATTTCAGCCGACTCAGAAAACGATGTGGGCGCTTGTCCGCAAACAGAGCGATCGGTCAGATAACGGAGCGCTGATGCTGGATATTGATTTATGTGATGAAAACGGCGCTGTTTGTATGAGATTGACAGGCTTCTCCTGCCGGGCTGTCCGGCAGACAAACCAAACCGAAAGCAAACGGCAGGAAGTTCAGACGGCGATGCTTGCCCCTATTTGGGACAAAACTTTCTTTTCTCTGGAAGAAAATCGAGCGGTTGATCAAGAACAATTGCTGATCATCGGAAAGCCGGGAAATACCATAAAGGCTGCGGCAAAAATGTGGCCCCGCGCCCATCTGGCGGAGACGCCGGATCACTCAAGCGAGCAAACATTACGTGAATTGACAGCCGGGTATCAGGATATCCGCCATTTCTTATGGATTGCGCCGGATCGTTTCGCACCCGCATCCGTCAGTCAGGAAATGCTTGATGAGCAGGAGAATGGGGTGATTCAATGTTTCCGTTTCATCAAAGCGCTGCTGTCACTCGGGTATGGAAACCGAAACATCAGCTTTACGGCGGTGACCCGGCAGACACAGTCCGTGTATCCGGGTGATCTGCCGCAGCCTGAGCATGCGGGTGTACACGGTTTGATCGGTTCATTGGCAAAAGAATATCCGAACTGGGACATCAGGCTGATTGATGCAGAAGAAGGCAGTGATTCGTCTGAGATGAAAAACATCTGGCGCCTTCCTCCAGATCCGGGCGGAAATGCTGCCGCGTACCGTAACGGAGCTTGGCACAAGCAAAAAACAGTCCGGGTGCTGACAAGTTCCGCTCCGCGTATGTCGTACAGAGAAGGCGGCGTTTATGCTGTCATCGGCGGAGCGGGCGGCATCGGAGAAGCATGGAGCAAATACATGATCACCCGTTACAAGGCACGGATGATATGGATCGGCAGGCGGACTAAGGATCAGGAGATTCAGAGCAAAATAGACAGGCTGGCGCTATCAGGCCCCGCGCCGCATTATATACAGGCTGATGCTCAAGATGCCGCAGCGCTTAAAGCGGCCGTCCGTTCCGTAAGAGAGCAATACGGCAATATAACGGGAGTCATCCATTCCGCGATAACGCTTGCCGACAAAAGTATGGCGAATATGGATGAAGCTTCTTTCAGAAACGCTTATTCAGCTAAGGTGAATACGAGCGTCCGAATGATCGAAGCTTTTAAGGGAGAACCGCTTGATTTTGTGCTGTTTTTCTCATCCGTTAATTCTTTCACAAAAAATGCCGGGCAAAGCAACTATGCGGCAGGGTGTACATTTCAAGACGCCTTTGCCCGCCATATCGCTTCCTTGCTTGATTGTGAAGTGAAAGTCATGAATTGGGGATATTGGGGCAGTCTGGGTGTTGTATCAGACCCGTCTTACAGAAAACGGATGGAGGCGTCAGGGATCGGTTCTATTGAACCCGATGAAGCAATGGAGGCGCTGGAAGTCTTACTATCAGAACCGTTCAGCCAAGCGGCATTCATCAAAGCTGCTCCGCACGGCTTAGCCGCGCTGACGGATCAAGATGCAATATCGGTTGTATCCGGCCCGAAGCCTTCATTTATGGAAAGCGTCAAGCGGCAAAATCCGGATCGGAATGACCGGCTTGAGACTTTAAAACGAGAAATGGAGTTGCGCATATGAACAGCCTTCTTTGCAAACTGCTCTTTTACCAATTACAGTCAATCGGGTTTTTCAGCGAGCCTGTCACCACACCTGCAGCATTCATGCGGAGCGCCGGCGTGATCGGCACATACGGCAGATGGCTGGAAGAAAGCCTGAATCTATTAAAAGAAAACGGATATATCGCGTATGACGGATACACGATCACTCTTCTCACGGATCAGCGCCCGGACGGCCGCACAGTCTGGAATGAGTGGAATGCCCATAAACGCCTGCTTCCCAATGGGGAGCTTGCGCAAGCTGAATTGGCCGAGGCGACGATAAAAGCGATGCCTTCCATTTTAAAAGGAGAACGTCCGGCTACGGATATCGTATTTCCCGATTCATCAATGCGGCTCGTTGAAGGTGTTTATAAGCATAATCCTGTCGCGGATTATTTTAATGAAGTGTTAGCAGATTCCGCGGCCGCTTACCTGAAAGCCTATCTTACAGAACACCCCGATGCCCGTATCAGGCTGATAGAAGTAGGGGCCGGGACGGGCGGAACGAGCGCCATGCTGTTTACAAAACTGAAACCATTTGCAAAACAGATTGCGGAATATTGTTATACGGACGTTTCTAAAGCTTTTTTAATGCATGCCGAACAGGAATACGGACCTGATGTGCCGTATTTGACAACAGCCTTGTTTAATGCGGAGGAGCCTTGCGAATCACAAAATATCAAAACGGGTGTTTACGATATTGTCATCGCCGCCAATGTGCTTCACGCCACAAAAAATATCGGTTTGACACTGCGCCGTCTGAAAGCGCTCCTGAAATACAACGGGATGATTTTGATAAACGAAATCAGCGATCGTTCTGTTTTTACCCATTTAACCTTCGGGCTGCTTGACGGCTGGTGGTCCTATGAAGATGCTGAGCTTCGGATTCCGGGAAGTCCCGGCTTATATCCAAAATCGTGGGAGCGTGTGCTGCATTCGGAAGGATACAGAGCGGTCTGCTTCCCTGCTGAAACGGCTCATGATTTAGGTCAGCAGATTATCGCAGCTGAGAGTGACGGACTCGTCCGGATGCAAGGGATCAGAGACGGCAGAAAGCCATACGCCGCCCCGGCCGAAGTTTTCCGAAAGCCCGCGCAGCCTGTTTCCCGCAGCCGCGCGCCAGAGGAGCATCAAGCTGTTAAGGCTGATGGGGAATCGGTCGCTTCCCATGTCCGCTCAGTCATCAAAACAAGTATTGCCGATGTATTAAAAATGAAAGAAGAGGATATTCAGGAAGAACTGAATTTCTCTGAATACGGCATTGATTCCATTCTGGCCGTCAATGTGATTAACGAGATTAATAAGCGATTGAATCTTACACTGCAGACAACGATTTTATTTGATTACTATCATGTGAAACTGCTGACCCGTTATATCTCGGAAGAATACGAAACCCTCATAGCCTCGTCTCTGAAGGCCGAAAGAGCGAAAATCCGCCCGGCGCTTCAGGAAGAACGGCCTGCTGAAAAACCTCTGCAGACGGAAAGAAAGGAAAACGGTTATCAGAAACCGAAACAAGAACGTATGCCGCCTTCTTTCGCAAAGTCCGATAACTCGGGAATGTTCCGGGTTGTGATTGACCGTCCGGGCGGCATTGAAGATCTGACGATTGCCCGCAGTGAAGTGCCCGAGCCAAAAGATGACGAGGTTCAAATAGCCGT
This sequence comes from Bacillus sp. JNUCC-21, assembly GCF_041222765.1. Classification (NCBI taxonomy): domain Bacteria; kingdom Bacillati; phylum Bacillota; class Bacilli; order Caryophanales; family Bacillaceae; genus Bacillus; species Bacillus sp. JNUCC-21. Next base: position 2,495,400 of record NZ_CP166019.1, on the reverse strand, counting down.
CCGCGCCTTTTCTTTAAATTTCGGAGACTTGCTTTGTGTCAGAGGGCTGTACCCGACGATGCCGCCTTATCCGTTCACTCCGGGATTTGAAGCAAGCGGCGTCGTGATCAAGACAGGGAGGCATGTAACATCCGTCATTCCAGGTGATGAAGTGATTGTCGGCATGGGAGAGGAATTTGGATCTCAGGCGAATCTCATCACATGTAAAGAACATCAAGTCTATCATAAACCGGCCCGGCTGACCTTTGAAGAAGCATGCGCTCTTCCCACCGTGGCGGTGACAATGATAGACGCCTTCCGGAAAGCCGGACTTAAAAAAGGCGAAAAAATATTAATTCAGACCGCGACGGGAGGAACGGGGCTGATCGCGGTGCAAATGGCCCGGCATATCGGCGCGGAAATATATGCCACGGCCGGATCACAGAAAAAAATTGAGTATTTGCATTCGCTCGGGGTCCGCAATACCATTTGCTATTTAGAAGAAGATTTTGAAACGGAAATCATGCGAATGACCGGCGGCCGGGGGGTGGATGTTGTCATTAATACCCTGGCCGGTGATGCCATGCAAAAAGGAATGAATTGCCTGGCGCCGGGCGGAAGATATATCGAAATTGCCATGACTGCGCTGAAATCCGCTAAATCAGTCGACTTGTCCGTCCTTCATAACAATCAATCGTTTCACAGCGTGGATTTGCGGAAGCTGTCCCTTCAAAATCCGGATCAGGTCAAGGACTATCAATTGGAACTGCAGCGGCTGGCGGAAGAGGGAGTCATTCAGCCTGTCATCTCAAAAATCTTTTCCTTTGAAGACATAAAAGAAGCGTATCACTGTCTGGATGACCGCGGAAATATCGGGAAAATCGTCATCAGCGTTTCTGAGCCGTATCAAATGACGTACCGCCGCGAACAAAAGGATCCGGCCGATACAGTAAAATCAGCAGCTGTGTTACCTGAAAAAGAACCGATCGCGATTATCGGGATGAGCGGGCGGTTTGCTGAATCGGAGAATCTCCATGAGTTTTGGGAACACTTAGCCGCCGGACGGGATCTGATTAAAAAAGCAGACAGATGGGATGTCTCTGACAGCCAATGCCAGTATGGCAGTTTTATAGAGGACATTGAATGTTTTGACCCCGTTTTCTTTCATATATCGGGACGTGAAGCGACCTATATGGACCCTCAGCAGAGGCTGTTTTTGGAAGAATCATGGAAAGCGCTTGAAGATGCGGGATATGCGGGAGACTCGGTAAGAGGCCGGGAATGCGGCGTGTATGCCGGCTCCTGCGGCGGAGATTACCAGGCCATTTTTAAACAGCAGGGGCCCGCGCAGGCGTTTTGGGGCAATCACAATTCCGTCACTCCGGCAAGGATCGCCTATCACCTTAATTTACAAGGTCCGGCGATCACTGTTGATACGGCATGTTCCAGTTCACTGACAGCCATTCATTTGGCATGTCAGGGGCTCTGGACGAAAGAAACGGAAATGGCGGTGGCGGGCGGGGTTTTCATTCAATCCACTCCCGCTTTTTATCAGTCGTCAAATAAGGCGAATATGCTGTCACCGACCGGACGCTGCCATACGTTTGATCAAAGCGCGGACGGGTTCGTGCCTGGTGAAGGCGTGGGAGCGGTGGTGCTGAAACGTCTTAGCGACGCCGTTAGTGACGGAGATCATGTGTACGGCGTCATAAAAGGATCTGCAATGAATCAGGACGGCGCTACAAACGGAATCACCGCTCCAAGCGCGCTTTCTCAAGAACGATTGGAACGTCATGTCTATGATACTTTTCACATTGATCCGGAAACCATTCAAATGGTGGAAGCTCACGGAACGGGCACTGCACTGGGCGACCCGATCGAATTCGGCGCCTTAACGCGCGCTTTCCGCCGCTATACGGATAAAAAAGGATATTGCGCCATCGGCTCTGTAAAAACCAATCTCGGACATGCCGCTGCGGCCGCGGGGATGGCCGGACTGTTTAAAATCCTGCTGTCGCTGAAGCACAGGCAGATTCCGGCTTCCCTGCATTTTCATCAAGCCAATCAGCATATTCAATTTGCGGACAGCCCGTTTTTTGTGAATGAAAAGCTGATACCGTGGGAACGGAATCCGAATGCACCGCGCAGAGCCGCCATCAGTTCATTCGGATTCAGCGGAACAAATGCCCATCTTGTGATTGAAGAGGCGCCGCAAACCGTGCGCCGGTCACCGGCAAAACCGGCCTGCCTCATTCCTTTATCTGCGCGGACGGAGCGTCAGCTGGAAATTCAGGCAGAACGCCTGCTGGATTCACTCAGCAAGAACAAAGACAGCGATCTGGGAAATATAAGTTATACGCTCCTGCTCGGCAGAAAGCATCTACATCAACGGTTTGCCTGTATCGTAAGCAGTGCGGACGAACTGAAGCGGGTATTATCGGAGTGGCTTGTAAAAAGAGAGCTTCCGGGTGTGTTTGTGTCCAATTTGAAGGATCAGAAGCCGGCAGAAGAAGCCGGAATGAAAACATTCGGAATGGAATGCATTGAACAGTGCCGCTCGGCGGCTTCGCCCGCGCAGTACAGAGAAAACCTGGCACATATCGCTGACCTTTTTTGCAGAGGGTATGATCTTCCTTTTACACGGCTTTTTGACGGAGGGCAATATTATAAAACGCCGCTTCCTGCCTACCCGTTTTTAAAAGAAAGGTATTGGGCGGCTGATGTAAACAGTTCTTTACCAGGCCAAGCCATGAAAAAGTCTGAAACGCAAACCGTTCTCCCGTCTTCGCCGCAGCCTGACCATGAAGGGCTGATTTCTCTGACTCCTTTAACTGAGATCGAAATGAGAGCGTTTGAACCGGAGACATTGCAAAAACCGATCGTGTTACAGCCTTTGGATTGTACTGTTTCTGTCCAGCAGCCGAAAAAAGCCGTTTCCGAAGACAATAGAACATTGCTTGAAGAGTTGAGGATAAGCCTGGCAGATATTTTATTTTTGTCACCGGAAGATATTGATGCTGATGAGCCTTTCATCGATATGGGGCTTGACTCCATTATCGGGGTTGAATGGATACAAACAGTAAATAAAACGTACCACACTGAGATTACTGCCAATAAGGTGTATGAACACCCGACGCTTGAAGAGCTTGCGGAATATATAGCGGGACAAATAAAGAAACCCGAGTATGCTGAAGCGGAGGAAACAGCGGTACGTCCGCAAATCCCGGAAGCAGAAACTCCCCTTGCCGGCATCTCTGACGGCACTTTGCGCAAAGAGCTCAGAGAAAGCCTTGCGGAGATCCTATTTCTGAAGCCGGAAGATATTGATGAGCATGAGGCATTCATTGAGATGGGGCTGGATTCTATTATCGGTGTGGAATGGGTTCAGTCCATTAATAAAACCTATCAAGCGTCTATTACGGCAAATCTGGTCTATGAATACCCGACAATCGCAACATTAGCCGGGTATCTGACCGGTTCTGTCCAAAAAGACACTGAGGAAGTACATGAGGAACATACGAAACAAAACGATATATCAGAAGAGACAGATGATCAAGAACCGCCCGAGCTGATCTGTCTTAACCCGGGTGGAAAGGGAAGACCGATTTTCTGGTTTCATTCCGCGCTGGGGGCAGTGGAGCTGTACCAGCCTGTTGCCGAACGGACCGGGCGTCCTTTTTACGGAATTCAGGCAAGAGGGTGGATGACAGACCGGGAACCGATCCGCGGCATTAAAAACATGGCCGAATATTACGTTAAGCTCATACGTACCGTGCAGCCCCGGGGTCCTTACGATGTAGGCGGCTATTCATTAGGGGGCATGCTCGCTTATGAAGTCACCCGGCAATTGCAGCTGGCTGGAGAAACCGTTGAGTCAATCGTCATGCTCGACTCCTTTGACTCGGCGGGTGCGCGGGAAATAAACATTCCTGATGAATTATTTGATAAAAATATGATGCTGCAGACGGTGAACATGGCTTTATTTGCACCGGTCTATCAACATCCGGAACGCATATCTGAAACCTTGATTCATCGTGATGAACTGAATGCCGATCTTCATGAAGACATATTTTTAGAGCAATTAATCGCAAAAGCCAAACAGCGGGGGTTAACGAAGACGGACGCGTTGGTGAAAAATCTGATCAGGCAGAATATAAACGTTCAGGACGCTTACGAAATCACTGATTACGAACTCCTGCCGCTTCCGGACCCGAACGGGGTGACATGCTATTATTTCCGAAATAAAAACGGTATTTTCTTGGGTGAGCTTGATCCGTATTTTACGATCAGGGCCGATATTTTATCCGCTGATTTCGTCAACTACTGGAGCCAGTGGGAAGAGCATATGACAAACATCGCCATCATGGATGTGGCGGTATCCAACCATATGACGTTATTGGCTGAAGACAGCGCAGCCGAAACGATTTCTGAATTTTGCGGCGTTTTATATTCGGCAGACGGAATGACAGAACACAGCTTCCTGCAGCTGCAGGAAAAGATACTGAATGTGCATGGTGAGATGCTGAAGCAGCCCGCCAAAACAAGACCGTAAATTCACATATCCGCCCGCCGGGTTTACTCGTAAGCTTTGGCGGGTCATTTCAAATCTTGATCACATCTTGGAGGAATGAAAATGACCAGTTTAACAAAAATCAGACAGCAGCAGCCGTACAAGTGGTACCAAACGATGAGAGAAACCTCTCCCGTTCATTACAATGAAAAGGAAGATTGCTGGGAAATCTTCACCTATGATGAAGTGAAGCGGGTGATTTCTGACTACAGTCATTTTTCTTCCGATCATAAATACTTAAGTGCGGACAAACAGGAAAAAATGATCCGGCATATTAACAAAGACAGCCTTTTGAAAATGGACCCGCCTGAACACACCGTCTTCAGAAAATTGGTCAATCAGCCGTTCATGCCGAAATCGGTTGAGTCTCTTGCACCGCGTATAGCCGCTATCGCTGATGACCTGCTTCAGGCCGTCCGTTCAAAAGGCAGGATGGACATTATTGAAGATTACGCATTTCCGCTTCCGATTATCGTGATCGCAGAGCTTTTAGGATTCCCTCCGAAAGACAGAGATATCTTTAAAAGCTGGGTCGACCAAAGCCAGAATGTAAAAGATGAAAAGAAAATGAATGAAGTGCAAAAGCAGATGATCGGATACTTCATGCAGTTTATTTTACAGCGGAGAAAACAGCCGCAAAATGATTTAATCAGCCATTTAATTTCAGCTGATTTAGACGGAGAGCCGCTGTCAGACAAGCAATTAATCGGTTTTTGCGGCTTGTTGATCGTCGCGGGGCACGTAACGACGGAAAATGTGATCGGAAATTCATTTCTCAGTCTCAAGGAGTTCCCGCACATTCTGCCCCGGCTGCTTGAAAACAAGGCGCTCCTTCCTGACTTTATTGAGGAAGTCATCCGCCTCAGACCTTCCATTCAGCGGGTAACCCGCTACACCGCGGTTGAGAGCGAGATTGGCGGAAAAACGATTCCGGCCGGAGAAAAAGTGTATGCGTGGATTGGATCGGCGAACAGAGATGAAAAGAAGTTTGAAAATGCCGATCAAATTGACTTGGGACGAAAGCCGAATCAGCATCTGTCATTCGGTCAGGGCAGCCATTATTGTTTAGGAGCGCCGCTGGCCCGGCTTGAAGCGAAAATCGCGCTTTCCCACTTTTTTGAACAGGTGCCCGCATGGCGTTTTACTGAGGATCAAGAGCCGAATCTGGTTCCGAGCCCTGTATTTCACGGCATTGACAGGCTGCTTGTTGAGTTTTGAGCGGAAAAATAAAAGAGGCTTCCACAGGAAGCCTCTTTACTCTGGGGGCTTGGAGAAATGAATGTAGGAATCGAAGCAATGAACGTGTTTGGCGGAACCGCGTATGTAGACGTCATGGAGCTTGCGGAACATCGGAACTTGGATAAAAAAAGGTTTGAGAACCTGCTGATGAAAGAAAAAGTGGTGGCGCTTCCGTTTGAAGATCCGATTACGTTCGCCGTAAATGCCGCAAAACCAATTATCGACTCTCTGTCAGAAGAGGAACGGAATCAGATTGAAATGGTCATCACCTGTACGGAATCCGGGATTGATTTTGGCAAATCCATCAGTACATACGTCCATGATTATTTGCAGCTGAAGCGGAATTGCCGGTTATTTGAGGTGAAACAGGCTTGCTATTCTTTAACGGCCGGGTTTCAAATGGGCGTGAATTTCATCTTATCGCAAACATCGCCGGGAGCGAAAGCGCTCATCATCGGAACGGATATTTCCCGCTTTTTAGTGGCTGAAGGCGGTGACGCGTTGACGGAGGAATGGTCCTATGCCGAACCGAGTGCGGGGGCGGGAGCTGTGGCGCTTTTAGTCAGCAGCACCCCTCATGTCTTTTTGCTTGATCAAGGCGCAAGCGGGTATTACGGGTATGAAGTCATGGATACGTGCCGCCCGATCCCGGATAGTGAAGCGGGGGATGCTGATCTGTCGCTCATGTCTTATTTGGACTGCTGTGAAAAATCATTTCAGGAATACAGAAAGCGTGTGAGCGGGGCGGATTATAAGAATACATTTCAATACCTTTCTTTTCATACTCCGTTTGGCGGAATGGTAAAAGGAGCGCATCGGACGATGATGAGAAAATTGGCAAAGGCTAAGCCGCAAGACATTGAAGCGGATTTTCAGCAACGCGTGCTGCCTGGGATTCAATACTGTCAGCGCGTCGGCAACATCATGGGGGCCACCGTATTTTTATCTCTTGCCAGCACGATTGATAACGGCTCTTTTGAAACGCCGAAACGCGTCGGCTGTTTTTCATACGGTTCGGGCTGCTGCTCTGAATTTTACAGCGGTGTCGTTATGCCGCAAAGCCGGACGCGGCAGAATCAATTTCAGATCAGCCGGCATTTGGATGAACGCGTCCGTTTATCGATGGCTGATTATGACCGGCTGCTCCAAGACAGCGGTATCGTAAAATTCGGCACAAGAAATGCCGCGCCCGCAGCAGACATCCCGAATACGCATCAAGGAAAAACGCGATTGATGCTGACTGAAATAAAAGAGTTTCACAGAAAGTATGAATGGACGACCTAGTATCAGAAACACTCAGAGCCGGAAAGGCTTGAGTATTTTTAAAGAAACGGAGAATAAACATGAATCCAATGATTGATGTACAGGAAACAGAACCGGGCATTGTGCAGGTCACAATGCAGGATACGGCCGGGAAAAACGGGCTGTCAGAAGAGTTTGTCAGAGAGCTGCACCGGGTATTCCAAGACATCAATGCCCATCCGTCCTATAAAACCGTCCTTCTGACGGGTTACGGAAATTATTTCTGCACGGGAGGAACGCAGGAGGGGCTTTTGACCATTCAGAGCGGAAAGCTCCAATTTACAGATTTAAAGCTTCACAGTCTTTTATTGGATTGCAGGATCCCTGTGATTTCCGCCATGCAGGGGCATGCGATCGGAGCCGGCTTTACGATCGGTCTGAGCTCGGATTTCGTGATTTTAAGCAGAGAGAGTTTTTATTCTTGTAATTATATGAAGTACGGATTTACACCGGGAATGGGCGCGACGTATATTGTGCCTGAAAAACTGGGAATTGTCCTCGGGGAAGAAATGCTGTTTACGGCCGCGAATTTCAGCGGCGCCGCTCTGGAAAAACGGGGAGTTCCGTTTGAAGTGCTGCCGAAAAAAGACGTCCTTCAAAGAGGCCGCGAATTAGCCCGGCTGCTGGCGGATAAACCGAGAGCCTCACTGGTTGCGCTGAAAACCAATGTGACCGCACGGATCAAAAGAGAGCTGACAAAAGCGGTTGAGGAAGAGGTGAACATGCACGAAGCCACATTCCATCTTCCTGAAGTAAAAGAGAGAATCAGCCGCTTATACGGCAGTTAAACAGAATGAAAAAAGCATGGGAAGCCCCATGCTTTATCACTGGTCCGTCTTTTGCAGAACGGAGCCTGCGAATTGTTCTTTAATTTCGGCGCTCCGGGCTGCGGTTTCTGCGATGCAGTGCATGATGGCTTCTTCAAAGCGGCGCTCTTCTAATGCGCGAAGGCCTGCTTCAGTCGTGCCGCCCGGGCTTGTGATTTCCTTGCGCAGGCGTTCAGGCCGTTTGCTGCTTGTTCTAAGCATTTCCGTCGCCCCGGCCATGGTTTGTAAAATCAGCTCTTTTGCCGTTTCTTCCGGCAGGCCGGCTTGAAGGGCGGCCTTTTCCATTGCTTCGACATACCGGTACACATAGGCGGGACCGCTTCCGGCAATGGCTGTGACGGCATCAAGGTGTTTTTCTTCAAAGCGCGTCGCTTCTCCGATTGTTTCCAGAAGCTCTTTTGCCGTCCGGATTTCAGCTTCACTCGCCTCGGAGCTTGCGGAAAAACCGGTCGCCGATTGCTGAATGGCCGCGGATGTATTCGGCATCGCCCGGATGATGGTAAGCTTTCTGCCGAAATATTGCTGAATCGTGTGAATCGTCAGCCCTGCGATGACAGAAATCACAAGCTGATCTTTCACGTATTCGCGAATGTTCTCAATGCTTTCTGCCGCATCTTTCGGTTTAAAGGCGAGAACGATAATGTCGGTATTGCTGAAAAACTCTTCTTTATCCCGGCACGGTTTCACTCCGTACGTTTTTTGGAGCTCTTCAAGCCGGCTGTCATTTGACCGGTTTGTCATATATATATGTCCGGGGGCTGTCATCCCGCTTTGCAGCAGTCCGTTCACCATTGCTTCCGCCATTGATCCGGCCCCGATAAAACCGATTTTCTTCATATAAATCCTCCTTCTTCTCAAAACACAAAAAAACCTTCCCGTCAAAAAGGACGAAAAGGTTTCGCGGTACCACCTTACATTAGCACGAATCAGCCGTGCTCAGCTCAAATCCCGTAACGAGGGGATACGTTTAGGTTTTCCTAACCGCTCTGAGGGCAGGTTCTGTAAACAAGAGGGCCGCAATGTCTTTCAGCCGGGGACATTGCTCTCTGCTGCCGTTGTTTATATACTAGTTCCTCGTCATCGCGTTCCGTGTTTTCTAGTTTGTTGTTCATTATGCTATGCGCAAGAGCGGGATGTCAATCTTTTTTTCCGATATGCGGCAATAATGACACAGTGAAAAGAAAACGCTAAAATATGATTATTCAGGAATGAAAAGAACGAAGGAGCGTAAACATGGCAGCGAGAAAGATCATTCCGATACGTGTGCCGACTCCGTTTGCAGTCGGCGACGTTATCGTTTATTTAGTAAAAGATGAAGCCCTAACCCTTATTGATTGCGGCCCGAATACAAAGGAAGCGGCTGAATCGCTCTCATTGCAGCTTAAGGAACACAGGGTTTCTGCGGCGGATATAGAACAGGTGGTGCTCACTCATCATCACGCAGATCATTCAGGTCTGCTGCACCTTTTTTCCGACGATGCGGAAGTAATAGGGCATCCGCTGAATGACAGGTACATTACTCAGAACCAGTCGTATATCGCCCGGCAGGAGGATTTTTTTCTGTCGCTTATGACAGAAATGGGCGTTCCTCTGACGCCCGAAGACATACATAAAACAGTTAAGCTGTCATACTTATTTTCTGCAAACCGTCCGTTAACGAAAACAGTGAGGGAAGGCGGAAAAATTGACGGGCTTAACGGCTGGACGGTGCTCGAAATCCCGGGTCATGCCGCTTCTCACATTGCGCTCTACCATGAAAAAAGCGGTGAAATGTTCAGCGGCGATCTGCTTTTGTCCAACAGCTCCACCAATCCGATTCTGGAAGCTCCGGAAAAGGGGGGCGTGCGCGCGGCCCCGATGCTCGACTACTTGAACTCAATGAAGCGGCTGTATGACGTAAACCCGTCCTTTTTATATCCGGGACACGGCGATCTGCTGACAGACGTAAAGTCTGCTTTTGACAGGCGGCTTGAAAAACAGAGAAATCGGTCGGAATATGTGCTGCGCCTGTTGTCAGAGGAAACACTGACGGCTTTCCAGGTATGCCGGCGGCTGTTTCCGGCTGTGTATGAAAATGAATTGTTTTTAACGATGTCAGAAACGATCGGCCATCTTGACGTGCTGGCCGCCGAAGGGAAGGCTGTATCCTTTCAGTCGGGGAACACTCTGAAGTTTAAAGCTGTGAAGGGGTGAAGGAAATGAGCAGATTAACGGATAAGCGGATTTGGATCACCGGAGCATCCGGCGGACTCGGAGAACGGCTTGCATATTCTTGCGCGGCAGAAGGGGCTCATGTTTTTTTATCGGCCAGGCGGGAGGACCGCTTGCAGGAAGTGAAAAAGACGATTACCGCGCGCGGCGGACAGTGTGATGTCGTTCCGTTTGACGTCCGGTATGCAGAAGAGGCTGAAAACGTAAGGCGTTTGATCGGTCATGTTGACGTATTAATCAACAACGCCGGCTTCGGCATTTTTGAAACGGCCGCTGATTCATCTTTGGATGATATGAAGGCAATGTTTGAAGTCAACGTCTTCGGATTAATCGCCTGTACGAAGGCCTGTCTTCCTGTGATGCTTCATGCGAAAAGCGGCCATATTATCAATATCGCCTCACAGGCCGGCAAATTGGCGACGCCGAAATCAAGCCTTTATTCTGCAACGAAGCACGCCGTGTTAGGGTATTCCAATGCGCTGCGGCTTGAGCTGGCCGGTACGGGTGTAGCCGTGACAACGGTTAATCCCGGTCCGATCAAAACAGACTTCTTTACAATTGCAGATAAAGAGGGCGGTTATGTGAAAAGCGTCGGCAGATGGATGCTTGATGCCGACCATGTGGCAGAGCGCATTACATCCGTGATTCTGACGGATAAACGGGAAATGAATCTTCCGCGATGGATGAGCCTCGGGACGAAGCTGTATCAGCTTTTCCCATCGTTTACAGAAAAACTGGCCGGCCGCGCATTAAAGAAAAAGTAACAAGGGGGAAAAAGGAATGTCCGACCGGGATATACACAAGGCATTGATGGCAGAGCCTCTAGTCAGGCAAATGGCGGAGGCGCGTGAAGTATTTTGGATCAATCCGCATAAAACCGATGATCCAGTAAAGCATGGCGCTGAATGGAAAAAGGAGATTGCCGAAGCGGGAGAAAGGCTGCGCCGGTTTGCGCCTTATATCGCGTCGGCTTTTCCGGAGACGGAAGCGGAGGGAGGCCTCATTGAATCTCCGCTTGTCTTGGTTAATGAAATGAAAAAGCGTCTGGAACACAGCGCCGCTCAGGCTTTCCCCGGGCGTCTGCTTTTGAAATGCGACGACGAACTTCCGATTTCCGGTTCCATTAAAGCGCGCGGCGGGATTTACGAAGTGCTGAAGCATGCCGAAGATCTCGCGGTAAAAGCGGGAATGCTCTCAGCAGACGACGATTACAGCATATTGACTGAAGAACGGTTTACCGCTTTTTTCTCAAAATACTCTATAGCCGTCGGCTCTACGGGCAATTTAGGCCTGAGTATCGGCATAATCGGCGCGAAGCTCGGCTTTTGTGTGACCGTTCATATGTCCAGTGACGCAAAGCAGTGGAAAAAGGAGCTGCTCCGGGAAAAGGGGGTTCGCGTCATCGAATATGAAGCAGACTACAGTCTGGCTGTCAAAGAGGGGCGCATGCAGGCGAAGCAGGACCCTTATTGTTATTTTATTGATGATGAGCATTCCCGGGATCTGTTTTTGGGGTATGCCGTTGCGGGAAGCCGTGTGAAAAAGCAGCTCGATAAAATGAACATAAAGCCTGATGCAGATGAACCGCTTTTCGTTTATTTGCCATGCGGGGTCGGAGGAGGCCCGGGCGGCGTCGCGCTTGCGCTAAAGCTGATCTATGGCGAGCATGTCCATATTTTTTTCGGTGAGCCGACGCATTCACCGTGTATGCTGTTAGGACTGTTTTCCGGCTTGCATGACGGAATCAGCGTGCAGGATATCGGTCTTGATAATCAAACGGCCGCCGACGGACTCGCGGTGGGAAGGCCGTCCGGACTGGCCGGCCCTCTGATGGAACCTATACTCAGCGGCTGTTATACCGCCGATGACGGCACGCTTTTTTCGCTGCTTTATCAATTAAGGGCGGCCGAGAATAAGAGCCTTGAACCCTCTGCACTCGCCGGACTGGCCGGGGCCGTCAAGGTCGTTCAGACCGAAGCCGGAAACCGTTATATAAAAGAGCGGGGGCTTGAGATGGAAAATGCCGTGCACCTTGTGTGGAGCACCGGCGGAAGCATGGTTCCGGAGGAGGAAATGGAAGAGTACAGCCGGATCGGTTCCTCATTTTTGAAAAAAATGGGCAGACAGTGAAGCGGTTTTCCGTTACAATCTTTGTAAGCGTTTGTTTTTTTATCGGAAAGCCATACAGAGAGATTGGTGTGAATTGTGAAAAGTAAAGAATTGAACTTACATACATTGTATACGCAGCACAGCCGCGAGTCGTGGGCCGGATTCGGCGGCCATCTTTCCATTGCCGTTTCAGAGGAAGAAGCCAAGGCCGTAGAGGGGCTGAATGACTACCTGTCGGTGGAAGAAGTAGAAACAATTTACATTCCGCTTGTGCGCCTGCTCCATCTTCATGTCACGTCTGCCGCAAGACGGAATCAGCATGTCAATGTGTTTCTTAAACATCCGCATTCAGCGAAAATCCCGTTTATCATCGGAATCGCGGGCAGCGTCGCCGTCGGCAAAAGCACGACGGCGAGAATTTTGCAAAAGCTTCTTTCCCGTCTGCCGGACAGGCCGAAGGTGAGCCTGGTGACAACCGACGGTTTCTTGTATCCGACGGCGGAATTAAAAAGGAAAAACCTTCTGTCCAGAAAGGGATTCCCGGAAAGCTACGATGTGAAAGCGCTGCTTGAATTTCTGAACGATATAAAGTCGGGGAAAGAGAGAGTGGAGGCGCCCGTATACTCCCATCTTACGTATGACAGGGAAGAGGGCGCCGTCGAGGTTGTCGAAGGTGCGGATATCGTTATTATCGAAGGAATCAATGTCCTGCAGTCGCCGACCTTAGAGGACGACAGGGAAGATCCGCGGATTTTTGTATCGGATTTCTTTGATTTTTCGATCTATGTGGATGCCGAAGAAAGCCGGATTTTCACGTGGTATTTGGAGCGTTTCCGCCTCTTAAGAGAAACCGCTTTTCAGGATCCGGCTTCTTATTTTCATAAATTTAAGGATTTGTCTGATGCAGAAGCGGATACCATGGCCGCCTCCATTTGGGAGAGCGTCAACCGTCCGAATCTGTATGAAAATATCCTGCCGACAAAATTCAGATCGGATTTGATTTTGAGAAAAGGTGATGGCCATAAAGTTGAAGAGGTGCTGGTAAGGCGGGTGTGATGGGAGGAGGAAGCGAATATTATGATACATCATATTGAGTTGTATGTATCTGACTTGAATGCCTCCGCCCGGTTTTGGGGATGGTTTTTAGGTGAGCTCGGTTATAGGGAATTTCAAAATTGGGACTCCGGCATCAGCTGGAAAAACGCAGGATTTTATGTTGTGCTTGTACAGACAGAGGAGCGTTTTTTAACACCGGAGTACCACAGATGCCGGGTCGGGCTGAACCATCTGGCTTTTCATGCTGCATCAAAAGAGCAGGTTGACGAGATGACAGAAAAGCTGCTTGCCAGAGGATGCCCCGTGCTTTACAGGGACCGCCATCCATATGCAGGCGGAAGCACGCATTACGCCGTATACACGGAGGACCCGGATCGGATAAAAGTGGAGCTCGTTGCTCCTGCTTCTGAATGAACTATAACTTTTCGTTTTTTTCTTCGCGCAGCGCGTCGAGTTTCTTTTCGATTCTGTCCAATTGTATGCGGCGCTTGTTCAAGCTTCTGAATACGTATATCACGGCAAACAGGAAAAATGCGGCTGCAATAAATGAAATCAATTGAAAAATGACATCACCGATGTTCATCTTTTTTACCTCCGTGTGCGGCGGGCTTCTTCAGCCCGCCGTTTTTTCATTTTGACCGATGTGAAGACATGGGGGATGAATCATTTCTCTCCTAGCTTTGTTTTTTTTCTGAGAATGAATAGTTTCTGCATGTGGCTTATGACCACTTTTGCGGCCGCATATCCCGGAATGTCCAGAAGCATCCCGGCAATTCCTGAGAATTTGCCGGCGGCAAGCAGAAGAAAAATAATGGTCAGCGGGTGAATGTCCAGCTTCCGTCCCATAATTTGCGGGGAAATCAGCTGGCTTTCAAGCTGCTGGACAATGACGACGACCGTAATCACCAGCACCGCCTCGGTCGGTGAATCGAACAATCCGACAATGACTCCGGGAAATGTGCCGATCCAAGGCCCGATAAACGGAATCAGGTTTGTCACCATGGCGAACGCGCCCAGAACGAGCGGATAATCGAGCCCGATTATAAAATAGCCGATCGTGACGAGAACGCCGACACAGAAACTGACGAGCAGCTGTCCTTGTATGTATGAACTGAGAGCTTCATCCATGTCCCGAAGGATTTGTTTTCCTTCTTTTTGATGTTTTTCCGGAAGAAGCTGCAGCAGTCGCCGGGGGGCTTTGTTTCCTTCTTTTAACATGTAATACAGCGCAAACGGAATAATGGCTGCGGTGATGGCGGCATTGGCAGCCGTACCGGCCAGGCTGCTGAGAGAATCAGCGATTGAACCGGAATAATTTGCGGCTTTGTCTGCTAATTTTTTAAAGGAATCCCCATGCTGGAGCCGGGAAAACCATTTGCTGTCCTGGAGATGCCCGATCCAATTTTCAGCTTTTGCGGAAAGCTCCGGAATATGATCTGTGAAGGCTGTAAACTGTTTTTGAACGGCAGGGCCCGCCGTATAAAGGAAGAGGACAAAAAGGCCGGCTGTTCCCGCATAAATCGCTAAAATCGCGATTCCTTCGGGCAGCTTTAATTTCGCATGCAGCAGTCTGACGAGCGGGCGGCACAAATAATAAAGGACGCCCGATAATACAATGGGCGGAAATAAGGTTTTAACCGTAATCACAACAGGCTGGAACAAAAAGTCTACTAATGTTCCGAGATAAATGATGAGAAATAACAGAAGAACGGCATAGCCGATCCTGAAATAAGGCCCGACAGGCATATCCTGCACCACGCAATCTTTAAGGGTTTACTCTCGGACATTTCCCTTATCGCCCGGTGCATAAACGTCGTGTCAGGAAAACTGCCCCTGATTGGTGACGTAATCGTAGATAATATCTTCTACATGGGCATGGAGATCCTCATCGGGTTCTTCATTCCTTCTTTCTTCTAAAGCTTTTTTTAAACTCTGTTTTTCATAGGGGCTCAGCGGATCTGTCGACACATTCCGTCCATACTGGCGGAGGGCTTGTCCCAGCATTTTTTCTATAAATTGATCCATCATATATTCTCCTATTCTTGTCATTCATCTTTATTCTACTAAATATCATGTGATCCTCCCACTCTTCTATCATATTTTCTGTCAGGCCGGGGTAGGATTTTTATTCCAATTCAGCTGAGAGAATACGATGAAACGGCAGCGTTAACGCATCTTCATCGTTTATGATTTTTAAACGCTTTTCGTCATGCATCACTTGTTTTACCCAGCCCCAAAAGCGGCGGGGACCGTGTGCTGAAGCATAGGTGACCGAGATGGCCCTGTCTTCTTCAATCGACGCCGCAATGATGCGGTTCATGTCGTTCAGTTGCTCTTCGCTCAGTTCCGGAGGCCGGAATTCCCGTTCTTTTTGTTTTTTCGCAAGCAGCTGTTCCCGATGTTCGGGCAGCATCATCCGGCTTGATTCCCACATGACATTATACCCGGGTGTTAATTTGTTCGGATTCATGTATATCACCTCAAATTATTTGTAATGCCCGCCGATTTTTTCAGCCCGGTGAAAGGCTTGGCCGGCCTCTGTCAGTGAAGCGGCATGGAGGAGCGACGCAGGGCCGTACCGCTCATGAATATCATCCAATACTTTGCCGAGACTGATCTTTTTTTCCTGGGCATCGAACAGGCTCAGCTGAACATAATCACAGGGCTCCAGCTGGGAAAGGGAGACGCCGGCGCTGCGGACCGGCTCACCGTTCCAATGCTCTTTGAAGAGCTTGACCGCCGCTTTAAAAATATCCATTCCGAAATTAGTCGGAGACACCAGCTTTCTCTGTCTGTGAAAACCTGAAGGGAATTCAAAATCAGCGCCTCTGATGCTGACCGAAACCGTATGGCCGATGTATTGTTTGAAACGGGCGCGGCGGGCCACTTCTTCGCTTAACTCCAGCAGCACGACTTTGATATCCTCAAAGCGGCTGTAGTCTCTCGGGAGGGTCATGTTATGGCCGATCGCTTTTTGCCGGCTGTGCGTGTTGACGGTGACTGGAGAGGGATCGATGCCGCGGGCTGTCCGCTGAAGCAATTCGCCGTTAATACCCCAGCGTTTTTTCAGCAATTCGGCGGGGTGTCCGGCAAGCCCGCCGATTGTGCTGATGCCCATCCGTCTTAAATGATGCTCCATCCGTTTTCCGATGCCGAATAATTTTCCGACCGGCAGCGGCCACAGATCCTGCCTGATATTTGACATATCCAATCTGTGGATGCCGGATGCGTTTTTTTTGGCAAAATGGTCGCAAGCCATTTTCGCGAGCGCCTTATTCGGCCCGATGCCGACACGGGCATAAATTCCGAATTCACGCATAATCGCTTGCTGAATGCTTTTGGCAATTGTAAAAGGATCACCGAACAGCCGCCTGCTTCCGGTCACGTCGAGAAACTGCTCATCGATGGAGTAGGGTTCTACAAGATCGGTATACCGTTCAAACAGTTCGGTAATCATGACGGATACATCAATATACCGCTGCATCCGCGGACGGACAATAACGGCATCGGGACATTTGGCCTGCGCTTCCCACAGCCGTTCGGCATTTTTTACGCCGTATCGTTTGGCGAGCGGACAAGCCGCAAGCACGACGCCGCTGCGTCTTTCGGGATCTCCCGAGACAATCACGGGCCGGCTTTTGAGATGAGGCGCTTCCGCTTTTTCCACAGACGCATAAAACGATTGCATATCTACAAGAAGAATATCAGCCATAAAAAAACCTCCGGGAACATTTGTTCTGTTTTTCATTGTACCCGAACAATGATCACGTTTATACTGGTAAATCATTCCCCGGCTGGAAGACGTGCTGATTCGTTCGCTTGAAAAGAAATCATTTACAATTGCAAACAACCCACATATAATTTTTTATATTCCAATGAGAAGAGCTGACATTCATTTTGCCGGACGAAAAGGAGAGTCAATCGATAATGGATATTCGAACAATTACCTCTGAAGACTATGAAATGGTTACGTCTGTTTTGAATGAATGGTGGGGCGGCAGGCAGATGAAAGACAAACTGCCGCGCTTGTTTTTTGAACATTTTCAGGACACAAGCTTTATCACGTACGGGCCGGAGGGAATGACCGGTTTTTTAATCGGTTTTCAGTCACAATCAGACCCTGAGACAGCCTACATTCATTTTTCCGGTGTGCATCCGGATTTCAGAAAAATGCAAATTGGAAAACAGCTCTACGACCGATTTATGGAGACGGTGAAGAAAAGGGGCTGCACGAAAGTCAATTGCGTGACGGCGCCTGTCAATAAAGTATCAATCGCTTATCATACAAAATTAGGATTTGAAGCTGAAAAAGGAACCAAAACCGTAAACGGAATCCCTGTTTTTGCGAATTATGACGGTCCGGGAGAAGACCGGATTCTGTTTGTGAAATATATGTAGAGGGGGATGAATATGGGTTTTTTAGCTGACACGCCCAAACCGCCCTATTATGCGGTCATTTTTTCATCAATAAAGGGAAAATATGATGAGGAATATGAACATACGGCAGAGCGCATGATGAATTTGGCAGGCGGACAGCCGGGCTTTTTAGGTGCGGAAAGCGTTCGGGAGGAAAACGGCTGCGGCATCACGGTTTCCTACTGGGACAGCCTGGAAGCGATTAAAAGGTGGAAAGATCATACTGACCACCAGGCGGCAAAACAAAAAGGAAAAAGCGCCTGGTATGAAGCGTACGCGGTCCGCATTACGAAGACGGAGTCGCAGCGGATGTTTGCGTCAAAAGGGGCGGAAGATTGATTACATTTTTACAGCATACACAAGAACAGACCGCGCGGGAAATTGCGGCGGTTCAGCGCTGCTCTTATCAAAAAGAAGCCGAGCTGATCGGCTTTTTCGGCATTCCCGCCCTGCATGAAACACCCGATGATATACAGCGGTCACGGGAGACGTTTGCCGGTTTCAAGGAAAAAGATCAGCTTGCAGGCGTCATTTCGTATGAAAAAAAGGGATATGACCTTGTCATATGCAGGCTGACGGTGCACCCGTCCGGCTTTCGGAAAGGAATCGGACGGGCGCTTATTCAATTTGTGATAAATCAAAACCGGGACGCCCAAAAAATAGAGGCGGCTACCGCCAGCCAAAACGTTCCGGCAGTCTCTCTCTATTTAAAAACAGGTTTCACAGAAGCCGGACAGATAGAGACGCCGGAAGGGCTGACCCTCTCGTTTTTTCATCTTTATCCGAAGAGGAAAGCGGAAGTTGTTCCGTACAAGCCGGAATGGAAAGAAATATTTGAAAGAGAGAAGACGGACTTGATCCGAATCTTCGGCCCAGCACTTCATTCTGTCAGCCACATCGGCAGCACCTCTATCCCAGGGATGGCCGCCAAACCCGTCATCGATATACTGGCGGAGGTTAAAGATATTTCGGACGCTGACCGATTCAGTCCGCAGCTGGAAGCACTCGGCTATGAGGCGAAAGGGGAAAACGGGATAGAGGGCCGGCGTTTCTTTCAAAAAGGCGGCAACAAGCGCACACACCACGTTCACATATACGAAACAGGCCATCCGGACGTGAAGCGTCATCTGCTGTTCCGGGATTACCTCACCGCAAAGCCTGAAAAAGCGGCTCAATACATGGAACTGAAACGGCACCTCGCTAAGACGTACCCATACGATATGGCAAAGTATAGTGAAGGGAAAAATGACTGGATCAAGGCGGCTGAACAAGAGGCAAAGGTCTGGGAGAGCGGGCTGCTGTAAAGAAAGCAGAAACAATGCATACAGCGGCTCGGTATGCTACAATGGCGAAAATGAAAAACGGAGGATCATCTATGCAAATACATGTGACGGATGCGGCGAAACACACACTTCAGCAGGCGATGGACGCCAACCCGGGGAAAAAAGCGCAGCTCCGCTATGACGCAGAAGGCTGCGGGTGCGCGGTGAGCGGCGTGCCGACCATCTGGCTGGCGGACGAATTAACGGGACAATGCGAAGCCATTGAAACCAACGGACTTCCGCTTTACATCCAGACCTCACAAAAAGTGTTTTTTGACGAGGAAATGACAATCGATTACAATGAAAAGGCAAAAACGCTCGTCTTAAAAAGCCCGGCAGAGATGCTGAGCCCGAGAATGAGCATATTAGTAAAGCAGGGAGAAACGGAAAGTGAATCAAAAGCTGAAAGCCATTAAACAGACGGCACAGCATAAAACGTGGGTATCCTTTCTGAACAACAACCACCCGTACAGTCTGCTGCACTGGTCCATCGGAGGGGCTGAATCCGTTCAGAAGGATGTCTGGCTGCTTCAGGATGAGATGACCTTCAAAGCGCAGGAGTTTACGACAATCGACCTCGCCATTGACTGGATCGGAGAAAATATGGACGGGATTACCGACGTTTTATGACGGGAAAGCGAAAGAACCAGCATACGTTCTTTCGCTTTTTTACGTTTGCGTCATGGTATCTAAAAAGGTTTGAACGGCTTTACGGTAGCTCTCCGGATTTTTGGTGTACGACATGGCATGCCCGCCCGATTCGGCCAGATAGAGCATCTTAGGGCCGCGTTTTTTGCGGTGCAGCAATTCGGAACAAGCGGAGGGTATATAATCATCTTCCTTACTGTGAATAAACAGCACGGGCTGCCGGATGCGGCTGATAACCGATAGAGGAGATACATCACGGATACGGTAGCCTTCTCTCATCCGCAAAAAGAAATCAGCCAAAGGCAGAAGCGGCCACGGAGGCAGCCGGAACTCCCGTTTCAGCCTGTAGGCGAGCTGATCGCGAAAGCTTGCGAACGGACAGTCCGCAATATAAAAATCAGCGCCGTTTTCATCCTGATGCCCGCCCGCGTATAATAAGGCCGTCACCGCCCCCATCGATTCCCCGTGGATGCCGATTTGACCGCCGTCTCCGGTTTTGTGTCTCACCCAATTCACGGCTTCTTCCAAATCATCTTTTTCAAAATAGCCGTAGCTCGTCGTTCTGCCGCCGCTTTTTCCGTGCCCGCGGTGGTCATATACGAGCACATTCCATCCTAAATCTAAAAATAAATCCATGTATTTCAATGAATTGAACGAATTTACGGTAAAGCCGTGACAAATAATCATGGTGTTTGCCGTATGATGCGGGGCGATGTAAAAGCCTTTGATCTCATACCCGTGGCGTGACAGGATGACGGCCTCTTCTTTTTCCATGGCCTGAAAGGAATCAAATCTATCATGCCCGTCCGCCGTTTCTTTTTTCATGATATCTTCATCCGTCTTTTTCTTCATAAACATAATCAGATTCGTAAAAGCGAATCCGGCAGCCAAAAAGACTGCGCAAGCCGAACCGAACACCGCCAGCCATTTTTTCACACAGGCACCCTCCTTTCATATGGAAAATCCCTCCTCCGGCTATTCAGGACCGTGAACGTTGCCGGCCTCCGGCGCTCCGTGGTACACTTGCTTCACCATATTCAGATACGGGGGGCGTAATGATGAAAAAGCAGCTGCCTAAAGAAAAACACAGCTTAAAAGACGATCTGGAGGAAGATCTGAAGGCCAGGCTTTTGCAAATGAAAAGTGAGCTGAAGGAAGAAGACGAGAAAAAACAGGCGCAGCAAAAGGCGGAACAAATCAGAAAACGAAAAGAAAAAGAAAAACATAAAAGCTTTGAAGAGCTGCTGAATGAAAGCAGTCTCGATTGGCACAAATATAAATAAACCGGCATCTGAAAAGGTGCCGGTTTTATTATTTAAGAACGATGGGCTTCGTATACGTCCCGTTTTGTATGGTATTGCAGGGCTTTGATTTCCTGGCTGCTTAAACGCCTGGCTTCTGCAGCCGAACAGTTTTCTCTCAGCTGCTCAAGTGAGCTGGCTCCGGTGATGACAGAAGCGACGGCCGGCTGTGACAGCAAGTATTGAAGAGAAAGCTCCGTCATGCTCAAGTCAGGTGCGGCAGCGCTGATCGCTTTTTTGGTTTCTGTCAGTTCTGCAAAAGAATATGTTAAATAGCCGTTCTCTTTTACGCTTGCGGCCGCTTGATCAAGCGGTTTTTCCGTAAGAAGCCCTTTAGCGACAGGCCCTCTTGCGACTACGCTGATTCCGTTCTCCTCTAAAAGGGGAAGCCACTCCTCGGGACGCCGGTCCAGCAGGCTGTATTGCATCATAACGCTGGTGATATTTGATTTTTTCACATATTCTTTAATAACATTCGGACGAATCGAGGAAATGCCGTAATACCGGATGACACCTTCCTGTTTTAAGTCCTCAAATGCTTCGATCGTTTCGTCAATATGGTCTTCCATCGTGCCGCCGTGCAGCTGATAAAGGTCGATATAGTCCGTTTTCAGCCGGCGCAGGCTGTTTTTGACCGCTTCTTTTATGTAGCCCTTGGAAGCGTCCCAATGCCAGCCGTCTTTATCATCATTCCAGCGGTTTCCGGCTTTCGTGGCTAAAATGATGTCGTGCCTGCGGTTTTTGACGGCCTCCCCGACAATTTCCTCATTTCTGCCGAAATCATAAAGATCAGCGGTATCTAAATAATTGATTCCAAGCTCGATCGCTTCATCCAAAATAGACAGCGCTTTAGCTTTATCCGTGCCCAGCGACATACAGCCGAGCCCGATTTCGCTTATTTCTAAATCAGAATGTCCCAGTGTGCGTTTTCTCATCGTTTCGCTCCTTTTTATAGTCTTTTATTGACCGTAATATAAAGGCGCGAAGTTTTCAACTGTTAAGGCCCGGTGATCCAATCTCCGACATAGCGGAATGTCCGTCCGTATTCTTTCAGTTTAGCCCGCACTTCCCACGCCTTTCCGACCAATACGATACTCTTATCCTTCCGGTACACCTTCAATCGAAAAGCACCTCCCTCTCATGCATGTATGATAAAATATATGAGGCATAATAGAGAGACAGAACGGGAGATGACATGATGAAACATTTAGAAGAAAAAACACTTGCGAAAAAAAAGCTGTATGACGGGAAAGTCATAGATCTTTACTTAGAGGACGTAGAGCTCCCGAACGGAAAAACAAGCAAGCGGGAAATCGTCAAACATCCGGGAGCGGTGGCCGTACTTGCGGTAACCGAAGAAGGAAAAATCATTTTGGTGAACCAGTTCAGAAAGCCGCTGGAACGGACAATCGTTGAAATTCCGGCCGGGAAGCTTGAAAAGGGGGAAGAGCCGGAACATACGGCGTTAAGAGAGCTCGAGGAAGAAACGGGATATACGGCGGAAACCTTGACGAAAATCACCGCTTTTTATACATCACCCGGGTTTGCTGATGAAATCGTGCATCTCTTTCTTGCGGAAGGGCTTTCGCCGCTGGAAGAAAAACGAGAGCTGGATGAGGATGAATTTGTCGAAGTCATGCAGGTCACGCTTGAAGAGGCCGTGAAGCTGATTGAATCCCGCAGGGTGTATGACGCAAAAACGGCGTACGCGATTCAGTATCTCCAGCTGAAAGAAGCGCTGAAGGAAAAATGATGAAAACCATCTATGCGGATCTGCATATTCATGTCGGCCGCACCTATACGGGAAAACCGGTCAAAATCACCGGGGCCAAAACGTTGACGCTGCACCGGATTTTAGAAGAAGCCAGTGAGGGGAAGGGAATTGAACTATTGGGCATCATCGACTGCCATTCCCCGGAAGTCATAGAAGAAATCGAGCGCGGAATTGATGAAGGCAGATACCGTGAGCTGAAAGAAGGCGGCATCCGGTATCGGAATACGACGCTTCTGTTGGGCAGTGAGCTTGAAATCTATGATCACACATGCCGCGGGCCGATTCACGTTCTCGTCTTTATGCCGTCTCTTGCCGAAATGAAGATGTTTTCTGAGTGGCTTGCAAAAAGGCTTAAAAATATCCATCTCAGTTCCCAGCGCATTTATGAAACCGGTTTGAATCTTCAAAGGAAAACAAAGGAATTGGGCGGGCTGTTTATTCCCGCCCATATGTTCACCCCGCATAAAAGCCTGTACGGAAAAGGGGTCAGATCTTCTTTGACAGAGGTTTTCGACCCGTCGCTCATTGACGCGGCGGAACTCGGGTTAAGCTGTGACACCGACATGGCTTCGCGGGTAGCAGAACTTGATCCGTATACATTTTTAACAAATTCTGATGCGCATTCCTTAGGAAAAATCGGCAGAGAATATAATGAAATGCTTCTTAAAGAAGCGAATTTCACGGAATTTTCGCTGGCTTTAAAAGGGAAGGACGGAAGAAAAATCACGGCGAATTACGGGCTGAACCCGAAGCTCGGGAAGTATTACCGGACGGCTTGCGACCGCTGCGGCAGCCCGGTTGAAAAAGGAGCTACCGTATGTCCGGAGTGCGGGGGGAAAACAAAGACAAAAGGGGTCAGTGAACGGCTGGAGGAACTGAGCGGCCCGAAAAAAAGCCGCGTGCCGCGGCCGCCGTATATTCATCAAATCCCGCTGCAGTTCATTCCCGGGGTCGGGCCGAAAACGTTAGAAAAACTGAAGCGGGCTTTCGGGACGGAGATGGCGATTCTTCATCAGGCGCAAGAAGAGGAATTGGCGCGTGTCGTCCAGCCTAAAATAGCGGCTGTCATTCATAAAGCGCGCACCGGGCAGCTTGTCCTTGAGGCCGGGGGCGGAGGGACGTACGGCAGAATCAAGCCGTAAAAGCCGGTTTTTAGCGGAGCTCCTCCTGCACCTTCTTTTTCGTGCGGACAAACGCAATCAATTCGATGATTTCATCCTGGTTAAGCGGCTGTCCGTCAACGGTCAGTATGCCGCGGCCTTGTGCGGCGTTTGTTAATTCGATGGTCTGGGCAAACGGCTCCGCCTTTTTTTCAGTGCGCCCCAGTAAATCGTCGCACGTCGTGTCAAACAGATCGGCAAGCGTGCCCAGCGCCTCGAATGACGGACGCCGGTATCCTGATTCATACCCGGCGTACGTGCTTTTGGCGATGCCGAGACGGTCAGCCGTATATTGAAGAGACCAATTTTTCTTTTTTCTCAGTTCAGTTAAACGATCTAAATTCATATTCAAAACCGCTCCTTTTCACTTGAGCAAATTATATCATATCGATATGCAAAAGTGTACGCGAATTGAATAATAATCACTTGATTAATTTCATTCGTCTGTCTATAATTTGATTAAAAGTATGCGAAAAGCGAATGCTTAACACATCTTGAGAAATGGATGAAGAGGTGCAGGGTATGAAAAAATTATTGCTGTTAACAACCGGAGGAACAATCGCCTCAGTCGAAGGAGAAAACGGGCTTGCACCCGGGGTGAAAGCAGACGAATTGTTAACCTACGTATCAAAACTTGATAACGATTACACGATGGAAACCCATTCGTTAATGAACATCGACAGCACAAATATGCAGCCTGAATACTGGGCCGAAATCGCAAATGCTGTCAAAGAAAAATATGACGCATATGACGGGTTCGTCATTACGCACGGAACAGACACAATGGCCTATACATCAGCGGCACTGTCTTATATGCTTCAGCATGCTGATAAACCGATCGTCATTACGGGTTCGCAAATCCCGATTACATTTCAAAAAACCGATGCCAAAAAAAATATCACGGACGCGATCCGCTTCGCATGTGAAGGAGTGGGCGGCGTATACGTCGTATTTGACGGCAGAGTCATTCAAGGCACACGCGCCATTAAATTAAGAACGAAAAGCTATGATGCATTTGAGAGCATTAACTATCCGTATATCGCGTTTATTACCGAAAACGGAATTGAATACAACAAACAAGTGCACATGCCAAAAGACGATGCTTTTACGGTCAATACTTCACTTTGCACGGACGTGTGCCTGCTCAAGCTACACCCGGGGCTGAAACCGGAAATGTTTGACGCATTAAAGGGCATGTACAAAGGAATCGTCATTGAAAGCTACGGCAGCGGCGGCGTGCCGTTTGAAGGAAGAGACATTCTCGCCAAAGTCAATGAAATGATTGAAAGCGGCATTGTCGTCGTCATTACGACACAATGTCTTGAAGAAGGAGAGGACATGAGCGTCTATGAAGTCGGCCGAAGAGTTAATCAAGATCTCATTATCCGCTCCAGAAATATGAACACGGAAGCCATCGTGCCGAAATTAATGTGGGCGCTCGGCCAGTCTCACAACTTGGCTGAAGTCAAAAACATTATGGAGACACCGATCGCAGACGACGTTGTACTGTAAAAACATGACTACCACAAAGAGAAAGTAGGGTTTTAGCATGACAAACGCGCAAAAAGAATATCGTCAGGAAAAAGATTTCCTCGGAGAAAAACAAATTGAAGCTGATGTGTATTACGGAATACAAACGCTGCGCGCGAAAGAAAACTTTCCGATTACCGGCTACCGCATCCACGAAGAAATGATTAATGCGCTCGCCATCGTCAAAAAAGCGGCGGCGCTTGCCAACATGGATGTAAAACGGCTGTATGAAGGAATCGGAAATGCGATTGTACAGGCCGCAGATGAAATTCTTGAGGGAAAATGGCATGACCAATTTATCGTCGATCCGATCCAAGGGGGAGCCGGAACGTCCATGAACATGAATGCCAACGAAGTAATCGGCAACAGGGCTCTTGAAATCATGGGGCATAAAAAAGGTGAATACATTCACCTCAGCCCGAACACACACGTCAACATGTCACAATCGACGAACGACGTGTTTCCGACGGCAATCCATATTTCAACCTTGAAACTTTTGGATAAGCTCCTTGATACGATGGCGCATATGCTCAGTGTCTTTAAAGATAAAGCGAAACAATTTGATTCTGTCATTAAAATGGGGCGCACACACCTTCAGGACGCTGTGCCGATCCGTCTCGGACAGGAATTTGAAGCATACAGCCGCGTGCTTGAGCGTGACATAAAGCGAATTAAACAATCCCGCCAGCATCTGTATGAAGTAAACATGGGGGCAACGGCCGTAGGTACGGGACTTAACGCCGATCCGCGCTACATAGAACAGGTTGTGAAGCACCTGGCTGACATCAGCGGACTGCCGCTTGTCGGCGCCGGCCATTTGGTTGACGCCACACAAAACACTGATGCGTATACGGAAGTTTCAGCCGCGTTGAAAGTATGCATGATGAACATGTCTAAAATCGCCAACGATCTGCGCTTAATGGCTTCGGGTCCGCGCGCGGGACTTGCGGAAATTTCACTGCCCGCCCGTCAGCCGGGATCATCCATTATGCCTGGGAAAGTCAACCCTGTAATGGCAGAGCTGATCAACCAAATCGCCTTCCAGGTCATCGGGAATGACAATACGATCTGCCTCGCTTCAGAAGCGGGCCAGCTGGAACTTAACGTAATGGAGCCGGTACTCGTATTTAACCTGCTTCAATCCATCAGCATCATGAATAACGGGTTCCGTTCATTTACCGATCATTGTCTGGCGGGAATTGAAGCCAACGAAAAACGCCTGAAGCAATACGTGGAAAAAAGCGTCGGCGTCATTACAGCGGTCAATCCGCACCTCGGGTATGAAGCGGCTGCGCGAATTGCACGTGAAGCAATCATGACGGGGCAATCTGTAAGAGATCTTTGCCTTCAAAATGATGTACTGACAGAAGAAGAATTGGATATCATTTTGAATCCATATGAAATGACAAAACCGGGGATTGCCGGAAAAGATCTATTAGAAAAATAAATTTTAAAGCAATAACAGCCGCCTTTTCACGTTTTTTAGTGAATAGGCGGTTGCCATACAAAGGGATGAGGCAGTATAGTATAATTTGTTATATCATTTGATGAAAGCGTTTTAGCTTTTTTCTTCTAGGGGGATTTTCTTGTGAAAGAGGCCAGATTGCCAAATTTATTGGAAATTATTATCTTATTATTCGGGTTTTTAGCACTTGTCTTATCGTTCACAGTGTTTTTAGACCTGCCGATCCAGCTAGCTCTATTAATATCCTGGTTTTTCGCTATTATTCTCGGAGTCAGGCTGGGATATTCATATAAAGACTTGCAGGCTTCGATTGTCACCGGGATATCAAACGGTCTTGAAGCGGTATTGATTCTCGTTTCGGTCGGTGCGCTCATCGGGACATGGATTGCCGGCGGCGTTGTGCCGACGTTAATTTATTATGGTTTAGAGTTTATTAATCCTCATATTTTCCTTCTGGCCACACTGGTTATTTGTTCCGTTATGTCCGTTGCGACCGGAACGTCGTGGGGAACCGTGGGAACCGCAGGGATCGCCATGATTGCCATCGGGGAGGGAATGGGTATACCGCTTCCGATCGTAGCGGGAGCCGTTTTGTCCGGCGCTTACTTCGGAGACAAGCTTTCACCGCTGTCTGACAGTACGGTGCTTGCCTCCACGCTTTCTAAGGTGGATGTGCTGTCACACGTCAGAGCGATGATGTATCTGTCAATTCCGTCCTATATTATTACGGCCATTCTATTTACCGTAACGGGATTTATATACGGCGGAAAAAATATTGATCTCGGCAAAGTGGAATTTTTAAAATCTTCATTGCAGAAAACGTTTGACATTCATATATGGATGCTCATTCCGGCTGTTGTCGTCGTTGTCCTTCTGATTTTGAAAAAGCCGTCTATGCCCGTTATCGTCATCGGTGCTTTGCTTGGCGCAATCTGGGCTTCCGTCTTTCAGGGAATGAATTTTGCCAGTGCCATCGCGACTGCTTATAATGGTTTTTCTATTAAAACGGACGTCGAATTTTTAAACGGCCTGTTAAACCGCGGAGGCATTACCGGTATGCTGGATACGTTAGTCGTTATCCTGTTCGGTCTCGGTTTTGGAGGAATTCTTGAGAAGCTCGGCGTATTAAAAGTGATTGTCTCAACTTTTGAGAAAAAGCTGACCACACCGGGAAATGTAACGCTTTCGACATTGATCGTCGCCCTTTTAGGAAACATTTTCGGCTGTGCGATGTACGTGTCATTGATCCTGACGCCGAAAATCATGGAGAACAGTTATGATAAACTGAAACTTGACAGAAGAGTTTTATCCCGGAACGCAGAGGTGGGCGGCACGCTTACTTCAGGGATGGTGCCGTGGTCTGATAACGGCATCTATATGGCCGGCATTCTCGGCGTATCCACATTTTCTTATCTGCCGTTCATGTGGCTCAGTTTTGTATCTATCGGACTGGCAATATTGTACGGATACACGGGGAAATTCATTTGGTACACGAAAGAAAAATCCTTGCAATCTCAAAAATTGGGTTAGGAGGTTCATTTCATGATTACAAAGCATATGATTCGGACGTTAATGATTGAAACGCCGACTGTTCCCGGAAATCTCGGAAAAGTGGCAACCGCCATCGGAGTGATGGGCGGAGATATCGGGGAAGTTGAAACTGTTAAAGTCGGCCCGAACTATACAATGCGCAACATCACGGTGCAGGCCGAAAATGAAGAGCAGCTGCAGGAAATCATTCAAGCCATTGAAGCTCTCGGTGAAGGCATCCGGCTTCATACAGTCTCAGATGAAGTGCTCTCTGCTCATGAAGGCGGCAAAATTCAGATGAAAAGCAAAATGCCGATCCGGACACTGGCTGAGCTTGGGCGTGTTTATACACCGGGTGTCGCCGATGTGTGCAGACTGATTGAAAACGAGCCTGAAAAAGCGTCCATCTATACGACAATCAGCAATTCTGTCGCCATTGTCACCGACGGAACGGCAATTCTCGGCCTCGGCAATATCGGCTCTGTCGCCGGAATGCCCGTAATGGAAGGGAAAGCCGCGCTTTTTGACCAGCTGGCGGGTATCAGCGGAATTCCGATTTTGCTCGATACCTCTGATCCGGAAGAAATCATTCGCACGGTAAAACATATTTCTCCGGGGTTCAGCGGAATTCTGCTTGAAGATATCGGTTCGCCCCACTGCTTTGACATTGAAGACCGCCTGAAAGAAGAACTGAACATTCCGGTTATGCACGATGACCAGCACGGCACGGCGGTCGTCACGCTCGCCGCCGCCATTTCCGCTTGTAAAAGCGCCGGTCTTGATTTAAAAGAAGCGAAGGTCGGTCAGATCGGTCTCGGCGCGGCAGGCGTCGCCATCTGCCGCATGTTTATGGCATACGGAGTCAAAGCGGTCTGCGGAACGGACAAGTCAGAAGACGCAATGAACCGCCTCGCTCAGTACGGAGGTCAGCCGCTTGGAAGCATCAAAGAATTAATGGACACGTGTGACATTGTGATCAGCACCACAGGAGTTCCGGGTCTCATTAAAAAAGAGGATGTCAGAAAAGGACACGTCATTCTGGCTTTATCTAATCCGAAGCCGGAGATTGAACCGGAAGAGGCATTACAAGCCGGGGCCGCTTATGCAGCTGACGGCCGTTCGGTCAATAATGTTCTCGGCTTCCCGGGGATTTTCCGCGGCGCGCTGAACGCCAAAAGCAAGAAAATCGACCATGAAATGCTTGTGGCGGCCGCAGAAGCCATCGCCTCTTGCACGAAACACGGCGATCTCGTGCCTCAGCCTTTGGATGCGGACGTGCATCAAGCCGTATCAGCAGCCGTAGAACGGGCCGCGGCAGGGAAATAAACAACTCTTACAGTACCGGACATGTGCCGGTGCTGTTTTTTTATCATGAATAGGAAGCGGAATTCTTAGGCAGGCTAACAGATAGCAAAAGACGGAATAAAGAGGTGTCGATGTGGATTATTTTCCGCTGATCCATACAAATATTTGGGATGCTGTGATCGGCGTGCCGGTCGTCTTATGCGTCACACAGCTGATCAAAGTGTTCTGCCGGGTTCCGGGCATATTCGTTCCCACGATTGCCCTTGCTGCCGGAAATGTTGTGTCTATCGTTTTCGGTCATCATGAACACGTGTATGCGGGGATTTTTATGGGGTTTTTTTACGGATACGCCGCAATGGGGAGCTATTCATCTGCCAAAACGTCTCTGCGCGCTTACCGGTCGAAACATGAGCCGTATTCATGAACACATCCGGACTTTTTTGTTATGATAAAGAAAAGGGAAAAAGGAGCGGTTGGCACATGGCGAAGAGCAAAACGAAAAAAATGCGGGAGCATCTCAAAAGAAACGGGATGCGTGACGCAGTCCTGTCAAGGGGGACGGCGCCGTCTTTCAGCACCCATGAAAGAGTAACGAAAACCAAAAAAGACAGGCTTGAAAGAATAAAGCATAAAAAAAGGAACCCCTATGATCACCGGAGTGATGACGGGGGTTCTTTTTTTATGCCCGAATCTCGCGCCTTTCTATGATTTCTCTGTCATGTTTTCTCTTTTCTTTCATACAATCTACTAAATCAAGTCAATAGATTAGCGGGAGGAAAGCGGTATGAGAAAACAATCGTACAAAGAACTGTTTTTTCGCCATGTAAAGGATCATCTGTCACTTTATATATTTGTGTTCGTCTTGTTTTTGATGGGGGTCATTTTCGGGGCGATCATCGTCAACAGCATGACCATCACGCAGAAAGAAGATTTGTATTACTATTTAAGCAAGTTTTTCGGACAGCTGTCTGACGGAAAACATGCCGGCGCTTCAGAAATGTTTTGGCAGGCCGTCTTTCATGATGTGAAATATTTGGGGCTGATGTGGATTCTCGGTATTTCCGTGATCGGTCTTCCGGTTATTTTCATTATGGTGTTCTTAAAAGGAATCGTCGTCGGCTTCACGGTCGGTTTTTTAGTGAATCAAATGGGGATGAACGGGTTTTTCCTGTCATTTATTTCGGTTCTGCCGCAAAACATCGTTCTCATTCCGGCGTATCTTATCATGGGGACATGCTCTATCGCTTTTTCACTGAAACTGATCCGGCAGCTGTTTGTCAAACGCAGCCTTCATGACGCGCCGATCCAATGGTTCGGACGTTACGCCTTCGTGCTGATTCTCATCGTTTTCTTCTCGGTCATCGCCTCGCTGCTCGAGGCGTACGTGTCTCCGCTGTTTATGGAAAAGCTGTCATCACGCATATTTTAGAATGATTATCACAAAATAATACTTTTATTTATCAGTTTATAATAATTATAGTTGGAACTCTGCGCGTATTTTGTTATAATGAGTCATGGAATGCGGCGTAGGAGGGAAAGACATGGAAAACCGTATTGATCGAATTAAAAAGCAGCTGCACTCGTCAAGCTACAAGCTTACGCCACAGCGGGAAGCAACGGTAAGAGTGCTGCTTGAAAACGAAGAAGACCATTTAAGCGCAGAAGATGTATACCTCCTCGTAAAAGAGAAATCTCCTGAAATTGGTCTCGCTACAGTATACCGTACATTAGAATTATTAACAGAATTAAAAGTCGTTGATAAAATTAACTTCGGGGACGGCGTATCCCGCTACGACCTTCGCAAAGAAGGCGCGGCTCACTTTCATCACCATTTGGTGTGCATGGAGTGCGGAGCCGTCGATGAAATTGAAGAAGATCTGCTTGAAGACGTTGAAGAAGTGATTGAACGTGATTGGAAATTTAAAATTAAAGATCATAGATTGACTTTTCACGGAATCTGCCACCGCTGCCGCGGCGATGAAACAGAGTAAAAGCCTACGAACCTTTTCTGCCAGGAAAGGGTTTTTTGCTGTTTTTATGTATAAAAGCCTTTGAAATTGGCATAAGGTGTACTAACAGCCGCCAAAAGAAAGGGTCGATCGAAAGATGGGCAGATTCCTAAAAACAGCCGCGGATACGATCAAAGTGTTTATTCTGTTCACAGGTTTTACCGCGCTGTTCTATTATGCTATGATATGGGTGAATTCAGAGTATGAAAACTATCATCGGTACGATAAACCGGAAGGCTCCGCCGTCAAAGTGGCCAAAACGGAACAAGAGGATAAAGACGGCTGGTTCGGCCGATTGATCTTTTTTTACCAAAACGGGGAGTAGATCAAGAGTGAAGGATCAAATTAAGGATTTCATCCATTATGTGAGGGTTGAAAGAGGGCTGTCCCAAAATACGATGATGTCCTATGAGCGTGATCTGAAAAGTTATTCTCTCTTCTTAACTGAAAGCCTTCAGATCACTTCATGGAATGATGTGACCCGTCTTCATATTATTCAATATTTAAAGCATATAAAGGACTCCGGGAAATCCGGCAAGACGTCTGCGAGGCATTTGGCGTCAATCCGGTCTTTTCATCAATTTCTGTTAAGGGAAAAAGCCGCGGATAAAGATCCTTCGGTACATATTGAAACACAAAAAACAGAGCGGACGCTTCCGAAAGTATTGGCGCTTCACGAAGTTGAGCGGTTATTGGACACGCCTAAGCTTGACAGCCCGTTCGGCCTCAGGGATAAAGCCATGCTTGAACTGCTGTACGCGACCGGCATCAGGGTCAGCGAGATGATCGAGCTGAAATTATCCGACGTCCATTTGACGATGGGATTTGTCCGCTGCTTCGGAAAAGGGCGGAAAGAGCGGATTGTGCCGATTGGTGAAGCCGCTTCTCATGCGATAGAAGCATACATTGAAAAAGCCAGAGGGAAATTATTAAAGAAAAACGTAACCGAAGCGCTTTTTCTGAATCATCACGGCAGGCAGATCAGCCGTCAGGGATTCTGGAAAAACCTAAAAAAAATCGCACTTGAAGCGGGGATTAAAAAAGAGCTGACACCGCACACGCTCCGGCACTCCTTTGCAACGCACCTGCTCGAAAACGGGGCGGATCTGCGCGCCGTGCAGGAGATGCTCGGACATGCCGATATTTCCACGACGCAAATTTATACGCATGTGACGAAAACAAGGCTGAAGGACGTGTACAAACAGTATCATCCGCGCGCTTAGGAGCCGTTGCCAGAGGGGCCGCGGCTTTTTTGCCGGATTGGCGGAATACAGAGAAGGTTCTAATTATTTGAATCGGCATTGTCAGCAAGAATGTAAACGGTTTATACTTGAGTTGTCTGACCTCTGTAAGCTACAATGGACAGATGGAAGAAAAGGAGGCTTTTATGATGTCTGAATACAAATATAACCGGGTATTTTTGATCGTAATGGATTCTGTCGGAATCGGTGAAGCGCCGGACGCCGCCGATTTTAATGATATAGGCGCAAATACGCTCGGACACATCGCAGAGCACATGAACGGCTTACATATGCCCCATATGGCGCAGCTCGGTCTCGGACTGATCGGAGACATTAAGGGCGTGGAAAAAACGGAGCACCCTCTTGCGTACTACGGAAAAATGCAGGAGGCGTCAAACGGGAAAGATACGATGACGGGGCACTGGGAGATTATGGGCCTCTACATTGAAAAACCGTTTAAAGTGTTCCCGGAAGGATTTCCGGATGAACTTCTTCAGGAACTTGAGCGGCGTTCAGGACGGAAAATCATCGGAAATAAGCCGGCTTCAGGCACGGCGATTCTGGATGAGCTCGGAAAAGAACATATGGAAACGGGTGCGCTGATCGTTTATACATCAGCAGATTCCGTGCTGCAGATTGCGGCTCACGAAGATGTCGTTCCGCTTGACGAACTGTACAGCATCTGTGAAACGGCCAGAGAACTGACGCTTGATCCGAAATACATGGTCGGCCGGATTATCGCAAGACCGTTCGTCGGAGAACCGGGCGGCTTCAAACGCACGCCGAACCGTCATGATTATGCGCTCAAACCGTTCGGCCGCACGGTAATGAACGGAATGAAAGACAGCGGATTAGACGTCATTTCCATCGGCAAAATTTCTGATATTTATGACGGAGAAGGCATTACATCTTCCCGCCGCACGGTATCTAATATGGATGGCATGGACAAAGTGATTGAAACGCTCGGTGAAGAGTTTACGGGCCTGAGCTTTGCCAATCTCGTTGATTTTGACGCGCTGTACGGACACCGCCGCGATCCGGAAGGGTACGGAAAAGCGCTCGAGGAATTCGACGCGAGGCTTCCGGAAGTGTTTGAGAAAATGAAAGAAGACGATCTGCTTATCATCACTGCGGATCACGGCAATGATCCTGTCCATCACGGCACGGATCACACGAGGGAGTATGTGCCGCTTCTTGTGTACAGCAAAAAGCACAAACACACTGAACAGCTGCCGCTTGCGGATACATTTGCCGATATCGGCGCAACCATTGCGGATAATTTCAAAACGGAAAAGCCGAAATACGGAAAAAGCTTTTTATCAAGATTACAGTAGGGGGACTTTTTTTGAAACAAAAGATCGAACGTGCTGCTGCATTTATTAAAGAACACGTGAAAGAAACACCAAAGATCGGTCTGATTTTAGGGTCAGGGCTCGGCGTATTGGCCGATGAAATTGAAGGAGCTGTCAAGCTTACATATGAAACGATCCCTGATTTTCCGGTCTCAACGGTAGAAGGCCATGCCGGCCAGCTTGTGATGGGAACGCTTGAAGGTGTGCAGGTCATCGCGATGCAGGGCCGCTTTCATTACTATGAAGGCTACTCAATGGATCAGGTCACATTTCCCGTCCGCGTGATGAAGGCGCTCGGCGTTGAATCTCTTGTCGTGACGAACGCAGCCGGCGGTATCAACACTGAATTCCGCGCCGGCGATCTGATGATTATTACAGACCACATCAACTTTACGGGCACCAACCCGTTAATCGGGCCGAACGAAGCTGAATTCGGACCGAGATTCCCGGACATGTCAGAAGCCTATGACAAAGAGCTGTCAGGCTTGGCTGAAAAAACGGCCGATGAGCTTGGCATCCCTGTTCAAAAAGGGGTGTATACAGCTGTTACGGGGCCGTCTTACGAAACGCCTGCTGAGGTTCGGTTTTTAAGAACGATGGGTTCTGACGCTGTCGGCATGTCGACCGTGCCGGAAGTCATCGTCGCCAACCACGCGGGGATGCGCGTGCTCGGCATCTCATGCATTTCCAACGCGGCGGCAGGTATTCTTGACCAGCCGTTATCCCATGAAGAAGTAATGGAAATGACGGAAAAAGTAAAAGGCGGCTTTTTGAAGCTTGTAAAAGCCGTAGTCGCACGATCTCAAAAATAAGTCAGCATAAGTCAGCTGTTTCTTCGGAAGCAGCTGTTTTTTTGTGCCCTCAACACGAAACATTTTCCAGATGAGGCGTATAAAACCACCGGATTTGGAAAAAATAAAAAGGATTATGAAATGGAGGGCTTTGGAGATGAAACGTCTTATATCCACTTTGTTGATTGGCATTTTATTAACGGCATCAGCACCGTCCGCTTTTGCAAAGCCGGACGGAAAACATACATCGGAGCTCGCTCATGAAGCCAAAAGCGCCGTGCTGATTGAACGCGATACGGGAAGTATTCTTTATAACAAGAACAGCCGGGAGCGTCTGGCGCCGGCAAGCATGACAAAAATCATGACCATGCTTTTAATCATGGAAGCGCTTGACAAAGGGAAAATAAAGATGAGCGATAAAGTCAGGACGAGTGAACATGCCGCGTCCATGGGCGGATCACAGATTTTCCTTGAACCCGGAGAAGAAATGACGGTAAAAGAAATGCTCAAAGGAATTGCGATAGCTTCCGGAAATGACGCATCTGTCGCAATGGCGGAGTATATCGCCGGTTCAGAAGAGGATTTCGTCAGCCGGATGAACAAAAAAGCAAAAGAATTGGGATTGAAAGATACCTCCTTCAAAAACCCGACGGGACTGCCCGAAAAAGACCATTACAGCTCTGCTTATGACATGGCGAAAATGGCGAAGGAATTATTAAAGTATGATAAAATCACTCAATTTACAGGAACGTATGAGGATTATTTAAGAGAAAATACAGACAAAAAGTTCTGGCTCGTCAATACAAACCGGCTGATCAAATTTTATCCGGGTGTAGACGGCGTGAAGACGGGCTTTACAGGCGAAGCGAAGTATTGTTTAACCGCCACCGCTAAAAAAGGAAATATGAGGGTCATTGCTGTCGTTTTCGGAGCCAGCACTCCGAAAGAAAGAAATGCCCAAGTGACCAAAATGCTTGATTACGCCTTCAGCCAGTTCAAAACACACCCGCTGTACAAACGGGATCAAATCGTCGGAACGGTAAAAGTGATAAAAGGAAAAAAGAAACTGATCAAGCTGACCACGTCTGAGCCGATTTCTCTTCTGGCCAAAAAGGGAGAGAACATGGACAAAGTAAAAAAAGAAGTGAAAATCAACGGCGATGTAACGGCTCCGGTTAAAAAAGGAGAGGTGCTCGGCAGCCTCGTTCTGAAAAAAGACGGAAAGGTGCTCGTTGAAAGCCCGGTCACGGCAAAAGACGACATGGAAAAAGCGGGTTTTCTCACTTTTCTGAAGCGCACGATGGGAGATTGGACAAAATTTAAATAATCGTGGCGAACGGGCACTAGTTTTGTCATAGTGAAGGAATTGCTTTCCCGAAAATCGAAACACTCATTATCCGATCATATCAAGGAGGAATGAGCATGAGCCTTGGAATTGACTTTCATGTCAAAGAATCCGTGCTTTGTATTCGATTAACAGGTGAACTCGACCATCATACGGCAGAATCATTAAAACAAAAGGTTACTGAATCGCTGGAGGCTGACGGCATCCGTCACATCGTGCTGAACCTTGAAGATCTTACCTTCATGGACAGCTCCGGCCTCGGCGTGATTTTAGGGCGTTATAAACAAATTAAACAGCTCGGCGGAGAAATGGTCGTGTGCGCGATTTCACCCGCGGTGAGGCGTCTGTTTGACATGTCCGGCCTGTTTAAAATCATCAGGTTCGAACAATCAGAACAAAAAGCGCTTTTAACGTTGGGGGTGGCATCATGAAAAACGAGATGCATCTTGAATTTTCAGCCCTCAGTCAGAACGAATCGTTTGCGCGCGTAACAGTTGCTTCTTTTATCGCACAGCTCGACCCGACGATGGATGAGCTGACGGAAATCAAGACCGTCGTATCAGAAGCGGTAACAAACGCAATCATCCACGGCTATGAAGAAAACTGCGACGGAAAGGTGTACATCTCCGTTACGCTGGAGGATCATGTCGTCTATCTGACCATACGTGATGAAGGTCTCGGGATCACGGATCTTGAGGAAGCGCGCCAGCCGCTCTTTACGACAAAACCCGAGCTTGAGCGCTCCGGAATGGGCTTTACCATTATGGAAAACTTCATGGATGATGTCACGATTGACTCCTCGCCGGAGATGGGAACGACGATACGCTTAACAAAACACCTATCAAAAAGCAAAGCGCTTTGTAATTAAGGAGATTTGTTATGGATGTGGAGGTTAAGAAAAACAGCAAAAACGCGCAGCTCAAGGACCATGAAGTCAAAGAATTAATCAAAAAGAGCCAAGAGGGCGACCAGCAGGCAAGAGACCTCCTCATAGAAAAAAACATGCGTCTTGTGTGGTCCGTCGTTCAAAGGTTCTTAAACAGAGGCTATGAGCCGGACGATCTGTTTCAGATCGGCTGTATCGGATTGTTAAAATCCGTTGATAAATTCGATTTGTCCTATGATGTCCGTTTTTCAACTTATGCCGTGCCGATGATTATCGGAGAAATCCAGCGCTTCATCCGCGATGACGGAACCGTCAAAGTTTCAAGATCTTTAAAAGAGCTCGGCAATAAAATACGCCGGGCGAAAGATGAACTGTCAAAAACATACGGAAGAGTGCCGACCGTCCAGGAAATCGCGGACCATTTAGAAATTGATGCGGAGGATGTGGTGCTTGCGCAGGAAGCGGTGCGGGCGCCTTCATCCATTCATGAGACCGTGTATGAAAATGACGGGGACCCGATCACCCTGCTTGATCAGATCGCCGATCATTCAGAAGAGAAGTGGTTTGACAAAATCGCCCTCAAGGAAGCGATCAGTGATTTGGAAGAACGGGAAAAACTCATTGTCTATCTGAGATATTATAAAGATCAGACACAGTCGGAAGTAGCCGAACGGCTCGGGATTTCCCAAGTCCAGGTATCGAGGCTGGAGAAAAAAATATTAAAGCAGATTAAAGTGCAGATGGATCATACGGAAAGCTGACCTTTTACGGGCCGGCTTTTTTTATTTGTGCATCGGTGGTAATTTATGGTCTTTTGCCGCTGATGAATGAGAACAAAAGTGAACCGCATACTACATATATAACCACCCGAAAGATGGTGATGCAAGATGGAAAGACGAATATTTCTCAGACTTCGCCACCGCGTGAAGGCTCATACCGGAGATATCATCACAATCGGCGACGCCGCGCAGATCGCGGGACAGCAAAAGCTGAAAAAAAAACTGTCGGCACTGCCGCTGTATAAGGTCACGAAAAAAGACAAAAATATCGTTGTGCTGGACATCATAAAAGTGCTGAAAACCATTCATACCGCTTTTCCCGCTCTTGATGTACAGACCGTCGGCGGCGCTGAAACGATAGTGGAAATCCATTACCAGAAAAAGCAGCTGTCAGCCGTTTTGTTCGTCGGTGTCTGGCTCCTGCTTTTTATCGGTTCATGTCTTGCCATTATGAATTTTCATGAAGATGTCAGTATGAGAGAAGTTCATATCGCCTTATATGAAATCATAACGGGCGAACGGAATGAATATCCGTATCTGCTTCAGATTCCGTACAGCATCGGCCTCGGTCTCGGTATGATCGTCTTTTTTAATCACATCTTCAAAAAACGCCTGAATGAAGAGCCAAGCCCGCTGGAAGTCGAGATGTTTAATTATCAGCTTGATCTCGATCATTATGTCGCAATGCACGAAAATGAAGAGACGATGAAAGATCTGCATGATCGTTAGCATTCTTTTCGTTATGTTTGTCGGGCTTGGCGGAGGGCTGACCGTGGGAGCGGGCTTTGTGGCTTTTTTAACCGTTATGGGAATCGTCCCCCGCCTTATGCAGCTGACAAAAACAATGCGCTTTGTACAGGCCTACGAAGGAGCTGTTATTTCAGGAGCTGTGTTCGGCGGCTGGGAAACCTTAAATATGAATCATTTTTTTTTATCTGAATGGCTGGCCGTTCCGGTCGGGCTTTTGGCCGGCATGTTTGTCGGCATGCTGGCCGCCGCGCTTACAGAAGTGCTGAATGTGCTTCCCATTCTTGCCAAACGGATCGGCTTCGGCAGCAAAATCATAATATTGCTGATGGCCATTGTGTTCGGCAAAATAGCCGGCTCTTTATTTCATTGGCTGTATTTTATCCATCATTCATAAGGAGGAACCGACGTGACAAACTTAAAAGAAAATTACAAAACAAAAGTGAAAGACTATCAGCCGAAACCGCCATATGTTTGGAATTGCGTCAAAGCCTTTCTGATCGGCGGTTTGATCTGTCTGATCGGGCAGGCTCTTCAAGACTTTTACATCCACTTTTTTAATTTTAATGAAAAAACAGCGGGCAACCCGACGTCCGCCACTCTTATTTTAATTTCCGCCCTTTTGACCGGATTCGGCATTTATGACAGACTCGGGCAGTTTGCCGGAGCGGGTTCAGCCGTGCCGGTGACGGGTTTTGCAAACAGTATGACAAGCGCCGCTCTCGAACACAGAAGTGAAGGACTCGTGCTCGGGGTAGCGACAAACATGTTTAAATTGGCGGGAAACGTCATTGTATTCGGCGTCGTGGCAGCCTATATCGTAGGCTTGATACGGTTTGCTTGTGAAAAACTGTTTTCGTAGGAGGAGAAAAAATGAAATTGACCGGAAAGCAAACCTGGGTGTTTGAAAACCCGTTATTTGTAAATGCGGCGGGGACGGCAGCCGGACCGAAAGAAAAAGACGGCCCGCTCGGTTCGCTGTTTGATAAGACATACGATGAAATGCATTGCAATCAGAAAAACTGGGAAATGGCGGAACGTCAGTTAATGGAAGATGCCATCAACTCCGCTTTGCAAAAACAGAATTTGAAAAAGAGCGATATTGATTTGTTACTCGCGGGGGATCTTTTAAATCAAAATGTGACCGCCAACTACGTCGCCAGACATCTGAAAATTCCGTTCCTCTGTCTGTTCGGCGCCTGTTCGACATCAATGGAAACGATTGCCGTCGCATCCGCGCTCATTGACGGCGGTTTTGCGAACCGGGCGATCGCAGCCACGAGCAGCCATAACGCGACGGCAGAACGGCAATTCCGCAATCCGACGGAGTATGGCGGGCAAAAACCGGATACTGCCACTTCAACGGTCACGGGGGGCGGGGCGGTCATCATCAGCCAAAACCCTTCTGACATCAAGATTACAAGCGCAACAGTGGGAAAAGTAAGCGACCTCGGAATAACAGATCCGTTCGATATGGGATCCGCCATGGCGCCCGCTGCCGCCGACACAATCAAACAGCACCTGCAGGACTTAAACCGCACGGCGGATGATTATGATCTGATTTTAACGGGAGACCTTTCAGGCGTCGGCTCGCCGATCGTGAAAGATTTGCTCAAAGAAGAAGGCTATCCCGTGGGAACGAAACACGATGACTGCGGTCTTCTCATCTATACGCCGGACCAGCAGGTGTTTGCGGGCGGAAGCGGCTGCGCCTGCTCCGCGCTTGTTACGTACACACATATTTTTAATCAATTAAAAGCGGGGACTCTAAACAGGGTACTCGTTGTCGCGACAGGAGCGCTTTTGAGTCCGACAATGATCCAGCAGAAGGAAACCATTCCGACCATCGCGCACGGTGTGGTATTTGAGCGGGCGGGAGGTGCATCATAAATGGAATATCTGTTGGCTTTTGTTTGCGGGGGAATCATATGCATTATCGGTCAGCTGCTGCTTGACATTTTTAAACTGACACCCGCCCATGTGATGACAACTTTTGTCGTTATCGGCGCCTTGTTAGATGGGTTCGGAATTTATGACAAATTTATCGAATTCGCAGGCGCGGGCGCGACGGTTCCCATCGTCAGCTTTGGTCACAGCTTATTGCACGGCGCCATGCATCAAGCTCACGAGCATGGATTTATCGGGATCGCCATGGGGATTTTTGAACTTACTTCCGCCGGTATATCTTCAGCGATTTTATTCGCATTTCTTGTAGCCGTTATTTTTAAACCGAAAGGATAATGCCTGATGACGAAACGGAAGGTCATTCTTGTGACAGACGGGGACGTATACGCCGCCAAAACAATTGAATACGCCGCGGAAAAAGCAGGCGGACGGTGTATTTCCCAATCAAAAGGCAATCCGTCAACGAGAAGCGGCCCCGAACTTGTTCAGCTGATTAAAGCCGCGCCGAATGACCCGGTGTTTGTCATGTTTGACGATTCAGGCCTGCAAGGGGAAGGGCCGGGCGAAACGGCGCTGAAATATGTCGCCTCACATCAGGACATTGAAGTGCTGGGGGTGATTGCGGTCGCTTCTAAGACCCATCAGGCTGAATGGACGAAAGTCGATGTCTCCATTGACCGTGATGGAGAAGTGACGGAGTTTGGCGTCGATAAAACCGGAATGAGAGAAATGGACGAGCACAGAATGAACGGAGATACGGTGTATTGTCTGGATAAATTGGACGTTCCCCTCATTGTGGGCATCGGCGACATAGGTAAGATGGGAAGAAAAGATGACATATCCAAAGGCTCGCCGATCACGATGAAGGCGGTCGAATTCATTTTAGAAAGGAGCGAAAGCCATGCCGGAAAAACCGGAAAACATGATCAAGGTGTACCGGGATCCTAGAAAAAATGAACAATTTTTTAAAGACCGCGTCGGTATGGGAACGAGCTATGATGTCGGCGTCCGCAAAGTTCGAGTATTAGACCGGGAAGTCCAGATTTACTTTGTCAACGGATTAACCGATACTTTGTTTATCATTCATTTAATGGAACAGCTCGTCGACGTCAATAATTATGACGAGAATGCGGATGAAGCGATTGACGTTGTTGAAAACAGGCTTGTCAATCAGCAGGTTCAAAAAGTCAAAACGCTCGACGAAGCAACGGATCAAGTGCTTTCCGGACTTGTGGCGGTTATCGTTGAAGACGCGGGCTTCGCCTTTATCGTTGACGTCAGAAGTTATCCCGGACGCACACCTGAAGAACCGGATACGGAAAAGGTCGTCCGCGGTGCAAGAGACGGTTTTATCGAAAATATCGTCATTAATACAGCATTGATCAGAAGACGAATCAGGGACGAAAGGCTCCGCGTCAAAATTACGAAAGTCGGCGAGCGCTCTAAGACCGATCTTGCGATTGTGTATATAGAAGACATCGCGGACCCGGACCTTGTCAGCATCGTCGAAAACGAAGTGAATGCGATTGACATTGACGGATTGACGATGGCTGATAAAACGGTGGAGGAATTCATCGTCAAACAAGGCTACAATCCGTTTCCGATGGTCAGATACACAGAGCGGCCGGATGTGGCAGCCAATCACATTTTGGAAGGGCACGTCATCATCGTCGTCGATACGTCACCGAGCGTGATCATAACGCCGACAACGATATTTCACCATGTTCAGCATGCGGAAGAATACAGGCAGGCGCCTTCAGTGGGCACATTTTTAAGATGGATCAGGTTTTTCGGTATTATTGCTTCAACCGTTCTGCTTCCGATTTGGTTCCTCTTTGTTCTCGAACCGTCTCTTCTGCCTGAAAGATTGGATTTTATCGGTTTAAATAAAAATACGCACATCCCGATCATTCTGCAAATCTTTTTGGCCGATTTGGGGATTGAGTTTCTCAGGATGGCCGCGATCCATACGCCGACCGCTTTATCCACCGCCATGGGTCTGATCGCGGCGGTGCTGATCGGTCAAATCGCCATAGCGGTGGGGCTGTTTTCAGCAGAAGTGATTCTGTACGTATCGATCGCCGCCATCGGATCATTTACCACGCCGAGCTATGAGCTCAGCCTCGCCAATAAAATGATACGCCTCATCTTAATGGTGCTCGTGGCCATTTTCCAAGTGAAAGGCTTTGTGATAGGTTTTACATTGCTGCTGATCATAATGGCGAATATCCGCTCGTTTCACACGCCGTATTTATGGCCGTTTTTACCGTTTAACGGCAAGGCGCTGTGGCAGGTGCTCGTCCGGACGACAGTGCCGGGAGCCAAAGTCAGACCGAGCATTGTTCACCCGAAAGACCGTCAAAGACAGCCAAGCGGTTCATAATCGCATTGAAACCGACAGAAGATTATGATATTGTATGTCTTAACTTATACGGGACTTGTATAAGGACAGCTCAAAAGAAGCTGTCCTTTTCACCCATATGCGGATCAGAAAGAGGGAATGAGCATTGTTCTTACATGGCACAAGCAGACAAAACAAACTAGGTCATTTGGAAATCGGAGGTGTGGACGCGCTGTATTTAGCGGAGCATTACGGCACGCCTCTTTATGTTTACGATGTGGCTTTAATACGTGAGCGCGCTAAAAGCTTTAAACAGGCATTCATTGACGCGGATTTAAAGGCGCAGGTCGCGTACGCGAGCAAGGCGTTTTCTTCCGTTGCGATGATACAGCTCGCTGAGCAGGAGGGGCTCTCATTGGATGTTGTATCCGGCGGAGAGCTGTTTACGGCGGTTGCGGCTGGTTTTCCGGCTGACAGGATTCACTTTCACGGCAATAACAAAAGCGAAGAAGAGTTGAAAATGGCGCTCGATCATCAAATCGGCTGCATTGTCGTTGATAATTTTTATGAAATATCCTTACTCGCGGAACTGTGCCGCAAATCAGGGCGCACAATGGATGTGCTTCTGCGGATCACTCCGGGGGTAGAGGCGCATACGCATGATTATATTACAACGGGACAGG
Source organism: Bacillus sp. JNUCC-21 (assembly GCF_041222765.1). Taxonomy (NCBI): domain Bacteria; kingdom Bacillati; phylum Bacillota; class Bacilli; order Caryophanales; family Bacillaceae; genus Bacillus; species Bacillus sp. JNUCC-21. The sequence goes on along the minus strand of NZ_CP166019.1, from coordinate 2,451,577 downwards.
AAGATTCCAAATTCGGTTTTGATCTGCATAACGGGCAAATAGAAAAGGCGATTGAACAAGTATTACAGTCAGACCATATCCGTCTTCTCGGCGTTCACTGCCACATCGGATCGCAAATTTTTGATACGGCGGGCTTTGTGCTGGCCGCAGAAAAAATCTTCGCAAAACTGAATGAATGGAGAGAATCATTCGGCTTTGTCTCTGAAGTGCTGAATTTAGGGGGCGGCTTTGGCATCCGCTACACGGAGGAGGATGAACCCCTTCATCCCGCCGTTTATGTGGAAAAAATTATCGAAGCGGTAAAAGAAAACGCAGCACTGCACGCTTTTGACATTCCGGAGATCTGGATTGAACCGGGACGCTCGCTCGTCGGAGACGCCGGAACGACGCTTTATACCATCGGTTCGCAAAAAGAAGTGCCCGGCACCCGTAAATATGCAGCGGTTGACGGGGGCATGAGCGATAATATCCGTCCTGCGCTGTATCAGGCGAAATATGAAGCCGTATCGGCAAACAGAATCGGAGAACACCACGATAAAACGGTATCCATCGCGGGTAAGTGCTGTGAAAGCGGTGATATGCTCATTTGGGATATAGACCTTCCGGAAGTGAAAGAAGGCGATCTTCTCGCCGTTTTCTGCACGGGAGCATACGGATACAGCATGGCTAACAACTACAACCGCATTCCGCGTCCCGCCGTCGTTTTTGTGGAAGACGGCGAAGCGCATCTTGTCATTAGAAGGGAAACTTATGAAGACATTGTAAAACTGGATCTGCCGTTTAAGACGGGGGTCAAACAATAAATAAAAAAGAGACCGGAACAATGGCGTCCGGTCTCTTTTTGCATTCAGCTGTTGTTAGAACTTGATCCGCTGTCTCCTGTAAATACAGACACGATCGCATTCCAAATCGAAGCGAAGAAATCAATGACTTTTTGAACAAAGCTTTTGCCTTCATCGGATTGAATGAACTTCGTGATTTTGTCTTTTGCCTTGTCAAGCTGGCTGCCGACTTGGCCCCAATCAATCTTGGCATTTTTCATTTTATTAAACAATGAAACGAGCTGGTCTTTTTGAGCGTCAGTCAGTGTAATGTTAAGGTTTGAAGCCGCATCATCGACCTTTTTCCCGATTCCTTCTTTTGTATCGGGCACACCGTTTTTCGCGAAATCATCTTTAATGTTTGCGATGAGCGCGGAGGCGTTTTTATCACCGATTTTATCCCCGAGATTTGAAGTGGTGACAAGCTCTTGGTTGGCGACCTGTTTTACATCTTCTGAAATCGCTTTGTCTGATGAGACTTCATATGCCTTGATGATTCCCGTTAATGCTGCGGTGCCTGATACCTCAAACGGCGCCGTCACGTATACTTTCGCATCTTTCACTCCTGCTGTCATCAGGGCGTTTAAGTACATTTCATCCGTGATGGAATTGATATTATGGGTCTTAACGTCAAGCCCGGACCCTTTCTTTGCCACCGTGATGGATGATGAAGAGATGGCTCTTGTGCCGATTTGGGCATTCGATATATATTTTCCCAGATATTCATGTTCTTCTTTATTCGTGACCGTCACTTTTGTCGCGTTATCAGGGACACTTAATTCGTCAAGCACTTTCTGACGGTTTTCGTTTGACAGATCCGCCCCCAGTGTGACGATGACATCTCCGACTGCGGCATCGGCCAGGCTGATTTTCGGTATTGTGCACAATACAACGGCCGCCGCCAGCAATCCAATCCACATTTTTTTCAAAGCGGTTAACCTCCTTCTTTTCACAAATGCCGTTTTGAAGCGGTTTGTGAGGACCTGCGTGAAGCAGTTCCGATACATAGACGGCTGTGAAGCTGTTCTGGTTTCATTTTCTTTCTGCGGAAGCGGGGAGATTCGTTTTCCGGCTGAAGGTGTGGTATAATAGCCGCGAAAAGAAGAGCAGAGGCCTCTTCCTTCAAAAGAATATCAAAAAGAAAGCCGGCTTACAATTGAAATTCATATTGAAGAAGGCTTTGACAAAAAACAATACGGAAGTAGGAATGAGAATGAAAACTGGTTACATCGAAATGGAAAACGGCAGCAGAATTGAATTTGAACTTTATCCGAATGAAGCGCCTAATACAGTCGCTAACTTTGAAAACCTGGCGAATACGGGCTTTTATGACGGCGTTATTTTCCACCGCGTGATTCCGGGCTTTGTCAGCCAAGGCGGAGATCCGACTGGGACAGGCATGGGCGGAAGCGGAAAAACGATCAAATGTGAAACAGAAGGCAATCCGCATAAACACGAAGCCGGTTCTTTATCAATGGCGCATGCCGGTAAAGACACGGGTTCAAGCCAATTCTTCATCGTACATGAGCCGCAGCCGCATTTAAACGGCGTTCATACTGTATTCGGAAAAGTGACAAGCGGTTTAGAGCATGCGAAAAACATGTCTAACGGAGACAAAATGAAAGAAATCCGTGTAGAAGGATAATGACGGAAAACCCGCCTTTTTCAGGCGGGTTTTTTTATGTATATGAAAATTCTCATGTGTAAATCATGAAAAAATACATATATGAATGATAGTAGTTCCTCTGGTATAGTGATAAAGACCGATTACAACAATGAAAAGAGGTAGAAACGTTGGTTCAATTGGCAACCGTTTTATTTGTCATTATCATTCTCGCACTTATAATTTGGTTCAGGGTGAAAAAGGGGAACAGGCCGATTAAAGGCGGCGGCTTCGGCATCATTCTCCCGCTTTTGATTATCGCCGTCATTTTTACATTCAGCATCAGCCAGCTCATGAATATCCCGGGAAAGCCGTTTCATTTTCCCGCTCTTTGGGAGCTCGCCATCGCCGGACTGTTAGGCGCGGTATTCGGCGTCATCATGCTGTCGCAAACCGCCTATGAAATCCGGGAAGACGGCTTTGTCTACTCCAAGCGGAATAAAAACTTTAAATATGTCATTATCGCGATTATTGCGATCCGTATCGTGCTCAGCCAATATTTCAAAAACATTGACGCGGCGGAATTCGCCGTTTTAACGATGGAACTTGCTTTTGTGTATTTGTGCATTTGGCGGATCGGAAGCTTCGTGAAATACCGTAAAATCAGCAGATCCAGCTTATAAAATGAAAAAATGGATGAGGTGCGGGGCTTATTTGCCCTCTGTGCAGGGATTCATGGTAAAATAAAAACGACCATGGCTAATGGGAGGAAATCACTTGAAATCAGAAAAAGAAAAAACTTCTAAAAAAAGCGCCGTACTTGATTGGGCGAAAGCCATTATCATCGCTGTCGTTCTGGCACTGCTCATCCGAAACTTTTTATTTGCCCCTTATCTCGTTGATGGAAGATCAATGGATCCGACGCTGCATGACCGCGAGAGAATCTTTGTCAATATGACGGTCAAATACATAAGCGACTTCAAACGCGGCCAGATCGTCGTTCTGAACGGAGAAAACGAGCACTATGTCAAGCGGATTATCGGACTTCCCGGCGACACGGTACAAATGAAAAACGACCAGCTGTACATCAACGGCAAAAAAGTGTCCGAACCGTATTTAGCGGCAAATAAGCACAAGGCGAAGCAAGACGGCTATGACCGGCTGACAGAAGACTTCGGCCCGGTGAAGGTGCCGGACGACAAATATTTCGTCATGGGTGATAACCGCAGAGAATCTATGGACAGCCGCAACGGCCTCGGTCTTTTTACGAAAAAACAAATAGCGGGCACATCAAAATTCGTCTTCTTCCCGTTTAATGAAATTCGCAAGACGAAATAAACCGTACAGGCAGTTTTCTTCATGAGGAAAACTGCTTTTTTATATAAATTTATCTTTCCACCCTCAAAAACAGAACATAAATTCGTATATCTATTTAATAGATAGAAAGTTTTACAGATACATGAAACATCTTCCCTTTATGAAACGTTATATGAATAACTCACGCAGGGAAGAACGGTTTTCTATTCATGAAAAAAAGGAATATGACATAGTAATGAATAGATTGATACGGGCTGGAGGTAGAAAAATGGGAAGAATTAAAACAAAAGCAGCCATTTTACTTGTACTGCTGCTGTTATTAGCGGGCGGTTATATGGTCATAAACGATATTGAACTGAAAGACGTGCCGACTGCAATCGGACAAACCCTGTCCCAGGAAAAAGAAGAATATACAGTCAAAACATATAAAATTACGAAAATCGAAGGAACTGAGTACCACGGTACGGCAGAAAACGGCACAAAAATTATTTTTAACGGCGACAAGCTGAAGCAGGATCTCTCCGACGTGAAAAAGGGAGATAAGATTAAAGCGTATTTCAGCAAATCAAACCGGATTGACGGCTTATTGAAGGTCGTCAAAGTGAACGAATAAATAAAGGCGCCTTTTATGGGAAAAGGGCGCTTTTTATTTTTCTGAATAATTAGGTGCAAATTCATTGCGCCTGCCGCAAAGGATGTTATAATAGCGGATAAGGACAAAAAAATATTGATTGTATCCTTCGGGGCTGGGTGAAAATCCCGACCGGCGGTAATAAGGCGTTTTGCGCTTTACAGCCCGTGACCCGTATGCATCTGTATACGGTGGATTCAGTGAAAAGCTGAAGCCGACAGTGAAAGTCTGGATGGGAGAAGGATGAGAGAAGCTATGCAAAAAATAAACTTACTGTATAGTCTTATTTCCTATGGATTAAAACTGGCAAAGCCCCGAACTGTGTAAACATTCGGGGCTTTTTTGACGCCAAATTGCGTGGAAGAAGGGAGGGATAACGATGGAGGAATATTATATGAATACGGCAATAGAACTTGCCAGACGCGGTGAAGGACAGACACAGTCCAATCCTCTTGTCGGCGCTGTCGTCGTCAAAAACGGACAGATCGTCGGAATGGGCGCCCATTTGCAATACGGAGAAGCGCATGCCGAGGTTCACGCGATTCATATGGCCGGCAGACACGCAAAAGGCGCCGATTTGTATGTGACGCTGGAGCCTTGCAGCCATTACGGAAAAACACCGCCATGCGCCGAACTGATAATAAAGTCGGGGATAAAAAGGGTGTTCATCGCTGTGAAAGATCCGAATCCGCTTGTAGCCGGAAAAGGCATCGGAATGCTGGAAGCAGCGGGCATCGAAGTGAAAACCGGACTTCTCAGGCAGCAGGCAGAAGAGCTGAATAAAATGTTTCTTCACTTCATGCGGACCGGACTTCCGTATGTCACCTTGAAAGCGGCCGCGAGCCTTGACGGGAAAACAGCGACTGAAACCGGTGACAGCAAATGGATTACATCAGAGGCAGCAAGGCTTGATGCCCAGCAATACAGGAAATCGCATCAAAGCATTCTTGTCGGAGCAGGCACAGTCAAAGCCGATAATCCGAGCCTGACCTGCAGGCTTCCTGATGCGGTGAAGCAGCCGGTCAGAGTGATTCTCGATACAAAGCTGACCATTCCTGAAACGGCAAATGTGCTCACTGACGGCGCTGCGCCGACATGGATATTTACGGCCAAAGGTGCAGACGTGCAAAAGAAAGACCGGCTGACCGCACTCGGAATAAAAGTTATTCCGTTGGAAACAGACCGCATTCACGTCCCTGAGGTGCTCAGTATTCTCGCTGAAAACGGCATAATGTCCGTTTATGTGGAAGGCGGAGCATCCGTACACGGAAGTTTTGTCAAGGAAGGCTGTTTCCAAGAGCTTCATTTCTATTTCGCCCCTAAATTAATCGGAGGAACGCTTGCTCCCAGCTTGATCTCCGGTGAAGGTTTTCAATCAATGAAAGATGTCCCCCATTTACAATTCACACAAATCACCCAAATCGGGCCGGATATAAAACTGACGGCCATACCTAAAGATGGAAAGGATGGTGACGATGTTTACAGGAATCGTTGAAGAAACAGGCACGATCCAAGCAATCAAAAAGACAGGCCTTTCCATGGCATTAACCATCGCCGCTTCAAAAGTGACAAGTGATGTGAAGCTTGGCGACAGCATTGCGGTAAACGGCATCTGCCTGACCGTAACCGGATTTTCTGACAATCAATTTACGGTTGATGTCATGCCGGAAACAGTGAAAGCCACTTCGCTGAACGGCTTGTCAAAAGGCAGTAAAGTAAACCTGGAAAGAGCGATGTCCGCCAACGGGCGGTTCGGCGGCCACTTTGTATCAGGGCACGTGGACGGAACGGCGGAAATTACGCGGATCGAGAAAAAAAGCAACGCGGTCTATTACGATTTAAAACTTTCGCCGGAATTGACAAAAACGCTCGTATTGAAAGGTTCAATTACGGTAGACGGCGTGAGCCTGACGATTTTCGGTTTATCAGACGAAAGCGTGACGGTATCCATCATTCCGCATACCATCTCAGAAACGATTTTTCAGACGAAAACAGTCGGATCGACCGTAAATATTGAGTGTGACATGATCGGCAAATACTTATACCGCTTTTTGCACAAAACAGAACAAATGAAAAGCAATCAAACTATCACGGAAGCCTTTTTAAGCGAGAACGGCTTTTAGAAAGGAAGATCGATATGTTTCATCCGATAGAAGAGGCGTTAGAGGCGCTGAAAAAAGGTGAAGTCATCATTGTTGTCGATGATGAAGACAGAGAAAACGAAGGAGATTTCGTAGCGCTGGCTGAGCATGCCACGCCGGAAGTGGTTAATTTTATGGCGACCCATGGGAGAGGCCTGATCTGCACGCCGCTGTCTGAAGACATCGCCGGCCGGCTGGATCTTCACCCGATGGTCGATCATAATACGGACTCACATGAGACCGCGTTTACGGTCAGTATTGACCACAGGCTGACAAAAACGGGCATCAGCGCGCAGGAACGATCCTTTACCATTCAGGCGCTGTTGAACGAAGAATCTGTGTCTGACGATTTTCAGCGTCCGGGCCACATTTTCCCCTTAATCGCAAAAAAAGGAGGCGTCCTGAAGCGGGCCGGCCATACGGAAGCAGCCGTTGACCTTGCAAAAGCCTGCGGATCTCAGGGAGCGGGCGTCATTTGTGAAATTATGAATGAAGACGGCACTATGGCCAGAGTGCCGGAGTTAGCCGAAATCGCCGAACGCCACCAGCTGAAAATGATTACGATAAAAGACTTAATAGAGTACCGTTACAACATTACGACCCTTGTGAACAGAGAAGTTGATATTACGCTGCCGACTGACTTCGGCACGTTTAGAGTTTACGGATATACAAACGAGGTTGACGGAAAAGAACATCTCGCCTTTGTCATGGGGGATGTCCCGTTTAACAGCGAACCCGTTCTTGTCAGAGTGCACTCAGAATGCCTGACGGGCGATGTGTTTGCATCCCATCGCTGTGATTGCGGACCTCAGCTTCATGCCGCGCTTGCGCAAATTGCTGAAGAAGGCCGCGGCGTTCTATTGTATTTGCGCCAGGAAGGCAGAGGGATCGGTTTAATCAATAAGCTGAAGGCGTACCGATTGCAGGAACAAGGGTACGACACGGTTGAAGCGAACGAAGCGCTCGGCTTTCTGCCTGATCTGCGCAACTACGGCATCGGCGCCCAGATTCTCCGCGACTTAGGGGTTCAGCATATGAAACTTTTAACCAATAACCCCCGGAAAATCGCCGGCCTCGAAGGATACGGTCTCAGCATTTCAGAACGGGTGCCGCTTCAAATGGAAGCGAGTGAGCATAACAAGCAATATTTACAGACCAAAATGAAAAAACTTGGACATCTGCTTCATTTCTAAAAACAAATCTCACAAAAAAGGATGGATAACATATGAATATCATACAAGGAAACCTAGTAGGAACAGGACTTAAAATCGGAATCGTCGTCGGCAGATTTAATGAATTTATTACGAGCAAGCTGTTAAGCGGAGCGGAAGACACATTGCTTCGCCACGGTGTAGAATCAAACGACATTGACGTCGCTTGGGTGCCGGGAGCGTTTGAAATCCCGTTTGCGGCAAAGAAAATGGCGGAAACGAAAAAATACGATGCCGTCATTACGCTCGGCACGGTTATCAGAGGAGCGACAACGCATTATGACTATGTCTGCAATGAAGCGGCAAAAGGCATTGCCCAGGCGGGAACGGCGACGGGCGTCCCGGTTATCTTCGGCATCGTGACGACTGAAACCATTGAGCAGGCCATCGAACGAGCCGGAACAAAAGCCGGAAATAAGGGAGCGGATTGCGCAGTATCTGCCATTGAAATGGCAAATTTAAACCGTTCATTTGAATAATTTGTTGAAAAGCGTTTAAAACAGCGGCGAAAATGATATAATGTGAGGAAACGGATCGCCTTTATGTATCCGTTTGATAGGACATGAATGGACATTTTGGATATAGAGGGGTTTTTATGTTAATTCGTTATAAAAAATCGTTTGAAAAGATTGCGATGGGTCTTCTGTCATTTATGCCGAATGAAAAAGATCTCAAGCAGCTTCAGCAGACAATAAAGGACTATGAAACGGATACTGGCCGCCAGCTCTTTCTTTGGAAAGAGGATGAAGATATCGTCGGAGCGATCGGAGTCGAAAAAAAGGACTCAGAAGTTGAAATCCGGCATATCAGCGTGAATCCTTCTCACCGCCATCAAGGAATCGGAAAGCAAATGATGGACGCCTTAAAACGTCTGTTCAAAACGGAGGCACTCGTTCCGAATGAATTAACGCAAAGCTTTTTTGAACGCTGTCAACATCAAAAAGATCAGGATATCTCATATAATAACTGACAAATGCTCCCGGAATCTTCACGGTTTCGGGAGCTGTTTTGATATAGAAAAAGCAGGGCTGACCGTCAGCCTCTGCTTTTTTTTCTTCTCTCAATTTCCCGTTCGCGTTCCTTAATGACATCCGTCCTGTCCCGCAGGCGGTGTTTATGAATAAGAAAGGTATCTGATACGCCGTCTTGCCCCCATGTATAGCCCTTTCGGCGGCATTCGGCAAGACATGCTTCTTTCAGGGCTTCATCTGTAATCGGCAGCATAACACTTCTGTAAGGCAGGCCCGCTTCTATATCGTCTGACAGCGTTTCTATCAGCTCAATCAGCTTCGGGTGGCTGAGACCGAGAGAACAGACCGCCTGCTTTTCAGACCGGAGAATACGTAAGCTGTTGGCAATCAGCCGTTTCGCCCCGGCTTCATTTCCCCTGCGCTGGTGATACAGAGCGACGGCAAGCTGAATCAGGCCGACCCAATGAATGCTCCGCTTTTCAGCCGGGCTTTCTTTCCAATATTCCTCTAACAGTTCATGACACTCAAAATAATCTCTTGATGCGTGAAATTCGGCCAAAAAGCCGATATAAGCTTTAGGATACAAGCCGATTCCTCCTTTTATGCTAAAACCAGTGTACCACAGCGCTATGAAAAGGAAAAAAAGAGCGGCTTGGTGTCTGAAGCCTGAGGAACTAGCAGATGTAAGATGCTCCTACGACAACGAGCAAAATAAACAGAACGACAATTAATGCAAAACCTCCGCCGAAACAAGCTCCGCTCATGTGAAATCAGCCTCCCTTTGTTTCAAGTTTACACGGCTATCATATGTGCATCCGCCTTTAAAGGTATAGGCGTATATCTTCTTTTTCAGTATTTTCTAAATAACGGAGGACGTGTATAAAAGTATTGGACGAGAGCATTTCGGTGGATTATACTAAAGGGTAGCCAGTTTTTCCGGCAATGAGAGTGATATTGAAAATGGTGAGATAATGGTAGAATATCAAGTGAAAATTGATACGTTTGAAGGCCCATTGGACCTGCTGCTTCATCTGATTAACCGTCTTGAAATCGACATATACGACATACCCGTGGCAACCATTACTGAACAATATTTATTATATGTACATACAATGCAAGAGCTTGAACTTGATGTCGCCAGTGAATATCTGGTCATGGCGGCGACGCTTCTCAGCATTAAAAGCAGAATGCTGCTTCCGAAACAAGAGGAAGAGCTGTTTGAAGACGAAATGCTTGAAGAAGAAGACCCTCGGGACGAGCTGATTGAAAAGCTGATTGAGTATAGAAAGTATAAAACCGCTGCGAAGGATTTAAAAGAGCGGGAAGAAGAAAGACAAAAGTCATTTACAAAGCCGCCGAGTGATTTAAGTGAGTATGCAAAAGAAATCAAACAGACCGAGCAGAAACTGTCGGTGACCGTTTATGACATGATCGGCGCGTTTCAAAAGGTGCTTCAGCGTAAAAAAATCACGCGGCCGAAAGAAACGACCATTACAAGACAGGAAATACCGATTGAAGACAGAATGAACGAAATCGTAAAAAGCTTAAAAACGGCGGGGAGAAGAATAAACTTCACGGAGCTTTTTCCCTCTCGGCAAAAGGACCATCTCGTCGTGACGTTTTTAGCAGTCCTGGAACTGATGAAAAATCAGCAGATTATCATTGAACAGGAAGAAAACTTTTCAGATATATACATTACGGGGAGTGAATCCATTCATGGCGCTTGATATCGTGAATTGGAAAGCGATTGTGGAAGCCTTGCTGTATGCGGCGGGTGATGAAGGGCTGACCAAAAAGCAATTGGTGACGGTGCTTGAAATAGAAGAAGCGGAACTGGCCGGAATCATGGAAGAAGTGGCCGCTCAGTACAAGGAAGACGACAGAGGCATCGAGCTTACCGAATATGCGGATACGTATATGCTTGGAACGAAAAAAGAATTCGTGCCTTATTTGAAAAAACTAATCGAAGTGCCGTCAAAAGGGCTGTCACAGGCTTCTTTGGAAGTGCTGGCGATCGTTTCGTACAAGCAGCCGATCACACGGGCGGAAATTGAAGATATCCGGGGCGTGAAGTCTGAGCGGATTCTGCACAGCCTCGTGTCAAAAGCGCTGCTGTGTGAGGTGGGCCGCGCCGACGGTCCCGGCCGGGCGATTTTATACGGCACGACACCGGTATTTCTTGAACAATTCGGCTTAAAAACATTGGAGGAGCTCCCGCCGCTTCCTGAAAATGCGGAGGAAGACGTTCTCCAGGAGGAAGCCGATTTATTCTTTGAAAACTTCAACCAAACTTTTGAGGATATTAAATAATAATCGTTTTTCATCATACGATAGTAGGGAAAGGCCATTGATGAATGACGCAAATGACGACGTACAAGAGAGGAAGGAAACGGACGGAAATGGGAAATTCGATTGTGAGGGCTCATACTGAAGAAACTGGTGAATTTTTAGCCGAGGTTGTCACGATGGTCAGCAGCTATTTAAATCATACAACTTTGCCGGAGATGCGGGCTCAAGGAGAGGCGGATGAGGCATACTGCCGCGACGTGCTCAGTGTGCTGAGGAGGATGACCGTCTTTTGCGAAGGCGCCCAGGAAGCCTGCAGGCGGCTTTTAATGCAGGAGACGTTTCATGAGGCGAGAGCGGAAAAAACGCTGTATAAAGTATATCATCAGTGCGTGGAAGAGTTTTTCATGCCGAAAAAGGATACATGGTACGAAAACAGCCGCGCCGCTTATACAGGCCAAAGCGCGATTGAATTCTACCAGCAAGTGCCGGACTCGCTGCGGAGCCTTCTGCTTTCGCTCAGCAGTGAATTTCTGCGCATGCGGGAAGAATTGGCGCAATATGAAGCATCAGGCTCAAATATGGCATCAGTCAGATAAAAACTCTTCCTTTTGGGAGAGTTTTTTTATGTGAAAGTGATGCAATTGGTATTCATAAGTCATGGACATGCGCATAAACTTGTACAAACCCACAACAAGGACGTGAGCATTCATGCGCTTTCTCAAAAAAGCTGCCGTATTTCTTTTGACTTTTGTTATTCTTTTTTCCATTACAGACGGCAATACGGCACATGCCCAAATACATGTCAGCGCAAAAAGCGCGATTATAATCGACGGAGCATCTGGCAGGGTGTTATTCGCCAAGGATGAACATCATAAGCGGCGGATTGCAAGCATTACGAAAATCATGACGGCGGTGCTGGCGATTGAATCAGGGAAGATGGAAGAGACCGTGACGGTTTCCCCGAATGCCGTAAAAACGGAAGGCTCAGCCATTTATCTTCAGCCGGGACAAAAAGTAAAGCTGAAAGATCTCGTATACGGGCTTATGTTAAGGTCAGGAAATGACGCCGCTGCGGCAATAGCGGAATATGTCGGCGGAAGCCTTGACGGTTTTGTATTTATGATGAACAAAAAAGCCGAGCAAATCGGGATGGAAAATACAAAATTTCAAAATCCGCACGGGCTGGACGACCATGAAAATTTATATTCAACGGCGTATGACATGGCGCTTTTGACTAAATACGCGATGAAAATCAAGGAATACCGGACCGTTTCAGGCACAAAAGTGTATAAGGCGGAAACGATGGACCGGGTATGGAAAAATAAAAACAAGCTTCTCACAGGGCTCTACCGTTACAGCACAGGCGGAAAAACAGGTTACACAAAAATCGCGAAACGGACGCTCGTCTCGACGGCCTCAAAAGACGGTACGGATCTCATCGCGGTCACCATAAATGATCCGGATGATTGGGATGATCATATGAATATGTTTAATTATGTCTTTGATCACTATAAAACCTATGTCGTCGCCAAAAAAGGCGGCATTCCGAAGCTGAAAAAGACGTTTTACGGAAAGCGCGCTTTTATTGCCCGGGATGTAAAATATTTGTTAAAAGAGGATGAAATCGACGATGTAAAAATCCGCACAACCTTAATAAAACCGAAAAAAGCCTGGAAAAAGGACGCCGCTCTCATTCCTGATGTCGTCGGCCGAATGACTGTTATGCATGATGGGAAAGTGATCGCCAGGATCCCCGTCTATTATGAAAACGAGCGCCATAAAAAACCGAAAAAGCATTTCATTGAGACGTTTACGAGCCTGTTTATGAGCGCGGCGGGCGGTTCGTCATGGTCAATTTAATCTGGGTATGTCTGACGGTAATCGGACTTGTCTTTGCGATGTTTAACGGTACCTTGCAGGATGTGAATGAAGCCGTTTTTAAAGGAGCGAAAGAAGCGGTTACGATCTCGTTCGGATTAATGAGCGTTCTCGTGTTCTGGCTCGGCCTGATGAAAATAGCCGAGCAGTCCGGCCTTTTGGATATATTCAGCAGAATGTGCCGCCCGTTTATTTCTAAGCTGTTTCCCGATATTCCCCCTGATCATCCGGCGATGGGATACATCTTATCAAATCTCATGGCAAACTTTTTCGGACTGGGAAATGCGGCGACACCGCTCGGCATTAAAGCCATGGAGCAGATGAAAAAGCTGAATGGAGGTAAGTCTGAGGCCAGCCGTTCCATGATTACCTTTTTGGCGGTAAATACTTCGAGTATTACATTGATACCGACAACCGTCATTGCCGTGCGCATGGCTTACTCGGCGAAATCACCGACCGATATCGTCGGGCCGACCATCTTAGCGACTTTAATTTCGGGAATCGGCGCGATTTTCATTGACCGCTACTTCTGGTACCGCCGTAAAAGAAAAGGGAGGTAAGCGAATGGAAATGGTGAATTGGCTGTCTTTAGCCATGATTCCGATTATTATCGCCGGTATATTGATATACGGCACGATCAAAAAAGTGCCGACGTATGAATCATTCGTTGAAGGCGGAAAAGAAGGAATTGAGATTGCGTTTTCCATCATTCCGTATTTGGTCGGGATGCTGGTGGCGATTACCGTATTCCGGGCCTCGGGCGCGCTGGATTTTGTCATGGGGCTGTGCAAGCCTCTCTTTACAGAAATCGGCATTCCCGCAGAAGTCGTGCCGCTTGCTCTGATCCGCCCGATTTCGGGGACGGCGGCGCTCGGCATGACGACAGATCTGATCGCCGTGTACGGGCCTGATTCATTTATCGGCAGGCTGGCTTCGGTCATGCAGGGATCGACTGACACGACGCTGTATGTCCTGACGGTGTATTTCGGGGCGGTCGGCATCAAAAAAATGGGGGATGCTTTAAAGGTTGGTCTTCTTGCTGATTTGATCGGGGTGGTTGCATCAATCATCATAGTTACGTTATTATTTGGAAGCGCCTGAAATCAGGCGCTTTTTATATATCAAAATAACTCTCCTTGAAAAAGCTTGTTTGTTCAAGGGGAAAAAAGTAAGATTATACTTGAGGTGAACGACATGGAAAGACTGCAAAAAGTTATTGCTCATGCCGGCGTGGCATCACGCAGAAAGGCGGAAGAGCTGATAAAAGAAGGAAAAGTAAAGGTGAATGGAAAAGTAATAACAGAGCTCGGCGTAAAAGTGACCGGTTCTGATCAGATTGAAGTAAACGGATTAAAGGTGGAGCGGGAAGAACCCGTGTACTTTCTGCTTTATAAACCGAGAGGAGTGATCTCAGCAGCTGATGACGACAAAGGGCGGAAAGTGGTGACCGACTTTTTCAAAGAAGTGCCGCAGCGCATTTATCCGATCGGCAGGCTTGATTATGATACGAGCGGACTTTTATTGCTGACAAATGACGGCGAGTTTGCCAACAAACTCATGCATCCGAAATACGAAATTGATAAGACGTACGTCGCCAAAGTGAAGGGGATTCCTTCCAAGGAACTTCTGAGAAAGCTTGAGCGCGGCATTCAGCTTGAGGAAGGCAAGACGGCGCCGGCCAGAGCGAAAATGCTTTCCCTGGACAAAAGAAAGCAGACGAGCATCATTCAGCTGACGATTCATGAAGGCCGAAACAGACAGGTCCGCCGCATGTTCGAGGCGATCGGTCATGACGTGCTGAAACTAAAACGTGAAGAATACGCATTTTTAGATTTAAGAGGCCTGCGCACAGGAGACGCAAGAGAATTGTCGCCGCATGAGGTGAAAAGGCTGCGGGCTTTAGCTGAACACGGTAAAAACGCTTTCTAATTTTCACATAACCTTCAAAAATTACAAAACGTGTTGATGATATAATTGAATGGATTTGCAGGCAGGGGAGGGGAGCAGTGTACAATGAACAAAAAACGGCGGCGTTTATTCATTCGGACCGGCATCCTTCTCATCTTACTCTGCGCGCTCGGATATACCATCTATAATGCCGTATACACAAACGGTGAGCGTATATCTGAGGGGTCCAAAGCCCCGAATTTCGCGCTGAAAGATACAGAGGGCAGACTCATAGAACTGAGTCAGTTAAAAGGAAAAGGTGTTTTTCTGAATTTCTGGGGAACGTGGTGCGAGCCGTGCAAGCAGGAATTTCCCTACATGGAGAATCAATACAAGCATTTTAAAGACCTCGGTGTCGAGGTGGTTGCGGTAAATGTCGGCGAATCAAAAATTGCAGTACATAATTTTATGAAAACATACGGCGTCAATTTCCCGGTTGCGCTCGATACTGACCGGCAAGTGCTGGACGCGTACGGCGTATCACCTATTCCGACGACATTTTTGATCAATCCCGACGGAAAAGTCGTGAAAGTGGTGACCGGCACGATGACAGAACGCATGGTTCATGACTATATGAATTTAATTAAGCCGGAGGCGTCTTCATGAAAAAGGTCAAATGTGAATGCAGGCACGTGAATCCAGCCGGGACGGTTTTATGCGAGTCGTGCGGGAAGCCGCTTGATGATCAAAAATCGCTGCTTGCGGATATGCGGTACGACGGCAGCGCAAGGCGTTCGCAAACATATAACAAAACAATCGTAGATAAGGTATGGAACTTCTTTTCTTCCGTAAAAGTCGGAATATGGCTGATCGTCATTACTCTGGCGGCGTCTGCTTTCGGCACGGTTTTTCCGCAGGAAGCTTATCTGCCGCCGGGCGCCCAGCCGGATACATATTATGAACAGCAGTATGGCATAATCGGTCAACTGTACTATCTGCTGGGATTTCATCACCTGTACGGCTCATGGTGGTATATGCTCCTGATCGCATCCATTGGTATATCACTGGTCATCTGCAGCTTGGATCGGGTGATTCCTTTGTACAGGGCGCTGAAAAATCAAGGAGTTCGGCGGAATCCGATCTTTTTGAAGAGGCAGCGTCTATACAGCCGGACAGAAACCGAGCTGAGCGGGGATGCGGCTGATAGCCTCAGAACACGATTGAAAAAAAAGCATTATAGAGTGCGAGAACAAGAGGGAAGCATTCTGGCGGAAAAAGGCCGTTTTTCAAGGTGGGGGCCCTACGTCAATCATATCGGTCTGATCATTTTTCTGATCGGAGCCATGCTGAGATTTGTACCCGGTATGTATGTCGATGAAACGCTCTGGGTCCGTGAAGGCGAAACCGCTCAGATCCCCGGCACTGATGGCAAGTATTACTTAAAAAACAACCGGTTCACGATGCAGACATATAACAAAGACACTGAGAAAAAAGTATTCGCCGACGCCATTGACAGAGCCGGAAACGGCAAAGTCGCCAAATCCTTCACAACGGACGCGGTTTTGTACAAGAGGGAAGGCGACATTGTATTCGGCGAAAAGCCGAAGCTTAAAAGAGTCAAAGAAAACAATATCCGCGTCAATGAACCGCTGCGTTTTGACTCCTATTCTGTGTATCAGGTGGACTATAAAGAAAACCAGCTCGATCAGATGGTATTTCAGCTGATCGACCAAAAAACAAAACAGTCATTCGGCAAACTGAAGATCAATCTTCTTGATCCCGACACGGACTATGATCTTGGTAACGGTTACAAAGTGCAGATCGCCAGTTATCTTCCTGATTTTTATTTTAACAAGGACGGAGAACCGAGCACGAAAACGAAGGTTCCTAACAATCCGGCTTTTGTCTTTAAAATCACGGCTCCTGACAAGCCAAAAGGGGAGAAAAGTTTTGTTGCGATTCAGCAGACTGTTGAAGGTTCCGAAAGTAACAAGTACAAATTAAAATTCGACCATGTGGAAACGAAAAACATTACAGGACTCACCGTCAGAAAAGATTTAACCTTATGGGTGCTTGCCGTCGGCGGCGCGATCTTTATGATCGGCGTCATTCAAGGAATGTACTGGCAGCACAGAAGGATCTGGATCAAAACAGGTGATCATGAAGTGCTTGTGGCGGGACATACGAACAAAAACTGGTTCGGTCTGAAAAAGGATATCGAATTTGTTCTTAGCGGGACCGGGATTCAAGAGCCGGCCGATCAAAAAGAATTGGCCAAAAATCAGGCCTAGTGAAAAAGGAGTGGTGTCATGGCGGAGCTGAGCGCAAATTTTCTTTATGCTGCCTTTTTGATTTATTTAATTGCCGTCCCGGTTTTCGGCGGCGCCATCCGGGGAACAAAAGGTGCTAAGGACGGTAAGGGCCGCTGGTCGGCTATCGGAATCACGTTAACCATATTCGGATTTCTTTGTCATCTCGCCTACTTCATTGCGAGATGGTCGGCAAGCGGACATGCGCCTGTCAGCAATATGTTTGAATTTACGACGTCATTCGGCATGATGCTTGTTCTCGCTTTTATTATTATTTACTTTATTTACAGACTGCCTTCATTAGGCATGTTCACATTGTCTATCGCGCTTTTGCTTATCGCATATGCAAGCATGTTTCCGACAGACATCACGCCGCTTATTCCGTCACTGCAGAGCAATTGGCTGTACATTCACGTCACGACGGCGGCGCTCGGGCAGGCGATTCTTGCGATCAGTTTTGTAGCCGGCGTCATTTTCCTGTTAAAGCATGTCGACCAATCCAGACCGGGCAAAAAAACGTTCTGGCTTGAAGTCATCATGTTTATACTCGTGACGACCGTGGCATTTATCGCCGTCACGTCGGCATTCCGGCTGGCGGATTACAAAGCTGAATTTAATTGGGTGGATAAAAAAGAAGCCAAAAGCGTCATGATATATGATATGCCTGCGCTTGTCGGCCC
Source organism: Bacillus sp. JNUCC-21 (assembly GCF_041222765.1). Classification (NCBI taxonomy): domain Bacteria; kingdom Bacillati; phylum Bacillota; class Bacilli; order Caryophanales; family Bacillaceae; genus Bacillus; species Bacillus sp. JNUCC-21. The sequence goes on along the minus strand of NZ_CP166019.1, from coordinate 2,433,839 downwards.
GCATGAGGGAGAATTGCTTACGGAAGGCGCAATGAAGCCGCTTATTGAGCTTCCGGCCATTTTTTCAGGCAGAAAGGTCAATACGGTGATCTGGTCGTTTGGCGCAGGTCTCGTTTTATACGGTGCGCTCAGGCTGATATTCAGAAAGAGAATCAGCGCTCTTATCAGCCCGCTCGTCAAAAATGTGAATCTGGACTTGGTCGATGAAGTCGGCTACCGCGCTGTTTCCATCGGTTTTCCGGTATTTACACTCGGCGCGCTTGTGTTTGCGATGATTTGGGCGCAGCTTGCATGGACGCGTTTTTGGGGCTGGGACCCGAAGGAAGTATGGGCACTGATCACCTTTTTATTTTACGCAGCGTATTTGCACTTGCGGCTGTCAAGAGGCTGGCATGGTGAAAAGTCCGCGTGGCTTGCCGTCATCGGCTTCGCCATTATTATGTTTAACTTAATTTTTGTGAATCTCGTGCTTGCCGGACTTCATTCGTACGCATAGATGCAAAAAGCCGATACAGTTCTCAAGCTGCCGCACAGTTTGTTAAAATGAAAGTAACAGAAGGAAAGCAGGGGGAAAACGATGGATCAAACAAATGAAACTAAAATATTAGTAGTAGATGATGAAGCCAGAATTCGACGCCTTTTAAGAATGTACCTTGAACGGGAAAACTATGTGATTGAAGAAGCGGAAAACGGCGACGAGGCCATTAAAATGGGGCTGGCATCAGATTATGATCTGGTACTCTTGGATTTAATGATGCCGGGAACGGACGGAATCGAAGTATGCCGGCAGCTCAGAGAAAAAAAAGCGACGCCGATTATCATGCTGACGGCAAAAGGGGAAGAAGCCAACCGCGTCCAGGGGTTTGAAGCGGGTACGGACGATTATATCGTCAAGCCTTTCAGCCCGAGAGAAGTGGTGCTTCGGGTAAAGGCGCTTTTAAGAAGAGCTTCCCAAACATCTTATCTGACAGCCAATACCCCGACAAAAAATGTGCTCGTCTTTTCGCATCTATCCATTGATCACGATGCTCACAGGGTGACTGCGGACGGCACAGAGGTGAGCCTGACGCCGAAGGAATATGAACTGCTGTACTTCCTGGCGAAAACACCGGACAAAGTGTACGACAGGGAAAAGCTTTTAAAAGAAGTGTGGCAGTATGAATTTTTCGGAGACCTCAGAACGGTGGACACCCATGTCAAACGGCTCCGTGAAAAATTAAATAAAGTGTCCCCGGGAGCGGCGAAAAAAATCGTCACCGTATGGGGAGTCGGATACAAATTTGAGGTAGGCGCTGAATGAAGTTTTGGAAAAGCGTAGTAGGAAAGCTTTGGTTTACCATTCTTTCACTCGTGTTAATTGTTTTATTTATTTTAACGGTGCTGCTTCTGGAATTTATCGAAAATTACCACGTTGAAGAAGCGGAAAAAGATTTAACGCAGCTTGCCGATAAAATTGCGGTCATAATAGAAAATCATGAAGACCAGCCGCTTGCCAGATCCATCACGTGGGAACTGGCGGACAATTTAACGAGCATCGCGATCATTCAGGATGATAAGCATGTCTGGTATTCGCCCAATGACGATAATCATTTATCCTCTATTACATTAGAGCAGATCAAACATGACCGGGATCTGCACAAGGCGCTGACAGACCGCAAAAAAGTAAGCAAACGAGCGGTCCCCAACAATGCCGGTTCGGATAACGAACGGCTGATCGTCGGAGTGCCGTATGAAAAAGACGGCAAAAAAGGCATGGTCTTTTTATCCCAATCGCTGCTTGCCGTCAAAGATACGACGAAACATACGACACGCTATATTTTTCTTGCGGCGGGCATTGCCATCGTCTTGACAACGTTTTTCGCGTTCTTTTTATCCAGCAGGGTGACATATCCCCTTCGGAAAATGCGGGAAGGCGCCCAAGACTTGGCGAAAGGAAAGTTTGATACAAAAATTCCGATTCTGACCCAAGATGAAATCGGGGAACTGGCCATTGCCTTTAATCAGATGGGACGGCAGCTCAATTTCCATATTAACGCGCTGAATCAGGAAAAAGAACAGCTGTCCAATATTTTAAGCAGTATGGCAGACGGGGTCATCACCATTAATATCGACGGCACCATTTTGGTGACCAACCCGCCGGCCGAACGTTTTCTGCAGGCATGGTATTATGAGCAGAACATGAACATTAAAGAAGGAGACAACCTTCCCCCTGAAGCAAAAGAGCTATTTCAAAATGCAGTGAACACGGAAAAAGAGCAAATGATTGAAATGACGCTTCAAGGAAGGTCATGGGTTTTATTGATGTCGCCTCTTTATGCGGAATCACACGTCCGCGGCGCCGTGGCCGTGCTCCGTGATATGACCGAAGAGCGCAGGCTGGATAAATTGCGTGAAGACTTCATTGCCAATGTCAGTCATGAGCTCAGAACCCCGATTTCTATGCTGCAGGGATACAGCGAAGCAATAGTGGACGACATTGCAAGCACAGAAGAGGAGAAAAAAGAAATTGCGCAGATCATTTATGATGAATCTCTTCGCATGGGCCGGCTCGTCAATGACTTGCTGGATTTGGCCAGAATGGAATCCGGACATACGGGCCTGCACTATGAAACGGTAAACCTGCATGAATTTCTGGAGAAGATCTCCCGCAAATTTTCCGGGGTAGCGAAGGAAAAAGGCGTTTCGCTCACAGAGGACATCTCGGTGTCTCAGCCGGAGTGTGTCTTTGATGAAGACAAAATGGAACAAGTGTTTACCAACCTTATAGATAATGCGCTGCGCCATACGGAGTCAGGCGGAAGCGTTCATATCGCGGCTCAGACCGTAAAAGACGGACTGAAAATCGATATCAAAGATTCCGGCTCGGGAATACCGGAAGAGGATCTGCCTTTTATTTTTGAACGTTTTTATAAAGCGGACAAAGCAAGAACAAGAGGCAGGGCGGGAACCGGACTCGGACTCGCCATCGTAAAAAATATCGTGGAAGCCCACGGCGGCTCAATTGCGGTTCACAGCAGCATCGACAAAGGGACGACGTTTACATTTTATATTCCGACAAAAGCGCAGGATGACGTCTGAAATTGACGAACAATCTTGTTCCATACGAAACACCCGCATGTTCTGCGGGTGTTTTTTATTTGTTTCTCCTTTAAAAATTTAAGAATATGTTAATATAAATTCCCTTCCAAATTCCAGTTTCTCGTAATATAGTTGTAATGTAACTTTTCAACGCATTTTTACGACAAAAAAGTGAACGGAGGGGTTTCCCATGGAAGAAACCTTTCAGATATTATATGATGCATACCATCAAGATTTATATCAATTTTTATTTTATATGGTAAAAGATAAGTCGCAGGCTGAAGATTTGACGCAGGAAGTGTATATCCGCGTCTTGAATTCCTATCATACATTTGAAGGAAGAAGCAGTGAAAAAACATGGCTGTTGTCCATCGCACGCCATGTGGCGATTGACTGGTTCCGCAAGCAGCAGACGATCAGACAGCGTATTATGGGTACGTTTGATTGGGATACACAAGATGTCAGAGATCAGCATTTGCTTCCGGACGAACTCGCCGTACAGCATGAAAACGTCCGGGAAATTTATACCGCGCTTGATCATTGCACCATTGATCAAAGAGCTGTTATTATCTTGAGATTTATTCAGGGATATTCCATTCAGGAAACAGCCGCCGCTCTCCGCTTCTCGGAAAGCAAAGTCAAAACGACCCAACACAGAGGGCTCAAAATACTTCGGAAACAGATGGAGCTTTTGAGGGAGGAGCTAATGGATGATGAAGTCATATTGGAACGAAGAAAGAGTAGAGGAGTTGTTAAGACAACTTCCGGCGGTTAGAGATCATCGTTCACCCGAGGCCATTTACCGGAATATTGAAACGGGTAAACCGTACAGGAAAAAACCGGCCCGAAGCTGGATCGGCCCCGCCGCAGCCGGCGTCTGCGCATTGTGCATCGCTCTGATTATATCTCCTCACCTGATGACAAACAAATCTGCCGGTGATCTTACAGCTGACAGCGGTCAAGCTGAAAAAGCCAGTCAGTCAGCTGCTGTCAAGCCGGATCAGAAGACGTTTGTCGTTTCTAACGAAAACAAAAACAATTACATTACTTTGGCGTTTGCCGATTCAGATACATCCGCCGTCATACCGGTCAGTTTTGAAAAAAAGAAGCCGGATGAATCGGTATCAGAGGCTTTATCCGAAGCGGAAAACCTAGAAGTGCCCGAATCCTTCCTGTCTGTGCCGAACCTTTTGGAAGGTGTGCAGGTAACGGCGGATAAGAAGGATTTGCTTGTGCAGGTAAACGGACGGCTTTCTATCGAATCAGTTGCCGATGCTGACTTATTGAAAAAGATGCTGAAAGAGACTTTGACATGGAGTCCTTACGAGCGGATTAAATTGAAAAAGATTCAAAACGGAGCCGGACAGGATTTTTATAAATCTTACGGCATATCCGCTGAAATGTCCGTACATAAACAGACAAACCGGGCGTATTTTTCTTACAGCGACAGTCTGGGACAAGAGTATCTCATCCCGTCTGAACAAACCTATTATTCAGTATATCAGGCTATTGACGGGATGAAGACAACAGACGGAGGCTCACAGACCGCGAGCATTATAGAAGCCGATGCGATTGCATCGGTATCGGAAAGGGAAGACGGCGAGCAGCTGCGGATTCAATTGTCCGAAAAACATAAGGTTGAAGATTCGCTGGAAGGGATTTTAATGATCGAAGGGCTTCTGTTAACTGCGAAGGAATTCGGTTATTCTGAGGTGCTGTTCACACATGCGCATACAAAGAAAATCGGTAATTATGATGTGACAAAACCTATCGCTGTGCCTGCCGCGCCTAATCCGCTTCCAAGCCATTAAACCTAATAAAACCCAAAACATATGAATGTTTTGGGTTTTTTGTTGGTTACGGAAGGTCAATCAGTTTAACGGAAACAATATCCTGAATTGAAGTCAGCTCATTGATGACTTTATCATCTAAATGTTTATCAAAAGAAAGCATCATAATGGCTTCTCCGCCTTTTTCTTTACGGCCTACCTGCATGGTAGCGATATTGATATCGTTATCGCCGAGGATGCGTCCGACGCGTCCGATTACACCAGTCGTATCCTGGTGCTGGATATAAACGAGGTGGCCGGCAGGATTTAAGTCAATATTAAAGCCGTTCAGCTCAACGATTCGTTCACCGAAGTGAGGGATATACGTAGCCGTTAACGTAAATGTGCTCCGGTCTCCGGTTACTTTTACGCTGATGCAGTTATCATATCCTGATTCATTGGAGGAAATCTTCTCGCTGAAGCTGATTCCGCGTTCTTTTGCTACACCGCCGGCGTTCACTTCATTGACCGTTGAGTCTACACGCGGTTTTAAGAAACCGGACAGCAGGCTTTTTGTAATAAATGATGTTTCAAGTTTGGCGATGGTGCCTTCATATTGAATCGCAACATCTTTGACGGGTTCCTTCATACATTGTGACACGAGACTTCCGATTTTATCGGCAATTTGGTGATAAGGCTGGATTTTTTTGAATTCATCTTTCGTCATCGCAGGCAGGTTGATCGCTGACATGACAGGCAGACCTTTTGCAAACTGCAGCACTTCTTCAGAAACCTGTGCAGCGACATTCAGCTGTGCTTCTTTCGTTGAAGCGCCTAAGTGAGGTGTGGCGATCACCAGCGGATGGTCGGGAAGCTTTGATTCAACTGGCGGTTCCACTTCAAACACGTCAAGGGCAGCGCCTGCGACATGGCCGCTTTCCAGCGCTTCCAAAAGCGCCGCTTCATCAATAATGCCGCCTCTTGCGCAGTTGATAAGACGGACGCCTTTTTTCGTTTTAGCAATGGTTTCTCTGTTAAGCAGTCCTTTTGTTTCCTTTGTTAAAGGCGTGTGGACGGTAATGATATCCGCGCTTTCAAGCACTTCTTCGAATGTCCGGCTGTTTACGCCGATTTTACCGGCTCTCTCTTCGGTTAAGAAAGGATCGAATACATGAACCGTCATACCGAACGCTCTGGCGCGCTGGGCAATCTCGCTTCCGATCCGGCCCAGACCGACAATGCCTAAAGTCTTTCCGTAGAGCTCCGCCCCGACAAAAGCCGTCCGGTTCCATTCTCTTGATTTTACTGAGATATTGGCTTGCGGAATGTGTCTCATTAATGAAGAAATCATCGCGAATGTATGCTCTGCCGTTGAAATGGTGTTTCCATTCGGCGCGTTTATCACGATAACCCCATGTTTTGTGGCCTCATCAATGTCGATGTTGTCTACGCCGACACCGGCTCTGCCGACGATTTTTAAAGAGGTCATTTTTTTAAACAATTCTTCGGTTACTTTCGTGGCACTGCGGACTAACAGGGCATCAAAGGTATGTAATTCATCTTCTGCATCCGCGACGTTTTTTTGAACAATTTCTATAAAGTCTGATTCCATCAGCGGCTTTAAGCCGTCATTGCTCATCTTATCTGAGACCAAAACTCGAAACATTGTTAGATTTCCTCCTAGTTTAGCTGACTAAATATCTGATAATTTATCATATTCTCAATAGAGTGTCAATGTGTATTGACGCAGTAAAGGAGAAAAGGAAACCGCTGAATCAGCTTAAATTGGGCTTCCCCAATATTTTATTTAAATTTGAGCAGTTCTCTATACAATTGCAATTTGATCATATATAATGTGAATAAATTCATAAGATCAATCTTCGGGGCAGGGTGAAATTCCCTACCGGCGGTGATGAGCATCATGCTCTAAGCCCGCGAGCTGCTTCGGCGGCAGGATCCGGTGAGATTCCGGAGCCGACAGTATAGTCTGGATGGGAGAAGATGGAGGTTCAGCAGACGTTTTGATGCTTATATCAAACGTTTCTTTGCCAAGCCTTAGTAAGCTCCCGCTTTTTAACAAAAGCGGTTTTTTTATTGGGGCACAAAAGAACCTTTCCTCTTTTCGAGAGATTTGATCGAAAAGGAGAGAGCATTGTGAAAGTAAAAAAATTAGTTGTCATCAGTATGCTTAGCAGTATTGCTTTTGTGCTTATGCTGTTAAATTTCCCGTTTCCGGGGCTGCCGGATTACTTGAAAATTGATTTCAGTGACGTTCCTGCAATTATCGCCATTTTGGTTTACGGGCCTGCGGCGGGGATTGCGGTTGAAGCGATTAAAAATATTCTGCAGTATATCATTCAAGGAAGCATGGCCGGCGTGCCTGTCGGGCAGGCAGCCAATTTTATCGCAGGAACGCTGTTTATTCTGCCGACGGCGTTTATGTTTAAAAAGCTCAAATCTGCTAAAGGACTTGCAGTGAGCCTGCTGGCCGGAACCGCAGCGATGACTGTATTGATGAGTATTTTGAACTATATTCTTATCCTGCCCGCGTATACTTGGTTTTTACATTCACCGGCACTGTCAAACAGCCAGTTAAAAACGGCGGTTGTCGCAGGAATCCTGCCGTTTAACATTGTAAAAGGCGTTATCATCACCATCGTCTTTACGTTCATCTTTACGAAGCTGAAACCTTGGATTGAACAAAAACGCAGCATCCAGACACAATAACCACTCCAAAGCGTCCGCTCTGTGAAAACAGCCGGACGCTTTTTTGTTTGTGCTGATCGCAAAAAATAAGACTCCGGCCGATAACAGCCGGAGTCTTATTCAGGACGAAAAAGCTCCTCTCACGGGGAGGGCTTTTTTATTCGTATTTCAGCGGGTCGCCTTCGAACGGTTCATCCGCAACTTTGATTGAATCAGTAGGGCATCCTTCAAATGCGTCAATCATATCTTCTTCCAGAACTTCCGGAACTTCGACGACGCCTTTATTTTCGTCAAGCGTAACGAACGCAATGCCTTCATCATCATAATCATAAATGTCTGGTGCCGCAGCTCCGCAGGCGCCGCATGCAATACACGTATCTTTATCTACAATTGTGTACTTTGCCATGAATAAAACCTCCCAGATTGTTCGTGTTGGAACAAATGGTTTACCTTATATATTTTTAAATATAACACCTATTCCTCTTACTTATTGTAATGATGTTAGTGTCAAATTTCAACAGAAAAATGATTGAGAATGCTTATCACATAAGGGATTCTCTTTAGCACTTCCCCCTAAAAGATGACTTTAAACGTCAAATTTATATGAAAATCTGTTAAAATAAAAAGAACCAAAAAACGAAACTTGTCACAGAAGAAATGTAGGTGTGTTTAGATTGGCGATAAACTACTTTGATACCGTGGTTCTCGACTGTCTGGACAAAATAGACGGCGAACGGACTCCGAGTGCTGTGTTTCATTTATTAAAAGGAAAAAAGTCGTCTCAAACCATTCAGGATGCCGGCTTATTTCAGATCGCTAAATATTTCGGCATGGCTTCACATTGTGAACGCGGCGATATTGCGGCTTCTTTGCATAAACTCACCGAGAACTCATTCATTACAGCCGGAAAAGAAGAGGGAACGTGGAAAGTGACTGCGCACGGTGTTCAAAGGCTTGAACGGGCGTTTGCCGAGCGGCCTTGGCCGAAGCACTGCCACGGCGCGAATTATCAAACGCCTGCTGTCACCCTGTGGAGGCGGCTTTCCCTGCTCATTCAAGTCCTGTCAAACAAAGAGCATCAATGCAGTCAATATATCCCGGTTACAAATGATGTGCAGACGCTGAGATGGGTCAAACGGTTCATGCGGAACAACAGAGACGCTAAAGAGCTCTCCGTCCAAATGCATGAGACGCTGTTTCACCTTCTGCAAGGCGTAAGTGAACGGCAGGCGCTTATTTTTGTCTATTCTTTAACTTCATTCAACAGAATCGGCAAAACGAATAAGCAGCTTGCTCTCCAGCTGAACGAAGATGAATGGTATGTGTCCGTCCAGTTTTGGGGAGCGGTACATTATGTTATTCAATCGCTTCCGCAATGTGCATATCCCGCTCTGCGCGAGCTGTTGTCCGATCTGCAGGCGGAAAGCGCGCTGACACAGTCTGCCAGAAAAACCTTTGAGCTGTTGGAAAAAGGGTTTCCGATTGAACGGATCGCCGCGGTCAGAAATTTAAAAACCGCCACAATCGAAGATCATATCGTAGAAATATCATTGCATCAGCCTGCATTTTTTATAGAACAGTATCTTTCTGAAGAGGAACAGCGTATGATAACGGCATTTGCAAAACAGCATCAAACGAATAAAATTAAACGGATTCGCGAAGGAATGCAGATGCGCTTCAGCTATTTTCAGATCAGGCTGGCGCTGGCAAAGACGGTGAATCAGCATGACTGAGCTGCATAAAGCTTTATCCAGGTATTTTGGTTTGCATTCCTTTAAAAAAGGGCAGGAAGAGATTATGACTAGCGTGCTCCAAAAAAAAGATACGATCGCCATGCTTCCGACCGGCGGGGGAAAATCATTATGCTATCAACTCCCGGGTTACATGATGGACGGGCTGGTGCTGATTATTTCGCCGCTCCTTTCATTAATGGAAGATCAGGTGCAGCAACTGAAAGCGAAAGGAGAAAAGCGGGTTGCGGCATTAAACAGCATGCTGAATTCCGCAGAGCGGCATTTTATCCTCAGCAACATCAGCCGGTATAAATTTCTCTATATGTCTCCTGAAGCCCTTTCTTCACCTTATGTGCTGAACCGTTTGAAAAATGTCCCGGTCAGTTTATTTGTTATTGATGAGGCTCATTGCATATCAGAATGGGGACATGATTTCAGGCCTGATTACTCGAAGCTCGGGCCTTTCAGGCAGGCACTCGGAAAGCCGCCTGTATTGGCGCTGACCGCAACAGCGACAAAAGAAACGCTCAGAGACGTGACGGATGTGCTCGGACTTGAGCATGCGGTGCGTCATCTTTATTCAGTCAACCGGCCGAATATTCTCCTGGCGGCAGAACATTTGGCTGATAATGCCGAAAAAATAAGCAGGCTCACGGAGCTTGCCGAAAAGCTTGAAGGCCCGGGTATCATATATTGTCCGACCAGAAAATGGGCGGAAGAGCTTGCGGCTGAGCTGAACGAAAAAACGGGAAAGCGGACGGATTATTATCACGGCGGAATGGATACAGGCGACAGGATTTTAATCCAGCAGCAATTTATCCATAACCAGCTTGATTGCATCTGCTGCACCAATGCGTTCGGCATGGGTGTGGATAAGTCAGATATCCGCTTTGTCATTCACTTTTATCCTCCCCAAACGGCCGAGGCCTTTATGCAGGAAATCGGCAGAGCGGGACGCGACGGCAGCCCGAGTGTCAGTATTTTGCTGAGGGCGCCCGGCGATACCGAGCTTCAGCAGCAGATTATTCAGACAGAAAGCCTGTCTGATTATGACCTGGAAGGCATTCTGGCCGTCATACGGGATGCCGGTACGGGTGATGAGCGAAAGCTTCGGGACGTTCTGATCAATAAGGGCGTCCAGGAAACACAGGCGCGAACGGCCGTCCATCTGTATCTGCAAGGAAAAACCACAAAAGAGCAGCTGCAGGAAGAACTGACATACCGCGTGGAAAAGAAGCTGCGTAAAATGAATCGTTTTTCGGCGTTATTAGAGCGGAAAGAATGTATAAGAGAAGCGCTGCTGTCTTATTTTGATGAACCGTATGAGCCTGATGGTCAAACCGGACAATGCTGCAGCAGCTGCGGACTTGATCTGGCTCCGTACGAGCAAAAAGGAGAACGTAAAAATATGGAACGGTTTGAAGATTGGAAGCTGGAATTAGGCCGGATTTTCGGATCAGAGTCTGCGGGTGAGTTCAGCTGAGACGGCAAAGCGAATTGATCCGGCAGCTCTCAGACCGGGAGATTGTGATGCAGCTGTATGCCACCCAATTGCTCATATTGGCGGTTTCAGCTATTATCGGCTTTTTCTTTTTTACCGACATTCACGATTTTTTAAAGCTGTGGCATATACGTGACGATAATATCATATGGTACGGTGTAACTCTTGCCGTCCTTGTCATTTTTGCCGATCTGGCGGTGATGAAATGGTGTCCTTCGCATTTATATGATGACGGCGGCATTAATGTATTGCTTTTTAAGAACAGGCCGGTTCTGCACATTTTGTTTTTGACGCTTCTCATTTCGTTCAGCGAAGAGATTTTGTTCAGAGGCGTTCTGCAGACACATATCGGCTTATGGGCCGCCAGCTTCATTTTTACCGTGCTTCATTTCAGATACTTGGCGAAGTGGCTTCTGTTTATGATGGTTGCGGGCATCAGTCTTTTGCTGGGGCTTATCTATGAATGGACCGGCAATTTATTCGTTCCGGTTACAGCGCATTTTATTATTGATGCGGTATTTGCCTGTCAGATCCGTTTTCAATATGTTAGGAGGGGTTTGCATGACGGAAATGTCAAGAGTTGAAAGAAGAAAAGCTCAGCTGCGTGCCGAGCAGCAGGTTGCCGCGGCCGCGGATGAACAAATTGAATATCTTGAAGACAGCCTCCCGACAAGACAATCTGTAAAAGAGGAGCGTAAAAAAAAGGAAGAGCAGGTGAAGGAAAAAACCAAAACAAAAACGCCGCTGTTCACTTTTTTGACCGTCCTGTTTATTATCGTAACAATCGGTGTCTTTTTCGGTCTTCTTTATATGACGAACAGCAGCAGATTTGACCCGAAGGACTATGAAGATGTCTTCATAGACCACAGTGAAAGTGCGCCTGCCGTTATTCCGAAAGGCGCTCAGAAAGAAACGTCAGAAACCGCTCTTTTAGAACAACCGAAAAAAAAGTCTGACGACAAAGATAAGAAAGAAGCGGCTGCATCTGAAAAAACGAAAGAAAAACCAAGTGAAAAAACACCTGAAAAAACGGAAACGCCCTCAGAAAAACAAGTAAAGCCGACAGACACCGAATACGCGGAGACAAAACAGCAGTCTCCGCCGGCTGTCCGTGAAAAAGCGGCTCCGGCTGCCGCGAGTGATCAAGCCGGGACTGTCCCGAAAAATGTGCGGACCGTACAGCATACTGTACAGCCGAAAGAAACGCTTTACCGCATTTCAATGAAATATTATAAAAGCCGGGCGGGCGAAGAAAAAATCCGCAGCTACAACGGATTAAACGGAAACGACGTGTACACCGGCCAGGTTCTGAACATTCCGCTGTCTGATTAAAATAAATGCATGTTTTCACCGCGTTTTTCATATAGTGTACCAATGAAAACGGACAAGGTGTGAAGCGCATGGATTCTTTATGGAAGCAATTAGACCGATTTGCTGACGGACCGACGAAACAAATGCTTCAGGCGCTGGTGAAACGGAAATTAAAATACGAAAATTATGCCGCACAATGCCGAAGATGGCAGTGGGCGTCCCTCGTTTGTTTTTCCCTGATGTGCATACTGCTGATGTTTAAAAGCTTTAATGCCCCCCAAGCCTCTCCGCAGCTGATTCTGCAGGAAATATTAGGCCATACGGTTTACTTGTGCTGGATTATGGCTTCCGCTTTTGCGTATTGCACTTCTTATTATTTTAAAAAAAAGGAAGAAAAAGCTGAGGGTGAATTTCATAAACTGAGATGTGAAATTATCCAAAAAAGCACGGATTTATGGCCCCAGCCTGAAAAATGGAGGGCGAGAGAATCTGTTTTTCACTTGATGAAACATCGGTATGATATCAATCTTTATTTTGAAAGCAAATAAAATGAGGCGTTTTCCGGAAAGGATAGAAACGTCTTTTTTTGTTTGTCCGTCTAATGTAAGACAATGACAGAATGGAGAGTGCGTTTATGAAGCTTACAGCGGGAATTCTCGGCTCATTGGCGGGAGCGGCTGCGGTTATGGCGGCCGTTATGTACAAAACGGCAAACGGCAGCCATCTGAAAACACATACATTTACGCTTGATAAAATGAAGGGGATGAAGCCGCTCACCATCTTCTTTATATCTGACGTGCACCGCCGTTTAATTGATGAAAAGCTTCTCCGCGAAGCGGCAGGTTATAAGCCGGATGCCGTTTTGCTCGGCGGTGATTTGGCGGAGGGCGGAGTTCCTTACGCCAGAATTGAAGAAAACATCAAACGTCTGACGGCTCTCGCGCCTGTCATGTATGTGTGGGGAAATAATGATTACGAGGTCAGCCAGCAAAAACTGCTCTCTCTTTTACGGGCATACAAAGTGATCCCGCTGAGAAATGAATCGGTTCAGTTTGCTTATAGAGGGGAAACCGTTACGATCTGCGGGGTGGATGATATCAGGATGATGATGGATGATTACGAATCTGCAATCAGATATACGGGTGCTGACAAAGTAAACCTCCTGCTTTGCCATAACCCCGACATCCATGAGCAGATGAGGGAGTCAGACGGGATTGACGCTGTGTTCAGCGGCCATACGCATGGCGGCCAAATCCGTTTCGGCCGGTTCGGGCCGTACGAATTGGGCGGGACGGGAACGGTAAAAAAAGCGCATTACCTGATCAGCAACGGCTACGGGACGACAAAAGTTCCGCTGAGGCTCGGGGCGAAACCGGAGACGCATATGATTACGCTGTGCGGACCGGATGAGCCGTCTTCCTGAAACAAACCCGGCCGCTGTGATAAAAAACGGCATTCTGCTTGTCTTCCCGCTGTACACGGTGTAAACTGATAACAAATTAAGAACCTATGACTCATTTATTCATATACTGTGTTATATGATTTGTGTGCAAGAAGAGGCAGGAGGGAACATTATGCGGCTTGAGCGTCTGAACTATAATAAGATTAAAATCTTTTTAACCCTCGACGATCTGACTGATCGGGGACTGACAAAAGAAGACCTCTGGAAGGACTCGTTTAAAGTCCACCAGTTATTTAAAGATATGATGAATGAAGCAAATACAGAGCTCGGCTTTGAAGCGAATGGTCCGATCGCGGTGGAAGTATATTCTCTTCAGGCACAAGGCATGGTTGTGATTGTAACGAAAAATCATGACGCGGACGCAGAAGATGACGAATATGACGATGATTATATCGAGATGCAGGTCAAACTTGACGAAAGCCCGGATATTATTTATCAGTTCCATTCGTTTGAAGATATCATTCAGCTTGCCGGAAGCCTTCACCGAATCGGGATTACCGGCGGCACCGTCTACCACTATGAGAACCAATACTATGTAAGCCTTGAAGACCTCGGCTCCCGTTCCGCCGAAGGCGTCATCGCGGTGCTGGCTGAATACGGACACCCGGCGACGATTACGATTTACAGGCTCCATGAGTACGGAAAACTCATCATGGACGGCAATGCTGTGGAGACCATCCAGAAACATTTTTCATAAAAAAGATTTGAAACGGCAGCTGTTTTCAGCGGCCGTCTTTTTTTAAGCGAAATAATGGAAAAATCATTGTCTTTCTTCTATGCACGGAGATATTGAAGGTGTATACTAGTCACTGAAAGGGAGCATGAGAGAAACAGAAGATTTTAGGAGGTTAACTCAAATGGCAGCCGATCGATTCACCGGTCATAATGAAGAAGACAAACATGATGTATTAAAATCAACCCAAACCGTAATACATAAAGCTCTGGAAAAATTGGGGTATCCAGAAGAAGTGTATGAACTGCTGAAAGAGCCGCTCAGATTATTAACGGTTAAAATTCCTGTTCGGATGGATGACGGGTCTGTGAAAATATTTACAGGCTATCGTGCGCAGCACAATGATTCCGTAGGTCCGACAAAAGGCGGCATTCGTTTTCACCCGAATGTAACTGAAAAAGAGGTGAAAGCACTTTCCATCTGGATGAGTTTAAAATGCGGAATTATTGATCTTCCTTATGGCGGTGGTAAAGGCGGAATTGTTTGTGATCCGAGAAATATGTCATTCAGAGAGCTTGAAAGACTGAGCAGGGGATATGTCAGAGCAATCAGTCAGATTGTCGGACCGACTAAAGACGTCCCGGCACCTGACGTATTTACAAACTCACAGATTATGGCTTGGATGATGGATGAATATTCAAGAATTGATGAATTTAACTCACCCGGTTTTATTACGGGAAAACCGCTTGTACTCGGCGGATCCCACGGCAGGGAATCAGCGACGGCAAAAGGCGTCACCATCTGCATAAAAGAAGCGGCCAAGAAAAAAGGTCTCGATATTCAGAACGCGCGCGTCGTCGTACAAGGTTTCGGAAACGCGGGCAGCTATCTGGCCAAGTTTATGCATGACGCCGGCGCGAAAGTTGTCGGAATTTCTGACGCGTACGGAGGCCTTTACGATCCGGACGGTCTTGATATTGATTATCTGCTTGACCGCAGAGACAGCTTCGGAACGGTGACGAAGCTTTTCAATGACACCATTACGAATCAGGAGCTGCTTGAGCTGGACTGTGATATACTTGTCCCGGCGGCGATCGAAAACCAAATTACAGAAGAGAACGCTGACCGCATCAAAGCGAAAATCGTTGTAGAAGCGGCAAACGGACCGACGACACTGGAAGGAACGAAAATCCTGACAGACAAAGGAACGCTGCTGGTTCCCGATGTTCTGGCGAGCGCCGGCGGTGTAACGGTTTCTTATTTCGAATGGGTTCAAAACAACCAAGGCTTCTACTGGAGTGAAGAAGAAGTCGAGGAAAAACTGGAAAATATGATGATAAAATCGTTTAATAATATTTATGAAATGTCCCAAAACCGCCGGATTGACATGAGGCTTGCGGCTTACATGGTCGGCGTGCGGAAAATGGCGGAGGCTTCGCGTTTCAGAGGCTGGATATAAACCAATCGTTTGCATAAACAAAAAAAATCTCCTATGATAATATAGGAGATTTTTTATATGAGTGGAAACTTATGATGGAAATGCCAATCGCAGGAGTTGAAGGACATGACAGAAGAAAAAGCAATTATAATAGGCGGAGGTCCTTGCGGATTATCGGCGGCTATACATCTGAAGCAAATTGGCGTGAACGCGCTTGTGATCGAAAAAGGGAATGTCGTAAACAGCATTTATAACTATCCGACCCACCAAACTTTTTTCAGTTCAAGTGAAAAATTGGAGATCGGCGATGTCGCCTTTATTACGGAAAACAGAAAACCGGTCCGCATACAGGCTCTCTCTTACTACAGAGAGGTTGTCAGAAGAAAAGAGCTGCGCGTAAACGCCTTTGAAACGGTGGAGCGCGTAACGAAACAGGAAGACGGCCGTTTTCTTGTAGAAACATCAAAAGACCGCTACCTCACTCCGTTTTGTATCATTGCGACAGGATATTATGATCATCCGAATTATATGAACATACCGGGTGAAGGGCTTCCTAAGGTATTTCATTACTTTAAAGAAGGCCATCCTTATTTTGATAAAGATGTTGCTGTGATCGGCGGGAAAAACTCAAGTGTGGACGCGGCTTTGGAACTGGTGAAGTCCGGTGCGCGCGTCACGGTGCTCTACAGAGGACATGAGTACTCCCCGAGCATCAAGCCGTGGATTCTGCCTGAGTTTGAGGCCCTCGTCAGAAACGGCACAATCCGGATGGAATTCGGCGCTTGTCTTGAAGAAGTGACGGAAGATGAAATCATTTTCCGCTCCGGCCGAAATGAGACGGTCCGGCTGAAAAACGATTTCGTATTTGCCATGACGGGATACCATCCCGATCACGGTTTCCTCGAAAAAATCGGTGTGCGGATTGATGCGGAATCAGGCCGGCCGTTTTTCCGGGAAGAAACGATGGAAACAAATGTTGACGGTGTTTTTATCGCCGGAGTCATTGCGGCTGGAAATAACGCCAACGAAATTTTTATCGAGAACGGCCGTTTTCACGGCGGCTTGATCGCAAATGAAATATCAAAACGGCTGGGTGCAGAGAGCATATGATCATTCATATGCTCTTTTTTAAAAAAATTGAAAGATGTAAAAATGTGAACAACATGGTACGATAGATATAGGAATATAAAGGAAAGAGGTTGCCTGATGTTTGCAATCATCTCTGCAGGAATTGCTCCCGGCATTGCGCTGTTAAGCTATTTTTATTTAAAAGATCAGTATGACAATGAACCCGTACATATGGTGCTGAGGTCTTTTTTTCTCGGGGTTGTCCTTGTGTTTCCGACCATGTTTATCCAATATGTTCTTGAAAAAGAGCATGTGGGGGGAGGAAGCTTTTTCGTTTCGTTTTTGTCTTCGGGATTTCTGGAAGAATCGGTGAAATGGTTCGTTCTGATGATCAGTGTGTATCCGCATGCTCATTTTGATGAGCATTATGACGGAATCGTTTACGGGGCCAGTGTGTCTTTAGGATTTGCCACGCTTGAAAATATTCTGTATTTATTCGGCCACGGCGTTGAGCATGCTTTCATCAGGGCGCTTCTGCCGGTCTCCTGCCATGCGCTGATCGGAGTGATTATGGGATTTTATCTCGGAAAAGCCCGCTTTTCGCAGAAAAAAGCCCGTGTCAAATGGCTTGTGATTTCGCTGGCCGTGCCTTCATGTCTGCACGGTTCTTACGATTTTATTCTTACCGCCCTCAATCATTGGGTATATTATATGCTGCCGTTTATGCTGTTTTTATGGTGGTTCGGGCTGCGAAAGGCAAAAAAAGCACGCTCCGTCAATATGATCCAAGTGTGAAGAAACCGCGCGTCGCGTGCGGTTTCTTTTTTATGCCTTGACAGGGGATAAGAAGGAAACGTGCATAAAAATAACCTCGTGACAGACAATACGGGTACACTTTAAATTTTGCAGTAGGAGGCTTGAAGAGATGAAGTGCAAAGGAGCCTTTATGGCATGTCTCATTCTATTTTCTTTCGCCGCTGCTTTCTTCGATCATCATGAAACGGTTCATGCGTTTTCAAATCAAGTGATTCAAAGAGGCGCGACGGGTGATGATGTTATAGAATTGCAGGCCCGTCTTCAATATAACGGATTTTATAACGGGAAAATCGATGGTGTTTACGGCTGGACCACATACTGGGCCGTGAGAAATTTTCAGGAGAAATTCGGCATGAAGCCGGTTGACGGCCTCGTCGGCGCGAAAACCAAACAGGTGCTGATTTCTAAATCAAAATATTACCGTGAATATGTAATGGAGCAGATCCAAAAAGGGAATACGTTCACTCATTATGGCAACGTCCCATTGAAAAACCAAACAAAACCGAGAGCCGGAACGCAGAAGCCGGCGGGAACGAATAAGCCTGCTCAAAAGCCGCAAAACAAAACAGGCGGTCAGTCAAATCAAAAGCAAAATACGACAGCGGCCAATATGCCTGGCGGTTTCTCAAACAACGACATCAATCTTCTGGCACAGGCTGTGTACGGGGAAGCGCGCGGTGAGCCGTTTGAAGGGCAGGTTGCCATCGCCGCGGTTATTTTAAACCGTATTAAAAGCCCGTTATTTCCGAATACGGTGGCCGGCGTCATTTTCGAACCGCTCGCGTTTACCGCCGTTGCCGACGGCCAAATATATATGCAGCCGAATGAAAGAGCAAAAGAAGCGGTTCTTGATGCGATCAACGGCTGGGATCCTTCTGAAAACGCGATTTATTATTTCAATCCTGATACGGCGACAAGCAAATGGATTTGGGGACGTCCGCAGATAAAAAGAATCGGAAAACACATTTTCTGTGAGTAAAAGTACGCAAAATGAGGTGTTAACATGATTAGAGGAATCATTATCGCTGTTCTCGGTGTCGCGATCGCCGCAACCGGATACTGGGGATATAAAGAGCATCAGGAAAAAGATGCGGTCCTTCTGCATGCGGAAAATAATTATCAGAGGGCTTTTCATGAATTGACGTACCATGTTGATCAGCTTCACGACAAAATCGGGACGACGCTTGCGATGAACAGTAAAAAATCTCTGTCTCCGGCGCTCATTGATGTATGGAGAATAACATCTGAAGCTCATAACAATGTGAGCCAGCTGCCCCTGACTCTCATGCCTTTTAATAAGACGGAGGAGTTTTTATCCAACATAGGAGATTTCAGCTATAAAACATCCGTCCGGGATTTAGACCAAAAACCGCTTGATAAGAAAGAATATACAACACTGAACAGCCTGTACAAACAGGCGGAGAACATTCAAAACCAGCTCCGCAGCGTTCAGCATCTCGTCATGAGCAAAAATTTACGGTGGATGGATGTTGAGATGGCGCTCGCCTCTGACAAAAAACAAAGCGATAATACGATCGTCGACAGCTTTAAAACAGTCGAAAAAAATGTAGGCGCTTTTTCTGAAGACAGCATCAGCCCCACATTTACGGGAGCAAATACAGAACGAAAAGGTTTTACGCATCTGAAAGGAAAACAAATTACGGAAAAAGAAGCGGTCAAAATCGCACAACGGTTTGCGCCTGATCATAATTATTCAATTAAAGTGGTCAAAAGCGGCAGGAAGACGAATCGGGACGTATACAGCATCCGCATGAAAGACGCCGACAACAAGTCTTTTATCTATATGGATATTACCCAAAAAGGCGGACATCCGGTCTATTTGATTCAAAAACGGGCCGTGAAGAAACAAAAGATCAGCCTCAATGAAGCATCTAACCGGGCCGTCGCGTTTTTAAAGAAAAATGGATATGAAACAAAAGGCCTCGAAATTGATGAAAGCGCGCAATATAATAACATCGGCGTCTTTTCTTTTATCCCCGTGGAGAAAAATGTCCGCATTTATCCGGAAGCCATCCGAATGAAAGTGGCGCTGGATGATGGTGAAGTCGTCGGTTTTTCCGCGCGTGATTACCTGGCGGCGCACCGCACGAGAACGATTCCGGCTCCCGCTTTGTCAGCTGATGAAGCGAAAGCGAAGCTGAATAAAAATGTTGAAGTGCGGGAGACCCGGCAGGCGCTGATCACGAATGAGCTCGGTCAGGAAGTGCTTTGCTACGAAATGCTTGGGACGATCGGGAAAGACACATATCAAATGTTCATTAATGCGGACGACGGAAAAGAGGAAAAAATAGAAAAGTTAAAAAGTGCAGAACCTATATATAAAGACCTATAAAAAATAAAGGAGGAAAGGACTAAAAGTCTTTTCCTTTTTTTCGTTACATGCTTTAATAAAAGCATAAATAATGAAAGAGTGAAGGCCCATGATAGCTGTCGGAGATTATATTTGGATTGAATACATAGAGAACAATGAGCCCAAAAAAGCGAGGAGCAAAGCAGTAAGCGTTGAAAACGGCGAACTGCACATCTCATATCCCGTCGATTTGGATTCGGGACGGACGGTCTTTTTGCATAAAGGATTGGAAATAACAGCGGAATTTATGGGGAATGGCCACGTGCCGTATCAATTTAAAAGCATAATCAAAGGAAAGAAAAAAGACCCCATCCCGATGATCGGATTGGACATCCCCCCTCAGGAGGAAATGAAGCGGATTCAAAGACGCCGATACGTCCGTGCAGACGCAGTATTGGATGTATCCGTCAAAATGGAAGCGAAAAAAACCGCTTTCCAAACGGTTTCCTCTAATATCAGCGCCGGCGGAATCGCTGTTGTGATGCCTGAGCATATTTCCGCGGAACCAGGTGAAAAGCTGTATGTCTCATTTTCTCTTCCCGGCAAGGAAAATACAGCCGATATTACGGCCGAGGCTGTTACCCAGCGGATTTTTTATGATGAAAAGGCGGATAAACAAAAAATGACGCTTGAATTTGCAGAAATCGATCCCGCATCACAGCAGCTTTTACTCCAATATTGTATGCGCGCGCAGCTTCAGCAGAGAAGAAACAGTCTGTCGGAATAAACAGCAGCGCACTTTTCCATACTAATCCTAATGGAGGTGCGCGTATATGAAAACGTTTGAACGTCTGCTGGTCAAATTGGTCTGCATTCAGCTTATAATTTTGGGCGCGGTGCAATTTTTGCTTCATTATCAGCCTATTGAACCTTATATTTCGAAAGCTGTGAAATATGAGGGAGTTGATAAAATGGAGAAAAAAGAATGGATTGAAACGGTAAAGCGGTAAATCAGCTCAATTTTTTCGCCCCTTTTCCGGCAGTTCATGATACAATCCATAGAGGAGAAAAGAGCAAGGAGAGAGATTATGGACAAGAAATTATCAATTGCGATCGACGGGCCGGCCGCTGCCGGAAAAAGCACCGTTGCTAAAATAGTGGCTGAGAAAAAATCATATGTGTACATTGATACAGGAGCGATGTATCGTGCCATTACATATACGGCGCTCAAGCAGAATGCCGATTTAACTGATGAAGCAGCGCTTACAGAGCTGCTGAAGCGTACGGAAATTGAGCTTGTATCCGCTCCGGAAGGACAAATCGTTCTGGTAAACGGAGAAGATGTGACAGAAGAAATCCGAAAAGACGAAGTCAGCAACCAAGTATCAATCGCCGCCAAGCATAAAGGCGTCAGAGAAGAAATGGTCAAAAGACAGCAGCAGCTCGGACAAAAAGGCGGTGTCGTCATGGACGGCCGTGATATCGGTACTCATGTGCTGCCTGATGCCGAAGTGAAAATTTTTCTGCTCGCGTCTGTAGAGGAAAGAGCGAAGCGCCGATATGAAGAGAATAAGAAAAAAGGCTATGACGTGAATTACGAGACGCTCATTGAAGAAATTTCCAGACGCGAC
The DNA here is from genome assembly GCF_041222765.1 of Bacillus sp. JNUCC-21. Lineage (NCBI taxonomy): Bacteria > Bacillati > Bacillota > Bacilli > Caryophanales > Bacillaceae > Bacillus > Bacillus sp. JNUCC-21. The sequence continues at coordinate 2,412,342 of NZ_CP166019.1, read as the reverse complement.
AAACTCGATTCAGAGAGGGAAGTTTCCCCGCTGCGCAAAGCGGAAGACGCGATTGAAATCGATACGACGTCACTCAGCATTGCCGAAGTCGCAGGAAAAATTCTGGAGATCGTCGAACAGAAATCACGTTAACTTTGGGCGGAGCGCTTTATAATTTTTTTCGAAAGACAAGATGTTATTGCTTGACAAACCAGTCCATTTATTAGAAGTTAATACTAATAAAACTTTTTATTGATCATTCAAAATCTTTTTTGGATGATTCTTTAATACATATTCGGCTGAAAAGCGGACATTCACATGTTCAGCTTTCAAACCGTATTAATTAAGCTGTGTAGGTTTGGACCAAGGAGGTTATTCAAATGACAGAGGAAATGAATCAAATTGATGTTCAAGTGCCAGAGGTTGGAGATGTAGTAAAAGGGATTGTGACAAAGGTAGAGGACAAGCATGTAGATGTCGAAATTGTCAATGTCAAACAGTCCGGAATCATTCCAATCAGTGAATTATCAAGTCTTCATGTAGAGAAAGCATCGGATGTCGTAAAAGTTGACGACGAGCTTGACCTGAAAGTAACAAAAGTGGAAGACGATGCTTTGATTTTATCTAAACGTGCCGTTGATGCTGACCGCGCTTGGGAAGACCTTGAAAAAAAATTCGACACAAAAGAAGTGTTTGAAGCTGAAGTGAAAGATGTGGTGAAAGGCGGTCTCGTCGTTGATATCGGCGTTCGCGGCTTCATTCCCGCATCACTTGTCGAAGCTCATTTCGTCGAGGATTTCACTGACTATAAAGGGAAAACCCTCTCTCTTATCGTCGTTGAACTCGACCGTGATAAAAACCGGGTGATTCTGTCACACCGGGCTGTAGTGGAAAAAGAACAGACAGCCAAAAAGCATGATTTTCTCCAAACGCTTGAGGTTGGAAGCGTGCTTGAAGGAAAAGTGCAGCGTCTGACTGATTTCGGCGCATTTGTCGACATCGGCGGAATTGACGGGCTTGTTCATATTTCGCAGCTGTCTCATTCACACGTCGAAAAACCGTCTGACGTGGTGGAAGAAGGTCAGGACGTAAAAGTGAAAGTACTGTCCGTAGACCGCGATAACGAGCGTATTTCTTTATCTATTAAAGAAACGCTGCCGGGACCTTGGAGCCAGGTCGGCGAAAAGGTAAAACAGGGAGATGTGCTTGAAGGAAAAGTGCAGCGCCTTGTAAGCTTCGGCGCCTTCGTTGAAATTCTTCCGGGCGTGGAAGGACTTGTGCACATTTCGCAAATTTCCAATAAACATATCGGAACGCCGCATGAAGTGCTTGAAGAAGGACAGACTGTTAAAGTGAAAGTGCTTGACGTGAACGAAAGCGAAGAGCGCATTTCCTTAAGCATGCGTGAGCTTGAAGAAGCGCCGAAAGCCGATCAGGAGGACTTCCGCCAATACCAGGCGAAAGAAGAGCCGAGCACCGGCTTCCAGCTTGGCGATTTAATCGGAGACAAGCTTAATAAATTAAAATAAATTGGTGATAAAACGTGACACGAGCAGAACGAAAAAGAGAACATATAAATCATGCGCTGTCTACCGGCCAAAACCGGGAAACGGGGCTTGATGATATTACGTTTGTTCATGTCAGCCTACCGAACCTAGCATTGGAAAAAGTGGATATATCAACGAAAATCGGCGGACTCACAAGCAGTTCGCCGATTTTTATCAATGCGATGACAGGCGGCGGCGGACAGCTTACATACGAAATTAACAGATCGCTGGCAAGAGCGGCGCGCAAAGCCGGCATGCCGCTGGCTGTCGGTTCGCAAATGTCAGCTTTAAAAGATCCCTCCGAACGGTGTTCTTACGAGATCGTCAGAAAAGAGAATCCGGACGGGCTGATATTTGCCAATTTAGGCAGCGAGGCGGATGCCGAGCAGGCGAAAAGGGCAGTTGATATGATTCAAGCAGATGCCCTCCAGATTCATTTAAATGTGATTCAGGAGATCGTCATGCCAGAGGGTGACAGAAGCTTTACTGGCGCTCTCGGCCGTATTGAGCGGATTGCGGCGGAAGCGGGAGTTCCCGTTTTTGTCAAAGAAGTCGGCTTCGGAATGAGCAGGGAATCGGCACGGCAGTTATTTGAGGCTGGCGCAGCAGCAGTTGATGCCGGCGGATACGGCGGTACAAATTTCTCTAAGATTGAAAATATGCGCAGAGAGAAGGCGCTTCAATTTTTTAATACGTGGGGGATTTCCACTGCCGCAAGCTTAGCGGAAATCCACTCGCTCTCCGCTGATCAATCAATTATTGCATCCGGCGGGCTGCAAAGCGCCCTGGATGTCGCCAAATCGATTGCCCTCGGCGCTTCCGGCGCGGGAATGGCGGGCACTTTTCTGAAAGCTCTCACCTCTAAAGGAGAAGAGGGCCTGTTTGACGAGATGACGGCGCTTTTGCAAGAGCTGAAAATGATTATGACCGCCCTCGGATGCCAATCGGTTTCCCAATTGCAAAAGGCGCCTTTGGTCATAAAAGGTGACACACATCATTGGCTTTCTGAACGGGGAATTGACACATCCCGTTTCAGCAGACGTTAAAAGGCATGCGAACCCGCATGCCTTTTTCTGTTTTTTACGATTTTCTTTTTCGGAATTCCCCGTTTTGCTCAAGGCTTGTCGCTCCTTTATGGTGAATCGAATCATCGCGATCAGATTCCACCCGGCGGGAGGCTTTCAGTTTTTTCTCCTGTCTGTCTTTTCCCATCCTTATCCGCTCCTTTCAGGCATAATTGGTTTAAAAAATGCGTTCCCGCTCCATACTGATCAGAGGAGGAGCGATTATGGAACCGTTTTATTATTACTGGTCAATGTGGTTTTTATGGATACTAGCGACTTTTATTTTTGCCAAAACGAAAAGCCGTTTTTACGTATCAGTCTTTATTTTGACTAATATGATGGCAAGCATACATCAGATTACGGCTTATTTTACGCTGAATGCGGCATATGTCATGTTTTTTGCTGCGGCATTTGTTTATGCGGGAAGCCTCGGCATGCATAAACGGCTCCGTAATATTGTGATTCATCTGACGGCGGCTGCGGCGTACAGCTTTATTTTTCTTTTTGCATTATATGATCCTGTTTGGTTTATCATAAAACCTGAATGGGCGGCGGTTATACTGCTTACCGTTATTACGCTTTCCGTTGAGGGGCGGTTCCCTGAGAGGCTTTGTCTTTTTGTTCTCGGCATGTGCCAGGGGGAGCTATTGTATGCTGCGGTCATCCGCAATATTGCGGGTGCTGCAGCCGTCGGGGATTATCAATGGCTTTCAGGCTGTTCGGCGGGAGTGGTTCTGCTCGTCGGGCTGACTACATATGAACAGCTTGCGGCGCGCATCAGCCAAAAAAGCAAAAAGCAGGGCAAAGGAGCGACAAAAATGTCTTGAAAACAGACGGAGACTGTTACATGAATGCGAAACATTTTGAAGAATACATTGTGATCTCAGTGAAAACTGATATAATAAATGAGTTAAGCCCTTCTGTTTGAAGGGTTCTTTTCATAGCGAAGATGATTTTTAATAACCGGTTGAACAATTTTTTGTGAAAATGTAAGCGGCTGGATTGAAAGGAAGGGTACTATGGGTAAACCTGTCGTAGCCATTGTCGGAAGACCGAATGTGGGAAAATCCACAATCTTTAACCGGATTGCGGGTGAAAGAATTTCAATAGTAGAAGATACCCCCGGAGTGACGCGGGACCGGATATACAGTTCGGCGGAATGGCTGAATTATGATTTTAACCTGATTGATACGGGCGGAATTGATATCGGAGACGAACCGTTTCTGACACAGATCCGCCAGCAGGCTGAAATCGCCATGGACGAGGCTGATGTGATCATCTTTATGGTGAACGGCCGCGAAGGTGTGACGTCTGCGGATGAAGAAGTGGCGAAAATACTGTACCGGACGAAAAAACCGGTCGTATTAGCCGTAAATAAATTAGATAATACCGAAATGAGAGCGAACATCTATGACTTTTATGCGCTCGGCTTTGGAGAACCGTATCCGATTTCGGGCACACACGGTTTAGGATTGGGAGATTTGCTCGATGCTTGTGCCGAGCATTTTAAAAACATTCCGGAGACGAAGTACAGTGATGATGTCGTTCAATTCTGCCTGATCGGCCGCCCGAATGTCGGAAAATCATCCCTTGTCAATGCGATGCTCGGCGAAGAGCGGGTTATCGTGAGCAACGTAGCCGGAACGACTAGAGACGCTGTGGATACGGCGTTCACCTACAATCAGCAGGAATTTGTAATCGTTGACACGGCGGGAATGAGAAAAAAGGGTAAAGTATATGAAACAACAGAAAAATACAGTGTGCTTCGGGCGTTAAAAGCCATTGACCGCTCAGACGTCGTCGGCGTTGTGCTGAATGCAGAAGAAGGCATCCTTGAGCAGGACAAGCGGATCGCCGGATACGCCCATGAAGCCGGGAAAGCCGTCGTCATTATCGTAAACAAATGGGATGCCGTTGATAAAGACGAGCGCACGATGAAAGAATTTGAACAGAATATTCGGGAACATTTCCAATTTCTCGATTACGCGCCGGTGCTGTTTATGTCGGCACTGACGACAAAGCGGATTCATACACTCATGCCTGCGATTATTAAAGCGAGTGAAAACCACTCTCTCCGCGTGCAGACAAATGTCTTAAATGATGTCATTATGGATGCGGTCGCCATGAATCCGACTCCGACGCACAACGGCTCCCGTCTGAAAATTTACTATGCGACTCAAGTCGCTGTTAAGCCGCCGAGCTTCGTTGTTTTTGTCAACGATCCGGAACTGATGCATTTTTCTTATGAACGCTTTTTAGAAAACCGAATCCGGGACGCTTTCGGATTTGAAGGTACGCCAATTAAAATATTTGCAAGAGCAAGAAAATAAAAAGGTGTGATACAGAGATGAAAAAAGTGGCAATGCTTGGAGCGGGAAGCTGGGGCACTGCACTTTCTTTAGTGCTGGCTGATAACGGACATCAAGTCATGATGTGGGGACACCGTGCCGAATTGATCGATCAAATCAACGAACTGCATGAAAACAAAGATTACCTGCCGGGGGTGGAGCTATCAAGTTCTATCATCGGTACAGCTGATTTAAGCGAGGCTTTAAAAGGAGCTGACTTCATCATTGTGGCAGTTCCGACAAAAGCCATTCGGGAAGTGCTGAAAAAGGCTCTGCCGTACATCCCGAAACGATCGATTTTTGTTCATGTCAGCAAGGGAATTGAGCCGGATTCGCTTCTCCGCATTTCAGAATTAATGGAAGAGGAGCTGCCTGAGGAGTACAGAAAAGACATCGTCGTGCTTTCAGGGCCGAGCCACGCTGAGGAAGTCGGATTAAGACACCCGACGACTGTTACATCATCTTCAAAAAATATCAAGGCTGCAGAAGCGGTTCAGGATTTATTCATGAACCAGCATTTCCGCGTCTATACCAATCCGGATATGATCGGTGTGGAAATAGGGGGAGCGTTAAAGAATATCATCGCTCTTGCAGCGGGGATTACAGACGGATTGGGATACGGAGATAATGCAAAAGCGGCCTTAATCACCCGAGGTCTTGCTGAAATCGCCAGACTCGGCACAAAGATGGGCGGAAATCCGCTCACCTTTTCCGGCCTGACCGGCGTAGGCGATTTAATCGTGACGTGTACAAGCGTTCATTCCCGAAACTGGCGCGCCGGCAACCTGCTCGGCAAAGGATATAAGCTGGAAGCTGTCCTGGATAAGATGGGGATGGTTGTTGAAGGCGTGCGGACGACGAAAGCTGCGTATCAGCTGTCTCAAAAATACCAAGTGAAAATGCCGATCACAGAGGCGCTTCACCAAGTATTATTTAACGGGCAGAAGGTAGAAACGGCCGTAGAATCCTTAATGGCCAGAGTGAAAACCCATGAGATGGAAGACTTGGTCAACACATTCGAAAACCGGGTGAAGTGACAATAACATGCCGTCAGCATATTCTGAAGTGACGAAAGTCCAAAACGCAGAACTCTCCGGCTGAAATCGCTTAAAACATTTGCTGATTTAGGCAGAAGAGGATGCAGACGTATGCATCTGCGCATACTATAGCATCGAAGTCCAAGAGAGTGTATCTCAGACGTACAGGTGAATATAGTCAACTTGACTGAAGCAAAGTCCCCCTCTTTGCTTCAGTTTTTTTGTTTTTTCAATAGATGGAAAACCTGTTGATCTTTTCAACATTTGTATATTAAAATGAAATATAACGCTTACAATGATGGGACGGGGGGCACGAACGTGAGTGTGGCATTGATGAAAATGTGGTTTGCGCTTGGTGCTATGGGATTAATGTTTGTTGCGGTGGTCTCTATTTATGTCAGCAGGTACAAAGTGAAAAACAAACTGATAAAAGCAGCGGTTTCTTCACTTGCTTATGCCTGCATGGTCATCTCGGGATTGATCGTGTTAATGGTCGTTTTCAGCGGGCCTGTCAATGAATAAAGCAAAAAGGGGGCGCGGAATGCATAAGTTAAAAATGGCCGTCATAACGGCAATGGCGGTGCTCCTGCTGTCCGGCTGTCTGTACCCTGAAGCGGAAAAAACTGAAAATAAAGTATCTTACAAACATCAGCTTCAGCAGGTGCAAGCGGCAGTGGATGAATTTAAAAAGGCGAACGGCGGACTTCTGCCGATTCAGACAAAAGATATGAAAACACCGCTCTATCAAAAATATCCGATAGATTTTAAGCGGCTCGCGCCCAGATACATAGAGGAGCCGCCGGCCTCAGCTTATGAAAGCGGTGGAATGTACCAATACGTGCTTGTCGATGTGGAAAATAAGCCGACCGTCAAGCTGGTCGATCTCCAAATGGCGGAAGCAATCCGCGACATGAAGCTGCGTGTCAAAATGTATCAGGAAAAGCATACATATCCTCCCTATGAGGACGCCGTTTCAAAAGGGCTGTTCACTTTAAATAAAAAAAAGCTCGGCATGAAAGACTCTCCTTCAGTCAAAAGTCCGGTTTCAGGCACGTCTCTGCCGCTTTTAATCGGCGCTGACGGAGAAATCTATGCCGACTATCGCGTCGATCTCGCCCGCTGCCTGAAGGAAAACAAAAAGAAAATCAAACCGGGCGCGGAAATTCAAGATATTTTATGGAAAGAGACTCCTTTCGTCCCGGCCTTTTCAGTCACATACACCGTAAATGAAAAACAGGAACCCGTTTTTTTAGAAAGTCAAACGAAACAGGAATGAACCTTTTTCCCGCGCATACAAATAGGGAGAAAGGTTTTTTTGATTTTGATAGAAAAGACTGCCTGAAAATTTTCTAAAGATGTCATATTGAAATAGGACAACGTCATACACATATAGTGTCCTGTATTTGATTGGAGAATGGTGAATGAAAAATGATAAGGATAGGAAGTCCGGGAGGGGATCACTTGGAAAAGGTCGATATTTTCAAGGATATCGCTGAACGAACAGGGGGCGATATATACTTAGGAGTCGTTGGCGCTGTCCGTACAGGGAAATCTACATTCATTAAAAAATTTATGGAGCTCGTGGTGCTCCCGAATATCAGCAATGAGGCCGATCGAGCGCGGGCGCAGGATGAGCTTCCGCAAAGCGCAGCAGGAAAAACGATAATGACCACAGAACCAAAATTTGTCCCGAATCAAGCCATGTCCGTTCATGTCGCGGAAGGACTTGATGTCAACATCCGTCTTGTGGATTGTGTGGGATATACGGTTCCCGGGGCGAAGGGATATGAGGATGAAAACGGCCCGAGAATGATCAATACACCTTGGTACGAAGAACCGATTCCCTTTCATGAGGCAGCGGAAATCGGTACGAGAAAAGTCATCCAGGAACACTCCACAATCGGGGTCGTCATTACGACAGACGGCTCAATCGGCGATATTGCGCGGGGCGATTACGTGGAAGCGGAAGAAAGAGTCATCGACGAGCTGAAGGAAGTCGGCAAACCGTTTATTATGGTCATCAACTCGGTAAAACCGTACCACCCGGAAACAGAAGCGCTCAGAGCTGAATTAAGCGCGAAATATGATATTCCCGTCCTCGCCATGAGTGTTGAAAGCATGCGGGAAACAGATGTGTTAAGCGTCCTCAGAGAAGCGCTTTACGAGTTCCCTGTGCTGGAAGTCAATGTCAACCTTCCGAGCTGGGTCATGGTGCTGAAAGAAAATCACTGGCTCAGAGAGAGCTACCAGGAATCAGTGAAAGAAACCGTAAAAGATATTAAACGCCTGCGCGATGTCGACCGGGTTGTCGGCCACTTCAGTGAATTTGAGTTTATTGAAAGCGCCGGTCTGGCCGGAATCGAACTTGGCCAGGGTGTCGCAGAAATTGATTTGTATGCGCCGGATCATTTATATGACCAGATTTTAAAAGAAGTTGTCGGTGTTGAAATCCGCGGGAAAGACCACCTGCTTGAATTAATGCAGGACTTCGCCCACGCGAAAAAAGAATATGATCAGGTATCAGATGCGCTGAAAATGGTGAAACAGACCGGCTACGGCATTGCCGCCCCGGCCTTAGCCGATATGAGCCTTGATGAACCGGAAATCATCAGACAGGGATCAAGGTTCGGAGTAAGGCTCAAAGCGGTCGCTCCGTCCATTCATATGATCAAAGTGGATGTGGAAAGTGAATTCGCGCCGATCATCGGGACGGAAAAACAAAGTGAAGAACTTGTCCGTTACTTAATGCAGGACTTTGAAGATGATCCGCTTTCTATCTGGAACTCCGATATTTTCGGCAGATCATTGAGCTCTATCGTAAGAGAAGGAATCTCCGCAAAACTGTCACTCATGCCGGAAAATGCGAGATATAAACTGAAAGAAACGCTGGAGAGAATTATTAACGAAGGCTCAGGCGGCCTGATCGCCATTATTTTGTAAGCTGAAGGACCTCTTCCTGAAACGGGGGGTCTTTTTTTATTCTTTTTAGATACTGGAAATCAATCAAGGATTAGGAGGAAAAAAGCAAAAAAAGGAATATTTGTTCGGTAAAACACGTGAAAACCTTGACGAGCAAGGGATTGAGGCTTTAAAATGCTTGATATGGCTTTTTATATGTGTTACTCTACATACAGAAAATCTTCACTTTGTTGGACAAACATTCCTCAAAGTGTCTGTTTTCTTTTGAAAAGCCGTTTACTTGTCTGTTCTTCCCTGCTTTGATTTTTTATCAGACAGGTTTAGAATCAGGCTGAACTGTGAAGAAATGATAATAAACTGCTGATTTGATACCCTTTTGGGAGGAGGTGAAAGGCATGAACAAGACAGAACTAATCAATGCGGTTGCTGAAGCAAGCGAATTGTCTAAAAAAGACGCTACAAAAGCAGTTGATTCTGTTTTTGATACGATTTTAGATGCACTTAAAAACGGTGATAAAATCCAACTGATCGGTTTCGGTAACTTTGAGGTGCGCGAGCGCTCTGCACGTAAAGGACGTAACCCGCAAACAGGTGAAGAAATCGAAATCCCTGCAAGCAAGGTACCTGCTTTCAAACCAGGTAAAGCTCTTAAAGACGCTGTTGCAGGAAAATAATTGTGAATATAGATCGTGTATGCATCTGATACATACACTTTGTTTCTTCACAGAAAAGCCCCTTGATAAAGGGGCTTTTCATATTTAAGCAGCCTCGGTCACCGGGCAGGACTTTCGTTTTGCTTTTGGCGCGGCAAATGTGCTAGAATCGAAATTAAATGTATTCAATGGTGGAGGACACAGACAATGAAAGAAGTTAATAAAGAACAGATTGAACAGGCGGTTCGCCAGATTTTAGAGGCGATTGGAGAAGACCCGGACCGGGAAGGGCTTTTAGATACGCCGAAACGCGTGGCAAAAATGTACGCGGAAGTATTCTCGGGATTAAATGAAGACCCGAAAGAACACTTTAAAACCGTTTTCGGAGAAGACCATGAGGAGCTTGTTCTTGTAAAAGATATCGCGTTTCATTCCATGTGTGAACATCACCTTGTTCCTTTTTACGGAAAAGCGCATATTGCCTACATTCCGCGCGGCGGCAAAGTGACGGGCCTGAGTAAATTGGCGCGGGCGGTGGAAGCCGTCTCAAAACGCCCGCAGCTGCAGGAGCGCATCACTTCAACGATTGCAGAAAGCATCGTAGAGACCTTAGATCCCCACGGCGTCATGGTTGTCGTCGAAGCTGAGCATATGTGCATGACGATGAGGGGCGTAAGAAAGCCGGGTGCAAAAACAGTGACTTCCGCTGTAAGAGGTATTTTTAAAGATGACGCAGCGGCGCGTTCCGAAGTGTTAGAACATATTAAACGTGCGGATTAATAATGATAGAGGGTGCAGATATGAATTCAAAGCATTCAAGTGATTTTGTCGTCATTAAAGCGGTCGAGGACGGCGTGAACGTCATCGGTTTAACGAGAGGAACGGATACGAAATTTCACCATTCCGAAAAACTGGACAAAGGCGAAGTGATTATCGCTCAGTTTACTGAGCATACCTCTGCCATCAAAGTGAGAGGCAACGCCCTCATCCAGACCGCTTACGGAGAAATGAACAGCGAAAAAAAATAAGCCGGCTGTTTCCCGCTTTTGCCAAATGCCCGCAAACGGCGGGAGAATACAGCCAATTTCTTTTTTTTATGCTATAATGATACCTGCGTATAATAATGACGAGTAAATCTCATACATATTAGAATAAATGTGAATTTGGGGACAAGGGTGATATTTTTGCAAGACATCTACGGAACTTTAGCGAATCTAAATATGAAATTAAAACAAAAGCTGTCTCATCCTTATTTAGCGAAACATATTTCTGCGCCTAAAATCGATGAGGATAAGCTTCTTCTTTTTCACGCTTTGTTTGAAGAGGCGGACATTAAGAACAACGACAGAGAAAATTACATAGTAACTGCGATGCTTGTCCAAAGCGCCCTTGATACCCACGATGAAGTGACAACAGCCAGAGCGTTAAAGCGAGACGAAAATAAAAACCGGCAGCTCACCGTGCTTGCCGGCGACTATTTCAGCGGACTGTATTATTCGCTTTTATCCGAAATGAAGGATATCTATATGATTCGGACGCTCGCTACGGCAATTAAAGAAATCAATGAGCATAAAATCCGTCTGTACGATCGGTCTGTTAATGACTTGAATCAATTGATCGAAAGCATGGCGATTGTGGAAGCGGCCCTGTTTCACAGAGTGTCAGACCACTTTAATCTTCCGCGCTGGAAAGAGCTGGCGAGTGATTTTTTTGTATATAAGCGGCTGATGAACGGCAATGCTATATTTCTCGATGTCATCGGCAATATTGTAAAGTCAGGAAAATCAAAGGCTGACATAATGGAAGATAGCTTCCGAAAGGCAAAGCAAAGCATTGAAACGCTGCTGCCGCTCAATTCACCAATCCAAAACCTAATGCTGAACCGGCTTAAAGCGATCAGCCAGGACAAAACATATCATCAGAAAGTGGAAGAAGGGTAATCAACATGCAGGAGTCAAAAGAACAGCGCGTACACGGCGTGTTTGAAAAAATCTATAAAAATTATGACCAAATGAACTCTGTTATCAGTTTTCAGCAGCATAAAAAATGGCGCGATAAAACGATGCAGATCATGAATGTAAAAGAAGGCGCAAAAGCGCTTGATGTCTGCTGCGGAACGGCTGACTGGACGATTGCCCTCGCAGAAGCGGCCGGAAAAAGCGGCGAAATCAAAGGACTGGATTTCAGCAAAAATATGCTGAGCATCGGTGAGAAAAAAGTGAAAGAGGGCGGTTACAGCCAAATTGAGCTTTTGCACGGAAATGCGATGGAGCTTCCTTTCGCTGATGATTCTTTTGATTTTGTCACCATCGGCTTCGGGCTGCGGAACGTTCCCGACTATCTGACCGTGCTGAAAGAAATGCGGCGGGTCGTCAAACCGGGCGGGCAGGTCGTATGTCTGGAAACATCCCAGCCGGAAATGTTCGGATTCAGACAGGCATATTTTCTTTATTTTAAATACATCATGCCTTTCTTCGGAAAAATGTTTGCGAAGAGCTATAAAGAATATTCTTGGCTTCAAGAATCGGCAAGAGAATTTCCCGGTATGAAAGAACTTGCGCGTCTGTTTGAAGAAGCGGGCCTGACGAATGTCAAATACCATTCGTTTACCGGCGGAGTGGCCGCTACGCATATCGGTTGGAAATGATGAATATACAGATGTTTGGGTGAATGATATGAAATTTAAAATGGCCTATTCTTTTTTAAATGACGATATTGATGTGATCGAAAGGGAGCTTGAGCAAACGGTGCGGTCAGACTATCCTTTGCTGAGTGAAGCCGGGCTCCACCTGCTCCAGGCGGGCGGCAAGCGGATCCGCCCTGTTTTCGTATTGCTTTCCGGCATGTTTGGTGACTATGACATTAATAAAATAAAATATGTTGCGGTGACGCTGGAAATGATTCATATGGCATCCCTCGTGCATGACGACGTCATTGATGACGCCGAGCTGCGGAGGGGAAAACCGACCATCAAAGCCAAATGGGACAACCGCATCGCCATGTATACCGGTGATTATATGCTTGCGGGCTCACTTGAGATGATGACGAGATTGGATGAGCCGAAAGCCCACCGGATCCTGTCCAAAACCATCGTAGAAGTATGCCTCGGAGAAATTGAACAGATCAGAGATAAATACAATATGGAACAAAACCTCAGAACCTATTTGCGCCGCATCAAACGGAAAACGGCTCTTCTCATTGCCGTCAGCTGCCAGCTCGGCGCCATCGCTTCGGGAGCTGATGAGAAGATTCACAAAGCATTATATTGGTTCGGTTATTACGTAGGCATGTCCTATCAGATTATTGACGACATTCTTGATTTCACTTCAACGGAAGAGGAACTGGGAAAACCGGTCGGAGGGGATCTGCTGCAAGGAAATGTCACTCTGCCCGTTTTGTACGCGCTCCGTCAGCCTGAATTGAAAAATCAGCTGAAATTAATTAACAGTGAAACAACACAGGAGCAGCTCGCCCCCATTATTGAAAATATTAAACGCACAGACGCGATTGAAAAATCAATGGCCGTCAGTGACAGGTACTTAAAAAAAGCGTTTGAAAAACTGAATACACTGCCGAGAGGACGTGCGCGCTCATCATTGGCCGCCATCGCCAAATATATCGGCAAACGGAAATTTTAAATTCCTTTTACGAACAAGATGTGAACATTCTCCGCCCTGGATTGATTAATTGTCAGAAAGATGTTACGATTTCGGTGTGCAACTTGAAAGCCTATACATAATGATGGGGTGGAGAATCTTATGGAAAAAACTTTTATCATGGTAAAACCGGACGGCGTACAGCGTCAGCTGATCGGAGAGATTTTATCCAGATTTGAGCGTAAGGGCTTACAATTGGCAGGAGCCAAGCTAATGCAAGTTTCAGAACAGATGGCTGAAAACCATTATGCTGAACATAAAGGGAAGCCGTTTTTCGGCGAGCTTGTGGAATTCATTACATCAGGACCCGTATTTGCAATGGTATGGGAAGGGGAAAATGTAGTAGAGATCACAAGACAGCTGATCGGAAAAACGAACCCGAAAGATGCACTGCCGGGCACAATCCGCGGTGACTACGGCATGTTTGTCGGCAAAAATATCATTCACGGTTCAGACTCCTTAGAAAGCGCTGAGCGGGAAATTCACATTTTCTTTAAACAGGAAGAGCTTGTACCGTATCAAAAATTAATGGCCGACTGGGTGTACTAAACCGTCAGCCTTTCTTTTTCTCGTATTATGAAAAGGTTTACATCATTTATGAAAGACAGAGGCTGCGCTGCCCTGTCTTTTCGTTTCTCACAAATCAGCCCGCGGGCTGATTTTTTTATTGAAATCGTACAATTTCGACAGAAAACAGGCTATACTAGGACAAAAGACAGCGAGATTGGGAGAGAAGCAATGGAGCCTTACGACATTTTTATCACCAAGTGGAAACAAATAACCGGCGTTGATTTATCTTTATACAAAGAAGCACAGATGAAAAGGCGGCTGACGTCCCTTTATGAAAAGAAGGGGTTCAGAGATTTTCAGGAATTTGCCGCCGCTTTGGAAAAGGACAAGCTTTTATTAAACGAAACATTGGACAGAATGACGATCAATGTTTCTGAATTTTACCGAAATTATAAACGGTGGGAAGTTCTTGAAACTTCAATTCTTCCGTTAATAAAGCATAACAAACCGTTAAAAATATGGAGTGCGGCCTGTTCAACGGGAGAGGAGCCTTATACTTTGGCTATGATTCTCAATCAGCAGACGGGACTGGCCGGATTTGATATATTGGCGACAGATATTGATGAAAAGGCGCTAAGCAAAGCCAAGCGGGGCATCTATCAGGAACGCTCGCTGCAAGAGGTGCCGGCTTCCGTGAAAAGCCGTTATTTCACCAAGCAGGCTGACAACAGTTATCAAGTAAAACAAGAGATTCAGAACAACATCCGGTTTAAGCGGCACAACCTGCTTGCCGACAGCTATGAACAGGATTTTGATCTGATCGTCTGCCGCAACGTCTTTATTTATTTTACTGAAAAAGCAAAAGAAGAGCTGTATGTGAAAATGGCGGGCAGTCTGAAAAAGAACGGAATTCTGTTTGTCGGCAGTACAGAACAGATTTTCAGCCCGGAAAAATTCGGCCTTGAGAGCACTGATACATTTTTTTATCAAAAAAGATAGAAGACATTTAATGAAAACTTGTGGTATAGTTTTACTTAAAAGCGTTAATGCGATGAAGGGAGAAGAAAGAAATGAGATACTTAACAGCCGGAGAATCACACGGTCCGCAGCTGACGACAATTATAGAAGGTGTGCCTGCGGGGCTTTATATAACTGAAGAAGACATTAATTTTGAGCTTGCCAGACGTCAAAAAGGGCACGGCCGCGGACGCCGCATGCAGATTGAAACGGACAGAGCGAAGATCACAAGCGGCGTGCGGCATGCCCGGACACTCGGTTCACCGATCGCGCTCGTTGTAGAAAATAAAGACTGGACCCACTGGACAAAAATTATGGGCGCCGCACCGATTACAGAAGAAGAAGAAAGTGAAATGAAACGCCAGATTTCAAGACCGAGACCGGGACACGCAGATTTGAACGGTGCTATTAAGTATAATCACCGTGATATGAGAAATGTGTTAGAACGATCTTCCGCGCGTGAGACAACGGTTCGCGTGGCTGCCGGAGCCGTCGCTAAAAAGATTTTAGCTGAGCTTGGCATTAAAGTCGCCGGACATGTCCTGCAAATCGGCAGCGTAAAAGCAGAGAAAACCGATTACACATCCATTGAGGATCTCAAACGGGTAACGGAAGAATCACCGGTCAGATGCTACGATGAAGAAGCAGGCCGTCAAATGATGGCAGCCATTGATGAAGCGAAGGCAAACGGCGACTCGATCGGCGGAATCGTTGAAGTGATCGTCGAAGGTATGCCGGTCGGTGTCGGAAGCTATGTCCACTATGACCGTAAGCTGGACAGCAAGCTCGCTGCTGCCGTTCTGTCGATTAACGCGTTTAAAGGCGTAGAGTTCGGCATCGGTTTTGAAGCGGCCGGCAAAAACGGCAGTGAAGTTCATGATGAAATCGTATGGGATGAAGAGAAAGGCTATACACGCGCCACAAACAGGCTCGGAGGATTAGAAGGCGGTATGACGACGGGAATGCCGATTGTCGTCCGCGGCGTTATGAAACCGATCCCTACTTTGTACAAGCCGCTGAAAAGCGTCGACATTGAAACGAAAGAACCGTTTACAGCGAGCATTGAACGTTCAGACAGCTGCGCGGTTCCGGCAGCAAGTGTAGTGGCTGAAGCAGCAGTGGCCTGGGAAATCGCAAATGCCGTCGTAGAACAATTCGGGCTTGACCAGATCGACCGAATTAAAGAAAATGTTGAAAACATGAAAAAATTATCGAGGGAATTCTGATGAAAGAGCTTGAGGTTCGGACAGCTTCCTCCGCATATCCCGTGTATATCGGTGAAGGTATAAGGAAACAGGCCGCTGCCCTTTTGTCTTCACTGAACAGGCCGCTGACAAAGGTCCTTCTCATCATTGATGCTGAAGTTGACCGGCTTTACGGTGATGAGATGTTCCGGCTTTTAAACGAAACATGGCCCGTGAAAAAAGTGATCGTTCCAAGCGGAGAAGAAGCGAAATCTCTAAAAGAGTATGAACGGATTCAAACGGAAGCGATCGCTTTCCATATGGACCGCTCCTCATGTATGATTGCCTTCGGAGGCGGCGTGACGGGTGATTTGGCCGGCTTTTGCGCAGCAACTTTTATGCGCGGAATTGATTTCATTCAAATGCCGACAACACTGCTTGCCCATGACAGCGCGGTCGGCGGCAAGGTGGCCGTCAATCATAAACTCGGAAAGAACTTAATCGGCGCGTTTTATCAGCCGAAAGCGGTGATTTACGATACGGAGCTACTGAAAACCCTGCCGGAACAAGAGCTGAGATCGGGCATGGCTGAAGTGATCAAACACGCGTTTATCGCCGATCATGCTTTTTTAGAAAAACTTCTCACGTTTGACACGTTGCAAGGACTGACAAGCGCTGAGCTGAATGAAATGATTTATAAAGGAATTTCAATCAAATCGGCCGTCGTGCGTGAGGACGAAAAGGAAGAGGGGGTAAGAGCTTTTCTGAATTTCGGCCATACGCTCGGCCATGCCGTTGAGGCGGAATACGGCTACGGACGGATTACACATGGAGATGCGGTCGCCCTCGGCATGCAGTTTGCCCTTTACGTGAGTGAACAGGTTGCGGGTTGCAAGATGAACAGGAAAGAACTTACACAATGGCTGATTGGGCTCGGCTACCCGGGAAGCATCAGACAAGATATTGAAACGCCGGTTCTCTCCGCCCGGATGATGAATGATAAAAAAACGCGCGGAGGCATGACACAGTTTATCGTGTTAAAGGAATTAGGCGAAGCGCGGGACTGCATGCTTTCAAAAGATGAGCTCGAAAATTTGCTGAACAAATGGCGAATGGAGGAAACAGCATGATGATACGCGGCATTCGCGGAGCAACAACGGTGGAACAAGACACCGAACAAGAAATTTTAGAAAAAACACAGCAGCTGCTTGAAAAAATCATTGAACAAAATGGATGCAAGCCGGAAGACGTTGTACAGATCCTGTTATCCGCCACGCCTGATATCCATTCCGTATTTCCGGCAAAAGCGGTCCGCCGCCTTTCCGGGTGGCAATACGTCCCGGTGACGTGCATGCAGGAAATGGATGTCACCGGCGCTCTGCAAAAGTGTATCCGTGTCCTGATGACGGTTCAGACGGATACGCCTCAGGATGAAATCAAGCATGTCTATTTAGAAAAAGCCGTTGTGTTAAGGCCGGATTTATCATTGACAAAAAATACTGACATGTAATACGATAAACAAAGCTTAGAAATACACAAGAGTGTGTATAGAGCTGGTAAGTAAGACATTGAACAGTTGAGTTTAGAATAGGGTAGCAGAGAATGAGTTTAGCTGAGCTGAGATAAACACGTTTTTATTCTGCCCAAAAGAAGCCTTTCTTTTGGGTTTATTTCTTATACGCAAGACTCCTCTCACTCTTCATCTCATTCTCCTTACCGTAAGGAGGAGAATCATGAATTTACAATCGGATGTTTCTTTATTTTTAAAGGACAGTCTGACACACCGCACCATTCCAATCGCAGAGACTTTTACGGTCGACACGATCACACCCATTCAGATGGTTGAAAAACTGGACAGAAACATTACGTATCTTTTAGAAAGCAAGGATGAGTCGTCAAGCTGGTCGAGATACTCTTTTATCGGCCTTGATCCTTTTATCACCATTAAAGAGAGTCATAACACATTCACTGCCGCTGATCCAAATGGGCATACGCTGTTTGAAGCCGGAGAATTAAAAGCCGTGCTTGACTGGATGAATGAGAGCTTCCGCATTAAAACACCCGAGCTTGATATCCCATTTTCGGGAGGGGCGGTCGGTTATCTGAGCTATGACATGATTCCTTTGATTGAGCCTTCCGTGCCAAGCCACGCGAAAGTAACAGATTTCGAAAAATGTATGCTGTTTGTCTGCCGGAAAATCATCGCGTACGACCACGAAACGAAACAAGTGCATTTCATTCAATATGCGGCGCTTAACGGCCGGGAGACGGAGGAAGAAAAGCGGGCCGTTTTTAAAGAAAATTGCGCGGAGCTTCGTAAGCTTATCGGTATTTTGACAGAATCGAAAGATATGAAAGAGCCGTTTTTTTCTAAAGAAACGTTTGACACGCCAAGTTTTGCCGCTGTGACATCCAATTATACGAAAGAAGAGTTTATGGCCGGCGTCAATAAACTGAAAGAATATATAAAAGCGGGAGACATTTTTCAAGGGGTGCTTTCGCAAAAGTTTGACATTCCGGTATCCAAACATTCATTTGAGCTGTACAGGGTGCTCCGCATCGTCAATCCTTCACCTTATATGTACTATATCAAACTGCCTGACAGAGACATTGTCGGGAGTTCGCCTGAACGTCTGATCCGCGTGCATGACAGGCACCTGGAAATTCATCCGATTGCCGGAACGAGAAGAAGGGGCGCCGGAAAAGAAGAGGATGAACGCCTGAAAAAAGAGCTGATGAATGACGAAAAAGAAAAAGCTGAACATTACATGCTCGTCGATCTTGCGCGCAATGACATCGGCAGAGTTGCGGAGTACGGTTCCGTAGCCGTTCCGGAATTCACAAAGGTCGTTTCTTTTTCACATGTGATGCACATCATCTCTGTTGTAACCGGCCGTTTAAAACAGGGCGTCCATCCCGTTGACGCGCTGATGTCCGCATTCCCGGCAGGAACACTCACGGGCGCTCCGAAAATCCGCGCGATGCAGCTTTTAAATGAATTAGAACCGACTTCCAGAGAAACCTACGGCGGATGTATCGCTTATATCGGATTTGACGGGTCGATTGATTCGTGTATTACCATCCGCACCATGAGTGTCAAAAACGGTACGGCGTCGGTGCAGGCGGGCGCGGGAATAGTCGCCGATTCCGTCCCGGAAGCCGAATATGAAGAAAGCTGTAACAAAGCGGGGGCGCTTTTAAAAACGATTCAAATCGCAGAAGACATCTTTTCTGGCGGGGAGGAGAAGACGGATGAACAAATTTCTGCAATCGTGCGTTAATGGCCGTACGCTGAAAACCGGAGAAGCCGAAAAGCTGATGGAGATGATGATGAACGGGGACATGTCGCAGTCTGAGATCGGCGGGATTTTATCGGTATTAGCCCACCGAGGTGAAACGGCGGAGGAGCTTGCCGGATTTGTAAAAGTGATGCGGGCGCGGGCACAGACATCAGGTGGCTTGGCGGATGTCGTTGATACGTGCGGAACAGGCGGAGACGGGATTTCTACGTTTAACATATCCACGGCAGCGGCGATTACAGCTTCTGCTGCCGGAGCTAAAGTTGCCAAGCACGGAAATCGCTCCGTTTCGTCTAAAAGCGGCAGCGCGGATGTGCTGGAAAAACTGGGGGTTCCCATTCAAGCCACTCCAGAAAGCGTTAAACGCAGCATTGAAATGAAACAAATGGGGTTTTTGTTTGCGCCGCTGTTTCATTCGTCAATGAAGCACGTCGCCGCCGCAAGAAAAGAGCTTGGCTTCCGAACCGTATTTAATCTGCTGGGCCCGCTCAGCAACCCGCTGCAGGTGAAGCGGCAGGTGATCGGCGTCTATTCATTTGATAAAGCGCGCCTGATGGCAAGCGCTCTGGAACAATTTGATGTCAGACACGTCATGCTTGTGTCGGCCCGTGACGGATTAGATGAATTGTCCCTCTCAGCACCGACCGATATCATTGAACTGAAAAACGGTGAACGTCTGGAATATTCCGTTTCACCTGAACAATTCGGTTTTACAGAAGGTTCACTAAAGGATATTCAAGTGAGTTCATCGGAAGAAAGCGCGCTCCTCATTCAGAATATTTTTGCAAATAAAGCTCCGTCATCCGCTCTGCATATTACCGCCTTAAATGCGGGCGCGGCCATTTATACGGCAGGTCTTGCAAACGATCTGAAAGAAGGAACGAAAACCGCCTTAGAAGCGATTCAAAACGGAGATGCCAAAAGGCAGCTCGAACGTCTGAAACAGAAAGAGGAAGAAATGTATGCTTGATCAAATCATTCAGCAGAAAAAAGAAGAAATCAAATCCATCGTGCTGCCGGAAACCTGTCAAATTGAACGGAGATCCTTTAAAAAAGCGCTCCAGAACCCGAACCGTTTTATCGGGCTGATTGCCGAAGTGAAAAAAGCTTCGCCGTCTAAAGGATTGATTAAAGAGCATTTTGTTCCGGAAACGATTGCGGCGGATTATGAAGCGGCTAAAGCCGACGCCCTTTCAGTTCTCACGGATACCCGTTTTTTTCAGGGGAGAAATCAATTTCTGACAGATGTTAAACAAACCGTGTCTCTTCCCGTGCTGAGAAAAGATTTTATTATTGATTCCCTTCAGGTGGAGGAATCGTTCAGGATCGGCGCCGATGCCATTTTGCTGATCGGGGAAGCGCTGGAACCTTCAGAGCTTCATGAGCTTTATCTGGAAGCCCGCGAGAAGGGCATGGACGTTCTCGTTGAAGTCCATGATGAAACTGTGCTTGAACGGATTTTACAAGTGTTTCAGCCGGACATTCTCGGCATAAACAACCGGGACTTAAAAACGTTCCGTACTTCTGTTTCGCAAACGGAAAAAATAGCGCAGCTTGTACCGGACGGCTGCCTGCTGGTCAGCGAAAGCGGCATCGGTTCTTTGGCTGACCTGCAATTCGTCAACAAGCACGGGGCGCAGGCTGTATTGGTCGGAGAATCCTTAATGAGAGAGGATTCGCAGCAAAAGGCGATCCGCGGACTGTTCGGGGAGTGACGATATGAAAAAGCCTGAGGTAAAGTACTGCGGGATACGATCGAAGCGTGATTACGAACTTGCGGCAGCTTCAGGAGCGGATTATCTGGGATTTGTTTTTGCCGCAAGCAAACGGAGAGTAACGCCGGATGAGGTCCGGAAATGGAAAGAGCAGATCCGGACAGACAAGAAACATGTCGGAGTATTTGTAAATGAAACGATAGAAAACATCGCGCAAATCGCCTCTGATCTGGCACTTGACGCCATCCAGCTTCACGGTGATGAATCGCCTGAGGATGCCCTCCGTCTCCGTCCGCTTGTGCGCTCGGAGATATGGAAAGCGCTCCATCACGGGGAAGGGACGCTTCGTCAGATGGCTCAATTTGCACCTGCTGTCGACGGATATGTCATTGATTCTTCAGTAAAAGGAATGAGAGGCGGCACGGGAATCGCGTTTTCATGGGCTCGTGTCCCCTTGTACCGAAAGCAGGCTCAAAATGCAAACAAGCGCTGTTTTATCGCGGGCGGCGTTAATCCTGAAACGATTACCGGCTTACTGAAATCGCGTCCGTGCGGTATAGATCTTGCCAGCGGAATTGAAAAAAACGGACAAAAGGATCAAACACTGATCCGGCTTTTAGAAGAAAGGATGAACCACTATGTATCCATATCCAAATGAAATCGGAAGATACGGCGAATTCGGCGGCAAATTTGTCCCTGAAACATTGATGCGGCCCCTTGAGGAAATCGAAACGGCTTTCAAAGAATTAAAGAATGATCCCGTTTTTCATGCCGAATATAAAAAGCTATTGTTTGATTACTCCGGAAGACCGACCGCATTAACGTTCGCAGACAGGGTGTCAGATTATTTGGGAGGGGCGAAAATCTATCTGAAAAGAGAAGATTTAAACCATACCGGCTCTCATAAAATTAACAATGCGTTAGGCCAGATTCTGCTTGCCAAAAAGATGGGCAAAACGAAAATCATCGCCGAAACCGGTGCGGGACAGCACGGTGTGGCTGCCGCGACAGCCGCCGCAAAATTCGGTTTTAAGTGTACAGTTTTTATGGGTGAAGAAGACGTTGCACGCCAGTCGTTGAACGTATTCCGGATGAAACTGCTCGGCGCGGAAGTGGTGCCGGTCACAAGCGGCAACGGCACGCTGAAAGATGCGACGAATGAGGCGATCAGGTATTGGGTCCAGCATTGTGAAGATCATTTCTACCTTATCGGTTCTGTAGTGGGGCCGCACCCGTATCCGTATATCGTTCGCGAATTTCAGAAAATCATCGGCGAGGAAGCGAAAGAACAGCTCCGCCGGGTTGAAGGAACGCTCCCGGACAAGGTTGTTGCATGTGTCGGCGGCGGAAGCAATGCGATGGGCATATTTCAGGCCTTTTTAGACGAAGATATTGAGCTGATCGGCGCCGAGGCTGCCGGAAAAGGAATTGATACGCCGCTGCATGCGGCAACGATCGCAAAAGGGACGCTCGGGGTGATTCACGGTTCAATGACCTATTTAATACAAGATGAATACGGGCAGATTATCGAACCGTATTCCATTTCAGCAGGCCTTGATTACCCGGGGATCGGCCCTGAGCACGCTTATCTGCATAAAAGCGGCCGTGTAACGTACGAAAGCGTGACAGACGATGAAGCGATTGCCGCGTTACGTCTGCTTTCTGAAACAGAAGGTATTCTTCCGGCTATTGAATCTGCCCACGCTCTGGCAAAAGCGTTTGAAATGGCAAAAGACATGGATAAAGACAAAATCATTCTCGTCAGTTTGTCGGGAAGAGGAGATAAAGATGTTCATACGCTGATGAATGTTTTGGAAAACGGGGTGGGGACACATGTTTAATCTGCGAGATTCTGAAAAATTATTTATCCCTTTTATTACGGCTGGCGATCCGCTTCCTGACATTTCTGTTGAGCTGGCAATATCATTGCAGAATGCAGGCGCCTCTGCCCTTGAAATCGGCGTTCCTTACACAGATCCGCTTGCGGACGGACCCGTCATACAACGGGCTTCAAAACGGGCTCTGGAAAACGGAATGAATATCGTAAAAGCAATTGAACTTGGCGGCAAAATGAAAAAAAACGGCGTTCATATTCCAATTATCCTCTTTACGTATTATAATCCTGTGTTACAATTAGAAAAAGAATACTTTTTCGCTTTACTGCGGGAAAACGACATAGACGGTCTGCTTGTACCCGACCTTCCATTAGAGGAAAGCGCCCTTTTGCAAATGACATGCAAAAAGGCGAACATCGCTTATATCTCTCTGGTTGCGCCGACAAGTGAAGACCGTTTGAAAATAATTACTGAACAGGCCTGCGGCTTTGTGTATTGTGTATCCTCTTTAGGAGTGACGGGCGTACGCAGCGAATTCGATCCGTCTGTATACTCTTTCATACGTAAGGTGAAAGAATTCAGCTCTGTTCCGGTGGCGGTCGGTTTTGGCATTTCAAACCGCAAACAGGTTGACGGGATGAATGAAATATCTGACGGTGTCGTTGTCGGCAGCGCGCTTGTCAAAAAAGTTGAAGAGCTTAAAACAAAGCTTGTGAATCCCGGAACAAGAGCTGATGCGCTTCTTGAATTTGAAGAATACGCAAAGACGTTCGGACGACTGTACAGTGTAAAATGAGGTGACTGGATTTGCAGATTAAAGAACAGCTGCGGCAGCTGAAACCGTATCAGCCGGGCAAACCAATAGAAGAAGTGAAAATGGAATACGGGCTTGAGAAAGTAGTAAAACTCGCTTCTAACGAAAATCCGTTCGGCTGTTCACAGGCCGCTAAAGATGCGCTGCATCAGGAGATTGAGCAGCTTGCGCTGTATCCCGACGGTTACAGTGCCGCTTTGAGAACACGGCTCAGTGAGCATCTGCAGGTCAGTGAATCTTCGATCATTTTTGGCAACGGCTCTGATGAGCTTGTGCAGATTATCTGCCGTTCTTTATTAAATGATCAGGCAAACACGATTACCGCCGCCCCGACTTTCCCGCAATACAGACACAATGCGGTGATTGAAGGCGCTGAGGTGCGCGAGGTTCCGCTCCGCAGTGACGGCGCTCATGATTTGGACCGGATGCTGGAAGCAATTGACGGCGGGACGAAAATCATATGGGTATGCAACCCCAATAATCCGACGGGGACATATACTTCTGAGCAAGAGCTAATTGCCTTTTTAAACAGAGTTCCCGAGCATATACTCGTTGTACTTGATGAAGCGTACTACGAGTATGTTACGGCGGAAGATTACCCAGAAAGCATTCCGCTTTTAAAGCAATATCCGAATGTTATGATCCTCCGCACCTTCTCTAAAGCGTACGGACTTGCCGCGCTGCGCGTCGGATACGGCATTGCGGACGAAGCACTGATCCGCCAGATTGAACCGGCGAGAGAGCCGTTCAATACGAGCAGAATCGGTCAGGCTTCGGCACTGGCAGCGCTTGATGACCAGACATTTATTCAGGAATGCGTCGAGAAAAATCAAGCAGGCCTTAAGCAGTATTATGATTTTGCAGAAACTCACGGATTAACTTGTTATCCTTCACAAACCAACTTTGTGCTCATTGATTTTAACCGCCCGGCGGATGAACTGTTCCAAGCCCTGTTGGAAAAAGGATATATCGTCCGCTCAGGACAGGCGCTCGGATTTCCGACAGCGTTAAGGATTACGGTCGGTACGAAAGAGCAGAATGAGGAAATTCTCACAATTTTAGCTGAAATATTATAAGAGGTGATCAGGCATCACCTCTTTGCTCTATTAAAATAGTTGAAAAAGGAAATGAGTGAAATGAAGGATACTATATTGCTTGCGGGGATCGGGCTGATTGGCGGATCGATCGCATTGGCCATCAAAAAGGAGCATCCGCATAAACGGATTATCGGTGTGGATATTTCGGAAGAACAGCTCACTGCCGCGCTGAAGCTCGGAATTATTGACGAGCGGGCCGGCTCATTTACGGAAGGGGCGCAGCAAGCGTCTGTTGTCATTATCGCCACGCCTGTCGCCCAAACGCTGAAAATGCTCGATGTGCTGGCCGCATCAGACATCACCCATGAACTCCTGATTACGGATGTGGGCAGCACGAAACAGAAAGTCGTCAGCTACGCCGACAAAGTGCTTCCGGCTCACTATCAATTTGTCGGCGGCCATCCGATGGCGGGATCTCATAAATCCGGAGCCGCTGCCGCGAAAGAATTTTTATTCGAAAATGCGTTTTATATTTTAACACCCGGAAAATCAACTTCTAAAGAGTCAGTAACGCATCTGAAGGAACTTTTGAAAGCGGCAAACGCCCACTTTGTGGAGATGACCCCCGAGGAGCATGACGGCGTAACGAGCGTCATCAGCCATTTCCCTCATATCGTTGCTGCAAGCCTCGTACATCAGGCTCATCATGCTGAAGAAGATTATCCGTTTTTGAAACGTTTCGCAGCCGGCGGTTTTCGGGACATCACCAGGATCGCCTCAAGCAGCCCGGCGATGTGGAGGGACATACTTCTTCATAACAAAGATAAACTGCTTGACCGCTTCAAAGAATGGAAACGGGAGATTGACACGATCGAGTCTTATGTAGAAAATGAAGATGCGGACAGCCTGTTCGGATATTTTAAAAAAGCGAAAGATTATCGCGACGGTCTGCCGCTCCGTCAAAAAGGAGCGATCCCGTCCTTTTATGACCTTTATGTCGATGTTCCCGATCATCCGGGGGTCATTTCGGAAATTACGGCGATATTGGCAGAAGAAAAAATCAGTATCACCAACATCCGCATTATCGAAACAAGAGAAGATATTAACGGAATTCTCAGAATCAGTTTCCAGACTGATGATGACCGGAAGCGTGCGGAAACCTGCATTCAATCCCGCGCCAAATATGACACATTTTACGCTGACTGAGGTGGAAAACATTGAAAAGAGAAAAAGTGACGTCTTTAAACGGTGAAATTCATATTCCGGGGGATAAATCCATCTCCCACCGTTCTGTTATGTTCGGAGCGCTTGCGGAAGGAACCACAACGGTAAAAAACTTTTTGCCCGGAGCCGATTGTCTGAGCACCATTGCCTGCTTCAGAAAAATGGGTGTCTCCATTGAACAAAACGGAAGTGATGTAACGATATACGGGAAGGGCATTGACGCACTTTGTGAGCCCGACAGCCTTCTTGATGTCGGAAATTCCGGCACGACCATCCGCCTGATGCTCGGCATTTTAGCCGGACGCCCATTTCACAGTACGGTAGCGGGCGACGAAAGTATTGCAAAGCGCCCGATGAAGAGGGTGACGGAGCCATTAAAACAGATGGGAGCCGCGATTGACGGAAGAGCGGACGGAGGATTTACGCCTTTATCCGTAAGAGGCGGACAATTGAAAGGCATTGATTACGTCTCCCCTGTTGCAAGCGCGCAGATCAAATCCGCCGTGCTGCTTGCCGGATTGCAGGCTGAAGGAACGACGACCGTCACTGAGCCTCATAAATCAAGAGACCATACGGAACGGATGCTGAACGCTTTTGGCGCCGAGCTTGCGGAAACGGAGACGAGCGCCTCCGTAACGGGCGGCCAGAAGCTTCGGGGGGCTGATATTTTCGTGCCCGGCGATATTTCTTCAGCAGCCTTTTTCCTCGCGGCAGGCGCTGTCGTTCCCGGAAGCCGGATTGTGCTGAAAAACGTCGGCTTGAACCCGACACGCACGGGAATGATTGATGTCTTAAAGCAAATGGGAGCTTCACTTGAAGTGATTCCTTCAGAAGCGGACAGCGCAGAGCCTTACGGAGACCTGGTTATTGAAACCTCAGCTCTGAAATCGGCAGAAATCGGCGGAGAAATCATTCCCCGTTTAATTGACGAGATCCCGATTATCGCCCTTTTGGCAACGCAGGCTGAAGGCACAACTGTCATTAAAGACGCTGCGGAGCTGAAGGTGAAGGAAACGAACCGGATCGACACCGTCGTATCAGAGCTCCGGAAAATCGGCGCAGACATTGAACCGACTGAAGACGGCATGAAAATACACGGCAAAAAAACGCTTGCGGGCGGAGCCGATGTGTCAAGCCACGGCGACCACCGCATCGGCATGATGCTCAGTGTCGCTTCATGCCTGACAGAAGAGCCGATTGACATTCGTGATACTGAGGCGATCCATGTCTCATATCCGACATTTTTTGAGCATTTAGATCAATTAGCCAAAAAAGCCTGAAGACGATTCTTCGGGCTTTTTTCTTCATGTGTCATAAAACTTTGGGCTTTGACATAGCTTGTCTTAAACAGAAAATAACAGAAAGGGGGAATGCGTTTTCGTTACAGAAACAGCCGGAACAAATTGCGCTGTTTGCGTATAAAGATGCCGTCCCCTTTTTTGCCGTTTTCCTCTTAAGCATTTTCTGATAAACTATAATGCCGGGTGAAGCATCTTATTTGCGGGCAGGCCCTGTCTGAATTATGATAAGAATAACCCGAATAAAAACCCTTTTCATTGGTTGATGAGGTATAGGAAAAGAAAGGACCGGTCTGATTTGAATACATTGATCCAAGAAGCCATAAAATTAGTTGAAGCAGGTGAAACCGAAAAGGGACTCAAAGCGCTTTCAAAAGCTGAAACGCAGCTTCATGACGAAGACAAAGCCATTGCAGCCCAGCTCTACTATGAATGGGGAAACGCCGAAAAAGCGTTAGCGCTGATCAGTGATCTGCATGACCTTTATCCGGATGAGTCTGAGCTGACGAATTTTTACGCCGAATTGTTAATAGATATTGATGAAGAAGAAAAAGCTCTAGAGGTGCTGGAGACGATTTCTCCGGAAGACCCGTCTTACGCGGAAAGCCTTCTTTTAATGGCTGATCTGTATCAGATGCAGGGCTTATTTGAAGTAAGTGAGCAAAAGCTGTTACAGGCGAAAGCGATGTTACAAGATGAACCTGTTATTGATTTCGCTCTGGGGGAATTATACTTCACTCAGGGATCATACGCAAAAGCCGTTCCTTACTATGAAGAGACGGCAAAAGAACGGCACGAAATCGGCGGCGTAAATGTTCATCAGAGGCTGGCTGAGTCATTGAGCGCGGCGGGTGAATTTGAGGAAGCGATTTCATGGTATGAAAAAGCGGCGGCAGAACATACAGAACCGAATACGATTTTCGGGTACGGGTTCACAGCCTATCAGGCGGGAATGGTCAAAACAGCCATCAAGCAGCTGTCTGATTTAAAAGGGCTTGATCCTTCCTATTCATCGCTTTATATGCCGCTTGCAAAAAGCTACGAGGCAGAAGGCATGTATGAAGATGCATTAAAAACCGCTAAAGAAGGTATTACTTACGATGAATACAATAAAGAGCTTTTTCTCTATGCGGCGAAAATGGCGTTAAAGCTCGGCAGCGAAGAGGAAGGCAAAAAGCTTCTTCAGGAAGCGCTGGCGCTCGATCCGGGTTACGTGGAAGCGCTCCATACGCTTTTAGCCGTCTATCATAAAGAAGAAAGCTTTGAAGAGATTATTGATCTGATTCAGGAAGTCCGCGGCTACGGAGAAGAAGATCCGAAATACAATTGGTATTTGGCGGGTGCTTATACAGGCCTTGAGCAATACGCTGAAGCGAAAAAAAGCTTCGAAGCTGCGTATCTCCATTATCAGGATGATCGGGATTTCTTATATGAATACGCTCACTTCTTATTGGAAGAGGGTCTCCAGAAAGAAGCGCTGCCGCTTTTAAAACAAGTGCTTTCAATGGATGGAACAAACGAAGAGCTTGAAGAAACAATCTTACGGATAGAGGATGAATTTTTAAGATAAGCAGGATTTTGGACCATGCTTGCTGAATGTATAAGTGATGTCAGATTATACGATCGATAGAGGAGGGAATTACATGCAGACCCCTGTTTCTGTCAATGAAAAAAAGGATTTTATCCGTTGGTTTTTAAATCATTATCAGCTTAAACGCCGGGAGTGCGTCTGGATTTTAAATTATTTAATGAGTCATGATTCATTAATGGAAAAAGTCCATTTTGTAGAACAAGCCGAATTTTGCCCGAGAGGCATTATCATGTCTACTCATTGCGTTGATGAGGTGCCGTTTAGGTTTTACAAAGAAAATGTCATGACTACGGACGCTGAAAAATCTTTTCACGACATCCGGTTAAATAAACAGCAGGATTTATTTATCCAGCTGAATTTCCGTTCGGCCTACAGCTCACCGGAATATGCCGCTGTTCTTGAATCAAATCCGCATCTGCCGAAAGACCTGTTTGAAAATAAACAGGATCAGGGGATGGCCGAAAAAATATTAGAACATGCCATTTCCACTTTCCAGCGGGAAAAGCTGCTTAAAGATATCGACGAGGCGCTGGACCGCCACGACAAAGAAACATTTGAAAAGCTTTCCCGCCAATTGAATCAGCTCACATAAATGACAGCCTTGCAGAATATGCAAGGCTTGTTGCGTAAAGAGGAGGAACGAGACATGAGATGGAGGGCCGCTGATGCCGATGCCTATTTACAATCTGCGGATTACATTGATACCGCTGTCATTCCGTTAATTTCCATAAAATCTTCAGGAGGCTTAAAAGAGGCCGTTGAACAGGGGGAAAGCACCCAATTGCTTTCTGAAGAGCTTGAGCGCCAATTGAAGGGACGGGTATATTTATTCCCCTCTTATACATATGTTGATATAGACCAATCACAAATCGCCCTGCTTCAAAAACTCAAAGACGAAGTGATGACCAACTTTCGGCACGTCTTGTTCCTGACGGCAGACGAAAAATGGAAGGATTCTGAAATAGGGTCTGATGTCATATACATACCTGCCGTTCCGTTTGAACATATGAAAGACTCTTTAAAGAGAAAAATAGCGGATGACAAGTGCGGAGAAATTTTGAACGTTTTGTTACAGAAGTGGAACAATTCTTAAAAACACCAGGCATCCCGCAAAACACCCGTTTTGCCTCTGTTGACCTTGCTGAAAGATTCATATATTATGAGGGTGTCAAATCTCAGAATTATTTTCTATTTTAGTTAATTTTTGGTCAATCTTTAGGGGGGGAAGAGATGGGCGGAAAACAAGATATATCAAGAAGACAATTTTTAAACTATGCGCTCACCGGCGTGGGGGGATTTATGGCCGCCAGTGCGCTTATGCCCATGGTCCGTTTTGCGCTGGACCCGGTATTAAAACCGACGGGAGATCAAAAAATGGTGCAGGTTGTCAGTGTGGATGAGCTGACGAAGGAGCCGAAGCGGTTTGACTTTAAAATTCATCAAGTCGACGCCTGGTACGAATCGGAAGAATCCAGGTCAGCCTGGGTTTACAAGCATGGGGATGAAATTATAGCGCTTTCTCCGATCTGTAAGCATTTGGGCTGCACCGTAAACTGGAACAATGATCCTAAAAATCCGAACAAGTTCTTTTGTCCCTGCCATTACGGGCTGTATGAAAAAGACGGCACGAACGTTCCGGGCACGCCGCCGCTCGCGCCTCTTGACCGTTATGAGCAAAAAGTAAAGGACGGCTTTTTGTATCTTGGAAAAGCAAAGCCTAGGGGGGAAGGGTGACATGCTGAACAAAATTTATGACTGGGTGGATGAACGTCTCGATATTACGCCGATGTGGCGGGATATCGCCGACCATGAAGTGCCGGAACATGTAAATCCCGCTCACCATTTCTCGGCTTTTGTCTATTGTTTCGGCGGTTTGACGTTTTTTGTAACCGTTATCCAAGTGTTGTCCGGGATGTTTTTAACGATGTATTATGTGCCGGATATAAAAAACGCGTGGGAATCTGTGTATTATTTGCAGAATGAAGTCGCTTTCGGGCAGATTGTAAGGGGTATGCACCATTGGGGTGCAAGTTTAGTCATTGTGATGATGTTTTTACATACGCTGCGGGTTTTCTTTCAGGGAGCTTATAAAAAGCCTCGGGAATTGAACTGGATCGTCGGTGTTCTGATCTTTTTTGTGATGCTCGGTCTCGGTTTTACAGGGTATCTGCTTCCATGGGATATGAAGGCGCTGTTTGCGACAAAGGTAGGTCTTCAGATTGCGGAGGCGACGCCATTGATCGGAGCGCAGGTGAAAACTCTTCTTGCCGGCCACCACGATATTGTCGGCGCACAAACGCTGACGAGATTTTTTGCGATTCACGTATTTTTTCTCCCTGCCGCTTTGTTTGCGCTCATGGGCGCCCACTTTGTCATGATCCGCAAGCAGGGAATTTCAGGACCGCTTTAATACAAATCTGATATAAAAGGGAGGGGATGACATGCACCGGGGAAAGGAATGAAGTTTGTAGGAGATTCAAGGATACCGGCTGAAAAAAAACCGAATATACCGAAAGACTATTCAGAGTATCCTGGAAAGACAGAGGCGTTTTGGCCGAACTTCCTGCTGAAAGAATGGATGGTCGGGGCCGTTTTCCTCGTCGGATTTCTCGTTTTAACGATTGTGCACGAGCCGCCTTTGGAACGGGTGGCGGACCCGACGGATACAGGGTATATTCCGCTGCCGGATTGGTATTTTCTATTTTTATACCAGCTATTAAAATATGAATATGCCGCAGGGAGCTACACCGTTATCGGCGCGATGATTATACCGGGTCTTGCCTTCGGGTCGCTGCTTTTGGCTCCGTTTCTCGACAGGGGGTCTGAAAGAAGGCCGTGGAAGCGTCCGGTTGCGGTCGGCATGATGCTTTTGGCGCTTTGCGCTACGGTCTTTTTAACGTGGCAGTCAGTCGCGACGCATGACTGGGCGAAGGCGGAGGAACAGGGGAAAATCAAAAAAGAAGCCGCCATTGATACTGAATCAGACGGTTATAAGGTATTTAAAGAACAAGGCTGTATTTCCTGTCACGGGGATAATCTTCAAGGCGGAAGCGCCGGTCCGTCCCTGGTCGATAACGGGCTGAGCCCGGAAGAAATTAAAAAAATCGCCGTTAAAGGGAAAGGGCAGATGCCAGCCGGTATTTTTAAAGGGAATGACAAACAGCTTGATCAGCTGGCGAAGTTCATTTCTGAAACGACAGCGAAATAACGTATTGTGAAGTAGACAATAGCAGGATATACTTTTATGAAAAGAGCTGACCGGATGTCAGCTTTTTTTTGCATGATACATACTTTTTACGGACTGAGAGTTGATGGTATGAGGTGGATTTCTTATCTTTTAGGGTTGCGCGGCATGCTTCTGCTTGTTCTTGCCGTTAATTTTATCGGTACGGTGTACGGCTATTATTGGTATGTGCCGCAGCTTGCGGACACGCCGTTCCGATTTCTGATATTTGTGCCTGACAGCCCGACGGCGACGTTTTTTTTCCTGTTCGTGCTTCTGGCATTTCTCATGGGAAGAAACGCGCCGCTGTTTGAAGCGCTGGCTCTTGTAACCCTTGTAAAATACGGGCTGTGGGCGGTCGGAATGAATGTCTTTGTGCTGGTCAAAATGGGGCAGATGCCTTGGGAAGGGTACATGCTGATTGCTTCACATTTCGCCATGGCCGTTCAAGGCGTTTTATACAGCCCGTATTTTCGGTTCCGGTTATGGCATCTTGCCGTTGCCGCTGTTTGGACGCTTCATAATGATGTCATTGATTATCTTTTCGGCATGATGCCCCGCTACTCAATGCTCAATGACTATATGCAAGTAATCGGCTATGCTACATTCTGGCTGAGCATATTTTCACTCGGCCTTGCATACTATTTGGTGATTTCCAAAAGACGGATAAAGCTTGACTTACACTGATAGAATCTTGGTCTAACCTTGTCCCGCTCCTCATATTCTGTAAAGAGAAGGAGTGGGAGGGACCTCTATGAAACGAAAGCTGACGATCTGTCTTTTACTTGCTCTTATGTGTTTCATCACAACTGCCAAAGCTGAAGATGAGGGCGGTCTCAAGGAACTGAACGACCTTTCGGATACCGTTTTCCAAATGACGCGGCATTCGCAGTATGATGAGGCTCTGCAAGTGCTTGGCTACTTTAAGAAAAAAATGACACACGTAAACTCACTGAGCGGCGCCGAAGTCAGGCAGGTGACTCTGGGTTTCAATGATTTAGTGCGCGTTCTGAAACAGGCAGACGCCTCAGATACCGAAAAAATCCGGGCAGCCGCCCAGTTCAGGTTGGTAATGGATGCGATGGAAGACCACTCCGATCCGCTGTGGGGTTCGCTTGAAAGACCGATTATGGCGACATTCAGCGCCTTAAAAGAAGATGTCAGCGGAAACGGAAGTGAAAATTTCAATGAAAAGTGGAATGAATTTATATCATTATATGATTTAATTTATCCCAGCCTGACAATGGATGTGTCGGCCGGCCAGCTTGATACGGTGGCGAAACATATCGAGGTGATTGAGCAGGACGGGTTTCAGCAGATGACAAAAGGAACAAAGCTTGAGCGTCTGACGCTCCTGCAGCAGGATTTAAAGCGGGTTTTTGACAAGGTGGAGCGGGATGACGCTGACCCTTCGCTGCTCTGGGTCATTCTGACAACAGGCGGTATCATTATTACTGCGCTGACATATGTCGGCTACCGAAAATACAGAGCGGAAAAAAAGAAAGAGAAAAAGCGTGAGTATCCTAAGTCTAAATAAACAGAAATTGCTGTAAAGGAGCTAAGTCAGTGAAAAAACTCATCCAGCAATTGGCTTCAAAACACCTCCCGCAGCCGATCAGAGGCAGAAAAGGGGCGACTGACGAAGGACCGCGAAACCTCGCGCGTGACTTCCAGAATCCTGACATGCTCGTTCCGCCCTCAACGGATGCAGGAACGGTTCAAAACTTGAAATTCTCATTTTCTGATACGCATATGAGGCTTGAAGACGGCGGATGGTCCAGAGAGGTGACGGTCAGGGAACTGCCGGTATCCAAAAACATCGCGGCGGTGAACATGAGACTGAAACCGGGAGCTGTGCGGGAGCTTCATTGGCATAAAGAAGCCGAATGGGGATATGTGATTAACGGAGAAGTCCGTTTAACTGCGGTTGATCAAAATGGGCGGAATTTTATTGATAACGTAAGTGAAGGGGATCTGTGGTATTTTCCTTCCGGCATTCCTCATTCCATTCAAGGGATGGAACGGGGCAGTGAGTTTTTGCTTGTCTTTGATGACGGCTCTTTTTCAGAAAACAGCACCTTTTCAGTAACTGACTGGTTTGCCCATACCCCGCGCAGCGTGCTGGAGACGAACTTCGGTGTTCCCGGATATGACTTGGCCTACATTCACAAGAAAGAGCGTTACATGTTTCAGCTGGAACCGCCTCCCCCGATTGAACAGGCAGCAGTTTCTTCCCCGGAAGGCACCGTTTTGGAGCCGTTCAGCTACAAGCTTTCCCGGCAGGAGCCTCTTGTTACCAGCGGGGGAAGAGTAAAGATTGTCGATTCAAAAACGTTTAAGGTGTCAAAAACGATTGCCGCAGCTCTTGTGGAGGTCGAACCCGGAGGCATGAGAGAATTGCATTGGCATCCGAATACGGACGAGTGGCAGTATTATCTTTCAGGAGAAGCGAAAATGACGGTGTTTGCGGCGGAGGGAAGAGCGCGGACATTTAACTATCAAGCGGGTGACGTAGGATATGTTCCTTTTGCAATGGGACATTATGTTCAGAATACCGGTGACACCGTGCTTCGATTTCTGGAAATCTTCAAAAGCGACCGTTTCGAAGACGTCTCTTTAAACCAATGGCTGGCACTGACACCGCAGCGCTTCGTCGAGCAGACGCTCAATGTCAGTCCGGCATTTGTCCGCCGATTGAAAAAGAAAAAATCACCGGTTGTCAAATGGAAACACGAACAGTAAAGGCGGCAAAAGCCGCCTTTTTATTATCGTCTGATCGGATTTTTATTTTCATCAAGCGTAAATCCTTCGCCGAGCACATCATGGACGTCGCTTACTGCAACAAAGGCGTGCGGGTCAACGGAAGTGATGACGCTTTTCAAAAGCACAATTTCGTTTTTCGGAACGACGCAGTAAAGAACGTCCCTGTCTTCTTTTGTATATGATCCCTGTCCTTTTAAAACGGTGACGCCGCGCTCCATCTCTTCAATGATTTTTTGCTGGATCAAATCGTTTTTCGAAGAAATAATCGTTGCCCCTTTTGCGGCATAGCCGCCTTCCTGGATAAAATCAATCAATCTCGCAGCGACAAAAACGGCTACAAGCGTGTACATCGCTTCCTTGTAAGAAAGATACGTAAACAAAGAAAGCAAAATGACACAGGCGTCAAAGGCAAACATCGTCCGGCCCATCGGGATTCCGAAAAATTTGTTGATCAGCCTGGCGATGATATCGACCCCGCCCGTCGTGCCGCCGTATTTAAAAATAATGCCGAGACCCGCGCCGATAAATACACCGGCGAATAAGGCAGCCAGCGCTAAATCATGGGACAGCGGCATATGAATTTCGTAGCGCTGAAAAACACTCAGAAAAACAGAAAGAGAGACGGTGCCGATCAGGGTATAGACAAACATCGTCCGGCCGAGCATACGCCAGCCGATGAAAAAGATAGGAATGTTCAATACCAGGTTGGAAATAGAAGGGCTGATGTGGAATAACGCATATAAAAGCAGCGTAATGCCGGTAAATCCGCCTTCCGCCAAATTGTTCTGCATATTAAAGTGAACCAGTCCGAATGAAAAAACAGCGGCGCCGATTAAAATAAAGCAAATGTTTTTGATTCTGATTTCTCCAAGCATTGCATCAAACCCCTTTTCCTTCCATAAGATTGCGTAAATATTATAGTGGATACAAAAGAAAACAGCAAACTGCCGTTTTTAACATTTGTCAAATGTACTTGAATTAGCTAACATGGAAGAGATGACAGGAGGTATTCGCACAGTGAGTGACAAAACGATGAAAGACTTACAAGCTGAGGTCGACGAATATATCGGCCAATTCAAAGAAGGCTATTTCAGCCCGCTTGCCATGATGGCCCGTCTCACGGAAGAACTGGGCGAACTTGCAAGAGAAGTCAACCATTATTATGGGGAAAAGCCGAAGAAAACGACGGAAAATGAGAAAAGCATGGAAGAGGAAATGGGCGATGTGCTGTTCGTCCTGATCTGCCTCGCCAACTCCCTTGATATTTCATTGGAGGAAGCTCATAACCGCGTCATGCATAAATTTAATACACGTGATAAAGACCGCTGGACTAGAAAAGAAGAAGGAAAGTAGGAGAAACCATGTCAAATGAAACCATTAAAGTCGTCATTGCCGGACCGAGAGGCAGAATGGGCCAGGAGGCCGTAAAACTTGCCGTCCGCACGCCTCATTTTGAGCTTGTCGGCGCCATTGACCATACATACGATCAGCAAACATTGCGGGAAGTGATGTCAGCTGATTCAGACGCTCTTATTTATACGGATATCCGCGCATGTTTCCAAGAAACAAAACCGGATGTGCTGATCGATTTGACAACGCCTGAAATCGGCAAAAAACATACGAAAGCCGCTCTTGAACACGGCCTCCGCCCCGTTGTGGGAACGACCGGATTTTCTGAAGCGGATTTAGAGGAGCTTCAAGCCTTGACTGAAGAGAAAGGAATCGGCGCCATCATCGCTCCGAACTTTGCATTGGGCGCGGTGCTGATGATGAAGTTCTCACAAATGGCCGCCAACTATTTTGAAGATGTAGAAATCATTGAGCTTCATCACGATCAAAAGCTGGATGCCCCGAGCGGAACGGCGCTGAAAACAGCGGAAATGATCTCAAGCGTTCGTACAGAAAAGCAGCAGGGCCATCCTGATGAAAAAGAAATTCTGCCGGGCGCCCGCGGTGCTGAATTAAACGGCATCCGCCTTCACAGCGTGCGTCTGCCAGGCCTTATCGCCCACCAGGAAGTCATGTTCGGCATGGACGGCCAGACGCTGAAACTGCGCCACGACTCTTATAACCGGGCTTCCTTTATGTCAGGAGTGAAGCTGTCAGTGGAGCAAGTGATGAAAATCGACCAGCTTGTATACGGACTCGAAAATATTATCGACTGAATCGGCAAGGGGGAGAACATCAAATGAAAATCGCTTTGATTGCTCACGATAAAAAAAAGCAGGATATGGTTCAGTTTACGACCGCATATAAAGATATACTGAGCCATCATGAGTTATACGCGACAGGTACGACGGGCCTGAAAATCCAGGAAGCGACCGGATTGTCTGTTGAACGTTTTCAATCCGGCCCGCTCGGCGGAGATCAGCAAATCGGCGCATTGATTGCAGCAAATGCCCTGGATCTCGTCATTTTTCTGCGCGATCCATTAACTGCGCAGCCTCACGAACCGGATGTCTCGGCGCTGATCCGGCTGTGTGACGTATACGCGATCCCGCTCGCCACAAATATGGGAACAGCGGAAATCCTCGTCCGGACACTGGACGGCGGGGCATTTGATTTCCGCAATCTTGTGCGCGGAGGAGAGCCGAATGTCTGAACACGTTGATATTCTGGCGTTCGGCGCCCATAGTGATGATGTCGAGATCGGTATGGGCGGCACGATCGCAAAATTTACGGCTCAAGGAAAAACCGCGGTGATATGCGATTTGACCGAGGCCGAACTATCATCCAACGGAACGGTAGGGATAAGAAAAGAAGAAGCGGCAGAGGCGGCACGAATTCTCGGCGTAAAAGAGAGAATCCAGCTTACGCTTCCCGACCGCGGGCTTTTGAAAAGTGAGGACGGCATCCGCCGGATTGTCAGTGTCATCAGAGCCTGCCGGCCGAAAACCGTTTTCATGCCTTATCCGAAAGACCGCCATCCTGACCACGGCAATGCGGCGGCTTTGGTCGAAGAGGCGGTGTTCTCGGCGGGAATTCATAAATACAGAGATCATCAGGAACTGCCGGCTCATAAGGCTCAGCGCGTATACTATTATATGATCAACGGGTTTCACCGTCCGGACTTTGTAATCGACATAACGGAAACCATCGATCTGAAAAAAGAAAGCCTGCACGCCTATCAAAGCCAGTTTATTCCTACGGCGCAGTCAGTGAACACACCGCTGACCAACGGTTATATTGAAATGGTGGAAGCGCGGGAAAGACTGTATGGCAAAGAAGCCGGGACGGGGTATGCCGAGGGTTTCTTTTCAAAACAGCTTCCCGTTTTGAATGATGATGTTTTTGGGGGCGGACAATGAGACCATTAAAAATAGGGATTACATGCTACCCGAGTGTCGGAGGCTCGGGTATTATTGCGACGGAACTCGGCAAGCTGCTTGCAGAAAAAGGGCACCAGGTTCATTTCATCACATCAAGCATCCCGTTCAGATTAAATACATATCATCCGAATATTCATTTTCATGAGGTGGAAGTCAACCAATACGCGGTATTTAAATATCCGCCTTATGACCTTACGCTGGCGAGCAAAATCGCCGAGGTTGCCGCAAGGGAAAATCTTGATATCATCCACGCGCATTATGCGCTGCCGCATGCGGTATGCGCTTATCTTGCCAAGCAGATGCTCAAGCGCGACATCGGCATCGTGACGACGCTTCACGGTACGGACATCACCGTTTTAGGATATGATCCGTCATTAAAAGATTTAATCCGTTTTGCCATCGAAGCGTCCGACAGAGTGACGGCGGTATCAACCGCGCTTGCCGGAGAAACATATGACTTAATCAAGCCGGATAAAAAAATTGAGACCATCTACAACTTTATTGATGAACGTGTTTATCTTAAGAAAAATACAGAGAGTATAAAAGAGAAACATGGCATTTTGCCGGATGAAAAAGTCGTCATCCATGTCTCGAACTTCAGAAAGGTAAAACGTGTTAAAGATGTCATCCGCGTTTTCCGTAATATCGCAGCCAAAACAAAGGCGAAGCTCCTGCTTGTCGGCGACGGGCCGGAAAAGTGCGTCGCTTGGCAGCTAGTCGAAAAATACGGCCTGCAGGATCAAGTGCTGCTCCTCGGAAATCAGGACAGGGTGGAAGAGCTGTATTCCATCAGCGACCTTAAGCTTCTTCTGTCTGAAAAAGAAAGTTTCGGACTCGTCCTTCTTGAAGCGATGGCCTGCGGCGTGCCGTGCATCGGAACAAATATCGGCGGAATCCCGGAAGTGATTAAAGATCAAGTAAGCGGTTTTCTGGTGGAAGTCGGCGATATTCAGACGGCATCTGAAAAAGCGCTTGCCGTTTTAGAAGATAAACAGCTCAGCAAACGATTGACTGATCATGCGCTGAAAATGGTAGAGACCGCCTTTTCTTCGCAAAGAATCGTCAGTCAGTATGAACGGATTTATGACGAATTGGCAGGACCGGAGTGATCTTATGGAACAGGAATTTGTCAAAGCCCTCCCCATCCTTCATCATCTGATGAAGGCGGGCCATCAGGCATACTTTGTCGGGGGAGCCGTCAGAGACAGCTATATGAAACGAAAAATAGGTGATGTGGACATCGCAACCAGCGCTTCGCCGAATGAGGTGGAGCGTCTCTTTAAGCGGACTGTCGATGTAGGAAAAGAGCACGGCACCGTCATCGTCCTGTGGGAAGATGAAACCTATGAAGTCACCACTTTTCGTGCCGAATCAGAATATAAGGATTACCGGCGCCCTGAAGCTGTGCGGTTCATTACTTCTTTATCAGAAGACTTAAAGCGGAGAGACTTAACGATTAATGCGATGGCGATGTCTGCCGAAGGAGAGCTGCTTGATTATTTCGGAGGCGCACATGATATCGGACAAAAGCTGATCCGAACGGTGGGTAACCCTGAAGACCGTTTTCGGGAAGACGCTCTGCGGATGATGAGAGCCGTCCGCTTTATGAGTCAGCTCGGCTTTCTGTTAGAAAAAGAAACAAGAGAGGCCGTCATAAAAGACAGGGAGCTTTTGGCACATGTATCAGTAGAACGAAAGACCGCCGAGTTTGAAAAGCTGCTGCAGGGCGCTTTCTCACAGGATGCGATTCAAACGATGGTGCAGACAGGTTTGATACAAGAGCTGCCCGGCCTTTCCGGTTATGAGCAGCAAATGCTGGAAGCGAGCGGATTTCCCTTTTCTTCTTTAGATGCACGCGAAGAACGCTGGGCAGCGCTGTTATTGTTTCTCGGTCTTTGTCCGAAAAGCGCCGAGGCGTTTTTAAAACAATGGAAACTGCCGGGAAAAGTCATAAAAAAAGCGGTGCAGATCATAAGCGTTTATCCGGCGCAGCTGGAAGCGGAAGCGATGTACCGGGCGGGAGAGGCGCTGTTTTCAGCCGTTAAAATCGGGATGCTGAAAAAGCATAAGACGATTGATGAACAAAAGCTGAAAGAGGTTCAGAGCCTGTATGAGCAGCTGCCGATCAAAAGCCTTCGAGACCTCGACATTTCAGGCGCTGATCTGATGGAGCTCAGAAACCGCCGCGCGGGTAAATGGGTGGCCGAAGAACTTCGCCGGATCGAAGAAGCGGTATTGGCAGGGAAGCTCCCTAACCGAAAACATGACATAAAGGAGTGGCTCGCATCATGGGATCAACATTAAGAACCCGATTAATTGATTTATTTTCTGAGGCGGGTGACGGCTTTATCTCCGGGCAGAAAATAAGTGACGCGCTCGGCTGCTCGAGAACCGCCGTTTGGAAACATATAGAGGAACTCCGCAAAGAGGGCTATGAGGTTGAGGCGGTCAGACGAAAAGGGTACAGGCTCATTAAAAAACCGGGGAAACTCAGTGAATCCGAAATCCGTTTCGGGCTGAAAACAGAGGTTTTGGGCAAACAGCTTCATTACCGGGACGTCCTGCCGTCCACCCAAAAAACCGCTCATGAACTTGCCAATGACGGCGCGCCGGAAGGGACGCTCGTAGTCGCCGATAAACAAACGGCAGGCAGAGGAAGAATGGCCAGAGTATGGCATTCACAGGAGGGAAACGGGATTTGGATGAGCCTCATTCTGAGACCCGACGTTCCTTTGCAAAAAACGCCGCAGCTCACCCTGTTATCTGCCGTTGCGGTCGTACAGGCCATCGAGGCTTTTACAGGTGTACAGCCCGCCATTAAATGGCCGAATGATTTAATGATTCACGGCAAAAAAGCCGTCGGGATTTTAACTGAGCTGCAGGCGGAAGAAGACCGTGTCCGTTCGGTTATTCTCGGGATCGGGATCAACGTGAACCAGCAGGAAACCGATTTTCCCGGCGAGCTTCAGGACATTGCGACGAGCCTGAGCATGGAAGCCGGCGAGAAAATTGACAGAGCGGGTCTGATACAAGAGATTCTGCTGACTTTTGAAAAACGCTATCAGGATTACTTGAACCACGGCTTTACACCGATCAAGCTGCTATGGGAAAGCTATGCGGTCGGACTGGGGAACGAGCTCAGAGCGAGAACGCTGCAAGGGACGTTTTACGGGAAATCGCTCGGCATTGATGATGAGGGAGTTCTTCTCTTGGAAACGAGAGACGGTATAAAGAAGATCTATTCTGCCGATATCGAGCTCAATTAATCTTAGTTGGTACAAGCCTCGTGAATTTGGTATACTTCCTATGGGCAGTATCATAATGAACTGCACCTGATCAGCAGAACAGAGATTACGAAAAGTCTGCCTTGATCCAAAAAAGGACTGGGACAGAGGGATGACATTCGCCGAACGTTAAACAAGTGGGAATCCTTCTTATTTTACAGAAGGCTTTTTTGCTTGCGAAGAATTGGCGGCTCATCTCCTCACCGTTTAGAGGAGGAGAAACAGAATGAAAACAAAACTGGATTTCATGAAAATGAAGGAAAACGGAGAGCCGATCGTGATGCTGACCGCTTACGATTATCCGCAG
The DNA here is from genome assembly GCF_041222765.1 of Bacillus sp. JNUCC-21. Classification (NCBI taxonomy): domain Bacteria; kingdom Bacillati; phylum Bacillota; class Bacilli; order Caryophanales; family Bacillaceae; genus Bacillus; species Bacillus sp. JNUCC-21. The sequence continues at coordinate 2,370,709 of NZ_CP166019.1, read as the reverse complement.
GCAAAGCTTGCGGAACAGGCGGGAGTCGACATGATTTTAGTCGGGGATTCGCTCGGAATGGTCGTGCTCGGACTCGATTCAACAGTCGGCGTAACGGTCAGTGACATGATTCACCATACAAAAGCGGTAAAACGCGGTGCGAAAAATACGTTTATCGTAACTGACATGCCGTTTATGTCTTACCACCTTTCAAAAGAGGATACATTGAAAAACGCCGCGGCCATTATTCAGGAAAGCGGCGCGGACGCGTTAAAGCTGGAAGGCGGAGACGGCGTTTTCGAATCCATCCGCGCGCTGACTCTCGGCGGAATTCCCGTCGTCAGCCATTTAGGCCTCACACCGCAGTCTGTCGGCGTATTAGGCGGATATAAAGTACAGGGAAAAGATGAGCAAAGCGCGAAAAAGCTCATTGAAGACAGCATCAAATGCGAGCAGGCGGGAGCGATGATGCTCGTGCTTGAATGCGTGCCTGCTGAACTGACTGCTAAAATAAAAGAAGAAGTATCCATTCCCGTCATCGGAATCGGAGCCGGTTCAAAAGCGGACGGCCAAGTCCTTGTCTATCATGACGTCGTCGGCCACGGCGTGGACAGAACACCGAAGTTCGTGAAGCAATACGCCAAAATCGACGGCACGATTGAGTCGGCACTCAGCGGTTACGTCCGTGATGTGAAAGAACGGGTTTTCCCGGAAGAAAAGCATTCCTTTCGGATAAACCAAACTGTGCTGCAAGGCTTGTACGGAGGAAAGTAAGCGATGAAACAACTGACAGAAACTCAACAGCTGAAAGAATTGATTGCACAATACCGCTCAGAAGGCCGGACGATCGGATTCGTCCCGACAATGGGTTTTCTTCATGAAGGACATCTGACGCTGGTTGAAAAAGCAAGCAAAGAAAACGATATTGTCGTGATGAGCATCTTTGTCAATCCGACTCAATTCGGACCGGGCGAGGATTACGAAGCATATCCGCGAGATTTAAAGCGCGATGCCCGGCTTGCAGAACAGGCGGGGGCAGATGTTTTGTTTACGCCGTCTCCAAGTGATATGTACAAAGGCGAGCAAAATGTTGCCGTGCAAGTGAAAAGGAGAACTGACGTGTTGTGCGGCGCCTCCCGCGTCGGCCATTTTGACGGAGTGGCCACTGTGCTGACGAAGTTTTTCAATCTCGTTAAACCGACCCGCGCCTACTTCGGCCTGAAAGATGCCCAGCAGGCAGCGGTTGTGGACGGATTGATTGAGGATTTCTTTATGGATATCGAATTGGTTGCAGTGGACACGGTCAGAGAAGAAGACGGACTTGCCAAAAGCTCTCGCAACGTCTATCTGACTGAGCAGGAACGCAAAGAAGCGCCGATGATCTATAAAGCATTGCAGCAAGGTGCCGAACTGATCAGAGACGGTGAAAGAAATCCGGAAACCGTTATAAAAACCGTCACCGATATCATCGAAAACACAAGCGGCGTCATTGATTATGCCGAACTGTACGCTTATCCGGAGCTGACTCTGCTTAAAACATTAAACGGCAAGGTCATTCTGGCCTGTGCCGTCCAATTTTCTAAAGCCAGACTGATTGATAATATCATTATTGATATTGATGAATGGGAGAGATCATAATATGTACCGCACTATGATGGCCGGAAAACTGCACCGCGCTACCGTGACGGAAGCCAATTTAAACTATGTCGGCAGCATTACGATTGATGAAGATCTTTTAGATGCCGTCGGAATGCTCGCTAATGAAAAAGTTCAGATTGTGAATAATAATAACGGAGCGAGACTTGAAACGTATATTATTCCCGGTAAGCGGGGGAGCGGCGTCATCTGTTTAAACGGAGCAGCCGCCCGTCTCGTCCAAGAAGGAGATAAAGTCATTATTATTTCTTATCAAATGATGTCTGATCAGGAAGCAAAAAGCCATCAGCCGAAGGTGGCCGTTCTGGATGATCAGAATAAAATCGAGCAGATGCTGGGCCAGGAGCCGGCATACACGATTTTGTAAAAGAGCCCCCTTCATGGGGGTTTTCTTTTAAGATTTAGGGGCAAAAGCTGTTTTTCCGCTCCATTTCTCAACAAAACGTGTTACACTTTTCTCGTATGCAAGAATTGAGGTGTCCATTTTAATGAACAAACAACGGTTCGTTGTCATAGATGTCGAAACAACAGGAAATTCGCCGAAAAAGGGCGATAAAATCATTCAAATCGCAGCGGTTGTCATTGAAAATGGACAAATAACTGAGCGGTTTTCAAAATATATCAATCCGAATCAGGCTATCCCGCCGTTTATTGAACAGCTGACCGGAATTTCGTCCGGAATGGTTGAAAATGAACTGCCGTTTGAAGCGGTCGCGGAGGAGATTTTTCATCTGCTTGACGGCGCGTATTTTGTTGCCCACAATATTCATTTCGACCTCGGATTTGTCCGGCATGAACTGAGCGAAGCGGGCTATGAGCTGCCGGATTGTGAAGTGCTTGATACGGTTGAGCTTTCGCGTATTGTTTTCCCGGGGTTTGAAGGATATAAGCTCGGTGAGTTGTGCGCGGAGCTGAATATTGTTCATGACCGACCTCACCGCGCAGACAGCGATGCGGAGGTTACGGGACTGGTCTTTTTAGACATTTTACATAAACTGAAACATTTGCCTTTACCGACATTAAAGCAGCTTAGAAGGCTTTCACAGCATTTTATCAGCGATTTGACGCTGCTTTTGGATTCTTTTATACATGAAAGCAGGCCGGCGGAAGAAAAGAGCTGCATTCCATACGCCTCTTTTTCGATTAAAGAGCCCGATCACATTCCGGTTTCCCGTCCGGTGAATGCGGCCATTGACCTTGAAAAGTGGAACGAAGAAAAAGAACAGATCTTATCCGGCATCATCCCCCGCTATGAAAAGCGGAAAGGGCAGCTTTCGATGATGGATGAAGTGCTTGGCGCCTTCCGCAATCGGGAGCATGCGCTGATTGAAGCGGCACCCGGCATCGGAAAAACGATCGGTTATCTCGTTCCGGCTGTTTTATTTGCCAAAGCGGAACAAACTCCCGTGATTATCAGCACGTACTCTACTCTTTTGCAGCAGCAGATCATGTCTAAAGATCTTCCGCTTTTGGAGCGTATATTTCCTTGGCCGGTCAAAGCCGCTATTTTAAAAGGGAAATCACATTATCTGTGCCTGCCTAAGTTTGAACATATTCTGCATGAGGAAGATGACAACTATGATGCGGTTTTGACGAAAGCGCAGCTTCTCGTCTGGCTGACGGAGACTGAAACTGGCGACGCCGCTGAGCTGAATCTTCCATCAGGCGGCAGATTGCTGTGGGAGCGCATGGCTTACGATGAGAATTCTTTTTTTAAAAAAGGGAAGGACTCGGCTGCCGGGTTTTATGAACGGGCTAAAGAAAAGGCGCAGGCCGCAGATCTGATTATCACAAACCATGCTTTGCTGTTTTCAGATCAAAGCAGTGAAACGAAAAAACTGCCTGCAAGCGGAACGGTCATCATTGATGAAGCGCATCATTTCGAACGCGCCGCCAGCGAGCACCTGGGGAAGAGAGCTTCATACATCGGACTGCACACAAAGCTCAGCCGAATCGGCACCTTAAAGGAACACGGACTGTTAAAGCGGATGAGAAAACTGTTTTATACGTATGAACTGCCGGCGGAAAGTTTTTTTGACGCCGATGAGTGGATGAAGCATATTCAATCGGAAAGCGACGCATTTTTCAGTTCAGTGCATTCTTTTGTCAAACGAAGAAAACCTAAAGACGATTCGAACCGTCTCGTCTATAGTCTCAATCATAAAAGCCAGGATAAAGGGTTTCACATGATAACGGACGGAGCGGAGCGGCTTTGTGCGATGCTGGATCAGCTGCTTGACATGTTTTCAGTACAAGAGAAACTGTTACATCAAAAGCTTGATCAGATGAAAAGCGGAGCGGCTTTTTTAGCGGCCGAATATGTAAAGTGTATCAGGGGGCTGAAAGAATATCGCGATACGTTCAGCAGGCTGCTGTTTGAAAATGATGAGAAAGAAGCCGTTTGGGTTGAAATTGACGCGAAGGGCGCAAAAAATGCCGTCAGCATCTATGCGCAGCCTTTGGAGCCCGGTGAAATGCTGGCAGACCAGTTTTTCGCCCGCAAAAAAAGCGTTGTGCTCACATCAGCGACCTTAATGGTGGAGCATTCTTTTCAATTTATGATTGAAAGGCTCGGACTTGCGGATTTTTATCCGCGCACCAAAAGCATCCCGTCTCCTTTTTCTTACGATGATCAGATGAACGTCATCTTTCCGAAAGAGATGAAATCCGTTAAATATGACGGAGAGCGGGAAGTCATTGAGCATATTGCCAAGTATGCAGAAATCATGTCAAAGGGAAAACAGCCGAAGATCCTTGTCCTGTTTACGTCTCATGATATGCTGAAAAAAGTGTATCAGGAACTGAAACTCAGTATGGAGATATCAGGCATTCAGCTTCTCGCCCAAGGTATTTCGGGCGGGAGTCCCGGTAAATTAATGAAAACCTTTAAAACGGCAAGCCGGGCGATTTTACTCGGGACAAATCATTTCTGGGAAGGCGTTGATTTTCCGGGGGATGAATTGTCAACCGTCATGATCGCAAGACTTCCTTTCAGGGCGCCTGACAATCCGCTTCATGCCGCAAAATGCGAATTTGCCAAGAAGCAGGGGAAAAATCCGTTTCAGACGATTTCCCTGCCTGAGGCCGTGTTAACGTTCAGACAGGGGATCGGGCGCCTGCTCCGTACGGCGGGAGACAAAGGAACAATCGTTCTTTTAGATCAGCGTGTAAAGACGGCGGGATACGGACGGCTGTTTCTTGAAGCGCTCCCGACTTCATCCCTTTTGGAGCTGACGGATGCCGAACTCGGGGCTTATGTCAGCCAAACGGAATAAAAGCCGCATAATCGCGGCTTTCGTGGTGTGGGATGAGGAATTGTTTTTATAGTAAAAGCGGGTTCATGCCGCCTTGTGATTTTATTATGCCGCGGGCGCATCCCGTTATGACTAACAAAATTTGTTCGACCGATGGAGGGTATAAAAATGGAAAGCAAAATTGAAATTCTGTCAACGATTAATGTGGAGCATTCAGATGATTTATATAAAATCGTCGATACATTAAACCGGACTTTGAAACGGGACAATCTGATGTTCGGCCTTGCGCTCGACGAAGAAAATCAAAATGAAGCGGTCTTCACCATTTATCGCACATAGGTGAAAAAGATGAGAAAAAAAGCATTAATATTTACAGCCGTATTTGGTATTATTTTTTTAGCAGTTCTTTTATTTTCGGCCAGCATTTTTAAATCTGCAATGGCCCAAAAAGAAGAAGGCCACGAAACAGCTGCCGCAGCCGCTAAAGAAAAAACGGATCTGACAGATGCTGAGAAAGTGGAGACCTTTGTCGGCAAACAGAAATATTATGTTGTTACCGGAACGGATAAACATGGAAAAGATATGTATGTATGGGTTCCGGCCGACAAAAAAGCAAAAATTCTCTCAAAAAAAGCCAGTGACGGCATTTCAAGCGGCAAGGCTGCCAAGATCGTCCGGCACGAAGGGCTTGTTTCCAAGCTGAATGACGTTCACCCGGCGAGAGAAAACAATGTTCCGTTATGGGAAGTGACCTATATCAACAAAAGCGGGCAGTATAGCTTTAGCTATGTGGACTTTACAAGCGGCAAGATTCTCAAAAACATCACACCGTGAGACGTATTAGGGGGAGTTCAAGTTGAAATTGGCAAAAAGAGTATCCGCATTAACACCGTCTGCAACACTAGCAATTACTGCAAAAGCGAAAGAGCTGAAAGCAGAAGGCCATGATGTCATCGGCCTCGGAGCAGGAGAACCGGATTTTAATACGCCTCAGCACATTATAGATGCCGCGGTGCGTTCCATGAATGAAGGCCATACGAAATATACGCCTTCAGGGGGTCTGCCGGCGCTGAAAGACAGTATCGCAAAAAAATTCAAAAACGACCAGGGGATTGAATATAAGCCGTCAGAAATCATTGTCTGCACCGGAGCGAAACACGCTCTATATACATTATTTCAGGTTATTCTCGATGAAGGGGACGAAGTGATTATACCGACTCCTTACTGGGTCAGCTACCCTGAACAGGTGAAACTGGCAGGGGGGCGTCCCGTCTATGCAGAAGGGCTGGAATCCAATCAGTTTAAAATTTCACCGGAGCAGCTGAAGCAGGCTATCACCGAGAAAACAAAAGCGCTCATTATCAATTCACCGAGCAACCCGACAGGTGTTATGTATACGAAAGAAGAGCTTGCGGAACTCGGAAAAGTGTGTCTGGAGCATGGCATTCTGATCGTTTCCGACGAGATTTATGAGAAGCTTACATACGGAGGAAAAAAACACGTCTCAATCGCACAGCTTTCAGATGAATTGAAAGAGCAGACGATCATCATTAACGGCGTGTCGAAATCTCACAGCATGACGGGCTGGAGGATCGGCTATGCGGCGGGTTCGGAGACGATTATTAAAGCGATGACGAGCCTTGCGAGCCACAGCACATCAAATCCGACGTCTATCGCTCAATACGGCGCTATTGCGGCCTATAACGGTCCGGCTGAGCCGCTGGAAGAGATGAGACAGGCATTTGAGCACAGACTGAACACCATTTACGCTCAGCTCAGTGAGATTCCCGGATTCACCTGTGTCAAACCTGAAGGGGCGTTTTACTTGTTCCCTAACGCCAAAGCGGCCGCAGAAAACTGTGGATTCAAAGATGTCGATGAATACGTCAAGGCGCTTCTGGAAGAAGAAAAAGTCGCCGTCGTGCCGGGCTCGGGCTTCGGCTCACCGGACAACGTCCGTTTATCTTACGCAACGTCACTCGATCTTTTAGAAGAAGCGGTCGAAAGAATCCGCCGCTTCACAGAAAAACACAGCTGATTCTGAAAAAGCGGCTTTTAAAGCCGCTTTTCACTTGCATTGACCCCGTTAGAGTAGAACGGGTATAATAAAGTGATGAAAAAAGAGATTCAGGCAGATTCCTGAATGTCTTTCTTGTTCTGGAGGGAAAGAGTTTGAAAACAACAATCAACCAAGTGTATAAACACACAGGCGAGGAAGTAACGATTGGAGCTTGGGTCGCTAATAAACGCTCAAGCGGTAAAATCGCATTTTTACAGCTGAGAGACGGTACCGGCTTCATTCAGGGAGTTGTCGTCAAAGCTGAAGTAGAAGAAGACATCTTCCAAATCGCGAAATCAGTGACGCAGGAAACGTCACTTTATGTAAAAGGAATTGTGAAAGAGGACGAGCGTTCACCGCTTGGCTATGAGCTTGCTGTTACATCCATTGAAGTCATTCACGAAGCGACTGATTATCCGATTACGCCTAAAGAGCACGGTACGGAATTCTTAATGGATCACAGACATTTATGGCTCCGTTCGAAACGCCAGCACGCAATTATGAAAATCCGCAACGAAATCATCCGTGCGACTTATGAATTTTTCAATAAAGAAGGCTTCGTGAAAGTTGATCCGCCGATTTTGACGGGAAGCGCTCCGGAAGGCACGACTGAGCTCTTCGCGACAAAATATTTTGATGAAGACGCCTTCTTGTCTCAAAGCGGCCAGCTGTATATGGAAGCAGCTGCAATGGCGCTGGGAAAAGTATTCTCTTTCGGACCGACGTTCAGAGCGGAAAAATCGAAAACGAAACGCCATCTCATCGAATTCTGGATGATTGAGCCTGAAATGGCATTTGTTGAATTTGAAGAAAACCTTGAAGTTCAGGAGAATTATGTTGCATACATCGTACAAAGTGTGCTGGAACATTGTAAGATCGAGCTGAACACATTAGGTAGAGACACATCGAAGCTTGAACAAATCAAAGCGCCATTCCCGCGCATTACGTACGATAAAGCGATCGAATTCCTGAAAGAAAAAGGCTTTGACGATATTGAGTGGGGAGATGACTTCGGTGCGCCGCATGAAACAGCGATCGCAGAAAGCTATGACAAACCGGTGTTTATCACTCATTACCCGACGTCATTAAAACCGTTTTATATGCAGCCTGCCAAAGATCGTGACGATGTCGTGTTATGTGCCGACTTAATCGCTCCGGAAGGCTACGGGGAAATCATCGGCGGTTCAGAACGCGTTCATGATATGGATTTATTGGAAGAAAGATTAAAAGAACACGGTCTGGATTCAGATGCTTACAAATGGTATGCTGAACTCAGACAATACGGTTCTGTTCCGCACTCCGGCTTCGGCCTCGGACTTGAGCGGACAGTGGCTTGGATCAGCGGAGCGCCTCACGTGCGTGAAACGATTCCGTTCCCGAGACTTCTGAACCGTCTGTATCCGTAATAGTTATGAAAAACGAAGTCTCCTGCAAGGGAGACTTTTTCTAAGTAAAGGGGAAAGCTCCCGGAGATAACCTTTTACAGTAAGAGGTGTAAGGATGAAAAAACAGCAATTTATAGATATGCAGGAACTCGGCATTTCAAGCATTCCCAACCTGCTGCTGACACATTACCGGCAGCTCGGGCTGAATGAAACCGAATTGATCCTGCTTTTGAAGATTAAAATGCATTTGGAAAAGGGCTCTTATTTTCCGACGCCGTTTGAACTTCAGTCAGGCATGTCCATCTCTGCTGAAGAATGTACAAGCTGCCTGAGGATGTTTATTCAAAAAGGTTTTCTGTTTATTGAAGAATGTGAAGACCATAACGGCATAAAGTTTGAAAAATATTCTCTGCAGCCGTTATGGGCGAAGCTGTATGATTACATGCAGCATTCACAAAACGAAACGCAGGAAAGAACGTCAGAAAGAGAACAAAAAAGCCTGTATACCATCTTTGAAGAAGAGTTCGGAAGACCGCTGTCGCCCCTTGAATGCGAGACGCTGGCCATATGGCAGGACCAGGATCAGCATGATGCGATTCTGATTAAACACGCCTTAAAAGAAGCCGTTTTATCGGGGAAACTCAGTTTTCGCTATATTGACCGGATTTTATTTGAATGGAAAAAGAACGGCTTCAAAACGGTTGAGCAGGCGAAGGCGCACAGCCAAAAATTCCGGCGTGTTCAAACAAAACAAAATGATCCGCAAAAAGAGTATACGAGGCAGGTGCCTTTTTACAATTGGCTGGAACAATAACATGAGAAGGGGAGAAACGTGTTAAATTTAAAGCAGATTGAATATTGTCTTGAAAAAATCGGCGATATGTTTCCGCACGCAGAATGTGAACTTGTCCATTCAAATCCTTTCGAACTGGTTGTGGCAGTCGCACTATCCGCGCAATGTACGGATGCTCTCGTCAACAGAGTGACAAAAACGCTATTTCAAAAATATAAACGGCCCGAAGATTATCTTGCCGTATCGCTGGAAGAACTCCAGCAGGATATTAAATCAATCGGCCTGTACCGTAATAAAGCCAAAAATATTCAAAAGCTGAGCAAAATGATCATCGAAGAGTACGGCGGAGAAGTGCCGAAAGACCGGGATGTGCTTGTGAATCTGCCGGGTGTCGGACGGAAAACGGCAAATGTGGTCGTGTCTGTTGCTTTCGGCGTACCTGCGATCGCAGTAGACACTCATGTGGAGCGGGTCTCTAAACGGCTCGGTATCTGCCGCTGGAAGGACTCTGTTTTGGAAGTAGAGAAAACATTAATGAAAAAAGTGCCGAAAGAGGATTGGTCTGTTACGCATCACAGATTAATATTTTTCGGCAGGTATCATTGTAAAGCGCAATCTCCCCGCTGTGCGGAATGTCCTTTGCTTCCGCTGTGCAGAGAAGGGCAGAAGCGTGACAAAAAAGGGCTGGTGAAACGGTGACGGCGATTGACATTCTGGCAGGCTATGAAACATACCTGCGCAGCCTTACGGACTTGGAAAGCCTCGAGATCAAAACGGCGCTGCGCCGCCATCCGCTGTATATGGATTTCAGCGGTCAGCCAACCGTGCAGCCATGGAGGGAAAGGGGCGAATATGTCCCGTTTCTGTTTCAGATTTGGAATGAAACGAAAGAAACGCTGCTTCCCGTTTTTCAAACAAGAAAATCGAGATGTGATCAAAATGACATGCTGAAGGGAATTGCCTGTCTGATTGCCGCTTTTCACTGGACGGCAGGGGAGCGGGTCACATCACTCGACTGGACTGTGCTTGAAACAAAGCATTTTCCCGCCGAACCGATCAATTGGGCGGAGCGAATGGCGTTTATTTTAACGAAACCGACTCAATATCACTCGTTTATTCAGCTTGATGAATTGATGACGGAGATGAAGAAACAATATCATAAATATGAAGCCATGAACAAAGGTTAAAAACCTCCTTTTCTCATAAGGAGGTTTTTTTGTATGAAAAAAATCCTTCACCTGTTTGAGGTGAAGGATTTCGTCCGCTAATGAGCGGAATTTGACTGGATGGTTGACGAATTGGACTGCCCGTTGATATTTGAAGATGAGTCTTTGTTTTTGTCCGTTTGACCGCTGTCGGGTTTATTTGAGCCGTCTGAACCGGAATCGGAATCATTATCAGAGCTGTTATCTTGCTGTCCGTTGTTATCGGTCCCGTTACCGGGCTGATTCTGATTGTTGTTATCTGTTTGATCCTTATCGGATTGATCCTGATTTTTATCCGGGTCATCAGTTGGTGTTTGATCCGATCCGTCAGACGTATCTGTTTGATTGTCATCTGTGTTTGAATCATCGGTTTGCGTCTTGTCTTTGTCTTTATCTTCATCAGACTTCTGTTCATCGTCAGTCGCTTTATCTTTATCCGCATCGTCTTCTTCATCTTTCGGGACTTTGAAAGATGCTGATGCCGTATCGCTTTTTCCGTCATCGTTTTCCGCTGTCACCTGGAAGCTGTATGTGGAGCCTGGTGTGACATCTGAGACGACGGCTTCTTTTGCTGAACTGTTTTGAATGTCACTGTAGCTTCCGCCGTCAACGGATTGTTTGACATTGAATGTTGCATCACCGTCATAATTCCAGCTTAAGGTTAATGATTTTTTATCTTTATCGTATTTCACTTGCAATCCTGTAGGTTTATCGGCTTTTTCTTTCGTGTACGTTTTAGAAACGGCAGTTGGCTGCGTTCCTTTCACGAAGTACTCCGTCACTTTTTTATCATCCGGCGTATTCGGTCCGGCTAAAGCGGCAGGATTCGAGCCTTTCTCAACCGTTTCTTTGACGACACTGTCAGGCTGCTTGAAGCTTCCTTTACCGTCATCAACGTATGAGATCAGCTTTTGGAAAATCCGTTTTGCGACTTGCTGGTCAGCAGAAGACAGTGATTTCTTGCCTGCTTTGTTGCCAGACTCAACTCCGGTCCAAACCGCCGCTGTATATTGAGGGGTGTATCCGACAAACCATGAGTCTGGGACTCCGCCCGGAGCAATGTTATATTTTTGAATGTCCTCTTTAGTAAAGTTGGTCGTACCCGTTTTACCGGCGACTTCCACGTTCGGCACCTGAGCCAGTTTACCTGTTCCTGATTCGACAGCTGATTTGAGCATATCGGTAATCATAAACGCTGTGTAGTCGCTCATAGCACTTTTCGGTTTCGGTGTTAAATCAAGCTTAGTGCCGTCATTAAATTCAATCGATGTGACCGCGTGCGGTTCGTTGTACGTTCCGTTATTTCCGAACGCACTGTAGGCGCCTGCCATGGTCATAGTAGATACACCGCGGTTACCCTCACCAAATCCCCCGATAGAGTAGGGTTCATATACTTGATCTTTGTTTAATCCCAATCCTAAGTCGTTTGCGAAGTCGACGGCATTATCTTTTCCTGCTGCTTGGTATGCTTTTAAAGCAGGAATATTACGTGAGTCTGCGAGGGCCTCTCGCATTGATATCTGGCCTCTGTATTTATTGTCCCAATCATGAATCGGTGTGCCGTCAGAGTACGTATAAGCCGAATCGTCAATCTGCTCATACGTCGACCATTTTTTATTTTCAATGACCGGGCCGTAATCAAGAATCGGTTTTATCGTTGAACCGGGCTGGGTTTTACCTTGTGTTGCATAATTGAATCCCCCGGTAGTTCTGTTCCGTCCTGCTCCGATAGCGCGGATTTCTCCGTTTGTCGTATCAAGGAGAGTGACGCCGCCCTGCATGCCTTCCGAAAAGCCGGCTGTATCTCCGTTCATCAATTGATCAAGATAATCTTGTGCTTTCGTATCAAGAGTCGTGTAAATTTTCAATCCGTCAGTTGAAATATCGACGTCTTTCTTTTCTTTTGTCTCAATTTCTTTCATAACTTCTTCGACAAAAGCGCTGTATTTATTTGTGTCCTTTTTATCGTATTCCTTTTGGCTGACGACGCCTTCATCTTTCATGGACACTTTCTTTGCTTTTTGGTAGTCAGAATTTGAAATGAATCCTTGTTTTTCCATTAAGCTGAGAACAATGTTCCGGCGTTTTTCGGAAGCCTTCGGATTTTTAACCGGGTTATATCCGGTCGGGCTTTGCGGCATTCCGGCAAGCGTTGCCGCCTGTTCAACCGTAAGCTTGCTCAAGTCTTTTACGCCGAAGAATTCTTCAGCCGCTTTACCGACGCCGTAGGCGCGCGGTGAGAAATAAATTCTGTTTAAATACATTTCTAAGATTTCATCTTTAGAATAATGGCGCTCCAGCTGCAGTGAAAGCCACACTTCCTGTGCTTTCCGTTTAATCGTTTTCTGGTGGGTCAAAAGCGAGTTTTTCACAACCTGCTGGGTGATTGTGCTTCCTCCCTCTGAACCGAATCCATCCGTAAAGTTGGCGACCAAGGCGCCTCCGATCCGGATCGGGTCTATACCGTGGTGCTTATAAAAACGGGCGTCTTCAGTTGCGATAAATGCTTCTTTCACAACATCGGGTATATCCTTAATCGGGACGTAGGTTCGTTTTTCACCGCCCACTTCCGCGATTTCTTTGCCGTTTTTATCGTAAATCGTTGAAGAGTAAGGCGTTTTCAGCTTGGCTTCGTCCAAAGACGGCGCGCCGGAAACCAAAACGGCAAATGCCGCCGCTCCGCCGACTATGCCAAGGACAAACAGAATAACCAAGGACAGCACAATCTTTTTGAATAAACCGCCTTTACGCTGTTTCTTGCCTTTTTTCGGTGAAGAGGGCTTAGTGCTTTTCGTCTGCCTTGCCTTACGGCGTTCTTCACGGCTCGTAAATTGATCTGACATAACATCTCAACCTTTCGTTTATCAACCTTTCGCTCAGTCTACTGTTCCTGCGAAAAATAAAGCTGTTCAATAATACTAATATAATCAATTCTCGGTGAGTATCCAAGGGAAATCGGAAAGGAAGCATCTTCTAATTCGTCTTTGCGAATCGATTTTCTGCCATTGTTCTCCTTTCTGTCCCAAAAGACAAACAGCTTGTCGGCTTCGAGGAAATAAACCTTTCCGAAAGCGGATATAATAACAAAACAAATGCCGTCTTGCCTGACCACCTGCTTCATATGCTCAATCTGATGATCGTGAAAATTCTGCAGGGGAAATGCCGTTTTGTTTTTTGTTTCTTTTGCCTCAAAATCAATGTAGCGTCCTTTATAAATGCCGTTGTAGTCAGTTGTTGAAGACTGTTTAAAATAAGCTTCCTTAATGACTGCGGCGCTTCTTTTCGGATAGTGGACGTTTACAATCTGGACGGGTGTCGGCTTTTTGTGAATGACAGCAATTTGGTTAGCCAGATAATACTTATTCGTTTCATTCAGGTCGTCTTCGAGGGTCATGCCGCGATTACTGTAAGAATGGGACCGTTTCTGGCTGTTTTGGGATGAAACCGTTTTGTTCGGCTGAAAAGTTTTTCCATTCGGGTACCGAATCACTTTTTCCATCCTCCTTATCAAACTAATAGTGACGGAAGTGAATGAACGTGCATAAACGACAGACCGTAACCGCCATTCTTCGCCTGATCGAAAAAGAGACGAAAATAAAAAATGCCGATAATATTTCCCGGACGAATGCCTATAAAGCATATTATGACCGCCATCCTGAGATCAAGTGGCCGCTTTTGGCATCCTTTGTGTCCCGCAATGCGGGCTGGTCGATGACTGATTTAAGAGGCGTCCTTTATCAGGAGGGCCTTGACAGCAGTCAGAAAAACTGGTTTTTCCTTTCGTATGAAAGGGCGAATTGGCTGATTTTTTCTGATGCCTATCCTCAGCTTCTGGTCTACCAGTGGTCAAAACAAATCGGCGAACCTCTTTTCCGTCATCTTCCTCATTTCCGCGTCTCGGCTTTTATGCAGGAAGAGTGGTTTCGCTTTTGGCGTGACGGAGATACGGAACGGCTCATGTATGCTCTTATTATAAATGAACAAAACACTATCCAAGCACCTATTATACAAAATCCTTCGTTTAAAAAGAATGTTTTTGGCACGATTCCTTTTTATTTAAGTGATTGGTTTCACTTTAATACGGTGATATTCCCTTCATTTGACGGACAATTATACGGAATTTCCGTCAAACGGTTTTCAAAAACCGAAGAGAGAATTACGCTCGGAAAACAGCTGGCCCGCCTTCTGTTCAGCCCTGATCTTCACGCTTCTTTTTACCGTTTTCTTGATACCGTTCCTCATACCGGTTCACGCTTTGATATGGAGAAAATGATCGGCATCAAAAAAAGAACATCACCGATGCTGAGGACAACCTATCCCATTGTTGCCCACCCATTAGACGGCGAAAGGGCGGATTGGTTTCAAAAAAGGTTAAGAAAAGGGGCTTTCTTACAGAAGAAAATGCCGAAACAGCTTGAACTGACGGAATGGTACTTCCAGAAAAGACGGGAGCTCCATGCGCTCTTCGCGGTTAAAGAGTGGCTGAAGAAATGAAAAAGCCCGAAACCGTTCGCTGGGGTTTCGGGCTGCTGATGTGTTACGTGGAAGGGCGGTTTGGGCCGCCTAATTTTTTATCAAGCGTATCAGTCGTTTTTGCTTCGGTTTTTTGCTGTTTACCTGCATTTTTCGGTCTCGTTTTCATACGGCACCTCCTCAACTGTATCGTTTGCATTAACGTGCCGGTTCATACAAAGTTTGCGGCACTTTTTTGTCGAAAGGCACGCCTTTTAGGATAATCTCTGTTTGTTTGCCGAACTGCTTCTAGTTTTGTCATGTGCAAAGGAGAGCGGTATGAAAACGAGAATTATATTCTAAAGAGACGCAAGTGATAAAAGGGAGGAACATGAATGTCTGTTTACACGAGCAAGGCTGATATTCTCCGTCTGCTTTCTGATATCGAATTCCGGATTTCTGCTGCTGAAAAGACGCTTACCCAAGCAGTCAGATCCTGTCAGGCGGAAGCTGAAGAAATCAGACAGGAGAAACTTTCCCGCCTTGAGGAAGAGGCGCGGGAGCTTCATGTTTGTATTGATGACCTGTTTTTGGCTGACCGGCGTAAAAAGGATTTGCCGAAAGCCTGCCGGATCAGCTGATTTTATGCAAAAACTTTGGTACCATATGTACTGAGGTGAGTCCGTTTGCAGACACAGTCGTTATTGGAGCTGACAGAACAAATGATAGAGGCGGTTCTGGAAGCCGAAAAAAGGTATCAGGATGGAAAAGAGTCAGGCCGTTCATATGATTTTTTTGAGATTATTAAACCCGATGTTGAAAAAAGAGACCGGCTTTGCGCGCTTTGGACAGAAGCAGCGCTTGCGTTTATTCAGGAAAACCGTCCGAAATACGTTCATCACGCACAAATTCAGGCCGTTACAGAAAATTTCGGAGAGCTGATGCTCCAATCATATGTTCATCATATTCATAAAAAAAGATACAGGGATTTAACTGAATCTGTTTTATATACGCTTCGTATATTAAGGGATGAAATTGAAAAAGAAGGCAGCTGAAAACGGCTGCCTTCTTTTATATAAAGGGGTCGGGTATGTTATTCATACGCCGGGTTTTCTGCTCCACTTGCTTCGAGAACCTTCATACTGTTTCGAAATTCGGTTGCGGTGAGATGGCCTTGAATATAGAGGAATTTTGCAAAGTCCATCAGTTTATCTGCACAATCTGTTTCATATTTTTTCACTTCAGCAAAACGCTTTCTTAAGTATGATACGTTCATAATGGTGCATCCCCTCTCATGTATGTTGAGATTATGGTAACATAACGATTCGACTTTTTTCTGTTTTTAAAAAATTAAGACTTTCGACAGCATTTGACAAAAATCAGAATCACCGAAAGCACATAACCACGGCGGAATTCATACATATATAGCAGAAACTTAGTGAGAGACAAGGGGGAATGTCATATGCAATGGAGAGCAGAGCCATATCAAAATATGTACCAGCAGCCGGCGGGATATTTCTACCCGCAGCAGATACAGCCATTACAGCAGCCGTATCCGCAGCAGATACAGCCATTGCAGCAGCCGCCATATCATCAGCAAGGGCAGTACCCGCAGCAATTTTATCCGAATCAGGAATACGGTCATATGCTGCAGCCGTTTGCTCCCTCTCCTCCTCAGGCAGCCATGCCCGGGGGGCAGCCGGGGTTTGTGAATCCTTACCCCGTTCCCAGACCGAATCAGCAGCAGTCTTCCCAATTCTCAGGCATACTCTCCCAGTTTAAAAAAACGAACGGACAGTTTGACTTTAATAAAATGATAGATACAACGGGGCAGATGGTAAGCGCCGTAAATCAGGTCGGATCGCTGGTGAAAGGCTTCACCAGTATCTTCAAATAAAAAGCATGAATGATATCCATCATTCATGCTTATTTTTTAGGGAAAAAGAGGGTAAGCGTCTGTTCATTCCAGGATGTTTCCATATCTTCTTCACTCACCTTATACGGGAGGACAACGGTTCTTGTCATGCTTGAAGACACATGGGAGGAATGAGCCTGTTTATGATCGTAGCGGATTGTAACGTGAAGGTAGCACCCCTTCGTTTCCACCAGCATATCACCGTCACGGAATGTCTCGGGAACGCTGATATCAACCGCGAGGCCCGTCGGCTCTTCTCTGACGTCAATCGTCACTTGCGCTTCAGTAAAAGCCGAATTGACAAGGTGCTGAAAACCCTGCATCAATTCTGCGAAGGGACCTGAGTGAAAAAATTGGTCCATCGCATGGCTGATGATGTCCTCATTTCTTTGCGGATCAAGTTTATCGTTTTGTGATTGATCCATATGACCACCGCCTTTTTACAAACAGACTATGCGATGTTATGCCGTATGGTTAAGAATTGAAGGAAAAAAGAAAGTATGGTTAAATAGTGGAGAATAAACTGGTAACGGATTCACATTTAGGAAGGGGAGCACAACACATTGCTGAAAAAATTATTCGGATTGGGAGACAGCCGGAAAAAGCCGGCCGAGGAAGTGATTTTTTCTCCGGCTGACGGAGCGGTGATGGATTTGGCTTCAGTGCCGGATCCCGTATTTTCACAAAAAATGATGGGGGACGGGATCGCCGTCGAGCCTGCAAACGGAGACATTGTTTCACCGGTTGAGGGAGAAGTGATTCAGCTGTTCCATACAAAACATGCTGTCGGCATCCGCACCCTTTCCGGAGCGGAACTTTTGATACATGTCGGTTTGGATACCGTCAATATGAACGGTGAAGGCTTTGAAGCGCATGTAAAAGAAGGAGACAAAGTGAAAACAGGCGATCTGCTTTTAACGTGCCGGCTGGATTTAATAAAAGAAAAAGCAAGCAGCACCGTCATCCCTATGGTGATTATGAATGGCGATGCCGCAGAACCTTTGCAATTTGCAGGCGCAAATGAAGCGAAAAAAGGACAAACAGAGCTTTTTACGATAAAAATGAAGTAGGCAGGGGCTGATTCCCTGCTTTTTTTCTTGTGCAGGATTTTCATCTAGCCAGGCAAACAAATATTCGGTAAACTGTACCTCATAAAGAGGTGTGAACGATGAAGAAAAAATCACTGAGCGAACTGATTCAGGAATTAAAAAATCATGAAAATATTGTGCATTGGCATGAAGAGGAACCGCGGGAGGCGAAAACCATGCCGATGCCGGAGCAAGTAGATCGGAAAATTCGGGCGGCTCTCGAAAAGAGGGGGATCGAGCGGCTCTTTACACATCAATACTCCGCTTTTCAGACGGTTCAAAACGGAGAAAGCATTGTGGCTGTCACACCGACGGCCTCCGGAAAAACACTGTGCTATAATCTTCCGGTTCTTCAGTCTATCGCGGAAGATGCCTCAAGCCGCGCGCTTTATTTATTTCCGACAAAGGCGCTCGCGCAGGATCAAAAAAGCGAGCTGAACGAAATCATAGACGAGACGGGCATGGACATTAAAAGCTTTACCTATGACGGAGATACGTCTCCGGCCATCAGGCAGAAAGTCAGAAAGGCCGGGCATATTGTGATTACAAACCCTGATATGCTTCATTCAGCCATTCTTCCCCACCATACAAAATGGGTGAGTCTGTTTGAAAACCTGAAATATATCGTCATTGATGAATTACATACGTACCGCGGCGTATTCGGCAGCCATGTGGCGAACGTCATCCGCCGTTTAATGAGAATCTGCGCTTTTTACGGAAGCACGCCGTCATTTATCTGCACATCCGCCACAATCGCCAATCCGAGGGAATTGGCGGAGCAGCTGACGGGAAAATCAGTGCGCCTGATTGACGATAACGGCGCCCCGGCCGGAAGAAAGCACTTTGCTTTTTACAATCCTCCGATTGTAAATAAACCGCTGCATATTCGAAAAGGCGCCACCGTGGAAGTGAACGAACTTGCCAAAACTTTTTTAAAAAATAAGATCCAGACGATTGTTTTTGCCAGAAGCCGTGTCCGGGTTGAAATTATTTTAAGCCACATTCAGGAGATCGTAAAAAAAGAAATCGGCGCGAAGTCTGTCAGAGGCTATCGCGGCGGATATCTTCCGAAAGAAAGAAGAGAAATAGAGCGGGGGTTAAGAGACGGCAGCATTCTCGGCGTTGTCAGCACAAACGCGCTGGAGCTCGGCGTTGATATCGGTCAGCTTCAGGTCTGCGTGATGACGGGGTACCCGGGCAGTGTCGCGAGCGCATGGCAGCAGGCGGGCCGGGCCGGGC
This sequence comes from Bacillus sp. JNUCC-21, assembly GCF_041222765.1. Taxonomy (NCBI): domain Bacteria; kingdom Bacillati; phylum Bacillota; class Bacilli; order Caryophanales; family Bacillaceae; genus Bacillus; species Bacillus sp. JNUCC-21. Next base: position 2,351,684 of record NZ_CP166019.1, on the reverse strand, counting down.
GGCGGCAGGGAGAGGCGCTTATCGTGATGGTGGCGAACTCTGATCCGATTGACCAATATATTGTGCGCCATCCTGATTATTTCTTTAAACGCTCGCCTGAATCTGCAAGGATCAATCCCGATAATCTCATTATATTGGTCGATCACCTGAAATGCGCCGCGTATGAGCTGCCTTTCAGAGCCGATGAAACATTCGGAGAAAATGATGCAAGAGACATTCTCGAGTATTTAGAAGAAGAAGGGGTGCTTCACGAAAACCGCGAACGCTATCACTGGGCGAGCGAATCTTTTCCCGCCTCCAACATCAGTCTCCGTTCGGCGTCACAGGAAAACGTGGTCATCGTTGACCGGTCAGAGACGGCTGATGTAAAAATCATCGGAGAAATGGACCGCTTCAGCGCGATGACGCTTCTTCATGATGAAGCGATTTATCTTCATGAAGGGGTGCAGTACCAGGTTGAAAAGCTTGATTGGGATCATAAAAAAGCGTACGTGCGAAAGGTCGATGTCGAATATTATACAGATGCCAATTTAGCGGTGCAGCTGAAAGTGCTGGACATTGACAGAACGGACAGCAGAAAGAAAACGGCCTTACATTTCGGCGATGTAACCGTGAACGCACTTCCGACAATATTTAAAAAAATTAAAATGACGACATTTGAAAATATAGGATCAGGGCCGATTCATCTTCCAGAAGAAGAACTGCATACCAGTGCTGCCTGGCTTGAATTGAAAGAGACGGATTCGGAGATCGGCGAAAAAACGCTTGAACAGCTGCTTTTAGGCATTGCCCACGTCCTGCAGCATATCGTGCCTGTATACGTCATGTGCGACCGAAATGACGTGCATGTCGTGCCGCAAATCAAAGCCGCACATACCGGACTTCCGACAATCTTTCTGTATGATCATTATCCGGGCGGAATCGGACTTGCCGATGAAGTATATAAGCGATTTGATGAAATCAATGAAGGGGCTGAGCGCCTGATCAGACAATGTCCATGTCAAGACGGATGTCCTTCCTGCATCGGCTCCGAAATAGAAGGAATAGATGCAAAGAAAGCGATACTCCGGCTCTTGAATTACGTGTAAAAGAAAAGGGGGACGAAAGATGTCCTTGAAAAATAAATTAAAGCGGATGAAAAACCACCTGAATGTGCCGGAAGCTGAAAAAAAGCCGGCAGCTTCACAACTTTCGGTCCCGGATATTCAAGTCCCATTTAGAGAAGAATGGGAGGCATTCGGAGTGAAGCCTTTCTTTTTTGAGGATGAATACTGTCTTATCCGCGAAACCGTCTATCCGCTTTCGCACCGCCACGGACGGTACAGCTTCAGTGAACTTGATGACGTCATGGCATTATGGAATAAAGGCGGTTTGACACATACTTTATCAGCAGAAGGATACAAAAAAAGCCAGCTGTTCTTCTTTGATACTGAAACGACCGGCCTCGGCGGCGGGGCCGGCAATATGATCTTTTTGCTCGGCCATGCAAGAGTGTATGAAGACCGTGTCGCGGTTAAACAGCATCTGCTTCCTAAACCGGGAAACGAGACGGCTCTTTACAAAAGCTTTTTAAGTGAGGTTGACATTACGTCCCTTGTTACGTATAACGGAAAAGCCTTTGACTGGCCGCAGGTAAAAACTAGGCATACATTGCTGCGGGACAGGCTTCCGAAGCTTCCTGACTTCGGTCACTTTGATCTTCTGCACGGGGCGAGACGGCTTTGGAAACATAAATTAGAGCGTGTATCGCTTTTGGCAGTTGAAAATGAAGAGCTTGCTTTTAAAAGGGACGAAGACACACCTGGTTATTTGGCGCCGATGCTGTATTTTCAATTTTTAAAGGCGGAGGATCCGGCTCTTTTAAAGGGAGTGCTCTCGCATAATGAACAAGATGTGCTTTCCCTCATCGGTCTTTACATCCATATGTCAAAAAAGATCTTTGCATCTTCTGATCAGACGTCAGAACGTCAGGAAGCATACGCCATGGCGAAATGGTTTATCGCTCATAAAGAAACCGATCGGGCTGTTTCACAGCTGGAAGCGCTGCAAGGCAAAGCCTTTGAAGATTCAGATCGGGCCCTTTTTGACTTAGCAATGCTTTATAAAAAACAAAACCGCAGGCAAGACGCCGTGCCCCTTTGGGAGAAACTGACGGGCTCTGATCTTCACATATGCAGACACCAATCAGCGGTAGAGCTGGCAATCTATTTTGAGCATCACGCAAAAGATTACAAAAAAGCTCTGCAGGCCGCGCAGCAGGCGGCAGAAGACGGGGAAATATCGGAAAAAGAAGCCGAGAAGCTCCATGTGAGAATTGCCCGGCTCAAGAGGAAATATTCCTCTTGAAATATTGTCCGGGAAAGCGCAAAAGCCGAGCTGTTTCGCCAAAAATATTTTTTTCTGAATCCGCATCGATTTTGTTGTAGAATGGTGCCGCATCTTGTAAAATAGCGTTAGTTATTTATAGGGGAGAGTTGGTATGTATAAAGGTGTTTTTTACTTGTTCTTTGTCGTGGTTTTTTTGATTGCGTTTGTATTTTCGAATTTTAAAGACAGTTTGCTGACGCACTTTTAAATTGGGTGATTGAATTAGAACATGTACCCTCTTTTCTTCATAACCTAACAGTGTAATAAAAGTTAATGGAGAGGGGATTTAGCATGTTTCATCATCATTGTTGCAGACCAAACGTGATGCCGCCGATTGTCCATCCGACTCATTGCTGTGAACACCATTGCTTTTCTAACACGGTTGTGCCGCATATTCATCCGCAACATACAACTAACGTAAATCACCACAACTTTGAGCACGTTCATTACTATCCGCACACTTTTTCAAATGTTGACCCGACAACTCACCAGCATTTTCAGTGCGGAAGCCCTTGCTGCGATCATTAGTATTGAACGCTTAAGCAAGATCGGTTAGGATATCAGCAAATCAAAATGGGGCCCGATGGGGAGCCCCATTTTTTAAGCAGGTGATCAATTGAAAGTATTAGCCGTAACAGGATACAAGCCGTTTGAACTCGGAATTTTTAAACAGGATGACCGGGCGCTTGTTTATATAAAAAAGGCGATAGAAACCAGACTCAGAAGCTTTATTGACGAAGGCTTGGAATGGATTCTCATATCCGGACAGCTGGGGACTGAGCTTTGGGCGGCAGAAACGGCGTACGATCTCAGAGAAGAGTATCCGGAATTAAAGGTTGCCGTTATCACGCCTTTCTACGGCCAAGAAGAAAAGTGGAAGGAACCGAATAAAGAAATGTATGAAGCGGTGCTTGCTCAGGCAGATTATGAGGAGAGCCTGACGCATCGGCCGTACGAAAGTCCGCTCCAATTCCGGCAGAAAAACGCGTTCTTTATTGAAAAGTCAGATGCGCTTTTGCTTTTATATGATCCTGAAATGGAAGGATCGCCGAAATATATGCTGCAGCAGGCAGAAAAACGCCGTGAAACAGACGGATATCCGATTTATTCGATCACGATGGATGATCTCCGTGCCGCCGTTGAAGAAGAAGATTTCTTTACATAACACGTCAGAGAATATTTGACAACGGGACGTGTTTCTGAATAAAATATAACATGATGATTCACGATATGAGGTGAAAAAGATGCTTGCTGATAAAGTAAAGCTTTCTGCGAAAGACATTTTGGAAAAAGAATTTAAAACAGGCGTTAGAGGTTACAGACAAGAAGACGTTGACAAATTTTTAGATATGATTATTAAGGATTATGAAACCTTTCATCAAGAAATTGAAGAACTGCAGCAAGAAAATCTGCAGCTGAAAAAACAGCTTGAAGAAGCAAGCAAAAAACAGCCGGTGCAGTCCAATACGACCAACTTTGACATTCTGAAAAGGCTGTCCAACCTTGAGAAACATGTATTCGGAAGCAAACTTTATGACGAATAGGGCAGATGCACTTGTCAAATGAGACAAGTTGCTTTATAATGAACAAGTGTTCTTAACGTTCGGGTAATCGCTGCAGATCTTTGAATCTGTAGAGGAAAGTCCATGCTCGCACGGTGCTGAGATGCCCGTAGTGTTCGTGCCTAGCGAAGAAATAAGCTAGGGCAGCCTTGATAGGCTGACGGCAGGAAAAAAGCCTACGTCTCCGGATATGGCTGAGTATCCTTGAAAGTGCCACAGTGACGAAGTCTCATCAGAAATGGTGAGAGTGGAACGCGGTAAACCCCTCGAGCGAGAAACCCAAATTTTGGTAGGGGAACCTTCTTGAAGGAATTGAACAGATAGAAGGACAGAATGCTTTCTGTAGATAGATGATTGCCGCCTGAGTACGAGGTGATGAGCCGATTGCAGTACGACGGAACAAAACATGGCTTACAGAACGTTAAACATTATTGATATGACAAATTAGAGCTCTCCTTTAAAGGGGAGCTTTTATCTTGAATGAAACGAAAGCTTAAAAGAGACAGGGTGATACGATGAAGAAGTACACACTAATAGCGACAGCGCCGATGGGAATCGAAGCGATCGTCGCCAAAGAAGTGCGTGATTTAGGTTATGAATGCAAAGTAGACAACGGAAAAGTCATTTTTGAAGGAGATGCGCTTGCGATCTGCCGCGCTAACTTATGGCTGCGGACGGCTGACCGCATCAAAGTACAGGTCGCCGAGTTTCAGGCGAAAACGTTTGATGAGCTGTTTGAAAAAACAAAAGCGATTGACTGGCGCGCGTACATCCCGGAAAACGCAAAGTTCCCCGTTACCGGAAAGTCCGTGAAATCAGTGCTTGCCAGTGTGCCTGACTGCCAGCGGATCGTCAAAAAGGCGATAGCGGAAAAGCTGAAACTGCAATCAGGAAAACAAAATGAATGGATTGAAGAAACGGGCCCCGAGTATAAGGTGGAGATTTCCCTTTTAAAAGATAAAGCCGTACTTACACTGGATTCATCAGGAACAGGCCTTCACAAACGGGGATACAGGGTTGATCAGGGAGGAGCTCCGATTAAAGAGACGCTCGCTGCCGCGTTAATTCAGTTAACCAACTGGACGCCTGACCGTCCGTTCGTCGATCCGTTCTGCGGTTCCGGCACGATCGCCATCGAAGCCGCTTTAATCGGACAAAACATTGCTCCCGGTTTTAACCGTGATTTTGTTTCAGAAGACTGGGAATGGATCGGAAAAGAACTGTGGGACAAGGCGCGTCTTGAAGTGGAAGAAAAGGCGAACTATGATCAGCCGTTGCAGATCTTTGCCAGTGACGTAGATCACCGGATGGTAAACATCGCTAAAGAAAACGCAGAAGAAGCGGGACTTGGTGACCTGATCGAATGCAAGCAAATGCGGGTGCAGGATTTTACGACGAAGCTCGAATACGGCGTAATCGTCGGAAACCCTCCGTACGGCGAACGGCTCGGCGAAAAAAGGGAAGTCGAGCAGATGTATAAAGAAATGGGCCGGGCATTTGAATCTCTTGATACATGGTCTGTCTACATGTTAACGTCAAATGAACAATTTGAAGAGGTCTACGGAAGAAAAGCAACCAAAAAACGGAAGCTCTTTAACGGTTTTATCAAAACGGATTATTATCAGTATTGGGCTAAAGTGCGGCCGCAGCGGAAAAAGCCGCAACAAAGAGAAGACGCCTGAAACAGCGTCTTCTCCGGCATCTTTACGTTTTATTCTGCCATTACCAGCGGTGCGCTTTTGCGTTGCTCCGTAAAATAATGTTGGTCTGGGACATTTCGGTGTGGCCGTTCACTTGCGATTTAGAGCGTTTCGGCCGCGTCCAATTGTGATGAAACAATTCAGAATGCTGATCTAATCGATCTTTATAACTCATGTAACCATCACTCCCTTTGTGCAGATGGATATTCGATCGAATATCTGTTGTAGTTTGTGCAGGTCAGGTGCGGATCATTCAGAATGGCATGTATAGAAAGTGAAGCATCGGCATAGAATGATGATTATTTCTATTTGAGAGGTGATCTATTTTATGCTGAACAGCGAGCACTTCAGTAAAATACAAAAGGCGTTAGACGCAACTGCTTTCCGGCTGGAGGAAGCCGGAGCGGAGTTCGGTCCTTCCGCCATGACACACGCACAGGAAGAACTTGAAAATGCGGTAAAACATACACATTCAACAGACCATCCGTTCCTATGTACACATATCATTAACCGGAAATGATAATGGCAAAAACTTGGCGAGGCCAAGTTTTTTTGTTGTATTGAAAAGGGTTAAATGATATTATAGATGGTCTGAATGCCGAATAGTTAGGGGTTGGAGTTGGGTGACAACATCACGTTTGCCTTTTGCTTTAACAAAAGAAAAGAATTTTTACGAAGAATTGAACAATTGGATTGGTGACGTGTTTTACGATATCCTTCCCGAGAAAGGCTTTGACCTTCGGGATGAGCAGGTATTTATGGCGTTTCAGCTTGAACGGGCATTTAAAGAGAAAAAGGTCATGTTCGCTGAGGCAGGAGTCGGTACGGGGAAAACGCTGGTGTATCTGCTGTTTGCCATCAGCTATGCCAGATATACGGGTAAACCGGCCATTATCGCATGCGCCGATGAAACGTTAATTGAACAGCTTGTCAAAAAAGAAGGCGACATTTCCAAGCTGACAGAACATTTGGATCTGCAGATTGATACACGGCTGTCCAAATCCCATGAGCAGTATCTGTGTCTGAAAAAGCTTGAGAAAACGATGCAGCGTTCTGATGATGAAAAGTGGCTGGATCTTTATGAGTCGCTGCCTTCATTCGTACACGAATCACAAGCGATGCAGCGCTTTTATCCGTACGGCGACCGCAAACAGTACGCTGATTTGACGAATGAAGAGTGGGCAGGCGTCAGCTATGATTCCTTCCAAGATTGTTTAACTTGTGATATGAGACATAGATGCGGTTTAACACTTTCGAGAGATCATTACAGAAAATCAACGGATCTGATTGTTTGCTCCCATGATTTCTACATGGAGCATGTATGGACGGAAGAATCACGCAAAAGGGAAGGACAGCTGCCGCTTTTGCCGGACCACAGCGCCGTCGTGTTTGATGAAGGACATCTGCTGGAATTCGCCGCGCAAAAAGCGTTAACCTATCGCGTGAAGCAGTCGACGCTTGAGCTGTTTTTAGAGCGTCTGCTTCAAAATGACATCAGAGAGGAATTCGCCGAACTGATTGAAGATGCCCTTGCCGCAAACGATGAGTTTTTCTATGTGCTGTCAGAGGAATCGAAGGAAATCGCAGGCTCTCACCGATTGGACATCCAAAACGATCAGCGTGTTAAGCGTGCGGCTGACGAACTGTGCCGTCTGCTCGATAAAATCGGTGAGGCGCTCGTATTTGAATCGGAAATGTATACGATCGATAAGTACGAGCTGTCAGTTGTAGAAGAATACGTCGAACAAATGGCATATTCGCTGTCGCTGTATCAAAAGGATGCCATCAGCTGGCTTGAAACGCGGGATACAGACTCAACGTTTGTTGTTATGCCGAGAACTGTAGCCGAAGTTTTGGGAGAAAAGGTCTTTTCTAAAAAGATTCCTTATATCTTCTCATCGGCCACTCTTTCTGAGGGCGGTTCATTTGATTATATCGCTGACAGCCTCGGAATCCGTGATCCTTTATCATTCACCGTTGAATCTCCGTACGATTACGAGGAGCAAATGTCTGTTGCGCTTCACGGTGACATGACGTCTGAGCAGAAAACAGCCGAAACGATTGAAACCATTAAGAAGAATGAAGGACGCACCCTCGTTCTTTTCCCTTCCTTTGAAGACATGAAGGAATTTAAAGAACAGGCTGCCGCGTGGGAGCTGCCGTATCCGATATACTACGAAGGTGATGAAGAGATCAGCAGTCTGGTCGAAAAATTCCAGCGGGATGAAGAATCCGTGCTTTGTTCCGTCCACTTATGGGAAGGTCTTGACATTCCCGGTGACTCGCTCCGGAATGTGACCATTTGGGCATTGCCGTATCCGCCTCATGATCCCGTGTTTACCGCAAAGCGGAACGGAGCGAAAAAAGATCCGTTTGAGGAAGTTGATCTGCCGTACATGCTCTTGAGAGTCCGGCAGGGAATCGGCCGCCTCATCCGTTCTAATCAGGACAGCGGAACCATATCCATTTATGCGGGCGGAGAAAGTGAACTGGTCTTGGCCGAAGTCAAAAAGGTTTTGCCTGTTACACCGAAAATCGTATAAAAACAAAAGCTGCAGGATTCTTATCCTGCGGCTTTTTTAAATCCGGGAAGTTGACTTTATCACGGCATTCCATTAGCCTGTAATTGATAGTGAAAAGGGAGGGGAACGGATATGGATTTACATACATATGAAAAAGAGTTTTTTGATCTGTTAAAAAGAGTATCCCACTATGTCGAAGCCATTGCACTTATGCATTGGGACTTAAGAACGGGAGCCCCAAAAAAAGGCTCTGATGACCGGGCGGAAAGCATCGGACAGCTGTCGGCTGACGTTTTTCAAATCCAGACATCCGACCGGATGAAAGAGCTGATCGACATCCTTCTCGCGCATGCAGAAGAGCTCTCTGAAGATACAGTGAAAGCGGCGGAACTTGCGAAAAAAGATTATGATCATAATAAAAAAATTCCTGAAGATGAGTATAAAGAATATGTCATTTTAACATCGAAAGCTGAAACGGCTTGGGAGGATGCAAAGGCTGCCTCTGATTTTTCTATGTTTGCTCCGTACCTTGAGAAGCTGATTGATTTTAATAAGCGGTTTATTTCGTATTGGGGCTATGAAGATCATCCATACAACGCATTGCTCGATATTTTCGAACCGGGTGTTACGGTAAAGGTGCTGGATCAGCTGTTTTCTGAATTGAAGGAAGCGATTATTCCGCTTATCAAAAAAGTGACGGAATCCGGCAATAAACCGGACACTTCCTTTATAACGAAAACGTTTTCGAAAGAACAACAAAGAGACCTCTCCTTGTATTTCTTAAAAGAGTTCGGGTATGATTTTGACGGCGGCCGCCTGGACGAGACGGTGCATCCGTTTGCGACGACAATCAACCGGGGCGATGTGCGGGTGACGACCAGATATGACGAAAACGATTTCCGCACGGCGATTTTCGGAACGATTCATGAATGCGGGCATGCGATCTACGAGCAGAATATTGACGAAGCGTTGAGCGGAACGAACTTATCTGACGGTGCATCCATGGGAATTCATGAATCCCAATCGTTATTTTATGAAAACTTTATCGCCAGAAATCAACATTTCTGGACCGCCTATTATGAAAAAATGGTTGAGGCTTCGCCTGATCAATTTCAAGATGTGAAAAGAGAGGACTTTGTACGCGCCGTAAATGAGGCGAAACCGACATTTATCCGAATTGAAGCCGATGAGCTGACATATCCGCTTCATATTATTATCCGTTATGAAATTGAAAAAGCGATTTTCAGCAATGAAGTGACAGTGGAAGAACTGCCTGCATTGTGGAATCAAAAATATCATGATTATTTAGGCATTACGCCGCCATCTGACGCAAAAGGCATTTTGCAGGACGTACATTGGGCGGGCGGCGATTTCGGCTATTTCCCTTCCTATGCGCTCGGATATATGTATGCGGCACAGCTGAAGCATACCATGCTTGACGATCTGCCTGAATTTGACCAATTAATAGAACGGGGCGATTTTGAGCCGATCAAACAATGGCTGACAGAAAAGGTTCATCAGCACGGAAGACGCAAAATGCCGCTTGACATCATAAAAGATGCAACGGGAGAAGAGCTGAACGTTCAATATCTCATTGAGTATCTCGTCGGCAAATATTCAAATTTATATTTATAAACGAAACGCCCGGTATACACCGGGTGTTTTTCTAAAAATTCTAAAAACACGAATAATCGAGAACCAATTCTTTGTAAAAGTTCGGAAATATTCAAATTTCACTATGCAAAAGAAGTGTATCTTGTTATAATTTGATTAATATCATACGAACACTCATATAATCGCGTGGATATGGCACGCAAGTTTCTACCGGTCACCGTAAATGTCCGACTATGAGTGAGCAATGGAACGGCTTTATTCGGCCGTTGCGTGTAGATCATTCGGCATTGCTTGCTCTTTTTTGGAGAGCGGGCAATGCTTTTTTTATTTTTTATAAGCGGGGGTAATCATTGTGGAAGCATTAAAACGAAAAATAGCAGAAGACGGAATTGTTCTTTCTGATCAAGTGCTGAAAGTGGATTCTTTTTTAAACCATCAAATTGATCCGGTTCTCATGCAGCAGATCGGCCGGGAATTTGCGCGCCGTTTTGAAAAAGACGAGATAACCAAAATCGTCACAATTGAATCTTCGGGCATTGCCCCTGCGGTGATGGCCGGCCTTGAACTCGGCGTTCCCGTCATCTTTGCGAGAAAAAGGAAGTCTCTCACATTAACGGATGATCTGCTGACGGCATCCGTCTATTCTTTCACGAAAAAAACAGAAAGTCAGATTGCAATCTCCGGAAATCATCTGTCGAAAGATGACCGCGTGTTAATCATTGACGACTTTTTAGCGAACGGACAGGCGGCAGAAGGACTTTTATCCATCGTAAAACAAGCAGGCGCAGCGGTTTGCGGGATCGGAATCGTCATTGAAAAGTCATTTCAGCCGGGAAGAGATGAGCTGGTGAAAAAAGGATGCCGGGTCGAATCATTGGCGAGAATTCAATCGCTTGAAGACGGAAAAGTGACATTTGTACAGGAGGTCCGTTCATGAAAAACGGCTATGCCAAAACACTTTCACTCGGTATCCAGCACGTGCTTGCCATGTATGCCGGCGCCGTCGTCGTTCCCTTAATTGTAGGAGCGGCATTGGGACTGAACGCAGAACAGCTGACATATCTCGTATCAATTGACATTTTTATGTGCGGGGCGGCTACGCTGCTTCAAGTATGGAGGAATAAATGTTTCGGCATCGGCTTGCCCGTTGTGCTCGGCTGTACGTTCACCGCGGTAGCGCCGATTATTTCCATCGGTAAGGAGTACGGGATTTCAGCCATTTACGGAAGCATTTTGGCATCGGGTCTGCTTGTCATTCTGCTGTCGTTTTTCTTCGGCAAGCTCGTATCCTTTTTCCCGCCTGTCGTAACCGGATCTGTCGTAAGAATTATTGATTGAGTACGACATAAACCTAGTTATAGTAGACCTTGATATTCAAATTCTTCGTACCATCTCCCAAATCCTCGACCGTATACGTTATATGACTAATGAGCATCTTTAGTATTAAGTTTATTTCAGAGTTAGACATCCCGTCAGTAGACTCAATCATCTCCTGCACTTTATGATGACTCCATTTTTCTTTTTTTGTCTCAGCGCTAAGAGCATTTTGAAACTCAGTAGATGCAATTAATTCTGCTAAGTCATTTTCAGCTTTTTGAAGTGTCTCTTGTGAAATTTTCAGCTTTTCTTTGTACTCTGTTTTACTGATGTCCCCATCTAAGTACATTTCCTTTATGCGTTCTATTCTTCCCTTTGCCTTTTTAACAGCTTTTTCTCTTAAACCAATAAGCTGAGCTGTATAAGAGTCATCATTAACATCTTGCTCAGTAGGGGAGAAGAGAGATTCATTGTATTTTTTTATTTCCTTCATAATTGACTGGAACAGTACTTCTTCATGAATTCCTTTTGTTTCTTCGCATTCTTTTGTTCTTTCAGCAGATTTTCGTAAACACTTTCTAACGTGTTTTCTTCTGCCTTTGGGTTGTTCTATAGCTTGTGCTTTATGACAATAAGGACATCTAACAATACCAGAAAGCCTGTGGGTATTCATATTTAAACGTCTTCCGGCCAATTTATATGTTCTAAGTTTTTCTATTCTATTTAGGATTAGGGCATGTTCTTCATCAGTTTTCATGGTTTCATGATGACCTTTTGCAATTAATACTTCATCTAAATTTTTATTTTGAACAATACTGTTATTGCTTTTGCTTTTCTTGTATTTACCAAACCATACATAACCCCTATGAAAATCGTTGGACAGAATTTCTGAAACAACTTCTCCGTACCAAATAGAACGGCCGGATGGGGAGGGTACTTTTAGTTCGGTTAACATCTCAGCAATTACTGTGCAAGAATATTCCTCTTCTAAGAACCATTTAATCATCATTCTATATATTTTTTTCTTTTCCTCAACAACTACTGCAGCTTTAAGATTCTTGTCCCACTTATAACCGTATGGAACTGACCCTGAATGCAGTCTACCTTCTCTTGTGGCATTTTTCTTTCCGTTAATTGTTCTCCGTTTTATTGCTCTATATTCACTTCGGGCAATTATTGATTCAAACTCAGAAAGCATTTCGTCGCCTTCGATTGATAAATCATATATTTTTTTGGGTGTAATAAACAATGTCCCACTTTGCTTAAATGCTTCAAGTATACGTCCGGAATCAATTTGTGACCCTCTAGAGAGTCTGTCCATTGCTACAGCACAAACTGCGTCAAACTCGCCATTTTCAATTCTGGGCAACAACATTGAGAACATTGGTCGTTCATCAATAGTCTCACCTGAGACAACTTCCTCAAACCACTGAACATTTTTAAAGTTCTCTCTTTTTATGAGATATTCTAGCTCATTTCTATGTTTTGCGAGCGTATCTTCTGAATCTCTGTCTTCTCTGGATTTTCTTGAGTAAACTGCTATTTTTGAATTTTCGTGTAACGCCAAGTATTTCATCCTTTCTTCTTATTGTAAGTGTAGTTAGATTATATCATGCGCATTGGAATTTCTTTATAAAATCCTCATTTTAACGAAACATTTTAGATCAGCTTGCTTATTAATCTAATTTAAAGTATCCTAATTGATGTATCATAGGGGTTTAACAGCCACTATAGACCACAGAGTCCCTCACACGCTCTGTGGTTTTTTGTTTAGATTGGAATATACCCAAATGAAAAAAGAAGCCTCAGAGGGCTTCAAATTGATTAATTCTTCTCACATGCAAAGTTGTCATTATCCCGATCCATCTTAGATGTATAAGCAGGGTGAGTGCTTGGTACTCCATGCGGATATTTCTTTCTCAGCTCTGTGCAGTTTGCAAAGTGTTCTGTTCCTCCAGTAGAAGGGGAGGCTTGTGTAGAGTTAGAAGAGCTACTTGATGCTGAACTACTTGAATGGGAACTGCTTGAGTTCGATTTATGTGTCTCAGATTGATGTGGTGTAACTGACTTTCGAGCCGGCTTAGACACACTTACTGATTTCTTCGGTTTAGTTACGCAGCCATTAAATCCTTTATCAGTTGCATAGCCATTCTTACTCCAAATCTTCAAGTCCTTATCTTTCGCAACTTGCTCATCTTTCTTATACATGTCTAAGTACTTCGTGTTTGGCTCATATACATAAGCTACTCGTGCTAATCCTTCTTTAAGCAGTGTTTCTTGAACAGATTTGCCATCCACATAAACGTAAGCCAGCATTCTGCCATACTTGTCTGTGCGATCTCCCTTATCAAACTCCAGTTGAAGCTTTCCATTGTTAACTAACTGTTTGTTTCTTGCTGATGCATCTTCACCATATGGTTGTATGCAAGAGTTTGGTTTCTTAGTCTCAGGAGTGTCAACAAGTAAATAACGAACAGTTTTGACTTCACCTTTATAGTCAACTTTGATCGTGTCCCCATCAACCGTTCTGTTTAATGTTACATCGACCAGCTTTTTCTTATTGTCAGATGCCTTTTTATCAGACGAACTCTTCTTTGCAGCATCTTCGGCGTTTTCATTCTTGTCATTCGTACTTTTGTCGTTTGATTGAGTGTCGGTCTTTGTTTCTTTTGCATTCTTTTCTTCTTGCTGCGTTGTTTTAGCTTTATCTGAATCTGATTTATCTGTAGAAGCAGAATCAGACCCACACGCAGCCAAAGAAAAGCTTAGAGATAATGCGCTAATACCTAACAACCATTTCTTCATTGTGATTCCCCCAAATTTGTTTGTTCTGTCTCTATATCGGACAAACCTTCCTAATTATAAATATAAAACCAAAGATTGTAAATTTGATTTTGTCATTTTAAAACACTCAAATAAAGTTGTGTGGTAAAATTTAGTGGTCTAAACCTTAGAGGAGGGAAAGTTATATGGAAGAAGGGAAGTTAATTCAAATGACTCTTAATGGAATAAAGGAAGCTGTTTCTAAATACGGAACATTCCCTATGTTTCATCATGGAGGGTATGTCATGGAAGATGCTACTTTTCATTTCAAAGATCCTGCTAGTCCTCAAGAAATTAGCGATATAGAACAGAAGCTAGGTGTTACCTTCCCTAATGACTATAAAGAGTTTTTGTTACAGCACAATGGGATGGAAATGTTTGATGGGATTGAAATACTTAGCTTAGAGGGAATCATTGAATATAATGAGGTTCAAGATTTCCCAGAGGGATACGTTTTAATTGGATATCATTTTGATGGAAGATATGTCATAGACACAAACAAATCAAAAAATGGATTAGGTTATATGCTATATCTAGACTCAATTGATGATATTGAAGATGCGATTAACTTAGATTCGAATTTTGAAATATGGTTTGATATGTTAGTGTCTTCCAATGGAACGAAATATTGGGAAGTGAATCCGAATATCCGAGAGTATTATAAACTGGTTTCAGAATAAAAAGACTCCGCATAGGAGTCTTCATCTACGTTCATCTACAATTTTACTTCTTTTTTGTATAAGAAGCCCACCATGGATTTACTTCTTTCCTGTGAAAATTCACATCGATAGGAATTAAATTGCTTGTCTGATTTCCTCCACCGTACTCTCTAGGTAGTTGATGATGAATCTCAAATTTTACCCAAGTTTTTTTGCCGTATTTTTTATCATACCATTTCCTATATGCTTTGCGTTCTGTAGTTCCCCATTTTACTCTTTTATCGCTAGGCACCCATTTAATAAATGCATTAGGTGGAGCTAATATATTTAATCCTGATTGCTTATCTGTGTAATTGGAGGGGAAAAACATTCCCTTCATATTCGTTAGGTATAATCCTTCAGTCCAGGATATCGTTCTAACAGTTGGTTTTTTCCCTGCCCAAGTAGCAATTGCGCCGCCAGTATACTTCCAAAATGTTGTTTTGTTTACATTAATAAATTGATGAACTTCCGATCCCTTTTTCACTTGAGGCCCTACAAAGGTCTTTCTAATAGTATGGGGGCAAGTAAACTGTTTATTATAATAACCACTTTTGCATAAACCCTGGTGTACTTCTGCTGACGCAGGAGGAATCCCTACTATTTTTGAAATTTCAACTCCGTGCATCACTTTATTAACTTTTCCACCTAAAAAAGTGTGACTGAAATAGATAATACTTTCTGCTTTTTTCTCAACAGTTTTCCGTTGGTTTTCAGAGGTTACTTGTCCAGATGATGTTTGATTACCATCTTTGTCATAAGCTATATAAGTTTGATATGAACTTTCAACATCCATCCCTTGTTCCTTGGCGATTTTTTGCAACTTGCTTTCTGATCCAGATAATTCTCTTTTAGAGGAATCGGTGTTTTGCGGTTTTTCATTTACTGTTGAGATACGTTTGTTTAGGTCAATGCCAGTTGCATTATTATCAGTGACTTCTTTGTTTGTCGTTGCCTTTGCATCGTGGAGGGGATAGCAAGAGAATAATAAAGAGAGAGCTACTACAACTAGCCAAATGCTCTTTGACACATACTTCATAATGGTTTTACACTCCTTTTTCTTCTGTTTAAACCTGTTATGAGTATCTGAGATGTAAATAAATAATACATTTTACAATTAATACCTCCTTTCGTGAGGATAGTATCACCTTTTCCATTTTTTATCAACAGAAGTGAGCCTATTTTAAGATTTTGTTAAAGTTCAAATCTCCTAAGAAAGAGACCTTTCACAAAAGGAAGAAGCTCCTTACATTAATATAATGTGGTAAAATTTACATGAGAATAAGTGGAAAGGAGACAGGCATGAAAGTATTTGAAGCATCCTCGTTAATCTCAGCAGCGGAGAAACGAGCAAAAGAATACGATCAGATTAGAGAACAGTTTATTAATCTCAGAAAAGCATTTCAAGGCATGGCTGATCTTGGTGACAATGATTTCTCAGGCCGTGGCGCCGACAACATCAAAGCCTTTTTCCAGGACCACGCCGGCGTCACAGACAGCTGGCTTGATCTGATCGATATGAAGATTGCTTTTCTTAACAGTATTTCTGGAAAAGTATCTGATGCCGGATTGACTGATTCGTTTGTGGAAGAGTCATTTTTAGAACATGAACTGATTCATGCGAAGAATAAATCAAAAGCTATCATGCAGGAGCAGCGGAATGAAATGAGGGATATTCTTAATGAGATAAGCGATATTGTTCATCTTGATGTTTTCTCGACAGAGGATGTCGATCAAAAGCTGGATTCAGCAGATAAGAAACGGGACAATACCGTACACAAGCTCGGAAAGCTCGATCATGATCTAATGAAGGAATACGCAGAAACGGAAGCGAACGAACAGTTCATCCAAGCCGACTTTCAACAGCTTCAAAACGCCACAGGCAAAGGAAAAAACGCCACGCCGCTTCACTACAACGCCAAGGCGTACCGTGAAAGCGACATCCATAAGAAAAAAGGCGAGATTGCAAGACATTCGGATGCTTATTTGACGATTAAAAAGGAAGAGGCGAAAGAGCGTGAAATCAAGGATCTGAAGAAAAAGCTGGCTGATGGTGTAACCGATCCGGATGAGTATTTGGAAATCGCGAAGAAGATCGGCTATGAAAACCTTGAACCTTCCCAACAGCAATATGTGATCCAGCTTGAACAAGCAAAACAGATGGAAGAAGCCGGAGAAGTGACTTGGGATATTTTAAAAGGAGCTGGCGTTGGTTTATATGATGTCGGGAAAGACACGGTAACCGGTTTATGGGACTTCATAACCGATCCGGGAGAAACCTTGTCAGCACTGGGAAACGCAGTACTTCATCCAGTTAAAACATATGATGCTGTTTCAGCAGCAATCGAGGAATCGTATCAAAAAGATATGGTGAACGGGGATGCATATTCCCGATCAAGATGGGTGACATATGCGGTCGGTTCAGTGGCTGTAGCTGTCGTCGGAACGAAAGGCGCAGGAGCCGTTAACAAAGCAGATGCAGCAGGTAAGGTCATAAACAAGGTAGGGCAGGCAGGTACGAAAATGAAGGATGTTAAAATTCCGGATTTACTGCCATATAATCCAAAGTATGACCTTGCTCTGACAGGTGACGTGCCATACAATGTAGTGGATGGAGCAAACTTAAAAAATCAACTAATGAGTTTTGCTAATAAGTCAGATAAAGAAGTAAAACCTTTCGATGTCGTAGATTATAGGCCAAGTAACAGTCCCTTAGAGAATCATCACGGTGTAATGGACGTATGGGCTAAACACAATGTTCCGAATTATGTGAGTAGAGGGAGTAACACACCAACAGTAGCTTTAACTAAGGAACAACACAACGCTACGAAGAAAGTATATAGAGAATGGTTGTTCGAAAAAACAGGGAAGAAAGTTGGCGGCAAAGTAAACTGGAAAGAAGTATCCCCTAGAGAAATACAAGAGCTTACTGAGAAGATGTTTGATGCTGCTAATGTTCCTAAAGAAGCGAGACAGCAATATTATAATGCATTTAATCAATACAATTTTAGAAAGTAGGTGTGGACTTGAGTATTCATATGTTAATCAAGAAGATTGCTTCTACATCAGACTGCCGGCTGTTTGAAGTTGACGGTCTCCCGACAATAGACGAGAAGCATCAACTACCAAGAGATGTTAGTGAATTTTATAAACAATGCGGTGGAGCAGTTTTATATGAAAATGCGGATTATCCAATATATATAGTACGACCAGCTGAGTTTAAATTGGCTAATCCCGTTATTGTTGGGGAACTTTGTGAAGAAGACATTTCCTCTGAGTGGTATATTGTTTGTACGGATGGAAAAGGAGAATATCTGACAATTGATTTAAATGAAGATCGTAAAGGTAAGTGTTACGACAGCTTTTTTGATCGACATGGAATTGTTGGTGAAACACAGGTAATAGCCACTTCATTTACTGATTTAATACAGCGACTGCTTGAGAATAAGGGTGAGCACTGGTATTGGTTAAGGGATGATTTTAGTACATTGGGCGATGCATATGATGGAGACTGAGCTAAACAATCTATATAAAGAGATTGCAGAAACAATAAATGAAATGATCCCCGAGCAATGGGAAAAGTTTTGGTTTTATGCACAAGTTTCGGAAACATAGGTGTCTAGGTGAGGAACCGTCTGATGCGTCTCTAAAAGGAATAATTGAGAAATATAAAGCTGATTATCCTGAAAACCCGATCTAAGTGAGGATTTTGGAATGAGCATACACGATATCACTGAAAAGATGAACAAATTTAATTTAAAGTATTACGCATCAAGCAATGAACAAGAAAGCAAAAGAAAAATCAAAGCATTTGAAAACGAATTAAACATAAATCTTGATGAGGTGTACAAAGAATTCGTTGTAAGATATGGCGGAAGCACGATACAGGCAGATAATGTTCTATTTCCAAGCCTTGAAGAGAATCCAGTGGCTAGTAATAATCATTTAAGATTAGGGCTATTTTATGGGTTTGGGGTAGACGATGCTGACTTTGATGTTATATCAATGACAGTTACTTATGAAGAACAAATGCCGGACTGGATTATACCGATTTCTGATGGTGACGGAGGAGATCAAATTTGTCTTGGTGTGAAAGGAGAAGCAGCAGGGAAAGTTTATTTTTGGGATCATGAATTGACAAATGGAGTGAAAGACACGTTTTTGGTGGCAAATTCTTTCTCTGGCTTCATTCAAAGTCTGTTTATAGAAGAATCAACAGATGTGGACGATGAAGACGATGGTATTTTATCTATTGAGCTAGATGATGATTTATTAAACAGTTAAGCAAAAGTATTGCAATTGTATGAGATGATGCAAAAGTAAGCATTCGTAATCAAAATAAAATAATGGTTTTTTCCATAAACAAAGTATTGTAAATTATTTCAATGGTTTCACTTAATGTGTTATAATCAGAAGTGTAAGATATTTGATCGGTTACAGTGTATTTCTTTCATAAGAAATGCATAAAATAAAAAGACCAGGGTGTTGGTAGCACCCCGGCTCTGTACAAAAAGCTGCCCATCAAAGGGCTTGCTCAGCAGTTGTTCATGATAGGCCTAACCCTTCAGGTTTCCAGGCTCAAGGGAGGTCTATTTTTTATTTATATACGTCAACAGGGCGATTATAAACGACCCGAATGCAAGCATTAACATTAATGCCTGAAATGTTGACATAAGCATCACCCCCTTTCGTAGGGGATGAGCAAGACTCCCTTGAGTGAGCATGCTTTAATGTACAGGAATCATTATACACTAATTCCAAATATATGTCTGTGATTATTGGAGCCTTATTGACAATAGACAAGTTATAATGTAGTACTTTTCTTTTTGAAATTTGTGTTATAAGATATATTAAGATTTTCAACAAGAGAGGAAATTTATCATGAAGAAAGAAATTTTGCTAATTCATAATGGCTCAAGCATTACATATGCAGACCCACATGAAGCTGCTAGGAGTTATGCTAAAGCTGTCATTGATGGGGTAAATCCTAATGAAATAGAACTATATACTGACATTGCCGTAAATCTTAAAGACCAAGCTAAACTGATGAAACAATTTAACCAGGAACTATCTAAGATTGTAAATACAAGAATTCCTATGATGGAAGAAAACACAAAAGAGCTAAGCAATGAAATGGAAAATTCACATCAAATTTATAAGGGAATTTCAAAAGAAAGCATAAAAAGAAAAAGGATTAGAAAAACGAAAATAAGCAGGCTATAAAAATAGCCCGTCATTTGCGTGATCAGAAAGAAAAGCAATACTTTGTGCCGGAGTTTTTAAGTGTGAAAATAAATTACTATGTCCCCCCTTACAAGCATACATTGTGATATGTAAGGGGGGATTTTTCTTGCCTAGATACCGGAGCGCTCTTCGCAAGAGAGGGCCTTTGCCTTTTCGGTATGTGTTGCTTCTGTCGTTTGCTTTTTTTATCATATCGACGGTCATCAGCCTCTGGATGATCAACTCCTCAATCAAACCGGTGCTGATGAACATAGGAGAAATGGAAACCAAACGGGTGGCGACAGAGGTCATTACGGAATCCATTGAAGAATACATGTCTCACAGCGACAATGTGAAAGATATGGTCGATATGAAAACGGATGAAAACGGAAAAGTCACAACGATGGATTTTAATACACAAGTGGTCAACAGCATGAAGGCGAAAGTGACAAAGCAGCTTCAGGCTCATTTGAAGGAAGCGGAGTCGAACAATAAGCAGCATGAAACGGAAAAAGGCGCGAAAACGGCCGATGAAATTATGATTAACATCCCTTTAGGGCAGGTCACGGGAAACAGCATTCTCGGAAATCTGGGGCCGAAAATCCCCGTGCGCTTTAACCTGATCGGTGATGCGTTAACTGATGTGAAAACAAAAATAAAGCCGTACGGCATTAACAATGCCCTGATCGATATCAGTATTTTTGTGGAAATTAAAGTGAAGGTCATTATTCCGTTTGCCAGTAAAACATCAGTCGTGACAAATAATATTCCGGTCTCCATTAAAGCGATTCAAGGAGAGGTGCCGCAGTTTTATAACGGAAGCGGCGGATCAGGTGTGACGCCTTCCATCCAGCTGCCGAATGAAAAAAAGGAGAAAGACAAATAAAGACACACAGCCGCATTTTCTTCTGGCGGCTGTTTTTACTTTTTCCTGCGGATTTCTTGAAACTGAACTCAAGTATCGACTAGAGCAGCCCATAAAGCTTAGTGGATACTTGCTGAATAGTCATTTCCAACAATTACATCGAACTATTGTTCTTATTTATATTGAATAAAGAACATTTGTTCTGTTAATATTAGATCAATAAAGGAGTGATTCAAAATGCTTAGAGATCGAGGGGCGATCAAATGGACTTCCATGATGCTTCCAGAACATTTAACGCAATTAAAACAGGACTTGTTAGATGTTTCGAAAATGGAGAAGCCATCTTTAGATGAGCAACAAATTGAGGAGATTGACATCCTGGTTTCTGAAGCAATGGCGCTGAATAAAGAACTAAAGTTTAAGCTCTTTAAAGAAGGGGTTGCCGAGGATTTAATCGGTACAGTTCAATATCTCAATTACGAACAACACAAATTGCATGTAAAAGATCATCACGATCAAACCGTATACATCACCATGAATGACATCATAGGAGTTGCTTACAATGATTGATTACTCACAGTTTCCACGTAAAAATATACTTTGTGTAGATATGAAATCCTTTTATGCTTCAGTATCGGCTGTAACAATGGGATTGAATCCAATGACATGTTATCTCGCTGTAGTCGGAAACACGGATAGACAGGGAAGTGTTGTCTTAGCAGCGTCTCCTGCACTTAAAAAAGATTATGGAATCAAGACTGGCTCCCGGTTATTTGAGATTCCAGATGATCCAAAAATTCATATAGTAAACCCGCAAATGAAACTTTTCATCAGAGTTTCAACTGAAATCACTAAATTGTTTTACAGGTTCGTTCCTGAAACATGTGTGCACACGTACTCAATTGATGAATCTTTTTTAGATGCAGGAAAAGAAAATCCTGAAGTCATGGCAGAAGCAATTCAGAGCAGTATGAAGAGAGAGTTTGGCTTAGTTTGTACTGTTGGTATTGGTGACAATATGTTGCTGAGTAAGTTAGCTCTTGATTTAGAGAGTAAGAAAACAAAGACTGGGATTGCACGGTGGAGATATGAAGATGTTCCAAATAAGCTTTGGTGTGTTCATCCGTTATCTGAAATGTGGGGAATAGGAGGGAGGATGGAGAGGAATTTAAACCGGATGGGGATTTCAACTGTTGGTCAATTAGCTAAATATCCATTAGAGCTACTTGAAAAACGATTCGGCATTATGGGCAATCAGCTTTATTATCATGCACATGGAATTGACCTTTCTGAAATTGGAGCTCCTTTGATGCAAGGGCAAATAAGCTACGGGAAAAGTCAGATATTACTTAGAGACTATACGAAGAAAGAGGATATCAAGGCGGTTCTCTTGGAGATTTGTGAAGAGGTTGCACGAAGAGCACGAACACATAACAAAGTAGGGCGCACAATTAGCTTGGGTATTGGTTACAGTAAAGATGAGTTCAGCGGCGGCTTTCACAGAGCTAAAACGATTGATTTGCCTACAAATATCACAATGGATATTTATCGATATTGCTTGATGTTGTTTGATAAATTCTATACAGGCAAAACGGTACGAAGTGTTTCAGTTACCTTATCCAATATTGAGGATGATGTAAATCAACAATTAAGTCTGTTTGAAAAAGATAATGAGAAGAGAAGAA
Organism: Bacillus sp. JNUCC-21; assembly: GCF_041222765.1. Lineage (NCBI taxonomy): Bacteria > Bacillati > Bacillota > Bacilli > Caryophanales > Bacillaceae > Bacillus > Bacillus sp. JNUCC-21. The sequence goes on along the minus strand of NZ_CP166019.1, from coordinate 2,329,308 downwards.
TGCTTGGATTCGTTATGGACGGGATAAGAAACAAATACGGATCTAAAGCGATCTTACGAGCTGTTTCTTATACACCTGGAGGCACAGCTTTGCATAGAGCAGGTTTGACGGGTGGACATAAATCATGAGAACAGAGAGCAGCTCCCTCTGTTCTCCTTACAAAGTCATTAGTTTTTTACGTTTCGGCTCTTTCAGCAACCTTGAACGTATCATTTTGTTGTTGGAGATAGGAAGCACCCACTGTTCCGGCAACGCCGAATAATAGAACTGCACAGATAAATAGTTTAGTTTTCATATTGCTTCTCCCCTTTTGATTTGTCTTCTTGCTTCATTTGCCAAACGATAAAATTCAACTGCACCCCAAGCATCCTGTTTTCCAGTGAGAAAATCTGCTACAGAGACACCATAGCTTTCCATGTCAGGGTATATACTTCTTTCTTTGAAGAACTCGAATGTTTTCCTAACTAAGTCTAAATCATAGTCCAAGAAAAGTCCTTTAACCATTTTTAACTTTTCAAGTACCATTTCATTGTTATGCCGTTCAGCCAACTGTTTGGCCTGTTCATAAAATTTTTTTGCGTTTTCAATGTCATTTTGCCTTCCCTTTAAGAAGGAGATAACAAATAATGTTTTAGCAGCGTAATCATGATTTTCCGGCTCAATGATTTGAAGTGACTTATTAAAGTGAAAAAATGCTTTATCAAGTTCTTCCATTTGATTATAACATAATCCAATATTAAACAGTGCTGAACGCATCAAATGCCCACGATTCTTTTCACTTTTGTTTAGCTCTACTGCTTCCTGATACGCTTTGTATGCTTGCTTTAAAGCTTCATCAAACTTCATACTGTCCAATAAATTACCAAATATGACGAATTGACAGCGTACCTTTTGTACCCCGTATGTAGGGCTCCCGTCAATAGCAGGTTGCTTTTTAAATATATCGTAAGCCCTCATGGCATAATTCATTGAAAAATAAGTCTGTTTCATGTGGTAATACACTTCTGACAATTTAAAATAAAATTCAGCTTTTTCAACTTCAATATCTTCGCTCTCAATTGAATCCAAATATCTCTCAGCTTGTCTATAGTGATTAAGGGAGAATGCCAACTCCTTTTGTCTAAAATAGAACATGCCCATGAAAAAATAATAGTAATATTCGAGCATTCCAGTTAAGTTTTCATGGCCTTCGTATGCTTTTAACTCACCATAGTTTTTCTCAATGTCTTTTATAGCGTTAGGATACATATATGCCAACATTAGCTTATGTCTAAACTCAAGTAGGGAGTAGTATAGTAAAACATCTTGGTTTTCTTCCATAATTTTTATTTCCTGCATAACTTCTTTACGCATTTCTTCTGCTCTACCGACCCAATTCTTTTTAATAGCCACATACCAATGATTCATCTTTGTTGCTACTAAATCATAAGGAATGACCTTTTCGTTCTCCAAGTCCTAAACCCCTTTCAAATCCATTTTATTATATAGTTGCATTGGAGGAAAGAAATGTAAAGGGAATTTGAGTGAAAATTAAAAACAAATCAATAATTCGATTATGAACGAAACGAAAAAAATACCCTCCTCGTTAGAGAAGGGTATATGATCAGTTTGCTGTTGCTTTTAGAGAAGCAAGCCACTCATCTAATGTTCCAGTGAAGCCTTGTTGAACGGCTAATTCATATGCTGATTTTCCATCTTTACCGGCAGCACCAGTAGCTCCTTTAGCACCGGTTGCACCAGTATCACCTTTGTCTCCCTTAGCGCCAGTAGCTCCAGTGTTGCCTTTTTCACCTTTTAGTGAAGCTAACCATTCCTCTACAGTTCCTGAAAAACCATTGTCCACTGCGATTTCATAAGCAGACTTCCCAGTGACAATTGAGACATTAACCATTGGATTGAAAAAACTCATTTATGCGCCCCCAAAAAGTTATATGTAATTCCTGACTCAGAAATTTTGAAGCTTGTGATAGGTGAATCGTGAGCGTCCATTTGAAAGCCTTGTCCAGCCCTTAAATAGATAGGATCTCCACCATTGATTGATACGTGGCATTCCTGATCATTCGAAAAGCTGAACTTATAGAAAGAATATTTAATCGTCCAGGTTGCAGGTGGGGAGGGGATTACTTCATGGTTAGATTCTGACTTCTCAAGCATTGGACTTCCGATATATCCAGATCCTATTTGCATAATCAACAATCATTCCTTTCTTCTTGAAAATGAAAAAAAGGGGGAGATAAACTCCCCAAGTTATTTTGGCTCTGTGTATTCCATGGCTTGATCGCTGTCTGAGATACCTGTAGTGGTTGGATCCACTACAACCCCCATTGCAGTTAGAAATGTAAGCAAAGCATTAAATTTCTCAGTAAGATCATCGCTAAACACAGAAATGTCGTATCCAAATGCAGATGCAATTGCTTGTGCAAACAAAAGAGTTGCAGAGAAGATTGCAACCAGGAATGTTTTCTTTTTAAGTCTTACTTTCCAGTTAATTTTAGTCATTAAATCGTCTCCTTATAAATTAGCTAATTTGGTGATATCAACACCAGCGATCTCTGCACCAAGCAGTAAGAGAATAATTAGAACTAAAATCTTTAATGTCTTGCCGAATGTTCCTTCTAATAAGTTTTGAAGCCATTTTGTTTGCGACTGATTAACTTGCTGAAACTCATTTCTTAGTCCAGCTATCTCAGTGGTGAACAAATTTTTTGTTTCAACAAGGTTTTTTTCCTGATTCTCAACAACAGTGGTAAGCCTAATGAGCGATTCACTTGTTGTTTTTTGTGTTTCCAACATGATTTTTCTATCTTCTGCTTGTTCTTTAAGACGTTCTTTTATATGAGCGACCTCGGTCTTTAAAACTTCATAGTTTTCTTTTTCAGCCACAATGCAATCATCCTCCATAAAAAATAGGAGGTAATGTCACATCACCTCCTAAATAATCATTGATACACTTTGAGCTACAATCATTCTCAAAGATATTTAAATATATTTAGATTTTTGAGCCAAATTGTCCTGAGATGTAGCCTCGTTTACCTTTGTAGATAACTTCCCAGTAACCCTTAGCATTGTTTAACCCTTTCACTGAGCCAGAAATGCTGACGGTATCACCTAGCTCCACAGTGCCGAGATTCTTCGCTTTGTTTTTATCAGGTCTGTCCATTACGATAGCAGCGCTTTTTACTCCGACAACTTTAATCTTGCCTACAGATTTGATTCCACTGCTATCAGGCTTAGAAGTGGGTTTAGGCTTTGGGGTTGATTTTCCAAGCTCAGCATCACTTTTAATGTATTTCACATTTACATATCCGCTGTATGTAGCGCCTTTGGAGTTTGTATATTTGATATAACCCCAACCATTTTGAGTTGATCCTTTTTGGTATTGGACAGTGGAGCCTTTAGGAAGGGCAAGTACAATAGAGGAGTTCGCATTGCGCTGAGTTCTCACATTAAGACTGTCTGCGATAACTGTGTTCTTAACATAAGAGCCATTTGTTTTAACGACTTTTGTTGGCTTTGAAGATGAGGAAGAAGTTTTCCCGCCGAGTGCTTTCAATTCAGCAGCAATAGAAGCTTTAACAGCATTCCAACGTCCTTCATCAAGAACTCGATGTGGGCAATACTTGCCAGACCAGTCTTGATGCTTTTTAACTCGATCTATGCCCCAGCCACGTTCTTTAAGGAGTTGTGCAATAAACTTAATAGCCAACGCTTCAGCTTTTTTATAGCGCTCTCCGCCTGATTTAGAGTAGCAAACTTCTACACCGATGGAAGTCCGGTTTCCTGAATTCACACCTGATCCATCACCCGTATGCCATGCATTACGATTTGTAGGAATCCCTTGGACAACCTCTTTATCATCTACAGCAAAGTGAAAAGAAACTTCATTATTGTTACCGATCATATAACTAACTTCATTTTGCGCTGGTGCGTCGTTGTATGTATTGTGAAAAGTGATGAATGAAGCAGATAATGCATATGGACATTTGATTGAATATTTGTCTGGTGATACTAACATTTGTCTCGCTTGAATAGCCATATTAAACATCTCTCCTAAATTAAATTTGAGCACAAAAAAGAGAGAAGGGGACAAATCCCTATCTCTCTTTATCTCACGTATGCTCTTGTTATCTCTGTTTTTGAATGCCGTAAATTGAATAAAATTTATATTTTAACTAGAACATAACCACCTCCTTTAAAGAGGACACTAAATTAAACTGTGGGTGTTATTAAGCAGACAGCGACACCATATCCTCTTTCCTTTGTATAAGGTGTAGTTATTTTCATTACCGGATAACCTGAAGCATCAGAGGATTTTGATCCTTTTCCGGCTTTAGGTACAATTCTGTCGCCGTTTTGAACTGTTTCATCAATGCGAACGAATATCTGTCCAAACATACCGACAATATTCCATTCAGGACGCTCAGATCGTGGAACATATTCTTCATTGGCGTTGAAGTTGGGGTTTTCTTTTGGTAACCTTCTTATTTCTGTTCTTTGTATACCTTCCGAATCCACAAATGTTACATCCGTATCCTCATAAATAAGACCGCCGAATTCATTTTTGAGATATCTTCCTTGCCAATTAAACAAAGACTCTCCGAGCACAATACCAGCTGTTTCAGATATAACCCCTAATACCTTGTCACCGAGATTCGCTTTCTTAATTTTGTCCCCATCAAGTGTGACCATATATCCGGTAGGAATTGCTCTTCCATCTGCAGATTCAAAATACTCCGCATAATCAGCAAATGTTGAAGCGCCTTTAACCTGACCGGTTAAGGCAATATTTCCTCTCATCGCATCATGTTCTATCTTAATGTTCGAGATGGAAGGGGTATCTGATGTTCCATATCCCCATATAGTGGTATACCCTTTTCTGTTTACTACAGATTGTGATCCAATAACAACCCTAGAAGATCCTGATCCTTCAATGGAAGAATTATTTGATGCAACAACCAATGAACGACTTCCTTCTGCAGTTGTTTTAGATCCTCCAGAGGACGCAATAACTGCATTACGTGGCCCTTCTGCTTTAGAACCGCCAGTTGTTGCAATAACGGCAGAAGCGTCACCAGTTGCTTGTCCGCCACCTGAAGATGCCATTACGACGCTAGTATTTGTTTTAGCGTAGCCGGAAGTCGTCGCAATCCGTGTACCACCTTTGAAATTATTCGGGATAAATGCGTAGGTTTTCCCGGCAATTTTACTGGGAGTAGCGTATTGTTCGCACATCGCAGCGTTAATATTGGCTTGTGAGTTAGTGCAATAAACACCTATTGAACCTGCTTTGTTTGTTCCCGTCATGTTAACGTTATTGATATTGACTGAGCCAACTTTACTTCCAACAGCAATACCCACTAGTGCAGATTGGTTAATGATTACATTCGAGATGTTTACATTGTCTGATTTTTGGGCTCCACCGATTACATAGATATCGTTACTTGCTGTTGTAAACCCTGAAACAGTGATGTTGCTTAGGTTGATATTTCTGCTCTTATATTGAGTAGAGATTACTATAGTATTCTTATAATCATATGTCGGGTCACCAATTGCATTGAAGTTTGATACGTTGACATTTCTATAAGCGGAAATAACAAGTGCTCGAGGATTTAAACCCTGATAAAGATCACTGAAAATAGGATGTTGTGCAGTGCAGTTAACAACATTAATGTCAAATGCACTTGTGGAGATTTTTTCGGAGGCTAGGTGGAAGCCAATATGTCTAAAGTCGAAAGCGCGGATATCATTTTCGGAATAGCAGTTAATTAAATTTACGTTTCTTGCTGCTGGTGCTCTGTTGTGAGCTTTGACTTCAAAACCTCTGCAGTTTTTTCGGCTGTAACAGTTCACAAGCCACACGTTTTTAGAGCCATCATCAATTTCAAAACCGTTTGAATTTGAAGCTCCTTTACTATGTGCGGATCCATTAGCGTCATAAGCATAACAGTTAGTGAAGAAGATGTAATCAGAATAGTGAGTTGTGAAGCCATCATCACCATAATTAGTTGCGGTACAATTTTCAATCCAAACATATTTACTACCGTTTGGCTGATAATGATCTGCTCCATCAGAAGAAGAGTTCCAAACAGGGGAGCTTACATCAAAACCGTGCACACCTGGATTTCGAGCATTGACGTTTCTAACTCGAACAAATTTAGAGTTAACAATACCCACACAGTTTGCATTTGTTCCATTTGTAATGGTGTTGTCCTTTTTGTCTAAATTCCAATCGAGGTCTAAGTCTTCAATTAAGATATATTCGTTTCCGTTTGTGTAGTCGCTATTGGTTAACACACAAGATGTTCCGGCAGCAGTTGGGTGAAGCTTGATAATAGACCCAGATCCAACACCGTAAAGTCTGACATAAGAAGGGATATGTAATCCTTGAACCATATAAATACCTGCAGGTACAAAAACCTCTCGTTTCCCACTTGCAAAGGCAGCTTTGAAAGCTTCAGTGTCATCAGTAACACCATCACCCTTAGCTCCAAAATCCTGAACATTGACACTTCGTCTGATAAATTCATTTAAGACTTTATCAACAATTGTTGCACCGGATGCAGGGATTTTTGAAATGTCTCCAATAGTGTTTTTGATATCTGTTAAACTAGAATCGACTGTACTTATTACGTTTGTAATGTCTTGAGAAGCGGTATCAAAAGCTTTTTTGATTTCAGGAGCAGTGAACGATACCCCATCAGATTTGAGTAATTCAATCGACATGGGTACATACTGCTCTGTTTTCTTGTCGTAATATTTAAATCCCATTCATTTACCTCCATAAAAAGAGACCCGATCGAAGTCTCCTTTAATCAATTTCATACCAAACTGCACCTGATTCTGGAGCAACGTTTGATATAACAACTCTTTGTTTTTCTGGAATTAAGCCTTCATCCTGATACCATACATAATTAGTATTGAAAGGTTCTACAGCGCTTAATAAGATATTGAAACCTTCGTAAGCTTCCGAAGTTCCAATATCAATCCAATCAAAACCATCCCATCTGTACACGGTTTTGTTTTCTTTTACAGCAACCGTCCATCCTATAAGTGGATTGGGGTAAGTTGTTTGTATATCTACGAATGTATAAACAGAGGGTTTGTAAATCTTCCTAGTGTTCTCAACTACATACTCATAATCTGATGTTGCTTGTCTGCACCAATTTGTTATTTCAATACATCGCTTGGTGACACGTTCACATTCAGCAATACGTTCGTTGATACGAATAATGGCATCTTCAGCATCATCTATTAAGCCTTGAAGTGTTTCAATGACCATATTTCCTTGCCGTTTAATCCATATTCTTGAGGCAGGGAAGAAGGATGCGCCTTCTCCTTGATATGTAAAAGTAAGGGATTTGCCTTCATTTGAACCATTGAAAAAGACAACTCCCATAAGGTATTCAACCTTAAAGTAGTTGTCTTCTAATTCACCATCTTCAATTTCACGCCATTCCTTGCTGTCACCACTAACTATAACTCTGTACTCGGGGTTTGGTATTTCAGTAAGTACGGCTCGGCCGTTATAAACGGTTAAAGTTTCGCTATAGCTTAAATAAGGATCATCAATTGAACCTTTCCTTTTTCGAGAAAGGATGGGGTTGTTATAGAGCTGAGGAAAATCCAAACTAAATTCACCGTCCTTTCTTATTGTGTAATTGATTTGATTAGTTCTTCTAAGTGCGCGACTCTTTCTTCTAAATTCTGTAGTCTGCCTTTTGTACCGCCTAATGTTTGTCCTCTAATAATGGATTCAGCTTTCTTACCAATTACGTTGTACACAGACTTCTCATCTGAAATTGCGTATACAGAATATCCTTGCCACCAATCTTGAGCTTGAAAAACTCTAACCCATGCTTCAAACCAATTCGCCTGAATTGGTTCATTGTATTCCCCTAGGTCACCGAATGCGTTATGTGGCTGTTCAGGAGAGTTACTGTAAGGTGGGATGCCAAGTTCACCAAAGAAGATCGGCTTATTCCATTTATCATAAAATGCTTTGATTTCCTTAAATATATTTTGTCCTCGTCCGTATAACGGTACGCTATAAATAGCATCAATTAACTGATCGACAGATGGATTTCGATTATCAGTTAATTCAAAGTAAGTTGCTATCGCAATAATATCGACTAGTCCAAATAGAGGATTGTTCAGCTTTTTATTATACGCGGCAATTGTTTCAGGAGCCCAATCAGCGGTTACCCAATAATTTGTCCGGTAGAGTATTTTGCCAGAAAACAAACTCCTAAGGCTTGTAATAACTGATTTCCACTTTTCTGTTGAGTCTTCCATATGAACTAAGTTTGAAGCAATGTATAAACCGTCTAATTTAAATTGCTCGCATTTTTTAGCGAAGTCTTGAAGGATGTTGTTCCATGCTGCGAACCATTGATCTAGATCAGAAGGGATCCAATCAGTTTCAGCTACGGTTCCATTTGCGATGAAGGGGTATGGTTCTAAAATAATGTTGTATCCATCATTTTTGAGTTTAGGAATCATATCCCACGCTTCGTTATAAGTGTAGTCTACAACAGTTGGATTTGAGTCTGAAGCATCCACAGCATTAATGAGGATAGGAATAGTGATTGTATTTAAGTTTAAAACAGTTGAGTCATAACTGACATCGGCATAATATTTACGACCAAATGCAGAAACATTGCCGCCTTTCCATTTCAATGGATTGACCAAAAGGTTATTGAGCTCAATGTTTTGGACACGACTATTATAGTCGGAGAGTTTAGTGTCAACTTGTGCTGCTGTGGTTTCAACTAACTCAGCAGTTTTCTGGTCACTGGAAATCCATTTTTCGCCGTCGTAAGAGGAAACAACACCGGTAACCGTATTAGTCCATAAATCGTTTGCTTCTGGCTCTTCGGGTTCAGTTGAGGAGACAGTGTATTTCGAGCCATTAAGCTTACCTTTGACTTCTACAGTAGAAGAGGGGAGGTAGGGGTTTTCTGAGGGAAATTTAGGCTGTACAATATCAGATAGTATTCGACCACTGCTATCAATGGATGTTTCTACTGTGCGATAGGCTTGGACTCCAAATGTATAGTGTTTATTTGAAACTTGCCCGGTTAATGTTGCAATTCGTTTATCATAACTAACTGATAAATATTGTTCAGCTGACATCTTTGAACCAAAAAGATAGGTATCATCTGATGTGTCAGAGTAGCAATGGATAAGGAAACCATCGATATTGTATTTATCCTCATCGGAGTCTGGAAAATCCCATTCAATTGATACATCTACAGATCCATTATCATTTACAACATGAGTTATAGCAGTCCCGTCATTTCGGATAGTTGGGTTTGCTACGGGTGCAGATATACGATCATTCCGTGCATTGTAATTGGTCAGTAGGGTATCATAATCAATTTTTTTCTTATTGAATTCAGTTGATGCTTTCTTAGCAGTATACAATGAGCGTGCAAAGTCTTGTTCTAACGTAGTAGCTCTTTTTCCATTCGAAAGTGTTACTTGTATACTTTGCTGCTCAAAATCAAAATTCATTCCTGTAAGTGTTGCTTTGACATCAGTTCTAAAATCGTCATTAACTAATCTGATTATATCTCCCAGGTAAATTCTATCCCAAAAATCCTTTTCTTTGTTGACAGTAAATAAGTTGACAATGTTTGTTCTGATGTCTACCGGAGGTGTATTTTTCTCCCCAAGTTCCTCAAGGCCTTTTTCATACAGCTCTGTTTCATCAAAAATGTTGTCATTAGACCAATCATCTTGACGGATAAAATAAGACAACTTTTTCATTAGCTTTTCACCGAGAAACTTATCCATAGATAACCGATCTTTTAACACTGCTATTTCTTCAGTTATCTTGGAAATCTGATTGGCAGTGGTGGATATTTCAGCTTTCTTTGATGTAACTTCAAGTTGTTTGGCATCTCTTTGCTTGATAAGGTCTTTCGTGTCATCTCCAGCTTTTTTTGCTACTGTGATCTTATCTAAGATTTGTTGTAATTCAATTTTTTCTAGGGTGAAGAGAGTATTCTCCTGTGTTGTTTTTGTTGCTTCCAGATCTTTTTTCTGATTTAAAAGGAGGTAAAAAGAAGAGCCTTCTTTATTTACAAGTTCATTGTAATCTAAAATTGCATGGCACAAATCATCATCCATGTAATCACTATGCTTAATTACATTTCTCTTTTCATCACGTTCAAAAGGGTAGAGGAAATAAGAGAAATCATCCAAGTAACTTTGTCCAGTAGGATTGACTGAATTAATAACAATTCCATCTTTACCGGTAATGTCTAATCGTGTCACAACTTCATCAATATCAATGGTATCTTCCATATCAATCATGAACCTTTTAGGAGAGAATTGGACACCTTTATACTTGGACACAGTTTCTTTTTTATAGAATGATACTGTGTTGTTCACAGTATCAAATATAGGCACAGCCTCAAAAGTTTCTCCAATGTTCTTTAAAAACTCATATCGGGTAGAGGTAACATCAAATGAGCGGCGTTTTTCATTAAAAGAGGGGTCAATAAAATCTACAGTAAAACAAGTTCCCTTAAGACAATCTGTGGCAACTTCCAACAGATTTTTAGAGATGCCTTCATATGATTTGATTTTGCTTTTATGAAGAATGTAGGGAAGTCCTTGAGCTCTAACTTGTATTGTTTGTTCCTCATTTTCTGACTTTGTCAACCCGGTAATTACAAACCATTCAACTCTGTTTAAGAACTCTGCCTTAATGAGATACCAGCCTTTTATGAGTGCTGCCACATGGTTTGGCTTCATCTTGAAATTATATCTTGCTTTAAGTGGGATATTAAAAGTTAGATCGTGGAGTTCATCAAAATTCAAATTTAGAGAGGCGTTAGAGAAATCTACTATATTAGCGATTTTCTTTTTATTTGGTTTTGCTAAAGAAAGCTTGAGATGACCTGGTTTAAAATCATAAATCAATAAAACATCCCCTTACAAATACTTATATCTGTATATAAACCGGATATAACATTCGCCCGTTATTTTAACTCTGTTTATTCCCCTTGTTAAAAAAACATACTGTTCATTGACTTGATCATAACACTCATACCCAGTAACGCTGGAGGTGATCAGCTCTTTATTGGCATCTACATTAATAACTTCTTGATGTTTAATTGATGTGAATTTTAGAGGTTCTTTATAAGCTGTCAAGTTTTCGACTGTGATGTCTCCATCACCAATTTTTTTGAATTCAAGAGAGAGTGGGATATCTAAATCCCCTATATTTTTAATTTCTATATTATTAGAACCTGATGATATGTCATACCAATGAGTAGTTGTTTCTCGTCCATACCTATAAGGAAATACTTTCATTGTCAGCTTCACATATCCGTCATTAGAGCAGTTGTGTACCAAATCTGTTGCATTCACTGGCAAAGCAAAATAAATGATATCTAAATTACTACTGAATGAAAGAGGCTTATAATCATCTACATTTAGCCAACGTGCAACTCTTCGAATATTTTCTTCATCTAAATGATCTTCTATGTAAAAGTTTAAAGGGATTTCATATGGTTCACGTTTAACACTGTCTACATACGGTTCAGAAGCTGATCGTGTATATGTTTCATTTACTGTTCTATTCGCTAAGAAGGTCTCTTCCAGTAGTCCGCCCTCTGTGTTTACATTCACTGCCCCAATTTCATAAGAGGGGATATCATCGAACATGAAATATTGACTTTCTCTAATCATAAAATTCCACCCTTATCAATCAAAAAGCAAGCTGAAGAGCCTGCATTATACAGACTCTTACATGCTTCCATTTAATTTTATAACTTCTTTCTTGATAGTTTCGAACATTGTCCTAGCTCCTGTTTCACCGCCTGTGAGCTTTTCAATATTGAAATTGTTTGTTAGATTCACTGTTTTATCACCAGTAGAGTTAACTGTAGGAGGGAGGTTAGTGGTTTTAACATTTGGTATCAAACTATTAGATAGGCTCGATTGATTAATATTCGGAATTATTGATGGGATAGTGGTGATTCCTTTGTTAATCAAAGCTGCTAATTTTCCACCTTGCCCCCATTTAGGTGTTTCATTATTCAGATCGTTATCAGACAGATTGCGAACATGCTTTACAGTTTCAAGCATGTTCTTGGTGTCAGTCTTATTCAGAATAAGCTCTTTATCATGAAGAATAGCAAGCTTGCCAGCACCTAAACCTGTTCCTGTGTATCCTCCTGTTTCAAATGAAGATATTTTTTTGCCTGTTGTATTGCCTTTGGTCACAGTATTAAGGGCATTAGAAGCTTCTTTAAGCTTATCGATAAGGTTATTAGAGATACTTTTACCAATGGACTCCATATTGCTGTTAATGAATTTAGAGAATTCATTCAGTTGCTTAGCAATATCAGTAATCTTCCCATCCATTAGCTTTTTCTCAAGTTCCTTAAATCCACGCTCATCATTGACGAGATCATCATATTTCTTGTTAATTGAATCTTCGTCTTTTTGAAGCTGATCTTGCAACGCTTCTTTTCGTTTGCTACTTTCACGATCTTTAAGAAACTCATCTAAATCTAACTGTTCCTTTTGTAGCTGCTCAGTCAATTCCTTAACCTTTGACTTGCCAAATTCTGAGTCATCAAGAGAATACTGATTAATTTGGTCAGTGAGTTTTTGGATACTGTCTTGCTTCTCTTTTAACTGTTTTTGATATTTAGCTTCATCATCAGTTTTATCAATCTCATCAATCAAGTCTTGCGTAGCTTTTTGATGCGCTTTTAATTCAATATCACGCATCTTTTCGTACATCTCTTTGTAGATGGAGACAACTTCATCAGCAAGGGATTTGTACACATCTTTGATTGATTTCTTTGTGTTGTAAAGCTCCAGATTGTAATCCTTCTGCTTGTCTTTCCAGTTCTCGATTTCTTCAGTAATTTGTTTCTGAATATCCGGGAACCCTTTGGCAGCTTTCTTTTGTGCTTCCAACTGTTTTATATACTTCTTCGCTTCATTCTGTTGCTGCTGAATAAGCTTAATCTGTTGGCTATAATATTTAACCTTGTCTTTATCTTCCTCGGTCATGGATATTTTGTTGCTAACATCTTTAAGCTTGGATTCAGTTTTCTTGGTCGATTTCTCAATGCCGTTAAGCGTTTGATCAACCTCGGACTGAATGAGCTGCCCACGAAGTTCTCTTACTTCTTCTTGGAAATTGATGAGATCAATCTTAGCTTGTTTTAATTCCTCAGCAAGCTGTGCTCTTTGAGCGGCATTCAGAGTTTTGTTTGTTTTGATTTCTTTTTCAATAAAAGAAACCTTCTGACTCTGAATCTTTTGCTGTTCAGTTAAAGCTTTTTTCTGATTGTTTGTATACTTGCGGAATTCTTTACTGTCGCTCAGATAATGACTAGCGAGGGCTTTGTCTTTAGCGATTCTTACATCAAAATCACCAATGCGCTTGTCATATTCATCAAGATGCGACTGAACGATCTCATATTGAAGCTCTTGTATCTGATCGTTTACTGAATTAATGTCACCCTGGAGAGAGAGGAGGTCAGATTTGGCTTGTGCTATTGCTTGTTGTCGTTCTGCTTCGGCTTGGGATGCATCTGAAATAGATGTACCGACACCTTTTAAATACTTCTCAGGGTCAATGGTCTTTCCGTTTTCTTCAATTTGAAGATGAAGGTGATTTCCTGTTGAATTACCCGTACTGCCAACTTTACCGATGGTCTGTCCTGCTTTAACAGTTTGACCGGCTTTAACAGAAGGGGTATCAAGCATATGCATATACTTAGCAACTTTTCCATCATCCTGTTGAATGACAACCCAGTTACCGGCAGTTTTACTATAACCAGCAATTTGAACTTTTCCACTCTGAACCGATTTAATTGCGGTTCCAGCTTTTGCTGCGAAGTCGATACCTTTATGTGGAGTTGATCGGTAAGCGCCATCTTGCGCATTATATTTAGAACTTATTCTAAACGCACTGTTCTTCGTGTAGTAGCTTGCAATGGAGGAATTAGCAGAAGTCATTGACTTGGTGTAATTTGACATGATCTTCTGAACATAATTCTGAGTTTCCTTGAAAGGAGGGACGCCGCCGTATTTGATTACATTACCAGGCCCTGCATTATAAGCAGCAAGTGCTTTTTCAACATTGCCACCAAATTTGCTTAGTTGTTGGGCTAAATATTTCGTGCCACCCATAATGCTCTGATAAGGATCATAAACATTGTTTACACCTAAGCTTTTAGCAGTGGAAGGCATCAACTGCATTAATCCTGCTGCGCCTGCTCCAGAACGAGCCCTTGCATTGAATCCTGATTCTTGTTGGATTACAGCTGCAATTAGAGCTGGATCAACACCGTATTTGCTTGCGGCAGAATTAATGTAACTGGAGTATTTACCGGAGTAAGACCCGCCACCGGAAGAATAAGAACCACCAGAAGATGAACCAGAGGAAAGGGAAGAGGTAACTATACCGTATTGTGCAATGTTCCCTGACTTAATTTGATCCTTGAGGAGTTTGGCTTGCTCCTGCATAAGCTTTTTCTTTTGTTGAAGAGCTTTAATTTCTTTCTGCAGGGCATTTCGATAACTTTGGGAATACTTTGGATAGTCGTTTACCTGCTTATTGTACTTTTCAACTTCAGCATTGACTTTCTCCAGAGCTTCCTTGTATTTATCAGCCACGTACATAGATGTTTTAGTTTCTTCATTAGCTTTCTCTTGCTCGTCTGTCCATTTCTCAAGGGAAGTTCCAGATTCGATTAACGCTTGTTTGTTTGTTTCCTGAGTAGATGTAGCTTCTTCTGATGCTGAGATATACGATTTAAGAGCAGCTCTAACGTTATCCATTGCAGAGATTTGGCTGTTAGAAAATCCACCAGGTTGCAACATTTTTTCTTCAAGCTTATGTAATTCTTTCTTCGCATCAGCTACATTATTAATTGATTTAACTTCAAGCTGAGACAATTCTGCCTCGGATATATCGAGCTTACGTTCTCTCCGAAGCTTTCTAAGGCTGTCAATTCGTAAAGAATCAGCGTTTAAAGTTTTAATGGCATTATTGACTTCAGTTTTCATTAGCTTATTGCTATATTGAACCATGTCATTATATGCATCGAGCTTAACTTTTCGCTGACGAATTACTTCATCTCGGTTAACCTTTATAACACCATTTTCATAACTTATTGCTTTGGCTAATTCTTTATCTTTTTGGATTAGAGCATTAGCTTCATTGGCAGAAATGCTCTTTCCTTCAGCCATCTTTTCTAAAAGTTCGTTTAAAGGAGCAACTTGTTCTTTGGTGTTATTAAAAATATCCCCGTTAAGAATGCCTTGAACAGAGTCAAACTGCATTGATTCTGACATGCCTTTGATTACATCTTTAATCTGACTGATATCATTTGCGTCAAGTGCTTCTTTGAGCTTTTGACCAAAATCTTCAGCTTGGTTACCTGCCTCAGCAAGAGTTTCCCCTAAATCACCAACTTCAGATTTAACAGAAGAAATGGCCTTATCTCCATCTTTAATGTTCTTTTGTGCCTTATCAAAACTTAACTTAAAGACATCAACAGAAGAACCGGATTTCGAATAGGTCTCCAAAAGGGCTTGTAGATCTTTTTTTGCGCTATCAAATGCTTTTTCATCGTTTGAATTCAACGCTGTTTGCATTTTCTCTTGGAGTTTACCCAGTGCTGAAGAGAATTTATCGAGATCATCAGGATTCAAATCATCTTTTAAAGTGAGTTTACCTACAATGTCATTGATACTCGTTTTTAAAGTATTGCTGATATCTATAGAACTGTATGCTTGGGCGATTGAGAGAACACTGTCTCTAACCTTTGCATTTCCACTTGCTATGTCAGATTGTGCTTTAAGCATACCTTGCTTCGCTTTATCTGCGGCGATTTTATAATCTTCATCATCAGCAAGGAAGTCCCATTTTGGTCTGCCTTTATCATTATAATCAGCAATTTGTTTGTATTGCTTCAACTCATCTTTAGACTTTTTAATTTCTTTAGAAGCGTCCTCGAAAGTTTTCTTGGCGCTGTCTTTAGTTTCCGTCTTTTTAAGTTCAAGGTATTCTTTAGTGTTCTCAATAGCTTCTTCTAAAGCTTTATTACTTTTTAAAATTGCATTTCCTTGAGAGTCATAACCTTGAACTAAAGCGGGGAATGTCTGAGCCAATTGCTGAGTAACTTGAAGATATTCTTGCTCTTCATCTGATGAAAGGGTTCTTGAATCTTTTGCTTTTTGGAGCTCTTTATATTGTTTTATTAGTTTGTCTGTGGAGTCTTTGTTGGTTGTAATTGCTTCGACATTGGTCTGTTGACTCTGTTCAAAATCATCTTTAGCTTTTTTTGCATCTGCAAAAGATGAAACTATGCTTTCTAAAGCAAAGCCCAGTGCAACAAATGCAACACCAACCACTGAGGAAACCAGAAGCCCTCTAAGAGCAGTTTTCAAAACCCTTGATGCAACAGCAGCGCGGGTCATACCTGCTTCTAATCCGATGCTAGCTAATGCTTCTTGTCTCATTGCTTTTGAGCCAAATATAAGAGTAGTAGCTAAAGTTCGAGTGTTTTTACTGAGTAACAATGTAGCGGTGCTAATCGTTACAAAAAGAGGGGGGAGGAAACCAACAGTGTTAATTATTCCAGTAGATGCTTTTAACAAAGAACCCAGAGCTTGAGTAAACTCAATCAATCCATCACTAATAAAGGCATCCGATGAAGCTATAGCCAATTCGGTGAAATTGTTTTGAAGTTTATTTAATCTTGCTTGTAAGCTATCTGCGTATTTCTGCTGTTCGCTCCAAGCGCTACCTGCAGAATTAGAAGCAGTCGTTGCGGCGTTTTGGGCAATAGAAAAGTTGTTCATCATTGCATTAAACCTTGAGAGCTGGTAAATGCCTGCTACACCGATTGAGGTATTTTGTTTTTGTGCGTCAGAAAGTGTGTCCCATTTTTGTGCAACTTCGCTAATCAGTTCACTTGCTGACTTAGCTTCTCCGCCAGCGGTTTTTACCGAAACGCCAATTTGTTCTAAAGCTTTAATTGAACTTTCATTGTTTCCAATTCTCGCAAAAATAGTTTTAAGTGAGTTACCAACAATGTTTCCTGATTCGCGAGTGGTACTTGCAATTGCTGTAGTATAACCAATCAGATCATTTAATTCAACGCCAAAAGTAGAAGCAGTACTACCTGCTTTTCGAATTGAATTGGCCAGATCAAGAGTAGTTACAGCATAGTTGTTATCGACTTCATTAAGCTTATCTGCGATTGAGATAGAATCGTTGGCGGCAATATTAAAATTCAGCATTGCGGCAGTCAAAGTGTTAACTGTGTCGTCAGGAGTCAAGTCAGAGACGTTTTGTAGTACCTGAGCGGTTTTTGTTAGAGTGGACAGTTCACTTTCATCAAAACCCATACGTCCAAAATCGCCAGTCATTTGCAGAATGTCAGTAATCTTGTTTGAAAGGGTGTCGCCTAAGTCGATTGACTCTTGAAGAAGCTCATTGTACTTGTAATCAGGCTCATTCATTACACGTCTGATGTTTGTCATTAGAGTATCAATTTCAACCGCCTGAGATACCATTTCCTTGAGTCCAGATATAGCACCGTAGAACAAAGAACCGGAGATTAAATATGTAGACATGCTTTTGAAAGCTTGTGTTAGCTCCGCGCCGAAAGAAGAGGCTTGACTAGCTGCTGATTGCGCATTTGAAGCTAATTCCCTGAATTGCATGTTCAAACTTTGCATTTGAGATCTGATATTACTGCCGCCGGCACTTACGTTAAGACTATTAACTGCATTCAGATATTCTTGGATAGCTTGTCTATTTCCAGCGCCCATCGTATCGCCATAACGCGTATTAAGGTTTTGTACGTTTACCTGTGCTTGGCGTTGATAAAGCTCAATAGTTTTTCGGAGTTCATTATTTTTAGCCACAGCAGCAGACTTATCATCGAGCATTTTAATTCTGTTTTGTAATGCTTCAATTTGTTGAGCTGTTTGAGCAGTGTTTAATTTCCGCCCAAGGGAAGAGAGGGTGATGTCAGTTACAATTCCTTGCTGTCTAAGTTTTTCTAAATTTATCTTTAGTTGTTCAATTGCTTTTCGTTGCTGATCGTAATTTGTTATAACTTTTGACGACGTAGCATTTGTCTTTGGATCAGTCGTATAGGTAATATCGTCAAAGCCATTACGGTTCTTTTGAGTAACCCTCGTTGTTTGTCCTTGAGAATTCTTCTGTTCTGTTCTTTTCTGTACCTGACCTAGTTTTTCAGTCGCTTGAGCAAGCCTGTTAACTTCTTGCGTTTGTTCACGTAATGATTGATTGCGATTGTCTATGGTCTTTGTTTCACGCTGAATGATTTCGCCATTTTTCTTATACTGCTGCGTTAGTTTTTCAACAGTGCCATCAGCATTTCTGGTAATCGTTGTAGTTTCTTTAACTGTTTGATTGAAGGATTTGAGATGTTTTTGGTAAGTGTCAACTGCAGAGGAGAATTCGTTAAGAGTCTTTAAAGCAGAGGCATCAATATTGGTCTTTAAATTAAGGGAATTAAGCTTTTTCTCTAAAGATTTAATTTGCTGATTTAACTGTTCGACAGTCTTTGAGGAGGTATCAGCTTTTGGGGTCAGTATTATTTTTAAATCTTGACTCAAAAATAAGTCACATCCTTTCAAGTGGGGCTAATCAGAGCAAATAAAAAAAGCCACTCAAATTATTGAGCGACTGTACTTGTTTTCTTAATAATTACATCCATAACACTTTGCCAATATTCGGCGTTTTTCAAAGCCTGTTGAATTATATTTCCGTCTTTTTTATAACCTTGAGGTTCATATCCATCATCCTCACGAGAAGGAAGGAAGTGGATATAGTGCATAGGATTTTTAAGGTTTTCGACTGTAATTTTAAGCGTAATTGACTTCACCATTTCTGTTTGAGTAGAGGAGGCTGACAAACCGCCAATTGCTGCACCGATTCCACCACCTAATAATCCTCCAGCAATAATCCCTGATTTGGCAACCTTCGAAATCACCTGATCATCCAGTGAGATTTCAGATTGAATAATTTGGTCAAAAGGGATAACATACTCGTTTATTTCTTCGCCATTAAGCTGATATACCTTAAGGATAGCTTTATCTTCATTGTAAGCAATTTTGGTTTTATAAGTGCTAAAGAAATTATCAGGATTAAATTCGCTATCGTAGACCTTTAGCATTTCAGCATTTTTTTTAATCTTATCTACAAGCGCTGCGGATTTTATCCTGTACGGTTCAGTAGCTAATATAAGTAAGCCTAGGATTGTCAAGCAAACTCCCAGAGGTTTCCAACCATCCATTAAACAGAAGAAAAGGCTGAATAAAAAATAGCCACCATAAGCCATAATCTTATAACCCATCCAACCACCACCAGTATTATTTTCCTACATTATATCATGATTTCCAAAAGTGTAGAACTAGCAAAGGGGAGGGTCACTTTCCTTTTTCGGACTTAATCTGCTCAAGTAATTCTTTAAAATATGTAGCAGTAATAACAATGTCCCTATCCTTTCGTACAACAAAAAGTAGGAGAAGGCAAATCGATGTTGCGATTAGAATATACCAAAGCAAATTAAAACTAAACATAATTCTGAGAGATAGTAAACATGTTCCTATGAGCACACTTCCAACTGTCCACATTTTCGTATGATCGAAGGACGCTTCAATTCGACTCATACGGGAAATAGCTAAGATTAAATCTGATGAATTAAGCGATTTTAGGATTTGAAATTTGCGCTTTTGTTCTGTGTAGGGCTCACCAGAGTGCGGGAATTCTTTTTGTATGTATTTGATCAGGTCGCGACTATTCATCTGTACTAAATTGTGTTTAAGTATTGTCTTATTCATATTTTTCACCTCTCCATATTATCGTCAAATATGGAAATAAGTTTAAGGTTTTATCCATAAGCAAAACCCTTCGGTAGAAGGATCTTGATTCTGCATAAAAGAGGGATTTCATTTACACTTCAAATTTTGCTTTCTTGTCTTGAATAGCATCTTTGTTAACTTCTAGATAGTGATTCTTTGTTACGTCAGTGCCTTTATGGTTCAATAATTGAGACACGTCCTCTAGACTCATTCCACTGTGATATAGAAGGTTGCTACCACTGTGCCTTAAATCATGACAGTGTAATTCAGGAATATCAATTATTTCTCCGATTCTCTTTATCCAATATCCTTGTAAAGTTCCGGTTTCAGCTTTCTTCCATGTGCCTCCGTACTTTGTTATGAAAAGGTATTCGCATTCAATTCCGTTTTCGGTTCTGTACTCCAGCCATTCCTTAACAAGATCAATAGCTCTTTGAGAGGGGAAGAGGGTGACTTTATATCCTTCTTTTTCAATGACATCTTCCACCCGAAGTCTTTCAAAGTCAATTTGTTCAACTTTAACGTTGCTTATGGCATTAGCTCTGGCCATCGTGGAGAGACCGAATTCAAAGAAGAGCTCTAACTGAATATTTTCCTTCTTTTTAAGTCCTTTTCTGATTTCTTCGACTTGTTCTTTTGTTAGGAAGGTCTGTTTAATTTGAAGTTTTTCACCAGTTCCAGCCTTAGGCCTGTCTAAGAAGTCAACGGGATTCTCTTTGATCTTACGTTTTTTCCTTAAAAATAAAAAGAATGAGCTAATGCTACTCATTCGTCTCTGAATTCTTCGTTCATTATTGCCTAGAATACTGGTACAGAATGCAACAAAGTCTTCAATTAAATCAACCATATCATCAGGATCTTCTTTAATAATATCCACAATGTGCTGATTATTGTAATTCTCTAAAATGTATACCAGCCATTGATTGAAATCTGATTGATATCCCACTTTACTGGATTCCGAAAGGTTCATGTTTTTAAAGACAAAATACTTTCGGATTAATTCCGCATTTTTGGGGTTAATTTTGTTGACCTTTTCTTTTGTTGCATATGCTATCTTTTTTCTGGCCATTAATACACCACCGTTATTCTGTTTTAATACCCCTTGCATTTAAATCTTTTTTCATAGCAGCAACTAATCGTCCATCTTTTAAGGATTCAGCAGTATTCTTCATGACTGGGCGAGGTTTTCCGTAACCATAACCGTATTTATCTGGATACGTGTATCCTTGACCAGTCTCAACAACCGTAGCAACATCCTTGCCGTTGTCTTCACGGTTATTGTCTAATGAGATTCCGCTAGATTCGTTTTCAATGATAAAGGAGTCCTTCAAGAGAGAGGTACGTTCATATTCGAGGGGATCATAGGCATCATACACATCAGATTGCACATGCTCTTGACCTGTTTTAACCATTGTATTTTTTGTACTTGATTGTTTTTGAATGGCTTGTTTCGCAGCAAATTCAATTATAGTTTTAATTTCTTTAATGTTTTTTGCCATCAGTCTTTTACAACAGTCTCAGTTAATTCTTCACTCTGTTCAATTCCTTTTGTGAGTGTCTCTTCAATAACTTTGTCGACTTCAGCAGGATCAAGATTTCCAGCTCCACGTTTAATAAGCTCTTGAGCCTGTTCAATTAGGGAAGTTGCAGTTCTAATTGCTTTAGCTAAACTTTCTTGAGGAAATGCTTGAATAAGTTTGGAATAGTACTCAGCATCACTAATCTCAAAGAATAAGGACAACTTTTTGTTAATTTCTTTTGGTATTTCTAGATCGGAGAATGTTTTAATAATATGAAAGAGCAACCAGTCCGCATATGGAATATTTTTTAGGTCTAGATTTTCTTCTTGAGCATGAACGTAATCTCGAAGAAGTTCCTCCATCATATCCTTAATCTTAGACGGAGCAAAAACGGGATAGATATAAGCATGGATATCTTCCGTAAGTTGAACACGTTGCTTTTTCTGGTTTTTTTTTGCATCCTCTTTAAGTAGAGCAAGGGTTAATTTTTTCGATGCCATCTCATTTCCTCCTTATATATCCTCTGAATTCATTAAAAAAGACACCTCAATAGGGGAGAGGTGTCTAAATAAAACTTGTATTTTATTCTGTCTCTGCTTCTTCGTAGTCTTCGCCAGTGATTTCTTTGTACTCTTCTAAAGTGACTAAGCCATTCTTTACGCCTAATTGTAGCTCTTCTTTTGTCACATCGTTGAATTCCTGGTAAGCTTCTTTGACTTGATCGACAGTTGCCCATTTCCGACTCAGGGCCTTAACCCAATAATTATATGTAGCTGTAGTTATTTTATGAACCTCCCTTTAGATCGGCAATATCTTTTAACATTGTGTTTATTGTTTTGTTGACTTGTAACAAACTTATACGGAGTTGGGACAGTGTTTGTCCTAAAATGTCAATATCGCTAGGCTCAGGAGTATCTGGTTTAACGCTATCCTTGTATTCTTCAGTTGCTGATTCAATCCATTTATTTTTCTTGGGATCATATTTGGGCAAGATTATTGTGGGGTCTGGGACAGCAGTTGTACTATTTGGAGGGAGAACATCGCCTTCAATGAAGTCTTCTCCAGCGTACATAAAGTTCTCATCGTAATAAAGAACATGCATAATATTTTCACCTACTACCATAAAGGAATTCCTATATTAAATGAAACTCTGGAAACACTGTTAATGTCATTAGCGTACAATCCGTCAAAACGTAAATCTCCATCTGTTGTGAAGGCAAATCTCGCTGTTCCATATGATCCAATTGTGGGTACTACAAAATCCACCAGCTGTGTTGGCTTGGTTGAGAATTTAGCAACTGCAGTTCCAATGGCCGGCAATGTTCCGAAAGATCCTCTTAGCCATAGCACGTTATTTACACTTGAGAATTTGAAAGGGTAAGTGGAGTATTGTGTAGCTCCATTAATAAGTGTGACTGGGTTCCAAGAACCTGATGTACCACTCCATCTAGATTTGTCATCTAAAGTAACGTGAATATCAGTTTTTGCTTCGTGGGCATCGGTGTAGGCTTTCGCTGAGTTGAGTGCGGTAGTAGCTCTAGCTTGTGCTCCGTCAGTCGTTTCGTGTGTTTGCCATGAAGTCCAAGTTGAATCACTTTTTCTAAAACGGAAATAAGTATGTGTTCCGTAATACGCTTCTAATGCAAATTGTGCAATTGTAGTTCCATAGTTCATGACAGCTAAATAGACATTGGATAAGTTGGCAGGGGAGTGAAGCCCCTGGTTTGCGATTAAATAAAATCCAGTGTTAATCAAATCATTGTACTCCGTTTTTTCGGAGCTACCTTTGTAGAATACTTTCCCATCATCGGCAGTGAGTTTGAAAAGTTGAGCAGCGTCCCATCTATCTCGATCAGATTTGTTGATATGGACATTAGTGTCATTCAGATGATTATCAAAGTCACTTTTAGTAGCTTGTTTTACATTGTCTACATTCCCAAGTCCAACCTGTTCAGCAGTTACCTTGTGTGGGTTTGATTGATCGTTAGTATGTTCAGCTAAGAAAGACTTTGACCTTTCATCAGAGCTGTTCCAATAACTGCGCTCATCCTTTGTGATATGTCGATCGAGGTCTGCATCGTGAGCGTCAAAATCAATTTTTGTTGCTTGTTGAACATTATCAACCTTAGACAAACCAACTTGGCTTTTAGTAACTGCATGAGGATTTTTCTTATCATTAAGATGGTCATCAAAAGCAACTTTTGTGGCTTGCTCTTCATTAAGTACATTTGATAATCCGACTTGCTCTTTAGTCACTTTGTGCGGGTTTTCTGTATTCTGAGTATGCGACTTTAATTCCGAATTTTGCTTTTCCATGAACTCATCGACTTTGTCAGATAAACGTTTTTCATGATCAGACATATGAGATTCAGTTCTGAAAAATTGATCTTTAAGGTTATTGATTTGTATATTGTTTTGTTTGAGCTGACCTACAAATTTACTGCTGCTCATTAACTCACCGCAATTCCTTTAACCGTAACATCTCCATTTACGGAAATGACCTCAACCATGAATTTGAAAAGCCCCGCAATATCGAAATCCCAGTTTTCATTTGTATTCAATGTGCCCGTACCTAATTGAAAATCAGTTTTGTTTGTTCCAGCAATTTCTGTCTTTTCACCATTTTCATCTACGGCAAAGAATTTTATTTCTCTTGAAGTTGAGGAACCAGAGATCTTAACAGTAATATCCCGATAATGTGATACTACAAATTCTTCACCTTCAGACGGGGCAGTTGTTGCTTCGTGGAATGTAAAGGTTGCTTTATCTGGAATGGTTTTTAAAATATTTTCATCGGTTTCTGTCAACAACTCCACCTCCTAAGTCTGTTTAAAAACTGACTTTTATTTAAAAAGGAGAGGGGAAGAATCCCCTCAAATTATTTAGCTTCAAATACTCTTACGTCTCTGTCAGTACCGTCATTGATCACATAGACATAAAGTGTTTTACCAGCGGCGACAGGAACTGAAAAAGGTTTGTCACCGGCTGTCAATGGGATACCTGTATCAGCAGTTACAGTTGAGTTCCCAATGTAAATCGTGCCTTCTGTAGGTGGGTAAATAGTAAGTGCTGTTCTGTCAGTGATACCTGCGGTAACTTTTTGAGCTGTTGAAGTAACAGTGAATTTATCCGTTTTAAAAGAGGAGAAACCAGGATCTCTTTCATTCAAGGTCACGGAAGGGGATTGTACTTGGATGCCTTTGATAGCATCCAACCCAGCTTGAGGAAAGTCAACTTGTAGTGGTTTTTCTTGTGATTTGAGATGAATGTCAGTTACTAAACCGCCGTTTCCATCATCTCTAGCTGAAGATTTTACGCCATCGAAATCATTAAGTTTTGCTGCCATTAAAAATCACTCCTGTAAAATTAATTGCCAACGTCTACGGATTTAGCTTGAGTTTCTGTATCAGGATCAGGATCTGGAGTGGCTACATTATCATCTCTGCTCGCTTCAATAACAACTGCCATCTCGTCTGTGTCAGTGTCGGCCAGTGCTTCAAATTTAATTTCTGGAGCTAATGCATTACCGTTTTCGAGAGACATTTCAAACTCACCTGAAGGGGATACGTTAGGGAATTGAATGTAGATATCGCTATAGACCTCTTCGGTATCAGGGTTATACGCAATTGTACGGTACTCAACTTCATATCGCTCAGAAAATTTATTTGCTTTAATAGCGAGCCGTCTGCCGATTTTGTTAATCTGATATACGGCTGTTAATTTTTCTTTTGTACCAGCAAATCCAGTAGGGATTAAATATGTGCCATCTGTAGATACAGGCGTCTTATAAGTCAATCCTTTTTTGTTGAAGAAGGTTACATCACTTACCGGTTTACCTTTAAGTGTAACCACATTTTTGTCATCAACAATTAGACCATGTTCACGGTCGAAAACCTGAACTTTTGCTTCCTCCTCAATTGTTTCACCTTGTGTCATTGCTAACCACTCTAAGTCGAAATATGCATTCTTGACAGTAAGATTGATTTCTTTTTCAGACTTCAAGATATAAAGTGGTTTATTTCCGATACCGCCACGAAGCTTTTCTTCGGAGATGGCTTGGGAGAATGAAGCTGTTTGTGCTTCTGCTGTGAATACAAGCTGACCATCAGATTTTCTTCTGAAATAAACATCAGCTGTATCTTGAATAACTGTTTTCATCTATAGATTTCCTCCTTAAAATAAAAAAAGGAACAGCTATTAGCTGCCCTTAGAAAAACCTTTGGTCTCTTTCATAAATTTATCTCGGCTTATGTAATGTTTCTCTTCCTCAAATAAGTCAATGTGTTTATCCCAATTCACAATGTTTTTACCTGCTTCTGGTGAAACTGTAGCAAAGAGGGTAGAAGTGTCATATTGCTTGAATTGAGCAATCCGGTGATAAGTCATATAAAGTTGAAACAGGGTCATGTCATTAATGTCTTTATAAAGGTAGCCTGTATAAGTCGACACTGTGCTAATGATATCTGCCATATCAACTGAATCACCATCTTGACTCTTGACTCTTTTGCTTCGCTCATTAGCTTTTTGAATTTCAGGATTGGAGCTTATTTTTTCTTCCTTCAAACAACACATTTTTAATACAAGTTCTCTAATGGAATCGAAGTTGTCTGGAGTAAGCTTATCCAGTATTTCTTCTCCATTGAACATTTTAGAAAACACTGTGCTATAGGCTTCTTGAAAATTAGGAAGGGTACCCGAAATTTCATAAAGAGTCATTTTTTTTAATTCAGCAACAAGCTCATCAAGTTCCCCAAAACGATTAACATCTTCTTTGCTATAAATATAAATGATCTCTTTTTTGGACATTTTGATTAGCCTTAAATAATTGGCTAACTGACCGTACTCTTTAACTTTAATGAATCTGCATTCACCAAGTTCTGTAGAGATAGGCTCTCCAGTAATGAAAAACTCCATATCAATCATTTCATAGCTCCGAAAGTGAATATTAATTTGTATCCCAAGTACCCTTCAGGTGCGTTCGATATGAGCAGTCTTGTGTATTTAACATTTTTACCGATACCAGCAAAATTTTGATTGAAGAGCATGTCACAAATACGATCAGTAATTTTCAGATTCCTGAATTCAGTCTCCTCATAAGTGTTAATGTGTGTATAAACATCAATCATCAAGTCTTGATCTAGCAGCATTACACTTTGGGTTGAGGGCTTAGGGATTCCATTACCAAGATAAACACAAAGTCTGCATATTGGTTGATCGGTTAAATCATCGGTTTTGGGAGCACGTTTAATTATTGAGCTTAATATCGATGGGGAATCATCTACTGAATCATAATAATTATCCAACGTCTGAACGTCAGGGAGAGAAGAGGAGAGAGGGTCATCTTTATAATATAAGAGACGGTTCAATTCTGTATCATTCATAATAGTTCTGAATATAGTTGTCATATGTTCGACCATCATACTCATTCGCTATCACCTCCAACTTTCTTTTTGGCTATAAGTCTAATTGTTCCAGTGTTTCCATAAACCTTGGAATAGTCTATATCATCAACACGGAATTCCTCGCCATAAAAAGAAAGAAAAAGACCCTTCTTTAATTTTTCATGTTTTAAAAAGGGGATGGTGACATGTGCTTGCCCTTCAGGAATGTTTATGGCCAATTCTGATCCAATTATTGAGGTTGTGCGCTCAAAGACACAAGGAATTTCAAGCTTTTCACCAGGAACTGTAATCATAATTGGTTTTCCTGTAATCTCATTAATCTTTCCAGATGGAATCTTACGATCAGATGATGTTAGTGAAATAGATGAGTTACATAATTTAGCCTTGGCTATGGGATAAAGTCTGTTTGTATCAAACTCTGTAATAAGAAAAGGGGAATCGTTTATCTCCGCAATAGCTCCCTTATGGGATTCATAATCAGGTCGAAACAGTAATGTTTTATCTTCGGAGGTTTTCCCCTGATTTATTATTACATCGGTTAACTCACCGTTGATCGGAATACTCTCAGAGAAAAGTGAAAAATCAAAAGACTTA
Organism: Bacillus sp. JNUCC-21; assembly: GCF_041222765.1. Classification (NCBI taxonomy): domain Bacteria; kingdom Bacillati; phylum Bacillota; class Bacilli; order Caryophanales; family Bacillaceae; genus Bacillus; species Bacillus sp. JNUCC-21. The sequence continues at coordinate 2,301,908 of NZ_CP166019.1, read as the reverse complement.
TTTATTGTGTCTTTCGTGTTATTAATTATAACTTCATCAGGAGTAGAGCCGTATGCAAGCAACCTCTTTTTATATGTTTCAAAAGAGTTCATTGTTCCATTCTCCCCATTATTTTTTCAATGGTTGCAAGAACTTTAAACACTTCTTTTCTAACGACATGAAAACTGTAGTCATGTGATGAAATATTCAATCGAATGGACTCTAGAGTTGCAAGCATCACAACATAATCAGAGCAATCATGTGCAGATTTAATAGTATCCTGAGCTCCATATAATTCGAAGATTAGAGAACTGACATAATTATTAATACCATAATTACTTTCTTCGAGGAGGGGAATGATTTTAAAGATACGCGACTTTAAAAAGTTGAAGTATGATAACTGAATTTTTGAATCTGTTATCATCTTCATGATCTAAAGCCTTTCATACTTATATTTGAGTATGTATATTGCACCATTAAATCTTCAGCTTCTTTTTTGATTAAATTACGTAGCTCTCTAATCTCCTTAATATGGTTCGCTTGCGAATACAATTTGAAGTCCTTAGAGCTCAGAGTTTGATGTAAAAGGTCAGCAGTAACTATTTTTGGAGTGAGATATTCTACAACCATGAAGCAGGCTAGAATTTCTTTTTCTTCATCAGATAGATCTTCGTTGAATTGTTTGAGTTCTTGATTCCTGTCAGTTAAGTCCTTTTTACACCTTCTAAATTTAATAGATGACGACCTTAATAAAGGCTCTAAGGTATCAGCCAAATCTTGGTCGGAAATATTTAAAAATGAGTAATCAGTTAACTTAGGAAGGAAAAACCCATAGATTTCTTCAAAAGGAGTAGGCAAATTTTACGCCTCCTAATCTGCTAATGAAAGAATGTCCAAATGGAGCTCTTTTTCCAATAGCTTAAGAAGCTGAAGATTATTAAATTCTCCACTTTCAACACCTTTTCTAGCTTTGTCAGCAATCAATTCCTTCATTCCTCTAGGTAATTTAGGTAAGATATCTTTGGCATCTGTGGCTGAAAGATTGAAGAATTCTTCAACTTCATCAATAGGAATAATGTGTTGATAAACCTTGCTTAAACCTAAGTATTGAACAACTTCCTCATCATCGATAAAAATCCAAGGCTCTGTTAGAAACTTAGGCTGAGACGATTTCATTGTTAACAATTCAGATACCTCTATGTATTCTTCATCCCCATACGCACTCCATACAGTTTCTAGCCCAGTTTTTTTTGAGATGTATTTCAAACTTCCATTCGTTACATTGAAACATGACACCAACTGATTACGATTTATTTGTTTCTTTTTCTTAACTGTTTTCTTTTTTGGTGCTTCTTTTTCAATAATCACTTCATTAGATTCAATTGCAGTTTCTTTTGTTGCCATTTAAAACTCTCCTTTTTTATCATAAATATATGAGGGCTACATAGCCCTCATATTATGCAAATTGATACATGCCGTACATTACGTTAAATACTGTGTCCACTCCGTATTGAGTAATGAATTTGTACTCCATAGACATATCTTGGTTGGCTGTACCATCGGATACTTCTTTAATAAAAGGAGTTCCTTCTTTGACAACCTTAATAGGTTTGGCGTTGGCTGGTAGAACCATCAAACGATCATTTGCAATTTGGAATTCAAAAGTGTTTGGTTTGTGGCTTTGAGGGATAGGAAGGAGGGAGTATCCGTTCCAAACGGAGAGAACACCGTTTTTGTTAATTTGATCTTTCATATTTTCACTCATGAGAGTAGTAGCACCGGATAGTTTAGACAATGCTGTGCGTGTTCCAGCAATAATGATTTGAGAACCTTGGTTTGCTGCTTGAACATGCTCTGCCTGCTCAATTAGTGTTGCGTCATTATAGGTGCCAGTCTGTTTGAACTCAGCAGGTAAGTACGCCATAGAAGCCATGAATTCAGTATAGATACGTGAATTCAGCTCCTGAGTAAATGCTTCACTTACTTTTTTGATGAAAGCGTCCCAATCAATGCGACCGGCTAAGAACCGTTTGAAGTCAGTGTAAATTGCAATAGCATACGGCTCAGTTTGTACAGTAAAGGTATCCCCAATATTCAATTTTTGCCGTCTGATGCTCCAATGGTTACCTGAATGGCGCGCTGCTACTAGCATTGTTCTATCTTCAACATAAAATTCATTGGTATCACCAAGAGCTAAATCACGGTAATCCACAAATTGTTCGAAGAAAGGGCTGGCAATCATACCATCGGTAATTGTTTGATCAAGCACCTCTTCAATAATTTCGAAGATGTCATTCTTATAGCGTCTAAATTGACTAAAGTTAGGTTTGTCAGTACCGATAATCTCTACAAATGCTTTACGAATAACATCATTTGCCTGATTATTTGAGTAATCCGTAACTCTGTTTTTATATAAATCAATACCCAATTTTACAAGATCTTGTTTCATTAATTAACCTCCAAGTTATGATTATTAGTTTTGTTCTACTCTGATAACGACTAAATCAAGCATTCCGCCCACATAACCAGGTTTCCCGGTTACTGTTTGAGTGCCAATCTTTTCGATGGCTTCGATTCGCCCTACAAATCTTTGATCGGCTACATCTGCCTCTACAATCTCTTTATATTTGAAAGAATTAGCTTGTAAGGTGACCTTATTTCCAATTACAACTTGTTCACCAAGAGCATCAATTAGGTCTGGTGAAACAGAAAAGATGTCGCCTTCAACAAGGTCGTATACTCTAAAAATTTGACCAGCGTCAATTTTGAAATACTTTAAATTGTTTTGTGATCTGCGAGTCTGGTCATACATAATCTCATCTTGTGCTACAATAGCAGCTTTTTCTTTGGATGGATCTGTAGCTCTTTTAAATAGGCGCAACTCTCGTTCACCTTCATACGGAACTCCAACCACACCAACATTACCATTTTCAACATTAAGTTTTGCTTTTACAGAATGAATATGGGCGCCGCCGTAAACGGCAGCCAAATTATCTAAACGAACAACTCCTGACATTTAAATGCCTCCTCCAAATGTTATTTAGTTTGAAAACTTTTCAAACAACCCGCCATAAACCAGTTGTGTATCATCATTTTCTTTATTAAAAGGTATTTTCACAGTTGTGTCTTTTTCTTTTTTCGAAGATGAAAAATTTGCTTTCTTTTTTCCTAAAAGAGTAAAGAGTTTTTCTTCAATCTGTTGAATAGATAAACCTTCAGAAATTGCTTTAACTGAATTGATATCATCTTCAGATAGTTCAAGATTGAACTTTTCATAAAGCTCTTTTTCTTTTTCCTTACGTTGTGAAGAAAGAGTGTCAGCTTTAAATTGTTTGAGTGCCTCATTTTCTTCTTTAATCGACGCGTAAGTATGTTCAACCTCTTTTTCCTTTGCTTCAATCTCATCTTTTAGTTTTTCAACAGGCACAACAGAAAATTTTGATTCGTTACCTTCAATAAAATCTACAATTTCAAACTTCTTTCGTTGTTTTGTTGAAAAATCAATTGTCACCTTGTCTTCTGAAATGGAGAATTTGAAGCCATACAGTAATCCGTCTTCTTTGTTATCAAATGCAAAAACTTCATTGTCTTTTTGATCTGCATAGTAATAGCGAATGCGCTCTTCAGATTCACCCCAACTATAAGTTTTCACAAACTTTTCTTCACTAAGGGCACGCTTTAATTCAGCTTCTAACTGATTAGCTGACAAGGAAAAGCTATTGTCAACTTCGTATGCTGTTTTGAGTTTTTGATTTAACTCTTCATATGAAAGTGCTTCATAATTGATTCCGTTTGCGGCTAACTCTTCTTTAGTAACAGAGAATTGTTTTAAAAGTTCTGTTTTATCCAAAGTCTTTATACCTCCTTTATCAGTGTTGATGGATTTAAACAGTTCCATTTTTTCTTGAATACCTTTGAACATTTTGTCTTCTGAGAATTGAGTTTCGATAGTTGCAGACTGCATAGCAGGGAGGACATCAGTTCCTAATGCACAAGCACCAAAAAAGCTAAATTTAGTGAAATGGAACACTTCATCAATCCATTCTCCTTCAAAATCATCATGGAGTTCCATGGACTGTGACTTCACGCTGTTTCTGTTGAATATTTCGATTGGATCGTCCCATTTTTGCCATACAAGTCCTTCACAAGTAAGGAATTCTCTTTCTATTCCGTCATCACAAACTCGTTTTTCAAACTTTGCATTGTTCGACTCAGGAATGAGCCCGATAGCTTGTCCAATATACTTAACTTTAAAGTGACCATCCTCTTTAATTAAAACCATACGGTGGTCTGAAAAATCAATATCCCCATCAGAGTTCTCTTCTATGTAGGATAAAATAGGAGTATTAGCAAGAGAGGGGATAGCGGCTTGAACTGCTTCTTTATTAAAATAGCTTCCATTTAGGTTTTCCCCTAAATGCATCAGCCAAATTTTCACCTTTAAGAATCGCGTATCTTCTGTTTCAAATGAATCCAAGCTCTGAAAGAGAAGAGGCACATAATTATCTACCGTTTTGTCCAAATTTTCACCTCCTTTCAAAAATCATTTGATTACTCTCGATTAAGGTTTCCTTCATTTTCCCTCGTTTCAACACCTTTATCAGAAAGAGCATCTTCTTTTTTCTTTGGGGCTCCAGCAGATTTAACGCTTTGTGTGTGAGAGCTAGACAAAGGTATTAAATTATCTGGCAAATTCATAATTTCATTCTCAAGAAATGCCATGTTGTTTAAATTGCTCTGTGTAACCCCCAATGTAGAAGCTAATGCAGACTTAACAGGCATTCCATATTGAGCTGCTTGCAACAAACTGTCTCGCACAGTTTCAACATTCAATTTTGTAGTTTCTAATAGCTCAATTCTGAATTTATATTCACTATCCATTTTTTTGAGCTTCCTATTCAGCCATCGTTCCAATTGTTTTAACACTCTAAAAGCGACTTGTTCATCTGTGATTATCGATTTAGATAGGCCTGTTCCACTCATTCCATCACTGTTGAATAATATTTGACTGACTCCGGCCGCATTATAATAATCTCTTTCAGCTTTTGCGACAGCATCTGCATCATTGCTTTTTCTTTCAAGCTTAATTGCTTCAATTTGCATAGGAGAGGTTACTAGACCAACTTCTTCTGGCAGAGCATTCATTGCCATATTGTGAAAATCAATGGCTGTTTCCATGTTCAATAAAAGCTTGTCTGCTTCTCCAGATTTCTCATCCATGGGGATTTTTTGTGTTAGGATCATATAATTGTCCATCTTGTTTTTTACATTGCGAAGTCTTTTGGTTTCATCTATATCAAGAACTGATTCAAAAACTGAAGAGAAGGGGGGAAGTAGATATTCAAGTTCCTCATTTACCTTGATACATATAGTGTTTTCGGAGCTCAGTTCTTGCCACCTTAAGCCTGTTTTGTCTTTGGTGTATTTCAGATACTTGACCCTAAATTCTTTAGGATAATCCTTTAAGATGTCCTTATTAGAATCAAAATAAGCAAAGTCAAAACTGTAGTTGAAAACTCCATCTTCAATGGAACTTATCCTACAATAATCTGGGTCAAGTTTTTGAATGAAATACGAATCAGATGTTGTATGCTCATATCCATAAAAGACGTCTTCTTTAAAGGCAATTAGCAATAGTTTTGTGAATTCGTGCTGAAGATTCATTGTTTCAATGAGTTTTAATATGCTGGAATATTGATCTTTAAAGGGTTTTTCTTTGAATTTGTCTATATTTAAATCGAAAGGTTTGATTATGTAATCAAAGCGGAGCATAGTTGCAAAGTATTGAACCAGGCGTTTATAGTTAGGCGAGGTGTTGTATAAAAAACGGCTAACTCTCCTCAATTCTTTTTGGCTTTTTTGAGGGTTTTGAAGGTACGTAATGATATTTTCTTTAGTGAATTTTGAGGAAATGGCTGATTTGTTATTACTTAAGCTCATGTCGTTGAGAAGTAGCTTTGACAGCTGCGCAAAACTTGTTAATTGTTGATCCATTTGTTACAAATTTCAACTCCTTTCTTTTAAGAAATTTGCGGTTGTTTAAACAGGAACATTTTATTCATATCAATTTTGGGATGCTCTTTTTTTGTTATGTTTTCACGTCTTAGTTGCTTTAAGTACCAAGCAAGCATTGCAATTGTATATGCACGGTCGTCGTGAACTTTGCTTTTCTTATCAGGAGGCAAGTCATACCTTACTTTGCTACTACTCCCAGAAGAAAATTTGTAGATGCTAACAAGCTCTTCTTTTGCTAAATCAATATTTGTTAAAGACAAAATTTCTTCATCGGTTAGCTTGTACTTTTTTCCTTCACCGTTATCAGTAGGTAAAGTGATTTCTCCCTTATAATCATAGGTTTCAGTAAATGATATTAAGTTTAAATCCATCATCTCAATTAAAGATTCAAACATGTCGCTTTTTAGTTTTTGAGGTGAGAGGAGGGAAAGTTTGTCACTGGCATTTGGATACTTGGAAATGTAAGATTTGTACTCATCGTGTTGTTTATCAATAAGACCCCTGTGTTTAACACCCTTAGTATCTGTCCAGTCCTCCAGTAAACCATCTGCCCAGGCATTCATACCGCCACCGCCAGCACCGGCATCTAAAAGAATCCTTTCGATATTTTCATAATCAGCTGCCTTTGTTCCATTGTAATTTAGAAGCATTCTTTTAAAATCCTTAACTTGATCAGGAGTCTTAATTGGGGTTTTCTTTTTCTTTTCTAGATCAGTCCAAGAAACATTATTAGAAATTTCAAGCCGGTAGCCTACATTCTCATCATTAATTAGCTCTGCAACTGTGCATACTGAGTTGTCATGATTTCTTGCAGGGTCGATAGCCATTAAAAATTTTCTGGAGCCATCATTAGCAAGAACAGGGGGGCGAGTTACAGAATTTCTGATAATCATTGCACGTTTGATGATTTGATTGTCTGATCCCTCGGTGGTGAATATGTTCTTATATTCACGCATAGCTTTTTCTTTGTTATCTCTCATTGCTGCATCCACAGTTTCTTGGGATAGTAAAGACACAGGGTACAGTTTTCCATTAAAGGTGGCATTTATAACAATGTCTGAACTGATATCTGCGACAAAATATCTTTTGTCTCCTAAGAACATCTTTTTAGCAAAATCGCTATATTTTCGATAGAAGTAGGTATCTGTTGAAGAGGCCGACGAGGCATAAATCAGTTGGTTGGGCATTTGTTTAGGAAATAGAGTGACATCAACATCTCCACCTAGTCTAAAATCACTGTTCTGAACAGCAAACGGTTCAGAAGTCGTAAAAAGCTCATCAGGAGCAAAACCACTTTCATCATAGAAATTTAGATTAGAACGCTTCGAGCGGTTGTTATCAAAGGATCCGTTTAATGAATTTACAATACTTCCGTTATAAAGTTTGTATTGAAATGATGCGGGGTTGTGGGTGAAGCCATCAGTGTTTGCTGCACTCTTAACGGTTTCGTTATAAAAAATGTCTGTAAGGCCGGTAAAGGATGCAATCTCTCTTTTCGCTATTTTTTCAATTTTTAAGAACATCTCTTGCGATTGTGAACCAACACCAGCCAAGATATACGCTTGGAAATTGGGGATCAGGAGGCTTTTGGCCATAATAAAAGGGCTTCCCAGTGTTGTTTTTCCTGAGTTTCGCCCCATGCACCAAAGAACATATTGCTTGTACCAACTTTCAGTAAAAGCGTACTTTTGATAATCTAAAAGTTCCATGCCGAAGAATCTTTCTACAAATTTGACCGGGTTTTTTCGTCCCCACTGAATGACTTCGGCAAGCTTAATAAATCCATCTATTTTCCGTTGAGACATATTAGCTTTAGACATTTGTCAAAGTTCCTTCTGTTTTACTCAGGCTAAATAATTCTTTCTTAAGCTTCCGGTTTTCTTCTTCAAGAGTGATTGTTCTTGCATCTAAGCTCTGAATAATTTCTCTTTGCTCCATGATCATTGAAGTATAATCATTCTCATCAAATTGCAATTGATCCATAATACTTTTATTACTTAAATCAGCTACTTGTCTTATCCCTTGTGCTGTCTCAATATCAAATTGATTAACTTCTCCTTCTTCAAAGCCTTTCTCCTGAAGTGTTTTAATAATTCCTGAAAGAGTCCCGGCACCTTTGCTTTTATTGTTGTTATGGTTTACCGAGATACCATTGTCTTTAGCTAAAGCCAGCATGGATTTGAGAATCTTTTCTTTGGAGTCAATTAAGGATTTAATGCCGCCTGCCTGATTAGACATATTAGCTACGTCACTTGTAATTGTCGCAATTGCTCGGTTTATTTTATCAATTTGATTAAATCCTTTTACAATTTCAATTACAGCGGGTAGTTTGAAATTGTCCTCTAATGTTCCTTCGTCAAGGAAGTTGACTAGGTTATTGTAAAGAAGACGTTTGTCACTCTCAATTTCTCCTTCGAACGGATCATATCCCAACATCCTTAATACATCATTTTTATTGGTATCATCTAACTGAATGCCATCATCTTTAGATGGATGATCTGCGTTTATTTCTTGCTGCGTTTTCGTGCCATCTTCGTCGAACTCACTGTCTTGCCATGTTTTCATGCGGTTATGTCTAAGACCTAAATTCTTCATGTAAATTGAAAATAAATGCCTATTTCTATTTGCTGCTTCTTCAATTGAAGAAATCCAGGTAGTGTGTAAGTATGGTTTATCAAGCATTCGTAAGAGATTTTGTATATGGATAGGACTTTCTATGTCTGAGTCAGCAATTTTTAATAAGCATTGTTTACAGATGTGTAGCTTACCTGTTGCAGCGTGAAAAGGGGAGGCAGAGGCGTAATATTGTCCTGCGTCTCTTTCTTTTCCACAACAGGAGCAAACAATTTTTTCAATATTCATCTACTCACCTCCGTTAATTTCTAAAAACACATTTTATAAAACGCCCAGCAATAGAGCGGAAAGGGTACCGCAATCATCAATGGGCGTTCTAAAAAGGTGTTTATCTAGATAAAATTAAAGTTTTAACAAAATAAGAGGAGTCTTCATCGAGTCTCCCTTAGTTGAAAAAATAATGTCCTAATACTTCGATTAGGCTCTGTTGTATGTACCATTCTTAAATCTAATTATGTATGTAGCCTCAATACCTGCATCATCAAAAACCATAAATTTTTGAGAAGGTTTTGTGCCAAACCGACCTTGCATAGCATAATCATCCGCACCGACAAGCGCTCCATTTACAACAACTGTTGTGCTGCCGTACTCTTTTTCGTAATTGTGATGAATATGACCACCGAATATGTAAGAAGGGATGTAGCCAAGTAATTGAGGCAATCGTGTTACGCACTGATCAACACGATCGTAGTGTCCGTGTACAAACACGACTTCCTGATTGTTGATTTTAGCGGGGATGAATCCATCTTGCTCAGGTTCAATGGAGATGTTCTTTATGTTCTTCAATCTGGCTTCGAGGTACCAATTAATGAGGTATTCAAAGTTTTCTTTAATCCCTACATCATTTTTAGAAGGGGAGAGGCGACCGTGATTTCCTGCTACGTTGTAAAACTTAACTTCTTGAAACTCACTTGCCAACATCGCTAAAACCTCAGCAAGCGTTTCTGATACATATTTAATTTGTTCTACAGCATCTTCATTGGCCTGAACTCTTGTAGACACATGAATAAGACCTCCGATTAAATCACCGAGATTTGCTACATGTAATGTGGAGACATGATTCTGCTTACCATACTCAATCACTTTATTGGTGAGATGTTCTACACGCTCATTGAAGATTTCTTTATTGAATTTATTAATGCGGTTGTCGATTTCCATTCCGAAGTGCCAATCACTGAATAATGCAAGCCCATGTTTTTCAGCAATAGCGGGGGATGGGAAGGTGAAGCGAAGGGGTCTTTTTGACTCTAGAGATGCAATAGCTTGTACGACATCATCTTTAATTTGTTCAAACCGTGCTTGATTGGCAATGAATTTCCGGTATTCTCTTTTTTGATCTCGTGCTTTGATTGTTTGTTTTTCGGATTCAATGCGAATTTCTTCATGTTTTTGTTGAACTTCTTGGTTCATATTCTTTGAGATAAAATAATCGTGCCAGCGCTCAAATTGTTTAAAGTCTTTACGCCATTTGCTTTCATCATAGTTGGTTCCCTGATCCTTGTTTAAAAGGGTAGCAATTGTTTTTGTGTCAATATGATAAGTGTCTTTGTTTTTGAAAAGTCTAATATGATAATCAGTGAACGATTCGTCTTTTTCACGATGCAACACAGGGTTTAAACTAGCTGACATTCAGTCACCACCTACTCATTGATTTGTGGAAGTTCGTCTTCCTCGGTAATAGAAATTTTCACTTTCCGACCATCAAATGATTTTAAAATTGAATTCAGATCATAACGCTGGATGTCTGTTTTTGTTTCTTCTTCAATAATTCCATCAATATAAGTATAGTTACCTTTTAAATTTACTGTATGAACTTTCTTAGCCAAATTAAATTCCTCCAATATGTGTTTTATTTACGTACAATAAGCTCCTTCGGAAGCCCGATGATCCGAAGCATCGGTAACGTCCAAAAAGGGGATATAAAGGAGATGAAAAGATATGTCGGATAGGCGTTGGGGAAACGCCCGAAGGAGATTATTGATAACTTGCGTACCGGAAGGCTCGTAAGCACATTCCGGCTGATCGGTAAAGTGAAACGCAAGCACAAAAAGACCTTCTAACGATCTAGATGGCCTTGTTCTGATTACATTCTAACCCCGTTTCACCTACGTCAGTAGCTCGCGTTGGGACGCAAGCCTTCGGATCGACAGGGAATACGCTGATTACGGGTTCAGCGACTGAAACCTTTGTAGTCGACAAACTATAAGTAAGGCGAAAATAACAAAAGACGCCAAATAACGTCTTCAGAAACTCCTTGTACTTCATGGTACATGAGCATAAAAGGCTGGTTATCGCTGAGCGAAATCCAGCTGGCTCCTTCTACACCTGGCAGATGAGCTATGACAACAAATAATACACACTTTCTGGAATGTGTTTAAAGTTCCTATTGCCAACATCTTATATATCAAGTTTTTATGTTGCTTGCCAACGTCCGGCTCTCGTAGTCCGGAAAATATATCAAGTTTTTATGTTGCTTGCCAACTGCTCAGCAGAGTCTGAGAGCCAAGGGAAAAATAATTTGAGAAGGAAAGACCCTAATAAGCCTTCTCAATGGCATTTTAAATGCTCTTGTCGGGTTACACGCCTTATTGAGAAACAAAGCGTCTCAAACGCTCGCCATTTATTTTGCACAGTTTTCTCTGACCCGTGTAAGGAGGTATGTGCATGGGAAAGGTAAGTCTCCATACAGAACATTGAAGGAGAAGTAGCGAATAAAATAGCGAATGTGTTGCTAAGTGAAATTGAAAAGGCAAGACCGAAAATAATCCTTTTCTGTGAAATGGGAGCGGTGATCAGCGCTCCCATTGCGAGGGGATGTAATTACAAAAAGCCTCGCTAACCCGGAAAAATTTTTGATGACTGCATAATAAGCATCAAAGCTTACAAGGGCATTATTTAAAGGGAAGGGAGACGCATCTGCCTTACCTAAGTGCAAGCCGAAGCAATACACCGCAATTAATATTCAGGCTATATGCCACCCATAATAAGACCCTGATGGGATTCAGTCGCAATTTGCAATAATGCGTTAAGTCTTATCGGCATATTTAGCCCGATAATAGCCATTTACCTGTCTCTTTTAGATACAGACATCCGAGTTAACCTCGAACCCTCATAAATGACCATTATCCGACTAACTACAATGACCAGTTGTAGCTGTAAAGTCGAATTTAATGCTTTTGTTCGTATGAAGTGAGAATAGACATGTTTAGAAAAAGCTTCTTCCACGCAAGGGCAATACCCCGCTAATATCCACTTATCCGAAACCCTGGCATTCCAAGTCCTCAAACAAATGAATATTAGCCGAGAACTGATATCCCACATATCAGTAAACAGCTTATTATTGACGACACCCCCATGCCATCAATAAAAGAACTCTAATTAATTAAACTGGAGATGAACACATGCGAAAAGAGGGGAGGGCGACAAATTCCTCCATAACATCTAACTCTGCCACTTTTAGGAGCATAAGCTCTATGTGACAAAGCGTGCAGGAAGTCTTTCCTGTCGTCCTCTTTAATTTTTATTAAGCTTTCACTGCGTCTTTTAGAGCTTTAGCAGCCTTGAAGGCAGGTGCCTTTGTAGCTGGAATATCAATTTCCTCACCCGATTTTGGATTTCTCCCTTTACGAGCTGCACGTTCACGAACTTCAAATGTCCCAACTCCAGGAATTTTGATTGATTCACCTTTTGCCAATGTTCCTGCAAGTACTTTAAATACTCCCTCTACATTAGGTGTAGCTTCTTTCTTAGTAACTCCTAATTCGTCTGCAACTGCTCCAACAAATTCTGTTTTATTCATATGTTATTTCTCCTTTGTTATTTTATCTTTATTCTTAAATATATGTATGTCTTACCATAACTAGAAAATTTATAAATGTCCTTAAAGCCCTTATGTATCAAGGGTTTCATCGTTTTTCTATTTCGCTACTTTTTCGAGACCTGTTACGTTTCCACTGTTTTTTTCGGTTTTTTTCTTTTTCCAAAGCACAATTTGAGCAATACTTTGTTTTGTTACTTTTAACTTTAATCGGTGTATTACAAGTGGAACATTGTCTAACCCTCTGTTGCTTTGTATATAGATCATAGTAAAGCCCAATATCGTCAAAAGAATTTATTAAAATCGCAACTTCACTATCAAGTTCAATCTCATATATAAAGGACAGTTTAATAAAACCTTTATTTCTAATCTCAACTATTTCTTTAGCAGCTAATTCCCCAATAATAAGATGAAGTTTGTTTGCTGTTAGGGAGGTATGGGAAGCATCTATTAATTCTTTATATTTTTTATTGTTGCCTCCGTAAAAATGTTCTTTATTTTTTTCTCCATATTTAGTTTCATGGATTGTTGAGTAAAGCTTGTTTAGTGTTAGGAGAGTAAAACAAAGTTTCTTTTGTACATGATCAACATCTAAAGAATCAATTACTTCAAGTTCGTTTTTTGTTATTTCAATTCGATCAATATTGATTAGAACATTTTCTTTTTTCCTTGCATAATTAAGGGCAGAATTGATTTTTTTAAAGTAAAGTACCCGGCTAAAGTCAACTATATGCTTTTCACAAAAATCATAGAGAAGTTTTTCTCGTTCTTTTGGCTTTTTCCCCATTGATTTAAAATATTTAGCTAGGATTTTCATTTCAGTACCCAAATTCTTGGAAATAAAGCCTTTTTTGAGTAAGAGCTCTGCATAATTTTTTTCTTTAAACTTTATATCACTCATTACAACGTCACCTTTTTCAATGTGTATCTATTATTCAAGTATTCAATCTCTCCTTTAATATCAGAAACAGGTATGTAAAATTCTTTTGCTTTCTTTTTGATATTTTCATATATGTATTGTCCAAAAGCAGACCATAAAATTTCCTTATTAGCCGTTTTGTCATCGATATAGAAAAGCCTAACTAGATAATTGGTTATTTCGTCAACACTTGAACTGACTTGGAAAACCTCTTGTTTAAATAATGCTTGTGAATTTGATATTTGAGTATGTAGCTCAGAGTCAAATGAGCTTCTTTCAGCAGAATCGTCTGTGTTTAAAGCTGCATTCTGTCCAATAACTTTCTTGAACTTTCTGTACAATTCTTTAACTTTTATGTATTTGTCTTCATCAAACGCTGCCTCATTGCTCAAGTACAACTGATAAATCTCTTCATCAAAATCTTTGTTAACAATATTTCTTATCCCAAAATCAACAGACTCAATATATTTGCAAATACGATTCATGACACAGTCACTTTCGATTACTGGGTTGAACCTATCGAACAGCTTTAAAAAATCACGTTGTTCTTTTGTTTTTCTCTTTGTTGATCTAAGCTCTTTAAGGCTTACTCCAAACTTCTGTTTGCAAGTGATGTCATAGCTTTTGACATGTTTTTTGTACTTATTTTTAGTTCCTTTATACAAATAGATGAAGAAATAAGGGTGTCTGTCTAGCAAAATTCTATTCTTGAATTCTTTTTCAGCCTTAGCTTCAGCAGAATCCGTGTCTTTGACCTTGTTGTAGTTAACCCAAGGGGAGGGGATACCTTTAACCTCTCTACCGATCTTAGCTTTATCGATCTGAGCGCTTTGAAGCTTTGTGCACATCTTTACTCGATTTAAAGTTGTTTCATATTCTTCAGAGTCAGTTTCCAATTCAGCTAAAAGCGCATAACCACTTGTGCTTTTGTTTGTTATTGAACCGATGATTGAGCCAAAGGAAAATAAGTCTGCATTGAATAAGGCATCTTCGGTAAGAATCGTTTTCTCAGAGGTAGGAGGGGTATACACTACAGGTAACTCATCTTTATAAACCCCTTTGAGTACAGTTTTATCTGAAGTAGTTGCAATGATGTCATAGTCAAAGTCGCTCCCAGCCCAGTTCATTGTTTCTGATCCATGTACATTAACGATTATTCCTGTGTAGTTATGTCTGTACCAATAATCAACTTCTTCATTCTTCTTAAGATTTAAGATCAAGTGTTCACTTCGGTAGGTGAGGGGGGCTCTCATACTATCAACATATTTGACACCTTTTTCATTCCAATAGTTGGAATAATACTCGCGTTTCCCCAAAAGCCCTGTAACTTCAAGTCCACAAACATGCTGCATCATGGCATAAGGATCGCTTACTAAAGTTTGAAAGTTCCCATCTAGAATTATGTCCCCAAGGCAACCTCGTTGGATTTTCTTTTTCATTAAGTCATATATTTTCTTTTTTATGTATTTGTCATTTATCAAATCAGGATTAACAATTAAAGCTTTTATCCAGTGGTTGTCTGACTTATTTAAGTAATTTTCAATTTTAACATCAGTTATGTCAGTTCCAATGAGGAAGAGGATGCTGTAATAAATATTCTCCCCGTTAACTCCTGTGATCCAATTAACGAACTTCTCACAGATATTTTCAATATCCTCATTATTCAAATTAAGTGTTTGAAGAAACTGATAGTTCATCTTTAAGATGTCTTTATCTTTTTTAGGACTGTGGAGCGATACTCCCCATCTTAAATTGTTTTTTATGCAATTTTCCTTATAAACTTCAATGGAAGGAAAGCTATCCCACAATTTAAATTGGCTTTCAGTCAAAATTACATCAATGTCTCTTAAATCAGCTATCTTTAGGGTGCCATTTTCATCTTTATAGGATGTTCTTATTCTGTAATTTCCGTTATTGACTGTTTCACAAAACTCATGAATAGGGAAGGTGTTTAGCATACCTTTTATAAAGTTTTGTCTAATACACCATTGTGCAGGAACGTAATCGAGGCCCAATTCTGCTGCCCATTTCTCTGCCATCTCATAGCTAATTAAACCCTGACCATCAAAACGATTAAATGATTCAACAATATCTTGAATATCAATAATGTCATCATCTTCAAGATCAGTCTCTGTAACAAAGTTCACTTTAACTTCAGTGTCACTATAATAGTCAGGAACTAAACAGAATCTTGGTGTGCTAACAACTTTAGTTGCACTTCCAGCCAATCCTTTATAAGCATTAAATTTAGAAGGGACGAGCTTTTTGGTTAGATCTCTGCCGTTGTCCAATACAACTGTCAAGGCTTTAGCTGTCTCTTCTTCAAGAAATACGACTGTTGAAACTCTAGCTTGACCTGCAGAAGAAGAGAAGCGAACATAACGTTTTCCATTAAGATAAAGTCCTTCATTGAATAAATATTTATAATGACTAATGTGATCCATCTTGATTGTTATGTATTCAGGAACAAAAAGTATGTTATTAAGCTGGCTTTGAATTTCTTGCAGTCTTCTGGTGTATTCCTCTTGGTGGGTTTTCTTCTTTAACTTTTCTTTTTCTTCTTGCAATGCATCAATATAACTAGGGTCAAAATCTGAGTTCTTAAGTTCTCGAATTGATCTGAGTATTTGATTATCAAATAGGGTGATTACCTCGTTGTATTTTTGAGCTTCTTCAAAAGATAAGTCTATTTTAAAATTGAATTCTTTAAGTCTAGATGAATTAAATTTGTATGTAAAAAACTGAGAATTTATCATTTTACACCTCCTTTAGTCTAAATCAGGATTGAAGCGTTTCATTTCCTCCCAATCGTAATCATCAATACTAACAAGGCTAAAACCAAGCGATCCGCAATAGGACAGTAAATTACTTTGTAAAGATAATTCCTCATCTTTAGTAATTTTATTTTCTTGATAACTCTCATTAATTAGTGCGGAAATATCCCAGACTTCTTCTAAATTTTCTACATCATGTAAAGCACTAGACAATTTTTTGTAATAATTCATATCAATAGCTCCCCATTCATTGTTTTATTTCGATAAATAATTAATATGTATATTATTTTTACTCTTAAGGTGATTAATATTCGCTATTAAGATATTGATTTACTAAACTTCGATATGTAAAACTTTGCTTATTAATCTTTCCGTACCATTTGTAATCCTGATAAAGGTATTCTTCTTCCGGTGTTGCTGTCCCATCGACTACTTTTCCCTCAATAAACCCCATTAAATGACTAAATAAATACTGCTTTTTCATCTTACACCTCCATACTATTTTATTTTTACTCTTAAAATGATTAAAATAAAGACCACTTCACGTGGTTGTGTCTTCATTATATATTTTATTTTTACTCTTGTAAACATAAAAATCCAAAGTTAATTGGATTTAATTTCGCTTAATTCAAAAAGATCGTCAACTTTACAATTTAGAACATGTGCCATCAATAAAAGATTGTAGGTACTAGGGAGGACGGTTGCAAATCCCTCGCTGTCATTTTTACACCATCTAGATATACTTGCTCTTTCAGCTTTTATTTGCTCTGCTAACCAGCCTTTTTCGATACCTTTGCTACTTAGAAATGAATCCAACTTACTTTTAACCCTATATTCCATCTAAATCATCCTTTTGCTGTTTGAATAAATTTTATAAAATGACTGGTTTACATACAAGCAGAGTGTTATTATTTGCATTAAGATACAAAAATATTTGCATTTAAATACAAATAGGCAATATAATAATCGTATATCAACCAAGATACTTCAAAATCATCAGATATTAAGGAGGGGTCACATGGATACTTATTTTGATTCAGTCATTGATAATTTAACTCGAAATGATCTGTATATTCTAGGCTTATTGAGCGATGAAGGGGCTGATTTAAAGTTTAAATCAATTAGGAAGAAAACCATTCAAGCAAAAACTCAGTTAACTGCTGCTACCTTTAGAAAGAGCATCGATCGTCTGGAGGCCTTGCAATTTATTAATATAGTGAAAAACACTAAAGAGCATACAATTTTTATTACTCAATATGGTCAAGAAGCTTTGAGATATCAATTAGAGGGGGAGAGGGTTTAATGTTTGGATTTATTGGAGTTGGTCAGGCCGGCGGAAGTGTAGCAGATGAAGCAATGAAGAGAGGATTTCATTCTGTCGCAATAAATTATTCACTTTCAGACCTTAATTCATTGATCAATATTCAAGATAAGCTGCATTTGGTCGGAACAGAAGGAGTGGGTAAAGACAGAAGCGTAGCAGCGAAACATATGAAAAATAACTGGGAGTCCTCTATTGAGTTCATAAAGAACACAATGGAAAAGCCTTCAGTACAAGTTATTTTCGTAGTTTTCTCTGCAGCTGGTGGAACCGGTTCAGGAGTAGCCCCTATATTATTAGAATTGTTAAACGAATGTCTTACACATAAAACAATAGTTGCTGTACCAATCCTTCCTGACAATAATGAGGTATTGGTTAACCAGATGAATACACTAGAGTTACTTGATGACTTATCTATGCCAGAGACCTGTGTCTTACCTTTGGATAATCAAATGGTTTTGAGTAAATATGAAGGGAAGATTTCTGAAAGCAGACTATACAAGGAGACAAACAAGATGTTCCTTGATCTAATTGAAGTCTTACTCAATTACACGGACAGAGGATCAAAGATCAGTACATTAGACAGGAAGGATTTAAATCAGCTTTTTGACACACCAGGAATCATGACTATTGCTCAAACAGACCTCAATGAATTTACAAATGAGGGCAAGTATTTTGATAAGCTACATGAAGATATACAGAAGTCGTGGAACAATTCGATATTTACTCCTGTTGAGTTTGCAAATGTGATGAGAGCTGGTGTTATCCTGGATGTTCATGAGTTTTTAACGGAGCATATATCGTATAATGAGCTGTTTAATGTCTTTGATAACAAGATGCCCCTAGACTTATTTAAAGGACATTATGATAAAGGGAATAGGGCAATAACGATTCTTAGCGGGTTAACCTGGATCAATGAACGGATGAAGCAGTTAGATGATCTAATTGAAAATGGAAACACTGAAGTTAAAGAAACAACTGTTTATAAAGCGAAGAATCGCCGTAGAGAGGATTTATTTAAACCGAAGAAATTGGAGAACAAGGAATCGAAAAAGACCTCGTATATGGAGGCGCTGAAGAGACTAAAACGTTAATTTTAAAGGGAAGCTACCTATTATGGTGGCTTTTTTATTTTGATTTTTAATGACCCCCCGGGTGATCGTGACCTAAAAAAGTGCTTATCGTAAATGAAGATTGGAAAGGGTTATTTAGTTGATATAGCAATGTTTTAGAGATGTCAAAGGGGATAATAGGTGTTTTGTGCTCGTAAAACGTATACAGGAGAGAGGAAAAGTGGTTGCTTATTAAAAAATCTGATGAAAAAGGGGAGAATGAGGGGTGGAAAAACATTGATATTATAGGCTTTTACGATAGCGATTACGATGCGAAAATAGGCTGAAAAATGGGAAAGTGGAAAAATAAGTTTGGTGTGGAAATGGAAGTGCTAGGGGTACATTTGTTCCTGTTTTTTGGCCTTTGGATGTTAATACACCCCCTATATATTGGTATTGAATTCCCTATATAAGATACGTTATGTAGGGTTTTTATAATTTGGCTGATAAATTTGCACAGCTAACACAATTTCAAATGAAAAACAATAGTTATTTTTGAAAAAATAATTAAGTGGTCAATTTAAAAGTGAATACCCATTCATTAAAAATAATCGTGTATATAACGAAAGGAAGCAAATCGAAGTCTTATTTTTTATCTATACAATTTACTCATCTAATCCACACACCTATTTTATATTCATCCTAATCATATTCCTTCTCATCCTTCATCTCATTGCATCCACCCATAACCTTGCTTGTCCTCATCTCTATCCGTTTCCTTCACCCTACATCATATATCCATCCTATACACACTAACCACACATCATCAGAAGCATTCTAATACACCTAGAATCAATTTTAATTTGATCATAGTATCATTGGTATCCAATCCACATACACGCCTTATACAGCCTATACACACATGAATAATAGTGCCAAAATAATTTAAAAAAATCCATTTTAAGAGTAAAAATAAAATGACTTTGAAGGGGAAATGTGCTATAATAGAGTTATAGGAAAGGAGGTGTACATAGTGCTTGAGAAAGTGGGTATAACAATTGCTTTCCTTATTCCTATCACGGTTTTAATCATCAACTGTTTAACGATAGCTGAGAAGATTCAAAACCTGATGAAGAATAAGAAAAGCAAAAAGAAAAAGCGTACACGCAAGCGCCTCCGTAGCAAGAGACAACGCAAACGTATACGCAGATAACACGCTAAAGGGGATTAATTCCCCTTTAGTCACTACCCATATTATAACATGGACAAGCACATTGTAAACATGAAACGATTCTCATTATGGTTTACGAACATAACATTTATTGTTTTATTCTTATTGTTCCTCTTCATCAAAGATTACTTCAGCAGCGGAATACAGACGCTTATTACGGCTATCTTCATAGTAACGTGTATCATTATCATTTTGTTATGGATCGGTTACTTTGTTATACGCCAAAAGAAGGTAAACAAATCTAACTGACATCATGCTATACTAAGCTTAATAGAGGTGAGCGGAATGGAAAATCAGATCCTTGAAGCGATACAGCAACTATCCAAGGATATTAAAACAATTAAGCAGGACGTTAAGGATATTAAAGAAACGGTTAAACGGATCGAAGAAAATGAACCTGCAGAGGTTGTATCCATGCTTAAGATTATTAACAAGAATATTGAAAGTGACCACCGATACAATGATAAGAAATTCTCTGGACTTGAAAGACGTATTCATGATCTTGAAGAAAGAATCAACAATTGAATTTCATACATGAGAAGGAGCGGTAAAACATTTATCCGTTCCTTTATTTTTAATATTAAAGGGGGAAGTCTATATTCATTATGAATAAAATTAAAATAGTTGATTCGGTTATGGGGAGCGGTAAAACATCTGCAGCGATTAACAAAATGAATTCTGCTGGTAAAGAAGAAACCTTTATATTCATCACACCTTATTTAAATGAAGTTGAGCGCATAAAGAAAAGTATAAAGTCCAAACACTTTTTCGAACCTAAAGTAAAGAAGAAAGGTGATAAAACACAATATAAGTTTGAATCCTTTCACGAACTCTTATCACAGAATAAAAACATTGTGGCAACTCATAACCTTTTTAAAAACGCAAACGACGAGACAAAAGAACTTATACTTGCAGGCAATTACACACTGATATTAGATGAAGTCATGGAAGTAGTGGAACAATTACAGGTAAAGAAACATGATCTAACCACACTGTTTGATTCCAATTTGATTTATGTTGAAAACGGTTTTGTCAAATGGAATGAAGAAAAAAAAGATTATGAAACACGATACGATGATATTCGAGATATGGCGTTAAATAATAACCTAATGTATTTCAAAGATAATATATTGATTTGGAACTTTCCTGCCGACGTATTCCAGTTATTCAAGGAGGTTTACATACTTACATATATGTTTGATGCTCAAATACAAAAATATTACTACGATCTGAACAACATTAAGTATCAAAAGTACATTTCAGCTTACATGGATGGGCAGTATAGGTTCATTGATCACAGTACTGATTATGAAAGGAGCTTTAAGAAAGAGTTAAGAAACAAAATAAAAATATATGAAGGTAATCTAAACACAATAGGACAACTGGAGTTTTCACTGTCTTCTAATTGGTATAAAAATAAATCACCTTACACAATCAAAAAGGTGAAGAACAATGTATTCAATTACTTTAATAATATTGTTAAGTCGTCAAGTGATGAAGCTATGTGGACGACTTATTCAGACCATAAGAACAAAATAAAGGGCAATGGGTATACAAAGGGATTTGTTTCATGTAATGCACGTGCAACAAATGAGTTTAAGCATAAGAAACACTTAGCATATACAATAAACAGATATACGAATACTGTTCTGTATAATTATTTTAAAGAAAAGTACAGTATTACAATAGACCAGGACGCATTTGCATTGTCTGAGTTAGTACAATGGGTATGGAGGTCTGCTATTAGAGATGGAGAAGAAATAACTTTGTACATACCTTCTTTGAGAATGAGGAAGCTGCTCACAAACTGGCTCGATACCTGATAAAGAGGACAAACCTCTTAAACTTAAAAAATAAGCCAGTCATATCAAGGGTTTTAGAGCCTAAGTCTTAAGGAGAACCAGAAAAATAATTAAATAAAAAAATAATAAATTCGTCCGTAAAGTGCCTTTACGGCCGTCTCGTTTCAGCAAGCTGAACCTCGATAATATGTTCTTCTTTTTTTAGAATAAAAATAAAATAACTATTGTTAATTTTAAATACTCATGCTATACTCTAATCAAGTTAAAGCAACAGTGAAGTGAATATACTTTAAGAATAAAAATAAAATATAATGTTTTAAGGGCGCATTAAACTTAAAAAATTTAAAGAGGAGAATACATAACATGAAGAATACCAATCTATATTTAATCAAAGAAAGTGAAAGAGAGCAGTACATGGATCGAATTGACGTCTTGGACAAAGTGAAAAAGTTAAAGATGCTAGGTGACAAAAAACATACCTCAATAAAATTCTTGTCAGAGTATTTCGGAATGAAAGTACCTACATTGACTACATACATTCACAGAAATAATGAGGTTTTGGTTGAAGATGGACTAAAGAAACTAGAAGGATTAGAGCTTGAAGGATTTAAGCATAAATATAATATGCCTGGGAAATTCATTAAGCTATATATCGTTCCTAAAAGAGCAGCTTTAAGATTGGCAATGATCCTTAAAAATTCAGATACAGCCATTAAGGTAAGAAAAGAACTCACAAATGAGGAGGACGGTACTCAACAAGAGTTTGTTCCATCGGTTTTTCATGAAAGGAAAGAAGTTGTTGTGCCTGCTTCAGATACAAATGTAATTAAAGAAATGATGAAGTCGAACAATATACAAATTCTACATGAGGTGAAGAACATGTTAACGCCGATTTTTAATATGCAGCAATCTGTGCAGAACATGACAGAAACCTCAACAAAAGAAATCTTTGATCTTAAAAACGAAATTTTGTCTTTGAAACATGAAAAGACTGGAACAAACAAACTATTAGCTGATAAAGACGACAAGATCAATAAACTTAGCAACAAAGTTAAAAGCCAGAAGAAAAGAATAGACAAGCTTCAAGAGCTTATAGCAAGTGAGTTGATTGATCATGATGAAGATGGTTCCAAATCAACAAAAGCGAAAAAAGAGGACAACCCTTTGAAAAACATAAAGTTAAAAATGGATCGGAACGGCAACTTGGAAAGGATGTAAAGACAATGACAAAAGAATTATCAACAGAGTTCAAATATGATTTAGTCGATCAATCAACTGCTGACTTCCTAAAGCAAAAAGAATTCAACATGCGTGAGATTGTAGGCAAGGCTTATACCGAGCTAGGAAGAGAATTGAAGGAAACGCAGAAACAATTGTCAAGTTATAACAAGTATGAAGGGGTCTTTGATAAATGGATTAAACATATTGGAATGAATCAAGTTCAAGTAAGTCGCCTAATACACCGATATGATCTTATTACAAATTGTAATAAGAGACAAACTGAGATGCTTGAAGATCTTCCAGTATCATTAACGTATGAAATTTCCCGTCCTTCATCAGAATCAACCGACTCAAAGAAACAAGCTAAGGAAGCAGTCTTAAATGGAGAAGTTAAGACATTAAAGGAATACAAAGAACTTGAAGCTAAGTTGAGGAAAGCTGAAGAGGATAATAAGAATCTTAGTTATGAATTAAACCAAGAAAAGAAAAACAAGACAGTTGTTGAAAAAGTCATTGATAACACTGACTACAAACTAATAGACACATTAAAAAAAGAATTAGAGTATAAAAATAAAAAATATGAAAACTTATCAAAACAAAAAATGATCTTAGAGCAACAACTTGAAAGGAGTGATGTGAAAGTAAAAGAATACGAGGAGCTAACAAACAAATTAAAGGCCGTAACAAGAGAACAGGATGATCTAGGGAGACAAGTTGAGGCCACTTCAGAGCTTTCTGAAATGGTTTGGGAGATTGAAAAAGTACTAAAAGGTAGTTTAGCGCCTGTAAAGTATGCAAAGGCCATTAGGAATATGAGTGACAATCAAATTATAATGAACAATCTTGATTCTGTAATCGGGCATGTGGAATCCTGGTGCAAAGAAATGAGAAAAATTACGAATAAAAATAATATTATTGAGGTGGTTTAATATGGCGATTAATGAACTGGAATTGAACAAAATGTCAAACGGAGAAATTGATATGCTCATGGACAAGGTACTAAGTTTAAAAGTAAATAGATTAAGTGAAGATTTTATAAAAATGGCTGATAAACAAAAAGAGCTGGAGCTACA
The DNA here is from genome assembly GCF_041222765.1 of Bacillus sp. JNUCC-21. Lineage (NCBI taxonomy): Bacteria > Bacillati > Bacillota > Bacilli > Caryophanales > Bacillaceae > Bacillus > Bacillus sp. JNUCC-21. The sequence continues at coordinate 2,278,070 of NZ_CP166019.1, read as the reverse complement.
AGTTGAGCAGCTGTCTTTGAAAGAAAGTGAAAATGCAGAAGAAATTTCAAAGATGGAAGGCAAATTTAAAGAATATGATGAAACATTCTTTACTTTCCAACATGATAAATCAGGAAAATTTCTGGAGTTTAAAAATGCTGCTAAAAGTAGAGTGTTTGATTATGTAAAGCCAATTGGCAGTCCAGAGCACATTTTATTTTATAGAGGGTTATTGATGCAGTGCTATCGAAAGGTGTCTGAAGCTCTAAATGTACCTAATACTTCGAGTATTAACATTAACGACTTTGAAGCTGCTTTGAAAATTGTTAAAAGATGGACGCCGATCAGAAAATATATTGACAAGAAAATTAACGAATACATAGCTATGCATGAAAATAATTCACTTCAACAAGAGAAAGTCAATGCTTTATTTACATATTTAGAAAAAACAGAAGAAGGAACAAAAGGGGGAATTATTTAGAATGACTCTAAAGTTTAACAAACAACAATTAGAAGCGATTAATTTTTATAAAGGGGCTTGTGCAGTCATTGCAGGGGCAGGGAGCGGTAAAAGCACCGTTCTCCTTAACCGTGTTAAAACATTGGTGAGGGATTACGGTGAAGATCAAGAGGATATTTTAGCTATCAGTTTTACGCGTAATACTGCAAATGAGCTTAAGAAGAAATTACATAAGCAGAAATTAACTAGTGTGAATGTAGGTACATTTCATTCAGTATGCCGCAACATTCTTCTCAAAGAGGGAATTGAAATTAACGAGAAAAATACGATTAAAGAATGGCAGCGAGAAAACTGTTTTAAATCACTTGAAGAGAAACCAGACATTAAAGACATTACGAGTTTCATCAGCTACCAAAAGAACTTTTTAAGGGGGTACACAGACGAGTTTTTAATTAAAGAGAGTAAATATACTGAGGAGCAATTACGTCTCTTCTATAAGGAGTATGAGGCTTTTAAATCCAAAAACGGACTGTACGATTATGATGATTATTTATTGGAGTGTTACAAGGTGCTAAAAAACAATAAACATAAGCATACGTATGAATTTATTCTTGTAGACGAGCATCAAGATTCTAACTTAGTACAAAATCTCATTTTAAAAGAACTTTGCGCCTCTGGGAATATATTCTGCTTATTCGATTATAGACAAGCTATTTACACATTTAGAGGCGGTAATACTGAGTATTGTATGGAGTTTGACAAGGATTGGGAAAACGCAACTGTTATTAACCTAGATACAAATTATAGATCAAATAAAAACATAGTTGATAACGCAAACAGTTTTATCAAGGAATACTACGGTGACTATGAACATTACGCAGACTCCATCCCTAACATTCATAACAATGGCGAAATTCAGACACTAACTTATCAGGACAGAGAAGCAGAAGGTCTGAATACAGCTGATAAAATTGAAACATTGCTTAAAGCCGGTGAAAAACCATCAGAAATTTGTGTCCTTTATAGATTAAACTCTCATTCTAGCTATGTTGAGAATGAACTAAAAAGGCGTGAAATTGAATATAATATTACTAACAATGGGAGTTTTTTCAAGAGAAAAGAGGTAAAAGGGATTGTAGCTTATTTAAGATTAATTCGTGATCCACATGATGATGCAGCCTTTCGAGATATTTTCACACTAAGGAATGATCCATTTCGTTATTTTAGCAATAAGAATTTAAAAGATGTTGAGTCATTTGCCGGACAAACAAATATGTCCCTATATGAGGCCATGTTAAATATGAGATTTGATCGTCCGACTCAAAACGATAATGTCTTGAAATTCCAAAGTATGATTAATAAACTCCAAATGCAAGTGCTTAAAGGGATTGCAGTGGAAGAATTGATCGACAATGTAGTTAAAACTTTCAGAATGAATGATTACATAGAAGAGAAATACCTTGATGAAGATGAGATAACTGACAGAAAAGAATCTCTCAATACCATGAAGAAATTTGTTAAGAATAATAACTTAGAGCAGTTCATTAATTTTGTATACGGCAGCAAGCCAAGTAAAAAGAAAAATGAAAATGCCGTGCGATTAATGAGTATTCACGCAAGCAAGGGTCTAGAATTTAAACATGTGTTCTTAATTGGGGTTGAAGATGGTAAGTTTCCTCATAGAAAAAGCGATCTTTTAGATGAAGCAAGATTATTTTATGTCGGTGTAACAAGACCTAAAGAGAGCCTGTATCTTAGTCAAATTGGTCACTGTAATATGTTTTTTGATGAGTATAGGCAACAGGAGCTTGTTTGCTAACAATCTAAATGAAATGCATATTTTATATGAATTGAAAAAATCCTAATGGTTATTCTTCTTTTTTAGGATACAACAGACCTTTAAAAGCTTTATATCATAAGGGTTCTTGTTGCTGTTTTATTAAGAAGATAATGGACATAAGGGGGTGATTTGAATGTGAAATGTAAACTTTTTCATAAAGATCTAAATATACATAAATCAAATTAATTGGAGAGGTTTTATTGGAAAAAAATTTAACTGTAATTGAACGGGATGGACAACTTTTAATGGATAGTCGTGAAGTGGCTGATATGGTAGGGAAAGAACATAAAGAATTTCTTAGGACAATTCATAATCATATCCAAATTTTAGAAAGCGCAGAATTGCGCTCTCAGGATTTTTACATTAAAGATCACTATAAAACAAAGGGCAACAATAAATCCTACAAGTATTATCTTCTAACACGTAAAGGTTGCGACATGGTGGCTAATAAAATGAATGGCACAAAAGGCGTTTTGTTTACTGCGCATTATGTTACACGGTTTGAAGAGATGGAAACGCAGCTTAAAAAACAATTAGTTCCTTCCTATATGATTGATAACTCAATCCAACGGGCGGAGCGATGGATACAAGAACAAAAGGAACGTGAGAGAATCGAATCTGAAAAACTCCTTTTGGAACAACAGGTAACTGAGTATCAACCAAAAGTGGAGAAGTATCATCAGTTCTTGGACGCTGACGGGCTAATGGACATTGGTTCACTTGCTAAGGAATTAAATATCAAAGGATTTGGACGTAATAAGTTATTCACTTTTCTTAAGGATCAGAAAATCCTGATGGCAAATAACCTTCCATATCAGAAATATATGGGTCGTGGTTTATTTGAAGTTAAAAGTGTGCCAACATCTAAGATTGGATATGTTTCAAAAACGTATCTCACTGCTAAAGGTGCAGACTACATAACCGATTTAATTAGTAAGCGTAAGCCAGCTTAACAGATATATAACTAAATGTTATTATTCTAAACTAAAATACTTTCGCTCTCTTTTTTTAAAGGGAGCGGATATGCTATAAAGATGGGTGAAAAGTTGGCTGCGACTAAAACAAAATATATATTGAGCTTTAGTCTAAATGTGTGATAATTAGATATAATATAAAATCTTGAAAAGGTGGATATTATGTCTAAAGAAATTGATATTTTCATCAGAGTGCTACAAAAAGCACCTGCAAAAACTGGGGTAGCTATCGCGATATTTAGATACAAAGGAATTATGAAAGAAACATATTTCACCTGTTTAGAGCGAACGCAAAACAGATCAATAATTCTTGCTGCTAAAACGGCAATCGAAAGTTTATCAACCAGCTGTATAGTGAATTTACATACACAAAATAATTTTGGTTTTTCATACATGGCAGAAAGAAGGCATAAAAAATGGATTAATCGTGATATAGGTGATCAGCTATTGATCACTGTTGATAAGGGAGGTCACACACTTAACTTAATTGATTGTTCAACATCAATTGAAGGGAAAAATTATCAGCAAGCGTTATCTCAGAGATTAAGAAATATACAGGGGAATGCTTTATTTAAAGGGAGAGAGTAATTCATGTCTATGAAGGTAAAACAATTGATTGATTCATTGCAAGAGATGATGGACAAAGGGCAAATAACAGAGGAAACACAGGTTCTACTCAATACATATGACGACTGCATGTACGAAGTAGCATGTGTTGAGCCACTGGGAGAGTTTGTACAAATAGAAGCTAAGATTAAATAAAACATGTTTTAAACAGAATAGGAGTTGCACAGGATGGAAAATGAATTTATACATCTAATGAAAAGGCTAGATGAATCAGATATTGAAGAAGCGCAAAACACAGACTTTGATCATATGACTTACACTTTAAAAGATTTCACCCAAACTTTATATAATTTGCTCGGTTCGGTTGATGAAGGCGAAGGAACAGGATTGTCGAATAAGGATATAAGGAAAAGAAAAGCTGTGTTAGATATGGCTTTCACATATCTATACGCATCTGCTGATGACATAAGAAAATATCTTGAAAGTGAATATGAGGAGGAGTTAAATACACCTCAATTCAAGCATCTTAAACAACTTTGAATAAAAACACCATTTCATGCTAAATGGGACACGGGCTGCCTACATGAACAGCCCTTGGGCATTAGCTCGCAATCTTCGTTTTGACTGGTTTGTTTTTCTTGATATTACGTAATTTAAGAGCGGGTTTTTCCACGATTCTGTACGAAAGAAATGCGATTGCAGCAGTGACAGCAATTAGAACTATGATCAACGGGTAATCAGACAGTGTTTTATTAATTCCGGTGTATAGGAAGACGTTGATAATCACCCTGTGCCATATGAAAATCCCCATACTGATATCATCTAACCGGTTCAGTTGCCAAAATATTTTCGGCCCATTGTACCCGAACCAAACGATCGCATAGCTTAACGGCACAAACCATAAAAAGTTCCATAGTGTACTGTTTATTGAACTAAGATGCATGGGATCTGCCTTAATAAGTAAAAATAAAATTACCGAAGACAAAAATAAAACAAGGTGCTGCGGTGACTTACTCCATGCCTTAGCCCAGAAGATGCCCAAAGTGAAATAAAACATCTGTGGCAGGAAAGAATGTAAGTACAGGTTACCGAACACATTACCAGGTAAGAACTTCAAAACTACGAAAGAAATCAGCACACTAAAAGCAGAAACAGCAAAAGAACAAAGAATCATTTTTTTGAATCCGAAGCGTTTATAAAACCAATAAATTGCGGGTAACACCAGGTAAAAGCTAATCTGAACAGGAATTGTCCAAAGTGAATCGTTAAGGCGACCTGTGCCAATATGATGAAATATGTCAGGGAAGGATTGAGGGTATAGCACAAGATTGCTTAGAAGCCATATCCAGTACTCTTTAGTTGTGAATACTGAGAATGACAGAGCTCCTAGAACAATTAACAGGGTGGTGGAGGTAATAGCATAGGTGTAAATTGCGGGCGCGATCCTGATAATTCGGCTCCAATAAAAATCCGTTAGGTTATTTCCTTTAAGCTTGGATCTCTCATAAGAAGTGAAAAGAAAAAATGCGCTTAGAAAAAAGAAGATTGATATGCCGGTGTGAAATATTGCTTTACTCTCTGGAGTATAACCAAAGACAGAAATGTTTAGATCTCTTGTAGCATGGCCAATAAGCACACAGAGAGCAGCAAACAGCCTGATAACAAAGAAACAGTTAGAATGTTTTACGTTCATTAAAAGAACCTCTTTCCTGTACCATATGGCGAATAAGCAGTAAGTCTGCCTATAAGCAGTGATGATTATATCATAAAAATGGAAGATTTGTTCTTAAAAATGAACTAAAATAAATATTTTTGTTCTCAATAAGGTATATTTGTGTGATGTAGGGAGGTATAGATACTTATAAATACACGTAGATATTCATAGATACATGTATATCTAGCTATATCATGAAGAATACAGATAAACCACGAAGCTTCGACCTGTTCTTTCACCTTTATTTCGAATATAGTATAATTTGGAAAAGGGGGAGAGAGAATGAAAAAGCTAATCTTTCTGGTTGTGATTTGCATTGGTTTTTTATTGAGTTTTAACACACATAGTGCAGAGGCGAAGCTTACATTAGACTACAAAAATGTGAATTTTCATATGAGTGAGGATTCAGAGAGTTTCTCAATGGCAGATTATTTTGATCGGAATTACGATCGCACTTGGCTCTTCTACAAATTCACAATTAGCAATGCTGAGGGGTGTACTCTAAATATGAAAATCAGCAGGATAACTCTTGCTGGCTGGGTATTCCCACGTAGTGAAAAGCAGTTTGTAGGGAACTATGCCGACTATACTGCTGCAGATCGAGTAGAGGGAGATGCAAATCGTAATCATGTGTTAGAGATTACAAAGAATCCAGGCTGCGGAGACGTGTGGATTAAAGGTATTTATGGATTTGAACATGAAGATTCATTTGATTGGTAAGCTTAATACATAGTCAAGGTATATCCTTGACCTTTTTTATGCATATGATGATAATTTAAAGTGATCATACATAATGAATGTGAGGTAGTTAAATTGATTAAATCAAATCTAAAGCCGATATTAGACGAAAGGAATATCAGTATTCGAAAGCTGTCCAATGATATTGACCATGGTTTTAACACAGTTAGGAAGCTTTATCACGATGAAATGGAGCGGTACCCAAGAGATCTGTTGGATAAAGTCTGTACATATTTAGACATTGAGCTGCATGAGCTGTTGATTTACAAAAAAGATTAAAAAGATATTGATCACTTTAAGTGATCATGGTATACTAAAGTTACAAGAACAGTAAATACTTACAAATTTTCTAGGTCTACATAAAATCGTACTTTCATAGGGAATAGGAGAGGTTACAATGCAAAATACAGTAAAAGTAACTTTCAATGTAAACGGTGTAGAAATCAAAACAGATGCGGGTGTACCACAAATGCCTAATGGTATTAATGCAGATAATATGATTGTTTTACATGCCAAAAGAAATTTGGAAAAGAATCTTGGGATTGATATATATGAGGTTATGAATGCAGAGCATTATGATGACATTGAGCATCTCGTTACTATTGACAAATCAGGCTATAACCAAGGTATTTAAATAAAAAATAATTCATTTAACAAAAAAAGGGAGAGATGAAAAATGAGAGAGAATAGACAAGAGTTACTTAAGGAAATTGAAATTCAAATATTGCTTAAGGAAATTGAAGAATTAGAACTGGCTTTAAGTAAGTCCGATAGCAATACTGTTTCAGTGGTTCTCCAAGAAGCAATCGATAAAAAACATAATGAAATTGTTAGGCTAAAGCCAAATGGGTGAGTCTTGGCAGAACGCAGCCGAGGTAAACGGTGCTTAGTTTTTACTGTAAAAGATGAATGGGATCACAAGCCGTAACTGAATTAGGTGAAGCAAGAAAAATCTTCGGAAAAGATAAAGAGGTTTATTTACAACAGGAACATGAGGATGGAAACTTTGCAGGGGATATAGGAGTACACGAAATATCAACATACAACCTTGAATATGAAAATGGTGTTACTGAATAAAATCATTCTTTCATCTTAATTAATAAAGGAGAGTACATAATGTATAGATTCATATCAGAGCTGAATTTAGACGACTCGACAATTCAAAGGATGGATAAATCCCAAAGCTTTAAATACATCGGTGGTTTTTATATGTATGATCCCCAGCAAATCGAATGGCCAATCCCAGAAGGAGAATCATCTTCGCTCAGTGATTTAGCCCATTTAAGTTTTAATTCTTATGACTGTGAAAACCAAATGATCGCGGATATGAAAAGGGAATTCACTGAAGAAAAGTTGTTAAATATTTTTAATTCTGAGTGTCCAGAAACAGCTTTTAATGACGCTGCTTCAAGAATCATTGAAAAATATAATTAAGGTGGGTTTTAATTGGCTAGAGATAAAGAATGGGTTAAAATAAGCGAACTTTCTGAAGAAGAAAAACAAAGCTTGACTGCCGGTACTGCAGTTCTGCTGCATGATAATTACTATAATGGGTCGTCAGAAAAAGCTTCCTTGATAAGAAAAAAAGGTTCTCAAGGAAGACTAGAAGACAAGTATTACGAATTGAACGGTCAAATGGTTAGAATTCTTTTCGGAAGCAGAAGCTTAAAAGTCCCTTCTTCTTTATTATCTGTTCCAGTTGCAATCGACAGGGAACAGGAAGTCGAACTAAATCTTTCACCAGTCCAAATTGTTAAAGTTATGAAGTCATTAGAACTGTTACTAGACTTAGACAAGGAAGAATTTAAATTTAATCGAGAAGAGATTGCCCTATTATTGGAGCAACTAAGTAAAAATCTAGATAGTAATGGTATTGATCCTGACAGAGTAATGAACGAGCTGTTCTCAAGGATTGATTAAGTTGCAATGACACCAGTCATTTATGGAGAGAGCCATTAGATATAGACTGTGCGTACATACGGCAAAGTTTCAAAAAGGGGCGATAATATGAAGTTTACCTTATTGGAGAATGCAATCGATTCTTTAAAATCAACTTATAATTCTCTTGAGAAATATAAAGAAATTGCCATAGGCGGTGAACATTTGGTTAAAGATGCAGTTCTTTCTTTAAATCATGCAAATGAATTACTTTTTAAACACATACTGAAGGAAGAAAATGAGTTTTTGATATTCTCTGATATTCATAAATATATGTCCGCGAAAGAAAAAATGATTGAGAAACAGAAGAAAAATGTGTTTGAAGTAAATCCAAACTTAAACACTGTAGGTTTTTATGAAGCCATACGCAGGTTGGAGTTATTGTGTGAAAAGACTGTGCCTGACAATTTCAAAAGTGCTTTGTTGTACATAAACAAAAAAAGAAATGAAATCACTCATTATGAAATTGATATGGATCAAGATGAGTTTAGGTTGTTTATTGACAATTTAGAAGCTACGTATGAGATGACCATTTCATTCTTTTCTGAATATGAAAAGGAATTAATTTTCTTGTTATCTGAAGCGCGATTTGAAGTTTCCCTTGAAATTATCGATCCTGATGTCGAAGCAATGGCGCATGATTCTTACATCGAGTATATGGAGGAAATGATGCCTTAATTTGTTGTTAAAGAGAAAGGAGCGAACAAATGACGGTCAAAATGATAACTGTCTGGTACAAATACGATGATAAAGGTAACGAAGCCAAACTAAATCATATTGAAGATGGATGGGTGAACGGAGAATATCCAAAGCCAATAGATCCGTCATTCCCAAATCAAGAAGCGTGGAAGAAAAGTGATTGGGAAAGGAAACATGCTTACTTAGATGAACAGTATCGAGTATTGAGTGTTCCGCCAGCTTATTGGATTAAATAATGAGCTTAAACTTGGGAGGGGAGTACGTAAATGATCAAGGTTTACACAATAGGTCATGCGATACCAGAAAAGGTTAAGTCCTGCATCACTGAATGGAATTATTGGTCTTGGATTGTTGCTGCTAATAATGAAAAGGGAAATAAAAGTGCAAAGAGGCTTATTGACAAGATTGAATCTGATCCAGACAGGATTGCGGAATATAAAACTGAAGATGGAATTGGAGTATATGTAAGCTACATGATTCCAGTGAAATAAAAAAGAGCATTTAAATGCTCTTCTTCATACCACATCTACGACACTCACGTAAAAATACACCACTTTTCACTGAACTCTTGAATAAAGCGTAATCACAGTTGTCACAGCGTCCATATTTAACATCGGGATACTCCTTATAATCATATACAATTGTTACATCGTAGCCATTAGTCTCAAAATCTTTCTCTTCCATTAAATTTCACCTACACAAAGTATTTAACACTACTATAATACCAGACGATGTAAGTAAGGAGGGCTTTAATTTGATTGGAATAGCATATTTCTTAATACTCTGGCTTGGTGTTGGCTTTCTAACGGGATTTAAGGCCTTATTTGTTGATCAGGTTTATGATGAAGAGTTTAAGCAGGAACTGATTGATTCATTTTCACCAGGTATGGAACAGAATATGATTGAACTGTTCTTTAAGAATAAAATAAATATCATGGTGTTTTACATATTAATTGGATTGCTGCCACTGACCATAAAAATTGCTGGTCTGCTGAAGAGGAGTTAGACATGACAGTTATCAATACCTTTTTTGTTATTCAATTTGAAAATGATGATTACTTCAAGTCATTTAATCTAGATGGAAGTGGTTATAAGACATCTAAGGGCTTCATGGCGCTTCTAAGTTCACTACAATGTCAGAAGCTTTAGTGATCGCAAACGAGCTACATACAGAGTATAAAGTCACTTCTGCCATAAGACAAATCGAAGTTATTACTAGGTGATGGGGTGAGCAAGTGTACTGGATTGAATGGATTGAAGATGGGGAGAAGAAAAGTATTGTTGCGGACGGCTGGGTTGAATGGGCTTCAATCCTTGAAGACCTTTATCAGCAGCGATTTGAATATGTTGAATGGAAACGGCTTTAAATAAGGAAGTGAGTCCATGTAATAATCATTTTTTAAAAGTGAAGGGTTAACTCAGGTGAACAAAGGAGCTGCTATCTTTTGTCTGATACACTAGAGCTAGTCACAAAAAATAGGAAGTATAGAGAATTAGTTCTCCGCAGGAAACAATGCACTATATGTCAAGGAGTCAAGAACCCGGCAGTAATACTAAATGGGAGATATGATTCCAATCACATAAATCCTTGGACAAAATGGCACGGCAATTTAAATGCTAAAGTGTTAATCATAGGACAAGATTGGGGTCATGTAGATGCATTTATTAGAAATAAAGGCCAAGTGAACCCATTAAATCCAACAAACAATAAACTGATTGAAATGCTAGCCCTTATTGGTATCAGACCAGAAGATACATACTTGACGAATGCAATACTATGCATGAAAGAGACAGAAAACTTGTCCGGGAGAACAAAATCTGCTTGGTATAGGAATTGTGGCGAAAACTTTTTGAAATATGAAATTGAAATTGTTAATCCTAAAATTATTATTACTTTAGGAGTAAAACCCTTTAGGACTATTAAAAGAGTGTATAACATAAGATGCTCGAATAATTTAGGAGATGTGATTAAGTTCGAGAAACCAATAATCATAAATGAAGCAAAGTGGTTCCCTGTTTATCATATTGGTAAGTTGGCTCAAAATTTAAGGCCCTTAGAAAAACAAAGAGAAGATTGGGGCCGTATAAAGAATTTCCTTTGAATGAATTTATGTAAAAGAATCCTTTTATTAAAATAAGTGGGTGGAGATATATGACTGACACAATACTTGCAGGTATAATTGGAGCAATCATAGGTGGCATTGTTCCATTTATTATCTATTTGCTATCTGAGCATAAGAAAAAGAAGGAAAAGAGACTAGATTGTATCTATAACCTTATGACAGATTTAGAGATATTCTTATCTGAAACAACAGATTTAAGATTTAAATTGAAAAATGCACAAAGAGAAGAACTACTAAGTGTTTTAAGAGAAGTTGCTAATTTAGTTTCAAAAGGAATATTTAAAAAAGGGAGAGACTTGCCTTACTATGCTCTTTTTATAGATTCAGAAACATATAATCAAACAATGGATTTCTTAACTGGAAGTTTTGAAGAATTACAAAAAATCCAGAAAGAATTTAATGTATTTAAAATTGAATCTGATGAACCAGTTGAAAGAATTAAAGCATTCGTTGATGGACAATTATTAGGATTGGACATTATAAGTGATAAAGGAGACAAGCTGAATTCTCTGATGTCAGAAAAAAAGGATTTTTATTATCAAAAACACTATCGTGGTTGGAAGTTGTGGATGTAATAACTGTACAAATGTAGAGAGCATTTTTTGAAAATAAACAATTGCTCCACCAATAGATTGCATCCTGTAAAATTATTAGTTTAGCTGCAATATAGACTTTGGGTATGAAGACGAATGGCTACTGACTAAACCAGAGCTAAAAAAAAGAATTACAAAAAAGACTATTTAATTGAACATATTCAACACCAAAGAAAGCCTATAAGAGAGCTTTTAACAAGCTAGATGATAAAGCACAAGAGGAACTAAGATAAAGGTGGTAAGTTGTATTTGGCCAAATATGCACAATGAGGGTTAATCCTCATTGTGTCTTCATAAAATACGAATTTTAAACAGATAAGGAGTCCTTAAAAAATAATTAGAATAAAAATAAAATAAATACTTGTAATTCTGACAACTCTAATGTATATTATAAACAAGGGAACATTAGTTGGGAAGGGGTGGAGTAACCAATGAATCTTAAGCAGATGATTAAGAATGAATGTGAAAAAGACAACCAGCTCGCAGCGAAACTCTCAAAAATAGCAGGGTACGAAAAGGTTAATGGTTTTTACAAATTCATCAACACCCCAGAGAAAGAAATGGACAACTTAGGCGGTTTAATTAATATTGTTAAAAGCTTGTTTCCTGATAATGAGGAGCAGCTTCTAAGTGATTACTTCTTATCACTGGATCCCAACAAAAAATGTGCTAGACAATCTGTTGAATACTCCGATATCAATCAATGGGATTCATTAACAGACAAGATTATTTTAAATTTATGCCACTCAAAAAACACAACAAGTCAAGAATGGGGTAACATCTACAACATACATAGAAAGCTATATAAAAACGAAATCTCAATACCAGAAGCAATAAGAGAATGTGGGAGATGTAAAGCTCCAGAAATGTCATTTTTTTCAGATGCAATGCTGATGTATAAATACTTGAATATTGGTGAGTTCGGATTGATGAAAAGCACCTTAACACTTTTAGATTTTAAAAGCTTACCAGAAGGATTTATAAAAGATTCGTACAAAAGTAGAGTGTCAATGTTAAAAGCGAATATAAGCTTAAACGAAAACAATTTAATCGAAGCAAGGAAACATTCAAATATTGCAATAATGCAGTCCAATGTGAACCGAATATGTTTCTTTGCACATCTGACAATAGGTAATACCCTAATTTTCGAAAATTATGAAGAAGCTATGCTGGCGTATGTTGAGGCAAAGAAGTATGTTCTTAATGATACTCATGAAGAAATGCTAAATGGCGCTCTTTGCTTCTTAGCTAATGTATGGAACAAGGAAAATCTATGGGTTAACTATGAATCAAATGAAATCAAATATCAACAGCTAAGGGCTTTTTATTACATAAAAAGTAATAATCTCGACAAGGCTAACGAATTATTAGAAAGCTTATCAAAAAGAGATCAAGATGAAAATGAATTAGGATTTTATTTTTATTATAAAGGTTTAATATCGAGGCAAAAATCTGATTTTTTTAAATCAATAACATATTTTAAAGAATCAGATGATAAATATTTTATCCAATTGGCAATAATAGAACTCGAAAAATTAGGCTGTGACCCGGAGCTGCTAAATTTAATTTAGAATTTAGTACTTGAAAGGAGGTGAATTTAATGAAAAAAATTATTTTCGGTACAGCCATTTTAGCAGCATTAGCAATTTCATTCATTGCAGGTCAACATTCAGTTAATACGGCATCAGCTTCTGATGAGATCTCTGTAGCAAGTGCAATTCGGGGAGCTTAATAATACAACAGGATACTACATAATCAATGGTTAGACGTTTGATCCAGTGGATCAGGCGTCTTTTCTAATTTTAAGAGAATGTTCCAGAAATTCATAAAATAAAAAACAAGAACATGGGGGAATTAAAATGAAAAAGAATTTTGCACAAGCACTTTCTTATGAGGAAATGGCCAAAGGCTACATGGAAATGGGAGATATTAATTTAGAAATTTCTCAGGAAGATAATCATCTTGAAAATGAAGCAGAAATGATTAGATCAAAATATAAAGCAAAGGTATCCTAATGAGGATTAAAGACAAATCAGCAGACATTTTAACACATACATAGGGGATGTGTTATTTGTCGTGAATAAAAATAAAATATATTATTGCATATTATTGTAGCAACATATATAATGAAGTTACAAGATGAACGTTGTTGGGAGATGAAACTATGGAAACAACCAGTGCCACTCAAAAGGAAGAGTTGAAGATTACATCATTAAGACAATATCAATACATAAAACAACTAAAGAACTTCACACGAGTCAATCTCCACCTAGAGGATCCAGATGTGTTTACACCTAATAATGTAACTACAATGAGAAAAAATCATAAAGAATATAACCTTATTAAAGAACAAAAGAATTCAATAAAATGTATTTAAGGAGTAAAAATAAAATGAATAATAAATATTATACAGAAGAAAACAAGGCTAAAGTTTGGAAAAAGCATATGATCGTTTTGAAGTTTCTAGAGCAGCCTGAGATAGCAGTTGCTTATAATGAGTTCTTACGAAGAGAAGCGACAAGTGATGAATGGGTTGGGTTCGAAGAGGAGCTTTATGAGGAATTGACGGGGATGCCAATTATAAACGTCTGTAAGGACGAAAGGGTAAATGTCCTAAACTGAATTTTATTATAGGATAAAAATAAATTAGGTGTGATAAAATGAATACAGACATTTTAATTAACGCTCTTAAAGAATACGACATGCTAAAGCAAATTGAAATCTGTAACGCTAATTTAATGCTGCTGAGTAATATTGAAGGGGAAAATGAATGGATTGTTGCATGGAAAGAATTTGATCAATACTTAATGAAAAAAATGATATGAGGTGTCATTATGGAAGCTCAAAAGAAAGCGTCAACACTAAGAGATTATTCAATATACAATAACATAAATAGGTGGTTTGATGAATTAGATTTAAGAAACAGGGATCGAGAAACTGGAGAAATTGAAAAGTCTAATACTAGAGCCACGTATGAAAGGCATATAAGAGAGTTTTTCAACCACTATGCTGCCAAGGATATTGAATATTTAACTGAGAGTGACCTGGCGATCAAGAAGAGTGACCTGTATGATTATCGAACTCATTTGGCTAAAAATAAAAGTAACTCCAATTCAACAATTAACAATAAGATTGCCGCACTGAAAAGCATGATTAAGTATCTTGAATCTGAACATGAGTGTGATTCATCTGTATTTAATTTTAGACCTCTTCCAACAGAAAAGAACCCCGCAGGCTCTTTTGAAGGAATATCGGAAGCTGATGAATTTGCTGAGGCAGCTTATGTTACTGAGCGTCAAAACAGATTAATGAAAAAGATGTTTATTTTGTTTAGTGCACGTACTGGAGGGCGTAAATCAGAGGTGCTTAGAGTGGGGTGGGATGATATTACTTATTCAGAAAAGCACCAATGCTATCTCGTCAACTTTAAAAAAACTAAGCAAAAAAAGGCTAGGCCAGTTGGGATTTCCACTGCTTTTTATGAAGAGTTGTTGCTGTTAAAGCAAGAGTATGGGGAACATGAACTATTATTTCATAAGTTAACAGTTGATTCAATACAGGATATGTGGAATCGCGTATGTAGAGTTATGGGTATTCCCAAAGAAAGAAAGATAACCCCGCATAGTTTACGCAATACTGCAACAAACTTTTCTTACAGCGTTAATGGTGATATTAAAAAAGTGGCAGCGTTCTCTGGTCACAGCAATATCA
The DNA here is from genome assembly GCF_041222765.1 of Bacillus sp. JNUCC-21. Taxonomy (NCBI): domain Bacteria; kingdom Bacillati; phylum Bacillota; class Bacilli; order Caryophanales; family Bacillaceae; genus Bacillus; species Bacillus sp. JNUCC-21. The sequence continues at coordinate 2,262,734 of NZ_CP166019.1, read as the reverse complement.
ATGTTTTGAATGATCATTATTTAAACAATGAAAGGGATTATTCTCAAGATCCAGGGGTTTTGGTTGATCAAAAAGAAGACATGTCCTTTTTAGATGAAGTTACCTTAGAGCAATATAAAGAATTCTTTTTAAAATCAGACATGTATATACAGAATAAACTTAAAGTGTTTTTGAACAAGTGATATAAATAATCACATAAAAGCTTTACTTGCTTATGAAAATAATGATAAATTTAATATGATTATGTGAGGTGATAATGTGTCTGATGTTTTGTTGACAACGGATAAACTTTATAAGTTAAAATCTGAAATAGAAGAAAAGCTTATTGATATTAAAAATGATTCCAATATGGTGAGAGAATTAAAAGCCACAATGGCGGACAAATACAAGGCACTCCCTGGTTATATCCAAGAAATTTTAAATAATAATGATAACAACGTGCAGCGGTTAAACGAAAAAGAAGTGTACATTGTTTCAAAAGAGATGTATTCAATTCTTGGGGCGTCAGCTTTAGATCCCTCAAATTATTTTCCAACCAGATTGGCAAAAGAGCTTGAAGGTGGGAGAGTATTCGCCGGTGAGGAAGTAGTTAAGCTCCCATACAAGTTTAAAAATGTGATTAAAATTAAAGAGGATAACTATGTCACTTCCATTACTGCCAAGGAACTTAGTGAGTTATATAATAGCTCCATCCTGCAGTACAATTACAATACTCAGCGTGAAGGAAAGTACATTAAGGGCAGTCTTATCCCTGTACCTAAAACAAACCCTAAATCAGTTGATGAGATCAAAGAACTGTTTATCAAAGGTGATTTGATTGTATCCATGTTAACTTTTAACGCTCGTCTTGGAACATCTGACAGTGATGAAGAAGTTGAATATGATCCAAGCGACCAAACACTCACTGTAATGCGAGGAACCTTATTAGATGCTCTAGATGGGTACCATCGAATTTCAGGTATTGTTAAGGCCATTGCTGAAGTCCCTGAATTAGATCAACCATTCATTTTAAATGTGCTGAATTACGATGAAGAAAAGGCCAAGGTTCACTTTGCTCAAATGAATACAATTAACCCAGTTGAAAAATCCAGAATTGAAGAGTTGGGACAAAAACGGCATTCTTCAACCATTGTTGAGCAGCTGAAGTTTAAAAGTGAACTTAAAAATAAAATAAGCCCACAAAGTGAAATTAGTATTGATAGCAATTTTCTTGTGACATATTATACTTTATCCGAAGCTATAGACGATGCATTTGAGTTGAAATCTCGAAAAGATGCGTTGAAAATTGCGAAATACCTGGTCGACTTTTTTGATAACCTTTTTTATGCCTTCCCAGATGAATTTCTTGAAGATGATTTATCGTCCATTAGAAAGCAATCATACATTAATCATAACGTAATGTTTTACGGTTATGTTTATTTGGCCAAGAAGATGAAGGAAAACAATGTAGAACTAAACAAGCTTGAAAGTATCCTTAATACAATTGACTTTAGTAAGAGCGGAAGAGTGTTTGAAGAATTAGGAAGACGAAATAATGAAAATCAGCTGAAGATTGCTATGAAGAAGAAACTTAAGCGAATATTTTATGATGAAATTGCTGTTGTTTAAAGCCTAAAGGAGAATTTAATATGAGTGAAATGTATAATGCTGAATTGAAGGAAAAGTTTTTAGAGAAATATGAAAGTGAAGCAACAAGAAACCATTATTGGCTAAGGCTAAGGGATTTCTCAGCTACAGAAAAAATACTTCAAAAAGACATATTTAATTTTTCTTTGGAAGAGCTGCGTACGTTATTTTTAGATTTAGATAGCAAATCAATAGATTCACTAAGAGGAGCAAGAGCTGTAATTGGACAATACACAACCTGGGCAATGGAAAATGGCTTGGCAATCAGTAACATAAACAAAGTGTATCAGATACAGGATGGCGACCTAAAGCAGTTTATAGACAAAAACAAAAAAACACTATTCACCAATAAAGAAGTAGAAGAATATGTTGATTTTATGGTTAATGATCAGGATAAAGCGATGATACAGGCTATTTATGAAGGCATAGACGGTTATCAGCATTCGGAGTTACTAAATTTAACAGGTGACGACTTACTTGATGATAACAAGGTAAAGCTAGTAGATGATAAACATGGTATAAGAATAATTACTGTAAGTGATAAATGTTATGAGTTGCTTAAGCGTGCTTATGATCAAAGAACATATCGTCTAAGCAATGGTTCGCCAGATAGTGGACTTAAAAACAAATATGCAACATTAGTTAAAAGCGAAAATATTTTTAGGCTAAAATACAAGAGCTCTAATCAGAGTATGAAAGCTGACAAATTTTTAGTTCATCGTTCTTTTAGTCAGTTTCAAAAATTTTTAGAAGAACCCTTCTTTTCACCCAAGAATCTTATCAACTCAGGAAAGCTCAACATGGCGTATGAGATATATAAAGAGAAGGGTGAATTAAAAGTACCTGATTATAAACAAATAACTCGACAATATGGGTTCTTGAATGAAGACGCGGAGTTTAATTCACAAACACTGAGGAAAGTAGTGAATATGGAGAACTTAGAAAAATATTGTATCAAGTCTGAAGTAATTGAGACTAATTCTTAATCCCTGTTACAGGGATTAACTTTACATAACTTTTAGAGTAAAAATAAAAACAATATGAATTAACTCGTGATATTTTTAAAAAAATATCAGGATTTTGTTCATATTTTTCAGAATTCGACAAAGTTAGACAGAGACAAATTTGTACATATGCAGTAAAATAGTTCTATACACTAAAAAGGGTACAAGGAGGTTCGCTAGGTCAAACTCCCTAGCGATTAAGTCAATGTTTGATTTTCCATTCATAGAGGTCTTCAATCGAACAGTTTAGGGCAATTGCAATGATTCTCGCTGTTTTTATATTCATAGAAGGTCTAACGCCATTAGCGTAGTCACTTAACCTTTGCTTACTGATGCCTGTTAGGTTCGAAAGTTGCCCTAGGGACATTCCTCTACGTTCAAGGAGAATGGATATCAAACATTGTCCGATTTCAACCTCAAGCATCGGACAACCTCCTGATATAGTATTGCTTATCATACTATATCAATTCTTTCCAAGTTTTTAAATGAAAGAAAAAAGATTTGCCACTAACTAGGTAAAAGGTTATAATTAAGTCAACAAAAAAGGGAACGTAAGTTCGGTTAATTACTACCAGAGAGAGGGAAACGTATGTCAGAAAAGGATTATTTCATTCAAGGGGAGCTGTGCATACCTTTTTTCGGCAGAATAAAAGCCAAGAATGAAGAGGAAGCACTTTTGTTCGCATATCAATCAATTAAAAAGAAATTAAGAAATAAAACAGGAAAAATGGGGTTTCTTCAAAAAGATCAAGAAAAATATGAGGCACTATTTGATGTAGACATCATGTGTACAGAGGATGCTGAAATAACAACTTCTTATGCCGAAGAAATAGACGATTCGTTTGAAAATGAAGGCTATAAATCTTCTCAACTGTTATCATTAAAATAAAAGCACATACACATCTTGTCAGTCATCATGAGACATAAAAAATTGGTGACTTTTTAGTCAGACTGGAGCATACAATGGATTTTAATCTTGAAATTGACTTGAAAGACATTATGAGATCAGTTTCCATGAGTGTTGGTTCTAAGAACATACAAAGTGGAGAGTACTACATAGACATTATCTTTAAAAACAATGGGGATTGTTTGAGGATTAGAATGGATCATGCTTCAGTTTTAGAATTTAGAGACAAAATAAATGAAACTCTTTGGAAACTGGACGGCATGAAGACGTTTATGAAGACAGCAGCTTTACAGTATGAGTAAAGCTGATTTTTTTTAAAATTATTTAGAATAAAAATAAAATAAGTATTTACAACATATGGTTGAGGTTATATAATCGAATTAGAATTAGGAAAGGAGATAGCTTTAATTATTGATTAATGAACCAACTAATAATCAAATAAGAACCATGGTTTTAAAGAAATATGCAAAGCTCTTAGCGTCATGTGAAAGGTCATTGCGCAGCATAGAGAATAACGAAATAAGAATGGCAATTGGAGACCTAGATTTTGTTAAAGACAATTTAGAGGAAATACAATACATACTTCGTGATGTTGTGAATCAGCATGAATATATTAAGAATAAAAATAAAATTTAAGTTTTATTGAGATTCAGATAAGGGGGATATATGTTGAAAGAAATAAATATGATTGAACGTTCTTATTGTGGAAGTGGAGGCTGTATGAGTTGTCCCTTCTCGCACAGTGATGAAGCTGAAATGGTTCAAAATTACGGATGTTTGCCCACACCCCAGCAAATTGTAGAGATGAAGGAAAAGAGTGGACACAATTGGGCTTGTCATAGCGATGAGACGGTTTTGTGTGGAGGTTTCGCTAAATATATAAAAAGAAATAGACCTGATTTAAAGATTAATGAAGGACAGTTAATTTCATATGAAACTTGGGGTCATGAAGGTGAAGCCAAAGCCATACAGGAAGCAAATACAAAGGAACTCCGGCAGGCCCAGGAAAAGACTCAGCGGCTTACAAAAGAGAACAAAGAACTAAAATTAAAGGCCGAGGAACAGAAAGAAAAAATAAGAGATTTAGAATCTGCAAATAGCGATTTGGAAGATGAAATCTGGGGATTGGAGAATGACGCGGAATGAATGCCAAACAAATTCAACTTTTCAATCTGATGGATGATTTGAGCGAACAGGTGAACAACGTCATGCATGACGCAGTGATCTCCAAAAAACGAAACAGACTCGATGTGATAGATCAAGGTGCAAAAGAGGCCGAGCGGATCACAAGAGAAATTCAAATACTTGTGAATTCGATGCGGCGACAGAAGGTGGACGCGGAATGCCAAAAGTGAATGGAACATTAATCCGATACTATTGCGATGACTGCGAGGAATGGACATTCTTAGAAAGGCCTGCCAGCACGTCCGAAATTTATTGCCCTTTTTGTGGAGAGCAAATTCTTGCGATAGATTCTGATGATTTAAGTTTACTGGAAGAGGCGATGAAGGAGGGCGCAGAATGACAAAGTCAAAAATCACAATCAAAACAAGCGATAAGATTGAGGTCACATGGGAACAGGCACGGGCAATTAAGGAAGGCATGAAGTTTTATTTAAAAATGGCTGATGATGAACCCGAAAGAGTGAACGACTTAACAAATGGGGATAAAAAAGAATTTGCGCGTCTTCAATTTGTAGGGAAACAATTTGGTATGAACATGGGTGTTACTTATCCGTGGACTGGATTGTTTGAACCGTTGAACAGCATGCATGCTTATGATCTTAATAAGGCAATTTTAAAAGGTTATATAGTGAAGGAGGGCGCGGAGTGAGTAAATTCACTGTTATAAAAATTGAGGACGCCGAAAAGTATTTAACTTATCAAGAGAGACTTTGTCTAGGGGCGTTCATTGGAAGAATCAACTTTTGTAGAAGAGAAGCCGAGGGCAAAGACGTTAATGACTATGTTGTTATCAACCGGGATGAACCTTATATCGACGAGGTAACGGACATCATGAAAAAGCATGGACATTGGGAGGAATAAGATAATGAATGAAATCAAAATCAGATACGTTTTCCGACATAAGAATACTAATGAAATTGTCTTGCTTTATTACACCTTGAGTGAAATTGAATATTTCGGGGAGACGATCTACACAGATAAAGAAGATTACGAGTTGATAAGTCGGGATCTATGGACTTGTCTTAAAGACAGTAATGGCAAAGACATATATGCCGGAGATTATATAAAAATTACATACGATTCTGCTTTTTCCAAAGAGCCATTCTATGTCGGGGTAGTGGATTATTTAGAAAAAGAAGATTACCCAGCATTTGATTTAAGACCTTGGATTGATTTAGATATGAATGCTATAAGCTGGTTAAAAAGTGAATCAGATCCTAGCGTAAAAAAATACGAAGTCATCGGCGACGTTTACCATAATCCTGAGTTGTTGGAGGGCGCGGAATGAATGCTGATGTAAAACGTATTGAATATAAGCTTTGGCACGAAGTTAAGTTCGGTTGGAAGCATTTCAGTTTCGGCGCCAATGATGATAAAACCGCATTGGAATACGCAGAGGAATACGTAAATAATAACTACCTCAAAAATTATAAAGTGGAAAAAATAACGAATGAGACATTGTTTTGGACTGAGGAGGGCGCGGAGTGATGGCATTTCATAAAGAAGTGGTTGAAACTATATACAAAACGGTTGTTATTTGCGATAAATGCGACAAAGAGAAGGTTTTAAACATAGGTTACCCGTTAACGTGGGAGGGGCATATGAATGGTGCTTTGCGCCATGATTACACATTCACGGAGAAGGGGAACGGTTTTGAAACTTTATGTCCTGACTGTCAGAAGGAGGGCGCGGAATGAACCAAAATAACAAGATACTTACAAGCTTTATCTATTATGCGAATTTGTACAAACTAGCAGAATCAAAAGGATTTAAAATCCTCCCACAGAAAGACCATTTAGAGATTTTTGCTCCATTCTACGGGAGTGACCAAGGCGTCAAAATTAAAACAGATGAAGATTTAGCTGAAGTTATTCAAGACATCCTTCAGTATAAAATTTAAGCCAATAAAAGATGCATTTTAAAGTGTTTCAAGGGGAGTGGTGAAATGAATACGAATGAGTTGAAAAAAGCACTTGAATACAATACGAAGAATGCAGGACAACAACTACTGCAGCTGACTAATGATTGGAATGTCCACATTGACAGTATTGAAAAGAAGGACATCATAAACACTATTCACGATATTGCGATACATATGCTTCAGCAATGGGAAAAGTATAAAAAATATGAGGATATGAGGGAATCAGTTAAGTAAAGGAGTGGAAAGATGGAATTGTTACAACCAAATCAGTATTTTGAAATGATTAAATCAAAGAAAAATAAGGTTACAGACAAAGAACTTCAAAGATATTACGACAATTGCTTGGTATTACTCAATAAGTATAAGCAAACTAATCAAATTAAAGCTGCAAAGAAACTGATATTCCACTTAGAATCAATAGAAAAAGAACGCGAGATTGTAAAGCTTGGCATTGATACGTTTGTTTATCGAGATGACATTGAAGAATACATAGATAATATTGCAAAAGATACTGTCAAAATTATTGAGCTTGAAAATTACGAACGTGAAATCCCTGATGATGTAATCATTAAATACAACAAAGTGAAAGACAAATTGGATCGGTTTTATGTGGTGTTTACAGATTATACGGGGAAGGTTGAAAGGCAGATCGAAAAAGAACGGAGAGATAAGGATCCAATTTTATTCGGCACTTTTCAAGATGAGTCGAGCGGTACTTTGATTGAACGTTTTTATTTCATAGGCGACTGGGAAGATGAGTATTGTGATCTCACTTTAGATAAGATGATTTCCGAAGTGCAGGAAGTAAAAGAATCAAATATTGCAATGACCATCAATACACCCCAAGATATTGAGCAATTGAAGAAGCAGTTAAATAGCATGGACAAGATACCAAATGGGTTTAGGATGAATAATCTCGGATTTGCAGAGGTTAACGAAAAGAAAAAGTGGTTTAAAAAACTGTTCAAAAAGACGAAGTGATGAAAAGAACAGTTGACCTTACTGAAAATAGAGAGTTCATGAAGATCGGAAGTAACCAGAGCAAGTCATTATTGCAAAGGTACTTAAAGAAGCGAATATACCCATGGAGCATAGAAGCAGTAGTAAGACAGAGCGACCTTTATAGTAACGGCTTATTGTTAACTGGCAACGGCTTTGAAAGAGAAAAACAAAAGGAGACAGCAGCCTTTGAAAAGACGTGTCATTGTTGTGGTAAGTGGGACTCATTCCATATGACGATAACTAAATCAACTCTGTGTAAAAGTTGCGAAGGAATGCTTGATCACAGAGTTGTAGGCAACGTCCCTTGGAGAAAGCAGTTTGGATAAAAGTAAAATTTAAATTAATTTAAAAGAGGGGGATTAAAGTGTTTATTAAAAGTCAAACAAAAAAGATGGTATTAGAAGTGTTTCATAATTCCCTTGATGAGATGTGGGGAAACATCAAGCAGCTAGAAAAGGATGGATGGTCGAGAAATACTCGAACAAGTGTTGCTGGGATTCCCTTACATGAACTTGAACTGTGGAATGATAAGGAGATTGATGAGTTTAAAAGTCTGTATCCTAAAATTAAAGTTCAAGATCCTGATGATTCTGTTTTTAACAACCATCCTTATGTTTTATATACAATACATGAACGTGAGTTTAAATAAAATTGAAGTTTAATAAGAATTCAATAAAAAGGAGAGTTTTCAGTGAACGCAAGGTTACAAGGTTACTTTAAAGAATTAGACACAAATCTAAAGGAATTAGGGATGTCCGATTCATCAGTTGAATATGCACTCCACATTAGGAGTAAATTCGATAAGGTCATTTATAGCTTAAATGAAGTAAAAAACTATTTAGGCGGGGAAGAAATGGCGCGCACATCAGATAAATATTTTCAATAAAAAGACTGTTTTAAAGAAAGGGGAGAGACAATGAGAGTAGGAGATAAAATCTTGCTGAAAAAAGATATTTTATTTAGAGACGGTATTGTCTTGAAAACAGGCAACGTTGTAGAGGTAAAAGGGGTGGGAGAGAGATACGGACTCCCTTTTATTAAACCAAAAGGATATCCACATGAAAGGCAGTTGCAATTTGACGACTTCGAAAAGATTACTCAGTAAAAAGCTGTTTTAAGGGAAAGGGTGAGAAACAATAGTCAACTTCAAAAAACTTAGTGATCCTGAATATATTAAGCAGATGGAAATTGAGAGAAATGAACGTGAGCGGGTATATCAAGAAAAGGAGACTATAAGAAAGAAAACGGTGTGCTTCACTGGTCATAGGCCGAACAAATTGGGTGGATACGATATGAAAAATCCAACAATGCTAAAACTCAAAGAAAAGCTGCTTGAAGTAATTGAAGAATTAATCTCTAAGGAAAACAAGTCCAGGTTCATAACTGGTGGAGCATTAGGAACTGATCAGGCTGCTTGTTGGTGTGTACATATTCTAAAGAAGAAATACCCACATATTAAAAACATAATTGCTACACCTTTCAAAGAACAAGATAAAGTGTGGTCTGAAGAACAAAAAATGTGGTACAAACGTATGCTCGAAGTTGCGGATGAGATTATCAATGTTGAAGAATTGGAGAAATATAAAGTTAGTGGAGCTGTACCAGGTGAGTTTTCACCGGCTAAAATGCAAAAACGAAATGAATACATGATTGATCACAGTGAAGCGATAGTAGCTGTCTACGATGGAAGTAAAAGTGGGACAAGGAACTGTCTGAGTTACGCTAGGAAAACATACTTAGGACATCAAATTTGGAGGCTGCATCCAAAATGTGATTTTGAACTAGAAATTACGTATACAGCAGGGTAATAGGAGGGGTATAAAATGTTAAAAGAAGTTAAGACATTGGTTTTTGATCCAGACATCGTAAAACGTTCAACACCTGTTAAAGTAAGACAGCGGTTTCCAAATGGGAATTGGTCAGAACCAGAACTAGGTTTTGTTCACAATAATAAAGGAGAATCTTTTAGTTTTACAACTTACGATGGACGTTCAAAAACCAATAAAGCTGTTAAGGCAAAAGACGTATTTAAAGGAATTGTGGAAGTCGAAATTGGCAGTTGGGAATAGGGGGAAAGCATGTGAAGTTTAAAATTAAGGGCTGCGATGAGGTTCATGTTGAAATCAATGGGGAAAGAGTTGGTGTAAATTATCTTGAAGAAGGTAGTGTAACTCTAGAACAATATAAGAATACTAGGGCGAATTCCGATGGGTTCGAAGCACTTTATCCCAAACTAAATGATGAGGCGCTTATATACGCAGCTAAGTACCATCTGAAGAATATCTTTTTAAAGAGAAAGCCGGTTACATATGAAGAGTCATTAGCAGCGTGTATGGCTCCCGAACTAATTAAACGATTGGAATCAAAATAAAAGGATTATTTCATTGTAAGGAGGAAGGCACATAGGTTATTTAAAGCACATAATTGATACAGCCTGGTTTAATTTAGTTTGGTTTAGATGGCATCTTGGAGCGGACATAAGCGTATTTGACGGCTGCGGATGGAATACATATAGATATTTAAAGAATAAAAATAAAATAAGTGGAGGTTACAAGGGTGATAAAGAGGAATCTGCTTAGCAACCACGTTGATGAGATTATTGGTGAATATTACGCTGCTAAAGGATATTCAGTCCATAGCATTGAACACCAGGAAAATGGACAACTGATTGTTGTTACGGAACGAGTAGCTGAGGAGAAGGAACAGGTAAAGGTTGATATTGCCTTTGATTTTGTACATAGAAGACCACATAAGAAGAAGTATTTAGCTTAAAAAAGGCAAAGAGTCAAAGCTCTTTACCATTAGGTGTTTTCCTTAGCCGGTTCGCAATGTACTTCATTACGTTTACTGCAATCGACACTAAGGCAATAATCAATGCTATTTCAAATAAAAGAATGTATCCAAAATTTACATTAAGCTCTTCAAAGTAATCGCTGGCAAAAGAGAGGAGTTTATAAATCCCTAGCATAAAAACGATAAAGGAAACACCTAAAATCACAAGTGACTTTTTAGAATAATCTTTAGCGTGTTCAAAATTATAAATCATGATTGATACAAATAACAAACCCGTAGCAATCTTGTGGGATAGCGAATCATCGGCCGAAAATGATTGCACTAATATACTGATGATTAATCCAGTAATACCGATTGTTTTATTCAAGGAATCACCCACTTGTATGTAAGTTAGGTATGAGTTTACCAATTAAAGGGGATTTTCTCAAGGCAATAAACATTAAAGTTAAATTAAAATGCTTTCTCAAGAAAGGGGTGAAAACATGCTTGGTTATCAGAAAGGGAAGCAAGTAAGGTGGCATGAAGATGGAGAAATGGGAATTATATTGTGGACGACAAATCGAGGTTCTGTAGGTGTTGAATGGGACTCTGGTGAATATGGTGAATACAATGAAAAAGTCGATGAGCTATTAATGTTAGCAGATTAATATGTTTTCCGAAAGTTAAACGAAAGCAGTTCATTAAAGGAAGGGTTTAAACAATGATTAAAACAAGGCTATTCGAAGATGAGTATTGTAATGGAGAATGGGTTGAAATTGATAGGTTGATAAACGGTTTCATAAGATCAGAGTCAATTGAAGTTGTTGATATAAAATACAATTCCTTTAATGCTGGTCGAACTCATAGTACAGCGCTGCTTATCTATAGAGAAGAGATTTAAGGTCATCAGACAGTGATGATGAAATCGTGATTTTAAACAGAATTGGAGGCCTTGATACATGGGTTTATATGTAACACACGGAGCATTCGATGGGGCGTACTCGTCATTCAATAATCTTAGAAGATTTTTATTAAAATCAATTGGAGGGAGTTGGCCACCACATGATAACCAAAAATTTAAGGATGGTTATTGGTACTTTGGCAAAGGCTATTCAACAATAACCCATAAGGGGCTAACAGAGTTTTTCGGTCATTCAGATTGTGATGGTGTAATTACACCTGAAATGTGTAAAGTTGTTGCAGAGGAATTAGAAGCCATCTTACCCTATGCAGAAGAGTTGGCAAATGTGGAAATGCCTCATGATTATATGTTGCCTAATAGATACATAGAAACTTTAAAACAGTTTATCAATGGGTGTAGATTGGCATTTGAGTTGAATGAGCCATTAGAGTTCAGATAAAAGATAGTTTTCAAAGTGAAAATGGGGGAAGTAACAATGAAAAAATTTGAAGAAATCATTAAGCAAAAATCAGTACTTCTGAACGAATGGGAAGGAAAAGAAAAGGTTGACGTTTTGTCAGACTTTGAAGAAAAAGAAACTGATGTAAACATTCTGTTTGCCTCTTATGATGGCGACATTTGTGAAGGGCACGCTTGGGTTCTATTTGAAGAGAGAGGGAAATTGTTCGAGGTTAATGGTTCCCACTGTTCATGCCACGGTTTAGAAGATCAGTGGGAACCTGAAGAGGTTACTCTCAATGTTTTAGAACACAGGTTGTTGAATGGAACATTTGGAGAACCGGATTTTAAGGAAGAGTTATGTGACTTTTTGGGTGTTGAATTTAAATTAAACCACTAGAAGATCGCTATCTAAAGCAGTAACCATATAGATAACGATCATAGAGAGAATATCAATCTCTCCAGCGGCGCCTTTTCTCAAAGTCATTGGGATACTCATTCTGCTTTGGCTTGGACTTGAATACAAGCCAAATTACAGCAGCTAGCATGTAATCCATGACTTTATCAAAAGTCCAATTTGTGAAAAGATCCATTAGAATTTTCATTGCCTTTCACCTCCCAAGAATGCCCTATCTCTCTTAGATGGCATGCGTAAGACATGCCTCTATTAATAAAAGAGTGAAAAGCAATATGAAAATCAAAAAAACTTTTAAAAAATATTGAGGTGGGATAAATAATGGAAACTAAGGCGAACACAAATACAAAGATTCACGTATTGGCTGATGAAAAACTAGGTGGCATCAAGCGGGAATACATCGAGGTCGATAGGAAGGCGGAGGTTGGCGAAAGGATAATTATTGTTGAGGCAGACTGTCAATCAGAATATAGAAACGGTGATAGGGCGTTTGTCAGTCGATTTGTAAAAGACGACTCAAAATTCGGTCATTATGCGGAATCTATTCTCGCAAATGGGCAATCGATTGCCTTATATGATCGCGAATACCACGTACTCGAACCGACAGACATCGTTCACATTGGCGGGCAGCGCTACGAAATGGTCGATCGCAAAGCGGAAGTGGGCGAGAAGATTATCGTTGACATACCTGATCAATGTATAGGGAACGATAAGGAGGTCGGTATCGTGGGTACGGTTAGATCGCGTTATTCTGACGGAGATGTAGGCGTAAAAAGTATTGGGCTGGTGTTTGGTGATGAATATCGCGTACTCGTTCCATTAGATGAACATAAAGATACCATTGAAAATAAAAATAGTGCATACAAAGAATTGAAAAATCTCATACATAATGAATTAGGTATTTCAAGACAAGACGTACAAGAAATGATTAGTATTGCGGTTTCTAATGAAGTTCAGAAGATGTCTGAGTCAGGAAAACTGGATAGAGTTGCGGGAGAAAAGATTGAATCACTTATTGCAGAAGGTTTTGGAAATGGAAGTCGGCTGCTGCATGGATTTAAAGAAAGGGTGTCACAAACAGTTTCCAATGAGGTAGGTAAGCGTATTGCAAATGTATTGAACATTAATGTGGAATTAAAGGAGGAAAGAAATTGACCAAACACGAGCGAGAAGACTATTTAAACAGGCTTGCTGATTACGGGTTAACAGAAGAAGAGGACGATGCAATGACAAATATTATGGACGATTTAGAACTTGATTGGTGATCAAATTTGGATCAAAATAAAATATTTATTTTAATGAAAGGAGGCAACCAAATTGCCAAATCAAGAGCAAATAAAACGCATGAATGATATTAATGACTTGATAAAGCTAATTGCTGATATTGATAGACGCACTTTCTTCTGTAAGCAAATGAATCGCAAAGCGTATTTCAGGTTTAAGAAGAAACTATTCTTCGTTGATGATTATACGGGGGCTGATGTTTATCCATATGAAATGGGGTACGGTAGTCCAAACGGCTTTTCGCATGGAGGAAACATGTGGCAACTGGTCAACAGTTTTAGAAAGTTCATTATAACAGGGAAATGCGGCGAACTGAGGGATTATAAAGAAATATGGGCTTACAGCTATGAAGGATGCATGAAAATCCGTCAGAAGGCAAAAGAAATAGGGTTTATAGAGAGTGTTGATTATGCTTATAGCTTCGATGATTGGATGATAACTTATTGATCAATGTACTAAATTTTCACTCGGATTTTAAAAGCTAGGCTCTAAGGAGCTATGTAACGGAGAGATTACACTCTCCAGGATTCGAAGGAAGGAATACGGAGTTTACCGTGCTTAGTCTTAAATCTGTGCTTAACCTTACATAATATAGGCTCAATAAATACATATTCTTCAGATTCAGACTGTACTTGTTTCATAGAATGAAATTTGCCGCGTTCTGCATGGGGCATGAATTCCATAAATCCAGCTGCTGTTCCATCAGGATAAGACAGAAGGAATTTTATATCCTTTTTGGTGTAGCCGGTAATAAGAACTTCGGTGTAATCGTAATTGATCACTTTGAGCCAATTATGTGAACGTTTATTGATCTCATAAGGGGAGTCAGCTTTTTTGAGTACGATTCCCTCTAAATTCTTTTCTTTGGCCAGGTTGAAGTAAGCGAGTCCGTTACCTTGAATTCCTTCGATTACAAAGACATTAGGATGATTTAACTCAAGTGAGTTCAGGACTATCTTACGCTCAGTGATTGGCTTAGCTGCTATTGACTGACCGTCTTTATAGATAACATCAAAAACACAGTAAACAATCTTATGAGCTGACTTTTTGGACATGAAACGTTCCATTACAGCTTCAAAGTCAGGAGCACCACCTGAGGCAGCTACAATAACTTCACCATCGAGTACTGTTCCATCTGGAATATCTAAGTCCAAGAGTTCTGGAAACTTGCTTGTTACTTCGTTGTTGTGACGAGTGTATAGCTTAATCTGATTATCAAATTTAGAAAGGATGAGTCTGATTCCATCAAATTTGAGCTCAGTGATATAGTTCTCGTCGTCAAATGGCTCTTTTATTGAATGCAATAACATTGGCGATACAAACAAAATATCACCTCCTACTTAGAACATAATAGCTAAGCGAAGGTGATATATAAAGCAAAATGACTGTGGTACTTAATGGGATTCAATGAGCTCAGGTGAATTGTTTTTAGGTGAATTCACTAAAGATGAAACTTGATAAGCCTCCATGTCATCAGCGTCATAGGGCATCAGTAAGCTTTGAAGATAATCAGGATCCGTGTTTTTGGGGTTTAGCCATTCCTTTTCGTTCTCATCAGTAAGGATAACCGGCATACGATCATGTATGTCCTCCATAAGCTCATTGGGCTTTGTAGTAATGATTGTGCAGGTGAATAACGAATTGCCTTCAGGTGTATTCCACTTTTCATATAAGCCGGCAAATGCAAAGAGATTAGAGGATTTAAGCTTAATCCGCATAGGAATCTTAGTCTTTGGATCAAGACGCTTCCATTCATAAAAACTGTCCGCAGGGATAATGCAGCGTTTGCTGACAAGCGGCTTTCTAAAGCTTGCTTTCTCGGCCAATGTTTCAGCACGAGCATTAATCATTTTATAGCCGATCTTTTCATCCTTAGCCCAGGGAGGAATAAGACCCCATTTCAGCTTACCCAGACGGTTGTTTGATCCATCATTAATGATTGTCAGGATGTTCTGTGAAGGAGCTACATTATAGCTTGGATGGTATTCGTTCTCAGACAAAAATTGATCTATATTGAACTGTTCGATGATGTCGTCAAACTCAGAGAATAAAGTGAACCTGCCACACATGTTCATCATCCTTTAGGGTTTTTGAATATTGTACAGGCTTGATACACGAAAATCAAAAAGGAGGAATGTGATGAAGCAGCAAACAGTTGAGGTTAAAGAAGTGGATGTGTTAATTAGAGGGATATGGACAAAGAAGAAGTTCACTGATATTAAAAAGGGGCAAACTTTTAAGATTGAGGAAAATGGGAAGGTAACGAAGTACATAGCTAAAACAGATCCCTATTGGGATGAGATGTACGAGGCTTACATAATTGATTTATTTAATAAAAATAAAATAAGTGTATCGAGGTGATTGAAGACAGATAGCTTTAATGAAGGTGAAACAGAGATTTTAAATACATTTAAAAAGGAGAAACGGATGAATTTATATGAAATTATGTTAAAACACTTTGCTCCTAGAGGAAGTGAACGGGGTATCTTTACATACTTGCTTGCTAGATCTAATGAAGAAGTATATGAATGGCTGAAAACTAACCCGTCCCTTTCTGACGGCAGATATTTATGTACATCTTTCGAAGACTATGAAACCGACAACAAAACGTTTGAAATTTATAATGACGACTATGAAATTGTAGGGCACGAAACGTATAGAGAAAGAATAATTCGATTAAAAGGTGATTTGAATGATGGTGATGTAGAGTTAACTGATTTGTATTACGGTCAAACATTAGTCGGGTGGGACGTAGTGAAAGCAAATATATCAGGGGAACAAATGGAATTGCTAAAGGATTCAGGAATCAGTATTGAGTCTAAATAAAAGTAATTTTTTATTTAAGGGGGTGATAACAATGTGAGTTACCTATGTGATTTGAGTTTTAAGAATAAAACAAAAATAAAAAGGAGTGGTTATTAATTGTTGAGGATTAAAAACAGAATAGAGGAAATGTTAAAAAAGATTGAAGAGGCAGAGAGGGTTTGCTATGACGGGCGCTCCCAACTCTGCATGCATCGTATCACTACGAAGCTATTAAAGTGTATCACAGTTAAGAAGACTTTTCCAGTCCTGGTGACTGCTCTGGTTTCATTCCTGAATCCATTGAGTATTTTAGCAGCGGACAAGTATCGCAACTTTGAAGAGCTTAAAGCGAATGAATCACCGTTCAATTTTAGTGTATTCTCAAAAGAGCAGGGCACTGATGTATTAATTCTTGCTCCCCATGGAGGTGGCATAGAAGGGGGAACAAGTGAGCTTGCAGAGGAATTAAGCGAAACATACTCTACATATCTTTTTGAAGCTTTAAAGACACCAGGAGCATTTGATTTACATTTAACCAGTACAAATTTCGATGAACCTCAAGCACTTGAAATGTTGAAGGAGCATGAGTTCACACTGTCACTTCACGGCTACGCAAGCAATGATCAACATGTTTTAGTTGGCGGCACAGATCGGAACAAAGCTGAAGCGATAACAATCACATTAAATAATGCCGGCTACTCTGCAGAGCTTCTTGATGAGGGGACAAGGTTATCTGGCAGCAGTCCAAATAACGTGGCCAATAAAAATAAAACAGGAAAGAGCATTCAGCTGGAGTTGAGCACTGGACTGCGCAAATCAATGTTTAACACCTTTTCTCTGAAAGGACGCTCTGGTACAAGAAATGAGACCTTTTATAACTTCATTCACACTCTATCAGGGTTTCTCAATGAAAATGTAGAAGGGAAGGGTTTGACAACATGAACATTCAGCAGCCCTTATACTATTTTGTTGATGCTCTGGATTGGGGAATTGATGATAAAGGGTCAAATGCAATTGAAACAACAGAAGGGTTAAACCGTGCTTTAGAATACGCAAGCTCAAAATCATTTTATAAAGTATATGTTCCAAAAGGTATCTACCTAATTGATGCAGTTAATACGTCAAGGCGGTTGCCTGAATTTGGCGGAGGTATTAATGTACCGTCTAATATTGAGTTAATACTTCATCCAGAGGCTTTATTTAAAGTGCAACCAAATGATTCTCAAGGCTACTCCTGTTTTTATATCGGCCAAGCAAGTAATGTTACGATTCGTGGCGGTCAAATTATTGGCGATCGATATGAACATGATTACTCGAAAATCAATGCAATTCAAAGAACACATGAATGGGGATACGGTATACATGTTCACGGTAGTAGCAATGTGTTAATTGACGGCGTGAGTGTCTCTAATTGTATTGGAGATAACATTTGGATAGCAGCAGAAGGAATGATGAACACTTCAGGAACATATACACCTTCAAAGAATGTAACCGTTCGAAAGTGTACGCTTTTAAGAGGGAGAAGAAATAATCTGGCTACCAATGGTTGTGAAGGTCTTCTTGTCGATGACTGTGATATAGAGGAGGCTGGCGGAGATACAATTGGGCCACAATTAGGAATTGATTTAGAGGGCTTTGGAGAAAACGGAATTAAATACGATCACCCCTATAAATTAACTGTGCGAAACTGCAGGTTTAAAAATAATGGACGTGGATCCGTTACAGCTCACACAAGCGGCAAGGTAATTATTGAAGGAAACTACAGCGACCATGTTATTTCCTATGGATATAGCACGGATGTCAGTATCAAAAATAACAAGATCATCAATGAAAAGGAAATTAAGACATATGGGATTGACTCGGTAGGTGTTTCAAGTACTGAGTCTGGAAACAGAGTTCAAATTGATGGCAATACGATCAGTGGCTTTGAAGTGGGTATTTGTGTAAGAGGAAAGGGTGGCACAGTATCAAATAACACTTTTGAAAAAATAAAAGCATGCCCTATTGCAACACATCAAGCAGAGGACTTTTTAATTACGGACAACAGGATAGAAAACAGTGATTGTGTTCAAGTCCAGGTTAGAAACTCAAATGATATTAAGGTTGTGAACACCAAAGGAAAAGGAACGAGCTCATCATATGCTGCAAAGATAATGGATTCTACCCGAATCAGTCTTGTTAATAATGAGTTTGCTAATGTATATGGTGGAATTTATTGCGAAAGGTCTCAGTCAGTTCGTTTAAAGGGAAATGACTTGTTGTTAAGTGGGAGTGGATACGGCATCTTTTGGGATAAAGACTCTTCTGTCTCACTACATCGAAATGAAATTCATGAGCCTAGGAATGTTGCAATTAAAGGCACTCCTGAGAAATACAGTTGCCAGATTAGTGAGAATCAGATTTATTTCTGTAAATCATTGATCGCTATCCAACTAACTGGGGGTTCAGAACACATGTTAAAGGATAATGAGATTATGTTTAATCGTTCAGCAGATCAAGGATATGGCGTTTATTTGGAGAATACAAACAAGGTACGTCTCGTAAGGAACGATGTTTATGTAATTGGAGGAAGGCTGCTATCCCATCCTTTTTACACAGAAAAAGCAAAGAATACAACCTTAGTTCAGAACACATATAATAGTGGAACACTGAAGACTGCAGAAGGAGATATTGTAGTCTAAATAAAACTGTAGTTTTAACAAGTTTAGGAGATGGATATATGGCCAATATTTTAACCAAAGAACAAGATGAAGCAATCCGGTATTTCAAGAACAAGCTGAACATATCTGAAAAACTGTACATATCCCTGATTAATTTTAATCTGCTTAGAGATAAACACGAAGACTTTGGTAATAGACTATATGAGCTTTATAAGACAGACCCTTATCTGTATATCAGAGCCCTTAAAGAAGGTTATGTGGTTGATCAGCCAATTGAATTTAATGAAGCAATTGTGCGGTTCTATGATGGTGAAGAACTTGCTGTGATCCATAAGACTACTGGGAAGAGATATAACGTGAATATAAAAATGAAAAAGCTTCCTGACGGTTTTACGCTACAAACAATGAACATGTGGTCGTGGAGTGAGATTATAAATAAAATTTAAACTGATAATGCTAGCAATTTTAGTTATAATGAAGTCACATGGTAATGTTTGGAGGGGTATTGTGTCAAAATCATATGTTCTATGGGGCTTCATTGTACTATTATTAGCTTGTTTTTCATTTTTATCAGATGTAATAACTGTAACAGGTTATAATTTCATCTATTGGTTTCAGAATCAAATTCCTGAATCGGTAGTGATCATAGTATTGTTTTTTATTATTATTGGTTTAATTTATTGGGTAAAAACTATTTATAGGCAAAACAACAAACTAAAAAGAAAAGCAAAAGAACTTGAAAACAAAGTTTTAGAACTTGAAAACAAAGTTTTAGAACTTGAGGCAGAAAGATTGAGCAAGGCTGATAAAAGTTTGCTAGAAGAATTTTTACAAACGTTTAATGACAAATTATATAATTTTATTGAGATGTTAGTTGAGACTCGGCAATTATCATTTAACCAAATGCAGAACTTAGAAAATGATGCCCTTCTTTTTGGATATCCTCATAAAAAGTTTCAAAACGAACGACTTGAGAGCGCTAAAAGAATCCTTTTGGATAGACTGAACTCTTTTCTTGATTTTTATTCTACACATACCATAAGCACTGCTGCTCCAACAATCGTTAGATTTAAGTCAAAAACAGAAAAAGACGAAAAGGATTATCAAACAAAGCTAAAAGAGTTCTATGAGAGTTGGGAAACATTTATGAAAGTTGTTGGAAATGAAACACGTAAGTAGGATCATATCAGCCAGTTAGTGCTGGCTGATATATAATTTTTTATTTTTAAGAATAAAAATAAAATAGTTATTGACCATTTTGTTTGGATGATGTAAGATTAAATTATCCCATAGAGAGAAAGGAGGAAAGAGATGAAAAAGGAATTAAAGATACTGAATGTATCTGACGAAGCCTTACATACCTACAAAAATGACGTCAAAAGGAATTACGACATTGACGAAGACCAAGCAAGAAGAAAATTAACCAGGAATGTGATGCTGGTAAATGAATTTAAACCACAAGGAATTAAAAGGGGTCTTTTTTCTAAAACATACTCATATGGAAACTTAAAGATCACAATTCGGCATGGAACAGTAATAAGGATAGAAAATGTAAAAGGTGATCCTGAACCTTGGAACTTTCCAAAAAAGAGATACATAGAATTAAACAAGCTACTGGGTATCAAGGATTGTAAGTTTAGTAGTAAGTCTCATTATAGGCATTTTAAGAGTAAAAATAAAATATAAACGAAAAAGAAAGAGGTTGATTATTTAAATGGCAGAAAATAAAACAGTATTACGTGAAGCATCAAATGTTGTAACTATTGAGGGGATACTTGCAGAGGTAAGACACACTGAGTGGAAAAGCGGCAAGGGTTTAAATATTGAATTAGATATTGAGGTAGCACCAAATGAAGTACATACAGTGAAGGGCTTTTCAAAATATAAGAAAGCTGATGGCACAGATAATGCTATTGCCAAAGGTTATCAAACCATTATCAGTGAATATAAGTCCATTGCAGAACACGGGAGAGATCAAGCTGATAAAGTGAGAATTACCCAAGGAAAGATTGGATTGAACGAATATTGCTCACAAGGAATTTTAAAGGCGTATCCACAGTTAACGACTAACTTTGTAAATAGACTGGACGCCAATGAAGAATTCAATCCAAGAGCAGAATTTGATGTTGAGCTGTTTGTAAAGAATGTAACCGAAGAAAAAGTAAAAGGTGAAGAAACGGGCAGAGTTAATTTAAATGGTTATATTCCTTTATATGGTGGGAAAGTAATTCCGTTTGAATTTGTAGTCACAAAAGAAGGGTCTCATTACGTTGAAAATAATTATGAAAAAGGGTCTACGGTTAACGTTTTTGGGAAGATTATTAACTTTAAAGAGCAAAAAGTAACGACCAAGACAGCAGCATTTGGCGAAGACAAGAAAGAAATCACTATTAATTCGAAAAGAGAGTACCTAATTACAGGTGGCGATGATCCATATGACGAGGATAGCAAAAATGCTTTTAATGCAGATGCAATTAAAAAAGCGTTGACTGAAAGAGAGATTTACCTAGATGAGCTTAAGAATGAAAGTGGCAATGAGAATAATAAAAAGTCTGGGTTTGGCGGAAGCGCTCCTAATAACAAGCCTTCAAAGCCGGTTGAAATTTCAGATGATGACCTTCCTTTTTAATGGATAAAAATAAAATAATTTAACTGAAAATACATAACTGGGGTGGGCTTTGACTCACCCATCAAATTATAATTAAAGGAGAGTTTAAATGGCAATCGATATTTTTAATCCTCAAGTTTCAGTAGTCGCAAAAGGTTTAGAAGGAAAAGTTATTACTATCTATGGTTCTAACAACTTGGGTAAGACAAAACAAAGCACACGAATGAAGAAGCCATTATACTTGCCATTTGAAAAAGGTTTGAATGCCATCGCAGGCGTTAAATTTATGGCTATTAATAGCTGGGCGGATTTTAAGAAGGTTAATAAACAGTTAACCAAAAATGCAGAAAAGGCAAAAGAAACGTACCAGACAATTATTGTTGATGAAGTAGATGCATTTGCTAAATATGCAACCAGATATGTTTGTGAGCAATATGATGTAGAACGGATTAAAGATGGAAACGATGGGTTTGGTCTTTGGAAAGAGTATGAAACAGAAGTTTGGGAAGAAATTAATAAATTAATTGGTGTAGGGTTTACCGTAATCTTTATTGCTCATGCTGCAGAGGACAAAAAAGGAAAGGTTTATCCTAAGGGTGATAAACGTGTATTGGCCCCTGTTATTGATAACAGTGATATTGTACTTTATCTAAGCTCTAATGGTGTTGATGAAGATAGAAAGGTTATCAAATCAAGCGCCTGGTTGGCTGAAACAGATGAGCATTTTGCACGCAGCCGATTCGATTACATTGACACATATCTCCCTGAGTTCACTGCAGAGAGTCTGGAAAAAGCCATCATAGAAGCAGTTGAAAGACAGGAAGAAGCAGAAGGTATTGTTGCTGTTACATATGAAGAGCAAAAACAAAACAACGCTTCAGAAGAGCTTGATTACGACTCATTGATGGAGCAAATCAAAGAAGTTGGAATTAAGCTCAATGGAGAAGGACGATTGGAAGAGGTTAATGAGATTACAGAGAAGCATTTAGGCAAGGGAGTAAAAGTGACTGAATGCAGCCGCAAACAAGTAAACGTTATGTCTGTAATTTTGGATGACCTAAAAGATCTTCTATCTAAATAGACTGGGGGACTATTCCCTCCTTCTTAATAGGGGTGATTATTTGGGAAGACAAGTTAAATGCCAATACTGTGATATACGCTTTGATAAAGACATTGGTGTTAAACACGGGAAAGGATACTATCATGAGGGCTGCTACAAAGAATGGAGATCAAAAGTGAATCCAAGAAAGGAGCTTATTAGTTATCTGTGCAGACTTTATGGAATCAAAGCTCCAACAGGAAAAATGCTAAAACAAATCAAACAGTATGAAAAAGAATACAATTTAAAAGTCGAAGGAATGCGCTTGTCTTTAGAATACTTTCATGAAACGTTAGGG
This sequence comes from Bacillus sp. JNUCC-21, assembly GCF_041222765.1. Classification (NCBI taxonomy): domain Bacteria; kingdom Bacillati; phylum Bacillota; class Bacilli; order Caryophanales; family Bacillaceae; genus Bacillus; species Bacillus sp. JNUCC-21. The sequence continues at coordinate 2,239,789 of NZ_CP166019.1, read as the reverse complement.
CATCCTGTGAGGCAAGATGGAGACTTAGATATAGTACCTTATATTTATGAGGAAGCTAAACGGCACTATATTGCTAGACAAAAAGCAAAAAAAATAGCTGAGGATACACTTCTCCATCAGAGACCTGTTAGAGAAGTAACAATAAAAATGAATAGAATACCTGATAAAAAAACATTTGATATTAGCAGCTTATAGAGAGGAGATTGTCCTTGCTACAAGATAAAAAAGCAATTATACAAGTGTTGGGGAGCATATTAAAGGAACCCTCGCTCTTATCTGAAAGTAACGGATACAACCTATCAAAGGCCGACTTTCCCGAAAGATTTCATTCAATTCTCTTTGCTGCAATGTATAACTTATTTAATCAAGGCACAGAAGTTATAAATGAAGTAGAGATTGATGGATATCTAAAAAACTATGGAATCCAGTATAAGGTTTTCAATGACAATGACGGTATAAATTATATTCATACAATACAGAATTTGGCGGAAGTCGAAAACTTTGATTTTTATTATAACCGTTTAAAAAAGTTTAGTTTAATCAGGGAAATGCATGGACTAGGGTTTGACGTTAGAGAGATATACGATCATACAATAATTGATCCTAGAGAGCAAGAGGCTATGCAGGAACGCTTTGATAAGAAGTCAATAGAAGAAATCCTTTCACATTATGAAATGAAGATTATTGAAGTGAAAGACAAATTCAAAACAAACAGTCAAAGCAAGGGTATTCAAGCTGGAGAGGGTGTCCATCAGTTTTTAGATAGGTTAAAGCTCTCACCAGATATTGGAGTACCTTTGAACAGTGAAATTCAAACTTCAATTTTTAGGGGATCTCGAAGGAAAAAGTTCTATTTGAGATCGGGTACCACTGGAGGAGGTAAGACAAGAAACATGGTTGCAGATGCCTGCTTCTTAGGTGCAACCCAAATTTACAATATCAAAGAAAAGCAATGGGAAGATAATCTTTTTAGAGAGAACGCATCTGTAATTTCAACGGAAATGGTACCTGAGGAACTGCAAAGTATAGCAATAGCGTATATCTCAGGTGTACCAGAAGAGAAAATACTTCAAAATTCCGCTACAAAGTCTGAAGAAGAAAGAATTAGAAAGGCAGCAGATATATTAGAGGAATCACCTATTTGGTTTGAACATTTGCCGGATTTCAATATCAAAGAAATAGAAGAGACTATCGAGAAAAACGTTAGAAAATACAATGTCGGGTATATTTATTTTGATTATATCCATTCCTCTGTAACCATTTTTTCAGAAATGAGTAGAAACAGTGGAATAAGCTTAAGAGAAGACCAAATTTTATTGCTCATGGCTGATAAGTTAAAAGCCCTATGTAATAAATATGATGTTTTTATGATGAGTGCAACGCAGCTGAACGGTGATTGGAAGGACGCTTGGCTAAAAGGTCTACAAATTGATGCTAATTATTTAAGAGGAAGTAAGGCGATTGCAGATAAAACTGACGTAGCGATGATTATTCTTCCATTAAGCAAAAAAGAGAAGGAAGCTGCTGCAGACATAATGAAGAATGGCTTTGGATACAAGATGCCTAACTTTGTTGTCCATGTATTTAAGAATCGTGGGAATAAGCATGATAAGCTGAAGATTTTCACATACATAAACATGGATATCATGAGAACGGAAGATTGTTTCACAACAAATCTCGATAATGAATTAATTACAGTTGAAAAATTGAATATTAAAGCAGGATAAGGGGTGTAGCACCCTTTGAAATATGATAAGGACAGAATAAAAGAAAGTCTTACGCTTGAGGATATACATAAAATATTAAAAGAATTGGGTAGCGAAAATAATCAATGGGATCAACAAGGAAACCCAATATACAGAACCGTTTGCCATAATGCTTCTGGTGGAAGCTACAAGCTGTATTATTACCACGAAGCAAAGCAATTTCATTGCTATACAGAATGTGGAGACACATTCGATGTCTTTGAGCTTGTAATACGAGCAAAAAGACAAAAAGGGATCAATATACCTTTCAATCAAGCTATTGAGTATGTTGCAAGGCTAGCTGGGAGAACATTTGGTTTCGGTAATAGAGAGACATTCACGAACAATAATTTAATTGATGACTGGGAATGGATGGGGAAGTTCAATAAGAAGAAAAAGATAGACATTGAACTTCCCAGCTTCAATGAAACTGTTTTAGATGTGTTTTTGCCTTATCCTCATCAAATGTGGCTGGACGAAGGAATCAGCATGCAAACATTAAATGACTTTGAAATTGGTTACTATTTTAGAACCAACACAGAAGGGATATCTATTCCACATCGGGACTTAAATAATAGATTGATTGGCATACGTAGACGATCTCTTATTAAAGAGGAAGTTGATGCCGGCTATAAATATATGCCTTTAAAAGTTGGGAACACCCTGTATAATCATCAGACCATGATGAATTTATATGGATTACATAAAACAAAAGATTCAATTGAAAGGTTTAAAAAAGCCTTAATTTTTGAATCAGAAAAGTCTGTTTTAAAATGCCAGGACTTTTATGGTGAAGCAAATTTCACATGTGCAGTCTGTTCAAACAACATTTCAAATTTTCACCGTGATATCTTACTTTCTCTTGGAGTGGAAGAAGTGTTTATTGCTTTAGATAAATATAGACCACCGAAAGAGCATGAGACAGAGGAGATGTATCAACGTAAACTGCTAGAGTATCAGAAAAAAATCTTGAAGCTTGCAGGAAAATTTACGCCGTATGTTCGTGTGTATGTTTTATGGGATTTTGAAAACATATTGGATTATAAAGACAGTCCAGCTGATAAGGGAAAAGACGTTTTAGAGGAGTTGATGAGAAGAAAAATTGAAATCAATACGAATGAAGGAGGGATTTAGTGGCTTATAAGCTCATTGGCAACAATGATTATAATTTCAATCCATTATCGACAATTTTAAAAAACAGAGGGATTGAAAATCCGAAGAGCTTTATTGATGTGAACCAGAGCTCAGTCATTCATTTTTCAAAACTCAACAACATTGATAAAGCAACTGATTGTTTAATAAAGCATTTAGAGAATAAAAATAAAATATTTGTTCAGGTGGATAGCGATGTAGATGGGTACACATCCAGTTCAATCATTATCAATTATATAAAGAAGATTTGTCCGAAAGCAAATATACATTACAGAATTCAAGATGGGAAGGAACATGGGATTTTTATTAATACAATTCCTGATGATGTTGACTTAGTCATAATCCCAGACGCAGGTTCAAGTCAATTTGAGGAACATGAGGCTCTTAATAAGAGAGGCACAGAAATAATTGTTATTGATCACCATGAATGTGAACGAGAGTCTGAGCATGCGATCGTAGTAAATAATCAACTTTCGCCTAATTATTCGAATAAAACTCTAACAGGCGCAGGAATGGCCTATAAATTTTGCCGGGCAATTGATGAAAAGCTAAATAAAAATGAAGCCGAACAATTCTTAGACCTTGTATCTATTGGTAACATTGCTGATTCGGCTGATTCAAGAAACCTTGAAACCAGGTATTTTATGAATGAAGGCTTGAAGAAAATTAATCATCCATTATTAAAGAAGCTGTTTAAGAAGCAAGATTTTTCAACCAAAGGTGACAAGAACATACAGAATACACAGTTCTTTATTAACCCTTTAATTAACGCTGCCATTAGGGTTGGAAGCAGTGAAGAAAAAGATCAAATGATGAGAGCATTCCTTCATTCTAAAGAAAAGGTTCCCTACAAAAAACGTGGGCAAAGTGAAACAGAGCTTGTGTCAATACATGATGACACAGTTAGAATTCTAGGAAATCTAAAAGCAAAGCAGAAACGGATTGCAGATGCAGCTGGAGCGGAAATTAAAAATAGAATAGAGGAGAAAAGTTTAACAGCGAATAAAGTACTCATTGTTTACATTGAAGGAATTCTAGATAAAAGTCTAACTGGACTGGTGGCCAATCAGCTTGCAGAAGAATATAAAAAGCCGGTCTTGTTAGCCAGAAACGATCCCGAAAAAGGTAAAGATATCTTGAGTGGCTCTATACGAGGGTATGACAAAGGGTTTATAAAGGATTTTAAGAAAGTGCTTATGGATACTGGATTGTTTGAGTTTGTTGAAGGTCACCCAAATGCAGCTGGTTTTGCAATTAAACGACAGAACCTAATTCTAGTGAACAAAGTACTGAATGAAAAATTTAAAGACATAGATATTGAAGAAGATATTCAGAATGTTGATTTTGAGATACCAGCAAAACAATTAAGAAAGGAATTTATCCTTCAGCTTGATGGCTACAAAGACTTTTGGGGCTACAAAGTCGAAGAACCATTAATAGCTATAACAGAACTTGAAATTGACATCGAACAAATTGAGCATTTAGGGAAAAAGAATAAGACAACGGTTAAATTTAAGTATGGAGATATTGAATACATACGCTTTAAAAGCGATACAGAATACTTTGAGAAACTTACTCAATCAAATGGAACTTTAATACTTAATGTTGTTGGTAAGGCAAGGGTAAATGAATATAAGGGCAGACAAACACCTCAAATTGAAATTTATGACTTGGAGGTGGTTCGCACAAAGAAAAAAGAGCTTGTGTTTTAAGGGGGATGAAAATTGATTGGATGCCACTGTCACACTGATAAAAGTAACATAAGGCTTCTCGATTCAACAAATTCAGTAGGAGAATTGCTTAAAACAGCGGTTCAGATGAATTATAAAGGATTAGCCATTACTGACCATGAGGTTCTTTCAGCACATTTGGAAGCGATTAAGACTGTCAGAGAAATGAAGAAGGAAGGGGATATGCCTGCAGATTTTAAACTCATACTTGGGAATGAAGCATATTTAGTCGATTCACTGGAAGAAGTTCGTGATAACTATAAGTCAGGACAGACAAAGTTTCCGCACTTTTTAATGTTAGCAATTGACCCCATAGGACATGAGCAGCTAAGAATACTGTCTTCACAAGCCTGGGAAAATTCATTTTACACAGGAACAATGGAAAGAGTGCCAACAGTTAAAAAGAATGTAGAAGGACTGCTTAGCAAAGATCCAGGTCATATTATCGCTACAACAGCTTGTCTTGGCTCTGAGGTGAATATCAATTTACTCAGAATCAAAGAATGCGAAGAAAGCGGAGACATTCAGTCAATCAAGCAGCACAAATTAAAAATTCATGAGTTTTTAACATGGTGTATTAAAGTCTTTGGGAAAGATAAGTTCTTTATTGAGCTTCAGCCAGCTTTAAGTGAAGAGCAAATTTATTGTAATAAGAAACTTGTTGATATAGCTAACGGCTATGGATTGAAAGTGATTGTCACAACCGATGCACACTTTCTTAGACCGGAAGACAGGGCAATTCATCAAGCCTTTTTAAACGCCAAGGATGGAGAGAGAGAAGTCGACTCTTTTTATGAAGCATGTTTTGTTCAGAATGTTGATGAAATTCATGAGAGAATGGACTACATGGACGAAGAGCTCATCAATGAGGCCATTGAAAACACATTGCTAATTGGAGAGATGATTGAAGACTATACTATTGAGCATGAACCAATTATTCCAAAAATGGCTTTGCCTGAGTTTGAATTATCCCATTTGTTCAAGCCGGCATATGAGAAATATAAATATATAAAATTAATGGCGGAATCTGATGAAGAACAGGACAGGTATTTGTTAAAGCTAATTGAAGATGGTTTTAAGGCAAAGCTAATGAAAAAGGATATGTCTAAAAAAGAATTGCACTCAATTTTAAAACGGATTGATCTAGAATTGGGTGAGCTTTGGGAAATTAGTGAGAAGCTAAAACAGGCCATGTCATCTTATTATGTTACTGTCCGGGAAATCATCAATACAATTTGGGATGATGAATGTGGAGGAGACAGCTTAGTTGGAGCAGCAAGGGGGAGCGCAGCAGGTTTCTTAGTAAATTACTTGTTAGATATTACGCAAATTAACCCAATGCAGTACAACCTTCCTCATTGGCGTCACATACATAAATCGAGACCAGATTTGCCGGATATCGATATTGATACTGAAGGATCTAAGCGTCCAAGAATCTTAAATGCATTAAGGAACAAGTTTGGAGAAAGAAGAGTACTGCAGATTTGCACTTTTGGAACTGAGAAATCTAAATCCGCACTTCAAACTGCTTGCAGAGGCTTAGGAATTGATAACGATATCTCTCAATATTTAAGTGGAATGATTCCATTTGAAAGGGGAGCAAACTGGTCTCTCTCCGATTGCTTCTTTGGCAATGAAGAATTAGGAAGAAAGCCTATTAAGGAATTTATTAGAGAGGTCGAGGGATATCCCAATCTGAAAGAAACCTGTCTGAAAATTGAAGGTTTAACTAACAAACGATCTTCTCATGCAGCCGGCGTCCTAATATTCAATGATGAATACACCAAATCAAACGCCATGATGAGGACACCAAAAGGAGCATATATCACACAGTTCAATATGGGCGACAGTGAAGCAATGGGTTCAGTTAAGTATGATCTATTGACTATTGAGGGATTAGATAAAATTCGAGTAGCTTTAGACCAGCTTATCGAAGACAATCAAATAGAGTCCCAAGGAACCCTAAAAGGAACTTATAATAAGTATTTGCATCCAGATACATTGGAGTATAACTCTAAAAGAATATGGGAAATGGCTGGCGAAGGAGAAATAATGGATTTGTTTCAGTTTGACACAGAAGTGGGCAACCAATCCGTTGTTAAAGTTAAGCCGAAAAACTTATTGGAAACAGCCGTAACAAATTCTTTAATGAGACTGATGTCAGAAGGGGAAGAACAGCCTGTAGATACATATGTAAGATTTAAAAAAGACATCGACCACTGGTATCAAGAAATGAGAAATCACAATTTAAGTTCAGAAGAAATGGATGTACTTAAAAAACATCTGTATAAACCTGAAGAAGGTCTATACGGGATCGCAGATACACAGGAATCAGTCATGATGCTATCCATGGACAATGAAATTGCTGGGTTTAGCATTGAAGAATCTAATAAGCTAAGAAAAGGGATAGCCAAAAAAATCAAAAAAATGATTGATGCAATAAAGACAATGTTTTTTGAGAAAGGGCGAAGCTTGGGAACATCTGAAAACCTTTTAAAATATGTCTGGGAAGTACAATTTAAAAGACAATTCGGATACTCGTTCAGCAGCCTGCATACTCTTGCATATTCTATTATTGCTCTTCAAGAATTGAACCTTAACTATAAGTACAACCCATTGTATTGGAGCACAGCTTGTTTAACGGTCAACAGTGGTGGAATTGAGAGCGAAGAAGATCAGGCCACCAAAAAATCAGCCGCCACAAACTATGGGAAAGTGGCTGCAGCTATAGGGAATATCAGAAAAAGAGGAATTAAAGTTGATTTACCTGATATCAATAGCGCAAATTTTGGTTTTAAAGCAGATACGGAAAGTAACTCTATTATATTTGGATTAAAAGGAATGAATGGAATTGGTGACGATGTTGTTCATCAAATAATTGTAAATAGGCCATACAGTGACTTTGACGACTTCATCGAAAGAATGTTCAAAAGTAGCATCCTTAAAAAAGGACAGATGATCCAACTAATAAAAGGTGGTTGTTTTGATTCTTTTGGTGATAGACAAAAAATAATGAAATCCTTTATTAGTTTGATATCTGAGCCTAAAACCAAACTGACTTTATCGAATTTAAAAATGCTAATCGAAAACAATATTGTTCCCCAGGAATATGCTTTAGAAATTAGATTCTTCCGTTTCAAAGAATACATCAGCAAAAAGGTTTACAAGACAATGAAATCTCCAAAAGACAGGCTTTTCTTATTAGATGATATGTCTTCCGACTTTTACAATCAACATTTCAGTGAAAGCGGAATCGTTGATATGATTAATGGTCAACTTGTTGTATCAGAAAGATTGTTTAAAAAAGAATATGAAAGTAAAATGTCCAAAATCAAAAACTGGATATCGACTGAAGAAGCCTTAAGTGGACTTAACAATTGCTTGCTTAAGAAAGAGTGGTCTAAGTATGCCGATGGATCTCTTGGTAAATGGGAGATGGATTCATTGAGTTATTATTATAACGATCATGAACTTGCTGGTGTTAACTTTGCTAAGTATGATATTGCTGATTTCTATGAGTTGCCAGAAGAGCCGATCAAAGGGAAACCATATCAATGGCGAGGAAAAACTCTGTATGAATATGAAACGACTCGAATTATAGGAACCGTATTAGACAGGGATAAAAACAAGCACACCATCACACTCCTTACACCTACAGGAGTGGTTACAGTTAAACAGTGGGCTGGCAGCTTTGGACATTATAATAAACAGATTTCTCGACCTGTTGCCGGCGGCAAGAAAGAGGTTGTTGAGAAGTCTTGGTATGCCAGAGGAACTTTGCTCATGTTCACTGGTTTCAGAAGAGGCAACAACTTTATTCCTAAAGTATATAAGAACAGCATCTATAGCCACACGGTCTGTAGAATTGATCATGTTGATAGGAAAGGGAATATCAGCCTAACAACCAAAAGAGCTGAGGCATAGGAGGCAGGATTATCAATAAAAATTTTATGAATAAAAATAAAACAAAAATGAACATTTTCAAGTCCGTTTATGGTATGATGATTTTAATTTCCTTAACCACTTTTTCTTACATAAGTTATGAACAGCATTTACATAAAACAGAGGGAAATGAAGACTTAATAAAAGAATCATTTTATAAGAAGCCTAGACAGATTAGGATACCATCAAGTGAGAATATTGTCTTGCGGTTATTTAAAAAAGCTCAAACGAACAAAGAACAACAATTAAAAAGGCATACAGAGAAGATTATCTCAGCAAAACTCATTAAACCTAAGCAAAGTAAGAAAAGGCACATGAGAGGAGGTGAAAAGGCAAAGCATAGAGTTTTTAAGAGTAAAAATAAAATTGAAATTAAAGAAAAAGAAAACAAGCCGCCGGCCGCAAAGAAAACCATCCAGGTTAAGCTGAGTGCTTATATTGCCCACTGCCAAGAAGGATGCACAGGAACAACTAGAACAGGTGTTGATGTTACTCAATCAATCTATTACAAAGGGTATCGTGTTATTGCAACCGATCCAAGTGTCATTCCCTTGAATTCAATTGTTGAAATAAGCATTGGTGGGGAAACGTTCAAAGCAATTGCAATTGATACTGGAGGCGCAATCGTTGGAAATAAAGTGGACTTGCTTGTAGCAACCGAGCGTGACGCAATTAATTTTGGCAAGCAAAATGGGACAATCTCGATTATTAGTTAGGAGGCGGTTAATTGCCGAAGTTTTGGTCTTATCCAGAAGGGTTAAAAGTCATCATAAATGAGAATGCAAAGAACGCTTGTCCTCATCATGTTGGACGGGAGGGGAAAATTATTGAGTTGCTTCACTCTGCGACATATGATTACGCGGTCAGTGATGAAACAGGTGATATTACATTCTTCAAGGAGCATGAATTAAATCCAGCTAAAGGAGGTTAATTGTATGTTCAAAAAGGGAGAGAAGGTGATTGCTGGTTTCACAGGAGAGATTGGTGTTGTTGCACAAGTTGATAAAGGACATGAGCAATTAGAAGTTGAGTATCCAGACGGCTCATATAGAGTGCTTGGCTTCAGCAATGTAAGAAGGGTGGAAGATAAATGACGATGATAATTTTAGAAGGCACTGACTGCTGCTATAAATCAACAGTAGCAGATAAGCTAAGCAAAGAACTCGGATATCCGGTAATAAAGGGATCCAGCTTTGAATTGGCCAAGAGCGGTAATGAGAAGCTGTTTGAACACTTTAATAAGCTAGCCGATGAGGACAATGTAATTATTGACCGATACATATATTCAAATTTGGTTTATGCGAGGAAGTTCAAGGATTACTCAATCTTAACGGAAGAACAGCAAAGGCTGATTGAGGAGAAGATTAGAGACAAAGCCAAGGTGATCTACTTACATGCTGATCCGAAAGTTATTAAGCAGCGTTTAAGTGAACGTGGTGATGAATACATAAATGATCGAGATATTGAACCGGTCTTAGAGTTATACAGAGAAGTAATGAGCGATACAGGATTACATACATATTCATGGGATACAGAGCAGTGGCCTAGCAAAGAAATTGCTGAAGACATAATCTTTTTAATGGGATAGGGGGATTTATGAAGAAAGTAATTGCAATTGATATGGATCAAGTTTTAGCTGATTTACTAAGTGATTGGGTAGCCTACATTAACGCCTATGACGATCCTTTTCTAAAAGAGGAAGATATACTGTGCTGGAATATTAGCAAATATACAAATACCCAAAACAATGTTTATAGACATTTGGATTACGAATTGTTCAGAAATCTGGATGTTATAGAAGGAAGTCAGAGGATAGTTGAGGAGCTGACGAAGAAATATGAAGTATATGTTGTTACTACAGCAACAAACCATCCGGAATCCCTTAAAGCAAAGTTAGAATGGCTTACAGAGCATTTTCCATTTATTCCACATAGCAATGTGGTGCTTTGTGGCAATAAAAACATAATTAAAGCAGATATCATGGTTGATGACGGAGTACATAACTTAGAAACATTTGATGGAATGAAGATACTATTTGATGCACCGCATAACAGGAATGACAATAGATTTATTCGTGTTATGAATTGGGAAGAGATTGAACGGAAATTACTTTAAAATATCATTATATTTAGAGTGAAAATAAAGTTAAAAGGAGTGAATTAACACTCCTTAGTAAACTAACGTGCTTCTACTGTAATTTTATAAATCACATAATTGTCGTTAATGTCATACGCGTAAACCAATGCTGTGCCTAAAGTTGAATGAGAGGATACGACACCACTGGAACTAATGCTTATAAGGTTGCTTCCAGATACAATTTCCCACCGGGTGTAACCTTTTAATAGAGATACGTTAGAATTCCTAAGCATGTGGTAATCAACTGTACCGAGCGGATCGCCTAGCTGCTTAACTTGGTCAACTGATTTGACAGGTGTTAGGGCTGAAGCTTGTGATGTGAATGCAGGGAGAGCTAGTGTTGTAAGCGATAGAGCAGAAACAATCAATCCTTTGTAAAACTTTTTCATAAGGATTACCTCCTAGGTTTTGATTGTAAGTACAACCCTAGTCTAACATGTAAAATATTTGAAATGTGTGAAGTGTTTGTGAAACCGATTAAAAGATCAATTTTATTTAGAGTAAAAATAAAATATATGGAGGTTGTTTATTGAATAAACTACGAGTAATGAGTCTTTTTAGTGGAATCGGTGCGTTTGAAGCTGCACTAAGAAACATTGGGGTTGAATATGAACTGGTTGGCTTTAGTGAAATTGATAAATATGCTATTAAGTCATATTGTGCGATTCACAACGTTGATGAGCAATCAAATTTTGGTGATGTAAGCAAGATTGATAAGAAAAAACTGCCTGAATTTGATCTTTTAGTTGGAGGATCTCCTTGTCAAAGCTTTAGCGTAGCCGGTTATCGGAAAGGGTTCGAAGATACTAGAGGGACATTGTTTTTTCAATATATAGATACCTTAAAAGAGAAGAAGCCGCGGTATTTTGTTTTTGAAAATGTTAAAGGGTTGATCAATCATGATAAAGGAAATACATTAAATATTATGGCTGAATCTTTTAGTGAAGTTGGGTACAGAATTGACTTAGAGCTACTTAATTCAAAATTTTTCAATGTTCCTCAGAATCGTGAGCGTATATACATAATTGGAGTTCGTGAGGATTTAATTGAAAATGACGAATGGATTGTCGAAAAGGGAAGGAACGATGTTTTAAGTAAGGGAAAAAAGAGATTAAAAGAATTAAATATAAAAAGTTTCAATTTTAAATGGTCTGCACAAGATATTGTTGGAAAGAGATTGCGAGAAATTCTTGAGGAATATGTAGATGAGAAGTATTACTTAAGCGAAGAAAAAACATCTAAACTGATTGAACAAATTGAAAAACCAAAAGAAAAAGATGTGGTGTTTGTTGGTGGCATTAACGTAGGAAAGAGGTGGCTGAATAACGGAAAAACATATTCCAGAAACTTTAAACAAGGCAATAGAGTCTATGATTCAAATGGCATTGCAACAACTTTGACATCCCAATCGGTAGGTGGTCTCGGAGGGCAGACTTCGCTATACAAAGTGGAAGACCCGATCATGATTGGTCACATTGATCTAAAAGGACATGATGCAATTAAAAGAGTGTACTCGCCTGATGGGGTGTCACCAACATTAACAACTATGGGAGGAGGTCATAGAGAACCTAAAATTGCTGTTGAGTATGTTGGTAATATTAATCCTTCAGGAGAAGGAATGAATGGTCAGGTTTACAATTCAAATGGGCTAAGTTCAACTTTAACAACAAATAAGGGTGAAGGGGTGAAAATTTCTGTGCCAAACCCTGAAATAAGACCCGTCTTAACTCCAGAAAGGGAAGAAAAAAGACAAAATGGCAGACGCTTTAAAGAAGACGATGAACCGGCCTTCACTGTTAATACAATTGATCGTCATGGTGTAGCAATTGGCGAATACCCAAAATACAGAATTAGAAAGCTCACTCCATTAGAATGTTGGAGACTGCAAGCATTTGATGAAGAAGATTTTGAGAAAGCCTTATCAGTGGGAATTAGTAATTCGCAGTTGTACAAGCAAGCCGGCAATTCAATTACTGTAACTGTACTTGAGTCAATATTCAAGGAATTAATACATACATACGTTAATAAAGAATCTGAATAAAATTTGTCTTTTAAAGAATAAAAATAAAATATAAGAGGTGAATGCTGTGGTGAACTATCCAGAAAGCTTAAAAGAGGAAGCCGAAAAAATTAAAGACGAAGTAAGAAGCGGCAAATTAGACGAGGGGGATATAAAAGCCATTGCTAATTCTGCAGTTGAACTTTTAAGATCCGAAGAGAAGAGCCATACACATTATGCAGAAGTTGTCGGTGCAATTGCTGCAAACCTAGAAGAGTTTTTTAAGACTTACCTAAAAGAGGATTAATACAACAGGATAAAAAGAAAGGATAAAGGGATGTTTATTGAAAAGGTACTATGTTAGATGTAAAGATCACAAGGACGAAAATACGTCTTTGATAATTGAGGCACTATCACCTGAACAGGCAAAACGAAAGGCATTAGACATACATAAAGTAAAGATCGTTTATAACGTGAGCATTGGTGAAGGAACGTCAAGGAATTATCTTGAACGAAAATATTCTCCATACATAAAAAATAACAACAGCAAGGCAGTAATTATCTTTTCATAAGGGAGGACGGATCCGTGTACATATCTGATCCAATAAAAGAAACGCTTGTGCAAAATATGGATCAACTTAGCAGCAGAGTTGATGAGTTGTTCATTTACCTTGAAAATGAGTTGCCTTCAACATCTGAAAGACAATGGAAAACTATAGACAAAAAATTCGGTGAGATTTTTACTAAATCTAAGGAATTACAAAATTACATAAGTTGTTTATAAAGGTGAGTAATATCCCCTTGATATAAGGACATCTGTGTTACTTAATATTCAAAATCATCAGTATTTCTTAACAATTATTTATATGATTGGTAGCATTTATTAAAGAAAGAAGGTGATTTATGAGATTGTTTGTTTGATAAGTATTGGTGCCAGATGAGGATTATATTTTTACAAAGGGGATATTTTAATGAACAATTTTTATCGAACGATCTTAGCACTAGTTGCCGTATTTGTCCTGGCCTTTTCAACATTTCCTCCGAACAGTGATGCAAAGAGCACAATCTCAACAGATAATGTCGACAAGGATAAAGTAAAATCAGAGGCAGAATTTATTGCAGATCACACTATTGATGTGAGTAAAAAGACTAAGGAAAAACTTCTATCTAAGGCAGAAAAAGCAATTGAAAATGGAGACATTAAGTATCATAAATCCAACGAAAAGGTATTTGATAATGCATCAGTTAGAGCTATTAAGTATGATGATGGCACAGTAACTTATTCGGTTTCTTATTTATACGTGGACACTGAAAAAGTAGACAGAGTTAGCTCATTTAATGTTTCGTTTGATAGCGATATGAATATTGAAGAATACTATGAAGTTGACATGAAGAAAATCAGCAGTACTCAAAATGAAATGAATTATTGGGTTAATGGTGTTAAGGATGAGGACAAGTCTGGGGTCTTTGAAACAAAACAAACTTCAGAGGACAAAGGAAGCTCATCTAACATGATGAGTGCTCAGAAGAGTTGGACTGGATGCGTATCAGATTGCTTAGGTGATAAAAATATTAGCCAATGGGCAATTACCGGTTTAGCTATTTTATGTGGAGTTTCATGCACAGCTGGTGTTCCAGCAACAGCAGGGACTGCTTGCTATGCTTGTGTAAATTCTGCTGGTATTATTGGTGTAAATGCATTCTTTGATTGTATGGAGAAGTGTAAATGATCAATATCTTAAGTAAAATACTATTTATTTTGTCTGGTTGCGCTTTGTTGATCTTTGGGATAATTTTAAAGAATGGATCAATGGCTTTTGGATTGTTTGCCTTATTCTTCATAGCGGCAATAATTGTTCGTGTATTTCATAAACGAACTGAAGACCATTAGCGGCAGCCTTATTGTACTGTAGGGGAGGAAACTCTCCTACTTTTTAAAAAATATTAAGAATAAAAATAAAATAGTTGTTGATTAATTGATGAGATGCGAGTATATTAGAAATATAGGGAGCGAGGTGATGCATTGGAGTGTGTTAAATGCAAGGATCACATAGGCGAGATCGTTTATTACATAAGAATAACTGATAACAAAGAATACAGGGAATTCCCGGTACATAAAGAATGCGGAGAAGCAATCAAGAAAGAATGCATTGAGAGTTGTAAAGACATGAAATTAGAAAAGACGTTGGAATACTTGCAACTGCTTTAAGAGTAAAAATAAAATATTCCTTTTATCAAGAATCGAGGTGAATGAAATTTCATATTTGATACTGGGTCTAATCTTATTCGGCTCAATATTCTTAGGAAATGGATTGGCATGTTTGGTTGAGAATAAAAACTTTAAAGAAGGTAAGCCATTTTATATTACGGTTTTCTTAATAGGAGGATGTTCACTCATTCTTGGAGTTATTCTTACAGTGATATGAACAATGTGAAGGGAAATAGCCAGAATGAAATATTCATAATTTCCCGGGCAAGCGCAGTATACGACAAATCAAAACAAATAATGAGGAGAGATAGAAGATGTCAAAAGTTAAATTTACAGGCAAGGTTGGAGCAAAACGTATGAACTTTATGAAGGAAGGTACAAAGGAGCTTCATTCAGCCTACTATGCAACTGTTGAAAGTACTGATGGACAAATGTTTACAATCAAAGACCCATCAGCACCATTTAAATTAGCTGAAGCGGCTACTGAAAAAGAAGCGATGGAAAAAGCTGAACAGTACCTAAATAGAGTTGGACTAGGCTGAAAAATTGAAAAACATGGAGGAACATAATGCAACTAGCCATTAATATTCTTGAACTTGTTGGTCTTTTGTTGATTGGTTTTGTATCAATAGATACATATGGAATGAAAAGGAGAATAAAACCTCTAATTGCTACATGGATATTAGCGATTTCTGGTTCAGCGTTCATGAGTGCGGCTATCTTATTGATCCTCAGCAATATCTAAATAAATTATTAAATTAAAGGGAGAATGAGAATATGCAAACCTTAAATGCACCGATTTACGAAGTAAAACAGGATAGTGATTGGTATAAGTCTGAGATGAAACGAAAAAACGGCATTAACGCCTTCTTCGATAAATTCGAAGAAAAGTATGGAATCAAGGGAGGCTTCTCGTTTTACCACTCTGAATATTTCGGAGTCTATGAAGGAACCGAAGCGTATGAAGTATTTAAAAATGACATTGTTAAAAATCCAAAAGACGGATTTTACGCTATCAAAAAACGATCTAAGCATTTTAAAAAAATTAAAGCTATGATTGAGAAAATTGAAGAGGTGAGTCCTTTTAGGTCTCATGATGAACTTGGTTTAAATAACATGACTGGTCGTCAGTGGATAGATGACAGATGGTTCTTTGGAGTTAAAAGTGAACAACTTGTTAAAGGAGAAAGTGTGGTTGCTATTGACTATAAAGATTATCTAAAAATTGTAATGGAGCATTTAGATTAAAATTCAATTTATATAGAAAGGAGAAAAACATGAGAGACATTACATCCGAATTCACATTGAGAGGAGTAAACAGAAAAACTCTGAAACTCCTGGCAACTAAGAGTATTGATTATCCAGATACATGGGTAAAGGTTCAAATTGGAGATCAAATAGCAGAAGTTGAGGCAAAGCAACTGTTGGTGGCAATAACGGCATTTAATGAAATGTGAGAAGGGAGCAACTGAAATGCAGGATAAATTAACTTCAGCAGTTCACTTTATTGAGGTCAATCGGGATGAAATGGGTGACAAGAAATCACTAAACATGCTTTTAAAAGCCTTAAAGAAAATCATCAATGAGGGAGAAAAATGAGGTTTCACATACTTGAAGAGAAACAAATGAGGAGCATCGGTTTTACAGATCACGTGAAATCAAAGTGGTACTTCATAAAAACAATCCAGCCTAACATCACATTTAATTTAACAATACATAAAAAGAGTCTCAAGGGTGAAATTGACGTATTAGATGAAAGATACTTACAGCCATATGATTATCAATACTATATGAAAGCTTATACAAGAGAAAAGCTTGAATTTCCACATATCACGCATGATAAAGTCCAAGAAATTATGTCCGATTTAATTAAACAAGGAATTATCTCAGATTACACATTAGGCAGTTACATTTAAGGAGGTGAATAAGTGAGTAGACATAAGGCTAAGTTTGAAGGGAAGGTAATTAAAAAAAGTTGGACATTAGGCCTGTGTGATGCCCTTGTCCCAATTGAGAAGCAATGTGAATACCAGACATTTTTTGAAGGGATCATCGACTTAGATCCAATTGAAGTCGAAGGGAAAGTGTATATCCCAGGGTTTAACGAATACGTAGTCGTAACAGACAGGCAGCGCAATACAAAAAATGAATGGACATATCAGACTGACAAGGTAATTAAAACAATTGAAGATAAAGAGAGTCTTGAAAAAGCAATTCAAAAACAAGAAAAAATAAAGGAATTTAATCAGCAACTTAAACAAGAATATGAACGCTTTAAAGAGCAAGAAGAAAAACGTAAAGCTTCTTGGTGGAAGAGGTTAATTAAAAAAGGCTAAAGGAGAGATAGTTATTGAATAAGAATACAAAAGATATTTGGAACGGTTTCTTTATCGGATCAGGTTCTCTGATTGTAGTTGGGTTACTCATTTTTGTTGAAGCATTGACTATGTCACTAGTTGTCTATTATGGATTGAATCACGTGTTAAATCCTTTGCTAATTGATACATACAACATTCAAAATGTCCATGTCACTTTACCTCATGCATTTGTTATTGGTGTTTTACTCAACGTATTTGTCAAAGGTATAAAACGATCAGATCAGGAAAAAGATGAGAACATTTTCAAGAAAGCCGGTAAGTCTTTACTTCATTCAGCTTTTGCATTGATTGTTCTGTATGTCAGCACATTGTTTATTTAACGAGGAGAAACAAATACATGGAGGGTGATGTTATGGAATTAACAAAGAAGATTACAACGGTTAGAGGTACATATGAAATTAAATTATCCGTTAAAGAAGGGGAAGTTTTACGATGGCATATTTTAGAATGGGAGGTTAAGGATTTTATTACGAAAAATACATTAGCTGCAGGCAATCAAGTTCCGGGGTTAATCATATACACAGGTTTAAGAAAATGGAGTCTAATTGAACAAGTTAAAAAAATTATTGGAAAAGTAGAAGCAGATGAATTGCGACATAAGGAAAAGAACGAGGATATTGAAGAATTTAATGACTGGAACGGAGTTCTTGTTTAATCGGTTAAAAGTTTTATTTTAAACCAATTTTGCAAAAGGAGAGGCAGATATGATTTTAAAGGAAATCTCTGTTTATAAAGAAAAATTTAATAATTATTTACCGAAGGAAACGAAAATTGTCCTTCACTGCCAGAACATTGAAGCTGTTGAGGATGAGGACAAAATCATAATAAACACTGGTAAGGATTCATTAGCTTTTAAAGTGTTTGGTTTAGACGGAACACATACAGACCCATTGAAAATGAAATTGACAAGCTATGAGGGAGAAACAAAAGTGGTCAAGGTGAACGTAGATAAAATTAAATTCAACACAGATGGAAACTTGGCAGTTAAATTAGAATTTAAAGCACTTAATTCATTAGGGGGCGACATCGGCGAACCTGGAATTTATTCATTACATTAAAAGGATGATTTTATTGAGAAAGGGAAATGAGAAATGCTATGTAGAGAATGTGGGAACTCAACTGATTCTATGTTTTGCAGTAAGAAGCGCCGAGAGTCTTATTTAGACTATCTCAACGGTAAATCGCCGTTGACTCCAGAAGACAATAAAGAATAAAGGATGATGAAGACTGGAATACACTAAACATGGAAATTTAGTAGAAGGCTATATAACATTTAATCTTTATTTTGAGACATTTGAATACAAAGAAGATAGCTTATTAGAACAAGTAAAGTTCACTACAGCTAAAGAGTTATTCAACATGATGCAGCCAGACTATATTGAAGAACTAAAGCAAGAAAACGGTGCAGATCAGGTTGAGCTTCATGATATCACGTTTAGTGCTAAAGAGGATGACACTGAGGCTTTCATCACAATGTATGACAACTCAGGAAACTATCGAATCTCAACAAATCTTGATGTAAGTGGCTTGGATAGCGAGTATAAGGAAACTTTAAAAAGTATTAAAGATATTCTTGATAAGAAATTGTAAACAAATAGGGGAGTTTCTAAATGGCCTATGATGAATATAGAGGAAAGCTAAGTAAACCCAAAGTAAGTGATGTAATCAAAGCATTACAAGATCAACTTGATTTTAACGGAGACACAAGAGTTAGTTTCAGAATTGATGGAGAAGAAACAAGCGATGAAATTCAATTAGATCCATATAAAAATGTTCTTGTGTTGAATTTAGAGGAAGCTTAAGGAGGAAAGCTACAATAGACACATTTGATTTTATCGGATGTCATTATAAACACTATAAAGGTGGCATTTACAAGGTTATTGGAGAGGCAGTTCACACTGAAACAGAAGAAAAGCTGGTTACATATGAAGACCAAGACGGTGCTCTTTGGGCAAGACCTAAAGATATGTTCTTTGGAAAAGTGGTTGTTGATGGTAAAGAGATTGAGAGATTCACTAAAGTAAAATAAAAGGAGAATTGCCTATGGGGATTAAAGCAGCAGTTTTTGAAATAAAAGCAACTTGTTACGCTCATGAAGGATTTAATGACGAAAGTCCATCTGTTCAAGGGGCTGCGTTAGAACAACTAGGCAAGGACATGGTAGATCATTTGCTCGAAAACGGAGTTGATGATGTGAAAATTAAAGGCGATTACGTTGAGGAGTTGGAAGTTAAAAAACCCGTTATGAAGTATTTTGAAGTATGTGACCCATATTACGCATTAATTAAAGCTAATACAAAGGAAAAGGCAATAAAGCTATATACAGAAGAAGTTGCGGATGATGATGGAAACTTAAAAGAAGAGATCAAAGAAGTTGGTATGTTGTACGCAGCAGTAAAACATAGTCGAACAGTAACAGAGGATCAAGAGCTATCTCCGATATCAGATGTTCTCGAAGAGCTTCAAAGTAATGAAGAAAGAGTTTTGATTATGGACGGAAGTTTACTTTAAAGAATAAAAATAAATTAAAAGGATGATGACAATGAATAAAAAACACGGACTTTATTGCATGGGAACACTTGTTAACACTTATGATGATGCTATTGAGGCTCATAATGATGCTGTGTACGCTCAAGAAGAAAGCGGAGTACCGCATGAGGTAAGAGAGATTGATGAAGTAGCTGATTTAAACGAATTTAAATTTAAGCTATCAGAAGAAGCTATTGCTGTAGTCAGCAATACTGTATACACAGCAAGAATGAATCATAATACTGAACAATTCGAAATAACTGACACTACAACCGACAGTACTCTTACTTATACAAAATCAGATATAGACAAGTACATCAAAAACAATGTTTTGGTTTTAGTTTAAATAAAATCACAGTTTCAAAGGAAGGGGAAGCAAAATGAGTGCAGCAAGAAAGTGGAGAGATTTGAGAAGCAAGTTAATTGGATATAAGGCATTCGGTAAGTTCAGTGATGTTGTTATTAACCATATTCTCAATGATATGGATGAGTTGGACGTAAGACACGAAAAAGATAAAAACAAAAAATAGAGAAAAGGGAGTTGTGGAATGGGAGCTGCTAAACAGTTATACGTTAAGCGCAGTCACTTTGTAACCATGGATGAAGCAAAAGAAAATACGCAAGTACATATGAAGAATGGTGGTTCATACACTGCTTTAAAAGGAGAGCTGATTGCGACCAATCTTGAAGGGGATCAAATGGTTATCACACAAGAGCAGAAGGATAACTACATTCCAGTACCAATGACAAAGCTATCAGATTATGAAGCTCAAATGGCCAAAGGCTATGCTGAAATGGCCGAGATCAATTTAGAAATGTCTGAAGCATTCCATCATGCTGAAAATGAAGCAGAAACAACCACGAACAGCTTAGTTAACGGGGAATATAAAGAGTATTGATTATTACATATGAAAGCAAGACAGGTAACGTGAAAAGGTTTGCTCAAGCTTTACAAAGGGAGTTAAACTTCGATGTCATTGAAATTACAGATGACTTAATCATTGAAGAAGAATTTATACATATTACATATACGATAGGCTTTGGGGAAGTGCCTGAAAGGACTTTGAATTTTATTATTAAGAATAAAAATAAAATAAAAGGAGTTGCTGTGAGTGGTAACAAGGTTTGGGGTGATAACTATGGTTTAGCTGGTGACAAACTCTCAGCAATGTTTCACGTACCATTGTTATTAAAGTTTGAACTAAGTGGAACAAAACAAGATTTGCAGAAGATTAATCGGGAGGTACAACTTATTGACAAACACAATACCAAAGTGGATCAAGCTCAATAATGAGATCATGATTCAGAAAGACGGTAAATTTCAATTTGAGAAGGATAAAGAGGCTGTACATAGCTATTTTGTAGACTATATCAATCAAAACACAGTTTTCTTTCACGATTTAAAAGAGAAGCTGGATTATCTGATTAAAAATGAATATTACGAAGAAGAATTCTTAAGCGAGTACACATTTGAGCAGATTAAAACGATTTTTAAACTTGCTTACAGTTACAAATTCAGATTCCCATCTTTCATGAGTGCCTTTAAGTTCTACAATGACTATGCATTGAAGACAAACGACAAAACAAAGATCCTGGAGAGATACGAGGATCGTGTCTCAATTGTAGCTTTATTTTTCGCAGGTGGAGACTATGAGAAAGCGGTTAAGAATGTGCGTACTATGATGAAACAAGAGTATCAACCAGCTACGCCGGCTTTCATTAATGCTGGTCGTAAGCGAAGGGGTGAAATGGTCAGTTGCTTCCTACTTGAAGTAGGTGACAGTTTGAATGATATTTCACGTGCTATTGATATTTCAATGCAACTGTCTAAGTTAGGCGGTGGCGTAGCATTAAACTTAAATAAATTAAGAGCCAAAGGCGAAGCCATTAAAGATGTGGAAAATGTAACAAAAGGCGTCGTAGGTGTTATGAAGCTATTGGATAATGCTTTTAGATATGCCGATCAAATGGGTTGATTTGGCCCCTTTCGTCAGAAATGGCGATCGAAAACCTCTTTAATTCATGGGAACTCCTACAAGGACAATCATGAGCGAAGCTAGACTAAAGTCTTGAACGTGCAACGACTAGCCGAAAGGCGTAGGCTGCAAGCTATTGGCAGTCGAAACAGGAGGCACCCTTAGTGGGTGAAGATATAGTCTAACCTTCATGGTAACATGAAGCAGCCATATGGCGGGACGTGCTTAGCGAACACGTCTGAATGGTCTGCAAAGACAAGGATCAGGTGCGGCTTATCTAAGTGTATTCCACCCAGATATTACAGAGTTCCTGGATACCAAAAAAATCTCAGCAGATGAAGATGTCCGAGTTAAAACACTGTCTATTGGAGTAGTTGTTCCTGATAAATTTATTGAATTGGCAAGAGAAGATAAGGATTTTTACATGTTCTATCCTCATTCAGTTTACAAAGAATATGGGCAGTATCTTGATGAGATGGACATCAATAAAATGTATGATGAGCTTGTTGAAAACCCTAAAGTTAGGAAAACAAAGGGGAATGCTCGAAAGCTGTTGGAGCAATTGGCCATTCTAAGAAGTGAATCTGGCTATCCGTATATTATGTTTGCAGACAATGTAAATAAAGTGCATCCAAATGAACACATTTCAAAAGTGAAGTTTTCTAATTTGTGTTAACTGTAGCACCTTCGGTCAGTAATGATCGTAGCAAACCCGTCTAAACGGTGAAACTCTATTCAATAGACAATACCGTGCTAAACCGCATCTTGCGGAAATGCCGAACGACTATCGAAACCACGCACTAGCGTAAGGAAGTAGAGTACATCGCAAGCATATGGCGATGGAAACGGCGGGCGGCCTTATAGGTCGATGATATAGTCTATTCTTACGAGTGATCGTAAGCAGTTCATAAGAGAACGGACGAGAGTGTTGCGCCTTTCGTTGAATATTAAAGTCAGAGGTGCTCCAAGCATCACAAGTGTCAGTCTATACAGATTACGATCAGGAAGATGAAATTGGATTAGATATTTCATGTAATCTTGGATCCATGAACATTGTAAATGTAATGAATAATCGATCAATTGCTTCAACGGTTAGAATAGCAATTGACTCATTGACAACTGTTACAAGAAAAACAAACATTGTTAATGCCCCAGCTGTTGCGAGAGCAAATATACTAATGCGATCAATTGGTCTAGGGCAGATGAACCTGCATGGTTTTCTAGCTCAAAATAAAATCGCTTATGAAAGTGAAGAAGCTAAGGATTTTGCAAATACATATTTTATGATGGTTAACTTCTACTCCCTGCAGCGTTCAATGGAAATTGCACGAGAAACAGGGGAGACGTACTACAAGTTTGATGGGTCGACCTACAAATCAGGTAAGTATTTTGATAAGTACGTGACAAATGATTATAGCCCTAAATATGAAAAGGTTAAAAACCTGTTTGGAGATCAACATATTCCTAACATTGAAGATTGGATGAAGCTTAAAGAGGATGTTATGAAATATGGCTTGTATCATTCGTATAGGCAGGCTATTGCACCTACAGGAAGCATCTCATACGTTCAATCATCTACGGCCGGTGTAATGCCTATTATGGAGAGAATCGAGGAACGTACATACGGAAACAGTAAGACATATTATCCAATGCCAGGTTTATCGGCTCAAAATTGGTTCTTCTATAAGGAAGCTTATGATATGGACATGTTTAAGGTAGTTGATCTTATTGCAACTATACAGCAGCACGTCGATCAAGGGATTTCATTTACACTTTTCTTAAAGGATACGATGACGACGCGCGATCTAAACCGGATTGACTTATACGCGCATCACAAAGGAATTAAAACGCTGTATTATGCTCGAACGAAGGATACTGGGCAGGAAGGTTGCTTGTCATGTGTTGTTTAAACAAAAAAGGAGTCAGTCTCTGTCTGACCCCTGGGTTTTTAATTAAAGTCCCCTTGCTTTAACAAAAGCCTTAATATCTTCACCGTCATCATTTGTTACACGGACTTTATAAGAACCTTCTATATCTTTTACGTAAAAGGTTGTTTCTTTGAACTTTCCTGGTTTCACTGTAATACCGTCTGCTATTCTCTTGCCGTCAGGGTTCGTAATTCTGTACTCAAAAGGGTAGGCTCCATCATTCGCAATGTAAATTCTGATTTGGTCGTCTTCACTTCCATAATAATCGAAATAAAAGGTTCCTTTAGCTGAAAATATACCAGTTTCACAAATTAGAGTGCCACCGCCTTTACACCTATCATCTGCTAAAGGATTTATGACTTTCACAGGATTTTGAAGCGGCTTAGCTGAAGCAGCAGTACTACCAATAGTAGGTATTAGCCCTAAAACTAAAGCACCAATAATCAGTTTCTTTTTCATTTTTTATTCCTCCCTTAATAGTGAATATGTTGCATTATAAGACTTACAACATTTATAAAATATTTCCTTCATTTTACAAGTGTTAAGGGAGGAAATATATCTAGGAGGTCACATTTTTGTCACAACTAAAGAAAAACAAGCAGTATACTGCAGCAAACTGGTCAAAGCATGAAGATGATTTCACCCAAATGTTTTACAACCAAAACGTAAAGCAGTTTTGGCTTCCGGAAGAGATCGCATTAAACGGCGATCTTCTCACTTGGAAGTATTTGGGTAAAAATGAGCAAGACACTTATATGAAAGTTTTAGCCGGGCTTACATTATTGGACACAGAGCAGGGGAACACTGGCATGCCGATTGTGGCCGAGCACGTCGAAGGTCATCAGCGAAAAGCGGTTCTTAATTTCATGGCGATGATGGAAAACGCGGTGCACGCAAAATCCTACAGCAACATATTTCTAACTTTGGCTCCAACCGAGAAGATCAATGAAGTCTTCGAATGGGTGAAAAACAATAGGTTTCTTCAAAAGAAGGCTAGAACAATTGTTTTAATTTATAAAGCAGTTCAGAAAAACGATGATATCTCCTTATTTAAAGCAATGGTTGCATCTGTGTTTCTAGAGAGTTTCCTTTTCTATTCAGGGTTTTATTATCCACTTTACTTTTATGGACAAGGGAAGCTCATGCAGAGTGGAGAGATTATTAACCTGATTATTTAATAGTCCCTTTTGTCGGCAACGGCAAATGTGAACCTCTCTAATTGCTGGAAAATCCTTTTTAGGACAATCAGCAGCGAAGCTATGCGAACCCAAAGGAGGTGAAAATGATAAGGAAAGAAGTCGAAGAAGCACCTTGGTGGATAACGGAAACGGGAGTTATCATATCAAAAAAATTAAAGAAACCAAGAAAGACATTTATTACTCCACATGGCTATGAAATGATAGGATACACGCATCCGAATAAAGGAACACAGAACTTTTTAGTACATAGGTTAGTCGCAAAATATTTTATTCATGAAATACCAAAAGGAATGTTTGTAAACCACATAGATGGAAATAAACTAAACAATCACGTTCGGAACTTAGAGATAGTTACACCTAAAGAAAATACTCTACATGCAATGAAAATTGGATTAATGTCAGGACAACCTGGAGAAAGTAATTCAATGTCAAAACTCACAGACTCAGAGGCAACAAATTTAATCTATGATTTGCTTGCTGGAATGAACAATGTTGAAGCTGGTGAAAAATACAGCCTTCATCCCCGTTACGTTAGTCTGATTCGACATAAAAGAAGATGGAAGACTTTATGGGATCGCATAGAACGTTCAACGACTATCGCATAGGCGGCGAAATTCCGCAAAACGAGTAGGGCGCAAGCTATTGGCGTGGGTGAGAACCCCTTAAATCGAAACGGGAGGCATCCTACAGGGATGATGATATAGTCTGCTCCTTACGGTAACGTAAGGCGGTTGCGACAGGGCAACGAGCCGAGAGTAGCGAACTCGGTTGAACTAAAGGTATTAGAGACGAGGCGCTACACGGCGTATACATCGGTTTATTAGCTCAAGAGATATATAAGAAACAAACGCCTCAGAAGCAAAAAGAAATGTATGAATGGGCTTTAAGTTTGCTCCAAGAGCTTTATGAAAATGAATTAGAGTATACAGAAGATGTTTATGATCAGGTTGGTTTAGCTCCAGATGTAAAGAAATTCATCAGATACAACGCAAATAAAGCATTAAACAATCTGGGCTTTGATCATTGGTTTGAAGAAGAGGATGTTAATCCAATCGTTATTAATGGATTGAGTACTAAAACTAAGTCGCATGACTTCTTTTCAATGAAGGGCGTTGGCTATAAAAAAGCAACAGTAGAATCATTAAGGGACACGGATTTTATATTTGATTAACCTTAAAAAAGACAGTCTTGTCGGTAAAGTTTATGTGAATAACGCAAACCAAAAGTACAAAGTGGTTCAAGTTTTTAGAGAAATGAACAGATATAAATATAGAATTCGTTTTCTTAAAACTGGGTATGGAAGAGTTGTTGAAAAAGTTGAAATGAAACGCGGGAAGATAAAAGATAAGTTTGAGAAGTCTGTATTCGGAGTAGGGTACATGGGCAATGTGAAAATGACTGATCATAAAAAGGAGTACAGTGTTTGGAGTGGAATGCTTGAGCGTTGCTATCATCCAAGGGGATGTGGTTATGAAAGATACGGTGCCAAAGGAGTGACTGTGGAAAGAAGGTGGCATTGCTTCGAGAATTTTTTAGAGGATCTCCCTTTAATCAAAGGGTATGATGAGATCCTGTTTTCTCAAGGAAAGATTCATTTGGATAAAGATAAAATTCAAATAAATGTGCCAATAAATAAAAGGAAATACTCACTTGTAACATGTTGCTTCTTAACTAAGAAAGAAAACAACAATTATAGAGACTTAGAAAATATAAAAAAAGAAATATTCGCATTATCTCCTGAAGGAGTTTTGATTGAAGCTAAAGGAATTAGGGAGTTTGCAAGAGACCATGGATTAATTAAACAAGGTATTATGCGGTGTTTATCTGGAAGGGCTAAAACACATAAAGGATGGAAATTCAAATATAAAAGAGAGGCGATTTAAATGAGATTAATTAAATTAGAGCAACCGAATTGTAATCCCTGCAAAATGGTATCCAATTATTTAAATAATGCAGGAGTTGAATATGAGACAGTTGATGTTACACAGAAGCCAGAAGTGGCAGCGCAATTTGAGGTAATGGGTGTACCGGTAACTATACTGCTTAATGAGCAAGAAGAAGTAAAGCGTAGTGTTGGATTTAAGCCTGAAGAACTTGATGAACTACTAAAGGGATTATAATAAAAAATTTCCTTAGGGGAGGGCTAACCATATTCGGTTGGAATATTAACGAGATTTCATGGTGGAAGTACATACTGCTGTTAATTTTTTTAATTACTCTAATACCTTTGTTGATAATGGATTGGATAACTTTCTGTAAGATTAAGCATATTGACAGGATTATTCAACGATATTCATGTTGGGCGGCCTATTTAATTTTTGGATAGTTTTTTCACATAATAAAACAAAAGGAGCTAATAAATAATGAAAATTAAAATCAAATATCTAGACGAAACTCAAACGAGAATTAGCAAAATTGAGCAAGGGGATTGGATTGATCTTCGAGCAGCTGAAGATGTAGCAATCAAAAAGGACGAATTTAAACTCATTCCATTAGGAGTAGCGATGGAGCTACCAGAAGGATATGAGGCTCATGTTGTTCCGCGTTCAAGCACATTTAAAAACTTTGGCATCATTGAGACAAACTCAATGGGTGTTATTGATGAGTCCTACAAGGGAGACAATGATTTCTGGTTCTTTCCGGCTTATGCCTTACGGGATACAGAAATTAAAAAAGGGGATCGTATCTGTCAGTTCAGAATCATGAAGAAGATGCCTGCAGTTGAATTGATCGAGGTAGATCATCTAGGCAACGATGATCGAGGTGGACACGGATCGACTGGAACTAAGTAATACAAGCCCTGGCTTAGATCATGATGTTTGTCCAGTGGAGGGTCTTAGCCAGGGTACAACTTAAAATACTCAAAAAATTCAACAATTATACCTACAAAGGAGATGCTGGATGAAAAAAAGATTACGTAAAAAGGCGTGGATGACAGGGAATACAAAACATGGCGAATTCATGTTTAATGTAATTGATAAGGTAAATGCAGATGGATATGTGTATTATCCAAAAGGACGCTATCATGTAGACAGAAAAGGGAACATGTACAAGTTTAAAATTTAGAAAAAAGCGAAATTATGATGACTGAAGTTTATAAAGAACTTAGGGATACCAAAGGGTTTATTTTTTCACATTTATCACATTAATGTAGGGATGTCGATTGAACGAACATCTCTATAAAAGAAGACTTTTAACCAAATTATGAGGAGGAAATATGCCATAAACAACAGCCATAAAGATTCATAATCAAAATATGATGACATGCTCTTCAGGAATGGTCTGTGTTTAGGATTTATTCAAAAACATGGGCTTGAAGATGTGTTTTTGGAGCATATGAAACAAGTTGCAGCTTATGAAGAAGACCAAAGGTATAGAGTTGCAACAGTTAATTTTTTGAGTTTATTAGAATCAAATTAAAACAAAAAGGAGATTTGAAAATGAAAATTTCAATTAAAACAAGGCTACATCCGACTGATCAATATAAGGTTGACGACTTTATTAATGCATTTAAGAACTTGCCGCCAGAAATAAGAATTCAGCTTTCTATGGACAACGGGAACAGTTGGCTGTTAGAACAAGTGTCAGTGAAAACAGAAAGAATCCTTCTTGATTGTTTACAAGAAGAAATTAAAAATACTGATAATCACCCTCTTTATTCTCATGCCACTTCATTAGGGCAAACTGTATTCCACAATACTCATAAAATTGCCGATGTTTTCAAAGAGTATGTGAAGAAATATGAATAATCACATAAAGAAAATAAAAAACCATCTAAAAGAAATAGACAACCTTAAAAATGGCCTAAAATTATTCAGTGAAGATGAAGAAGAATACATAAGCTTATTAGCTAAGATTCAACATCAGTTTGATTTAATTTCAGATGAATCATTGGAAGGGTTTAAAGAACTAACATTACAAATAAGAAACACAGGTCAGAAAAGAATTCAACGGGGAATTGATCAGTTACCTCACGCAATCAAAGAAAGTGTAAGTGAGGAAATTAAAGACATGAAGAGAGCAGGAGAGTTGTTTGATTAAGTATAGTCATTTATAGAATAAAAATAAAATAAGGAGATGTATTAGGATTACATATTTTACATTATTACTTGCAGCATACTTATTTGCACTAAACATAAATGAAATTAGATTAATTACACGAGGAGAACAGAATGTATACGCTAAAGTTACGCATATGCTTTCTAACACACCCTATAAAGAACTGAAGAAAAATAAGAACTTAGTGTTTACCATGACATTATTCAAGGGGATTTCGTTCATTATCCCCTTGGCTACTATCGGACTGATCACGCACGGTAACTTGCTAATGTTAGCTTGGACAGCTTTTGCTTTAATATATACCGGTTTAACAATGTTTAAAATTCTTGATGTTTTGGACGGTGACTCAAACAATAAACAAAACAAGTTCGTATATATGCTTTTTGTTTGCGGTAATATTGTCTTCGTGGTTAACTTTATTATTTATCGTTTCATTTAAGCGTCTAATTCATGAAACGGTTCGAGCCATTTAAGCCCAGGTCTAGAGGGATGTCTTGGTGAATTCTTAACTGTGAGCAACCTGTTGTAATGGGTTTTGATAACAAATGCCTCGTCTTTATTTATTCCTTTTAGGAGCTGTTTAACATCTTGACATTGTTTATTAAAACTTCGTTTATCGAATCGTTTTGGACAATCGCCCCAAGCAAAGATTACTTTTTTAGATTCTTTAGCTAAATTGGCTATAATTTGATGATTAGTCTTAACAGTAGCTTCATACAGGCTACTGTCCTCTTTTTGAAGCTTCTGAATTATTGAGGACAATTCTTCTGAATTTGTTTCGTAAAAAGGATATAGATTGACAATATGAATGGATCCAACTTCATTTAATGAGTGGCTAAAATTACATAACTTAGTTATAGTGAGGTCGGATACTTCTTTGTCAGCAATACTGGGATTTAACATAATAAACACATATGAAGAGTCTAAATTATTATTAAGCTTTATTGATAAACAATATCTTGCTTCAATTGAGTCTGTTAATCTTTCAGTTTTACATTCCAGTACTTCTTTAACCACCGCTGGCTTGTATTTGTAAACAGACAAAAAGATCACCTCTTTCCATTATGTGGGCAAGAATATTTTACCAAACGATGGATTTGAAAGGAAGGAAATTATGAGTCAATTTGATAAGCAGTACAACACAATCATAAATGACATAATTAATAATGGAGTATCAGACAAAGAATTCGATGTCAGAACCAAATGGGATACAGATGGGACACTGGCACATACACTCAGTGTAATCAGTAAGCAAATGCGGTTTGATAATTCCGAAGTACCGATTTTAACGACTAAAAAAGTCGCCTGGAAAACAGCAATCAAGGAATTGCTTTGGATCTGGCAGCTTAAATCAAATGATGTTAACGAATTAAACAAGATGGGCGTACATATTTGGGATCAATGGAAACAAGAAGACAACACGATAGGCAATGCATATGGCTATCAGCTTGGTAAAAAGAACAGAATGCTAAACGGTGAGAAAGTTGACCAGGTTGATTATCTTCTCCATCAGTTGAAAAACAACCCATCTTCACGTAGACATATTACAACGCTTTGGAATCCGGATGATTTAGACTCTATGGCTTTACCGCCTTGTGTGTATGAGACGCAATGGTACATAAAACAAGGTAAGCTTCATTTAGAGGTAAGAGCCCGTTAATTACTAGCGGCTTTGCGTAGTAATACGCATTGTTAACTCTGTTAATTGCTGGGAAGCCCTAACGTGAATGTAGCCGAGGGTAATCAGCAGCCAAGCACCTAAAAGGGTGAAGGTTCAACGACTATCGAAACCCCATCTGTTGGAGGGAGTAGAGTACATCACAAGCTATTGGTGATGGAAAAGCAGAGTATCCTATTTGATCCTGTATTATAATTTAAAGTAGAGGGTGATTAAATAAAATCAGGCGTTTATAAAATAACAAATAAAAATACAGGAAAGTTTTATATTGGCAGTTCAGAAGACTGTGAAAAGAGGCTAAAAGTACATTTTAGAAATCTAAAAAACAATAGACATATTAATAGATATTTAAATAACTCGTTTAATAAACATGGAGAGCAGGTATTTATTGGAGAGGTAGTACATATTTTACCCAAAGAAGAGGCTATGGCCAAGGAGCAATGGTATATTGATAATTTTTATGAAGAAATGTACAACATAAGTAAATCAGCTTACCGTGGCGGTGACCTAACAAGCTATCACCCAGATAAAACAAATATCATCCTCAAAAGAGCCGACAGTTTGAAGAAAGTCTATTTGAAGATGTCGCCTGAAGAAAAGGCTAAGCGATGGCAATATGTTCAAGGAGAAAATAATCCGATGTTTGGAAGAAAGCATACTGAAACGACAAAGCTAAAGATATCAAATCATAATAAGCTTTATTACTCAACTCACGATAACCCTTTTAAAGGTAAAAAACATAGTGAGGAGAGTAAGGCCAAGTTGTCAGAATATGCTTCTCAAAGAGTGGGTGAAAAAAATCCGTTCTATGGAAAAACACACAGTGATGAATTTAAGACTTATATGTCTAAAAAGTTTAAAGGCAGAAAGCCGAAAAATTCAAGACCAGTTATCATAGATGGAACAGAATATGAAAGTGCTACAGAAGCTTCAAGGCAGTTAAATGTAGTTCCTGCTACTATCCTCCATAGAATCAAAAGCAAAAATGACAAATACAGTGGATACTTTTACAAATAGGATAATGATATAGTCTGACCTTTATGGAAACATAAAGCTGCGAAAGCGGGTAGAAAGTAGCGACTTCTACTGAACATAAGTGAGTAACGATATGGCTTTAGGGAATCCGTTTAATGTGTTTCAGTACAATGTATTGCAACGTATGATTGCTCAAGTTACTGGCTATGAGCTAGGTGAGTATATCTTCAATATCGGAGACTGTCATGTATATACTCGTCATATAGACAATTTAAAGATTCAAATGGACAGAGAGCAGTATGAAGCACCTGAGTTATGGATTAATCCAGATGTAAAAGATTTTTATGATTTCACAATTGATGATTTCAAATTGATTAATTATAAGCATGGAGACAAGCTTTACTTTGAGGTAGCAGTATAATGCTATCTCTTATTGCTTGCTGCGATAAATCAATGGCCATTGGGTATGAAAATAATTTGCTTTACCATATTCCTGAAGACATGAAACGTTTTAAAGAACTCACTACAGGAAAGTTGTGTATTCAGGGAAGGTTTACATATGAATCAATCATAAACATAACAGGAAAAACACTTCAGAACCGAAGGAATATCATATTAACCAAAAACAAAGATTTCAAGCCTGATCACTCTTCATTCGTTTATCATTCGGTTGACGATGTGTTGAAGCTTATACGTGGTCAACTGGATACAAATGAAGAGGTAATGGTCATTGGAGGAGGTGCTATATACGAGGCATTCTTGCCACATGCTGATAAGGTTTATTTGACGATTGTTGATTCAGTTGCAGAGAAGGCAGATTCATATTTTCCTAGGTTAAATGACGATTGGAGAGCAATTGAAAAGGATCACAGAAAAGCAGAAAACAATACCACATTTAATTATTCATTTGTGACTTACTCAAAATAATTTAAGGATAAAAATAAAATAGTTATAGACTTTTGAAAAGTTGAATGATAAGATAAAGACAAGTTAAAAGCTTGTCTTTTTTTACATACTTTTAGAATAAAAATAAAATAATTAAAAGGAGTGATGGTATGAAAACTGTAAAAGATTATCTTGTTTCCATTTCCAAGCCTCTTGTTGCAATTGAGGAGACTAAACAACGACTTCAAAATGAAATTGAAAACCTTTATAAAGAGCTAGGGAAAGTTGACAAAGAACTCAATGAATTTTATCACAAGCTAGAAGAGGACAAATTTAATGCATCAGAGGGATATCATCTTTCGTTAAAAGGTCAAAAGATATTGAGAAAGAGAAGAAACTTAAAACAAGAGCTCCAATTAATGAACACACTTTTCGGGAGTTTGAATAATAACGGATGGACTCTTGAATCACTAAAAATTGCAGAGTATAAAATTAGCAAAAAGAAAAACAAGCATTTACAGTATGAATCAGTTTAAAACCATAATCCACATTCACATTGTGAATACATATTAAATCCTTATAAGGAGGTGATTAATTGCAACAAAAAGAGCGAGAATTGTTGTCAAAGAAAGAACAGCTTGAAATTGATGTTTTAGAAAAGGAAGCAACTTTACTCCGGCTAGAAGTGGAACAAGAAGATTTCAATCTCCACAAAATTGGGGAGATCGGAGTACTTAAAGATTTTCTTTTATACATAAAGAAATACAGAGCAATGTTTACTTTGCAGCAAGCAGAAGAGTTTAGAAATATGGATGATCGAATGGAAGAAATCATTAGAGTCCATCATGGACAAGTAATTGTTGATGAAGAAGCTTTACAGGGATTTATTGAGGAAATTGAGAATCAAATTAAATTAATATAAATTGGAGGAGATGAGGAATGAAAAACGTAAATCAAACGGTGATCAATAATGCGAATACGGTATTTGAAAAGAAGGACGATAAATATTTCGGCTATAAATCTCGCTTTGGAGATGTCGTTATTGGTGGAGCATATTCGTATAGGTTCGTAGTTCACTACGCAAAAACGAACCAAGACGTTGTTATTATGCCTGGCGATGTGAATACAGTAGCGACTCCGGTCTGTACGACGTTAGAGGAACGTTTATGGAAGCCAGAGAAAACCGCCCAAGCCCGCCGTGATGAAATCGTTAAGCAGGTGAAGGCAGACGTTTGGGAATTAACGAAAAACGGTGATGGAGTCAGATATAAATTAAACGCATTCTACCACGCATCCTGTGAAGTTGAATTCGTAGTAAATCGCCATAAGCGAACTGTTGTCGTCTTGTTGAAAGGGATTCGTACCCGAGAGGTCTACGCAAGAGGAATCGCAAAAGCCGTACCTGACGACTGCTTCAACGTTCACATCGGAAAGGCGATTGCGTTAAGACGTGCGTTAGGCTTGGCGGTGCCAAACCAATACTTGAACGCGCCGCAGCCGACTGATGTTCGTGTGGGCGACGTTGTTAGATCGACAGTGGATAAATCGAAAGAGTACGTAATAGCAAAAGGCGAGAAAGCATGGTGCGATGGTATGGCAGGTCTTTCGTCAATGGCCGCTAAATATGGAAGGATCATTGACGATTCACGCGAAGAGGCAGAGCAGTCTGAATAAAAACGATATCAAAAGAAACATGAGATATGCACATCATTATTAGTATGAGAGAGGAGATACAGATTGGAATGGCTTTGGTGGATATGGGGGATACAACTTTTATTTCTTACTGTTTATACGTTGTTTAATATATTAAAGAATTAAGGGAGGTACTAAAGTGAGCAGGAAAGACGAAATAATTGAGGATATTAGACAGACTGAAGCGGAGATCAATGATCTTTACGAAGAGCTCCACGAATTAAAAAGGGAATTAACAACCTTAGAGGAGGGCGAGTAAATGAACCCGACAAGCACGAAGAAACAGGCAGAGGATAAGGTGCAGGAGTATCACCGATCATTAGTTTGTGATATGGATCGCGCACTTAGCTACGAGGAAGAAAGTAATTTCCGTAGTGTGATTGAAGCGGTAAACTAGCGAAAGGTCAACTCGAAGAAATCCGTCAGCGTGCGACAAAAGCGACAGGCGGTAAATGGGTCGCAGAGGAAAACGACGGACTGATGGATCACCGAACTTACTATCGCATATTTTCAGATATTGAAACGGAATATAGCGAGGTTACATTCCTCATTCATAAATTGGAGAACAAAGAGGACGCAGACTTCATCGCAAACGCACATCAAGACATTCCTAAACTTCTTGATCAAATTTCTTTTCTAAACGAAGTAATATCGAGCTGCCGATGCGCTGAGTGCGGCGACGAATTAGGGGAGGACTGGTCGGTCAACAACGGAATAGCGTTTTGCAATTGCTGTGCTGCACTTAATTCTTTATGAAATCTGTATTTTAAAGAGAAGGTGTTGCAGTGAAAGAGTCGTTGAAGAATGATTTTCAAGAGTTTATGAGTATTGCAAAAAGCTTTCTTGCTGTTTCTGGAGCAGTCTTTTGGTTATTGATAATTTCACTTGTTTTTGCTGGGGGCTATTAAAATGAATCAATCATATAAAGTTAGTCTAGAAAAATTACCAATTGAAAGCTTAGAGAGACTGAAAACAGACATACAAAATAGAATTAATGATGGATTGAGTACCGATAACAATGCATACATAAAAGACCAGAGAAGAAAACTTCAAATTGTTTTAGACGAGCTGATTAGACGAAGTACATTTGTTCACTAAAGGGAGGTGAATACAATGCCAGTAGTACTTTATGGATTTGGAAGAGGAGCATAAAAAGAGAGGGGAACGTTCCCCTCATACATTAATGAAATTGGCCATTCATGCTTTGTTGAGCTAAGCGAACCAAACGTTTTGTAATTTCTCCACCTACTGAACCGTTTGCTCGGCTAGTTGTCTCAGGCCCTAAGTTCACACCGAACTCAGAAGCAATTTCATACTTCATTTGTTCAAGGGCACCAGCAGCTTGAGGCACAAGTAATTCATTGCTGTTGTTTGATCTGTTTTGTTGAGCCATATGATCATCTCCTAAAGTTGTATGTAAACAAGCTTGTTCAATTGTATTGTGTGGAGATGTTTTGAAAATATACACATTAATTTGAATAGAGGTGATTTAAATGACTATTGGTCGTGGAGGATGAATTAACACACACTTTACCATGGGTTTAGATAGGGGGATACATATTGTCACATTCATTTTCAATAGTTCTTAGCAAGAAGCTTCCCTTACGAATGTTGATTAAACGTTGTGAAATCGACTTCAATATACAATTAGATAGACATAAACAAGTAATGGGATTCTCCTCTGGGGTACACGAAGACCTTGGTTTATTTCTAACTATAAGTTCAAGACAAATTGACTTTCGCTTTTTAAATAGTCAAAAATTCGTGGAAGCTCTCGGAAAAGTTGAGCAATTTATCGAAAAGCAATTCCATGATGAGACTGTAGGAGTTATTTATCATGACAACATGACAAGATTAAAAGATATTCCTACAATCAAAATTATTAATCTGAGTTAGGTAGAGGTGAGTAAGCTCTAAAAAAAGAAGGTGATTAAGTTAAAAGAGTATACACATGGGTTTTTAAATGGGTTTTTATACGGTTGTATTTTTATACTAGCTTTCCTGTCTATTACAGTCGTTTTTGTTTTGTGTGTTGCATGCGGCGGCTATTCAATTTAAGGAAAATAAAATTCTAATTTTATACAGAAAGGAAATGATGCTCATGAAAATCAATGAAGTTACTGAGAAGTCTAAAGAAAGAGCAAAAGGGATAGCTGAAAGAGATGGTGGATTTTTAGTTCCTATTTATGCAGTAGTCAAAACCGACGAAGAAGGAAGAGTAATTTCTGTGACACATGACCATTTGAACAGTATTAATACAATTATAAATGAATAAAATGTTGATTTCATTTAGAAGGGATAAATCTCAATGAAAGAAATTGAATTTGATGAAGTTAAGAAATTTGTTGAAGTAATGTCTAGAGAATTTAGATCAACAAAGATGATGAAAATTCACATTAGTTATGCTGAATGGTTAGTTGCAGAAGTCGAACGCTTAAGGGGGTTAGTCAAGTGAGTAATAGTTTAGAGAGTAAGATTAGTATTCATTTCAGTAATGGCTCACATATCGAGTCTAAACAACTCCCCAATACACTAAGGGGATACAATAGTAATTTCTTATGGGGACAAATGCAAGAGAGTACTACAAAGGAGCTTAAATGGTGGGGAGTCACTCTAACTGGAAATCAGAGAGCTGTTAAAGCTCTAAGTGAGTTAATGGACATCAACAAAACACTGTTCGAAAATCTGTACAAAGTGCACGCAAACACAATTGAAGAACATGTAAACAAATTATATGAACAGGTTCCTGAGTATGAGAAGAAGTTTTTGAAGTTTGTCAATGAGCAGATGCCTAATCTGAGGGTGTGCTTACAGTTCGAGCTACCTTATAATCTTCAACTAATATCCAGCATAGAATATGAAATTTACATATCCGATGCCGAAATTGATTGCGAATATCCACATGATGCTAGGGATTGCATTATTACTTTCTTTCAACGGGTACCAGAAATAATCGATTTGCACAAGGAGGGAATGAATGAAGAACGCAATGTCCTGGTTTGATATAAACTTCGAGACTAAAACAGACAATAAAATTGATGGAGCTCTTATGCGGTTGTTTGATCTCATGAAGAAAAGCCTTCATATTTATTTCAATATTGAGAACTCTTCTGATATTCATGAGTTTTTAAAAATCGCTGCAACAAAGAGCAATGTTGATTATTCCTTCATTGAATGGATTAGGGGAAAGGGCATCCCAAGATTAAAGAAAATTAATTTCGAAAATTTACCAAGCAATGACCAATTTCTTGCAATGATTGAGATCGATGAATATTGTCTTAAATGTGAGATGGATTTTAAAGAGCCAGAAGAGGTAAGGGGTTGCATCATCACGATCATTAATAGTATTCAGGAATATACTAATATTTGCAAACAGTTAATCAAAGGGGGCGAATGATCTGATCGTTACAGCTTGGATTTTGTTCGTTGCATTTGGGCTTGTGTTGTTAGCAAACATGGATTCTCAAGGGGATATTAAATTTGCAGTGTATATTGGTGTAATTAAATTTATTTCAGTATTTATTGTTGCAATTGCAGCAGGAGTGATTTGGGGAGGGTTATTTCAATGAAGACTATCAAATTATATGAACTTGTATTAGAAGGCAAAAAACCGATTATTAAATTTAACGATAATGTATATGAATGGATTGAAGAATCAGTCGATCCCATGATGATGGGGAAAATAGTTGGGGCATCAATTGAGCATGATGAGATTAAATTTTTATTAGATTTGAATCCTTTTGAAGCATACAATCGAAGCGTTGCGCGGCATGATTGGAGAGATGATGAAGGGAATAATGTTTTATCATGGTTTGAGACTTCTTTCTATCCGAAAAACGGAATTGCAGCTATTTACTTGCCTATTGATGAAAAAACAGAAATCGCATTTGATTTTATAGAAGAGGATTCTTTATTAAATGAATATGCAAAAAACACTCAAGACATGTCGTATGTTGAATGGCTGGAAAATGAAGTTAAGCAATTAAGGATTAAATAAAATCGGTCTTTTATTTAGATTAAAAATAAAATTAGATGATTAGAGGTGGAGGATAATAGCTGAAGTAAATAATACAATTCAAACACTGTACAACAAAATGGAAAGGCAAATGGTCACGGCTAAGGAAGCTATCAAGAACAAAGAATACGAAAGAGCTCACCGTAACCTAATCAACCTTTCGGATAATAATGAAGAATTGATGCAGGAAATCAGATGGGCTCGGAAAGGGATTAAGATTTAACTTTTCTTCTTTCTTCGTGGTTCCATTCGCATAGCTCTTCAATATTAATTAACATAAAACAGTGTAGCAAAGGTTTATTTTGATATCAATTAATTTTGGTTTCAATATTTTAGGAGAGTGATTGATTGGCAGGTACAAATCAGGGCAAGGTTTTTGAAGCAAATATAGAAAAATCAGCAGCAGATCAAAAGCTGTTCTTTTACAGAATTAAAGATGTAAATCCCGTGTTTTTAAAAAGGGGAGCTGCAGTATCAAAAAACAAATATGATTGCTTTCTGTTCTTTAAGGGATACTTGTTCCCCTTTGAGCTTAAATCAACAAAGGATAAGTCTGTATCCTTCAGTGAAAAGATCATCAAGCCACAACAGATTAAACACTTAAAAGAGGCCACTCAATATCCAAACGTAATCCCTGGGTTTCTGTTTCAATTTAGAGAGCCAGAAAATAAAGTTTATTTCGTACATATCAATGATTTCCTTACATATAAGAACATAGCTGAAAAACAATTGAAACATACATATAAGAATAAAGTAAACAAAGCCAGCATTCCAATTGCAATTTGTGAAGAGATCGGCACAGAAGTCCGTTCGATGAAGAAAAAAGTTAACTATACATATTACTTGAATAAGCTTTGCGATGATTTGATTAAAAAAGAACAGCAGAGTGTGAGCGCTGTATGAGTGAATTCGTTAAATCATCGTCAAAGCAATCGTTTGAAATAGAAAAATATCGTATAACGATTGAAAGCATGAATCAACCATCGGCTGATGCAATTAAGAAAGTGAATCTAAAAGTGAATGAAGTAATGTCTAATTTATTAGCAAAAGAAAAGAGCCATTAAGCCGGCTCTTTTTTTGTTGTACTTAAACTATAATGCTTGTGACGATTATCGGGATGACCTTAATGCCGGTCGCGATGAATCATATTGCCGGCGGGGAAGGCAGCAAGGATTTCGGTGATCCGGCTAACCTTGCCCTCGGATTTACGGTGCTCGTCATCATCGTGCTGCTTTATCGGTTTACAAAAGGATTTTTGAAATCTATTTCGATTTTAATCGGCATTGTCATCGGGACGGCCATCGCATATTTTATGGGAAAAGTGCAATTTGACAATGTGGCGAATGCTGACGCAATTCAAATGATTAAACCGTTTTACTTCGGGACGCCGACATTTCATGCGGCACCGATTATTACGATGTCCATCGTTGCCATTGTCAGCCTTGTTGAGTCAACCGGCGTCTATTTCGCTCTCGGTGACCTGACAAACCGGCGCCTGTCTGAACGTGATTTAGCAAAAGGCTACCGCGCGGAAGGCCTGGCGGTATTCATCAGCGGCATTTTTAATGCTTTTCCGTACACGGCTTATTCCCAAAACGTCGGCCTCGTGCAGCTGACAGGAATTAAGAAAAACGCGGTTATCGGTGTCACGGGCGCACTTTTAATGCTCTTCGGCCTTTTTCCGAAAATCGCAGCCTTCACGACCATCATCCCGTCTTCCGTACTGGGAGGCGCGATGGTGGCCATGTTCGGCATGGTCATCTCCTACGGCATTAAAATGCTCAGTCAAATTGACTTTAAAAAGCAGGAAAACCTTCTGATTGTCGCGTGTTCGGTCGGATTGGGACTCGGTGTAACCGTCGTTCCCGATATGTTTAAGCACCTGCCGTCTTACTTAAATCTACTGACCACAAACGGAATCGTCGCCGGAAGCTTTACCGCCGTCCTTTTGAATATTATTTATAATATGATTCCTAAAACGAAAAAAAACCTTGATGTGACAAGGGTTCAAGAGGGTTAGTCACCCGTTTTTCTTTAAAATAACATCTTATTTTATCCAGATCGAGGATGCTTCCGAAAGTTTGCTGAACTTTTTGCGAGGCATCCTCTTTCATTTATTATTTTCATTGTTTGAAAAGAAACAAATTGAGTGATGAGGCATCCACTTTTTTTGCCGAAAAACCGTCCCGGACTATATGTACGTGAACGAGTATCTTGTGCACGGATCCTTACAAATGAGAGTGAAAAGAAGGGAAAGCCCCTTCTTTTAATTAATCCATCCTTCAAAAGTTGCGCGATAGAACCCTTCGATTATCTCTACTTTCTTAAGGTAATATGTAACACCATTCTTAACAGTTGTATTTGGGATATCCCATCTATGAAGGTAATCCATTGTAAAAGAATCTTTGGTCGCTTGTGTCGAAATTTTTGTTTGAGTTGAGTCGCTATTTGTATGACCAGGGCTAGATGCAAAAGCAGGGGCAGCGGAAACGAGTAAAGCGAGAGACAAGGCAGAACCAGTTAAAACTTTTTTTAATTTCATTTTGAACACTCCTTTGTTTTTTAATACACTTGTATTATTACATACAATACAAAAATAACCAAGGGTTTTTTTGTTAATATTTTGCGAGCGTGAATTTAGTTAGGGGCAATCTTTTCATTCACTGTTGCGGCTTATTTCAGGATATTGATAAGTATATAGAGAAAAAGAGTTGAATATTGCTGGCCTCTGGTGATCTGCAGCTTTTGAGTGAGTGCTAGCTTTAGATATTTCAATGCTTTTCCAACGGGGAAGGTGCGATATGAAATTTAACACTGAAACAATTGTACAAAAGTAAAATCTTTATTTAAAATGTTATAAATACGAATTTTCAATATAGGAGGTTATCTGATGGCAGAAAAGAAAAAAGCTTTAATCATTGTGGATGTACAAAAAGCCTTTGATGATAAAAAGTGGGGAGAACGAAATAACGTAAAGGCGGAAGAAAATATCAGCAAAATACTGAAATTATGGAGAGAAAAAGGATGGACAGTCATATACATACAACATACTTCTGATAAACCTGGTTCTTTATTTTATCCAAAAAATGAGGGGGTTGCTATAAAGGAAATCGTTAAACCTATGGAAAAAGAAGTCATTATAACCAAAAAAGTAAACAGCAGCTTTATTGGGACTAATCTAGAAGAGCTTTTAAAAGCAAATGATATAACAACTGTCGTAATCACTGGCTTGACTACGCCGCACTGTGTTTCAACAACCACAAGGATGAGCGGTAATTTAGGATTTGATACATACCTGATTTCAGATGCAACAGCAGCCTTCGGAATGAGAGATCAAAATGATACATATTATGATGCAGAGACTATTCACAATATATCTCTGGCAACATTGCATGATGAATTTGCCACAATATTAACGACTGATCAATTAATCAATGATTTTATAAAAACAAACTGACTAACATTATGGCTAAGGGCGGCGGTGGATATAGGCGGCTGAAAAGCATATTCAGGCGCATACAAGGACCTCTCGAAAAATACGGGGGTTGCCGACTCTTTTCATCGTCGCAATATCAATTTAAAAAAGGCATCTGCTTCAGATGCTTTTTTTGTTTCTTGTAAACCGGTTTCGGTAAAAATTGGCGGTTAACGGTCTGATTCGGCTTCGGTTTTGAATAACAAAAGGCTTTACTAATCAGCGAATTATTCAAGATTTTTTGGCTTGTGCTGAGTCTGGTGTTTTTTGATTTCCTTGAATATATTGGCTTGATCATCTTTTTGAGGCTGAGGCTCTTTGTTAAGACATTTTGGATCGATCACATTTTTAAGGTCTTTGATGGTTAAAGGCTTACAGTCATCTTTTAATTCGTAACCTAATTGTCCATTAGCTTCTAAAGTGGCATATTTAATTGTGTTTATGTTTGAAATGCCAAGAAGTCTTAAACGCATTTCGAGTTGATCTGCTGTCAGTCTCAGCTTCTTTAAGTTTTCTATATTGAGTTGGCCGTCTTCTATAACGAATTTAGATTTTCCAGTTAAAAAAGATTCAATCCAGTTTACTTTTACTTGAAACCATTCCATCAAAATCAAAGCGCTAAAAAGGATAGACGCAGCGATTAATGTTTTCAATAAACTGGTTTCTAAAATGGGGTGAACGATAATCGTACCGATTGAAATCATGACCATTGTCTGTGCAATGGTCATTTGTGCAATGGATTTTCTCCCTGAAATTCTCAGTAAAATCATTCCGAATGCAATTATAATTAATTCTTCCCAAGCAAATCTCATGTTATCACCCTGGATTGTGTTTTATCAAAAATAAAAGAGCAAGTAAGAGGTTTTATGTGTACTTGCTCACGAAAAATTATTGCCCTTACATTTAATTTTATTCATTTTAGGTGTTTTCCTAACTGGAGAAACTATTCTGCGAGGGTGAATTCATTTCGGAATCTCCAATACAAGAGGCGGCGGTGAATATTGGTGGCTGAAAAGCACACCAAGGAGTATAAGGAGTGCGTAAGGCATGAAATAGAAGAACCTTGCCAAGAAATACGAGTTGTCAATTAACACAATTAAGTCATAGGAAAAGCGGCATGGTTGGGAACAAAAAAGGATGCATACTGAGACATTCTGCTAAAATGCATTGAGGAACAACGGTCTGCTGCTGAGACAGAGCTTGACATACGGTTGCTTAGGATCGCCGCACAACGCTCTTCGATGATCGTGGTTTTTAGGAGGTTAGTAGGGAAAACAACTATGAAAAAAGGGATGAGAGAAAAATCTCTTATCCCTTAGATAATCTTAAAACCAACCTTGGTATTCACCAGTCCATGTACCATCACTGTTCTGCTTGGCATCTTTTAAATAGTATTTAACTCCAGCAAATACTGTTACATTAAGAAGTTCTCCACGTGTATTAGCATTGATGTATATAGTTTTTAACACTGCCTGAGGAGCTGCAGTTTTATGACTCCCGCCATCTGCAGCCGGGCTTGCTGCAAAAGCAGGAGCAGCAGAAACAAGTAAAGCAAGTGATAGAGCTGAACCGGTTAAAACTTTTTTAAATTTCATTTAAAACACTCCCTTTTTTTATTTGATACAACTGTATTATATAACTGTATGTAAAATTTGTCCATATAAACTTATGTTAACTTTTTGTGAATATAAGAAAGTATTTTCCCCCATGAGTTTTATTAACTCGTACCATCTTATTTTAAGCCTCCAGAGTAAGGCATCATCATATGACGTCAAAACTGTTGTATGATACTAGGGAAATCATTTTTAGTCGAAATGAGGAGTTGCATGACATTTACGGAACGGACGGTAGCCATTATCAAACAGATTCCTGAAGGAAAAGTGATGACGTATGGTCAAATTGCCGATCTTGCGGGAAGTCCGCGGGGAGCGAGGCAGGTTGTGAGGATTCTTCACTCCATGAGTAAAAAGCATTGTCTTCCTTGGCACAGGGTCATCAATGCAAAGGGCGAAATCGGATTGAGAGACGAAGAGATGTTTTCTGTACAGAAGCTGTCTCTTGAAGCTGAGGGGGTAGCGGTCACGTCAGACGGACGGATCGATCTCAATTTATACGTCCATGATCCGAATATGTAAAAAAACCTGCCGTATATCGGCAGGTTTTTCAGTTATATGCTTTGAGCCGGCCAGAAAGGTTTTGCCGGATATAAGGCCATTCCTCCCGAAGGATGGAGTAGTAGGCGGTATCTCTGAGACCGCCGTCGACAGCCGGAATGTGTGCGCGGCGGATCCCTTCAAATTGGGCTCCGATCCGCAAAATCGCAGTCCGTGAGCGCTGGTTGCGAACGTCGGTTTTCAGCGTAACCCTGACAGCTTGCCACACGTCAAACGCATGAGTCAGCATCAGAAGTTTACATTCCGTATTGACACCAGTCCGCTGCACGGCAGAGGCATACCATGTGCTGCCAATCTCACACACTTCCGGAGCTGCGTCCGCCGGCCGCGTAAACACTTCCGCATCCATAAACCGCGTGCTTCCGACGATTCGGTCTGTTTCAAGACTCCGTACTGCAAAAGGCAATGCAAGTCTTTTTTCATAATCGGAAAGCGCGCGCTCAATATAACGCTTTGTTTCTTCGATTCCGTCAGGGACATGGGTGTAAGCGTAAGTCGTCCTATTTTCTGAAGCAGCGTCACAAAGTGCCTGAGTGTGATCAATCGTCATCGGCTCTAACTGAACGAGTGACCCTCTAAGAATGACAGGTGTCAGCATCCCAATCACAACCTTTTTTTATGAATGGGTCAAGTATAGTCGAAGGGTTTCTTATTCAAAAGGGCCAATTTCCTATTAAAATGGCATGTCAGTGAAATCCTCGATTCAAACTTATGCATACATTCAGGAAAAAAGCGGGAACCTTTATGTAAAGAGGTGATGGGCATGGCATATGTGTTATCTGTCGGAACGAGCATTCCGAAGTATCATGTCTCGCAAGAAACGGCGGCGGATTTTGCGAGAGGGATGTTTGCCGATTCATTTAAGGATATTGACCGGCTGTTAAAAGCCTTTCAAAACGGCGAAATTGAATCAAGGCAGTTTGTCCGGCCGATTGAATGGTATAAAACGGCAC
The DNA here is from genome assembly GCF_041222765.1 of Bacillus sp. JNUCC-21. Lineage (NCBI taxonomy): Bacteria > Bacillati > Bacillota > Bacilli > Caryophanales > Bacillaceae > Bacillus > Bacillus sp. JNUCC-21. Next base: position 2,194,960 of record NZ_CP166019.1, on the reverse strand, counting down.
GGGGTTTTTCAGAAAAAAACCGGCTGTATACGGAAGAAACCGTTAAGCACAGTGCGGATGCGGCACTTGATTGTTTAACAAACCCGGATTGTTTAACAAATCCCTTTCCATATGAAAAAGTCAATGCGATCTTTTTTATTTCCAGCACCGGGCTTTCAACACCCAGCATTGAAGCGAAAGTGATGAATCAGCTACCGTTTTCTGCGAAAACAAAACGGATACCGATCTGGGGCTTAGGATGCGCGGGCGGAGCGGCCGGCCTGTCCAGGGCGTACGAATACTGCCGCGCGTATCCTGAAGCATACGTGCTTGTCATCGCGGCTGAACTTTGCAGTTTAACGTTTCAGCCGAACGACAAGTCAAAAAGCAACTTAATCGGAACCTCCCTGTTTGCGGACGGGATTGCCGCATTACTAATCGGAGGAGAAAAGGCGAGCCGAAACGACGTCAAACAGCCGCTTCTTCCGCGGATATTCGCCACCCAATCGGTGATGATGCCGGATGCGGAAGATGTGATGGGCTGGGAATTCACGGACAGCGGTTTTCAAGTCATTTTTTCAAGAGATATTCCCACCCTGGTTTCACAGTGGCTGAAGGACAATGTTGATGAATTTTTATTTGAATATGGTGTCAGTCCTCACGACATTAAAACCTTTCTTGCCCATCCAGGCGGGAAAAAGGTCATTGACGCCTATTTAACGAGTCTTTCAATGGACACCGGTCAGCTTGCGGCATCTCGGAAGGTGCTGCAAAAACACGGGAACATGTCTTCCGCAACTATTTTTCATGTGATAAAAGAACAGTTGCTCCGCGGACGGCAGAAAGAAAACGAGAAAGGGCTGATCGGCGCTCTCGGGCCGGGATTTTCGTCTGAGCTTTTGCTGTTCAGCTGGGACAAGGGGGCTTCTTAATGTTTTGGCTGTTTATCATGCTGCTTGCGGCCCAGCGGATTGCGGAGATGATCGTGGCCCGGCGCAATGAGCAAAAGGTGAAAAAGCTAGGCGCAGTCGAATACGGAGAAGGACATTATCCCTTTCTCGTCCTGATGCACGTGCTCTTTTTTGTCTCTCTTACAGCTGAGGTGGCGGCGTTTCAAAAAACGCTTTCTCCAAGGTGGGCCGCCATTATATGTATCATTTTATTTGTACAGGGGATCAGGTATTGGGCGCTATTATCATTAGGGCGGTATTGGAATACGAAAATCCTTGTCGTGCCGGATGCGGAGCTTGTCAGAAAGGGGCCGTACAGGTGGATGAAGCACCCGAACTACGCGGTCGTCATCTTAGAATTTATTTTTCTGCCGCTGTTATACGGAGCGTATTGGACACTGTTTCTCTTTTCGATTCTCAATGCCTGCATGCTCACTGTGAGGATTCGCGCCGAAGAGAAAGCGCTAGAAGAAAACACCGCAAAATAGAGATTGAAAATCATTCTCACTCATGATAAGATATAAATATGAAAATGATTCTCATTCAAGGTGGTGCCGAAAATGACAATGTTATTTTTATTTGCAGCCGTTTGTACATACAGTGTTTTAATTGGTTTCGTATTGAAAAAAGTTTCGAATAAATCGATGTCTTCTTAAACATCTGCGGTTTTTCCTGCCGCGGGTGTTTTTTCTTTATCAGCTGCCGATATCGGCGGCTTTTTTGCGTTTCCTGAAGAAAAGTGAGCCATTCTTGTGTAAAATGGGGGAGAGGTTTTTTTCAGAGCTTTCTAAAAATGAAAAACGTCATTTGATGCGACAGACACAAAGGGGTAAAGACACATGACAGAAGAAGAACGCCATAACAGGGAGATTTTCAGCAGAACGGGTGCCTTATACGCACAATTTTTGGATCATCAGGATGAAAAACGGGCCGATCAGCTCGCGGCCATTATGAAAAAAGCGGCTGATGAAGAGGTTTATATCGCGTTTACCGGGCATTATTCGGCCGGAAAGTCCTCTTTATTAAACACATTGCTCGGTGAAGACATACTGCCGACAAGCCCGATTCCCACAAGCGCCAACCTCGTTGTCATCCGGCACGGTGAAGATAAAGTCGTGCTTCATACGACGGACGGGGCTTATGCAGAAATTAAAGGAAGTTACGATAAAGAACAAGTGCAGCAATTCTGTAAAGACGGTGAGCAAATTGAAACGGTGGAAGTCTATGCCGGCTTTAAGGAGTCAGAGCCTTATGCGGCCTACATTGACACACCGGGAATTGATTCGACGGACGAAGCGCATTTTTTATCTGCCGCTTCGGTTCTGCATCAGGCTGACGCTTTATTTTACGTCGTTCATTATAATCACGTCCATTCAGAAGAAAATATGCTGTTTCTCAGCTCCATCAAAGACCGTATTCCGAATTTATTTCTGATCGTCAACCAAATTGACAGACATGATGAAACTGAAACGAAGTTTGAAGAGTACCGCAGGCAGGTGGAAGACATGCTTGAAGGCGCGGGAATACCGAAAGAATCGCTTTTCTTTACGTCTGTCACTGAGCCTGACCATCCTTTAAACGGCATGGAACAGCTGAAAAAACATCTGCAGAAGCTGAAACAGCAGGCAAAAACAAATTTATGGTCCTTAACGGAGAGAAAAGTTGCACACTTAGTCAAAGAGCATACAGAGTTGCTCGTAAAAGATGATAAAAACGGCAGCGGAGAGCAGTTTGACAAACAAGAAGCACTTGTCCGTTCTGTTGAAGATGAGCTTAAAAAAGCCGTTCAACAGGCTGAAACAGCAGAGAAAGACATCAGAAAAGACGTGCAGAACATACTGCAAAACGCTAATCTGACACCCTTTGAGATGAGGGAGCTTGCATCTGCTTATATTGAATCACAGCAGCCCTCATTTAAAACCGGATTATTCTTTTCAAAAGCGAAAACAGCTTCGGAAAAAGAAAGAAGGCGTGCTGAATTTTTTGCCGATATTAAAAAAAGAACGGAAGGGGAAGCGGATTGGCATATTATCGACACATTTACGAAAGCGGCCAAGCGGTATGAAGCGGATTCGGACGAACTGATCAAGAAAATCCAGGCGTACCGCACACCGCTTTCTGATGATATCACCGCTCAGGCCCTTAAGCAGGGAGCGGCCTTTTCATCTGAATATGTATTAACTTATACGAAAGACCTCGCTGAAATGATCAGAAGGGAAGCCAAAAGACAGACAGCGGAACTCATTGAGGAGCTGACCGCTTATGTTCAGACAAAAAACGGACCGCTCATTGAGAACTTGAAAAACCGGCTCGAAAAAGAAAAGAAAATAAGGGATGAGCTCGCGCAATCGGCAAAAGAAGAACGCAATGCCTTGGAAAAAGCAGCCCGCGTCCGCGCTTTGTGGGAAGAAGAATTAACCTGTGATACGGGAAGCGGCGACTGGTATACGCGAAAAAAACGCCTTGCAAAAGCGCCCGTCCAAAAGAAACCAAAAGAGGCTGTACAGCATGAAGTAAGCAAGCCCGAAAAAAATGCGATGAAGGAACTTCCTATAAAAGAGCAGACTGATCGGTTCTATGAGCTTGCCGGGATTCTTGAATCCTCAAGCATTTTAGGAAAACAGGCAGAAGCCTTTCGAAGCAGGATTGAGCGGCTTGAAAACCGCCAGTTTACCTTGGCGTTATTCGGCGGATTCAGTTCCGGTAAATCATCATTTGCAAATGCGCTTGTCGGTGAATACGTGCTTCCGTCATCACCGACGCCCACAACGGCTACGATCAACAAAATAACGAAACCGCAAGACGGCAAACCGCATAAATCTGCGGAGATCGTTTTTAAAACGGAGGAGGAGCTGGACGCTGAAATGCTTCAGCTGACTGAGCTGAAAGATGCTGATGTAAAGGGGCGTTCACTGAAAGAGAGATGGAATTATGCCATTAAAAAGGGAAAAGTTCCGGATGAACTCATCCCGGTGATTCAGACGATGCTGCAGGCGTTTGATGCGTATGAAGAACAGATCCGTCAAAGGCTGACACTGACGGTGCCGGTTGAAGATTTAAAACCGTACGCAGCCGAAGAAAAAACGGCCTGCTGCGTAAAAGAAGTCACCGTGTATTATGATTCGCCTCTCACGCAAAAAGGCATCACCATTGTTGATACGCCAGGAGCAAGCAGTATAAACAAGCGCCATACGGAGCTTGCCTTTCAATATATAAAAGATGCTGACGCGTTCTTTTATATGACGTACTATCAGCATTCTTTTTCAAAAGGAGACAGGTCTTTTCTGAAGAAACTCGGCCTCGTCAAAGAATCATTCGGCATGGATAAAATGTTTTTTGTCATTAACGCCGCCGATCTGGCCAAAACCGAAAGCGAGCTGGAAACCGTCAAAGACTATGTCCGCTCAGAACTCTCAAAAGAGGGAATTAACCGGCCGAAATTATATCATGTCTCAAGTAAAGAAGAGCTTGCGGGCAAAAAAGCAACTTTTTATAACAGGTTCTCTGATGTAAGAACCGGGCTTGAGCACTTTATTGAGGAAGATGTAATGAGGGCCAGCTGCGCCCAGCTGAAAACAGAAGCGGACAAATTGTGCGATATGGTGGAACAGCTTCACGAATCTCTTCACCAGTCGGCAGAAGAAAAAGAGAAAAAGAAACAGCGTCTGGAGTCTTCCTATGAAAAAGCTCTCGCTGACATTTCAAAGCGCCGTACGTCTGAGGTCATCATTCGAAAAGTGATGAAAGATACGGAAGAACAGCTCTATCACATTAAACACCGCCTGACGTTTTATGCGAATGATATGCTGAAAAACGCCTTCCATCCGGGTCTTCAAAACGGTGATTGGAAACGAAATATATCAGCGGCGCTGAATGAGGCGCTCAAGGAATTCCGTTTTGAATATATTCAAGAGCTGAAAACGCTCGATATCCGGATGACCGGTTTTATTGAGCGCCATATGACTGAGGAATGGATGGAAAACTGTCAGAAGAAGCTTATGGAAGACGGAGATTTCTCCATTTATGTGAGCGGTGAAAACGAATTTGCCGTTCAGCTGAAAGAGGTCGCTCCGGTCATTGACGTCTCGGCATTCTCACATCACGTAAAGGAAGTTAAATCACCGAAGCAGTTTTTTGAACAGAACGGAAAAGCAGCGTTTGTAGAAGGGCTAAGGCTCAGCCTGCAAAAAGTGACAGAAAAGTGGCTTGAGCAGGAGAAAGAAAGCCTTTCAGAGCGATATGCTGAGCAGGTGCGCCGTCTGCAAGAAGACATGGCGGATAAAAGCCTGTCCCAGATCCGCGAGCAGCGGGACACTTATTTACAAGGTCTTGCGGAAAATACGAGTGCAAGGGAAATTGAACACCTTTACGAAGCCGAAAAAGCATGGAAAAAGAAAGATGAAATGCTGAAAATTTAAAAATCCGGTTGGCGGGCAGATAACAGTCATGGTAGACTAAAATGAAAAAAAGCGAGATGAAACCTTTTATGTCAGAAGTCCATAAAGCAATTTCAGCACATTCCGCAAAACAGCATCAGCACGTCAAAACATTTGTACAGCTTGATTATGAGCGTGAACAGGCCATTGAAGAAGCCATTGTAAAATGCAGACAGAATAAACCGTTCACGACAGATGCCATCAATGGCATCACCGCAAAAATGAACCAGCTGGCGAAAAAGGGCATCGTGCCGCAAAGACGATTCGTAAGTGAAGAGATGGTGAAAGAATTCGTCAGCAGACAGTAATGGATGAACCTGCCGCGTGTGTCATCAGCGCTTGCTGTACATACTATCCGTATCTTCTCTAAAGGGGGATATGACCATGGGCAGAACAAAACTGGGAAACAGAAATGCTCAGCAGAATAACAATGCCAAAAAGAAAAACGGCTTCGGACAGAAATTTGATTCTTATGCCGGCCGTGAAGCTGAAAAGCTGATGGCAAGCAATAAAAGACACGGTGAATAACGTGACGGCAGCATCTTCCAAATGGGGGGATGCTGTTTTTTTACCGCCTTCTTTGGTAAAATAGGAACATTGAATAAAAAGGAGTTTCGATATATGAATAACAAATTACTGCTCGTTGACGGCATGGCGCTTTTGTTCCGCTCGTTTTTCGCGACGGCCGTTCATCGCAATTTTATGATAAATGAAAACGGAATTCCCACAAACGGCGTCAACGGTTTTTTAAAGCATCTTATTACGGCGGTTGATACGTTTCAGCCCACACATGTCGTCTGCTGCTGGGATATGGGAAGCAAAACGTACCGCAATGATTTGTTTCAAGATTATAAGGCCAACAGAAGTGAACCGCCGCTAGAGCTGATTCCGCAATTTGATCTAGCGAAAGAAGCAGCGCGAGAGCTCGGTTTTTTAAACATCGGCATAAAAGGCTATGAGGCGGATGACTGTATCGGTACGCTTTCTGCCCTATTTTCCGGGGAAGCGGAAATTACGATTGTAACGGGTGATAAAGATCTGCTTCAATTGCTGAATCATCAAGTTCGAGTAGCGCTGCTGCAAAAGGGTATCGGCAATTATAAGGTATATACAGATGAGATATTTAGAGAAGAAACGGGAGTTCCGCCAAAAGCGCTGATTGACATTAAGGCGCTGATGGGAGACACGAGCGATAACTATCCCGGCGTTAAAGGGATAGGGGAAAAAACGGCGTACAAGCTGATCCGTGAATACCAAAACATAGACCGGTTATTAGAAAGCCTCGCTCTCTTGCCGAAGGGCCAGCAAACGAAAATTCAGCAAAGCTTGAAAGAATTGGAGCTGTCAAGGCAGCTTGCTGAAATACATTGCGAGGTGCCGTTAGTCTGTACGCTTGAAGAAGCGCTTTTTTCATTAAAGATGGAAGAGGCGGCATTAATGCTCAGACGTCATCAGATAAAAGGAATTGAAAGGATGCTCGAAAAGCTGAACGCCAGAGAGATCAGCTGATCCCTCTAGCGTTTTGTATTGCTTTTTTTTGCGTTGTTTTCAAGGGCTGATTTCGGGTCTTTATGCGCATTTCCTTCCATATTTCCCTGAGGATTCACGCCCCCGGTCAGCCGGCCTTTATTTTCCTTTCTCATAGCTGTTCACCTCATTTGTAGGATGAACAGTGAGACGCAATTTCATTCCGGTTATTTATTCAGCCGAATCGCTTTTTTTGCGAGCTGATCGGCTGTTTGGTTTTGTCTGCCGGGAATCCACTTAATGAAAAACAATGGAAATTCGGCCTTTAAGCGGATGATTTCGTCAACAAACGGCTGGAAAGCCTTGTTTTTAACCGCTTCAAGATCTGCGGCCCGCTCCACGATATCCGAATCCGTCCGGAATGACACGGACTCAAATCCGCGGGCGGCACACAGCTTCATTCCTTCAATTAAAGCGAGAAATTCAGCTTCCTGATTTGATTGGTCGCCGATCGGAATTGAGAAAGATTCTGTTTTCCCGTCATGTTTAATAAAAATACCGATACCGGACGGGCCCGGGTTTCCGGCGCTTGCACCGTCTACATAAATTTCAGCGGGCATCATCCGTCACTCTCCATTCGGTGTCATTCGTTTTGCCGCATACGCATAAGGGACAGAAATGAGTGATACCGCAAATTTAATCAGGTAAGTTGAAATGAAGATGCTGAACCATACTCCCGCGGAATAAACGCCGATAAAGGCCACGGCAGTGAAGATAAATGTATCCAGCAGCTGGCTGAGCGCCGTGCTTCCGCTGTTTCTGAGCCAGAGAAGCCTGTCTGAAGGAAAGATTCTCCGAATGGCTGAATATACATAAACATCTATCGTTTGGCTGAAAATAAAAGCCAAGAGGCTCCCGAGCGCAACACGCGGCAGAAAACCGAAAATCGTCTCAAGGGCAGGCTGTGCGATATCTGACGCAGCCGGTTTATATAAAAGAGCCCCCTGCATGGCGCATGTCAAAGCGAGCAGAGTGGAAAACCCGAGCCAGACGGCTTTGCGCGCTTCCTTGGGACCGTATTTTTCATTCAGCACATCCGTTGCGAAGAAAACGGTGCCGTACATGATATTTCCCAGTGTCGCCGTAAGCCCGAACAGCTCGACTGTTTTGACAACCTGCAAGTTGGCGCACACCGTGGCGAAACCGATCCATACGAATAGGCCCGTTTTGCCAAATCCTTTATAAAACAGAAGAACAATGATAAAATGAATGACCGCAAATAAGATCCATAACACATCGTTAAACAAAACCTGCTGACTTCCTTTCAATTTGAGAATGGTTTGATTATAGCACACGCCCGTCAACTAATGAATGGTAAGGTGATTTCAATGAATCTTAAGCCGTATATCGAAATAGAAGCAAAAGGAACAGGCCCTGTCGCGTTTTTTTCCGAAGATTGGCTGACCGTTCCGAAAGCGCGCATGCTTGCAAGAGAAGTCAGCCGCTTTCCTTATATAAAAGACATTCATTTTGAGGATGAAAAAGGCGCGAGCTGGACGCTTAAAGAATTAGAAAAGCTTACTGAAGAGCTTGCGCACGAACCTGACGACATTACAGTGTATTTCGACGGCGGCTTTGACAAAACAAGCGGACGCGCCGGACTCGGAATTGTCGTGTATTATTCTCTCGGCGGCAAGCGGCACCGCATACGAAAAAACAAAAGCTTAACGCTTCAGACGAACAATGAGGCGGAATATGCCGCTTTATACGAAGCGCTTAAGGAAGTGCAGGAACTTGGCGCAAGCAGAAATTCAATCACGATAAGAGGGGATTCCCTCGTCGTTTTGCATCAGCTTGACGGCAGCTGGCCGTGTTATGATGAAACGCAAAACGAATGGCTGGATAAAATTGAAGCGCTGCTCGAATCCTTAAAGCTGACACCGACATATGAAGCCGTAAACCGAAAGGAAAATCAAGAAGCGGATGACCTTGCCAGAAAAATTCTCTCGGACCGGCAGATTGAAAGCCGCATAACATTAGAAGGTAACGGAGATGACTGATATTGGATAAAAAAAGCATTTATAAAGAATTGACAGAGCTTCAGGATGAATATTGCAAAGACTGTTTCGTAAAAAAGCATTTCCGCAAAGAGTTTGGAAAAACGCACGCTCATTCTTTCTGCATCAACCAATGCACAGTGGGGGAGAAGCTGAAAGCCTACGGCAAGGTGCTGACAAATCAATAAAAAATAAAACCGCAGCTTCTGCGGTTTTATTTTTCGAATTCATCGAGCTGATGCTGGCAATCGTCGAGAAGCATTCGCTGCTTTTGCAGAAAATCCTGGTCGAGAGCTTGCAGTTCACTGGATTGTGACATTGTTCTGGCATCCTGAATCGCCTGGTAAGCAGATTCCACCAAAGTTGAATTTTGGCCCCGGGTAGCCGCTCCCGTTGTTTTCTGGGCCGTTTCCACCGCTAATTCAAGCTGGCGTTTATCCGTCAGTCCGTTTGGGAAAAATTCAGAGTCCATTAAAAAACACCTCCGCAAATAGTTTGGAGATTTTTTTTAGAAATATGTACGGAAAATAGAAAAAAATATAGAAAATAAGCCGATATAACTATTGAACCTGATTAATTAGGGCTTATTTACTATTATTCAGGGTATCTTGGGAGAGAAGGGAAAAACCAGCCGTGAATGATAAAGATTTAAAAACAATCCTTCAGCAGACATTTAAAGAAATATACGGTGATTTGGGAAGTTTAGCGGAAATGGCAAAAAAAGGAATGCCGTCAATGGAGAAACAAATTGAAGAAATTGAGCAGCGCTGCAAGCAGAATCTTGTCGCAATTGAGATTCAGACGGCAATCAAATAGGAGAGGCATACGCCTCTCCTCTATTTGTCATCTGATCAACATGTATTGAGTTTAGAGTTTTACAACATTAGAAGCTTGAGGTCCACGATTACCTTCGACAATTTCAAAAGAAACTTCTTGTCCTTCTTCTAATGATTTGTATCCTTCTCCTTCGATAGCAGTGAAGTGAACAAATACGTCGTCTCCGCCTTCAACTTCGATGAAGCCGAATCCTTTTTCGTTATTGAACCATTTTACTTTACCGTTTTGCATATTGCTTAATTCCTCCTAGTACTGTAGCACCTTCGTGCTAAAAAAAATTTTGTCATCATCCAACCGTACGTATGTAAACGTTGTTAAATGATGGTTCAACTATACACCATATGGGAGCGGACGTCAAGCGGCCGCTCCCTATTTTTTATCTTTATTTTTCCAGTCACAAAGCTTAACCGAAAAAAACAAAAAGCACACGAATCGTTCGTGTGCTTTTCTCTTACGATAATGCCATATCCGCCTTTTCGGCCATCATTTCAGATTCTTTTATAATGTCCTGCAAAATGACTTCAGAGGAGTTAGGGAGGTGCAGGCTTTTAATATTGTCCTTCATCCGGTTCAGCTTCTCCTCATCCGCGAGAAGGGAGGTGACAGACTCTAAAATTTCTTCGTGGCGGTTGACCACGACAGCCGCACCGCGATCTTCAAAGAAAATGGCATTTTCTTTTTCCTGCCCGGGAACCGGTTTGTACAAAATAACGGGTACTCCGATCGCCGTCGCTTCCGTCAGTGTGATGCCGCCCGGTTTCGTGATCATACAGTCCGTAATACGGAACAGCTCGTCAATTCTTTCTACATAGCCCAGAACTTTCAGCCGGTCGGCATTGTCACCTTCCAAGCTGCTGAGGGATTCTTTCAGCGAGCTGTTTTTGCCGCATACCACCACAACCTGCACCTGATCGTCATGAACGAGATTTTCGCACAGTTCTTTTACGTTTTTCAGCACACCATGCGCTCCCGCCATAATAAGAAGAACTTTTTTGTCGGGAGAGAGATTGTATTTTTTATAAATCGGCTCTTTCGGCATCGATTCCTCGAATTGAGGCCTGATGGGAATGCCCGTGATCTTTACGTTGTTCGGGTGAGTGCCGATTTCAATCAGTTTTTCCTTCACGTAATCTGTGGCGACATAATATTTATCAACATTTTCATGAACCCAGATTTTGTGAAGGCAGAAATCGGTCATAACGTTGAACGTCGGGATCACTTTTCCGGTTCTCCGTCTGTATTCCGGTACGACAATCATCGGAAATGTATTGATAATAATGTCCGGCTTATGCTCTTCGACGAGCTGGCCTAAACGTTTATTTCCCATTTTAAAATAAATATTGAATTTGCGTTTATTATAGATTTTGTCAACTCCGTAATAAAACAAACGATAAAACTGTTTCCCGATTGAGAAGCTTTTTAAATAAAGGTATTGAGTAACCTCTGAAACAATCGGATTTGACTCTTGATACAAATTGGAAACCGTCACATCTAAGCCGAGACGCAGACATTGTTCGTAGAGCGTTTTGGCCACTTGAACATGCCCGTTTCCGTAATTTGCAGTCAAAATTAATACTTTTTTATTGGTATTCAAGTAAATTCACCTCAATGTAATCAACAACAAGCAAGCTTCATGCATCGTAAGGAGTTATTGTCTATAGATAAACATAACACAAGTGCATCATTTTATAATAAGCGCGGCAACATATTTAAACTAAATTTAATTGATATGTTCCATTATTTTAAAGTTTTGTTATACGCATACTGAATCAAGAGTATTTTATCATATTTTTGTCACCGTATCACTCAAAACAAAAATTAATCCCATTCATACGGGGTTTCCTGATATACGTAATAATTCAGCCAATTCATAAACAATAACGTTGCATGAGCTTTCCAGCGGTTAACAGGTTCTTTCCCGCCGGGCGCAAAATAGTGCTTAGGAGCTTCTACGTTTGAAAGATTTCTCTCTATGTCTCTCTCATACTCCTGAAGTAGCGTATCGGTATCATATTCCGGATGACCCGTTAAGAAAATCTGTTTTTCGTCTTTTGAAACGATTAAACAGACCCCCGCTTCCTCTGAAACGCTGAGCACATCCAGATCCGAAGCCGATTGCAGCTGCTCCTTATTAATATCTGTATGCCGTGAGTGGGGCACATAGTATAGCTCGTCAAATCCTCTTACCAATCTCTCATGTTTTTTAAGAACGGTATGCTCAAACACACCGAAGATTTTTTTCGGCAGCTCCACTTTCTCAATGCCGTAATGATAGTATAAACCGGCTTGAGCGCCCCAGCAGATATGGAGGGTTGAAGTGACATTCGTTTTGCTCCATTCCATGATTTCCTTCAATTCTTCCCAGTAAGAAACATCTTCAAACGGCAGGTGCTCAATCGGAGCCCCGGTAATAATCATTCCGTCAAACCGTTTGTGGCGGATGCTGGAAAAATCCGTATAAAATTCATCCAGATGCTGCCTTGCCGTATTTTTTGGAGTATGTGTGCTCGGAATTAAGAACGTAAAGTGAACTTGTAAAGGTGAATTCCCAAGCATCCTGAGGAGCTGGGTTTCCGTTTGGATTTTTTTCGGCATCAGATTTAAAATCACGATCTTCTGCGGCCGGATATCCTGATGAAAAGCCCGGCTTTCATCCATTACAAAGATGTGTTCACTTTCAAGCACCTGCTTAGCGGGCAGGTGATTTGGTATATTAATAGGCAACATGCCACCTCCGTTATTCCCCGTTAATTTTCTTCATTATAGAAATTTTTAAGCCATTTTTCAATCCATCCCGGCGTAATAAACCGCATTTAACGCATAATGACAGGGATAAAAGCGGCAAATGGGCATAAATTCGGAGCGGCTCTTTATTATGACGGGTAAAGAGCCGTTTGGTTCCTCGAAAAAAACGTTTTCCGTTAAGTGGAAGGAAAAAGCGGTTGCCGTTTGTTTTGCAGTGTAAAACAGGTAAAATAAATGAAGAATGTAAAAAGGAGGGCCGCAGATGACAATTTACGATATAAACGTACGGACCATAACAGGCGAAGACATGACGCTATCGGCTTACAGAGGCAAGGTGATGATCATTGTGAATACAGCAAGCAAATGCGGATTCACATCCCAGCTCAAGCAGCTTCAGGAGCTCTATGATACATATCGGGAGGAAGGTCTTGAAATATTGGGATTTCCCTGCAACCAATTCATGAACCAAGAACCTGGAAACGAAGCGGAAATTCAAGAGTTCTGTGTGAAAAACTACGGAGTCACATTCCCGATGTTTGCGAAAGTTGATGTCAATGGAGCAGACGCTCATCCTCTCTTCACATATCTGACGGAACAGGCGAAGGGGATGCTCGGCACAAAAGCGGTCAAATGGAATTTCACTAAGTTTATCGTGGACCGAAACGGTAAAGTCACCGGGCGTTTTTCACCGAACGTCAACCCAAAAGAGCTTGAAGATACGGTACAGAGGCTTTTGGCCGATAAGAGGTGATACGGTGAACGAAAAAGAGCAGCTGGAAAGCGTCAGGAATTGGGTCAAAGAAAAGCTTATCAATGAACGAACGGGCCATGACTGGCTTCATATTTCCCGGGTCGCAACACTTTCTGTTTATATGGCAAAAGAAGAAGGCGCCGACTTATTTATCACTGAGACGGCCGCGCTGGTTCATGATCTGATTGACGCCAAGCTCGAAAAAAGCGAAAGGCTGACGGCAGGCGAAGTGACAGAACGGCTGGCTGCTTTCAACATTGCGGCTGGCTCCATTCAGGAGATCGCGGATATTATCACGAGAATGTCATTCAGACACAGGGAACTGCTGATAAAGCGGCCGCTTTCATTGGAGGGGAAAGTTGTTCAGGATGCAGACATGCTTGATGCGATCGGCGCAGCGGGCATCGGCAGGGCTTTTATGTTTGCCGGGGCGAAGGGGCACCCGATGTACGGAACTCAAACAAGTGTGCTGGCCCATATAGAGGATAAATTAATCAAGCTTAAAGGCTTAATGAATACAAAAGCGGGGGCCGGTTTAGCAGAGGAGCGGCATCAATTTCTTTTGCAGTTCGCCGCCCGTATCCAAAAAGAGGCCGGCATTTGCAAAAGCTAAGCGGCGCAATAGAACGCTTGTGCCGACTATGTTAGAATAAGTGTCAGATTGCGCATAGGAGGACCAATATGAAGATTAAATCAATAGAACCGACGCCGAGTCCGAACACGATGAAAGTGATTTTGACTGAAGAGCTTCCGGCAGGGAAAAGCAACAATTACAAGCCCGATCAGGCAGATGATGCTCCGGTTGTCGTACGTGATATTTTAAACATTGAAGGAGTAAAGGGCGTTTATCACGTTGCCGATTTCCTGGCTGTGGAGAGAAACGCACGTTTTGACTGGAAGGAAATTCTGCCTCAGGTCCGTTCCGCTTTCGGAATGGAACATACGGAGCAGTCTGAGAGCCGTTCTGAACAGGAATCGTTCGGTGAAGTGAAGGTTTTCGTACAAATGTTCAGCGGAATCCCGATGCAGGTCAAATTGACGGACGGCGAACGTGAAGAGCGCTTCGGCCTTCCGGAACGTTTCCAAGAAGCCATTTTAAAGCTGCGTTCCGAAGCTTCAAATGTTGTATTTGAGCGGACTTGGAAAGAACAAGGCGTGCGCTTCGGGGATTTTACCGAAATCGGACACGATGTCACAGAAGAGCTTCAGGCCGCCTACAGTGATGAGCGGCTCAAACGTCTGACAGAAGCAGCCGCACAGCAAAAGGGTGAGGCCAGACCGGCAGTGCAGCGGAAAGCTTATAAAGTGACACTGGACATGCTTGATGATGAAGACTGGAAACAGCGCTATGCCCATCTTGAGCAAATGGATCCGGATGAAGACGATTTACCAGTATTGGAAAAGGCGCTGCATGATCCGAAGACTTCGATCAGAAGACAAGCCGTCGTTTATTTGGGAATGATCGAAAATCCGTCTGTGCTTCCGCTGTTATACAAAGCGCTTGAAGACAAAACGGTGACGGTCAGAAGGACGGCGGGTGACTGTCTGTCGGATCTCGGCGACGCGAGCGCCATCCCGGCCATGATGAAATCGCTCAGTGACTCAAGTAAGCTTGTGCGCTGGCGCGCGGCCATGTTTTTATATGAAGTCGGCGATGAAAGCGCGCTGGAAGCATTAAAAGCGGCGGAAGACGATCCGGAATTCGAAGTCAGCCTGCAAGTCAAAATGGCGATTGAACGGATTGAGCACGGAGAAGAGGCGAAAGGTTCAGTCTGGAAACAGATGACTGAAAGCAGAAAAAAAGAACAGTTATAACAAAAAGGTGCGCCATGCACCTTTTTTATTTGAATTCACTTTTTATAAAAATTATTTAGAATATTGTTGAAAAATGATTCAAAACTCTATATAGTAAGTACAATATTAATTGTTGGAGGGTTTTTATCGAAATACAGAAAGAATAGAAAAGCGAGACAGGGCAAAGACACTGTAAAATTTGCAGAACGCGCCCTAGAATAAACTGAAAATTTTAAAAATAGTGCACAGTCTAAAAACAGTAGGGGGATCACCATGGCAGAATTACGCAGCAACATGATCACACAGGGAATTGACAGAGCGCCGCACCGCAGCCTTCTTCGCGCTGCCGGCGTAAAAGAAGAGGACTTCGGCAAGCCGTTTATCGCGGTCTGTAATTCATACATCGATATCGTTCCCGGGCATGTTCACCTGCAGGAATTTGGAAAAATCGTAAAAGAAGCAATCAGGGAAGCGGGCGGTGTGCCTTTTGAATTTAACACGATCGGAGTAGATGACGGAATCGCAATGGGGCATATCGGCATGAGATATTCGCTGCCGAGCCGCGAAATCATTGCCGATTCAGTTGAAACGGTCGTCTCGGCGCACTGGTTTGACGGAATGGTCTGCATTCCGAACTGCGACAAAATTACGCCGGGAATGCTGATGGCGGCTATGCGGATTAATATTCCGACCATTTTTGTCAGCGGGGGGCCGATGGCAGCCGGCCGCACAAGCGACGGCCGCAAAATTTCGCTTTCTTCAGTATTTGAAGGCGTCGGCGCATATCAAGCCGGGAAAATCGGTGAAAGCGACCTGCAGGAGCTGGAACAGTTCGGCTGCCCGACGTGCGGATCTTGTTCGGGCATGTTTACGGCAAACTCCATGAACTGTCTGTCTGAAGCGCTCGGTCTGGCGCTTCCGGGCAACGGAACAATTCTTGCAACTTCACCGGAAAGAAGAGAGTTTGTGAGAAAATCAGCGGCCCAATTGATGGAGACCATCAAAAAAGACATTAAGCCGCGCGATATCGTCACCGAAAAAGCGATTGACAACGCATTTGCGTTAGACATGGCTCTCGGCGGCTCAACCAACACAGTGCTACATACGCTTGCGCTTGCCAATGAAGCTGGGGTTGAGTACTCTTTAGAACGCATTAACGAAGTGGCTGAACGAGTGCCTCACTTATCGAAATTGGCGCCGGCCTCGGACGTCTTCATTGAAGATCTGCACGAAGCGGGCGGAGTCTCGGCGGCCCTTAATGAATTAGCGAAAAAAGAAGGGGCGCTTCATCTTGACGCGCTGACTGTAACAGGCCGCACACTCGGAGAAACAATTGCGGGTCATGAAGTAAAGGATTATGACGTGATTCATCCGCTTGACAATCCGTTTACCGAAAAAGGCGGTTTGGCCGTCCTGTTTGGGAATCTGGCTCCGGACGGCGCCATTATCAAAACAGGCGGCGTACAGGACGGGATTACAAGACATGAAGGTCCCGCTGTCGTCTTTGATTCCCAGGATGCCGCGCTTGAAGGCATTATAAACCGCAAAGTAAAAGAAGGAGATGTTGTCATTATCCGTTATGAAGGGCCAAAGGGCGGCCCGGGCATGCCGGAGATGCTCGCTCCGACGTCTCAGATTGTCGGAATGGGGCTTGGCCCGAAAGTGGCGCTTATTACAGACGGCCGTTTTTCAGGAGCGTCCCGGGGCCTTTCAATCGGGCACGTATCGCCTGAAGCGGCTGAAGGCGGCCCGCTCGCATTCGTAGAAAACGGCGACCATGTCATCGTTGACATAGAAAAACGGATTTTGGACGTACAAGTGCCTGAAGAAGAATGGGAAAAACGCAAGGCCGAATGGAAAGGCTTCGAGCCGAAAGTAAAAACAGGATATCTGGCCCGGTATTCCAAACTCGTAACAAGCGCCAATACGGGCGGAATCATGAAAATATAAAACAGAGGCCTGAACAATTGAATTCCGGACCCCTCTATAGTATCCTTGACTTCATATAAGGATTTTAGAGGGGGCTTTTTTATGTCAATGGCTTATGAAGAATATATGCGCCAGCTGGTCGTGCCGATGCGCCGTGAGCTGACGGGTGCGGGTTTTCAGGAATTAACGACTGCTGAAGAAGTAGAAAGCTTTATGGAACAGGCAGAGGGCACGACATTGGTCGTTGTCAACTCCGTGTGCGGCTGTGCAGCCGGTCTTGCCCGTCCGGCTGCGACTCAGGCTGTTTTACAGCATGAAAAAGCGCCTGATCATACGGTTACCGTATTTGCCGGTCAAGATAAAGACGCAACTGCAAAAATGCGTGAATACTTTACAGGGCAGGAACCTTCCTCGCCATCAATGGCGCTGTTAAAAGGTAAAGAGGTCGTTCATTTTATTCCCCGTCACGAAATCGAAGGGCATGACATGGAGGAAATTATGAAAAATCTGACGGATGCCTTCGATGCGCACTGCTGAAATGCCCGAATTCCGGGCATTTTCTTTTTGGAGAAAAAGATGATCACAACGAGTTACCGACCAAGCGAATATACGATACACACAGCGCAGTCACTCAGTGTCAGGCTGGGTGACACTTACTGCAGCCGCAATAAACAGCCAATTGAAAAAATGCTGGAACGAGCGGCTGGCGATCTTTTAGTCATCGGAAAGGAACGGTTCGAACTTTACACGAAGCAAGGGGAGAAGTTCTTTTTTCACCCGAATACAGCGATGTTCCGCGCAAAGCGGTTTTTGAGAGGGGAAGCCGAGCCGTTGTTAAAAGCAGCCGGATTACGCGAAGGGGATTCCTTTTTAGATTGTACGCTCGGCCTGGCATCCGATGCGATTTTGGCAAGCCTGGCAGTCGGAAAAAGCGGACAAGTCATCGGCCTGGAGAAAAACAAGCTTGTCTCATTGCTTGTTGAAACAGGACTTCAAACGTGGGAAACCGGAATGGAGCAGCTCCAAATCGCCATGAAACGCATTCAGGTCAAACATGCCGACTGCGCCGATTATTTGCGGGAGCTTCCTGATTCATCGGTAGATGTCATTTATTTTGACCCGATGTTTCACGAACCTGTTGAAACGTCAGACGGCATTGCACCGCTCCGCGCGCTGGCAGAAGAGGGTTTTAACGAAGAGTGCATCACGCAAGCCGTCCGGGCGGCGAAAAAATGCGTAGTGCTTAAAGACCATTGGAAAAGCCCGCGGTTTGAACGATACGGCTTCAAGGTGCTGAAAAGAAAGACGGCGCTTTTCCACTTCGGTGTCATCCATGTAAGCTCATGATATCATGGGCTTCTTTTTCGTTAATCAGTGATTTCCATAACGACAAAATAAAGCAGCGTGAGAAGTGATACTGTCGCAAATAAAGCGTTAATCATCTCATCCCCTCCTTTTTCTCCTTCTTATTGTAAGCGGTTTATCCGCTCGGTCACAGTTACCAATTTCCCATATTGCATGATAATACGCTGCCGGACATGACGCCGCGCTTTCATCTATGCTAAAATAAAGGAAAAGAGGACAATAAAACAGAGGGGAACAATCTGTCATGAAATTGTGGATGAAAAAGACCCTTGTGGTTCTGTTTACCATTGTAACATTCGGACTCGTGTCTCCTCCGGCTGCTTTGATGACAGACAAGCCTTCAGGACAGTCGAGCAGTCTTGAGCAGAATGATTACACCGCTTTTTATGATGAACACGCCCTGCCGGGAGAAGAGAAGGCAGGGCGGGAGCCTGAATTACTGTTTCAATCGTATCAGCAGCAGCTTCTCGGTGATGCTGAAAATCAATCATTTTTAAAATTCGGCAGCAAAATTTCTCCGGTCATTGAAGATGATTACAGAAGTGAAATTCTGCCGAAAATCGAAGATGTGATCACAGGACATTTAGCCAAGTTTCAAGATGATGAAGCGTATCAGGATGTGGTTATTTCCAGCAAACCGTCGGCCGGAAAAACTGAAAAAATTTTTCATGTGTATAACAGGCTGACGGGTGAAGATCTTTTAAGGTTCCACGTCCGCCGGGATCATCCCCCGCAAGACGGCTACTGGTTTAATTTTCATTACCATACCGCTGAAGACGGATTTCAGTCACATCATGAGCTCGGCAGCATTTACTGGGACCGCAATACGCCGCCTGACTGGATGAGCGTGTAATAGCGAGAAGAAATAAAAAAATCATTTCTGAGAAATTTTGCAGAAATGATTTTTTATTGTGTTACACTACTAAAAGACTACTTTAAAAGGATGAAAAAAATGAAACAATATAAAGATTTGTGCCGTCATGTGTTAGAAAACGGAGAAAAAAAAGGAGACCGTACGGGAACGGGTACGATCAGCACGTTCGGCTACCAAATGCGGTTTAACCTTCAGGAAGGTTTCCCGATGCTTACGACGAAAAAGCTCCATTTTAAATCCATCGCGCATGAGCTGCTTTGGTTTTTAAAAGGAGATACGAATGTCCGCTACCTTCAGGAAAACGGAGTCCGCATCTGGAACGAATGGGCGGATGAAAACGGAGAGCTCGGACCGGTTTACGGTTCTCAATGGCGTTCATGGCGCGGAGCGGACGGCGAGACCATCGATCAAATCTCCCGGCTGATTCATGACATCAAGACAAACCCGAATTCCAGACGTTTAATCGTCAGCGCCTGGAATGTCGGCGAAATTGATCATATGGCGCTTCCGCCTTGCCACTGCCTGTTTCAGTTTTATGTCGCGGACGGAAAACTGTCGTGTCAGCTTTATCAGCGCTCAGCGGATGTCTTTCTCGGCGTGCCGTTTAATATTGCGTCTTATGCGCTTTTAACAATGATGATCGCGCATGTGACGGGGCTTGAACCGGGTGAGTTTGTTCATACATTCGGAGACGTCCACATTTACCAAAACCATGTGGAGCAGGTGAATTTGCAGCTGACAAGGGATGTCCGTCCGCTGCCGAAACTGCGGTTTGCGCGAAATGTTGATTCTATTTTTGATTTTACGTTTGAAGACTTTATCATTGAGGATTATGACCCGCATCCGCACATAAAAGGAGCTGTCAGCGTATGATTTCGTTTATTTTTGCGATGGATGAAAACCGGCTGATCGGAAAAGATAACGATCTGCCTTGGCACCTTCCCGATGATCTCGCATATTTCAAAAAAGTGACGACGGGCCACACCATTGTAATGGGGCGGAAAACATTTGAATCAATCGGACGCCCGCTTCCGAACCGGCGTAACATCGTTGTAACCTCACGGGACGAATCTTTATTCCCGGGCTGTATTACCGCCGACTCGGCTGAGGAAGTGCTCAAGCTGATCCCGGCGGATGAAGAATGCTTTGTGATCGGCGGCGCCCAGCTGTACAGTGCGCTCTTTCCTTACGCGGACAGACTCTACATGACAAAAATTCACCATGTCTTTGAAGGAGACCGTTTTTTTCCGGAATTTAATGAAGCTGAATGGGAATTGACATCCCGCAAACAGGGAGTAAAAGATGAAAAAAACCCTTACGATTATGAGTACCTTGTATACGAGAAAAAGAATTGAGTTTAAGCAGGGGGACAAGAATTGATTCGTTACGGCTGCCTTGTGATGTACGTTGTATTTATGTTCATGAAAAATATTCAGGAATATATCAATCAAAAAGAGCTTGACCCGCGGCTTTCTTTTCAAAAACAGATGAGGCTGGTGTATGAGCGGCCGAAAGCCTTTATGAGAGGCTGCATTGACGTGTCGGGATCGGCAATCGGCATTCATCATGATCAGCCGATACCGGACGGCCCCGTATTGTATGTGCATCCCAGATTGCGCCCGGCTGATCTTCTGCTGCTTGCGGGACATCTTGAAGCGCCGGCTGGTTTTATCGCTGGCGAGAAAGCTTTCCGGATGCCGTTTCTCGGAAATTGGCTGCGGCTGATGGGTGTCATTTGTGACGGAGACAGCCGGGATGCCGTGTTGCAGGAGGCAGAAGTCCGTCTGCAAAAAGGGCAAAGTCTGATTCTGTCCGAAGACGGCAAAATCAATCCGGAGGAACTGGCCCTTCGTTTCGATCTCCCGATTGTGCCTGTCAGCACTTCGGGAACAGACCGGCTGCTGCGGGGCAGATTACTGAAACGGCTGAAACCGGCTGACATTGAATTACATATAAAGCCCGCTTATTATCCGGCCGGTCAGAAACGGCTCCGTGCATAAAAAAAGCACAGTCTCTATAGAGAGGCTGTGCTTTTTATTTCAGATAAAGGGGACTTTGACGCAATAAAATAAAATACAGAAAAACATCGAGGCGCTGCCGCCTAAAACAAAACTGTGCCAAATGGCGTGATGATACGGAACCTTTCTCCAAATATAAAATATTGTGCCGGCGGAATACAATAAGCCGCCGAAAAGAAGAAGGCCGAAACCGGGGCCTGACAGCGAAGCGTACAGCGGTTTAATGGCGACGATGATCAGCCAGCCCATCATTAAATAGACAAGCGTTGAAAAAATGATAAACCGCTTCACGAAAAAGATTTTAAACACGATGCCTCCGATGGCAAGCGACCAAACAATAATTAAAAGGGTCAGACCGAGCGCCCCTTTAAGGGGTCCTAATAAAAATGGCGTATATGTTCCGGCTATTAATACGTATATCGCGGAATGATCCACAATTTCAAGAATGTCTTTCGTTTTTTTATGCTGAATGCTGTGCAAAAGAGTCGAGCTGAGATACAGCAGCAGCATTGAAGCGCCGAAGATTGAAAAGCTGACGATGTCTGTCGGCGAGCCGTATTTCACCGCGAAGATAATGAGAAAAATAAGCGCCGGAATCGACAGCAATACACCGATTCCGTGTGTGACGGCATTTGCGATTTCTTCTTTTATTGTGAACAATCAAATGTCCTCCTTTTTAAAGGATTTGTTTTTGCAGTGACTGCAAAAAGCTCAACCCTTCTAATGTAATTTTTGTTCCAGCGCGTCCACGGCCTTTTGTCACATAGTTCATCTTTTCTAAGTAATCAAGCCTGTTTCTGACCTGCTGGGGCGATAATGTCATTGTGCTGTTTTCGCTTAATTCGGATATGCTCCGTCTGCTGGCGGGTTCGCCTTTTGTATTTAAGTCTTTAATTGATTCCAAAATAAACAAAAACTCTTCTTTCTCCATCAATGTCAGCCGTTTTTCTTTTTTCTTAGTTGTTTTCGCTTTCTGGCTGTTTTTGATATACAGCGGGACATCATCGGGATAAATCGTGTTGCCGGATGCTGCCGCGGCCATATAGTACGCCGCATTTTGAAGTTCTCTGATGTTGCCGTTAAAGGTGTGCCGCTCAAACAGCGGATAAACGGACGGATCGATATGAACATGCTGCCCCGAGGCTGTCAGCATATGCTGCAGAAGAAGCGGTATATCGCTTTTTCGTTCAGATAAAGCAGGGAGCGGAAGGCATAACACGTGAAGCCTGTAAAATAAATCTTGGCTGAACGTATTTTCTGCGCCGGTATCACCAAGATCCGCCGTGCTGCTTGCAATGATGCGGGCGGAAAGCCCGGCATCCAGCTCGTAAAGAAGGCGGGCCTGTACCGAGAGCGGCATGTCTCCGATTTCATATAAGAATAATGTTCCGCGGCGGGCCCTGTTTAATGCGCCTTCAGCGCCGAACAGTTCATATTCGAGCCGCTCTTCGCTTTGGCTGCAGTGAACGGTAATAAATAGTTCGCTGTTTCTGCGGGATTTATGGTGGATCGCTTTGGCCATTTGTTTTTTTCCGGTTCCGACTTCACCCGTTATGAAGACCGGCAAATCAGATAAGGCAAATTGCGAGGCCAATCGTTTCGCTTCTGAAAAGGTGTGATGTTCGCCGGCCAGCTGATAAAAAGGATCAGTTTGTTCAATTACACTCATGAATTGGCTCCTTTTGGTTCTAATTGGTTTAAGTATAACACGTTTATGCGATCGAAAATATCTTTTTCTCTTGTATCGGTTCATTTAATTTTATTTACAAAATTAAAATAATTGTCTTATTATTTGAATATTCATGTTATAATGGCATATTAAATAGGGATTTAAATAAGAAAGGACTCTGTAAATGAAACCGTTGCTTAAAGAAGACTCTCTCATCCAGGTAAAAGACATTTTAAAAGCGCACCAAAATGTAAAGGACGTTGTGATACATACGCCTTTGCAGAGGAATGACAGACTTTCTGAGAGGTATGGCTGCAACATCTATTTGAAAAGGGAAGACCTGCAGGTGGTCAGATCATTTAAGCTCAGAGGGGCTTATAATAAAATGAGGCAGCTCTCAAAAGAGCAGACTGAAAACGGAATTGTATGCGCAAGTGCGGGAAACCATGCGCAGGGGGTTGCGTTTTCATGCAAACACCTCGGCATTCACGGCAAGATTTTTATGCCGTCAACTACACCGAGACAGAAAGTATCCCAAGTGGAACTGTTCGGAAAAGAATTTGTTGAAATCATATTGACGGGTGACACTTTCGATGATGCGTATAAGAGTTCTGCGGAATGCTGTGAAAAAGAAAACCGCACGTTTATTCATCCGTTTGACGATCCCGATGTCATGGCCGGACAGGGAACGGCTGCCATCGAAATTTTAAATGACATTGACGTTGAACCGCATTTTCTTTTTGCAAGCGTAGGGGGAGGAGGACTCCTGTCCGGGCTCGGCACGTACATGAAAAACATATCGCCGGATACAAAAATCATAGCGGTAGAGCCGAAGGGCGCAGCCTCCTATTTTGAATCGAAAAAAGCCGGACAAGTGGTTGAACTTGAGAAAATCGATAAATTTGTCGATGGGGCGGCCGTAAAAAAAATCGGCGCGGAAACCTTTCAAACGCTCGAAACCGTCGTCGATGACGTTGTGCTTGTCCCGGAAGGAAAAGTGTGCAGCACGATTCTCGAATTATATAATCAATGCGCCATCGTAGCGGAGCCGGCGGGGGCATTGTCCGTGTCAGCACTTGATTTGTATAAGGAAGAGATTAAAGGGAAAAACGTCATCTGCATGGTCAGCGGAGGGAATAACGACATCGGCAGAATGCAGGAGATGAAGGAACGCTCCATGATTTATGAGGGGCTGCAGCATTATTTTATCGTTAATTTCCCGCAAAGGGCGGGAGCGCTTCGCGAATACCTAGATGAAGTGCTTGGGCCTGATGATGACATCACCCGGTTTGAATACACGAAAAAAAATAACAAAAGCAGCGGCCCCGCATTGGTCGGCATTGAGCTTAAGCATCGGGAAGATTACGGCGCGCTCATTGCCCGGATGAATCAAAAAGGATTTCATTACGTAGAGGTGAATAAAGATCAGGATCTGTTCCACCTGTTAATCTGACTTTTTTTAGAACGACGCGCAAAATGACAGACACGCTTTCTCAGATTGTATATAATAAAAAGAAAACAATCGAAAAAGAAGGATTGATATCTTGTTACTCAAAAGCCTAGAGTTCAAACGACAGGACGGGATTCAGGTAAAAGTGACAGAAATACCGGTTGTCACGGAAGGTGAACATTATTTTTTTCAAATTCATCAGCACCTTGAGCTTTATTTGAGAGAGGTTTTTGCTTCACAAAGTGTGAGAACAGTGTATTCATTCCGACAATATGTCAAGCGCCGTATGAAGTGGAAAGATTACGAGGCCGTTTTCAACCAAGAGATTTTAAAACATAACGCATAACGGTGCATATTCCTTAGCGCCTTCCTTTTGATAAGGGAGGGTGCGGGAATTTTTTTATGATGAATGCTGTAAGCGTTTTATCCATGGGGGGAATGGAAATGAAAAAAATGAAAATCTTCGCTGCCGTCTTTTGTTTGCTGCTCTTGTGCGCCTGCGGGGGGAAAACGATAAAAGACCCGCTGAACTATCAGATTGAACCGTTTTCATATCAAAACCAAGATGGAAAAACAGTGTCACTGAAAAGCCTGAAGGGGCATGTCTGGATTGCCGACTTTATGTTTACAAATTGTAATACGGTCTGTCCGCCGATGACGGCCCACATGACCGAACTGCAAAAAAAACTGAAGGCTGAGAATCTGGACGTGCGGATTGTGTCGTTCAGTGTAGATCCTGAAAAGGATACGCCGAAACAGCTGAAAGCATTTGCTTCCAAATATCCGCTTTCGCTTCGCAACTGGGATTTTCTGACCGGTTACAGCCAAAAGGACATTGAAGATTTTGCCCTGAACAGCTTTAAAGCAATCGTCAAAAAGCCGGAGGGAGAGGACCAGGTCATACATCAAACCTCTTTTTATTTAGTCGGACCTGACGGGACGGTGCTTAAAGATTATGACGGCGTGCAGAAGGTTCCGTATGATGACATCCTCTCAGATGTCAGAGCGGCTGAGGAGCTCAAGTAAACTGGCAGATTAGACATTTTCAAATCTGAAAAAACATGTTACACTTTCCACTAGTAGACGGGGAAGGAGCAACCAGATTGAAGCTGCGAATGTTCTCATTGATCGCCGGACTGGCTTTGCTTTTATCAGCTTGTTCTGTCCAGCGCACCGGTTCTGACGCTGAAGAACCGAAAACGAAAGATCATATTGTCATAGCTGCGGTCGGTGATTCATTGACTGAAGGAGTAGGAGATCCTGACGGTTCAGGATACGTCGGCAGGACAGCGGAGTCTCTTAAGAAAAAGGGACATGTGAAAACGGTAGATATTAAAAATTATGCGGTGCAGGGTGACAAAACGTCGGACCTGCTGGAAAAGCTTGATAATAAAAAAGTGCAGAAATCATTAAAGAGCGCCGACTATATCTTTTTTACCATCGGCGGTAATGACTTAATGAAGGTGCTCCGCCAGAATATGATGCAGCTGACGGTTCAGCCGTTCCAAAAGGAAGAGAAACCTTTTGAAAAACGATTCAAGGCGATCGTTTCAAAAATCCGCAAATATAATGAAAACGCAGAGCTGGTGTATGTCAGCATGTATAATCCATTCACGTTTACGCTGCCTGAATTAAAAGAAATTAATGGGGTTGTAACGGATTGGAACAAGATCGCCGCAAAAGAGCTGGAAAAAGATCCTCACACCGCCGCGGTGAATGTTGAAGACTTGTTCAGTCAAAAAAGCGGCAGCAGACGGATTTCAAAGGATGATGATTTTCATCCGAACGCAAAAGGGTATGCACTCATCGCCGATCGATTGTACGGCATCATTGAAAAACAAGGGTTACCAGCAGAATAGGGTGAAATGATGAAAAAGTGGAAATCGCTGTTTTTTGTTCTTCTCGCACTCAATGTGATTGCCGCCGCGGTAATTGTGACATTATTGGTTATGTCGGGAGAGCAGGCGAAAATACAAGATCAGACAAAAAGTGAGTACGGCTTTCATATCACAAGCTCCAAAGAATCTCTTGCCAGGTTTGTGAATGCGTACTTAAATGAGAAGGCATCGAATCAGCTTGACTACAAAGTGGACATCAATAACGATGTGCACGTGGCAGGTAAAATCAAAGCATTCTCAACCTCCATTAATGCGGTCGTCACATTTGAACCGTCCGTAGAGGAGAACGGAGATGTGGTTTTGAAAGTGACGAAGTTTTCCTTAGGCGAATTAAGCCTGCCGATCAGCTTTGTGCTGAATTATATGGACAGCTTTTATGAACTCCCGTCATTTGTGCACGTTCATCCCGGGGATAAAAGCATCGAGATCCGTCTGTCGGAAATGCCTTTAGACAACGGCATGTATGTAAAAGCGGATAAAATCAATCTCGACACGGATGAAATTGAATTTTCCTATTATCATCCGAAACAATAAGTTTTCATAAAAAAAAAACACAGATCCTTTCAGGGATTTGTGTTTTTTCGTGTCAGCGTTTTTTGTCCAGCTTGCTGAACAGTTTGATTAACGTTGCGAGCTCTTCATCAGAGTAGCAGTCAAACCGTTTAAAAAAGTATTCTGTTTTTTTCTGGTTGAAATGATCGACAATTTTCTCCCCGGCTTCCGTAATATGGATTCTGATAATTCGTCTGTCCTCTTTGGAACGGATGCGGGTGATCCATTCCTTTTCTACTAAAGCGTCGGTCACTGCGGTAATGTGGCTTGCGGAGACCTCAAGAATGGGGGCGAATTCCGTTACTTTTTTAGGTCCTTGTTCACTGAGAATCCGCAAAATGATAAATTCATTCCTGGACAGCTCTTTATCTAGAATTTCATTAACTTCATTTCTGATTTGTTTAAACACTTTTCGAAGCAAAGCTTCCATATCATACATCATTTGTGTCCTTACTTTCAAATCATGAACCTCCAATATGTAGTCAGCGTGGCATTCGTTCAGCTTCCCCTGAAAGCAGAATTATTTTTATTCTGTTTATACATGCTATAATATAATAATACCACGTATGAACAAAGGAGGGCACCCGTATGTCAGAAAAAAAAGAAATCGCCACATTTGCAGGCGGCTGTTTTTGGTGCATGGTGAAGCCGTTTGACGAACAGCCCGGGATTGAAAAGGTGGTGTCCGGCTATACAGGAGGTCATACTGAGAATCCGACTTACGAAGAAGTGTGCAGTGAAACGACCGGACACAGAGAAGCCGTTCAAATCACATTTCAACCTGACATTTATCCGTATGAAAAGCTTGTCGAGCTGTTTTGGCAGCAGATTGACCCGACTGATGCAGGCGGCCAGTTTGCAGACCGCGGAAGTTCATATCGGGCGGCGATATATTACCATAATGATGAACAAAAACAAATCGCTGAAGCCTCAAAAAAACAGCTTGAAGAAAGCGGCATATTTAAAAAGCCGATCGTGACAGACATCTTGAAGGCTGAGCCTTTTTATGAAGCGGAAGGCTATCATCAGCACTTTTATAAGAAAAATCCTGATCACTACGGGCGCTACCGTGTAGGTTCCGGACGTCAAGGCTTTCTGGATGAGCATTGGAGGGACAGATAAGATGGCTTTTAATAAAGAAGAAAAAATCAAATCATTAAACCGCATGCAATACGAAGTCACACAAAATAACGGAACGGAGCCGCCGTTTCAAAATGAATTCTGGGATCACAAAGAAGAGGGGCTGTATGTTGATATCGTATCGGGAAAGCCCTTGTTTACTTCTCTGGATAAATTCGATTCTCATTGCGGCTGGCCCAGTTTTACAAAACCGATTGAGGAAGAAGAGGTTGACGAAAAACTGGACACAAGCCACGGGATGATCCGGACGGAAGTGAGAAGCAAAACAGCTGATTCCCACTTAGGCCACGTATTTAATGACGGTCCGGGGCCAAGCGGTCTTCGTTATTGCATTAACTCTGCGGCACTCCGGTTTATTCCGAAAGACAAGCTGAAGGTAGAGGGCTATGAAGCCTGTCTGCATTTATTTGAAAAATAGAGCTCAGCAATGAGGCCTGCCTATCAGACAGGCCTTTTTTCTATGTTTTTTTTTCTTCATGTAATCGTTCAATAATCTTTACGATTGTGTCTTTTGTGATGAGCGGCGCCTGATCGGATTGATATCTGGGGAGATTGACCTTCCGAAATTCCGGATGTTTGGCGGGTTCCGGCAATATTGCGTAAAGATTGCCCCATTCATATAAAGATTCCGTCTCATGCGGAGAGGTCAGTTCTTCATGAAGCTTTTCACCGGGGCGTTTTCCTACTTCAACAGCGGCGGGGCGAGGCAGTCCGTGCCTGAACGCATATTCTTCAAATCCGTGAAGCAGTTCTTCAAGCCTCAGGGACTCCATTTTAAAAATAAATGTTTCTCCGCCCTTTGTAATCGCCGCAGATTGCAGGGTGAGCGTTGCGGCATCATCAATCGACATAAAAAACCTCGTCATGTTTTTATCCGTAATGGTGAGCGGACCGCCTGCCATCAACTGCTCAAATAAAATAGGAATAACGGAACCGCGTGAACCTAGAACATTGCCGAAGCGGACCGAACAAAATACCGTACCGCGGTTTTGAACATGATGATTCGCCTGATGAAACAGCTTTTCGGACAACAGCTTCGTAGCTCCCATTGTGTTTACCGGGGAAACAGCTTTATCGGTTTTTTAAGATATGTACTGCATTTTGAGGGACTATCAGTGACGGTGAGGTCGAAAACGAAAAATTAAACCTTAGGATAGGGGTAATTTCAAACTGAGCCGGAATTGGCCCTTTTCTTTTTTGTGTCATCGTAACGATAACTTCTTTGAAGACCATTCTTAATAGCGCGTTCTTTTTCTCTGTGCTTGATTCAATGTGATATTGATCAATTATCCTATTTATGTTGTTTCTGACTGTATTACTGTCTATTTCTGATTGCGCTTCTTGAGTTCCATTGAGCTCATGCTTGGCAATCTGGAGTTCTTTAAATTCTTCATCTAAAACAGCTTTTCTTTTCAAAAAAAGTTCATCAGTGTAAATGCCGCTCTCATATTTCTCGAAGATAAAATTCTCTTTATTTATTAACTCTTGTTCTTTTTGTGAAAGATGTTCAGACATTTGCTTTTTTGTTTTCACATTACTATTTACGTCTTCGTATTTAGAAATCATTGAAGTGATATGTTTTGTTAAAGTCTTATTATCTAAGTTGCTTAAAGAAGAGAGGTAATCCAAAATGGCATTTTCAACATCGTTATATCTTACATAAGTGCATTTATTCTTTTTGCAAGTGAGTGATTTAACGTGATACACACTTTTCGTGCCGTTTTTGTTTTCTCGCGTTCGTCTAGTTTCGTATTTAGATAATGGTTCACCGCACTTAGAACAAGTGCATACGCCTGCCAATTCACTTAATTCCAATGCATTTTTATTAGGCAGCAGGGGGACTTTGTTTGAAATTTTATCTTGTGATTGTTGAAATTGTTCTTGATCTATTATAGGGGCATGTGCATCCGATACTACAATTTGTTCCTTTTCAGGTCTAATTGTTCGTTTACCGTCTTTTGTTTTTTCCCTAACCTTATATTTAACAGTTCCGATATACGCTTCGTTTTGCAGAATTGCTTTAATTGTGTATTGATTCCAGCGCTTTTTTCCTGATGGAGTCGGTATTTGTAATTTTGTTAAGTGAGAAGCAATCGCTGTATAACTATAATCTTTTCCATTCAACCCATTTAAAAAGATGTTAAAGATGAATTGAACGACTTTTGCTTTTTCTTCGACTGGGACTAGTTTGGATGTTTTTTTGTTTAATCGGTATCCATAAGGCGCTAGTCCGGAAATCCATTTCCCTTGTGCCGCATATGTGTATTTAGCGCCTGTCATACGCTCTCTGGTCATTTCAAATTCTTCTCTGGCCATAAACAATTCAAAACGAATCTGACGCATGTCTGCAGGGTTTCGAGGGTCATAAACTTTATATGGTGTAATGATAATCAATCGCTTGCTTTGAAGAAGGTTAACAATTTGTCCCGCATCACTGTAGCTCCCGCGGCTGAGTCTTGTTATTTCTTTAACAGCAATTGCCTGGTACTTGCCTTCCTCGAGGTCTTTAAGACATTCTTTAAAAACAGGGCGGCCCTCAATGCTTTCCCCAGACCCGATTTCCATTTTTAATTCATAGGGGATTTCAATCGACTTCAGTATTTTATTCATGAGTTCTTTTTGTTCAGTTAGCGTATCTTCGCCTGTTCTTTTTTCTCGCTCCATATCCTGACGAGAGCGTCTAAGATAACCCAAAATATTTGTAATGTTGTAAGAATGAACGATGTTTTTTAACTCCAAAAAATCAGCACCTCCTCTTTATTGTATTTACTGTAAAAACAGTAGTATTCGTACAATATTCTGTCTGACATTGAATACGAAAATAACCTAATAAATATTGTAGGGGCTGTATTCTTTAAGTGTTGGGCTAAAGAGCTCGCTCATACGCTCTATGTTTTTTGTTAGCCTGAGAAAATACCCAAATAAAAAAAGAAGCCTCAGAGGACTTCAAAATAATTAATTCTTCTCACATGCAAAGTTGTCATTATCCCGATCCATTTTAGATGTATAAGCAGGGTGAGTGCTTGATACACCATGCGGATATTTCTTTCTCAGCTCTGTGCAGTTTGCAAAGTGTTCTGTTCCTCCAGCAGAAGGGGAGGCTTGAGCAGAGTTAGAAGAGCTGCTTGATGCTGAACCGCTTGAGTTCGATTTATGTGTCTCGGATTGGTGTGTTGTAACTGACTTTTGAGCCGGCTTAGATACACTTACTGATTTCTTCGGTTTCGTTACGCAGCCATTAAATCCTTTATCAGTCGCATATCCATTCTTACTCCAAATCTTCAAGTCTTTATCTTTCGCAGCTTGCTCATCTTTCTTATACGTGTCTAAATACTTCGTGTTTGGCTCATATACATAAGCTACTCGTGCTAATCCTTCTTTAAGCAGTGTTTCTTGTACTGATTTGCCATCTGCATAAACGTAAGCCAGCATTCTGCCATACTTGTCTGTACGATCTCCTTTATCAAACTCCAGTTGAAGTTTTCCCTTGTTAACCAGCTGTTTGTTTCTTGCTGAAGCATCCTCACCATATGGTTGTACGCAAGAGTTTGGGTTCTTAGTTTTAGGCGTGTCAACAAGTAAATAACGAACAGTTTTGACTTCGCCTTTATAGTTAACTTTAATCGTATCCCCATCAACTGTTCTGTTAAGTGTTACATCGACCAGCTTTTTCTTTTTGTCAGACGCCTTTTTATCCGACGAATCCTTCTTTGAAGCATTTTCGGCTTTTTCACTTTTGTCATTTGATTGAGTGTCTGCCTTTGTCTCTTTTGCATCCTTTTCTTCTTGCTCTGTTGTTTTAGCTTGATCTGAATCTGTTTTATCTGTAGAAGCAGAATCAGATCCACACGCAGCCAAAGAAAAGCTTAGAGATAATGCGCCAATACCTAACAGCCATTTCTTCAATGTAATTCCCCCAATTTGTTTGTTCTGTCTCTATATCGGACAAACCTTCCTAATTATAAATATAAAACCAAAGATTGTAAATTCCGTTTTGGCATTTTAGGACACTCAAATACAGTTGTGTGGTAAAATTTAGTGACCTAAACACCTTAGAGGAGGGAAATTTAAATGGAAGAAGGAAAGTTAATTCGCATGACTCTTGATGGGATAAAGGAAGCTGTTTCTAAATACGGAACTTTTCCTATGCTCCAACATGGAGGGCATGTCATGGAAGATGCTGCTTTTCAATTCAGAGACCCAGCCAGTCCTCAAGAAATTAATAGTTTAGAAAAGATGTTAGGGGTAACTTTGCCTAATGATTATAAAGAGTTCCTATTCAATCACAATGGAATGGAAATGTTTAATGGTATTGAGCTTCTTAGTACAGAAGGGATAATTGAATTTAATGAAGTTCAAGACTTCCCTAAGGGATATGTCCTAATTGGGTATCATTATGATGGCAGGTATGTTATTGATGTAAACAAATCAAATAAAGGATTGGGGTATATGTTGCATCTGGATTCAATTGATAATATTGAAGATGCGGTATATTTAGACTCTAACTTTGAGATATGGTTTGACATGTTGGTGTCATCAAATAGAGCTAAATACTGGGAAGTGAAGCCGAAAATCCAAGAGTATTATAAATATATTTCAGAATAGAAAATTTAGATAAGATTAAGTGGGAAGGAGACGTAAATGAAAGTATTTGAAGCAGCCTCGTTCATTTCAGCCGCAGAAAAGCGGGCAAAACAATACGATCAGATTAGAGAACAATTTATCAATCTCAGAAAAGCATTTCAGGGAATGGCTGATTTAGATGACAGTGAGTTTTCAGGCAAAGGCGCCGACAACATTAAAGCATTCTTTCAAGATCACGCCGGTGTCACGGACAGCTGGCTTGATCTGATCGATATGAAAATTGCATTTTTTAACAGTATTTCAGGAAAAGTAGCTGATGCAGGATTGGCTGATTCGTTTGTGGAAGAGTCATTTTTAGAACACGAGCTGTTTCATGCGAAGAATAAATCACAAGCCATCATGCAGGAGCAGCGCAATGAAATGAAAGGTATCCTTGATGAAATCAGCGATATCATTCATCTTGATGTTTTCTCTACAGAAGATGTCGATCAAAAGCTTAAGTCAGCAGATAAAAAAAGGAACGATACCATACATAAACTCGGAAAGCTTGATCATGATCTAACGAAAGAATACGCAGAAACCGAAGCGAACGAACAGTTCATTCAAGCTGACTTTCAGCAACTCCAAAATGCCACGAGTAAGGGGAAAAATGCCACGTCGCTTCGTTACAATACCAAGGCATACAGGGAAAGCGACATACATAAGAAAAAAGGCGAGATTGCAAGACATTCGGATGCTTATCTGACGTTTAAAAAGGAAGAAGCGAAAGAGCGGGAAATCAAGGATCTGAAGAAAAAGCTCGCTGACGGTGTGACCGATCCGGATGAATATTTGGAAATTGCGAAGAAGATCGGCTATGAAAACCTTGAACCTTCCCAGCAGCAATATGTCATTCAGCTTGAACAAGCAAAACAGCTTGAAGAAGCCGGAGAAGTGACTTGGGATATTTTAAAAGGAGCTGGCGTTGGTTTATATGATGTCGGGAAAGACACGGTAACCGGCTTATGGGACTTCATAATCGATCCGGGAGAAACCTTGTCAGCACTGGGGAATGCAGTACTTCATCCTGTTAAAACATATGATGCTGTTTCAGCAGCAATTGAGGAATCATATCAAAAGGATATGGTAAATGGAGATGCGTATTCCAGATCAAGATGGGTTACATATGCGATAGGTACAGTAGTTACCTCTGTAGTAGGCACAAAGGGAGCCGGTTCTCTTACAAAAGCTGACGTAGCAGGAAAAGTCACCTCTAAAGTCAATAAAGCAGGCCAAAAACTGAAAGAGGTCTCAATTGCTGATTTATTGCCTTATAATCCCCGTTACGATGTTGTTCCGGCTAGAGGAGTTCCTTATAATGTATTTAACAGTGAAAATTTAAAGGATCGGTTACTTAGATTAATTGAATCAGCAAATCCTAGAACGGTATTACCAAGGAATAAAGGTCGATGGGAAGGCGCACCTGGTGACGGAAAATGGTATTCCGACATACCTGAAGTAAAAGCAGCGACTAAGGGAGAACCGATTACTTTTAAAGATGGACGTCCTGATTTTACTCCATGGACTGTTGCAAACATTAAGTTTAAGTCTGGTGAATTAAATGGAACGAAAAAAGATTTTAGGCTTGTTTATAAAAAAATTAAAGAGATCAAGGGTTTTAAATCTCAAGCGCAGGCGAAAAAATGGCTGTCACAACAGGGACTTACCCCACACCATTTGGATAGTGTCACAATACAACTAGTGCCTAGTGTGATTAATAACAAAATACCTCATATTGGAGGAGCTTCTGATTTAAGGGGAGGGTATTAGAATGAGTTTCAATAAAATTGAACAAAAGTTAAAAGAATTTACGATAGATACTGAAACAGAATCCAACATTAATACAAACGAGCAACTCAAAGAAATTGAAAGAAATATAGGTAATCAATTGCCTTCCGACTATAAGGATTTTTTGAAGGGATATGGAGGCTGTTATTTAGAAAGTAAAAAAACAACAGATGAAGTTGAGTACGACGTTTGCTATAAACCTATAGAGAAAGATCCTTGGATGGGTAAGGAAGATGATACACAATTACTAGAGAGCTTCTATGGTTTAGCTAACGATCATAACAGTCTCCAAGAAGCAATCAATACTTATTCTGATCGCTTTCCTAGGAATATTATTCCTATAGCAAGCTCGGCAGGTGGTAATGAAATATGTATGGACATCGACAATGAAAAAGTTTTGTTTTGGGATCACGAATTAAGTCAGCCTGATAAAGACTTTTTCCTAATTGCCAATTCGTTTGAGGAGTTTATCCTAAGTTTAGTAGACGAACCAATTGAAACGGATGATAGTGACAGTGATGTGGAAATTGAGATTTTAGACAATGACTTTGGAAAATTGCTCTTTGGTAAGGACAATTAGCTTTTATTTTTAGGAAAAGTATTGCAAAGTTAAGCTCTCAGAAAGAGAGCTTTTTTATTTTCGATAGAAACTAATTATAAAAAGGGAGAGAGGTTATGGATTCGTACCAAATAAAGAAATTAAAACCCGAAGAATACAATAAGTGTAATAATATTTGGGACATGGAAAAGAAAATGGCTAAGGTGTTTTATGACGAATTAGTAAGTGGAAACAGAATTACTTTTATTTACTTCAGTGAATGACGAGTTTATAGGAGAAGGATCGTTAGTTCTTTAAAACAATGACCCAGATTATACCATTCCGGATAATCGCATTTATCTATCTCGTATGATTGTTAAAGAAGGATATCGAAATTGTGGGATAGGTGGTATTATTGTTGATTATTTGATTGATTATGCTAAACAACTTGGAGATAAGGAAATAACACTCGGTGCAGATACAGATAACTTAAACGCAAGGCATCTATATGAAAAGAAGGGTTTTACAACCGTATTATTTTTTTGTGAAGATGAATATGGTGAATATGTAAAACTCCTAAAAGTATTAAAATAAAATTCCCGAGATTATGGTGAATGTGTGGGAGGTTACTTTCACAAACGATGATAGACGGTAACTTAATCTAATTAGATCGTTATTAAGGTGCGGATTAGCATTTATCCTCTCAAAACCAACCCGTAATGAACGAGGATACTGTTGGCTGAGGAATTATTTTTCCATGTATTGTATTTTATGGTATTCTTGGAATGGAAGGAGGAGACAATGAAAAAGAAATTAATTGGGGTCTTGATCATTGTTTGTTTTTCTGTGTTCATGTATGGCGCAGTTACACATTCTTTTAAAAATCAAAAATCCACTGAGGAAGTATTAGAAAGTGCATGGGATGAATTTGGCTTATTTAGCTTTGGAATTGGAGAAACAGACCCAGTCATATCAATTGGTATGGATAAAACAAAAAATGAAGAAGAATTACGGCGCTATCTAAATGACAATTTATCTGAGGAAGCTAAAGAAAAATATAAAGTTAAAATTATTAAAAAGGATATCAATGTTTTAGAAGAACAACATGAAAAGTATTTGGAAAGTGTTGAAGCACATTGATACATTAAAGCTTCTTATCGGCTCTAAATAAAATAACGGTGATATTCAATAAACAAAAGTTTTGTAAATATTCCAATTATTTCATTTAATCTGTTGTAATCAAACTGTGAAATACAAACTGGTTATAGTGTATTTCTTTAATAAGAAATGCATAAAATAAAAAGAGCATGGTGTTGGTCACACCCCGTCAAAAGGCTTGCTCGATGCGGTTTCTTAATAGACCTATCCCTTCAGGTTCTGAGGCTTAAGGGAGGTCTATTTTTTATTTATATACGTCAACAGGGCAATTATAAACGACCCGAATGCAAGCATTAACATTAATGCTTGAAATGTTGACATAAGCATCACCCCCTTTCCATAGGGGATGAGCAAGACTCCCTTGAGTGAGCAAACTTAATGTATAGGAAACATTTATATGTCGTTAAAAACCCATTCAGTTACTAAAACGAAAAGAACCATGTTAGAATCAGGTTCTTTTTTTGTATTTAAGTTAAATACCTCGCCGGAATTACCGATAAATGACATGTGGAATAATACCAAGAGGGTTAAGGAATTGAAAAAAGTGCTTAGTTTAGTAACAATTACACTTCTTGCTGTACAACGATGTTTTCCATTCACACATCGAAAGCAAAAGCAGTTGAAGCAGCACCGCTTTACAGTCTTTAGATTCTTTCCGTCACATCAGACGGCAACAAATTTGCTTGGGAACCCATTACAAACAGCAAACCAAATGCAACAAATGTTTTGAAAGGTGACAAGCTGCATATTAAAGTTCGCTTTATGGGCTATACAAATTCGACCGTCATTAAAGCAAAGGATGGGAGAAATTTGTTATACAAAGGTGAAGCGAACATATACAAATATGACCCTATACTTGGACAAAACAAAGTTGTGATAGGATGGGACAAATACATTGAAATTCCAATGAACGAACTTCCTTCAAATGAGATTCAAGTTGAAGGTCTTGGGAAAAACATGAAAATCATTTATAGCAACGTTGTAAAATTCGAGAGAGGGTGAATGTTATGGAAGGTCTAAATAACTCTTACAATATCACGAAAGATCCGAAGTTTTTAGCGTTTTGCAGTTTAGCGACAGAAGGCGCAGGAATTAGTTCGAATCAGCAATGTTCAATTGGTTTTACTGAATTCAAAGAAGCGCTGGAGAATGGCAAAGTAGTTGATAATAAAAACCTTAAAAGCAGTTCAGAGTTAAATCACCAGTTTGATTACTGGAAGTCCAGAATAACTGGGGGACGAGCTGTAACTGAAACTGATAATCAAGTGCTGGATATCATCAAACAAGCATACAATCTCGGAATGGTTACGAAAGATAATATGCTTTTGAGAAATCAAGCAATTAACGCGTATAAAACATCTATTTAATTTAAAATTAAAGCCCCTTATTCAGGAAGGGGCTTTTGCTTTGCAACTTATTCTTTATGTTTAATCTAAAACCATAAAGTCCTGCACTTTTGTTTCTTCTTCAGGCAAATCAAATTCATTAAGTTTCTTTTTAGTACGGATATCAAAAATCCCCATATAGCCACCAATGCCTTTTTTGTTTTCCTCTTGTGAAATCACATAAAGTTTTTGATCTTTAAACTTTGCATTCATATACGGAAATTTTAAATCGAATTTTTCAAAAGAAAAATCTTTATCGTACTCAAGTAAGCAGGCGTATCCGGATTTATTAATATATGTAACGTAAAATTTGTTGCTTTTTTTGTCGTAATATACAGTGTCCGCTTGTTCAAGATCATCAGGATATTTTATGAAATTTTGATTTCCAGGATCCTTTTTCGATTACAGTTAGTTCATTTTCTGAGCTAGCCACAACATATTTTTCAGAGTGATCAAATACATCTCCATAGGAAGCTAATCCAATCGTTTTAACAATCTCTGCTGTTTTTCTATCAATGACGTACAAAGACATTCCTTGAATGACGTAAATATACTTATCATCGCTTTCTCCCATGGTTACGAGGGAGGGCAAAGTCAGGCTATATTTTTTATTGAACTTTTTATCATTTACTTTCAGTTCATTTCCATTGGTGTCGACATTATAGGCTTTTACAGAAATATCTTCTTCTTGATACCAAAAAGCAAATGGATTGGATAATTTATGTTCTTTAATGGTGTTGTTTTTTAATGTGTAATAATATGGTTCATGTTCAGCTAACAAGACGATATCGTCTGAAGAGGGGGTTTTTTTCTGGATATATGGTATATCCGGTACCTTAAAGTATCGTTTATTGAATTCTTCTCCTTGTAATGTGGATATGAGTACGCTTTTCTTGATGAGTGGATTTGAATAGATAAAAAAGATTTTATCCTCGGTTGGATTAATTTTAGAAGTACTTACAGAGTGTTCACCTTTATTTATAAAGAATGCATTGATCAACAATATAACTA
Organism: Bacillus sp. JNUCC-21; assembly: GCF_041222765.1. Lineage (NCBI taxonomy): Bacteria > Bacillati > Bacillota > Bacilli > Caryophanales > Bacillaceae > Bacillus > Bacillus sp. JNUCC-21. The sequence goes on along the minus strand of NZ_CP166019.1, from coordinate 2,156,546 downwards.
TTGCACCAATTAGAACTCCTGAAATCCCATATAAAACATAAGACTTTTTCATATAACGCTCCTTATCTTTTATATAAAATAAAAAGACACTTGCAGAATAAATCTGCAAGTAAAATGATTAGTAGCTAACAGTTTTTGATGAACGATCAATATCTGCAGATGTGACAAGTGCGCCTCCATTACTGTCTAGGTCCGTTCCTTTTGAATTTTTGTATGATTGCCACACAAGTTTAGAGCAATACTATTTATTTGTGCTTTTTTGGTTGCAGCTTTACTACCAAGGACAGCATTGCATAAAGTTTTACAGGTGAACACAGATCATAAAAAACACCCCCTTATATGGGAGTGCCAAAACATTATGCGGTTTGCCCTCGGCGTTCCGCTGAGAAGTCATTATGGTGATCAAGCGCGATGTGGATACTGGCTGTGTGGCCTCTTCGGGCTTCTTTAAAAACTTTGTGGCCGTCAAGAAGATAATGTCCGGCAAACCCAAGTAAAATAACTAAAAAAATAAAAGCAGATGTAAGTTTAAATTTCATAAAGACAATCCCCTCTCTGAATTTGTTTTCGGGCATAAAGCACTTTCTCATAAAAGGCGGTAGCTACTTTATGGTCTTCATTTACATTATAATACATTGCTGCATCAGTCGCTAGGTCTTCCACATCTGAAAGCATAGCTTTTGATTCTAAGTAATCTAAGATTTTAAAAAGTCGGTCTTTGACATTCCCAACGAATAAACCCATAAGAAAATCAAACATTTTTCCTAATACTTCATCGTTCAATTCCTTTGATAGCATAAGACCTTGTTCACAAACCTGTTTTCCCTCAACCATGTTGAACAATTTAAAGTGCGTTTTTGCCAGCATTAGAAGTATGTCAAGCAGTCGGCTAGAATTGTGAAGAGAATTACTTTGATAAATTGAGACGCCTTCTTTAAAATACTCCAATGCTTTCTCCATATTTCCTCTTGTAAATGAGCATAAACCGAGATTGTACAAAGAAGAACCCATTAACCGTGGCATATCAATTTCTTGTGCTTGTTTTAATGCATTTATGAAATGTGGCACTGCTTTTTCTGGATACTCCATGTCTAAATAGTTCAGGCCAATGACAAATGAACATTGAATTACTCTTATTGAGTAAGTTTCGTGCGCTTTGTATGTTTCTATTGCTTGAACAATATGGTGCATAGACATGTGGGTTTGCTTCATGTGATAGTACACTTCAGCTACCTTATAGTGAAATTCAGCTCGCTCTATTTCATCGGGGACAACGGCTAACTTCTTTTCAGCTCGGTTGTAAAAACTTATTGCCTTAAGATATTCGTATTGTTCAAATTCATACATCCCATGAAAAAAGTTAAAATAATATTCAAGAATTCCTTTTAGATCACTTTGTTTACTTTCGATCTTTTCTAATAAGTCTGAAATTTTAGGTCGTTCTTCATTCATGGTTTTTGGTTCAAGATAATCAAGCATTAATTGATGTCTAAAGCACATGAGCGAATAGTACAACAATAAATCTTGATCTTCTTCCATATGCTCTATTTCTTGTTCAACTTCATCCTTTAGAATTTCTGCATCTGCAACACTGAACAATCTTATGTATTTGTACCATTCATTGATTTTTAAGCCAACTTTTGAAGAAGAGATCAATTGCTCCAAAAAAATCACCCTCCTAGCATTTCGTCTGATTATGTAATATTTTATCATAATGTAATAAGTTGGGAAGGGTGTTTTTTCTTATTTATCAATTTAGGTATGAAATGCGAAAAAAATACCCTCCTCGTTAGAGAAGGGTACGTGATCAGTTTGCTGTTGCTTTTAGTAAGGCAAGCCATTCATCTAATGTTCCTGAGAAACCTTGTTGAACGGTTAATTCATATGCTGATTTTCCATCTTTACCGGCAGCACCAGTAGCTCCTTTAGCTCCAGTACTGCCTTTTTCACCTTTTAATGAAGCTAACCATTCAAAAGTGATGAATATTCAAGGCGGGAGTAAGGGAAATTAACAAAAAAATGTGAGGGAATGTAGATGAAACGATTTATCTTGGTTATACCTTTATTGTCTGCTGTTATTGCCTCTCCAACTCAAATGAAAGCAAGTCCAATGCCTTGTAGTGCAGTACTCGAACCGGTAAATCAAAAACTGAAAAATGCGAAGGGTGCGGCACTAATCTATAAAGTGCAGTTATACCCGCCAAGTGCTGCAAGAACGAATATGAGTATTCTTGCTGTCCACCTTCCTCAGCCATCTTCTTATGGAAGCTACGACGGTTATGAAGGATTTGCCGCCAAAACAGGGGAGATCAGTTGGCGATTTAAACTATATCCGACTCCCGAGGAAGAGAGTCCTAATTGGGCTGGAAGGATTGATTCCATATCGGCTGAAATGACAAATGTTAAAGTGCAAGTGCGCCTTTCAAATTCTAAGACGCAAAAGTTGGGGCCAAGTGTATTAACAAACAATATTCAATCTTGCTATTAGAAATGTAGAGTTCTTATCAAAGAGAGCAATGCGACTGGATCTTTTGTAAAGTGTCAAAAAGGTAATTGATCGAGAAATTCTGGTGAAAAATGAAAAAGAGCCCATTAAGATGCAATGTCTGGAGTCAATTCATCATTTGACAGAAGAGAGCCGGCAAAAGTCGATATTGCGTTTGATTTTGTACATAGAAAGACGGCATAAAAAGAAATGGTTAGCTAAAAAAAGGCAAAGAGTCAACGCTCTTTACCATCAGGTGTTTTCCTTAAGCGGTCTGCAATATGCTTAATTAAACTCAGCGCAGCAGTCACTAATCCAATAACTAAAACAATTTCAAGTAAGAGGATAAATCCAAAATTTAAACCGCGACTTTCAAAGTAATCACTGGTAAAAAAGAGGAATTGATAAATTCCAAGCATTAGCACAATAAAGGAAGCGCCTATAATCGCCAGAGACTTTTTAGAGAACTCCTTAGTATGGTTAAAATTATAAACCAATAAGAACAAAAATAGACAAGCCATGGCGATCTTATGAGTCAATGAATCACTTGCTGAGAACCCTTGCACAAGTAAGGAGATAATTAATCCGGTCATTCCGATTATTTTATTCAATATATCACCTGCTTTGTATAAGTATGACCTTAGATGTCAGCTTACCAATTAAAGGTGATATTCTCAACATAATGCAGTTTAAAGTTAACTTAAAATCGTAATTTTAAGAACAAATTTAGAGTGGATCATGACATGCTGTTTATTATGCTGTAAACAAACGCAACAATAAATAATGGATAAGAGATAACAGCAATTAGTTTTGAAGATTTGCTCTTTTTTTCAAATGTGTATATCAGTGCAAATCCTAAAAAGAATATTGTGACAAACCAAGAAGAATAGGACGGGTACAATGCAATAAGTAAGACAATAAGAGTGGATAACGCAAAAGAAGAGTTTAGCGTTATTTTCTGATCGTTTTTCAAATAAACCGCCTCCTTACACATATTCCCCCCCATATAAAAACACTTAAACATTATATTAAGTCAGCATGATTAAATGATAAACATTTTAAGTAAAGAACAAGATAAAGCAATCCGACATTTCAAGGACAAGCTGAACATGTCTGAAAAACTGTACATACCCTTAGTTAATGTAAACTGCTTATAGATAAGCAAAATGATTAAGCGGAAAGGCTGTATAGACTTATAGGACCTTATAATATAAACATTAGATCGCTTAAAGAAGGTGATGTGGTTGATCAGTCAATTGAATATTTCATGATGCAATTGTGCAGTTCTATAATGGTGAAGACCTCGCCGTGTTCCATTTGTCTAGGGGGGAATTTGTTTAAATTCATAAACATGAGGCGTTTTAGTCTGTCATTTCCTAAAACAGTGTTTTATTCTTGTTACAAATATGCAAGAAGGGCGGTTTGAACTTGTATAGAGTGTTTATAATGCTGTTAATTTTGTTATGTATAACATTAGGGTGCCAAAATCAACATAACAAACATTTTATGGAGGCTGAGCAAACTATGGTCGGCTATGTCATTTTAAAAAGAGAGAACCAAGCAATTCTCATACCTAATGAAAAAGCTGATGCTAAAGACTTTAAAAATCTTAGTGAAAAAGAGATTATTGAGAAGTATAGATCGGATATAGTTTTACTGGGACTTAGTCAACTTAACAATAAAGATGACTTGAGCAAAGGACAAAAAATTCGTATTTGGTATAAAAAATTAAATGAATCTTCACCTCCAAAAACAAACATATCAAAATTTAAAATTATTCAGTAAGTGGTATTGTTTCCTAGAAAAACCGCTGCAAAACTAGGGAATGTCATATTGAACAGCAATAATGTCTTCAAACCTCACCTCATCCGCTGATCTTTTCTGTTGACGATGTGTTAAAGCTGATGAGCGCTCAATTGGATACTTAGTGAAGAAGTAACGTTCATTGACGGAGGCTCTATATATGAAGCATTCCTGCTCCAAGGTTTATTTGACGATTCAGATGATGAAAAAGACACATTTATATTTTCAAAGGCTGAATGATAATTAGAGAGTAATTGAAAAAGACCACAGGAGCGGATACCAAGAACATATTTTTGAATTACTGAGTACCGTTAAAATGGTGATGGATGAACTCAACAAAGTCAAATATAAGATTAGCAAATAAGCATCTTGAGTATTATTCAGTTTAAGCACAAGTCTGCATTATTATTTTAAACAAATATTTTAAAAATAAAAAAGAGAGGGAAACCCTCTCAATGCATTAATAATTGTAGTCCCAGTAAACATCGACATTAACTGTTACTTGGGCTGAAGTGTCATTATTATGAGCTCGGATATACAATTGTTTTCCTGTGATGCTTGATGTGTTGACGCTAAATACTTTGTAAAATTGTTCTCTTGAATAATTTCCTCCGCTCGGTCTAACAGTAGAAACTACAGTTCCATCTGACTTTACTAATTCATACGTCACATCCGCAGAGGCACTGCCCGTTGCGCCTGATTCTTGGAATCCCATCAGAGAGATCTTGGTTACATTGTTTGGTGTGAAGCTGCTGACTACAGTCTTCCATGAGTCTGGCCCTGTTCTAGCTAGATTGACTTTGCCTACACCGTTTTTGCGATCTGTGCCAGTTTTTAAAACATGGAAGCTATCAGTATTTGTTAAAGCTTCAAGATTACTGTGAGGCAGGGAAGCTGGCTCACTTTTAGCAGCAGCGTTCGCAGAAGCAGCTGCACCAGTAAGACCGATAGTTGAAACTAATAAAGCAATTGCTGTTTTTTTCATTAAAAGCATCTCCCTTGGTTTAGGTATGTAATACAACTATATTATAACAATTAATTTTGAAATAAATGGAGAATGTTGTGAATATATGGTGAATTTTCTGAATGGAGTGTAAATTTCTTCGGTGAAAATTTTAAGGAGGCGGTTAGTTGGAAACAAAAGATACAAGAATGATGGTTAAAGAAGGAGATAAAGATTTCGGAATTGCGGAATATTTGTGTTGACGAGGCTGCTGCTGCATTAAAGAAGTACGGGTAAATGAACTGATAATATGGAAGGAATGAACACTTGATGAACCGAAAATATCGAAGGCAGGTCTGAGGAAATTCGCAAAAGGGTGGATATAGCTGCGGATTTTGAATGGTTTAGAGAGCCAGAGAATAAAGTTTATGTCGTACATATAAATGATTTCCTTATGTATAAGAACATAGCTGAAAATCAATTAACACATACCTATATAAAAAGTAAAGCAAGTACAAAACACCGATTTCATCTTTGATGAAATCGGTACTGAACGCTGGATAAAGAAAAAAGTTAACCATACATTTGAACAAGCTTGCGAGGCTTTGATAAAGAAAGAACAGTCAAGAGACGAACCATTACATACATATAATACTCCTGTGAAAGCGGGGGTGTAGTTTTGGAACCTTACCAACGTTATGAGGAATTAAAGAAGAAAACAATAAAGGTTGTCCATAAAGATAATTACAGTATCCGTTATATAGATCAGGATGAAGCGAGTAATGACTTAGATGAATTTTATAAACAATTTGCTCAGCATTTATTGGAGGCTGCTTTGGAAAGGAGTGCAAAGTAAGCTTCTTTTTTTGATTTGTTGTAGTAAGTATCTTAATAAACGGCTTTATCGGTACTGATATTAATCACATGCGTCACCTCTTGCAGCAAAGCGGCTTCGGCGACATTTTGTCCGCCGATAAGGTTGGTTTGAATGGCTTCAAAGGGATTATCCTCACATGTCGGAACCTGCTTCAGCGCAGCTGTGTGAAAGACAATATCAACACCTTTCATCACTTGGTTGACTCTTCTGTAGTCACGAACATCGCCGAGCACAAACGACAGTCTTTGTTCATCCGCGTATTTTTGTTTCATCACATATTGTTTGCTGTCATCTTTGCTGAACACAATGACTTCTTTAGGGGTTAAGAGCAAAAGGCGTTTTACTATTTGGCTTCCGATTGATCCTGTCCCGCCTGTGACGAGAACAGTTTTATCGTGAAAAAACGGTTGTAGCTCTACTGCTTGCTGTTTAGGCATGGCTTATCCTCCAACTCTCGTTTCTCTACCATGCATCATATGTTGAACAATTTCAGCGAGTTAATGAAAGAAACCAATAAATCAAAAATTAGAGAAAAACATTAATCTGATGCGCTTTCATATCGCTTTACCCGATTAATAGAATAGAAATCACAAATAAAACATTGTACTAAATGTTCATTTTAAATATTTGCTCACGTCAATTCTTTCTCTTCATAAATTCTCACATGCGGACAATCTTCACAAAAACTTAACACTGACATTCCTGTATGTATTTTACAATTGAAGTACACTTTCATAAAAGGAGGAAGGAAAATGAATCATTCAAAAACACTTTTGTTAACCGCGGCAGCCGGATTGATGCTCACATGCGGTGCGGTTTCTTCCCAGGCCAAGCATAAGCTGTCTGATCCTTATCATTTTACCGTGAATGCGGCGGCGGAAACGGAACCGGTTGATACAGCAGGTGATGCAGCTGATGATCCTGCGATTTGGCTGGACCCCAAGAATCCTCAGAACAGCAAATTGATCACAACCAATAAAAAATCAGGCTTAGTCGTGTACAGCCTAGAGGGAAAGATGCTTCATTCCTATCCTACCGGGAAGCTGAACAATGTTGATATCCGCTATGATTTTCCGTTGAACGGAAAAAAAGTCGATATTGCGGCGGCATCCAATCGGTCTGAAGGAAAGAATACCATTGAGATTTACGCCATTGACGGGAAAAACGGCACATTACAAAGCATTACGAACCCAGACCGCCCGATTGCGTCAGCAATTGATGAAGTATACGGTTTCAGCTTGTACCACAGTCAAAAAACAGGAAAATATTACGCGATGGTGACAGGGAAAGAAGGCGAATTTGAACAATACGAATTAAATGCTGATAAAAATGGATACATATCCGGCAAAAAGGTAAGGGCGTTTAAAATGAATTCTCAGACAGAAGGGATGGCAGCAGACGATGAATACGGCAGTCTTTATATCGCAGAAGAAGATGAGGCCATCTGGAAGTTCAGCGCTGAGCCGGACAGCGGCAGTAACGGAACGGTTATCGATCGTGCCGACGGCAGGCATTTAACCCCTGATATTGAAGGACTGACGATTTACTACGCTGCTGACGGGAAAGGTTATCTGCTTGCATCAAGCCAGGGTAACAGCAGCTACGCGATTTATGAAAGACAGGGACAGAACAAATATGTTGCGGACTTTCAGATAACAGACGGGTCTGAGACAGACGGCACAAGCGATACAGACGGAATTGACGTTCTGGGTTTCGGGCTGGGACCTGAATATCCGTTCGGCCTTTTTGTCGCACAGGACGGAGAAAATATAGATCACGGCCAAAAGGCCAATCAAAATTTTAAAATGGTGCCTTGGGAAAGAATCGCTGATAAAATCGGCTTTCACCCGCAGGTCAATAAACAGGTTGACCCGAGAAAACTGACTGACAGAAGCGGAAAATAAACATGAAAAAAGCAGCTTATCCAAGCTGCTTTTTGATGTGAAGAGCGTTTCATGAGAAAGTCTTGGAACGGATAGCCGCAAGCACAGCCGGAAGCTGGTCATACGTGTACGCTGGTACTGTCTCTTGATAATTAAGCGCCGCGATTTGTTTACGTTCACCCGGGTTTGTCATATAAAAATGGATTTTATCCGCAAAATCCGCAAGCCCGCTGTAAGAAACAAAGGATGAAAACGGGGGCGCGGGAGAAAGGTCTGTCAGCTGAAAGGCCTGACAAGCCGCAATGTCTAAGCTTCTCGTATTTAAACTGATATTTTCGATGCCGCGTCCGTTCTGATTGAGCGCAAACCGATAAGAACGGTGAGGGTTTAAGACCACGTCTGCGCTGTTGTAATATAATGCGGCACGTTCGGGTGCAATCCATTCATCCATTACGAGCACATTTTGCTGCCTGGCGATTTTTTTAGGCAGATGTCTGCACCATCCCTTCCCGATGATACGAAGCGTATACGGAAGCTTCGCCGCTGCTTTCACCAGTTCAACGCGGTTCGGGTACGGGTATCCGATCAGAAGCAGATTTGTGTGAAGAGAAGCTTCAGCAGGTTGTTTCTTAAAAAGCCGCTGATTAACGGGGATCGGGACATAATATACGTGCTGTAAGCCCATTTGCCGGTAAGCATCAAGCGCGTTTTGTTCTATCGTTAAAACGACATCGGCGAAAGGGGCGATTGTCATGCTCACATCGAAATAAAAAGGATCTTCCGTCATCCATAGATAAACGGGAATCTGTTCTGTCTTCAGCCATTGAAGCCATTCAGACGGAATACGGTCTCCCGTCATCATCAGACTGATGTCTGGTTTGAATGCCCGTATACTGCGGATGGTATCTTCCTCAAACTCAGAAACAGAAAAAAAGCGGACGGAAGACTGTAAAAAGCCTTCCTCGATCCAGCGGTCAAAATACGTGTATATGCCTTTATATCCTGAACGGATATATAAAACGTTCATATGCTGTTACGAAGTGAACGTGACACTTTCAACTTTGTCGACGTCAAGCAATGTTGTAGCAGAGCCTGCCGGTGTAACGGAATTTTCCTGCGTAACAAAAACGATTCCGTGAATTTCGTCAAAGGCAACAAATTGAACCGGGCCGATCATGTCTCCTGAATCCATCACAATGCTGATGACAGTGCCGGGCTGAATTCTTGCAAATATCCATCTCGCCGCTAATGAAATACCGCTTCCCAATACAGATTGTGCGCTGAGACTGTCTTTCGCCGCTGCTTCATCTACTTTTGCATCAATTGCCGCTTCCAATAATTCTTTTACGCTGTTTTTCACGTTATCTCCTCCATCTGTAACGCCAGATAAAGCGCTGTTGTCAAATACAGGGGCTAAAAGAGTTTTCAATAAGTTCTTTTTAAGCTCCAAACGATCTTCGCTCATGCGGACATACACCTCCTTTAACAATTTCAACCTCACGTTTATTCATATTCCTGATTGAAGAGATTGGTATAAGTCGAATGCCGTTTTGCTTGTGTTTTTTTCAATATTTAATCAAACAGCTGAATTTTCGAATCAGGCTTTGTTTGCCTATGCGGTTTGTAAGAGTATGACATACGTTGTATAGATTAAAAAATGAAGGAGAGGAATACTTTGGATTCAGAAGAAACTGTAAAACACGGGGGTTTTGAGGAGGAATTTCAGCTCGTACTGCTTCTTCTTCTTTTGTTATCCCGTCAGCCGTCCGGAGATCATTCAGATTTGCGGCGTCAGCTTGTAATGGCAAAAGAGCTTGGGGTTCCTGTATCACGCGTCAATCTGATTAACGGCAGCACACTGCAAAACGTAATTGTCAAAGAAGTGCTGTCAGATTTGGCCGTTTTTCAAAATCCGCTCAATCATACGAGATCAAACGTCGCGATTTCAAGCATCGTCAGCTGGGGTGCTTTTTAATAACGGATATCAGGCTCTGTCTCTTTCGGAGCCGTTTTTTATGTTTTACAGAAGGGGTGATGGGATGGAAAAGAAGATCTCAATTATCTTAACGAGTTACAACAAACCGGATCTTGTGAAACAGGCGATTGAAAGTGTTTTGCATCAGACCTACAGCAATTGGGAGCTGTTTGTGATGGATGATCATTCAAATGAAGAAACCTCGGCTGCCATCAGTACGTATATAAAAGATCCTCGCATATATTATGACAACAGTTTTATCAATCCTGCCGAACGGCTGAAGTCGACCCGGTATGCCGTTTTGATTAATGATGCGCTTTCACGGGCTAAAGGCGAATACATCACTTATTTGACAGACGACACCGTATTTCATCCGGATAGGCTCAGCCGCATGGCGGAAGCGCTTAATCAATACAGCGAGTTTGATGCCGTCTATTCCAGCCAGAAGGTGATACATGTAAACGGGCGCGGAACAGAACAATTCCACTTCTATCGTTTTGCTGAAGAGGTGCTTGATCAGGCCGCTTTTCTCGTTGATCACTGTTCAGTGATGCACCGGAGATCATTGCTTGAGCGTGTGAAAGAGAAGTTCGGCAGCTTTTGGGACGAAGATGTTATGCATTGGAATCACGGAGACTCTGTTTTTTGGAGCAGGCTCAACACATTTACATCATTTCTGCCGATAAAAGAAGTGTTGGATACGACCTATAAAACACCCCACTCATTTCAGAACACGTATCAATCGCTTCCGTCTGTCCTGATCGACGGATCCTTTGTAAAGGGGACGGATCAGAAAGTATATCAGCTTGACCGAAATAAAAGGAAGCCTGTAAACGAGCGCTGGCATACGTTATATGAAGGCCGAACCGTCGTCATTCCGGATCCGTTTTTATTTCAATATGAGGAAGAGAACTCCGTCAGTATTCCGAATTTTCAGCTCGTCAGGGATCAGTTTCATGTTTATTTTATAGAAGACGGGGAGAAAAGACTGGTTGATCATAGCGCATTTCGCTTTTACCGATTTAAACGGCATGACATCCCGGCTTTAGAACGGGACGAAATACAAGCGCTTCCGGACGGTCCGCCGATCAGCCGGGGGACATCGGGCTGTATTCAACATCTGCCCGGGAGAATGCTGTTTCGCATTGAACGGGAATTTTATGTTTATTTGAGAGGGGTTCTCCATCCGATCAGTCATGACGTAGCGAAACGTTTTTTTGCGAATCAGAAGGCGATACCCATTTCCTTTCAGCAAATTAAACAATTACCAATTGGAATGCCGTTCTATCCGGTGTACGATGAAATTATGAGAAATCTCAATATAACAAAAGGTTGAGAGATGCAGTTGGATGTGTAAGGAAAAGGAGAGCTTTTATGACCGATCAATTTGATAAAACCGAGAAGCAGTATATAGAGCTTACTTCCGGCATTCAGAGGTTCGAGCATTTCAGTGTATATACGGACCCTTTTTTGCCGCAGATTTTTTCGCATAACTTTGTTCAGCTGCACCGTACATTTCCGTTAGACAAACTGCTGCCGTTTTTTTCGTCCGTTCCGGGCTTGCTTCAAGCCAATTATATTCATGTGAAAGCGGCTCCGGAGCACGCGTTTCCGCTTCTTCTGAAACAAAATCTCGTAAAGCAGGGCTGCGTAGTGGAAGATGAGCTGTTTTTTGCAAGGAAACTGGAAAATGGGGACCTGCAGGCGGGACACCCGCTCACTGCTTGGGGGACGGAAAAAAGCCTCGCCGACGGGTCGTCTATTATGAACATCTATGACGCCCTTTACATTGGCGAGGCGGCGGCCGAACAAAAGCTTGAGCGGAAATATCCTTTGTATAAGGACGGAACGGTCATGCTTGTTGTGTGCTACAGCGACGCCTCGCAAACGATTCCGATCGGCTGCGGAGAGCTTTTCATCAACAAAGCAGATAAAACCGCAAAAATAGAAGAAGTCGCAATTCTGGATCAATTCCAACGAAAAGGCTACGGATCGATATTGATGAATGAGCTGATGGCGGCGGCAAAGCTGAACGGCATGGAAACCGTATACCTTGTGACGTCCGGGATGGACGGTGTAAACCGCTTTTATGAAAAACTCGGCTTCAAAAGATTTCGGCGCGTGCATACAATTTTTCATTATTTTCTTACATAGTTGGGCATTCGCATAAACCAATTGGGAGTTGGCCCGCATACAATGCCGTATATCGTAAGAAGAAAGGATGATTTGCGTATGTACGGATACGGATATGGCTACGGTTGCGGCAGTTTTGGCTATGGTTACGGGCACGGCGGCTGCGGAGGCGGAACCAGCACTTTTGTGCTGATCGTGGTATTGTTTATTTTATTAATCATCGTCGGTGCGGCTTTTATTTGTTAGACTGAAAAAAATCCTATAATGAAAATCAGCCTGCAGAGAACATCACTTTCTGCAGGCTTTTTGTTATATCCATGCTGAAAAATCAGCTTGAAAAACATTTTAATACATATTACCTTTCTGGAGAAGGGGGCGAAAATGTGAACTTAACGATTGAAGAATTACCTGAATCCAGAATTGCTTATTTCCGAAACGTCGGAGAGTATGGCGGAAAGCAAAACAAAGAACTGATGGAGTCATTTAAAAACTGGGCGCAATTGAATGGTCTGCTTGATCATTCTGTCATTTTAGCAATTCCGCAAGATCATCCGAATCGTACTCCTAAAGAGAAATGCCGCTATGATGTTTGTCTTGTTATCAATCAAGACCATGTGCCTGAACCAGCCCGGATCGGTACATTTTCCGGAGGGAAGTATGCTGTTTTCTTGCTTGATCATACAAAAGAAGCAGTCAGTGGATTTTGGAACATTGTTTTTTCCGAGATCGAAAAAAATAATTTATCAATCAGAGAGCAGCCCATTATCGAAAGGTATACTTTACAAAAGGTGAATCATCATTTGTGTGAAATATTGATTCCCATACAGTAAAGAAGACGGGAATTTTCCGCCCTCTGCTTATACTGATTCAGATCAAAAATGATGTGATGATGAGCTGAGCAAAGAATAAAATCAACAATAGGAATAGAATTTCCAGAACGCTCTTCAGGCTGTCGCGACATCTCCGGCAGCCTGTTTTACAGAAAGGTATTTTCTGCAAAAAACTTTCTGAAGGATAAGAATGCGGTTATTCATCTGTTCATACAATGAAGCAAATGGGTTTTCGAGGTGGAAAGATATGGGGAGCTATTTAATCAAACCGGAGCTTGACGCAAATTATCCGTCAGTCAGTCATGGAAAGGGATCATATGTGTATGATCAGGAGGGGAACAAGTATCTTGACGGAGCATCGGGGGCGGTCACTTGCAATATCGGCCACGGCACGGAGGATATTATACAAGCTTTAAAAGAGCAGCTTGACTCTGTTTCGTTTGTGTATCGCTCGCAATTCACCAGTACTCCGGCAGAAGAACTCGCTTTATTTCTGGCGGATCATCTGCCGGGCGGGCTGAATTGGTCATTTTTTGTAAACAGCGGATCAGAGGCAGTCGAAACAGCGATGAAAATAGCCGTTCAATATTGGCAGGAAAAAGGGCAATACCAAAAATCCGTCTTCCTATCAAGATGGGGCAGTTACCACGGCATTACTTTGGGAGCGCTTTCATTATCGGGGTTCTACGAACGGAGATACCGCTTCACCCAGTTGATCGAACGGTTTCCTGCCGTTTCAGCGCCTAATATGTATCGTTCAGAGCTGCAGGGAGAGGAATTTGTGAAAGCTGCGGCGGCTGAACTGGAAACGGCTGTTCAACGGATCGGTTCCTCATTTATCGCGGGATTTGTCGCAGAACCGATTGTCGGAGCAGCCGGGGCGGCCATCACTCCGCCGGCAGGTTATTATGAAGCGCTTGAGGAGGTCTGCCGCCGGCACGGTATTTTGTTTATCGCGGATGAAGTCATGACGGGGCTCGGGAGAACAGGGCGGATGCTTGCTTCTGAGCATTGGGGGATCGCACCTGATATCGCGGTGCTCGGAAAAGGGTTAGGCGCCGGTTACGCTCCGATTGCGGCAGCCGTTGCTTCTGATGACATCATTGAAACGATCAAGCGGGGCTCCGGGGTCATTATGAGCGGACATACGTACAGTGCCAACCCATACTGTGCTAGAGCGGCGCTTGAAGTGCTTCGCTATGTTAAGAAACACGATCTGCTTCGGCAGTCAGAGGAGAAAGGCGTAATGCTGAAGCGGAAATTAGAAGAAATCAAAGAGCGCAGCGGGGTGATTGGGGATGTCCGCGGTAAAGGCCTCCTGATCGGGGTTGAATTCGTTAAGGATAAAACGACGAAGGACGTTTTTTCGAAAAAACAGGCCTTCACCGAAAAAATCATTAAAGCGGCAAAAAAACGGGGCCTGCTTATTTACCCTGCAAAGCCCGGTATTGACAGCGGAGAAGGAGACGCCGTCATCATCGCCCCGCCGTTCACGATTTCATATGCCGAGCTGGATGAGCTGTCAGATCTATTTTCACAGGCCGCAGAAGAAGTTGAAAAAATGATGAAGAAGGATTGAGCTGATATGTCTATTTTTCATAAAAAAATCGATATTCATGAAGCAATTGCCGATGTCAAGGACGAATCTGTCATTATGTTCGGCGGTTTTGGGGGAGTGGGTTCACCTCCGTCATTAATCGAAGCGATTTTGGAAAGCGGCGTTAAAGAGCTGACCGTCATCTGCAATGATGCCGGATTTCCGGAAATCGGCATCGGCCCGCTTATCGTTCATAAGCGGGTAAAAAGGCTGATCGCTTCCCATATCGGCTCAAATCCTGTCGCGGGCAGACAAATGACTGACGGAGCGCTTGAGGTGGAATTTTCGCCGCAAGGGACGCTTGCTGAACGGATTCGCGCAGGCGGAGCGGGGCTAGGCGGTATTTTAACTGATATCGGCATTGATAACGCAACCGTTTGTGAAAACAAAGAAACCGTAACGATTGACGGAAAGTCCTATTTAGTTGAAAAAGCGCTGACGGCTGATTTCGCTTTTGTGTCCGCACATACTGCTGATGAATTCGGGAATCTGACGTTTGACAAAACGGCGCGCAACATGAACCCTCTGATGGCTGCGGCGGCCGAAAGAACATTTGCTGAGGCGGCAGAGATTGTGCCTGCCGGCGAACTTGACAGCGAGCATATTGTAACGCCGGGCGTTTTCGTGGAGGGTGTCGTGCAAAGTGAAGGAGTGAAGTGGAAATGGGCTTGGGAATAGCGGAAAGAGAGAGTATCGCGAGGCGGGCCGCCAGTGAAGTTACCTCAGGTATGATTGTCAACCTGGGGATCGGCATTCCTTCTTTAGTGCCGAACTTTCTGCCGGCCGGCATGGAGGTCATGCTGCAGGCGGAAAACGGCGTCCTCGGGATCGGCGGCAGTCCGGAGCGCGGAGAGGAGGATGAGCTTTTATGCAATGCGGCCGGATTTCCTGTCAGTACAGTTAAGGGAGCTTCCTATTTTGATTCAGCTCTGTCTTTTGCCATGATCAGAAAAGGGCTGATAGATATTACCATTTTAGGCGCGCTCCAAGTCAGCAGGACAGGTGATCTCGCCAATTGGCTCGTGCCGGGGAAAAAAGTGCCCGGAATGGGCGGGGCGATGGAGCTTGCCCAAGGCGCGAAAAAAGTGGTTGTCGTCATGAGCCACACCGATCAGAAAGGCCGGCCGAAGCTGGTCGAAAGCTGTTCATTGCCGCTTACAGCAGCGGGCTGTGCAGATCTCATCATTACAGAGAAAGCCGTCATCAGCATAGATGAGGGGGCTTTTGTTCTTGAGGAACTGCTGAATGGCACGACCATAGACGATGTCATTCAAACAACGGATGCCGAAATCAGATTGGGAGAATGTTTTCTTAAAAGGGGGCCTGTCCATGGATCAATTAGAAAAGAAAGTCACTGAGTGGGCGGAAGAAAACACAGCAAAAGCGGTAAGCTTGCTGAAACGGCTGATCGGGGAAAAAAGCACGTTCGGCCATGAATTTAACGCACAGGCAGTCGTTTTAGAAAAACTGAGACAGTTTGACATGGATATTGATGTATGGGAGCCGAGTGTCAAACATTTGAAAGAGCATCCTTATTTTGTATCGGAACGCGAAGACTTCCATGAAAGCCCGAATATCACAGCTGTAAAGAAAGGGGCCGGGGGCGGAAGATCACTGATACTGAACGGACATATTGATGTTGTCCCGGAAGGAAATCCCGCCGCATGGACGTATGAACCGTTTACCGCTGTTGAAAAGGACGGCAAAGTTTACGGCCGCGGGTCAACGGATATGAAAGGCGGCAATACAGCCCTCTTGTTTGCGTTAGAAGCGCTTGAAGCCTGCGGGATTACATTAAAAGGAGATGTTCTGTTTCAAAGTGTCGTAGATGAAGAGTGCGGCGGCGCGGGAACACTGGCGGCTGTTATGAGGGGCTACAAGGCTGACGGGGCGCTTATTCCCGAACCGACTAATTTAAAGCTGTTTGTTAAGCAGCAAGGGTCTATGTGGTTCCGCATTACGGTAAGGGGATTGTCCGCACACGGCGGCACCCGCTATGAAGGGGTGAGCGCCATTGAAAAAAGCCTGCATGTCATCACAGCCCTTAAAGAGCTTGAACACGTCCGCAACGCCCGTATCACAGACCCGCTTTATCGGGACGTTCCGATTCCGGTTCCCATTAATATCGGCACCGTCCAAGGGGGAACGTGGCCATCATCGGTAGCTGACCGTGTGGTGATAGAAGGCAGGTGCGGAATAGCGCCGGATGAAACGCCCGAAGCAGTAAAAGAAGAGCTCGCAAGCTGGCTGAAAGATTTGGAGTACCGGGATGAATGGTTTAAACACCACCCCGCGGAAATAGAATGGTTTGGGGCTCAGTGGCTTCCGAATGATCTCCCGGATGAGCATCCGCTGATTTCCGCTCTGGAATCTTCTTTTGAGAAAATGAAAGGGGCAAAACCGGTTCGTGAAGCGTCCCCGTGGGGAACGGACGGAGGGCTTTTGCAGCACGCGGGACAGACGCCGGTCATCGTCTTCGGGCCGGGAGAAGTCAAGGCGGCGCATCAGGCGAATGAATACATTGAAATCCGGGCGTTAATCGATGCCGTCAAAATCATTTCTCTTTTTATCATGGAATGGTGCGGGGTGGCAGATGGGGGTGACGGAGCTGATAAAGGAACTGAGGGCTGAAAAGGGAGCGGCCGAGATTGATGCAGACCGTTTCAATGAGCGGCTCAGAGTCATTCGTTATGACGGACAGATCACGGCGCTTATTCCGGCCGTTTTGGCAGAAGCAAAGCAAGAAGGAGCCCAAAAGGTAATTTTCTTTGCCAAGCGCGGCGATGAGCCGGAATTTGTCAAGCATCTTTTTATTGTTGAGGGTGTCATAGACGGGTATTACAACGGGCATGAGGCTGTTGTGATGGTGCGCTATTTAGCAGAGGAGCGGAGACGGTCAGATTCATATGTATCAGAAGATTCGACTGTTGACCGTTTATATGAGACACCGCGGCGGGGACTGACTCAGACAGAAAGCACGCTGATGTTCAGAAAAGCGGACGAAGATGATGCAGACCGTTTAACGCATTTATATAAACATGTTTTTCTTACCTATCCGACTCCTGTCTTTAATCCCCTTTATATTAAAAAAACAATGAGAGAAAACACCATCTATTATGCCGCATTCGATCAGGATCGTCTCATTGGGGCGGCAAGCGCAGATATCAATCCGGTATTGGGGCACGCTGAAATGACCGATTGCGCGGTTCTGTCAGTTTACAGGGGGAACTCCGTAACGGCACACTTGTTTAAAGCGTTGGAGCAGGAACTCGCGGGCCGGGGAATCATCCATCTTTTTTCCTTGGCCCGTGCAGCGTCTTACGGGATGAATGCCGTTTTGTACCATGCGGGATACGGCTACAGAGGCAGGCTTGTGAACAACTGCCGCATTTCAGAAGGGCTCGAAAATATGAATATATGGTGCAAGACTTTACGTTTGGCCATTCATAAGGAGGAATTCGTTTGACAAACAAATGGTTTCAGCCGAAGCGTCATTGGAAGGAGATTGAATTGTGGAAAGATGTGCCGGAAGACAAGTGGAATGATTGGCTGTGGCAGCTCACCCATACTGTAAGAACCGTCGATGACCTGAAAAAAGTCATTCATTTGACCGAAGAGGAAGAAGAAGGCGTCAGGATGTCTGTAAAAACCATTCCCCTGAACATTACGCCTTATTATGCTTCTTTAATGGATCCCGATAACCCGAGATGTCCGATCCGCATGCAGTCCGTGCCGCTGTCAGAAGAAATGCACAAAACGAAATATGACCTTGAAGATCCGCTGTTTGAAGATGAAGATTCACCGGTTCCCGGTCTTACGCACCGCTATCCCGACCGCGTTCTTTTTCTGGTGACAAATCAATGCTCGATGTATTGCCGATATTGCACAAGAAGGCGTTTTTCCGGACAGATCGGAATGGGGGTGCCGAAAAAACAGCTTGATGCGGCCATCGCTTACATCCGGGAAACGCCGGAAATCCGTGACTGCCTGATTTCCGGCGGAGACGGGCTTTTAATCAACGATCAGATTCTGGAATATATTTTAAAAAACCTGCGTGACATTCCCCACCTTGAAATTATCCGGATCGGAACGAGAGCACCCGTCGTATTTCCGCAGCGGATAACGGATAACCTTTGTCAAATTTTGAAAAAGTATCATCCGGTCTGGCTGAACACTCATTTTAATACGAGCATCGAACTGACGGAAGAATCGGTTGCGGCGTGTGAAAAGCTCGTTAACGCAGGTGTTCCGGTCGGTAACCAGGCCGTTATTTTAGCAGGCATTAACGATTCGGTGCCGATTATGAAAAAACTCATGCATGATTTAGTGAAAATCCGCGTGCGTCCGTATTATATTTATCAATGTGATTTGTCAGAGGGGATCGGCCATTTCAGAGCGCCTGTGTCGAAAGGGCTGGAAATCATTGAAGGACTGAGGGGCCACACAACGGGCTTTGCCGTGCCGACCTTTGTCGTCGACGCCCCGGGCGGAGGCGGTAAAATCGCCCTGCAGCCGAACTACTTGCTCTCCCAAAGTCCGGAGAAAGTTGTGATCAGAAACTTCGAAGGGGTGATTACATCTTATCCCGAGCCGGAAAACTATATCCCGAATCAAGCCGACGACTATTTTGAATCTGTTTTTCCGGGAACGATGGCCAAACGTGAGCCGGTCGGACTGAGCGCCATTTTCGCGGACAAAGAGGTTTCGTTCACACCGGAAAATGTATCGAGGATCGACAGAAGGAAAACGTTTACATCCAACCCTGATCATGAAACGCTGAAAGACCGCAGGGAAAAAAGAGATGAATTGAAAGAAAAGAAATTTATTGCACAGCAAAAGAAAGAGCAAAAAGCAGGATCGGAAGTCGGAGGTGAGTCGCCGTGAAGCCATGCGAGTGGTGCGGCAATCAGAAGGCGTCAGCTTGTCAGGCGGCTGTGTACTGGGAGCTTCCTGACGGTACGAGGGCCATAGAAATTACAGAAACACCCGCATTCGCCTGTTCCTCCTGCGGCATGACTTATCAGGAGGAAGCGGTCATAGCGGAAATCGAAAATCAGCTTTTTTTAGTCAATGCAAAAAAATTACCGGAAACACTCACATATCAAGAGCTGATGGAGACAGAACGGATCTTGAAACGGAATTATTTTGACTTCTCCTAGTCTTCTTTTGTTGTAATTTCACACTTGAATTGTATAATAGTACAACAAAAGACAGTCATCAGGAGGGGAAACCCATGAAATCCTTTTATCACTATTTGATGAAATACAGGCATCCCAAGCCGCAGGACGCAATCAGCCAGTTTGCGAATCAGGCATACGAAGATCACGGCTTTCCGAAAACGTCAAGCGATTATCACGAGCTCAGTTCTTATTTAGAACTGAGCGCCGACTATTTAGAAACGATGGCGACATTTGATGAAGCTTGGGAAAAATATGAGACCGAGGTGCATCACGCCTGACGAAAAACCGCACATTGTGCGGTTTTTTTCTGTTGAAATGACTCGCTTATGAGGTGCCGTATGATCAAATCCCGCAACGCCGTCCGTTTTGATCAGCACGTAAACACATCTTCCTGACGGCACGTATCATAAGGCAGTAGAATGTATAGCTGCAGAGTTCACCGGATCAGGCCTGCTGCCGGCGGGGTCCCGTGTAAGGAACCGCTTTTCACGGAGAAATAATCAAACATTTAAATGAAGTGAGGGGAATCAAATGATCCATCAGGTAAGCCTGATGAGGCACTGACGTTTGGACGGAAAAGGGGATTTTATGTGACAAGGTTGAAGCGGATTGAAGTTGTGCCTTCATTGAAAGCCGAAACGAGTTTGGTTGTTCATGATAAACAAGCCATTGCAAATATGCAGCCGGAATTGGATCTCCCTACACCTTCGATGATTTGTTTCACGGCAAATCTTGAACATCACGGCGGTGATATTGTCAACATGCCTTCGGGCCGGGTATTTACCTTTGCGTCATAGAGAAAAAAACAAAGACTCATAAAAAATAGAAGCTTTTTGTCTCAGCATTGTTACTGCTCATTCGATCGAGAGCGGAATGTCATCGGACGCTTCTGTTACGGTAAGTGAAAAAACGCACAAGCATGTTGCGGTTTTTGCCATTTTGAACAGGTACAGAAATAGATATTTCCTGTGGTTTTCATGCCCATGCGAAATGATGGCGGCCGGCATACGATAGCGTATGACAGTCCGCGGCAAGGGGGAGACAGCATGAAGCCAGATAAACCGAAATTTCAAGTGGGAGACATCGTGGTCGTCGTGATGTACGGAACCGTCGGCACCATTACGAAGGTTCATCAAATTGATAAACATTATCTTTACGAAGTCAATCATAATGAAGTGCTTTATTTTGAATCGTCCATCCAGCTTTATAAAGATTATGAGGGCGTGATCGTCGATATGGAAAAATTGGATATTGAATATGAATTTCTGATCGGCGACGTAGTATATGTAAAGGACTACGGAAAGGAATTATTCCGTGTCATCGGCCACAGAACTGAAATATGGAGATATTTAGAGGATGGCTGGGAGGATATTATTTATGAGCTGACTCGGCTGAAAGACGGAGAGTGGCTTGAAACGGAGGAAGAGGATCTCACGCTGGTTCTGAGAAAATATGAAATGGATCAGTTTGTGCATCAGCTGCTGTTTGTCCACTATGTTGGGGAAGCATCTCATGAGATCGGCGAGGATACCGTCGCGTCTGCTCTTCTTCAGTTTGAAGGCGATGCTGATGATCCCGATGCCCTGCATGTGCTGGCGGTATCGATTGTAGATGAGCTGCTTGATATTTATAACGATTATAAGATTCTTTATCATTTGTTCGGTGACGAAGAATATAAAGATATGATGAATTTTGTGCTGGAAAGCCTGCGGGAGCATTTCAGCTAGCCGGCAAAAAAACGGACGGTGACATATAAAAACCAGGGCAGACAGCCGGCAAAGATTACAAACGACATTCCTTTCAGCACTTTTTTCAATACGATATCAAATCCATCTCCGTCCAATAAAGCCATCATTTTCGTCATCATCTTTTCTCCCTCCGGGGCTTGTTTTTTAAAAGTATATGAGCGGACAAAACGTTTAGAACTTTCGGGTATAATTTGAACGGTTTTTTCATAAAACATAAAAAAGGAGGCGGTGTTTGCATGAAAGAAATAGATCTTGTGATTGACACAGAAGAAATAGCTGATTATTTTTACAGTCAGCTTGCTATGCGCGGGTACATACCGAGTGAAGAGGAAATCTTCGAAATAGCCGACATCACCTTTGATTATTTATTAGAAAAATGTATGATAGACGAAGAGCTTGATGAAGACTGAAACTGCGGAACCGAAGTGAAAAAGCTTCGGTTTTTTCAATCAGCTCGGGAGAATGAAACATGGGGGGAAAACGTTGTACAAGCCAGCAAGTCTTTTCGCATTGTTTATTCTGCTCGCAGCAGCGATCCGGATAGAAGCCGTCCGGGTTTTTGATGAGCGTGTCATAGAAGCGGCTGTCAGGATCAGGGCTGCCTGGCTGAATGAATTGATGTTATGGATAACGGAGCTCGGCACGACCGCGGTGCTTTTGCCGCTTCTTCTTTTGACAGGCGCGGCTCTGTATATGTACAAAAAAACGCCGGATGTTGTTTTTTTGCCGCTTCTCTTTCTCATTGAACGGATTGTAAACATAAAAATAAAAGAATTGATTGAAAGAGCCAGACCCGCTTTTGAACCGCTCGTCCATGAAACCTCATACAGTTTTCCGAGCGGCCACTCCATGAATTCGGCCGTGATGTATCCCGTCATCGCTTACTTTTTGATCAAGCATGTTCCGTTTTTCACGAAAAGAAAACGGGCCGTCACCGTCTTTACCGGGGTTCTCGTCATTCTGATCGGATTCAGCAGAATTTATTTGGGCGCGCATTTTCCGACGGATGTGCTTGCCGGATTCAGTCTCGGACTTTGCCTCGTTTCGCTTTTTGCGCTCTTTGACGAAAAGTATCATCCGTTTCGACAAAAATAGAGACAGGAAAAATGAGAAAAAACGCTAATACTATTAAGAAATAAGAGGGAGGGATCTTGATGCTGTTATCGCTGCCCGTGTTTAAAAAAAAGATTTGCGCCTATGATGTGACGATTTTTCAAACACCCCGCTACGGCGAGAAAAAGGGATACAGGGTCGTCTATCGGACAGAGCTGGCCGCTGACAATCATCAAGACGCACTGGAAAGGGCATTTTCTGTTTTTAATGTGCCTGATACGGTCCCAAACGACTATCAAGCCAGATTCATAGCGACCGGAGATGTCATACTCATAGACGAAGGAAGAAAAGGAAAGACCTATTACAGGCTTAACCCTGCGGGATGGAGCAAAATTAACCGGCTGCTCGTCCAGCCGAGGTAAGACGGGGCCGGCTGAATCTTCAGCCGGCTTCCGTATTGTCTGGGAAAGACAGTGTTAAGGCTTCCGTTTAGCGGCGGAATGCTCTTTTCCATGCGCTTCATCAGCTGCAATGACGTCTGAAACGGGCACGTGATTGTTCTTTTTCTGGCCGGTCACCCGGTTACGCTGTTTTTTGCCCATTATGTTCACTCCTTTTACTTTAAGCTTGTCATCCCGCATATTCTGCCCAAGATCGCCCTGATCATGCTGATGATTGTCTCTTACCGTTATTCAGTGTACAATGGGTGGGAGTTTGAATAGGCAGGAGGAAAAGGAAATGAGTGTACATATAAACGCAGAAAAAGGCCAAATTGCGGATACAGTGCTTTTGCCGGGAGATCCGCTCCGAGCGAAATTTATTGCGGAAACTTATCTTGAAAATGTGGAATGCTATAATGAAGTCAGAGGAATGTACGGATTTACGGGTACATATAACGGTAAAAAAGTATCAGTCCAAGGCACCGGCATGGGTGTTCCGTCTATCTCTATTTATGTGAATGAACTGATTCAAAGCTATGATGTTCAAAACTTAATCAGAGTCGGCTCATGCGGAGCCATCCGTAATGACGTGAAGGTGCGTGACGTGATTTTGGCTATGACGTCTTCAACTGATTCACAGATGAACCGTGTCGCCTTCGGCAGTGTAGATTATGCTCCTTGCGCAGACTTCGAACTGCTTCATAAAGCGTACCAGGAAGCGCAAAAAAACAATCTTCCCGTAGCGGTCGGAAGCGTATTCACCGCCGATCAGTTTTACAATGAAGACTCCCAAATCGAAAAGCTTGCCAGATACGGCGTTCTCGGCGTAGAGATGGAAACGACTGCTTTATATACGCTTGCCGCTAAATACGGCAAAAAAGCGCTGTCTATCCTGACTGTAAGCGATCACGTATTAACGGGAGAAGAAACAACGGCAGAAGAGCGTCAAACGACTTTTCATGATATGATTAAACTGGCGCTGCATACTGTATCGTAAACTTGAGATGAGGGTTATGCTGATTAAAGCAGCCCTCTTCTTTATGCATCGCCCTGATTCAAAAAAAGAAAGGTAAGTGTAAAATGAAGAAATCCACTAAATGGTTCTCGCTCGCTGCCGCTCTCAGCGTAACCGCAATCGTGGGAACCGGCTGCAGCATTTCAGGCGGCGACAGCCACAAGGACACAAAAACAGCAGCTGAAACAAAACAATCAGATGACACATCAAGCAAAAAAACAACGAAGGCAGAAAACAGCGATTTTGTATTGGAGAGCAAATATTTTAATGATATTAAAGAAGTGAACGGGCTTGAGACCATTCAAAACCCGACAAATACACTTGCGCTCGTGAATAAGACATACACGCTGCCGGGAGATTATAAACCGAATGATCTCGTGATCCCGAAAGTCGAATTTTCTTTTACTGAGAAAATCGAGAAACGATATATCCGCAAACCTGCCGCCGATGCTTTGGCGGAACTATTCAGCGCCGGGAAAAAAGAAGGTTATGACCTGGTTGCCGTTTCAGGATACCGCTCTTATGACAGACAGAAAGTTATTTTCGATAATGAAGTCAGTCTGAAAGGTGAAAAAAAGGCGAAAGAAGCCGTCGCATATCCAGGGCAAAGCGAACACCAGACGGGGCTTGCCATGGACATTTCCAGCAAAAGCAACGGATATGAGCTGAATGAAGCGTTCGGAAACACGGCGGACGGCAAATGGGTGAAAGACCATGCGTATGAATACGGCTTTATCATCCGCTATCCTAAAGGCAAAGAAAATGTCACAAAGTATGAGTATGAACCATGGCATTTACGCTATGTAGGCAAAAAAGCGGCAAAAGCCATCCATGACCATCAATTAACGCTTGAAGAATATTTTAATGAAGTAAAGAAAGTGTAATAAGAAGAAGCCCGCTTGAAAAATAGAAAGCGGGCTTTCTTTATTACCAGAAGAGTAAACCTCCAAGCGCAAATCCGGTAATTAAACCAAGGCCGATACCGTAGGCTGCTCCCCAGCCTCCCCAGCCTCCCCAATAGCCGAACCCGTATCCTCTGTGACGGCCGCCGACAGGGGCGATATACACTTTGCTGTTAGTCACCCGTACGATTCTTCCGACGTGGACTCTGCCGTTTCGTTCTGTAATTCTTGCTACTTTTCCCTGGTGCTGCCGGCAAAGATGATAATAGTTTTGCATCTTTTCTCCTCCTATCCAACCTATCTTTCTATGTCAGCTTATGATAGAGTGCGGTAAAAAGGTTGGACGAAAACAGGAGGACAATCGCCGTTTTACTTGTAAGCGACAAAAGCGCAGTGTCCCATATATTCACGGTACGTCTGCATAAGCTCGTAATGAGCCGTCAGCGTATCGTAGTGAACCGGCTGAATAACGGGTGATAAATCCATTTCTGTAGTCGGCTCCTGCGCATTGTTTTCATAGACAGCGGGAATGAAATCCGCTTTCTGAAAGCCTTGCTGAAGCAATCTCTGTTTCCATGCCGTTTCATCCTGCAATACGGTAAAACCGTAGAAGTCTTTTATCTGCGTGATGGCGTTTTCCGGCATGGGTTTTTGTAAAGCAGCTTCAATGCCGATCAGCATACCCCCGGGTTTAAGGACTCGCAGGATTTCAGACAGCGATGAATCAAGATTTGAAAAGGTGAGAACTGATTCGGAAAGAACGGCGGAAAATTGATTTTCAGCAAACGGAAGCCGCTCAAGCTCCGCCAAATAGCCCGGAATGGTTAAGCCTTCAGCGGCAAATCGTTTTGCTGCTTTTTCAAGCATAAGGGGATCCTTATCAACACAGGTGACGGGGTACAGCAGGTGGCCGAGATAAGCGGCCGTCTGTCCCGTTCCGCAGCCGGCGTCAAGAATCGGTTCGCCAGGAGGAGGAGCCGCTTTTGTGAGAACGGCTTTGGAAAAAGCGAGCCCGCCGGGGTGAGCCCCTCCGACTCCGAATAAGGACAGCATTTCTAAATATTTGCTCAAAGGCCGAATCCTCCTTTTTCCTCAGCATATGTTGAGAGAAAAGCATAGGTTTGGGTAAACGGGAAAGAAGGGCGCCTCATGTTTGAAGTTGACGAATGAGCGTTCGTCTATGATAATAATGTAAGAATAAAAAGGTGGTGTTTTCTTGAAGCGGCAATTTAAACTGTTTTTTATTATATTGATCACTGCGGTCGCAGCCTCGGCGCTTACGCTGTTTATCACGGGCAATACGACCATTTTCGGGCAAGGATCGGCTGCTTTGACGAACAGCAAATTTGAGAAATTCAATAAAGCCTACGAGCAGATTAAAAGTGATTACTATCAAAAAACAGATGACAGCAAATTAGTAGACGGAGCGATAAAAGGCATGATCAGTTCCCTGGATGATCCATATTCTTCTTATATGGACCCGCAGGAAGGAAAGTCTTTTGAAGAAACCATTTCCGCTTCGTTTGAAGGCATCGGCGCACAAGTGGAAGAAAAGGACGGCAGCATCCTGATCGTATCGCCGATTAAAGGGTCACCCGCGGAAAAAGCGGGGGTTAAACCGAATGACCAGATCTTGAAGGTCAACGGCAAAAGCGTTAAAGGCCTTAATGTAAACGAAGCCGTCGCATTAATCCGCGGCAAAAAGGGAACAAACGTCAAGCTTGTGCTGCACAGAGCGGGTGTCGGCGATCTGAACCTGTCGATCAAACGTGACACCATTCCGGTTGAAACGGTGTACTCTGAAATGAAAAAAGGAGACATCGGCGAAATCCAAATCACATCCTTCTCCGAATCGACGGCAAAAGAGCTGAATTCAGCCATTGACAGCCTCGAAAAACAAGGAGCGAAAGGATACATTCTCGATTTAAGGGGCAACCCGGGCGGACTGATGGATGAAGCCATCAAAATGAGCAACATGTTTATCGATAAAGGGAAAAATATCATGCAGGTCGAATACAAAGACGGCACGAAAGAGGTCATGAAAGCGACGAAAGAGCGCAAAGTGACAAAACCGACAGTCGTCCTCGTCAATGACGGCACCGCGAGCGCCGCGGAAATCATGTCGGCTGCGCTGCATGAATCATCGGGCATTCCGCTGATCGGCGAGAAAACGTTCGGAAAAGGAACCGTGCAGACGGCAAAAGATTACAGCGACGGTTCTACCGTTAAACTGACAATCGCTAAATGGCTGACAGCGGACGGAGAGTGGATTCATAAAAAAGGCATTAAACCGCAATATCAGGTTAAGCTTCCTGAATATGCGAACCTGCCGTATTTAGATGCGAAAAAAACATACAAATACGGGGATTCCGGAACCACCGTCACCAATGCGCAAAAAATGCTGAAAGCGCTGGGGTACAGCGTGAAAGTAAACGGCACGTATGATAAAGCATTTGAACAAGCCGTTAAACAATTCCAAGCAAAAGAGAAACTGAAACAAACAGGCATTATAAAGGGAGACACAACGGCCAAATTGATGACGGATCTGCAAAAACAGCTTGCGGACAACGATACACAAATGAAAAAAGCCGTTGAAACATTAAATAAGAATATGAAATAGTAAAAAACACCCGATGCGCCGCTCGCGCATTGGGTGTTTTTTGTTTGCGAAAAGCCCGTCTTATGTCGTTTCCTGTTCAAAAAGGTGGCTGTTCGCCTGAATGAAAAACTGTGATTGCTCATAGTGATAGGTGACTTTTGAGAAGTCAAACGGCTGGCCGTTGGTTAAATGAAAAATCGTTTCAACGCAAAGCTTAGGCGCTCCTGTAAACAGACCTAAGTACTCCGCTTCTTCCTCATTTAACATCCCCGCGTACAGATATAAATCTGAAAAACCGCGCTTTAACCCGAGACCTTCTCTAATATAATCAAATATTGATTCTGCCACGATCTCTTTATTCAAATACGTAATAATCGATTTGTTGTAAAATGACTCTTCGATACACAATGTCAGCCCGTCAATATATCGGATTCGCTTGACATAATACACGTCGCCGTCAGGCGGCATATTCAGATTTTGGGCAGCCTCAGGCGTGGGTTTTCTCACTTCCAGCGCTAATAATTTGGAAGTGACATTAAAATCTTCAAGTGATTCTTTAAATCCCTGATTAGAAAGCAGACTGATATACCCTTTTCTTTTATTCCGTCTGACAAAAATGCCGCTTCCCCTCACTTGAAACACAATCCCCTTTTTTTCTAATAAATCTAAGGACTTGGTGATCGTGCTTTTGCTCACGTTAAACCGTGTCATTAAGGTTTGCAGCACAGGCAGTTTATCCCCTTGCTGCAGCTGATGTTCTTCTATGTATTTTTCAATATCTATCGCGATTTGCTGGTATTTTAACATATACATTCCTCATTCATTTATTGTCCCGCTTCTTCCAGAATTATAGCATAATCGTTTTTAAAAGCCATTTCGTAAATTAACTATAATTGTTTATGTATTGATAAATTATACCGGTACAATTATAATGTAAACGTATAATATGAAAATAAAGGCAGGCATTCTTCTGCACTTGCGAAGCGGATGCTTGAAGCGGCTGCAGTGCATTTATTCGGCATGCAAGCGGCAGTCAAATAAAGGAGGATATAAACGATGGGGACATTGCCAAAAGATTTTTTATGGGGAGGCGCTCTGGCCGCCCACCAATTTGAAGGGGGATGGAATAAAGGCGGCAAGGGGCCGAGTGTAGTGGACGTCATGACGGCAGGCGCGCATGGTGTGCCCCGGAAAATAACAGATACAATTGAAGAGCGGGAATTTTATCCGAATCATGAAGCGATCGATTTTTATCATCGTTATAAAGAGGACATCGCATTATTCAGCGAGCTGGGCCTGAAATGTTTAAGAACGTCCATCGGCTGGAGCAGAATTTTTCCTAAAGGTGATGAAGCCGAGCCCAATGAGGAAGGATTGGCTTTTTACGACCGGGTGTTTGATGAATTGCTGAAACATGGGATTGAACCGGTAATCACGCTGTCACATTTTGAGATGCCGCTGCATTTGGCGAGGGAATACGGCGGTTTCAGAAACAGAAAAACAGTCGGATTTTTTGTGAAATTCGCTGAAGTGTGTTTTGAACGCTATAAACATAAGGTGAAGTATTGGATGACGTTTAACGAAATCAATAATAAGATGGATGTGAATAATCCGATCTTTTTATGGACGAACTCGGGCGTCGCCGTCAAAGAAAACGAAAACGCAAAAGAAGTCATGTATCAGGCCGGCCATCACGAACTGCTGGCAAGCGCATTGGCTGTTTCGAAGGGAAGAGACATCAATCCTGAGTTCAGGATCGGCGCGATGGTATCACATGTTCCGATTTACCCGTACTCATCTCACCCCGGCGATGTGATGCTGGCTGAAGAAACGATGAGACAGCGTTTTTTCTTCCCGGACGTGCAGGTTCGCGGATATTATCCAAGCTATGCGTTAAAAGAGTTTGAAAGAGAAGGCTATCAGATACACTTTGAAGACGGTGATGAAGAGATTTTGAAAAACGGCCGAGTGGACTACCTCGGATTCAGCTATTACATGTCTACAACCGTAAAAAGTGATGTATCAAACGATAATACCGGAGATGTCGTAAACGGAGGATTGCCAAACGGCGTGGAAAATCCTTATATTACAGCGAGTGATTGGGGCTGGGCGATTGACCCGACCGGTTTACGGTACACATTAAACCGCTTATACGACCGCTATCAGATTCCATTATTTATCGTGGAAAACGGATTCGGCGCCATCGACACATTAGAAGAGGACGGTTCAATTCATGACACTTCAAGAATTGAATATTTATCGTCACATATAAAAGCTTTGAAAAAAGCAATCACATATGATGGTGTATATGTAATGGGCTATACACCATGGGGAATTATTGATATCGTGTCATTTACAACCGGAGAAATGAAAAAACGCTACGGCATGATTTATGTTGATCGGGATAATGAAGGCAATGGTTCAATGAGGCGGCTTAAGAAAGACTCATTTGAATGGTATAAAAAAGTGATTGAAACAAACGGCTCATATGTATTTTAAAGGTGTAAAAAGGGAAGGCTTCACCGTTGTGTGAAGCCGGCTTTTTATCAGTAATTTTGAAAGCGCATTCATTCAAGCGGGAAGGAGGTGACTGTCCGGCTTTTCAATTAGAATCGCTTATAAAAATAAGGAAAGGGATGGTGGTTCATGTTTTTTAAAAAAGGTCTGCACATAACGCTGGTTTTTCTTATGTTTTTCTTTTTCATATCAAGCAGCATGGAAACCGAAGTGTATGCGGCTGATCGGAAGGCTTCAGACAAAAACAAAGTAAGGGTGTGGTTCAGTTCTGAAAAAGATCCGGCTTCCCGTACGTGGTATGACGGGCCGCTGGAAGTGAAATACGCCTTAGACGAACAAACACCGCTTACATTGACAAAAAAGAAGGCTTCTGACTCCGCCGCTGTGTATATTGATCCGTCGCGCCGCTATCAAAATGTGTTAGGCGTAGGATCGTCCCTGGAAGAATCCACAATCCATAATTTATCAAAAATGACACCCGCAAAAAGAAAGGAAGTGCTGAAAAAACTCGTTGATCCCAAAGATGGTATCGGAATGGACGTTATGCGCATAACGATCGGGACATCTGATTTTACGGCACAGGAATTTTATACGTATGACGATATGCCTGAAGGCCAAACAGATCCTAAGCTCCGTCATTTCTCGATCCAAAAGGATATTGATTTACACATTACAGCAACCATCAAGGAAGCGCTGGCGATAAATCCGGAACTGAAAATCATTGCCTCACCGTGGAGTCCGCCGGCTTGGATGAAAACGAATGAAAACCTCAAGCGGGGAAAGCTGAAAGATAAATATATCGGCGCACTGGCCGTTTACTTCCGCAAATTTATTGAGGCGTACGAAAAGCAGGGAATTCCGATTTATGCGATGACCCTTCAAAATGAACCTTTGCTGGAAATCGACTATCCGAGCATGTATATGCCGCCGTCTCAGCAGCGCAAACTGGCACTGGCCTTAAAAAAAGAAATGAAAAAACACGTAATTGACACGAAAATTTGGATTTATGATCACAATGCGAGCGGGGCGTGGAACTATATTCCGCCGATTTTAGATGATAAAAAAGGAAACCGGGCCGCAGACGGTATCGCTTTTCACGATTATGACGGTGACCTTTCCGTCATGTCGGAAATCGGAAAGAGATATCCTGATCAATCTATTCACTTAACGGAGCGGTCTGTCTGGGGGACGGCAGGGGCGGACCGGATCGCGCAGTATTTCCGCAACGGCGCGTCGAGCTACAATGCGTGGGTGACGATGCTCGACAGTCAAATCAAGACGCATCATTGGATAGGCACCCCAGACCCGACGCTGTTTATTCAGGATGCTAAAAACCCTGACCGCTATTGGAATATCCCGATCTTTCATATGACAGGCAACTTTTCAAAATTTATCGACCGGGGAGCAAAGCGGATAGAAAGTAATTACGGCTCCAAAAACACAGTCTCGAATGTATCGTTCCTTAATCCTGATCAATCCATTGTGACAGTCGTAATCAACCAGACATCCGCCGATCAAAAATTCCATGTCGTTTCAGAAAATCGGCAGTTTGAAGCTGTCATCCCGGCTAAAACTGTGGCTACCTACAAATGGAAGTGAAAAAAGTAAAAAACCGGCACATTTACGTGCCGGCTTCTTTCTGTTAAGCGCCTTTTTGGTTCAGTTGATCAGAAGGCGCTTTATTGAATAAACCGTCTTTGACGGCGTTTGAAGCCGCTTTTTTTACAAAAAACGGGTTAAGGATAATAACGGCTGCCATGTTAGCGGTCAAACCCCAAAAGCCTTCATATATACCGTGGGCGGATTGGGTGATATTTACCGTGAATGTCACGATAAGACCGACGAGAAGACCGATAATTGTCGCTTCTTTCGTTTGATTCTTCCAAAACAGACTGACGGCGATAGCCGGAAAGATCTGAACCATGCCGGAAACACCGAGAAGCTGAAGGGTAACGAGCGCAGTCGGGAACAGCATGCCGAATAAAAGCGCGAGTCCGATGACGACAAATACCATTGAACGGGTGATCATCGTCAGCTTGCTTGGTGACACATTCGGGTGAATCAAATCCCGATATAAGTTATTCGCAAATAAGTTTGATGCTCCGATGGCCATGATAGAGCAGGGAATCAATGACGCAAGGGCAATCGTGGAGTAAGCAAAGCCCTGCGCGACTCCGCCGTAAGACGTTTGAATCAGCTTCAATAAAGCAAGCCGCGGATTGGTATCTTCCGGCAGGACAAGAAACGCGATAAAGCCGAGAAAAATAACAAGAATCAAAACAATATTATAAAGCGGCAGAAACATGCTGTTTTTGCGGACGGCATCTGCGCTTTTTGCCGTAAATACGCCGGTTGCCGCATGCGCCCACATAAAGAGCGCCAGCGCAGATACGATGGAAGCTGTGATAAACCAAGGAATTCCTTTCGGCCCCGAGTCCGGAATCGTCAGCATTTGCGGCGCTTTTTCAGCCAAAGTGTGAATCATCGGCGTCCAGCCGTGAAAATGGATCAGCGGGAGTGACACGACCATAAACAGCATAATCACCCACACGAGAATGTCTTTAATAATTGCCGTAAACGTCGGCCCTTTAATTCCGCTGAAAAAAGTATACAGCGCTACAAGAATAAAAGAGATGATGACGACCATATTGACATTAATGACACCCGTTCCGGCCACCTGAAGCGTATCTTGAATTCCGCTCAGCTGGAGACAAATATAAGGAATGAGCATTAGAACGCCGACAATGGCGACAAGACTGGCCAAAAGTTTACTGTCAAAACGCTCACGGGCATAATCGGCAAGCGTCGTTAATTTGTGTATTTTTGCCACTTTCCACAGCTTCGGCAGAAAGAAATACGCGATAAAATACGCCAAAACAGAATACGGGATTGCAAAAAAAGCAACGCTTCCCCCTGTGTAGGCTGTGCTTGTTAAGCCTAAAAACGTATAAGCCGTATAGAGATCCGCGCCGACTAAAAACCAGACGAGGAGCCCCCCGAACCGTCTGCCGCCGACAGACCATTCCTCAACAGAAGTGCGTGATGATTTGTCTCTCCCGGCTATAAAGCCGATACAGACAACGGTTAAAACGATGACGGCTGTAATGATCAATGCTGTTATATTTGCGGGCATCAGTCCAGTCCTCCTTGTTTCTTCTGCAGCCTATAAATAAGAAACGAACATAATGGAGTGACTGCGATCCATAAAAGCAGCCAGAAATGAAAAAAAGGCAGCCCGATAATGATCGGATGAACCCGATTAGCGACTGACAGCAGGGCCAGCTGGCTGAAAGGGATTAAGATGAGAACGAAAATTAGTGCTTTTCTGACCATTTACTTTCCTCCTGAAACTTGATAATGCTCCTTATCATAGCAGGTGTCAGATAAGATCACAAGATATTTTTCAGAAAAAAAAGAATTCTATTACTTTTTTAACTGAAACACTTTAGTTGCATCTTCATTCATATTAAATTAAAATAGTTAATATCTCGAAATCAAGATATTTAGGAGTGAATACATCGAATACGCAAGGATTGCACCATGTTACCGCATTTGCAAAAGATCCTGCTGAAAATCTTCGGTTTTATACTGAAGTGCTGGGTTTGCGGCTCGTTAAAAAAACCGTTAATTTTGACGACCCGGCCACTTATCACTTTTATTTCGGCAACCAAAACGGAGAGCCGGGCACGATCATTACATTTTTTCCTTTTCAGGGAAGCCGCCCGGGAACCGTGGGAAAAGGGCAGGCCGGAAGAATTTATTTCTCCGTGCCGAGAGGAGCACTCGCGTTTTGGAAGCGCCGGCTTGAAGAAAACGGCTTGTCTGTAAAAGAACAGATCATGCTGTCTGAACAAGTGCTTCTCTTTAATGATACAGAAGACCTGCCGCTTGCCATAATGGAAGATGAAAGAAGCGGACAGAGTGAATGGACTCCTGCGGGTATTACTGAAAAAGAAGCGATCACAGGCATGAGAGGTGTTCTTCTGTACTCGTACCGTCCTGAAGCAACCATTCAATTTCTCAAAGAATGCTTCGGTTATTCAAAGACAGGAGAAGAAAATCAGATTGTCAGGCTGCAATCGGAGGCGCGGATCGGACATATTATAGATGTTGATCTCGTACCGAAAGAAGCAGGTATCGGCGGTTACGGGACAGTTCATCATGTCGCTTTCCGCACTAGCGAAAAAGAGCAGACGGAATGGAAGGATATTCTTGCTGATTCTCATCTTGCTTCATCTGACATTCTTGACAGGTCTTACTTTACTTCAATCTATTTCAGAGAAAGCGGCGGCATTTTATTTGAAATGGCAACCGATGAACCGGGGTTTATGACGGATGAATCCTTTGAAAATCTCGGAACAGAGCTGAAGCTTCCGGAATGGCTGGAAGAGCATCGCAGCCAGATTACAGCTGTTTTGCCCAAAATGGAGAAAGGAGAATGATGATGAAACATGTGTTTGAACAGGGAACGTCAGAAAATGTTCTGCTGCTTTTGCACGGAACGGGAGGAAATGAACATGATCTTCTGTCGCTCGGACGTTTTATCGATCCGAACGCAAGTCTGCTCGGGGTCAGAGGATCAGTGTCGGAAAACGGCATGCCCCGTTTTTTTAAGCGGCTGAAAGAAGGCGTATTTGACGAGAAAGATTTAATTGAACGGACGGAAGAATTAAAGAATTTTATTGATGAAGCGGCGCAAATGTACGGATTCAGCAGAGAAAACGTGATTGCTGCCGGGTATTCAAACGGCGCCAATATTGCAGCAAGTCTTTTGTTTCATTATAAAGATGTACTGAAAGGAGCGGTTCTGCATCATCCGATGGTGCCGAT
Source organism: Bacillus sp. JNUCC-21 (assembly GCF_041222765.1). Taxonomy (NCBI): domain Bacteria; kingdom Bacillati; phylum Bacillota; class Bacilli; order Caryophanales; family Bacillaceae; genus Bacillus; species Bacillus sp. JNUCC-21. The sequence goes on along the minus strand of NZ_CP166019.1, from coordinate 2,121,736 downwards.
ACGCGGAGTGAAGCTGCCTGATATGAAAGGGCTGCCTGTGTTTATCGGTGCGGGAAAACGCGATCCCCTATGTACAAAAGAAGAATCGGAGGAGCTTTATCAGTATCTGACAGATGCTCATGCATCCGTTGCTCTTGAATGGCAGGAGGGCGGTCATCAGCTCACACAGCAGGAAGCAGAGCAGGCACGAACCTGGTACAGTGAGCGATTCCTATAAAAAACCCTTAGTCTGCTTAAGCGGACTAAGGGTTTCTTTCATCTTACAGCCAAGTTGACACTTTAGATACAGGCAGCCGGTTGCTTTTATGCGCCGGCTTAACGGCTTTGCCGATTGAAATCAGCATGACGGGCACGAAACGCTCGCTCACGTCGAATTCCTTAACGAATTGCTCTTTATTGAATCCGCCGATCGCGCAAGTGTCGTAGCCTTTTGCTTTAGCGGCAAGCATCAGCTGCATCGCTGCTAAAGAAGCGTTTAAAAATGCTGAATCACGGGCAAACTGATCATTTTGGTATGCACCGTTAATCTGGCCTAAAAGCGTTTGTTTAATCTCTTCTGTGATATTGCCTTGCTCAGCCAGTTCAGCATAAACGTCTTCACCATTTTCATTTGCTTTTAAATCGCCTAATACGGCAATAACTGCTGATGAATCAATAATCTGTTTTTGATTAAAAGCAACCGGAAGCAGGGCAGCTTTTGCTTCATCACTGTGAAAGACTTGAAAATGCCAATGCTGAAGGTTCCAGGCGGAAGGCGCTTGCGTTGTGATTTCAAGGAGTTCTGTTAATTCCTCTTTTGTAATGATCGCGTCTTTATCGTATTCTTTAACAGATGCGCGTTCTTTTAAAACGTCTAATACGGATGTCATCATGTTTCCTCCTTCGGATAAACGTGTTATCATAATAGAAAAGTTAGAAGCTTACTAAATGTAACTCGAAAACTAATTTTAATGGATCACAAAAAACTTGTCAATTCATAGATGAAGGGATGAACGCACGTGGGATATACAATGTGTCCTAAAATGGAATCCGCTTTTTCTCTTTTGGGAAAGCGCTGGAACGGCCTCATTATCCATGTACTGATGGACGGGCCGAAACGATTTAAAGATATGACCGAAACGATACCGACAATCAGCCAAAAAATGCTCGCGGAGCGGCTCAAAGAGCTGGAACAAAATGAAATTGTCGAGCGTCAGGTGCTGCCTGAAACACCTGTCAAAGTCATTTATAAACTGACTGATAAAGGCATGGCCCTGCAAGCCGTTTTTCAGGAAATGCAAAAATGGGCAGACAGTTTTTGCGAGCCCGGGGGATCTGCCAACGACACATGTGATGAATAACAAAGGCTGCCCAAGGCAGCCTTTTCTTAATGATCATGTTTACTCGTCATAAAAACCATTAATATCAAAATTGTTCAGATTGAGGTTCAAGCCTTTTAATTGCTTTAATAGAGCATCGAATGTAAGGAAATGATCATTTTTACATTCCGCCGGGACATCATTTGGAGAAAATAGTTTCATTCCTCCCTCAATCCACTGTTTCCGGTATAACTGAAATGCCGCTTCAATTAAATGATCAGGCGTTACAATAAACCCTAAGCTTACGTCATGGTCCTCACTGTAGCCGAATTCAAACCCGCAGCAGGGGCAAATATCAATGTTTTTTGATATTCGCCGTTATAAACGGGATTTGTCTCTAATCCTTTAAATCCGCAAAAAAGGATATAACTCACTAACCAACATACATCCCTCTTTTATTCAGTTTGCAATCATTCAGAACAAGCGGGGAGGCCTTTTACAGTTTCCCGGTTAAAAACTGAGCCTCACCAAGCCCGAAGCTCCAATCGGCGTTCCCGTTTTCTGTAATGGAAATCATGATGTCCTCGGGTGATATGCCGCATTCTGTTTTAAGCTGATCAGCCATCAGTTGATATAACGTTTCTTTTTGATGTTCGGTGCGCGCTTTGCTGACAATGCTGATGATGACAAGATCTTTGCTTCTTTTGAAACCGAGCCCGGTATCTTCAATGATAAGCTCATGAGGCCGATGCTGGTGAACGATCTGATAACGGTCCGTTACAGGGACGTCAAAAGCTTTAACCATGGCGTAATGGGCGGTATCCAGTAATTTTTTTAATGCTGCGTCATCCCGGCCTTCAATAACGTCAAAACGAAGTAATGGCATATTTTATTCCCCCTGATGGTTTTTTATCATGTCGCAACTTGTAAAAAAGTATAACAGTTAATCAAAATGTAATCAAATTATAACCAAAATATTTATACATTAATGCAATATCACAGAAAGGCACATGTTGTTACAATCGCCCAATCAATTTCCTCATTTTATGAATACGCTTAAGAATAGGCAGACATAAAGGAGGAAAAACATGTACCCTCGTCATGCATTGTATCGCGGGAATTTCGGTCCTGCCGGATTTCCGGCGAGAAGTCCTTTTTTGTTCGGCGCTCCTTTATTCGGCGGATTTTTAGGCGGTCTTCTCGGAGGCGTGATTGCCACAGGTTTCACAAGACCCCGCTATCCGTACGGGTTCGCCGGTTACGGATACGGAGGCGTCCCATACGGCGGTTTTGGGCCGGGAGCCGGCGGTTATCCGCCATTTTATTAAAGAAAAAACGGCCTGCATCGCGCGGGCCGTTTTTTTATCTTAAAATCTCCACTTCCGATAGATTGTAGTCTTCCTGTTTTGAAAACATAACTTCAATCATCCCGTCTTTATAGACTGCTTTTGTTCCTTTCCGTTTGACGAGGCTCGGAAGGACGATTTCTTTTTTTCCTTCTCCCAGACTGCTGTTCTCTACAACGAGGCTGTGTGACGTATGCTTAATCCTGATACGGTCGAGTTCCTCTTGTTCGGCGGGAATTTTCGCAAAAACATGATCGGATGTTTCAAACAGGTCAATTTCCGGCTTGGGCGGTTCCGCTTCGACCGGCTCGGCATTTTTGGACATGGGATCGCGAAAAGGGAACTGTCCGGCATAACCGGCGCCGAATACGCTTTCCATCACTCGGTTGACATATGTCTCGACATCTTTCGGATCAGCATTTTTAAACGTTTCTTTAGAGAACTGATTTTGGAAGGGAAAATATTTGTTCCAATCAAACACGGCATCTCACCCTTTCTTAACGGACAACATAGTATATGCCCGCCGGAAGCTTCCCGTGATATAATATAATCTGTTTACAGAAAGGAAGGGGAAGGCCGTGCAAGGGAATAACGCAAGAAAAGGAATCATTTATACCGCTTGTTCTTTCGCCATGTGGGGGCTGTTTCCGGTCTACTGGAAACTTCTTGAACAAATACCCGCATTGGACATTTTAGCTCACCGGATTTTATGGTCATTTGTTTTCATGTGTGTGCTTTTAACTGTGCTTAAGAAGTGGAAAACCGGATGGCGTGAACTGCGTCTTTTGAAATCGGAAGGGGGCCTGCTGGCGCTTTTTTTCGCTTCCGTTTTAATTTCCGTTAATTGGTTTGTGTACATATGGGCCGTCAATCACGGCTTTTTGCTTGAAGCAAGTCTCGGGTACTACATTAATCCGCTCGTTTCCGTTCTTTTGGGCATCCTATTCTTAAAAGAGAAGCTTAACAAGATGCAAACAGCAGCCGTTTCTATTGCCGGGGCGGCCGTGATCATATCTGCGTTTCAATATGGCGCGGTTCCTTATATCGCATTGCTGCTTGCATTCAGCTTCGGTCTGTACGGCTTATGTAAAAAAAGAACCCGCATGTCCAGCACGATCGGACTGACGCTGGAGACGCTTTTGATTACCCCGGCTGCACTTATTTATTTAGGATATACAGCTTACGGGAGCACTTCCGGGTCCTTGGGGGCAGGAACATGGGCGCTCCTATTTTTCGCAGGCGTATTTACGGCCCTGCCGCTGTTGCTGTTTGCAGAGGGGGCAAAGCGTCTGCCGCTGTATCAAGTCGGCATTTTGCAATATATAGCGCCGACCATTACCCTTATGCTCGGCGTATTTGTGTATCATGAACCGTTTTCCGGGCAAAAAGCGTTTACCTTCATTTGTATATGGGCAGCATTGCTTTTGTTTACCTTTTCACAGATAAAATGGAAGCGGCCGATAAAAAGCCGCTAAGCCTTTCGCTTTCCAGCGATAGCTTAAATTATGTATAATCATTACGAGTATGTAAAGGAGCTGTACAATGGGCACTGATAAAGACATAGCAAAAGCCTATCAGGCACTGTGGAATAACCGCACTCTCCCGGCTTCAACTCTTGAAGAAGCGGAGAAGGCAATTGATCTTGAATTGCTTGATCAAAGAACACATCCGAGGCTCCGGAAGTCACCCGAGGAAAAGTTTGCTCTGGCGGTGCAGCGAATTGTAGATTCCCGGCTGCGGCCGATTGAGAAATATGAATTGGTTGAACTACATACGAAGCGTTTGCAATTTTTAAAAGAAGAAAGAGGGGAGCAGCTATGAAAGCGATTATAAAAGAAGATGTGCAAACTTCTTTAGAGCGATATGCCGATCGTCCTGTATATATCCATTTGGAAACAACGACCGGTTCTTATTCAGCGCATCTGAATGAGAAAAACATGACGGTTGTAGCCTATATACGCAATGCAAAAGTGACGTACCATCAGGCGAAAATCAAGGGAAACGGCCCGTACCGCGTCGGTTTGAAAACGGAAGAAGGCTGGATTTACGCAGAAGGTCTGACTGAATATACAGTAGATGACGAAGACCGCTTGTTAATGGCAGGGCATCTGCCGGGCGGAAAATTGGCGATTTCGCTTCAAATCAGCGAAAAGCCGTTTACAGTTTAAAGAAAAGGGTGAAAATCATGAAAGAACATGTACTCGTCATCCTGCCTCACCCTGATGATGAATCATACGGAGTGGCAGGGCTGATTGCTTTACACAGACAAAAAGATATTCCCGTTACGTATGCATGCGCAACGCTTGGCGAAATGGGGCGGAACATGGGAGACCCTTTTTTCGCGAACCGTGAAACACTGCCGCTGTTAAGAAAACAAGAGCTGATCGACGCATGCAAAGCAATGGACGTTACTGACCTGAGAATGCTCGGGCTTCGTGATAAAACACTTGAATTTGAAGATGACGAGTGGCTCGCTGATATGATGGAAGAGATTATCGACGATGTAAAACCGAGTCTGATTGTCACATTCTATCCGGAGCACGGCGTCCATCCGGATCATGATGCATGCGGCGAAGCGGTTATCAGAGCGCTTTACAGAAAGAAAAAAGAGGACCGCCCGCGCACGCTTTGCATGGCAATCACCCGCAACAGGGAGGAAGCCGTCGGCAAGCCTGATGTTATTCTTGATATTAAAGAGGTTGCCGATATTAAAATGAATGCCTTAAAAGCGCACCGCACCCAAACGGAAGGCATGCTGAGAGAGCTGGAAGAAAAAATAAAAAATAACGAGCCGGTTCTTCAGACATGGTTTGAAGAAGAAGTGTATTGGACATATCCGTGGAAAGACTGATAAAAAAAGGGATAAGGCTGAAATGCCTTATCCCTTTTTTTGTGTCAGATCGGAAGCGATCGCTTCTGCAAGCGAAGACCTTATTGATAAATTTGAAAAACTCAGTCCCAGCTGCACTGCGGTTTGGGCGATTTCAGGACGGATTCCGGATAATGTCGCTTTCACGCCGAGCATTCCGAGTGATTCAATTAAGGTGAAAAGCTGTTGGGCAACCATCGTATCAATCATGGCTACGCCCGATAAATCAATGTACAGCTGCGTGATGCGCTTCTCTGAACACTGGTGCAGCGTATTCTCTAAAATCATTTTGGCTCTTGCCGTGTCAATATCCCCGATCAGCGGCAGCAGTCCGACATTGTCAAAAAGCACAATTACCGGCGAGCTCAGCTCGGTAATCAATTCTTTTTGCGCTTCAAGCTGAATGTTTGTGTTTTTATACATTTCTTCTATGAAAATATGAATGACCACATCAAACGATTTAATCAGCGTATGGAATATATCTTCGGCATCTTCTTCTGTCACGGTGTCCGCATGAAGTCTGGTAAACTGCTTGACATGGCCGACATACAAATCACGAACTCTGATAAACTCGCGAATAATATAATGGATGGGAGTTTTTAAATGTTCTTCATCCCGTGCGGCTTCGAACGCCCACTTTTCTAATGCCGCTGTATATACTTCCTTCTCTTCAGAAAAAATCCGATTGAGCTGATAATTAAACGCCAGATTTTGTTTTTTCAGATTCGTGAGTACAGCAAGGTCAGTAGAAGCATAAACAGAATCAGGATCCGTATCATGAAGGGTATCAAACCATGTCTGACTGATGTCCTCCGCCCGTTCAGTTAAATAATCGTACAGCAGTTTATGTTTTGGCATTGCTGCTCCTCCTTTATGAAATCATTTTTTTCACATAATGCTTTTGCAGTTTCATCAGTCTGAAGAATAAACCGACAGCTCCTGCGGCAAGTCCTGCAATTAACCCGATCCAGTAGCCGTATGCCCCGAGGCCCGTATAAGTGCCGACTGCGTAACCGACCGGAAGCCCGATAATCCAATACGACACAAAAGCCGCGCCGAGTGTATAGTTGACATCCTTATATCCTCTCAGAGCGCCTTGTATCGGAGCTGCTACGGCATCAGAAAGCTGGAAAAACAGCGCATAGATTAAAAAGTGCTGCGTCAACATGAGCACCGCCGGATCTGATGTATACATTCCGGCGATTTGCGGTCTGAACAGCAAAATGAAAGCCGCCGTGCATAAAGAAAAACTAAGCGCCATCACGATCCCGATATAGCTGTATGAGCGGGCATCCCTGTAGCGATTTGCGCCTGCTTCAAAGCCGACCAAAATGGTCATGGCCATGGATACGCTGAGCGGCAGCATATACAAGAGGGAAGCAAAATTCATTGCCGCTTGGTGGGCTGCAATCGTCACCGTCTGAAAATGGCTCATAAGCAGTGTGACAGCCGCAAAAATGCTCGTTTCAAAAAATACCGCAAAACCGATAGGCAATCCGATTTTCAAAAGCTTTCTGCATTCAGACGGAGAAAAACGGTACAGTTTCCGAAATACAGAGTACCCGGCAAACGGCTCAAATCTGCAGACGATAAAAAAGCTGATGGCGCAAATACACCAGTAAGTCAGGGCGGAAGCGAGCCCCGCCCCGACTCCTCCCAATGCCGGCATGTTGAATTTCCCGAAAATAAATACATAATTTAAAACAAAATTAATAGGCAATGAGCAAAGCGTAATAAGCATTGTGACTCGCGTTTTGCCGAGTGCATCAATAAACGAGCGCAAAACGGTGTACACAAACAAAGGAAAAATACCGAGGGATAAAAAGCCTAAAAAGTGTTTTGCGATCGTCCGGACACGAGGTTCCAGGCCCAAATGTCCCAAGATCATATCAACGGTGAAAAAGCCGATCAGGATAACCGCCGCACTGAGAACGGCCGCTACATAAACGGCCTGGATGACGGAAAACGGCACTTCCTTTTGTCTGCCGGCTCCAAACAGCTGCGAAACAACGGGCGTAACGGCCATTAATATTCCTGCCAGGCCCGTATAAACCGGCGTCCACAGGCTTGAACCAATTGCAACCCCGGCTAAATCGGCAGCGCTCACTTTCCCTGACATCACCGTATCCAAAAAGGTGATCAGGGAAAGGCCCGCCTGTGTGATTAAAATCGGAATGAAGATATGTAACAGCTGTCTGACCTTTTGGCCGATCGTGTTCGTTTCTCTCAAGTTAGGTTCCCCGTTTCTTTATTTTAACGAGAGAAATTATAACATTTTATGTATAAAAAGCAATGAAAGCCGGCCTACTCTTTTTTGTCCGGTTTCGGCTTTTTAAACATCTTGGCATAAATGAATGAAAGTGAAATGACCCCTAAAAAGGTGCAGATATATTGCATCAGCCGTGCGAATTCCATATGATGTGCGCCTCCTTTCATGATTATGGTGCACACAGCGGCGCATATCCATGCGCGCGATGCAGAAAATAAGGGAAAGGAGCTGATGTGACATGCGCCACACTCAAATGACGGAAAGCGCGTTTACCGCTGCCGTTCAAACGTATTTGAAACAAATTACAGAGGATGCCGGAATGATACTGCGGACATTGAATGAAAAAGACCAATGCCTTCTTTGCGAATTAGATGAACTGGGACATACGTTTCAGGAAATGCAGGCTGTCGCTTCGTCGTTTTACCTGCAGTCATATATCGAACATTTTACGCCTTCCTATACAGAGCTGGCGAGGGCCGTGCAGCATCTGGCGGAAGAAAAACACGGAGCGCTGATTGTGATTGAACGTGCAGATCCGCTGGACGGAATGATACAAAAAGGGACCAGCCTGCATGCCGAGATCAGTGCAGCTTTAATTGAGAGTATTTTTTATCCCGGCAATCCGCTTCATGACGGAGCCGTATTGGTCAGAGAAAACCGGGTGGTATCAGCAGCCAATGTGCTTCCGCTCACACCAAAACATGTCGATCTCAAATACGGGACGCGCCACAGGGCCGCGATGGGACTTTCGGCCGTGACTGATGCACTCGTGCTCGTTGTTTCAGAAGAAACGGGAAAAATGTCCTTTGCTAAAGACGGCGGACTGTATCCGCTTGTTTCGCCGCGGGCGCTTCATGCGAAATAATAAGAAAATGGGAATATTGTACCCATTTAATATTAATAAGGTGAACATCTTTACCTTTTTCTGTATTGATGTTATCGTTTAAATATACATAAAATTTAAAAGAATAGGGAGTGGAAAGATGGCAAATGTATTGATGATCGGCTTTCCGGGAGAAGGGCATATCAATCCGTCTTTAGGCGTCGTAAAAGAACTGAAGGCAAAAGGGGAACATGTCGTATATTACGGCGTGAAGGAATATGAGAACAAAATCGCGTCAAGCGGAGCGGAATTCCGTGAATATGAAGATTTCCGTAAAGATGAATTCGGAAAAAACGCAACGGGTGATGAACAGCGGGACGCTACCGAGTTTTTGCTATTAATGATTGAGACTTCCAAAAAAGCCGCACTCCGTATTCTTGAGGAAGTAAAAGATGAATCCTACGACTACATCCTGTATGATCATCATTTTCTGGCAGGAAGGCTCGTGAGAAACCAGCTGAAACTGCCGGCATATTCACTTTGTACGACATTTGCAATGAATGAAGCATTTATTAAAGAAGTGTTTTCAAATACAAACCTTGTATCAGAGGAATCATCTCATTATCCGGCTTATACCGAAGCGGTCAGCCGGCTCAATGAAGAATTCAGCGCAGACATTAAAACGCCGTATGATATTTTCTCAAATGACGGCAGAAAAACCATCGTATTTACTTCAAGAGCGTTTCAGCTGAAAGAAGAAGAGTTTGGCGATTCTTATCTCTTTGTCGGTCCGTCCATAACCGAAAGGGCGGCGGCTCAAGATTTCCCGTTTGAACAGCTTGAAGGAGAAAAAGTCCTGTTTATTTCCATGGGTACGATTTTTAACAATCAGAAGGAATTGTTTAATAAATGCTTAAAAGCGGTCAGAAACTTTAACGGAAAAGCCGTCATGTCAATCGGCAAACATCTTGATCCGGCGGAGCTTGATGAAATTCCTGAGAATGTCATTGTCAAGCCTTATGTTCCGCAGCTTGAGATCCTGAAGAGAGCGGACTTATTTATCACTCACGGCGGAATGAACAGTACGAGCGAAGGGCTTTACTACAAAACCCCGATGATCGTCATTCCGATGGGCGCAGATCAGTTCGCCGTCGGAAGCCAAGTGGAAAAGACGGGCGCGGGCAAAATGTTTAAAAAAGAAGATGTAACAGCGGAACTGCTTACTGAAGCAATAAAAGAATTGAGCGAAAATCCTGAATATCAGACAAAAGCTTCTGAAATCGGAGAATCCCTGAAAGCGGCCGGCGGAGCACAGCGTGCAGCGGAATTGATAGCAGAAGACGTGAAAACTGCCGAGACCCGGGTTCTGTAATCAGCCCTCACCCGCTTCCTTTAAAGGAAGCGGGCTTTTTTTGATTGTTTTTCGGGAGGATTTTTCACGCCGTAAAGAGAATTGTATGAAAAACAGACAAGAAAGGTGGAATGTCGCGGAAAAAAGCCATGTTATGAAAATGATTCCAAAGTCTTTTGTGAAATGTTCTCAATTTATGTAAAATGTGTGGCATTGGTGATGATCTAAGGCCAAATGAATCGGAATTAATGTCGACTTCTGAATGAATCCTGTATAACAGGCGGCGTCCAAAGAAAAGGAACGTCCCTTTCAGCAATGATAAATAGGAGGTTTTTCGTTATATGAAGAAAAAAATCGCAGCCGGACTGGCTGTATCTGCAGTAATGACTTCAACCTTCGCCGTGCATGCCGCTGAAGCAAAAACCATTCAAGTAAAAAGCGGCGACTCTCTTTGGAAGCTTTCCCGGCAATATCATACAAGTATTTCAGCCCTGCAGGCGGAAAATAAACTGAAATCAACGATACTCCACCCAGGACAGCGGCTGCACATTCCCGACGGCAGCGGCACACATAAAACGGGGCAAAAGGGAAAACGAAGCACGGGTGACTACACAGTTACATACGGAGACTCGTTATGGGTGATCGCAAAAAAATACAAAATGAGCGTTTCTGAGCTGAGAAGCCTGAACCGTTTGAGTTCAGATGTCATCTATCCGGGCCAGAAACTGAAAATTAAAGGGTCTGCCGGCGGCACGGACGGAGGCGGCAGACAGACAAAGCCTGATAAAGGCGCATCAGGGACTTACACTGTGAAGCCGGGTGACTCGCTGTGGAAAATCGCCAATCAAACCGGCATCACCATCGCCGAACTGAAAAAGCTGAATCAATTAACATCAGACATGCTGTATCCGAATCAAGTGTTAAAGATCAAAGGTTCTTCACATAACGGAAACAGCGGCACAACACCGCCATCTCATTCAAACCCTTCTGAGAAGCCATCCACTTACAAAGTAAAAGCAGGCGATTCCCTCTGGAAAATTGCTAATCGGTTCGGCATCACCGCTCAGTTCATCAGAGAAAAAAATAAATTGACAACTGATGTGCTTCAAATCGGACAAGTTCTGGTGATTAACGGAACGGGAAAAACAGAAGATCCTGTGCGGCAGCCGGATAACAAACCGGCAAAACCAAACAAGCCGAATACTCCCGAACCTCCGGTGACAGGGTCAAAGATTGACAGAATGATAGGCGAGGCGAAAAAACATGTCGGCGTGCCTTACCGCTGGGGAGGCAATACGCCTGCGGGCTTCGATTGCAGCGGTTACATCTATTACCTTTTAAATAAGGTAAGCTCTGTTTCCCGTCTGAGCACGGCCGGATATTGGAATACGATGAAACATATCAGCCAGCCGTCAGCAGGCGACTTTGTCTTCTTTACGACATATAAAGCGGGCCCTTCTCATATGGGGATGTATTTAGGCGGAGGAGATTTTATTCACGCAAGCTCCTCCGGGGTTGAAGTTTCAAACTTAAGCAATCCGTATTGGAAAAAAGCTTATTTAGGAGCGCGCAGTTATTTTTAAAAAAAGCCTTTCGGGGCTTTTTTTGTTTACCATTTTTACGTTTTGACAAGACTGATGGGTAAAAAATAAGGGGGAGGAAGCATGAATCGTCTCTTGCTTTTTCTCATGCTCGCATCAATTACGCTTTGCGGCTGCGGGGGGAGACCCGCTCCTGTTCCGCCCAAAAAACATGGGGAAAGCCGCGCATTGGAAGCTTCTGCATACCGTGAGCATGCCGGACTCATCAATCAAAACGGAAAAACGATCGGATATATCGAAGTGAGGGAATCTGATGATGAAGGGTCAGACATTCATATATCAGCGGGGCATCTGCCGCCCGGCACTTCTCTCGGATTTCATATTTATGAAAAAGGGACTTGTCAGGCACCTGATTTCGAATCAGCCGGCGGTCCGTTCAACCCTTTGAACAAAGAACACGGCTTCAACAATCCGATGGGTCATCACGCCGGGGATCTCCCCAATCTTGAAGTGGGGGCTGACGGTAAAGTGGATGTCATTATGAACGCGCCGCAAACTTCATTAAAAGAAGGGAGCAGACTCAGCCTGCTCGACCGGGACGGAAGCGCGTTCGTCATTCATGAACATACGGACGATTATTTGACAAACCCGAGCGGAAATTCCGGAGCCAGAATCGCCTGCGCTCCCCTGACAAAAAGCGCCCGCAGGGAATGAGCCCTTTTGTATTGAGTATACAAGGGCTTTTTTAGTATACTCGGTTATGGAATACAAATGGAAAGGAAACATCACCTATGACTTCAGAATTACAGCACCTATCACTTCCGGAAGATATACAAAACAAACTGCAGGCTTATCAAAATCATCCCGTTTCCCAAGAATTCCGGGATTTAATCGGATCATCAGGCTATGAGGCCGAAGATAAAGCGATTGTATTCGATGCCGTCATCGCTTTGACTATGGGAAAAAATATCTTATTAAAAGGACCGACGGGTTCAGGGAAAACAAAATTGGCGGAAACGCTTTCGAACTATTTTCATAAACCGATGCACAGCGTCAACTGCTCCGTAGACCTCGATGCAGAAGCGCTTGTCGGCTATAAAACGATTGAAAATGAACAGGGACAGGCGACAATTGAATTCGTTCCCGGACCTGTAACAACCGCAATGAACGAAGGACATTTTTTATACATTGACGAAATCAATATGGCTAAGCCTGAAACCCTTCCGATTCTAAACGGCGTGCTTGATTACAGAAAAATGATGACAAATCCCTTTACAGGAGAAGTGATTAAGGCAAGCGAAGGATTCGGTGTTATCGCCGCGATTAATGAAGGCTACGTCGGCACCGTTCCGCTGAACGAAGCCCTTAAAAACCGTTTTGTCATCATTGATGTCCCGTATATTAAAGGAAGCCTCCTGAAGCAGGTGCTGACCTCTCAGTCTGTCTTAAAAGATGAGAAATTAATTGAGCGCTTTATGACGCTGTCTTCTGATTTAATCGCACAAGCGCATAACGGACAAGTGTCAGAAGAAGCGGCGTCCATCAGGGCTCTCATTGATACGTGCGACTTGGCTGCGTACATCCCGCCGAAACGGGCGATTGAAAGAGGCATCGTAGAAAAACTTGACGATGACAGGGAAAAAGCCGCTGTCAGAAATATTGCAGAAACGCTGTTCGAATGAGGGATATACAATGAAGTTTATCAAATTTAATGACAGCACGATTGATTCGTTTTTGTTCATGATGCTGACTGATCTGGCCAAAACACTGACCAGAAGCAGTGAAGTTGAAGTGGAATACGGCGTGCAGTCTTACTACAATCCCTTTGAAAAGAAAATTTACATGAGCCACTTTTGGAAAGACCGATCAGCCGGGGATATGGAAGCCGGCCTGAAAAGCGATGTCTATTTGCGCGCTGTCGGAACACGCAGCAGCTCATTTCGGGAATTTGCGGGGTTTTTAAATGACGTTCACCGGCATTTCACCCGCCAAAGCTTTGCCAAGCAGCTGTTTATGCTGCTTGAGGATATCAGAATTGAAGAGCTGATCAAAAAAGAACGGCCGGGAACGAAACGTGTTTTTCAGAAGCGGAGGGAGATGTACAGGAAATATTTCACGACGCAGCTGACATTGAATTTAGAACGGAGCATTTTCACCGACGCTTTGTATTGCGCGATGTTTGTCAAGCTGACGGCTGAGTCTCCGCTTGAAGGCATTCCTTCCATGCATGAACATATTGATATGATGATACCGTATATTGAACGTCAGCTCATCCGGGTGTATGAGGCGGATTCTACGGAACAAATCGCAAAAATAACGGAAGACCTCATGGAAGGCCTTGATGAAGTGCTTGAGAAAGATATGCTGAACACGTACTTTTTTCTGCCGGAACTTGATTACGAAAAAGCGGCTGAAGAGCCTTTATTCGAAAGTGTAAAAAAAGCGCCTTCGTTAAGTGACGATCTCACGCTCCCTGAGTCTTCCGACGGAGATGAAGAAATCCTTGAAGAGAAAATGAATACGTGGCACCGGGAAACCGAAGCGCCGTCAAAAAGTTTCCTTCAATTTGATATTGAGCACGGCGCGAAATCAGATCTTGGGAAAGACGCGGCCAGAGAAGGCGATGACGGTGACCAGGCGCTCGGCTCCGTTCAAGGTTCCGCACGTCAGACGAAAAGAGAGGATTACTCCAAACTGGAAGCGCTTGAATCCATTCAGGATGAACATGAGGGCGCGGGGCTGGCTGACGGAAAAGAAAATAAATTTGCCTTCCCGGTTTATCAAACGCCTCATAAAGCGTCTCCTGAAGAGGAGCAGTCTTATAAAGAACAGACAAAAACGATAGAATCATATCAAAAACGCCTGAAGCAGATGATACAAAAAACACTTGAGCACAAAAAGACGCTCCCGCGGACCGACCTTCACGCAGGCCGGCTGAATCGCAAACTGATCCGCTATTTTACGGAGCGGAACCCGCGCCTTTTCTTTAAAAAGCAGGACCCGTCTTCAGACATTGACGCCGTTTTTACATTGCTTGTCGATTGTTCGGCCAGCATGTTCGACAAAATGGATGAAACAAAAAGAGGGATCGTTCTTTTTCATGAAGCCTTGAAATCAGTGTCCGTACCGCACCAGATCGTCGGATTTTGGGAGGATACGAACGAAGCGACTGAAACGAGCCAGCCGAATTTCTTCAATACCGTCATTCCGTTTGAAGAGTCGCTGCTGCAGGCGGCGGGTCCGCTGATCATGCAGCTTGCGCCTGAAGAAGATAACAGAGACGGATACGCCATCAGACAAATGACGAAACAGCTGATGCGGCGGAGTGAGGCGCAAAAATTTTTAATCGTGTTTTCAGACGGAGAGCCGGCAGCATTCGGATACGAACAAAACGGCATCGTCGATACGAGCGAGGCTGTCATCGAAGCGAGAAAAAAAGGGATAGAAGTCATAAATGTTTTTCTGTCCAATACTGCAATAGAGGAATCACAGATGAAAACCATTCAGGATATGTACGGAAAGTACAGTATTTTTGTTCCGGATGTCGATCAGCTGCCCGATGTGCTGTATCCGCTCTTGAAAAAACTGCTTCATAAAAGCATAGGATAGGCTTTTTCCTATGCTTTTTCGCTTTTTATTTTAAAATGATTTAATTTTTTCGGTATTGATCTGTTTTTTTTACTATTTTGTGAACAATCAAGGTAGAATCCAAACGCAATCAGTGGTAAAATATCCTTGGAAGCGTTTTTATTACATAATTTTGGGCACAGCGTTCAAAAGTTATTTCAAGATAGTGAATTGATCACTTGATTATCTAGGTTGGGGGTAATATTCAAATGTTTCAAAATAATATGAAACAAAGAATGAATTGGGAAGATTTTTACGGACCGAACCTCGGCTACGCACTGGAGCTGTACGACCAATATGCTGAAGATCCAGACAGCATTGATCCGGATCTGAAAGACATGTTTGACGAACTCGGCGCTCCGCCAAGCCAAATAAAAGAGGCATCGGGTACAAAGGAACAGGGACGCGTCACCGCAGATCTGATTCAAAAGATCGCAGCAGCAGTTAAACTTGCAGAAGATATTCGAACCTATGGCCATCTGAACGCTTCCGTCAATCCGCTCAGAAAGGATCCGAAAAAGAGCGAGCTCTTTCCGTTATCCGAGTACGGGCTTACAGAAGAAGAAATGAAAGCAATACCCGCGTCTGTCATCTGTAAAGACGCACCTGCCAATATAACAAACGGCTTAGAAGCCATCCAGCATTTACGCAATACCTATAAAAGAACCATCTCCTTCGAGTTTGACCATGTGCATGATTTCGAAGAGCGCGCATGGATTACAAAAATGGTCGAATCCGGAGAACTGTTCCGGAAAAATTCACCGGAAAAACTGTCAGCCGTTTTAGAAAGACTGACGGAAGTAGAAGGATTTGAACAATTTTTACACCGGACATTCGTCGGTCAGAAGCGTTTTTCAATTGAGGGATTAGACGCGCTTGTGCCGGTTCTTGACGACATTATCGCCCAGTCTGTGAAAGCGGGCACAACCAATGTCAATATCGGAATGGCGCACAGAGGCCGTTTAAATGTGCTTGCGCATGTGCTCGGCAAACCGTATGAGATTATTTTCTCAGAATTCCAGCACGCGCCGAATAAAGACCTTGTGCCGTCTGAAGGATCGACCGGCATCAGCTACGGCTGGACGGGCGATGTAAAATACCACCTCGGTGCAGACAGACAGCTTCAGGATGCTGAAACCAAAAGCGCGCGGATTACGCTTGCAAACAACCCGAGCCATTTGGAATTCATCAATCCGATTGTTGAAGGAAGCACGCGGGCGGCACAGGAAACAAGAACGCAAAAGGGGTACCCGGTTCAAGACGAAACAAAATCGCTCGCCATTTTAATTCACGGTGACGCAGCGTTTCCGGGAGAAGGCATTGTCGCCGAGACGCTGAACTTAAGCTCTCTGAAAGGCTATCAGGTCGGCGGGGCCATTCATATCATCGCCAATAATATGATCGGCTTTACAACTGAAAGCGATGAATCACGATCCACGAAATATGCCAGTGATTTGGCGAAGGGCTATGAAATTCCGATCGTTCACGTCAACGCGGATGATCCGGAAGCATGCCTGTCAGCCGTTAAATTTGCGGTTGAATACCGGAAGCGGTTCAATAAAGATTTCTTAATCGATTTAATCGGGTACAGACGGTACGGCCACAATGAAATGGATGAGCCGTCAACGACACAGCCGATGCTGTATGAAGCCGTCAGAAAACACCCGACTGTCAAGCGGATCTTTGCGGAAAAACTCGTAAGTGAAGGACTGATCAGCGAGGAAAAAGCGCAAAACATCGAAACGGCAGTGACAAAACGAATTGAAGACGCCTATAAAAAGGTGCCCGCCAAAAAAGAAGACGCCGTACGGGAAATTGAATTGCCGGAACCGGTGTCCAACGGTTTTCCAGACGTTGACACAGCCATTGATTTTGATGTTCTCCGCAAGCTGAACGGCGAACTTCTCAACTGGCCGGAATCTTTTAACGTGTTCGGCAAGCTGAAAAGAATCCTGGAAAGACGTGCAAAAGCGTTTGATGATGACCGTAAAGTTGAATGGTCATTGGCTGAATCGCTTGCGTTTGCTTCCATTTTGAAAGACGGCACGCCGATCCGGCTGACCGGACAGGATTCAGAGCGCGGAACGTTCGCTCAAAGAAACCTTGTGCTGCATGACAGCGAAACAGGAGAAGAATTTGTTGCCCTCCATCACTTAGACGACTGCGCTGCTTCATTTACGGTGCATAACAGCCCGCTCTCTGAAGGATCTGTTCTCGGCTTTGAATATGGATACAACGTGTATTCGCCTGAAACGCTTGTGATGTGGGAGGCGCAGTACGGGGACTTTGCTAATGCGGCTCAAGTCTATTTTGATCAATTCATATCTGCAGGACGGGCAAAATGGGGACAAAAATCAGGACTGGTCATGCTGCTGCCTCACGGTTACGAAGGGCAGGGCCCTGAACACTCCAGCGGCCGCGTCGAGCGGTTCCTGCAGCTGGCGGCGGAAAACAACTGGACGGTGGCCAACCTGACAAGTGCGGCTCAGTATTTCCATATTTTAAGAAGACAAGCGAAAATGTTGCTTCGTGAGGAAATCCGCCCGCTTGTGATCATGACGCCGAAGAGCCTGCTGCGCAACCCGAATACGGTATCTGAAGTGCAGGAACTGAGCGAAAGCCGATTCAAGCCTGTCTATGAGCAGTCCGGTCTTTCCCATGCTTACGAAAAAGTGACTCGCGTCGTATTATCAAGCGGAAAAGTGTCAATTGATATCAGCGATCACTTCAACAAAATGGAAGGCGATAAGGATTGGCTTCATATTGCCAGAATCGAACAGCTGTATCCGTTCCCGGCAAAAGATACGAAGGAGCTTTTCGCCAAACTGCCGAACCTGCAAGAGATCGTTTGGGTTCAGGAAGAGCCGCAGAATATGGGGGCATGGAGTTATATCAGCCCGTATCTGACGGAAATCGCGCCAAAAGGAGTAAATGTCCAATACATCGGCCGAAGAAGACGATCCAGTCCCGCAGAAGGAGATCCGACAGTCCACAAAAAAGAACAGGAACGCATTGTATCTGATAGCTTGACTCGCAAAAACTAAGGGGGAAATGAAAAAATGGCGGAAATTAAGGTACCTGAATTAGCAGAATCAATCTCAGAAGGAACGATAGCCCAATGGTTAAAGCAGCCCGGTGATTATGTAGAACAGGGTGAGTACTTGCTTGAACTGGAGACGGACAAAGTAAATGTTGAATTGACAGCAGAAGAATCGGGTGTTCTAAAAGAGGTATTGAAAGATTCGGGTGATACCGTCCAAGTAGGAGAAATTATCGGTACCATTACAGAAGGCGCTGGCGAAAGTTCTGCACCCGCCCCTTCAGAAAGTGCTCCAGCCAATGAACAAACGAAAGAGGAAGCAAAAGCTGAACCTGCTGCACAAGAAGTCAGCCAGGAAGCACAATCAGAAGCGAAATCCAGAACGGTAGCGTCTCCGGCTGCACGCAAGCTGGCAAGGGAAAAAGGAATTGATCTATCACAAATTCCGACGGGAGACCCGCTCGGCCGCGTGCGCAAACAAGATGTGGAAGCTTATGAAAAACCGGCTTCAAAACCTGCGGCACAGCCGAAACAGCAGGCTCAAAAAACACAGCAAAGCTTTGACAAACCTGTCGAAGTGCAAAAAATGTCCCGCCGCAGACAGACGATCGCGAAACGATTGGTTGAAGTGCAGCAGACTTCTGCGATGCTGACTACATTTAACGAAGTTGACATGACGGCCGTTATGAATCTAAGAAAACGCCGCAAAGACCAATTCCTTGAGCAAAACGATGTAAAACTCGGTTTCATGTCGTTCTTTACAAAAGCCGTCGTCGCTGCATTGAAAAAATTCCCGCTCCTTAACGCTGAAATTCAAGGCGATGAGCTGATCGTGAAAAAATTCTATGACATCGGTATCGCTGTCGCGGCTGAAGAAGGGCTTGTCGTCCCAGTCGTGCGTGACGCTGACCGCCTGACGTTTGCCGGCATTGAAAGAGAGATCGGCGAACTTGCGAAAAAAGCGCGAAACAATAAATTAACATTAGGTGAGCTGCAAGGAGGCTCCTTCACGATCACAAACGGAGGTACATTCGGATCGCTTATGTCCACACCGATCCTAAACAGCCCTCAGGTTGGGATCTTAGGTATGCACAAAATTCAGCTGCGTCCAGTAGCGATTGATGCGGAGCGCTCTGAAAACCGTCCGATGATGTACATCGCTTTATCATACGATCACAGAATCGTAGATGGTAAAGAAGCGGTCGGATTCCTTGTCACCATTAAAAACCTGCTTGAAGATCCGGAACAGCTGTTGCTGGAAGGATAATTTGAGACAGACAAAAAGTACACTGCCCTTACAAGCAGTGTACTTTTTTTATTGAGAGAAGGGGAGAATGTATATGAAAAGCTGTTATCCGCTTGAGATCGAATTTGAATATAATGAAGAATTGCATTCTATCACTCCGGTTCTTCTGCAAGACGAACATGACACGATATTAATAGACTGCGGATATCCCGGTTTTACAAACCATCTTCAACATGCTGCTGCCCGGCATGGAATGTCGCTTCATTCATTGACAAAAATCATTGTAACGCATCACGACATAGACCATATCGGCTCACTCGCTGCATTATACCGTTTGTATCCGGATGTCAGCGTGACAGTACATGAGCGTGAAGCGCCGTATATTGACGGCTCTAAAAAATCTTTACGGCTTGAGCAGGCTGAATCAACGTTTTGTTCATTGCCGGAGGATGCAAAGCCTTATGCAAAACAGTTCATCCGCTCGCTTCAATCAGTCGAATCGGCTCCAGTTCACCGGACAGTTACTGACGGCGAGCTGCTGCCTTGGTGCGGAGGCATTCGCGTTGTAGCCACGCCGGGTCATACACCCGGCCATATCAGTCTTTATCTGCCTGCCGAAAAAACAATGGTCACAGGTGATGCAGTCGTCATTGAAGACGGAAAGCTGAACCTTGCTAATTCCGGCTATACGTTACATATGGATGATGCGGTCCGTTCTGTGCAGCGGCTGCTCGATTACGATATCCGTCAATTGATTTGTTATCATGGAGGTTTATTTCAGGGGGATGTAAAAAAAGCGCTTTTGCGTCTGTTTCGTGATCTGCAGAATAAACAAGGATAGGAGCGGCAGCAGCCTTTCCTATCCTTGTTCAGTTATGAAAACGGAATCTTTGCCGTTTCTTCTTCTTCGGTGCTGTTTTTCTCTTTTTTCTTAGACCAGTAGGTGGCAAGAACAGACCCCGACAGATTGTGCCATATGCTGAAAATTGCGCTCGGCACGGCTGACAAAGGGGAGAAATGCGCTGTCGCAAGCGCTGCACCCAGTCCGGAGTTTTGCATTCCGACTTCGATCGCAATCGCTTTTTGTGAAGCATAATCCATTTTGAACAGCTTTGCAGTCAGGAATCCTAACAAATATCCGATTCCGTTATGTAAGATGACGACAGACACAATCAGCAGTCCTGATTGAAGCAGATGCTCACGATTTACGCTGACGACAGAGGATACAATCGCTACGATGCCGATTACCGACACGAGAGGAAGCGCGTGCACGGCTTGTCCGACCTGTTTTTTGAAGAACAGCTTCACAATCACCCCGAGGACGATCGGCAAAAGCACGGCTTGCATTATGGAAACAAACAGTGAACCGAAAGAAACGGGGAGCCACTCTTTCGCAAACAGCATAATAAGTGCCGGCGTTACAATAGGAGCAAGCAATGTTGAGATCGTGGTGACCGCAACAGAAAGCGCAGTATTGCCTTTCGCCAAAAACGTCATGACGTTTGATGCCGTACCGCCCGGACAGCATCCGACCAGAATGACGCCCGCGGCGATTTCTGCGGGGAGGCGGAGCCCGATTGATAAACAGAAAGCCGTAAGCGGCATAATCGTAAACTGGCAAGCGACTCCGATCACGACATGCCAAGGCTTTCTGATTAATTCTTTAAAATCGTCTGCTTGAAGAGTAAGCCCCATCCCAAACATAATAATACCAAGGAAAATCGTCATATAAGAACTGATCCAAGAAAACAAATCAGGGCAGGCGAATCCTAAACCGGCAAAGACGATAACCCACAAGCCAAAGGTTTGGCCCGCAAACCCGCTTATTTTTTTCAGCCATTCCATAAACACAGCTCCTTTTACATTCAATCAAGCAGTCAGAAAATATGACTGACTTTTCTGTATTCCATTATAAATAATTTTCTGAATAATTCAATATTAAATATAAGTTTTCGATAAAATTATTATGTAAACTAACATCTTCTTGACTATTCAGACATATATTCTTACAATTGATTTTTATACTGAAATGAATTGGGAGTGCTGAAGTGAAAGAAGCTAATCAATGGTCATCTAAGCTGGGATTTATTTTAGCTACGGCCGGCTCTGCAATCGGGCTCGGCGCAATATGGAAGTTCCCTTACGTAGCGGGAACCAGCGGAGGCGGCGCTTTTCTGCTTGTTTTTATTTTATTTACTGTTTTAATCGGACTGCCGCTTTTACTTGCTGAATTTATTATCGGCAGAAAAACACAAAAAAACGCCGTTGAATCCTATAAGGCGCTCGCGCCGGGGAAAAAGTGGCACTGGATCGGATATCTCGGAATCATTACGTGTTTTATTCTATTATCCTTCTACAGCGTAGTGGGGGGATGGATATTAATCTACATTATAAAAGGCTTTACAGGCGGCTTATCGCTTTCTTCGGGATTTGATACGTTATTTATCGATACCATTTCAAATCCTTATGCAGCCGTTTTCGGCCAGCTGCTGTTTATCGTGCTGACGATTTTAGTTGTGGCAAAAGGGGTGAGCAGCGGAATTGAAAAGGTAAGCCAGGTGCTGATGCCGGCCCTGTTTATTCTGTTTATTCTTTTAATGATCCGCTCCGTTACGCTGCATGATGCAGCAAAAGGATTAAAATTCTTTTTTATGCCTGATTTTGGCGCGATGGATGCCAATACCATTTTATATGCGATGGGACAATCATTTTTCTCGTTAAGCGTCGGAGTGTCCGTAATGGTTACATACAGTGCATATTTAGAAAAAGAAGAAAATATTGTTCAATCCGCCGTATCGGTGACGGTATTAAATGTACTTGTTGCTGTGATGGCGGGAGTGGCGATTTTTCCGGCGGTGTTTGCATTCGGCCTCAAGCCGGATCAAGGCCCGCAGCTTTTATTTAACGTGCTGCCGACCGTCTTTAACCAAATGCCGTTGGGCATCGTGTTTTTGCTCGCCTTTTTGCTGCTGTTTTTATTTGCGACGCTGACATCGGCTTTTTCAATGCTTGAAATTTTAGTTGCTGTTTTGTCAAAAGGCGATTCGGCAAAACGGAAGCGTTATGCATGGATCGGGGGACTTGCTATATTTATTGTCGGGGTCCCTTCGGCGCTGTCGTACGGAATTTTGAGTGATGTTTCTATTTTTCACCGCAGTATTTTTGACGCTGCGGATTTTCTGGTCAGCAATGTCTTAATGCCGCTGGGCGCGCTTTTAATTGCCGTTTTCGTACCGTTGAAAATCCCGAAACAGATGCTGTTTGACGAACTGAAAAGCGGTTCCGGTATAAAACGAAAATGGTTTGCAGTCTGGCTCCTATTAATCCGTTATGTGGCTCCTGTAGCCATTATTATCGTTTTTCTGCACGTCCTTGGTATTTTTTAAACCAAAAGAAGCAGGCCCCCGTTCAAGACGGGGGCTTTTTTAATAAAGCGGCCATATCACGCGGTGCGCTTGCTCGAACCGTTTCTCCGCCTCCCGCCAATCAACGACATTCCACCATTGATCCACGTAAGCCGCTCGGTCGTTTTTATATTGTAAGTAATAAGCGTGTTCCCACACATCCAGCGGAAGCAAAGGAATGACGTCCCACTGGCTGTAGAGCTGATGCTTCTCAGCGGCCAAAATCTCCAGCCGCCCGGCGCGCGGCGCCCAGACTAGGATAGCCCAGCCGACTCCTTCGACTTTTTTCGCCGCTTGAGAAAATTGCTCTTTAAAAGCGGAGTAGCTTCCGAATGACACATCAATCATTTGAAAGAGCGCCCCCGTCGGCCGTCTTTTTCCGTTTGGATTCATCGAAAACCAGAAAATACTGTGCAAATAATGGCCCGCGCCGTGAAACGCCAATTGCCGCTCCCAATGTGCCACTAAGTCGTACTGTTTCGTCTGTCTCGCTTTTTTGAGCTCCAGTTCTGCTTTATTCAGACCGTCAACATAGCTCTGATGGTGTTTTGTATGGTGAAGTTTCATAATCTCTCTTGAAATATACGGTTCCAGTGCGGAATAACTGTAAGGCAGTTTAGGGAGGACATGCTTGCCGATCGGCACATAAGCTCTGCGCTCATCCGGCTCTTCGGGTTCAGTAATGTCCCGGTAAAGTGCTGATGCCTGTTCGTACCATTCCGCCTCCGTTAATCCATCATCCTGAAGGGTGTGAAAAATCCGGTCGATTTGTGCCGCGAAGCGATCGAACCGACCTTGCTGAATAACTTGTTCCTTCAAGGTTTCACACCAATTCAGCATCTCGGTTTGATAAGCGTGCCGTTTCATTTTTCTTCCTCCTTTTCACTCATTTTCATAAAAGTGCTGAGCGCAAGCAAAGAAAACACATACGGGTAGCTGTGATACCTGATGTAAAACTGTTTCGGCAGGCCGATTCCGGTCGGATAGCTGAAAGCGGCGCCTTCGTAATGCCTGTTTTCAATAAGAAAAGATATGCCTTTTGTGACGGCTTGATGATGAGTTTTTTCGTATTGCAGCAAAGCTTCGGCCGCCCAAGCCGTCTGGACAAGCGTCCCGTAAGAAAGCGGAACATAGGTTTTCTCTTCTGCGCTTTTACAGGATTCCCCCCAGCTTCCGTCCTCGTTTTGAATGGACTTCAGCCAGCGGATCGCTTTTTTCACGGCCGGGTGGTTTTGGCTCACGCCGCAAGCCTTCATTCCTGTCAGCGCTGCCCATGTGCCGTAAATATAGCAGACACCCCATCTGCCGTACCACGATCCGTCCTCTTCTTGATGGCGGATCAGCCATTGGACGGCCTTTTCAATCTGAGGGTGATCAGAAGAAAGCCCCGCTTCTCCTAAACAGTGCAGCACCCGTCCGGTTAAGTCGCTTGTTGAGGGATCGATGGCAGCTTCCTCAGCCGATTCCAGCGGCAGCAGGCGGACCAGCGGATGATTGACATTTTTCTCGAAAGCAGAGAAGCCGCCGTCACTGTTTTGCATGGACAAAAGCCAGCTCAGTCCGCGTTCCCATGAGGCGGGATAAAGTTTTCGCGGAATGGCTTTGAGCACTGCGGCTGTGTCATCACAATCGGGATTATTTGTATTGATGTTTGAAAAACCCCATCCTCCCGGTTCAGCATGCGGGTTGTGAACGGCCCAATCAGCGACTTTCGTCTGCTGCCGTTCACGCAGAAACCGGGCGGCGCTGGTTATCATCTGATCGTTATCTGAGATGCCGCTTTTCATAAGCGCATAGTTGAGAAGCGCCGTATCCCAAACGGTCGACGTTGAATTTTCCAGGTACGGTATATCGCCGCAAGACGTGAGCAAAGCTTTCGTGCCGGCAAGCGCTTTTCTGATAACGGGGGAGTGGCGCGATACACCGAGAGCGAGCAGGCCGTACACCATAAAAATAGTGGTGCTCGCATAGCTGTATAATGTGCCGTCTTCTTCAATCCGGTCAAGCATATACGTTTTGGCCGTACGCAAACCGAGCTGGTGAAAAGCGGCAGGAATCTGCAAAAGCCGCTTCCAGTGCGCGAAAAGAGAAGAGAGGTCTCTGTTCTCATCCTGATCGGAACGAAGCCATGTAAACGGATTTTTAGTCATATGCCGATCTAAATGCGCGAGAGACGGAACGTTGGGATTTTTCAGCGAAAATCTTTTGTTAAGCGTCACGGCCATCGGTACAAAATGAATACGGGCGTATGTACTGAACTGGTAAAAATGCAGCGGGAAGGATGGGGGAATGACTAAGAAAGATAATGGCAGATGCAGCGCGGGCCATGGATAAAGGCCGTTTGCCGCAAGCATCCACTTTGTCATGAAGTGTACGTTGCGCAAGCCGCCATTTGAGATGATAAAGCGTTCGGCCTGAATCATATGCGCCTCAGAACGGCTATATAAACCGGAAGCCAGCAAGCCGGCATAGCCCTGTACAGTGGCGGTCACATTTCCTTTCCGGTCATCAGGATAGTTGGCAAAAGTTCCGTCCGGGCGCTGTTTAGCGCGAATGCCTTCTGCAAGCTCAGCGATCAGTTCTTTATCATTGTCTCCAAGAGAAGTGAGAAGGAGGATCAGAAAGGCGTTTGTCAAAATCGGTCCTTCAAAACAAAATGACCATGAGCCGTCCGCATTTTGCGTTTCTCTTAATAGAGAGATGGTTTTCTTTTGGCGGCTTCTGACGTTTTCATGAATTGTGCTCACACTCGCTCAACTCCTTCAGAAGCATATATATTCATATGTAAAAGGCGGCATGACAAAAGAAAGAAACTGCTGACAGGCAGCAGTTTCTTGTTTGATTTAATCTTCCAGATTGATCCAGACGCTTTTCACTTCTGTATAATTATTCAGCGCGTAAGAGCCCATTTCCCGCCCGAGGCCGGACTGCTTATAGCCGCCGAAAGGAGATGCCGCATCGAAAACATTGTAGCAGTTGACCCAAATGGTGCCGGCTTGGAGACGGTCAGCAATGTAATGGGCGTTTTTCACATTCTCAGTCCAAAGTCCGGCTGCAAGGCCGTATTCCGAGCGGTTCGCCCTCTCAATGACTTCATCTACCGTATCATACGGAATGGCGGCTAAAACAGGGCCGAAAATTTCTTCTTTTGCGATGGTCATGCTGTCATCCACATCCGCAAATACAGTCGGGGAGACAAAATACCCTTCTTCAAACGGGCAGCTGCCGCCCGCGACAGCTTTGGCTCCTTCCGCTTTTCCTTTTTCAATATATGAAAGCACGCGCTCATGCTGTTCCTGACTGACGAGCGGGCCGATTTGTGTATCTTGGTGAAGGCCGGCGCCTTGCTGAAGCGATTTCGCATATGAAACCATTTCGCTGACGACCTCATCATATTTGTCTTTGTGAATGAAGACACGGGAGCCTGCGCAGCATACCTGCCCCTGATTAAACATGACCCCGTTTAAAGCGCCGGGAATGGCTTTCTTCAAATTGGCATCAGGCAAAATGATGTTAGGTGACTTTCCGCCAAGCTCGAGTGTCACGCGTTTAATTTTTTTTGCGGCTTTTTCCATGATTTTTTTGCCGATTTCTGTAGAGCCGGTAAAAGCGAGTTTATCGACATCGTCATGGTTGGTCAGCGCTTCCCCGGCCGTCTCGCCGAACCCTGGGACAATATTGATGACGCCGTCAGGAAAGCCCGCCTGATCTATTAATTCCGCTAAATAGAGGGCGGTCAGCGGTGTCTGTTCCGCCGGTTTCAAAACGATTGTGCAGCCTGTGGCAAGGGCGGCGCCCATTTTCCACATCGCCATAAGGAGCGGGAAGTTCCAAGGGATGATCTGCCCCACGACGCCGACAGGCTCATGGCGGGTGTAATTAAAATATGAGCCGGCGACCGGAATCGTTTGTCCGGTTATCTTTGTAGACCACCCGGCATAATAACGCATATGCTCAATTGCGAGCGGGATATCCCCATTTGTCGTTTCATTAATCGGTTTTCCGTTATCAAGTGTTTCAAGCTGCGCGAGTTCCGTTTTGTGCTCTTCCATTAAATCGGCAAGCTTATACATCAGCCTGCTTCTGGAAGCGGCCGGCATAGTGCGCCATTCGCCGTGATCAAAGGCTTTGCGTGCCGCTTTCACTGCACTGTCAATGTCTTCTGTCTGTGCCTCGTAAAGCGTCATCAGCGTTTCCCCGGTTGCCGGATTCGGTGTGACAAATGTTGATCCTGAAGCGCTCGGAACAAATTTTCCGTCAATATAAAGTTTCTTCGTGCCCTGTAAAAATGTTTCCAGCCTTTTTGTGATCTGCATCGTTAAAGAACTCATTCGTAACAAACCTCCCGAAATTTTTTTATGGTCTGTTTTGAGCATCTTGATGTCCGCGCAAAGTAAGCGCATACAGTCATTCTATAATAACAGCCCCGGTAAAATCAATTGATAACCGTTATTGCAATTCACAAGAAAAAACGGCTACAATAAGCTTATCGATTAAGAAAAGGAGTTTTATAAATGATTCATAATAATTGGCAGACAAAAGAAAGCGTCAAAAAGGTCAAATGCGTACATACAGATGCGAAAAAATACATTGTCAAAAATGTGCTGACGCCGGGTAAAGAGTATGAAGTCAAAAATGAAACAGAAGAATTCATTTTTGTTGTAGACAATACAAACAAAGTCGGAGGCTTCTACAAAGAGTATTTTGAAGAAGTTTAAAGCTGAATGAATTCATTTTGCCTGAGCCATACTAAAAAAGACTACATATAAAAGGTGGCTGCAAAATGAAAAAAACAGAGCAAGACAAACAAAATAAAACATCAGATCAGCTCCAGCAAGTGCAACCTGAAGAAGGCACCGACACGACGATGGAACAAATTTCAGATACATATAAAGAAGGAACAATTGAAGATACGGATCGTTGATGTTTTGTTGAAACCGCGGCATTGGAAAAGCCGCGGTTTTTTATGGCGAAAATAAAAAACTGACTTTTCGAAAAAAATACCGTTTTCTTGAAACCTTTTCTTTCGCTGAACCGTACTACTTCATAACAGCGGCACCTTTCGCGAAGGGCTTTTTTGATGAACGTTCTAAAAATGTAATCTGTTCGTAATGGTTTAAATGCCGTCTATGTCGTATTCTTATATAGGGATAAAGAACTTATTTTTTTATGATTGTAATAAAACAATAGTATAGAAGCAGAAAGTGGGGTTCTTCATTGGGAATTTTTTCTGTCAGCAGATCAACCGACACAAAAAAGCTGGAGGCTTTGCTCGTTGAGGGAGAACGGATCGAAACGATTTATAAACTGCGGGTTGACCAAATATGCTTTACGAATAAACGAGTGATTTTCTTTGATAATAAAATGTTCTCCAAAAAGAAAGTGCGCGTATTTCTTCCATATAAAACAATTGAAAGCTTCGCCATTCAAGAAGCGGGGATGTTTGATCCAGATACCGGGCTTGTATTAATGACAAGGGGAAAAACTTTCGAATTGGAATTTGCAAAAGAAACGGACTTGACTGAGGTTCAAGCCATCTTAACAAAATACTTATGCAGTTAAATATCACATAAAAGCCATCCGAATGCATGCGGATGGCCTTTTTATTATATAATGCTTGTTTTTCCGGAGTTCGAATCAATGAGATCCGGATCAGCAATAGAACTGATGGGGATATAAATCGGCGCCAAATCACCATTTTCTTCACCGAATCCGTAGTTGATCTTATTGGATAAAAAATAATCGATTTGCTGATACGGGCCGATCGTAATGGAAGAACCCCGGTCGACTGCATTTACTTTAAAGCCTCCTACATTTACCAAAACCGGCGAAAACATCATAATGGGCCTCCTTTTCCGGCAGGGATTTTATCGCATGCAGACTCAAAGGTAGATGGAGAATCAATTTGATCCCGATCATCCACTTTGCCGTTCGTGCCGATGAAGCCGCTTGCATCTCCGAAGTTCTGTCCGTATCCCTGATTCTTTTTATCAGAATTCTGCCATTCCGCCAGTAAATTTTGTCCGACATTCACCGCTGAAGCATTTTCAAAGGAATTAATTTTCAACATGAAAATATTAATATTGATATATGGAGTTGGTTGAACCACAGGCAAACCTCCTTTAATACAGGTGTATGCCGGCTGTTATGACCGTATGCTTAGACAGGGGGCGATAAAAATGGATTTCGATAAGATGAAGCAATGGATGGAAATGGCGCAAAACATGTCCGGCGGCGACTTTTGGAAAAACGTTTTTGATGATGAACAACTGAAATCATTTCAAAACGGCCATTCTCATTTTCCCTTTCAACAGGGAGATGGGCAAATGAAAAGAAATGAGGATGCTTTTCCTCTTATAGATATTGTGGAAACCCATGATGAGCTCCAATTTTTACTGTATCTGCCCGGCTACCGGAAACAAGATGTTCAGCTGCTGTCCTACGGAGAATATATCGTCGTAAAAGGCACGAGAAAATCCTTTTTCAATGAACAGGATTTTAAACAGAAGACCGGAAAATACGGCGATTTTGAAAAAAAACTCGACCTTCCGCATTCCGCTCAGGGAACGAAGGGAATGCAGGCGGTATTCAAAGACGGGATTTTATATATATCGATTGCTAAACATCTGGGGGATGCAAGCCAGATCATTATCGAAGGCTGATCTTGTTTGCTGTGCCATCTATCAGATCTGAATCATCGATACTCATGATAGGGATGACGACAACGGTGCAATCACCGTTTTGTTCACCGTACCCTTCATTTCTTTTATTGGCTGCTGTGTTTCTCACCATAACGGAAGAGCCGGTGTTAAAAGTTGCTCCGCCGCTTATTCCGTTCATTTTTATATACTCAAAATTGATAACGGATGGAAAAAACATCATGATTCGCCTCCTTTTTGTATATCATGTTTATATATTCGCAATGCGGGACGCATAGAACTTTCCAAGAGTGACGGGGAAAGAAGTGATTTTCTTTGAAAAAAATAATGAAAGAGATTTTCAAAAAAGTGTGTGAAGAAGAATTAGACCGGCTTAAGAAAGTGGAACAACAGCTTGATGAGCTTCAGGATAAGTGTCATTTTGAGCCGCAAACGGTGGAAGGGGAAAAAACATATGTCCATATTGAGCACGTCAAAGTGGACAAGGTTGAGTACAATATTGATTTTGAAAAGCTGAGTATAGAAGAGCTGAGCGGTATGCTGAATATCGGCGCCACTTACCATACACCGGCGCACAGGCTCAAACAAGCCTGCGCTGAAGAATTTCGGGACAACCCGCAAACTGATGCTGCGAAAGAAAAAAGACAGACAAAGCAGCAGACACCCAATGTCACCATCAGGGGGAGAAAGCATTGACCCCGTTGTTTCAGCCTCCTTTTTCGAGGGTATGTATTAACAGATACAGCGAAGAATACAGACGAAAAAGGAGATGATGAATATGTCATTATCAAAAGTACAGCAGGACAGCCTTTATCATAAATTAATCGATTTAAAGGAAAGTCTTCAGGGAGAATCAAAAGAAAATCATTCAATGAGTGAAGACACAGGAGAACTGTCGAACGGAGTAGATAACCACTTAGCTGATCACGGAAGCATTTATTTGGACAGGGTCACGAATCAGACGCTGGACGGTGTCGATCAGAATCTTTTAGATGAGGTGAACGCCGCGCTTGAACGAATGGATAAAGGAACATACGGGATTTGCGAGAAAACGGGAAAAGAAATTCCTTATGAAAGACTTGAAGCCGTGCCGTACGCCAGAATGACCGTCGAAGCGCAGCGAGAAACAGAAGGGGATGTGAAAACAGACGCACCGTCATATGAAAGGGAATTTCACGAGCAGGTGAAAGACCTCTCAAATAAAGAAACCGTTGATCAAAAAAGCTCACAAACATACGAAATCCTGGATCGCGAGCAGGATTCACAATAATAGCAGCAGGTACATTCATATGTACCTGTTTTTTTATTCCATAAAAAATCTCAAAATCGAAATAAAATCATTGACTTTATATAAAAAAGAAAGTAACATACTATTTGTAAGTAAATATTAAAAGATTACCGGGAGGAATTTAGAATGTCTCAAGTATTATTTGTAAAATCAAGTGACCGTACGGCTGAAGAAGGCGTATCCGTAAAATTATACGAAGCGTTTCTGGCTGCTTATAAAGAAAACAATCCGAATGATGAAGTGATCGAACTTGATCTTCATAAAGAAAACCTTCCTTACCTCGGAAGAGATATGATTAACGGAACATTTAAAGCTTCAAAAGGAATTGAAATGACTGACGAAGAGAAAAAACAAGCGTCAACTGCTGACATTTACTTAAATCAATTTGTCAAAGCTGACAAAGTCGTGTTTGCATTCCCGCTTTGGAACTTCACAGTGCCTGCTGTGCTTCATACTTATGTTGATTACCTGTCTCGTGCAGGAGTTACTTTCACATACACGCCTGAAGGCCCTAAAGGTCTGATGGGAGATAAAAAAGTAGCGCTCTTAAACGCACGCGGCGGCGTATATTCTGAAGGACCGATGGCATCTCTTGAAATGTCATTAAACTTCATGAAAACCGTTCTCGGTTTCTGGGGTGTCCAAGATCTTCACACTGTTGTCGTTGAAGGCCATAATGCTGCACCGGATAACGCTCAAGAGATCATTGAAAAAGGACTGCAAGAAGCGAAAGATCTGGCTGCAAAATTCTAATTTCCATTAACTCTTGCGCCCCTACAGGGTGTGAGAGTTTTTTCTATTATAGAAGAAACTGGCGGCAGCTTTCGATCTGATCTTATATTGATATATTGATATTTTGTCGAAAAAACAATTTTTATGTAGAATAAAGCATTTTTCACAAAGAAAAAAGGTTTTCTGTAAAAGAATTAACCCTCTTGCCAAAATACGACTGATGGTGTAGGATATAAGAGAAGCTACATTGTTCGTATTGTTAATTAAGTTTTAACCTTTAAGCTGTAATAGGGAGTTTTATATCGAAGCCGGAATGTCATGCCTCCATTGCAGAGGACGACAGGAACGCTTCTGCAAACACCCACTTTGAGGAGTGGTGGTTTAAAACTTTCTTACTTGCGTACGGCATACGTAGCGAAAGCCATTTCCCTTGCGGAGATGGCTTTTTATTTTGAATTGCCATTGAGCAGCGTACTTTATCAGTATGATAAAATGAAAGAATCAAAGACAAAGTGAGGTTTTACAACATATGCTGGAGAAAGCCCAATCCCTTCTGGCGCATTATTTTGGCTACGACAGTCTTCGCGCGGGCCAAAAGCAGGCGATACAATCAGTTGCAGAGAAAAGAAAAAACACGGTCTGCATTATGCCGACAGGGGGCGGAAAATCAATCTGCTATCAGATTCCCGCACTGCTGTTTGAAGGAACCACAATCGTTATTTCCCCTCTTATTTCCTTAATGAAAGATCAAGTCGACGCGCTTGAAGAAGCGGGTATCGCGGCAGCTTATATTAACAGTTCCCAGACAAGCCGTGACATTCATGAGCGCCTGACCGGTTTGAAACAAGGGGCTTACCGGCTCTTTTACATCACACCGGAGCGTTTGACTTCTTCTGAATTCATTCACATCCTGCAGAATATTACGGTTCCTCTTGTCGCCATTGACGAAGCTCACTGTATATCGCAATGGGGACATGATTTCAGGCCGAGTTACCGGAATATCGAAATCCTTTTTAATGAATTAAAAGAACCGCCCGTCATCATCGCATTAACGGCGACGGCTACGCCTGAGGTTCATGATGACATCTGCAAGCAGCTTCATATTAAGAAAGAACAAACTGTATATACCGGTTTTGCCAGAGAGAATTTAACGTTTAAAGTAGTAAAGGGCGAAAACAAAGACCGGTTTATCGAGCGGTATCTGGAAAAAAATAAACACGAAGCCGGCATTATATATACAGCGACAAGAAAAGAAACCGACCGTTTATATGAGAAATTAAAACGCAGCAGCATCAATGCCGGCCGTTATCACGGCGGATTGGCGGATGATGACAGAAAAGACCAGCAGGAGCGGTTTCTTAACGATCAGATACAAGTGATGGTAGCTACGTCCGCTTTCGGAATGGGAATCGATAAGAGCAACATCAGGTTCGTTTTACACGCGCAGATTCCGAAAGATATGGAGAGCTATTACCAGGAAGCCGGACGGGCCGGGCGCGATGGTCTTAACAGCGAGTGTGTGCTCTTGTTTTCGCCGCAGGATATTATGGTGCAGCGTTTTTTAATAGACCAATCGGCCGCCGGAGAAGAAAAACAAAAGCAGGATCTCAAAAAACTGAGACAGATGGTGGATTACTGTCATACGGAAGATTGCCTGCAGCGGTTTATTCTGAAGTATTTCGGCGAGAATGAGGCGGAAGCTTGCGAAGCATGCGGCAATTGCACTGATACAAGGACCGCCCATGACGTCACAAAAGAAGCGCAGATGGTATTATCATGCATCATCAGAATGAATGAGCGTTTCGGAAAAACGATGGTGGCGCAGGTGCTTAGCGGATCTAAAAATAAAAAAGTGCTGGAAAACGGCTTCAGCAGCCTGTCCACTTACGGCATTATGAAGCATCAATCCGCAGCGGAAATCAGTGATTTTATCGAATTCCTTATTTCAGATGAATATATCAGAATGGCGGACGGCACATTTCCGACGCTTATGGTCACCCAAAAAGGCAGGGATGTTCTGCTTGGAAAAAGCGCAGTCGCGAGAAAAGAAGCCTTACAGGCCGCCGCCGTTACCGAGAATGATGAATTATTTGAGCTTCTCCGGCGTCTCCGCAAAGAGATTGCAGCTGAACAGGGTGTGCCTCCATTTGTCGTGTTCTCAGATCAGACGTTAAAAGAAATGTCGGCGAAACTTCCGAAAACAGATCAGGATCTTCTTTCCGTAAAAGGGGTCGGGGAACAAAAAAGATTGAAATATGGAGCAGTTTTTTTAGAAGAAATCCGAAATTATGTAAGAGAAACAGAGTGAAAAAAAGTTTTTTTAGAAATTTGCACATTGTGTTTTTCATTGGCGCCGGAAAAATCAGAAGCTTGAAAACCCTTGCTGTATCAAGGTTTCAGCAAGACTTACCAAGCGAGAGAAATGTTTCATGTAAAGGAACTGTAATCTAATTCAAATCGTTTTGTTATTGAACTGACATTTTCATATGTTACGATATCACCTGTTAGCCGCCAATAAAAAGCTAACAAGGGAGGATTTACTTATGAAGAAGACGATTATGTCCTTTGTCGCAGTTGCAGCAATTTCAACAACTGCATTTGGAGCTCACGCTTCTGCTAAAGAAATCACGGTGCAAAAGGGTGACACGCTCTGGGGGATCTCGCAAAAAAACGGAGTGAACCTAAAGGACTTAAAAGAATGGAATCAGTTATCTTCTGATTTAATCATTGAAGGAGAGAAACTGACTATTTCTTCAGTAGAAACAACCACATCTGGGCAGTACACAGTGAAGCAGGGCGACAGCCTCTGGAAAATTGCTCAGAAATTCGGAACATCAGTCGGCAATCTGAAAAGCTTGAATAACTTGCAATCAGATATAATTTACGCAGGCACAACGTTAAATGTGAAAGGTCAGGCTCAGGCTGCACAGCCGGCTCAAGAAGCCAGCCAGCCGCAAACTGAACAAAAACCAGCTGCCGAGACAGAACAGCCGAAACAAGAAGCTGTCAAAAACGAGCAGCCTAAACAAGAACCTGTTCAAGAACAACAACCTAAACAAGAAGCGAAGGCTGTCGAAGCAAAACAGCAGCCTGTTCAATCAAATACAAACCAACAAGAGCCTAAAAAGCAGCTGACAATGACTGCAACTGCTTACTCTGCTAACGACGGCGGCATTTCCGGTGTAACGGCAACCGGTGTTGACTTAAACAAAAACCCTGATGCAAAAGTCATCGCGGTAGACCCTAGTGTCATTCCGCTTGGCTCTAAGGTTTATGTTGAAGGTTACGGAGTGGCAACAGCAGCAGATACAGGCGGCGCAATTAAAGGAAATAAAATTGACGTATTTGTTGCAAAGAAAAGTGACGCTAACAACTGGGGCGTCAGAACAGTAAATGTTAAAGTATTAGACTAGTTTCATATAGAGATGAAGAACACAAGGCGAAATGCTTTGTGTTCTTTTTTTCTTCCCTTTTTTGACTGTATATAATCGTTATATGCGGAAAAAGAAAAAGCGTTTCTCTAATATAATAAGGAATGGATGTGAAAACGGAATCTGAAGGGATGTATGAATTTGATGGAGCCGGAATTTATATGTTTATGGAATGCCTTCACAGAATCACCGGTGTTTCAAGCAGGTATATGCACCGCTTTCGCCATTGTGCTCGTTATCGGACTGTCTATGCCTGCTGTCAGGCTGTTTCAGGCGCTTGACAGAGGGAGAGGAAGGCCAGCCGTTATTGAAAAGGTGAGACATACTGGCGTGATGAAGAATGGCAGGCACGAGCTTGTGCTTATTTTAAACGTAAAAAACCAAGACGGAACGCATGATAAACGTGAACTGACACACGCCGTATATAATGAAGAGATCAGCCGTTTTTATGAAGGAGCTTCCGTATGGGTGACGGCAGCGGCCGGCGGACGAATTATGATCGCTCCGCGCACGCTGCGGCATAAGGCGTCAAAATAAAAAGACGGGGCGGTTTTCCCGTCTTTATGTATTAATGCCGATCGATCCATATCCGTCCGCCTTCTGAGCCAGCTTCTATCCTGCATGTTCCTCCGATCGGGAATGTCATCAAAGGGGAGGTATGGCCGAAATCAGCATTTGCGATAACAGGCATGGATGACAGTTCTTCTTTTGTACGGATGACGGCACAGAGAGCCTCCTCAGACACATTTGAAGCATGCTGGAAACGTCCGATGACAATTCCCTTCACGGCTGAAAAAGCGGGAAGGTGGATGAGTGACTGCAAATCCCGGTCAAACATATGAATGTCCGACATATGATCATCTTCTATAAACAGAATCACTTGCTCCATCTCCGGAAAGTATTCGGTGCCCTGCAGAAGATTCAGTGTGCATAGATTTCCTCCGATCAGTGTTCCTTCCGCATATCCGGGTTGAATAACGAGCGGTCCCGGATTACGATAAAAACGTCTGTCCTCCTGGTTCAAATACCATTTATCATCACTCCACTCGGATGAAGGCTTTACCTCATACGGGTTGTCAGAAGCACAGCAGGCCAAGAAAGAGTCAATCGTATAGTCCAGCCCTTTTTTCATGGCAAATGAAGAAAAATGGGGACCGGAATATGTAATAAGGCCGGTTTTTTGATATATGGCATGGCCGAGAGCGGTAATATCTGAATAGCCGCAAAGAATTTTCGGATGCCGCTTGATGTTTTCATAATCAAGATAGCGGAGCAGCTGATTTGATTGGAACCCGCCGAGTGTCGTCAAAATCGCTTTGATGTCAGGGTCAGCGAAAGCCTCGTGCAGATCCCATACACGCGATTCAATGGATGATGAATCAAATTCATTTATTTCTTTCGCATGCTCTGAAAAAGAGACACAAAAGCCCAGCTCCTCCAATTTTGTCTTCGCGGCATTTATATTTTCATCTGACATAACGGACATGCTTGTGGCCGGAGACACAATACGAATGCCGTCACCTTTTTTCAATTTTTCCGGATACAAAAAAAACCCTCCTTATATGGTTTAATCTATTACACCATATAAAAGAGGGTTTCTCTATTATTTTTTACAGGTCGACCCATTTAATGCCGCCTGATTGCGTATCATTGTCAATCCAGACATCAAAGTGATGCTTTTCATAAAAATGAACGAGTCTGTCGACATGATCCCAATCACGCTTAGCGATGTCGCCCGTCACTTTCGGGATATTCTGCTCTCTGGCGATATGTTTTAAAAATTTCATGCAGATCGAGCCGTAGCCATGGTTCGGCGGGCCTTTAATGTCCCCGATATGAATGGCATTGTCATAATAAGAGGCGATCAGTGAAAAACAGCCTCTTCCCCGGTAGGCTGATTCACAATCAGTCAGCATAATCTTACATGTTTGGCCATCATCAATCGAGGAAACAATGATCCAATCGTCATTGTTCGATTGATCAATACCAAGCACTCGCGCGTCTTTTGATACATCTATCAGATTTTCCCGCATTCTGAAAATCTGAAATTCAAGTTTATGAAGCTCTTTTTCCAGCTCTTTCTGATCTCTTTCTTCTGCAGTAAACAAAATCATACTCCTTTCACAGCGTAAAAGTCTTAGTTAAACACAAGTATCCATTGTAGTAAATGATGTCTTGGTTTGTAAATGGGTTTTGCAAAAACTTTTTTAGAAAAGTCTGCCGTTTATATGTGGATTGACGTTTTTAAGGCGGTGCGGATAGGGAAAGGAACAGTGAGCAGCGGAAAAAGGAGGAATCTATAATGGCAATTGACTCACTCATCGGCAAATTGAAGTACGTAATGACGGAATCTCCTGATAAAATGCTTTCCTTATATGTAAATACGGATATGAGAAATCCGGATCAGCAGGGGGGAGAGTGGAAAATCGCCTTGAAAACCGGTTTTCGGAGATTAAAAGAGTATCTGTCTGCCAGTGATCCGGAAGAAGAAAAATCTCTCGTCCGCATCATGGAACGTGTCTATCAATATATCGATGGGCTTGGTAAAGAGATGCCGCGAAGTCTCGTATTTTTTGCGTCGGGAGAAGGCGGTATTTGGGAGACGATTGAATTGCAGGTGCCTGTTGAAACACGATTTTATTGGGAAGAGACGGCTGTCCTTGATCAATTAGAAATTCTTCGTGAACAATTTCCGAGCACGGCTTTTATTCTCACCCAGCAGAATGAAGTGAAGATCATAGAAACCGTACTCGGAAAAATTGAAGGAGTGGAGCATTATCATTACGACGTCATCAATGAATCGTGGAAACCGCAGGATGTAAGCGGAAGCCGCTCCGCGTCGATGGACGAAGACGCTGCCAAAGCCCACGTCGAAGAAAACCAAAACAGGCTGTATAAACGATTGGCTTCAAACCTTGATCAAAAGGCCGCTTCACACCAATGGGAGCGTCTCGTAATCGCAGGGGACAAAGAAACAGCCGATATTCTCGATCAGCATATGAATAAACCGATAGATCGGATCATTCCAAAAAATCTGTTGAATGAAAACGAACATAAGGTGATAGAAGAACTGTTGAAGGAAGCATGATATGACGAAAGGCCGGGTCTTAAACACCCGGTCTTTTTTAGGGCTTAAGTTTGTCTAATTTCTGACGAAGCGGGCGAAACCGTTGACATCAAAGCTGAATTCTCATACCATTTGGATAGTCAGTAAAATTGAGAGAGGTCATAAGATGAATCAGACAGAAAACAAACCTAAAAGTTATACCGGTATCGTGCTGACATTGACCGTTCTGATCAACGGGTTAATTGCGGTGCTGTTTTTTATGCCGAAATCGGGACAGGTCAGCATTGCCAATATTCATATTCTGCCGATGTTAAATGCCATTTTTAACAGCTTTACTTTTATCTTTTTGCTGGCAGCGCTCTTTATGATTAAGCAAAAAAATATTCAAGCGCATAAACGTTTTATTTTGGCGGCGTTTACGACGACTTTGCTGTTTTTGATCTGCTATGTCGTATACCACTCTGTGGCTGAAAATACTTTATTCGGCGGCCACGGCATCATTCGGGGGATTTATTTCTTTATTTTAATTACGCACATCTGTCTTTCCGCCGTTATCGTGCCGCTTGCGCTGTTTACGCTGATCAGAGGATTCAGCATGCAAGTGGAGCGCCACAAAAAAATCGCGAGATGGACGATGCCGCTCTGGCTGTATGTCAGTCTGACGGGTGTCATTGTATACTTAATGATCTCACCGTATTATTAAAAAAAGCCGTGCTCTGCGCGGCTTTTTTCTATTGATTGAAAAAGGCGCCTCATCAGGGCGCCTTTTACTCTTCAAGCGTTTCAAGTGTTGTTACATTTAAGGATTGTTCAACGGTTTTTGTTTTTGCTTTTACTTTTTCTGCGTACGTGTAATCACCATAGCAGTAGGGATAACGGAAATTGTCTTTGTTCCCTCCGCAAGTGTAAAGTTTCGGATTCTTTTTGACCTGCTGCTCGGAGTATTGTTTTGCCAGTTCCTCAGTATGCGATCCTCCATGTTCAGCCACAAAATCAATATAGCCGGCTCCCATGTTGTAGCTTTGTATAATCGTATCCAAGTCTACGCCTTTTTTCTTGCCTGTTTGGTACATGAGAGTGAATTGTTTGATTCCCTGTTTGATACTGGTTTGAGGGTTTTTAATCTCATTTCGCTTTAAACCCAGAGATTCTGAAGACTGCATGGGATCATTTCCTCTTCCTTTTGACTCCTGATATATCATGCCGAGTACAAGCGATGTATATTTGGTGAGTCCTTTTTCATCCAGCTCGTCTTCAACAAGCGGTTTGTAATCTGTCAGCCGTTCAAGGACGATCGGCTTGACATCAAACGGAAGACTTTTGAGCCATTCATTATTTGAAAATAACAGAATGAGGAAGAAGGAAACCATGACAAAAACACATATCATCATAAGACCCGCGGCAGCGAAACAGCCTTTTTTCTTTTTCTCCACTGTGTTTCACCCTCAATTTCAGGAGCATTATGACTTTTTCATTATGACACAGATGAATGCGCGAAACCAAGCGGAAACCCGTATTTGAAACATAAATTTAAAATAACAGTTCTTTTGTCAGGCGCAGGATGTATCTGCATCAATTGACATTTGGTATAATTGGGCTACTTGAGAAAAGAAGGGTGAGGTATATGACTGAATTTCACGAATCCGGAAACAAAAATGACCCCGCTGTCGATTTAGATGAGGAAACTTTATTTTTGGTTGCCCAGACTTTTAAGGCGCTGTCTGATCCGACCAGAATCAGAATTCTCCATTTGCTGTCACAGGGTGAGCACGCGGTAAATGATATCGCAGAAAAGCTGAATTTGCTGCAGTCTACCGTTTCTCATCAGCTGCGTTTTCTTAAAAATCTGCGCCTCGTCAAATCACGCAGAGAAGGAACATCCATCTATTATTCTCCTGAGGATGAACATGTGTTAGATGTGCTTCAGCAAATGATTCACCATACGCGGCACGATTAAAAAACATCCCTGCTTTTTAGACAGGGATGTCAGCCGTACTGACTGTTATTGGTTTGGTCTCTGCTCGTTTTTAAAACATAAAAAGAGAAGCCGCTGTAATAAACTGCGATGAAATAAAAGATACTGATGGTCAGCGGATCGGCCCCGACCGTTTGGCTGTATGCCTCCGGATGGGTAAAGTCCGCTGTGACCCGGTACATTTCAATAACGCGATAAAAAAATCTCGATAGGAATAACGTTAATAGAATAAGTTCAATCCACAGGTGAGTGCGAAAATACATTTTTCCGCGGCGTTCTTCAAATGAAATGTTCCGTTTTGCAAACAGGACCAGAAGCCAGCCGCAAAAAGTGCCGAATATAAGATAGCCGTATAAAGCTGGGTGTGTGATGCTGAAAAACGCCAGAGCTGCGGCCAGCAATGAAAACAAAATCATTCTTGTATAAAGCCAGCGGGGTTTCAAAGGCTGAAAGCCGACGGACCGTTTCACCTTTTTATACAGAAAAAAGGCAATCATTAAGACAGGGCAGATGCTTTGAAGTGTGATATGCATGGTGTGGAACTCCCCCTCCGTTGAGTAGTGTATGCTTATCCGGCTGGTTTTAGTAGTCTGATTTATTCGCAGGCTGAAAGCATCTTTTATCACAGTATGCACGTTTCTTTTTTTTGCATAAGAGAAGCGCCCGCGCCTTATTCAGGATTTAAACAGAAAACTCTTGATAAACTAACGGTATTAGTTATAATAAAACTAATGATATTAGTTTTTAGGGGGATGTTGATGAGAATCTTACAATACGGAACCGTTTGGCAGCTGACTTTTTTTCCCGCGCTCTTCCCGGTGAATTGTTATTTGGTTGAAGAAGAAGAAGGAGTAACCCTGATTGACGCCGGACTGCCTAACAGTCATAAAGGAATCAAACAAGCATTGCGGCAGCTTGGGAAGCCGCTGAATGACATATTACTCACCCACGCGCACGGGGATCACATCGGTTCGCTTGACTCATTAGCTGCGGAATTTCCGGATGCTTCCGTCTGTATTTCTGAGCGGGATTCTTTCTTGCTGAAAGGTGACACTTCATTATTTGAGCATGAAGCACAAACGCCGATAAAGGGGGGAGTGCCGAAAAATGTTCAGACCGAACCTGATCGCCTGCTGAAAGGCGGCGAGCGGATCGGATCTTTACTTGTCATTCCCGCTCCCGGTCATACGCCGGGAAGCCTCGCTTTTAAAGATATGAGAAATGATATGCTGATCGTCGGAGATGCCTTTCAAGTACGGGGCGGCCTTGCTGTTTCTGGGAAGCTGAAATGGAAATTTCCGTTTCCGGCTTTTGCTACGTGGAATAAAGAAGAAGCTGTAAAAACAGCAAGAACACTTATCGCTCATCAACCAAGCAGTCTGGCCGCCGGACATGGAAATGTTCTCTGCAATCCCGTTGAAATGATGGCTGAGGCTGTTGAGGAAGCCGAACGAAGCCTGCCGGGAGGCCGATCATAATGTCACCGAGAGTCGGAATGAGCCTTGACATGATATTGAGAGCTGCAGCAGGCATCGCTGACGAAAAAGGGCTGAACGAAGTGACGCTTGCGGCTGTTGCAAAGTCCTTAAACGTAAAACCGCCTTCCCTTTACAATTTTGTCAATGGCCTTCAAGGAATTAAAACAGAGCTGGCTGTCTCCGGTTTAACTATGTTATATGAAAAAATGGCGGCCTCTGCAGAAGGACTGACGGGCGAAACGGCTTTGCTTGCTCTCGCCGATGCCTATATCAATTTCGCCGAAGCCAATCCCGGATTATATGACGCAACATTTCAAAAGATAAAAGATGGCCGGATTGAGAATCTGTCAAGCCTGCTTGTAGGGCTTGTTGTCAGGCAGCTGACAGCTAACGGATATGCACAGTCTGACACTGCGATTCATGCTGCGAGAGGACTGAGGAGCCTTCTTCACGGATTTGCCGTGTTGAGAAAACAGAGTGCATTTGAATTAACCGAATCAATTAAGGAAAGCCGGAAGTTTGCAGTTGTTGCTTTCCTAAGAGGTTTGCAGGAGAGGAAACAATAATATTATTATGTAAACTAAATAAAAAGACGCATCATGTAAAAAGGAGGGACAAATGGATTTATTACAACATATCATTTGTGAGCGGCGCACCTATTCACATATTTTTGATTCTCATGCACACACATACTGTCAAA
Organism: Bacillus sp. JNUCC-21; assembly: GCF_041222765.1. NCBI lineage: Bacteria > Bacillati > Bacillota > Bacilli > Caryophanales > Bacillaceae > Bacillus > Bacillus sp. JNUCC-21. Next base: position 2,079,592 of record NZ_CP166019.1, on the reverse strand, counting down.
TGCTCTTTCCGCTCGAAGGACAGCTGGACCTGGAGACAGAAAGACGTAAAATCAGATTAAAACCTGATCAAATGTTGTATATTCCGCCCGGGCATGAACATCGGTTCCGTTCTTTGGAGCGAAATGAATGTCTCGTTCTCGACATACCGGCATATTTTTTCAAAGGTTCCTTTGCCCCCGGCGTTCTGAATAAGCTTGATCCTTTTTGGACATCGATTCGGTTTCTGCTGACAGAAGAGACAAAGCAGCAATCGGCTCATTCATTGAGTCTGCTTGCAGAATATATTGCTGAAAAGATACAAGAAAACCGTACAAATGATTCAATTGCGTATATCCGCCGAAATCTCTCAAAGACTTTTACAATTAAAGAGCTTGCCGCAATGGAACATTACCACCCGGCGTATTATTCCGACTGGTTTAAAAAGCAGACGGGGAAAAGCCCGCAAGCTTATATTGCTGAGCTCCGTATGAAGAAAGCGGAACAAATGCTTATTGAAACAAAATGCCGGCTGACAGACATCAGTCAGGAGGTCGGCTTTCAAAATTTGTCTTCCTTTACCAGATGGTTTGTCAGACATAAGGGAATAACGCCGCGTGTCTTCCGAAACACCTTTCAATCTGATAAATAATCCTGAAAATCGGTTAAATAAACTGCTTCTTTTTTTGGTAACATGATTGTAAAAAAGGAGTTTTTGATATGGCAGTCATTGAAGATTTTATCAAGCTTGATCTCAGAATAGGAACGGTCGTAAAAGCGGAAGTATTTCCGGAAGCAAAGGTGCCGGCCATTAAGATGACAATAGATTTCGGCGAAGAGATCGGCATGAAACAATCAAGCGCCCAGATTACAAAACGGTACGAACCGGGTGATCTGACGGGCAGACAGGTGACAGCTATTGTCAACTTTCCGTCGCGGCGGATCGCCGGATTTAAGTCAGAAGTTCTCGTTCTCGGCGGCATCCCGGAAAAAGGAGACGTTGTCCTGCTTACGCCAGAGCAGACAGTACCGAACGGAACGAAAATCGGATAATAAAAAAAGACGTTTGCAGAAGCAAACGTCTTTTGCGTATTGAGGCGATACACCACACGCCACATTCGTGTGTGCCGCAAGGGCATGTGCATCGGCTTACACAATTCAGCTCATCGCTATATCAATATAGCATGGCGGGTGTGGAAATGCAAGAGATTTTTTAATATATGTTATATCTGGCTTTGTTTTGCCGATCCCAGATCCCTTCGTGTAAGGTTTTGTTTGAAATTTTATGATCTTGAATAAAGCAGTTCGACAAATGCAAGAGATTCATCTAATCTTTTATCTTGTGGTAAAATTTAGGAATGAAGAAGCGGGAAGGAGACATAAATGAAAGTATTCGAAGCAGCCTCGTTTATTTCAGCCGCAGAAAAGCGGGCAAAACAATACGATCAGATTAGAGAACAATTTATCAATCTCAGAAAAGCATTTCAGGGAATGGCTGATTTAGATGACAGTGAGTTTTCAGGCAAAGGCGCCGACAACATTAAAGCATTCTTTCAAGATCACGCCGGTGTCACAGACAGCTGGCTTGATCTGATCGATATGAAGATTGCGTTTCTTAACAGTATTTCTGGAAAAGTAGCTGATGCGGGACTGGCCGATTCGTTTGTGGAAGAGTCATTTTTAGAACACGAGCTGATTCATGCGAAGAATAAATCACAAGCCATCATGCAGGAGCAGCGCAATGAAATGAAAGGTATCCTTGATGAAATCAGTGATATCATTCATCTTGATGTTTTCTCGACAGAAGATGTCGATCAAAAGCTGGATTCAGCAGATAAAAAAAGGAACGATACCATACATAAACTCGGAAAGCTTGATCACGATCTAACGAAAGAATACGCAGAAACCGAGGCAAATGAACATTTCATTCAGGCCGACTTTCAGCAGCTCCAAAACGCAACAGGCCAAGGAGAAAACGCCACTCCGCTTTATTACAACGCCAAGGCATACCGAGAAAGCGACATACATAAGAAAAAAGACGAGATTGCAAGACACTCAGACACATATTTAACGTTTAAAAAGGAAGAAGCGAAAGAGCGGGAAATCAAGGATCTGAAGAAAAAACTCGCCGACGGTGTGACCGATCCAGATGAATATTTAGAAATTGCGAAGAAGATCGGCTATGAAAACCTTGAACCTTCCCAGCAGCAATATGTCATTCAGCTTGAACAAGCAAAACAGCTGGAAGAAGCCGGAGAAGTGACTTGGGATATATTAAAAGGAGCCGGCGTTGGTTTATATGATGTCGGGAAAGACACGGTAACCGGTCTATGGGACTTCATAACCGATCCGGGAGAAACCTTGTCAGCACTGGGGAATGCAGTACTTCATCCTGTTAAAACATATGATGCTGTTTCAGCAGCAATCGAGGAAACGTATCAAAAGGATATGGTAAATGGAGATGCTTACTCCAGATCAAGATGGGTGACATATGCAATTGGTTCAGCAGCTGTGGCTGTCGTCGGAACGAAAGGCGCAGGAGCCGTTAACAAAGCTGATGCGGCGGGGAAGGTCATAAACAAGGCAGGACAGGCAGGGAAGAAAATTAAAGACGTTAAACTTCCAGAACTGCTTCCTTATAACTCTAAATATGATCTTGCTCTGTCGGGTGACGTACCATACAATGTGGTTGACAGCCAAAACCTTAAAAATGAACTTTTGACCAATGCAAAGAAAATCCCGGATGGAACGAGAAAGCCGTTTACTGGTCAAGAAATAAACCTTCCTTGGTTAAATAAAGAAAAGTATGGTGCCTTTGAGGTTAAGGGCAAGGTAAAAGCAAAGGGAAAAGTTAAAGACATAAGCCGCAGAGTGTATACTATAAAAGATATTGATATGAACCAAAAAACAGAATTTGGCGTAACAAATCTTCAGCTTACGAAAAACGGTAATGCTCCTTATGCAAAAGATGGCACACAGATTAATTTACATCACTTGATTCAAGAAGAACCTGGGCCAATGCTTGAAATTCCAAACAGTTTACATACAAAATATAGTGATGTTATTCATAAGCTTAAGACTGATGGTGAAAGTTTTAGAAATGATAAGGTTTTAAAAGCACAATATGGAAGCTTTCGAAAGAGATATTGGAAGTGGAGAGCGAAACAATTTGAGAATGAGAATTGAGGTGTTTAAATTAAATGATTTATTCAAAGGTTGAAACCTTTATTAATGAAAACAAGCAAAATGCTATATTCACAGAGGGTGCAAGCCATGAAAACATAACTCGCATTGAAGAAATCCTCCAATGCGAACTTCCTATTAGCTATAAATGGTTCTTAGAAAAATACGGTGCTGGTGGTTTATTTGGGGTTTTAGTTTTAGGCTATAACTTCGATCATGCGTCAGTTGCAGATAAAACTAAAGAATATAAACAACATTATGGACTTGCTGATGGTCTTGTTGTCATAGAAGATGTTGATTTCTTTGCTTACTGTCTAGATACGAATAAAATGAAAGACGGAGAATGCCCTGTAGTGGAATGGGATAGGATAATTGGCTATCAAGATATCGTTGCAGAAAGCTTTATCGAATTTTTTTATAATAAGATTCAAGAAGCGAAAGATGACTGGGAAGAAGATGAAGACTGGGACGATTAATAAAAGAAAGCTCTCTTTTAGAGAGCTTTTTTCAGATTTTCAATTTTTAACAGGCTTTATAATGAGCAAGCAGGCATTACTCAAAATACTCGCCGCGCCTATCCAAAGCAGCCATTGTGTTGCGGTCAGCCATGAGGCAGTTAGGATAAAGAGTCCAATGGCAATTGATATATAATTGCCGGCTCGGTCCAGTTTACGGTTGCAATGAATTTTGTATTTAGTATGAGAAATAAATTGATCAATTTTATCTTTCAGCTCATAGCATTTTTCCTTCATTTTATCCTCTGTTTCTTTTACTTTTCGATAAAGCATATTATTCATCGTCTGCACTCCCATATCGCCGTTTTGAAAATTCAGTCATGATTTTTTCTTCATAGTCATCTGAGATGAATTGTGCCTGATCTTCAACTTTCAAATGTGCTTTTTCTTCAAAACCATCCTGTTCTTCACCATCAAAACGATAAAGTTTTTGCAATAGCCTCCAGAATGTTTCAATTTCATCAGTTGTGAAGTCATGAAACATATCCGCTAAAAAATAGGTGGATTTTTCTGAACAGGAAATTAACGCTTTTTTTCCTTCAGCGGTAATCTCAATATTGATTGCACGTTTATCCAGTTTGCTTGGCACAGTGTGAACATATCCTTTTTTCGCGAGGGTTGAAATTAATTTGTTAGCGGTTTGTTTTGTTGTGCCCAGCTTTTTAGCGATATTCATAAGTGTGGTATCTTCCGTCGGTAAATGGGCAATAGCAATAAGAGTCATGTGCTGTCGGGAAGTCAACATTTCTAAGTATTCGTCCCCCCGAGCCTGCACTTTATTGACAACCGAAAATAATGATGCGTAACTTTGTTGCATGACATGCAGTTCCTTCATTAATAAATTAATATCCATAATATCTCCCATCTAAATTATCACCATGTTGACAATTATAATATACAACGAAATGGGAAACAAGTCAACACGGTGACTAATGGGAGGGGTTACGGCTGTTTTCAAAAATGTCACAGGTAATCGGAATATTTACAGAAGGGGTAATAAGTAAAAGAATGCGAAAAGGGCATTAATCCAAAGTGGGAAGGTGTTTGACATGCAGAAAGTGAACTGGTCAGAACGGTATGAATGGTTCAATAAACAAGATGAAAAAGACGGGCGTTTAATGGCGCTCCTTCGTCATGAGCTTACATATGAGGAAGTCATACGGTTATATATGAAAGGGTTTTATTTGAAATCAAAAGAAGGGGATGTTTCGTTACGTAAGAACGATATCCATCGTATGTTTGGGGTTGAAGAGAGAAAGGGCGGCAAATCTTAATGAACGGGAAGAGAAAAACCCTTCCCGCTTTTCATGGCAGCTGTTATACTTTTTCCAGCATGGAAGTCAACCATTCTCTTAATGCAGTTTTCTGTACATACCGCTTTCCGTTTCTCGTGATATGCGGAACATCAGAGGTGTCGGGCACGATTTGTTTTGCTTCTTCCTTCGTAACCCCTAAATAATAACCAATATAGAAGTGCAGATCTTTTTCTTTAATGAGAATGTGGTCAGTGTGTTCATGAGGATCAGGTGATTTAAAGTTTTTCAATCCGTCTCCTATGAAATATCCGGCTAAAGCGATTCCGATGCCGGTAATGATATCCATAAGCAAACCTCCAATAAACGTTATCACTTTTTATACGGTGAAGCCGGCTGAAAGGATTCGGCCTTCATCAAAACCGCCCGGCGTTTATTGCGGACGGTTTTGATTGCTGAGCTTTTCCACCTGCACCTTTCCGGAGAAGAAAACAGCGCCTCCGCCCATATCCGCCAGCCGATCGGGCGTGAGCGAATTGACGAGCTGTTTTTTATCATCCATATCGGCCCAAAGACCTTGGCTGACTGCAACGCCGGGAAGCACCTGTTCGCCGACCGAAACTGTCAATTCACACTCTCCGCGGTGATTCCAAACTCTAACGGTTTCCCCGTCTTCTATGTTCCGGCGTACAGCATCCTCTGTATGAATAAAAAGCTTTGGCGCTTTTTCCAGTTTTACATGTTTTTCATTATTCGAAAATGTCGAATTTAAAAAATTATGATTCGGTCCCGGGACAAATAAAAGCGGAAAATCGCCATCGCTCTCAAGGGGGATGTGTGTCGGCAGCGCCGGATAACCGTCTTGTTTCATCTTTTCAGAATATAATTCAATTTTTCCGCTCGGTGTCTTGAGCTTTCCCGGAAAAAGCGGTTTTTTCCGTTTGGCTTTCATGAAGGAATGGCGTGAGAGCGCTTCGTAATCAATATCCTCGATATACGGATTGTCGGGAAAGTCCAGTGCCTGTCTGATCAATTCTTCATCGGTATCCTGAAGCTCCTGCTCGGTAAAGCCCATTGCTCCGGCAAGCAAACGGAACACTTCCGTATTCGATTTGCTGTCCCCGTAGGGTTCGATCACCGGTTTTTGCAGCTGAATAAAATGATGCCAGTAAGACGTGTAAAAATCCGTGTTTTCAAAAGCGGATGCAGCAGGGAGCACGATATCCGCATATTTGGCGGTTTCCGTTAAAAACAGATCGTGAACGACTGTAAATAAATCCTCCCGCAGCAGTCCTTTTCTGACTTTATTCGCTTCCGGCGCAACCACTGCGGGATTCGTACCGTAAATAAACAGGGAGCGCACGGGCGGTTTTGTTTCTAAAAGAACGCTTCCGAGCCTGTTCATATTAAATGATCGCGGCTTCCTGCCGTAAAGCAGATCAGGCCGCTGGAGCGCTTGTCTGTTATAGTTTAATACCGCGCTGTTATGCTTGATTGCGCCTCCTCCGGTGTTGAGCCACTGTCCTGTAACAGCCGGAAGGCAGGCAACGGTGCGGACGATCATTCCGCCATTGTCATGGTGCTGAATGCCGTTTCCGATCCTGATAAGGGAAGGGGAGGTTTCCCCGTACATTCTCGCAAGGCGTCTGATATCGTCGGCTTTAACGCCTGTAATAGCAGAAACCGTTTCCGGATCATAGTGTTTGACATGCGCTTTTAATTCGTCACTGCCTTCGGTGTATTCTGTGAGAAATGCTTCATCGTGAAGGTTTTCGTCGAATAAGACATGCATGATACCGAGAGCGAGTGCGGCATCTGTGCCGGGGCGAATGGGAATAAACCAATCGGCAAGCCGGCCGGTTTGGTTCTTATGTACATCGATAACGACAATTTTAGCCCCTTTTTTCCGGGCTTTTTGAGCAATCATGACTTGGTGCATATTCGTGCTGACGGCATTGATCCCCCAAAAAATAAAGAGCTTTGCATGTATGGTCTCCTCCGGATCAGTACCCGCTCCTTCTCCCATTGTATAGTTATAGCCTTCAGAACCGGCTTTGCTGCAGATCGTCCGTTCGAGATGACTCGCTCCGAGACGATGGAAAAAACGGCGGTCCATTCCCTCTGCCGCCAGTTTTCCCATATTGCCGTAAAAGCTGTACGGAAGAATGCTTTCCGCTCCTTCTTCGGCAATAAGCTCTTTCCAGCGCGCACTGATCGTATTGATCGCTTCCTCCCAGGAAATAGGCGCAAACGCGGCTTCACCTTTTTTACCGATCCGTTTTAACGGAACGGTTACGCGCTTTTCATCATAAATGCGCTCAGCCATGTGTCTGACTTTGTTGCAAATATTCCCTGATGTGACCGGGTGATCGGGGTCTCCCTGAATGTTAACGATTTTTCCGTCTTTTTTTGTCACAAGCAAGCCGCATTGATCGGGACAGTCTAGTGAGCATACCGACTTAAAGACCCCGTTCGGCTGTGTTGCAGCAGAATTCATAGCCCATTTCTCCTCTTTGTTTATATTGTAAGCATTATAACATTTCAAAATCGAACGTCAATTCAGAAAAAAAGTGTTGACATCATGGAAAGACTTTTCTATGATGAGTTTATTCTTTTAAACAGCCTGACAATTTCATCATTTTATTTTCTATCCAGAGAGGTGGAGGGACTGGCCCTACGAAACCTCGGCAACATTTATTGTGCCAATTCCAGCAAGCGTATGCTTGAAAGATAGGAAAGAATGATCTATACATATTTGTGCGCTTCAAGCGCATAAAGACGGTATATGAATCTCTTTCCTTCTTTGGGGAAAGAGATTTTTTTATGAAAAAATTTATGTGAAAAGGATGTTTTGCACCATGACGGTTTTAATTACCGCACCATATCACGACGAGGGGCTGAAAGAGCTGACTGAGCTGTTCGGCCGGACTGTGCACCGGCCGTGGAAGAAGCACGGCCGGGCCTATCGGGAAGATGAATTAATCCGAATGATTCAAGAGACAAACGCGTCGGGGCTTATTACTGAACTTGATGAGGTGTCTGAGCGTGTTATTGACATATTGCCCGATTCCGCTTTTATCGGTGTCTGCAGAGGAATGCCGTCTAACGTGGATATTGCGGCGGCGACTAAAAGAAAAATCCCCGTTTTCTTTACACCGGCCCGCAATGCCCAGGCTGTTGCTGAAATGTTTATCGGAAATGTGATTTCATTTTTGCGTCATACGTATTCTTCCCATCAGTGGCTGAAGGACGGGAAGTGGAATGGTGATTATTTGCAGGCTTACGTCAAATTCAGAGGAAATGAGCTGACAGGGAAAACAGTCGGCCTTATCGGTTTCGGAGCTGTCGGACAGAGAATCGCCCGGCTATTGGCCGCCTTTGACTGCAAGGTGCTTTACTATGACCCATTTGTCCGTCATGAAAACCGGGAGTATGAAAAAACGACGATTGAACGGGTATTTTCTGAAAGTGATATTGTTTCCGTTCACTTGCCGCGCACAGAAGAAACCATCGGCCTTATCGGCGCCCGGCACTTTCAATTGATGAAACAGGAAGCTGTTTTTGTCAATACGTCAAGAGCGGCGGTTACAGACAGGGAAGAGCTGCTGCGGGTGCTGAAAGAAGGGCGGATTAAGGGAGCGATCCTTGACGTGTTTTATCACGAACCGCCTGAATCTTCTGATTATGAATTGATCTCTTTGCCGAATGTGTTAGCGACTCCCCATTTAGCGGGCGCAACATTTGAAGTGGAAGATCATCATGTGAAGATTTTAAATGAAGCGCTTTTCAAATGGAAACAAGATCAAACCTGCTCAATACGTGAACTTTATAACAAAAGAGAACTTGAAACGGAAGGAGGAGGCTGTAATGGCTGAACAAAAAGGCTACCTTGTATTTGATATCGGGACGGGGAATGCGCGAGTCGCGGTCGTGACTGCCGGCGGCGAAGTGACCGCGCTTGAAAGGGAAGACATTGAATATGTGACGGATCCGCTTTATCCGGACGGACGATATTTCTCACCGGAAGGGTTATGGAAGCAAATCAGCGCTATGGCAAGGAAGGTTATTGCCAAAAGCCCACATATTACATTAATCGGAATCACCTCTACAAGCCAGAGGCAGGGAATTGTTCTGATCAATAAAGGTAAAAAGGCATTTCTCGGTTTGCCCAACATTGATAACAGAGGCCGTGAATGGGAAGACGGGATTGAGACAAAAGAAGAAGTGCATCAGCAAACCGGACGTCTTCCGAGCGCTTTATTTTCCGCCATGAAACTTGTCGGATTAAAAGCCAGACAGCCGTCTTTATGGAAAGAAGTGAAGTACATCACAAGCATCAGTGACTGGGTGACATTTGAGCTGAGCGGTATTTTAAGCTATGAACCGTCACAGGCTGCTGAAACACTGCTGTTTGACGTAAGGAAAAAGGCGTGGTCAGAGAAATTATGCAACATCTTCGGTGTGCCTTCTGCCATTCTTCCTTCACTCGTCCGATCTGGGACGGTTGTCGGAGTGTTAACGTTCAAGAAAGCGGCGGTTCTCGGTCTTTCTGAGAGAGTGCCTGTGATTGCAGGCGGGGGAGACACACAGCTTGCCATCAAAAGTGCAGATGCAAAGCCGGGAGATATCGTCATCGTATCCGGTACGACGACGCCGATTACAAAGATAACAGCGGAGGCCGGAACCGAAAGTTTAAAGAAAGCATGGCTGAATTGCCATACAGAAGAAGGTCAATGGCTTCTTGAAACGAATCCGGGTGTAACAGGACTCAATTATCAAAAATTAAAATCCATTTTTTATCCGAATGAATCCTATGGCGTCATGGAACGGGAAATCGCAAGTCTGCCGAAACATGATCATGCTTGTATTTCTGCGTTAGGATCCTATTTATCGCCTGAGAAAAACGCACTGGCAAAAGGCGGATTTATTTTTGACGCTCCGCTGTCCCAAAACTTAAGCAGAGCCCATTTTGTCAAAGCCGCACTGCTGGAAATCGCTTTTTCAATCAAATGGAACTATGAGGCGTTAACAGAGGTGGCTTCCTTTTCACAAGATGATGTGAAGGTGTGCGGCGGCGGTTTCCAAAGTGATGCTTTGACGCAGTTTCTTGCTAACCTTCTCCAAAAGAAAATCTATAAGAGAGAGGGGTTCAGCCAGGCATCCGCAATGGGAGCGGTGATGATTTGTAACGAAGCTCTCGGTGTGAAAGCAGAGCTTTCGAGCCGCACAAAGGTAATTGAGCCGGAAGCGGATCAGACGGATCTCTTCCTATATGAAGAATGGAAACATACGCAAAAATTATTTACTCATTTTCAGCCGGCGGTGAAAGCCTGACTTGGGGATGAGATGACAACATGAAAGATTGCTGAGGAGGAACAAAAATGCTTAATAAAATAGGAATTCCGAAACAGCTCGCATGGGGATTTTTGGGAGTCGTGCTGTTTATGATGGGGGACGGCCTTGAACAAGGCTGGCTCAGCCCGTTTTTAGTTGAAAACGGCTTGACGGTACAGCAATCAGCATCCCTGTTTACGGTTTACGGTGTTTCTCTCGCTGTGGCGTCTTGGTTTTCAGGGGTCTGCCTCGAAGCCTTCGGCGCAAAGCGGACGATGTTTATGGGGCTGTTGTTTTACGTTATCGGAACAGCCGCGTTTATCGCATACGGATTTGAAAATCTTAATTTGCCGGTGATGTATGTCACGTATTTTATTAAAGGGCTGGGTTATCCGCTGTTTGCCTATTCTTTTTTGACATGGGTGATTTACCGGTCGCCGAAAAACAGGCTCAGTACGGCGGTCGGCTGGTTCTGGATTGCATATTGCTGCGGGATGTTTGTATTCGGTGCTTGGTATTCAAGCTGGGCCATCAAATCCTTCGGCTATTTGAATACACTGTGGAGTTCAATTTTCTGGGTCTGCCTCGGCGCGTTTTTTGCTTTGATTTTAAATAGGGACCGCTTTGAAAAGAAAAAGGCAGATAAGCGGGAAAAGGCGCAGGAATTAATGAAGGGAATCACCATCCTTGCTGAAAATCCGCGTGTGCTCTCTGGGGGGATCATTCGGATCATTAACAGCATTGGTACATACGGATTTCCGGTATTTCTTCCGATGCATATGGCGCAACACGGCATTTCTACAAATGTATGGCTTCAAATTTGGGGAACGATCTTTCTCGGAAATATCGTCTTTAACTTAATCTTCGGCGCAGTCGGCGATGCATTCGGCTGGAAGAAGACTGTCATGTGGTTCGGGGGAGTGGGCTGCGGCATTTTTACTCTTTTATTATATTATGCTCCTGTTGTATCACATGGGAACTTGCTTTTCGTCAGCATTGTCGGTTTTATATGGGGAGGGCTCCTCGCCGGGTTCGTTCCGATCGGGGCTATCGTGCCGACGGCGGCCGGCAGCGATAAAGGTGCTGCCATGTCTGTGTTAAATCTGGCTGCGGGCCTGTCGGCATTTGTCGGCCCTGCGCTTGCCTGGGCGTTCATCGGACTTGTCGGCGCACAAGGCGTTGTATGGATTTTCGCAGCGCTCTATTTCGTAAGTGCAATCTTGACAAATCAAATCAAAATACCTGAAGAGAAAACGGCAAAACACAATAAAGCATTGCCTGAATACGCTTCTTAACAGCAGCGCCCCGAAAATTCGGGGCGTTTTTTTACAGCTGCTGAAGAAACCCGGCAAAGCGCTGAATTTGTTCACGTAACGATTGTTTGTTTTCGTGAAATTGTTTGAAACGATGTCCGTTTGCTCCGGACGGATGCGGGAAGCCTTCCAGAATGACCGCATGACCCATTCTGCCGTTCTTCTTCAGCATGCGGCAGGCTGATTCTGCTGCTTTGCCGAGAGGGATAAGCAGAATGTCCTTTTTCATCATTTCTATTTCATCCGGAAAACATGTCAGCGCGTAACGGCTGAGAAGAGCTGACCTGCTGATTGCCGGCCGATGTCCCGTATAGTTTTTCTGTTTATAAAAAACAGGGTGTTTGATAACGGACGTTGTATGAAGAAGCTCCCGTTTTGAATCAAATAACCGGGATGAATCCTCAACGTGAAGCGCGGCCGGCAGACCGCATTCATTAAGCATTTCGATGATGTTCTGTCTCATTGAACCGGAAAGTCCGGCCGCTTTTTTTGTTTCATAGGCTATCGTTTCAAGAGTTTCGCCATCTTTTAAAAGCTGTGCCGCTTTTTTGTAAGCCAGCTGCATTTGAAAAAAACCGGGTGTGATTCCGGAAATGGCAACGACTGCATAAGGGTTAATATATTCATTATGAGGCGAATAATACAAATCCAGATCTCCGTCCTTAGCTAAATGGAAAGCCGGAGTCAGCAAATCCGATTTTGTAAACCCTACCGAAGAAGATAGTGCTTTAAGCTGCTGCAAAAAATGCGCAAGCCGCTCACGATCGCAAATCATGTTATGCCTCCTTGAATCCGCCGGTTTCTCTTAGTGTCATCAAAAACGTCGGATGACATGCAGGCTCATACATCACTTTTACCGGCGTTCCAGAGCATCTTCAGGACGTGAGGCGTTCCTTTAACTTCGGCCGCCGTCGTTTGCACGGCTGTTTTTTTAGTGAGAAAATCTTCTTTCAGCTCTTTCTGCTTTTGCGATAACAGATCGGTTTCTGTTTTGATTTCATCAACGGCCGTCTGCATGGACGCTGTCGCGGCGTTAATCTTCTTTATATCAGGCGCTGTGTTTCTTTTAAAATGCACGGCGGATACGGCTGCATAAATTAATGCGGCAGCCGCAACGGCAGCACTGATATACAAAATGATGATCATCTGCTTTTCACTCCTTTTTTTCAGTAGATACCCTTTACGGATCGTGTTGAATCATTTTATTTGCTAATTGTTTTTTTTCTGCTTATAATGTGAAATCGTACATAAGGACATTCAGAAAGGGTGAAAGACGTGGAAAGTTTACAAAACAAAACGGCTCTTATCACGGGTGCGGGCAGAGGAATCGGCCGCGCCGCCGCTATCGCTTTAGCCAAAGAAGGAGTCAATATCGGTTTAATCGGCCGCACAGAAGCAAATGTCGAAAAGGTTGCGGAAGAAGTGAAAGCCCTTGGTGTAAAGGCATCATTCGCTGCTGCCGATGTAAAAAACCAAAAAGAGGTAGAGCAAGCCGTCTCCTCTATTAAAGAAGAACTCGGTGAGATTGACATCTTGATTAATAATGCCGGAATCAGCAAATTCGGCGGATTTTTGGATCTTACGCCTGAAGAGTGGGAAGACATCATTCAAGTGAATGTAATGGGTGTATACCACGTGACACGCGCCGTTCTACCTGAAATGATTGAGAGAAAATCAGGAGATATCATTAATATTTCTTCTACGGCGGGCCAAAGAGGCGCCGCGGCGACAAGTGCGTACAGCGCTTCTAAATTTGCCGTTCTCGGTCTGACTGAATCTCTCATGCAGGAAGTCAGAAAACACGATATCCGTGTCAGCGCAATGACTCCGAGCACGGTTGCCAGCGACATGTCTATTGAATTAAATCTGACAGACGGCAATCCGGAAAAAGTCATGCAGCCTGAGGATCTTGCAGAATATATGGTTGCTCAATTGAAATTACATCCGCGCATTTTCATCAAAACTGCCGGTTTGTGGTCAACTAATCCTTAAACAAAAGGGGACCTGTCTTCATGACGGGTCTTTTTTATTCCATTCAAAACGGTCCATCGGCGCTTCTGATTATCTTTTGAAGGGAATGTTAATAGATCAAAAGATTCATCTTCTGAATTTCCGTGAACGGGGGAGTACCAGCGAAGCTGTCACAACCCGAAATAAGGAAATATCAAGATTAAAATAAGTTATAATTGGGGTAGCGTCAGAAAAATGCGGATTTACAACGTTAAGCAAATAAAGTTCCCAAAAGACGCTTTGGGAACTTTGGAAATTACAAATAATAATATAAACATTCAATCCTGCGATAATATAAAAAAAGTTGGATAACATACATTTATGATTATCCTGTTGTTTTTATTTTTACTATAATCACTACAATTCTAAGTAGCTATCTAACTTGGTGATGGCACAATGTATAGCAATTTTTTCACCTGCGTACACCGCCAAATATTTTACAACTTTAACCTTGCTATGAATTCTAAGGAACAGTCTCTCATCAATCCAGGGGCATCTTTATTTTTAATTCAAAAATGAAGGCGCTTTATAAATTTGATATATCAGGAGTGGCAAAATGAAAAACAACTTAGAATATATCTCTCAATTGATTTATGACGCATACAATATCCCTCTTTTTGATCGCTGCATAAGCTGCATAGCCCTCCTGTCCTTCATTACCACTTCCAGAGCCAAAGTTAATGATTTTACCACCATTTTCTTTAAGGTATGGATAGCACAGTTTCATAAAATCCCATGTTGTAACGAGACCAGTCTGGTAACTTCTATCAAGTGTCTCTCTTGTATGATCCAAAAATGAATGAGGTGGCTCAATCGCCATCGCTAAATTTACTAAAATATCTACGGTTTGATATTGTACAACCGTATCCGAAATAAATTCTGTTGACTGCTTAATATCAGTAGCATCAAAAGCTTTTGCAAATACATCTGCACCTTTGCTTTTACATAATTCAGCTGTTTCGTTAAGCCCTTCTGCATTGATATCACATAATGCTAGTTTAGCATCTTCTTCTGCGAAGCGAAGTGCAATATATTTACCTAATCCGCCGCCAGCTCCTGTAATAACGGCTACTTTCCCAACTAATTTTTCCATTCTATCTTCTCCTTCTTTGCTAACAAATACTTTAAAATCGATTAAGCAGCATGTTAGTCAATAACAAAGATTTATAATACGGTTTCATTTTAAGCAGCTTTCTTTGTGTGAAATATGCATTTTTAAAGATTTTTATAAGAATTTATAGGGTGTTTGTTTTTTATTATTCAAAATCTTTAATTTATTTCACCCAGGTTACGTAAGAAATAACCTATATAGGTCAGTAGGTACCATACAGCTTTAAAAGCTGAGCTTGTAAAGAAGTGTATTTAAAATAAGATAGAAAAGAATTATGTAGACAGTCACGGTCAAAGCGAAGTAGCTTTTGCCAAGATTAAAAGCTATCAATTCACAAAAACCAGCACCTGGATAAACGCTTGAAAAGGAATTAGGTAGTTGAAATGCAGTTGAATCTAGAATACGAATACGTTTGAAAACAGAAGTATAGGGAGAAGAAAACGATACAGATGAAGCTGATTTTTGGTTTAGTAGTTTGGATATATCTGTTGCAAAAAATGAACAGCTTCCTGATTAAATCGTTGATTCAGCCCCTCAGGACTGATAAGCACTTCAGTTGATGCTTCTAAACAGCTAGATAGCTGAGTTAAAGAAGTCGTAGCAACTTTTTGGCTCATCCACACACATAAAGCGATTAAATCCTTTGCTTGGTACTTACTCAATTGCTGAACAAACCCAACTCCCTAGTAAGATTCTGTAAGGCGTTTGGAGATAAAAACCTTTGAATTTCTTGAGCAAATAATTGTAATTCATCAGATATAGAAATAGACATACAAATACGCCATCCTTTCCTATGATTCTACGAGAAAAGAATAGCGTATTTGTTAAGTGACAATAAAGTTGTTTAATTCTTATTGGACTAACGTGCAGTTTAGTGCAAAAATCAAAGGTAAGGGAGGATTTTCACCTTTACCTTATTTTAACTTTAGCTCTAGTATAGGGTATGGACGTCCAGAAGAATCTGTTTCCGTTTCACTTACTATAAAAAAGCCATTATTAATATAGAATTTAGTTGCACTCTTATTGTCTTTATTTACATCAACTGTTGTAATATCAAAGTCTTTAATTAAAGAATTAATAATAGCTTTACCATATCCTTTACCTATTTTATTAGGTTTTAAGAATAACATTTCTAAGTGTTGTTTATTTATAGCAGAAAAGCCAATTAAATCTTCTTTCTCATACCATAACTGGACATTAAGATGTGGGAAATATGAGGGTATTTCTTTTTTAAACTCTTCTCTATCGGTATCTCTTAAAAAATGATGAGTAGCTAAAACCGACTCTTCCCATATATTCAAAATTGTATCATAATCTTTCTGATTTGCTTTTCTATATATCATTAATATCTCTCCTTTAGTTTTAAATTATCAACTCCTTCCCAATAAGTATTTTATGATTTTCATGTTATATAACCACGAACTTAAAATGTTCATTAATAAAACCTCCAAATAAACATTTCGATAATTTGATTATAATATCAAATCTTTATTATTACTTTACAGTATTTTTTCATTTTAGGGGGTATTTTGTTTTTTAACTTGATAGTGATGTGGTACTACCCCTGAACGGAAGAATGAAATATCGGCACAAACAGGTTATAATTATACTAAATAAACTATGTACCAAATGTTCAGTTATTCGATTTTTCCCTCTATCCATAAAAACAACAAGATACAAATAAAACTGATACAGCATATAAAAAGGGAAAAGGGCATCTATAGAGAATATTTAGTACATGGAATTATTTGTTAGAGGAAAGGGTGTGCACATATTGAAAGAAGAAAAAAGAAGTTCAACCGGTTTTTTAGTGAAACAAAGAGCTTTTTTAAAGCTTTACATGATTACAATGACAGAGCAGGAACGGCTTTACGGACTGAAGCTTCTCGAAGTGCTGCGTTCGGAATTTAAACCCATCGGTTTTAAGCCGAATCATACCGAGGTGTACCGTTCACTTCACGAACTATTGGATGACGGGATTTTAAAGCAAGTAAAAGTGAAAAAAGAGGGAGCCAAACTCCAGGAAGTCGTTCTCTATCAATTTAAAGACTATGAGGCTGCGAAGCTTTACAAAAAACAGCTGAAGACAGAGCTTGACCGCTGCAAAAAGCTGATAGAAAAAGCCATTTCAGATAATTTTTAAATCCGGCCGGAACGCCCCCGGCCTCCCGGGCTCAAAAGGTTTGTTCTGTGATTCATTATACATAATAGCAGGCTCGGAACAATACATATCAATAATACCTTCAAACTTGACATCAACTCCTGAAGTGGTAACATAAAAAACGTGTGAAAAATACGAACAAAATACGAACAAGGGAGATGTTACCGATCTTAGATCAAAAGAAAGTTGCTTTTATCGGAGCAGGATCAATGGCTGAAGGAATGATATCAGGCATGGTCCGCGCAAAAAAAATTCCCAACCAAAACATCTGCGTGACAAACCGCCGCAATACAGAGCGACTCGCTGAATTGGAACATCAATACGGTATTCAAGGCATTGCTTTTGACAGCATGAAAACCGAAGACATTGATGTCTTTATTTTAGCCATGAAACCGAAGGATGCTGAAATCGCTCTGGCTGCGCTGAAACGGCGTATTCAACCTCATCAAATCATCCTGTCTGTTCTGGCAGGCATAACAACCTCATTTATACAACAATCATTACATGATCGTCAGCCGGTTGTAAGAGTGATGCCGAACACATCCAGCATGATCGGCGAATCGGCAACAGCTGCGGCTTTCGGAGACCATGTCTCTTACGGTTCAGCAAAAACCGCGGTATCCCTTTTGGAATGCCTCGGGGAAGTGTACGTGATCAAGGAAGATCAGATGGACATTTTCACCGGTATCGCAGGCAGCGGACCGGCGTACTTTTATTATTTAATGGAGTTTATTGAAAAAGCAGGTGAAGAAGCCGGCTTAGACAAACGGCTGTCCCGCAAAATCGGCGCGCAAACGTTATTGGGCGCCGCTAAAATGCTGATGGAAACGGGTGAAAAACCGGATGTGCTTCGGGAAAACATCACCTCTCCAAACGGCACGACGGAAGCCGGCCTCGATGCGCTCAGGTCAGAAGGCGGCGGAGAAGCCATTGCCAAAGCCATTAAACACGCGACCGAACGTTCTATTGAGATCAGCAAAACAATTGAAAAAACGGCAGCACTATAATCGTTAAAAAACAGGAGTGATACAGTGACGTCTCGGACGAAGATCAAAAGAGTCGCGGTGAAAATCGGCAGCAGCTCACTGACGAGCCTGCACGGGGAAATCAGCAGAAGAAAGCTGGAAGCATTGGTGGATCAAATCGCACAGCTGAAAGACAGCGGCTATGAAGTGATTTTAGTATCTTCCGGCGCAGTGGCGGCAGGTTATCGGAAGCTCGGATTTATTCAGAAACCGGAAAGCCTCCCTGAAAAACAGGCTTCTGCTTCCATCGGGCAGGGATTATTAATGGAGGCTTATTCAAAGCTGTTTTTAGCGCACGGTTATGTCGCATCACAAATTTTAATTACAAGAAGCGACTTTTCCGATGAATGCCGCTACCATAATGTGCGCAATACGATGAACGTCCTTTTGGAACGAGGCATTATTCCGATTATTAATGAAAATGACACGGTCACAGTCAACCGGCTGAAATTCGGAGATAACGATACACTCGCAGCGAAGGTGGCAGGTTTAATTGATGCCGAGATGCTTGTGATTTTATCAGACATTGACGGTTTATATGATGATAATCCGCGCAGCAACCCGAAAGCGAAAAGAATCAGTCATGTAAGTGACATCACTCCGGAAATAGAAGCAAGCGCGGGAGATGCCGGGAGTGAAATGGGAACCGGCGGAATGCGTTCGAAACTGGATGCTTTTAAAATTGTGATGGCCTCCGGTATTAAAGGCTTTCTCGGGCAGGCTAACATTCCGGACATTCTGCTTCAAGCGGTAGATGAGGCGGCTGAAGGAACTTATTTTGAAGCGGAAGGAACCCTGCCGTTAAACCACAAAGAACAATGGCTTGCATTTAATTCCGGCCCCGAAGGCGAAATTGTGATGGAAAAAGAAAGCAGCCGCGATGTCGCGAACGGAAATATGGAGCTGTCACCGCAGGACATCGAGCAGATTAAGGGCAGATTCAGCAGCGGAGCGGTTGTCAGGCTGCTTGATCAGCAGGGAGAAGAGCTCGGACTCGGCATCGTCAACTATTCCTCAGCCCAGCTGAAGACATTTAAAGAAACGCCGCCCAAACAGACCGATCAATCAGTCATTGATCCGGAAGCTTTTGTCTGCCACGTTGAACTATCCATTCCGATCGGCTGAGAAAGATCTATAAAAATATGAAAAAGCCCGAGGCTTCGTTTTGAAGCTCGGGTTTGTTTTTTATTGATATTGTTCAAGTTTGGAGAAAAATTGAATGACAAAATGATAGAAATCATTTGCAGACGGAGCAAGTTCTCTTCCTTTTGGTTTAATAATGCCTACGGTGCGCTTCACTTGAGGAAATTCAATCGGAATTTTGACCGTGAACCGGGGTGTGGTTTCTGCAAAGGTGCTTTCAGGTAATAAAGTAACTCCCATCCCCGCGGAGACTAATCCTTTAATGGCATCTAAATCCTCGCCTTCCGTCGATACAAGCGGCGCAAAGCCGGCCTGTCTGCAAGCGTCAATCGCCATGTTACGGAGAATAAACCCTTCAGGAAATAAAACAAATTGGTCGCCGCGCAGATCAATTAAATGAATATTTTTCTGTTTGGCAAGCGGATGATGCAGCGGAACAAGCGCGTAAATCTTTTCCGTGAATAAGATATTGCCTGTTATGTCGGGGAATTCCGTCGGAACGGGGCCGAGCAGCGCCGCATCTATATCCCTGTTTCTTACCGCTTCGATTAAAAACTTATAAGAACCCTGGCGGAGCAAAAACTCAACGTTCGGGTATTCCTCTTTAAACGCCGAAATCACCGTCGGCAAAAGCTGGCTTGCAAGGCTCGTCGGAAATCCTATTTTGACGGTTCCGCGATTCGGATCAAGATATTCATCAATTTGTTCTTTCGCGTAATCAATTGCTTTCATCGCCGTTTTAATATGTTCTAAAAATTGTTTGCCGATCGGCGTTAATTTAATATTTCTGCCTTCCCGTTCAAATAAAGTGACTTGCAGCTCTTCTTCAAGATTTGCAATCTGCCTGCTGATGGCGGATTGTGCGACATGCAGATGATCAGCCGCTTCTGACACATGTTCCCGTTCTGCTACCTCCATAAAATACCGAAGCTGGCGTAATTCCATTGCGTTCACACCTATCTATCTCATTTTGAGATGTATTTGATCTAAATTATATATTGTTTATATTGTTTTGAAAACTTACAATTAATTTAAAGTTGTCAGATTTTATGACCGATAATTAACGGAAACTGATCGGGGGAGAGGAATTATGACTTACAATCAAATGCCGAAAGCACAAGGTCTCTACCGTCCGGAATTTGAGCACGATGCATGCGGAATCGGCTTGTATGCCCATTTAAAAGGGAAACCTTCACATGACATTGTCAAAAAAGGACTGAAGATGCTTTGCCAGCTGGATCACAGAGGAGGACAGGGCAGTGATCCGAATACGGGTGACGGCGCCGGCCTGATGGTTCAGATCCCTGATGCTTTTTTTAAGAAAGAGTGCGGAGAAATGAGACTGCCGGAAAAAGGCCGTTACGGGGTAGGAATGGTCTTTTTCTCGCAAAATGAAGAGGAAAGAAAAAAGATCGAAAAACAGGTGAATGCATTCATTGAGCAGGAAGGACAGATCGTTCTCGGCTGGAGAACCGTCCCTGTAAATGTCGGAAAAATCGGAACAGTGGCACAAGGCACTTGCCCATATGTGCGTCAAGTATTCATCGGCGCCGCAAACGATTTGAAAGACAGCCTTGCTTTTGAACGCAAACTGTATGTCATCCGGAAGCAGGCGGAAAATTGGGGCGTTCAAGAACAGCTTGATTTTTACTTCGCAAGCCTGTCAAGCCAGACTATTGTTTATAAAGGGTTGTTAACGCCTGAGCAGGTTGACGCTTTTTATTTGGATTTGCAGGATGAAACCTTCGTATCTGCATTTTCACTCGTGCATTCAAGGTTCAGCACAAATACCTTTCCTACTTGGGAACGTGCCCATCCGAACCGCTATCTGATTCATAACGGAGAAATCAATACGCTCCGGGGCAATATCAATTGGATGAGAGCGAGGGAGCAGCAGTTCGTTTCAGAAAGCTTCGGAGACGATCTTCACAAAGTGCTGCCGATTCTAAATGCTGAGGGCAGTGACTCATCCATTCTTGATAATGCGTTTGAATTTTTCGTGATGGCAGGGCGGAAACCGGCACATACGGCAATGATGCTGATTCCGGAACCATGGACGGAAAACACTCACATGTCTAAAGCGAAACGGGCTTTTTATGAATATCACAGCTCTTTAATGGAGCCGTGGGACGGGCCGACCGCCATTTCGTTTACGGACGGAAAACAGATCGGCGCCATCCTTGACCGTAACGGCTTGCGTCCGGCACGTTACTATGTGACAAAAGATGACCATATTATTTTCTCATCTGAGGTCGGCGTTATTGAAGTAGAGCAGGAGAACATTCTTCATAAAAAACGTCTGGAGCCCGGAAAAATGCTGCTCATTGACTTAGAAGAAGGCCGGATTATTTCAGATGAAGAAGTGAAAACAGAAATTGCCAATGAATTCCCTTATCAAAAATGGCTTGAAGAAGAATTGGTTCAAGTGAATCCTGACCCGGAAATCCGGGAAGAGGAACAATTCGATGATCTTCTCGTCCGTCAAAAAGCGTTTGGCTATACGTATGAAGATATTCAGAAATATTTAATCCCTGTTATTAAAGAAGGCAAGGACCCGCTCGGCTCTATGGGAAATGATTCGCCGCTCGCCGTTTTATCCGACCGCGCCCAATCACTGTTTCATTACTTTAAACAGCTGTTTGCGCAAGTCACAAACCCGCCGATTGATGCGATCCGCGAGCAGCTGGTAACTTCTACGGTGACCTGGCTTGGAGCTGAAGGTGATCTGCTGCATCCGAGTGAAAGAAATGCACGCCGCATAAAGCTTTATACTCCTGTATTATCAAACGAACAGTTTTATGCGCTGAAAACACTTGTGCATCCTGACATTAAGAGCCAGAACATCCGCACGCTGTTTTCCGATGACCTAGAAAAAGGCCTGAAGGATTTGTTTCAGCAGGCGGAAAAAGCGATCAAGGAAGGCGTATCTCTGTTAATTTTATCTGACAGGGCAATGAGTAAAGAGTTGACACCGATTCCGCCGCTTTTGGCCGTCAGTGCGCTGCATCAGCATTTGATCCGCCAAGGTCTGCGAACAAAAGCAAGCATTATCGTTGAATCCGGAGAAGCGCGTGAAGTTCATCACTTTGCGGCTCTCATCGGGTATGGTGCAGATGCTGTCAATCCGTATTTGACTTACGCTACGTATAAGCAGGAAATCGATGAAGGCCGGCTTGATATTCCGTATGAAGAAGCTGTCAGCAAATACGGAAAGAGCGTAACAGAAGGCGTCGTGAAAGTGATGTCAAAAATGGGGATTTCAACTGTGCAAAGTTACAGGGGCGCCCAAATTTTTGAAGCGGTCGGCATCGGTGAAGACGTTATCGCTAAATACTTTACCGGTACTGCATCTCAGCTTGGCGGAATCGATATCGAGACGATTGCGCAAGAAGCGAAACAGCGCCATCAAGCGGCGTACAAGGATGATTACAGCCAAACCCTTGATCCGGGAAGTGAATTCCAATGGCGGAACGGAGGAGAGCACCACGCTTTCAACCCGAAAACCATCCATACGCTGCAATGGGCCTGCCGCAAAAATGATTACAGCCTGTTTAAGCAGTATTCTCATGCAGCGGATGAAGAACGAATCGGATTTTTACGCAATCTGTTCGCCTTCAAAGAAGACCGCAAGCCTTTAAAATTAGAGGAAGTTGAATCAGCTGCTTCCATCGTGAAACGTTTTAAAACAGGAGCGATGTCATTCGGTTCATTAAGCAAGGAAGCCCATGAGGCTTTAGCGATAGCGATGAACAGGCTTGGCGGAAAAAGCAACAGCGGAGAAGGCGGCGAGGACCCGAAACGTTTCGTTCCGGATGAAAATGGCGACGACAGAAGAAGTGCGATTAAACAGATTGCTTCCGGCCGTTTCGGCGTAAAGAGCCATTATCTCGTCAATGCGGATGAATTGCAGATCAAAATGGCGCAAGGGGCGAAGCCGGGAGAAGGCGGTCAGCTTCCGGGCAACAAGGTATATCCTTGGGTCGCGGATGTCCGCGGTTCTACACCAGGTGTAGGGCTGATCTCACCGCCTCCTCACCATGATATTTATTCAATTGAAGATTTGGCGCAGCTGATTCATGATTTGAAAAATGCAAATCGAAGCGCGCGAATCAGCGTCAAGCTCGTGTCAAAAGCCGGCGTCGGCACGATTGCGGCCGGTGTGGCAAAAGGCACTGCGGATGTCATCGTCATCAGCGGCTACGATGGCGGAACGGGCGCGTCGCCGAAAACAAGTATTAAACATACGGGTCTTCCGTGGGAGCTTGGTCTTGCAGAAGCTCACCAAACGCTGATGCTGAACGGTTTACGGGATCGCGTGGTATTGGAAACGGACGGTAAGCTGATGACAGGCCGAGATGTCGTAATGGCCGCCTTGCTCGGTGCGGAGGAATTCGGCTTTGCTACAGCGCCGCTTGTCGTTCTCGGCTGCGTCATGATGCGCGCCTGCCATTTAGATACATGTCCTATAGGTGTCGCGACGCAAAACCCGGAGCTTCGCAAAAAATTCATGGGCGACCCTGACCATATCGTAAATTACATGCTGTTTGTCGCAGAAGAAGTGCGTGAATATATGGCGCAGTTAGGCTTTAAGACGCTTGATGAAATGATCGGACGGACAGACGTTCTACATGTCAGTGAACGTGCGAAAGCGCATTGGAAAGCGGGCCAGCTTGATTTATCCACACTGCTGTACCAGCCTGAAGGCGTACGCACTTTCCGTACGGCGCAAAACCATAAAATCGACGAGTCGCTTGATATGACGGTTATTCTTCCGGCGGTGCAGGCTGCAATTGAAGCCGGTCAGGAAGCGGAAGCTGAAATCAAGATCAATAATACAAATCGCGTAGCCGGGACCGTGACGGGAAGTGAAATTTCTAAACGCTACGGAGCGGAAGGCCTGCCGGATGATACGATCAGACTTCATTTTACCGGATCAGCCGGACAGAGTTTCGGAGCATTTGTCCCTAAAGGGATGACGCTTCATTTGAACGGGGATTCAAATGACTACGTAGGCAAAGGGCTTTCAGGCGGAAAAATCATCGTGAAAGCGCCTGATGCCTTCAATTGTGAAACGCACGATAACGTTATTATTGGGAACGTCGCATTTTACGGAGCAACAAGCGGGGAAGCGTACATTAACGGGCGCGCAGGTGAACGTTTTGCAGTCCGTAACAGCGGAGTCAATGTCGTTGTAGAAGGTATCGGAGACCACGGCTGTGAATACATGACAGGCGGCCGGGTTGTCGTCCTCGGCGAAGTCGGCAAAAACTTCGGGGCGGGAATGTCAGGCGGTATCGCATACGTCCTGAGTGATGATGCCAAAGCATTTAAACGCAAATGCAACATGGAAATGATTTCATTTGAAAAGCTGATGGATGAGGCGGAGATCAAAGAAGTGCAAGAAATGGTCAAACGGCATGCGGCGCTGACAAACAGCAAAAAAGCCGCAGATCTTCTGGACAATTGGGAAAAAGCCGCAGAAACCTTTATCAAAGTCATTCCGAAAAACTATAAACAAATGCTCCTCAGCATCGAAGAACAAAAAGCGGCGGGTTTATCAGAAGAAGACGCAATTATGTATGCTTTTGAAGCCAATACAAAGATTCACCAAACGCCTGCCAAAGACCATAAACAAGCGGTAGTACAGTAAGAAAGGGGAGAGGAACATGGGGAAACCAACTGGATTCATGGAAGAAAAACGAGAAAAACCGGCTGAGCGGGACCCTCTCACTCGCTTAAAGGATTGGAAAGAGTATTCGGCTCCATTTTCAGATGAAGCGTCAAAGCGGCAGGGGGCGCGGTGTAT
Source organism: Bacillus sp. JNUCC-21 (assembly GCF_041222765.1). Classification (NCBI taxonomy): domain Bacteria; kingdom Bacillati; phylum Bacillota; class Bacilli; order Caryophanales; family Bacillaceae; genus Bacillus; species Bacillus sp. JNUCC-21. The sequence goes on along the minus strand of NZ_CP166019.1, from coordinate 2,054,761 downwards.
GGATTGCGGCACACCGTTTTGCCAAATCGGCGCTGATATCAACGGTTTTACGTCCGGCTGCCCGATTTATAATCTGATACCGGAGTGGAATGACCTCGTCTATCGGGGGCGCTGGAAAGAAGCCTTGGAGCGCCTTCTGAAAACGAATAACTTTCCTGAATTCACAGGGCGGGTCTGTCCCGCTCCTTGTGAAGGATCTTGTACGCTGGCTATTTCAGATCCGGCTGTTTCAATTAAAAACATCGAGCGGACGATCATTGACAAAGGTTTTGAGAACGGATGGATTCAGCCGAGAATTCCAGCGAAACGCACAGGTAAAAAAGTCGCTGTCGTCGGTTCAGGCCCGGCAGGTCTGGCAAGCGCTGATCAGCTGAACCAAGCCGGTCATTCCGTAACGGTCTATGAGCGTGCCGACAGAGCCGGCGGTCTGCTGATGTACGGCATTCCGAGCATGAAGCTTGAGAAAAATGTCGTCGAACGCCGTATTAAACTTTTGACGCAGGAAGGTATAGATTTTGTAACAAATACCGAAATCGGCGTTGACATAACGGCAGATGAGCTGAAAGAACAATTTGATGCCGTCATTTTGTGCACAGGCGCCCAAAAGCAGCGCAATCTGCTGATTGAAGGCCGGGAAGCAAAAGGCGTCCATTATGCGATGGACTATTTAACACTGGCGACGAAAAGCTATTTAGATTCCAACTTTAAAGACAAACAATATATAGACGCTAAAGGGAAAGACGTCATCGTAATCGGCGGAGGAGACACAGGAGCTGACTGCGTGGCAACCGCGCTGCGCCAAAAAGCGCGCAGCGTACACCAGTTCGGGAAACATCCTAAACTTCCTCAAACGCGCACGAACGACAATATGTGGCCTGAACAGCCGCACGTCTTTACCCTTGAATACGCCTATGAAGAAGCGCAGGCAAAGTTCGGCAAAGACCCGAGAGAATATTCAATTCAGACGACAAAAATGGTCGCCGATAAGCAGGGTCGCTTACAAGAGATTCACACCATTCAAATGGAAAAAGTCAGAAACGAATTCGGAAAGTATGAATTTCATGAACTGCCCGGAACAGAAAAAGTCTGGCCTGCTCAGCTGGTGTTCATCGCCATCGGTTTTGAAGGGACGGAACAGCCATTATTGAAACAGTTCGGTGTCGATTCGGCAAATCATAAAATTCAGGCGGCATATGGGGATTATAAAACGAATGTTGACGGTGTTTTCGCCGCAGGGGATGCGAGAAGGGGCCAAAGCCTGATTGTATGGGCGATTAATGAAGGCCGGGAAGCAGCGCGCGAAGTCGACAGTTATTTAATGGGGAGCACTGTTTTACCGTAAATAAAGGGGTTTATTTATAAAACCGGCTGGGATCAGCCGGTTTTTCGTATTGAAATGAAACCTCCTTCTTCCTTTATTGGTATATAAGGATAACGTGGAAGATAACATATGGAATTTTGTTTTACAGAGTGGAGAGATTGTTTTCTTCCGCAGACTGAGACGATTTGCAAGCCTTGAGCAGTTGATCACGGTGCTGCTGACGGGCTCTGTGTGTCTGCAGTCGATTTGCGGGCAGATTTGAATTGATGAAGAAAAACATATTGAATTTCAAGCGGAAACGCTTATAAACAAATAAGGAAACGGACGGGTCCGCTCCTCTTTTTTAGACATCCAAACGAAAGCCGATATTGCCGAACTGCCGTCCTTCCCGCATTCTGTTAAAAGCGGCAGCTGCTTCACTGAGAGGGTACATGCGGTCGATAATGGGGCGGATGCCGCAGCGGTTTACCAATTCCAGCATATCCGCGAATTCCTCATTGCTTCCCATTGATGTACCGAGAATATGAATCTGCGGAAAAAACAGCGAGCGAATAGGAAATCCGAGCTGATCGCCTGAACTGGCGCCGAATGTTACGATCCGGCCATTCGGTTTCATAATGTCAAGATAGTGTTGAAACAAGGCGGGGCCTACACCGTCAAGTATGATATCTGCTTTTTCGCCATTCAGCGCCTCATTCCAGTCACCGTAGCTGTCAATCGCCCGGTCTGCACCGTATGACAGTGCGGTTTGTTTTTTGTTTTCACTGCGGGAGGTGACGCTGACTGTCGCTCCGATAGCTTTTGCCATTAATAAAGCGTATGCTGCCACGCCGCTTCCGATGCCCGGAAGGATAAGATGTTCGCCTTTTTTTAATTGTCCTTTTGTAAATAAGGCGCGATAAGCGGTTAATGCTGATAACGGCAGCACGCCCGCTTCCTCCCAAGTCAGGTGTTCGGGTTTTAAAACGGCATTTTCCTCAGGAACGATGACATAAGGTGAAAATGTTCCGTCGCTCGGACCGCCTAAAATGTCAGGGACGGCCGGTACGTCCTCAACAGTCTTCCAATTCAGCACCGGGTTGATAATGACTTCTGCATGCAGTAAATGAGACCGGACGCCGTGTCCTATTTCGGTTACGATTCCCGCGCCGTCTGAACCGAGAGTAAATTCATGGTTTCCGGTTTCGTGGTTTTTCATTAAAAACAAATCACGATGGTTTAATCCGGCTGTTTTCAGCTTTATTTTTACTTCGCCGTTTCCCGGCCTTTTGTCAGGTGCCTGCCTGAAATCAAAGCCATTTTCGTGTATGATAAGGGCATTCATCATTCTTCTCTCCTTTATGATTGATGAGAAAGATTTTACAGGCTGTATCAGCTGCAGTAAATAAATGAAAATTGATAGCCGGCTATCAATAAAAATCATAGCAAGAAGGTGCCCTTACATGGAAAGCGGAGACTTAAAGATTTTTCAGGCTGTCGCCCGCAAAGGAAGTATTTCAAAGGCGGCAGAAAGCCTGCATTATGTTCAATCAAATGTGACAAACAGGATTCAGCAGCTGGAACGGCAATTGCAAACACAGCTTTTTTACCGCACAAATCGGGGGATGACGCTGACGCCTGCAGGTGAAAACTTATTGAAAGACGCAGACAGAATCCTTCAATTGCTGCATGAGGCGCAAAAAACGGCGCAAGAAGCAGGCGATCCGAACGGCCCGCTTCGAATCGGTTCTCTTGAAACGGCGGCAGCCGTCCATCTCCCACAATTTTTCACGGAGTATTGCAGCCGCTGCCCGAAAGTACAGCTGTCTCTGTCAACCGGTGATACACATACCTTAGTGCAGCGCGTCTTACACTATGAGCTGGACGGCGCTTTTGTTTATGGTCCGGTCGAATACGAAGATCTTGAACAAGTCGCTGTATTTCAAGAAGAATTGGTCTTGGCTTCAAATAAGCGGGAAGGCAGTTTGCAAGACTTGTTGCGAGAGCCGATTCTGTATTTTGCCACGGGCTGTTCGCACCGCCGCAAAATAAAAAACATACTGAAAGAAGAAGCAGTACCCGCACATAAAATCATTGAATTCGGTACGTTGGAAGCCATTATTGGGGCGGTGCAGGCGGGGATGGGGGTTTCCTTTCTGCCTGCATCAGCCGTCCGTTATTTTCAAAACAGGAAAAATCTTTTTCTTCATGAGCTTCCTGAACAGTTTCGGGATATGAATATATCATTCATCTACCGGAGTGATTTATTTTTGACATCGGCGTTTGAAGAACTGCTGAATGGATTAAAAGCATTACCGAACGGAAGATGAGAAAACAGGACAGCTGTGTACGCCAATTTTTTCGTTCTGGTTTTTCTTAAAAAAACTTTCTTTTTCGGAAAATTTATGTATAATAAAAGAAAGTTTTTCGGATAAAGTATCTGCAATGATAAGGACATGAGACATTTTAACCGGCCATACAGAGAGGGAAGGCACGGCTGAGACCTTCCCGGCACGAAGAATGAGCTTACCGCCTTTTGAGCTGTATTGGTGAACGAAAGCAGCCGATACCGTATAGCCGCGTTACGGCAAAAATGAGCCGTCACTTGAAGTGGCGGGAATTTGGGTGGAACCGCGGGTCTGACACACACACTCGTCCCTTCTTTTGGGATGAGTGTGTTTTGTTTATATAAGAAAAATGGCAATGATAAGGACATGAGACATTTTAACCGGCCATACAGAGAGGGAGGGCACGGCTGAGACCTTCCCGGCACGAAGAATGAGCTTACCGCCTTTTGAGCTGTATCGGTGAACGAAAGCAGCCGATACCGTATAGCCGCGTTACGGCAAAAATGAGCCGTCACTTAAAGTGGCGGGAATTTGGGTGGAACCGCGGGTCTGACACACACTCGTCCCTAGCTTTGGGATGAGTGTGTTTTTTATTTTATTAAAAATAAAGGAGAGATCAGACCGTGAAGGAGCCACACATTGTGATTACTTTTCCTGATGGGAAACAAAAAAAATACCGGAAAGGCGTTACGTTAGAAGAGATCGCACAATCAATCAGTCCGAGTCTGAAAAAGGCATCTGCCGCCGGAAAGATAAACGGATCGTTATTTGACCTTAGAAGAAGCATTCAGATTGACGCGGCGATTGAACTGTGCAGTTTTCAGTCTGAAGCGGGACTGGAAGTGATGAGACACACAGCAGCACACGTATTGGCGCAAGCGGTAAAACGTCTGTATCCGAAGGTTTGTTTAGGGATCGGACCCGTTATTGAAAATGGCTTTTATTATGATTTTGATATGGATGAAACAATTACTGAAAAAGACCTGGCCGTCATTGAAAAAGAGATGAACCGAATCATTTCGGAAAATCCGGAAATTATCAGAGAAGAAATCTCCAGAGAAGAGGCAGAGCAGCTGTTTGCTCATGAACCGCTGAAGCTTGAGCTCTTAGCGGGTATTCCGCAGACTGATACAATCAGTATATACCGCCAGAGCGAATTCATTGATTTATGCCGGGGTCCGCACTTGGCGTCTGCCGGACAGATAAAAGCTTTTTCGCTCACTCATGTATCAGGGGCTTATTGGCGCGGCGACAGCAACCAAAAAATGCTCCAGCGCATCTATGGAAAAGCATTTTCCTCAGAAAAGGAGCTGAACAGACATTTTCAGCTGTTGAAAGAGGCGGAGATGAGAAATCATCGGAAATTGGGAGCGGAGTTACAACTTTTTATGTTTTCGGAAGAAGCGCCGGGTATGCCTTTTTATCTGCCGAACGGTCAGTTTATCCGAAACACGCTTGAATCATTTCTGCGTTCAAAGCAGGATGCCTATCATTATCAGGAAGTGCGCACCCCTATGATGATGAACCAGCGTCTTTGGGAGCAATCCGGTCACTGGGAACATTATAAAGAGAATATGTATTTCTCAGAAGCCGATCATCAGCGCTTCGCGTTAAAGCCGATGAACTGTCCCGGCCACATGCTCTTATTTAAAGAAAAGCTTCGTTCTTATCGTGATCTTCCGATTCGGATGGCTGAGTTCGGTCAGGTGCACCGTCACGAATTCAGCGGGGCGCTTAATGGCCTGCTCCGCGTCAGATCTTTTTGCCAGGATGACGCACACATTTTTGTAACGCAGGATCAAATCGAGAGTGAAATCGCTTCGGCGCTGCAGCTTATTCACGAGGTGTACACCGCATTTGGTTTTTCCTATGATATTGAGCTGTCAACAAGACCGGAAGATTACATGGGAAGCGAACACTTGTGGGACAGGGCTGAGAGCGCATTAGAAAAAGTATTAAAAGAACAGGGATATCGTTTTCGGTTTAATCGGGGAGATGGTGCATTTTACGGACCGAAAATTGATATTCATATAAAAGATGCGCTGAACCGGAGCCATCAATGCGCCACTGTCCAACTGGATTTTCAAATGCCGGAGAAATTTGATTTAACATATATTGATGAAAAAAACCAAAAAGTCCGTCCTGTTGTCATTCACCGGGCGGTATTCGGATCTCTCGACAGATTTCTCGGAATCATTACAGAACATTTCGCAGGAGCGTTCCCTTTATGGCTTGCACCGGTACAGGCAAAAATCATCCCAGTATCAAACACCGCACACCGGGACTGCGCAGAACAGGTGCATTGGCAAATGAAGAAAGCGGGTATCCGGGCTGAGCTTGATCAGCGCGATGAAAAACTCGGCTATAAAATCAGAGAAGCACAAATGAAAAAAATACCGTATATTGCTGTTGTGGGAGATCGAGAGTGCCGCCATCAATCTGTACATGTAAGGCAATACGGGCGGGAAGACACATTTGAAGAGAATGTGAGTGATTTTATTTCCCGGATCATAAGAGAGGCAAAACAAAAAATAGAGATTTAATAAAAACAATATTGACATATCGTAAAATCACGATATAATAAAGCGTATGAAACCTATTGATGTTTTTAAAGCGTTGTCTAATGAGTCACGGCTTGAGATTTTACAATGGCTGAAAGAGCCGGACCGTCACTTCGCCCCGCATGATGGCATTGATATGAATGAGATCGGAGTATGTGTCAGCCAGATCACCGATAAGCTTCAGATGACACAGTCAACGGCGTCTCAATATCTTTCCATCCTTCAGCGGGCGGGCCTTATCCAAACAAAACGGATTGGCAAATACACCTATTATAAAAGAGATGAAGACGCGATAAAGGCGATGGCCGATTATTTTCAGCGCGAAATGTAGGGCTGAATCCTTTAGAAGAGGGATTCAGTTTCTTTTTCCGACTACACATCGACATATTGCGATTTGTTTCTGTTTGTTCAACTCTTTATATCGATATATCACAATATATCTTTATATAAATCATCAATGAAGGAGTGTGTCAGGTGCAAAATACCTGGAAGATTTACATTTTGGCAATTATCAGTTTTTTAGTGGGGACGTCTGAATATGTGATATCAGGGATGCTTGATAAAATTGCAGGTTCCTTGGGAGTTACTGTGGCAGCGGCAGGGCAGCTGATTACGATTTTTTCACTTGTTTATGCAATCGGAACGCCTGTCATGATGGCCCTTACAGCAAAACTGGACAGAAGGAAGCTCATGATCTATGCTCTGGGGCTGTTTGTTATCGGGAATATCATTTCTTTCCTTGTGCAGGGATTCGGTTTATTTGCGGGAGCGCGGGTGATCATGGCGCTTGGAGCAGGAACTGTGGTGGTCACCGCGCTTACGATCGCAGCAAAAATCGCTCCCCCGGGAAAACAGGCAAGTTCTCTCGCAACCGTCATTATGGGGTTTACGGCGGCGCTCATTATCGGTGTTCCGATCGGAAGAACCGTGTCTGAAGCTTTTGGGTGGAAGGTGGTTTTTGCCGGAATTGCGGCAATCGGAATCATTGCCATGCTTATTATACGTTTCGCGTTGCCTGAGATAAAAGGAGATAAACCGGTGCCGCTCATTCAGCAATTTTCTCTTTTGAAGAAACGAAAGGTGGCAGTCGGGCTGGCCATTACGTTTTTTTGGCTCGGAGGCTATTCGGTTGCGTATACGTACCTTTCTCCGTATTTACTGAACGTTACTCATATCGGAAGCGGAATACTGAGTACATTGCTGCTTATTTTCGGTGTTGCAAGTCTTGCCGGTTCTAAAGCAGGCGGTTTCAGCGCAGACAAATGGGGGGCGCGTATGACATTAACCGGCGGAATGGCGCTTCATGCTATCATGCTCATGTTATTGCCGTTTGTCACACATTCTGCTTTCGGAGCGGCGGCAGTGCTTATGTTTTGGTCCTTCGCCGCCTGGTCATCTGGGCCTGCTCAGCAGTATCATTTGGCAACGATGGAGCCTGAATCATCGGGTGTATTACTTGGCCTCAACCAGTCTGTGATGCAGCTGGCTATGGCGGCCGGGGCGGGCATCGGGGGCATTGTTGTCACTCATCTGTCTCTTGCATCAGTGACATGGATCGGATCAGCGGGTGTTGTCATCGCGATGTGCGGTGTGCTTTCGCTTGCGTCATTAACGTCTGAAAAAACCTCATCTGAATACAGTGCAGAATAAACAAAAGCCTCGTTTCTCAGCTTGAGAAACGAGGCTTTTCACCTTGTCATTTTTCACATTTTTTCAAGTTTACGCCGATTGCGGCTCCGTTTCGGCTTGAGTCGGCGACTCCGGTGAAGGTGCCGTTTTCACGGTCGATCAGGATGCTTTGCACATTACCGATATCAACCGGGCTGCTGCCGAATTTATGCCCCATTTCGTTCAGTTTTGTGCGGGCTTCTTCCGGCACTCCTTTTTCATATCGATAGGATGTCATGCTGTTTGTGTAAATTCTCGGCTCTTCGACCGCCGCTTTCAGATCCATGCCGTACTCAACTTTGTTCAGGATCGTTTGCAGGACGGAAGAAATAATCGTTGCTCCGCCGGGGGAGCCGACAGTCAGGACAGGTTCGTTATTTTTGAATAAAATAGTCGGAGTCATGCTGCTGAGCGGACGTTTATTCGGCTGCACTTCATTTGCGCCGCCAGGCACCGCATCGAAGTCTGTTAACTCATTATTCAATACAACGCCGTATCCGGGAACCATAATGCCGGAACCGAACAGCTGTTCAATCGTTGTCGTATAAGATACGACATTGCCGAAGCGATCAGTTACCGTGAAGTGAGTCGTTTGGCCTTCTTGTTTGTCAGTCGGCTGCTCCACTTGTTTATAGTTTGCAGAACCTTCCTGATAGGCCCAAGGGTCGCCGGCTTTCGGTTTTTTATTGACTTTATCAATATCTATCAGCTGTCTGCGGGCATTGATATAATCTGGATTCAAGAGGCCTTTGAGAGGGACGTTGACGAATTCTGGATCCCCGGCAAATGCGGCGCGGTCAGCATAAGCCAAATGCATCGTTTCTGCGAGAAGCTGATATTTTTGCCAAGAACGGATATCATATTGAGAAAGCTTAAAATCATCCAGGAGGTTCAGCATTTGCAACAGGAAAACACCGCCCGAGCTTGGAGGAGGAGCAGTTGCGATATGATAGCCCTGGTAATCTCCCCAGATCGGTTCGTCAATCGTCACATTGAAGTTTTTAATATCTTTTTCTGTCATTGAGCCGCCGAATTCCTGCACTGTTTCCGCAAGCTTTTTGGAGAATGCTCCGTCATAGAATGCTTTTGTGCCTTTGTACTTAATAGCTGTAAATGTTTTGGCTAAGTCTTTTTGGATGAGTGTGTCTCCTTCTTTCAGAGGTTCTCCGTCCGGAAGAAACACGTCTTTTGCAGCAGTGTGTGATAATTTGTCTTTATAATCTGAGATGGCATCAGCTAAAACCGAATCGATCGGAAAGCCTTTTGAGGCAAGTTTAATGGAAGGGGTGATGAGTTGTTTCATGGAGCGTGTGCCCCATTTGTCGAGCGCTTTTTCAAGTCCTTTTAATGTTCCCGGAACACCGACTGCAGTCCCTTTCGTAACGCGTTCGGAGAAAGGGATGGCTTTGCCGTTTTCGTCAAGGAACATATCCGGTGTTGCGCCTGCCGGTGCGCGTTCCCGGCTGTCGATAATGGTGGTGTCTTTCGTCTTCGCATCATAAACCATCATAAATCCGCCGCCGCCGATTCCCGACATCATCGGTTCAGTTACGTTTAATGCGAATTGAATGGCAACCGCGGCGTCAATTGCATTGCCGCCTTTTTTCAGCACGTCTGCACCGATTTGCGAAGCGAGAGGATGGGCGGTGGCAACCATGCCGTCTTTGCCGACATCTACCTGTTTGTAGTCGTCATAGGAAAACGGGTGTTTCTTAGCCTGAGCGTGATAAGGGATGCTTCCGGCCGCGAGCAACGTACTGAGCAGAACGATAAAACAGAGATTCATAAACTTTTTCTTTTTCATAGTCTGCCTCCTTTGTTTTCCGCTTACAATTATAGAGTAAGTAAAATGTGCTGTTTTCACAAGTGACAAACGGAATAGTCCGGTGCGTAAAAAGCCGGAGTTTCTGTGTGAATGTAATCAGTCGCAAATAGGCTAAATGGGAAACCGGACTGAAAAAGCTGTGAAACAAGCATAAAGACAAAAAATAAGCTACAATAAACAAAACAGAATTCACTCACATGACATATGAAAGGAACGTGAGCCATGTATTTAACGATCAAAGAGACAGCTGAGTTTACCAGTCTTCCTGAAGAATATGTGCACAATCTTGTTTTGACGAATAAAATAAGGGCCGTCCATGACGGGCAGCAATATTTAATCAACAAGGAACAATTTCAAACCCATCTCGAACAGCTGGAAAAATATAAGGAAATGATTCAAGAGTTTTTAAATGAGCCGCTTCCTGAAGACATTGATGTAAAAGATGAAGACTAGGACACAATTTCATATTGTGTCTTTTTTTTGCATTTTTTTCGGTTGCTCACAAAAAAACGGATGCTCAGATTTCCTTTTAAGGACGTTGTTTTCATTTTTTAATGCCTTGGGTCTCTATTTGTTTAAAAGCTTGTCACCGGGCTTAAAATGATGTTTTTGAGGAATTTATTGAAACTGCGTATCTGATTCACCTTATGTAACACTATGTATATTATGTTACATAAGACCCTTTATCCTTTATCATTCAACGGGTTTCGTCTATAATAGTAACATAAAGCTCAATATGTTACTTTACTATTATAAGGGGTTTTTTGATGCATATCGTACAGCCGATCCGAAGTTTGGAGAAGATCCAGGAAGTCAAACAGTATTTAATGAAGAAAAGTGATCGTGATTATTTTTTATTTATTTTCGGCATGAACAGCGCACTGCGGATTTCAGATGTTCTGCCGCTTCGCGTGAGGGATGTAAGGAACAAAGACCACGTGTGGGCAACCGAAAGCAAAACGAGAAAGAAAAGAAAAATTCTGATACTGGAGTCTTTAAAGGCCGACATATACGCTTATACAAAAGACATGAAAGAAGATGACTATTTGTTTAAATCGAAACGGACGAATAAGCCCATATCCCGGATTCAGGCATACAGAATATTAAAGGAAGCGGCTGCCGCTTGCGGATTGGAGGAAATCGGGACGCATACGCTTAGAAAGACGTTCGGGTATCATTTTTATCAGAGGACAAAAGACATTGCTGAACTGCAGAGGATTTTGAATCATTCTTCTCCGTCTATTACAATGCGTTATATCGGAATAGATGAAGATACGACGAGAGCCGCCTATAAAGTGTTCGGAGGGCTGTAGACTTGAAAAAAACGGCCGCCAGCGTTACTATAATAGAAGCAGGCTCTAGTAGCACAGCGGATAGTGCAGCAGTTTCCTAAACTGCAGGTCGGGAGTTCGAATCTCTCCTAGAGCGTTTTTTGTATGTGATAGGCGCAGCTTAATAATGTCGGTAAAACAAAAACCCCCTTGTTATACAAGGGGGTTTTGAGTTGAATATTTTGTGAAAACCTGGTGGAAATGATGTGAAAAAAGCCCGCTGTAAGCAAGCGGGCTTTTTCTTATATGACAGCATCAAATTGATTGACTTTCCAAACGTTGTTTTCTTTTACGAATGTTACATCGCGTTTTGCTGATGGAGAACCGTCAAGAGTCGGTACAGTGAAGCGGTATGTTTGGACGCTTCCTTTTTTAGAAAGAAGGGTCATTTTTGCTTTTTTCCAATTCAGGAGGTTATCTCCGTCGCCGACCGGAACAGCCAATTTGCCGTCTTTTACAGTGAAGTGGTAATCTTTGAGCCCTTTGTCAATCGCTTGCTTTGTAAAAGCGGGTGTCAGATATTTTACGGCTTTCGCTTTTGTTCCGAGGTCTTTGCACATAAATACATATTGCAGATTTTGATATTCAAACGGTTCAGATGTGCAATTTGCGTTTGATTTAAGCGCACCGCCGCTCATTGTATTCCAGAAATGTTCTCTCGCTGACAGGGCCAGCTGAAGTGCTTGTTTTTGTGTAAGGCCATTAGGTGCATTTTTTGCAGTCGCCGCAGTGCCCAATGACAGAATCAATGTAATAGTAGTGAGGAATAATAGCCATTTTTTCATGATATAATCTCTCCTTCAATCAATCTCTTTCTCTTATGTTACAAATGTTACAATAATTACGGTAAGATTACAATACCTTTTCAGAAATATTTTCCGGACTTTTTATTTTTATGGTTTATTTCCATGTAAGACGTGAGAAAAAGATAAAGAGTTTCATTGAACAAAAGGTTTTTACAAGCTGTCTGCTGAATAATAAAATGGAAGAAAATCAAAAAAGGAGTCCTACATATGGAAGTACAAGATCATTTAGAAACAGCGGAAGGCCGCGGCCAGTCAGTCTGGCGATCGATGTCACTGTTTTTAGTGCCGCTGCTTTTAAGCAATGTATTGCAATCTGTCGGCCAATTGGTAGGAATGGTATTTGTCGGAAGGTGGCTCGGAGTCGATGCGCTTGCCGCCGTATCGTCTTTTTTTCCGCTGTTTTTTCTGCTGATCTCCTTTACGATCGGAATCGGTTCAGGAAGTTCCATTCTGATCGGGCAGGCTTACGGCGCGAAAAACGAAGAGAGGATGAAGGCGATTGTCGGCACTACACTGACTTTTACCTTTATGCTCGGTGTTGTTCTGGCAGTTGTCGGCAGTGTGTTTACGCTTGATATTCTGCGGCTGATGGGAACGCCGGAAAACGTAATAGATGTCAGTGTCCGATATGCGCGCATTTTGTTTTGCGCAATGCCGCTGATGTTTTTATATTTTGCGTATACGACATTTTTACGCGGAACGGGAGATTCAAAGACTCCGTTTTATACGTTAATCGTCAGTACAGTCATAAACATCGGGCTTTTGCCCTTATTGATTCTCGGGCTTTTCGGACTTCCGAAGTTCGGCATTTACGGTTCGGCGTATGCAACCGTGATTTCAAACATCGTGACATTTATCGTACTCATGGTTTATTTGCGGAAAAGGAAACATCCATTGGCATTTGATCGGACTGCGCTCCGTTCTCTTAAAATGGACAAAAAGCTGCTCGCGCTTTTACTCCGTCTCGGTATTCCGTCGAGCATCAATATGATTCTCGTGTCACTTTCTGAAATTGCGGTCATTTCATTTGTCAATCATTACGGATCAAACGCGACGGCTGCTTACGGGGTCGTCAACCAAGTGGCGAGTTATGTGCAGATGCCGGCGGTAAGCCTCGGTATCGCCGTTTCCATTTTTGCCGCCCAATCCATTGGCGCCAATCAATTCGGCCGGCTGAAACAGGTCATCAAAGTCGGCATCGGCCTGAATTATTTGATCGGCGGGGTTTTGATTGTGCTGATTTATACCTTCTCCCGGCAGATACTTGCTTTGTTTTTAACAGATCAGGACACGCTCCACATTGCCCGCAATCTGATTATGATTACCCTTTGGAGTTATTTGATTTTCGGTCACGCTCAGATCGTTTCAGCAACGATGCGGGCGAGCGGTACGGTGTTATGGCCGACGATTATCAGCATTTTTGCGATTTGGGGAATAGAAGTGCCTGTGGCCTTTATTCTTTCTCATTATACGAATCTCGGCATTCTCGGCATTTGGGTCGGTTATCCGGCGGCTTTTGTCGTCAGCCTGCTGCTGCAATACGGATATTACCGGTTTGTATGGAAGAAAAAACAGATTACCCGGCTGATTCAATAAGGTTTTACCGCACATCGCTCAGTTCATACGGGCGATGTTTTTTTTAGAGAAGGAAAATGAGTTTAGAAAATGGAATTCCTATACATGCTAGAAAACAAGGAAAGGGCAGGTGCTTATGACGATTGAACATACGACTTATTTAGGGGCTTCAGCCATAAAAGCGGAGACTGATCAGGCTGAATGCATCATTGTGCCGGAGTGGGGATCAAATGTCATATCGCTTCGGGATAAAAGAACCGGTATGCGGCTTCTGAGAGAACCGGAAACTGCGGAGCAATTCCGCAAAAAACCGATGCTGTACGGCATTCCCGTTTTATTCCCGCCGAACCGGATTACGGATGGGACGTTTCGTTTTGACGGCCGCGCGTATCAATTTGAGATAAACGAAGAGGATAAACATAATCATATTCACGGCTTTCTTCACAATCAGCATTGGAAAGCGGCGGCAGCGAAAGAAGAGGGGGATGGAATGACAGTCGAAACAGAAATTGATCTTTCAAAGATTCCCCGTGTTCATAAACAATTTCCGCATGATGTCGTTGTCCGGATGACCTATACATTAAAAGACAATGTGTTTACGCAGCAGGCGCTGATTATCAACAAGGGAACGGAGGCTTTTCCTTGGGGGCTCGGCTATCATTCCACATTTGTTTTCAATGAAGAGCGATCCCGTCTATTTTTGACGGCTGACCGCATGTGGGAATTAAATGAACGTTTCGTGCCGACGGGCCGTTTATTGGATGTTCCTGATAAAGAAGCGTTCCGTCATGGGATGTCTTTGAAAAATAAACAGTTTGACGATGTTTTTCTTTCTTCCGGACGGAATGGCGGCAATAATGAAGCTGTTATTTATCATCCGGATGAGCAATTATCCGTTTTGTATCAAGCAGACACGTCTTTCAAGCATTGGGTGGTATATAACGGTGACGGAAAGCAGGGGTTTGTCAGTCTTGAGCCTTATACTTCCGTTACAGATGCATTTAATCTGAATCAGCCTGCATCACTGACAGGGCTTCAGATTCTGAAACCGGGCGAAGAAGCGGCTGCGTCATCCAGGATCACCATTTTGCATGACGAAGAATAGGAAAGAGGCGGGATAACATTGAAAACATATGTGAAACGCTTGAGCGCGGTGATTCTGCTTTTGATCATTGCCGCAGTTCCTTATATCGATGATGCTGCTAAGGCGGCTGAACAAAAAAATACTTTGCAAAAAGAGCTGGAACACATTCTGGATGAAGAACCTGCTTTAAAAGGAGCTTCAGCGGGCGTCAGTGTCCGGTCAGCAAAAACAGGGGAGGTGCTGTTCGGCAGCCGGGAAGATATGCGGCTGAGGCCTGCATCACTGATGAAGCTGCTGACGGCATCTGCAGCGCTTTCCGTTCTCGGAGAAGATTACACCTTTAAGACAGAAGTACGGGCAGACGGCGCCGTAAAAGGAAAACAGCTGCGCGGAAACCTTTATCTCAGGGGAAAAGGTGATCCGACCCTATTGGATTCTGATTTTGAGAAGATGGCTAAACAGGTCAAAGCCAGAGGCATCCGGGTCATTAAAGGAGATCTGGTCGGAGATGATTCGTGGTATGACGATACCAGGTATTCAGTTGATCTTCCGTGGAGCGATGAAGGCCAATATTATGGCGCGCAAGTATCAGCTCTTACCGCTTCACCAAATGAGGATTATGATACCGGAACGGTGATTGCGGAAATCAGCCCGGCGAAACAGCCCGGTAAAAAGCCGCGCATTTCGATTTCTCCCCATACGGACATCGTTCGTGTGAAAAATGAAGTGAAAACCGTCGCTTCTGATGGAAAGAAAGATTTGACGGTTGAACGGGAGCACGGTGGCAATGTGATTACGATAAAGGGAACCATACCTGCCGGCTCGGCACAGGCAAGAGAATGGGCGGCGGTGTGGGATCCGTCGTCCTATGCTTTAGATTTATGGAAACAAGCGCTTACTAAACAGGGTATAACTGTAAAAGGGAAAATCAGAACAGGGCGAATGCCGCACCGCACCCAGCTCGTCACATCACGGACATCCATGCCTCTTTCAGAATTATTGATCCCGTTTATGAAACTGAGCAACAACGGACACGCCGAAATTCTGATCAAGGAAATGGGAAAAGTGAAAAAAGGGGAGGGCAGCTGGGAAAAGGGCTTGGACGTGATGAAATCGGAACTCAAATCGTTCGGGCTGAATCCGGATGAATTGATTGCAAGAGACGGATCCGGCGTTTCTCATATTAACGGCGTATCCGCCGGCCAAATCGGAGAGCTTTTGTATGCGGTTCAGAAAGAAAAGTGGTACCCGGCTTTCCTTCGTTCGCTCCCTGTCGCCGGTGCAAGCGACAGAATGACGGGAGGAACCCTTCGGAACCGGCTGAAGAATACTCCGGCAGAAGGCAAAATTAAAGCGAAAACCGGGTCACTAACATCAGTCAGTTCGATTGCCGGCTATGCAGACACAAAAACAGGAGATACGCTTATTTTTTCCGTGCTTCAAAACGGGCTGCTTGACGAAGATGACGGAAAAGACATTGAAGACAAAATCGCAGTCGTGCTGGCAAATCAATAAGAAGGGCCGAATCCTTAGAGGATTCGGCTTTTTATGATGTCTGTAAAACATTATATTGCGATTATGAATCAATCTTTTCAAAAAGTAATATCGGCAATATCCTTCCTTTTTTTTACATACCGCTTTCTTACATGTTCACCGATTATTCATTTTTTAACATAAAACTTCTTTTCGGGAGGAAAACCTTTTTAAAAGCGCAATTAATTATACATTTTATTCCTTATTATAGTGTTTAAGAACCAGTTTATAGTATGCATACATACCGTTTTACATGGTATAAAGATTATAGAAATGAAGAAGTGAAGTGAGGAATATATACTATATTCTAAAAAATGTTAGAGAAAATTTAATTTTTTATTGTGATTTCTAAAATATGTTTTAAAATAATGCTTATATGGATGATTAAGTCATATGCTGTCGAAATTTAATTGTAATTATTTCACTTTCTTATCCTCTTAAATTGAAGCGGAGGGATTCCATTGGAGAACACTGTTTATTCTTTAACTCACGCACAAAGAAGAGTGTGGTTTACGGAGCTGCTCGAACCGGGCACAAGTATCTGCAATCTCGCGGCATGCGTCAAATTCAGGGGGGACATCGATTTTGACGTACTGCGCCAGGCTTTAGATTTTTCTATCTCGCAAAATGATTCGCTCAGGTTTCAACTGACAGAAGGGGACGGATCAGAACCCCAGCTGTATCTGGCGGGGCATCGGCCGATTTCTCTAGAGACTGTTGATTTTACTCATACTGATCAGGCAGAGCGGGACGCATGGATTGACACGCAGACTCGTGTTCCGTTCAAGCTGTTTCATTCACCTCTGTATCAATTTACTCTTCTTGTCATGTCAGACAAAGAAGTTTGGCTTTATTCAAAATTTCACCATATTATCATGGACGGCATCTCGCTCAACCTGCTCGGCAACCAGCTCATTGACATCTACCAAAAGATCATGCGGGGCGAGGATTTAACTGAACATCACAGACCTTCCTATCTCAGCTACATGGAAAAAGAACAGCAATACTTACAGTCTTCCCGTTTTCAAAAAGACCGTTCATTTTGGACTGAAACATACCGAACCGTTCCGGAACACCTTTCACTGGCGGAACGAACCTCTCATCTTAGACAAAGCACTGCGGCTTCCAGAGATACTATCACTCTTTCTCACTCCTTAGAACAATCTATCCGGCGTTTTTGCAAAGAAAATAATATCAGCATCATCTCTCTGTTTATGGCTTCGTTATACATATGCATCAGCCGTCTGACGGCTAAAAAGGATATTGCCATCGGCACTTATTACGGAAACCGGGGCTCCAGGCTCGAAAAGGATATGCTCGGCATGTTCGTCAGCACACTGCCGATCAGAATGACGGCAGATCCTGATGCGGAGTTCCTGTCCTTTGTCCGCAGCGTAGGAAAAGAGCAGCTGTCTGTTATGCGGCACCAGAAATATCCTTACAATCTTTTTGTCAATGAATTAAGGCAGATTCATCACGACCTGCAAAATATCATCGGGATTTCGATGCAATACCAGCCTCTCGCGTGGCGTCAGGCAGAAGGTTTCGATTATGAAACGGCGATGTTTTTCAGCGGGCATACGGCAAATGAGCTGTCCATTTTAATTAAGGAGCGGACAGATACGGGATTGATTGAGCTGAATTTTGATTACCAATCCGCTTTATTTACTGAAAAATCAATCAAACGCATTCAAACTCATTTGCTGACGATCGTTGAAAATGCCGTTAGAAATCCAGACCGGCTGATTCGGCATATTGATATGGCGGATGAAAATGAAAAGAAACGGGTGTTAACTGCGTTTAACCGTACAGAAACGGCTGAACCGTCGGCCCCGACGCTTCACGGGCTGTTTACCCGCCGTGCCGCGCTTTCGCCGCATCGTCCGGCGCTCCGTTTTCCGGGCGGTATGCTGACGTACGCCGAGCTTGACCAGTACACAGACAGGCTCGCCGTTCGGCTCCGACAAAAAGGCGTCCGCAAAGAAAGCATGGTCGGCGTGCTCGCTGAACGCTCGCCGGAGATGGTGGTTTCTGTGCTTGCCGTGTTAAAAGCGGGCGGCGCCTACGTGCCGCTTGACCCGGAGTATCCTGAGGACAGGCTGCGCTATATGCTCGATGACTGCGGCGCTTGTCTCCTGCTTGCACAGCCGGGGTTATCCGTTTCCGGTTTTTCCGGAGAAACGCTAGAAGTGTCTCTTTCTGCTCTGACAAGTGAGGCGGAGACAGGGGCTGTCTCTGACGAAGCGGATGCTGATTCGCTCGCTTATATCATTTATACGTCCGGTTCGACGGGAACACCGAAGGGAGTGGCTGTTGAACACCGTCAGGCCGCCGCCTTTTTATCAGGGATGCAAGGGCAGTTCCCGTTGACGGAAGAGGATATTATCGTGCTGAAATCATCCTTTTCTTTCGACGCTTCCATCTGGCAATTGTTTTGGTGGACGATGTCAGGCGCCTCCGTGTATCTGCTTCCGGCCGGCTGGGAGAAAGATCCTGTGCGGATGATTGAAGCGTTTGCCTCAGAAAAGGTGACGACCGCGCATTTTATTCCGGCAATGGTCAACAGCTTTTTAGACGCGCTGGAAACGGAGCCTGAGGAAACAAGAACACGCCTCGGCAGAACACTGACACGCGTGTTTGCCGGAGGCGAAGCTCTTTCCCCGCTTACGGCTGCCCGGTTTGCAGATCTGTTGCCGGAGACGATGCTTATTCACGGCTATGGACCGACAGAAGCGACGGTTGATGCGGCGTTTTACGTCTGTGACCGAAAACGGGACAGCGGACGGACAAGGCTTCCGATCGGAAAACCCGTTCCGGGTGCCCGTCTGTATGTATTAGATAGCGGAGGAACCATCCAGCCTGCGGGCGTGGCAGGAGAGCTGTACATCGCGGGGACCGGGGTGGCCCGGGGCTATCTGAACCGGCCTGAGCTGACGGAGGAGCGTTTTCTCAATGATCCGTTTTACCCGGGAGAACGCATGTATCAGACGGGTGATATCGCACGCTGGACAGAAGATGGCCTTGTCGAATGGCTCGGACGTTCAGACGGACAGGTGAAAGTCCGCGGCTACCGGATTGAACCGGGAGAGATCGAAGCGGCGATCCGGCGCATCGACGGCATTCGTGAGGCAGCAGTCACCGCCCGGAACGAACACGGCGAAACCGCGCTTTACGCCTATATCGAAGGACGGGAAAGCGATGACGTGCGGGCGGAGCTTGCGACACGCCTTCCGGCCTACATGATGCCGGCTCAGTTTATAGAGATGAGCGAATGGCCGGTCACGCCGAGCGGAAAACTTGACCGCCGCGCGTTGCCGGCTCCCGGCGGAGCGGCAGACAGACAGGCGTACACCGCCCCGCGGAACGTCACGGAAATGAAGCTTTGCGCCCTTTGGGAAGAGGTGCTGAAAAACGGCCCCGTCGGCATCCGGGATCACTTTTTTGAGCGGGGCGGCCATTCGTTAAAAGCGACGGCTCTCGTCTCCCGCATCGCCAAAGAGTTCGGTGTTCAGGTGCCGTTACAGGACATCTTCGCCCGGCCGACGGTGGAAGAGCTCGCTTCGGTTATTCAGGACTTGGAAGAAAGCCCGTATGAAGCGATTCAGCCTGCGCAAACACAGGACACCTATCCGGTGTCTTCGGCGCAGAAACGGATGTATGTGCTCCAACAGCTTGAAGACGGCGGTGTCGGCTACAATATGCCGGCTGTGCTGGAACTGACGGGCCCGCTTGACCGCGGCCGGCTGGAGGAGACGTTCCGGCAGCTTGTGGAGCGGCATGAGTCGCTCAGAACGTCCTTTGAAACGGGGCCTGACGGCGAACCGGTGCAGCGCATCCATGACAGCGTGCCGTTTCAGCTGGATGAGGCCGAGTCAGCTGACGCATTCGTCCGGCCGTTTTGTCTGGAAGAAGCGCCGCTCTTCCGTGCGGCTCTCGTGAAAGAATCGGACGAACGTCATCTTTTATTAACGGATATGCATCATATTATTTCTGACGGTGTGTCCGTCAACACCTTGATAAAAGAATTCGGCGAGCTGTACGCAGGCCGTTCGCTTGCGCCGATGCGCCTTCAATATAAAGACTATGCCGTCTGGCAGCGGTCGTTTCAGGAGAAAGAAGGGTACCAGAAGCAGGAAGCCTATTGGCTGAAGCGGCTTGAAGGAGAGCTTCCGGTGCTTGAGCTTCCGGCTGACAAGGCCCGTCCGGCTGTCAGAAGCTTTGCGGGCGGCAGCGTATCGTGCACGCTTGACGCTGAAACGGCATCCGGCCTTCACCGAATCGCCCGGGATCACGGCTCCACTTTGTATATGGTGCTTCTCGCCGCGTACAATACGTTACTCGCGAGATTGAGCGGGCAGGAAGACATCATCGTCGGCTCGCCGATTGCCGGGCGTCCGCACAAAGACCTTGAGCCGATTCTCGGCATGTTCGTCAACACGCTGGCCATCAGAACGGAGCCGAAAGGAGACAAACGGTTTACCGATTACTTGGCGGAAGTCCGCCAGGCCGCGCTTGAGGCGTATGAGCATCAGGACTATCCGTTTGAAGAGCTTGTGGAACGGCTCGGTGTGCAGCGGGACATGAGCCGCAATCCGCTGTTTGATGCGATGTTTATTCTTCAGAATATGGAGCGAGAGGAGATAAATCTGGCCGGTCTGAAAGCGTCGCGATCAGAGCATACCGAACATGATGTATCAAGTTTTGACCTGACCTTATCAGCGGCTGAATCCGATGGAAACATCCGCTTTGAAATGGAATTCAGCACCGAGCTTTTTATGAAAGAAACGATTGAACGCTGGATGGGCCACTTACTGAATCTCTTGCGCCATGTTGCCGCCGAACCGGAAGTCACACTATCGAAAGCTGACATTTTGGATGAAGAAGAAAAACAAAAGTTACTGATTGAGTTTAATAACACACAAACCGAATTCATGGAAAAACACAAACTGTTTCACCAGTTGTTTGAAGAGAAAGCAGAAGAAACGCCTCATCAGACCGCTGTTATTGAAGGAGCACAACAGATCAGCTATTTGCAGCTTAATGAGCGGGCAAATCGGCTTGCGCGAACATTACACAAAAATGGATTCGGTCCGGGAAAAAGAGCAGCTATATTGGCAAACCGTTCGATTGAAGCGATCGTCAGTGTTCTTGCCGTCATGAAATCGGGAGGGGCGTATATACCGGTTGACTCCCATTATCCCGAGGAACGGATTCGCTATTTATTAAAAGACAGCGCGGCATCCGTCTTGATGGTGCAGTCAGAATACAAAGAACTTGCTTCACAGCTGACGGATAACAATTTATTTCTCATTCAGCTTGATCATGAAGATCAATACGATATTTGTGCAAAGAATATTCAGCCGGCAGCGTCACCGGATGATACTGCATATATCATATATACTTCGGGAACAACGGGAACGCCGAAGGGAGTCGAAGTCAGAAATCGCAGCTTTACGCATGCAGCACTTGCATGGCGCAGGATTTATGAGCTTGATCTTATACCGGTCAGAGTGCTGCAGATGGCGAGTTTCTCATTTGATGTATTTTCAGGGGATCTTGCACGCGCCCTGCTAAACGGGGGAACGCTTGTCATTTGTCCGGATGACGTCCGGCTTGAGCCACAACAGCTTTATCAGCTCATTGATCAGCACCGTATCACGTTTATGGAGTCGACACCCGCGCTGATTGTTCCGTTTATGGAATATATATATCGCCGGAACCTCGCGCTGCAAAGTGTAAAAATACTTGTACTGGGTTCAGATATGATCAAGTCGCAGGATTTTTATACGCTTCATGAACGCTTCGGAAAAGAAATGCGGATCATTAACAGCTACGGTGTAACAGAAGCGACAATTGATTCTTCGTATTATGAAGCCGAAATGAGCGAAGAGCCGCGGGAAGATGATGTGCCGATCGGTGTTCCGCTTCCGAATGTGCAAATGTACGTCTTAAACAAAGACAAACAGGTCCAGCCGATCGGCGTTTTCGGAGAGCTGTATATCGGGGGCGCCGGCGTCGCAAAAGGATATTGGGGACAGCCTGAGCTGACAGAGGACGCATTCAGTGACCCGTTACAAACGGGAGAAACGCTTTACAGAACCGGAGATCAGGCTTGCTGGCTGCCGGATGGTACTCTTCGTTTTCAAGGGCGGATTGATAAGCAGGTAAAAATCAGAGGCTACAGAATTGAGACGGGAGAAATTGAAAGTGTGCTTTTGAAACACGATCAAGTCAAAGAAGCGGCTGTTACCGTGATGAAAGATGCTGAAGGACAAGCCCGATTAGCGGCATACATCGTTCCTAAAGAGGCCGATATCTCATCACTTCGCCAGTCTCTTATGCAGGAGCTCCCGGCTTATATGATGCCGTCTCATATTATCGGTTTAGACAGCATGCCCCTGACACTGAACGGCAAACTTGATAAATCGGCACTGCCGGCAGAAGAGATACATTCAACACAGGCATTTGTCACGCCCGGCGATGAAAAACAGGAGATGTTATGCCGGATTTGGGAAGATGTGCTTCATGTTCAGAAAGCGGGAATTCATCACTCTTTCTTTGAGCTTGGGGGAGATTCCATTAAGGCGCTTCAAGTGTCAGCCCGACTCGCGGGAGAAGGCTGGAACATGTCGATCCGCGATTTGTTTCAGTTCCCGACGATTGCAGAACTCGCGAAGCACCTCATGCCGGCTGTTGCAATGGCTGATCAGGGGCCGATAGAAGGAAGCGCTCCGCTGACACCGATCCAGCAGAGATTTTTTGAGGAGCCGGGTGCGTTTGAGCTTCATTATAACCAAGCGGTCATGCTGTGCAGTGAAGACAGCCTCGAAATAGATGCGCTGTATCAGGCGGTTTGCGCGCTGACAGAACATCATGATGCGCTGCGAATGACTTTCACTGAAAATGAGCATGGGGAAACGGTTCAATATAATCGCGGAATCACAAAGCAGTATGAAGAAATCTTTACGCTTAACGTCATAGATATTTCAGAAGAAACGCAGCCCGAAAAACGGATAGCCGCTGAGGAAAAAGAAATACAGCAGGCTATGCGTCTTGATCAAGGGCCTCTGCTTCATCTCGGAGTGTTCCGGCAGAAGGAAGCCGACCATCTTCTTATAACAATTCATCATCTTATCGTGGACGGCGTGTCATGGAGGATATTGCTTGAAGATCTGCAGACAGCTTATCAGCAGGCATTGGAAGGCAAACAAATCAAACTGCCGCCGAAAAGCGATTCTTATATAAAGTATGCCGAAGAGCTTTTTGACATTTCCAAAAGCAAAGCATTGCTGGAGGAAGCCGCATACTGGGACAGCGTGATGTCTAGTGAAACAGCGCCGCTGCCGAAAATAACTGATGAAAACGCCGGACGATTGCAGGAAAACGCGCGCACGGCATCGTGGATATTAAGCAGCGAAGTCACGAAACAGCTGCTGTTGGAAACACAGCAGGCATACGGAACGGATGTTCATGAATTGCTTTTAACGGCGCTTGGAATGGCGCTTCATGAGTGGACGGGTTCTGAACAGATCCTTATCAGCACTGAAGGGCACGGGCGCCAAGGGCATATGCCTGACATTGATATGTCAAGAACAGCAGGATGGTTTACATCTGTTTACCCGGTGCTTTTGGATATGAGAGTGCCGGGCGGCTCAGGCGAAAAAACCGCTCACCGCATAAAGACGGTAAAAGACATGATGAGACGGGTTCCTTATCACGGAACCGGCTACGGGCTGTTGAGATATTCGCGAAACATTCTTTATAAAGACCCAGAAATAAGCTTTAACTATCTCGGTGCGTTTGACGGTCTTGAGGGAACGCTGAAGATGTCACCGTTCAAGCCGCAGCATGATATAGCGGCCGGGCGCATCCGCGAGTTTGATCTGGATATTAACGCGATGGTGGCGGCCGGGCAACTGGAGGTAAAAGCCGTTTATACCGATGTATTTGCACCGGGGGCAATCGAGGTCTTCATGAATCGTTTCCATACTCACATCGAGGACATCATCGCCCACTGTTCCGGCAAGAAAGAGCGGGAAAAAACATTAACGGATTACAGCCATACAGAATTGACCGCTCAAGCACTATCAAGCATTGAAGATCTCGTAAAAGGACTTTAATTTCATAAAAAGGTGTGTGGCATTCGTGACACAAGCGACAGAAATTCAAGATATTTACCCTTTATCATATATGCAGGAAGGCATGCTGTTTCATTCGCTTCTGGATTCCGGATCAAACGCATATGTCGAGCAGATTTCGTTTACAGTCAGCGGGGATTTATGCATTGATACATTCCAAAAAAGTCTGGATATGCTTGTCAGCCGTTATGATATTTTCAGAACGATTTTCATAAAAGAAGTGCCTGACCTTGAAGGGCCGCAGCAGGTTGTCCTTTCACGCCGTGACACAGCCGTACAGACTGAGAACATTTCAGATTATTCGGAAGAACAGCAGCAAAACATCATTAAGGAATTCAAGGAAACCGACCGGAATAAGGGCTTTGATCTGCAAAAAGGCCCCTTAATGCGCCTGACTCTTTTTCAAACGGGAGAAAACCGCCATACATGCGTTTGGACTCACCATCACATTATGATGGACGGCTGGAGCTTGGGCATTGTGCTGAAAGATTTCTTCAGCATGTATTATGCGATCCGAAACGGGCGGCCTGTAAACCTCGGCAGTCCGGCTCCTTACAGTTCTTATATCAAATGGCTCCGAAGCCGGAATAAAGAAGAAACGTCAGCGTTCTGGTCGCGCTGCTTGGAAGATTACGGAGAAGTCGTTTCCGTTCCGCAAACGAAGAATAAGCCGGCGCAAAACGGTTATGCATCTGAGCATTTTCAATTTTCCCTTGAGTCTGAAACCGTGCAAAAACTGACAGACATTGCCCGAAGCACCGGGGTCACGCTGAATACTTTATTTACGAGCATTTGGGGACTGCTTCTCCACCGTTACAACGGCACTGAAGATGCGGTATTCGGTTCAGTTGTTTCCGGCAGGCCGTCAGCTATCGCCGGCATTGAATCCATGGCCGGACTGTTTATCAATACCGTGCCGGTAAGGGTGCGCGCGGCTGGGGATATGACTTTTTCTTCTCTCCTCAAAAAGGTGCAAAAAGAGTCACTCGCTGCGGAAGAGCACAGCTATTATCCGCTTTATGACATCCAAAACGAGAGCGGTCTGCAAAAAGATCTCTTGAACCACATCCTGGTTTTTGAGAATTATCCGGTTCAGATGCAGACTGCGGTAAACGGCTGGCAGCAAACGGAAAGCAGTGCGCTCTCACTTGAAAACTTTTCGATGGCGGAAGAAACCAATTACGATCTTAACGTCGTCATCGTTCCGGGAGAAGAGTTTTATGTGAAATTCAGCTACAATGCGGGCATCTACGATCGGGAAGACATGAAACGGATCAAAGGGCATATTCTGGAGGTCATCTCCTGTGTAACGGAAGATCCGGACAGGCTTTTATCAAGCATCAGTCTCGTGCCTCCGGAGGAAGAAGCCTTGATTCATTCGTTTAACGAAACGAACCGTCCGTACCCTGAGACAACCGTTCATGGGCTGTTTGAAGAACAGGCGGCAAAAACGCCTGACCAAGAGGCGTTGAGATATAACGGGGTAAGCTGGAGCTACAAGAAATTAAATCAGCGGGCGAATCAGATTGCGCATGCCTTAAGGGAAAAAGGCGCACGCCCCGATCAGATCACTGCTGTTATGCTGCGCCGATCAATGAGTACGGTTGCCGCTCTGCTCGGAATTTGGAAGTCGGGCAGCGCCTATATGCCGATTGATGCGGAATTCCCGCCTGAACGGATTTCATTTTTACTGAGAGACAGTGAAGCCTCACTGCTCGTGACTGAAAAAGACCTGCTCCCCCTCATTCCGCCGGATTTCAAGGGCAGTGTCGTCATCATAGAGGAAACGGTTTCCCAGCAGACTGCACCGCTTCCGCCGGTATCTGACAGCGGAAATTGGGCGTATGTCATTTACACCTCCGGAACGACAGGCCGGCCGAAAGGGGTGCTTGTACAACACAAAGCGATCAGCAATACATTGCAATGGCGGCGTGAAGAATACGGGATGACAGAAGGGGACATAGCGCTTCATCTTTTTTCATACGTATTTGACGGGTCATTAACGAGTCTTTTCACTCCGCTTCTGTCGGGCGCCTGTGTATTGTTAACTGATGAAGATGATGCGAAAGACGTCCTTTCAATAAAACAGAAAATCACCCGCCACGGAGTGAGCCATCTTCTGATCGTTCCGTCTCTGTATCGCGTTCTGCTTGATTCGCTGACGAAAAAGGATGCGCAGACGCTTCGGGCGGTGACATTTGCCGGGGAAGCGGCCACTCCTGATATCGTGGAAGCGAGCCGCGGCATATGCCCGAATGCCGAGCTGCTGAATGAATACGGCCCGACGGAAAACAGTGTGGCCACGACGATTCTGCGCAACCTGCAAAAAAGCAGCCGGATTACGATCGGGCGCCCGATTGCCAACACTTCTGTCTATATGATGCATGGAGATCGGCTGCAGCCGGTCGGAGCCGTCGGTGAACTGTGTATTTCCGGAAAAGGTCTGGCGGATGGATATTTTCAGCAAAAAGAGCTGACGGGCAAAGTCTTTACCCCTCATCCGTTTCGTGAAGGTGAACGGCTTTACAGAACGGGAGATGCAGCCCGATTTTTACCGGATGGAACGATTGAATACATGGGACGCTTTGACGATCAGGTGAAGGTAAGAGGTTACAGAATTGAATTAGGAGAAATCGAAACGGCACTCAGAAGTCTGTCCGGGGTAAAAGAGGCGGCAGTCACCGTGCGCAAAATGGCGGACGGGGAACAGGAGCTTGCAGCTTATGTCGTACTGGAAAATGCGGGTGTGACATTTAAACCGCACGCTGAATTGGCCGGGAGATTACCTGCTTATATGATACCGGGAAGCTTTACCAAATTAACGGAAATGCCGCTGTCTGTGAGCGGAAAACTTGATCGGGCCGCACTTCCTGAGCCGAAAAAAGCCGAGAGAATCGGTGATTATCAAGCTCCGCGCACAATGCTTGAGACTGAGCTGCTGTCTATTTGGCAAGAAGTGCTGAAACGGGAACACATCAGTATGAGAGATGATTTCTTCCAAATCGGCGGACAGTCGCTGAAAGCCGCGTCGCTTGTTTCAAACATACATAAACGGCTGCAAATTGAACTTGCCGTCCGCCATGTTTTTGAACATCCGACCATCGAGAGCATGGCCCGCTTCCTTGAACAGAGGAAAAGAGGAGAATATGCAGAAATCACGCCTGCTGTGGCAAAGGACTTGTACCCGCTATCTTTTGCGCAAAAAAGGCTCTATGCCCTTCATCAGCTTGCAGCGGACAGTACGGGCTATCATATGCCCGCTTGTCTGGAACTGAGCGGCAGACTCAACCGGGATCGCCTGCACGAAGCCTTTTCAGCGCTGTTACAAAGGCATGAAGCGTTACGCACTTCATTTGTTTTACGAAACGGGGAGCCGATGCAGCAAATACATGCACATGTCGATCTTGACCTCACAGAGATTCACATGCCATCCGGGAACCTTCTTCAAGAGGTGATGGAAACTTTCGTCAAACCGTTTGACGTGGAAAAAGCGCCGCTTTTGAGAGTGACTTTAGCCAAAGTTACTGAAGAACGTCATTTTCTGCTGCTTGATATGCATCATCTTATCGCAGACGGTGTGTCAATGAGCGTTCTGATTCAAGAATTGACGGATTTGTACAGAGGAAAAGAGTTGCGGCCGTTAAAACTCCAGTACAAAGATTTTTCCGTCTGGCAGCATGAGCGGTTTGCCGCTGAAGAATTCAAAAGACATGAGCGTTATTGGCTGGAGACGATCGGGGAAAACATTCCCGTACTTGATCTGCCGCTCGATAAAAAGCGCCCGCAGCTTCCTGATTTCAGCGGGTCCGCGGTTCGAACGCGCCTTCAAAAGGAAACGGCGGAGAACTTGCGCCAGCTCATGGATGAGACGGGTTCGACACTGTATATGATTCTTTTGGCAAGCTACTCCTTGTTCCTTTCTAAATTGAGCGGGCAGGAAGACATTGTCGTCGGTTCACCTGCGGCCGGCAGAAGCCGCGCTGAGCTTGACGGGGTCATCGGCATGTTTGTAAATACCGTGGCAATGAGAAGCAGGCCGAAAGGGGATAAGACATTCCGCGCTTATTTAGAAGAGGTGAAAATGCTCGCCCTCGGCGCGGCCGAACATCAGGACTTCCCGTTTGAAGAACTTGCCCAAAAGCTTGATACACACCGGGAAGTCAATCGCAATCCGCTGTTTGATGCCATGCTCGTTTTGCAAAACAGTGATGATTTCGAAGTGAACCTTCCGGGCTTATCCGTTTCTTCACATGCAGTGAAGCATGACATTTCAAAATTCGACTTGACGCTTCATGCCGAGGAACGGCCGGATGGCTCACTGGATTTTCATTTTGAATACAGTACCGCGTTGTTTGAAAAGGATACGATCGAACGGTGGGCCGATCATTTTAAAGAGCTTTTAGGACAAATCGCATCGGATGATGAGCGGAAGCTGTCTGACATTCATTTGCTGGGCATAAACGAGCGGCAGATGCTTCTTCAAGCGGAAAATCAAACGGCGGAGTATCCGAGGCATGAAACGATTGTCAGTTTATTTGAAGCACAGGCGGAAAAAATGCCGGATCAAATTGCAGCCGTCATGTCTGATGAGCGTCTCACCTACCGCGAGCTCAATGAAAAGGCGGATCGAATCGCCGATATGCTGTCGGAAAACGGCATCCGCTCCGGACAGATTGTCGGAATTATGACCGAACGATCTCCGGATATGCTGATTGGGATTCTCGGTATTTTAAAAGCGGGAGGTGCTTATCTGCCGATTGATCCTGACTATCCGGACGAGCGGATTTCATTTATGCTGACTGACAGCGGCGCGCGTGCTCTGTTGACGCAATCGGGTCTTGGGATATCCGGAATGGACGGGCTGCCGGTTTTATACATCGATAAGCCTGAATCCGTTTCAGCAGACAGAACGAAAGAAATAATAACGCCTGAACAGCCGGCTTACGTGATTTACACATCGGGCACAACCGGAAAACCGAAAGGCGTTATGACGGAACACCGCAATGTCATCAGTCTTATCACACATAAAGGACTGCCGTTTGATTTCGGCTCTGAAGACGTCTGGACGCTGTTCCATTCCTATTGCTTTGATTTTTCTGTCTGGGAAATATTCGGCGCGCTCTTATACGGCGGAAAGGTAGTTATCGTGCCGAAAGACACAGCCCGTGATCCGTATTTGTACCGGCAGCTGCTGCAAAGTGAAGGCGTAACGGTGCTGAACCAAACGCCGACGGCTTTTTCCGGACTCATTCATGAAGAGGCCGGGCATACGGACAAGCTGAAGCTTCGATATGTCATTTTCGGCGGAGAAGCGCTTCAGCCCGGCATGCTGAAAAGCTGGAAAGAGAAGTACCCGGAGACGGAGCTTGTTAATATGTACGGTATTACGGAAACCACGGTTCACGTCACATGCAAAAAACTGAATATGGATGATATTGAGAGAAACAAAAGCAATATCGGCAGACCGCTGGAAACCCTTCATGCTTTTGTTATGGACGCCTATATGAATCCGCAGCCGATCGGAATTCCCGGTGAGCTTTATATCGGCGGGGAAGGCGTCGCGAGGGGATATGTAAACAGGGATGATTTAACCGCCTCCCGTTTCATCACGAATCCGCACGTTTCCGGCATGCGGCTCTACCGGACGGGTGATATCGCCAAAAGACTCTCAAATGGAGAGCTGGAATATGTCGGGCGGAAAGATGCGCAAGTAAAAGTCAGAGGCCACAGAATTGAGCTGGGAGAAATTAAATCAGCGCTGCAAGAGCTTTCCTCCGTGAAAGAGGCCGCCGTGATCACACGTGCTGATCAGCACGGTCAGCACTCCATTTACGCATACGCGGTCTTACACGGGAACGAAAAGATAAAAGAAGCAGAGATTCAGGCCTCTCTCAGAGCTTTTCTGCCGGAATATATGATTCCCGCCCGCTTGATAGAGCTTGATGAACTGCCTCTGACGGCGAATGGGAAGCTGGACGAGAAGGCGCTCCCGCAGCCTGAATTAAATGATAGCCTTGGAGATGATATCAGCCTGAGAAATGAAACTGAAGAAATGATGGCTGACATTTGGGAAGAACTCTTAGGTGTTGAAGGCCTCGGCCCCAATGCTCATTTCTTCCATCTCGGCGGGGATTCGATTAAAGCGCTGCAAGTATGTGCGAGGCTGAAACAGCAGGGCTATGAAACGACCGTCCGCGAGCTGTTCGAGCATCAGACACTGGGAGAAGTATCGATGCGGCTCCGGAAAGTCCGCCGCGTGATTGATCAGGCTCCCGTCACGGGAGACGTGCCGCTGACGCCGATCCAGCACTGGTTCTTGTCGCAATCATTGCCGCATGATCATTTTAATCAGTCCGTAATGCTCCGCAGTGCGGACAGAATCAATGAATCTGCTATGAGAAAAGCGCTGGCACAGCTCGCGGTTCATCATGACGCATTACGGATCGTATGCGGCACGCAAAACGGATCGGTGACTCAATACAACAGAGCGGAAAAGCTTTCTGAAGAAGAACTCTTTACGTTTGAAACGCATGACGTGAGAGGGAAAGGGTCATTACAAGAGGAGCACGCCGCAATTGAACAGGCGGCCGCCCGTATTCAAACTTCCATTCGGCTGGAGACGGGTCCGCTCGTAGCTGTCGGATTATTTCACGCTAATGATGGCGATCATCTGCTGCTTTCTATTCATCACCTTGTCATTGACGGTGTATCATGGCGGATTTTATTTGAAGATCTCACCGCGTGCTACAGGCAGGCGCTCGCAGGAAAAGAAACCGCGCTTCCGGCAAAAACCGATTCCTATCAGACTTACGCGAAGCAAATCTCTGATTATGCAAAAAGCCGCCGGCTGTTACAGGAAGCAGACTACTGGTCCGAAAGAGAAAGAGCGGCGGTCGAACCGCTTCCGAAAGATGCCCGCATCTCTTCCAATCTTCTGAAAGATACAGATGTGATGACCGTTACATTGACGAAACAGGAGACTGAGCAGCTGTTAACGGAAGCGAACAGAGCATACACAACAGAGACGGGTGAATTATTGCTTGCCGCGTTAAGCCTTGCGCTGAACAGATGGACCGGAAACGAGACATTCAAAATCAGCATGGAAGGCCACGGAAGGGAAGAGCACTTGGAGCATCTTGATATCAGCAGAACCATCGGTTGGTTTACGTCAATTTATCCGGTATTGGTTGACGCAAGTTTTCAAGATCAGGCTGATGACGGCGAGCGGCTCGGCTATCACATTAAGCGGACAAAAGACATGATGCGCCGCATTCCGCATAAAGGAGCGGGATACGGGGTGCTGAAGTATATAAGCAAACTCTGGGAAGAGACTGAATCCGATTCTCCTGAAATCAGTTTTAACTATCTGGGACAGTTTGACCGTGAAATCCGTTCCAGCGGCTTTGGTGTTTCTCCCGTAAAAGCGGGAAATGAAGTCAGCCCAGACTGGGAACGTCCGTACACACTTGATATCAGCGGCTCCGTATCGTCGGAATGTCTCAGCATGCATGTCGTGTACAACCGTTTTCAGTATCAAAAAGAAACGATTGAAGTTTTGACGGGATATTTTCATGCCTTTCTCAAGCAAATCATCACGCATTGCACAGGCAAAGAGGAGCGTGAATGGAGCGCCGCTGATTTCAGTGACGAGGAGTTAACGCTGGAAGATCTGAGTGACATTATGGGAGCCGTCAACAAACTATAGAAAAGGAGTGGCGCAATGGGGCAGCAACCGGAAATACAAGATATATATCCTTTATCTTTTATGCAGGAGGGCATGCTTTTTCATTCTCTGTTGGATCATGACTCAAGAGCCTACTTCGAACAAGCGGTGTTTACGATCAGCGGACAGCTTGACCGGGAACGATTCCAAAAAAGTATAGATGCTGTTTTTGAACGATACGATATTTTCCGTACGACATTTATTCATAAGAATGTGGCGAAGCCCCGCCAAGTCGTGTTGAAAAACAGGCCGAGCCGCGTTCAGTTTCATGATATTTCTCATTTGGACGAGAAGGCACAAGATAAATATGCCGACCGATTCAGAAAAGAAGATAAAGATAAAGGCTTTGATTTGCAATCAGACCCTCTCATGAGAGTCTCCATTTTGAAAAAAGCGCCTGAACGCTATGTTTGTATATGGAGCCATCATCATATCGTCATGGACGGCTGGTGCTTCGGAATTGTCATGAAGGAATTTCTGATGATCTATCAATCTCTCGGAGACGGACGGCTCCCGTCTCTCGAGCCTGTTCAGCCATATGGAAAGTATATTAAATGGCTCATGAAGCAGGATCGTAAAGAAGCCGAGATTTTTTGGAAAACGAGACTTGCCGACCTTGAGCAATCGGCGTCTCTTCCGAAAAAATCTGCAGAACCAAATGGCGAACTTGAGCAGGCGGTTTTCACCATTTCTGAAGAGCAGACAAATGAGCTGAAGAACATTGCGGCAAGGGCGGGAGCAACGCTGAATACAGTGTTCCAGGCACTGTGGGGCCTGTTGCTGCAGCGTGTCAGCCGCTGTGATGACGCCGTTTTCGGTTCTGTCGTTTCCGGCCGGCCGTCGGATCTCGCAGGCGTGGAAAAAATGGTGGGCCTGTTTATTAATACGATTCCCGTGCGGGTGAAAAGCGGTTCATTTTCTTTTCTGGAGCTCGTCAGGCATTTGCAGCAGGAGACGCTGCAAGCAGAAGCGTACAGCTATTATCCGCTGTATGACATTCAGGCGCAAAGCCCTTTGAAGCAAGCGCTGTTTGACCACATTATCGTGTTTGAAAATGTGCCGGCCCAGCGTGAAATTGAAAATGTGAGTCAGGCAGGTTCATTTGATTTTGCGGTAGAAGATTTCACGATGGAGGAAGTCACAAACTACGGATGCAGCATAAAGGTGATTCCGGGAAATTCTCTTTATATCCGCTTAAACTTTGATACCGGTATATACGATCGTGTTTTTATGAAGAATATTGAAACATTTTTACGGCATATGATGAAGTCAGTCATTTCCGACCCTGAAATGAGCGCCTCCGAGATCGCATTGCTTGATGCGTGTGAAGCCAGAAATATGCTGGATGCGTTTAACCGTACAGAAACGGTTGAACCGCCGGCTCCGACGCTTCACGGGCTGTTTACCCGCCGTGCCGCGCTTTCGCCGCATCGTCCGGCGCTCCGTTTTCCGGGCGGTATGCTGACGTACGCCGAGCTTGACCAGTACACAGACAGGCTCGCCGTTCGGCTCCGACAAAAAGGCGTCCGCAAAGAAAGCATGGTCGGCGTGCTCGCTGAACGCTCGCCGGAGATGGTGGTTTCTGTGCTTGCCGTGTTAAAAGCGGGCGGCGCCTACGTGCCGCTTGACCCGGAGTATCCTGAGGACAGGCTGCGCTATATGCTCGATGACTGCGGCGCTTGTCTCCTGCTTGCACAGCCGGGGTTATCCGTTTCCGGTTTTTCCGGAGAAACGCTAGAAGTGTCTCTTTCTGCTCTGACAAGTGAGGCGGAGACAGGGGCTGTCTCTGACGAAGCGGATGCTGATTCGCTCGCTTATATCATTTATACGTCCGGTTCGACGGGAACACCGAAGGGAGTGGCTGTTGAACACCGTCAGGCCGCCGCCTTTTTATCAGGGATGCAAGGGCAGTTCCCGTTGACGGAAGAGGATATTATCGTGCTGAAATCATCCTTTTCTTTCGACGCTTCCATCTGGCAATTGTTTTGGTGGACGATGTCAGGCGCCTCCGTGTATCTGCTTCCGGCCGGCTGGGAGAAAGATCCTGTGCGGATGATTGAAGCGTTTGCCTCAGAAAAGGTGACGACCGCGCATTTTATTCCGGCAATGGTCAACAGCTTTTTAGACGCGCTGGAAACGGAGCCTGAGGAAACAAGAACACGCCTCGGCAGAACACTGACACGCGTGTTTGCCGGAGGCGAAGCTCTTTCCCCGCTTACGGCTGCCCGGTTTGCAGATCTGTTGCCGGAGACGATGCTTATTCACGGCTATGGACCGACAGAAGCGACGGTTGATGCGGCGTTTTACGTCTGTGACCGAAAACGGGACAGCGGACGGACAAGGCTTCCGATCGGAAAACCCGTTCCGGGTGCCCGTCTGTATGTATTAGATAGCGGAGGAACCATCCAGCCTGCGGGCGTGGCAGGAGAGCTGTACATCGCGGGGACCGGGGTGGCCCGGGGCTATCTGAACCGGCCTGAGCTGACGGAGGAGCGTTTTCTCAATGATCCGTTTTACCCGGGAGAACGCATGTATCAGACGGGTGATATCGCACGCTGGACAGAAGATGGCCTTGTCGAATGGCTCGGACGTTCAGACGGACAGGTGAAAGTCCGCGGCTACCGGATTGAACCGGGAGAGATCGAAGCGGCGATCCGGCGCATCGACGGCATTCGTGAGGCAGCAGTCACCGCCCGGAACGAACACGGCGAAACCGCGCTTTACGCCTATATCGAAGGACGGGAAAGCGATGACGTGCGGGCGGAGCTTGCGACACGCCTTCCGGCCTACATGATGCCGGCTCAGTTTATAGAGATGAGCGAATGGCCGGTCACGCCGAGCGGAAAACTTGACCGCCGCGCGTTGCCGGCTCCCGGCGGAGCGGCAGACAGACAGGCGTACACCGCCCCGCGGAACGTCACGGAAATGAAGCTTTGCGCCCTTTGGGAAGAGGTGCTGAAAAACGGCCCCGTCGGCATCCGGGATCACTTTTTTGAGCGGGGCGGCCATTCGTTAAAAGCGACGGCTCTCGTCTCCCGCATCGCCAAAGAGTTCGGTGTTCAGGTGCCGTTACAGGACATCTTCGCCCGGCCGACGGTGGAAGAGCTCGCTTCGGTTATTCAGGACTTGGAAGAAAGCCCGTATGAAGCGATTCAGCCTGCGCAAACACAGGACACCTATCCGGTGTCTTCGGCGCAGAAACGGATGTATGTGCTCCAACAGCTTGAAGACGGCGGTGTCGGCTACAATATGCCGGCTGTGCTGGAACTGACGGGCCCGCTTGACCGCGGCCGGCTGGAGGAGACGTTCCGGCAGCTTGTGGAGCGGCATGAGTCGCTCAGAACGTCCTTTGAAACGGGGCCTGACGGCGAACCGGTGCAGCGCATCCATGACAGCGTGCCGTTTCAGCTGGATGAGGCCGAGTCAGCTGACGCATTCGTCCGGCCGTTTTGTCTGGAAGAAGCGCCGCTCTTCCGTGCGGCTCTCGTGAAAGAATCGGACGAACGTCATCTTTTATTAACGGATATGCATCATATTATTTCTGACGGTGTGTCCGTCAACACCTTGATAAAAGAATTCGGCGAGCTGTACGCAGGCCGTTCGCTTGCGCCGATGCGCCTTCAATATAAAGACTATGCCGTCTGGCAGCGGTCGTTTCAGGAGAAAGAAGGGTACCAGAAGCAGGAAGCCTATTGGCTGAAGCGGCTTGAAGGAGAGCTTCCGGTGCTTGAGCTTCCGGCTGACAAGGCCCGTCCGGCTGTCAGAAGCTTTGCGGGCGGCAGCGTATCGTGCACGCTTGACGCTGAAACGGCATCCGGCCTTCACCGCATCGCCCGGGATCACGGCTCCACTTTGTATATGGTGCTTCTCGCCGCGTACAATACGTTACTCGCGAGATTGAGCGGGCAGGAAGACATCATCGTCGGCTCGCCGATTGCCGGGCGTCCGCACAAAGACCTTGAGCCGATTCTCGGCATGTTCGTCAACACGCTCGCCATCAGAACGGAGCCGAAAGGAGACAAACGGTTCACCGATTACTTGGCGGAAGTCCGCCAGGCGGCGCTTGAGGCGTATGAGCATCAGGACTACCCGTTTGAAGAGCTGGTGGAACGGCTCGGTGTGCAGCGGGACACAAGCCGCAATCCGCTGTTTGACGTTATGTTTGTGCTCCAAAATATGGAGCGTGAATCCCTGGTGTTAAATAAGCTGCATTTGGCTCAAGCTGCGGATACAAGTCATAAAACCGCAAAGTTTGATGCCACGCTTTACGCGTCAGAAGGGTCTGACGGTTCCATCAGCTTTGATTTTGAATTCAATACAGATATCTATCAAAAACAGACAATTGAAAAATGGCTTTCTTATTTTACTCGTATTCTTACAAAAGTAATTGAAAACCAAGCGATACCGCTTGGTGACATTCACGTACTGGATAATGCTGAAACAAATCGCGTCATTTATCAGTTTAATCAGACGAAAAGCGATTACCCAAGACACGAAACCATCAGCCGTTTATTTGAGCGGCAGGCAAAAGAAACCCCCGATGCCCGGGCAGTTGTATATGATGGACAAATCTTGACATACCGTGAGCTGAACGAACGGGCTAACAGAATAGCGGCGGCTCTCCGATCAAATGGCGTCGGTCTGGAAAGCGTTGTCGCCTTATTAACCGGCCGCACAACAGAGCTTGCCTCCGGAATCCTCGGAATATTAAAAGCGGGAGGCGCCTACTTGCCTATTGGTGACGATGTGCCGCGGGAACGGGCTGAATGGATGCTTAAAGACTGTAAAGCTGATATTCTTCTCCAATCTGATAAACTTGACGGTCTGCCGCTTTCAGGAAAACGTTTATTCATAGAGGATATTCAAACAAAGGCCGGCTTGAGTTCAGAAAATCCCGAACCGCTCGGCGGACCTGAATCGTTGGCCTACATGATTTATACGTCCGGATCAACAGGTGCGCCAAAAGGCGTCATGATTGAACAGCGAAGCGTGATCCGCCTTGTGAAAAACAGCAATTATATTGATTTTACGCCGGAAGACAGACTATTGTTTACTTCATCATTAGGATTTGACGTTACGACATTTGAAATATTCGGACCGCTTTTAAACGGCGCTTCTTTATATGTAAGTGACCAGGAAACCTATCTCGACTCGGATGTTCTGGAAACATTTATACAGCAAAACGGCATTACGACACTGTGGCTGACATCGTCTCTGTTCAACCATTTATCAGAACAAAATGAACACGTGTTTTCCGGATTATCCCGATTGATTATCGGCGGGGAAGCACTGTCCCCAAGCCATGTAAACCGGGTTCGGAATGCGCTTCCGCATCTCTCAGTATGGAATGGATACGGACCGACTGAAAACACGACGTTCTCGACTTGCTTTTTGATTGAACAATCATACGATCATTCAATCCCGATCGGCCGCCCTGTCGGAAATTCAACCGCATATATCATAAACAGCAGGGGAACACCGCAGCCGATCGGCGTCATCGGCGAATTGTGCACGGGCGGAGACGGTGTGGCAAGAGGATATTTCGGCCGCCCTGAGCTGACGGAAGAAAAATTTGTCCCTAATCCTTTTGTTCCCGGAGAACGGATGTACCGCACCGGAGATTTAGCCCGCTGGCTGCCGGACGGAACGATCGAATATGCCGGGCGGATGGATGATCAAGTGAAAATCCGCGGTTATCGGGTGGAGCTGGGAGAGATTGAAGCCGCACTGAGGAGCCTGGACGGCGTGAAAGAAGCTGCCGTGTCAGTCAGAACCGGGCAGTCCGGCAATAAAGAACTGATCGCATATATGAGTCTGCAGGCGGACATGGATACAGAAAAAGTGCGTTCTTCACTGTCTAAGCAACTGCCGAATTACATGGTTCCGGCCTATATGATGGAACTTGAGAAGCTGCCGCTTACGCCGAACGGTAAATTGGATCGGAAAAATCTGCCCGAACCGGAGCTCGCGCTTCAAACCGCGTACACAGCTCCCCGCAATGAGCTCGAAGAACAGCTTTCCGTGATCTGGCAGGAAGTGCTCGGCGCAAAACAAGTCGGGATTGAGGACTCATTTTTTGAATTGGGCGGCGACTCAATCAAAGCGCTGCAAGTTTCCGCACGGCTCGGACGCTATGGGTGGAAAATGACGGCGAGTGACTTATTCCGGCATCCGTCCATTAAGGAGCTCGCGCCTCTTATCCGGAAAGCGGAAAGAGTTATCGATCAGCGGCCGGTGGAAGGAAACATTCCTTGGACACCCGTTCAGCAGTGGTTTTTATCACAGCGGATGGAAAACAGAAATCATTTCAATCAGTCCGTCATGATGTTCAGCTCTGACGCATTGCATAAACAGCCGCTCAAAGAAGCCTTGCAGCATCTTGTCATTCATCATGATGCACTCCGGATCACCGTCAGTGCAGAAAACGAAAGTTTCAGACAAACCAATCACGGTATTCAAAAAGATGAACTGTACAGCTTGGACATTTGGGATCTGTCTGAGACAGATACTTGGGAAAAAGAAATAGAAAGTGAAGTCGCTGCGCTCCAACAGCGGATGGATATTGAAAAAGGCCCGTTATTAAAAGCCGGCTGGTTCAAAACCCGGTCCGGGGATTATTTATTCATCACCGTACATCACCTGGCGGTTGACGGAGTGTCATGGCGTATTTTGCTGGAGGATTTATCTGCCGCTTACACTCAAGCCGTAAAAGGTCAGCCGGTCCAGCTTCCGCCAAAGACCGATTCGTTTAAGCAATACGCTGAAAGGCTTTCAGAATACGCAAAAAGCAGCAAGCTGATGCGTGAAGAAGAATATTGGCGTTTTATTGAAGAAGAAACAGCCGCCGAACTTCCTTATGAAAAACCGCAGCATCAGACGGGAGCCGACAGCATTCGGCAAACGGTAAGCTTTACGCTTACAGAAGAAGAAACGTCCGTTTTGCTTCAGCAGGTCAACCGGGCCTACCATACCGATACGCAAGATATTCTTCTGACTGCCGCAGCTTTGGCTTTACGGGACTGGACAGGGGGCGGCAGACTGCGCATCGCGATGGAAGGGCACGGGAGAGAGCACATCATGCCGGAGCTTGACATCAGCCGCACCGTAGGCTGGTTTACCTCCATGTATCCGGTGCTCATTGACTTGAACACAGCAGGCGCTGAGCTTGGAACGGCGGTAAAAACGGTCAAAGACACACTCGGAAGAATACCGGATAAAGGAATAGGCTACGGCATTTTAAAATACATGACACCGCCTGAACAAAAAACAATCCGCTTCAGACAAGCGCCTGAAATCAGCTTTAACTATTTAGGGCAATTCAATGATACAGAAGATCAGCACACGTTCAGTCTGTCCGGTCTTGCAAGCGGGCACGACATCACGCCGACATGGCAGCGGGAACAAGCGGTGGAAATGAGCGCGATGGCCGCACAAAACAAACTTCACTTCAGTTTGAGCTATCCGCCGAGCCGCTTCCGCAAAGAAACGATGGAACAGCTGCTGCAAACTTTACAGCAATATTTGCGTGATATTATGGCGCACTGCACCGGCAAAGAGGAAGCAGAAAAAACCGTTAGTGATTTTAGCAGCAAAACGTTAACATCTGATGATTTGGACAGCATAGCGAGTTTTGTCGAGGAACTGTAGAAAAAGGCGACGGGGAGATTATAACATGACAAAAAAGAATGCAATTCAGGATATTTATCCGCTGTCTTATATGCAGGAAGGAATGCTTTTTCATTCCCTCCTGCAAAAGGAATCACAGGCTTACGCCGAGCAGGCCTCCTTTTCAATAACGGGGAAGGTTGACACCCGCGTGTTTGAAGAGAGCGTTCATGCCCTTTTCGAAAGACATGATATTTTCAGAACGATCTTTATCAGCCAGAACGTGTCAGTGCCGCAGCAGGTCGTATTAAAAGAGCGGAACGTCAGCATCATTGAGGAAAATCTAACCAATTTAAACAAGGCTGATCAAATCAAGCATATTGAAGAAGCCAAACGAAGAGACCGTAAGAAAGGGTTTCATCTGCAAAAAGACATGCTGATGCGGGTGACGCTGCTTCAAACCGGTGAATGTGAATATACGTGCATATGGAGTTTCCATCACATCATTATGGATGGCTGGTGTCTCGGAATCGTGCTGAAAGAGTTCTTCCAGATATACGCCTCGCGGCTCCGCCGGACACCGTTAACGCTTGAGCCCGCTGTGCCGTACGGGACCTACATCAAGTGGCTGATGGAGCAAGATAAAGAAAAAGCCGCTTCGTACTGGGAGCGATACCTTGAAGGCTTTGAGCAGCAGACTGTTCTGCCGAAGCAGAAAAAAGCCGGCGAAAGCAGACAAGAGGAAGTGACGTTTTCCTTTTCAAAAGAGGACACGGCTAAGCTGAAAGAGCTGGCCGTAAAAGAAGAGGTCACGCTGAGCACCATTTTCCACACGCTCTGGGGCATTTTGCTCCAGGCGTATAACCAGACAGAAGATGCGGTTTTTGGTTCTGTCATTTCCGGAAGGCCGTCTGAAATCGAATGCATCGAGCGAATGATCGGCCTGTTTATTAATACCGTGCCTGTCCGGATCAGCGGGGCAAACATCCCGTTTCAAAAGCTGATCAAAAACGTGCAAAAGGACGCTTTGAAAGGACAGGCATACAGCTATCACCCGCTTTATGACATACAGGCGAATTCACAGGTAAAACAAGGCTTAATTGATCATATTCTCGTGTTTGAGAATTATCCGGTTGAACAAGAGCTTGATGTGCTGAACAGCAAGGGGGACACAAAAGACCTTTTTCACATCCATGATTTCAGCATGGAAGACGAAACCAACTACAGTTTTTACCTGATGGTGGCGCCGGGTGACGAGATTCATTTGAAAATGAGATACGATTCAAGCGTGTATGACCGCCAATTTATTGAAAATATCAAAGGCCATTTGGCACATATCGTCTCCCAAGTTCTCGACAAACCGGACATCACGCCGGACAAGCTTGAAATCATAACCCCGGAGGAAAAAGCGCAGCTGCTTGCACCGATTTCTGAAGAGACCGAAAAGCCTGAATATGACACGGTTCATGCGATGTTTGAACGGCAGGCCGCAAAAACGCCGGATCAAATCGCGATTCGGTATGAAGGTGAGTCAGTGACGTACAAAGAGCTGAACGAATCGGCTAATAAGCTGGCCCGCCTGCTGCAAAAGCGCGGATTAAAGCGGGAGGAACCGGTAGGCGTCATGCTCGGCCGTTCCCCTTCTTTAGCGGCGGCTGTTCTCGGTATTTTAAAAGCGGGCGGCGCCTTTGTCCCGATAGATCCGGGCAGTCCAAAGGAGCGTATCCGATATGTCATTGAAAACAGCGGCTGCGTCCATGTTGTAACAGAGCGGCATCAGTCAGTCCCCGCGGAACAAACGCTGCAGGTTACATATATAGAAGAGGCCGGGACGGAAGCGGACGGAAGCAATGTGCAATCCATTAATACGGCAGACGACCTCCTTTATATGATTTATACATCGGGAACGACAGGGAAACCGAAGGGTGTGCTGCTCGAACATAAAAATATGGCCAACCTGCTTTCTCACCAATTGACGAACACAGACATTGATTTTTGCACAAATGTGCTGCAGTACGCATCTGTGGCGTTTGACGTCTGCTATCAGGAGTTATTTTCAGTACTCTTGAGCGGCGGCACCCTTTGTATCGTGCCGGAATCAATCAAACGGGATGTTTCTCAGCTGTTTTCGTTTATTGATCAGCACAACACGGAAGTTGTGTTTTTCCCGACTGCGTTTGTCAAAATGCTTTTCAATGAAGAAGGTTATGCACAGTCTTTTCCCCGCTGTGTGAAGCATGTCATTACGGCCG
The DNA here is from genome assembly GCF_041222765.1 of Bacillus sp. JNUCC-21. NCBI lineage: Bacteria > Bacillati > Bacillota > Bacilli > Caryophanales > Bacillaceae > Bacillus > Bacillus sp. JNUCC-21. Next base: position 2,013,012 of record NZ_CP166019.1, on the reverse strand, counting down.
GGGAGCAGCTGACCGTTTCGCGTTTGTTCAGGCAGACGCTCCGTTTACACGGTATGCATCTGCATAATCATTACGGCCCGTCAGAAACTCATGTGGTTTCAACGTATACGATTTCTGCGGGAGATGACATACCTGAACATCCGCCGATCGGGAAACCGATCCATCATAACAAGATGTATATTTTCAGCAAAAATAGGCAGCTTCAGCCTCTCGGAATTGCGGGAGAATTGTATATTTCCGGGGCGAATACAGGAAGAGGCTATGTGAACAATCCGGCGCTGACCGAAGAGAAATTTTTGCCGGATCCGTTCAGAACGGACGCCGTCATGTACCGGACCGGAGATTTGGCAAGACTGCGTGCGGACGGCCAAATTGAATACATCGGCCGGACAGATGATCAAGTGAAGATCAGAGGGTACCGGATTGAACCGAAGGAAATTGAAACCGTCCTGGCAAATCATCATGCCGTGAAAGAAGCTGCTGTTCTGATTCAAACGAATGAGTCCGGCGAAAATGAATTATGCGCCTACTGCAGCGTCTCACAAGCGACTGATCCTTCTCAGCTGCGAAGTGATTTGGCGAAAGAGCTGCCTGATTATATGATTCCGGTCAAATGGGCTTTTGTTGACTCAATTCCGCTCACTGCGAACGGAAAAGTCGATCAGCGGGCCCTTCCGGAAGCTTCGGCGTACGCAGCGGGCCGTCAATATACAGCTCCCCGGAATGTGACGGAGCTGAAGCTTACCCGCATATGGGAAGAAGTGCTTCAAAGCGGCCCGATCGGCGTTCACGATCACTTTTTCGAGCTTGGCGGCCATTCATTAAAGGCGACGGCACTCGTTGCAAAAATAGCTAAAGAGTGCAGTGTGCAAATCCCGCTGAGCGATGTCTTCAGCCATCCGACTGTAGAAGAACTCGCCAAAATCATCAGTGAAGCAGAAGAGAACCCGTTCGCATCCATAGAAAAGACAGAAATGAAAGAAACATATCCTGTCTCATCCGCCCAAAAACGGATGTACGTCCTTCACCAGCTTGAAAATGGCGGTGTCAGCTATAACATTCCAGCCGTTTTAGAGGTGAAGGGGCCGTTTGACCGAGACAGGATGGAAGCCGTGTTCAAGGAACTGATCCGGCGGCATGAACCGCTCAGAACGTCCTTTGAAGAAAAAAACGGCCTGCCTGTGCAGAGGATTCATGATGACGTGCCGTTTGCATTTACAAAAGAACAATCAGCCGAAGCGTTTATCCGGCCGTTCGATCTCGGCAAAGCGCCCCTTTTCCGGGCGGGATTTGTCCAAATAGAAAAAGACCGGCATCTGCTTTTAGCTGACATGCATCATATTATTTCAGACGGCGTATCCGTCAATCTTTTGATACGTGAATTCAGTGAGCTGTATGCTGAGAGAAGTCTGCCGCCGTTACGGATTCAATACAAAGATTATGCCGTCTGGCAGCAATCATTTATGGCGGGCGCCGCATATCGGAAACAAGAGGAGTACTGGCTGAACCGGCTTGCCGGTGAGATTCCCGTGCTTGAATTGCCGGCTGATAAGCCGCGTCCCCCGGTGCGGAGCTTTTCCGGTGACCGGGTGTCATTTGTCATCAATGAAAAACATACAGCACAGTTGAAAAAGCTGGCGAAAGAAAACAAATGCACACTGTATATGACGCTGCTCGGTGTGTACACGGTTCTGTTAGCCCGTTTAAGCGGACAGGAAGATATGATCGTCGGGTCTCCGATTGCAGGAAGGCCTCATGCCGACCTTGACGCCGTTCTGGGCATGTTTGTCAATACGCTTGCTTTCAGGACGCGTCCCGACGGAAGCATGACATTCAAAGAATATTTAAAGGAAATTCGCCAAACAGCGCTTGAGGCTTACGAACATCAGGATTACCCGTTAGAAGAGCTCGTCGATAAGCTCGGTGTGCCGCGGGACATGTCCCGAAATCCGCTGTTTGACACAACATTTGCGCTGCAAAATATGGAACAGCAGAAGCTTAGGGCAGCCGGACTTGAACTGCAGCCGGCAGACGTCAGCCTGCCGATTTCTAAATTTGACTTATCGCTGTACATCTCTGAAAACGCCGGTGAATTGTACTGCCAGTTTGAATACAGCACCGATTTGTTTAAGAGAAAAACGATTCAAAAATGGGCGGGATTTTTTACGACACTTGCCGAAAACGCCGCGGCTGATCCGGGCTTGGAATTAGACGATATTTCTGTCTTGACAGAAAAAGAAGAAGTGTCTCTGCTTCAAGATTTCAGTCCCTTGCAGAAAACAGCGTTTCCGCTTCATCAGCCTCTTCATGATCTGCTGGAACAGCAGGCGGAAAAAACGCCGGACCGTCCGGCAATTTTAACTGATGACATTTCGATTACGTATCAGGAACTGAACGAAAGGGCAAACGAGCTTGCGCATCAGCTGATCAAGCGCGGGATAAGGCTGGAGGATAAAACCGCCATTATGGGCCGGCGTTCTCCTGACATGCTGATCGGCATTTACGCTGTCTTAAAAGCAGGCGGTGCATATCTGCCGATTGATCCGGATTACCCGGAAGAGCGGATTCGCTTTTTACTGAAAGACAGCGGCGTGAAATTCTTACTGGCAGAACCAGAACTTTCCGCACCAGATCTTTTTGAGGGAGAAACGATCTCTCTGAAAAGCGGACAAACAGGAAACCCTGAAGCTGCGGCCAACCCTAACGTTCCGGTAAAACCTGATTCATTGGCTTATATCATCTATACATCCGGTTCTACGGGACGCCCAAAAGGCGTGCAGGTTGAACATCGGTCAGCCGTAAACTTTTTATACTCACTGCAAACGCGTTATGGATTAAGTGATTCTGACATCATTTTGCATAAAACATCATACTCTTTCGACGCTTCGATTTGGGAGCTGTTTTGGTGGCCGATCGCGGGAGCTTCTGTTTTCCTCCTTCCGCAAGGCGGCGAGAAAGACCCTGAAATGATACTGAACGCATTGGAGAATAACCGCATAACGGCGGCTCATTTTGTGCCATCCATGCTTCATGCTTTCTTGGAATATATAAATTCCAGAAAACAGCCGATCAAAAAAACCTGCTTAAAAAGGGTTTTTGCCGGCGGCGAACAATTGGGCCCGCACCTGGTTTCCCGTTTTTATGACCTTCTGCCGGGAACGGAATTGACAAATTCCTACGGTCCGACGGAAGCGACAGTAGAAGCGGCGTACTTTGATTTGCCGCAAGGAAAAGAATTTCACAATGTTCCGATCGGCATTTCCGGGCATAACATGCGGCTGTATATTTTAAATCAAAAGAAACGGCTTCTGCCGCCGGGCTGTATCGGAGAGCTGTACATCGCGGGGACAGGGGTGGCCCGGGGCTATCTGAACCGGCCTGAGCTGACGGAGGAGCGTTTTCTCGATGATCCGTTTTATCCGGGAGAGCGCATGTATCAGACGGGCGATATCGCACGCTGGACAGAAGAGGGCCTAGTCGAATGGCTCGGCCGTTCAGACGGACAGGTGAAAGTCCGCGGCTACCGGATTGAACCGGGAGAAATCGAAGCGGCGATCCGGCGCATCGACGGCATTCGTGAGGCGGCGGTCACCGCCCTGACCGAACACGGCGAAACCGCGCTTTACGCCTATATTGAAGGACGGGAAAGCGATGACGTGCGGGCGGAGCTTGCGACACGCCTTCCGGCTTACATGATGCCGGCTCAGTTCATAAAGATGACTGAATGGCCGGTCACACCGAGCGGAAAGCTTGACCGCCGGGCACTGCCGGCTCCCGGCGGAGCGGCAGACAGACGGGCGTACACCGCCCCGCGGAACGTCACGGAAATGAAGCTTTGCGCCCTTTGGGAAGAGGTGCTGAAAAACGGCCCCGTCGGCATCCGGGATCACTTTTTTGAGCGGGGCGGCCATTCGTTAAAAGCGACGGCTCTCGTCTCCCGCATCGCCAAAGAGTTCGGTGTTCAGGTGCCGTTACAGGACATCTTCGCCCGGCCGACGGTGGAAGAGCTCGCTTCGGTTATTCAGGACTTGGAAGAGAGCCCGTATGAAGCGATTCAGCCTGCGCAAACACAGGACACCTATCCGGTGTCTTCGGCGCAGAAACGGATGTATGTGCTCCAACAGCTTGAAGACGGCGGTGTCGGCTACAATATGCCGGCTGTGCTGGAACTGACGGGCCCGCTTGACCGCATCCGGCTGGAGGAGACGTTCCGGGAGCTTGTGGAGCGGCATGAGTCGCTCAGAACGTCCTTTGAAACGGGGCCTGACGGCGAACCGGTGCAGCGCATCCATGACAGCGTACCGTTTCAGCTGGATGAGGCCGAGTCAGCTGACGCATTCGTCCGGCCGTTTTGTCTGGAGAAAGCGCCGCTCTTCCGTGCGGCTCTCGTGAAAGAATCAGACGAACGCCATCTATTATTAACGGATATGCATCATATTATTTCTGACGGTGTGTCCGTCAACACCTTGATAAAAGAATTCGGCGAGCTGTACGCAGGCCGTTCGCTTGCGCCGATGCGCCTTCAATATAAAGACTATGCCGTCTGGCAGCGGTCGTTTCAGGAGAAAGAAGGGTACCAGAAGCAGGAAGCCTATTGGCTGAAGCGGCTTGAAGGAGAGCTTCCGGTGCTTGAGCTTCCGGCTGACAAGGCCCGTCCGGCTGTCAGAAGCTTTGCGGGCGGCAGCGTATCGTGCACGCTTGACGCTGAAACGGCATCCGGCCTTCACCGCATCGCCCGGGATCACGGCTCCACTTTGTATATGGTGCTTCTCGCCGCGTACAATACGTTACTCGCGAGATTGAGCGGGCAGGAAGACATCATCGTCGGCTCGCCGATTGCCGGGCGTCCGCACAAAGACCTTGAACCGATTCTCGGCATGTTCGTCAACACGCTGGCCATCAGAACGGAGCCGAAAGGAGACAAACGGTTCACCGATTACTTGGCGGAAGTCCGCCAGGCCGCGCTTGAAGCGTATGAGCATCAGGACTACCCGTTTGAAGAGCTGGTGGAGCGGCTCGGTGTGCAGCGGGACACAAGCCGCAATCCGCTGTTTGACGCCATGCTTGTCGTCCAGAATATAGAGCATGAGGAACTGCTGTTGGACGGTTTGCATATTCAGCCTGCGGACGTGTCCCGTCCGGTTTCCAAATTTGATGTCACTCTGCAGGCTTCTGAAGGCAAAGGACAGATTCATTTTCTGTTTGAATATGCGGCGTCTTTATTCCGGAGAGAAACAATGCAACGCTGGGCTTCCCACTTTATGACGATGCTTGAACACATTGTCCGTGAACCGGAAACTTCTTTACAAGCGATCAGCATGCTGACTGCTCCGGAACGGAACCGGATTCTTTCGGACTTTAACGGCATGACGGATCAACAGCTGCCTGAAAAAACAGTTCATGAACTGTTCATCACCCAGGCGCGAAAAACACCTGATGCCGCGGCCCTTATCAGTGGGGAAACATTGATCACATACAAAGAATTAGATGAATGGTCGAATAAAATCGCCAGAGCCCTGCAAAAACGGCAGATCGGACCTGATGCAGCCGTCGGCATTGTGATACCAAGATCGCCGGAACAAGTAGCGGCAGTCTTCGGGGTTTGGAAAGCCGGAGGAGCCTACGTCCCGATAGATCCTGAATATCCGGAGGAACGCAAGCAATATATCATCTCAGACAGCGGCACAGCGCTTCTCCTTACCGCACACGGTGCGATAGAACAAGTGCCTGATCGTTTTAACGGTGAAGTGCTCGCACTGGAGGATATCCAAGAACAGGATGCTTCGCCGGTCCAGTCATTATCAGCACCGGAAGATTTGGCTTACATCATTTATACATCGGGAACGACAGGCAGGCCGAAAGGGGTTATGGTCGAACATCGATCCGTCAGCCAAACCCTTCAATGGCGAAGCGGATTTTATGATCTGAATGAGAAAGATACGATTCTTCAGCTCTTTTCATTTTCATTTGACGGGTTTGTAACAAGCATGTTCACACCGCTGATTTCCGGTGCGAAAGCGGCCGTTTTAGCCGAAGATGAAGCAAGAGATATTCTTGCTATTAAACACTATCTTGCATCTTACCGCATCACTCACATGATCATTGTTCCCGTACTGTACCGTACACTGCTTGACGTACTGGAGCCGGGGGATGCAGAGTCTCTCAGAATTGTCACATTAGCCGGAGAAGCTGTCGACCAAAACATTATCAGCCGCAGTTTATCAGTTTGTCCACACACGGAGCTTGCCAATGAGTACGGCCCGACGGAAAACAGCGTCGCCACTACAGCGGCAAGACATATAGAACAAAGTGAGAACATTACGATCGGCCGTCCGATTGAGCATTCACACGTTTATATTTTAAACGGAGATCATCCGCAGCCGATCGGTGTAACGGGAGAACTTTGCATCTCGGGTTCCGGTCTTGCAAGAGGGTACCGCAATCTTCCTAAGCAAACGGCTCAAGCCTTTGTCCTAGACCCGTTCCGGAAGAACCGGCGCATGTACCGCACGGGCGACCTGGCAAAATGGCTGCCGGACGGCACGCTGCAATATATCGGCCGAATAGACGAGCAAGTCAAAATCAGAGGCTACCGGGTGGAACTGAAAGAAATTGAATCCGCCTTAACAGGCATAAAAGGTGTCAAAGAAGCAGCCGTCACCGCTCATACCGTATCAGCAGGCCAAACGGAACTATGCGCTTATATCGTGACAGAAGAAGGAACAGAAAGTGAAACCGTGCAGCAGGCGCTCAGAAATGAAATGCCCGCTTATATGGTGCCGGCGTTCTTTGAAACACTTGAAGCACTGCCTGTCACACCGAACGGGAAGCTTGACCGCCGCGCGCTTCCTGAGCCGCGGAAAAAAGCGCACACCGGACAGGCATTTACCGAGCCTGAAAGCGACATGGAAAAAGAGCTGTCCGCGATTTGGAGCGAAGTGCTCGGAACTGAAAACATTGCCGCGGATCAATCATTTTTTGAACTGGGCGGCGATTCCATCAAAGCCCTGCAAGTATCAGCCCGATTACATCAGGCAGGAAAACAGATCGCCGTAAAAGATATTTTCAGCCGGCCGACAATTAGGGAGCTGGCGCCTTATGTCCGTACAGAGCGGCAGCCGGTCAGCCAAGCTCCTGCAGAAGGAGAAGTGAAGTGGTCGCCGATTCACAAATGGTTCTTCACACAAGACATGAAGGAAGCAAATCATTTTAACCAGTCCGTCATGCTGACGAGAGCAAATTCAATAGATGAAGAGGCTCTGAGGAAAACGTTAAAAGCCATTACCGTACATCATGATGCCTTGCGCCTTGTCTGCATAAAAGACGAAGAGAAAGGTCTTCTCCTCTTCAACAGACCGGCTGACCTCGCAGATGAACAGCTTTACAGCCTGACCATATTAGAAATGGAAGGCGATGAGCATGAGAAGGAACGTTTTGTAAAACGCCGCGTCGCAGAGCTTCAGAGAAACATGGATTTAGAGAACGGGCCGCTGGTACAGGCGGGGCTGTTCCGCTCTGAAGCAGAAGATTACTTGTTTCTGACGGTCCATCATCTCGCTGTCGACGGGATATCATGGCGGATTTTATTGGAAGACTTGGCTTCTGCTTATGAACAGGCCATCTCTGGACAGGAAATCAAACTCCCTCCGAAAACCATGTCATTCAAAACATATACGGAGCAGCTGGCCGATTATGCCGAAAACAGACAGCTTCTTCAGCAGGCGGAGTATTGGCGGGAGATTGAACACTATGAAACAGAAAGTCTTCCTTACGAACAGGCAGATTTATCTCAAACTCCTGCAAAAAAACGGAACACGGTATCCTTCACTCTGACAGAAAGTGAAACGGACGCCCTGTTGAAAGATGTGCACAGCGCCTACAATACGGATACGCAAGATGTGCTTTTGGCTTCCGCCGTGCTTGCCATTCAAAAGTGGTCGCCGCGGCACGCTTTGAAAATCGCCCTTGAAGGACACGGACGCCAATCGGAGCAGGCAGGTGCGGACATCAGCAGGACAGTGGGGTGGTTCACTTCCATTTACCCGGTGCTTTTCCGGAGCGGAGCTTATGAACCTCTTGAAGAATATGAAATTCGCACATTGAAAACCGTCAAAGACACATTGCGGCGCATTCCGGATAAAGGGAACGGATACGGCGTCCTCAAATATTTAACACCGCCGAAGCTTGCCGGGATGACTTTCGGGAAAGCACCGGAGATCAGCTTTAATTATCTCGGACAATTCGATGCGCCCGGCGGGAACCCGGCAGAAACGGAACAGCCTGACGCGTTTCAGTTTTCTCCTTTGGGAGGCGGAGATGATGTGACAGATACATGGAAACGGGAGCAGTCACTTGAAATCAGCGCGATTGCGGCAAAAGGCCGGATGACCGTCAGCATTTCCTATGAAACGGAGCGCTTCCGGCAAGATACGATCGAACGGCTGTCCGAAAGCTGCCGATATTATCTCCTGAAACTGTCGGAACACTGCCTCGGCAAAACCGATACGGAGAAGACCGTCAGTGACTTTGATGATCGGGAGCTGACTGAGGAAGCATTGCAGGATATTGCCGACTTACTCAGCTTCCACTAAACCGAGCGGGAGGAACACATGGACAAAACAAAAAATATCCAAAATATTTATCCCCTCAGCCGAATGCAGGAAGGAATGCTTTTTCATTCCTTTCTGCAAAAGGAGGGGGCTGCATATATCGAGCAATCCGTCTTCACCATAAAAGGCCGGCTTCGTCCGGAATTGTTTGAGCAAAGCGTACAGTCTGTCATCAGACGCCACGATATTTTCAGAACGGTTTTTTTACCTCATGTCGCTCAGCTGAACGGCCCCCGCCAAGTTGTGCTGCGTGAGCGGGAATTCCGGCTGCACCGCGAAGATCTTACACATTTGGACGAAGCGGAACAGAGCATCTATTTACAGCGATTTAAGGAACGTGACCGCTTAAAAGGCTTTGACTTGCAAAAGGATATGCTGATGCGTGTTTCTTTGTTTAAAACGGCTGACGAAAAATATGTATGCGTCTGGAGCCACCATCACATCCTTATGGACGGCTGGTGCCTCGGCATCGTCCTTCAGGAATTCATGCATATGTACCGGGCGATTGAAACAGGCTCACCCATCACACTGGCGCCCGCAAAGCCTTACAGCACTTATATTACATGGCTGACGGATCAGGACAAAGACGCGGCTTCTGAGTATTGGAAAGGATATTTAGCAGGCTGCGAGACACCCTCAGGACTCCCGAAAATATCGGCCCGTCCCCAGGAAAAAGGCTACCGTAAGAAAGAGCTGCTGTTTTCTTTAGATCAAAACCTGACGGACAAGCTGAAAACCATCGCCAAAGAAGAGGGCGCTACGCTCGCGGTTCTTATGCAGACTGTATGGGGCCTGATGCTGCAGCGCTACAACCGGACGGACGATGCCGTATTCGGCGCCGTCGTATCAGGGCGGCCTTCCGTCATTGACGGCGTGGAAAGCATGATCGGGTTGTTTATCAATACCGTGCCGGTACGCATTAAAACGGGTGACGAAAGCTTTAGAGAACTGCTGGGCCGCTTGCAGAAAGAAATGCTTGATTCAGAGGCGTTCAGCTATCATCCGCTTGCTGACATCCAATCGCAGACTGAGCTGAAACAGGATTTAATCGACCATATTATCGTGTTTGAAAATTATCCGATCCAGCAGCAGATGAAAGACGCGGAAAAGGAATCGGATGCACCGTTCCGGATCGGGAATGTCAACGTTTCGGAACAATCGGGTTACGATTTTAACCTCATCATAGCGCCTGGCGATGAGCTGCTCATCAAATTCAGCTACAATGCGAACGTTTATGACGAAGTATGGATAGAGAGCGTAAAAGGACACTTGGAAGAAGCTCTGCGCGGCGCCGCCTTCAATCCCGATGTTCCCGCTGATCGGCTTCCGATGCTCGGACAAAAGGAAAAATCAAGAATAATCGGCGAATTTAATGACACGAAAACAACTTATGAAAGAGATGAAAGCATCATCAGCCTGTTCAGCCGACAGGTGAAGAAAACCCCGGACCATCAGGCGCTTCACGCCGGCGGGCTGACGATGACGTACCGGGAGCTCGATGAACGGTCAACTGCATTCGCCCGCACCCTGCTGGAAAACGGTTTGGCGCCAAAAGGAATTGCCGGGATTCTGGCCGAACGCTCACCGGAATTTATCATAGCTGTTCTCGCTGTATTGAAAGCGGGAGGGACGTACCTTCCTCTTGATGCAGAACTGCCAACCGACAGGATCGCCGATATGCTCACTGAGAGCGGAGCACAGCTGTTAACGGTACAAAAAGGAATTGAGACTGACATTGACTTTTCTCACATCATCTCTATCCCGGCTGCAGCTGAAAAACAAACACCTGATGCGGGAAAACTGAATACCGATACAGCACCTGATGACCTTGCCTATATTATGTATACATCCGGTTCAACAGGAAAACCGAAGGGCGTGATGATTTCCAACCGAAACGTCGTATCGCTCGTGTCAAACAGCAATTACACGTCGGCTGGCATGTCGGACCGTCTCATTCTGACAGGGTCCATCGGTTTTGACGCAGTGACGTTTGAAATCTTCGGAGCGCTTTTGAACGGAGCATGTCTTCATGTGGTTGACCGCTCGACAATGCTTGCCCCTGAGAGGTTCGGCAATTATCTTTCTTCCAACCGTATTACGATTCTGTTTTTGACGACGGCGCTCTTTAACCAGTTCGCCCAGGCAGATCCGGAGATGTTTTCTGGGTTGCACACCTTATATGTCGGCGGAGAAGCATTGTCCCCGGCGCTCATCAATAAGGTCAGACACCGCTGTCCGAATCTCAGACTTTATAACATATACGGACCGACAGAAAATACGACATTTTCTACCTTTTACGAAATCAGGCACGATTTTTCTCAGCCGATCCCAATCGGAAAACCGATCAGCAATTCAACCGCGTATATCATTGATAAAAATGGCGGACTTGCGCCGATCGGCGTGCCCGGTGAGCTTTGTGTCGGCGGTGACGGGGTTGCCAAAGGCTATTTAAACAGGCCTGACTTAACAAGTGAAGCGTTTGTCAGCCACCCGGTTCATCCTGAAGAAAAGATCTACAAAACAGGCGACTTGGCACACTGGCTGCCTGATGGAAGCATCGGATACATCAGCCGTATCGACCGTCAATTCAAGATTCGCGGAAAGCGGATTGAGCCGGCCGAAATCGAAGCGCGCTTGACTGAAATCGATGGAATCAGGGAAGCGGCAGTCATCGTGTCAGACGAAGGACAAGAAGTAATCCTTTGTGCGTATTATACAGGCGCGCATGCTGAAGAAAGAGCCATTCGATCCCTGTTGGCCAGGTCGCTTCCCGACTATATGATTCCTCAGTATGTGATGAAGCTTGACCGTATGCCGCTTACCGCAAACGGCAAAGTGGACCGCCGCGGGCTGCCTGCGCCGGAGCGGAAAAAAACGTCATCAAAAGCCGTTCCGCCACGAAACTGGGTAGAGCGTGAGCTGATCGACATTTGGACGCCGATCCTCGGCTGCAGGGAGCTGGGCATACAGGATGACTTCTTTGAGCTGGGCGGCCATTCTTTGAAAGCATTGCAAGTGATTCATCAGCTGAAGACCAGGCAGCAGATGGATGTGCCGATTGAAATGATATTTGAATATCCGACAATTGAACAATTGGCTGAAAAGCTGTATTCAAACACACTGACAGAAGCTGCAGAGCAGCATATCAGCAGACTGAACCAGCCGAAAGGCCGAAATCTTTTCTGTTTTCCGCCTATCTCAGGTTTCGGGATTTTCTTTAAAGATCTTGCGGCGGCATTAAACGAACGGGCTGCTGTGTACGGTTTTAACTTTATTGAAGAAGACAGCAGAATGGAACAATACATTGATAAAATGCTGGAAATCCAGCCGGAAGGCCCTTATATACTCTTCGGATATTCGGCAGGCGGCAATACGGCATTCGAGGCGGCAAAAGCGATGGAAAAGCGCGGCTTAGAAATCAGCGACGTCATTATCGCAGACGCGTACAGAAAGCTTGACGCACTGCCGCCGCAGCCAACAAACGCAACAGCCGAAAATGTCCCGGAAGCCGTCAGAGAAGCGGTCATCAAAAAGACAGAGCGCTATCAAACGTACTGGGCGGAACTGATAAATGACGGCCAAATTGCGGCAAACCTCCATTTTATCGAGGCCGGTATAAAGGAAGAGCACAGTGATAAGACCGAGCCGATGAAATGGGAAGGCGCCACAACGGGACTCTATCAGGAATATCAAGGCGAGGGCGCCCATAAAGATATGTTTGAACCCGCCTTTGCACAGCAAAATGCTGAGGTCATACTGGACATCATTGCAAACAGCGGAAGACGCTTGGCGCGGAATCTGTAACATCCGGCAGAATGGTTCAGGATGACAGAGGGCAAGATAGGGGAATCAAACCAGTTTTTTGGAGGCTTTGAGATGACGAACCTATCTTGGCTTACGTATGTAATGATTATTCTTGCCAGCTACCGGCTGACCCATTTGATCGTATTTGATAAGATTACGGAATTCATAAGAAAACCCTTTATAAAGCAAGAAAAAACCGTCGATCAAAACGGGCGCGCCGTCCAAAAAAAAGTCCCTTCCTCCGCATTCGGTTATATGCTGCAATGTTATTGGTGTGCGGGCGTCTGGTGCGCCATATTGATCGGCATCTGCTACTTGGTCTGGCCCCGCTATGCACATCCGGTTATTTTCATTTTGTCCATCGCCGGAGCGCAGGCCATTCTTGAAACGTGTGTCGGCGTCGGAACGAAGGTCATTGACGTGCTCGCCGCTATGAAACATAAAAAGTCCTGAAGCGTTTTGATTCGCTTTAGGACTTTTTTCTTTCCCTTTTAGGCTGAGAGGAGCAAAGCAGGCTTTCTGATTCACCGCCCGGAATGCTTCGGAATACCGTAAAGCAGAGAGGGGGAAAAACATGAAAAGCTGCCGTTTTAGCATGATATGGTTTTTGGCCGTTGTACTGACCGCCGGCATCTTTACATTCTCAGCATCCGCACAAGCAAGCGGCACTCAGCCGGAGAGAGAAATGAGAGCCGTATGGATCGCGTCTGTCACCAATATCGACTGGCCCTCTAAAAAAGGGCTGTCACCGGAAGAGCAAAAAAGAGAATACAGCAAGCTGCTGGATGACGTTCAGGAGATGGGAATGAACGCCGTTATCGTCCAAATTAAGCCTGCGGCTGATGCTTTTTATCCATCAGATTACGGGCCTTGGTCAGAGTATTTGACAGGAACACAAGGCAAAAATCCCGGCTACGATCCGCTTGCTTTTTTAGTTGAAGAGACACATAAACGGAATCTTGAATTTCACGCTTGGTTCAATCCTTACCGGATCACGATGAATCATACAAATTTGAATGCGCTTTCAGATGATCATCCCGCGCGTTCGCATCCGGACTGGGTCGCTGCATACGGAAAACAGCTGTACTATAATCCGGGCATTCCGGAAGTAAGACAATTTATAACGGATGGAATCAAAGAGGTGGTCAGCCGTTATGACATTGATGCGGTTCATATGGATGATTATTTTTATCCTTATAAAATTGCCGGACAGGAATTCCCCGATCAGGCGGAATACGAACGGTACGGAAAAGCTCACTTTGCATCAATTGATGACTGGCGCCGGGATAACGTCAACCGGCTTGTAAAAGAAATCAACCAAACCATCAAACGAGAAAAACCTTATGTCAAATTCGGAATCAGCCCGTTCGGCGTATGGAGAAATGCCGCAGATGACCCGACAGGCTCCGAAACGGCCGCCGGGGTGCGGAACTATGATGATTTATATGCTGATACGAGAGAATGGATCCAAAAAGGATACATTGATTACATCGCACCGCAAATTTACTGGAGCATCGGATTTAAAGCGGCGGCATATGACGTCTTAGCGGATTGGTGGGGAAAAGAAGTGAACAATCGGCCGGTGCATTTATATATCGGGCAGGCAGCTTATAAAATCAACAACAACGCTGATCCGGCCTGGGCCGACCCGGGGAATACGGAAGACAGATTGCTCTTAACAGGGGATCAGCATGGATAAAAGGCAGCATGCATTTCAGTTTAAAGGATTTAAACCGTAATCCGCTCGATGTAAAAAACCGTTTGATCAAAGACATGTACAGCCGGCCCGCATTAATTCCCGAGATGCCTTGGCTCGGACATTCCGCTTTAAAAAAACCGGCTGTCAAGCGGGCGGAGAAGAACGCTTCAGGCCATACACTCTATATCGAAGATGCGAAATCCAACGGTAAAAAAACGGCTTATTACGCCATTTACCGCGCAGAAAAGGGAAAGCAGCCTTATTTAGTGGATACAGTCAGAAAAACATCGTCACGGACGCAGACATTTTCAGATACTGATATTCGGGCGAAAGAAGCCTGCACCTATTTCGTTACTTCCGTTGACAGGCTTCACCATGAGAGCCGTCCCTCCGCAAAACGGACAATTAAATAGCCATTATTAATAAAACTGACAGTTGCGGCGCTGTCAGTTTTTTTGCAGCGGATGAGTCCGAATGTTCAGACTTTATTTGGATGGAATGAATAAAGACCCCCATTAATAAAATGTAGAAAGCAGCAGAAGGAGGAAGGTTAATGAATTTTCAACTGACAAAAGAACAGCAGATGGTGCGCGAAATGGTCAGAGATTTCGCCAAAAATGAAATTGCCCCGAAAGCCCATGAGGTTGATCAATCAGCCGTCTTCCCGATAGACACATTTAAAAAAATAGGCGAACTCGGGCTGCTCGGAATTCCGTTTCCGGAAGAATACGGCGGGGCGGGCGGTGACACCATTTCATATGCAGCAGCGGTCGAAGAAATCGGAAAAGCCTGCGGCAGCACGGGGCTGAGCTACGCGGCGGCCGTGTCACTCGGTGCAAGCCCATTATACTATTTCGGTACTGAACAGCAAAAGCAAGAACATCTTATTCCGCTTGCTTCGGGAAAAGCGCTCGGATCATTCGGGCTGACAGAGCCGAATGCAGGTTCCGATGCCGGCGGAACCCAGACAAAAGCCGAGAAAAAGGGCGATGACTATGTGATAAACGGAGAGAAATGCTGGATCACAAACGCAAATTACGCCCGCACGGTCATTGTCACCGCCGTTACGGGAAAGAACTCCGCCGGAAAACCGATCATTTCAGCTCTCATCGTCCCGACAGACACACCGGGATTTACGATCACAAATCCGTACGACAAGATGGGTGTGAGAGGGTCGGATACGGCCGAACTTGTGCTGGAGGATGTCAGGGTGCCTGCCGATAACCTGCTCGGTGATCCTGAAAAAGGTTTTAAACAATTTTTATATACATTAGACGGCGGGCGGATCTCGATTGCGGCACTGGCTGTCGGTATCGCTCAAGGCGCACTGGAGGCGTCGCTGTCATATGCGAAGGAACGCAAGCAGTTCGGCAGTCCGATATCGTCATTTCAAGCCATTCAATTTAAGCTGGCCGATATGGCGATGGAAATTGACCTTGCCAGACAGATGGTGCTTAAAGCGGCATGGCTGAAGGATCAAAACCTGCCATTTACGAAAGAAGCTGCATTCGCCAAGCTCTATGCTTCTGAAATGGCCGTCAGAACATGTCTTCAGGCCATCCAAATTCATGGCGGTTCCGGCTATATGAAGGAATGCGGTGTTGAGCGCATGCTTCGTGACGCAAAGCTGATGGAGATTGGCGAAGGAACGTCAGAAATTCAAAGAATGGTCATCGCAAGACAGCTTTTGAAGTGAAATGAAAACGTTTACTAAGACAGAGATGGAAGGGAGGCAGGTCATATGGCTGAACTTATCCATTTAACAGCCGGAAAGCTGCTTGAGCGGACCGCGAAGCTTTTTCCGGATCGTGAAGCGGTTGTTTACCCTGAGCGTGGCCTTCGTTATACGTATGCCGAGTTTGACCGGTTATGCCGGCAAACCGCAAAAGGGCTGATGAAGCTGGGAGTTGAAAAAGGAGATCATGTGGCCATATGGGCATCCAACATTCCGGAATGGCTCGCGGCGCAATTTGCAACAGCGAAAATCGGCGCCGTTCTGGTCACCATTAATACCAATTTTCAAATCGCAGAGCTCGATTACCTGCTGGCACATTCAGACGTCTCGGCCCTGATAATCATGGATTCCTACCGGCAGACATCTTATGTTGAAATCGTGAATAAGCTGATTCCGGAGCTGAAAACTTGTAAGCGCGGCAGGCTGCGTTCGAAACGTTATCCATTTTTACGGACGGTGTTATATATCGGTGATAAAAGCCCGCCCGGGATGCACCGTTGGGATTCATTGCTGGATAATGCCGAGTCTGTAACGGATGCAGCGCTTGACGGAAGGATGGACAGCCTGAAAAAGGATGATTGCATTCATATGCAATATACATCAGGTACGACCGGATTTCCGAAAGGCGTCATGCTCTCACATTTTAATATCGTAAATAACGCGGCCAATATCGCAGAATGCATGAAGCTTACTTCATGTGACCGTTTATGTATTCCCGTGCCGTTTTTCCACTGCTTTGGGTGCGTGCTCGGCGTGCTGGCATGTGTTTCCGCGGGTGCGGCGATGATTCCGATCGAACAGTTTTCTCCGCCGGCCGTTCTGAAAACGGTGGAGCAAGAAGCCTGCACCGCTCTGCACGGTGTACCGACGATGTTTATCGCCCTCCTAAATGACAGCCGTTTTTCTGAATATGATCTTTCCCACGTCCGAACCGGGATTATGGCAGGCTCGCCATGCCCGGCGGAAGTCATGAGAGAAGTGATCGGCAAAATGGGGATGACTGACATTACAATTGCCTACGGACAGACCGAAGCATCACCTGTTATTACGCAGACAAGAACGGATGATTCATTTGAAAGAAGAGTGGAAACAGCGGGGCGCGCGCTTCCCCATATCGAAGTCAGAATCGTTCGGCCCGGAACATCCCAAGAAGCCGCCAGGGGCGAACAAGGAGAGCTCTGCACCCGCGGATATCATGTCATGAAAGGCTATTATAAAAATCAAGAAGCGACCGAAGAAGCGATAGACAAAGACGGCTGGCTGCATACAGGTGATTTGGCGGTCATGGACGAGGACGGGTACTGCAAAATCACGGGCCGTCTGAAAGACATGCTGATCAGGGGCGGCGAAAATATCTATCCGCGCGAGATTGAGGAAATGTTATATCGGCATCCCGCGGTAGCAGACGTTCAGGTCGTCGGCGTGCCTGATCCGAAATACGGAGAAGAGGCCGCGGCATGGGTCAGGCTCAAAGACGGACAAACCGCTTCCGCAGAAGACATCAGAACCTTTTGCAAAGAACATATCGCCCGCTATAAAGTCCCCAGGTACGTTTTGTTTACAGATGAATATCCAATGACAGCCTCAGGAAAAATTCAGAAATTCAAGCTGCGGGAAAAAACGATTGAAGAGCTCAAGTTAACTTAATGAAAAAGGAGTGCTTCACATTTGTTTAAAAAAGTCCTGATTGCCAACAGAGGAGAAATCGCCTTACGAATTATCCGCACCTGCAAACGTCTCGGCATCCCCTCGGCAGCTGTGTATTCAGAAGCCGACCGGGACGCGCTGCATGTAAAAGCGGCTGATGAGGCCTATCCGATCGGTAAATCGAGAGTAAATGAAAGCTATTTACATATCGACAGAATCATAGAAGCCGCCAAATCCGCCGGAGCGGACGCCATTCATCCGGGCTACGGGCTGCTGTCAGAAAACAGCCTGTTCGCCGAACGCTGCCAGAAGGAACAAATCACATTTATCGGTCCGCCCGGTGATATCATCGCCAAGATGGGCAGCAAGATTGAAGCCCGAAAAACGATGCAAAAAGCAAAGGTCCCGATCGTTCCCGGTGTTTCAGAGCCATTGCCCGATGTTCACTCCGCCTTAGCCGAAGCCCGTGCCATCGGCTTTCCGGTCATGCTGAAAGCGTCTGCAGGGGGAGGCGGAATCGGCATGCAGATCGTACATTCAGAAGAAGAGCTGGCCAAAGCGTTTGAAGGCAATCAAAAGCGGGCCGCCTCCTTTTTTGGAGACGGCGCAATGTATATGGAAAAGGTCATTGAAAATGCCCGTCATATTGAAATTCAGATACTCGCAGATTCTTTCGGCAACACCGTTCATCTGTTTGAACGTGACTGTTCAGTCCAAAGGCGCCACCAAAAAGTGATAGAAGAAGCGCCGTCACCGTTTGTTGACGATGAATTAAGACAAAGACTCGGTGAAACCGCCGTTAAAGCCGCAAAATCGATCGGCTACCAAAATGCAGGCACAATAGAATTTCTCGTCGACCAAAAGAAACAAATCTATTTTTTAGAGATGAACACAAGACTGCAAGTGGAGCATCCGGTGACAGAAGAAATTACAGGACTGGATCTTGTGGAAGAACAGCTGAAAATTGCCGCTGGGCAGGCGCTGCCTTTCTCGCAGAAAGATATCAACCACCGCGGTCATGCGATAGAAGTGCGGATCTATGCGGAAGATCCGGTCACCTTTTACCCGTCACCCGGTACCATCTCGTCTTTTTCCGTTTTAAGACACCCGTCAGTGCGACACGAATGCGCCGTCGAAAAGGGAAGCGTCATTTCTCCGTTTTACGATCCGATGATTGCCAAAATGGTCGTCACGGCGAATACGAGAAAACAAGCCATTGAACAACTGAAAACCGCCCTTGGCGAATATCATGTAGAAGGGATTAAAACCAACATTCCGCTGCTGACAAAAATTGCTCATTCAGAAGTGTTTGAAAAGGGCGAGGCAACAACCGGTTTTTTACAAACAATGAACGAGGGGGCGTCCAAATGAGCGTCATAAAAATTCAAATGGCGGGAAACCTGTGGAAAATTCATGTGAAGCCGGGTGATGTCATTGAAGAAGGACAGGAAGTGGCCATCTTGGAATCTATGAAAATGGAAATTCCGATTATCGCTGATGCAGCGGGTACGGTGAAAGAAGTGAAAAAATCAGAAGGTGATTTCACTGATGAAGGAGAGGTCCTGATTGAACTTCAATAAAACGGGAGGTGCAGCATGAACTGTCCGAAACATGTCCGCATCAATGAAGTAGGACCGCGTGACGGCTTGCAGAATGAATCGGCGTGGGTGGATACAGAAGATAAGATTGAGTGGATCAATATGCTGTCAAAAACAGGCCTTCCCTATATCGAAGTGACATCATTCGTGCATCCGAGATGGATTCCGGCTCTTCGTGACAGCCTGGACGTCGCAAAAGGCATTGCCAGATCTGAACATACGGTCTACGCGGCTCTCGTTCCGAACCTCATCGGACTGGAGCATGCGGCAGAAGGCGGAATCGATCAGGCATGTGTATTTTTATCTGCAAGCGAAACCCATAATCAAAAAAACGTAAACAAACCGATTGACCGGACCGTTCAAGAGCTCAGGCGGGTTATTACTGAAGCAAAAGCTGAAAAAATGGCGACGAGAGCTTATCTGTCCACTGTGTTCGGCTGTCCGTACGAACAGAACGTGCCGGTCGAACAAGTCATCCGCCTGTCAGACACCCTGCTCGAAATGGGTGTTGATGAAATATCGCTCGGCGACACGATCGGCGCGGCAAACCCCTTGCAGGTCATAGCCGTGCTTGAAGCCCTTTTGCCGAGAATTCCCGCCTCAAAAATCGCACTCCATTTCCATGATACAAGAGGAACGGCTCTAGCGAATATCATTCCCGCTCTTGATATGGGCATCACATCCTTTGATACTTCCTCAGGCGGGCTTGGAGGCTGCCCGTACGCCCCTGGATCAGCAGGCAACGCTGCCACAGAAGACGTCATTTATATGCTCGAACAAATGGGGATTGATACCGGGACGGACATGAATAAACTTCTTTATGCCGCAGGCTGGATCGCGGATAAAATAGGCAAAGACCTGCCAAGCAGAAACCTGCAGGCATTCAGAACGAAATGAGAAAGGAGAAGCCATGGGAGATTGCGTCTTGTATTCCGTCTGTCAAGAAACGATCGGTCTGATCACGCTGAACCGCCCGCATGCGGCCAACTCGCTGTCTTCAGACATGATTGATCATTTACAGCGTGTGATTGAAGACATCAAAAACTCGCCATCCATTCGTTGTGTCATTCTCACCGGCACCGGGAACACATTTTGCGCCGGTGCTGATTTAAAAGAAAGAGCGGGGATGAATCATGAACAAGTTAAGCAAAGCGTCAGGCGTATCGGTGAAACGGCCGCATCCATTGAAGCTCTCCCGCAGCCGGTCATTGCAGCGCTGAACGGAACCGCTGTCGGAGGAGGCCTTGAACTCGCTCTCGCCTGCGATATCAGAACAGCCGTCAGCCAGGCGGGCCTCGGCCTTCCTGAAACAGGGCTTGCGATCATTCCCGGAGCGGGCGGAACGCAGAGACTGCCCCGGCTTATCGGCCCCGGCGCGGCAAAAGAATTGATCTATACCGGCCGAAGGCTTTCTGCCGAAGAGGGAAAAGACATGAAGCTGATCGAGCATGTTTGTAAAGCCGATGAACTAATGGAAAATGCAAAAGCACTGGCCGGCCGCATCGCCGCTAATGGGCCGATCGCCGTCAGACAAGCAAAAGCCGCGATAAACAAGGGTCTGGAGACAGATCTCAATACAGGGCTCGAAATCGAACGAAAAGCATATGAACAAGTCATCCCCACACTTGACAGAGAAGAGGGCCTGCGCGCTTTTAAAGAAAAAAGACCCCCTGAATACAAAGGAAAATAAAACATGGAGGGACTCGGATGGATTACGAAAAAGAACGGCAGACACGCAGCAAAACGATTGAAAAGGGAGGAGCCGCGAAATATCACGCAAGCAACGAAAAGAAGGGAAAGCTTTTTGTAAGAGACAGGCTGAAGCTTTTATTCGATGACGGCATATCCGTTGAAGACGCTTTTTTCGCCGAGTGCATGTCAGACGGACTGCCGGCTGACGGGGTCGTTACCGGGATCGGAACCATCGGCGGCAGAACCGTTTGTGTGATGGCAAACGACTCAACCGTAAAGGCGGGCTCGTGGGGCGCGAAAACGGTGGAAAAAATCATCCGCATTCAGGAGACGGCGGAAAAGCTTCAGTGTCCGCTCTTGTACTTAGTCGATTCCGCAGGTGCGAGAATTACGGATCAGGTCGACATGTTCCCGGGCAGAAGGGGAGCCGGCCGCATCTTTTATAATCAAGTAAAGCTGTCGGGCCGCATTCCGCAAATCTGTTTATTGTTCGGCCCTTCCGCTGCGGGCGGCGCTTACATTCCGGCCTTTTGCGACATTGTCATTATGGTTGAGGGCAATGCATCCATGTACTTAGGTTCCCCGCGTATGGCAGAAATGGTGATCGGCGAGAAAGTATCGCTTGAAGAAATGGGCGGCGCCCGTATGCATTGTTCCGTATCAGGCTGCGGTGATCTCCTCGCCCGGACGGAACAGGAAGCAATCATGATGGCGCAGACATATCTCAGCTACTTTCCGGCAAATTATACTGAAAAAGCGCCCGTCAACAAATCTAAGAACCCGAAAGCTTTTGAAAAACCGCTCTCAGATGTCATCCCGGCACATCAAAACGCACCGTTCAACATGATGGATTTAATTGAACGTGTCATTGATGAAGACTCATTTTTTGAGATTAAACCGTTATTTGCGCAGGAATTAATAACGGGGCTTGCGCGGATTCACGGACAGCCGGTCGGCATTATCGCCAATCAGCCGCGTGTAAAAGGCGGGGTTTTATTTCTCGATTCGGCGGATAAAGCCGCAAAATTTATCGCTTTGTGCGATGCATTCCATATTCCGCTTCTGTTTTTAGCAGACATTCCCGGATTCATGATCGGAACGAAGGTTGAGCAGGCGGGCATCATCAGGCATGGCGCAAAAATGATCTCCGCAATGGCGGAAGCGACTGTTCCGAAGCTTTCCGTTATCGTCAGAAAAGCCTACGGTGCCGGATTATACGCGATGGCGGGGCCTGCTTTTGAACCGGACTGCTGTTTAGCGCTTCCGACTGCGCAAATTGCCGTAATGGGTCCTGAAGCAGCGGTGAATGCGGTCTACGCAAACAAAATCAGCGAGCTAGCCCCTGAAGAAAGGCCGGCTTTTATTCAAGAAAAGCGTGATGAATATAAGGAAGACATTAACCTTTACCGGCTTGCTTCTGAAATGGTGATTGACGGCATTGTTCCTGCTGATTCCTTGCGGGAAGAACTCAATAAACGCCTCACTGCTTACATGTCCAAACAACTGACATTCACACACCGGAAACACCCCGTATACCCGGTATAAATAAAAAAAGACTGCATAGATCCGGCTCGCAGCCGCTCTTATGCAGTCTTTTTTCATAGTCTTGATCTCATTTTCTTCACAACAAAATAAACAACAATAAATACGAGAGCCAATATAATGATCGGAGTTGTATACATTCCGGCATAGCTGTCTACGTCTTTCCACTGTCCCCCGAGCTGATACCCGAGATAAACGAAAATGACAGACCACGGAATAATGGCAAGCGTCGTCAATATGACAAACTTGGAAAGAGGCATTTTCGCAAGGCCGGCCGGGATGGAAATCGCATGTCTGACGACCGGGATAAACCGCGCCGAGAACACAACGCCGGCGCCATAACGGCGAAACCAGTTTTCCGCAACATCAACATGATGCTTTTTCAGAAGTAAGTACTTGCCGTACTTGTCCAAAAACGGCCGTCCCCCATAACGGGCGATCCAGTAAATAAAGCACTGCGCGATCGTTCCCCCGATCACACCGGCGACAATGGCGCCGATAAAGCTGATCGTGCCTTCTGACACCATATAGCCTCCGTAAGCCAGAACGATTTCACTCGGAATGATTTCGATCATTAATCCGAGCGCAATCCCTAAATAGCCCATACTTGTCAGCCAGGATAATATTTCACTAATAAAATTGCCCACACTGTTCACAACCTCTTTATCTTTTTACCCAATTATATGACTGATTGACAAGCAAAATGGTTACAAATTATTTTTTAACGCACGATTTCTTCAGATTCTCTTTTTAACACCTCTTCTAAATAAGCTAAAAGTTTCGGTCTCATTTCTTCCCGCAGAAGCCCGATCTCCGTGCCGGCCTTAAAACAGCCGAACTTATCTCCTATATCAAACCGGCTTCCTTCAAGCTCCCGCGCGTAAATGCTTCGGGTGCGGCACACTTCGCGCAGCGCGTCTGTCAATTGGATTTCGTTGCCCGCGCCTCTTCCGATCGTCTTCAGCGTTTTAAAAATAGCAGGGGTTAATATGTAGCGGCCCATCACGGCAATATGAGAGGGCGCCTTTTCAACAGCCGGTTTCTCAATCAGATCCTCAACCTGGTACACATGACCGCCCTGCCGCCCCGTCTGTATAATACCATATTTGCTGACATCAGCAGGATCGACGGGCTGTACGCCGATCGTTTCTGTGCCGTGTTGGTTATAGACGTCGATGAGCTGTGAAAGAGCGGGAGTGTCAGATACCATAATATCATCACCTAATAGAACGGCAAAAGGCTCATCTCCGATAAAATGCTCCGCACACAGCACCGCATGTCCTAATCCGAGCGGTTCTTTCTGACGGATGTAATGAATATTGGCCAAATCGGCAATCCGCTGCATTTCCTTCAGCGTCTCCGTCTTGCCTTTTTCCTCAAGATCGAATTCCAATTCCGCCGACCGGTCAAAATGATCTTCAATCGAGCGTTTGTTTCTCCCTGTAATAATCAATATATCTTCAATTCCTGACGCTGCGGCCTCTTCGACAATATATTGGATGGCCGGTTTGTCGACAATCGGCAGCATTTCTTTCGGCTGCGCCTTAGTCGCCGGCAGAAATCTCGTTCCTAAACCTGCTGCGGGAATGACCGCTTTTCTCACTTTTTTTCTCATTCATCTTCACTCCTGATCCTGTATGTTTTTCAGCGAATCTCCAAATACCCAGATTCGGTTTCCGATAAAATTCATCATCATTCCGCCGATAGTGGCGGCGAACTTACTCACCAATAGCGAACAGCCGCCTTTTTGAAACGCGTAAAGCAGCAAAAAGGTGATTCCCGACGCGGCAAGATTAATCATGAGAAAGCGCATGATCTCTTTCCCGTCAGCCTTGCGTTTTACACGAAACGTCCACTTCCGGTTCCATACATAGCTGTTGATGATCCCTGCCGAATAGGAGCAGATCTGCGCCGGAAGATAGGGGACATGACAAGCGGCGAGAAGAAAGAAGACACCAAAATCGATCAGCGTATTGCCGACGCCTACAGTGCAAAAACGGCCTGCTGTCTTTACTTTTTCTTTCAGCATAACGGCATCCGGTGTTGACCTCCCTTCATAAAAAAATCAGATGGCTGTCATATTTGTTGATATGGATTACTTTAGCGGACAGTGTTGAATAAACAATTACTAAAATATGAACAAAACATGAAAACGTAATGAGGCTTTGCAAAACTCATTAAGTTAACAGTTTGATAGTTTAGGTTGACATATTACGTACAAGACACTAATATTCTGTATAAGTGTTAACCTTTTGTTATTTAGGTTAACATTAAATTTCAAAGTAAGAGAAAGGAGGGAGATTTAATGCGGGAAGAGACCTATTACAGCGTCAGAATGAGAGCTTCCCGAAACGCCCCCCATGAGCAGGGCGGAAAACACATTTCCGGCGGAGAACGGCTCATCACTTACAGCGGTTTACAGGAAGCGGTAGATGGCTTATTACATAAAGGCTTCTCGCACTCAAGAGGGATACCTGATTTTATGCAGATTCAGCTTGAAAGCATTAATGAACCGATCGAAACGATCCGCCCTTTGCCGGTTGCTTTCCATCAAACAGACACGCCGGAAAAAGGACAAGCAATCGCCCTCAAGCTTCTGCAAAAGGCGGGGATTCCCCCGCACATGATAGAGAAAGCGTACGAAAACATTGCGGAATATGCAGAAGCAAGAGGAGCGGTCCTGTTTGATATCCGGGCAGGAAAACGCATTGACGGCAGAGGAAATAGAGGTGTGCGGGTATCCCGAGTGGATTGGCCGTCACATGATTTTCAAAAATGGGCTTTTACGCACAACATGCCGGAACATTCACGAATAAAAGAAGCACATGCCATCGCGGCAAAAGTTTGCGCACATCCGGGGATTATTGCTGAATTGTGCTGGTCGGATGACCCTGATTACATAACAGGCTACGTTGCCGCAAAGAAGCTGGGATATCAGCGGATTGCCAAGATGAAGAATGCCGGAGATGAAAGCGGATGCCGGATTTTCTTTACAGATGGCTCCATAGATACGGAGAGCTGTATCCATTTTTTAGAGAAGCAGCCTGTATTCATTCAGCGGGAGGGGAACATATGAAACAATCAATGATTGAAAAAAGCAAACAGCATCTTTGGCTGCCTTTCACACAAATGAAAGATTACGATGAAGATCCGTTAATCATTGAAAGCGGAAACGGGATCATGCTGAAAGACATCAGCGGCAAAGAATATTATGACGGCTTTTCTTCAGTATGGCTCAATGTACACGGCCACCGCAAAAAAGAAATGGATGAAGCGATTCAAAAACAGCTTGAAAAAATCGCTCATTCAACCTTGCTGGGTATGACGAACGTTCCCGCAACAGAACTTGCCGAGATGCTGACAGGCATCACACCGGAAAAGCTGACACGCGTTTTTTACTCCGACAGCGGAGCGGAAGCAATGGAAATCGCTCTGAAAATGGCCTTTCAATACTGGAAAAACATAGGGAGACCCGAGAAACAGACGTTTATTTCTATGCAGAACGGCTATCACGGCGATACGATCGGAGCCGTCAGCGTCGGCTCCATTGAACTCTTCCACCATGTGTACGGCCCGCTGATGTTTGAAAGCTACAAAGCCCCGATTCCGTATGTATACAGATCTGAAAGCGGCGACCCCGTACAGTGCCGGGATGAATGCCTTCACGCGCTCGAACAGCTGCTTGCAAAGCATCACGAAGAGATTGCCGCACTTACGATTGAATCGATGGTGCAAGGCGCATCCGGCATGATCGTCATGCCTGAAGGCTTTCTGGCAGGCGTACGAAAGCTGTGTACGGCATATGATGTGTTAATGATCGTTGACGAAGTGGCGACGGGGTTCGGCCGCACCGGAAAAATGTTTGCCTGTGAGCATGAAAATGTCCAGCCGGACTTGATGGCGGCAGGGAAAGGCATTACGGGAGGCTATTTGCCGATCGCTGTGACGTTTGCCACAGAAGCCATTTATGAAGCCTTCTACGATGACTACGACAAAATGAAAACATTTTTCCACGGCCATTCCTATACGGGAAATCAGCTTGGCTGTGCCGCGGCAATTGAAAATCTGCGTTTATTCGAATCAGAGCGCATCGTTGATCAAGTCGCCGAAAAATCAAAAACGGCAGCGAAATTTCTTCATGATCTGAAGCAGCTTCCTCATGTCGGCGATGTCCGCCAGCTCGGTTTCATGTGCGGCATAGAGCTTGTGCAGGATAAGGGGACAAAACAGCCTTATCCGCCTGAAAAGCGGATGGGATACAAGGTGTCCTTGAAAATGAGAGAGCTTGGTATGCTGACACGGCCGCTCGGAGACGTCATCGCCTTTCTGCCGCCGCTTGCCAGCACAACCGATCAGTTACAAGCCATGATCTCCATTATGAAAGATGCGATAGCCGAGGTGACCGGCCGTGGATTTTGACGGATGGCTCCTCGGAAGGCTCGATGCGGTGAAAAGAGACGGGCTGTATCGGACGCTGCGAACACAGGAAACCGCTCTCAAAACCAAGGGGCAAAAGCGGCAGACCTGGGCGTCCAATGACTATTTAGGCCTGTCAAAAGATGAGCGGCTGATCACAGCCGCGCAAACGGCGCTGAGCCGGTTCGGAGCGGGAAGCGGCGGCTCACGGTTAACGACAGGAAATACTGTGTGGCACGAAAAACTGGAACACACAATCGCGGACTTTAAACAGACGGAAGCGGCTTTATTGTTTTCAAGCGGTTACTTGGCAAATATCGGCGTGCTTGCCTCACTGCCTCAAAAAGGCGATGTCATTTTAAGCGATCAACTGAACCATGCGAGCATTGTTGACGGCTGCCGTTTATCAAAAGCGGAAACCATCGTGTACCGCCATATTGATATGGCTGATCTTGAGAAAAAACTTGCCTCCGTCCAGGCTCGGAACCGCCGCTTTATCGTCACAGACGGCGTCTTCAGCATGGACGGCACCATTGCGCCTCTTGACCGCATAATGGCGCTTGCAAAGCAGTACCAGGCATTTGTGATAGCAGATGACGCGCATGCAACCGGTGTACTGGGGGAAAACGGCGGGGGAACCAGTGACTATTTCGGTGTTTGTCCTGATGTTGTCATCGGCACATTAAGCAAAGCTGTAGGAACGGAAGGCGGTTTTGCCGCGGGATCAAACATTTTCATTGATTTTTTGCTGAATCAGGCGCGGACGTTTATTTTTCAGACGGCCCTCCCGCCGTCAATTTGTGCGGCTTCGCATACGGCATTTGACATCATATCAGATATGCACGATACGCGCCGTGAGCTGCAGTCGTCTGTCAAAATGATAAAAATGCGTCTGGCCGATATGGGCTTTACCGTAAGAGGCGGAGATACACCGATTATCCCCGTTATCATCGGTGATGCAAAAACAGCGGTTTCAGCCGCTGCGCTGCTGGAGAAAAAGGGTATCTGCGCCCCGGCCATCCGCCCGCCCGCCGTTCCGGAAGGCGAAAGCAGAATCAGGCTGACCGTTACGGCGGATCGCAGCTTACAGGATATAGACGAGCTGACAGAAGCATTTGATTCCATTAGAAAAGAGCTGAATATAAACAAATGAGAAGTTTTTTTGTTACAGGAACAGATACCGGCGTCGGAAAAACCATCGTTTCTTGCGGACTTGCCGCGGCATTCCGGCAGAAACAGGCGGATATCGGAGTGTTTAAGCCGTTTTTAAGCGGTGTGCCGCGGACTCATCCGGAAAGTGACACCTCGCTCTTGAAAGACATGTCACAAACCGCACTGTCTCATGAAGAAATCACGCCATTTGAATGGAAAGAGCCGCTTGCGCCGTACACGGCCGCCATGCTTGAGGGGAAATCCGTGAGCATGGCGGATGTCATGGCCCACTGGAGTAAGATCAAAAATCGTCATGAGTGTTTCATCGTTGAGGGGGCAGGCGGCATTTCCGTCCCGCTTGGTGAAAATTACTTAGTCAGTGATCTGATAAAAGCCATGGAATTGCCGGCGGTGATTGTGGCCAGGCCTGATCTCGGAACCATCAACCACACATATTTAACCGTTGAATATGCGAAAAACATGGGGATAGAGGTTCTCGGCATTATGATCAACGGCGTAAAGAGCCGGCCGGGGCTGGACGAAAAGACAAACCCGAGCATGATTGAAACATTATGCAAAGTTCCGATTTTGGGAATCACACCGAAGCTGGATCACGTTTCACCGGAAAACATTCAACACATGATCGAGAAACATATAGATGTTTCCTCTTTCATGAATCTGACACAAATGGGGAGATAAACATGAATCAATGGATGGAGCTTGCAGAGAGAGTGCTGGACGGGGCGGAAGTAACGAATCAAGAAGCGCTGGCCATTTTAAATTGTCCTGATGAGGATCTTTTATTGCTGATGCATGCCGCTTTTCATATCAGAAAACGATTTTACGGAAAAAAAGTAAAGCTGAATATGATTATGAATGCAAAATCAGGCCTGTGTCCGGAAAATTGCGGGTACTGTTCACAATCTTCAATATCAAAAGCGCCGATTGAGTCTTACCGGATGGTGGATAAGCATATATTGCTTAAAGGGGCAAAACGCGCCCACGACCTGAATATAGGGACATACTGTATCGTCGCCAGCGGCCGGGGACCGTCAAACAGAGAAGTGGATCAAGTTGTTGATGCTGTCAAAGAAATTAAAGAAACGTACGGCTTAAAAATCTGCGCATGTCTCGGTCTGCTGAAGCCGGAACAGGCAGAGCGGCTGAAACAGGCAGGAGTAGACCGGTACAATCATAACATCAATACATCACAAAGGAATCACTCAAACATTACGACCTCCCACACGTATGACGACAGAGTCAATACAGTGGAAACGGCGAAACAATCGGGGATGTCACCTTGTTCTGGTGTCATCGTCGGCATGAAAGAGACGAAACAGGACGTCATTGATATGGCGAACAGCTTAAAAGCGCTTGACGCCGACAGCATCCCGGTTAATTTTCTGCATGCGATTGACGGAACTCCGTTAGAAGGGGTAAGCGAATTACATCCGGTGTATTGCCTGAAAGTGCTTGCCTTGTTCCGTTTTATCAATCCGTCAAAAGAAATCCGTATCTCAGGAGGCCGGGAAGTCAACCTTCGTTCGCTGCAGCCGCTGGGACTTTACGCCGCAAATTCGATTTTCGTCGGAGATTACTTAACGACAGCAGGGCAGCATGAAACAGAGGATCATCAAATGCTTCATGATTTAGGTTTTGAAGTCGAATCCGTTGAAGAAATGAAAGCCGGCCTGCAATCCGCCTGCAATACGGAGGTATAAGATGACGGCGGACCTATCGATTGCACATCCGTCTCTCCATGCGGATTCGGATTTTTGGAATGACCCTTACCCGTTTTATGACAAACTGCGATCCATTGATCCTGTTTATAAAGGAACCGTATTAAAATATCCGGGCTGGTATGTCACCGGGTACAAAGAAGCGGCAGCGATTCTGAAAGACATTCGGTTTAAAAACCGCATTCCTCTTCCGGAAGCTTCAACGAAATATCAAAATCTATCGCATATCCAGCACGATATGCTGTTATTTAAAAATCAATCAGACCATAAACGGATGCGGATGCTTATCGGTAAAGAATTTACCGCAAAGACGGCGGAATCACTTCGCCCCTGTATAAAAGAAACGGTTCATGACTTGTTGGATCAAGTCCAAATCAAAAAAACCGCGGACCTTGTTTCAGAGTTTGCCTTTCCATTGGCAAGCCTTATCATTGCGGAGATACTCGGAGTGCCGAAAGAGGAGAGATATCAATTCAGACAATGGACGGCAGACGTCATTCACGCCATTGATCTTACCCGATCAAGAAAGACGTTAGTCAGAGCAAGCGACACCGCAGGCAGGCTGACGTCATATTTCAGAGATTTGATTCACAAGCGGAAAGCGCACCCTCAGCAAGACTTGATCAGCAGGTTTATTATGGAGGAGCAGCTTTCAAAAGAGGAAGTGCTCGCGACATGTATCTTACTTGTCATAGCCGGACACGAGACGACGGTAAACCTCATAAGCAACGGTGTGTTTACTTTATTGAAACACCCTGAACAGCTTAGCGCACTGAGAGAAAACCCCTCGCTTATTGAAACTGCAGTTGAGGAATGTCTGCGCTACGACAGCCCCGCGCAGCTGACGGCACGCACCGCTTCAGAAGACTGTGAAATAAATGGGAAGACCATAAAAAAAGGAGAGCAGGTATATATCCTTTTAGGGGCAGCCAATCGCGATCCAAGCATATTCGATCAACCTCACAAAATGGATATCCAAAGAAAGCCGAACCCGCATCTTGCATTCGGAAAGAACGCCCATTTTTGCATAGGCTCCTCATTAGCGCGCATCGAAGCACAAATTGCAATTCTTACACTGTTTGAGCGGATGCCTAAGCTTCGGCTGGCTGCACACCGCCTTGAATACCGCAAGCTCATTGGTTTTAGGTCGCTCAAAGAGCTCCCGGTTGTCATTGGCTGAATGACCATGCAGGAGGGCCGGATTTTATCGGTTCCTCTTGCAGGAAATAAGTGAAAGAAAAAAGAATACATATTTATAAAGCAAAAATCCTCTCTGATCCATCTCACTATCCCTAAAAAAACTCACTGCTCAGCCAATCAATCTAATACAGCAAGAGTCTCCCTTTCTTTCGCCAAAACAGAACATTCACCATGATGCACATTTTTTCAGCCTCAGAAACTGTGCAAAACCGGCATGTTTTTTGCTTTATTTTCTCGTTTTTTTGTAAGCGCTTACTAATATTGAGCAGAAAAGAGGGGGATTTGTGGACATTGTTATTATTTTATTAGCATTAGGCATGCTGATGTTTGCTGCTTACCGGGGCTTTTCAGTCATTTTATTCGCCCCGATTTGCGCGCTGTTTGCCGTGCTCCTGACAGATCCAAGCTTCGTACTTCCTTTCTTCTCGAATATATTTATGGAGAAGATGGTAGGATTTATTAAGCTGTATTTTCCCGTATTTCTTTTAGGGGCCGTTTTTGGCAAGGTTGTTGAAATATCCGGGCTCGCCGAGTCGATTGCAAAAACAATCGTCAAGCTTGTGGGAGCAAAAAGAGCCATTCTCGCCATCGTCTTAATGGGTGCGATTTTAACGTACAGCGGCGTCAGTCTCTTCGTAGCGGTGTTTGCCATTTATCCGTTTGCTAAAAACCTATTTATGAAAGCTGATATTCCCAAGCGTCTGATACCCGGTACGATTGCATTGGGCGCCTTTACATTTACAATGGATGCGCTTCCCGGCACACCGCAAATTCAAAATGTCATTCCGACCGCTTTTTTTAAAACAAACATTTATGCCGCTCCCTGGCTCGGACTGATTGGTGCAGCATTTGTGCTTACGGCCGGAATGATTTATTTAGAATCCCGGCGCAAAAAAGCGGCCAATGCCGGAGAAGGCTATGCTGGATTTCAATCTGAAGTTTCCGCTGCAGAGGAATCCTCAAGTCTGGCTAATGAAACACATACGCCTGTTTTACCGCAACCCAGCCCCGCGCGGCAAGTGCTCGCCTTTGTTCCGCTTATCCTTGTGGGAGTCATGAACAAATGCTTCACGATGTGGCTCCCGCATTGGTACCCTGACGGATTTGATTTTGCGCCGCTCGGCTTAGAAGCGTTCGGGAAGATTGACCTTTCCTCCGTCACTGCGATCTGGTCAGTAGAACTCGCACTGTTCATCGGAATCATGACAACGATTTTGTTCGATTGGAAAAAAGTCCTCTTCAATTTGAAAGAAGGACTGAATGAGGGCATCGGGGGTGCCTTGCTGGCGTCGATGAATACAGGAGCCGAATACGGATTTGGCGGCATCATTGCGGCGCTTCCCGGCTTTAAAATGGTCAGCAGCGGCATATCGCAGACGTTTACTGATCCGCTCGTCAACGGAGCGGTGACGACCACTGCGCTTGCCGGGATTACAGGATCGGCATCAGGAGGAATGGGCATCGCTTTAAGCACGATGTCAGCAGCGTATACAGAAGCAATCAATACATTCCACATCCCGCCGGAGGTCATGCACCGGGTGATCTCGATGGCCTCCGGCGGGATGGACACTCTTCCGCATAATGGCGCCGTCATTACGCTGCTCGCGGTCACCGGGTTGACCCACCGCCAATCCTACAGGGATATCTTTGCCATTACCGTCATTAAAACAGCCGCTGTGTTTGTCATCATCGCCATTTACAGTCTGACGGGCCTTGTGTAGCCAAAACAGAAAGGGGAAACGAATATGGGAAAAGGAAAAGTGATGGACTCTTATCAAGATGCTGCTGCACTGATCAAGGACGGAGACACCCTCATCGCAGGAGGCTTCGGCCTGTGCGGCATTCCGGAACAATTAATTCTCGCGATCAGGGACAGCGGCGTAAAAAACTTGACCGTTGTCAGTAATAACTGCGGTGTTGATGATTGGGGGTTAGGCCTCTTGCTTGCAAACCGGCAGATCAAAAAAATGGTCGCATCCTATGTGGGAGAAAACAAAACCTTTGAACGGCAGTTTTTAAGCGGAGAGCTGGAAGTCGAATTGGTGCCCCAAGGAACGCTCGCAGAAAGAATTCGCGCGGGAGGGGCGGGCATTCCGGCGTTTTACACACCTGCGGGCGTCGGAACATCAGTAGCCGAGGGAAAAGAACATAAGACATTTGACGGGCGCACCTATCTTCTGGAGAAAGGGATTACAGGGAACACCGCCATCGTAAAGGCCTGGAAAGCCGATCCTCTGGGCAACCTGATGTTCAGAAAGACGGCGAGAAATTTCAATCCGCTCGCTGCAATGGCAGGCAAAGTGACGATTGCAGAGGCTGAAGAAATCGTCGATGCCGGAGAGCTTGATCCGGATCAAATTCATACGCCGGGTATTTTTGTGCAGCACGTGCTGCTCGGCGGGATTCATGAAAAACGGATTGAACGCCGCACCGTCCGGCAAGCATGATAAAGGAGGCTGACAGAATGAGAGATAGCAGAAAACGAATGATCAAACGGGCTGTAAAAGAAATTAAGGACGGAATGAATGTGAACTTGGGGATAGGGATGCCGACGCTTGTAGCCAATGAGATACCGAATGATTATAACGTCCTGCTTCAGTCTGAAAACGGCTTGCTCGGGATCGGGCCTTATCCGGCGGAAGGAACGGAGGACCCCGATCTGATCAACGCGGGAAAAGAAACCATCACCGAAGTAAAGGGAGCCTCGTATTTTGACAGTGCCGAATCCTTTGCCATGATTCGCGGCGGCCACATTGATGTAGCGATCCTCGGCGGGATGGAAGTCTCCGAACGGGGAGATTTGGCGAACTGGATGATCCCAGGAAAAATGATCAAAGGAATGGGCGGCGCCATGGACTTGGTCCACGGAGCAAAACGGATTATTGTCATTATGGAGCACGTGAATAAATATGGGGAATCTAAAGTGAGAACGGAATGTACGCTGC
This sequence comes from Bacillus sp. JNUCC-21, assembly GCF_041222765.1. NCBI lineage: Bacteria > Bacillati > Bacillota > Bacilli > Caryophanales > Bacillaceae > Bacillus > Bacillus sp. JNUCC-21. The sequence continues at coordinate 1,979,234 of NZ_CP166019.1, read as the reverse complement.
CTTTAACCGGCAGGCAGGTGGTCGATCGGCTGATCACAGATTTGGCTGTATTCGATTTTCATGATGGCCGTATGACGCTCACCGAACTGCAGGAAGGTGTAACAATAGAGGAGGTCTTTGAGAAAACAGAAGGTCATTTTACTGTCAGCCAGTCGTTAAAAAACGGGGTCAGACCAAAATGAGGAGGTGCCGTCATGCATTCATTGCTTATTGAAAAAACAGCCGTTGTAACAGGAGCAGCCGGAGGAATCGGGCTTGAAATCGCAAAAGAATTCGCCCGTGAAGGAGCAGCCGTCATCATCTCTGATGTAAACGAACAAGCGGGGAAAGAAGCGGCGGCAAGACTGACAGATGAAGGCTGTGAAGCAGTCAGCATCACATGCGATGTAACAAATGAAAAGCAAGTGGCCGACATGCTGCAGACGGTCGAGAAACAATTCGGACGTCTCGATATCCTTGTGAATAATGCGGGCATTCAGCATGTCGCGCCCATCGAGGAATTTCCCACCGAACAGTTTGAACGGCTCATTCGTCTCATGCTGACTGCGCCATTTATCGCAATGAAGCATGCATTTCCCATTATGAAAAAACAGCAATTCGGTCGAATCATTAATATGGCGTCTGTCAACGGACTGATCGGTTTTCACGGGAAAGCGGCATATAACAGCGCCAAGCACGGCGTCATTGGTTTAACGAAAGTCGGCGCACTTGAAGGCGCGGCTGACGGCATTACCGTCAATGCGCTTTGTCCGGGATATGTGGACACTCAGCTTGTCCGCAATCAGTTAAAGGACATTTCCGCAACAAGGAATGTACCGTACGAGCGGGTGCTTGAGGACGTCATCTTTCCGCTCGTTCCCCAAAAACGGCTGCTGTCAGTGAAGGAAATCGCTGATTACGCCGTATTTTTGGCCAGCGACAAAGCAAAAGGGGTCACAGGTCAGGCCGTAGTCATGGATGGCGGGTATACCGCTCAATAGTTCTTATACTTTTTAAAAAAACAGCCGCTCTGAACGGCTGTTTTTTTATGCCTGAAAACCTTGTTCACTCAATAGGCCGATTTACTGCGTCAATCGGTATCCGGGCAGGGTCATTCGCATGTTCTGCGGCGTATTTCGTCCTTGCGGATTTTCCCCATCCAGATCCATCTCTTGCACCACATTTATAATCAAGCGCAATCAGTTTACAATCTTTCACAGATATACAAATGATTTTTTACAATAAACAGAAAATATGTAATTTCTGACACAATAATGCCAATAGCCCTAAAACATATGAAACATGAAGAGCGCGTCCGAAGTGAAGAAGAGCCGGTAACAGGCTCCACCCCGGCTTTCATCATCTCTCTTTAAGACTGATTTTCGGTGAAACCCCCATGTTTTATTTTATGAATAAATATATCTAATTCGTTTGTGAAAACGAACAATAACTCCTCCGAAAGTATTCTATACACATTTGTTATAATCATGCTAGGATGTTAGATAAAGGGATATTTTGTAGGATATTGTATCCCCTGTTCAATATGATCGGAGGAATCTCATGAACAATCTTGCCTTTTTATTTCCTGGACAAGGGTCTCAATTTGTAGGAATGGGCAAACAATTTTGGAATGATTTTGTGCTCGCAAAGAGATTGTTTGAAGAAGCGAGCGATGCGATCTCCTTGGATGTAAAAAAACTGTGTTTTAACGGAGATATGAATGAATTGACAAAGACAATGAACGCGCAGCCCGCTATTTTAACGGTCAGTGTGATTGCTTTTCAAGTGTATATGCAGGAAATAGGGGTGGAGCCCCGCTTCCTGGCAGGCCATAGCTTAGGCGAATATTCAGCGCTTGTCTGTGCCGGCGCCCTTTCTTTTCAGGATGCCGTTACACTTGTAAGGGAGCGGGGAATTCTTATGCAAAATGCGGATCCCCAGCAGCAGGGGACGATGGCCGCCGTGACACAGCTCTCTCTCCAAACGTTGCAGGAAATATGTTCGAAAGTATCGACGGAAGACTTTCCGGCAGGTGTAGCCTGCATGAATTCAGAACAGCAGCATGTGATTTCCGGACACCGGCAAGCTGTGGAACGTGTCATCAAGATGGCGGAGGAAAAGGGTGCGGCATACACTTATTTAAATGTCAGTGCGCCTTTTCACAGTTCGATGATACGATCAGCCTCCGAACAATTCCAGACTGTTTTACACCGCTATTCCTTCCGAGATGCCGCATGGCCGATCATTTCAAATGTCACCGCGCGCCCTTACAGCAGCGGAAATTCGATCAGCGAACATCTCAAGCAGCACATGACGATGCCGGTTAGATGGACAGAATCGATGCATTACTTGCTTTTACATGGAGTCACAGAAGTCATCGAAATGGGTCCGAACAATGTCTTAGCCGGTCTGCTGAGAAAAACAACGAATCACATTGTACCTTATCCCTTAGGACAGACATCTGATGTTCCCCCGCTTTCCAATTCAACGGAAAGAAAGAAACATATTGTCCATTTACGCAAAAAACAACTGAATAAATTGATGATTCAATCCGTCATTGCGCGAAATTACAACAAGGATTCAGCGGCTTATTCCACTATGACGACGCCATTATTTACGCAAATCCAAGAGCTGAAAGAGAGAATGAAAAGGCATGAAGACGTGCTTTCAGAACAAGAACTCGAACATTCGATCCATTTATGCAAATTAATTTGTGAAGCTAAACAGCTTCCGGCTTGGGAAGAATTGCGGATTTTAAAATAAAGCGCCCAGGAGGGGACCTATGTATACCAGTCAATTCCAAACCTTAGTAGATGTCATTCGGGAAAGAAGCAGTATCTCTGATCGCGGGATCCGTTTTATCGAATCCGATAAAAACGAGACGGTTGTCTCTTACCGCCAATTGTTTGAAGAGGCGCAAGGGTATCTTGGCTATTTACAGCATCTCGGCATTAAGCCGAAGCAGGAAATTGTATTTCAAATCCAAGAGAACAAATCATTTGTCGTTGCTTTTTGGGCTTGTATATTAGGAGGAATGATCCCGGTTCCGGTCAGTATCGGAGAAGATGATGACCATAAACTGAAGGTCTGGCGCATTTGGAATATATTAAATCATCCCTTTCTGATTGCCTCTGAAAAAGTATTGGACAAAATAAAGAAATACGCTGCAGAACACGATTTACAGGATTTCCATCATCAATTAAACGAAAAATCTGACATCATTCAAGATCAAACCTACGATTACCCCGCTTCATTTTATGAACCTGATGCGGATGAACTCGCCTTTATCCAATTTTCTTCCGGATCGACAGGAGACCCAAAAGGAGTCATGTTAACGCATCACAACTTAATACATAACACGTGCGCCATTGGGACTGCCCTAGCCATTCATTCGAAAGACTCTTTCTTATCATGGATGCCTTTAACGCATGATATGGGGCTCATCGCCTGCCACCTTGTTCCCTTCATAACCGGAATCAATCAAAATCTAATGCCTACAGAGTTATTTATTCGCAGACCTATTCTTTGGATGAAAAAAGCTCATGAACATAAAGCCAGTATTCTATCATCTCCTAATTTCGGGTACAACTACTTCCTTAAATTTCTCAAAAACGAACCAGACTGGGATTTATCCCACATCAAGGTCATCGCAAACGGTGCAGAACCGATATTGCCGGAGCTGTGTGACGAATTTTTGAAAAGATGCGCAGCATTCAATCTGAAAAGATCCGCCATTTTGAATGTTTACGGTTTAGCGGAAGCTTCGGTTGGCGCAGCGTTCTCTAAAATAGGTAAAGAATTCGTTCCCGTTTATTTGCATCGTGACTATTTAAATCTTGGTGAAAGAGCTGTAAAAGTCAGCAAAGAGGACCAAAATTGCGCTTCATTCGTTGAGGTGGGACAACCTATTGACTATTGTCAGCTTCGGATCTCCGATGAAACAAATGAAAGAGTAGAAGACGGAATCATCGGCCATATCCAGATCAAAGGAGACAATGTGACGCAAGGGTATTATAACAACCCAGAGAGTACGGAAAAAGCGCTGACTTCTGAGGGCTGGGTAAAAACGGGAGACCTCGGATTCATTAGTGAAAGTGGTAACTTAGTCGTAACCGGAAGAGAAAAGGACATTATTTTCGTGAACGGAAAAAATATCTACCCGCACGATATTGAACGGGTCGCGATTGAAATGGAAGAGGTTGACTTAGGAAGGGTTGCCGCCTGCGGTGTATATGATCAAAAGACACAAAGCGGAGAAATCGTGCTCTTTGTTGTTTACAAAAAATCACCTGAAAAATTCGCACCGCTTGTCAAAGAGATAAAAAAGCATTTGTACAAGCGGGGCGGCTGGAGCATAAAAGAAGTCCTTCCGATCCGAAAACTCCCTAAAACAACCAGCGGAAAGGTTAAACGCTACGAACTTGCCAGACAGTATGAGGCAGGGAATTTTTCAACAGAGTCTGCCGCCATCAATGAATGTTTGGAGAGCAGCCCGGAAACATCCGGACAGACACCCATTCATGAGATAGAAACGGAATTGCTGTCTATCTTTTCCGAAGTGCTCAACGGGAAAAAGGTTCACCTCGCTGACAGTTATTTTGATATGGGAGCAAATTCATTACAGTTATCGCAGATTGCCGAGCGCATAGAACAGAAATTCGGACGCGAGCTTGCCGTTTCAGATCTCTTTACGTATCCTTCTATCACTGATTTAGCGGCATATCTGTCTGAAAGCCGGGCTGAAATCAAACAGGACGCGGCAGCGAAACCAAGCCATGTGACACCGAAAGATATCGCCATTATCGGGATGTCGCTCAATGTCCCGGGAGCGTCAACGAAAAGTGATTTTTGGAATCTGCTTGAAAAAGGTGAGCACAGCATTCGAGAATACCCCGAATCCCGGCTGAAAGATGCGGCGGATTATTTAAAGTCCATCCAAAGCGAGTTCAATGAGAGTCAGTTTGTGAAGGGCGGCTATTTAGATGAAATCGACCGCTTTGATTATTCGTTCTTCGGTTTAGCTCCTAAAGCGGCTCAGTTTATGGACCCTAACCAAAGACTGTTTTTGCAGTCTGCATGGCATGCGATTGAAGATGCGGGCTATGCCGGCGGCAGCATGAACGGGAGCCGTGTCGGGGTATATGCGGGGTACTCGAAGGTGGGCTACGATTATGAACGTCTCCTTTCTGCGAATTATCCGGAGGAACTTCATCAATATATCGTGGGCAATCTCCCTTCCGTGCTAGCCAGCCGAATCGCTTATTTCTTAAATTTAAAAGGGCCGGCGGTCACAGTGGATACGGCATGCTCCTCATCGCTTGCCGCCGTTCATATGGCATGTAAATCTTTAATGTCCGGCGATTGTGAAATGGCTCTTGCCGGCGGTATCCGGACATCGCTCTTGCCGATCTGTATCGGGCTTGATATGGAATCTTCGGACGGGTACACGAAAACGTTCAGCAAAGATTCAGACGGCACGGGCACAGGTGAAGGCGCGGCCGCAGTCCTGCTAAAACCTTTGCAGGATGCTGTTCGCGACGGAGACCATATTTACGGCGTAATCAAGGGAAGCGCGATGAATCAAGACGGAACAACCGCCGGGATTACAGCACCGAATCCGGCAGCTCAGACTGAGGTCATTGAGACGGCCTGGAAAGACGCGGGCATTGCTCCTGAAACACTGTCTTTCATCGAAGCGCATGGCACCGGAACGAAGCTCGGCGATCCGGTTGAATTTAACGGACTTTGTAAAGCGTTTGAAAAGTATACGGCAAAAAAACAATTTTGTGCGATTGGTTCTGTTAAATCGAACATCGGTCATTTGTTTGAAGCGGCAGGCATCGTCGGGCTGATCAAATCTGTCCTCATGCTGAATCACAAGAAAAATCCGCCGTTAGCGCATTTTAATGAACCTAATCCGCTCATTCATTTTCACTCATCACCATTTTATGTGAATCAGGAAGCTGCGGAGTTCACATCCGGTGATGAGCCGCTGCGAGGCGGAGTCAGCTCATTTGGCTTTAGCGGAACGAACGCTCATGTGGTATTGGAAGAATATATTTCTCAAAGTGAGTATGCGCCCGAGGATGAACATGGGCCGCTCCTATTTGTTTTATCCGCTCATACTGAAAAATCACTCTATGAACTCGCACAGCAGTACCGGCAATATGTATCGGATGACAGCCAAGCCTCATTAAAGTCCATTTGCTATACAGCCAGTACGGGCAGGGCTCATTTGGATCATGGCATTGCCATGATTGTATCCGGTAAACAAGAACTATCGGATAAGCTGACCCGCCTGATTCAGGGAGACAGAAACCTTCCCGGTGTATACATCGGTTACAAGAATATGAAGGAAATGCTGCCTGCTCATAAAGAAGAGCTGAATCAACAAGCAGCCGCTCTGATTAAGCAGCGTTTACGTACGCAAGATGAACGGATCACATGGCTGCATCGCGCAGCCGAATTATTTGTGCAAGGAGCCGTTATCGATTGGCGCGCGCTTTATTCCGGTGAAACTGTACAAAAGACGCCATTGCCCCTGTATCCGTTTGAACGGAGCCGATGCTGGGCTGAAGCTGACCAATTGCGCTTAAACGAGGACGAAAAGAGAGGAGAAGCGGCATTGAATATCAATCAATCGAAGGCGCACATTGAATCCTTCCTGAAAACTGTAATCAGCAATGCTTCGGGGATCAGAGCGGAGGAACTCGATCTGAATGCTCATTTTATCGGGCTCGGAATGGATTCTATCATGCTGTCACAGGTCAAAAAAGCCATCGCGGACGAATTTGGGGTAGATATCCCGATGGATCGTTTTTTTGATACGTTGACCAACCTTCAAAGTGTCATAGATTACTTGGCTGATACCGTTCCATCGTCCTTTGCATCCGCTCCGCCTCAAGAGAATGTTCCGGCGCAGGAAATACAGGTCATTTCAGAAGCGCAGTCTGAATCGGATCGCAGAGAAGGTCATCAAGAGCATATGCTCGAAAAAATAATCGCTTCTCAGAATCAATTAATTCAGGATACCTTGCAAGCTCAATTAAATAGCTTTAATTTGTTGAGAAACAGCGGGCATCATTCCGATGAGAAAGAATACGCTAAGGCGCAAGAGAAATCAATTCCTTCTGTCAAGCAGGGGCATCCGACCGTCACTGCAGAAAAGAAAGCGGCTCAAGAAGCGAAACCCTATGTTCCTTTTCAGCCTCAGAACCTGAATGATCAGGGGCACTATACCGCACGGCAAAAACAATACTTAGAAGATTTCATCAAGAAATACGCCGATAAAACGAAAGGTTCCAAACAATATACGGACAACACCCGATTTGCTCATGCAAACAACCGCAATTTGTCCAGCTTCCGTTCGTATTGGAAGGAAATCGTATACCCGATTATCGCCGAACGTTCTGACGGTTCTAAAATGTGGGATATTGACGGAAATGAATATATCGATATCACCATGGGATTCGGGGTTAACCTGTTCGGGCATCATCCTTCCTTTATTACACAGGTTATCGATGATTCAACCCGTTCATCATTGCCTCCGCTCGGCCCGATGTCAGATGTCGCCGGTGAAGTTGCCGACCGGATCCGCACATGTACCGGAGTGGAAAGGGTCGCTTTCTATAATTCCGGAACAGAGGCCGTCATGGTTGCCCTGCGTTTGGCGCGGGCGGCAACAGGAAGAAAGAAAGTTGTGGCGTTCTCGGGATCTTATCACGGCACGTTTGACGGCGTATTAGGGGTTGCCGGCACAAAAGGCGGGGCTGCGTCTGCGAATCCGCTGGCTCCGGGCATACTGCAGAGCTTTATGGATGATTTGATTATTTTACATTACAACAATCCCGATTCGCTGGACGTGATCCGCAGTCTTGGTGATGAATTGGCAGCCGTACTGGTGGAACCGGTACAAAGCCGCAGACCGGATTTGCAGCCGCAGGCATTTTTGAAAGAATTGCGGGCGATCACGCAGCAATCCGGAACAGCTCTGATTATGGATGAAATTATTACCGGATTTCGGATCGGTCTTGGCGGCGCACAGGAATGGTTCGGCATTCAGGCTGATTTAGTGACCTACGGAAAAATCATCGGCGGCGGACAGCCATTAGGGGTAGTTGCCGGAAAAGCTGAGTTCATGAATGCGATCGACGGGGGTACCTGGCAGTATGGGGACGATTCCTACCCGCAAGACGAGGCGAAACGCACGTTTGTGGCCGGCACCTTCAATACTCACCCGCTTACCATGAGGATGTCATTAGCCGTCCTTCGCCATTTACAAACCGAAGGAGAGCATCTGTATGAGCAGCTTAATCAAAAAACAGCCTACCTGGTCGATGAGCTGAATCGCTGCTTCGAACAAGCGCAAGTGCCTATCCGCATGGTTCGATTCGGTTCTTTATTCCGGTTTGTCTCATCGCTTGATAATGACTTGTTCTTTTACCATCTCAACTATAAAGGGGTCTATGTATGGGAGGGACGCAACTGCTTCTTGTCTGCGGCGCATACCGCGGATGATATCGAAAATATTATTCTAGCGGTGAAAGACACGGTGGAGGATCTTCGCCGAGGCGGATTTATTCCGGAAGGCCCGGATTCCCCTGATGGCGGAGGCCGTAAAAAGTCCGGGACGCGCGAGCTTTCACCTGAACAAAAGCAGTTGGTTATGGCATCCCATTACGGGAATGAAGCTTCCGCCGCTTTAAACCAGTCCATTATGCTGAAAGTGAAGGGCGAACTGCAGTATACATCATTAAAACAAGCCGTCCGGCATATCGTTGACCGTCATGAAGCTTTACGTACGGTGATTCATCCCGATGACGAGGTACAGCAAGTGCTGGAACGGATGAATATAGATATACCTGTCATTGATTTTACCAGTCACCCGCATGAACATCGGGAGCCGGAAATCCAAAAATGGCTGACAGAAGATGCCAAGCGGCCGTTTCATTTCCATGAACAAAAGCCTTTGTTTAGAATCCATGTGCTTACATCGGCTCACAATGAACATCTGATTGTGCTCACGTTCCATCATATCATTGCCGATGGATGGTCAATCGCCGTTTTTGTTCAAGAACTGGAGAGCAACTACGCGGCAATAGTACAAGGAAAACCGATTTCACCGAAAGAGGCAGATGTTTCGTTTCGCCAATACTTAGACTGGCAGCAGGCACAGATTGACAGCGGCCATTATGAAGAAGGGGTCCGTTATTGGCGGCGTCATTTTTCTGAACCGATACAGCAGCCAATTCTGCCAAGCACAGATTCTGTCCGTTATCCGAACGGGTATGAGGGAGACCGGTGTACCGTCAGGCTTGGACGGCCATTGAGCGAGGCTTTAAGGTCATTAAGCATTCAGATGAAAAATAGCGTATTTGTGACGATGCTGGGTGCATTTCATCTTTTTCTGCACCGGCTTACCAAACAGTCAGGCCTTGTGATCGGGGTCCCCGCAGCAGGTCAATCGCATATGAAACAGCATGATCTGATTGGAAATTGCGTCAATATGATTCCGGTGAAGAACACGTCTTCTTCAGAAAGCACTTTATCCGGTTATCTTGGCAGTATGAAAGAAAGCGTGAATCTTGCAATGCGGCACCAAGCCGTCCCGATGACACTGGTGGCCAGAGAGCTTCCGCACGATCAAGTGCCGGATATGCGTATTATCTTTAATTTAGACAGGCCTTTTCGAAAACTGCATTTTGGAAAGGCGGAAGCGGAGCCCGTTGCATACCCGGTAAAATGCACCCTGTACGATTTATTTCTGAACATAACAGACGCACATCAAGAATATGTTCTTGATTTCGACTTTAATACGAACGTCATCAGTCCGGAAATCATGAAAAAGTGGGGAACGGGTTTTACAAAATTGCTGCAAAAAATGGTTGAGGGAGATTCAATCCCTCTTAACGCCATGATGATGTTTTCCGATGAAGAACAGCATGATTTACAAGCACTTTACGCCGAGCACCAGAAGCGGATCTCTTCAATAGGAAGCAATACGGCAAATTTTACTGAAGCCTATGAGGCGCCGGTAAATGAAACGGAACGGCAGCTGGCGCGGATTTGGGAGGAACTTTTCGGCCTTGAACGGGTTGGCAGATCAGATCGCTTCCTGGCTCTGGGGGGAAACTCACTCCAGGCAACGCTTATGCTTTCCAAAGTTCAGAAGACATTTCATCAAAAGGTTTCCATCGGACAATTTTTCAATCACCAGACTGTTAAGGAATTAGCACGTTTCATTCAGAACGAAACGAAAGTCGTGCACCTCCCGATGAAGGCTGCCGAGAAAAAAGCGTATTACCCGACATCGCCGGCACAGCAAAGAGTATATTTCCTGCACCAACTGGAACCGGATCAGCTGGCGCAAAATATGTTCGGCCACATATCAATAACAGGGAAGTACGATGAGCAGGCCCTGATCTCATCTCTTCAACAAGTGATGCAGCGGCACGAAGCGTTTCGCACGTATTTCGACATTATAGATGGCGATATCGTTCAGAAACTTGAAAACGAAGTTGATTTTAACGTTCATGTCCGGACAATGAGCCGGGACGAATTTGATGCCTATTCAGACCGGTTTGTAAAACCGTTCCGCCTGGATCAAGCTCCGTTAGTTCGTGCGGAGCTGATCAAGATTGAAAACGAGCAGGCCGAACTGCTCATCGATATGCATCATATCATTTCGGACGGTTATTCCGTCAACATCCTTACAAATGAATTGCTGGCTTTATATCATCAGAAACCATTACCGGACATTGAATTTGAATATAAAGATTTCGCAGAATGGCAAAACCAACGGCTGAATGACGATGCCATGAAGCGGCAGGAGACATATTGGCTGGAACAATTTCAAGACGAAATTCCCATCCTTGACCTTCCGACAGACGGTTCCAAAGCGGCAGAACGGTCTTCTGAGGGACAGCGTGTGACATGCTCCTTACAGCCGGATGTCATCCGTTCGCTTCAAGATTTGGCGCAAAAGGCGGAAACCACTCTCTATACAGTGCTTCTGGCCGCCTATAATGTGCTGCTTCATAAATATACGGGACAAGAAGACATTGTCGTAGGCACGCCTGCTTCAGGAAGAAATCATCCGGATATCGAAAAAATCATCGGTATTTTCATACAAACCATCGGAATCCGGACGAAGCCGCACGCCAATAGAACGTTTACGGATTATCTGGAAGAAGTAAAGCGGCAGACGCTTGACGCTTTCGAAAACCAAGACTATCCATTCGACCGGCTTGTGGAGAAATTAAATGTACAGCGGGAAACAACCGGAAAGTCTCTGTTTAACACGATGTTTGTGTTTCAAAACATTGAATTTCATGAAATCCGGCACAATGAATGTACATTTAAAGTGAAAGAACGAAATCCAGGAGTCTCTTTATATGATTTGATGCTCACGATCGAAGATGCCGGTCAACAGATAGAGATGCATTTTGATTATAAACCGGGACGATTCACAAAAGACACCATTGAACAGATTACCAGACACTATACCGCCATTTTAAACAGCCTTGTTGAGCAGCCGGAGATGACATTGTCTTCCGTTCCTATGCTGTCTGAAACCGAACGGCATCAACTGCTGACGGAGTGTAATGGCACAAAGACGCCGTATCCGCATAAGGAAACGGTATATCGGTGGTTTGAAATGCAGGCGGAACAGAGTCCCGATCATGAAGCCGTTATTTTTGGCAATGAGCGGTATACGTACAGACAGCTCAATGAACGGGCAAACCGATTGGCGCGGACGTTACGGACAAAAGGCGTACAAGCGGATCAATTCGTTGCCATCATCTGCCCGCATCGGATCGAGCTGATTGTCGGAATTTTGGCTGTTCTGAAAGCCGGCGGCGCATACGTGCCCATTGATCCTGAATATCCGGAAGAACGGATTCAATATATGCTGAGAGATTCAAGAGCGGAGGTTGTGTTGACACAGCGCAGCCTGCTGGATCAATTCCCGTATGATGGTGACGTTGTGCTTTTGGATGAGGAAAACTCATACCATGAGGAGCACTCGAATTTTGAATCGGACAGCGATGCGCATGATTTGGCCTACATGATCTATACGTCAGGTTCGACGGGAAATCCAAAAGGTGTACTCATTGAGCATCAGGGACTGGCTGATTATATTTGGTGGGCGAAAGAGGTTTATGTAAGAGGTGAGAAAACCAACTTTCCATTATACTCTTCCATCTCTTTCGATCTGACTGTGACCTCGATATTTACGCCGCTGGTTACGGGAAATACCATCATTGTCTTTGACGGCGAAGACAAAAGCGCTGTGCTTTCTGAGATTATGCGGGACTCAAGAATAGACATGATCAAATTGACCCCGGCACATCTGCACGTCATCAAGGAGATGAACATCGCTGGCGACACCGCAATACGGAAAATGATTGTCGGCGGAGAAAATTTAAGCACCCGTCTGGCCAAAAGTGTCAGCGAGCAGTTTAAAGGCCGGCTGGACATTTTCAATGAATACGGACCGACGGAAGCTGTCGTCGGATGTATGATTTATCACTTTGACGCAGTACGGGACAAGCGGGAATTTGTACCGATCGGCACTCCGGCTGCCAACACGGATATTTATGTGGCCGATGCAAGCAGAAACCTGGTTCCGATCGGGGTAATCGGCGAAATATATATCAGCGGACCGGGTGTTGCCAGAGGGTATTGGAACCGCCCGGATTTAACGGAAGAGAAATTTGTTGAAAACCCGTATGTCCCGGGAGCGAAAATGTACAAATCAGGGGATTTGGCTAAGCGATTGAAGGACGGAAATCTTGTATATATTGGGCGCGTTGATGAACAAGTCAAAATCAGGGGACACCGAATCGAGCTTGGTGAAATTGAAGCAGCGATGCATAACGCGGAAGCGGTGCAAAAAGCCGCGGTTACAGTGAAAGAAGAAAAAGACGGCTTAAAACAATTATGCGCGTATTACGTAAGCGACAAGCCTATAGCGGCTGCGCAGCTTAGGGAACAATTGTCATCGGAGCTTCCGGACTACATGGTTCCGTCCTATTTTGTCCATCTGGAGCATATGCCGTTAACATCCAACGGGAAAATAAACCGTAAGGCACTGCCTGCACCAGAAGCGAGTCTGCAACAGACAGCTGAATATGTTCCGCCGGGTAATGAGACGGAGTCCAAACTGACAGATTTATGGAAGGAAGTGCTCGGAATAAGCCATGCGGGGATCAAACATAATTTCTTTGATCTCGGAGGCAATTCCATCCGAGCGGCTGCCTTAGCCGCCAGAATTCACAAAGAGCTGGATGTGAATCTGTCTCTCAAAGACATATTCAAGTTTCCTACCATTGAACAATTGGCTGACAAGGCGTTACACATGGACAAAAATCGATATGTACCGATTCCGGCTGCAAAGGAAATGCCATATTATCCGGTTTCTTCAGCTCAGAGGCGGATGTATTTATTAAGTCACACAGAAGGCGGCGAGCTGACTTACAATATGACGGGTGCCATGAAAGTGGAAGGGACGATCGATCCCGAACGGTTAAACGCCGCTTTCCGAAAATTAATCGCGCGTCATGAAGCATTGCGTACCAGCTTTGATTTATATGAAGGCGAGCCGGCACAGCGTATTCATCAGAACGTCGACTTTACGATAGAACGAATTCAAGCTAGCGAAGAAGAGGCGGAAGACCGTGTGCTTGATTTCATCAAAGCGTTTGACTTAGCCAAACCGCCGCTGATGCGGGCCGGACTGATTGAAATTGAACCTGCGCGGCACGTGCTTGTGGTGGATATGCATCATATCATTTCTGACGGCGTGTCCGTCAATATTCTGATGAAAGATTTAAGCCGAATCTACGAGGGGAACGAACCGGGCCCGCTCTCTATTCAATATAAAGACTTTGCAGTTTGGCAGCAATCGGACCTTCAGAAACGGAACATCAAGAGCCAGGAAGCGTATTGGCTGGATCAGTTTCACGGTGATATTCCTGTACTGGATATACCTGCGGATTATGAGCGACCTGCCATACGCGATTACGAAGGCGAATCATTTGAATTTCTTATACCCGAACACTTGAAACAGCGTTTAAGCCAAATGGAAGAAGACACAGGAGCAACACTGTATATGATTTTATTGGCAGCCTATACGATTCTTTTATCCAAATACAGCGGACAAGAAGATATTATCGTAGGAACGCCATCTGCCGGGCGGACTCATCTGGATGTAGAGCCGGTCGTGGGAATGTTCGTCAATACGTTAGTCATTCGCAATCACCCGGCGGGCCGTAAAACATTTGATGCCTACTTAAATGAAGTAAAAGAAAACATGCTGAACGCCTATAAAAATCAAGACTATCCGTTGGAAGAATTAATTCAGCATCTGCATCTTCCAAAAGATTCAAGCCGCAATCCTTTATTCGATACGATGTTTGTGCTGCAAAATCTTGATCATGCTGAATTGACTTTCGATTCCCTTCAACTCAAGCCGTATCCATTTCATCATCCGGTTGCCAAATTCGATTTGACCTTGTCGATTCAGGCGGACCGCGACAACTATCACGGACTGTTTGAATATTCGAAAAAACTGTTTAAGAAAAGCAGAATCGAGGTTTTATCAAACGACTACTTACACATCCTATCGGCGATTTTGGAACAGCCAAGCATTCTAATCGAACATATCGGATTAAGCGGCAGCAATGAGGAAGAAGAGAACGCGCTTGATTCTATTCAATTGAACTTTTAGGGAAAAGCATTATTTCTTTAAAATATATAAAATGAGGTGCTCCAATGTCGGTATTTAAAACTCAAGAAACGTACTGGGAAAACCTGTTTGATGAAGAAGACGGCCTAAGCGCATTCCCTTACTTTAAAGCAGCGGATAAAGCGTCGTTGGCCCGTACCGGCTACCAGGAAAAATGCATCTGCCGTTCCTTATCTCCGGAAGTATCTCAAAGAATCATGACAATGGCGAATCATTCCGATATGGCGGCCTATCTGATTTTATTGGCGGGTATTGAATGCTTGTTGTATAAATATACGGATCGCACGAGCCTGATTCTTGGCATTCCAACGGTATCGAAGCAAAAAGCCGGCCAGTCAGCCGTTAACAACATTGTCCTCTTAAAAAATACGCTTTCAAACGAGAGCACATTTAAAACCGTATTCGGGCAGCTGAAAGAAGCTGTTAATGATTCTCTGAAAAATCAAAACCTGCCGTTTAGAAAAATGGTCCGGCATCTGAGCGTGCAATACAATGACGAGCATATGCCTTTGATTCATACCGTCGTTTCGCTTAACGAAATTCATTCCTTGCAATGTAAAGAAGATACTGCAACCGATACGCTGTTTCACTTTGATTTGGAGAACAACGGGATTCATTTGAAGCTTTTTTATAACGGCAATCTGTACGATGAGCGCTATATCAATCAAATTGTATCCCATTTGGATCAGCTGCTGTCTGTGATTCTGTTTCAGCCTCAAGCCGCGATCCATACGGCAGAGATCTTACCGGAAGCGGAAAAACAGAAGCTATTGTTTGATTTTAATGACACCGTCAGAGATTTCTCCGGGAGCAGAACAGTCTATCAATTATTTGAAGAGCAGGCAGAAAGAACACCTGAGCATGCGGCCGTCAAGTTTAAAAACGACCATTTGACGTACAGGGAACTGAATGAGAAGGCGAGCCGTTTGGCAAGAACATTGCGTAATTGCGGGGTTAAACCCGATACGTTAGTTGCCATTCTCGCTGATCGTTCATTAGAGATGATCGTATCCATTATAGCTGTTTGGAAGGCAGGGGGCGCTTATGTGCCCCTGGATCCTGAATATCCAAAAGAGCGGCTTCAATATTTGCTTCATGATGCGGATGCAGACGTTCTCCTTGTTCAGCATCATTTAAAAAACAGTCTCGCTTTTGACGGCCCGGTGATTGATTTGAATGATGAAACATCATACCATGCCGATTGCTCATTGTTATCACCAGTAGCGGGACACAGCCATTTAGCCTATGTCATTTATACGTCGGGTACAACAGGAAAGCCGAAAGGGGTCATGGTTGAACACGGCGGCATTGTGAACTCGCTTCAGTGGAAGAAGGCGTTTTTCAAGCATTCTCCGGCGGATCGCGTACTTGTCTTGTACCCGTATGTTTTTGATGCGTTCATTTTAAATTTCTTCGGCCCGCTCATCTCAGGAGCAACTTTGCACCTATTGCCTAATGAAGAGAATAAAGAAACTTTCGCCATTCAAAATGCCATAAAACAAGAAAGAATTACTCATTTCTCAACTTCTCCCCGTCTTCTGAAAACGATGATCGAACAGATGAACAGAGAGGATTTCATCCATGTTCAGCATGTTGTTGTAGGCGGTGAGCAGCTGGAAACAGATACAGTTGAGAAGCTGCATTCTCTGCAGCCTCGCATTCGGATCAATAATGAATACGGACCGACAGAAAACAGCGTGGTATCTACATTTCACCCTGTTCAGTCCGCTGATGAACAGATCACAATCGGCAGCCCGGTGGCCAACCATCAAGCTTATATTTTAGGAGCGCACCATCAAATCCAGCCGATCGGCGTACCGGGAGAGCTGTATGTCGGAGGAGCGGGAGTGGCCCGCGGCTACCTCAATCGGCCTGAATTGACGGAGGAAAAATTTGTGGAGCATCTGCATGTCCCTGGTCAAAAGATGTATAAAACGGGGGATCTCGCCAGATGGCTGCCGGATGGAAGAATCGAATATTTAGGGCGGATTGATCATCAAGTGAAAATTCGCGGCTACCGGATTGAGATCGGCGAGGTAGAGGCAGCCATGTTCAATCTGGAAAACGTTCGTGAAGCCGCAGTCGTCGCGCGGGAAGACGCAGACGGGGCCAAACAATTGTATGCCTATTATGTCGGCGAGCCTTCTTTGACCGCTGCGCAGTTCAGAGAAGAATTATCCCGGGAACTGCCGAATTATATGATTCCCTCCCGCTTTATCCCTTTGGAACGCATTCCGCTCACTTCCAATGGGAAGATTGATCTGAAAGCTTTGCCTGCTGCTGACGAAAATACGCGGGCGGAAAACGAATACATAGCCCCGCGGAACACAATAGAAGAACTGCTGGCGTCTATCTGGCAAGAAGTATTAGGGGCAGAACGTATAGGAATTTTGGATAATTTCTTTGATTTTGGCGGAGATTCGATTAAATCAATTCAGGTGTCATCCAGATTGTATCAAGCCGGATACAAGATTGATATGAAGCATTTGTTTAAACACCCCTCGATTGCTGAACTTAGTCAGTTTGCAGCACCGGTCAGCAGGGTGGCTGATCAAGGAGAAGTGAATGGCGGAACCAAGCTGACCCCGATACAGCATTGGTTTTTTGAGCAAAAAATGCCGCATGCACACCATTACAATCAGGCCGTCATGTTATATTCGGCGGAAGGCTTTAAAGAGGGCCCGCTTCGCCGGACGATGGAACGGATCGCGTCGCATCACGATGCCTTGAGGATGATTTTTGAAAAAACGCCGGATGGATACGCTCCGCGAATTACAGGAACAGATGAAAGTGAACTATTCCATCTGGAAGTGATGAATTATAAAGGGGAAACCGATCCGGCTCAAGCGATTGCCGATAAAGCGAATGAGATTCAAAGCAGCATGGTATTAGACAAAGGGCCATTGATGAAGCTCGGTTTGTTCCAATGTCCGGACGGAGATCATTTGCTGATTGCAATTCATCATTTGCTGATTGACGGTGTATCCTGGCGTATTTTGCTCGAAGATTTTGCAAGCGGTTATGAGCAGGCAGAACGCGGACAAACGATCCAGCTCCCGCAAAAAACAGACTCGTTTCCATCCTGGGCCGATCAATTGTCCAAATATGCGGCGGAAACCGATATGGAAGAGGAGATTGCGTATTGGACCGAGCTTTCAAGTATAAAGCCTCAGCCATTGCCTAAGGACACTATCAGCGAAGGATCGTTATTAAGAGACAGCGAAGAAGTGACGATTCAATGGACAAAAGAGGAAACGGAGCAATTATTAAAACAAGCGAACCGCGCCTACAACACGGATATCAACGATCTGCTGCTGACTTCGTTAGGGCTGGCTGTTCACAAGTGGACAGGCACGGAAGACATTGTCGTGAATTTGGAAGGCCACGGGAGAGAACCGATTATTCCGGATGCTGACATTTCCCGCACGATAGGATGGTTCACAAGCCAGTACCCTGTCGTCCTGAGGATGGAAGCCGGAAAAAACCTGTCGCAGCGGATCAAGATCGTAAAAGAAGGGCTGCGCCGTATCCCTGACAAAGGAATGAATTACAGCATCATCAAATATATATCCGGGCACTCGGAAGCCGACAGCCTGCAGCTGAATCCGGAGATATCGTTTAATTATTTGGGACAATTTGACCAAGACCTGAAGCATCAGGCTTTGCGCATCTCGCCTTTTTCCACAGGGTTGTCAATGAACGAAAACCAAGAGAGAACGGCCGTGCTTGATTTGAATGGCATGATTGCCGAAGGGACATTATCACTGACACTGAGCTACAGCAGCAAACAATACGAAAGATCTACTATGGCGCAATTTGCCCGGGGGTTGAAAGAAAGTCTGCAAGAAGTCATTGCGCATTGCGTAAGCCGGCAGCAGACTTCTCTCACACCAAGTGACATCCTGTTAAAAGACATCTCAATCGACGAACTGGAACAGCTTTTGGAGCAGACGCGTGAATTAGGCGAAGCGGAAAATATTTATCCATTAACGCCGATGCAGAAGGGCATGCTGTTTCACAGCTTATTTGATCCGAATTCTGGTGCTTATTTTCAGCAAACGATGTTTGATCTGCATGGAGATCTGGAAATTGATTCATTTTCAAAAAGCTTGGACGGCTTATCGCAAAAATATGATATTTTCCGCACGAATTTTTACAGAGGCTGGAAGGATCAGCCGCTCCAAATCATATTCAAAACGAAAAAAATCGGTTTTCAATTCAATGACTTACGAGAGATGAAGGAATCTCAAAAAGAAGCGATGATTCAGCAGTATGCCAGAGAAGATAAGATGCGGGGGTTCGACTTAGAAAAAGGCGCGTTAATGCGGTTATTCATCCTTCGTACGGATGAAAAGACATACCGTTTTATCTGGAGTTTCCACCATATTTTGATGGACGGCTGGTGTCTGCCGCTGATTACAAAAGAAATTTTCGAGAATTACTTTGCTTTGCTTCAGCAAAAACAGCCTGAACAATCGTCAATTACTCCGTACAGTCAATATATTGAATGGCTCGGCCGGCAAGATGCGAAAGAGGCCACGGCTTATTGGGATCAGTACTTGGAGGGATATGAGGAGCAAACCGGCCTTCCTAAGGATCACCATGCAGCGGAAGACGGACGATACGTTCCTGAAAAAGTGACGTGTGACATAAGCTCCGATCTCACTTCGAAAATGAAGCGGACGGCAGGCAAGCATCATGTCACGCTGAACACGCTGCTGCAGACGGCATGGGCGGTTTTGCTGCAGAAATATAACCGCAGCCGGGACGTTGTGTTTGGAAGTGTTGTATCCGGAAGACCCGCTGGAATTCCAAACGTGGAAACCATGATCGGCTTATTCATTAACACCATTCCCGTCCGGTTTCGGTGTGAAGCCGGGACAACGTTTGCCGGGCTTATGAAAGAGGCGCAGGAAAGGGCTGTAGCGTCTCAACAATTTGAGACGCACCCACTGTACGATATTCAAGCGCGTACAACGCAAAAGCAAGATTTAATTACACATTTAATGATATTCGAAAATTATCCGGTTGATCAGTATATGGAAAGTATAGGCCGCCAAAACGGAACATCCATCACGATTTCCAACGTACAAATGGAAGAACAGACCAACTACGATTTTAATTTGACCGTTATACCGGGCGACGAGATGAACATCTCTTTTGAATACAATGCAAATGTGTATGAGCGGGCAAGCATAGAGCGAGTTCGGGAACATTTCATGCAAATCCTGCATCAAGTCGTGACAGATGCGGATATCCGGGTGGATCAAGCGGAATTGTTAACGGAAGGCGAAAGAAGAACCCTTCTGCAGACGCTTAACGACACGGCCGCGCCGTTTCCGCAGACGCCGGTTCATCAATTATTTGAAGAGCAATCGCAGCGTACGCCCGATCAAGCAGCCGTCATTGATAAGGACAGGCAGCTCACGTACGGAGAGCTCAATAAGCGGGCCAACCGACTGGCGCGAACGTTAAGAGCGAAAGGAGTGCAGACGGATCAGCCTGTAGCCATCATCACAAGAAACAGCATCGAATCGGTGGTCGGAATCCTTGCCGTTTTAAAATCAGG
This sequence comes from Bacillus sp. JNUCC-21, assembly GCF_041222765.1. Taxonomy (NCBI): domain Bacteria; kingdom Bacillati; phylum Bacillota; class Bacilli; order Caryophanales; family Bacillaceae; genus Bacillus; species Bacillus sp. JNUCC-21. The sequence continues at coordinate 1,958,937 of NZ_CP166019.1, read as the reverse complement.
CGGAGCCTATGTCCCTATAGATCCGGAATATCCGCAAGACCGCATCCGGTATATGCTGGATGACTCCCAAGCCGGAATCGTTTTAATGCAGCGGGACGTCAGGAAACAGCTTGCCTATGAAGGCGTCACGGTTTTACTTGATGATGAAAGTTCTTATCACCAAGATGGCTCTGACCTTGCTCCGATAAATGATGCGAGCCATTTGGCATATGTCATTTATACGTCAGGTTCCACAGGCCGGCCAAAAGGCGTACTAATCGAGCACCGAGGCTTGACCAATTATATTTGGTGGGCGAAAGAGGTTTATGTAAAAGGCGAGAAAGCCAACTTCCCATTGTATTCGTCAATTTCTTTTGATCTGACGGTGACTTCTATTTTCACGCCGCTTGTCACAGGCAATGCAATCATCGTCTATGACGGAGAGGATAAAACAGCTCTGCTTGAATCGATTGTGCGGGACCCGAGGGTGGATATCATTAAATTGACCCCGGCCCATTTGCAGGTTTTGAAAGAAATGAACATTGCCGATCAAACGGCTGTCCGAAGAATGATTGTGGGCGGGGAAAACTTAAGCACCCGGTTAGCCCGCAGCATTCATGAACAGTTCGAAGGCCGGATTGAAATATGCAATGAGTACGGACCGACGGAAACTGTTGTCGGCTGCATGATTTACCGTTACGATGCCGCAAAGGACAGACGGGAATCGGTACCGATCGGAACCGCTGCGGCAAACACGAGCATTTACGTTCTTGATGAGAATATGAAACCCGCGCCGATCGGTGTCCCGGGAGAGATCTATATCAGCGGCGCCGGTGTGGCAAGAGGATATTTGAACCGTCCCGAATTAACGGCAGAGAAATTTGTCGATGACCCGTTTGAACCCGGAGCGAAGATGTATAAGACCGGAGATTTGGCGAAGTGGCTGGCGGACGGAAACATTGAATATGCGGGCAGAATAGATGAACAAGTGAAAATCAGAGGCTATCGTATCGAATTAGGCGAGATCGAGGCGGCACTGCTTCAAGAAGAAGCGATCAAGGAAGCTGTCGTTACAGCCAGAGAGGATGTCCACGGGTTTAAACAATTGTGTGCATATTACGTGAGCGGCGGGCAAACAACGGCAGCCCGGCTCCGGAAACAATTGTCACACAGTCTGGCGGGTTATATGGTTCCGGCTTATTTTATCGAACTTGATGAAATGCCTTTAACTTCTAACGGAAAAATAAACAAAAAAGGGCTGCCGGCTCCGGATTTCGAGCTGCAGGACAGAGCAGAGTATAAAGCTCCCCGATCAAAAGCGGAAGAAATATTAGTTTCTGCCTGGGAATCGGTATTAGGCGCTGAAAACGTCAGTATTCTTGATAATTTCTTTGACCTTGGCGGAGATTCCATTAAATCCATTCAAGTATCCTCCAGATTAAATCAGCAAGGATACAAAATGGAAATCAAAGACTTGTTTCAATATGCAACAATTGCAGAATTGAGTCCGCATATCAAGCAGAATCTGCGTATAGCCGATCAAGGTGAGGTCAAAGGAAAAGTCAGCCTGACTCCTATTCAGCATTGGTTCTTTGATCATATAACGACAGATCAGCATTATTACAATCAAGCCGTCATGCTGCATGCGCCGGAAGGTTTTCAGGAAACGCAGCTTCGTCAAACCCTGCAAAAGCTTGCTGAACATCACGATGCGCTCCGCATGACGTTCCGGACTACGGAAAATGGCTGTGAGGCACAGAATGAAGAAATCGCCCAAAGCGGACTGTACCGCTTAGAAGTCCTGAATCTGAAAGAAGATTCCGATCCGGGGCGTACAATTGAAGCCAAGGCTGATGAGATACAAAGCAGTATGCGTTTAAGTGATGGGCCGTTAATGAAAGCCGGGTTGTTTCAATGCGCAAATGGAGATCATCTGCTCATTGCCATCCATCATTTGATTATAGACGGGATTTCATGGCGCATTTTACTGGAAGATATCGTTAGCGGCTACAAGCAAGCCGAGAACGGGCGAGTGATTCAACTGCCGCAAAAAACAGACTCCTTCCAATTATGGGCTAAGAGACTGTCAGAATACGCGCAAAGTGAAACCATAAAACAAGAACAGGAATATTGGACAAAGATCGAACAAACCGAAGTCAAACCGCTGCCTAAAGATTTTCATGAAACCCATACAACTGCAAAAGACAGTGAAACAGCAGCTGTGGAATGGACGAAAGAGGAAACGGAGCTCTTATTAAAACAAGCGAATCGCGCTTATCACACGGAAATAAACGATTTGCTTTTAACTTCTCTGGGTCTTTCCATATCGCATTGGTCAGGACTGGAACAAATTCCGATTCATTTAGAGGGACACGGCCGCGAACAGATTATACAGGATATAGATATCTCCCGCACGGTCGGGTGGTTTACAAGTCTGTATCCGGTTGTGCTGCACGCGCAGCCGGGCAAAGAAATCTCTGATTATATCAAGACGACCAAAGAAGGATTGCGTCAAATTCCGCATAAAGGGATCGGATATGGAATAGCAAGGTACTTAAGCGGCGGAATGCCATCGAAACTAAATCCCGAGATCAGCTTTAACTACCTGGGACAGTTTGACCAAGATTTACAGCAGCATGGGGTTCAATTATCTTCTTATTCTTGCGGTTCAGACTCAAGCGGAAATCAAGAAAGACCGTATGTATTGAATATAAACGGAATGATCACCGAGGGCCGGCTGAAGCTTACGATCAGCTACAGCAGCAAACAGTACGCAAAAGAAACGATCATGCGGTTATCGGAAACGATTCAAAGCCGCCTGCGGACCATCATTACGCATTGCGTTCATAAAGAACAATCGGAACTGACACCAAGCGATATTTTGTTAAAGGGCATGTCCATTGGCGAATTGGATCAGCTCCTCATTCAACTGCCGCATGCAGGTGAGGTTGAAAACGTGTATCCGCTCACTCCGATGCAGAAAGGAATGCTCTTCCACAGCCTGTTGGACGAGGCCTCAAGTTCTTATTTTGAACAAGCATCGTTCGATTTGCAGGGAGAGTTAAAGATTGATTGGTTTAAAGCAAGCCTTGAACGATTATTTGAAACATACGCCGTGCTCAGAACCCGTTTTTACAGCGGCTGGAACGATACTCCTTTACAAATTGTCTATAAAACGCAAACACCGCAAATTCATTTTGCAGATTTGCGTGATATAGAGGAGCACCTGAGAGAGGATGCAATCGCAGCCTATCAAAGAGAAGATAAGGCAAAAGGATTTGACTTGGCTCGGGATCCGCTGATGCGCATAGCGATTTTCCGGATGGAAGACCGCAAATATCATTTGATTTGGAGCTTCCATCATATTGTGATGGATGGCTGGTGCCTGTCTCTTATCACGAAGGAAGTGTTTGATCATTATAGCGCCTTACAGGAAGGCAGGGAACCAGAACCGCTATCGGCAGTTCCTTACAGCGACTATATCGAGTGGCTTGACCGCCAAGATCAGGGAGCGGCAAAGCGGTACTGGAGCGGGTATCTTGAAGGATATAAAGGTGAAACCACGCTTCTTCATAAAATAGCGCAGCATGAACAAAAAGAATACGCCTATGCCAATTTGATCTGCCGATTTGATCACGAACAGACAAAACAATTACAGCAGATCGCAAATCAGCATCAGGTTACGTTAAATACGTTCATCCAAACGTTATGGGGAGTATTATTACAGAAATACAGCGGGTCCGCAGACGTTGTCTTCGGCAGTGTCGTGTCGGGAAGGCCGGCGGAAATTCCTGATGTGGAACAGATGATCGGCCTGTTCATCAATACGATTCCGGTTCGCATCCGCTGCGATGAGGACAGCACTTTTGCTGATACGATGCAAATGGTTCAACAAAACGCGCTGGCTTCCCAATCGTACGATACCTATCCTTTATACGAAATTCAGGCCCAAACGGAACAAAAGCAAAACTTAATTGATCATATCATGATCTTTGAAAATTATCCGATAGGGCAGCAAGCCGAAGAGACGGGACATCATGGTACGGAGCTGAACATTACGAATTTTCATATGCAGGAACACTCCCACTATGATTTGAATGTGGTTGTCATACCTGGCAAACAGCTGGCCGTTCATTTCGGTTTTAATGAAAACGAATATGAAAAATCAGAAGTGGAGCGGCTCCGAGGTCATTTTGAAAAACTCATGCAGCAAGTATTGCGGCAGCCGTCTGTCAAAATAGAAGATTTGGAGCTTCTCTCTCAGCAAGAAAAAGAATATCTGCTCAGCCGCTTTCAGTCTAATGACATGCATTACCCGCGTGAAAAAACGATTCATGAGTTGTTCGAGGAACAGGCGCATCGTACTCCGGACAATACAGCGGTTGTATTTGAGGGTAAACAATTCACCTACGAAGAACTGAACCGGCGTGCCAATCAGCTTGCTCGAACCTTGCAGGCAAAAGGAGTGCAGGCGGATCAGCTTGTCGGCATTATGACTGAACGCTCGCTTGAGATGGTTGTAGGCATCTTGGGAGTTTTAAAAGCGGGCGGTGCATATTTGCCGATAGATCCTGATTCTCCGTCTGAACGCATCCGTTATATTTTAAATGATTCAAGCATCAGCGTATTGCTTTACTGCGGGAAGCTGCAGGATGACATCGGCTTCTCAGGAACATGTATCGATCTCATGGAGGAACATTTCTATCACGAAAAAGACAGCAGTCTTGCACTCTCTTATCAGTCCAGTCAACTGGCCTATGCCATTTATACTTCCGGCACGACAGGCAAGCCTAAAGGCACGTTAATTGAACATCGCCAGGTCATCCACCTGATAGAAGGGCTGAGCCGCCAAGTATACTCTGCCTATGATGCGGAGCTGAATATAGCCATGCTCGCTCCATATTATTTCGATGCTTCTGTTCAGCAAATGTATGCTTCCTTGCTGTCAGGCCATACCTTGTTTATTGTTCCGAAAGAGATAGTGTCAGACGGTGCTGCCTTATGCCGTTACTATCGGCAGCATTCGATTGACATCACTGACGGAACACCTGCCCACTTAAAGCTTTTGATAGCTGCAGGTGATTTGCAGGGAGTCACGCTTCAGCATCTTTTAATCGGAGGAGAGGCTCTTTCCAAAACGACGGTAAATAAGCTCAAGCAATTATTCGGCGAGCATGGCGCTGCGCCTGGGATTACTAATGTATATGGGCCTACGGAGACTTGCGTAGACGCGTCTCTGTTCAACATTGAATGTTCTTCCGATGCTTGGGCACGCAGCCAAAACTATGTCCCTATAGGCAAGCCGTTAGGCAGAAACCGAATGTACATTCTTGATTCAAAAAAACGGCTGCAGCCGAAGGGCGTCCACGGCGAGCTGTATATTGCAGGGGACGGTGTCGGGCGGGGTTACTTGAACCTGCCGGAACTGACGGACGAAAAATTTGTTGCCGATCCGTTTGTACCGGAGGACCGAATGTACAGAACCGGTGATCTGGCCCGCCTTCTGCCGGATGGAAATATTGAATATATCGGCCGGATTGATCATCAGGTGAAAATTCAAGGTTTTCGGATTGAACTCGGTGAAATCGAATCGGTGATGCTGAACGTTCCTGATATTCAAGAAGCCGCCGCAGCTGCCCTTAAAGATGCAGATGATGAATATTACTTGTGCGGATACTTTGCAGCAGATAAGACAATACAGATCAGTGAACTTCGCGAAAGAATGGCCCGGCATTTACCCGGATATATGATCCCCGCTCATTTTGTGCAGCTGGATAAGATGCCGCTGACGCCAAACGGGAAGTTGAATCGCCAGTTATTGCCGGCTCCGGTCAAAAAGCGTGACAGCGGCATAGAGTACGTCCCGCCGCAAACTTCGGCAGAAATCCAGCTGACAGCAATTTGGGAGGATGTCCTTGGACTAGAGCAGGTGGGGATCAGAGATCACTTTTTTGAGATCGGCGGACACTCCCTGCGGGCAACGGCGCTGATTGCAAAAATACAAAAGCAAATGCATGTCCAAATTCCTTTGCGGGACGTCTTCCGTTTCCCAACCATTGAACAGCTCGCACGGACGATCACGAAGACGGAGCTGACCGGGTATGCCGCGATTCCTGCAATTGAAAAAAGACCTTATTATCCGGTATCCTCAGCACAAAAACGGTTGTACATCCTGAATCACTTGGAAGGCGGAGAACTCAGTTACAACATGCTGGGACTGATGACTGTGGAAGGAAAGCTTGATCGTGACAAGCTGCAGCAAGCCTTCCGCACGCTGATTTTGCGCCATGAATCTTTGCGCACCGGTTTTAAAATGGCTGACGGAGAACCTGTTCAGTATGTCTTGGATCACGCGGCGTTTGAAGCAGAGTGGTACCAAGGGGAAGAAGATGATGCGGACCTTTATATCCGCCAATTTATTCGTCCTTTTCACCTGGATGAGCCGCCGCTGCTTCGCGTAGGGCTGATTGAACTTCAACCTGACCGCGGAATTCTGATGTTTGATATGCACCACATTATTTCTGACGGAACATCCATGAGCGTATTGATCAAAGAATTTATCCGGATTTATGAAGGAGAGACATTACCGCCCCTGCGCATCCAGTACAAGGACTACGCGGTATGGCAGACCGGCGAAGCGAGATTACAGCAGATTCAAAAACAAGAAGCCTATTGGTTAGAGCTGTACAGCGGCGACGTTCCTGTCCTTCATCTGCCGGCCGATTATATCCGGCCGTCGGCACGGGATTTTGCGGGAGCCACAATGCATTTTACGCTTGATAAGCAAAAAAGCGACGGATTAAAGCAGCTGGCATCCCAAACTGAATCGACTTTATATATGGTGCTCCTTGCGTCTTATACATTATTGCTTTCAAAATACAGCGGCCAGGAAGACATTATTGTCGGCAGTCCTATAGCGGGAAGACCGCACGCCGATTTGGAACCGATTATCGGAATGTTTGTCAATACATTGGCGATGAGAAATTACCCTGAAAAAGGGAAGACGTTCTCTCAGTATCTGTCCGAAGTGAAGGAGAATGCATTAAAAGCTTATGAACATCAGGATTATCCGTTCGAAGCGCTGATCGATCAACTGAATATCGCCAGAGACTTGAGCCGCAATCCATTGTTTGACACCATGTTTGTGCTTCAAAACACGGAGCAGGAACAGTTAGAGATAAATGACGTCACTTTCAAACCATATCCAAACGGACATACGATGGCGAAATTTGATCTAACTTTAACTGCTGTGGAAGAAGGGGCGGGTATTCAGTTCACGCTGGAATACTTGACGGCTCTGTTTAAACCGGAAACGATCGAACGGATGATGGGGCATTTTGAACAGCTGGTTGATTCGATTATTAAACAGCCTGAGGCCGAGCTGGCTCGTTTAAATATGATGACCAAGGAAGAGGAAAGAGACATTCAGCAACTCTTTAACGATACTGCAGTTGCGGAAAAACGAATTCCGACAACGATTCATCAGCTTTTTGAGCAGCAGGCTGAGCGTAACCCGGATCATGAAGCCGTCATGTTTGGAAATCAGACGCTGACTTATCGTCAGCTGAATGAACGTTCCAATCAGCTGGCGCGCGTTCTTCAAGATAAGGGTGCCTGCACTGATCAGGTTGTTGCCGTTCTCACGGATCGCTCAGCACATATGATCATCGGCATTTTAGCCATATTAAAGGCCGGCGCAGCATTTCTCCCTATCGATCCGGAGCTTCCCGAAAAACGGCGGGCTTTTATGCTAAAAGACAGCGGTGCCGATGTGCTTTTGACTTGTGCAGGTCACGCTATTCCGCCGCTCTTTGAAGGAGAAGTGCTTCTGCTTGATGATCCGTTACTATATCAAGGCAGAACAGACAATCTTAATCTTTCCTGCTCGGAAAATGATTTAATGTATGTTATTTACACGTCAGGCACAACAGGGCAGCCGAAAGGCGTTCAGCTGGAGCACAAGACGATGACGAATCTGCTCGCTTATGAGCAGGATCATACGCAGCTTCGCTTTGACAGAGTGCTGCAATTTGCCGCAATGAGCTTTGATGTCTGCTATCAAGAAATGTTCTCTGCGCTTTCAAGCGGAGGAACACTCTTTATCATCGGCAATGAGGCAAAACGTGACATACGGCAGCTCAATGATTTTGTCAGAACGCACGGGATACAAACAGCATTTCTCCCGACAGCGTTCCTTAAGCTCCTTGCCTCAGAGAAACACTATTTCGAACCGTTTGCCGAGTGCGTGGATCACATCATCGCTGCGGGAGAACAGCTCATCGCGACAAGGATGCTGCGTGACATGCTGGCACGACACCAAGTCACATTGCATAATCATTACGGTCCGTCGGAGACGCATGTTGTGACCATGTATACCGTCGATCCTGATACAGATCAGGAGCTTCAGCCGATCGGAAAACCGATTTCAAATACGGAGATTTTCATTTTGAATGAAGCCGGAACGCTTCAGCCTGTCGGAATCGTCGGTGAACTTTGTATTTCAGGAGTGAGCCTGGCCAGAGGCTATCATAACAGGGAGTCTTTGACGCTCGAAACTTTTGTTCCGCACCCATATGACTCGAATCAACGGATGTATAAAACAGGCGATCTGGCTCGTTACCTTCCCGAGGGAAACATTGAATATGCGGGAAGGAGGGACCATCAAGTCAAAATCCGCGGTTATCGGGTTGAACTCGGTGAGGTGGAAGCCGCTCTTCTCAAGCACGTACAGGAAGCAGTTGTCCTAGCGAAAGAAAATACCGATGGCCAAAGCGATTTGTATGCCTATTTTACAGCAGAGCAATCACTCTCGATCAGTCAGCTTAAAGAAAAACTTGCTGGCCAAATACCGGGATATATGATCCCTTCATACTTCATCCAGCTGGAGAAACTGCCGCTAACCGGCAATGGAAAAGTAAATCGAAGAGCATTACCGATGCCTGAAGCAGGTTTGCAAACGGGGACTGACTACGTTGCTCCGCGGACGAATATGGAAGAGCAGCTGATATGCATCTGGCAAGACGTTTTGAAGGTAAAAGAAATAGGTGTAAAAGATAACTTTTTCGATTTGGGCGGCCACTCGTTGCGGGGGATGACGCTCATCGCCAAAATTCATAAGCAATTCAGCAAAAACATTTCATTAAGAGAAGTCTTTCAATGTCCGACAGTTGAAGAAATGGCACAAGCTATTGCAGAAGCTGAAACCAACGGACCGGACTATATTCCGAAAGCCAAAGCAAAAGATGTCTATCCCGTATCGTCCGTGCAGAAGATGGTTTACCTGTCAACACAAATAGAAGGCGGAGAACTGAGCTACAATATGCCGGGAATTCTTACATTAGAAGGAAAACTCGACATGAATCGCTTGCAAACCGCTTTCCAAAGACTGATCCAGCGCCATGAATCGCTGCGTACCGGTTTTGAAATGGTCCGCGGAGAACCGGTGCAGGTGATCAAATCGCAAGTGGAGTTTTCGATGGAAAGATACAAAGCAACAGCCGACGAGGTTGAGGAATGTTTCCGGACCTTCGTGCGGCCGTTCGATCTCAGCCAAGCTCCATTACTCAGGGCCGGACTCATCGAGTTAGAACAAGACCTGCATATTTTCATGTTTGACATGCACCACATTATCACGGACGGCGCCTCCATGAATATTTTTGTCGAAGAACTGATTCAATTGTATGACGGCAAAGAGTTAGCTCCGCTCCGTATTCAGTACAAAGACTTTACGGAATGGAAACATCAAAAAGAACAAAGAGAACGAATCAAGAGCCAGGAAGAGTATTGGCTTGGTGTATTTCATGAAGAGCTCCCGTCATTCGAGCTGCCGAAAGATTTTGCGAGACCGCCGGTTAGAAGCTTTGATGGGAAAAGGCACAATTTTACGCTCGATAAGACTGTCACCCAAGGGATAAAGCAGCTGGAAGAATTGACCGGAACGACCGCTTACATGATTCTATTCTCGGCCTATTCCATACTGCTGGCAAAATACAGCGGTCAGGATGATATCGTTGTCGGTACACCTATTGCAGGGAGACCGCATGCGGATTTGGAACCCATTATCGGAATGTTTGTCAATACATTAGCCATCCGCACCGCTCCGATGGCGGAAAAGACATTTTTGGATTATATAACGGAAACGAAAGAAACCATGCTGAAGGCTTTTGAACATCAAGAGTATCCTTTTGAAGAATTAGTTGAAAAACTGGGTGTGAAACGGGACTTAAGCCGCAATCCATTGTTTGATACGATGTTTGTCCTGCAAAATACCGAACAAACAGATATTGAAGTGGACTCTCTCGCAGTCAGGCCTTATGAACAAACAGAGACGGCAGCCAAGTTTGATTTACAGCTGAACTTCTTAATAGACCAAGATGAGATTCAGGGCAGTTTTGATTACTGTACGAAACTGTTTAAAAAGAAAACCATTGCTGTATTGGCCAAGGATTACGTCATGATCCTTTCGGCGATTATGAGAAACCCATCCATTCCTTTAAAAGACATTCAATTAAGCGAAAAAGTAAACAAAAGTAAACATCTCGCAAGCACAATCGAATTGGATTTCTAATCACAGGGGCAGTGGCTGTCCCGGCATGAATGCCGCGGCTGCCGCCAGTCGCCTGAAAACAGGAATGAAACCAACTGGAGGGATATGAGTGTCAGAATTCAAACAACAGGAGTTGTTCTGGGGCCGAATGTTTCACACGGAAGACCGTCCTAGTGCATTCCCTTCGTTTCAAATGTCCGACTCAACAGTAAAGCGTGATATAACAAGTGGATCTGACTGTATTCACAGTTCATTGAGTGCGGATGTATCACGGCGCATCCTGACCATGACGAACCAAACGCCAATGGCCGTCTATCTGGTTCTCCTGATCGGAATTGAATCCCTTTTGTACAAATACACGGGGGAAGAAGGCGTGATTACAGGGGTTCCAAACTTTGAAGACGAAACTGATGAAGATCTTCGTTCAGACCAGCTCATGTTAATCAAACAGCATATCAATTCCGGCAGTACGTTTAAATCAATTTTCCATGAATTGAAACATACGCTGGACGAAGCGATCTTATATCAGGACGTTCCCTTTGATAAAATGGCCGGACAGCTGAGGCTGAACTACAATGCAAATCATTTGCCGATCATCGATACAGTCGTTTCGCTAGAGCAAATTCATCCTGATGGTTTCATAGAAACGGCTGCTGCAGATGCTTTATTCCAGTTTGCTATGGGTGAAGACTTGATTGACATAAAGTTATGTTTTAATGAACAAGTCTATGATCGTCAGTATATGATGCAGGTGCTCGGACATTTAAACCGGCTATTTTCTGTCATATTATTTCAGCCTGAGCTCCCCCTCGGTCAAGTGAATATTTTGCCAGAATCGGAGACACATTCACTTCTCGTTGACAATCAAACTGCGAAAACTGAATATCCGCGGGATAAGACGGTTTATCAGTTATTCGAAGAACAGATGAAACGAACACCGGATCAAGCAGCCGTTATTTACGGAGAAAAGCAATTCACATATCGTCAGCTCAATGAACGTGCCAATCAATTAGCCCGAACGTTAAGGAAAAAGGGGGTAAAGACGGATCGGCTCACTGCGATTATCTGCGAACATGAGATCGAACTGGTCGTGGGAATACTGGCCGTTTTAAAAGCGGGAGGGGCCTATGTGCCAATTGATCCGGATTATCCGAAGCATCGCATACAGTATATAGTAGAAGACTCCCAAGCTGATATCGTCCTGACGCAGAGCCATCTTCAAAAACAGTTGGAACTTGCGGGCACAATGGTTTTCCTCGATCAGGAAAGCTCTTACCACGAAGACGGCTCTTACCTGGAACCGATCAGCAGTACGAAGGATTTGGCCTATGTCATTTATACGTCAGGCTCCACAGGCAAGCCTAAAGGAGTGGCAATTGAGCATCAGGGCTTAACCAATTATATTTGGTGGGCCCGCCGGGTCTATGTCAAAGGGGAAAAAACCAACTTTCCCCTATATTCGTCCATCGCTTTTGATCTGACGATAACGTCTGTTTTTACTCCGCTCATTACAGGAAATGCCATTATTGTCTACGGAGGAGAAAACAGTACTGCCTTGCTTGATTCCATTATTCAGGATTCAAGGGCGGATATTATCAAGCTGACCCCGGCGCACTTACAGTTATTGAAAGAGATAAATATCCCTGCTGAGTGCACCATTCGGAAATTCATTGTCGGCGGTGACAATTTAAGCACGCGGCTCGCCCGTAGCATCAGCGGGAAATTCGGCGGAAATATCGAAATTTTTAACGAATACGGGCCTACAGAGACAGTCGTCGGCTGTATGATTTATTCCTTTGATCCGCAAAACGACAGACGGGAATCAGTGCCGATCGGAACCGCCGCGGACAACATGAACATTTTCGTGCTGGATAAGAGCATGAAGCCGGTGCCGGCCGGCGTCCCGGGAGAAATATATATCAGCGGGGACGGCATCGCCAGAGGATACTTGAACAGAGCGGAATTAACGGCGGAAAGATTTTTGCAGCACCCCTTTGTACCAGAGGTGAAAATGTACCGGACGGGAGACTTAGCAAGGCGGCTGCCGGACGGAAATATCGAATATTTAGGCCGGATCGACCACCAGGTGAAAATCCGCGGTTACCGCATTGAAATCGGGGAAGTCGAATCCGCATTTTTCCAAATACCGCCGATTCAAGAAGCTCTCGTTACGGCACAAGAAACCAACGGGGAAACATCCTTGTGCGCCTATTATACCGCACAGCATTCTTTAACCGCAGGCGAAATTCGGGAGCACCTGTCCCGGCAGCTTCCGTCCTATATGATCCCTGCTTATTTTGTACAGCTGGCAGCGATGCCGCTTACTTCCAACGGAAAAATAGATCGTCAGGCGCTGCCTGCTCCAACGGGAAATCTCACCGGCAATCCTTATACAGCTCCGCGGACAGAACTGGAAAAAATACTGGCCGGGGTGTGGGAATCGGTATTAGGCGCAGAACAGGTCGGAATCGATGACCATTTCTTTGAGCTGGGAGGAGATTCGATTAAGTCGATTCAGGTAACCTCAAGCTTATATCAAGCCGGGTATAAGCTTGACATCAAACACTTGTTCAAACACCCGACGATCTCCGGGCTTGCTCCTTTTATTAAGCCCGTTACCCGAATCGCAGAACAAGGGGAAATCAAAGGCCGTACTTTATTGACGCCGATTCAGCATTGGTTTTTCGCCCGGCAATACCCTGATCCGCACCATTATAATCAATCTGTCATGCTTTATTTTAAAGAGGGGTTGGACGAATCGAAGCTTCAGAAAGTCATGAAGAAGATTGCCGAGCATCACGATGCTTTGCGCATGGTCTATGTTCAGGGAGATCATGAATACGAAGCCAGAACCTGCGGGATCAGTGAAGGAGAATTATTCAGCCTCGACGTATTCTCTTTACTCGAAGAAAACAACCTTGCCGAAACGATAGAAATGATAGCCAATGACATTCAGCAATCCATCCATTTAGCCGATGGTCCGCTCATGAAACTGGGATTGTTTCAATGTCAGGATGGCGATCATTTGCTGATTGCGATTCATCATCTGGTTGTAGATGGCGTATCGTGGAGGATTTTACTTGAGGATATAACGTCAGCTTATGAGCAGCTCCAAAACGGAGAAGCGATCACGCTCCCTAAGAAGACGGATTCCTATCTGTTATGGGCTGAACGATTGAAACGTTATGCAGAAAGCCCGGAATTTGAAGCGAAAAATCAATATTGGCTTGAGCAGAAACATATCTCGCAACACAAATTGCCAAAGGATAATGAGCAGGAGACCGGTCTGGCCGAAGACCAGGAAACGATCATCGTCCAATGGACAGAGGAAGAAACCGAGCGTTTATTAAAAAAATCGAACCGTGCCTATACGACTGACATTAATGATTTATTGCTGACCGGACTCGGAATGGCTGTTCATCGCTGGACGGGGCATGAAGAAATTCATGTTCATCTGGAAGGACACGGCAGGGAATCTGTTTTTCAAGACGTTGATATTTCACGTACGGTGGGCTGGTTCACAACCCAATACCCGGTTTCTCTTCAAATCCAGGCGGACCGGGACATCTCCCAGCGGATTAGGACGGTGAAAGAACAGCTGCGTCAGATTCCCCAAAAAGGAATAGGATATGGCCTGATGAAATATTTGTCCGATCATCCGAAGGCATCAGAATGGACCGGACATCCGGAAATCAGCTTCAATTACCTCGGACAATTTGATCAAGATTTCGAAAATGGAGGAATCGAGGTATCTCCTTACTCCGGAGGGAAAATTGCGAGCGACAGGCACCCCATTGCCTATACGCTTGACATTAACGGCATGATCTCAGACGGTCGGCTGTCATTGGCCATCAGTTACAGCGGTAAACAATATCGAAGAAAAACAATGGAAACATGTGCAGCTCTCTTAAAGAACAGCCTAAAAGAAGTCATCGAACATTGCGCAGCTCAAGAACACATTCACCTGACGCCAAGCGATATTTCGCTGAAGGACATAACAATCGAGGAATTAGATCAATTTGTTAAGCAAACACAGCATATCGGCGACATTGAAAATATATATCCTTTAACTCCCATGCAGAAAGGTATGCTGTTCCATAGTTTAATCGATTCGGCTTCCAGAGCTTACTTTGAACAAGCCGCTTTTGACCTCAAAGGCGACTTGGATATTGAGGCATTTACAATGAGTTTGTCGCAGCTGGCGGAAAGACACGAGATTCTCCGGACTCATTTTTATACGGAATGGAAAGATCAGCCTTTACAGATCGTATTCCGAAAAAAACCGATCGAAATAACTGTTGAAGATATTCGAAGCATGAAGAATAAACAACGAAACGAGTTCATTGCCGGCTTTGTACAAAAAGATAAGGCAAGAGGATTCGACCTTACCCAAGATGCGTTAATGCGCGTATCAATCCTTCGTACAGAGGACGACCAAGTCCGATTGATATGGAGCTTCCATCATATTTTAATGGATGGCTGGTGTCTGCCTCTTATTACGAAAGAAGTGTTTGAAACCTATTATGAGCTTCTTGAGAGAAGACAACCGGAGCGGGAAGCCGTCACCCCGTACAGCCGATATATCGAATGGCTGGAAGACCAGGATCATCAGAACGCTTTGGCCTATTGGCAAAAATATTTGGACGGTTATGAAGGACAAACCGTTTTACTGAAAGAACCTGTCTCAAACCAAGCCAAGAAATATCAAAAACAAAGGCTTGCATGCCGGCTCGGAAAGCAGCTGTCAGAAGAAATCAGACAGACTGCAAGCAAGCATCACGTCACCGTGAATACATTCATTCAAAGTGCGTGGGGGCTATTGCTGCAAAGATACAACAACAGTCAGGATGTCGTTTTCGGGTCGGTTGTATCCGGACGCCCGGCAGAAATTCCGGGTATTGAATCCATGGTCGGCTTATTTATCAACACCATTCCCGTACGTATTACCGCTCAGCCTGGAATGACTGTGGAACAAGTGTTGAAAATGAGCCAGGAGCAGGCATTGGCTTCTCAGGCGTATGATACATTTCCGTTGTATGAAATTCAGGCTCAAACCGAACAAAAGCAGCAGCTGATCAGTCATATCATGGTATTTGAAAATTATCCGGTCGAGAAACAAATGGAGCATATGAAACCGAATCGTGACGCGCTGGACATTATCAATTTCCATATGGAAGAGCATACCCATTACGATTTCAATTTCATTGTCATGCCGGCTGGAGAAATCGACATTCATTTTGTATACAATAGCAACGTCTATGATCATGCAAGTGTCAAGCGGATGGAAGAGCATTTTATGCAAATCATTAAGCAGATGGTGAACAGTCAGGCGATTCGCGTCCAAGACTTGGATATACTTACGGGAGTTGAACGTTCGCTCCTTATAGAGGCATTTAATGATACGGAAGCAGATTATCCAAAGGAAAAGACGCTTCATCAATTGTTTGAGGAACAAGCACAGCGTACGCCTGATCAAACGGCTGTCGTATACGGGGAAAGCCAGCTGACATACCGGGAACTGAATGAAAGAGCGAATCAACTTGCCCGGACATTGCAATCAGAAGGCGTGCAGCCGGATCAGCCGGTCGGGATTATGGCCGAACGTTCCTTGGAAATGATCGTAGGACTCTTCGGAATCTTAAAAGCCGGCGGCGCGTATGTGCCGATCGACCCGAGCTATCCGGTAGAACGGATTCACTATATATTGGAGGATTCGGATACGAAGCTGTTGTTAGCACAGAGTCACTTGAGGAAAAGCGTGCCTTTTACGGGAAAAGTGCTTGACCTGGAAGATCCGCGATTCTCTTGGGAAGATGGTTCAAACTTGAAACAGACAGCCGGACCGAATCACTTAGCTTATGTTATCTATACTTCGGGATCAACAGGCCGACCGAAAGGGGTTATGGTGGAACACCGATCCGTAATCAACCGTCTCGTTTGGATGCAGGAACATTACCCGCTGGATAAGCAGGATGTCATTCTGCAAAAAACCCCAATCACCTTTGATGTATCGGTGTGGGAATTGTTCTGGTGGTCGATGACTGGTTCTAAAGCGGTATTGCTGTCAAACGGAGGAGAAAAGAACCCTGACGTCATTTTAGATACGATTGCGCAGAAAAATGTCACCATTATGCATTTTGTGCCTGCGATGCTGCATGCTTTTCTTGAGTCCATGGAGCAGAAATCCGACGAGGAATTAAAGAGAAAGCTGGCGTCATTAAAATATGTATTTGCAAGCGGCGAGGCTTTGACGCCTGCGCACGTTGCCGGGTTTCATCGCATGATCACACCGGCGGGCGAGGCTCAAATCATTAATTTATACGGACCGACCGAAGCGACGATCGATGTATCGTATTTTGAATGTGAAGCGGGAGAAACGCTTAACTCCGTTCCGATAGGTAAACCGATTTCCAACATTCAATTGTACATCGTACAGCCCGGATCGGAATATTTCCAGCCGCTCGGTGTGGCAGGAGAGCTGTGTATCGCCGGAGACGGGCTCGCTCGGGGCTATTTGAACCGTCCGGAGCTGACAGCTGAGAAGTTTGCAGCTCACCCATTTGAAGCAGGGAAGCGGATGTACCGGACAGGCGACTTGGCAAGATGGCTGCCGGACGGAAATATCGAGTATTTGGGACGAATTGATCATCAAGTGAAAATCCGAGGCTACCGGATAGAACTCGGCGAGATTGAAGCATCTTTATTACAACTCGATG
Source organism: Bacillus sp. JNUCC-21 (assembly GCF_041222765.1). Taxonomy (NCBI): domain Bacteria; kingdom Bacillati; phylum Bacillota; class Bacilli; order Caryophanales; family Bacillaceae; genus Bacillus; species Bacillus sp. JNUCC-21. Next base: position 1,941,696 of record NZ_CP166019.1, on the reverse strand, counting down.
CTGTCAAAGAAGCGGTCGTCATCGCGATTGAAAAAGAGGGCTCAAAGCAGCTGTGCGCTTACTTGTCAGGAGACGAGTCATTAAATACGGCGCAGCTGAAGCGTCATTTGCTGAACAAACTGCCTGCGTATATGATTCCGGCTTATTTTGTACAAGTAGAGAAGATGCCGATAACTGCTAATGGAAAAATCGATCGAAAAGCTTTGCCGGCTCCTGAGGGAAATAGGCTTACCGGAACCGAATACACAGCGCCAGGAACGTTAATTGAAAAGCAGCTGGCCGATATATGGAAGGATATTTTAGCTCTGCCTGACCCCGGGATTAAAGATCACTTCTTTGACGTTGGCGGCCATTCACTTAAAGTATTGCAGCTCATTCATCAAATTAACGCCGGTATGGGACTCAACATGCATTATCAAGCCGTATACGATTTTCCTACCATCGAAACAATGGCACGCGCCATTCAAGCGGCAGTTTTCGAATCCGAGACGGATCATAACGTATTCGTCAAGCTGAACCAGGAAGATTCAATCCCTGTGTTCTGTTTCCCGCCTTTAATCGGATATGGACTCGTTTATAATGAAATGGCGAAAAGACTTGACGGCGTCAGCACCGTCTATGCTGCTGATTTCTTAGAAGAGCCGTCTCATGAGAAAGAAATCGTTGACCGATATGCAGAAAGCATGATACGCATTCAGGAACAAGGGCCTTTTGTTTTGCTTGGTTACTCTTCGGGATCGAATTTGGCTTTTGAGGCTGCCAAAGCTTTGGAGAAGCGAGGCCGCACCGTATCTGATGTGATTATGCTGGATTCTAAAATAACCACTTCTGTAACTCATTTATCGCAAGAGGAAATCGAAGAGATCGTCCATCTGAATATGGACATTATTCCGGACTATTACAGAGAAATATTAACCATTCCTTCGATTAAGGATAAAATCAGAGGCTATCTTGCGTACCACAATGAAGTGATCAATTCCGGCGCCGTTAACGCCAACATCCATCATTTGCTATGCGGCGATGTAACCGATGATAGGGGCTGGACACAATCAACAGCACAGCATTATCTTGAGTACAAATTAAAAGGAGATCACGTGACGATCTTTGAACCTCACAATATCGAAGAAAATGCGGAAGCCATTCGATCTATTATTAAACGGATTGAAGAACGGCATCATCACGGACTTGTTCTTGAAGAACAACTGTCAATGGGATCGTTTGCGGAAGACGCAAAGTTTGACAAAATGTAAATGATTAAGTGTAAAACGCCGCTGGCCTGGCACTCAGCGGCGTTTTTATTAAAAAGGCGAGAGTCATACTCCTGTGTTCGCAAGGCTTACTCCAGAGCCGTTCTCCATGACCAGTTGTCATCAAATGGTAAAAAAATCATCATACATTTTAAGGAAAAAGGAGGATGTCAAGTTATTAGAAAAAAGTGTAGCGTATGTTTATGGGTACTAGCTCTATTATTGAGTTGCTTAACTGCGGAGTCTGCTTTTTACTGCGGGTACTGCAATTTGTTCTCAGATGGTAAAAGTTGCCTAAATTTTTAAAAAAAGGAGGAGCGTTAAGTTATGTGTAAAAAATGTTGGGTATGCCTATGGGTCCTTGCTTTATTATTGAGCTGTTTACCTGGGGAATATGCGAATGCGGTAAGCACTCCAATTGCAAAACATGTTGGGAATTCAAATCCGCTTATTGACCATCATCTGGGCGCAGATCCGTTTGCGCTGACTTATAACGGAAGAGTCTACATCTATATGTCAAGCGATGACTATGAATATAATAGCGACGGCACGATTAAGGATAATTCATTTGCCAATTTGAATAAAATATCCGTCATATCTTCAGCGGATATGGTGAACTGGACAGATCACGGAACGATTCCCGCAGCGGGTGCCAATGGGGCGAATGGCGGCCGGGGGATTGCCAAATGGGCAGGAGCATCATGGGCCCCGTCAGCCGCGGTGAAAAAGATCAATGGTAAGGATAAATTTTTCCTTTATTTCGCAAACGGCGGCGGAGGTATCGGGGTTCTCACCGCAGACAGCCCGACCGGCCCATGGACCGATCCGATCGGAAAAGCGCTGGTAACGCCAAATACGCCAGGAATGTCCGGTGTTGTATGGCTTTTTGATCCGGCAGTATTCGTAGATGATGACGGTACCGGTTACCTATATGCCGGCGGAGGCGTTCCGGGCGGTTCAAATCCCGCACAGGGGCAATGGGCCAATCCTAAAACAGCAAGAGTCATGAAATTAGGTCCTGATATGACCAGTGTTGCCGGAAGTGCGTCTACGATTGATGCGCCTTTTATGTTTGAAGATTCGGGAATGCATAAGTATAACGGAAAATATTACTATTCCTATTGTATCAATTTCGGGGGCGCGCACCCGGCCGATAAACCTCCAGGTGATATCGGCTATATGACCAGCTCAAGTCCTATGGATTCTTTTTCGTATAGAGGGCACTTTCTGAAAAATCCGGGAGCATTTTTCGGAGGCGGCGGGAACAATCATCATGCTGTTTTCAATTTTAAAAACGAGTGGTATGTGGTGTATCATACTCAAACTGTCAGCTCCGCTCTTTACGGGGCCGGCAAAGGTTACCGTTCTCCCCATATTAATAAGCTTGTGCATAATCCAGATGGCTCCCTGCAAGAGGTAGCGGCAAATTTTGCAGGTGTCAAACAGCTATCCAATTTGAATCCATATCACCGCGTAGAAGCGGAAACGTTTGCCTGGAACGGACGGATTTTGACAGAGGCATCCTCAGCACCCGGCGGCCCGGTCAATAATCAACATGTCACAAACATTCATAACGGAGACTGGATTGCTGTTGGAAATGCAGACTTCGGCTCAGGCGGTGCCAGGACGTTTAAAGCAAATGTAGCGTCCGCTCTTGGCGGGAAAATAGAAGTGCGGCTAGACAGTGCAAACGGTAAGCTTGTCGGAACCTTGAATGTCCCTTCCACAGGCGGAACGCAATCTTGGAGAGAAATAGAAACTGCGGTAAGCGGCGCATCCGGTGTTCACAACGTATTCTTTGTATTTACCGGAACTGGTACAGGAAACTTGTTTAATTTTGATTACTGGCAGTTTACACAAAGATAAGCAAAGGGAGACAAAGGTACGTTTTCTAAGTCCATAAACGACATATGAAGGAGAGGAAAAAATGATGTCGAGCGTAAAAAAAACAATTTGTGTATTATTGGTATGTTTCACAATGCTGTCCGTCATGCTCTTAGGACCGGGAGTTACTGAAGTTTCAGCAGCAAGTGATGCAACAGTTAATATATCTGCAGATAGACAAGTGATTCGCGGTTTTGGAGGAATGAACCACCCAGCTTGGATTGGAGACTTGACTGCAGCCCAACGGGAGACCGCTTTTGGCAATGGACAGAATCAGTTAGGACTTTCGGTCTTAAGAATTCATGTAGATGAAAATAGAAACAATTGGTACAAGGAAGTGGAGACTGCAAAGAGTGCGATCAAACATGGAGCAATCGTTTTTGCTTCCCCTTGGAATCCGCCAAACGATATGGTTGAGACTTTCAATCATAATGGTGACACATCAGCTAAGCGGCTGAGATATGATAAGTACGCCGCATACGCGCAGCATCTTAACGATTTCGTTAATTTCATGAAGAGTAATGGTGTGAATCTGTATGCGATTTCTATGCAAAACGAGCCTGATTACGCTCACGAATGGACATGGTGGACGCCCCAAGAAATCCTGCGTTTCATGAGAGAGAATGCCGGTTCCATTAATGCCCGCGTGATTGCGCCGGAATCATTTCAATACCTGAAAAATATATCGGACCCCATTTTAAATGATCCGCAGGCGCTTAGGAATATGGATATCCTCGGAACCCACCTGTACGGCACTCAGGTCAGTCAGTTTCCTTATCCTCTTTTCAAACAAAAAGGAGGAGGGAAAGAGCTATGGATGACGGAGGTATACTATCCGAATAGTGACAACAATTCAGCGGATCGCTGGCCTGAGGCTTTAGGTGTTTCAGAGCATATTCATCATTCAATGGTAGAGGGAGATTTTCAAGCTTATGTGTGGTGGTATATCCGCAGATCATACGGCCCTATGAAAGAAGATGGGATGATCAGCAAACGCGGATACAATATGGCTCATTTCTCAAAATTTGTGCGCCCTGGCTATGTAAGGATTGATGCAACGAAAAATCCTGAACCGAATGTTTACGTGTCAGCCTATAAAGGAGACAATAAGGTCGTGATTGTTGCCATTAATAAAAATAACACAGGGGTCAACCAAAACTTCGTATTGCAGAATGGAACTGCTTCGCAAGTATCCAGATGGATCACGAGCAGCAGCAGCAATCTTCAACCTGGAACGGATCTCAAAGTAACGGACAATCATTTTTGGGCCCATCTGCCGGCTCAAAGCGTGACAACATTTGTTGTAAAGCGTTAAAGGCATCAGCATCGCAATAAGCCAATTTTCTTACTTGAAAAAGAAAATTGGCTTATTTTCTGTGGGATAGAAGTGTTGATTTTTTTAACGATACACAGACATTGGGTATAATAATGACAATGACTTCAAGGAGTGATCATTATATGTCACGGCTTCACAGCAAAGTATTAATCATAGACGACGAAAAAGAAATTTTGGAACTGATCAAAACCGTATTAATAAGAGAAGGCATTGATCGTGTGATCACCGCTTCGACTGCCCGTGACGGATTGGCTCAATTTCATCAAGAAAATCCCGATCTGGTGATATTGGATATCATGCTGCCAGACGGTGAAGGCTATGATATCTGCAAGCAAATAAGAGACATTTCACACGTTCCTATTATCTTTTTGTCTGCAAAGGGGGAGGAAACGGATAAAATTGTAGGACTTGCCATCGGCGGGGACGACTACATTACAAAACCCTTCAGCCCTAAGGAAGTTGCATATCGAGTCAAAGCGCAGCTGAGACGGGTCTCTTACTTACAGCCTTCTCAAACCGGAACCATAATAAAAAAAGGGCCATTTGAATTAAACCAACAACAAGCCGAGCTCACCAAAAATGGAGCGGCTATTGAGTTAACACCTAAAGAACTTATGCTTATGACCTATTTTCTGCAGCATCCCAATCGGGTGATCAGTAAAGAAACACTCTATCAAGCTGTATGGGGAGAAGATTTCTTCGGTTCTGACAACACGGTGATGGTTCATATACGCAGGCTCCGTGAGAAAATAGAAAACACCCCATCAAAACCAGACTTTCTCGTCACTGTGAAAGGGTTAGGCTACAAATTTGTTGTAAAGGATGCGTAAGGATGAATTGGCGATTAACAGGCAGATATATGGTCTCTGTCATTATCGTGACCATCATTACAGTTTTCATTAATTTATTTATTTTTATGTTTTGGCTCGTTTTCCAGGCGAACAGCCAACATGACGAAGAAAGTACACCGGAAACTTTCACAAGATCATTCCGACAATATGTCACGTTATCGAACAATGGTATCACAGTAAACAAAGAGGGCCAAAAAGCTTTAAAAGAGCAGAATGCATGGATTCAAATATTAGATGAAAACGGACAGGATGTTTATCATGATAGAGAACCTAAAGGACTGAAGAAAAAATATACGCCTATTGAAATTGTAAATTTACATAAATATAAGGATGAACGATTATTATCAACCATTTACGCCGGCGGAAAAAAAGTAAACGGCAAGGAGTACAGTTACTTTATAGGGTTTAAAAATCCCTCTCTCGGAAAATATGTCCTCTCATATGATACCAAGGAATTTGTGACGAAGTTCAATGCAGGAACCATCATATTATTATCAATAGATGCATTGATCGCGTTACTCATTGGCTATCTATTCAGCCGGCAGCTCACAAAACCGCTCGGCCGTGTCATTCAAGGAATCCAGCGGTTAGCTAATGGAGATTATACGATCAAAATGAAATCCAAAGGCATTTATAAAGATGTCTTCTATAATGTCAATCATTTATCGGAACAACTATCTTCAAGCAAAAAAGAAAAAGATAAATTAGAGCAAATGCGTGAAGAGTGGATCAGTCATATTTCTCATGACATTAAAACACCATTAGCATCTATTCAAGGCTATGCAGAAATCATCCAAGATCCAAATTACCATCTAACAGCCGAACAGATCAGAGAGTACGCCCAGATCATTGAGAGTAAATCCCTCTATATGAAAGATGTGATGGAAGATTTAAATTTAACGACAAGGCTGAAAAACAACGATGTGATGTTACATACAGAGCGGGTAAACCTTGTATCGCTGCTGCGGGAAACGTTAATTGATATGTTAAACGATTCTAGATATGCGGATAAGTCCATTGAGCTTCAAACGAACGTGGAAAAGCTGATGCTGAACCTTGATGCGATATTGATTAGGAGAGCGGTCACGAATCTCATTTTAAATGCCCTCGTTCACAATGATCCTGATGTGAAGATCGTTGTACGGCTTGAACAAAAAGAACGGACTCATGTGACAATTAAGGACAACGGCAAAGGGATAGAAGAAGAGGAGCTGGAAAAAGTGTTTGATCGCTATTACAGGGGCACAAATACAGAAACGACGCATGCAGGCTCTGGTCTTGGAATGGCCATAGCAAAGGATATTATCCAAAAGCACGGAGGGGACATCACCATTCACAGCACCGCGGGAGAAGGGACAACGATAGATATACAATTATGATAATGGCTATACAAAAAAAACGGTTCTGTTGATTAATAACAGAACCGTTTTTTCCTATTGTTCCGAAAACACTTTGATTCCTTTGACAATGTTCCAAATGAAAAAATAGATCGCCACAAGGAATGTAACAGCATACGTCGCAAGCAGGAAAGGCCCGGCGTGCCTGATGTCATTCATACCAAGTAAACCTGAAGCGATGATGCCAATCCCAAAAATCAAATAAGGAATCAGATGCGTCCACAAAGATTTTTTCGCATGATATTTCACATCGTCCTGGCCTAAGAAATAGACGATAATCGGAAACAGAAACGGCGCAAAAAATATACTGAAGTAACATAATGAAGACAAAATTTTATTTTCTCTCAAACCTTTTCACCTCTATGATTTATTGAAGGGGGAATTCTTCTGGCTGAATCCCTCACTGAAGTACAATCTTATTGTACAACTCCAACCTTAACCCGTATTAATCCGAACCTTACATCAACCTTAAATTAACAAGGACTCGTCTTCTTACAGCAATCATAAGATTCAATGCCATATTGAGACTCATCACATTCAGCGTGTCTACGTTGGAAATACATTTAATTTTTCGATTCGATTGAAAAATGACGTGTAAAGTCCCGATTCAGCCCGGTTTTCTTTGTTCTATATGTGTCAGGTGTGTCTTATTCAATAGAGATAGAGCAAATTGACAGGCTTTTACACCTCCCAAAAACAAGAAATTAGGTTGATAGACAATCATGAGAAAGATTTTTACAATGAGTTCGAGCTCATAAGAAAGAGCCAAAATGATGCGAAGGAGGAAAAGATCAGATATGAAACGGTCAATTTCTGTTTTTATTACGTGTTTATTGATTGCGGTATTGACAATGGGCGGCTTGCTGCCTTCGCCGGCATCAGCAGCAGGGACAAAAACGCCAGTAGCCAAGAATGGTCAGCTTAGCATAAAAGGTACACAACTTGTAAACCGAGATGGCAAAGCGGTACAACTGAAAGGGATCAGTTCACATGGATTGCAATGGTATGGCGATTTCGTCAATAAAGACAGCTTAAAATGGCTGAGAGACGATTGGGGCATAACCGTTTTCCGCGCGGCGATGTATACGGCAGATGGCGGTTATATTGACAACCCGTCCGTGAAAAATAAAGTAAAAGAAGCGGTTGAAGCGGCAAAAGAACTTGGGATATATGTCATCATTGACTGGCATATCTTAAATGACGGCAACCCAAACCAAAATAAAGAGAAGGCAAAAGAATTTTTCAAGGAGATGTCAAGTCTTTACGGAAATACGCCAAACGTCATTTATGAAATTGCAAACGAACCAAACGGTGACGTGAACTGGAAGCGTGATATTAAACCGTATGCGGAAGAAGTGATTTCCGTTATCCGCAAAAATGATCCAGACAACATCATCATTGTCGGAACCGGTACATGGAGCCAGGATGTGAATGATGCTGCCGATGACCAGTTAAAAGATGCAAACGTCATGTACGCGCTTCATTTTTATGCCGGCACACATGGCCAATTTTTACGGGATAAAGCAAACTACGCACTCAGCAAAGGAGCGCCTATTTTCGTGACGGAATGGGGAACAAGCGATGCGTCTGGAAATGGCGGTGTATTCCTTGACCAGTCGCGGGAATGGCTGAATTATCTCGACAGCAAGAACATCAGCTGGGTGAACTGGAATCTTTCTGATAAGCAGGAATCATCCTCGGCTTTAAAGCCGGGAGCATCTAAAACAGGCGGCTGGCAGCTTACAGATTTAACTGCTTCAGGAACATTCGTAAGAGAAAACATTCGCGGCACTAAAGATTCGACGAAGGACGGCCCTGAAACGCCAGCACAAGATAACCCCGCACAGGAAAAAGGCGTTTCTGTACAATACAAAGCAGGGGATGGGCGTGTGAACAGCAATCAAATCCGCCCGCAGCTTCACATAAAAAATAACGGCAATGCGACGGTTGATTTAAAAGATGTCACTGCCCGTTACTGGTATAACGCGAAAAACAAAGGCCAAAACTTTGACTGTGACTACGCGCAGATGGGATGCGGCAATCTGACCCACAAATTTGTGACGCTGCATAAACCTAAGCAAGGTGCAGATACCTATCTGGAACTGGGGTTTAAAACAGGAACGCTGTCACCGGGAGCAAGCACAGGGAATATTCAGCTTCGTCTTCACAATGATGACTGGAGCAATTATGCACAAAGCGGCGATTATTCCTTTTTCCAATCAAATACGTTTAAAACAACGAAAAAAATCACATTATATCATCAAGGAAAACTGATTTGGGGAACAGAACCCAATTAGTTAAGCTTTAAGCGGACATCAGCAACGATGTCCGCTTTTGTCATCTTAAACAGCAATACAAGGAGGTTTACGTGGCGGATGAAACTCTGAAACAGTATATGGGCCTGTACAAATGTTGTTAGCAATCTCAAGAAAGCCAAGGAGTAGCTATGATTCACTGAACATATGATGTAATGAAAAGCGTTTGTAGAGCAATGTGTGTATTTCACATCCGCCACTTTTATTACGTAAGGGGGAACAAGAGAATGAAAAAGTATGACGCGTTTCCGGAGCCAATTGGCGGCTATACTGTCGGCCGAACCCAGATGGATTTTGAGTACACGGCATCAGATCATACAAAAAGAGAACTGACGGCGTTTGTGTACTATCCGTCCGACAGCAGCGAAGGGAAGACTACATCAACGTACATGTTTCCTGAAGTCTGCGAAATGCTTGATGAGCAGCCGCTTCTCACTGCGTTGAAGGATGCTTACACTATAGATATCAAGACCCAATGTTACGACGACCTTGCTCTCTCCGGGAAGGAAAAACGCTATCCAGTGTTATTTTATGTTTGCGGCGGGGGCGGTTCTCCAGAATGGGGTACAGTGATCTGTACAGACTTGGCAAGTATGGGATATATTGTGGTAAGCATCGGCCATCAGAATAGCACGATGTATAAGCGTAAAGATGGGCGCCTGTTTAATGTATCAAAGGATTTTTCGGATGTCATTATAGCGTTTTCTGAAGATCCGGAGATGATGGCGTTGGCTGGTAAGATGGAGATGCGTCCTGACGATGAAACTGCCATTGAGATGTGCCAAAACGTGCTTACACTGCCGATACTTGACAAGTTAACAGAGTATAGTGAATTACAGGCAGAAGATGTAAGGTATGTAGCCGATTATCTTGTCAAACTGGACTCTGGAGAGCTGAATTCCATCTTTAAGGGCAGATTGTTGCTTGACATCGGCATGGGCATAGTCGGACATTCTTATGGAGGGCCTACGACGGCGATTGTTTGCCGGGACGACGAACGGTTCGCCTGCGGGATTGGCTTGGATAGCGGTGCGTTCGGCCTTCAGGGCAGCGACATTAAGAAACCCTTTTTGCTGCTGTTTTCTGAACCGAACTATAACATGAATGCGATCATTGGCGCTAACAATAGCATGGATACCTATTATTTCTCTGTTGATCGTGCTGCGCATTTAGATTACTGCGACATCGTGTTTACCGGTGTGAATGAGGAACTTAGAGGCGAACGGGATGCCATGGAGATGCGAAATCTTGTTACAGACTATACGAAGAACTTTTTTGATCATTATATACTGCAGAAGGCTGCAAGTGTGGAAAGTCTGGCATACGATGGCGTGGACTTGATCAAGAAGACCAGCAACAAGTGACATAACCGATTAAAATACTCAAACTGAAAAACCTTTATGACCAATTTAATTTATTAAGGACGTAGAGGTTTTCCTTACAAAAGGGGATGCTCTTAGAATATTGATCCACTTTTATATTCTCTACATCATTCCTAGTTTACATAATATATATTCTAGGAAGTTGAATAGTGAATAAAAAATTTTGTCTCATTATCCTAAGTATACTTGGATATTGAGACAAAATGAGAAAAAATAGGACTTATTACGATTTATCTTCGCTATATACTATGAATAAGACTTCTTCATTCATATACGTAACAAACTCCGCCTTCTGTAGTTACACACTCAAAATCTTCCCAATAATATTTTCCTTCACTGTCTCTAAAGAAAATTCTAACAGTATCATTACCAAGCCATCTGTATTCTTCAACCTTATCATCAAATTGTTTGTTTCGAATTGGGATTAAATTTCCTGGTTTAGTTGCTGCATCAGCCGCTTGTACTCCAGATACTAGCAAGGCCCCCACCAGTGCTGTAGCTCCTGCTATCTTCTTGAATTTACTTTTTAACATTTTTATTGCCCCCTTTTGATTTGTTGCCTGCTGCTTACTCACTTAGCAGGTAATCTGATTTTATCACCTTGCAATAGGGAAATTTGTCATATTTTGTAGAGTGGTGGCTTGTTGTCAGAAAAAATACAAATTTTTGGTATTCCTTCTCTGCACTCTTTCTAGGCAGCCCTACTTCATTTATTTATGATAGCTGGAAATCATACCACCTAAAACTGTTCGAGGACTTCTGTCAGCAATCCCTCTATGCAAACGTACTGACATAAAAAAACCGGCGCGCTGGCCGGTCTTTTTGTTCCATATAACATATATGTCTCTTGATTGCTTAATAAACGGAGAAAGGCACTAGAACCCTTATTAAGCCTCGTAATTTCTGCTGTTTGAACCTAAATTTCTAAAGAGTAAAGAAGAAAGCAGAGCTAACACAAAATAAACAACAACGAATCCACCCCAGAAGATTATTGCTTGATCAAAAGGTAAGCCAAACATTCTAAAGATTACTCTGTGAACGATCCCTGTAATAATAATCAGGACACTTGTAGACAGTGCAAAAGTAATATGTTTCATTTAGAACCTCTCCTTATGAAAGATTGATCACTCTATCCGAACCATTGGCGATTTCTTGATCATGTGTAACACAAATAATCGTTTTCCCCATACCTTTTAACTGATGGAATAAAGACAAAATAATGCTTTTGTTATATTCGTCTAAGTTTCCTGTCGGTTCATCAGCCAGGATAATATCACAAGGCTTCAAAATAATTCTTGCGATGGCCACACGTTGTTGCTCTCCGCCACTCAGTTGATAAACCTTTTTCTTTAAAAAGCTTTTATCCAGACCAACCATTTCTAAAGCTTCTGTCAACTTTTCTTTCTTAAAGTCTTTTGCATAAGCCGTCGAAAGTTGTAAATTTGTTAATACTGTTTCATTGTCCATAAGGACATAATTTTGAAAGATATACCCTAAGTTCTCTCTCCGTAGTTTCATCACGTCGTTAGGTTTAGGGTTTCGAAAGCCTAAAATCTCAATATCTCCTGAGTATGGAGTATCAAGAAGGCCTATTATATTTAGCAGGGTAGTCTTCCCTGAACCGCTCTTACCAACAATTGAAACAAATTCATTTTCTTTTATCTGAAGAGAGAAATTCGAAAGAACAGATTTTTCATCAAACGTCTTTGATATGTTGTTGAGTGTAATCATATTCTATCTCCTTTTAAGATCTTATTCATGTTTTTCCTGTTTAAATAGACACTCAGAAAATAAAGAATAAGCAGCTCGATTACAATAAACAGCGCGATGAAAATTGTTAATTCAAAGATTTTGTAATAAATACTGCATCCTAAACCTATAAGGCAATTGGTTAAAAGGGAAAAGATGATTAAATTTTTATTTCTGGCCCAATATGAATATCCAAAAAGCTCTTTAAGGTACAGCCGATATGCATTTGCGCTGTAATACGACCAAATATAAGCGACAAGAAAGGCTATGGAGAGGATAACTGTTATTGTTAGTCCAATTAAATTCTGCAAGAATTGATTCTGAATTCTTGCTATACCGTCGCTTAGTTCTTGATAAACCGAAATTGATGAATCAATTAGATCTCTGGTATTGGTCTTCTCCAAATAAGGAACTATGCGATCATACGCCATGCCTTTTGAAGAATCTGAAAAGAATAAACATGAGGTTGAGTAAGCATCTATAACAGATGGATCAACGTTATCTGTGAAAACAGCAGCTATTGGATCAACAATGTTATTCTTATTGCCGGCATCACCAAGTTGACTATTAAAGGTGAAATACTCCTGCCTATTTTTAGTATAAATGATGTTGATTTTCAATTCATCTTTTTTAAGTGTGTTTAGAGGTTGCTTAATCTCCTTGTTATACATATTATCTAATTCAACTTTTTCAAAGAAGAAATGATCCCTGTATGCTTCTATGATGTTTTCTTGATATTTTTCATACTTTTGTGGTACGAGCAGGTTCAATGTATTTGAATCAAGCCTTAATTCCTTTCTGCTTATGGCTTCCCCATTAGCACCGACAATGGGATTCACCTTTAAATAATTAGGGCTGATTGTAATGCTGCGTCCAGAAGGGGAATAAATTTCATTTTTCTTTGTCGTATTTAAGGTGTAAAAATAAACAGGTTTTTTCCCGTCTTTTCTTAGTAAACCATAGTTTTGCGCATCAATGACAAACGCATTTTTATGCTTCTCTAATTGATGATACAACGCGCGAACTCTAACATTTTTCTCCCTGTCTAATTTTAAATCACCATAGTCGATGCCGGTATTTGCAAAGCTTGTCTTATAAGTGTTTTGTGTCTTTTTCCAATACGATTGATTATCAAGCTGCTGTTTGAGATCGAATAAGTTAGAAAGTGAAAACGCAACAATATTGAAAAGCAATATCGTGACAACAATTTTAAAGCCTACAGATAACCATTGGAATTTTTTAATCGGTGTGCTGCCTTTGATCGAACCACTAATGTCGCTGTTGTTAAACAAGATTAGGGTAACAATGATGGTGTATACCATCATGATAAGCGCACCAATCACCGCGTTCCTAATGTAAATTCTAAGATATGCAGCCAGCCAGTCATTTAAACTGAAAGGAAAGGTTAGCAAAGCCACAATAATTGCACCGCAAAATATGATTATAATTAGAGGCTTCAAGAACATTGCTGGGTAAGAAAGCAGTGTTTTAACTTTGGAATACCCCCATAACTTTTGCAGCAGAAGCCGTTTGCGATTTTTAATTACAAAATAAAGGACACCAATAAACAAAATCAGCATAGAAAGCAACACTAGCATAAGCAAAGTTTTGTTAAACATAAAAGCAGTATTCTCAGTGATGTTTTCAAAACTTACTTCACCATAGTCAGCAAAAAGGTTTTGTGCTTTCTCCAATACCTTGTCATCGTTAGATGAAATATAAAATTTGCTTCCTATGCCTATATTCTTTATTTGATTGAAGTCAAAATATCTGATTTCCCATGTTGACAGCGGAAAAGAAATGCTGCCGATCATCTTCTGCTCTGAATGGCCTCTTAGAAAATTTGACACAAGTTTATTGCCGTTATGTATTGATGGTTCATTTTCAGGGCTTGTAGAATAGATGTTTAAGCTCTTTTCATCCAAGAAATTGTATTGAGAAATGTTCACTTTGTTTTCTTTTGAGAAGGCGACCAATCTCTTTACAAAGTCCTCACTTTTAAATTCTGAAGTATAATCGATTATCAATGCTTCTTTATTGGAGAATAAAGTGTAATAGATTTGTTTGTTAAGAGTGTAATGATAGCTTGACATATTCATTGAGAGCAAAACCAGAATGAACAATATGTAGATTGTTTTCTTCATTGGACAGCCTCCATAAAAAGAAATCCGGTGCTGTCTTGTATTCAAGTTTGACCACACCGGAAGGAAAATTAAAAAATCACTTTGCTATCGTTTTCTTTATTTTGTATTCCAAAAAGCCTTGTTTCCGAACCAAGTTTGATACACGGAAGCGTAGGCATACCCTTCATCTTTTTTCTTCCATTCGGTTACCTGCGGAAGCATGAGTGATCCGATAATGCACAGTTAAAAATTTCAGTCCGAACAGCCACATATGATGAACGGCCTTCAGGCTGGTTTCGCTCTGGGCTGAAATAAGAAATGTCTCTGCCAGCGGAAGATGACACGTCCCCCATTTCGTCTGCAGATAAATCCCTTCATCACCCGCTCCGCTTTTTCGCCGTCTGCTTGTCAAAACAAGATTCTGCTTACGCGCATAAGGCTTTAAAATGCCCGTCATTTGGCCGTACGTCAGCGGAAGAGAGATATTCATGTATCCTTCCCCTTTTGCCCTGTACGCTGAATACAGCGCAGTAAAAACGGTTTCCTGCTTTTCATTTGTTCTGATCCACGCACGGACATTTTTTCTGCCGTCTTTGTCAGAGTCAACTCCTATAATATCACTGTGCATGATATACCAATCCGGATTCATGGACAGGTGAATCTGCCCCGCTCTTCTGCTGAACGGCTCGTACACGCGCGCGAACGGACGAAACCATCCGCTCCACGTCACTTTTGCCATGATATCATAATCAATTGTCTCTTCATAAAAGGAATTAACGGCCGGCGCCAGTTTTTGAGTTGAAAAGTCTTCAGAATGCAGTTCTCTCATCTGATCCAGAAGGCCGGTATAATGGATGTCATTTGCTGCATGAATATCAGTCAAAAAGTCTTTGCCTATCGTTCTCTTCCCGTAAATACGGCTGAACGTTCTTTCGCTGCCCTCATCAAACGATCTCGGATTTTCCAACCTCCACCCCGCCAAAGCCGGCAGGATAACGCCGAATGCATTGACGGCCCCGTGAATCCAAATCATCTGGCTGATCGTGAGCGTTGCCTCCTCGCGGTAGACACCGTACGAATATATCAAAGAAAAAGCAATTGTAATCATTAACACAGCCGAAGAACTCCTGATCAAGATCCTGCCTGTTTTCGTAACAAACGGCGCCGTAAAGACGAGATATGCATTTACATACAGACCCGCCAGATACAGAGCGACAGCAATCACATCAAGTGTCTTTGAAAATGTAATCCCCAAGGCAATAAGGATCGGCGAAATCAAAATAATGACCGTGCTCCATCTGTAAAGAACCCGTTTCTCCCGTATGATCCTGCCGAGCAATCCGTTAAAGATCGGAATGAGGAAAGCGGAATAGTGAAAGTGCACCGCCGTCAGCAGAACGATAAGCGGGCTGAAATTCATGACGGGAATCTCAAGGACATATGCGAAGAACCAGAATCCGCCCCCGGCCAAATAAATGAAACCCGCCATAACAGACATCTCTTCTGTTCTGTGAATATTTGTTTTCATCAGCCGCCGGACAGCATACAGTGCCAGCCCAAGCGTATAAATGAGCCACACAAAGGCAAAAAAACTGAAGTCTGTGACAAGCGCAAGCACCGCACATAAAGCGGCAACAGGATAACTCCGTAATAACACATTCTCTAAGGTCTTTGACGGCCGAAAAGCAAAATCGAATACAGCGGGAACGAAAAAAAGTACGGAAAATAAAACAAACGTCTCAGCAGCTGATATATGCGGAGCTTCAGCCGCCGCAAATCCCAAAAAGCAAATCACACATACCATGAGATGACGCTTCAGCATGTTTCCCCCTCTGTTTCACGGAAAGTCCCCCGGTAAGAGAAAAGCGTGCCGAGTATCCGGTTTTTCACATGAACCTTTATGCTGAAGCAATTCATTTCCTCATCATAAGCCTCATAAACGGTTGAACTGCCGCACAGCCATGCCGGAAGCGGGATTTTCTTTCCGACTATCAGGAGCCACTGCCTTCCGGATGTAATAACAAGCCCTCCGTCTGAAGACGCTTCTAAATGCAGTTCAGACAGTAGGATGCGGGGTTTGCCGAAGTAATCAAGAATTCTGTTTTCCCGCTCATCATATTCCATGACGGCATCAAAAAAAACGCGTTTTGCTTTTAAAGAAAAAGGTACGATTCCATTCCACGCCATTTTGCCTGTTTTTGTTTTCGATAGTGAAAGGGATATCGTTTCCCCTCTCTGAGAAAAAACATCTGAAAAAAACACCTGTCTTTAAAAGCATTCTGACAAGAAAAGAACCTCCCTTTATTTCTGACATAACGCCTTCTCCGCAAAACGTGCGTGATTCGTCAAATCTGTACCGTTTCTGCAGCATCGGGTGCAGTGATTGATAATGAGTAATCGCTTTTTCATACATTGAATCCGTCATTTCACTTCTCTCTTTCGTTTTGTATGCCAGGCGCTCGGCAGCTTGAGCTTAAGAATCATGCCGGCTATTGTAAGCACTCCTAATGAGATCACGAATCCGCCGCCCGAATATAGCAGTGCCGTTACACAAAAGAAGACTGACTGCCCGGTGTGAATCAGCCACTTTCTCCGCATGGGAAGCAGCCATAATACCCCTAACCCTGTCTCCAGCGCTCCCCTCACGATCTCTGCATCGGCACAGCCATCATGAAAGCCTTGAAAAAACCAATACAGACTGAATACGAGACACATAAAGACATAGACAAACCCGAAACGGACTGATATCTTCGGATGTCTGTTTTGTTCTATCCAAAGCCGCAACGCATCAAAGCTCCATGCGGTAGCCCAGCTTAGCAGAGGACGAAATAAAAACCGGTCTATCCAACTTCCCGGCAGACCGCGGGCCGTTTCATATTGATATTGAGTCAAAAATGCGGTTTGTCCGTTATCCCGCTCTATATACTTCCAGTAGCCCCTGCCTTCTTTTATAAGTGACAGCGGATGATCAGAGGCAAAAGCGAGCGAAGACACTCTTTCTGACGAGCGAGGCCTTATGTCACCTATTGATTCGCCCGTGCCGGATACCTTCAGCCCAAAACCGATTCGTGTTTCATATAGAAATCTCTGCGGTTCATCTGGCAGCCTATGAAGATATGTAATGTCAGAAAACCGCAGATCCCATTCCTTATGAAGATGCGGGTTTTGCGTATATTCCCAAAGCGTTTCTATATCAGATGCAATATTGATTTCGACATATATCGGCTTCTGTTTCATGCCCCCTCCTCTTCCCTTCTTTTGTAAACAATTCCTATATTATCATAGGAACAGATCAAGCGGCAGAACGAAAAGGCCATCCCGTTATCTGCAGGACAGCCTCAGTGGCTTTGATAACTTATGAATAAGGTATCGTGTCTTTTTTATCTTCAGAAGCGGTTTGAATGATAATCGGACGCACGAAACGGATTACCGCAGCCGAGGCCAAAACAGCTAATCCGCCTGCAAGCAAAAACGCCCCCGAGAATGATCCGCTTTTATCCGCGATAAAGCCGGTTAAAGCAGGCCCGATAATACCGGCCGTGTTTGCAAGAAAATGCATAAAGCCGCCGACTGACCCGACATTCCTTTGATCAACCACATCATGAATCACCGCCCAATAGATAGAGCCCGTTATATATAAAAAGAAGACTGATAAAGCAACGAGAATAACGGCACTTACGGTAGTGGTAACAAGTCCGGCAAATCCGATCAGTACAGCGGAAGCGAACAGACAAGTGACAAGAATGACTTTCCGTGAGAACAAAACCCCTTTTCCGGCGGTTTTTTTGAATACATAATCAGAAATCATTCCGCCTGCCGCCAAACCGATAAATCCAAGAATCCAGGGAATAACAGTCACCACGCTCATAAATTCAACACTTAAACCGCGTTCTTTCACCAGATAGCTCGGAAACCATGTTAAGAAGAAAAATAAGATGTAATTGTAGGCGAAAAAGGCAAAAGCCGTGAAGAGAACCGTTTTTTGTTTCAAATAAAAGGTCATCGGGATATGCTGCTCATGCGACTGAATCGCCGCTTTCATTGCCGGGGCGTCTTCCGTCGGCGCCGGCCGTTCTTTGACAAATTTAAACCAGATGACCGCCCAGACTAAACCGATGATCATGATCAGGACAAAGGAAACTTTCCAGCTGAACGCCACAGCAATCATCCCGACAATCGGGCCGGAGATCGCTCCGCCGAGCGGCGTTCCGCTGTTTGTCAGGCCGATGACCGTGGCGCGCTGAGACGGAGGAAACCAATTGTTGACCATTTTGCTTATGGCAGCCGACAGCGGCCCCTCCCCCATACCGAATAAAACACGGATAATCAAAAGACTTACAAATCCGAAAGCAAGCGCAACCGCTCCGCTGAAAAGAGACCAAACGATCATCGCCGTACACAATGTCAATTTAGCCCCATACCGGTCAGATGCAACACCGCCGAGAAAGTTAAACACAGCGTATCCGACAGAAAAACTGCTGAAAATCAGCCCCATTTGGGTTGCAGACAATGTGAGATCCTGCTGTATGAACGGCGCTGCAATAGACAGCGCTGAGCGGTCTAAATAGTTAATCACCCCGGCTGAAAATAAAAGAAGAATAATAGGGAATCTATCTTTTGAGAACATAAAATCCCCTCTCATTTCATAATATTCAGACATTTAAATTGCCGGAGTAAACCGGTTTATGCAATGAAACCGGTTATCCGGATTGCCTTGCGAGCAGCGCCGGTTTATAGCGGTGAATCCGTTTTTCACCGCCATCTTTTTCTTGTATCTGGCGAAGAAGAAGGCTTCCCGCTTTTCGCGCCATTTCTGCCGCAGGCTGGACGATCGTCGTAATCGGAGGAGTAAAAAAACCCGCAAAAGGAACTTCATCAATTCCGATGACGGCTGCCTTATCCGGAATTGTCATATCATGCTCCTTCATATACTTCAGCACCTCAACAAGAACGATATCGTTTGCCGCCAATATCGCTTTCGGAGGCTCCTCAAGTGAGAACAACTCTGACAAAACAATAGAAATATCAGCCGCATCGGCTGTTTTGATATATTCGTCCCGCACCATCATTCCGTGGCGGTCAAGCGCCTTTTTATACCCTTCAATCCTTTCTACCCTCGGACTGATTTCCCGAATAATGGACGTCGTAATAATCGCAATTCTCTTAATGCCGCTTTCGATAAACCGGTCAACGGCAAGACCGGCTGCATGATGGTTATCAAGCATCACTGTCGGAATCCCGAGTTCTTCAATGGTTCTGTCCATAAACACGACCGGAAACGTATCGCGTTTCATCTTTTCATATAAAGAGAGATTTTCGCCCGTCGGAAAAATAATAATTCCGTCCACCTGCTTAGCCCGCAGCATTTCAATATATTTCTTTTCTTTTTCCGGTTCATCATCCGCATTGCAGACAATAATATGAAATCCTTGTTCATGAAAATAGTCTTCCACCGCCCTGATGACCTGAGTGGAAAAAGTGTGAAGAATATTAGCCACCACCACACCTACTGTAAATGTTGATTTCTGTTTTAAGCTGCGGGCGACGAAATTCGGCTGATAGTTCAGCTCTTGTATGGCCGCTTCTATTTTTTGTTTCGTTTTCTCGCTCATATAGTCATAGCGCTGATTTAAAAATTGAGATACGGTGCTTTTAGATACGTTTGCATATTTCGCCACATCAGAAATTGTAATGGTTTTCATAGACTCATCCCCGTCTGTCTTCATTTTTCACTAGTATAAGTCAGAAGTAAATGGTTTACAATCTGACAGGGACATGGATTCTGTCACACTCCGGAATAAGCCATAAAACCTCCGTCGACGGGAACGGTGACCCCGGTGACGAAGCCTGAGCATGAATCATCCGAAAGCCACAGGAGCGTTCCCAGAAGGTCTTCCGGTTTCCCGAAACGTTTCATCGGTGTATGTGCCATAATCTTATTGGATCGGTCTGTCAGACTTCCATCTTCCTGTAATAACAACCCACGGTTTTGCGCTGTCAAAAAGAAACCCGGAGCGATGGCATTCACCCGCAGCCCTTTTTTTGCGAAATGAACAGCCATCCACATCGTAAAATTCTGAATCGCCGCCTTGGCCGCGCTGTAGGCGGGCACCTTTGTCATCGGTGTATACGCACTCATAGAAGAAATATTAATAATCGCGGGACATTCCGCCTTCAGTAGGTCTTTTCCAAACACTTGCGATGCCAGAAATGCACCGGTAAAGTTGGTTGAAAATACGCTGGAAAACCCCGTTTCGTCCATATCAAAAAATGATGTGCCCTGCTCATCCTCTTCATACGTCTCACTGGCAGTGATCGCATCAGGGTGGTTTCCCCCGGCTCCGTTAATTAAAAGATTGACAGAACCAAACCGGCTGATAATCTCGTCTTTTGCCTTTTCGAGCGAATCACGGGCTGAAACATCAGCCGGTACAGAAACCGCGGTTCCTCCAGCGTCAGCAATCTCGCCCGCCGCACGCTCTGCTTTATCAGCATTCCGGCTGACGATCGCAATTTTCATCCCCTGCCGTGAAAGCTCCTTTGCCATTGCTGAACAGAGAACACCGCTCCCGCCTGTTATGACAGCGGTTCTTCCTGATAAACGTTCATGAATCGGTCTCATCTCTTCACCCCTTTCTCATGAGACGAGAACGCATCCCACAGCCCGTTCAAGTACATAATTCCTAAAGCACGATCATATAAACCATAACCCGGCCGGCATTGTTCGCCCCAGATATGACGGCCGTGATCAGGCCGTACATATCCTTTATAGTCTTGGCCGTGCAATTCTTTTACCACACCGGTAATATCAATGGACCCATCACTGGTAAGATGCGAAGTTTCCGTAAAATCACCGTTATCGCAGATTTTCACATTTCGTATATGGGCAAACGGCGCAGCTCCCGCATAGTGTTTGGTGATCTTCACCATATCATTGGCGGGATCCGCTCCCATCGAACCCGTGCACAACGTAATACAGTTGGCGGGTGAATCTGAAATCTCTTGCAGCTTTTCATAACTTTTCTCACCGGTGATAATACGGGGCAGGCCAAAAATTGACCAGGGCGGATCATCCGGATGAATGGCCATTTGAATGCCGTGTTCCTCCGCTACAGGAAGGATTTCATGTAAAAAGAATTCTAGATTGGCCCAAAGCTGTTTTTCATCAACCGTTTGATAGGCCTCAAACAGTTCCTTGATCCGGGCCATTTTCTCCGGCTCCCACCCGGGAAGCGTCAAATCAGAAGATTCTTCAACCGTGCGGATGAGTTCCTCCGGAGGGAGACTTTCCACTTTCGCTTTTTCAAAAAACAAAGCGGTTGACCCATCCTCCAGCGCGCGGAACATATCGGTACGCGTCCAGTCAAATATCGGCATGAAATTGTAACAGATGACTTTCACGCCGAATTCGGACAGATTGCGAATGGTCTGTTTATAGTGCTCAATATATTGTCCGCGTTCTTCATGACCGAGTTTAATGGCTTCATGAACATTCACGCTTTCCACGACCTCTGCATGAAACCCATAGGATTGAATGTATCTGACTTCCGCTTCAATGTCCTCCTTTTCCCATACTTCGCCCGCGGGCTTCTGGTGAAGAGCCCAGACGATGCCTTTGACCCCGGGAATTTGTCTGACATGTTCAAGAGTCACCGTATCATTACCTTGGCCGTACCAGCGAAACGTGATATTCATGTTATACCCCCGTATATTCGTTTTTTCGGCAGACGTATTCTTTGCTGAGGGATACGGCAGCTTCATAGCCGCCCTTTTGATATGCTTTTGTCAAGTCGCTTCCCACACCGACCGCGACCGCTCCGGCAGAGAGCCAGTCATTCATGCTGTTTAATGAGATACCCCCGGTCGGCATAATGCGGACATTCGGCAGAGGACCGTTGACCGACTTGATAAATGAAGGGTCAAACGAATTAGCGGGGAACAGCTTTACCACATCACATCCGGCTTCAAGCGCCAAAGCCATATCAGACACACTCATGCATCCCGGAAGATACGGTACGCTGTACTGGTTGCATAGAGATGCTATCTCTTTTACAAAATGAGAGCTGACGATAAATGAGGCGCCTGATAAAATGGCGTGTCTCGCCGTTTCTGTATCCATTACAGAACCGGCTCCAAGAAGAATATCTTGATGCCGGAGTTCCTTAAAGACATCTTCCACTTCAGGAGTTGTGTATGTAAGCTCAATGGCGCTGATACCTCCTGAAATGGCCGCTTTTGAAACTTCAAGCGCCTCTTGGCTGTTTTGTCCCCTTATGACAGCCACCACTTGTGCATGCAGAAGTTTTTCGTAAATGGCGTACTTAGGCAGCATTCTCGCTCCTCCTTTAATCAAACGTAATGATTGCTTTTCCCACCTTGCCCGGGTGCTGTTCGATCAACTGAAATGCTTGATGGACGTCATCTGCTGAAAATGTATGTGTAATAAGACCGCCGTGCGTTAACAGGCCTTTATTCAGTAAGTCTGTAATGTACGGAAACTGGTTCGTCTGCAATCTTGAACCGGTTATCGTGACTTCCTTTTTTGTGATCGGAAGCTGAGAAATGCCGGCAGTCCTCTCATCAAAACCAAGCACAACCACATGACCGGCCGGAGACACCGCGTCAATGGACGTTTCAAACGTTGAGGGGAGACAGACGGCATCAATGACGACATTGGCGCCTTCTTTTTTTGTCCATTCGTTCACCCGCAAAACGGGATCTTCTTTTTGCGCGTTGACGGTAACGTCCGCACCGTTTTTTTCAGCGAATGCCAAGCGTTCATCATTCAAGTCGGTTATCATGACGGAAGCGCCTTTGAACTTTGCCATTTTTAATATGCAGATTCCGATCGGTCCCGCCCCCTGAATCAAAACGGTATCTTCCTTCTCGACACGGCCTCTCCAAACGGCCTGGGCGCCGATCGTATATGGTTCTGCCATGACCGCTTCCTCCCAGGGCAGATCGCGGGAAACGGCATGCAGCTGCTTTTCCGGAACCACGATATATTCCCGCATCCCGCCATCTTCATGAACGCCGAACACCGAAAGCGCTTTGCAGACGTTCGGACGTCCTTTCCGGCAGGCATAGCATGTTCCGCAATAAGATATCGGTTCAATCACTACCCGGTCACCCGGCTTGAAACGCCGGACATGAGAACCGGTCTTTGCGACTTCCCCTGTGACTTCATGTCCGATTACTCTCGGCAGGGACGCTAACGGATTTGCCCCATGATAAATATGCAAATCTGATCCGCAAATTCCGACCCGCTTCACCTTGACAAGAACATCATCCGCGTGGACAACAGACGGTTTCTCACATTCCGTCACCACCAGATCAAATGCTTTCCGTACTAGAACCGCTTTCATTTTCTCACCCGCTTTTTAAGTTGTGCTTGCTACCGTTCAATCACAGTCTCTTTGTTTACAAATGACAGAACCTCTTCTAGATAGGGAAGCCCTTCATTGTCACCGGAAACTGTGGTGACGAGCGCACCGACCGCATTGGCAAACTCCAGACGTTTTTCCGGTTCAAAACCATGCAGATAACTGTACAGGTAGCCGGCATTAAAGCCGTCACCCGCTCCTACCGTGTCAACAGGCGCAACCGGGAAAGCCTCTTTGTGAATCCACTTATGATCATGATACAGCATAGAACCTGCTTCACCGTCTTTTATGACGAGCTGGCTGATTGAATAGGTCTCTGCAAACCGGGCTAATGCTTCATTTTCCCCTATACCTGTCAGCTGTTTCATTTCGTCCCGGCCCGCCAGAAGAATATCAGTATGCGGAAAGATTTGATGAAATGCCGCACGCGCCTCCTCAATCGTCCACAGCTTCAGCCTGATATTCGGATCAAAAGATACGGGAATCCCTCTTGCTTTGGCGATGGAAAGCACCCTTTCAGCAATTTCAAGATTTTTCTTATCAAGCGCGAGGAACACACCGGTAAGATGAACGATGTGAATGCCGTCAAACATATTCTCTGTTATATCTTCCGGTGCAAGAGTCAGAATTGGTGAATTGAAACGATAATAAAACGTCTTGCCTGAACCGTCATTTCTGATCTCTTTGACATTTAAAGATGTAGGAAAGCCTTCAACATAGGAGACGTCAGTCACATCAATTCCTTCTCCTTTGGCAAACTGATAAATCACTCTGCCGAACTCATCCTTCCCCAGTCTGCTGACCCACTTTGAGTGCAGATTCAATCTGGCGCATGCAATCGCAAAATTCAGTTCAGCTCCTCCTGCTTTTCGTTCAAAATGGGTAACAAAACGCAAAGGTCCTGTGCTTGCGGGATTTAAGGTGATCATCGCATCACCGATCGTAAAAATGCCATAATCAGAAGCCACATCAATACTCCTTTCTTTGAAGACTAAATCGGTTTGGTAAACCGGTTTAGTAAAACTTTATATGAAAACCCTTACACACGCAAGAGAAAAATACAATAAATTCAAAAAACTGTTTTCGGTAAAAAAACCCGGTTTTTCACATAAAAAAAACCCTCACAACAAAATGTAAGGGGTTTTTTGAAAATTGTATGCATGTTTCCTCAGTTAGCAGTCTTACGTTCGGGGCTTGTACCTTCTTCTTCCGCCCATGTTTCAATATGCTTGAGCTCCGGGGTATTCTCGGCTTTGAATACAGGATCAAGACCTTTTTTGCGCTGAGCGGCATAATCTTTATAGATCTTGTAGGCTACATTACTCAGCAGTAAGATTGCCACTAAGTTAATGAGAGCCAAGAGTCCCATAAACAAGTTTGCCATGTCCCAGACGATCTGGAAGTCAGCCAAACATCCGTACACCACCATCACTACAACGAATACGCGGTAAATATTAAGCCATGTTTTGCTTGTTTTAATAAATTCAATATTCGTTTCACCATAGTAATAGTTGCCGACGACAGAGCTGAATGCGAATAAAAACATCGCAATCGCAATAAATGTCGGCGCCCAGCCGCCGAGGTGGTGCTGCAATGCGGCTTGTGTCACTTGGATGCCGTCGCCTTTAGGCGTAAAGCTGTACAATAAAATGATAAAAGCGGTCGATGTACAAACGATAAATGTATCAAAAAACACGCCGAGCGTCTGAATTAATCCCTGCTTAGCCGGATGCGACACATGTGCAGCCGCTGCGGCATTCGGCGCGCTTCCCATACCCGCTTCGTTTGAAAACAGGCCGCGCTGCGCACCGATAATAATGATGCTTCCTAAGCTTCCGCCGACGATCTGCTCAAGACCAAACGCATTTTTCACAATCGTCATAAGCAATTCAGGTACCGCTGTAATATTTACAATCACGACATACAGCGCGATCAGAATATACATACCCGCCATGACCGGAACGATAAATTGCGAAACGGATACAACACGTTTCAGCCCGCCGAATATAATGAAAGCCGTTAATACAGCTAAAATGATTGCGATAACTGTTTTATTCACATGGAATGCTTCGTCAAACGCCACAGAAATCGTATTTGACTGCACGGCGTTAAAGATAAGTCCGAAAGAAACGGTAATCAATACGGCGAATAAAATACCGAGCCAGCGGGCGCCCAGTCCCTTTGCCATGTAATATGCCGGACCGCCGCGGAATTCGTCACCGGAACGCACTTTATACAGCTGCGCCAAGGTGCTTTCCACAAAGCTGGAAGCCATACCGACAATCGCTACGATCCACATCCAAAATACTGCGCCGGGACCGCCTGTTGCAATCGCCAGCGCAACGCCGGTCAAGTTTCCGGTTCCGACACGAGAAGCGGCTGAGATAAAGAATGCCTGCATTGAAGACACTCCTTTATTTCCTTGCGGCTTCTCCCCGACGATTCTAAACATTTCAATAAAGTATTGGAATTGAATAAAGCGAAAACGGAACGTAAAGTACAATCCGATCCCGACTAAAATATAAACAAGATACTTCCAAATAAAATCATTTGGAACATTTATGATTTCACTGATGAAAGCCTCCATGTTTAACCTCCCTTTTACATATCTTTTACTGTCATTTTTGCTGCATATGTTAGATCTTTTAACACAACGAGTATTATTATATCACAACAACAGTGGTTGAGAAGTTTTTTTAAGAAAATGTTTCGGTTTCTACATCACGTCTTTTGCTGTCATGCCCCGTTTTTTATCTTACAGCCCGAAAAATGTTGTCACGTCATAAGGAATGCGTGCATATCATAACAAATAGGTCTTTAAGAAAAAAGAGATGAAAAGATGGATGGAATGGTATATACTTAACCAGGATAATAATTTTTTAAATTTAATAAATATGTTTACTTTACATTTAAATTAGGGTATTATAATAAAAATATTCAGACTTATGAAGGGGGGAGAACATTTGAAAAAAATCTTGTTTTTAAAAGCTTCTATTTTATTTTTAGCGATTGCAAGCTTTCATTTGCTCTCCATTCCCCATGCGTTTGATACTGCTCATCATTTTAAAGCGGTAGCCGACCAGCAGGAAATGCACGAAATGAAGGCCGGCCAAAATGCTGATGATGAGAAAAAATCGCTGACGGGCTCATATATCTTGACGGCGCTTTTTGCCGCTTCTGTCTCACTGATCGTGATATCAGACAGGAGACGCCCCGCTTCCCGGAGAAGACAGCGAAAGAAAAGCTTTTTAATCGCTAAATTTTATCAGTCCTCTTATTTCGATGAGCTTCATGTTCAACATCGCCTATCTATGTAACATAAAATGAGGAGGTTGTTAAACATGTTGTTTATCTTACGAATGGTGATTTTAGGGTTATTTTCATTCACTGCATTGAATTTATTTGTATGGCAGGGAATCGAAGTCATTCACGCTATCACTGACTTATTCGGCAGCCATGAAAGCTAAATAGTAAAACCTCCGCTCAATGAGCGGAGGTTTTTTTATTTTATTTTTACTCTTAAACATCAGACGCGGGGATACGCCATACATCTGTTACCGGCCCTGTCTCATCTTCATCGGTAAAGAAGGAACCGTTGCTGTATCGGTCATTCGCCCGCAAGGACTTCACGGCGATTTCAATTCTCTCGCCTTTTTCTGTTTCCGCAGCGATCATGTCGGCTAAAGCGCACGCGAATACGCCGACTGCGCGATGCGGGTTCTTTTTAAGCTCACGCAGCATGATGACACCGCGCTTCGCCCTGGATGTTTTTTCGAATTCAGATAGGTTCATCCGCTTGATTGCTCCCCGCTGTGTGACAAGGACAAGCGAATCTGTCTCATGCAGGATTTGTCCTGATACGACGGTATCACCGTCTTTTACATTTATGCCCTTTACGCCGGCCGCACGGGCACCGACTACATTTACTTCATCTTCACCGAACCATAAACCGTACCCGAGGCGGGTGGCGATAAACAGCTGGCTGCCGCCGTCTGTGACATGAACATCAATCAGCTCGTCGTCCCCTTTAAGGTTAAGGGCAACAAGCGCTTTCGAGTAACGCTGCGCTTTGTAATGCGTCATTTCAGTTCTCTTCACCATGCCGTTTTTCGTCATAAACAATAAATATGAAGATGGATCAAATTCTTTTACCGGTATAGCTTTCACGATGGTTTCATCACGGTCAATCGTGATGATGTTCGTTACGTGCTGCCCCATGTCTTTCCACCTGATATCGGGAAGCTGGTGAACCGGACAATAAACATAGCTTCCCTTATTGGTAAAGAGCAGGAGAACATCCGTTGTATTCATTTCAAATTGGTGAATCAGCCTGTCAGTATCCTTCATACCGAAATCCTGGCCGTTAGAAGCGGCAAATGACCGCTGACTTGTTCGTTTTACATAGCCGTCTTTTGTGACTGTCACATATACGTCCTCAGAGGCTACCATGACTTCAAGATTGATTTTAATTTCCTCAATCTTTTCTTCAATGACAGACCGTCTGCTGTCAGCATAGGTCTTTTTCAATTTTTTCAGGCTGCTTGTAATGACTTTTAACAGCTTTTTATCATGACTTAAAATGGCTTCGAGCTCCTGAATTTTCTTGCTGAGCTCTTCCGCTTCCTCTTTTAGCGCCGTAATATCCGTGTTTGTCAGACGATACAGCTGCAAGGATACGATCGCTTCGGCCTGCGGCTCCGTAAATGTGAATTTAGACATTACGTTTTGTTTCGCATCTTTCTTGTCGCTGCTTGCCCGGATGACGGCTATGACCTCATCTAACACAGACAGTGCCTTCATCAGTCCTTCAACGATGTGGTGCCGCTCTTTTGCTTTTTGCAATTCAAAGACGGAGCGGTTTGTCACCACTTCCTTCTGGTGGGAAATATACGCATCCAGGATGGCCGTAAGACTCATCAGCATCGGCCGGCGGTTATGTATGGCGACCATATTAAAGTTATAAGTTGTCTGCAGATCAGTGTTTTTATATAAGAAATTCAAAATGCCTTTTGCATCGGCTTCTTTCTTTAACTCAACGACCACCCGAAGCCCCGTGCGGTCAGTTTCATCCCGGACTTCAGAAATGCCTTCGACTTTTTTGTCTATGCGGTATTCATCCATTTTCTTTACGAGATTGGCTTTGTTTACTTCAAACGGAATTTCTGTAATGACGATCTGCTCCCGTCCGCCTCTTACGGATTCCACTTCAGCCTTGCCGCGGATAATAATTTTGCCTTTCCCGGTTTCATAAGCCTTCCGAATGCCGTCGACTCCTTGAATAATGCCTCCTGTCGGAAAGTCAGGCCCTTTAATCACCTGCATCAAGTCATCGACGGTGCAATCCGGAGATTCAATCCGTTTAATGACGGCATCAATGACCTCACCCAGATGATGAGGGGGAATATCAGTCGCATAGCCCGCTGAAATCCCGGTTGATCCGTTGACAAGCAAGTTAGGGAACATGGCGGGCAAAACAACCGGTTCTTTACTAGTGTCATCAAAGTTCGGAACGAATTCAACCGTATTTTTATCAATGTCACGCAAAAGCTCTGATGCGATAGAAGATAATCTCGCTTCCGTATAACGCATGGCAGCCGGCGGATCACCGTCAATGCTTCCATTGTTGCCGTGCATCTCAATCAGGACATTCCGCACTTTCCAATCCTGGCTCATCCGCACCATCGCTTCATAAACGGAGCTGTCACCGTGCGGATGATAATTACCGATAACGTTTCCGACCGTTTTCGCCGCTTTACGGAAATTTTTATCGAAAGTATTTCCGTCTGCGTGCATGGCGTATAAAATTCTCCGCTGCACCGGCTTTAAACCGTCACGAGCATCAGGCAGCGCCCTGTCTTGAATAATGTATTTACTGTAGCGTCCGAAACGGTCGCCGATTACTTCTTCTAACGGTAAATCATGAAATAATTCTGGCTGTGCCACTATTAAACCTCCTCAGCGACCGACAAGTTTTCATTTTCTAAAATATTGCTTTCCTCATCTAATCCGAAGGCAACATTTTTTTCAATCCATTTTCTTCTCGGTTCTACTTTGTCTCCCATTAATGTCGTTACACGGCGCTCTACCCGTGCCGCATCGTCGATCTTGACTCTGACGAGCGTTCGCGATTCGGGATTCATCGTCGTTTCCCAGAGCTGGTCTGCGTTCATTTCTCCCAGACCTTTATAGCGCTGGATGGTATACCCTTTGCCGACTTTCTTTAAAACGCCGTCCATTTCTTCGTCGGACCAAGCATATTCAATAATCTCTTTCTTACCGCTTCCTTTGCTCACTTTGTAAAGAGGCGGAAGGGCGATGAAGACTTTTCCGTGCTCGATTAAAGGTTTCATATAGCGGTAGAAAAATGTTAACAGCAAGACTTGAATGTGCGCGCCGTCGGTATCCGCGTCCGTCATGATGATGATCTTGTCATAATTGATGTCGTCTATCTCAAAATCTGCGCCGACACCGCCTCCGATCGCATGAATAATCGTATTGATTTCTTCATTTTTGAAGATGTCTGCAAGCTTTGCTTTCTCTGTGTTGATGACCTTTCCGCGAAGGGGCAGCACGGCTTGGAATTTCCGGTCTCTTCCCTGTTTTGCAGAACCTCCCGCAGAGTCTCCCTCCACCAGATACAATTCATTCTTCGCCGGATTTCTGGAACCGGCCGGTGTGAGTTTTCCGCTCAGCGTCGCTTCTGATTTTTTGCGTTTTTTGCCGCTTCTCGCTTCTTCTCTCGCTTTACGGGCCGCTTCACGGGCCTGACTTGCTTTAATCGCTTTTTTGACAAGCAGGGTTGCTGTATCGCGGTTTTCTTCCAGGAAATAAGCAAGATTCTCGGAAATGACGGCATCCGCGGCGGATCTCGCCTCACTTGTGCCAAGCTTCCCTTTCGTCTGGCCTTCAAATTGCAGCAGTTCCTCCGGGATACGCACGGAAATGATTGCGGACAAACCTTCCCTGATGTCGGCGCCTTCAAGGTTCTTGTCTTTCTCTTTTAAAAGGGCGACCTTTCGCGCGTACTCGTTAAACGCTCTTGTCATTGCCGTTTTGGCTCCTGATTCGTGGGTGCCGCCGTCCTTTGTTCTGACGTTATTAACGAATGACAGCATATTTTCTGAATACCCGTCATTAAACTGAAACGCGAAATCGACTTCAATGTCATGATGCTCGCCTTCAAAGGAAACCACTTCGCATAAAGCGTCTTTTTCCTCGTTTAGATAAGCGACAAATGCTTCAATTCCGTTCTCATAATAAAATACTTCTTTTACGCCGTTCCGTTCATCAATTAATTCTATTTTCAAACCTTTTAACAAGAAAGCCGATTCGCGCAGACGTTCTGACAGTGTGTCAAAATTATAAACCGTTGCGCTGAACATTGACGGATCAGGTTTAAAATGGGTAAGCGTTCCCGTTTTTTTGGTCGTTCCGATTTTTTCAAGTGAAGTCACGGGCTTGCCGCCGTTTTCAAACCGCTGTTTATACACATATCCGTCACGCTCAATAGTAACCGTCAGCCACTCCGATAATGCGTTTACGACAGATGCGCCGACACCATGCAGACCGCCGCTTGTTTTATAGCCGCCCTGTCCGAATTTCCCCCCGGCATGCAGCACGGTGAAAATAACTTCCGGCGTCGGCTTTCCGAGCTTATGCATCCCGGTCGGCATTCCGCGTCCTCTGTCCTGTACGGAGATGCTGTTGTCCTTATGTATCGTTACGATAATATGATCTCCGTAGCCGGCAAGAACTTCATCGACGGAATTGTCGACGATCTCATATACCAGATGGTGCAGGCCGCGTGCGTCCGTCGAACCGATGTACATTCCCGGTCGTTTTCTGACGGCTTCCAGGCCTTCAAGCACCTGTATGGCATCTTCGTTGTAATCAAATTGCTGTTTTCTAGCCAAACGTACAAACCCCTTTCAAAAAACCTGCTCTTAATCATTTTCTTTTTTAAATGTTTTCATGTCTTTGTTTTTCAGTATGCGCAAGCTTCGGTCCAATTCTCCTCGGACTCACAATTATAACCAATATGCTTGATTTCGCAACATATTTAAGCGAATGGCTCGTTTTTTAGGCCGCAAGACATACATTCGAACGGCTTTTCATCTTTTTGGTGCCCTTTTCAGCGGATAAGAACATGAGTTCGCTTTCTATTATATAGCTTTATGCCGGCCATCGCAAACAGACTGTAAACCCCTGTATAAAGGGGTTTCTAAAAAAGCTGTTCATGCTTTATTGTATCTGTTTCATCATCATACGCAAAGAGTATTCTTTCAATAAAAAAGCAAAAACCCCTGATTTGCCAAGGATTTTTGCCTTTTTTGTTCCTATTTTATAACAGCGCGGGCGACTTTTATACATAAATCCATAACAGCCGTCCGTCCTTTGTCTGTAATCATGCGATACGCTTCTTCATTTGCAAGGCCCTGCTGCGCCCAAAAAACAGGAGCGTCCGTCTGTAAAAATTCTTCAGCGACGCCGGGAAGCTGCTCAGAGCGTCTGAACACATTCACGATATCAATCGGTCCCTCCACGTCTTTTAATGAAGCGACGGCTTTAACGCCAAGCGCCTCATCAATCGTTGGATTGACGGGAATAATTTCATACCCTTCATCCTGCATCGCTTTGGAAACCATGTAAGAAGTCCGGTCGGGACGGTCTGACAGCCCGACGACTGCGATCCGTTTGCTCCGATCCAGAATTTCTTTAATCTCTGATTTTGAAGGATTTTGCATCTTTACCATCTCCTTTTGATATATTGTACATGACAGCTTCGCCGGAATCAAAAAAAGCGCTTTGTCAGCTTAATTCTCAAAAAACTTGTCATCAGACGGTAACAACTCGTGTTAAAATAGAGTGAAGGGACATTGAAAAGGAGAAATGTAGATGTTGATTGCTTTATTGATTATTTTGGCCTATGTAATAGGCAGCATCCCGTCAGGTTTAATCGTAGGCAAACTTGCGAAAGGGATCGATATTAGAGAACACGGAAGCGGCAATTTGGGCGCTACAAATGCTTTTCGCACGCTTGGCGTTAAAGCGGGATCTGTTGTCATCGCAGCCGATATTTTAAAAGGCACCTTGGCCGCGGCGCTCCCATATTTACTGCACGTCCCCATTCATCCTCTTCTCGCAGGGGTGGCAGCAGTAATCGGCCATGTATTCCCCGTGTTCGCAAAGTTTAAGGGAGGCAAAGCCGTAGCCACATCAGGGGGCGTCCTGCTGTTTTATGCTCCGCTGTTATTCGTTACGATGGTTGCAGTATTTTTCGTATTTTTATTCCTTACGAAATTTGTTTCTCTGTCTTCAATGTTAACAGGGATTTATACGATTATTTACTGTCTGTTTGTAAAAGACCCTTATTTATTAGTCGTAGTGACGCTCTTGACCGCGTTTGTTATCTACAGACACAGGGCAAACATCAAACGGATTATAAACAAAACAGAACCGAAGATCAAATGGTTTTGATGAAACTTCAATTTTGACATCAAAATGCCATATGCGTTTATAATAGAGATAATTTCTTTATATGAGAAACAAAAAGGGAGTGTTCCGGATGAACATGAAAGTAACGAAAGGCGCGCTGGATTGGTACAAAGAAGAGCTCGATCTGGAAACAGGCGACCATGTCCGTTTCTTTGTCCGTTACGGGGGATGCAGCAACGTTCAGAAAGGCTTTTCTCTCGGCATTTTAAAAGACCGGCCGATGAACATCGGCACCAGCACGGAAGTTGAAGGCATTACCTTTTTTATTGAAGAAAGCGACTTATGGTACTTTGATAATCACGATTTGTCAGTCACATATTCAGATCAGGCAGAAGAGCCGGTATTTGATTACGTGTAAGAAAAAAAGAACGCAGCGGATGCGTTCTTTTTTTTACAGCCTGAACCTTTTGAGATGATCAGTGAGATGTTCTTTTTCTAATATGCTTCTTTGCGTATCACCGAGCAGGTCAAAGTGGGGAAATTCATTTTTATGGTGAATCCACTCCGGCTTCAGCCCGTACTCCGCTCCCCATCTGATCAGTTTATTGAGATCGCTTGAACCGGCCTTCGTCACGGTCTTAGCCTCCGGAAAGCGGTCGTCCAGCCAGTAATGCGTTAAAAAAGCGATTTTCCCTTCCGATACATCCCGCTTCCATCTTTCCAGTTCCTTACGCGTAATTCCAAATGCCATAACTGCAGCCGCTCCTTATTTTTTTGCCTTTTCGTAAGCGGCATGCCAATCAGGAAAAGCCTTGCGAAACTGAATCGGTTTGAAGCTCTCTTTATCAACGCATATATGAGAGGATGTCGCTTTGATGGCAAGTTCTTGATCCGGATTATAGATGTGGTAGCCGTAAACGGTTTTAAATCCGTTATATTCTTCAATCCAAGTATGTACGACAGCCGTTTCTCCGTAGCGGAGCGGCTTTTTATAAGAAATGCTGATATCCAATACAGGGGACAGCACTCCTCTGTCTTCCATATCCTTGTAAAGGAATCCGAGTTCCTTAATCAACGCCGTTCTGCCGACCTCCATCCAGACTAAGTAATTGGCATGATAGACGATGCCCATTTGATCTGTTTCCGCATAACGCACTTCTATTTCTTTTTTTGACACATGCAACGTTCTCTGCTCCCTTATTATCAGATTAGCCCCATTTTATCACAACGAGCCGGAAAGAGAAAAAAACCAGGTTTCCCTGGTTTTTATTATGATTGATAGCCGTTTTCTCTTGCAGCCGATTCATCCTGGATTTCACTGCGGAACGATTCAATGCTTTCATTGCGTCTGGCATTCTTCTCTTGAATGCGCTGTTTTTCCTCATCTGTCGCAAATTCCATTGATTCTTTGGCTTCTTCTATATTTTCAATTGTATTCTGCACCATATCCTGCAGCTTTTCAACGTTATCGGAACGGTCATCCGGATTCGGTTTTTGATAATTGTTTGTCATAATGTCTGCTCTCCTTTGATGATGTTATTCGCCTTTCGTCTGCATGACAATCGGATGTCCGTTTGACTTGTCATGAAACTTTTCCCCTTTGTTGCGTTTATATTTAACGGGTTTTGTCCCTAAGTGGCTCGGAGCGTATTGCGGCTGGCCGTCTTTCTTGTTTATGCCCATGTTCATCCCTCCTTAAGAGTATATTTTGCAAAAGGAGGTGCAAACATGACTGCAAATTAAAGGTTATTTTTGTTTGAACCGCTGCTCCAGCTTTTCTTCAAGCTGATTCAAATATTCCGTATTGGTCATCAGCTCACGTTTATTTTCCATAACCAATTCATGAAAAGAACGTTTTCGCATTTTTTTCAATCTTCTCACCTCCGTGTTTTCATTCATTTTTTCCAATTTTTCAAAACCTAAGCCCTCCACAAATAAAAAAACTGAACCTCTATTTGAGATCCAGTTTTTCTTTCATTTCTTTTTTTGTCATCGTGCCTACGCGAATATGCTGAATGGTTCCTTCTTCGTCTAATATGTATGTTGTCGGATAAGAAAGCACGTTGAAATCTCCGTTAATTCCGCTTTTGTCAATCAGAATAGGAAAGGTCAGCTGATAATGATCAGCAAATGATTTCACAGCCTGTATATTTTTTTCAGAGGACGTAAAATTAACGGCTGCTACCGCAATATCAGGATATTCTTTCTGCAGCTCCTGCATATCGGGCATTTCCATTCGGCACGGCTTGCACCACGTCGCCCAGAAATTGAGGAGCACTTTTTTTCCTTTATAATCAGAAAGGGAGATGCTTTTTCCTGACAATGTATCAAGTGTAAAGTCAGGGGCTTTCATCCCTTCTTCTGTCCCTTCTTTCGGACTTTTTTGTACAGAATAAATGTTCCAGCCCGCATACACTAACAACCCGATAAGTAACATTCCGCCCAGCCATTTCGCAAGCATCTCAAGGCCTCCCGCATAAAAAGAGAGAAAGCAGACTGCTTTCTCTCCTTTGTTCATTCTGCTACTGTTTCATTTTATCGCGAAGCACCATTTGTAAAATGCCGCCGTGGCGATAGTAATCAATTTCCACTTCACTGTCAAAACGGACAACAACTTCAAATGTTTTTACCGTACCGTCTTCACTGATTGCTCTGACAGTCAGCAAGTCGCGCGGACGTACAGATTCATCAACATCCACCTCGATGACTTCCTTACCGGTTAAGCCGAGTGTATCCGCGTTTTCACCCTGTTTGAACTGAAGCGGCAGCACACCCATGAAGACGAGGTTGCTTCTGTGAATTCTTTCAAAGCTTTCGGCAATGACTGTTCTGATGCCGAGCAGGTTTGTTCCTTTTGCAGCCCAGTCACGTGAAGAGCCCATTCCGTAATCTTTTCCGGCCAGGACGACAAGACCCGTTTTATCTTCTTTATACCGCATGCAGGCATCATAAATAGATGTCACTTTCCCGGTAGGCCAATGTGTTGTGTATCCGCCTTCTGTACCCGGTGCGATTTGGTTTTTAATGCGGATATTGGCGAATGTTCCTCTCATCATGACTTCATGGTTTCCGCGGCGTGAGCCGTAAGAGTTAAAGTCACGAGGAGAAACGCCTTTTTCCTGCAGGTATTTGCCCGCCGGTGTGTCTTTTCCGATCGCTCCGGCCGGAGAAATGTGGTCAGTCGTCACAGAATCGCCGAATTTGCCGACAACGCGAAGTCCTCTTAAAGGCTCAACTTTTCCCGGCTCTACAGACATTTCCTCAAAGAACGGCGGGTTTTGAATGTAAGTGGAATCCTGATCCCACTTGTACAGCGCTTCATCCGTCGTTTCGATTTCGTTCCAGCGCTGGTTGTCGTCAAATACCGTTTCATACTCTTTGCGGAATAATTCCGGCGTAACAGTCTGTTTGACGAGAGAATTGATTTCATCCATGGACGGCCAGATGTCATCGAAATAAACATTTTGTCCGTCATTTCCGACACCGATCGGATCCGTTTTCAGGTTGAT
The DNA here is from genome assembly GCF_041222765.1 of Bacillus sp. JNUCC-21. NCBI lineage: Bacteria > Bacillati > Bacillota > Bacilli > Caryophanales > Bacillaceae > Bacillus > Bacillus sp. JNUCC-21. The sequence goes on along the minus strand of NZ_CP166019.1, from coordinate 1,905,085 downwards.
ATTCACAGTGCCTGCTAATGCGTATGCGACAACAAGCGGAGGTGACGCAAGGTAGTTTCCTTTGACAAGCGGATGGATCCGGCCTTCAAAGTTTCTGTTACCTGACAAGACAGAAGTGATCAAGAGATCATTTTTAGCAACCGCTTCTTCAATCTCTGGAGAAAGCGGGCCGGAGTTCCCGATACATGTCGTACAGCCATACCCTACGAGGTTAAAGCCGAGCTCCTTCATGTAAGGAAGCAGGCCTGAGTTGACTAAGTATCCAGTAACAACCTTAGACCCCGGTGCAAGTGATGTTTTCACATAATTCGGCACTTTCAAGCCTAATTCTACCGCTTTTTTGGCTACCAATCCGGCACCGATTAATACATAAGGGTTTGATGTATTCGTACAGCTTGTAATAGCGGCGATTGCAATCGCCCCTGTTTTCATAACCGCATCTTCGCCGCTGTTAAGTTTAAATGAAATTTCTTTGTTCTCTTCAGCAGCATCCGCTCCGAATCCTTGGTTGCCGGCCGGGCTGACAAGATGTTTTTTAAACGTTTCCTGCATAACGGAAAGCGGGATTAAATCCTGCGGACGTTTCGGTCCTGATAGGTTCGCTTCAATTTTTGACAGATCAATTTCCACAACGTCTGTAAAAATCGGCTCTTCCGCGTCAGGCGTATAGAATAAACCGTTGTTGCGGCAGTATGCTTCCACAATATCGATCTGCTCTTCTTCACGGCCGGTCAGACGCAGGTAAGAAAGTGCTTCCTCGTCAACCGGGAAGAATCCGCAAGTCGCTCCGTATTCCGGCGCCATATTGGCAATAGTCGCACGATCCGCAAGCGGAAGCTCAGCAACACCAGGACCGAAGAATTCAACAAATTTATTGACTACGCCTTTTTCGCGCAGCACTTGAGTGACTTTCAGCGCCAAGTCAGTCGCCGTCGTTCCGTTAGGCAATTTTCCGACAAGTTTCGCGCCGATGACCTCAGGAACAGGGAAATATGAAGGCTGGCCGAGCATTCCCGCTTCCGCCTCAATACCGCCGACACCCCAGCCGAGGACGCCGATTCCGTTAATCATTGTTGTATGGGAATCTGTTCCCACCAATGTATCAGGATATGTCACAAGTTCTCCGTCTTCCTCTTTCGTATGAACGACACTTGCCAAAAACTCAAGGTTTACCTGGTGAACGATACCTGTTGCAGGCGGAACGGCCTGATAATTGTTAAACGCTTTCTTTGCCCAGCTTAAAAATTTATAACGTTCTGCATTTCTTTCGAATTCTAAGTCCATATTAATGGCTAACGCGTCTTCCGTACCGGCTTTGTCGACTTGTACGGAGTGGTCAATGACCAGGTCAACCGGAATTTCAGGATTGATTTTATCAGGGTCTCCGCCGACAGAAGCCATGGCTTTTCTTAAAGATGCCAAGTCAACTACGGCCGGAACGCCGGTAAAGTCCTGTAGAATAACCCGTGACGGTTTAAACGGCACATCGATATCTTTTAATTCAGCAGTACCCCATCTTGCTAAATTTTCAACATGTTCTTTTGTAATGACGCGTCCGTCTACCTGACGCAAAACGGATTCCAAAAGAACCTTAATAGAATAAGGAAGTTTTGAAACATTGCCGACCCCTGCGTCTTCCAATGCTTTTAATGAATAGTAGTTGTATGTTTTCCCATTTGAAGAAAATGTTTTTCTTGCTTGGAAAACGTCTTGTGTTGCGACTTTTTGCTGATTTGTCATTTCCCAAAATCCCCCTTCAATGATCAAGATCGTCCTTTAGATGAATGTTCACATTCCATCACAATTTTCTCACAATTTCATCTTAGTATAAAATCATACATAAGTAAATATCAATGTTTTTATTAAATACAATAAGATCGTCTTATCAGCATGATTTTCGGTAAATTTTGTCCGATTTTCCGCCTCATACAACGGGCTGTAAAGAGCCATATTAATGTTGAGGTGATGATCATGGTAAAACGGAAAGCCAATCATGTCATTAACGGCATGAATGATGCGAAAAGCCAAGGCAAAGGCGCGGGTTATATAGAAAATGACCAGCTCGTCCTGACGGAAGAAGAACGGCAGAACAATAAAAAAAGAAAAACAAACCAATAGCCGGAACACCTTAAAAAGGAGGCTTTAACATGACAAATAAAAATACGAGTAAAGATATGCATAAAAATGCTCCGAAGGGCCATAACCCCGGCCAGCCGGAACCGCTGAGCGGAAGCAAAAAAGTGAAAAACCGCAACCATACAAGACAAAAACATAATACAAGCCACGATATGTAAAACAGACCCCGTGTCTGTTTTTTTGTGCCATTCACCCATTCAAAGCTTCTGCATACGTTATAGCAAGGCTTTTTAATATGGAGGGATGCTTCCATGAATCACTCAAAAAACGCTGAAGAATTTGATGATACGGAAGAATGGCTGCGGCAGTTTTACGAGGACCCGTATGCTTGGTATGACGAGACGCTGCCGATCGATCTATATGAAACAAGCCGTCAATATATCATTGAAGCCGACCTGACGATGCTGAACCAGGTGCAAGCGATAACCGTCACTCTTTCGGGGAATGAATTTATGCTCTCTGTTAAAACGCTTGAACGGACGTTAAACAAACAAATGGTGCTTCCTTTTTATCTGAATGACAAACATATTTTCACTGATTTCACCAACCATATTCTGACCGTCTCCATGAACAAGGAGCCAAATGAGACTCCTGCCTCATTTTCCTTTCAATTTCCTCTATAACATAAAAAAAGCCGCTTTCATCCCTCAATGGAAGCGGCTTTTTTGTCCGGTCATATCAGTCATATACCCTCAAAGTGAATCTCCCATGGCCAAATAGCAGAATCACTATACGATAGAATATGTTCTAGCAACCGGAATGACTGGACATCTATCATTTTTTCTATTCTTTTTTTCATGTGTTCTTCTATTCTGTCTTCGTTTACAATATGGTTAAAGTAAGGAGGAGATAGAACAATGCTGGAAGGCTGGTTTATGTGGTTTATTTTATTTTGGGTCATCGTGATGATCGGATTGCTGTCTATCGGCGGGTTTTTTATGTTTCGAAAATTTTTAAAACGCTTACCGAAAGAAGACGGCCGGTCAGAACTGGATTGGCAGGACTATTATATTGAAAAAAGCAGGCACTTATGGAATGAGGGTGACAAGGCGTTTTTGGATGAATTGGTCGCCCCCGTGCCGGAGCTCTTTCGGGATGTAGCCAAAGCGAAAATCGCCGGAAAAATCGGTGAACTTTCCTTAGCGGAGGAAGCTGAACAAATAAACCGTGATTTAATCATCAGGGGTTACATACTGGCCACTCCTAAGCGTGATCATCAATTTTTAAAAAAGCATCTCCGTGAAAAACAGATTGATCTTACTCCTTATCAAGCCCTGCTCAAATAAAAAACCTTTCCGGCGCACGGAAAGGTTTTAATTCATCTGAATATCAGCGGTCTTCAGTTCATTCGAAAGTTTGCGGTAAGACAAAAACATCGCGATGCGCCACGGGACAATCATTCCGAAAGCCAGAATCCAAAACATTCCGCTTAAAGCTCCGTAATCAATCGTCGTGCTCAAAATGGATTTCATAGCGATTCTGATAACCAAGAGACCAATCAGGATAAACACAAACGCTTTTGACCGTTTTAAATAGATTTCATTATTTTTAATCTCAAATTTAGATGTTTTAATCAGAAAAATAGAGAAGATCACGCCCAGCGTAATGGCCTCCAAAAATTCTTCGCCCGTCACTCTGAAAATCGGAAAAAGGAACATAAGCGCTCCCGTACTCATGAAAATCGGCGGGAGAATTATTTTTTTAGGTGAAGCGGGCTTGTCGGAGGATTTAATCCTGACGATCATCACGGAAATTGCCATGGCCGCTGCAATAACGGATGAAATTATAATCATCATCTTTATCATTCCTTTGCTTGCACGGAGTTTGATACTATATACTATACTCCAAAAACATAAAAAAAACCAATTTGAAAAGAGAACACGTTTACGTTCCCGTTACCCGGCCTACGGCCTCCAGCACTTTAGATGCTTCAAACGGTTTAACGATAAAGTCTTTAGCGCCTAATTCAATCGCTTCCAGAACGATCCGCTGCTGCCGCATGGCGGTACACATAATGATCCGGGCTTTCGGGTCAAAAGCTAAAATATCCTGCAGGGCCTGTATACCGTTTTTGACCGGCATGGTAATATCCATTGTCACCAGGTCGGGACGGATTTTTTGATATACTGACAGGGCTTCCTCACCGTCAGCCGCTTCCCCGGCAACTGTGTAATTCGCCGATTCCAGAATCTCTCTGATTTTCACCCTCATGAACTTGGCGTCATCTACAACTAAAACTCGTGTCATATTCCCCTCCACATATTTAACATTAACTAGTCTTATTGTACCAAAAACAAAAGGGTATATAATAGTTCAAAAGTTATTAATCCGTTACAGACCCGTAAATCCTCCGAAAAGATTTGACAGAACGATCAGAATGTAGCTCATCCAGTTAAAAAACAGCATAACTCCGATCAGAATCATAAGAATGCCGCCGATTTTCATGATAAGCAGCTGATGCTTGCGAATCCAATTCATTCTGGTAATAAAAAATGAAAGAACAAGAAAAGGAATCGCAAATCCGAGAACATATAAAAACATATACGGCACTGCTGAAGAAGGATTTGTATTGGCCAGCGAAAACACAGCCCCTAAAATGGGCCCGCTGCACGGCGACCAGCCGGCTGCAAACGCAAGACCGATCAGAACCGAACCGATAAACCCCTCCGGACGGCGCTTAAAGTGAATGCGCCGCTCTTTCATCATGAATTTCGGCTGAAACACACCGGCAGTAATCAGCCCGAAAAGGATCAGCATGATAGCGCCAAACTGGCGGATCGCTTCATGATATTGGGTAAAAAAACTGCCGATAAATGAAGTTCCATATCCCAATGCGATAAAAATCACGGAGAAACCAAGCAAAAAACAAAGTGTATGCACGAGGCCACGCTTTTGCAGCATCACCTTTTCTGTTTTCACCTCGTCCATACTGACACCAGTTATGTAAGATAAAAAGGCGGGGTACAACGGCAGACAGCATGGAGAAATGAAAGACAGAAATCCGGCCCCAAACGTCAGAAAGTAATTAAAACTCACGATGACACACTCCCTTCGAGTTATGACAAAATCATTTCATTTTTTTAACACTTTCCCGAGAAGGATTACTTTTTATAGAAAAAGCTTATATAATTTAATTTGACATCGAGATATTATACTCCTTCTTATTTGAAAAACAGTATAAATGTGGATATAATAATAGCGACTCAGGTGAAAGATTTATGTATGAAAGGATATATCCCTGTGATTAGAGAGCATCTATTAAATGAAATTGAAAAAAAACGGGCAGAGCTGCTTAAAATCGTCATGACAAACGGAATGACATCAAACATTACGATAGAACTCAGCCAGGAGCTTGACCACCTTCTCATACAATACCAAAAAGAACTGCACACCGGCAGTTGGGGTGAAACATGACGCCAAAATAAAAAACCCTCTCCGGGTTTTTTATTTTTATAACCATGTATCTCTATATCATAATCTGTACGTATTATTTCGCTTGATTATTCATGGCTTTCATCATTTGATTAATTTTCTTTTGGGAAGGTTTCATTCCCATTTGCATCATCATCATGCGTAACATTTGTTCATTAATAGGCGGATTCTTTTTCAAATAGCTCATCATATATTTACGAGCAATAAAAAACCCGAGTGCAACACCTATGAGCAATGCGACAACGCCCACTAGGATGCCAACCCATAAAGTCATTTTATTTCCTCCTTCATGTTGTCTAGTTTAAAGTGTACTAAACCAAAGGCTATTATACAACATTTACATCTCTTTTTCCTCGTTTTTAGACAAAATTTCTTTCTCTGACCGGATTTAACCACCCGTAGCGCCGTGTCTTGAAATCCATTGCAAGAAAACAGGGGCTGATTTTACGCAGAATCTCAAAGAAAATCGTTTCCGCCTCATAATCTCCCGAAGCCGCAATCTCAATTAAACTGTCTTTCATCATGAAGGTGGCGCGGCCCTTTTCTCCGGGCAGTGTAAGCCGGTAAATGGAATCCAAACGGCTGTAACTCATTCGGTTTAAATGCAGCTGGAGACGCTGATGCATATGTATCACCGGAATCGGTTCCGTTATATATTGAACTTGCTTTTCTGTCATTTGATATTCCTGGGGTGTCAGGTCTGTCCAATGATAGTCTCGAAACAACTCAAACATAGCCGTTTCCCGCCCGAAGTAGTGGTTCGCAAACTCATCCTTTATCAGGTGCGTATAGTAATGACGTTCCATTTCCTCATCCCCTTTTACAGCGCTTCGTTATTGCTTTCTATTATACAAAAGGAGAAAAGAAAGAATTGTCTATTACTGTTACGCCGCCCCTTCTATTTTTGTCGCATAAACAGGAAAAAGAGGATGATTTGACTCATCCTCTTTTGTCTCGTTATTTGTTTAAAAGTTTTTTCACGCGGTCAACCACGTTTTCTGCAGTAAACCCGTATTCTTTCATAATTGTTTCTCCCGGAGCTGAAGCACCGAAACGGTCAATTGCGAGAACGTCTCCTTCAAGACCGGTAAATTTACCCCATCCGAAGCTTGAACCCATTTCGATCGCAAGACGTTTCGTCACATTCGGAGGAAGCACGCTGTTTTTGTACTCGGCCGATTGTTTTTCAAAGCGGTCCCAGCTCGGCATGCTGACTACAGATACGTGAATGTTTTCTTCAGCCAGTTTCGCTTGAGCTTCGATCGCAAGTCCGACTTCAGAACCTGTCGCTAAAAGAAGAGCGGCCGGTGATTCCGTTTGGGCTTTTGAAACGATATAAGCCCCTTTTTCCACGCCCGCATACGCTTCTTCAGCCTGCTGATCAATCGTCGGCAGGTTTTGGCGTGTCAATACAAGAGCTGTCGGATGATCTTGGCTTTGAACGGCAACCTTCCATGCAGCTGCGGTTTCATTTCCGTCAGCAGGTCTGATCACAGAAAGGTTAGGAAGTGCGCGTAAAGAAGCAAGCTGCTCAATCGGTTCGTGAGTCGGCCCGTCCTCTCCTACGGCAATACTGTCATGCGTGAATACATAAGTGACGGGAAGACCCATCAATGACGCCAGACGAATGGCAGGTCTTAAATAATCAGAGAACACAAAGAATGTGCCGCCGAATACGCGGAGGCCGCCGTGAAGCGCCATTCCGTTTAATGCAGCGCCCATCGCAAATTCACGGACACCGAACCAGAAGTTTTTCCCGGCGTAGTCTTTGGCCGTGAAGTCTCCTCCATTTTTGATTGTCGTTTTATTTGAACCCGCAAGGTCAGCAGATCCCCCCACAAAGAAAGGAATTTTCTTGGCGATCCCGTTCAGCACCTCACCTGAAGATGCGCGGGAAGCAAGGCTGCTGCCTTTTTCATAAACGGGAACTTCCTGATCCCAGTCTTTAGGAAGCTCGCCTTTCATTCCGAGTGACAGCTGTTCAGCAAGCTCAGGATATTTTTCTTTATAAGCCGCGAACAGCTCATTCCATTCCTGTTCTTTTTTCGAGCCTGCTTCTTTTACAGCTTGATTGAAATGCCCGTATACTTCTTCCGGAACATAAAAATCTTCTTCAAACGTCCAAGCATACGCTTCTTTTGTCAGCTTGCTCTCTTCTTGTCCTAACGGAGCGCCGTGAACGCCGGATGTGCCCGCGCGGTTTGGAGAACCGAAACCGATGGTGGTTTTCACTTCGATCAATGTCGGTTTTTTATCATTCTGGCGCGCTTTTTCAATTGCAGCCGTCAATTCAGCGATGTTGTTTCCATCCTCAACATAAAGAACTTCCCAGTTCATTGCTTCAAAACGCTGCTTTACATTTTCAGAGAAAGAACGGTCTAAATCGCCGTCTAAAGAAATGTCATTAGAATCGTATAATACGATCAGGCGGCCTAATTCAAGATGGCCTGCAAGAGAAGCTGCTTCGGAAGAAATGCCTTCCATTAAATCGCCGTCTCCGCAAATACTGTATGTATAATGATCAACTACGTTGAATGAATCACGGTTATATGTCTCAGCCAGATGGCGTTCTGCAATTGCCATTCCCACTGCCATTGCAATACCCTGTCCAAGCGGCCCGGTAGTTGCGTCTACTCCGGCTGTATGCCCGAACTCCGGATGTCCCGGTGTTTTGCTTCCCCATTGACGGAACTGTTTCAAGTCTTCAATGCTGAGGTCATATCCGCTTAAATGCAGCATGCTGTATAAAAGCATTGAACCGTGGCCTGCTGATAAAACAAAGCGGTCGCGGTTAAACCAGCCCGGATTCTGCGGGTTTACATTCATAAATTTCGTCCACAGCGTGTATGCCATCGGAGCGGCTCCCATCGGCATGCCCGGATGTCCGGAATTCGCTTTTTCAATTGCGTCTATAGATAGTGTACGAATGGTGGCAACTGATTTCTTTTCAATTGTATCCATTATAATCCCCTTCCTTATTGTTGTACCTTTTCATCATAAAGCGATGCTGACTTTTTCTCAACTCTTTCAGCTTAAATTTGAGATAAACTTGTTGAAAATTGTCGTAAAACACATCCTGATATTAGTATATACGAAAAAAGAATACGTATTGCCGTATTCTTTCTGTTTAATGAAGATTATTTTTCTGTTGTTCTCTTTTTAATTTTTCAGGGGTGACATCGTTGCCTTCCGGATCAATCACTTTAACGCTCTTTAACGTATTTTTCATTGAGGAGCGGAATCCTTTCAAATACTCCTGGCGAAGCTTTTGCTGTTCAGCTTTTTCCTCATCCGTTATCGTGTTTGATTTAGCTTTTTGAGCCAATTCGTTAATTCTTGCAATTTTTTCTTTAGAAATCATAATAAGCTCCTTTGGTGCGTGTTGATTATATACTACTAAAACGCAGTCTTTTTTACAACTGATGCGCGTCAGCTGCCTTCTGTGTCTGCGGTATATTCCTGAAACCGCCGGTGAACCGTGGCTTTGGACACATCGTAGCCGAATCCCCTTAAGGTCGCTGCGATTTCTGCAAAGGTAAGCTTGTTGGCTCTCAGCCTGATAATTTCCGAAACCGGAACCTCTTTTTTTTCTTTTCCGCTGTTTTCATGTCTGTTTTTCAGATTCCGTTCAGGTTTGTAGCCGTTTTTCACGGCTCTTTTCATTCCCCGCCGGATTTTCATATTGTGAATTTTCCTTTGATATTCCTCAACAATACTGACGATTTCGAGTACCATCGAATCAGCTTCGGAAAGCTCCAGTTCACCTTTATGAGCCGTCGTATATATTTTTACGTTCTCCCTGTAAATGCAATGCAAAAGCGCAATCTTGGCGTTTCCTCTTCCCAATCTCGTTTCGTCCTGCACCAATATCGCGTCAATATGTGATTTTTTAATTTCATCAAGCATTTCAAATACTCCGTCGCGGTCCATTTCGTAACCGCTGGCTTTCTCAGAAATGACTTTCACGACTTCCATGCCGTTTGCAGCAGCGATCTCACTGAGCTCCTCTTCCTGTCTTTTTAATGACGTTTGCTGCTGTTCTTTGTTTGTGCTTACGCGGGCATAAATGAGCGCCTTCATTTCTCTCTTTCCTCTCTAATTGACAATGGCCAGCTGATATACGGCCGGATGCTTTTTCTTAACCGGAAGAATAAGTTCGTCTCCGGGCTTTATATCAGCAGTTTGGAGATGATTATTCTCCGTCACCCACTCAATGAAATCTTCTTTATTAATGTGTTTCTTTTCTGCTACATGATCCGCAAGTGACCAGAGTGTATCGCCGTCCTGAACCTTTATTTTAACATATTGGCTGAGGGACTGATCATTTCCCGCACATGAGACAAGTAAAATAGCGGCACTTAAAATCGCAGTAAACAGTCCGACAAATATAATAGATTCTTTCGCCATGTAAACAACCTCCGATAAGAATGTTTGTTCGCTTTTTATACCTTTTAGTATATACGAACAAACGTTTCTGTCAATCGTTTTTTTCGAACCTATGTTTGTACTGTCAGGAAAATCATGCTATAATCTACTTAAAATCGACGTTTTGAGGTGCGAAATATGACGAAGCTATCAAAAAGGCAGCTTGATATCCTGCGTTTTATTAAAGAAGAGGTAAAAACGAAAGGATATCCGCCTTCTGTAAGAGAGATAGGAGAAGCAGTAGGACTGGCTTCCAGTTCAACCGTGCACGGCCATTTGGCGCGGCTGGAGACAAAAGGCCTGATCAGACGGGACCCAACTAAACCGAGGGCGATTGAGGTATTGGATGAAGAAGAAGTCCAAATTCCGAAAAGCCAGGTCGTAAACGTTCCGGTCATCGGGAAAGTGACGGCGGGTATTCCGATTACGGCTGTTGAAAATATCGACGAGTATTTTCCGCTTCCTGACCGGATGGTTCCTCCGGGCGAACATGTCTTTATGTTAGAAATCATGGGAGAAAGTATGATCGACGCCGGCATTTTTGACAAAGATTACGTCATTGTCAAACAGCAGAACACGGCCAATAACGGAGAAATCGTCGTAGCTATGACCGAAGATGATGAAGCGACGGTCAAGCGCTTCTATAAAGAAGACAATTATGTGCGGCTGCAGCCGGAAAATCCGACGATGGAGCCGATTATCCTGCAAAACGTAAGCATTTTGGGGAAAGTTATCGGCGTATTCAGAGCCGTACATTAATTCTATTAAACTTCATTTATCGTAAAAAACCCCTTACAGAGGGGTTTTTTTGCATAAAAAAAGCAGATTCGCCCTGGCTTAAGAAACGAATCTGCTAAGGAGGAAAAACTTACATTCTTATTATCCGACATCACACTTTTGAAGTCAACTAATAATGTTTACCTCGAGAAACTTTTCGTTCATTTTTCAACTTTGTATATTTTTGCGTGATGAATTTACTTTTGTTTATGTTTTCTTTGGACGGGTGCATTAAAATTTATATATGAATATTTAGTGCATAGTACAATAAGTTATATTTAAATATAAAAAAACCCGCTGCCTTTAGCGAGTATCTATTTTCAATCAAAATGATAATACTCTACACCGTAAAACCCTTTAATATAGACGGGGCCACAGACGTTTGAAGAACTTTCAACCAGAATTCTGTATTTGTGATACGGATCAATTGATTTTTTATCCTGGGCACTGAGGTTTAACCAGCTGCCGCTGTAGTTTTTAGAACTTAATGTATAAAAATTCCCGTTCAGCGCCATCCGCTGGAGTTTCATGCTTAAACCGCACGAAGAGTTGTTCATTATGGTGAACTTATATCCTAAAAAGTAATCGTCGGCAGCTACAGCCCCCGGATTTTCAATATGAAACTCTTTTGCATTTCCCTCCAAAGTGAAGCTTGTTTTTGATCCGAATTCAGTGGTAGCCGCTTTAGCTGAGTGTATGCCGCTAAAACATAATAAAAAAACAGCAATACATATCCAGTATTTTTTCATTTGCATCCCCCTTTTTACATATTTTAACTTGTGAATCCTGTGATGTCTATTCACATTTTATTAAAACGTATACTTTATAACCACTATATACCAGTTTAAAAATTTGCGGATTGCTTACAATGAAGACTAAACGAAATAACGAAGGTGGTTCAAATGAAACACGTAATTGCTTTCGCTTCTAAAACGGCGCTCACACTTGCTTTACTGTACATTGTTCTGGATCTTATGTACCAAGTAACCTTTTTAAACGTTCTGTTTATTACAGTGATCTTAAGTTTAATCACTTATTTTGCGGGTGATTGCATGATTCTGCCGAGAACAAGCAATTTCACAGCCGTTGCAGCTGATTTCGGAATTTCATTCATTATATTATGGATATTCCTTATGAACATTGGCGGATTTAATGTCTCTCCTGCCGCGGCATCGGTTATCTCTGCACTTTGCATTTCTGTTTTCGAGGCATTTTTTCACCGGTATTTGCAGCAATATGTACTTCCCGAAGATTATCAGGACACAACAGAGACGGATAGCACGCTATGGAGCTATCAAACCGAGGCGTCTGAAGAATTAGTGCCGGAAAAAGACTCTCAGGAAAAAACATAAAAAGGAGGCAATCGCCTCCTTCTCTTTTTATTTTTGCTTCTGATCGTCCAGCGGCAGCTGCAGCAGTGAGTCTGTGCCTGTCGCTTTCGGCGTTTTTCCGTCCCATTTTTCAATCCATTTATATTTGATCATTTCATCGGACATTGATTTCTTTATGATTTCGTTATAATCAGCGATCCCTTCCGCTTCAATTTTTTTCTTTTTCGCTTCGGCTTCGGCTATTTTAATTTCAGTTTGTGTCCGTTCAAGTTCCTGTGAAGACTTTACCCTTGCATCGATAGCTTCCTGTGTGGCTTTATCCGGCTTCGGTACGCCAAGCGTCAGATCATCAATTAAAAATCCAAGACTCTTCATATCATCAGCAAATCTCTTTTGAACATCGGCAGCGGCTTCTGCAGATTTTTGCCCGTATGTGTCAATAACCGAGTATTTGCTGATTGATTTTCGCGCCGCATCCCACAGCCTTGTTTTTAAATATGTATTTTCAATCGTTTCAACGTCTACCGCTCCGAATTTGTTAAACAGATCGACTACTTTATCAGGCTGCACGACATAGTTGTAAGCGATATCCATTTCTATATTTTTACCGTCTGAGGTTGCCACTTTTATATTTTCATTATTCACTGTCTGCATACGCACCGGATATTCCGTTACTTTATTAAATAACCCGACTAAGTGCCAGCCTTGGTCCAATGTGTCGGATTTTACCCCGCCATTCGGTGAGTATACAACCCCGACATAACCGTTCGGTATTTTTTCAATGAATAGTGACGCTGTAACGCCCGCAATTAAAAGGGCTGCACCTATAATCACACCGCCGATAATTTTTTTTGTGTTTCCGCGCTTATTTTCGCTCATGCTGATCTTCTTCCTCCCATGACTTTTTGAATTTTTTGGCTCCGCTTCCCACTTGTTTAAAGATTGGACTAAGCATCAGCCATAAACCGAATCCGATGATGACAAGAAGAATGATAGACCCGATCATCACTTTCATTTGCCCACCTCTTTTCTTTCATCCTGTCAATTATGTATACGATCTTAAGAACTTAAAGTTTCATAAATTTCAAAAGAAAAAGCCCCGCCGGCAAAATAGGCGAGCTTATTAATAATTGTCACTGATAAAATCAGAAACCGTATTTGTGAATTGATAAAAGGTCCCATTTTGTGTGGATGCTCTGCTTTTCAGCGTAAAAGTGTCAAATAGTGATTTTCTGAAGCCGGTGCTCATTTCGATTTGAATACTCAATCCGGATGAAGATTGATTGGCAAGGTTGTTCGGACTGACGCCCGCATATTGATCATTTATGCCAAGAAGAACGGCAGGATACCCGTGCCGTTTCAGCACATCGGTCAAAAGTTCGGCCCGTTCTCTGTCTGTACCGCCGATTTTTATCTTTTTATCGTCACTGCCGTAACCGTGCAATGAAATGACATGAGAGTGCTCTTTCACCATTTGCACGGCCTTAGGTTCATCGAAATGCGAACTTGTCAAATGCAGAGCCGCATTACCGGCTGGTTTTAACCCTTCAAATAAATATAAACTCTGGTTTTCAGCAATTTCTCTGGCTAACTCACTGGTCCCCGGCTCTATGCCTCCGCCGTGTATAGCTAATATGAGGACAGAAGGGTCATGCTCTCGCGTTGAAATGGAAAAATCGGAAGAATCTTCATTCAGCTTTAATTCCTCGAAACTGCCGTAAATATCTGAAGCGGCATCAGCCCGAAAGAACGGCAGAAGCAAAAACGGTAAAATTAAAACTAAAATTCCTTTTTTGGTTATTGATGGCATTTGTATGTTTATGTTACAATACAAATGCTTCAGCCTTTGAAGCGAACGGCAGAACAGGGTGACTTTGGACGGTTTCTTCTGCTCTGCCTCTTTGCCAGCTGCTTTACGGTCTATTCTTCTAACCCTTTTTGCCATAACATCATCCTTTCTTTTGTTTACACTTTTGTCACAATATTATATACGTTGGACAAAACCTCCGTTCATCTTGAAGAATAAAAACATCAAAACAACTTCTATCCTTTAACCTAAAAAAGTCTTTCTGTTCAAAGAGACGGAAGGCTTAAATGATAAAAATGAAACCCTTCTCCAGTTTTGGAGGAGAGTGAGGACTGCAGGGAAATCATTTTATCAATATGCTGAGCTGGGCTGGCGCCCTGCTCAAATATTTGCTCCGGCATAGACGGTTACGGAGCGGCCGGTTATTTCGAAGCCAAATTCGAACGTGACGTATGATTTCTCAATTCAAGAATCCCCGAAACAAATTGAATGTAACTGCTGTTTCCATAAAAAAAGACTGCTGTTAAGCAGTCTTTTTTCGTTTTATTTCGTGCCTGTTGATCCCAGTCCGCCGCGGTCATTGTTCCCGAGCTTGTCTACTTCGATCAGCTCCACTTCAGGCATTTTCTTCATGATTCTGAATTGGCAGATCCGCTCCCCCTTGGAAATGTCAGTATCCCGAAGCGCGAATGCAGGAAAAAACCAGAAGTCATTGTCGCCTTTATATGATTCATCAATGACTCCCATTGAATTTGTCTGAATGATACCGAAATGCTTATATGTACTTGAACGCGGAACGACATGGGCCTCATATCCTTCCGGCAGTTCCATCGCAACTCCAAGCGGGATAAGTTTGAATTCACCTTTTTTGATTGTTATATCTTCAGCTGCCCGCAGATCAATCCAATCGCCCTGTTCAATTTTACTGATTCTCGTTTGCGTATCATCTGAATATTTAATTTTGATTTGTAAAGTCATGTTCGCTGCTCCTTTTGCTTCCCTATTTCAGTCGTATTGATGACCAATCCGTGCCCCATTATACCATTTAACTGATAAAAATGTTGATTTTGGTGTATATACAGCCGAAGAGGAAGCACTGCGAAGCCAATGAGAATAAACCTAAAATGAGGGCCCCTCCTATCAGTTTTTCCTCCATTTTCACATGACAGCTTCAATTACAATAATACAAAGCTTTATATCCGTTCTTTCAACAGAGCTTTTTTAAAATTTCACCTTGGTTTCAAAAGGAATTTCGTTCTGAATAAAGAATTTGAAGAATAAGCGCTTAAAGGGCGCGCGACTCTTTTCTGTCCCCTGCCTCAGGCGCTTATATCAAAAGAAAGAGGTGTCTTTAGAATGGTTCAATTTAAAAACTTTCCTGATCCGTCTTTAAACGCCCCATTGCAGTCTCGCCCTGCACAGCCCTCTGAATTGGAGCATCTCAAAGCAAGGATGCAGAATTTTATTAAGCATTCCGCAACGGATGATAATCTTGAGATCGCAGATGCCCGGGTGACGGCGGAAGGAATGGTCACCTCACTTTTAAAAGAACGGCTTGATACCGAATACGAAATGCTTAAGAATAAAATCACCCGGGAAGTGAATGTGGAGGACTACGGAGCGATCCCTGACGGCCGGGACAATACGGAAGCCTTTCGGAGAGCGATCGGGAACGGCCGGGTCAAAGTAAATGTTCCCGCAGGAGAATTTTTGGTTCAAGGGATAAAACTCCCCTCATGGACTACCATTTCCGGTGAGGGACAAGGGATTACCGTGCTTAAGCTTCATGAGGACACTCCCGCATACGAATGGGTCATTACTAACGATGATTACGAAAATGGAAACCGAAATATTTTTGTCGAAAACATGACTTTAGACTGGAATCCTGATCGTCAATGCGGAGTCAGGAACCCCGGAGGACAGTTTTCCAGCTGTTTAACGTTTGCTAATGTGCAATACGGCTGGATTAAGAATGTTGAAACGGTTAACGCGGGTCTCCATGGTATTGATATTACATCTCCGACTTACGATCATTTGCCTGAAACAGAATGGACGAAAGACGGCTGCCGATATATATGGATTGATAACTGTGTGGCATACGGCGCCGGAGACGACGGCATTACCACCCATTACAGCGAGTATATTTTCATTTCCAACTGCCATTCCGGAAACCCCCGCGGCACAGAGCATGCTGAGGGCAGCGCAAACTCGAACGGCATTGAAATTGACGACGGCTCTAAACATGTATGGCTTTTAAATAACTATACGAGCGGAAATATCCGCGGGATTGAGGTAAAGGCGCACAGCCTGTGGCCGGCTTCTCAAAATGTTCATATTATCGGTCATGTTTCGTATCGTGATGTACGTTCATTTGATATTCGTCATATCGGCCATCATCAGGCTTCAGACCCCGAAAGCACGACGGCTTATGATGTTACTTTAACCGATTGCACCGCGATTGAACCGGTGTTCAATGCTCTCTATGACGGTGTGACCCCGAGGGCGCTGGTCATCTCTGCTTATAAAAACGTTAATGTAAACGGATTCACGGCTATTGGTGATCCCTCATACGACTATGGAGGGAATCCAGTCGTGGCTCTTCAATACCGCAGTCAAAATATTACGATCAACGGCATTAAAATACGCGGCTTTACACAAGCCGGTGTTGACATCAATATATCCGGCGGATCAAATAAAACCGATTATGTTAAAATTTTAAATTTTGATATATACAAGTCATCTCCTAAAGGCATCTCAATCGGCGGAGGCCAATATAACGTAAATATTATAAACGGTACGATGATCGGAGACGGCGGTTCCGTCGGAATTACGTCCCCTAACAGTCAGGCCGTCATTCTCGGGGTGCAAGCGGAAGGTTACAGCGCGGCCGCATCTATAAAAGGACAGACTTATGATCAGATCCCCGTCAATTTAAAGGGAGGCGCACAGCTCGCGACCAGCTCCGGTTTTGCATTCAACCCGACAAGCGCCGTTATTGCGGGAACAGGCGATATTACGGCCAGAGGTGACAGAAATGCGATCATCAGCTCTTCCGGAGGTTCAAGTTCTGAAGGTTCAAGGGCATTTATCGCCGCTTCAAACAATGCCCATATTACGGGCAGCAAAGTCTCCAGAACGATTCTGTCATCAGAAAGCATTACATTGGAAGAACCATACACGGTTGCCGGAGGGCATCAGTCCATCAAATGGAAATTGGATTCAGCGGGCGGCCACGGTACGTTCGCCGGAGCTGTCACCTCTTCCCTGTCAGGGTACGGAGAATATTTTGAAAGTGTAACCGGCCAGACAATTCCCGCCGGGACAATCGTCACAGTGAAAGGCGAAAAAATTGAATCGGCTCACGTCGGAGATTACATGCTCGGCGTCATTTCAGAAACAGCCGCTTTTATCTCAGGAGCCGCAAGCTTCGGATGGCAAAGCCGCTTTTTGACAAACGAGTTCGGCGGTTTCATATACGAAAATGTGACTGACGAGGAAACAGGAGAAACGGTACGCGTGCCGAAACAAAACCCAGACTGCAGTCCGGCTCTTGAAGCTGACTATGAAGCACGAGCGGCCAGAGACGAATGGCACATTGTCGGACTCAACGGCCGGCATTACGTACGGGTCGACAGTACGGTCAGCCCGGGAGATTATATCACGGCTCATAACGGAATCGGGACTAAAGCCGCGGAAGGCTGGAAGGTATTGAAACTGACAGCCTTATACAGTTCTGAAAAAGGGTACGGCATTGCAATTGCGGTTATCAAATAGGATCTCAATATCAGGATCATCTCCTCTCTTTTCTATCGGGCGGGTATGATCCTGTTTTTTATACCGAATGAGATGCCTCTTTTTCAGCATACCGTTTCATTTGTCCAAGCCATTCATGCTTTCTGTCATAGAATACTACCGTCAGATGAAAAAAGGAGGAATATGAGTATGGATATGGATATGGATATGGACATGGATATGGATATGAACGGACATTATGATCACCACCCAAAGCAGCCTAAACAAAAAAAGAAGAAACAAGATAAAAAGCATCTTGATTATGATTACATCGTTGTTTATAAAAGAAAATGCAAAAAATGTAAAAAATGCTGCTAACTTGACATATCAACACTTTTTACACCCGGTAAACTCCGGGTGTTTTTCTTATTATGGCGTTTCTCCGGGCTATTTTCACCCAAAATCCGGTCATCCTATCACAATACATAAAAAGACTCTATTATTTTCTTCCCTTTTCGCCTAATGAAAAGTATTTCATTTACAGAAAACAACACAAATAGAATGACATGACTTTTGAGATAATCTACTCTTTGCTTGGTCAATTTTTCTGCGATACCATGAATTTGCAACAATTTTTAAAAATTTCCTCAGGAGGTCATAGCCATGAAAATCGCCAGAACGATAGTCGGATCATGCTTAGCTTTATCTCTAACAATTCCTTTCACAGCCAGTGCCTCAGCAGCCAGTCAGTCTGAACACGCAAACGCGCCTCACGTTTCACCCGTTGCAAATCCGTTAGAAAGTAAATTATCCCAAACAGCAGACCAAAACGTAAAAGCAGCAGGTGTTGATGCCGGGCTGAACGTAAACGTAGATGTTCTCGGAATTTCAGATCGCATTGCTGAAGCGGTTAAGTCAGATCAAAACCGAACCGGCTGGGTAAAAAATGTCATGGAAACAACATTTTACGCATCAGGACAGAAGTACAACGTCATGGTGTTCAATTTAAATCAAGAATATGAAGACCGCTTTAACGGCGTTCAGTTTTACGGATCAGCCGTTTATGACGGTATTACTTACGGAATCTGGGTCTTCGAAGACGGGTCCTTCGATAACAAAGGAGACGGGGGCTGGATCAATTGGGCATTCAGAGGGTGGTTCGATCGTGATAATCAGCATATTGAATTCCACAGACCTTAATACGGAGAAAACTTGCGGCAGCGCCCGCAAGTTTTTTTTTAACTGGACTGCACATTTTTCACCGTTATAACGACTATACTTGAAGTGCGGGCTCCGATCGCAGCCCCGGTAAAGTCTTTCAAAGTGAGGGTATACCATGTCAAAGTCTTTAAAAATAGTGTTGTGGAGCATATTGGTGTTCATCATCTTGTTAGTGATTATCGGAATCGTTTCTTACAATCAAACTCCGTCTGCAGAAAGCACAGCAAAAAAATGCTTTACAGCGTCTAATCCATGTTAAGCCTTCATCGGCTTTTTTTATTTACCGCAGAACACTTGAAGTTCTTCTATTTAGATCGTTAACGTTCCCATTCGGAATGGAGTATACGCGTGTATCATCAGGCAATCCGTTTTGATACATGGTTCCGATTATGCCCTTCGCATCTTTTTTCTCGATTCCCCATCACATTCCCTTTTTTCATGATACTGCTCTTGAAACCAACCAATCATTTCTTCAGCCTGTTCCGTTGAATCAAAAGGTTCCAATCCTAATAGCGTGTTACATTTTCATTTTTTAAAAAACAAGCCAGCTGCGCATCCTCTTCGCAACTTCTCAATGTATGAGCCTACCCGTTTCTATTACAGGAAGCAGTACGATGCCTCCTTTTACTCATTTTAACGGATGGTCATGTAAAGGAAATATAGACTAAAAAAACTTTTTTCAAAAAGTAAACTAGCATCCCTATCAAACTTTTCATTTCGGCATAATATGTATTAATCCTCTTTAGGAGGTGAGATTATATGGGATTCTCAGGTGGTTATGGTAGCTCCTTTGCGTTAATCGTGGTGCTATTCATTTTATTAATCATCGTTGGGGCTTCTTTCCTCGGCGGTTATTAAGAATCCTCTTACCTCCGCATCCATGTCAGCAGCACCTCCATGATCGTACGGCGCCATAAATGAAATGTTTATGGCGCTCTGCTGTTTTTCCCCTTTTCATTCACACATTAAAACTAAAAAGATCGGCCGATGTATCAACATGCAGCCGATCAGTAATTCATAGATTATTGTGTAAGGTTTACATCGATGACGTTATAGAAGGCATTGGAAGTATCCGCAACGTCCCATACCCCTAAAATGACATGATACCCGCTTCGATCAGTCGGCACAAAAATCTTATGAGTCAGATTCGTATCTGCCTTGGAACCGTCGTGGTTTACCGTTCCGATTAATTCGAATTCATCTCTTGACAAAGGTTTATTCGGATTCCAGTTTTTCTTGGTGATATAATAGTGCCACTTTGATGTCGCATGAGGGGCCGTGTAGTACCAAGTAAAGGTGTTAAAACCGCCGCGGATGTTTTGTTTTACCCAATAATCTGCAGTCTGCTTGTCTAAACCGAAGTCAATTTGTCCCGATCCCCCATTTGCAGACGCAATTCTTCCATCCGGCGGACCAGCAGCCGGAAATCCTTTCGGCCCTTCTACAGACTGAGGATTATCAATGACGGAGCCATATTTCTGCGCAGCGGCCGTCCAGCCCAATGTTTGTTTCTCTAATGCTCCCATGTACGCTCTGCTGACGGGCTCTTTTATATACCCGTGCGCAGATGCACCACTTGAATAGAAAGCGCCTCCAATACCAAGAGTAACAGTTAAAACTGCAGCTTTGACTAAACCCTTCATTACTGCATCATCCTCCCTCTTTTGTTAATAAAAACCTTTCAGTGTATACACTTCACGATAGAGGATGAAATGACCTTCCTTTTCTTGATAGGAAAAAGCAATGAGGTTGGCGCTTTTCCCTTTGTTTTTTATAATCATAAAGAAAAAGCCGGGCCGATTCTGTTGTCGAATCCGCGATTGACCGGCCCGCCCCTTTTGCTCAGAACTTCATTCGCTGGATTTGCCGGTTTCTTTTCGGATAACCGGTGCTACTTCCGCTGCTAATCGTTCGATGTTTTCCGCGGCTTTTTTAAACGGCATACCTCCTATATCGATTTGCGCGAGAAATCGTTGATGTCCGAATAACTCGTATTGATGCATAATTTTTTCAATGATCTGCTGTGAGCTTCCCACAAATAAAGCTGTTTCTTTTCCGGACGCCCGCTCAAAATCTTCCTTCGTTAAAGGCTCATCGATCCCGTGATATGAATGAACGTGAGACCAGTAATTTGAATGATACGGATAAAATTCTTGTATTGCCTGTTCATTCGTTTTTGAAATGAACATATGTCCGGTTACGGCAACCTTCACATTTTCCGGAGGATGACCGGCTTTAGAAGCCGCTTCCCGGTATTTGTCAACAAGCGGCTTAGATGACATCGGATCACCGCTCAGTACAGCTAATGCCAACCCCGCACCTGCACGCCCGGCCCGTTCTGCGCTTTCCGGAGTCCCCGAAACACCTAACCATAGCGGAATGCTTCCGCGAAAAGGCCGAGGAGAAATTTCTGCCTCGCGCAGCGGCGACCGGTAACGTCCTTTCCAGGTAACCGATTCTTCCCCGGAATTTAATTTTAAAAAAAGGTCAATGTGTTCTTCAAACAGTTCTTTATAATGGCCTACGTCATAACCGAAAAGAGGAAACGAGTCTAAAAATGCGCCCCGTCCCGCAATGATTTCCGCCCGGCCGTCTGAAATCAGATCAAGCGTTGCAAAATCCTCAAATAAACGGACGGGATCTGCGGTGGATAATACAGTCGTGGCACTGGTCAGCTTAATATTTTCAGTGATCTGTGAAATCGCTGATAAGATGGCCGGCGGCGAAGATACCGCATAATCAAGACGATGATGCTCGCCTACACCGAATACATCAAGCCCTGCATCGTCAGCCAGTTTCGCCAGCTTCATCAATTCATCTATCCGCTGCTTTGCGCTGACTGTTTTCCCTGTCAGAGGATCGGGATATAATTCTGCAAATGAATAAATTCCAATTTCCATACAATCACGGTGTTCAGCCCTCACATTTCTCTCCTCCTGCACTGTGTAAAAAAAGCTTTTATGTTATTCTATTCAGCCGTTTTACAAATAGGAATTCGTTCAAAATAAATACAGAAGCTTAACATGCAGAAGGTCGGTATGAGAGAAAAAAAAGTTTCTGGCGTCCTTCAATTCTGCCCATTATACTCATGCAGCCGGACTAGGCAAGAACAAAGCCGGCACAAGCGGATTCGAATTCATGTGTTCATTTTCAGTCCAATTCAATCCAATCGTGATATTGATCATAAAGCTTTCGTATTCTTCCGGCATCAAGAGCAATGACTTCACACCCTCTGTCATCATACAGAAAGAAAATAATATCTTTTGTCATATTCACAAAGAAAACATCGGGATACCCAACGGAACAGCCCCCGAACCTTGGCTTCAGCGGAAAATCTTCGTGGACGGCTGCCTTAAGTAATTTGGGAATACGCAGATCTTTCCGTTTACATAATAGAGAAAACTGCTGCATTTCATATTCTTCTTCGACCGGGCATGGACAGGTCTTCACTTGAATCCGATATAAATCATCCTTACACTTCAGAAACGGCTGATAAACCTTTAATTTTCTCGCGTGATTACCTTGAGTTTTGTGCTTATACACGTTGGCAACAAGAAACAAGTCATCGCTATGTTCAAACAGCTCATTGAAAAGTGCTGCGGTTTGATGATGGACAAGCTGAAAATACTCAAGATTCAAAGTACCGCTTTCATTAAATTGATACATATTGCCGCCGAGAGAAAAATGAATTCCCACGTCCCATTGATGATAAATGCCGGGCACTAATTTTAAAGTCGGAAACCTTTCCTTCAGATAATTATTTATTTTCATTCAAACATCTCACTTTCCTTTTCCCGCTCTAGAAGCAGAAGAAGCCGAAAACATTCCGCTTATTTCTTTTTCACCCTTGTAATATTATTCCGATTGGAATACAATGAAATAGAACACTGTGAACCCCATTGATCAGGGTGGATGCTGGTCACATTCATCCTGATCCTTTCTTTTACACAAGATCGCCCAACTTTGAACCCCTCCGTTTCCAACCCTATTCATTGATATTACATATATTTCAATGGTATTATTTTCTTATACATGAGCATCAAGAGGTGTCAGCTTTGAACAACATCAGAAGATTAAGAGAATTTTTCCGGTCTCACCGTAAAATAGGTCTGGCTGCAGACTTGCTTACGGCTGTATTGCTTATCTCATTATCCATTCTTTTTTACGGATGCCGGCAGGGAGCTTTTAATGGTTTCTTTATGTATGTCTTAGTAAGTAATTTTATCGGCTCCAATGCCTCTTTTATCGACTTCAGCAAATCGAGGAAAAACAGACAAAAATAAAGGCTCTGCGTCAAAAAGAGGGTTATACCGCCCTCTTTTTATTCTTTCAGTCATACCAATGCGTTCTTTTCAGATTGAATTTTTCTGAATAGGACTCATGATCGGTTTTCCATGCTGCTTCAACAGTGATTTCATGACCGATCACTTCATGTTCCGGCATATATTCAAACGTTTGAATATGGTCTTCTCCCGTTCCGCCGCCTTCTAATTTCTCTCCGGTGTATTCTGAAAGATGATAGTCTTTATCTTCACCATATTTCCGGCCGTCAACAAATAATGTTAATCTCTTAATCACCGTGTTCTTTTCATTCACTTTATTACCTCTGTAATACAAATTCAAGAAATAGTTAGGGCCGATAGATGTCTTGCCTGATTTTTCGATTGACGCTTCCCAGTCTTGCTTTGGCTATAGCCGATATATTTAACTTTTTCTCCTGAAATTAAAGAAAACAGTGCAAATCCTGCTGCTATTATGAGAACAGTGATAATAACCAGCAATGTTTTAATGACTTTACGTTTTTTCATGACATCCCGCCTTTATCATTTAGAACGTATGAATATTAGAATTGTTACATTTAATTTGAAAGAATAATAAAAAGGGATTCTAATCCCAGGAATAAAAAAATACTAAGAAGATCATATTCCCCTTAGCTTCACATCCCAGATTGCCATGCAATAATGATAAAAGTCGTCCAAAAAGTTGTGACTAAAATAAGCATAACGGTTACAATCATTAAAATGAGACAACTTATTGTTAGAATTGAGTCTTTGTTTTTGTTAAGAATCAGAGTAACCATTGATCCTGCAGCAAATAGATACGACAAAACCGCACCGACCCAATACCACAGCATAGAGTCATTGCTCCAGTAAGCCATTGACTGCATATAAATACTGAATATAAATCCTGACAATGCTAATAGAAACGAAACTAAATTTGATTTCACGTTAGAGTTCCTTTCTTCATAAGTTTTATTTTTAGGAACGGTCATACATCTGATAACACCTTTTATGCGATATGCTTCGCTGCTTTGTCTGCATATTTTAATTCTTATTTCGTTTTTAAATATGTTTAATAAAACAGAAATCATATAAAGTTCACCTGAAACGCCGATTTAAAATTAAATAGATGTTTTATAAGCGTTAATTGCTTGATTTCTCAAAAGCATATTTATCTTTCGCAACCATTCCAAGATTGTATGCTTGTTTGATGATATCCAGCACTTGATTATCAGTTTCAGTTACAACTCGTCCACCAGTTATTCTGGATTTCCAATAATCAAACTGGTGATTTCATTCTGAACAGCTTTTAACATTTTGATTATCAACCACTTTTCCATTCTCGAGCGCATCATTGCTGATTCGATTACTTCCCGCTCCTTCTGTCGTTAAACTGCAAAATGTCCATCACATTCATCCTCTCTCCAATTTTACAACGTTGCTATAACGAATTTTATGTTTTTCCCAACCTTCAAGCTTAATCTTTTTGATCGTTACTAATCTAAGTACTTTTTTCAATTCCATAATCCATTGGTATGATCGGTAACCTAATGAAGTATTTAACTTAAATACAAAAAAACCTGCTTTCAGCAAGGTTTTTTCGACAAAGGGGAGATTATTTCCCCACAAATTCTATTAACTATGTTTTTGTTTTAACCATTCTTTCTTTAGCAATGCGTATTGGTAAGTGTTTTCATATTTAGGTGTTCCATCCTCGTGTGCAGTAAATGAAATAAATTCAAGAAAATAACCTTCTTTACGCATTCCTAATCTTTCACATAATTTTTGTGACCTGCAGTTATTATCTTCAACATATGCATAAAGCCTTCTTGCTTCTTTTTGCATAAAGAGATACTCAAAGAAAGCCTTCGCACTTTCACTTGCGTATCCCTTCCCTTCAAAACGGGCATTGAAATTCCAACAAACAGAATAGGTATCTGGCTCTTCTTTTAAATAAAATAGTTCTCCGACCAGATCATTACTGTCTTTTAAACAAACTGCAATATAAGAGTCATCTCGGCTTCTTTTTTGAACGTTTACGGCAGCTTCTTCTAACGTAGACATTCTGTCATCAAGAAAGCAATTCACTCTCGGATGTGCAGAATATTCCAACAGACCTTGCGCATCTCTCTCGGTAAAATTTCTTAAAATTAAGCGAAGGGTTTCAATTTTTTGCATTTGCAGTCTCCTGTTTCATTGTTATCGATCTTTGAAAAGAACTTCTTCAACAGATCTTATTCGTTTGTTGAAGAACTTATCTCAATCTATTTTTACTATAATGATGGACGTTATCATCTTTGTCAAAAACAATAATCATTCATTTGCCACCCGCGGTGTAAAGTACTGAACAATTTTCGTGAAAAACCCTCAGTATCGAATATAGAAACGAGGAATAGTAATTAAAACAAAGTTAAGCCATTAAAAGCTTATTGAGTATTTTTTCAAACTTATTCACGCTCATCATCTCATGAGTGAGAAATGTCCCATTATAAAACACGCTGAAAGTCGTCCAAACTGCCGGGGATTTTTGCGCCATATCTTTTGACGTTATTCGCCGGGCCTGAAAATGAAGTCCTTTCTTTTCAGTCAGTTCCTTTAAATCCTTTAACAATCCGACTGCAAATGGGCATTGAGCTGTATAAAATATTGTGATTCCCTCATCATTAACTGAATTACTTTTCACCTGTTTTTTAAATACAGGAGGATGTGCATGTTCATTCCACGTCAGTGACATCAACTGAAAATAGGGTTCTGCTTCATCTTGCACAGCAAATCCCATATGTTCAAAGAAATGCTTATCACTTAAATAAGGGAGTTTTTTCTTCCCCACTATATGAACTATCCCATCCATACCGCGGGATTTTGCATCTGACACACATTTTTCTAACAAGTGTTTCGCATGTCCGTTATTCTTATATTTACCTGAGACCCAAAGACAATTAATAAACATAAAATGAGGTGCGCTTACCGGAACCCACGCTTCTTCTGCAGGTAAATATTCAATAAAAACTTTTGCCTGTTCGTTTAGGCGATAGAACACCAAGCCATCAATCATCCGATCCTTGAGCCAGCTCTTCTTTTCATTTACCGCATCCTCATATTGTTTCGTACCTAATGCACAGCAAATATGATTGTCATCAATATTGCCTCTAGTCAACTCAATGTATTTCATTTTTCCTCACCCGCTTTCTTTTGGAACACCAGCTTTACTTGCAGTGAACATTGTAATTTCTCAGAAATATAGAGTCCCAGAACCAATATATGAACGCAGCAACAATGCTCATTATGTAATAAATGAAACTTCTGAAAACTGTGAAATCAATTGACGGATTATCTATGTGCCAGAACAAGAACACAGCTAAAAAAGCGACTGCTGTATAAATGAAAAGATGAACCAAGCTAAACTTTTTAGGCTTCTTTCTTAGCCATAGTTGCACAGGAACAGCAAACAAAAAGTAAGTAATAAATGCGTAAAAAGCAATGATAACCACAGTAACCAATGCAAATGGCACAAAACCCGAGTATACAAACATATATAGCCCGAAGATCAAACCATACGACAAACTTGAAAAAACCAATGTGTAGGTATAGCTCTTTAATCTTGTTGAATTCAGCTTCAAGTCACCGCCCCGTTCATTTACTTCGCACTTACAATATCTTAGTTTTATTGTCTATTTGTCTGTTTTAATCACTATTTGACATTCAATTTTATAATCTGTTTCTCCTGTTTCAATCTTTGTATCATCGCGGTTAACTTTATATTTCCCTCCATACAAACTTGCTGATATCGGGTGCCTTATACCACTCTTTAAGTGATCGTAAATGTATTTCTTGCCTTCTTGAAAATTCTTTCGAGGAACATGTCCTACTTTGCAATCATTTACATAGACAGCTATAGCTTCCGGATCGTACTTGTTGTTCTCTTCTAACCGCAATTCACAATTTGAGAAAAGGGAATTATGATAAATAAATATCGGCTCATCAAAAGTTGATTCTAGAATCTCTTTATTTGTCATACCATCATATTTTTTATCGAAGAAAAAGCTATCTTCATCCTCAGTCTTGATGGCTTTCTTAATATCTTTTTGATAGTGTGATGTTCCTGCAACCTTAAAGTCTATATACTCGAAAAATGCAGACTTTTCTTCATATTTCCTTGAGAAGCCTGTCTCTTGAATCAAGATTGGGAAATTTTCTTTTTTCGATACCATCTCTGTTTCGTTATTAACGCCAACAGTGTTAATATTATTATTTTTATTCTCATTTTGTTCATTTTTAACTTTGTTCTTGAAAATGTTGAGTATACCCAAATGTACCCCTCCATTTGAAATAAAAGATTGGTTTAATCAAAAAACTCATCATCAATAAAATCATTTTCTCTTGCAAGTTTATTCGAATCCTTTTTAAAAAACCTTTGCTTCAGTTTTTCTTTAACTGTTAATTTTTTTTTGTTTTTGTCCTGACATATATGACATATATAATCTCCGTTGTTTGATAAATGAATAAGTAATTTATCGACACCTGACCTTTTACAAATACACATCCTGTGCTGACCATTACTAAACGAAATATGACCGCAAGCATTTACGCTTGCATATATTCCTGAATGTTTTTTATGCATGTCTGGTTTTATGTAGTGCGCAGCCAATCTTCTGCATTTTAGTGCATATTCATGATCTTCGCCTTCTAAAGCATTAAATTCCTTATCAGTTAAATCTAAGGAGCACTTTCCTGTTCTAACTTTATAACAGTCATGTTTACTTAGCCTAAAATAAAAAGAATGTTTCGTAGGATTTATTAACTGATCCAACCTAATCCCCTTCTCTTTAAAAGAATGATTTTATGCAACTCCTTAAAATTTGTATTTCGTTACTTTTATTGTAACTTTAGTTTACTATGATTACTTTTAATTATCAGTATAGCCATAAAAAAGGTCAAGGAAATACCTTGACTGTGTATCGCTCACCAATCTGCATCCGGCTCATCGTGTTCGAATCCGTAAAAGCCTTTAATGCACACATCTCCGCAGCCGGCTCCTTTTGTGATCAATAAGTAATGATTTCTGTTTGCATCACCATTCACCTTATCAGCCGCGCTCAATTTCAAATGATTACCCGTGAAATTCTTTTCACTAAGGGTAAAATCATCTCCTGCCAGTGTAATTCTCTGCAGTTTAAGCTCAAATATCGGCAGAACGATTACGACCACAAATTCAAAGCATTCTGTGGCATTTGGAGACGACAAACCCCCATTTAAACACCATTCGGATGACAAATCATCCATAGATTCCTCCCTGCATAGCTCCCACAATTTTTGCAGAAACACTTGTCCGTAAAATAATGTAAGGGTTTTCAAAACAAGAGCGATGTGCTAAATTGTAAGATAAGTAACAATTTTCTGCGAATAATAAAAAGGGGTGTATGATGTGAAAGCAGTAGTAGCAACAAAAGACAAAAGTATAGCGATCGTACAAAAAGAATTACGTCCTTTGCGACATGGTGAAGCCAAAGTTAAGATGGAATACTGCGGTGTATGTCATACTGACTTACATGTTAAAAATGCTGATTTCGGGGATGTTACTGGCGTCACTTTAGGTCATGAGGGAATAGGCATTGTAACTGAGATTGGTGAAGGCGTAACAAATTTAAAAAAGGGAGACCGCGTCTCTATTGCCTGGATGTTTGAAAGCTGCGGCCGCTGCGAATATTGCCTAACTGGCCGTGAAACCTTGTGCCGGGATGTAAAAAATGCCGGCTATACAGTTGACGGCGCAATGGCTGAAGAAGCAATCGTAGCGGTTGATTATGCAATAAAGGTGCCGGAAAATTTAGATCCTGCAGCAGCAAGCAGCATTACTTGTGCAGGTGTAACAACTTATAAAGCGGTTAAAGTCAGTGAAATTAAACCAGGTCAATGGATCGGTGTATTTGGAGTCGGCGGTTTAGGCAACTTGGCTGTTCAATATGCAAAAAACATCTTTAACGCTAAAGTGATCGCTTTCGACATTAGCGATGAAAAATTGAATTTTGCTAAGAGCTTAGGCGCTGATGCGGTTGTAAACAGTTTAAACGAAGACCCCGTCGCTAAAGCAAAAGAAGTGACTAACGATTTAGGGCTTGATGCAGTGGTCATCACGGCTGTCTCTAAAACCCCTTTCAATCAAGCGATTGATGTTGTAAAAGCAGGAGCTCGCGTAGTCGCCGTCGGTTTACCGGTGGACAAAATGGATTTAGATATTCCCCGTCTCGTGTTAGATGGAATTCAGGTAGTAGGTTCATTAGTAGGTACCAGAGAAGACCTGAAGGAAGCTTTTCAATTTGCTGCAGACGGTAAAGTTGTACCTAAAGTGACAAAACGCCCGATTGAAGATGTGAATGATATTTTTGAAGAAATGGAGCAAGGCAAAGTGACCGGCCGTATGGTTATCGATTTTACTTCCTAATCATTAAGGCTGCCGGGAATGATACGGCAGCCTTTGATCTCTATTCTTGCTCAGCGCCCCACCCAGATGTCATTTAGTTCAGAAAAGAAACTTTACAGACCATTCAGCGGTTATTCATTTTGCAAGTATTCTCTGAACTAATCCTGATACCAATATAATACAAGGTCATTCATTGCCGAAGTGTAGCCCTGCTGTCTTAACATAGTTGTTATGCTGCCCCGATGATAAGTTCCGTGATTGGCAACATGGAATAAAATTTCTGAGTAAGCAGTTTCTCTGTAACCTAACCAAGGATTATTTAAGTTCATTTTTTGTTCTAAATCTGTTTGGCTATTCATCCATTCTTCAAACTGTGAAGCCAGTTCTTCATAAGACGCCGCAAATTCATCTGCAGAATATAAATGAGCCCTTTCTGCATAAGCCGCAGAACCTTCCACTGCTTCCTGCATGTCTATTCCTTTAAGTACTTGCAGCCACATAGCATCCACCGCGAAGATGTGACTGAACGTTTGAGCAATTGTAGGATATGAACTGCGAACCTCTTTATAAAGAACGTTACTTGGTAATTCCTTTATTCTTTCTAATAACGCTTTATTCGCCCAAACATGGTACTGATACATATTTTTCGCATGGTTCATTTAACATCTTCTCCTTTAAAGTTGATGCTTATGATTATAAAAAAAGATATATGACAGCAGATCGTCATACATCTTGATAAACTTTCATTATTTTTTTGGCTTCAGCGATTAATTTTGATTGCAGCTGCACCGGTTTTATCATTTTAGCTCCGCTGCCAAAACTTAAGAGAATTGATATAAGCCATCCGGCATGAAGAGGCTGATAAACAGAAATGGTAAACGTCATACTTCCATCACTGTTCATGACTTTAGACGCGTTCTGAAATTGATCTAAAGCTTTTGCCAGAGAATTGGGATCAACCCAAATGACAACATCCTCAAACCCTTCCGCATTGGATTCTGAATAAGATGGTTCATCTTTCACTTTGTGACTGCGCAAAAACTCTTCTTGAGTAAGCGTTATATTCATCATACGTGATACTCTAAATTCTCTATCGTCTTGACGTTCTCTGCAGAAGCCATATACATACCAATTACGAAACTTATAATGAAGGTGGATAGGTTCTACTTCACGTGATGTAAATTCATTCTTATTACTGACATAATCAAAGCGTACTGCCTTTTTTTCCTGTATAGCTTTTCGCAGCCGGATTAATGAATTCGGTTCTGTTCTAAGGTTTTCCAAGTTAACATACAAAGTCCTGCTGCTTTCGCTTGTATCCAGAGATTTTAATCTATCTATCGTGTGTTCAACTTCCTTATCTTCAAAAACACTCGACAAACTGCTTAATACTGTAATTAAATTCAATACATCATGAGAACCGATTAAACTTTTATCAAATTTGTATCCTCTCATTATCCCAAAACCGCCGTTAGCCCCTTGGTATGAAACGACTGGTATTCCAGCTGCACAAATCGCTTCGATGTCTCTATAAATTGTCCGCGTTGATACTTGAAATTCATCAGCTAAACTGGAAGCAGATAAAATTTCATTATGTAAGAGCTTGAATATGATTGATAACAAACGTTCTAATTTCAATTCTCAATTCCTTTCCTTATTAGGGTTGGAAGTGCTCTTTTGGCTCTGACACATTTATGCCGCTCACCTCCTGTCACTTCAAGATACCACGCAGAAAGCTTAATTTTTCCACCCAACCGCATAATATGCGAATAACCATATGCTTTGCGACCCCGATAAACCCTTCTATCGCTTCATCTGATATTCAATAAAACGCATGTTGAACCTTTGCTTATGTATACAGCTTCATCTTCACTGAGTAATTTGAGGCCCAATTTAATCTACATAATAGTTCACTGAATCTCTCAACAACTTTAGATAAAAATCTTCTTTTTATAGAGATGTTCGTTCTATCGACATCCTTGTGATAAATATGGTAAAATTCATAAAAATAAGGGAGTGTTGTTACATATGAGTCTTATCATTTTAGCATCCATGCTTTTATGGGGTGCAGTGATCCACGAGCTAAACAAACCTTCAAAAAAACAAAGTAAACGAAAAATGATCCCTTTGGTATCCCTCAGTTCTTTATCTACTTTAATCATCACAATTTCGCTTTTTTCTAATTTAATTGGTTGATATTTGTTATGAGGAAACCCGCCAGAGGTTCCTCATAACACTAAAAACCTACTCACTGCACTTTTTACAGCAGACCTTATCAGAGTGTTTGCTTAACACTTTATCCATTCTCCCCACAGGCATCTTATTCTCACTCGGAAGTGTAAGATAAGCTGTTATCTCATCCCCTGATTTTAATGTTTTTCCGCAGATAGAGCATTTTAACTCAGTATTAAAGAAATTTTTTAATCCCATTCAGAAGCCTCCTTATTTACCTTTATAAAGTAATACGTTAATGCTTTATAAAAGTTTCAGGTTAAAGAAATACTTCTTGCCTGGGAATATACTTCGTTTCAGTTGATCCGCAGCCGCCCCGGTCATCGTTGCCTACAAATATACCCCACCCAATAGGCCGCTTTTTCATTTTAAGTGAAATCATCTTCATGCTTTGACCAGTTTACTGCAGTGTACGGATTGTAAATTTGTGACATTTATTTGTCCTCTTAAAATTTTTTCTTCTTCTCTCAATTTGAAAAAGAAGGAATTATTTTATAAATATTGTAAATTTATAGCTGTATCACATTCACTATTAAGAGGAGGAATACGAATGAAAAAGAAAGTTATTGCCGGCGCTCTTGCTTTTGGGTTAATTCCATTAATGGGGACTGAAGATGTTTCTGCAAAATCCTTGCCAAATCCAGATAAAGTTATGAAACCTGCTGGTTGGTCATGTGACGCTCCGTATATTGCCTGTCAGCCTTTTTCTGGCGGTACCGGTAAGGTTTCATTCAACTATCAAGGCAGCTCTCCAGGAAAAATCAGAGTTTTTGTTGCGAATGACGGCAGCAAATCTTTCAAATTCACCATTAATTATCCTAATGGGAATACACTCTTATCCTCTACGACATTAAATGCGGGGAAAACGTTCATTCAGGAATTCAGCGTTAACCAAAAAGGAGAATACATCCTGAAATATGATAGCGGCACCGGTGATAGTGTCGATGGTTTCTTTAGATCTGTTGAGATTTAAATTCCGTTAGGAAAGTCGGCAGTTTTGCCGACTTTCTTTTACAAGCCTTCTGCAGGAATAAACGTAAAGTTTCGAATAAACATATGACCTTTTTGAAACGGAAACTTTATCGGCATCACAAACCCGCAAGCAGCCTCCTTGTATCGTACCTTCCGTCCCTTTGTGATTTGTTTTGATTTGTCGTATACTGCGCTTGCCCGGGAAATGATGAATATTTTCGTTAACTATAATTTCCCTGTACCTCTTCGTATGTGGCTCTGCATGATGAAGTAACTTCATGGCTCACCACTTTCATACACAGTTTTATTGCATGTTTAGCCATATCCCTCCTCTTTAAACAGCAAACCGTTTAATCCATTTCTCTCTTTCAGTTAACTTTCCATTATTTTATATTCTTAGAAGCTCTTCATTTTAGACATAACATCCATTTTTTCTTATTTAGACTTAAATCTATGTCGAAATTTATCGTCCGGCATATTATGTACTATCCTAACAACAGGAGGTGGCAATAATATGGGGAACTACGGTGGAAATTACGGTGGAAGTTCTTTCGTATTGATCGTTGTGCTGTTCATTTTGTTAATCATTGTAGGTGCTGCATTCCTTTTCTAGCACATTGACGATTTATATTCGTCTCCCAAACATTGCATCCCTTAGTTCGGACAGACGCCATAAGAAGTTTTATGGCGTTTTTACTTTTTAAAAAAATCCATCTAAGATAACCATTTTTTATTTTTGCTCTGGTAAGCGGGAACGTTTCCTCACCTGCCTGCGCCAATATTGCCGCTATGAAGAATGAGGCGAATAATCCAAAAAGCATTGATCCATTCTTTAAAAACGATTCCGAAGATCAACAATTTGCTAGCAGTTCCATATAAAATAGCTAAACCAGTGATTGCCCATTGGCTAATATTCTTATCGCCTAAACAATCTGATACATATCCAGTCCAACACTTAGCACTCAGCATGTTGATGATGGCCCCGTTGTATCTTCTGCAGACCTTTCTCTTTCAAAGACACCAGACTTATCTTCATCTTTAACGCCATTAACCCAAAATGTCATTTTGTTTTTGAATAAAGACTTGTTCATGAACATAGCCCCTAAATAGTTGTTACTAAGGCGTTTTTAATTCATCAGGATTACAGATGTTGTGAACTTAAAAAGGATATTACTCACCCTTATAAAATTGTCATTCGTTAGATTTAGTCACTGAATCTTATTTGTTTGGTATCTTAGCGGCCTTCCACACTCATTTAAAAAGGGTCCGCCCACAAAATACGGTGTTCACACATTAAGTCATTTTCACATAAAAAAAACCGGATTCCTCCTTTAAGAGGTTCCGGTCTTTTTTAGTTAAAATGCGGGAAATATCTGGTGACGCGCTGCATACCCCCGCTATTATAATATTTCAATAGAGCCTTCTGTTCCATGAACGCGTATTCGCTGCCCATCTTTTATCAATTGGGTTGCATTTTTAACTCCGACAACTGCAGGTAAGCCGTATTCACGCGCGATAACCGCTCCATGGGTCATCAGTCCGCCAACTTCAGTGACCAGGCCTTTTATGGATACAAACAATGGTGTCCAGCTGGGATCAGTATAAGGGGTAACTAATATATCCCCATCTTCCAAATCGGCATCTTCCATGTTTAAAATAACCCGTGCCCGCCCCTCTATGACTCCCGAGGAAACGGGCAGCCCTGCAATCGCTCCGGCCGGGAGATTTTCTCGTTTGTACTCGCCTGTAACGATTTCACCGTCAGATGTGATAACACGCGGCGGAGATAGTTTTTCATATACTTGGTACTCGCCTTTTCGTGTGCTGATGATTTGGTAATCCAATTTATGTGTGCGTACGACTTCCTGAAGTTCTTCAAAAGTGAGATAGTATATGTCCTCTTTTTCATGAATAACGCCCGCTTCTGCGAGTTGTTCGGCTTCTTTCAGTAAAGCCTGCTTATAAACGAAGTAGCGGCTGATCATGCCGTATTTTGGATATTCTCTGAACCCGCTGAAGTTCCGGATGATGCCGATCATTCGTTTGGTTTCTTTGGCTTTTTGTTCACCATCCGGCAATTGCTTCAATCGGTCTAATAACTCTTGTTCTTTCTTCAACGCCTCCTGCCGCCCTTGCTCAAATTTCCGCTGGCTGGCATTTGGCTCAAAGTTTTTGAGATTATTAAGAATCATAGGGACAAGTGCAGTTGGTTTTTCGCTCCATCGAGTTCTTGTCATATCAATTTCTCCGGCACATCGCATTCCGTACTTGTTGAGATAAGCATAGATAGCGTCACGGGTTTCCCGCCCGCCTTCACACGTCACCAGCCCATCCAAAAAGTGATCATCTTTTACATTCTCTAAATAGGCAATTACTTCTGGATAAGGGCGGATCACATCGGCGACGTCCAATAGCGCAAGCCCCATTTCCGAGGTAATATTATGGGGTACAGATTGAGAAAGCGTATCTGCTGCGTTTTTTTCACCTAACCACTCGTTCATTTTTTCGTTAATCCATGATGAAGCATCCATTGCAGTTCGAATCAACACCGAACTTTTTGGGTTAAATAAAATCTTCTTTAATTCCTTGATATCTTCCAAAATAAAACGACATAAATCAGATCCTGATTTCGTCTGGATGTTTTGTTTTAACTCTTCTATCGATGCTTGACTGCTCTTAATCAAATCAGAAACAATGGCCGGATCGTTCTCAGCTTGATCCGGCATATCTGCATTGCCTTTGCCGGGAATCGGTGCCGTTTTATCAGGTATCGGCTTAATGAAATCATCTCGCTCTATTATGGTCATAAGTGCGTCTTTTAAGAGCGGATCGTGCTGCCCCATGCCTTTTAAGAAAACTTCTCTGACAGTAGGAGATGCCAGTTGATGTGTGACATCAACGAATAGCCTTCCGCCGGCTTTACACATGGGTGCAGCAGTCGTCAACAGAAAAAATGACAATCCAAGGGGTTTTATGGGATCCGTCATCATTTGCTGATGACCAACAGAGATATAGACGCGATTTTCTTGATCGTTCGCTTCAGGAACGGGGTATAACGTTGTGATCGGACGACTTTGGACAATATAAAAAGTATCGCGGTCCAAACACCATTCGATATCTTGCGGCTGGCCGAAATGAGCTTCGATCTGTCTCCCGATACGTGCCAGCTGTAAAATTTGTTCATCAGTCAGTGTTTGAACCTTTTGCTGATCAAGAGCGATCTCCTGTGTTTCCGTTCCGCCTTCTTTTCGTCCATAGATAGCCAATTTTTTGGGTTCTATTCTCTTATCGACGATTTGCCCGTTCTGTACTTTATAACAATCGGCAGAGACTAAGCCGGAGACCAGTGCTTCACCAAGTCCAAAACCGGCATCGATGGATAGCAGCTTTCGGTTTCCGGTCATCGGATCAGCGGTAAATACAATTCCCGAAGCCTGAGGGAACACCATCCTTTGGATGATAACGGATAAATAAACTTGGCTGTGATTAAACCCATTTTGCATACGGTAAATGACCGCGCGATCCGTAAATAGGGACGCCCAACATTTACTGATATGCTGCAAGATCGCATCGACGCCGGTAATATTTAAATAGGTGTCTTGTTGACCGGCAAAAGAAGCATGCGGTAAATCCTCAGCTGTCGCACTGGAACGTACGGCATAGGCATGTTCGTCGCCGAACCGGGAGAGATGGCAAGCAACTGCTTTGACTACACCTGAAGGAATTTCTGCTTCCATAATGGTTTGCCGGATTTTTTTGCTGACTTCACCAATTTGATCGCGATTCTCCACTTTCAGCATAGTCAGTTGATCCAACAGCGCTTGTAATGTTTCGTTTTGTTCAATGGCTTTTTGATATCCTGCGGTTGTGACACAAAATCCTTCCGGTACTTGTATTCCTTGAATTTTTGATAATTCCCCTAAATGTAACCCTTTTCCTCCAACGAGCAAAGGCTGTGTTTTTTCAATTTCGTGAATGCCGAGAACCAAAGAACTCATTCTATATCTCCCCTTCAAAAAAATTTGACAAGAGCTTTTCAGCATGATATAATCATAATATAAGATGGATAACTATGACTTTTCACACAGAAAGCGCGCGTGTTCTGATTATATCACCGTGTCTGTTTTTGTGCAATATAAAAAGAACCTGGCCAATTTGGCGAGGTTCTTTCTTCATTTTTGTCTAAAACTCTTTAAAGCTGTGTTGAGATCTTTTGTGTGAACGTAAATGTTCTTATACAACTCGAATAGTGTTTTATATTTTTGAACGTTTTGTTCTTTTGGATAAAATGCAGCTGCTTCATGAATGAACTGCTCTGCGCATTCTTCAAGAGAGTCAAACCACCCGCTTCCGAAGGCAGCTAACATCGCAGCCCCCATGGCGGGACCTTGTTCATTCTCTAACTTAACCACCCTCGTATTGAAAATATCAGCCTGCATTTGAAGCCACGTTTCATTTTTAGCTCCCCCGCCAATAGAGACAACCGTATCAACTGATTTTCCCGCTTCGCGGAATAGCTCAATTGATTCATATAAAGAGAATGTGATGCCTTCCATTATCGCCCTCAAAAAGTGCTCTCTTTTATGGGCTCCGTCCATTCCGATCAAGCTTCCCCGAATAGATGAATCAGCATGCGGCGTTCTTTCACCGACTAAGTAAGGAGTGTACAGCAGTCCATTTGCTCCTATCGGAACAGATTCCACCCCCCGTAATAATTGTTCAAACGATTCGTTCGGCGCAAACGTTCTTTTAAACCAGTCCAAGCTGTACCCTGCAGCGAGCGTGACTCCCATCGTATAAAAAGAATCCTTCTTTCCATGATTAAAAAAGTGCACTTTCCCTTTAAAGTCCCTTTCTTTGTCTTCTTCACAGGAAAGTATGACTCCTGACGTCCCGATACTGCATAATGTTTTTCCGGAAGAAAGAATACCGGCTCCGACAGCACCGCAAGCATTGTCTGCTCCCCCAGCGTACACTTTTGTTTTTTCCAACAGCCCAGTCTCCGCCGCAACGCTCGGAAGCAGCGATCCTACACAGTCATGGGATTCAACAAGCGGAGGACAAATTTCCGCTGAAATACCAAATTGATTGCAAATCTCCTCGCTCCACTCTTTGCGGGTCATATGTAAAAGTAACGTTCCCGCCGCGTCGGAGTATTCGGTGTGAATGGCGCCAGTCATGCGGAATCTCACATAGTCTTTCGGAAGCAAAAAAACAGCGGTTTTATGAAAAAGTTCAGGCTCATGTTCCTTCACCCATAACATTTTAGGTAATGTAAACCCTTCAAGGACACGGTTTTTTGTGATATCAAGCAGATGATCGCCAAATGTCTCGGTAATTCTGCTACATTGAGGCGTCGTTCTGGTATCATTCCAAAGAATCGCATGACGCAGCACCTGCCGATCTTGATCAAGCAGTACTAACCCATGCATTTGTCCTGAATAGCTAATCCCGTCAATATCCCCGGGTTGAACGTTGGATATCGAAATCAATTCAGCCAATGCTTCAATTGTTTGCTGCACCCAGTCTTCAGGATTTTGCTCACTATATCCCGCCTTCTCTTGGATGAGCGGGTAACTTTTGGACGTTTCTGCACAAACCTTGCCGTTTTGATTGACTAAAATGGTTTTAACGGCACTCGTTCCAAGATCTATTCCAATGACATACTTCATTTTTTCACTCCTTCCTCTCTAAATAGATCCCCATTGAAATGACCCGCCATAACAGTAACTTCATGACGGGCCATTCCGGGAACTTGGCTGCCTGCATCTTTTTACAGCGGGATCTGGAGCTTCTTTTTTCATTATACCTGTAAAATGTATTGATTTAATATCGCTTTTAACCGCTCCTGTCTCCCTGATTCATTTTTAATTGGCTGATTGTTCAGCGCATATTGCTCAAGTGTCTTAAAATCAGCTCTTCCTTCTGCAATTTCAAGACCAATCCCTTCAGTAAAGCTGCGGTAACGGTGTTGAATCACATCTTCAAACACACGATCTTCGATTAATTTGTGGGCGGCTTTCAACCCTCTTGCAAATGTATCCATCCCTGCAACATGGGCATATAGTAAATCATCAGGCTCAAAAGAAGATCTCCTGACCTTTGCGTCAAAGTTTAATCCGCCGCTTCCAAGACCGCCATTTTGCAGAATTTCGTACATTGCTAATGTCGCAGAATATAAATCTGTCGGAAATTCATCTGTGTCCCAGCCTAAAAGCGGATCACCCTGATTCGCGTCAACAGAGCCAAGAAGGCCATGCACTCTCGCCATGCGTAATTCATGTTCGAATGTATGCCCGGCTAATGTGGCATGATTGGCTTCGAGATTTAATTTAAAATGATTGTCTAAGCCATATTGCTTTAAAAAGGCAATGGTTGTTGCTGCGTCCGTATCATATTGATGGGTAGTCGGCTCTTTTGGTTTTGGTTCAATCAAAAACTGCCCTGTATACCCGATTTCCTTCGCATAATCCACTGCCATATGCATAAATCTGGCCATATTATCAAGCTCAAATTTTAAATCGGTATTTAACAAAGTTTCGTACCCTTCACGTCCGCCCCAAAATACATAGTTCTCGGCGCCAAGCTCTTTTGCTGTTTCTAATCCTTTTTTTACTTGGGCTGCGGCATACGCAAATACATCTGCGTTACAAGAAGTCGCCGCACCATGGACGAAACGGGGATTCGTAAACATGTTTGCAGTATTCCATAATAACTTAACGCCGCTGGTACTCATGTAGTCTTTTATCATATCCACGATTAAATCCAGATTTTGATTTGTCTCTTTTAACGTACTTCCTTCCGGTGCGATATCCCGGTCATGAAAAGCAAAAAATGGCGCATCCAGTTTTTCAAACAGCTCAAACGCTGCATCTACCCTCGCTCTCGCCAGATCCATGCCTTTATAGTGATCCCACGGTCTCTGCATCGTAGCTGCGCCAAAAATGTCTGTGCCGTCAGCGGTAAATGTATGCCAATAGGCAATAGAAAATCGCAAATGCTCTTTCATCGTTTTTCCGCCAATTACTTCTTGAGAATTATAGTATTTAAATGCTAAAGGATTCGTGGATTCTTTCCCTTCGTAAATCACTTTGTTTGCGCTTTCAAAATAGTTGACCGAACCGGAATGAGAGTGAGCCATGTGTGATTTCCCCCTTAAAAATAAATTCTAAACATGATCATTCAAATACAAATGCTTTTATATCATGTTGCACATTAGTTTGTTGTCTAAACAAACTAACTTATTTTCATCTTATATAACCTCATCAGTATTTTCAATATTTTTTTTAGTTTTTTACGAACACATTAGATATAATAAAGGTTGGATTCGCTATGTACTGCGTTTCGCACGATAACACAGAACGTTCAACTTAATTTAAAGATTATACAAATGGAGTGGATGAAGTGGATATCGCTGATCAAGCCTTTGTCAAAAAAGTTAACCAAAAGTTATTACTAAACGAAATACTTAAAAATTCACCTATTTCAAGAGCAAAATTATCTGAAATGACCGGATTAAATAAATCAACTGTTTCCTCACAGGTAAACACATTAATGAAAGAAAACCTCGTATTTGAAATAGGTCAGGGACAATCAAGCGGCGGCAGAAGACCCGTCATGCTTGTTTTTAATAAAAAAGCAGGATACTCCGTAGGAATAGATGTTGGCGTGGATTATGTTAATGGCATTTTAACAGATCTTGAAGGGACGATCGTCCTTGATCAACACCATCATTTGGAATGCAATTCTCCAGAAATCACTAAAGATATTTTAATTGAGATGATTCATCACTTTATTGCAAAAATGCCGCAATCTCCATACGGTCTTATTGGTATAGGGATATGCGCGCCCGGGCTGATTGACAAAAATCAAAAAATTGTTTTCGCTCCGAACGCCAACTGGAGAGATATTGACTTAAAATCTTTCATCCAAAAGAAGTTCAATGTGCCCGTTTTTATTGAAAATGAGGCAAATGCCGGCGCATATGGAGAAAAAGTATTTGGTGCTGCAAAAAATCACGATAACATTATTTATGCAAGTATCGGTACAGGAATAGGGATCGGCGTTATGATCAACAATCATTTATATAGAGGGGTTGGCGGATTCTCTGGAGAAATGGGACATATGACAATAGACTTTAAGGGTCCTAAATGCAGCTGCGGAAACCGAGGCTGCTGGGAATTGTATGCTTCAGAGAAGGCTTTATTAACATCTCTTCAGACGAAAGAGAAAAAAGTGTCCAGCCAAGATATCATAGACCTTGCCCATCTGAATGATGTTGGAACTTTACAGGCATTACAGAATTTTGGTTTCTATTTAGGAATAGGCCTGACCAATATTTTAAATACATTTAATCCGCAAGCCATCATTTTAAGAAACAGCATCATTGAATCGCATCCTATGGTTTTACATTCAATTAAAAGCGAAGTGTCATCCAGGGTTTATTCCCAACTAGACAATAGCTATGAATTATTACCATCTATCTTAGGAAAAAATGCCCCTGCTCTAGGAATGTCCTCTATTGTTATTGATCATTTTCTCGACATGGTTCATAACTGAAATGTACATACTTCTATGTTTTACGCTCATCTTTAAAGATGGGTTTTTTTATTCTAGGCGTATTTCTGAATCAATACTGACATAGGCACCTTCTAATATGAAAAAGGAGTTCTAAAATAGAAATCTCCTTTTTCATGTGCTAATTATTTTTCTTTATAACGAAAATATCTGAAGTCGGCCGAAATATGATGACCGCTCGTATCTTGGCATTGCATCCCTACAAAAGCTCCTGTAAAGAATCCCCCGCCGCGGATGTAATCATCTGATAATTTTTTCGATTCTAATGCAATGTCGATTTTGTGCCAATCTTCTTTGTTAAATGAATACAAATATAAATATTTTTCGTTCTCAATATTCACTTTTAAATAGACATACTTGACTTCACGAGGAATCACAATTTTATTTTTTAATGGCTGTGAAAAAGAAAAGTTATCACATATCGTTAATTCAAGAATACGGCCAAGTTCTTCATCATACGTGACTTGAAGAGCCGTCCAATTCTCTGTATTGTAATAGTTCACCAAACCAGCGGCTTGCTGAAAATTTTCCGGATAAAACGCAACAGCCGTTTCCGCTTCAAAATGGAGACTTTGCCAGCGTCTGGCTACAAATGCCTGAGTAAATGTCGAAGTTAAGGATTCATGGCCGTATAATCGTAAATGATTTGGCACTTGAGTTAATGATCCTAATTTCTCCGTAAACGGAATTCTTAACGTTTGAAAATTAATATTTAATGTTGCATCCTCAAATTCATCAACTTCCGGATACGTGTCTTCAAACATTGTTTCTGGTATAGAAGGCGCATCCACTTCCAAGCTCCCTTCTTTTCCGCCTTCTACATAAGGCCAGCCATCTTTCCAATAGAGCTTTTGAATAGCTGTTTCTCTGCCCAGAGGACAATATCCTCTCTGCTGAAAAATTGAATCATCGTCCGGATGAATGGGACGTCCCGTTAAATGAGCTAAATACCACTCGCCTGTATGTGTTTGTACAATTGATGCATGTCCGCATTTTTGCAGCGGATTTTCCGGCGCATGCCATGACGTTAAGATAGGATTATCAGGATGTACTTCATATGGACCCTCAATATTTGCAGAACGGGCAATTGTAGCAGCATGTTCGAACCGTGTTCCTCCTTCTGCGGTTAATAAATAATAATAGTTCCCGATACGGTAAAGGTGCGGCGCTTCTGTCAGCTTTCTTTCAGTTCCTTTAAAAATCACTTTCGGTTTACCGATTAGTTTTTGCTCCTTATCAGAATATTCCTGCATGACAATGCCTCCAAAGGAGTGCCGATCAATACGCTGATCCCATAACATATTTAATAAATATTTTTTCCCATCCGTATCATGGAACAAAGAAGCATCAAAACCCGAGCTGTTTAATGTGATCGGCTCCCCCCAATCACCATCAATCGTGTCACAAGTCACTAAATAATTGTGGCAATCTTTCCAGGCGCCATCTACGACCTTAACATCCGTATAGATCAGCCAAAACTTTCCGTCGCTGTAACTTAAACATGGCGCCCAGACCCCGCCTGAATTAGGATTTCCTTTCATGTCTAATTGTGATACTCTCTGTAATGGATGTGCAACTAAGTGCCAATTGACTAAATCTTTTGAGTGGTGTATCTGGACTCCCGGAAACCACTCAAATGTAGATACAGCGATATAATAATCCTCTCCAACCCTGCAAATACTCGGATCGGGGTTGAATCCTTTAAGTACTGGATTGATAATCTTCATTTTGAACTCCTCCTCAGCTATTTTCTGTTGACTCATCATGTTTTTAAGCTTTGAAATCGTCAATATGATCCAAATAAACTTTGTCTCTATTCTCTAATTCTCGAACCATGCTTTTATATTTTTTCTCATCTAAGTTATAGAAATTAATATCAATCATGGCCAGAACCAGTAAGAACACGGGAATAATGGTTGTTGTAATTAAAATTCCCGTCAATGCCTCCGGCGTTTGCACCTGATTTGCCACATATCCAAACTGATCTAGAACCAAACCCGGTACAACCCCTCCCAAGGCCATGCCGAATTTAAAGAAAAATCCGATAATAGCGTATATGAGACCGCCCATTCTTTTCCCGGTCTTATACTCTCCATATTCTATTGTTTCAGGAATAAGCGCCCACATATACCCCCCGGCAGTGAG
Source organism: Bacillus sp. JNUCC-21 (assembly GCF_041222765.1). Lineage (NCBI taxonomy): Bacteria > Bacillati > Bacillota > Bacilli > Caryophanales > Bacillaceae > Bacillus > Bacillus sp. JNUCC-21. Next base: position 1,861,597 of record NZ_CP166019.1, on the reverse strand, counting down.
ACTTCCTGCAGCGGCCAGCAATCGAAAGGAAAGTATGAGGAATACATTACTTGACGGAACGAAAAGTAATGCTAAGAGACCGATCATATTCAGTAATAATGCATAGTTTAGTAATTTCTTCTTCCCTAATAATTGATGAAGCTTTGGAATAAACGGTAAAATGACCAAAGCAGGCAAACTTCCCAACAAACCGTACCACTTCACTAAATCCGCTCTTCCTAAATTATACGTTACGTAATAGATGCCAACCGAATTACTGATTGAATTCACTCCAAAAATAATAATAAAGAAAATACTTAATACAACTAGAGGCCGATTAACACGAAACTGCTCAAATATATCAGAAAATTTAATTTTTTCTTCAGATTTTTTAAGCGTGACACGCTCTTTTGTGCTTTTAAAACAAAAGATTAAAAGGCACCCGCCTATAACTCCCATAATACCCATGGTTAGCTGCCAGCCAAGAGATTCGCTGCCGGAATTATCGCTTAAATAAGCAGCCAGTAAGGGAACAAAAAATGCAACGACAAGTCCTCCAAGATTCGCAAATAACATACGGACAGACGTTATACTAACAACTTCTTGATTATTTCTGGTCATTGCAGATGTTAACGCGCCATATGGCACGTTTATCATTGTGTATGTAAGCGATAAGCCGACATAGGTGATATAGGCATATATTAATTTCCCCATATCCGAAAAATCCGGGGTTGTAAAACAGAGGATGGCCAATATGACAAAGGGAAAAGCTCCGAATAAAAGATACGGTCTAAAGCGGCCAAACCTGCTAGTTGTTCTGTCAACTATTGTTCCGATAAAAGGATCAGCGAGAGCGTCGATGATTCTCACCACTAAAAACATCGTACCGGCTGCTGCTGCCGATAAACCAAAAACATCTGTATAGAAGAACAAAAGATACGTAGACACTGTTGCATAAATTAAATTACATGCAAAATCTCCAGACGCATATCCAACTTTTTCAACCATGCTGATCTTCTTTACATTTTCACTGAGCATGATTTCTCCCCTTTTCGATCCTTTACATAAGGAACATGATGAATGGTATAACATTTCTTTAAAATTATCGGCCAGTGAGCGGCATATAAAAGCGCTTTCAAAAGATTGATAGCGGTTTACTTTCACAGAGCATTTTCAACATCCAAATGGTGATCAGATAGCAGTGAACAGGATAAAAGCTTGGCTTTCGCTTTTTATATACCTCCAATTAAATCGAGCCTCTTATCCCCCTCCCATTTAAGACCTTTACATGATGGACAATTAAAGTGGTTTTATTAGTTTGTTGATCGAACAAACTAACTTGATTTCATATTATAAAATCTTTTCTGCTTTTTCAACTCTTTTTTCAGAGAATTTAAAACCGGCAAAGGACATACCATGTTGTAATTGCCGACTGCTTCGACAGACGTTAAGTAAAAACCCCCTGTGTCACCTGACTGATTTATTAAATGATAAGCACTTCCATCATCTTTTGTTTAGAAAAACTTATTAAGAAACATGCACTAGAAAAAATGGGAATCATATATAAGTGATATCCCGTTTAATTGGTTGAGGAGGATATGATGAAACCTATGCTGCCTTTTGAAAATTATTTCGGTGATTTAGAACTGGTTTATGCATTTTATGGAGCTATGCCTACCGGTGTTACGGTTTCAGAAAGTGGTCGTATTTTCATTTGTTTTCCGAAATGGGGAGACGATGTTAAATTTACGGTGGCGGAGATAATTGGGGATAAATTGCAGCCTTATCCTGATTTACAAACCAATTTGGTTAACCCTGAGAATATCAAAATGACTTTCATCAGTGTCCAAAGTGTAGTTACTGATGGGAGAGGAACCCTTTGGGTACTAGATACGGCGGCACCCAATTTTTCTGAACCAATTAAAGGCGGGGCAAAATTAGTCGCTGTTGATTTAAAAACCAATACAATCAGAAGAGTTTATACCTTTACAGAAGATGTTGTCCTTCCAACAACTTACCTGAATGATGTCCGATTTGATTTTCGTGTTGGAACTGCAGCTTATGCCTATATAACGGATTCTTCTTCCAAAGGACCAGGAGCTATTATCGTCGTGGATTTAGAAACCGGAAACGCATTTAGACGGTTAAATGGAGCAAATCCAACTTCACCGGATTCCTCTTTTATACCGAAAGTAGAAGGCAAAATTTTGATGAATCGTAACAGGGATGGTTCAACTTCCCCGTTTAGGCTGGCATCCGACGGTATTGCGATTTCTCCTGACGGAAAGGTATTATTTTTTTGTCCACTGACCAGCCGTCATCTGTTCTCGATCTCAACAGAAGCCCTGAGAGATAGAAATATACCGGACATGGATTTACTTTATCATGTGGCGTATTGGGGAGAAAAAGGCGCGTCTGATGGAATGATTACAGATGCAAAAGGAGCCATTTATGCCGGAGATTATGAGAACAATAGTATTCGAAAGATGCTGCCGAATGGCACAATGGAAACCATCGCACATGATCCGAGAATTTTATGGCCGGATACTTTTTCGATTGGTCCGGATGAATACTTATATGTCATCGTGAACCAATTACATCGGCAGGCTAGATTTCATTATGGAAAGGACTTACGACAGAAACCTTATAGTTTACTTCGTATCAAAATTGATGAATTTCCTGCTCCTGCTTTTTGAAAATAAAAATGGCCGGTTCAATTTTTTAGAACATAATTGGCTTCATTTAGCCTTCATCCTAAACCGAATAAGGGATTACAATAAATACGTGTCCTCAATTATGGAGTTAGATTCATAACTTCAATTTTTTTTGGTCATATTTTGGCCAAGGACAAAAATGTTGTTCTTTTAATCTTATGACCAAAACCAAAAAATCCCCTGACACCAATAGTGCCAAGGGATTGAGAGATTAATACTGAGACATGTATTGTTCGCGCTCCCACGGATGAACCTGTGTGCGGATTATAACCTAGGCAATATTGCAATGTCATAGTGCATGATAAATGTTGAATTACAGACTTTTTATTATTTCTCTTCGAATAAGAAATCATCAAGTATATTATATTTGTGGGTGTTTTGTGGGTGTCTTTGTGGGTGCCCACATCTATTCATTTTTGGATTTTTATTGTAATCTAAAGATATACATATAAAGGGAATAACACCTTAAACAATCGAGTAGAGGTTTTTAGGGGGGAATAAGAAATAATGGGCAGACGCTCCCTCTCTTTGATAGAACTACTCTGAAAACGAAAGGAATTTCGCGTGAAGGGCTTATGAGGGGGTGGTAATTTCGTGAGGTTGCGGATATCATAAACGTAAAAAACACCCCTTCCGATTTAAGGAAAGGGTGTTTTCTAACTTATGCTTTCTGAATTTTTTGTGGACTTGTCTATCCAATTGACAGCTATGTTCTGCCTGCAACGTTTGCAGGAGGCGTTTACCTTCCCATTAGCCACCCCATTTTTTTGGTAACCGCAGTTTGGACACGTATATCGAGCCCCGCCTTTCGCAGCAGCGAAAAAAGGTAGGCTCAATATCAATAAGAATGCGCCGGCAAAAATTCCGATGATAGTCAGGCTCACAAGTAACGCGCTGGCTAAAAGAAATAATCCAACCAATAAACACAGGATTCTCCCGATTCCGAAACGAGGTTTTGTAACAGTGATTGTTTTGTATTCCACTTATTGTACCTCCGAAATTTGTTATTAAAAGTATACTACTCTGTTTAACTTGTACGCAACGCGGCGCATAATAAACAAAATGAGGTGTTATCACATTGAATAAGTTCGAAGACATAGTTACAGATCATCCCGAAGTATTAGATAATTTTTTGTATGGCAATGGTTTTTCACAAGCTATTAACCGCGGTTTTGGTTACATAGGGTTTTATGAAAAGATAAAGGATGAATTAACTTCTGTGGATAGAGAACTGTTTGAAACAGTATTAAACACTACAAATTTCGAAATGGTACTTAATTCTCTCTTGAAAACAGAAGCGGTGAATAATGCATATCAAATATCGTCTGATCACCTGCACGAAAGTTACCGTAATATTAAAAACCTTTTAATTAAAGCTGTAAAGGACATGCATCCGCCTTTTTGGGACGTAAATCAAGATAAGATAGCTTGGACTTTTCACATGTTTAGGCAAAATATTTTTACCACAAATTATGATCTATTGACATATTGGGGTTGCGCTCCTATGTTTGACGAAAAATTAGTAAGCGATGGCTTTGGCTGGAGGTCTTACCATGATCAAACAGTAATTTTTTCAGAAGAGGTATTTGAAAAGACAAATAAGCTGAGTGTATTTTACCTGCATGGAGCCCTTCATTTTTATGAAGAGTATGGAAACATAAAAAAAACCCCGTCCTCCGGCGACTTGTTAATGGCAATAACAGAACAATTTGAAGAAAAGAAGTTCCCCTTATATGTTTCGGAGGGTAATTCCAATATGAAACTGACACAAATAAAGCAAAATCCGTATCTTTCATATTGTTATAGAAGTTTAAGGCGTATTGGCGGCGGCTTAACTATATTCGGTCAGGATCTCAATGAAGAATATGACAGGCATCTTATTAAAGCCATATCAGATTCAGAAACGGAATACATTGCATACGGGATTTATGAAACTGAACAAAATCCTGCAAAGGATGTCAGTCATAAAATTGAAAAATTATTCAGAAGCACTGATAAAACATTACTCTTCTTTGACTCAAAGAGCCTTTTTGACTATGCGAAAGCAAAAGCAATTTCCAGTTTCCCAGGCTTTATATCTCGTAGTTTCATAGACTTCCCTCCCTTCGTACCGCCAAAGCAGGTTAACAGTTAACTGCAGGCACGTCAATCATATGGTAAAATCTTGTTATAAATCCATATGAAAGGGTGTGTCTATGAAAGTTTTTGAAGCGAAAACATTACTTTCTGCCGCAGAAAAACGTGTAAACGAGTATAAAGAGTTACGGCATCAGATGATCGAATTGAAAAAAGCTTTCCAAGGTGTTGCCGATCTGGGTGCCGATGAGTTTTCCGGAAAAGGCGCGGATAATATAAAGGCGTACTTTCAAGACCATGCTGGATTTGCCGACCAGTGGCTCGATCTTATTAACATGAAAATCGCATTTCTCACAAGCCTTCCCGGCAAAGTCGAAGAAGCAGGTCTTTCCCAGTCTCATGTAGAAGAATCATTTCTGGAGCACGAGCTCACTCACGCCTTGAATAAATCAAAGGCGATTATGAAAGAGCAGAAAAAGGATATGCGCTCCATCCTCGGTGAGATCGAAGACATCATCTCGCTCGATTTGTTTTCAACCGAGAGCACAGATCAGAAGCTTACTTCAGCTGACAAAAAAAGAAGCGAAACAATACATAAACTCAGCAAGCTTGATCACGATCTAACCAGAGAATACGCAGAAACCGAAGCGAACGAACAGTTCATCCAAGCTGACTTCCAGCAGCTTCAAAACGCCACAGGCAAAGGGAAAAACGCCACTCCCCTTCACTACAACGCCAAGGCGTACCGTGAAAGCGACATACATAAGAAAAAAGGCGAGATTGCAAGACACTCTGATGCTTATCTTACGATTAAGGAAAAAGAAGCAAGGGAACGTGAGATTGAAAAACTGAAAGATAGACTGAACAATTTCGACTATGAGAATGCTGCTGAGTTCTACTCAATGGCCAAAACGATCGGTTATGAAAACCTGACAAAAGAACAGCAGCGATACTTTACTCAAATTCAAAACACGCAAGAACTCACAGACGGTTTCAAAGGGGTTGCAGTCGGCCTTTATGATGTTGGGAAAGATACTGTGTTAGGGCTGAAAGATCTCGCTGTCGGCACTTGGGACTTTTATCAGCTCTCTGATGAACAAAAGGTTGTTAAAACGATTTCTACTGTATTGAATACTCCGTCTTACGCAAAAATCATATGGACACACCTAGCCGATTCGTGGAATGATCAAATGGTGAATGGTGATACGTACTCTAGAGCGCACTACGTCTCCTATGCGGTGGGCAGCCTTGTCGGCCTGAAAGGTGTGGGCTCGACGGTTAACGTATCAAGCAAACTCGCAAAAACAGGCATCTCCAAGGTAGGAAAAGTATTGGAGCCTGGTGCTGCAAGCCATGTACACACAGGAATAAAAAACGGAACAGACTATATCAACTCTTTATTGAAAAATAAAAACGAACCTGCCCTTGTTGGAATAGCGAAAGATATTGAAAACACCTATAACGTAAAAAACACCCCGCTTTTAAAGAAAGAAATTCAAAAAAAGCAAGATATGCTGACACAGGCCGCGCCGTTCACACATAAAGATGCCTTTGGAAATACAGTAACAACTAACTTAAAAAATGGTCATTTAAAAAATGATGTGCATCCTATAACAGGTATACCTTATGATAAAGATGGTTTTCCAATATTTGATTCCATTGTAGAAGTGAAAATTGATAAATCATTATATCTTGAAAAAGATACTGTACAGTTTAAAAAAGCAACCGAACTCCTGTTGCAAGAAATCAACAAAAATCCCGAGTTAAAAAATCACTTTACAGAAATGCAGTTGAAGCAAATTATCAAAGGGAAAAAACCAAAAGGGTTTACGTGGCATCATCATCAAAATGAAGGTATAATGCAGCTAGTTGATTCAGATATACATGGTAAGACAGGGCACACTGGTGGAAGAAATATCTGGGGCGGAGGTTCCGAATACAGATAAAGGAGAGTTATAACATGGTTGAATGGGATTTCGGTGAACATCCTATCAGTAACGAAGAAATTCAAGAAGTTGAAAATACGCTACAAGTAAAGTTTCCAAAAGATTATTTAGAATATGTCAAAAGCTATTCTGGCGCTACCCCAACTCCTGAGACTTTTGATTTTGAAGGAAGAAAAGGGATTGCTTTCGGATACTTACATAGTTTCCATGAGGATAGTGAGTCATACATAATTAACGTTTCTAATCGTTATCGAGACGGCAGAATGCCAGATAAAGTAATTCCTATTGCGGATGATGTGTTTGGTAATGAGATCTGCTACGATTTTAGAAAGAATCATAGTAATCCCTCTCTTGTTTTTTGGGATCATGAAATTGCATTTGAAAACCCAGAGGGTGCTCTGAGTCACATATGTAATTCGTTTACGGAATTGGTAGATAAGCTCTACGAAGAATAGAAACAAAAAGTCCATATAAACAAAGCCCTTCCCTTTTGAGAAGGGTTTTTTGTTATTTCGATAATATTTCCAGTTTTACTTTCGTTTTTGGTCCGTAAATTCCGTCAGCAGTTAACCCGTATATAGATTGGAACCGTTTGACCGCATTTGCTGTTTTGGGACTATACGTGTTAAGTGGTTTTAGCACTTTGATTATTGCTTGTATTCGTTGAGTACTCATTTACTTCAAAAGTAAGGATATTCTTAAAGATTACATGATCTTTTCTGTTCTCAAACGGTCCAATATTATTATTGTGCTTGTCAATCTCGTATCTCGAAGGGCCTGTTCCTGAATCTTTTTGATCGTACCAGTTAATGAAATCATTTACCTCTTCCATCGAAAGATCAAATTCTTTTTCAAGTCCTGTTGTCATTGTTATAGTAAGGATAGCTCGATCACCCTCACTGTGCTGATCAGATGTTGGTTTATCTGATGTATCGGTATTCCCATCTGTTTGAGCATTGGTAGAAAACATCTCGACAGAATCTAAAACACCTAGTTTTGCATTTGTTATTGGATCATATTTAGATTGCCCACCAATAATATAAAGATCCTGTCCAATAGTTGCTGCTCCAGCCGCCATTCTAGCATTCTTAATTTCTTTACACTCTGATATTGTATTGTCTTTTGGATTGTATACTTGGACTTTTGCGGAAACCTCTTTATTGCTAGTTGCTCCACCTATGATGTAAACTTCCCCATTTAATACAGTAGATGCAGCAAATGCTACACCAGTAATTAAATTTTGTTTTTCCAACCACGAATCAGTACTCTGATTGTACTCATAAATAACATCATAGGTTGTTTTCGGAGGTATCAAATTTTGATCAGAGCCGCCCATTAAATAAATTTTATTGTCTACAGTCTGTACTGTTGCACCATGTATTGATAAAGGTAAATCATTTTTTTTAGACCATGATTTTTGCTCTGTATCGTAACAATAGTTAGATGAAGGACCCTCATTGTTCCCCCACACCACATAAATTTTATTGCCGATAACTGCTGCAGAACCAAAACTTGATCCTTTAACAGGCATATCTGTTCCTTTCTCCCAAGTATCATTTTGAGTATCGTATATTAAAACGGTCTGTAGTTGAACACGTGTGCCATTGCTCCAATAAGACCCTCCAAGTACATATATCTTTTCCCCTACCACAACAGCTGAACCTGATGATACAATTTGAGGCATACTTTTTTTCTGTATCCATACATTACTTTTCGGGTCATAAACATAAGTTGTACTCGTAGAATTTCCGTTATAGGTTCCTCCCAACACATAAATTTTCCCGTTAACACTTGCTGTCATAGCAGAGGTACGACTTTCAGGTAAATTAGCCTCCGGCACCCATTCTTTTGAATCTGATGATGTTTGTTCTGCCTGCACTGGTACATAACTTACTAACACAGCAAAAGCTAAAATTACAAAAACCACTAACAAGCTTTTTTTCACATATATCTCTCCTAACTTTTAATAGCACGCCATTTAATGTATCGGTTATTTTTTTATTCTTTCAAATTAATTTTTCAAGCTTTGCTTTTGTCCTCGGTCCGTAATAGCCATCTATTCCGTTGTCCTTTGCCCCTTTGTCTGGATAGTAATAGAGAGCCGCCAACGCTGTTTGAATCTGTTTTACGGCCGTCTCCTTAGTTAAGGGGCTTGTCACTTTTAAAACGCCTGACGGCAGCGTGTAAGATGATTTCTTTCCGTTGGACGGAGAGCTGGCCGAGCCAGTCAACTTTAATACTTGACCGGCTTTGATAAAGTTCGGGTCCTTGATACCGTTCAAGCTTTGCAGGGTTGCCATGCTTACGCCTGTTTTCTGTGCAATGACAGAAAGGGCATCTCCTTTCTTCACGGTGTACGTCGCCCCGCCGATCTTGAATTCTGTTTTCGCAGGTGAAGATGTGGCACCGCTTATGCCGGCCTTAAAAGAGTCCCAACGATCAAGTAGCTTACGAGGACAATACTTACCGGACCAGTGTTGGTGAGGGACCACGTTTGCAAGGGAAATGCCCTGCTCCTTCATGAGCTTTTTGATCAGCCATTGAGCATTCGCCACGGCTTTCTCAAAATCCCCATCGCTATTCTCGCAAATTTCAATGCCGATAGATTTCCGGTTGCCGGTTCCGCGGTTTCCGTCTCCCGCGTGCCATCCGTTTTCATTCAATGGCAGATGCTGATAAATCTCTTTGTCGTCTACTGTAAAGTGCCAGCTGGTGGGTGTTTCCGGATTTTTCTCATAACGGGCGTGCATGGCTGCGCTTGCCCCTTGTGCCGTGTTTGCCGTGTTATGAACTGTGATGTTGCCGGGTTCATTGCGTATCCCGGTCTGTTATTGTGCCCCACTGGAATAAAGTCTCTAGTGATTTTCACCATGTTTTATCGTCTCCTTTTGAGTAATAAAATAAGCCGCTGAATTTACTCAGCAGCTTTGTCCTCTTTTTCTGTTTTCTGATCGTTGTCGCTTTCAATTACGTGAAGCCGGTCAGTGATGACGGCCGGAATTTTAACGCCGATCTGTGCCAAATTTTCCGTGATGGACAGGCCCTCATTTGCGATATAAAAAAGAACGGTTGCAAAGGTCATGACGCCGTTCAGATCCATAATCGTATCAATAGCATTTGCCACGATAACCACAAGGAAACTGAGCATTTTACGGACATAGCCGAACCATGCGATCCGGCTGCGAAGCTCCTTGAATTTCCATGCTTTTATCATACCGGTAATGATGTCAATGATGTTCAGCACCAGCATTAAATATAGTAAGGTTTAAAGATTCAATTTTAAAAAATACAATAAGTAATAAGAGATTTTTTACTTTCGAAATGCTTTTTGTAATTCTTCAATAATTTCTTTTTGCTCTTTTTGTTTTCTGTCAACAGCTGTGTTGCCTTGATCGCTTGCAAGGTTCATCATTTTCCTTATTCTTCTATGAGTACACATTCTTAATATTTTTGAAATCTGCTTAACTGGTTTACTAAACTCCTTCAAATGCTGATTGTTGAATTGTAAATTAGTTTCTGTTATATGAAAATTATCAAAAAAATCTTGACTTACCAAAATAGCACCAGAGATTTGATCTTCTGTTTCCTTTTTTTTAAAGACTATTTCCAAAACTCCTGTTTTCCCAGGTTCTAGAGTTACTAATGGTTTAGATAAGTAATGTTGATCTCCCTTTTTATTTCCACCTTTTACGGTGATAATTAAAAAGGTTTTTAAAGCTACCCCTTTTCCATAGTTCTTCACTTCAAAAGAAATAGTAACTTTTTGATTCTCGAGTCTCTTTTTTATATTGCTAGCTATTAGACGGGGAGCATCGTTAATTTGAAGATTTTTACGTGTTAAGAAATAACTAGATAAAGATATAAGAGCTGCAAAACTACTTATAATGAGAGGTACTATAGCCAAATTATTCATCCTTTTTTTATTCATTATACATAAAAAAGGAATTAAGAAACAATAACGTCCTCCCTATTGGATTGAAAAAACAGCCTAATAATGTTGTTTTAACCTCTCCCCACACTCATACTGTTAACCGCCAATAGTCTACCCTGAGTTTTACCGGACGCAGTTTACAGAGAATATAAAAAAGCACCTTAATAGAGGTGCAATTTTATTCATTATTATATTATTGAGAGTTATCACTTGAATTACTTTGATTTTCAAACTCATTTACTCTGTCCATAAAATATTCTAGGTTCCTATCAAAATAATAATAATTTATCAGCATAATCATTATTAGAGCACCGTTACCACTTTCAAGTATTATCGTTTTTACGCTGAGTAAGTTTAGATCTGTACAACAGAGGATTATTATAGTCATAAATGACAGCATTAAACTTGTAAGCAAGCCCCTTCTTCCATGTAGTTGCCCTAAACGATAACTGTATATGTTTTTGATTCCCTTACCAAGTTCTTCTTCTTCAACGATTCGCTTGTCTATCTTAAACTCTCTATCAAAGTAAACTAACCATTTTCTTTTTCTGTATTCAGGAATTACAAACCACAAAAACAAGCTAATCTGATGAATGATATGCCCTAAAATTATTCCTAGTGCTGCTGCTAGTGCAGTAAAGCCTACAAGCGAGAAACCTTTATACTTTAGAATTTGGGGTATATACCCTGGTTCGTTTATTAAGTACAACAGGGTTATAAATATCATAAACACCCATCCTGGTAATCCCCATCTTACTAAATATTTCGATTCAAAATTCAACTTAATCGCCCCCACCTTATTATCGGTGAAAGAAAAGGACAAAGAAACAATATGCAAAATTTGTCGAAAGAAAGTTCAAGATAAATTTAATCATTAACCTCCTTATGCTAATTGCTTATTAAATTGATCTAACATATACTCCGAGAGGAAGGCCAAGTATAGCAAGATCGCACAATGAACCACGATAATACTATTCCCCGATACGGCCACCGCAGACTAGCTGCTATCCAGGCTCAGAATGTTCCTCTCATTCGACTTCATTCCTCAACAACTTTGTTCCGTATCCGGATACGCCATTTATAAGGGTTAGGCGCGTCACCCGTGTTTTGTTGATAGGTTAAGTTTATCGAGATTTCAAACATATATAGTCTCCCCTTTTCTCCCCCAATTTGTCCCCTGTTTTGTCGGGAATTTGTCGCTTATTTGTCGTTTTCCCACCCAAATAAAATAAACAAAAAAGAGCAGACCGAAGTCTGCTCCCTTCAAAAGTTTATGATTTGTCATTATCAGATAGCCTTAGAACCGTAATACTCAATAATATTAAGCCTATAAACGTGCCGTATTTTCCGGTATCTATATCTGTGAGTGGAGCTACAATATATTCAATCAGGAATATAATAATAGCTATTGAGACTAATATACGATTCATTTGATATTACCACCTTAATAATTAACCATTTCTCCAGGGTACAACAACAGGGGTACCAATTATCCAATTATAAGAAATTCCGTACTTTCCATTATCGGATACTTTTTTTATGGCATACTTACCAGCAAACATTGCCCCTGCAATTGCTCCAGCATATACTGAAATCCCAGGTATTTTTTTTATCAATGCTGCTATCCCGGCGATAGCCCCTGCCATACCGTCAGCATCCTCAACAATATCTAAGAATTTTTTAATTACACACGAATTCATGCTCACCTTGACTATAGGAATTGCTACCGAAACACCTTGTTTCCCTCTACATTTTGCTAGAGTTGACATCTCACTTGATTCATCGGAAATATTAACTGTAGCAGAATCGACTAGTGTTCGATGGCCATCAGTTAACAAATATTGATCAACTTTAATCGACTCTTTAGAGGTTCCTTTATCTAGAGTTTTTTGATCAATAAAATACTGTTTTCCGCCATATTCGATTGTATAAGATGCTTCACCTTCAGACTGACTTATAACATTCATTCCAGAAACATTGGTTTTTACCTTTTCATTCATCGATGTCTTAGCATAAGAAGGAAGTGCAAATCCGCAGACTAAACTCAATACAAGAAGCAAGCTTACTATTTTTGTTTTCAAGTCCTTCCTTTAAGGAGACTAACATAGTCATAATGAAAAATACACCATATAACGTTAAAATAGGAAATCCCACCCACGCAACTGCTTACTACAAAAAAGCACTCAGATTATTCCGAGTGCTGTAGCAATGCGTAAAATGGCACGCTGTTTTATTTCATAATAGGTGTCCTTCTTCATGCCGAGTTCCATATAAATATGAATGTCTTTCGTTTGGCTGGCTGCTAAGTATTTTTTCTCAATGATCATGCGTTCTTCATCGTCCAGGCTGTTTTCTAACGCCCTTTCCATCTGCTTAACCTTCAGTTCATTTAATATGAAAGAATCTCTGATTGAAGGAAACAGGCTGATACCAGCATCAACCGATTCCTTCAAAAATTTAAAGAAAAGTCTAAGCGTGGTTTTTCCACAAAAAAAGAGGTTCAATTGGATGTAGCTGGAAAAGAAAAACGAATGGATCATCAAAACAAATAAAAAACGAGAATACAATATGGAGTTTTTCAATAGCGATGACATACCTTTTTTTACGTGTAGCATATGAATGAGAATTATATCTCCACAATTATGGAGTAATTTTTTATTGATTTTTTGTGGGTGTTTTGTGGGTGGTGTATGATCTATATTAAATTATTAAATTTGTTAACAAATCAAAAAATCCCCTGACACCAATAGTGCCAAGGGATTGAGAGATTAATACTGAGACATATATTGTTCGCGCTCCCACGGATGAACCTGTGTGCGGAACATATCCCATTCGATTTCTTTTGCTTCGATGAAGTGTTCGAACAGGTGCTCGCCGAGCGCCGCAACCATGACTTCGTTTGATTTGAATTCATCGAGAGCTTCCGCCAGTGTCGCCGGAAGATCTACGATGCCGTTTTCCATGCGCTCTTCTTTGCTCATGACGTAGATGTTGCGGTCAATCGGAGCCGGTGCTTCAAGTTTGTTTTTGATTCCGTCAAGGCCTGCTGCAAGCAATACGCTTAACGCCAGGTACGGGTTTGCCGCCGGGTCTACGCTGCGGACTTCAACACGCGTGCTGATGCCCCGGGAAGCCGGGATACGGATCAGCGGGCTTCTGTTTTGCGCGCTCCATGCCACGTAGCAAGGTGCTTCATAGCCCGGAACAAGGCGTTTGTAAGAGTTCACTGTCGGGTTTGTGACAGCCGTAAAGCTTGTCGCGTGTTTTACGATACCGGCAATGAAATGTTTTGCTGTTTCACTCAGCTGAAGATCAGCGTCTTTATCAAAGAACGCGTTAACGCTATCTTTAAAGAGTGATAGGTTGCAGTGCATACCGGAACCGTTTACGCCGAACAGCGGTTTTGGCATGAATGTCGCATGCAGACCGTGTTTGCGGGCGATCGTTTTGACAACCAGTTTGAAAGTTTGGATGTCGTCACAAGAACGGATGGCACCGGCATATTTAAAATCGATTTCGTGCTGACCCGGAGCAACTTCATGGTGAGATGCTTCGATTTCAAAGCCCATTTCTTCAAGCTCAAGCACGATATCGCGGCGGCAGTTTTCTCCCAAGTCAGTCGGAGCCAGGTCGAAGTATCCGCCTTTATCGTTCAATTCAAGCGTCGGTTCGCCTTTTTCATCTAATTTAAACAGGAAGAATTCAGGCTCAGGTCCAAGATTGAAATCGCTGAAACCGAGTTCTTTCATTTCTTTCAGAATCCGTTTGAGGTTGTTACGCGGGTCACCTTCGAACGGCGTGCCGTCCGGATTGTAAATGTCACAGATGAAGCGTGCTACTTTACCTTTTTCAGCCGTCCATGGGAAGATTACAAATGTGTTCAGATCAGGATATAAGTACATATCAGACTCTTCGATACGGACGAAACCTTCGATGGAAGAACCGTCGAACATGCATTTATTATCAAGTGCTTTTTCAAGCTGGCTCACAGGAATTTCCACGTTTTTAATCGTTCCGAGAATGTCTGTGAATTGAAGGCGGATATACTTTACGTTTTCCTCATTTACTAATTTTACGATGTCTTCTCTTGTGTACTTTGCCATTTCGTAAAACTCCTCCTCTAAAAGGTAAATGTATATAGCAAAACAGTTGCTAACGGATTAATGAAAGAATCGGGACATGTCACCTTGGCGGAAAGTATTTCCCCGCTGGAAACGGCCTGCCTGCATCAGTTCGTTTTTCAGAAGCTTTCTGAGTTCGTCATCAGACAGATTGTGCTTCATCGGTTTGGCGGTTTTTTCGGATTTTTCTTCCGGTTCGGCAGATGCCTTATCCAGAATTTGTTTGATCCCCGCCATATTGACGCCTTGTTCAATCAGATTTTTGATTTCTAACAGTTTATCTACATCATGGAATGAAAATAATCGTCTATTTCCTTCGCTTCTCGCTGGAAATATCAATCCATTTTCCTCATAATATCGAATTTGCCGGGCAGAAAGTTCTGTTAACTGCATGACAATCCCAATTGGAAATAAAGGCATTGAGCGGCGAATGTTATCACTCATCTCAATTTCCTCCTTTTCTTATCTTAGTCTCATTATAGGTGATGTTATATTTTGTGTCAACACAATGTAAGGAATCTTAACATCAAATTCTTTGAAAATTGCAAACGGCCTAAATCAGCTCTTTTTCCATTAAAGCATTTACGGCGCTGCAAATCGCATTTTTCACGTGCGCGTAGGTTAATCCTCCTTGGACATACGCGACATAAGGCGGTCTGATAGGTCCATCTGCTGATAATTCAATGCTTGCTCCCTGTACGAAAGTGCCCGCTGCCATAATGACATCGTCTTCATATCCCGGCATATAGCTCGGATAAGGCGTCACATGCGCATTAATCGGTGAAGCATATTGTATCGCCTGGCAAAAAGCGATCATCTTATCAGGGTCCTGAAACTCAACTGATTGAATCAGATCCGTTCTCGGCGCATTCCATGCAGGGTTTGACGTAAAGCCGAGCTTTTCAAGAAAACGGGCGGTAAATACCGCTCCCTTCAAGCTTTGCGCCACTACATGCGGAGCGAGAAAGAAACCTTGATACATTTCCTGCAGTGAATAGAGCGAAGCGCCGGCTTCACTTCCGATTCCCGGGGAGGTCATCCGGTAAGAGCAGGCCTCAATCCACTTGGCTTTCCCTACAAGATAGCCGCCCGTTTTAGCAAGGCCGCCGCCCGGGTTTTTGATCAGGGAGCCGGCCATAAGATCCGCTCCGACGTGGCAGGGTTCCCGCTCTTCTGCAAATTCTCCGTAGCAATTGTCCACAAAAACAATGACATCTTCTTTGATTTCCTTTACGAAACGAATCATCTCTTCAATTTCATTTATTCTGAAAGACGGACGATTCGCATATCCTTTTGAACGCTGGATGCCGATCACTTTTGTATTCGGCTGGATTGCAGCCCGGACCGCTTCAAAGTCCACTCTGCCTTCTGATGTTAAATCGACTGCATTGTATCCGATTTGAAATTCCTTAAGCGAGCCTGAATACTCCCCGCCTCTTACTCCGACGATTTCCTCGAGTGTATCGTAAGGCTTGCCTGTGATATAAAGCAATTCGTCCCCGGGTCTCAGCACACCGAAGAGCGCGATTGAAATCGCATGCGTTCCGGAAATGATTTGCGGCCGCACGAGTCCCGCCTCTCCTCCGAACACATCAGCATAGATCTTCTCCAGTGTATCTCGTCCGATATCATCATAACCGTATCCGGTTGAAGGCGTAAAATGCGTATCGCTTACTTTATGTTTTCTGTAGCTTTGCAGGACTCTCCATTCATTCCGTTCACTGATTTCTTCTATTCTTTTATGAACGGCGGAGATTTCCGCTTCTGTTTCTTCGGCGGTTTTTTGTAAAAGAGCGCCGTGGGTCAGTGTGTCAAACATGTTGTGTATACCTTCCTTACATGAATTTCTTCAGTTCTCCGAGTATGCTTTGTTCTTCCTGTACATAACCTGAGACTTCGTAGCGTTCATTTTCTTCATTAAAATAAAGGCTGTCGATCATGGTCTCTGATTTGATGCGTGACATCAATTTGCCTTCGGCGGCAGGCACATGAACTTCATACGGCGTCATCAGCTCCCGGCGCAAATAAGCTTCGATTTCCGCTTTTAGTTTTGCTTCATCCCCGGCGATTCTGGCGCTGATCATGATGTGGCCTTCTCCCGCTGTCCGGATGAAGTCAGGAAGTGTCTCATCACGTTTGTTATAAGCGGTCAGCACCGGAATATCATCTGCCTCAAGCTCTTTTAACAGACCGAGGACCGTCTGTTCATGCCCGGCATAATCTTCATTGGATGAATCAATGACATGAATGATCAAGTCTGCTTCCTTCACTTCCTCAAGCGTTGAGCGGAAAGCGGCAATCAGCGTCGTCGGCAGATCCTGAATGAAGCCGACCGTATCAGACAAAAGGACACTGTAGCCGCTTGGGAGCGCCATCTTTCTCGTCATCGGATCAAGTGTTGCAAACAGCAGATCTTCTTCATAGCTGTCTGAGCTCGTTAATTGATTGAACCATGTTGATTTTCCGGCATTGGTATACCCGACGAGCGCAGCCTGAAGCACGCCGTTCTTTTTACGTCTCTCCCGATAACGGCTTCTGTGGCGGATAACCGTTGACAGCTGCACGTTAATTTCGTGTATGCGGTTTCTAATGTGGCGCCGGTCTGTTTCAAGCTTTGTCTCACCGGGCCCTCTCGTCCCGATTCCGCCGCCTTGTCTTGAGAGATTGATTCCTTGTCCGCTCAGACGCGGCAGCGCGTATTGAAGCTGGGCCAATTCGATCTGAAGCTTTCCTTCTCTCGTCTTCGCCCTTTTTGCGAAAATATCCAAAATTAGCTGCGTGCGGTCGATGATCTTCGCTTCAATTGCAGTGGCGAGTGATTTAAGCTGGCTCGGTGACAGTTCATCATTAAAAATGACCAGATCCGCTTCAAGCTCTTCACACAGCGCCTTCAGCTCGTCTACTTTCCCCTTGCCTATATATGTAGCGGCATCCGCTCTGTTCCGTTTTTGCGTAATCCGGGTCAGCACCGTTCCGTCAGCCGTTTTTGTCAATGAAGCAAGCTCTTCCATGGAATGTTCAAAGTGCTCATCTGTCATGTGCGGAAGCTGGCAGCCGACCAAAATGACCGTTTCTTTTTTTCCTTCCTGTTCGTTCAAATGGATGTTCCTTTCTGTGTCGTATTGGGCAGTAGTACTATCATACCAAACCCGCAGGGCGTATACCACACATCCGGCGGGTTTTAAAGAGAGAAATAAAAAAGAGACCCCTCAGACCGGCTGAGAGGTCTATTCGTGAGCTGCCGCCTCATCTTTTATAAGTAAATCCTGGCTCTTGATCGTCATTAAATCGTTTTTTAAGTATTGGTCTCCCATTAAAAGTCTCATAGCCTGAGCGCGGATCGATTTTTCAATCACGTTTCTGACAAAGCGCCCGTTGCTGAATTTAATGGGGCTTGTCGTGCTTTTCACTGTCATTAAGTAATCTTTTAACTTCCACTCGGCTTCCTGGCTTAATTGATACTCCCGCTCTGCTATCATGCGCTTTGCGATGTCCATCAGCTGAGTGACAGAGTAATCCGGAAAATCGATGCTGATAGGGAAACGCGATTGCAGGCCGGGATTTAATGACAGGAAATGTGTCATTTCTCTCGAGTACCCTGCCAGGATCAGAATAAATTCATGCTGTTTGTCTTCCATATGCTTGACAAGCGTATCAATCGCCTCTTTACCGAAATCCTTTTCTCCGCCCCTTGCAAGTGAGTATGCCTCATCAATGAATAAAATGCCGCCGAGCGATTTCTTAATCAGATCTCTCGTTTTTTGCGCCGTGTGTCCGATGTATTCACCGACCAGATCGGCACGTTCCGCTTCGATCAGATGTCCTTTGGAAAGCACGTTCATTTCGAAGAAAAGCTTGCCGATCAGTCTCGCGACGGTGGTTTTCCCGGTGCCGGGGTTCCCTTTGAACATCATATGAAGAGCTTGTTTTCCGACTTTCAGCCCTTGTTCGGCCCGTTTTTGGTTGACGAATATCCACGCGTAAATTTCTTTAATGTTGCGTTTCATTTCTTCCATACCCACTAATGTGTTCATTTCTTTTTCAATTTCTTTCAGAATGCTGTGTTTGGCTTCATTTTTTTGCAGGGCGGCCTGATATTCCGCCTCAGCTTCTGCATTTGTCAGCACTTGCTTTTGGCCATTAAGAATGATGTTAATTTGTCCGTTATTTTTATAGGTTACAGCGCGCTCCAACATGCTCACCTCTCTGTTCTCTCTTTATCTTACTCATGATGAAGCGGTTCCGTGACATCCGCCTATCATCATGAGACCCGTTTTCCTCTTTATTTGTCACTTTTTCCGTTCTCTTCGGGAATGATGTTGAATCCTGCGCTTTCCCGAGAAATATTTTTCATTTCTTATTGTATTCAACAGAAACGGGAGGACAAACCATTTATTTTTATTTTCCGGGAAATGTTGGGTGTGTTTCTCATTTTTTTCATGAATGACAGCCGTACAAGCACCTTTTGAATATCATCATATGCTGTAATGAGGTGATGGAGAATGGTTAAAATTTTTATAGACCCCGGTCATGGCGGAACTGATTCAGGTGCAACCGGAAACGGACTTCAGGAAAAAGCGGTCACGCTGGAGATCGCGCTGGCTTTGCGCACGATTCTGACGAATGAGTATGAAGGAGTTTCTGTCACGATGAGCAGGACAAGCGATAAGACGGTCAGCCTGACGGAAAGAACGGATGCCGCCAACAGCTGGGGCGCAGATTATTTTTTATCCATTCATATTAACTCAGGAGGCGGAACCGGATTCGAAAGCTATATTTACCCCGGTGTCGGAGCGCCGACCTCGACTTACCAATCAGCCGTCCACACGCAAGTGATTCAAGCATCAGGTTTTAATGACCGAGGAAAAAAAACAGCCAACTTCCATGTGCTGCGGGAGACAAGTATGCCGGCGATTTTGACGGAGAATGGTTTTGTTGATACGTCAGCTGATGCAAACAAACTGAAAACAGCCAGTTTTATTGAAAGCCTTGCAAGAGGACATGCCAAGGGCTTGGAGCAAGCTTTCGGTCTAAAAAAAAAGGCTGACTTATATAAAGTGCAAATCGGTGCATTCAAAGTGAAAGCAAATGCTGATGCGGAGTCTAAAGGTTTTGACGCGATTGTGCTTCCAAAAGGCGGCTTATTTAAAGTGCAGATCGGCGCATTCTCTTCCAGAGATTATGCTGAAGCGTTGGCAGCGCGGGCCGAAAAAGCCGGATTTGATGCCTTCATTGTGCAAGACTAAATGAAAAAACCCCTGCTCTCCCTTTTTTGGGACGAACAGGGGTTTTTTGTTATTGAAGTATATCGGCGACAAACTGAGACCAAGCTTCAAGACGCTGATACACATTTTCCTCTTTCAGTTCGCTCAGTTTCATCCAGCGCCCGGCGATTTGATCTTTTTCTTTCACTTCGACTTGTGCCGCAGACGCTAACTGAAGCGCAGAAAGGATGCCGATATGCACCTTCCCTACATCGTTTTCATCATCATTAATCAGGCCGAGTGTGACAATGTTTTGTTTGTCCTCCTCGCGAATGTACAGTTCTTCCGCCAGCTCCCGGTCGGTATTCTGTTTCAGCACTTCCGAAAATGAAGCCGCCCCTTCCATAGGGTTCATGTGTCCGCCGAAGCCGAGAGAAAGCTTATTATGGAGGCGCGATTCCCCTCCGCCCGCGAGCCGTTCATACACAAACACCTCATCATCGCAGCGGATGACGACATACGGAATCGGCTGTTTAAATCGCGGGTCCTCTTCCGCGTCGCCTCTTCTGATTTCAAAAAAATGCGCCTCAATTTGAGCCATGATTTTTACGATACGTTCATTCTCACTGTTGACTCCCTGAAATGTCAGCATTTCGTTTTGAAAGACGTCACTCCGCGGTGCAGCCAAGATGATTTCATCCATTTTATTCATGCCCGTTCCTCCTGTCTTACCTCTCCATTCAAGCCAAAAGAGCAGATATTATATCTGCTCTTCATCTTGGCCAAAATAAAAATCTTCGTCCTTAATCGGTTCTACCGTCGCCTTTTTGTAGCCGTTCCCTTTCATGGAGAAGAAATCATGTGATTTTGTTTTGGTGTTTAATCCGTTTAATACGATCGGATTAATATCCTCTTCTTCAAAGTAAGGATCGAACCCTAAGTTCATCAAAGCTTTATTGGCGTTATAGCGGATGAATTTCTTTACATCGTGTGAGAGTCCGACTTGATCGTACAAGTCCTCTGTATATTCAAGTTCATTTTCATATAACTGATTCAGAAGGTCAATCGCAAATTCACGAAGCTCTGCTTTTTTCTCTTCTGTCTGTTTATTATAAATTTCCTGAGCAAGGAGACCGACATACACGCCGTGAATCGCTTCGTCACGAAGGATCAGGTTAATGATCTCACCGCTTTGCATCAGTTTTCCTTGTCCGTAGAAATATAACGGATAATAGAAACCGCTGTAGAAAAGGAAGCTTTCCAGATAGACGGAAGCAACCATCGCTTTGAACAGTGAAATTTCATCATCTTTTTGAATGGCTTTGTAAAGCCCGACAATCATTTGCGCTTTTTTCTGCAAATATTTATTTTGTTTAACCCATTCAAATACTTCATTAATCGTTTCAGTCGGAGCAAGCGTCATAAAGATATTTGAATATGATTTTGCGTGCACCGCATTTTCCATCATCGCCATGAAATTAAGAACCGCTTTTCGCTGATGACCTTCGACGTGCTCGGCCACAATCGGCATGCCCGTGTTCCCCTGCTCTGTATCAAGCAGTGTCAGGCCGGCAAGCACCTTCATGTACGTATCCTGTTCATTTTTACCCAAATACTTCCAAGTGAGAAGATCGCCGTTTAATGCGATCTCTTCCGGAAGCCAAAACTGCTTTACATTTTGGTTGTAAAACATTTGGGTGAAATCATCTTCATGCTTTGACCAGTTTGCTGCGTCATAAATTTTTGTCACTGTAAACTCTCCTTTAATCAAACGACACAAGAAAGACAGCTGTCCTGCCCGGTATCTTTCGTTCTTGCATAGTAAATGGTTTTGATGCCTCTATGGTGGGCATACAGATCAATACGATTCAGATCACGAGTTGTCAT
Organism: Bacillus sp. JNUCC-21; assembly: GCF_041222765.1. Lineage (NCBI taxonomy): Bacteria > Bacillati > Bacillota > Bacilli > Caryophanales > Bacillaceae > Bacillus > Bacillus sp. JNUCC-21. The sequence continues at coordinate 1,839,739 of NZ_CP166019.1, read as the reverse complement.
CGTATCTTTCAAAAACAGGGTAAAGCTGATTCCCTGATCGATATGCTGCTGGATTGTCGCGATCATATCCACCACTTTGAACATGTCCATATCATAAGCTTCTTTGTAGAAGAACCAGTTATTAGACGCTAACCCCGGCATCGGGTAATACGTTTTTGAATTTCCGTATGTTCTTTCTTCGATCCGTTCCATGATCGGCATAACGGACGCCGTGCTGGATTGGACGTAGGAAATGGAGCCTGTCGGCGCGATGCACAGTCTGTAGCTGTGGTACATGCCGTTTTCAGCGACAAACGCCTTCAGCTCTTTCCAGTCTTCGATTGTCGGAATGTGCATGCCTTCAAAGAGCGCAGCGATTTTTTCGTATGCCGGTGAGAACTCTTTTTCGATGTATTTATTGAAATATTCTCCCGTTGCATAAGTGGAGCCTTCATAATGCTCAAACGTTTCGCCTTTTTCTTTCGCAAGCTCAGCTGAACGCTGAATGGAATAAAAGTTCACCATCATAAAGAACGTATTCGCGAAATCTCTTGCTTCCGGGCTTTCATACGCGATGCCGTTTTGGGCCAGGTAACCGTGAAGGTTCATAGCGCCTAAACCGATGGACTTCATCGCTTTGTTCGCGCGTCTGACTGCCGGCGCGTTGCGGATATCCGTCGTCTCAGATACATGAGTCAGGGAATCCGTCGCGAGTTTCACCGTGCGCTCAATCGATTTATGTTTCATGACATTCAGTATATTTAATGAACCAAGGTTGCAGGAAATGTCCAAGCCGATTTCGTCTTCCTCGTCATAATCTGTGTAAGCCGAAACCTGTGACGCCTGAAGCACTTCAGAGCAAAGGTTCGAGAATTTCACTTTTGATACGTGGTTATTCGCGTGCTCTTTGTTTACGTTATCCTGGAACATAATGTACGGATAACCTGACTCAGAACGGAGAACGGCAAGCTTTTCAAGCAGTTTGCGCGCATTCACTTTTTCTTTTTTGACACGCGGGTTGTCGACAAGCTCTTCATACATCGCCGTCATGTCCATTTCGTCCATATGCTGGCCGTATTCTTTATAAATCGTATGCGGATAGAATACATAAGCCGCTTTATCCTCACGTGCAAGCTCAACGAACTTATCCGGAATGACGACACCGATAGAAAGCGTTTTGACGCGCACATCTTCATCCGCAGAAATCTTTTTCGTATCAAGAAAATCATTAATATCGCGGTGGAAAATATTTAAATACGCCGCGCCTGAGCCTTGTCTTTGGCCCATTTGGTCAGCGTAACGGAACGCATTATCAAGAAGCTTCATGACGCCTACAACGCCTTTTGTGGCGTTTTCAACATCTTTAATCGCTTCGCCTTTCGCGCGAAGCTTGGACAGATTAAGAGAAACCCCGCCGCCTAATTTAGACAGCTGCATGGAAATATCGATCGCCCGTGAAATATCGTTTAAGGAATCATTGACTTCGAGCAAGAAGCAGCTCACCAGTTCTCCGCGGCGTTTTCTGCCGGCATTCAAAAATGTCGGTGTACTCGGCTGATATTCCTGGTTGATCATCAGGTTTACATATTCTTTTGCTTTCTCAGTGTCGCCGTTTGCGAAGAACAGCGCGACGATTGAGATTCGGTCCTCATAACGCTCGAGGATTCTTTTCTTGTCATTCGTTTTCAAAGCATAGTCATTATAAAATTTAAACGCACTCATGAAGGAAGGAAAACGAAACTTCTTTGCGTAAGCTGTCTTAAACACTTCTTTAATGTCTTCAAAAGAGTAAAGGCTTAAGAATTCCTCTTCGTAGTATTGGTTTTCAATCAAATAATCCAGCTTCTCTTTTAAATCGTGAAAGTAAACTGTGTTTTGATTGATATAGTCAACAAAATAGCTATGTACAGCCTCTTTATCTTTATCAAACTGGAATTTTCCATCCTGTTGGATCATGATTTCGTTATTTAACTGGATCCATTTTGGCACTTGATTTTGTGACAACTCTTTCTACCTCCTGAGTAAACAATTCAACGTCTTTAGATGTGCCGCTGAGTTCAAATTTGTGCAAGATTGGCACCTGATATTGTCTTGAAATGGTATCGGCGCTTTTTGCAAAGTTATCGCCCCATACTTTGTTGCCGCTCGCAGCGACTCCTAATAAGAGATGGGCGTATTTTTCGAGAAATGATTGTGTTGATGCCGGTACCTGACCGAAGTTTGTCGTGTAGGTGACCAAAACAAACGGAGTGTCCACGTGGTCCGTTTCGTCCACCTTGCGGATCAGCTGAAAGTCTGTTTTATTCACAAAACGCTGAACATTCCCTGTCTTTGAATCAAATATGATTTGAACCATCCTTATCACGACCTATCAAAAATAATGAATCTCTTAACACTATATATAGTATACTAACCTCTCAGAAAAACACAACATATTGAGATCGATTTATAAAAAATTCATATTTTTGAAAGAGCGGACTTTGGCTCTGGCCCGATTAACGCCCAAAAAAGAGAGCAGAACGAGAATCATCTCTCATCCTACTCAAGGTGTCATGTGTAAGCCGATGTCTATCATAACATGAAAAAAAACTGCTTAGTAGTCTAGACTTTTATTCTTATTTTTTGTAAGAATCACATTTTTTTTCGCTTTCAACGGTTTCTTCAATCTCCACATCAGCACCGATTTCTTTCAGTACGGCTTTCAGAGCGCTTGTGATGGAAGCCTCTCTGATCAGTTCTTTGCCGTCAACGATGATGCTGGTTCCATATTCATAGCAGGAATCATCTTCACAAGTTTCTTCCCAATGGTTGATTATCACCTTGTGTTTCAATCGTCTCACCCTCTGCATGATCAATGTCAGTACTTAGTGTAGCTTGTGCGGCCCGCTTTGTAAATTCGAACGCTTGTGAAATTTATTCAAGCTCATCCAGCGCCGCTTCTTTTTTCAGTTCGATTTTATTCGTTTTTTCATCATAGCGGTATATTTTTAAGTAACCGTCCTCGACGATGCCGAAACGATTATGTTCCAGCTGCACCATGCCTTCTGTCTGCGGTTCGGCATCCGATGAGCCGCCGTCATCATCCGTCACCACCGTCTCATGATTGCTGCAAGCTCCAAACAGCAAAAAAACAGCGATCCAAACGAGCGTAATCCTGATTCTTCTCAGTTCATTTTCACTTTCGAACACGATTTTCCGAACCCCCTTTTATGTTTCCGATATACAGCCTGCAATATACAGATGCGCATAGAAAAAGACCATTGTTCATGGTCTTTTTTCAAAAAGTCTATTCAAGCTCAAGCTGGACGTTTTTTTGCGGGGCGAACGTGGAGATGGCATGTTTATAAATAAGCTGCTGCTTCCCCTCCGTTTCGAGCAAAACGGTAAAGTTGTCAAAGCCTTTTACCTGGCCGCGAAGCTGGAAGCCGTTGAGTAAAAACACCGTGACGAACGTATTGTCTTTTCGGATTTGATTCAAAAACTGATCTTGAATATTAATCGGTTTCATGTTTCGTCCTCCTTGGTTCTCAATACAATACTGTTTCGATTAAATTTCCAGTTTTCCTGCTATGCACTTGAAAATTTCCTTTTTTTTCTGCTCAATATCAACAGGCGGGGTCATATCTGTCCATGAAACGGGCATTTTATTGCGAAACCAGGTCAGCTGGCGTTTCGCATATCGCCTAGAATTTTGTTTTAATTGCTCCACAGCCTGAGGGAGCGGCACTTTTCCATCAAGATATTCATACAGCTCTTTATAGCCGATCGCCTGAATCGATTGGCTGTCCCGTATATTCATATCATACAGCCGCTTTACTTCGTCAAGAAGGCCGGTTTCCAGCATCAGGTCAACGCGCTCGTTAATCCGGCCGTACAGCACTTCTCTGTCCATTGTAAGACCGATAAGAACAGCATTGTAAAGCAGCTCCCGTTTTTGGGTTTTAAGATGCTCTGACATTGTTTTTCCCGATACATGCAAGATTTCGAGCGCGCGGATGACTCTTCGCGTATTGTTTTGATGAATGGCTGCCGCCGCTTCCGGGTCGGCTGCCGCAAGCTTGGCATGAAGCGCTTCCGCCCCTTCTTCAGCCGCCAGTTTCTCCATGCGCTCCCGGAATACAGGGTCGCCGGAGTTTTCCGTGAACGTATAGTCATACAGCACGGACTGAATGTACAGACCCGTCCCCCCGACAATCATCGGCAGCTTTCCTCTATCGGCAATCTCGGTGATTTTTCCCCTTACCATTTTCTGATAATCCGCCGTTGAAAAAGTGTCGGACGGCTCCAAAATATCAATCAGGTGATGCGGCACGCCTTCTGTCTCTTCTTCGGTGACTTTGGCCGTTCCGATGTCCATCCCTTTATATACCTGCATGGAATCTCCGCTGATGATTTCCGCATTCAGCATTTTCGCGAGTCCGATGCTTAGTTTTGTTTTTCCGACTGCCGTCGGTCCGACAAGTATGACGACAGGCTGTTTTTTATTTTTCAATATGTATCACTCTCTTTTATAAATCTCCCCCTAATTATAGCATTCATTTCTTCAGGCACCTATCCATTTTGCCCTTTTTCCTGAGCGCTAAACGTCCGCTACCACCCGATCGGCTCGTTTCCGACAACCTCTCTCGTTTTTCCTTTGAGCGTATGGCGGTGCGTTTTCCGTCCTTCCTCCCGCGGATCGTAAACGACGCCGCCGTGCTGGATCTGAATCGGCTCATTGTAGGCGGCAAAGGTGGTCTCTGAAAGCTCATGGTAATGTGTTCCGTCAACCCTCGGGATGGCAGGGCCGGAAATGCCGTAATACCTATGAAAATGGCCGTTTTCAAACGAGGTGATGCCCGTATAGAAATGTGTATGCTCATCTGTATTGCTGCCGTTCTCCGGCTGCGAAAAGCCTTCGATCAAATGGTAATGTCCCTGCACTACATCCGTAACAGCCCGGTATGCGTGTGTGTGCGGAGGTTTTTTTGACCAATCGGACTGATACAGGCCCACAAAAGCTCACTCCTTTATTTTTTTGATAAACGCCCAATCAAAAATTGGTGGGCTGAATACTCTGTTATCATCTCAAATTTATTCTTGGAGGTACCTAAATTATGAATGAAGAATACACATACGAAGCAGATAGTGATATGAGACAGTTTGGACGGCCCGGATTTGGGTTCGGACGGCCGGGATTCGGATTCGGGCGTCCCGGATTCGGATTCGGCTTCGGGCGGCCGGGTTTTGGTTTTGGCCGGCCTTGGTTTGGCCGCCCTTGGTTTGGCGGGTTCGGACGGCCGTTTGGTTTTTACGGCGGACCGTTTGTCGGAGGGCTTGTCGGGGGGCTTGTCGGAAGCGCTTTGTTCAATCCGTATTTGTACGGAGGTTACGGCTACGGCTATCCGTACGGAGGTTATCCGTATTACTATTGACGAATCAAAAAGGCTCCTCCCCGGGGGCCTTTTTATATAGGCCTAATGTCTTGACTTGGCGGGCAAAGTTCGGATATTATTTTATTTTACTGCCTTAAACAAAAGGCATAAGGATTATGATGAGAGGGGGATTTGATATGATTCTGGGTTATATCTTCCTCACAATTGCTATTTTATCAGAGTCAATCGGCGCGGCCATGCTGAAGGTCTCCCGCGGATTTACGCGGTTTTTGCCGAGCGCGCTTGTAGTGGCAGGCTATTCATTGGCCTTTTATATGCTTTCACTGACACTGAATCTCATTCCGCTCAGCTTATCCTATGCAACATGGAGCGGAGCCGGAACGGTGCTCGCATCCATTATCGGAGCGAAATGGTTTCATGAAAAACTGGACAAGCAGGCCGTCATCGGACTCTTTTTCTTATTGGCCGGTGTCATTTTGATGAATTGGTAGAAAGGAGAGGCATGCTGATGAAAGGATTACTTTGCTTGGCATTAGCCATTGTATCAGAAGTGTTCGGGAGCACGATGCTGAAGCTGTCGGACGGTTTTACGCACCTGTGGCCCGCTCTCGGCGTCATTGCCGGAATCGGAGCCTCTTTTATGTTTTTGAGCTTCTCATTGAAAAGCCTTGATTTATCCGCCGCATACGCGACATGGTCAGGTGTCGGCACCGCTTTAACGGCAATTGTCGGCTTTTTTGTTTTTAAGGAGGCCATGACAGTCAAAATGATGATCGGGCTTGTTTTGGTCATCACGGGCGTCATCCTGCTGAACCGTTCCAAGTCTCAAAAAGCTAAAAAAAATCAAACGGCCCGGAGCTGACCGTTTGAACTCGTCAAGCGCGGGCAGCTTTTACTTCAACCTCAAGCTCCATCTCCACGTTTCCTTGGACCGCTCGTGAAATCATACATGAGGACTCTGCTTTATGCGCTAACTTCCTGGCGAGCGTAAAGTCCGTTTCGGCTGCATCCGGCTTTAATAATATAAACGGACGGTGAATGATTTTCTGGTACGTGAACACACCGTTCGTGACGTCTACAATTCCTTCAGATTCCATATGTAGATCTTCTTTATCCAGGCCGCTTCTTTCCATCATCGCCGCAAGCGTTATAATATAACAGGTAGCGGCCGCTCCAAGCAGCATTTCATCAGGATTTGTGCCTTCTCCGGGTCCGTCCATTTCCTTAGGAATGGACACAGCCGTTTCCAGCCGGCCGCTTTTAATATCGCCGACGTCATTGCGATTTCCGGGCCAATTTGCTTTTAAATAAAAGTGATGTTTTGCCAAGGGACAAACCTCCTTTTTTTCAGTTTACTCATCTTTCACTCGTTTGTCTTTTTTTAAGCTTACGAATACTCTTGATTGATCACTCTTTTTATCGTACGGACAAACCGGTAAAATTCCTCCGTTTTTGTGAATTCCCTTTCGCGGTAATCAAAATTATCAAAAAACGCTTCCCGCTGTTCTCTGCTGATCTCAAGCTGTATGCTCAGCCCGGTTTGCGCCTGGTTATTGATATTTTCGGTGTCAACCCCGGCCAGACCGGTTTTTGTGGTTGCCAATTCTGCAGAAAATCCGTTTCGTTCGAGAGCTCTCACCAATTTTTTCGCCCGCTTCCGGTCGCTTCCTCCGACAAGAGTATTTTTCTCGTCGCCTTTATAACCGTGAACTGCGATAACATAATGGTGCTGCTTAATGCTTTCGACTGCTGAAGGCTCATCGAACCTGGTGCTCGTAATATGAAGAGTCTGGTTATCATGCGTTTTTAATCCCTCAAACAGATAGGTTGAGTAATCATCTCTGAAAGAGCGGACGATCTCGCTCACCCCGCCCTCAATTCTCCCTCCGTGCGGCGACATGATCAATACGGGGCTCCCCTTTCGCTTATTGTACGATATATGATAATCATCGGGGTCTTCATGTTCAGCCAAATCTTTAAAATCTGTGTATGTATCAGAAGAATTCGAGGGATCAGGGTCTGACGCATAATGAGCACATCTTATTAGTAAGACCATTGCTACGATAATGATGACATTAAGTAAAATTCTTTTCATCAGCTCTCCTTCTTTGCTCCTTTCTGAAAAATGACATGTTCATTATATGGATTTTTGTCAATAGGTCTTATCTTAACATTCTATTAACATTATCATCAGTGAAAAACTTCCCGGTTTCGAAAAATCAATGGATTGTCACGGTTCAAGCGCTCAAATGCCGGGCATCAGTGAAAAAAGGTTGAGAGAGGGCAAAAAAAAAGGGAGGAACGCCCGAATTTTCAGGGGCGGGAGATTCACGGCCGGAAACGGACGGCATCAAGAATACGCTTTTAAAAATGAATATCCGCCTCCCGAAGCAAATGCACAGGACAGAATGGAGCCCGTCAAAAAAGTTCTCATCTGCCTTTTTGTACAGCAAAATGCCGTTACAGCCCGCTCATCCCCTTTTTTTATCATAATGGTCCGTTTTGAAATGGAACCGTCTTTTTTCATATATATAATATCAATCGGAAGCTGTTTTTCCAAGGAATGTCTCAATATTATGTTCATGTATATACCTCCTTCCGCCGGCTTCATTATAAACGAACAAACGTTCTGTTTCAACTCGATTTCTTCTCCTGAAAAAGCCGCAAGTAACCAGCGCTCCTGAAGGACAAACAAACTGACCGAACATACGGCCTGTTCATATGGTATAGAGAGAATCGCCAGAATGGGAGGAAAAGTATATATGTTTGGTTACTCAATGGTACAAATGGTGCGGTCAAATGCTCATAAGCTGGACTGGCCGCTCAGAGAAAACGTATTACAGTTATATAAACCTTTCAAATGGACACCTTGCTTTTTGCACAAGTTTTTCGAAAAAAAGGTGAAAAACAGAAAGAAAATGTCAGTCATCATTGAATTTGAAGAGGGCTGCCATGAATCCGGTTTTCACAGCACAGGACAGGTCTTATCAAAAGAAAAACGCTGCACCATAAAAAAGCAGTTTCAAACAATCAATTGCTGCAGCGCCGAAGTCACTCCGTCCGCCCTTCACATGCTTCTTTCGCAATGCCGGGATATCCGTAAAATCTATTTAAACCGTGAAGTAAAAGCGCTCCTTGATACGGCAGCTGAATCGTCTCATGCAAAAGAAGTGACACGTAACGGCACCGTATTAACAGGAAAAGGCGTAACCGTCGCCGTTATTGATACCGGAATCTATCAGCATCCCGATTTAGAAGGCAGAGTTATCGGATTTGCGGACTTTGTCAACCAAAAGACAGAACCGTATGATGACAACGGACACGGCACCCATTGCGCCGGTGATATCGCAAGCAGCGGCGCTTCATCTTCCGGTAAATATCAGGGGCCGGCGCCGGAAGCCGATCTGATCGGAGTCAAGGTATTAAACAAATCAGGATCAGGAACCTTGGCTGATATCATTGAAGGTGTGGAATGGTGCATACAATATAATAAAGAACACACAAAGAATCCGATCAGAATCATCAGCATGTCACTGGGCGGAGATGCGCTCAGATATGATAAAGAAACGGACGACCCGCTCGTCAAGGCCGTTGAAAAGGCATGGAATGAAGGAATCGTCGTCTGCGTCGCCGCGGGCAACTCCGGTCCGGAAGCTCAAACGATTTCAAGCCCCGGTGTCAGCGAGAAGGTCATCACGGTAGGCGCCTATGATGACAATGATACGGCCGGCAATGAGGACGATACGGTCGCTTCTTTCTCAAGCCGCGGACCGACTGTGTACGGAAAAGAGAAGCCTGACATTCTTGCGCCCGGGGTCGATATCGTATCTCTCCGTTCTCCGCGTTCATACCTTGACAAATTACAGAAATCAAACCGTGTAGGCTCCTTGTATTTCAGTCTGTCGGGCACGTCCATGGCCACTCCGATCTGTGCGGGCATTGCCGCCTTAATCCTTCAGCAGAACCCGCAGCTTTCGCCTGACGAAGTGAAAACACTGATCAAACAAAGTCCGGATCAATGGACAAATGAAGATCCGAACATTTACGGAGCGGGCGCAGTAAACGCTGAAAACGCCGTGCCGAAAGAGTAACCTTTTTATCATGAGAACGGGGTCGTCTAAACCTGCAGATGACCCCGTTTTTCAGGTGAACAGATGAAACATTTATAATGAAGGAACTCGGAATGCTTCAGAACCGGCTGTCAGAAAAAAAGATCAATGCAAGGCAGTGTATTTCTAAAAAAATAGGGAATAAGTATGGTGTAGATAAAAGGAGGAATCACAATGGCACTTACAAACACCGAATTGTCTGAATGGCTGCAAAAACAGATCGGACAAACGCTTGATATCAGAAAAGGAGAGCTGACAGACAGCCGAAACGAGATTTCTGATATGGATCAGATCATGCTTCACCTTGATGATGTTCTCGTCCGCCGGACAAACCATCCCGATGACTATGTAGCGGACGAAGAACTCGTCTTAAAAGGGCACGGCACAACCTATACGGAGGAAGGAAATGTCCCGCTTCCCCAAGATGCGTATGAAATCCCTCTGCTCGGCGACATCACCATCCAAAAGGAGCAAGACGGATTAAAGGTACATACAGATCGGGCCGTTTATACAATCGGGACCCGGAAAGAGCAATAAAAAGAAAAAACGCCCTGAATCGGGACTGACCCCCGTTTTTGAGACAGGGATCAAAACACCTTTAAGCAGCCAGCTGTCGGTATGTGACCGGCGGCTGGTTGTTTAGTTTCGTTTGAATACGAATGTTGTTATAATAGTGTATATAGGTTTCGACAGTTTGTTCTACGATGGTCGTCATAGTGCTTTCCAACCTGTCGAGGTAGAACGTTTCAGACTTTAGTGAGGAATGAAACGATTCGATGGAGGCATTATCAGCGGGCGTCCCTTTGCGGGACATGCTCATGGTAATGCCTTTTGTTTTAACAGCTTTCTGATACTCATAAGATGTATAAACAGAACCTTGGTCACTATGTAACACACAGTTCTCTGGCAGTGCGGGCAGCTGATCAAGTGTGTGTAAGACAAAGTCTGTGTCCTGTCTATCGCCAATCGTAAAAGCAATCACTTCTCCATTGTATAAATCCAATATACTGGAAAGATACAATTGTTTCTGCCCATAAGGCAAATATGTGATATCCGTTACTAGCTTTTCCAGAGGGCGATCAGACTGAAAGTTCCGATCCAATATATTCTCGGCCACGGCATATGGCTGCCCATTCTTCTTGCGCTTTTTCACCTTAACCCGGCATTGCCACTGATTCTTCTGCATAATGCGCTGAACCGTTTTGTGATTCATACGCATTCCCTTTTTTAATATGGCTGTGATTTTCCGATAGCCATATCGATACTTGTGTTCTCGGCACAACGTGCCGATTTGTTTTTCTAAATGGTATTTAGGGTTATCTTTCATCAGATTCTTCTTCCAACGATAATAAGATGCTCGTGAGATACCTAAATGAATACAGATATCCTTTATGGTCATTGTGCTGCGCAATCCTTCTACAAGCTCGACTGGCGTTTCGCTATCAGCTTCCTTTCCAATTCGTTGTACTTTTTTAACACTTCATTCTGTTGTCTCAGATAACGATTTTCTGCCTGCAGTTTCTCTAATTCGGAAGAATACTCTGGACCTTTTCCATAAGAATATTGCTTTCCGACAGGTTGTTCGAATCGATGTGTGTCCCCAGCTTTATACCACCTGACCCATGTCTGCACCTGCGTCTTATTCTTTATATTCAATTCCTGCATGATCTCCTTCACAGGCACGCCCGCCAATCTCATTTCTACAGCCTTCTGTTTGACTTCAACCGGATAACTCACTCTTGCCCTCATAGAAAAACACCTCCAAGTCTAATTTCGGATAACAACGATCCGTTTTCAAACTTGAAGGTGTTTTTTGTTTGTCTCATATTATGGGGTCAGTCCCCATCAGCGGCGTTTTTTTATTGGTTTTTTTCTTCTGAATATCCATGGAACATCGTGAGTGCGCAAAGCATAATGCCTAAAATAATGATAATCGGGAGCCAGATCACGGCAAACTTATAATCCGGTTCGGCAAAAGCGCCGATGACCGCCCCAAAGCAATACAGCACCAAGGCAAGCGCGCGCAATACAGCATCTCTTGTAAACTGCTTCCGCTTGTCCGCTTTGTAAAACCTTGCGGTGAGATCTTCAAAAAAATTAGCGAGCGTTCCCGTTAATACGGTCGTGGAAATCCCCGCTACACCAAGTTTTCTCGCGGCTGTCGTCTGCATTCCCATTGCGAAGCTGAGCAGCATAATCAGCACATAAACAGAAATGGCATCTGCAAAAAAGCAGGAGAACAAAGCAAACAGCAGCAAAACAGCTCCTTCAATAGCTAAAGCGGCAGTTACCGCAGGGGGCCAGAATGATTTCTTTTTATTGCCCACAAGCAGGGCCGCGGCAATAACGCCGGCAATAAATCCGATTAACGAGGTTAACGATTTGAGTACGGCAAGGTGCCACGAGTTGCCGATCGCCAGGCCGAACAGAACGATGTTCCCCGTCATATTGGCGGTAAAGATATGTCCCAGGCTTAAATAACCGATCACATCCACAATTCCCGCTGTTAAACAAAGAAGTAAAAGTGCAATATTTCGGTATGTAGTCACTGTCAATGTGATCCAATCCTTTCTCATGCTGATTCCAACATATAAGTTTACTCTTTGCCATTTCATATGTCCAGCCGGCGTGCCGCTTTTTCAGAGCATAAAAAAACTCCGGCGAACCGGAGAAGCTACTGAACGATAAATAATACTCTCGTGCCGTCGGAATATCCGCTCATTTGATTTCCAACCCATGAACCGGCCCCGCGGTTATCTGATGGGGTTACATATCTGACATCAGCCCCCGCCCCGCCTTCTGTGCAGACTGCCATGGGCCATTCATCACGGTCAAACCCGGGCTTTGTCGGAATTCCTTTCAATGATTCTTTCCTTCTATTCTCTGCTCCGCCCCGATCAATTGTACAAATCTCAGAATGACCTGTCGAAATGGCGTCTTTTATATGATTTCCCGTCTCCGGATATTTTGACAGCGGGAAATACAGCACCTGATCGTATCGGGATGCGGCACGAGCAGCACTGTCCGAATGGATACCGGCGCCCGTAAGGCCGAACTGAAGAGAGATCACCAAAAGCAGACTTGCCGCCCATTTCATAAACGCATTCATTCACATCCTCCTTAAGAAGTTGATATGAAGCGTAAATATGTATATTAGCCGGATTTAACACACATGATGAAATGGAAAAAAAAGTTTGCTGTTTTGTTGATAATCAACGAAAATGGCGGCTTTACGATTTGTCTATTGAACCGGCTTCTGTTTCCTTATATATTTTAGACATACTTATGAGCCGTTGTGATCAGTGTCTTCGGCAGATAAAAGGAGGAATGCCGTCCGGTCGGCAGGCACCGGCTGTTTGTTATGTCGTTTCAAAAACATGAAGGCGGGGAAATCCAGATGGAAAAAACAATGTTTCACCCACACTCACCCGAGTTTCACGAAAACCCTTTTGCGGTTTTAAGCAGATTCAGAGAGCAGGACCCCATACATAAATTCGAACTGCAGCGTTTTGGAGGCACATTTCCGGCTTGGCTCATCACGCGTTATGATGATTGTATGGCGTTTTTGAAAGACGGCAGAATTACGAGAGATGTAAAACGAGTCATGCCGAAGGAGCTGATCGCGAAGCTGAATGTCAGTGAAGATATCGATTTTGTCTCAGAGCAGATGCTGGCAAAAGACCCCCCGGATCATTCACGACTTCGATCTTTGGTGCATCAGGGGTTTACTCCCCGGATGATTGAGCAGCTTCGCACCGGGATAGAGCAGATCACAGAAGAGCTGCTGGATGAAATGGAAACAAAAGCAGACCCTGATATCATGAGAGATTTCGCCGCACCGCTTCCGTTTATCGTCATTTCCGAGCTGCTCGGAATTCCGAAAGAGGACCGCGCCAAATTTCAAGTGTGGACAAACGCAATGGTCGACACGTCAGAAAGCGGACAAGATGCGACCAACCAGGCTCTCAAAGAATTTAAACAATATATGAAAACACTGATCGAAGAAAAAAGAAAACATCCGGGTGAAGACTTGACGAGCAAGCTTATTTACGCTGAAGAGGACGGCCAAAAGCTGAGTGAATCAGAGCTGTATTCCATGCTGTTTTTGTTAGTCGTTGCCGGGCTTGAAACAACGGTTAACCTTCTCGGCTCCGGCACCCTGGCGCTTCTTCTGCACAAAGACCAGATGGAGAAGATAAAGCGGCAGCCGGAAAATATCCAGACGGCGGTCGAAGAGCTTTTGCGTTATACCTCTCCCGTCATCATGATGGCAAATCGATGGGCGATTGAAGATTTCACCTATAAAGATGTTTCCATTAAAAAAGGCGATATGATATTTATCGGCATCGGTTCAGCCAATCGGGACCCGGAATATTTCGATGATCCTGATACATTAAATATAGCGAGAACACCGAACCGTCATATCTCTTTTGGATTCGGCATTCATTTTTGTCTCGGGGCTCCGCTCGCCCGGATGGAAGCATCCATTGCCTTTACTGCGCTTTTAAAACGGTTTCCGAATATAGAGCTGAAAGGCGCGGCCGAGGATGTAACATGGAGAAAAAATGTGTTTTTGAGAGGGCTTGAAACATTGCCTGTCAGATTTTAATATCGCCCCCCTGTTTATCGGGGGTTTTTTTAATGTCTTATAAACAGAAATCATTACAACAATGAAAATTTAGTACATAGTAAATTTAGTTCTATATGGATAAAAAAAGCGGCCGGATTGCTCCGGCCGTTCTCTATTACCGTTTTACCAACTCATTTGTTTCGTCCAGCTTTTTTCTGAAAGATTTAAGGAAATTTGCGCTTATCGTTCCTTTGTTTGCGTACAGTTTTTCGCAGAATGCCTTAATGGCGTTTTGCGGCTTCGGTTCCGACAGCATCGTGACATGATTGGAAGAGTGGACGTCCAGCAGGTGAAACTGTTTCATCTGGCGTTCCCATTCTTTCCAATACGCATCATGGTCTAACGGAATTTGTTCTTCCTCTGCTGTCAGATAACGTTCAAGATCTCCGAGAAACAAACCGCTTTTATTACGGAAGTAGTAGCATTGCAGCGCTTCCGGATGAGGCAGCGGCTTCATGTCATACTCTTCCATTCCGTAAGCGAGCTGCGTCTTCATCATTTGCTCCAGCTGCACCCGGATCGCTTCTTCGGATTTTGGCAGACCGCGCTTTTTGGCAAGGTCGATCAATTCTTTCAATACTTCTTCTTCCTCAGCCTGGACGGTAATGTCTTCTCTGCTGATTAATGCCTCTTCAAGGTTTTCAGGCTTAAGATATGCTGTAAGCATCGTATTGATCGTTTGCAGCATGACTGACTTAACAGATGGTTTTCTTTCTTTCCATTTTTCACTGTACGGGGTGTCGATCATGACGGCGCTTTTTACCGTATGACCTTCCTCCTGCAAGAGGCGCGCGGTTTCGTATGCAAGCATGCCGCCCAAGGAATATCCGCCGAGGTCATAAGGGCCTTTCGGCTGTACCGCTTGGATGATTCTCTTATAAGAAGCGGCCGTCTCTTCGATTCCTTGCAGCGGCTCTTTCCCTGTCAAACCTCTTGCCTGGATGCCGTAAAAAGGTCGCTGACTCTTTTTGGCGAATGGCTGGTATGCTTCCACGCCTCCCGTTCCGCCGTGAAACCAAAAAACAGGACGGCCTTTTTCTCTTTCATTCAGCTTGACGAGTTCGGGAAAATTCCGGCCCGTCTCCTGCGGTTGGTTCGTTTTTAACAGCATGCCGATCTCCTGAAGAGTGCTGCATTTCTGAAGAGCCTCCAGACTGATGCGGCTGTCTCCGTCCTCAAGTTTCTTCAACAGCTGAATAGAGGAGATTGAATCGAAGCCGTATTCAGTCAGCGGCTTATTTTGATCAATTTCCGCTGCCTTCATCCCCAGAATGTCAGCCACAATGTCAGCTGCGCTCCCGCGGCAGAGCTGAGGGTCCTGTGAAACCGGTGCAAGGCTGATGTCTTCTGGCTGACCGCCGTTCCAATACTTATGGTTTTCAAAAGGATATGTCGGAAGCGGCACTCTTTGAACAGATTTGCCTTGGTGGAGTCTGTCCCACGGTATATCCGCACCTTTCACCCAGCAAAATGCAAGTTTTTCCAGATTGTTTTCAGCCAACAGCGTCTCCGTGACGACTGTACCGAGAGTCCCTTCCAGTAAAATGCCGATATCTCCTGATCCAGTCTGCTGACTGCCTGTAAAGAAGCTTTTCATTCCATTGCTTTCTTCGGAAAATGCTCTGTACTCTTTCAGTTTTTCCAGCAATTCATCTTGATTGCGGGCAACGAGTGCCAGGCGGCAGTTCATCGCCTCACGGCCGGTCTGAAGCGTATAAGCAATATCCCGCAATGACGGAGTATCTCCAGTTTGCACAAAATCAGCCAGCTGACCTGCGGCCGCCTTAAGACGCCCTTCGCTCTTAGCAGAAAGCACGATAAGCTGCAGTTCATGCACAGATTCTTTGTCTTTATGGCTCGGGCTGTACTGTTCCAAAACGACATGCGCATTCATGCCGCCGAAGCCATAGCTGTTAATTGCGGCCCGGCGCGGGATCGGTCTGCCCGTATGGTCGGTGAGCTGTGTCCATTCCTGATTGTCTTCGGTGAAACGGAAGCGGCTTTTCTGAATGGCCATTTGCTCATTTGCAGCTGTAAATCCGGTAATGCCCGGGATGGTATGATGCTTCATGGCCATCGCCACTTTTATAAGGGCGGCCAGTCCGGAAGCGAGTTCGCCGTGCCCGATGCAAGGTTTCACGGTGCTGATATAACAAGGCGCGATTTCCTCTTGATTTGCAGACTCGCCGTAACCCGCTTTGATTGCATTAAACTCCAGCGCATCTGCCATTTCGGAGGCAATGCCGTGCGCTTCAATATAAGTGACAGTTTGCGGATCAACATCGGTGTCTTCGTACGCTTTTTTCATCGCGGCCTTCATTCCCGCCGGATTCGGTGCGTGAAGCGACATGCCTTTACCGCCGTGAGACACTCCTGTTCCTTTAATGACCATGTGAATATGATCGTCGTCTTCAATTGCCGCCTCAAGCGGTTTGATGATGATAACGCCCGCCCCTTCGCTTCTGACAAAGCCATCGGCATCTTTTTGGAACGATTTCGCCCGGCCGTTTTTACTTAAATATCCCATTGAGTCAAAACCGATAAAGCCCTTCGGCGATTGCAGAATATTGGCGGCGCCCACGACAGCCTGCTCACATTCGTTATGACGGATTGATTGAACCGCCCTGTGCAATGCCACCAGCGTTGACGTGCAGGCAGCCTCGTAATATTCACTCGGTCCTTGTAAATTCAAGGCATATGATATCCTGTTCGGAATGATGGACGGGATGGCTGTTCCATTGTTCGGATCGCTGTTGCCCGCGGCAACGAAAACGCCTGTCGGTCTGCTTGATAACGCCTTATTTGTCAGGCCCGCATCCTCCATTGCCTTCCATGTATGCATCAAAAGCAGAAATTGCTCCGGCCCCATTTGTGATGCCTCTTTAGGGGAAATTCCGAAAAAGAGCGGGTCAAATTCGCCGACACCGTCAATAAAACCGCCCCATCTGAGACTCGTGTCATTCTCATCATCGGCGTAACGGCGCCAGTCCCAGCGGTCCGCCGGAATTTCGGTAATACAGTGATCCCCGTTTACGATGTGCTCCCAAAAAGACTGGATATCCGGGGATTGCGGAAACTGAGCTGACATACCGATAATCGCGATTCCTTGCTTGATATCGGCGTTATCACAAGGCGTATGCTGTTTCTTCGGTAAAGTGCGCTCTTCTGTTTCCGTGACCCTGGCCTCTTCTGAATGCTTATGATCGGCAAGAAATTGAGAAAACTTGCTCTCATATGCTGACGCGAAGTGGCGGGTCAGCTCCTCCGCGGTCGGATACTCGAAAAACAATGTTGGATTCACATCGATGTCCGCCTCTTGGCCGATCTCTTTTGTCAGCCCGATCAGGCTCGCTGAATCAAGTCCCAATTCCATGATATTCGCGTCAGAACGAAGAGATGGCCCGGGTTCACCCATCATCTTGGCGAGCTTGCCAAGGACGTAGCTGCGGATATCATCTGTCAGACTGCCGGCAGAAATCGGTGCTCCCGCATTCTTAACAGCCGTTCGGGCCGGCTGATTCATCTGTTCGGTTTTCGGGCGGAACCGTTTCAGGGCATAGCCTTCAAAACGCATCACCACTTCCGATCGGCTGCTGATGACATCTGCGTTAATCAGAATCATTTCCCCCGTTTGTTTGGTCAGCTTGATGTGCAGCCAGCAATCGGTAAGATCTTCAGGGCTGCTGAAGGTGACGGAATTAATGCCGAACGGCAGATAGCTTTCCGCCTCCGTTTGATCCAATAAAGAAAGTGAGGCCAAGTAAGCACTGTTGGCGATTAACGGATTTATGGCATAATGATGCGCTTGTTGTGAGTCGCTATTGTTCAGGTTCACTTTCGCTAAAACGGCATCAGAGCCTTTGTACAGGCGGGTGATCGTTTTAAATTCTTCTCCCCACACGACGGGTCCCGTTCCGTCTCCGTATAACTCATCTATCCGGCCCACTTCCCGGTAAGAGCGCTGAATGGCCGCCAGATCCGCGTGCTGCTTTTGAAACAGATACGGGCTGCACTCGGCATACGCCGCTATGCTCCAATCAGGAGACGTGCGGCTGCGATGCATTATGCTCAGTTCAAATCCATCCCCATTTTGTTTCGATTCTGTTTTCAGCTCGATGCGATCGCCTTTTTTTACGGTAATGGGGCTCGCGTAATTCAGTTTTTTAATTTGTCCTCCTTCCGCTTCAGGAAAAATTTCACAAAAGCGATCGACTGCCAGACTGTTATATGTAGCGCCGACGAGTACCGGTTCTCCGCTGAATTGATGCCCTTTCACGTATGGATCGTCATCACTGTATACCGCCTGAACGCCGGCAGCGTTTTCTGATTCACCGAATTGAAAAGAAGTCCCGTGGTCAAAAGCGTAGGCCGGCAGATGAACGGCGTGCTCTTGCTGCAACTGATCAAACGCGATATTCTCTCCTTTTTCCCATTGCCGCGCACGCCGCTCAATATCAGATTCAGAGAAATTGAGATTCCGCTGATCCATGCGGTAAGCGGCAAGCTTTTTCAACAGTTCCTGAACGGAGGAAGCCGTAAATGCCGCCCGATACTCCGAATGATGTGTTCTTTTTTGCAGCGCGGAGGCGATGGCGGCCGGATGAAGAGATGGCGTCTTTTCTAAAAAGGCCGCCAGTCTCTCAAGATAGGCTTCAAAACTCCATTTTGTTTTCGCTGACACAGGGAAAATATATTCCTCATCGCCGTGACGGGCCTGATCGGAATTCGGGCTGATATATTCTTCTACGATGAGATTTGCATATGCCCCGCCTGCTCCGAAGGAATTAATCATGCTTCTCCGCGGGATGATGTCCCCCGTTTCGGCATCCCTCATACGCTCCCAATACTCGGTTTTTTCCTGCAGGTAAAAAGCCGTTTGTTCAAGGTTGATATTCGGATTTTGCGGTTTTGCGTTAATCGACGGGACTAATGTTTCCCGCTCCATTTGCAGCAGCACTTTCGCGAGCTGGGACATGCCGGAAGCCGCCTCTAAATGGCCGAGATTTGACTTGACGGATCCAAGCGCGCAAAAACGTTTTTTATCAGTATATTGCGCGAACGCATTTGTCAGGGCAATGACCTCAATCGGATCTCCCAATACAGAGCCGTTTGCCGCTGATTCAACATAACTGATTGTTTCCGGATTGATTCCGGCCTTGTCGATGGAAGCCGCCATGAGCTTCGCCTGCTGTTTCGGATCCGGAGCCGTGTACATCTGCCTTCCGCCGCTATGGCACAACGCGCTGCTTTTAATGACCCCGTAAATATGGTCTTTGTCGGCAAGCGCTTTGGAGAGCGGCTTCAAGAGCACCGCCCCGACTCCTTCTCCCGGCATCAGGCCCGTGCCGGTTCCGAAGCTTTTGCTTTCACTTCCCTGTTCAAGCAAATTCGCCCGTTCGAGCGCATCATATTTAGACGGTTCAAGCGTGAGATTGACCCCTCCGGCAATCGCCATGGAACAGCTGTTAAGCTTCAGGCTTTCACAGGCGAGATGAATGGCGCTCAGTGAGCTGGAGCATGCGGTCGTAACGCCCATGCTCGGGCCCGTTAGATTGAAAAAGTGGGAAATGCGGTTGGCGATATGCCAATCCCCTCCGTTAGAGCTGAGCGCAGCTTTTTCCAATGACGGGATATTCCAGAAATATTGATTGTACATACTGCCCATAAATACACCGATGCCGCTGTCTGATTCCTGCCATTCGTTTACTCTTTCTAACGAGTAACCGCCATTTTCAAATGTTTCCCATACGGTTTCTAAGCTTAGACGGAGCTCAGGCGTCATCTCCATCACATGGTCTTCCCGGATGTCAAACAAGTGATGGTCAAAAGCTTCAATATGCTGCAGAAATCCGCCGTACCGTGTTTTGCGTTCTTCTTTTCGTGTTTCTTTTGCCATTGTTTTCAGAAGACCGGATTTCCATCTGTTTTCCGGAGCTTCCGTGATACAGCTGTCTCCGGCTTTTAAATGCTCCCACAGCTCATCGAGGGTTTCAGACTCGGGATAGCGGCCGCTGATGCCGATAATGGCAATGTCGTCACGATCAGAACGATTAACGGCGACGGTTTCTGTTTCTGTTTCCGGCTTTGGCGCTTTTGGCTCTTTTTGTTCAGTGATAAACCGCCGCGTTTCCGTGACAAGCGGCACCGGTTCATTCATTGCAGGTTCCGGATGCTTTGTTTCAGGAGGCGCTTGTTCGGCTCCGAATGCCTGTTGCAGCTTATCCGGGTAAGTTTCCAGCAAATACTCGGCAAGTTCTTTCGTATTCGTGTGTTCAAATAAGACCGTTTTCGGCAGCTCGCCCGTCAATGTTTCCAGTTCGCGGATAAAATTCACCTGCAAAATGGAGTCGATGCCGTATTTTTCAAAGCTCGTCTCAGGCTGAATGCGCTCGGGAGCAAGCTTTATGGACTTGGCTAACGTTTCTTTTATGAATTGCACAGTCTGGTCTGTGACTGAGAAAGACGGTTCTGTGAAATCAGCCGGCTCTTTGGAAGCCGCAGTTTCTTCAACCGCCTGCGCGTCCGGCTGCTTTTGCCTGATGACGCCGTCGCTTTCTGCCGCCACGATCTGCTGGCCGAGGTGATGTGACGATTCCGCCATAAATGTAACGTACCGATATCCCTCGCTTTCCAGCGCAGACTGCCACGCTTCAGGATACAGCCCCGGGCATCCGGGAATGCGCAGTTTGGCGTCTTCATACAGCCACCAGCCTTCCAAAAGACCGAATGTCAGATGAGAATAAACCGAATGGCTGCTAATCTCATTTAATAGCAAAATCCCATTCTTTTTAAGCACCGCTTTGGCATTGCGAAGTGTCCGCCGAATATTTTTTGTCGCGTGAAGCACATTTGCCGCAATTACCGCGTCATATGCGCCCGCCTCTATACCCTGCAAAGCCGGGGGCTCTTCCACATTAAACCGCTTATAAGTCAAATACGGATTGTCGGGACCGTATTTTTTTTCAGCATGCATGAAAAAGGCCTTTGACAGATCGGTGTAGCAATATTCTTTCATATGATGTTTGTACTCTTTTAATCTTTTGAACACGGCCGCGCTCGTCCCGCCCGTCCCCGCTCCGATCTCTAATATCCGGATTTCCGCGTTCGGGTCTTCTTTCAGGCGTTCTTCAATGAAAGCCGTCAATGTGTCAGCGAGCACCTCATTAAAGTAGTCTGCCGTTTCATTGTTTTTATAGATTCCTTCCACCAATTCCATTGAGGAATCAGGAAACAGAATATCAGTGGCAGAAACTCTGCCGGATAAAATATCCGGCAAAGCTCTGAGAGCGGTCTCCACTAAGGTGATCATCGCCTGTTTGCTGCTGTCCTTGAGTAAAGGAGCTTTCTTTTCATCCCATTCTTGCCACAGAACGTCCGCACGCTCTATCGGACCCGTTAACACATACGTACTGCCTGACTGTTTCAAAAAGCCTTTTTGCACCAAGATGGAGATGCTTTCTTCCAGCCACCTGCCGTAAAACCCCTGCATGACAGGCTGCGTTTCGTTTTCCGTAAAAAATCCGACAGATTTCAGCTGGCCTGCCAATAGTTTGTAAAGAAGATCTTCAGTGTTTTGCAAAGCCGTCCCCTCCTTAACTCAATTGTTGTACATGTCTTGTTACTTTAGGCTGATAGCTTCGCAGTTTTTGCATCGCCGAGCCGTGATGTTCAGGGTATACTTCTATCATTTCTTGCGGTTTTTCCTCCGGCTCTTCCGCCTGTTTCATCATGACGAACTGATTCAACGGGCCGCCGAGCAATCGTTCAAGCGCCGCCATTGCTTCCGGCGCTTCAATTGATCCGACTCCCGCCTGTTTCATCCGTTCTTGATAGTCGGCAGATGATACGATTCCGACACTGCCCCAGTAGCTCCAATTCATCACTGCCGCCGAATACGGCCGAACTTGAGCCAAATGAGCGGCAAAGGCATCTTTGAAACTGCATCCGGCAGCATAATTGCTTTGTCCGGCCGCTCGTGCAAATGATTGAACAGATGAGAAGAACAAAGCAAAGTCCAGCGGCTCATTTCGGAACACGCGGGCCATATTCACGCTGACATTGACTTTCGCAGCGAGCACGCTTTTCAAACGGCTTTCCGGCATATTTGCCAGGCTCTGATCCTCTAAAACAATTGCGGAATGGATGATTCCGTTAATTTGCGGGTGCGTGCGTTTGATCGTTTCATACGCCCGTGTGAGCTCATTCGGATTTGCCGCGTCAGCTTCAATATAAATCGGCGCCGGGCCGAATTGGCTGAGTCTGTCGATTTTTTCCTGGATGGCGCTGTTATGTTTTCGTCTGCCGATCCAAACGACTCGCGCCTGATATGTTTTCACGGCATATTCGCTCCATGCCTCGCCGATGCCCCCCGCACCGCCGATGACGACATAAACGCCGCCTTTTTGGTAGGCGGGCCGGCTTGACACCGGCTGCTGTACAGGAATAAGGCGCTGTTTGTACCAGTGATTGTTCCGGTACGCCCATGTATTGCCTTGCTCATCAAACGGCGCTGAGAACAGCTCCGCCTTTGAAACATCTTCCGGACATCCGGCATCAATCAGCCTTGTTTGCCAGTTCGGATACTCTTTTGCGAGCGAGCCGACCAAACCGTGAATGCCTGCATGAGCCGGATCAATAATGTCCGCCGGCTGTACGGACTGTGTTTTTATTGTGACTGAAGTCAAGCTGATTCGCTTGCCTCCATATCCTAAAGCAAGCATGGCCTTAATCACTCTGTACATCTGAATGACGCCCGCATCCTGAGCTTTTACCATGTCATCAGCGCTGTGAAAAGGAGCGATCCATACGATATGCCCGAAAGACCCTGTTGCTTTCAGTTCAGCCGCAACAGCCTCTATTTCATCCTCCGGGTTGATATGAAGCCGTTTCGCAGAAGGATGATGCAATTGAAAAGCCGCGCTTTCCTCATCCCCCGCGATAAAGACAACCTCTTCCGTCTTATATGCCGGGCTTTGATCACGGAATTCCGCGAGATCCCACACCGGAGCCAGAAGGTTTGCTCCATTTAATGATGTTTCCGGCGCGGGGCCTTCCATCATTCTGGAAGAAATCCCTTTAATTCTGACACAGACCCGGCCTGTCTCATCGCATAAGTCAATGTCCATACGCTGTATTTTTTCATCCGTTCCCCGGGAGCTGACATACGCCCACATGCTTGTCGTGCACGGGCTGAAAATGTCCAGTTCTTCAAGGGCGAACGGCAGTGACAGCTGGTTATCATCTGCGTGCAGCTTCAGACCGATTGTCGCTTGCAAAGCTGAATCAAGCATACACGGGTGAAGAACGTATTGATCTGCCGTTTCTTCGAGGAAGGAAGGCAGCCGGAGCTCAGCTAATGCTTGATTGCTTCCGATATGAATCTGCTGAATTCCTTGTTGTCCGGGACCGTAGTCAATGCCGATTTTGCTGAATAAGCTGTAACACTGTTCAGAAGTCAGTATACTGAGGCCGCATTGAGCTTTCAGTGCGCCTATATCACGGTGCGGAGCCTCCCCGGCGCTGAGAATGCCGGCAGCCCCCTGACAGTGTATCTGCCTGCCGCTTGCTTCTGTTTGTGAATCCGTGTAAACGTCATACACGATTTCACCGTTTTCCCTCGGGTTCAGGCTGATCTGCGCTTCAATCGGGCGGTTTCCCGCTTCGATCGGCCGAACCCAAACGATGTTTTTCAGGCGGGTGACAGATGGACGTTCCTTTTGCCCTTTGAGTGCCTGAGCAACCGCCGCCCTAGCCATTTCCAAGTAGGCAACGCCCGGCATAACCGGCTTGCCTTTAATAAGATGATCGGTGAAAATCGTCTCTTGTCCCGTAAATTCGGATCGGTACCGCTGCTCTGTTAAATCTGATACATTTTCGTGAAGCAGCGGGTGCAGCACCCGCGACGTCGGCACAGCTTGCGGTTTCTCTGCTTTCGGCCGATTATCCGTGATCCAGTACCGCTCTTTCGCAAACGGGTAAGCAGGAAGACTCATCCGTTGAGGCTTGATATCAGAATATAGGCCGTCCCATTTGATATCCGCGCCCTGCACCCATAATTCCGCAAGCTTGTCATTCTCTCGGCGGCTTATCAGCTCTTCGATATCCGCTTCCCCGTTTGCGCCTGCCAGAATGGATTTCAGGGAGGTTTTACCCGCTTTTCCTTTATAAATGCCCGCTATATCATAACGTCCTTTCGCACAGCTCTTTAGCTTGTCCCGCAGTTCTTCAGCCGAGGAAGCGATAATGGCCGCTCTTTCTTCCATGGCATCACGCCCCTGCTGAAGCGTGTAAGCAACATCGGCAAGATCCGCATCCGTAAAAGAAGCTTGCGCCAGCTGCTGCGCCTGTTCCTGCAGACGCTCTTCTTCTTTGGCCGACAGCACAAAGATTTGAGGGTGTGTGAAAACAGCTGTTTTTCTTTCTTCCTTCGGGATATATTCTTCAATGACGACATGGGCGTTTACGCCGCCGATGCCGAAAGAACTGATTCCCGCACGGCGCGGCAGAAGATTGCCGTTTTCGTCTTTCAATGCCGTCCATTCTCTTTTTTCCTGTACGATGTAAAACGGACTGTCTTTCAGCTTGATATACGGGTTGATGACCTCGCTGTGGAGGCTTTTTGCAAGTGTTTTATGCTTCATCTGCATCAGCACTTTGATCACACCCGCGACACCGGCTGCCAGTGACAGGTGGCCGATATTGGTTTTAGCCGATCCCAGACCGCAGTGACTCGCGTAAACGGCGGGATCGCCTGTTTTTTCGTACAGCTTTTGAAAGGCGGATTTCAGGCCGTTGATTTCGACCGGATCGCCAAGCTCCGTTCCGGTTCCGTGCGCTTCAATATAAGTGACTGTTCTTGGATCAATGCCTGCTTTGTCATAAGCCGTTCTGACGACTTCCGCCTGGGCTTTCGGATTCGGCGTCGTCAAGGAGTTCGCACGTCCGCCGTGATTGACCGCGCTGCCTTTAATGACGCCGTAGATATGATCGCCCGCTTTTTCCGCTTCTGACAGCTTTTTCAAAAACAGAATTCCGGCACCTTCACTGACGGCAAATCCGTCCGCCCTGTCGGAGAATGTTTTACATTTCCCTTCTTTGCTCAGCGCGCCGGCTTTGTCATAAGCGATGTGGCCTTGCGGTGTGACGACGGTATTCACGCCGCCGGCGATCGCCATATCGCAGTTCCCGTTTTCAATGGCGCATACGGCGTGATGAATCGCGACCAGCGAGCTGGAACAAGCCGTGTCGATCGGTTCACTCGGCCCGTGCAGATTAAGCATATAGCTGACGCGGTTCGGCCCCGCTGACGGACTCATATTCGCGGCTGACGCACCGCCGATATCCAGGTCGGAAAACAGTGAGCCGTATCCGGTATTCCCCGTGCCGATATACAGGCCTGTTTTCGTGCCGGAAAGGCTTTTAGCGGAATATCCCGCATCTTCTATCGCCTTCCACGCATACATCATTAACAAGCGCTGCTGGGGATCCATCTGTTCGGCTTCCAGCGGTGAAATTCCGAAGAACAGCGGATCAAAATCCGCAACTCCGTCAATAAATCCGCCCCACTTTACATTTGTTTTGTTGGCTTCATTAAGCGGGTCACCGTAATACTCACGCCAGTCCCAGCGATCCGCCGGCACCTCTGTTATACAGTCTTTTCCTTCTTCTAAGTTGCGCCAATACTCATCAATATTTGCGGCCTTCGGAAACACTCCGCTCATGCCGACAATGGCGATCGGTTCCGGTTTATGTTCAGCCGCAGTCTGAACAGGCTGTACGGCAGTTTTTGCAAATCGTTTGTTCCCTGCCAGTCTGATACCGCCATCATCAGTTACGCCGCTTTGTTTTTCTTCTTTCGGCTGTGTGCTGCCGGCAAATTGTGTTTGATAGTCTTCTGCTAAATGATGCGCCAAGGCTTGAATCGTCGCATATTCAAAAAATACGGTCGGTGTCAGATCAAGCTGATAAGTGTCATTCAGCTTGTTGGCGAATTCCGTCAGCGTAATGGAATCAAATCCGTATTGATTAAACTCCAATTCGATATCGATTTCTTCAATGTTTATTTTCAGAAGCCCGGAAACCTCTTTTGCCAGCAATTCCTGAAGTTTTGCCGTCAGGTCTTTCGGCACAGGCGTTTCCTCCGTTTTCTTAACCGGTGCAAAAGCGGATGCAGGAGTCTTTTGAAGCAGCTTTTCCCGCATTACGGCGCGGTTTCCTTCCATGACGAGCACGCTTGTTTTTCCCGTGCTCCATGCTTTGTAAAGAGCTTCTATTCCGGTCTCAGTGCGCATCGGCGTTACGCCGGTTCTTTTTTCGGTGAGCTTCGCCATTTCTTCATTGACTTGCATTCCGCCGTTTTTCCAAAGCGGCCAATTGACCGACAATGTGTGACCGTGGCGGTACATTGCGGTAACCAGTGCGTTGCGGTATGCCGCATAGCTGTCCATAAATGCGTTTGCCGCCGCATAATCCGCCTGTCCCGCATTCCCGGTGACGCCGGAAATGGATGAGAAAACGATGAAAAAGTCCAGCGCTAAATGCTCGGTTGCTTCATCAAGGTTGACAAATCCGTCCGTTTTAGGAGCCAATACACTGTAAAACTCTTCGGTTGTTTTCTTTGCGATATATTGATCTTTCATCACACCCGCGCTATGAATGATGCCGTGAAGGCCGCCATATTCCGTCTCAATTGTTTTGACCAGGTCTGCCGCAGTTTGAGCGTTTGTTACGTCAGCCTGCTTGTATTCCGCTTTTGCTCCGAGTGATTCAAGCGATTGCAGCTGCATCCGCTGATTCTCGCTTAATGCGGAACGGCCTGTCAAAACCAGTGTCGGCTCTTTGACTTTGCGGGCGATTTCTTTCGCGAAAATAAAGCCTAAGCCCCCGGCTCCTCCGGTAATGAGATAAATGCCTCCGTCGTTCCACGGAATGCGTATTTTGCCGCCGGACACGGCCGTTTCTTTGACATCTGCGCTGTATCGGATGCCGTTTTCATATTTGATATGGCTGTCATCAGCCCGTGTTTTATTTTCTCTGATGATGTCTGTGATTCTGCCGTTTTCCGCCGGTTCTATTTCAATCAGCTGGGTTTTCAGTTTTTTATGTTCCAGGCCGGCTGTTTTTAACAAAGCTGAAATGCCTGAGAGCAGCTGATGCTTATCTGTTTTAGAGAGAACCGTCTGGATGAGGACGTCTCCATCCGTCTCTTCCTTCAGCAGTTTTTGCAGCGTCTCCAATATCCGTCCTGTATAATCACGGAAGCGCGCCGCCGCTTTCCCGTGCCGGGAGGTCATTTCAATACATTCAGCTCCCGCGGCTTCAACGGCTTGTTTCAATCCGGCGTCTGTGTCACAAAGCAACACGATATGCCGGGCAAAAACCGGTTCCGTTTGAACGGCGGTTTCATCGCTTCGGGTCCATACCGGCTCAAGCATGAGCGTTTCCGGAGCTTTTTCTTTTTTCTCAGGTTCTTTTTCAGCCGTTCTGAATGACAAACCTTTCAGCCTTACGCAAACCTTGCCGTTTTCATCACAAATATCAAGATCGCGTTTTTCAATCTGGCCGGCTTTGTGGTCTTCAGAAAGTCTGGCGTAAACCCACATCTCGGCAGCGCATGCGCTGAATACTTCAAGCTCCTGAACCGCAAACGGAAGCATCAGTTTTTCATCATTTGTTCCGGTTAATATGCTTGATGCCTGCAATGCAGAGTCCATTAAGCCCGGATGCATGACATACTCCTGTACCGTGTCCGCACAAGCCGCATCAAGTGACAGTCTGCCCAATACGAAATCATCACCTGTATAAATCGCTTTGACACCCCGGAAAGCCGGGCCGTAATCAAAACCGATTTTGCGGTACATATCGTACACTTCATCTGCAGAAAACGGTGTCTCGGCGGATTGTGATCTCAGCTTTTGGAGATCAATGACCGGAGCCTCGGCGTCAGGGCGGACTGATACTGCCCCTTGGCTGTAAACGGACGGCTGATCTGTTTCCCGGCCGCTGTAAATGTCGAATTGAACGTCATTTGCCGTTTCAGGAATGAGACGGATGTTGACATGAACCGGCTCGTCTTCAATGGTGATCGGCCGCACCCAAACCGTATTCTTAAGCTTGACGCTTCCTTGTCCGGCCGGAACTTCAGATGCCTGTTCCATTGCTGCGCGCGCCATTTCAAGATGTGCCACTCCCGGTAAAATCGGCACCCCTTTTACAACATGGTCCGCAAGGTAAAATTCTTTTCCTGTATAGATTGAACTGAACCGCTGTTCTGCAAGGTTTGAAGTATTTCTGTGCAGAAGCGGATGAAGCGCGTCTTGTTTTCCGGCAGATACAGTGCTTGTTTTTTCGTGTTTTCCGGTGCTTTTTGCCGCCCAATAGCGGTCTTTTGCAAAAGGATACGATGGCAGGCTCATGCGTTTAGGCGGCCGGTCTCCATACAGCTTCGCCCAATCGACGTTCAGCCCTTTGACCCATAATTCAAGCAGCTTCGCGTATTTGCCGCGTGCCATCCATTTTTCAACGGCTTCTTGAATTTCTTCATCTTCCGTCAGCATTTGCAGCGTGCCTTTGTCTATTCTTCCTCTGTACAAGTCCGCGTGCTTATCTCCAGTGATAAACTGTGACAGTTTTTCCTGCAGTTCTTCTGCAGATCCGGCAATAACCGCCAGACGTTCTTCCATGGCGTCCCTTCCGATTTGGAGGGTATATGCCATAGAAACGAGGGAGGATTGATCGTACCGTTTTTCAGTAAGCGCACGTTTCAGCTGTTTTGCCTGCTCTTTCAGGCGTTTTTCATTTTTGGCGGACAGAACGAAAAGACATGGGTCGATATGAAAATCATCTGCTTCCTCTCTGTCTTCTGGGATGTATTCTTCGATGACGACGTGGGCATTTACGCCTCCGATGCCGAATGAGCTGATGCCCGCGCGGCGAGGCTGTTCGTTTCCGCGTTCGTCCGTCTGCGTCTTCCATTCCATTGTCTCCCGCACCAGATAAAACGGGCTGTCTTCAAGCTGAATGTACGGATTTACCGTCTCACAGTGGAGACTTTTTACTAGTGTCCGATGCTTCATCTGCAGCAAAATTTTAATAATGCCCGCTGCTCCCGCGGCAAGGGATAAATGGCCGATATTCGTTTTGACCGACCCTAAGCCGCAATAGCCGGCCGCTTTCTCTTTTCCGTCTGCAAACGAGCTGAACGCTTGTTTCAGTCCGTTAACTTCAACGGGATCTCCCAGTTCTGTTCCGGTGCCGTGCGCTTCGATATAAGAGACTGTTTTCGGATCAACGCCCGCTTTTTTGTATGCGGCTTTAATGACTTCCGCCTGTTGTTTCGGGTTAGGCGTTGTTAAAGATGCCGCGCGGCCGCCGTGATTCACCGCGCTTCCTTTAATGACGCCGTAAATATGGTCCCCATCCGCCTCAGCGGCTTTCAGCTTTTTGAGGAAAAAGAGACCGGCTCCTTCACCATGGGCAAAACCGTCAGCCTGATCAGAGAACGTTTTGCATCTTCCTTCTTTACTCAGCGCGCCCGCTTTATCAAAGCTGATATACACATCCGGAAGAACAATCGTATTGATTCCTCCCGCCAAAGCCATGTCGCACGTTCCTTCTTCAATTGAAGAAACGGCATGGTGTATGGCAACGAGCGAGCTTGAGCAGGCGGTATCAATCGGTTCGCTCGGCCCGTGCAGATTGAGCGTATAGCTGACACGGTTCGGTCCGACAGACGGACTTGTATTCGCCGCGGATGACCCTTCAATCTCCGCATCGGCATTGGCTAAAAGAGAACCGTAGCCGGTATTTCCGGTCCCGATAAACACACCTGTTTTTGTGCCTGAGAGACTCTTTGACGCATACCCGGCATCTTCGATCGCTTTCCACGCGTACGTCAGCAAGAGGCGCTGCTGAGGGTCCATTTGCTCCGCTTCCCGGGGTGAAATCCCGAAAAATAATGGATCAAATTCAGCAATTCCGTCAATAAACCCGCCTTGGTTGACGCTTGTTTTATTGGCTTCTTTTGCGGGATCCCCGTAATAGTCCCGCCAGTCCCAGCGGTCTTTCGGAATCTCGGTCATGCAGTCTTTGCCTTCTTTCAGGTTCTGCCAGAAAGCTTCAATGTCTTCTGCCATCGGGAAAATCCCGCTGATGCCTACGATTGCGATCGGTTCCGGCCCTTGGCCCCGCTGCACTGTCTGCGGAAGTGTCTCAGGCAGAGTGCGGCGTCGCTTAACGGCCGGGCGCGTGATTTGAGTCTCTTTTACCGGTCTTGCCGATTGAACCGTTTTTGTATTTACCGCAAACCGTCCGGCAAATTCCTCTTCGTATTCACTGATTAAATGAACGGCAAATTCATGGATTGTCGGATGATCAAAGAAAATCGTCGGCGTTAACGTAAGCCGGTACGTTTTGTTTAACTGGTTCGTAAACTCAGTCATCGAGATGGAATCCAGCCCGTATTTTGTCATTTCTTCATGAGGATCAATTTTGTCAATGTTTACTTTTAACAGTGAGGCCGTCTGCTGTTTTAACAGATGCTTCACTTTTTCAAGCAGGCTGTCAGCATCAATGTCATGACGTACGCCGGTCTCTGCTTCCGGATGATCATTCTCTTTGCGGAACAGTTTTGCTTTCATGTGTTTCACATCTCCTTCAACAACCGTCATCCGGGCTGTCCCGCTCATCAAGCCTTGATATAAAGCCTTGATGCCGGCATCTGTGCCGAGCGGTGCGATTCCCGCCTCCTGCATCAGCATATCTTCCGTCTGCTTTCCTGCCTGCATTCCGCCTTCTTTCCATAACGGCCAGCTGACAGAAAGCGTCTTTCCGTATCTTTGTCCTGCGGCTTGTAAAGAACGGCGGTACTCGGCATACATCTCCATAAAGACATTTGCAGACGCATAATCAGCCTGGCCGACGCTTCCAAGCACACCTGATAAGGATGAAAAGACAATAAAGACATCTAATTTCTCCTGTTGTGACGCTTCATCAAGATACACAAGGCCCTTCACTTTCGGAGCGAGAACGTGTTGGTATTCCTCTGCCGTCTTCTTCACCATGTAGTTGTCTTTTATAATGCCGGCACTGTGAACAATCCCGTCCAGCCTGCCATGCCGTTTGCGGATATTGCGGATCAATCGGTATACTTCTGCTTCATCCGTGACATCGGTCTGCTCGTAGAAAACAGAAGCGCCGGCAGCACGTACTGTTTCCAGCATGTCTTTCTGCTTTTCTCTGAGAGCGGACCGGCCGGTTAGTATGATGACGGCGTCTTTTGTACAGTTTGCGATCTCTTTTGCAAAGATCAGACCTAAACCTCCCGCACCTCCTGTAATGAGATAAACACCTTCGTCTTTCCACGGAATGTCCGGCTCCGCTTGAGAAATATCCATCTCTTCCCAATCAGCGGCAAAGCGCTTGCCGTTTTCATATTTCACATGGACGCTTTCGGCATGCATACGGTTTTCGGACGCTTTTTCCGCTATGCCTTCAGCACTTTCTTTCTCCTCGGCTTCGATCATTTGACAAATCAGCTTGGAATGTTCAAGGCATGCGGTTTTGAAGAGGCCGGTAATGCCTGAGAACACCCGCTGTAAGCCTGCTGACCGCGTAACAGCCTGAAAAAGAACGCGGCCCTTCGGCTTGCTTTTCATTATGGTTTTGATATGGTCAAACAGCTGGCCCGCATAAGAATGATACCGCTCTGCAATAGATGCGGGACGATCGTCCAAGATAATGACGCTTGCATGTTCAAGCTTTGCTTCCACGGCCTGTTTTACGGCTTCATCGTACTCACAAAGGAAAATAATATGCTCTTCATACGAAGGCTCGTGATCGGCCGGTTCCGGCTGCTCTTTCCAGACCGGTTCAGCGAGCAATGTGTCCGTACGGCTGACAGGATCGCCTGCACCCGCGTTTTCTTCCATGATCCGTGTTGAGAAACCTCTCATCCGCACACAAAGCCCGCCGTTATTGTCATATAAATCAATATCGGCTTTTTGGATAGGATCGCCGGCTTTATTGTTCGCACTGAACGTGACGTGCACCCACATATCATCAGCGCACGGATTCAGAACGTCCAGCTCCTCTAAAGCAAACGGCAATGCGGCTTTGAATGGTTCCCCGCTTTCTGCAAGCAGCGCTCTCGTCACGTTTTGCAAATATTCGGCGGCCTGAAGCGCACCGTCCATCATACTCGGATGAAGGATATAATCAGCTTTTGTATGAGAGACGGATTCAGGAAGCTTCAATTTAGCAAGCAGCCGGTCTTCGCCTTTGTATACAAGCTGCACCCCTTTGTAACCCGGCCCGTAATCAGCACCGATCATTCCTTTGTAAAACGCTTGAGATTCGATTGTTCCCTGTGTGCACCGGCGCTTCAGCTGCTCAATATCCGCCGCTTCCTCCGGTTCCTTCCGGATGATTTCAGCGATGCCCTGATTATAAAGAGGAGCTTCTTCACCGATAGAATCGTTATCCCCGTACATTCTGTATTGAATCTGTCCGTCCTCTTCTTCATAAAGTCCGATATGGACACGGACAGCCTCCTGATCGGCTATCACCGGACGGACCCATACAATATTCTTTAAGCGCAGGCCCAGAGATTCCTCTGTTGCCCCGCCGATGCTTTTCTCCGCCGCGGCCCGTGCCATCTCAAGGGTAACGGCAGCCGGCACGATCGCCATTCCTTTAATGATATGCTCGGCAATAAAATACTCTTTTCCCGTGAATTCCGAACTGAACCGCTGCTCCTGCAAGACGGATGTATTCTGATGTACCAGCGGATGCAAAAGCTTGGTATCCGTTTGCTTCACGGTTTCT
The DNA here is from genome assembly GCF_041222765.1 of Bacillus sp. JNUCC-21. Taxonomy (NCBI): domain Bacteria; kingdom Bacillati; phylum Bacillota; class Bacilli; order Caryophanales; family Bacillaceae; genus Bacillus; species Bacillus sp. JNUCC-21. Next base: position 1,806,824 of record NZ_CP166019.1, on the reverse strand, counting down.
TCCGGCCAGAAGCGCTCCTCTGCGAACGGGTAGGTCGGCGCACTGATTCTTTGCGGCGCGGAATCCGGATACAATAAGCCCCAATCGACACGCGCTCCTTCAAGCCAGAGCGCCGCGAGTGCTTTCAGCTTTTCATCCCGTGTCTGACATGCCGCAAGCTCTTCCATCTCCTGAGCTGACACTTCTCTGCTTCTCACTTTTTCGCCCCGTAAGATGTTTTGGTCATTGCCGTTGATGAAATCCTGCAGCTGACGCTTCAAATCGTGACGATCATGACTGATAAAAACGGCTCTCTCTTCCATCGCTTCACGTCCGGTCTGATACGTAAATGCCAGATCATGCAAGGAAACATCGTTTTCGGCTTCATCCAGAAAGCCGGATAAACAAGATGCATAGGCAGTAAGACGCTGCTTATTTCTCGCGGACAGCGGAACGATATAAGGCGGCTGTCCGTCATTTGATCCGCTGATCGTTTTGTTTTCATACTGTTCAAAAATGGCGTGTGCGTTTGTTCCTCCGAGTCCGAATGAGCTTAACGCTGCGCGGTGCGGCGTCTCTCTCTCCGGCAGCGGTTTTCTCTTATCCGCCACATAAAACGGCGAACCGCTGAATTTGATATTCGGATTCGGTGACGTGTAATTAATGGTAGGCGCCAGCTCCCGATGATATAAACTCATGGCGACTTTGATGCACCCGGCCAGACCTGCTGCTGTATCCAAATGTCCGATATTCGTTTTTACGGAGCCGATCCCGCAATACTGCTCCCGGTCCGTGTAACGTTTATACACTTGCTGCAGCGCGGACATTTCAATCGGATCACCCAATGTCGTTCCAGTGCCGTGCGCTTCGATATAGGAAATCGTCTCCGGGTGAATATTCGTGCTGTCTAAAACATGCTGGATGACATCAGTCTGACCTTTTACACTCGGTGCGTAAAAACCGACTTTATCCGCTCCGTCATTGTTCAGACCGATGCCTCTGAGCATGGCGTATATGTGATCTCCGTCCTGAACGGCTTGTGACGCCTTTTTCAGCAGAATGACGGCAGCTCCTTCTCCGCCCGCCATACCGTCGGCTGAAGCGTCAAATGCTTTGACATGCCCGTCGCTTGAAAAATTCAATCCGTTTTGGTGCACATAGCCGATGCCGGTCGCTGCATGCAGAGTTGCTCCGCCGACGAGCGCGTATTCCGATTCTCCGCTCGTTATGCTTTTGTAGGCTGAATAAAGACCGACTAATGATGATGAGCAATTGGAATGAACGAAATAGCTTGGCCCTTTTAATCCGAGCTTATGGGAAACCATCGTCGGAATCGTGCCGCTCTGCGCTAACACCCATGACACATAGCCGTCGGGAGATTCATGGCCTTCTGTCGTTTTTTCCGGCAAAAGCGACCGATACGAATTATTGCTTGCCGACATATAAACGCTTGTCTTCGGAATCTCTTTCGATACATATCCCGCGTCCTCGACGGCTTTCCAAGAATGAAGCAGCAGAAGCCGAAGCTGAGGATCCATAAATTCTGCGTCTTTCGGAGAAATGTGAAAGAACTCAGGGTCAAAGAGATCTTTTCCTTCTATCGTCGATAATGCCGGCACATAGTCGGGATTTTCGATCAAATCTTCAGGCACGCCGGCTTCCCGAAGTTCTTCTTCCGAGTAGAACCGGACGCTTTCCTTTCCTTCTCTTAACTGCTTCCAAAACTCATGATGATTTTTCGCGCCGGGGAACTGGCAGGAAATCCCCACTATCGCCACACTGTCATCAAAGTAAGACGGCACCCCGTTTTGCGGTGTTTGTTCTCTTTCTCTCTCATCTTGGCAGGACGCCTCTGATTCAGCCGCCTGTTTTGTTTCAACAATAAATCGGCTGATCGCCTGAATGGTAGAGTGTTCGAATAAATCGGTGACGGTAAAATCGCATTCCAGCTCCTGTTTAATGCGTTCTGCTGCCGCAACAGCCAGAAGCGAGTCGCCTCCCACATCGAAAAAGCCGTCTTCGATTTTGATGCCCGCCGTATTCAGCAGGTCTTCCCATATTGCGGTCACTTTCGCTTCCGCTTCTGATAACGGCAGTCTGCCCGTCTTTTCAGACCGGTGAACGATTACCTTGCGCTGTTTTAGGTCTTTGCGGTTCACTTTTCCGCTCGGTGTTAACGGCAGTGCATCCAGGCGGATAAAATGGGCAGGCGCCATATAATCCGGCAGACTCGATAAAAGATGGTTGCGGAGCGCTTTTTCATCTGTCGTATGACCGGAGCGGGCCGTATAATAAGCAATCAGCTTTTTATGTCCGTTCTTTTCCTGAACCACAACCGCCTGATCAAGAATGTCCGGATGTTCGCTCAATTTCGTTTCAATCGCTCCCAATTCGATGCGGAAGCCGCGAATTTTCACCTGACTGTCAATCCGGCCGGCATATTCTATATTTCCGTCAGGCAGCCATCTGGCCAAATCACCTGTCTTGTAAAGTTTTTCTCCTTCACTAAACGGATTATCAATAAATGATGCCGCCGTCAGCTCAGGCTGATTGTAATAGCCTCTGGCCAGACCGGCGCCGGCCACGCAAAGCTCCCCGGCCACACCGTCAGGGACGGGGCTGAGCTTTTCATCGACGATATAAAGCCGCGTATTGTGAATCGGTTTCCCGATCGGCGTATTCCTGCTTGCGATTTCCTTTTGGCCGCAGCTGTAGTAAGCGGCATAAATGGATGTTTCCGTCGGGCCGTATATGTTTTCAATTCTGGCATGTTTGAAGATGGAAACTGACTTTTTGACTAAATCTTTCGGAAACGCCTCACCGGCCACCATCACATATTTCACAGGGCCGTCTTCTGTAAATGCCGTATGCCGCTTTACCGTTTCCAGAAATACATTAAACACGGCGGGCGCAAAATTCAGATGCGTGACCTGGTGGGTTTGGATATATTCCATGCAAAGCTGCGGATTTTTTTCTGCACCAGGCGGCAAAATGACAAGCCGTCCGTTTCCGATAAACCAGCCGAATAATTCAGAAATCGAAACGTCAAATACGTAATTCGTTTTTAACAGATAGGCATCCTCTTGAGCGACCGGATACTCAGCTTCCAAAAACTGCAGCGTATTCATGATGGCCCTGTGCTCAACCATGACGCCTTTCGGTTTTCCCGTGCTTCCGGACGTATATAGAATATAAGCGAGATGATGCGGTTTTGAACGCGGCGTCAGTTTTGCCCCGCTCGCAGAACGTCCGCTGTTTTCAATTTCCACCGTGCTTACACCGCCGATGGCCAACTGTTCAATCATGCCGCGCGTCTTTTCCTGCGTTAATACGATTGACACGCCGCTGTCAGTCAACACGTGGGCCATCCGTTCGTTTGGAAAAGCCGGGTCCAGCGGTACATACGCGCCTCCCGCTTTTAAAATGGCGAGGATGCCGATGACCATCTCAAAAGAACGCTCCGTGCAAATGCCGACCGGGCATTCCGGTGTGACGCCCTTTTCTTGCAGGTACACAGCGAGCGCCGTGCTTCGTTCATCTAATTCGCGATATGTAAGACTGTTTTCACCGAATGTGACGGCTTCTCTGTCAGGGTGGCGTCCGGCTTTTTCCGCAAACACTTCATGAATGCAGCGCTCATTCGGCTGATGGGATGAACGGCTTTCATCCCGTTTTTGATTGAGCAGGCCGGAACAGGCTTCAAAAGCGATCTCCGGATCAGAAAGCACCTTTTCTGCCAGTTTCATATAATGCTCCGCCATTCGTTCGATGAAAGAAGGGCTGTAGACATCCGGGTTGTACAGAAATTGCAGGACGGTTCCCGTTTCTTTTTTATAGACTTCAAGCGCAAGCTCAAATTCGCCTTCCTGATGAATGTCTTCTATCATTTCAATGCCGAGTGATTGATATAGTTCCGCCAGCTTTTCCGCTCCTTCTGTCCGGAAGAAGTTTTGATAGAAAAACGCGGTTTGAAAAACAGGCGACACCGCGGGCGAGCGTTCCGTCTTCAATTCTTTGACAAGCGCGGGAAACGGATACGCGGCATGGTCCAGCCCTTCTGCCAGTGTCAGCTGCAGCTCCTTCAAAAACGACGTAAAAGATTTGACGCCCGTCTCCCTGCTTCTGACCGCGATCATATTAATAAAGTATCCGATGACAGACTCAAATTGAGCCTCAGAACGCCCCATCGTCGGCATGCCGACGATGACATCTTCCTGATTCGTATATTGATAGAGCAGTCCTTTGAAAATAGCGAGATACACAACGGATTCATTGACATTATTTTTTTTGGCGCAAACTTTAATCTGCCGGTTCAGTTCATCAGGAAGCAAGCGCTGATACGCCTGCCCTTTGCAAGTTTGAACCGATGATCTCGGATAATCCGACGGAAGCTCAAGCACCGGCAGCGGTCCCTCCAGCTGCTTTTTCCAATAAGAGAGATGCGTTTTTCCCGCTTCGCTTTCCAGCAGCTCTTTTTCCCATTTCACAAAGTCATGATAATCTGCGGCCTGCTGAAGCATGACAGGTTCTTTGCCTTCGCTTGCTTTTACATAAGCGTCCAGCAGCGCCGACATAAACGTCATAAGAGAGACGCCGTCAAAAATGATATGGTGAATGGTGATTAACACAATCGGCTCCCGCTTCGCCCGCCGGAATACTTGAACACGCAGGAGCGGCCCGGTTTCAAGCGAGAACGGTTCTTTTGCTTTTTCTTTAATAAACGTAAGCGCATCACGCCCGCTTAATTCAGAAAGATCCATTTCTTCAATCGGAAAATGCCGATCCGTATCTTCTATCTGATACGGAAGGCCGTTTTCCTCTTTTATCACACTGGTCAAAATAGGGTGCTGGCGCTGCACGGACAAAAGGGCGTTTTTGAATGTCTCGATATCCAGCTTTTGAAAACGAAAGCATAACGGAATGTTATATGCGCTCATCTCCGGAAACATTTTCTGAAGCATCCACAAACCTTTCTGGCCTTCAGAAAGCGGACGTTTTGCAGTTGTCCGCTTGAAAGCCTGAAGCTTTTGTTCTACTTCAGCGATGGTGAGCGTTCCTGATCTGTAGGCATCGAGAAGTTCTTTATGATTCATAGGTCTTACTCCCTTCTATGATGTCTTGCACTCTTTTAAAATCTAATGTCCCCTCAGAGACCTGTTTCATCATGGCGATGATCTCCTGATCCGTATACTCCTTGCTTTCCGGAGCGGCGGCTTCTGTTTCGGTTTCTTCCGTTCGGTAAAACGTTTCGATCGTTTCTTTATGTTCTGTCAGGTAATAGCTGATGACGTCTCCGAGCGTGGCATAGCTGTAAAATAACGCCGGAGTGACTTCAATGCCGTAATGACTCGTCAAAAGAGCGGCAAATTTGGCTAAATAGATGGAATCAAATCCGAATTCCGCCCAGTTTTTATGCAGGACGAGTTTATCTTTGGATATTTTCAGCAGACTGTGTATCAGCTCTTTCAAATTCGCTTCGAGCCGTTTTTCCGTGCTTTCTTCCGGGATGCGGCGGCTCACGGTTTCCAAAAGCGCATCCGGTTTTGATGAATCGTCCCGCCGTATGCCTAAAAATCGTTCGGCACGGCTTCTTTTGCCGGCAATGATAAGGCACTGGGTGTTGTCTTGAGAAATAACGCGCTCAAACAGCTCAATGCCTTCATCTGTTTCTAACAGGCGCTGGCCGCTTGATTTCAGGTACATGCCCGTCGTCTCTTCACCGCCGACGGCCATTCCGCCGTTTTTCCAGACCGGCCAGTTGATGACAAAAGCGTTTCCGCTTTCGGATTGTTCGTTTTTATAGCGGGCATACGCCATTTGGAACCTGTTCGCGACCGCGTAATCACAGCAGCCGAAATCTCCTAAAACAGCCGATGTGGATGAAAAGTAGCAGATGAAATCAGGCGTTTCGTTTTTCAGCCACTCGTCAAGAAGCAGGCTTCCGTTTATTTTCGGTTCAAGCGTACTGCGGAAATTCCCGATTTCATTTTCAAAGACGGATGTTCTGCTTTCGATGCCCGCCGCATGAATGACGCCGTGAATGGCTCCGAATCGTTCTTTCGCGCGCTTGATGCAGTCGCCCATTCCGATCGGATCACAAACATCGGCTTCGGCGTAAAGAACACCCGCGCCGAGATTTTCCAGGTCTTTCATTTTTTCTTTCTTTTCCTCATTGATCGGCGACCGCCCCGTGAGAATGACATTTGCCTGGTAGTTCCGGGCGAGATGGCGGGCAAATAAGCAGCCGAGCCCTCCTAATCCGCCTGTAATGAGATATGTTCCGCCGGTTCTGATCCTGCCGTTTTCTTTCGTTAGTCCGGTTGGTTCGGTGTGATAGACATATCGTTTTCCCTCTTCCAAGAAAACGGTATGGTCTGTTTCAGCTTTCAGCTCGTCCCAAATGGTTCTCATCCAGTCCGTTATGGCCGCACCGGCTTTTCTGAAGTGGCCGGTAACACTTGTTTTCGGGAGAACAATGCCGAGCGAACGCTCAAAGCCGATCCATGATTCCAAGTAGCACTTTTCCAGACCGGATGCATATTCCCCCGCCAATAACAGCCTTTCCGGCTGCAGACCGGTCTCAGCCATTGCTTTGAGAATATGGACGATACATGAATAATCTTCGATGCAGCTTTTATCTTCAAGCGCCCATAAATACAAAATGGCAGAAGCTTCACCGTACTCTTTTTGAATATCCGCAAAAGCGTTCACATATGATTGCGGATCTTCCAGCACCACTTGGCAGCGGCCGGCGGACAGAGCCTCATACCGGTCTCCCTGAGCGATAAAAATAACGTCAATGCCACTGTCATACGATTTGATCACAGAGACGGCTTCCTGCTGCTTCTTCTGATCAGATAAGAAAGAAATCACCGTTTTGACTTGCTTTTCTCCGGCAGCCGGCAGAGCCTGTTCTTTAAGAACTTCTCTAAAAGCCATCACTTCAAACTGTTCCGCCGGATCATTTTCATCAGCCGGCGCCTTAACGGGCGCGGCCTTGCTTTGTACAGGCTGCTGATGCCAGAAGCGTTCTTTCGCAAACGGATAAGCAGGCAGGCTGATGCGGGCCGGAGGACGGTCTCCGTATAATTTCGCCCAATCGATGTCCAATCCTTTTACCCAAAGCTCAAGCAGCTTAGAATATTTCCGTTTGCTGATCCAAGCGTCTATGATTGTTTCCATATCATCATCCGCCGAAAATACGGCAAGCATCCGTTTGTTTTCTTCCGTGCCGTCACGGTGCAGTCCGGCGCTGTTTTGTCCGGCGATAAATCCATTCAGTTTTTCCTCAAGTTCATGAAGTGAATGGACGATAAAACCGAGACGCTCTTCCATCGGCACCCGGCCCGTCTGAAGAGTAAAGGCTATGCTCATAAGGTCGCGGCCGCTGTATCTTTTTTCACGGATGGCGTCTCTGAGCTGTTTTGCTTTTTCAGTGAGCCGTTCGCTGTTTTTCGCGGACAGGACGATGATGGCGGGCTGATCTGCCGGCGTCTCATCAGGCTCTTTGTCTGCCGTATATTCTTCTATGACGAGGTGGGCGTTTGCTCCTCCCGCGCCAAAACTGCTTAACCCCGCCCTTCTCGGTAGCTCTTTGCCGCCGATGACGGGACGTTTCCACTCACCGAGCTCCTGCTGAACGGCAAACGGCGTATACACGAAATCAATATTCGGATTCAGCTGATCCGCGTGCAGGGACGGCGCAATTTGTCGGTCTTTGAGCTGGAATAATATTTTTGTCAGACCCGCAATGCCCGCGGCGCTTTCACAATGGCCGATATTTGATTTTGCGGAGCCGATGGCGCAAAACTGTTTATCTGTTGTATCCTCTTCAAATGCTTTCGTTAATCCGGCGATTTCAATCGGATCTCCTAATGCGGTCCCCGTACCGTGGGCTTCAATATAACTGACGGTGCGCGCCGGGACGTTTGCCCTTTCGAAAGCTTCTTTTATTAAGGCGGCCTGCGCATTCGGATTCGGAACGGTGTATCCGTTCGTTTTACCTCCGCTGTTAATGGTGCTTCCTTTAATCACACCGTAAATGTGATCGTTGTCGGCAATCGCTCGGTCCAACGGCTTTAATACGACCGCTCCTACCCCTTCTCCGTCGACAAAACCATCCGCGCGGTCTCCGAACGATTTGCACGTGCCGCCTGCGGAAAGCATGTTCATGACTGACAGATTCATATAATGGATCGGGTCGGTCACTATGTTTACGCCCCCGGCAATCGCACATTCGCTTGAACCGCTGTATATGCTCTCAAGCGCCAGATGAATGGCCGTCAAAGAAGAGGAGCAGGCTGTATCAACGGCAATGCTCGGCCCTTGGAAATCAAAAAGGTAAGATACCCTGTTGGCAATGGACCAATAGCCGTAGCCTGTCGGGTAGTTTTTGTTCATCGCGCCGGCAAAAACACCGATTTTTCTGCTCTGGCACAGGTTGTCAGGCGTATAGCCGGCATCCTCGATACTCGCATACGCCGTTTCTAAAAATAATCGCTCCTGCGGGTCCATTCGCTCCGCTTCCAAAGGAGAAATCTGAAAGAACAGCGGATCAAACTTGTCCATATCCTCAATGAAGCCGCCCCATTTCGTATAAATAGAGCCTTCTTTACCTTTCTCTTCATCGTAGTAATCCTGCCAGTTCCAGCGTTCCCGCGGGATTTCTTCTATGCAGTTTTTTCCTTTTTTAATATTAGCCCAAAGCTCAGCCGCTGTTTTTGCCTGCGGGTAGCGTCCTGAAACACCGATGATGGCCACGTCGCGAACCGAACTTTGCCGGACGGTCTCTTTGGCTGCCCGTTTTTTCCTCCGCCGCCAGTCAGTGCGAAGCGGCTTAGCCGGCTGTACAGCCTGCGGTTCTGGTGATGCCTTCCGTTCTTCCTGAACAGGCGTTTGTCCCGTCAGTTTGATCATCGCGTCTTTTTTCGTTTTGATTAAGTGAGCGACGAGCGCCTCAATCGTCTGATATTCAAAAAATAAAGTGCTGCTGACTTGGTCCAATACATTTCGTAACGCGTTTGTCAGCTGTACGACGACGATAGAATCAATTCCGTATTTTTCAAGCGGCGCTTTCGGATCAATTTGAGCCGGCGGAATTTTTAATGTTTCTCCGATTAACGTTTTCAAGTACTCGGTGCTTTTTTCTGTTAAAGACGTGTCACCTTTTTGCACCGTTGTTTGCGCCTGAAGTTCCGGCGCATGTGCTGCTTTTGGCGGAGCGGTCCGTTTTCCGGCCCCTGCGTTAAGCGTTTTTTGGCGAACAATGCCGTTGCTTTTTGCCGCTATAATCTGATGGCTTAATTCATGTGCCGCTTCTGCCGGGAAGAAGACAGAATGCCAGCCTTCACTTTCTAACACGCGCTTCCAGCTTTCCGGATACAAGCCCGGGCACCCCGGAATACGAAGGGCGGAATCTTCATGCAGCCACCAGCCTTCAAGCAGTCCGAAAGTAATATGCGGGAACAGGCTGTTTCCCGCCATTTCATTTAAGAGCAGCAAACCGTTGTCTTTTAAAACGGCTTTGGCGTTTCTCAGCGTCTGGCGGATGTCTTTCGTCGCGTGGAGCACATTGGCCGCAACGACGATGTCGTATGCGCCCGGCTCTATGCCCTGGCCGGCAAGCGGCGCTTCTGCGTTCAAAAGCTTATACGTCAGATAAGGATTCCGTTTGCCGTATTCCGTCTCCGCATGCACAAGAAAAGCTTTCGATACATCGGTGTAACAGTATTCTTTTATATGGTTTTGATACGGCCTAAGCTTTTCAAATATGCCTGCGCTTGTGCCGCCTGTGCCCGCTCCGATTTCCAGGATGCGGATCTCGGCTTTTGAATGTTTGCTGATGTTTTCTTTCACATAAGCCGTTAATGTATCTGACAGGGCGCTGTTAAAGTAATCCGCGACTTGATTGTGCTTATAAATTCCTTCAACAAGTTCCATTGAAGAGTGCGGGAACATGATGTCTGTCGCCGGCACGTCTTCGCGCAGAATGTCCGGCAGTGCTTTAAGCATCGTCTCGGCTAAAACAGTCATCGCTTTTGTATCGGCGTTGTTGAGCCATTCCTCTTTTTCCTGCTCCCATTTTTTCCATAGGGAGGCGGTTGTGTTTTCGGCTCGCGCCGACAGTTTATATGAATCCGCATTCCCTTCCAGATAGCCATGTTCCAGAAGGAAAGCGATCGTTTGATTGAGCCATTTTTTAAAGTATTCATGTTCGGGCTCATACGCTTTAAGGCTTTGCGGCGTCAGCAAGTCTGCTTCTTTAAGCTGGGCGATCAACAGCTGATACAGATAATCATCGAGCTCCTGATGTTCAGCCTCTCTAACAAGACGTGCGCCGGGCGGAGCGACCTTCGGCTGTTGTGAAAAGACAAGCGGCTGAGGCGGATAAACGGAAATCTTTTCTCTTTCACTCATCCCTTCGACTGCGACCGGTTTTGTCGTATGAATGAAAGCCGCCTGATCAACCGGCAGCGTCATAAGGGTTTCAAGCGCCTCCATTGCAGCGTCCGGTTCGATCAATCCCAATCCGATCTGATCCATCAGCTGAATAAAATCGCCGTCTTCAGCCGCTTCGCTGTTGCCCCAATAGCCCCAATTCATCACTTTGACCGGACAATTCCATGTCTGATCAAGTTCTTTCGCAAATGCGTCACTGAAAGCGCATCCCGCGGCATAATGGCTTTGTTTCACGTTATGGATAAATGCCACAAGCGAGGAGAAGAAGAGCGCAAAGTCAAGCGGCTCCCGTCCAAATACCTCCGCCATGGACACACTTACATCGGCTTTTGCCCGCAGCACCGATTTGAACTCTTCTGTCTTCATATTATTTAAGCTTTGCTCAGACAGATCCATTGCCGAGTGGATGATTCCGTTCATTTTTGTGTGGCGCTCTTTTATGAACTGATAAGCCCGCTCTAAGGAAGCACTGTCGGCGGCATCGGCGGAAACATATTCAGGCGCCGGGCCGAATGCGCTGAGCCGGTCGAGTTTCGCCTGTATGGAATCATTCAGTGTGCTTCTTCCGATCCAAATGATGCGTGCTTTGTAGCGGCGGATCATGTATTCACTCCATGCCTCGCCAAGATACCCCGCGCCTCCGATCACGGCATAAACCCCGCCTGTTTGGTACAGCGTGCCGTTTTTCGGCATATTGTCAAGCGGTATCAGCTGCCGCTCAAACAGCTGCTGATTGCGGTACGCCCAAATTTGACCGTTTTTCCCGGCAGAAAGACTGAGCGCCTCTTCGATCGGCCAGCTGCCGTCCGTTTCTGTGTCAATCATGCGGATATGCCAATGCGGATATTCTTTCGCCATTGTTCCGGCAAGTCCGCTGACTGCGGCTTGTGACGGGTCGGCGCTGTCTTGATCCGAAAACGGCTGGGCATTTGCTGTGACGATGCACCAGTCCAAACGTTTTTCTCCGTACCCTAAGGCAAGTAATGCTTTCATCAGCTTGAACACATGAAGAACGTTTCTTTCCTGTTCTTTGAGGCTGTCCGCACTCTCAGCCTGCGGAGCAAGCCAAATGATTTGCTCCAGTTCTTTTTGTCCTTCAAGCATGTGCGTAAGAGATGTGATATCATCCGTACCTCTGATCGGATAATAGGAAGCGTTCGGCAGGTGTTCTTTTATGCGCGTATGTCTCGAATCCGTTCCGCCGAATACTGCCGTCTGCTTATCCGCCGCTGCTTCCCCGGCTTTTTCAAGCGCAACAGGCTCCCAAGCCGGAATCAGCATCGTATGGCCGACAGGCGCCTCCGAGGTTTCTCCGCCCGCTGTTTGGCTTGTGTCAAGCGCCCGGACAGACGCGCCTTTCATCCGGACATAAACTGTACCGGCATCATCGCACATATCAATGTCAAATTTTCTTACGTTGTCATCTGCTTTGCTGCCTTCTGTGTACCGGATATATGACCAGATATGTTCAGGACACGGTCCGAACACTTCCACTTCCTGCATCGCAAACGGCAAAGAAAGCTCGTGGCTGTCTGCATCATCATGTATCGAGCGGACAAGCAGACCGACGGATGCGTGAAAAGCGGCGTCCATCATACTCGGGTGAAGCGTATACTGTTCTTTTTTGTCATGTACGGCTGCTGGGAGTGAAATACGGGCCAATAATCGGTCTTCTCCGAGCAGCAATTGCTGTACGCCCCTGTATGCCTCTCCGTAATCCAAACCGATCTTCTCAAAAGCACCGTAACATTCTTCCGCAGTCACGATTCCTAAATTGCAGGAAGTTTTGACAGACTCGATATCAATCTGGGCGCTTCCCGGTTCGGTAATGACCGCTTCACCCTGGCTGTGAATAACCGGATCTTCGCCGTTTTCTGCCTCACTGTATATTTCATAGGTAATCTCACCATTATCTTCTGGGTAAAGGGCAATATGTATTTCCTTCGGTTTGTCTTCAATCATGACCGGCCGGACCCAAACAACCTGTCTGAGTGTGACGCTATGGTCTTTTTCCGTCACGGCAGCGGCCTTTTTGACCGCCTCTGCGGCCATTTCCAAATAGGCGACGCCCGGCAGTATTTTTTGTCCGTTGACGACATGGTCAGATAGGAAAAATTCATCTCCCGTAAAAAGAGACGTGAAACGCTGCTGCGAAAAATCTGACGTATTTTCTTGTAAAAGCGGATGCAGCACTGTGCCTGACGGGCTTTTCTCCTGTTTTTTCTGTTGCGGAATCCAATAGCGTTCTTTTGCAAACGGATAAGTCGGAACGCTTGTTTTACGCGGTTTACCCGAACCGTACAGCTTATTCCAATCTACTGTTTTCCCTTCTGCCCATAACGCGGCAAGCCGTTTCGGATCGTCCGTCTCAGGAGCGGCTTCGCTCATCTCCGGCAGCTCAGCTTGTCCGCGCCATAAACCGGGGATGTTTTCGTTTCCTTTTACGAAATCATTCAGCTTTTGCTTCAAGTCGCGGATGTCATTTACAAGGAAGACAGCTCTCTCCTCCATTGCTTGACGTCCTGTCTGAATTGTATAAGCCAGTTCAGACAGCACCGTCTTTTCTGAAAGCGATCGGGCTAGTTTTTCCGCATAGGCCAGAAGCCTGTCTTTATTTCTTGCTGACAGCGGGATGAGTTTTGCTGCCTCGTTTTCAGGTGCAGGCGCTTTTTGTTCAGGCTGAATGTATTCTTCTAAAATGATATGGGCATTCGAACCTGATGCACCGAAGGAACTGAGCCCGGCCCTGCGCGGATAATGTGTGACTTTACCGTTTTCTTCAGCTGACAGCTGCTTCCACGGAGCAGTCTGCTGCTGTACGTAAAAAGGAGATTCCTCAAATTTCAGGTAAGGATTTAATTCCGCAGAATGCAGTGATTTGACAAGCGTTTTGTGATGAAGCTGCAGCGCCGCTTTTGTTAACCCGCTGATCCCCGCCGCTGATTCTGCGTGGCCGATATTTGATTTGACCGAACCGATGGAACAAAATTGCTGATCCTGCGTCCCTTGACTGAACGCTTTTGACAGACCTTCAATTTCAATCGGGTCTCCTAACGAAGTACCTGTGCCATGGGCTTCCACATAACTGACGGTCCGCGGGCTGATACCTGCTTTTTTCATACAGGCCTTAATGACTTCTGCCTGTGCAGCAGGATTCGGGACGGTAATTCCGCTTACTTTCCCGACGTGGTTAACGGCGCTTCCTTTAATGACCGCGTAAATGCGGTCGCCGTCTTGTTCGGCTTTTTCCAGCGGCTTCAGCAATACCGCACCGACTCCTTCTCCGGAAACGTAGCCGTCCCCGCCCTCGCCGAATGTACGGCAGCGGCCGTCACTTGAGTGCATGCCCATGCTTCCGTAGCTGAGATATTTCGCCGGGTGCAGCGACAAGTTCACCCCTCCCGCAAGCGCGGCCTCACATTCGCCGCGGCGGATGCTTTCAATGGCCAGATGGACGGCGGTCAATGATGAGGAACAAACGGTATCCACCGCGATGCTCGGCCCGTGGAAGTCACAATAATAGGACACTCTGTTGGCGATCTGCGCATAATTCAGTGAAACCGGAAAAGGATCAGTTTCAGATAATTGTTCTGCGCCGATTAAGGAATAATCTTTATGCATCACCCCTGCAAATACGCCGATCTGATGCTGTTTTTCCCCTTTATTTCCCAGCGTTTCAGGCGTATACCCCGCATCTTCAATCGTTTCCCAGCATGTTTCTAAAAACAGGCGCTCCTGCGGGTCCATCGTTTCCGCCTCACGCGGTGAGATTCTGAAAAACTGCGGATCGAAGCAGTCGGCATCGTCAATGAAACCGCCCCATTTTGATACTGTTTTTCCTGATGGGGACGTTACGTTTTGATATGTTTTCCAATCCCATCGGGACTTCGGAACTTCAGTGATGCAATCCGTGCCTGCCTTAAGGTTTTCCCAAAACTCCGCCACACTTTTCGCTTTCGGATAGCGGCCGGCCATTCCGATAATCGCGATGTCTCCGGTGTTTTTATGATGTTCTGGCGCGTCCGGCGCTTCAGCTTCAGACCGTGATGGTTCGGCTGCACGTTCCGCACATTCAAATGAAACGGTCTTTTTCAGATAGGCTGCGAGTTCTTTTATATTTGTATATTCAAAGAGAAGAGTGGGCGCGAGGTCCGCACCCGTCTTTTTATTGATATCCTGTACAATCTCAAGCAAAGAAGATGAATCCAGCCCAAGCTCATAGTAGCCTGCAAGAACGTCCAGCGTCTCCCAAGGCTGCCCAAGCTTATCAGCCAAAAGCTTCTTTAAAAACAGAATGATGTCTTTTTCATCTGTGCTTTCCGGCTCAGCTGCAGCCTGTTGATTCTGTTCGGCTGTATTCTCGTCTTCTTCAAGCCGAACCGCTTTTCCCGTAATGTTTTTAAGCTCCGCCACCTTTTGTCCGGATCGGCTGAAGTACTCGATTGTCATCGTTGTGAGTTCTTTTTCCTGACGGACGCCGGAAGCGGCGATACGCGCCGTGCACTCTGATTGCAGCCTGTCGGCGGCCGTGAACGATTCATAATATAAAGGCAGATGAAGCCGGTTTGTTTCAGAAAGCAAACCGCTCGCCCCGATTCCGCTCGCATCCAAAAGGGCCGGATGGAATAAAAAGAAATCCTTTCCTTCTTCACAAGAAAGCTCAGCCAGCATGCCGCCTTCTGTTTCGTACAATCGTCCGTTCGATTTCATCATGCCGGAATGAACCAAGTCATGATCCAGGCAGCGGTTATACATGTCATCAAGATTCAGAGATCTGACTGACTGCTTCACATCGCTGAAATCAATGGTTTCGTCAAATGTCACAGCGTCTCTTTTCACCATTTCAGCCGTCGCATATTGTATATCGTCTGACAGCTCGTCACCTTGCTGTTTCTGCCCTGAAAGGGAGATGAGCCACTTTCCATCTCCGCTATCAGAACATTGAATGGTCAGAATGATTGCAGCCGTTTCACTTACGGTTAAAGGCTGATAAATCGTAACGTGCTTCAATTCGAGCTCATTGTATACATAACCGTGTTCCTGAAAAACCTGATAAATCAAATCGATATAAGCAAGACCGGGCAATACCGCTTCACCAAAGACCTTATGGCCCTTCATGATGGGATGATCCAGTGAGATATTGATTTTTTCCGATATCATTCCTTCCCACTCCTCTCTCATTTAAATGCTTTCCAAAACATTTTTTTCGCAGGAAGCTCTTGTTTCTCCGCTAGTACGTCAGGTTCTTTTACCAGAGCCTTACGTCTTAATGACGGTACCGGCAGCGGCTTTCTTTTCATTCGGGTATCTTTTTCTTCCCAAGCTTCCAGAATGACGTGGGCGTTCGTTCCGCCGTCGGCAAAGCAGTTGATGGCTGCTGACGGTCTGGCTGCATCCCATTCGCCGGCTGTTTTATGAAAATGAAAATCTGTCTTTGTTATATCAAAATGCGGCATCGGTTCGTCTCCTGAGAGAAACGGAACCGTTTGTTTATGCTTCAGCATTAATACGACTTTAATGAAGCTTGCGATGCCTTCTGCGCAAAGCGGATGCCCGATGTTCGGCTTAATTGACCCGATGCCGAGCGGAACATGCTGGCCAGAACGGTATACGGATTGAATCGCCTTCAGCTCAAGCAAATCAGTTACAGCGGAACCCGATCCGTTTGCTTCGATATAACTGATGTCTTCCGGCTTTTTGCCGCTTTTGAAAAGCGCGCTTTGCATGACATCTTTTTGCGCCTGCATATTAGGAGCTGACGGGCCTGCCGTTCTGCCGTCATTGTTCATGGCGGCGGCCTTAATGACCGCGTGTATCGTGTCGCCGTCTTTTTGCGCCTGGCTTACTGTTTTTAACAGCACCATGCCGACGCCTTCACCGAGGACAACTCCGCCTGAACGCTTGTCAAATACGTGAAATGCCGGCTTTTCGTTTAACAGCCCGCGCTCTTGGAACATCCGGTGCGCCGCATCCGTGTTCAGCAGGCTGACGCCGCCAACTACCGCCGCTTTGATATCGCCGCTTCTCAGTGCCTGAACGGCCATGTTCATTCCTGTCAAAGCCGATGAACAAGCCGTATCAAGCACGATGCTCGGCCCGCGCAGATCAAAAAATTGCGAAACATTTGCCGCTAAATAATTCTGCCCGCCCGCAACGATCGGGTTGCGGGTATTCGCAAGAATTTCAGGATCAGGCTGATGCTGGCTTCGGCCTCCGATATACACACCGGCCTCTATACCCTTGATTTCTTCACGGGAATAGCCGGCATGGCACCAAAGTTTCAAGCTCTCTTCCAACACCGCCAATGCCTGAGGGTCCATCGCTTTCGCGTCGTTTTCCGGAATGAAAAAGAATTCGGAATCAAAGTGATCCATATTGTCAATCAATCCCGCAACGTATTGATTTGCATATCCGAAACGTTCCGCTGGGACGGAGCCGATTGCGGACCTGCCGCTTCTCAGCAAGTCCCAATATTGTTCTAACGATTCCGCTCCCGGAAAACGGCAGCTCATTCCGACGACGGCAATGTCTTCAGTTACGGCATCACGCTTTTGTTCAGTATGAACCGTTTGTACGGCAGCCGGAGCCAAGATTTCTGTATCAGGTTCCTCCCTTTCTGCAAGCAGCGGCTGCCCATTGGATACAAGCCATTCGGCAAACGCGTCAATCGTCGGATGTTCATATAAAACAGACGGATCTAAGTCCTCTTTGAGCGCTTGATTCATTTGCTGTAAAAGCTGCGCTAAAATGATCGAATCAACCCCGTAATCCTGAAACGGTTCGTCTGTTTCCAGCTCTTCCGGAGCGATTTTCAGCTCATCGGAAAACAGTTTCACAAGCCACGCCTTCGTATCAAGAAGCAGTTCTCTGTCTGAATGTTTTTCAGCGGCTTTGCCGGTTATTACGGCTTCAGTCTCTTTTTGTTTTTTCTCTTGACAGAGCAGCCTGTCAGGATGCCATTCGCTCCGATCAACGATAGCCGGCAGAACGGACGGGCGGATGTTTTCAGATAAAATACGATCCAGCAAGTCAAGTCCTTCCGCGTTGGACAGTCCCAGCAGCCCGGTCTGCTTCAGGCTTTCTGTGCGGACTTCACCCAATCCGGTTTCCTTCCAGTTCGGCCATTGAATGCTGACTAACGGATATTGATGCTGATGAGCCGCCGCGAAATAATCCATGTACGCATTTGCCATCGCATAATCCGACTGTCCCGCCGCGAGCGCCGGAACGACTGCAGATACTGAAGAAAATAAGACAAAAAATTGCAAAGGATCATTTGTGAAAAGGCTGCTTAATGTTTGAAGCCCTGCGACTTTCGGTTCCAGCACTTCTTGTATGTCGTCGGCAGTCTTTCTGATAAATGCCGGATTTACTGAATTAACCGATCCCGCACAATGAATGACGCCGCCGATCGGTCCCATCGTGCGCCGGATCGTTTCAATTTCCGCTGCCGCCGCATCATGATCAGACAATTTCAGACTGATCACCGCCACTTGCACTCCTTTTGCTTCAAGCTCTTCAATCGCCCGTATCTTCTCTTTCAGCCTCGTATTAACGGCTGACCGTTTATGACGGGGAGGAATCGGCTCCCTGCCTGTCAGCACTACTTTTTTCACGCCGTGTTTTTCTGTGAAATGGCGGGCGCATAAGAGACCCAGTCCCCTCGTGCCTCCGGTAATGAAAAGCACATGGTCTTCAGGAAACGGTGCGGGCTTATGTTCTGCTCGCTTCCCGCTTGGAATCTCCCTGAATAAAGCACGGTATCTCTGTCCGTTTCGGCGGCAGATTTCCGGTTCTGTGCTGTCCGCCGAAAATTCATCTGCAATCTGTTTGGCAAGCGTCTGCTGATCCGTATCTGTATCGGCATCCATGTGTCTGGACGTCACGTTTTGATACTCATTTTGAAGCATTCTGTACAGGCCGCTTTTTGCCGCTCCTGCAAGTTGAATCGTTTTCTGCTGAAATGGCTCCAAGCCTTTTGTTACATATAGCAGCGTCAGCGGCCGCGCCTGCCGGCGGCTTGTATCAATCAGAGTCTGGAGCCGGCTGATCCCGTCCAGTGAAGGGTCTTCGTCTCCGCATCCCGTCAGATCGATTGCGCCATCTATGTGATTCCAATCGCTAGCTGCAGTGTCAGCCGAATCGACCGGGAGAATGAATGAGTCAGTGAAATGCTTTGCAGTCTCTTCGGCTAGCTCCGCTGTTCTTGCATCAGCCAGAATCATGACAGTCCTGCCGCTTTTCTCACCGGCCGAATCGATCTCACACGGAACCCATTGCTTTTCTAAAAGCACAGCCTCGCGCCGGTCTTCTGTTTCCTGCGGTACGGCTTTCGGCTCAGGCAGCCAGTACGGCTCCTTCGCAAACGGATAAGCCGGCAGACTGATTCTGCGGGGTTTTTCGCCTTGATAGAGTCTGTCCCAGTCCATCTGGAGCCCTTTGGCCCACAATTCCGCTATTTTGGCGTATTTTTTCTTATCGAACCATGACCTCACAAGCTGCTTCAGGTCATCGTCCGTTTCAAATGCTTTGATTTCTTTTTTAGCCGTTTTGATATGGGCTTCATATATCCCTTCACCCGTATTTCCGTTTACAAAATCGGTTAAACGGCTGATCAGTTCTTCTCTCGAACCGGCTGTAACCGCAAGACGGTAATCCATCGCATCACGCCCGGTTTGAAGCGTGTACGCCATATCTGAAAGATTGATATTCTGATTGGCTTTTGCAAATTCGATCACAGACTCGGCATAGGTTTTTACCTGGGGCGCTTTTTTCGCCGACAGCACAAAAATGTTTGTCTCATCAGGCTTACGGCTTCCCCGGTCTTTCGGCTGATACTCTTCGATAACGAGATGAGCGTTTGTGCCGCTGTAGCCGAATGAGCTGACACAGGCCCGCCGCGGTGCTCCGCCTGTTTCCCAAGGTTTGAGTTCGGTATTGACAAATAAAGGCGAGTCATCGAAATCAAAATGTTCATTCGGCGTGCTGAAATGTAGGGTCGGCACAAGCTGCTGATGCTTCATCGACAGCAGAACCTTCTGGACGCTTGCTACACCTGCCGCCGCCGACGTATGCCCAATATTCGATTTAACCGAACCGATGGCGCAAAATTGTTTGCGATCCGTTTTTTCCTTAAATACAGAAGACAGGGCTTCTAATTCAATCGGATCCCCCTGCTTTGTGCCGGTGCCGTGCATTTCCGCATAGGTGATGCTCTCAGGGTGGATGTTGTGCGCTTCATACACTCGGCGCTCTAAATCCATTTGGCTTTTCGCGCTTGGTGCGGTAATGCCGTTGGTTTTTCCGTCCTGGTTAATTCCAGATCCGATAATGACTCCGTAAATATGGTCTTGATCGGCTTCCGCATCTTTCAGCCTCTTCAAAACGAGCGCCCCCGCGCCTTCGCCAGGCACAAATCCGTTCGCACTGTTATCAAATGCTTTACATTGGCCGTCAGGAGACAGCATTCCTGCTTCACACATGCTGATGTATGATTCAGGCGTTAAATACAAGGTCACACCGCCGACAAGCGCCATGTCAATTTCATGATTCAACAGCGCCTGACGCGCCAAATGAGTCCCGACGAGAGATGAAGAGCATGCCGTATCGATCGGAATGGCCGGCCCTTTCAAATTGAGATAATAAGGCAGGCGGGCCGCCGCGATGCTGAAACTGTTGCCCGTCGCGCTTCCTCCTGTCTGATGTTTGTTTAACATCATGCCGTATTCATTGTTCATAATCCCCAAATAAACGCCGCAATTTTTCCCGTTTAATTCTTTTGAGCTGTAACCCGCATCTTCAAAGGCTTTAAAACCTTCCTGTAAAAATATCCGGTGCTGCGGGTCCATAAGTTCCGCTTCAGACGGAGATATATTAAAGAACAGCGGATCAAACTCTTCAATGCCGTCAAGCATACCGATTGATCTGCAGTATACTTTGCCCTTCTTGTTTAAGGCCGGATCATAGTATTTGTTTACATCCCAGCGGGAAAGCGGGATGTCGCGAATGGCGTTTTTCGCACGGGCTAAGTTGTCCCAATATGTCTTTAGGTCCGGCGCATCCGGGTACTTGCCCGACATGCCGACGATGGCTATCGCGTCCGCTATCTCGTCTTTAGGCTCCCGTTTGGCCTGCACCGGTTCAGGTTCCTTTTGAACCGTTAATCTCTCCGGCTCGGCAGGTGTTTTCTCCTGCGGGGCATGTTGCTGCGTAAGCGGCTTTGGACGTACGGGAACCGCCTGTTTTTTTCTGCCGCGGACGGACGGCTGCGTACGCAGAAAATCGGCAAATTGGCGGATTGTCGGATAATCATACACTTTCGTTACGTTACAGTCCGTGCCGTACCGTTTATTGACGGCCTTTATCCATTCAAGACCGGTAATCGAATCCATACCCAAGTCAATAAAGGCCTCATCAATATCTACTTCATGCCGCTCCATGTACAATACATCAGCCAGTGCTTTTGATAACTCGTCATGCACCGCTTCAATCGGTTCTTCCGGTTCGGCGGAAGCTGCCGTTTCAGACATCGCCTCCAGAATATCCGCTTCTGCTTGTGTCACATGCTGCTTATGAGCGTTTAAAGGCTGCAGCATGATGTTTGACGGTTTTTTCACGGCCTCTGTTTTCTGCGGTTCGGTTGCTTCCTCAAGGATCGGTTCTGTCCCGAGCTCTTTTTGCAAGAAAGCCGCAAACTGGCGGATTGTCGGATAATCATATACTTTCGTCACCGTAAGGGACGTGCCGTATGCTTTATTAACAGACTTTATCCATTCAAGACCGGTAATTGAATCCATGCCGATATCAATAAATGTGTCGTCTGCGTCGATATCGTCGGCATCCATATATAAAACGTCTGCCAAACTTTCGGTCAATACGGCACTTACTTTTTCAGCGGAAACCGCCGGACGGGAAGCGGGCTGTACGGTTCTTTTCGGTTTCGCGCCGCTCAAAGTCTGCAGTGTAATGTTTGACGGTTTTTCTTTGACAGTCTCCTCGTGAAGAGTTGTTACTTCAATGACCGGTTCCGGGGCGGCCGCCGGTGCGATCGGCGCAGACTGTGTTTCGGCCGGTCTTTTGACAGCTGCATCAGCTGATGTGTCGATCCAATAACGGTCTTTTGCAAACGGGTAGGCCGGAAGACTGATTTTTTGCGGTCTGCCCATTTGATACAGCTTATCCCAATTCAGCGGAAGGCCCTTCACCCAAAGCTCTAATACCTTTGCGGCTTTGCCTTTTTCAAGCCACGCCTCAATGGTTTTTTCCATGTCCTCATCAGCCGTAAACAGCGCCATCGTGTCTTTATTCTGTTTGACTTGTCCGCGGTAGAGCTGGTCAATTGACTCCTTGCCGCCCGTAAATTCGTCAAGCTTCTCTTCAAGCTCGCGCAAATTGCTGACAATCATTCCGAGACGCTCTTCCATCGGTTCACGTCCGACTTGAAGCGTATATGCGATCCGGCTCAGATCCGCTTCCCGGTAACGCCCGCTCCGCAGTGCATTAAGAAGACGTTTCGCCCGTTTTTGAAGCCGTTGCTCATTTTTCGCGGAAAGGACGATCATCGACGGATGAGGCGCGGCAAAAGCCGTCTCCTTATCCTCATCAGCGGAATATTCTTCGATGACGATATGAGCGTTGACGCCGCCGGCTCCGAATGAGGAAAGCCCCGCGGTTCTCGGCAATTCTTTATTTACTCCGTTTTCATTTATGACCGGTCTTTTCCACTCTTCAAGCGTCTGCTGCACTTTAAACGGCGTAGCGAGAAAATCAATATTCGGGTTAAGCGTCCGGGAATGCAGTGACGGCGCAAGCTTCTTGTATTTCATTTGCAGCAGCACCTTCGTCAGCCCCGCGATGCCCGCCGCGCTTTCACAGTGCCCGATATTGGATTTCGCTGAGCCGATAGAGCAAAACTGTTTATCTTGTGTTTGTTCTGAGAAGACTTTTGTCAGACCCGTGATTTCAATCGGATCGCCGAGTGAAGTCCCGGTGCCGTGGGCTTCGATGTAGCTGACCGCCCTCGGATCGGTTCCCGCGTCTTTTAACGCCTGTTTGATCACCGCGGCTTGGGCGTTCGGATTCGGTACGGAATACCCGTTTGTTTTTCCATCATGGTTCACGGCCGTTCCTTTGATCAGGCCGTAAATATGATCACCGTCCGCTTTCGCTTTAGAAAGCGGCTTAAGGAGTACGGCGCCCACTCCTTCACCGGGCACATAACCGTCCCCGCCTTCTCCGAAACTTTCACATCTGCCTTTGCTTGATAAAAATCTGTTCTGGCCGAGCATCAAATATTTATTCGGATGAACGGATACATTGACACCACCGGCAAATGCTGCCTCGCATTCCCCGTTCCGCAAGCTTTGGCATGCCAGATGAATGGCTGTTAAAGAAGAAGAGCACATCGTATCCAGAGCCATGCTCGGGCCGTTAAAACCGAATACATAGGAAGCCCTGTTCGCGATTGATGACGGATTTCCGGTCAGCGCAAGCGATTTTCCGCGCGCCTGTTCTTCTGCTCCGTAAAGCTGATATTCCTCGTACATGACGCCGACGTAAACACCGACATTGGCGCCAAGCAAATCACCCGATTTTTCCGTGAGCTTTTTGCGCGTGTAACCGGCATCTTCCATCGTTTCGTAGACACATTGCAGGAATAACCGCTCCTGCGGGTCCATCAATTTTGCATCCCGGGGCGAAATAGAGAAGAATTGCGGATCAAATTTGTCCACGTCTTTCAAAAATCCTCCCCATTTTCCGTACGTCTTGCCTTCTTTATCTTTATCAGCGTCGTAATAAAGACTGTGATCCCATCGATCGTTTGGAATTTCGGTTATGCAGTCAGTGCCTTCACTCAAATTCTTCCAAAATTCCTGAAGATTTTCGGCCTGCGGATATCGTCCTGATATACCGATAATCGCGATATCTTCACGCTCTGTCAGCTGCTGATTTTTCCGCGTGTCCGGACGGACTTGCGCAAAGCCTTTTTTGCCTTCATTCCGTTTGAAAACGGGCTTTACTTTCGCTTTCTCAGACAGCGCAGGTTTGGCTGCAGGGGTTTCTTCTGTTTTCATCCCGGTCACTTCCAGCAGCGTGTCCCGGTGTGCTTTCATAAAATACTGCGCCAGCGATTCGATATTCTGGTACTCGAAAAACAATGTTTTTGACAATGAACCGAAGCTCTTTTCCAGCCGGCCCGTCAAATGCATAATCATAATCGAATCAATTCCGTAATCTTCCATAGGCGCCTTGGCATCAATTTTGCCGACAGGAAGTTTGGTCACTTCCGAAAGCACTTGTTTCAAGAAATGCTCCGTTTTTTCTGCAAGCATGTTCTCTCCGCCTGCTGTAAGACCCGCCGGTTCTTCGGTTTCGCTGCCCTTATCCGGCTGATCATCCGCTGATTTTTTCAGAAACGCCCGGATTTTTGCGGCGTAGCCTTCCGTCACCATGACTTGGGATGTGTTTGCCGCCCACCCGCAGTACAAAGCCTGAATGCCGTTTTCTGTTTGCATAGGGACCATGCCGCTTTCTTTTGTCAGCATGGCTTCCGTTTCAGCATCAACCGTCATGCCGCCGTCTTTCCAAAGCGGCCAGCAGATTGAAAGGGTGTGTCCATAGCGTTCATTTCGGGCTTTTTTACGGTTTCTTTTTTCACTGAAGGCGTTCATAAACGCATTGGCCATCGCATAATCAGCCTGGCCCGCGCTTCCGGCGCTTCCGGCTCCGGAAGAGAAAAGAATCAGAAAATCAAGCTCAATGTCCTTTGCCGCTTCATCAAGATGAACCAGTCCGGAGACTTTCGGCGCCAGTACATCACGGATTTCATCTTTGTGTTTTTTCAGAATATAGTTGTCTTTTATCGTTCCGGCGCTGTGTATGATACCGTTTAATCCGCCGTACTGCCGGCAGATGTCCGCTGTGAGCGATTGAACTTCTTGTTTTTCCGTCATGTCCATTTGTTTGTACACGGCTTGCGCGCCGAGATCGGACAGTTCTTGAAGCTGGGCTTTTTTACGGTTATCCAACAGAGAACGCCCCGTTAAAATAAGAACGGCGTCTTTTGCATGCCGGGCGATTTCTTTGGCGAACAAAAATCCGAGACCGCCTGCACCGCCTGTGATCAGATAAACACCTTTATCCTTCCACGGCTTTTTGGCGCCGAACTGTTCAAGCCCTGTTTCCTGCCATTGTGCCGTATAGCGCCTGCCGTTTTCATAGCGAATATGCTTGTCATCAGGATGAGCGCTGCATTCTTTTACATATCGTGACAGCGTGTCTGCCTTGACGTCCGGCTCCAATTCAATCAGCTGGCCGGTCAGGTTCGGGTTTTCAAGCGCCGCTGTTTTCAAAAGCCCCGTTAAGCCGCAAAGGAGCTGCGTATCCGCTTCTTGAGGCATGACAATCTGAATGAGCTCGCGCCCGCCGGAATTTGAAGCGAGGATTTTCTTCACTTCTTCGAACGCTTGAAGCGCACAAGCCTCAAACCGTTCGTCTTCACTCTTATGCTGATCACGGAACACATGACAGCTGAAGTCTGTCTGTATGCTGTTCATTTGATCCGTAAACCGGTCAGATATCATCACGTGACGGGCTTTGAAATGGATCGGCGCTTTTTCATGTACAGCGGCCTTCTCTTCCCATACGTGTTCAAAATATAGTGTATCTGTTTTATCCGTTTCAATTTCCCGTGCGGAATAACCAGTTATTTTCACACATACATTGCCTTGTTCGTCACATACATCAATATCCAGCTTCTGCACGGCATCTTCAGCCTTGCTTTCGCCGCTGTACGCAATGGATACCCACATATCGCTTTTACAGCTTTTCAACACATCAATCTGTTCGAGAGCAAACGGCAGCATCGGGCGTATGTCAGTCCCGTCTCTGTCAAGCATTAACCCGATTGTCGCGTGGAAGGCCGCATCCAAAAGGCTCGGATGGAGGACAAACTGATCTTTTGTATGAGAAATAGATGACGGGAGTGAGAGCTTCGCGAGCACTTTGCTGTCTTTTGCATAGATTTCCGTGACCGCTTTGTGAGCATCCCCGTATTCAATCCCCATTTGTTTGTATGCCTGATAGCAAGCGTCAGGTGTGATCAGACGGCATGACTCTTTTAATTTGTCAATCTCGATTTTGGCCGGTTCGCCCGCTCGGACAAACGCCGCGCTTCCTTGCGCATAGAGAACGGGCTCTTGTTCCGAGGAAGCCGATTCACTGTAAACCGTAAATCCCATCTTCCCATTTTCTTCGTCATAAAGACGGAGATACAGTTCTGCGGACTCATCCGCCGCTGTAAACGGACGTATCCATACGACATGTTTCAGACGGACTGTTCCTTCTTCCTTCGTTTCTGCCGCGTGTTCAACAGCCGCCCTAACCATTTCCAGATAAGCCGCGCCCGGTAACGTCCGCTCGTTTTTGACGACGTGATCTTTCAGGTAAAATTCTCCGCCGCTAAACGCAGAGCGGAAACGGACGCCTGACATGTTTGATACATTTTCATGCAGGAGCGGATGCAGCATGCCTGCATTTTTTTGCGGCAGAGATTCTCTATTCTCCGCCTTCGGCACCCAATACCGTGTTTTTTCAAACGGATATGTCGGCAGGCTGACCCGATTCGGTTTGTTTTCTCCGTATAAGAGATTCCAATCCATTGTTCCTCCGCCGGCCCACTTCTCAGCAATCATCTCCAGACTTCCGGAAGAAAACCATTTATGTATCAAGTCCGGAGCAAGCTCTGCCTGTTTGCTTTTATCAGCTCGGTTCCGCCAGCACCCGCTGACCGTTTTACCTGCCAGAAAGCCTTCCAGCCGCTCTTTGAGCTGTATCATATTCTGTGCGGTGAAAACAACCCGCTCCTCCATCTGTTCACGGCCGATCTGAAGTGTATACGCCGCATCCTCAAGCGGCAGGCCGGGATGAATAAATGCAGACAGCTTCGCAACGTACTCTTTTAGCCGTTCTTCATTCCGGGCTGAAACCGGAAAAATGAATGTCTGTTCTTCCGCCGGTTCAGCATTTGTTTCGAGTGATTCTTCCGGAATAAATTCTTCCAGAATGAGATGCACGTTTGAACCTGTCGCCCCGAAAGAACTGATGCCTGCACGCCGGGGATATACGGTTTCGTTTCCGTTTTCCTTCACTGAAGGCTGCTGCCACTCTTCGGTATGATGCTGGACGTAAAACGGTGATTGTTCAAAATCTAAATACGGATTCAGCTCCTCGGAATGAAGAGACGGCACCAAAGTTTTATGGTGAAGCTGCAGGGCAACTTTGCTTAAGCCGCTGATGCCCGCCGCCGATTCCGCATGGCCGATATTGGACTTCACTGATCCGATCGAACAGAACTGTTTGTCCTGTGTGTACTGGCGGAACGCCTTGACAAGGCCTTGAACCTCAATCGGATCGCCGAGAGAAGTTCCCGTCCCGTGCGCCTCAATATAACTGACCGTGCGCGGATCGATGCCCGCTTTGTCCAGGCATTCTTCAATCAAATCGGCCTGCGCGACAGGACTCGGCACGGAAATTCCGCTCACTGTCCCCACGTGATTGACGGCACTGCCCTTTATCACCGCATAAATCCGGTCTCCGTCTTTTACCGCCTCTCGCAGCGGTTTTAATAAAACGGCACCGATTCCTTCAGCCGGTACATAGCCGTCTCCGTCTTTCCCGAATGTATGACAAACCCCGTCTGTTGAAAACATGTCCCATAAACCGTATGTCAGATATTTATTCGGATGGAGCGACAAGTTGACGCCTCCGGCAACCGCCGATTCACATTCCCCGCGCCGAATGCTTTCCGCAGCAAGGTGAACCGCAGTCAGCGAAGATGAACAGACCGTATCGACCGCCATGCTCGGCCCGTGAAAATTGCAAAAATATGAAACTCTGTTTGCAATTTGCGCATAATTAAGAGAAAGCGGGAATACATGATCTTCAGAAGAAGCTTCAGCCCCGACCAACGTATAATCCTTATGCATCACCCCTGCGAAGACGCCGACGCGCTGTCTCTTATTCCGTCCGCGCGCCTCTGCGAGCGACTTCGGCGTATAGCCGGCATCCTCAATCGTTTCCCAGCAGGTTTGTAAAAACAGCCGTTCCTGAGGGTCCATTGTTTCAGCTTCCCGCGGCGTAATCCTGAAAAATTGAGGATCAAAGCAATCCGGATCATCGATAAATCCGCCCCATTTTGAAATGCTCTTCCCGGAAGGCGACTTTACATTTTCAAACCGGCGCCAGTCCCATCGAGACTCCGGAATTTCGGTGACACAGTTTTTTCCTTCTTTCAGGTTTTCCCAGAATTCATGAATATTTTCGGCCTGCGGATAGCGGCCGGCCATGCCGATAATCGCGATATCTTCATCTTGCGGAACACTGCTTTTCCGCCTGTTTTCTGTTTGCGGCTCAACCGGCTTCGCCATTTTTGCCGGAGGCGCGCTGAAATGGCTCCCGTACTGCTCAGTCAGGAAAGCCGCCAGCTCTGCTGCCGTCGTATATTCAAACAGCAAAGTCGGAGAAAGGGTTTCGCCGATTTTTTCGCTGATCGTTTCGACGACGTCAAGCAGTCCGGACGATGTCAGCCCCATTTCATAGTAGCCGACTTGAGAATCAATCTGTTCAAGCGGCTTGCCGATTTTTTCCGCCATCAGATTCATGACATACCGTTCTGCTTCCTCATGCGGGTGTCCGCCTTCAAGCGATGCCGCAACTTCCGGTAAACCGGCTTTTTCAGGAGACTTCTCAGCAGTCTTTCGTTCTGTATTGATCAGCTCGGCATCCCGCACGAGCTTGCTTGTGAAATCTTTCAGCTCGGCTACTTTTCGGCCGGATGTGTTAAAAAACTCCAGTGTAATGTAAATGAGCTCCTTTTCCTGCCGAAGCGACGAACGTTTGATTCTCGTGATGCAGCCGGCCTGCAAAGGTTCGGAAGCTGAAAAAGATTCGTAGAAAAGAGGCAGAAACAGCCTCTTTTCCCCATTTAACAGCGATGAGATCAATAGGTTTGCGCCGACGCCGCTTCCGTCAAGGAGAGTCGGATGGAACAAAAACCCCCCGGCCTGTCCCATCGCGTCTTTTCCGAGCGATACATCAAAGATGACGCCGTCCCGCTCCTCAAACACTTCTCCTTCTGCTTTCATATATCCGCTGTGAACCAATTCCTGGCTTCTGCATTGTGCATACAGCTCATTTAAATCGATGGTGCGTTCCGCCTCGCGTTTGACAGAGTCAAGATCAAGCGTGTCACTGAAAATTGCGGGTGCCGTCTCGTGCATTTCCGCTTTGACGTAAATGCGTTCTTCCGGCTGGACTCGTCCGCCGCTGACCTCAGTCCCTTTTGCGGTAAGTTTCCAGCGCCCTTCTTTTACCTTTGTACATTCAACCGTAAGCTTGACGGCGCTGTCTTCTTTCGCAATAAGCGGCTGATATATGGATAAATGGCGCAGCTGAAGCCCGTCGTATGAATAGCCGCGCTCTTTGAAAATCTGATAAAACATATCAATATAAGCCAATCCCGGAAGGACTTTTTGTCCGTAAACGTCATGATGTAAAATAAACGGATTTTTCAGCGATAAAGTGATTTGCTTATTGAAGTTCTTCACGTTAAACCTCCACTTCATAGGTATCCCAGATGTTTGCCGCAGCTTTTTCGTTCGTTTCTTCTTTGCTGTCCGGCGAAATCAGCCGCTTATTTAATGCAGGCGGTGTTAAAGGATGGCGCTTGATTCGGCGCCCTTCGTCTTCCTGCCACGCTTCCACAATGACGTGGGCGTTTGTTCCGCCGTCGGCAAAGCAGTTAATTCCTGCCGCCGGCATTGGTGACGGCCAGTCTGCCAGAGTGCGGCTGAACTGAATATTGGCCTTTTCTCTATCAAAATGTGTGTTTTCATGCTCGCCTGATAAAAACGGGATAAAGCTCTTTTCTTTCAGCATGAGAACAACTTTTATGAAACTTGCAATTCCTTCCGCGCAAAGCGGGTGCCCGATGTTCGGTTTCACAGATCCGATTCCGAGCGGGCCGGAGTCTTTTGAACGGTAGACGGATTGAATGGCCTTCAGTTCTAACAGATCCGTCACGACCGTGCCTGAACCGTTCGCTTCAATATGAGTAATGTCTTCCGGCTGTTTTCCGCTTTTTTCAAGAGCCGTCTTCATGACGGATTTTTGCGCTTCCAGACTCGGCGTAGCAGGGCCTGCCGTTCTTCCGTCATTATTGACGGATGCCGCCTTCACTACGGCATAAATAGAATCTCCGTCTTCAATCGCCTGAGACACGGTTTTTAAAAGAACCATTCCGACACCCTCGCCCAGCACGACTCCATCGGCGCGTTCGTCAAATACATGGAACGACTGCGCTTTACTTAATATGCCGCGCTGTTCAAATAATTTATGGGTTTCTTCTGATTCAAACAGGCTCACGCCGCCGACGACGGCCGCTTTTATTTCTCCTGTTACAAGAGCCTGCACGGCCATATTCATTCCGACTAAAGCAGAAGAACAAGCTGTATCGAGGACAACGCTCGGGCCGCGCATATCAAAATATTGAGAGAGATTGGCGGCCAAATAATTCTGGCCCAGCGCGACGATCGGGTTTTTCGCATCCAGCAGTTTCTCTTCACCCGGTCTGTGACGGCTGCGTCCGCCGAGATACACACCTATTGCTTCTCCCTTTATCTCATCCGGCGTATAGCCAGCGTGATACCACAGGTTAAGGCATTCTTCCAGAGCGGCCAAAGCTTGAGGGTCCATTGCCTTTACATCTTCTTCAGCCAGTAAAAAGAAGTCCGGATCAAATTGATGAATTCCATCAAGCATCCCCGCGTAATAAGGCGTCTTCAAACCCCATCGCTCAGCCGGAACAGGACCGATAGCCGAACGGCCTTCAGCCAAAAGCGACCAGTACGCCTCTAAGGAAGCCGCCCCCGGAAACCGGCAGGACATGCCGACGACCGCGATATCTTCCCGGTGAATCTGTTTTCCGGCCGCCTCTTCTTGCACCTTAACGGCTTGTGTTTCAATCACCGGCTCAGCCGGCTTCTTCTTAACAGGCTCCGCCGCCAAATCAAACCGTTCTGACAAAACTTCTGTATATCCTTCGAGAAGCCAATTTGCGAAAGATTGAATCGTCGGATATTCATACAGAATGGACGGGTCAAGCGATGCCGAGAGATTCCGATTGATCCGCTGCAGAAGCTGAGCAAGAATAATGGAATCCACTCCGTAATCCTGGAATAATACGTCTGTCTCAAGCTGGTCCTGGTCAATCCGCAGCTCTTCAGAAAATAATTCTTTCAGCCATTCTTCTGTTTTCCTTGTTAATTGAGCGTTGTCTGCGGCAGCATAAGCGGTTTTTTCCGCCGGTTTTACCATAGCCGGACTCATTGGCTGATCCTGCCTGCTCCGCCGCAGGAACCGCTCCGGCTTCCACAGCTTAGGATTCAGAACGGCCGGCAGCACCGGGCCCCTTGCTGATTCAAGAAGTATTCCGTCAAGGAGCTGTAATCCTTCTGCATTCGTGATGCTGTATAGCCCGCTCTCTTTATAAGCTTTGTTCGTTACTTCGCCCATTCCGGTTTCTTTCCAGTTCGGCCACTGAATGCTTACGATCGGCAGCTGCTCTTTGTATGAGTTTGCAAAATAGTCCATATACGCATTGGCCATGGCATAGTCGGCCTGTCCTGCCGAAAGCGCCGGTATCGCAGCTGACACGGAAGAGAACAAGACGAAAAACTTCAGCGGCTCTTCGCTGAGCACACTGTATAACGCCTGAAGCCCGTCTACTTTCGGCTCGAGCACGCGCTGTATGTCTTCATCGGTTTTTCTGATGAATGCGAGCGTCTCTTTATCGGTCACACCCGCGCAGTGAATCACGCCGCCGATAGGTCCGAGCGTCTGTTTTATCTGACTCAGTTCCTGTCTCAGCCCGGCTTCATCAGCTAACGGGACTGACAATACCTTCACTTGTACACCTTTGGATTCCAAGTCGAGAACAGCTTCAATTTTCGCTTTTACAGAAGCCGGCACCCCATTCAGTCCGCCCGTCCACTCACTTCGCGGCGGAAGGGTCTCACGGCCTGTAAGCACCAGTTTTTTCACTCCGTAATGTTCGGCAAAATGGCGTGCGCATAAAAGACCGATCCCCCTCGTCCCTCCGGTGATCAGAAGCACATGGTTGTCCGAAAAATCAATTCTCTCGCCTTGCATATTCATATTTTCTGATCCGCTCAATACGGCGCGGTAGCGCAAGCCGTCCCTCCGGCAAACTTCCGCGTCATCAGTACGGGCATGAAACTCATCGGCAATCTGCTTCGCCAGTTCGTCATCCGAAAGCGCTCCTTCAAGGTCGAGATGCCTTGAAGACAGGTGACCGTACTCGCATGCCAGCATTCTGTACAGACCGGCCCGTTTTGCTCCTGTTGTTTGATTGGCTTCTTTATCTAGTGACTCAAGGTCTTTCGTGACACAAAGCAGTGCCATCCCTTCTTTATGCCCATGCTCAATCAATTGCTGAAGCCATTTGATTCCGGCCATGTCTTGAGAATCTTCTTTCGCTGCGCCGAGGAGGTCGATGACTCCGTCAAACGCCTGCCAGTCATATTCACCGGTAAGGTCTGATGCGGTGATGATACGGTGATTCGGCAGATGCGCTGCGATCTCTTCTGCGAGATTGATCGTGTCCCGGCCTGTCAAAATCGCAACGGAACGTGCGCACGGTTCACGCAGTTCGAGCGGGCTCAGTTCCCATTGTTTCGTCAAAATACGTTTCATCCGTTCCTCTGTATGGACCTTATTTTTGTCAGGATTCTCAGGCACCCAATACGTGTCTTTTGCGAACGGATATGACGGAAGACTGAGTAAACGCGGCGTACCCTTTTCATACAGCCGGTTCCAATTCAATACGCCGCCTTTCACCCATACTTCTGCCAGCTTGGCGAATTTTCCTTTTCTGATCCAGGCGTCAATGACGATGTCCATATCTTCATCTGCCGTGAACAAGGCAAACGTATCTTTATTGCGGTGAGACTGGCCGGTATACAGCCCGGCGATGTTTTTCTCATTTTTCGTAAATGCTTCCAGCTTTGTTTCCAATTCCGCCATCGTCGCTGCAAGAATGGCCAAGCGCTCTTCCATTTCGTCCCTTCCGGTTTGCAGCGTATAAGCGACGCCCGCCAAGTCTTGATCTGTATACGGCGTTTGACGGATCGCTTTTTGCAGCTGCTGCGCCTGTTCAAACAGTTTTTCTTTTGATTTGGCGGACAAAAGGATGATTGCCGGATTTTCCGGGCTGTGCTCAGGCTGAGCGGCTGCTTTCGGGACATACTCTTCAATGACGATATGGGCGTTGACCCCGCCGATGCCAAATGAACTGACCCCGGCCCGGCGCGGAATGGCATTTCCGTTTCTATCTTTTGCTGCCGTCCATTCCTGATTTTCCCGCACGATGTAGAAAGGACTGTCATCGAGCTGAATGTACGGATTGATCGTCTCGCAATGCAGGCTTTTCACCAGCGTTTTGTGCTTCATTTGCAAAAGCACTTTCATCACGCCTGATACCCCCGCGGCAAGCTCTAAATGGCCGATATTGCTTTTGACCGAACCGATGCCGCAGCGGTGACCGGAGACTTCAGGCTCTTGATTTGTTTTCGCCAGCTCGTGAAACGCTGCTTTCAAACCGTTTATTTCAATCGGGTCGCCCAATTCCGTTCCTGTACCGTGCGCTTCAATATACGTGACGGTGCTCGGGTCCACTCCCGCTTTCCGGTATGCTTTCACCAATAAATCAGCCTGCAGTTTCGGATTCGGCGAGGTTAACGTATTCGCCCGGCCGCCGTGGTTTTCAGCCGTACCGCGGATCACGCCGTAAATCGGATTGCCGTCACGTTCTGCATCTGTCAGTTTCTTCAGCATCAGAATTCCCGCGCCTTCTCCTCTGACATACCCGTTGGCATCTTTGGAGAAGGTTTTGCATTTTCCGTCTTTACTGAGCATGCCTGCTTTGCTGTAGCTGATATGCGCTTCTTCCGTCAGAATCGTATTGATTCCCCCGGCAATCGCCATGTCGCATTCTCCGTTTTCTATAGCGGATACCGCCCGGTGAATCGCCACAAGCGAGCTTGAACATGCCGTTTCAATCGGCTCGCTCGGCCCGTGAAGATTTAACAAATAGCTCAAACGGTTCGGACCTATGGAAGGAATCATGCTGCCTGTCGCCGCATGTCCTTCCGGCGCAAGACCTGCCCTTGTGAACAAATCTTTATAACCGGTATTTCCGGTGCCGATAAAGACGCCCGTATTTGTGCCGGAGAGGCTTTCCGGCTTACAGCCCGCATCTTCTATCGCCCGCCATGCATAAGTCAATAACAGCCGCTGCTGCGGATCTAAATATTGGGCTTCCCGCGGTGAAATCCCAAAGAACAGCGGATCAAATTCAGCTATTCCGTCGATAAAGCCGCCCCACTTGATATTCGTTTTGTTCCCTTCAAGATTCGGGTCGCCATCAAACGCTTGCCAATCCCAGCGTTCTTTCGGAATGGTTGTGATCGAATCCTTTCCTTCTTTCAAATTGCGCCAAAATTCCTCTATATCCTTTGCACCCGGGAATCGGCCGCTGATTCCGACAATGGCAACCGGGTCCAAGCGGCGCGGCTCTTGTGTCGCTGCCGCGGCGTTCATTACCGTTGCGAAGCGCTTTTTCCGCTGCATTTTCGGTTTTTGGGCTTTTGGCTGCTCTTTTTTCGGAGACTCTTTCTTCTTTTCGCCGAAACGGCCCGGATGCTCTTTTGCCAAATATCCGGCGAGATTGCTGATCGTTCCGTACTCAAAGAAAATCGTCGGAGCCAGCTCCAGCTGATACGCTTCATTTAATTGATTCGTAAAGACGGTAAACGATACGGAATCAAAACCGTATTCACTCAATTCCGTATCTGTCTCAACGTCCTCACGGTCCACTTTTAAAATGCCGCTTACCATGGCTGTCAAAGCGGTGTGAAGCGTTTGAAGAGATTCTTCTGCATCGTGTTTTTCTTCCGGCTGAGAAGGAAGGCCGGCTTCTGCCTCATCCGTCAAATACTCTGCTAAACTGCGGATCGTCCCGTATTCGAAGAAGATCGTCGGCGCCAGCTCCAGCTGATACACTTCATTTAATTGATTCGTAAAGACGGTAAACGATACGGAATCAAAACCGTATTCACTCAGTTCCGTATCAATATCAATCTCGTCTTGGCCGACTTTTAAAATTGAACTGACCAATCGGATAAGCGCACCGTGCCATTTGTCTCCCGAAACGGCGGATACAGGCTCAATTTTCTCCACCTGCGGCTTTTCAGTTTCAGAAACGGATAGGAACGACTGTTTTAATTTTGCTGCGTGTCCCTCGGCTGCTAAAAGCTGCGGCTTTTCCTGAGCCATTCCTTCATAAAATGCAGCCAGGCCTGACGCCTTTTGAAGCGGAACCATGCCGAAAGCTTTTTTCATCATTCTCTCCGTCTCGTCTCCCGCCTGCATCCCGCCATCTTTCCACAGCGTCCAGTTAAAGGCGACCGTTTTTCCGTGCCGAAGGCCATTCTCCGTAAGGGATTGCCTGTAAGCGGCGTATGCATCCATAAACGCGTTGCCGGCGGCATAATCAGCCTGCCCGACATTGCCGAGAACGCCGGAAACACTGGAGAACAATACAAAAAAGTCAAGATTGCAGTCTTTGCTGGCTTCATCTAAATAAGCGGTTCCGATGACTTTCGGATCAAGCACTTCTCTGAACTCTTCCTTCGTTTTTTGCAGCAGAAAGCGGTCTTGTATCACTCCCGCAGCGTGAATAATTCCGTTAAGCTTTCCGAATTCCGCCGTAATCTCTTTTATCAGCGCTTCATTTTCCCGCCGGTCTGCCGCATTCAGCTTTTTGTAGACGACATTTGCGCCTGAGTGCTGAAGCATAGCAAGCTCACGCTGTTTGGCTTCTGTCAGATTTGAGCGGCCGGTCAGAATGATTTTCGGATGTTTTACGCGACCTGCGATTTCTTTTGCGAACATCAACCCCAGGCTTCCTGCCCCTCCCGTAATCAGATATACGCCTTCGTCCTTCCAGACGATGCCGCCCCCTGCGGGATGCATTTCTTCCCAAGCCTTCACATACCGTTTTTCTCCTTTATAACGGATATGTTTATCATGCGGCCGATGACTGTCATTTTTCAGTTTTTGAGCGACAGCCGGCATTTCGCCGATTGATTCCATTTCGATGAGCTGACAGTCAAGTTTTCCGTATTCCAGCTCGGCTGTTTTTAACAAACCTGTTAACCCCGCAAACAATTGCTGGCTGCCGTCTGCTGAAATAACAGTCTGAATCAGAATGCGGCCCTGCCTTTTTTCGCTGATGATCCGCCGGATGTGTTCAGCGATTGTCTGCGCGTAGCTTTGGAAGCGTTCAGCGGCTGTTTCACCCTCACCTTCTGCAATCAGCAGTTCGGCGTCTTTCAGGCTTGATGCCGCTTCATCTTTTATACGGCAGGCATCTTCAGAAAGTATGATCAAATGCTCATCAGCATGGACAGAAGCTTTCTCGGATGCGGTTGCTTCTTTCCAGACCGGTGCAAACAAGACCTTTTCCGATCCTGATGGCGGCTGAGCCGATTCTGCATCGCCTTCAAGCACTCTCGTAGAGAATCCTCTCACCTTCACGCAAAGCGCTCCTGTTTCGTCGAACAGGTCAATGTCGGCTTTCTGCACGGAATCACCGGTTTGATATCCTTCACTGAAGCGTGCATGCGCCCGCATAGCCGGCGTGCATGCTTTGACGACTTCAAGATATTCCAGTGCAAACGGCAGAATCAGCTTTTGTCCGGAAAACTCCTGCATAATGCAGATCGTCGCCGTCTGAATAGCTGAATCAATGATGCTCGGATGAAGCGTAAATTGTCCGTTCGTGTGAGAAACAGAATCCGGAAGCTGTATGTCCGAGAGCACTTCTTTATCACCGATAAAGGCGGACTTAATGCCTTGGAAGGCTTTTCCGTGGAACATCCCCCTGCTCCGGCCCTCCCGATAAAAGGCCGCCGGATCAAGAATGTCCGCTGTGCACCTGTTTTGTATGGCAGAAAGGTCGGCCTCAGGCTCTCGTTCAGCCTTTATGATCTCGGCCCGTCCTTGGCTGTGCAGCACTTCTTCGCCGTCAGCGTTTACGCTGTAAATGTCATATGAGATGATGCCGTCCTCTTCAGGGAACAGCGCAATATGGACCTGGCGCTCTTGTTCGTGAACGACGATCGGTTTCATCCAGATGGTATGATGGAGCGTTATTCTGTCTTGGTCTTTTAATAAGCTGCCAAGCGCCCGTTTTACCGCTTCATAAGACATTTCCAAATATGCCGCTCCCGGCAGCACCGCTTTTTCCCTGACCACATGATCCTTTAGGAAAAATTCTGAGCCTGTAAACCGTGAACTGAACCGCTGAACGGCCAAATCCGACGTGTTTTGCTGCACGAGCGGGTGTAAAACTGAGACTCCGGTGTGTGCGGCAGATGTGTTCTTTTCTGCTTTTTTCGGCCAGTACGGCTCCTTTGCAAACGGGTAGACCGGCACGCTGATTCGTTTCGGATGCTTGTCTTTGTAAAGCTTGTGCCAATTAATGGCGACGCCTTTACTCCACATTTCACAGAGCTTCGGTCCTTTTCCTTTCGCAAGCCATTTCTCAATGAGTTCAGCGCTGTCATCATCATCAGAAAGCCAGGCAATATCTTTCGCCTGCTGTTTTTCTCCTCTGAAGCAGCCTGTTACTGCCGGCTTATCATTGATAAAATCGGCAAGCTGCCGCTTCAGCTCCGCAGTGCCGCTTGTGATAAAGGCCGCGCGCTCTTCCATCGCTTCCCTTCCGACTTGGAACGTGTAGGCAAGATCAGCGAGGTCTGTGTCCGTTTTTCTTTCCAGAAAAGCCAGCAGCTGTTTTGCGTACTCCTTCAGACGGTCTTTTTTTCTGGCAGACAACGGAATGATGAACGGACCCGCAGCGTCTGCTGCTTCAGATGCATCCGGATATTGTTCAAAAATCGCGTGTGTGTTTGTCCCGCCAAGACCGAAAGAGCTTAAAGCCATGCGGTGCGCTCTGTTCTCACGAGTTAACTCTTTCTTTTCTTCCGCTACGTAAAACGGAGAGTCTTCTAAATGAAGATTCGGGTTCGGCTCTTTGTAATTGATGCTCGGCGCGATTTCCTGATGATATAAGCTCATGACAACCTTGATGCAGCCCGCCATTCCGGCCGCTGTATCCAAATGCCCGAGATTTGTTTTGACTGAACCGATGCCGCAGTATTGTTTTTTATCTGTATATCGGCCGTACACCGATTGAAGTGCGGACAGTTCGATCGGGTCACCGAGTTTTGTTCCTGTGCCGTGAGCTTCGACGTACGCGATCGTTTCGGGATGTATGCCCGTCTGATCAATGACCTTCTTAATGACCTCAGCCTGTCCTTTGACGCTCGGCGCATAAAATCCGACCTTATCCGCTCCGTCGTTATTGACGCCGATTCCGCGCAGCAGCGCATAAATATGGTCGCCGTCCTTAACGGCATCAGACGCTTTTTTCAAGAGCACGGCGCCGGCTCCTTCACCGCCGATCATTCCGTCAGCATCCGCGTCAAACGCTTTAATATGCCCGTCGCTCGAAAAATTCAGCCCCGGCTGATGAACATATCCGGCGCTTGATTCCGTATGAAGGGTCGCACCGCCGACAAGGGCGTACTTGGCTTCGCCGGACTGCAGGCTTTGAAAAGCCGAATGCAGGCCGATTAACGAAGATGAGCAGTTGGCATGGACAAAATAGCTCGGCCCTTTCAACCCGAGTTTATGAGAAATCATCGTCGGAATCGTACCGCTTTGGGCAAGCACCCATGACACGTAGCCATCCGGC
This sequence comes from Bacillus sp. JNUCC-21, assembly GCF_041222765.1. Classification (NCBI taxonomy): domain Bacteria; kingdom Bacillati; phylum Bacillota; class Bacilli; order Caryophanales; family Bacillaceae; genus Bacillus; species Bacillus sp. JNUCC-21. The sequence continues at coordinate 1,768,489 of NZ_CP166019.1, read as the reverse complement.
GTTTCCAGCTGTGCTGTCGTCTCCTCCGGCAGCAGGCTGCGGTAAGAGTTCGTGCTGGCAGACATATACACGCTTGTTTCTGGAATTTCTTTGGAGATATACCCCGCATCCTCGATTGCCTTCCATGAATGGAGCAAAAGCATTCTCAGCTGAGGGTCCATATATTCCGCATCTTTCGGTGAAAAGCCGAAGAAACCGGGATCAAACATTTCTTTCCCCTCTAAAACTGATTTAGCCGGAACGAAGCCGGGATGATCAGCCAGTTCTTCAGAAATACCGAATCGGCGGAGCTCTTCTTTTGAAAAGAAGGTGATGCTTTCTTTGCCTTCTTTGATGTTATTCCAAAATTCATAATGATCTTTCGCTCCCGGAAACTCACAGGATATACCGATAACCGCAAGGCTGTCCTCGTAATAATCGGGAAATTCTCCCGCCGGATGTTCCCGGTCTTCTGCATTCACTTTCTTTTGCGGTACAGGAGCCAAAAAGGCTTCTTTCGGTTTTTGTTCAGCGATATACCGGCTGATGTCTTTTACCGTCGCGTATTCAAACAGCTCCGTTACACTGAATTCACAATCCAGTTCCTGCGTCATCCGGTCAGTGACAGTCACGGCAAGAAGCGAATCTCCCCCCGCATCAAAAAAGCGGTCATCAAGCTCTACATCTTTGCTTTTCAATACATCCTGCCAAATCGCCAGCACCGCCTGCTGGATATGAGATGATGAAAATGTTTGTGTGTCCGGCTGCTTTTCCGTCAGATCGCGGGCAGCAAGAAGCTTGCGGTCCACTTTTCCGTTCGGCGTAAGCGGCAGCTCTTCAAGACGGATAAACGAAGCTGGCGTCATATAGGCCGGCAGCGCTTGTTTCAAATGATTGCGCAATTCCTTTGCAGACGGAAGCGGCTCTCCGTTTTTCCGGATATAAAACGCGCAAAGCTTCTCATTTCCGGAGTGATTGTTCACAACCACTACACTTTCCTGTACGGCCGGATAGGCATTCAGCCTGCTCTCAATATCTCCGGGTTCAATCCGGTAGCCGCGGATTTTAACTTGGGTATCCATCCGTCCCATGTATTCAATGCGGCCGCCGGGAAGAAAACGCGCCATATCGCCTGTTTTATAAAGCTTTGATCCCAGTTCGAGCCGGTGGCTGACGAAAGCTTTATCTGTCAGCTCAGGCTTGTTGAAATACCCTCTTGCCAATCCGTCTCCCGCAATACAAAGTTCTCCCGGCACCCCTTCTAAAACAGGGTTGAGACCGGAATCCATAATATACACGCGGGTATTGGCGATCGGGCGCCCGATCGTAAGCGCGCTCTCATTTTTCGTTATCCGCTGCGCCGCGGACCAGATTGTCGTCTCTGTCGGCCCGAACATATTCCAAGCCTCGCTTTTCGTATCGAGAAACTGCTGCTTCAATTGTTCGCTAAGCGCCTCTCCGCCGCAAAGGATTTTCACATTTTCTTCATTTGACCATCCGGAATGAAAGAGCATTTTCCATGTAAACGGCGTCGCCTGCATGATCGTCGGTTTGTACTCTTGAATCAGCTCTTTCAGCTTCCGTGCGTCTTTTGTGACTTCTGTCTTACAGATGTTGCACTCCGCTCCTTTAATTAAAGGAAGGTAAAGCTCCAGGGCCGCGATGTCAAAGCAATATGTCGTGACGGCAAGCAGTTTGTCTTCGGACGAAAGCCCCGGTTCATTCGCCATCGAGATTAAGAAATTGGTCAGCGCCCGGTGCGGAATCATCACGCCTTTCGGTTTGCCCGTGCTGCCCGACGTGTAAATGACATACGCCAGATCGTCAGGTGTCACTAACCGCTTCAGCGACGTTCTTTCCGCGGCTGTACTTTCAATATGAGACCAATCGCGGTCAATGGCAGTTGTCTGCACGCCTCCCCAGTTCAAAGAGTGCTCTAAATCAGCTGTCGTCAGGCACATTGAAATCCTGCTGTCGGCGATCATATATTCCAATCTGTCAGCGGGATAAGAAGGATCAAGCGGCACATACGCTCCCCCGGCTTTTAAAATGCCGAGAAGTCCGACAGCCATATGCAATGAACGGTCTGTATAAATGCCGATGAGATCATCAGGGCCTGCACCGTGCGCCTGCAAATAGAGCGCCAGCTTCGTGCTTTTTTCATTAAGCTCACGGTACGTCAGCTGTTGCTGTTCATACACGACCGCACAAGCGTCCGGCGTTTCTGCCGCCTGACGTTCGAATAATTCATGGAAGCAGGCATCCGGATATTCACGGCTTGTCTCATTCCAAGTCTTAAGAATCATGTGCTCCTCTCTTTTTGTCATGAGAGAAACGTTCTCAAGCGGCCTATCCGGATTCGCCGTCAAAGCTTCAGCAGCTTGTACAAATTGGCTGAAAAGTCTGGCCGCCCCTGCTTCGTCGAATAATTCGGTGCTGTATTTAATCGTAAGATCCATACCTGATGCTTCTTCCCACATTTCAAATACAAGATCATATTCCCCCTCCTGATGAATGTCTTTTACAAACTCACAGGAGAATTCCTTGTATTCATCAAGCATCGATTGATAGCTGGAATGCTGCAGAAAGTTCTGATAGAAAAAGGCATTGCTGAAAACAGGCGAACCGTTCTGCAGGGGTTTCGCATGCACATCACGTACCATTTTCGGAAACGGATAAAAGGAGTGATCCAGTCCGTCCAGAACGGCATCCTGCACCTTTTGAACAAAGTCAGCAAATGTTTCTTTTCGTCCGGCTCTGCTCCGTATGGGAAGCATGTTGAGGAAATGGCCGACCACTCCGTCAAAGCGTTCTTCGGGTCTGACCATTGCAGGCATGCCTGTCACAATATCTTCCTTATCCGTATATTTGCTTAAAAGCACCATATAGCAGCTCAGCATGACGGTAGACAAATGAATCGAACGGGATGCGGCAAACGCCGTTATATTATTCAGCAGCCGTTCGGGAAGACGGCGTGTCAGCGTATCTTCTGTAAACTCCGGAACACTGCTGTCCGTGCGCATCGGCGGAAGCTGAAGATCAGGCAGATCGCCCTCGAGCTGTTTCATCCAGTAAGCGCGGGCAGCTTTGCTTTCTTCACCCGCTAAATACCGCTTTTCCCAAGCCGCGAAATCGGGATGAATACCGGGAGCGGCAGCCGTAAACTCTTCTTTTCCCTCCAGCAGCGCCTGATAATGTTCCAGCAGACTGTGAATAAATGTAATGGATGAAATGCCGTCAAACACGATGTGGTGAATGACCGTCAAAAGATAATGTTCCTCGGCGGATTTTGAAAGCAGCTGCACGCGCAGTAAAGGTCCGCTTTCTTTGACAAACGGCTCTTTCACTTTTTTCCGTATCAGAGCGGATATTTGTGATTCATTGACGTCAGAAATATCTTCTTCCGAGAATACAAAAGGATCTGCCGCTTCTATGAAATAAAACCCGCCGTCTGTTTCATTCACGGCGCTTTTGAGCATCGGATGCTGCTTTAATACGAGCTGAAACGCCTGTTTCAGTTTCTCTTTGTCGATTCCGGATGTGAATCGGAAACAGAGCGGGACATGGTATGCAGTCGTTTCAGGCGACATTTTCTGCAATGTCCACAGCCCTTTTTGGACTTCTGAAAGCGCTGGCGCCGTTTGCCGTCTCTCCCGTTCTGCCGGCGGTTCGGCTTTTTGGGGATGATGGTCCGCTGACATGTTTGCCGCTTTTTCAGCAGTATAAGCCGCTAAAGCGCCAATCGTCGGGTTTTTGTGCAGCTCTCTTGCTGTCAGCCGGATGTGATACGTTTTTTCAATTGATCTGGCGAGTTTCATCATCTTGATGGAATTGACGCCAAGACTTTGAAACGGTGTATTTGGATCAACGAGCTCATCCGCGATGGAAAGTTCCTCTTTCAGAAAACGGATAAAATCCCGTTCAATTTCTTTCTCTGCAGAAGCCGTGTCTGAATTGCCGCCTTCTTGTCTGTTATTATGTAATGAATCAAATTGCCCTTGTTCAAATGAATGTTTCAGCTGAGTGCGCTGGATTTTCCCGATCGCCGTCTTAGGAATGTCTTCTTTTGCGACCGGAAGCAGATAATCAGGGGTAACGCCGATTCTCTGTGTCACGTGCTGGTGAATGTGGTGAAGAAGCTTCGTCATGCGGTTCTCATCCAACGGAACAGATGTCACAAAGAAAATCGCCAGCTCATCTGTCGTGCTTTGATTCGGCCGGACGGCGCATGCCGCTGTATATGACGTTTCAATTTCCGGCAATTCCTCAACGGCTGATTCAATGGCATGGCTGTAATAATTCACACCGTTGATAATGATGGCATCTTTCGTGCGCCCCGTTATCGTCAGGCGGCCTTCACGCAGAAATCCGAGATCTCCCGTTTCAAACCAGCCGTCTTCTGTAAAGACACTCTCATTTAAGTCCGGGCGCTCATAATATCCGCTCGTTACAGTCAGACCCGACACTTGGAAGCGGCCGATTTCTCCTTCTTCCACCACTTGATTGCGGTCATCCGTAATTCTCATATTAAATCCCGGGATCGGCAGACCGATCTCGACGAAACGATCGTCGTCATTCGTGTTTTCCAGTGTAAACTCATCTGAGAAAATAACGCCCGAAGACGTTTCGGACATTCCCCATGCGGGTCGGATGGCATTAGCCGGCAGACCGTGCGGCTCTAAAAGCTCCATGATTCTGCGTCCGACTTTCGCAACCGCGGCCTCCCCGCCGTTCAGCATGTAACGCATGGAAGATAAGTCCCATTTCCGCGTTTGAATCTCTTCTGCAAAATCAGCAAGCAGCCCAAAGGCAAAATTTGGGGCCCACGTGACCGAAGCGCGGTAATGATCAATCAGGTCGAGCCATTTTAAAGGGTCCATCAAAATGGATTCGCTCGGTATGTTGATTTCCTCACATCCGAGATAAACATCACGCAGATGAAGCATTCCGATGCCGCCGACATGGTCAAAAGGCATCCAGTTAAACGTGACATCCTCACTTGTATAGCCCTGCATCTGAATATTTCCTTTGACCATGCAGACGATGTTTTCATGGCTGAGCATCACGGCTTTCGGCGTGCCCGTGCTTCCCGAGGTCAAAAGCAGCATCGCCAAATCTTCGGGACGGGGATGATGACAGTCCGTATCCATTTCGTGCGCACTGAGATCTTCTGCCGCCAAAGCGCAAAACCCGGAAAGCCCCTGCTCCTCCGCCCATTCAGTCATCTCCGGCAGCACGTCACGGCTTGTGATGACATACGGCTGATTCAAAAGCGTCCAGGCGTCTTTCAGTTTTTGCGTCCCGCTGTTCATTTCTGTATAAGCCGGAGCGGCCGCAAGCGGAACCGGGATCGCTCCTAAAAAAACACAGCCCCAAAAAGCAGGAATGAGCTGGGAATTGTCACTGAGCTGTAATATGACTTCATCCTGAGCCTTCACTCCTGATTGGCGGAGCCCTTTCACAATCGAAAGAGCGATCTTTTTCAGGCCGCTGTAAGTCTGGTACACTTTGGTGCCGTCAGGCTGTATATATGTGATACCCTTTTGATCTCCCGCTGCCGCGGCGGTTTTGTGCAGGACTTCAGGAATCGTCATCGGCTGATCCGCTGAAAGCCGCAATGATTTTCCATAGCTGACAGATGGCTTGAGTAACCCGCTTGCCTTCATATCACTTTTCATAGAGCTGCCTCCATTTCATCTGTATGTAAGATGTATGTCTTATACTCCGTACATCGTCGTGATTCGTTTTTTCACTTCATCATCATGAAACGTCTCATCGTGCATGATTAACTCCTTCTCAATGACAGCCGGAAGCTGCTCGCGAAACGGCGTCACCAAGTGCCTTTTCAATGTAATTAAAGAGTTTCTCGGTTTTTCTGCAAGCTCACGGGCCAATTCCTGCGCATAGTCTAATACTTCCTGCCGAGGAAGCACCGGAAAAGGCACCCCTCTTTTCTCCAGGTCACCGCCGCGGTAGTGGCCGCCGTTTAACAGCATTTCATGGCCGAGGCTTGCCCCAAGCTTCTCCGGAACGATAAAGGTAGCGCCCATTCCGGGGGTGAAACCGTATTTCATAAAGTTTGCGGTATACACGCTTTCTTTGCTTAAAATGACAAAATCACTGAAAAGCCCCATGACAAACCCGCCTCCGATTCCGTGGCCCTGCATGGCGGAAATGACGGGGATATCACATTCCAGCGCCAAAGAGTACAATTTGTCTTCCGTAAACTTCGTGATGCCCTGCTGAATCCTGAGCAGGCCTTCCTGTGTGCCTCCGGAAGCAAAGTAATGGCCGTATCCTGTTAAAATCACAGCTTTATAGACTGACGATTTTTTTATACGGGTGAATGCTTCCATCAATCCATCCGTCAGTTCTTTGGAGAAGGCGTTTTTATGGGCTTTATCCTGCATTGTCACTTGGATAATATCCGGTTCAATTTCGAGCAGTTCAACTGCGGCGTTCGGCATGATATCCTCCTAACTGTTCTCCGTTTCCCAAGGAAGCCGTCCCGTTTCTGCATAACGGGTGATGGCTGATTGGTTATCCGGATCTGAAAACATCGCTTGATTTTCGGCTAAAGCAATGGATTTCGAACGATGAACAAGGTCGTTTAAGGAATCCATGTATTGTTTATAGCGGATGACTGCTTTTTTCGACAGAGGGCGAAGACGCAGCAAATGCTTTCTCAGCTCTGTTGCTGAGTCCGGGACGCATACGTCACAAAGTCCCCATTCAAGCGCCTGGCGTGCCGGCACGGGCTTTGTCATAATCGTCATATAATGCGCCTTTTGAAATCCGATTCTTTGAATTAAAAACGGCAGAACGCAGGCCGGATAAAGTCCGAATAACAGTTCAGATAAACTGAACGAAGCATTCTCCTCTGCAATGACGATATCGCACGCGGCGGCAAAACCGACACCTCCCGCATTTACTTGTCCGCGGACGCGAGCGATTGTGATGTACGGCCCGGATTTTAATGCCAGCCACAAACGGTAAAGCGGCTCCTGCGATTCCGCATGCTGCATTCCCTGCCTCATTTTCCGGTACATCTCATCAAAATCCGCCCCGAAACAAAATACCTCCGGGTGCCCTTCAAGCACTACGGAGGTCACGGAGTCTTCACATTCAGAAAGAATATGCAGGCATTCCTCCACTAAACGCTCATTAATCGTATTGTTGGCTTCAGGCCGATCAAAGGTGATGAAGCAGACATTTTGCTGAAAACGGACGTTTATCGTTTCATAGGTCACGATATCCACCTGTATTTCCGATGAAATTCCGTGATTTCTTCCAAATATAAACGAGGGCTCCCGGCATGATGGTCTAAAATGTTCGGAATCATATTCATATCCAATTTGACATTCCGGGTTCCGAACTTCACCAGACCGCTGCCTTTAAACAGTTCTTCATACTCTTCCATGGACAGCCTGTATCTGTTGTTCAGATGCTCTTCTATTTTGAAAGAATGCTGCCGCGCTTGCCCTTCAGGCGTCACAACGCCGCTGTAAAATTCTGAACAGCATCCGGAGCCGTAGGAGAAACAGCCGATCCGCTTAGAAGTGTCGAATCCCCCTTGGTCAATCGTGCTTGCAAGAGCCAGTAAAGAGGCTGCTCCCATAATATTTCCGACTCTTTGGCAATAGCGGAGCCCCGGCTCTACTCTGGTTTGAAAATCCTGTTCGATTTCAGCGTTTTTCGCTTTTGCAAGCTTGCGCATCATCGTCCGGTGGGCCCCTTTGACCATGCCGCCAAACGGTGTATGGAAGGCAAGATAGTGAAACGTCTCTTTGTAGTCAGCGCCCGGCACACGGTTTTTGTACTCGCGAAATGTCTGTTCACAGCAATCGAGGTAAGACATCAATGACAAATCGGCGTCACCGGCTTCACTGTCCGGGATCGGACGGCATGTATCCATCACCTCATAGCCGTAGTAGCCGTTAGCGCCCGCATCCGCCTGAAATACAATTGGATTTTCACCGATCAATAAGGCGACGGCACCCGCTCCGGCGCTCGGTTCTGCGTAAGACCAATCCTCGCTTAACGCATCGCCGCCTTCGGCAATTAAAAACCGGGAAATATCCGTCGCGACGACAAGCGCCTTCGCTCCGGGGGATGTCTGCGACAAAATAAAGTTAAGCGCCATCTGCAAACCCGCCGTTCCTGAATAACAGGCTTGTTTCAGTTCAAATAAACGGCAGTTCCGGTTGAGGCCTAAGTAATCATGAATATATGTACTGAGTGATTTTCCGAAGTCAATGCCGGACTCCGAGCAGGTAATCAGCAGCTCGATTCTGTCTTTTTCAGCCTCTGTCAATCGGTCGATAATCGGCTTTGCCGCGTTAACGCCGAATGTAACAGGGTCTTCGTACGGAAGCGCCACCGCTTTTTCTTTCATCAGTAAATTCTCAAATCTGGCAGGGTCTAAGTTTCTGTACTCCGCCAGCTGCATGACATCAAGGTATGCTGTCCCGCCAAACACATTTATCGCTTCTATTCCGGCAGCCGCCATGAACTTCGCCTCCAATATGAATTTTGAGTTTCCGATTTTTCCACCGTTTTATCAGACAGCCTGTACCTTTTCATAAAGCTTTTCCGCCAATTCGCCGATGTTTGACACTCCCGTCAGCTCAACACGCGGGATCTGCAGTGATAATTCTTCAAGCATCATCGTGATAATTTCGGCGCGGTCCACTGAATCCGCCCCCAGATCAACTAACCGGTCTTCCTGTGAAAGCTGTTCGCCTTCTAAATCAGGTAAAACCTCGTAGATTGTGTTCTGCAGCAATTCAAAGATTCTTTCTTTACTCATTGTCAGTTCCTCCCTGTTTCATCTTTTATGAATATTCCATGTTTTCAATCTATCATTTCGTCTTGTCAACACGTTTGCAAAAATGAACCTAACTTCTGATTCAAAAGCGTGGCCGTCTCTTCCATAAGCCGCAGGCCGATACCATCGGCATGGCGGTTTTTCCAGGACTCCAGCTCCGTACCTTTCACCCATTGATTAAAGGCGCCTAATGCCGGGCCGCAATGAATCTGGAAGTCTACCTTGGCATCCGGGTCTCCTTTAATCGCCGAAGCAGAGCTTTGCCTGAAATACCATTTGAATATGAGCGCCATTTTCTGTTTCGGATTCCGTTCGGCTTTTGAAATGTCTTCATTCGAATAATGAGCCTTCACTTTGTGATAAATACTGCTTACACTTGCCTTAAAATACTTCTCTTCTATTTGTCTGAGTGTCTTTTCATCAATTTCTTCAATTGAGCGGTGACGCTGATACAGTTCATGCAGCTTAGAGGCGCGGGTCGGAAAGAACAGCCCTTTCTTTAATACCTGCACCTTGCTGCCTGATTCAAACATATCGCCGGCCGGCGCGTAGGCCGTGTCCTGTACATTCATCTGCTGCAGGAGGTCCTTTACGAGGCCGCTCGTCGCTGCTTCAACGGTGCATTGGTTAATAGATCCGGTCACAATAAAATCAGCGCCGAGCATAAATGCGGCCATGGCAGCCTCGGGCGTTCCGATTCCCCCTGCGGCTCCGATGCGGACGGTTTTGCCGTATCGGTATTTTTTCATCATGTCATCTCGTAAACGGATGATCGCCGGCATGAGACTGTAAGCAACTCCGCCGTCAGTGTGGCCGCCTGAATCAGCCTCTACGCAGATGTCATGCGCAACGGGTATTTCTCTCATCAGACTTGCTTCTTCAGCGGTAATTTTGTTTTCGGCTGCAAGTTTCTGCAGAATGTGATCAGGCGCCGGGCTGAGAAACGCTTCCGCTACTTCCGGACGGGACAGCTTGGCGATAATTCGCTGACGCGCTATTATTTGGCCGCCGGCACCGCGTTTTAACCCCTTAGCGCGAAACCTTACTAAAGCGGGAGTAACCGTTAAAAACGCTGATGCTTCCAAGTTCTGAATCCCATGCTTCAGTAAAAGATCAATCATTTTTTCTTCTGAATCTGTATGCTTCATGTTATGTACAACATTTATGCCGAAGGAACCGCCGTCACGAAGCTCATGCTGAATTGACAAAATGGCGTCCTCAACGTGCGCGATGTTCAAACCGCCCGTTCCGAAAAAGCCCATCATTCCTTTTTCAGCCAGTTTGACAACCATTTCCTTCGAAGAAATTCCGCGGTACATGCCGCCGGCCAAGTAGGCGTATTTCAATTGATAATCGCGCTTAAACTCTTCATTTCCTAAAGACGCCGCCGTAATTGAGCTTTTTCCAGCCTCAGCCGGGACTTTGATTTCATCTGTTATCGGCTCCGCTTCAGCCGTAATTCTTTGTATCAGCCCCGTCAGCACTTTTCCGGGACCGATTTCCTCAAAGCTCATGTTCTTTCTTCCCATTAAGAAACGGATGCTGTCTGTCCAGTTCACCGATCCCGTTATTTGTCCGGTGAGTGTCTCTTTCAGCTCTCTTTGCTCATAGGGTCTTGCCGTCACATTTGAAATTACCGGGATGGACAGCGGCTTAAAATGGAAAGATTCAATAAACCGTGAAAACTCTTCCTTCGCTTCCAGCATGTATCTGGAATGAAAGGCGCCGCTGACATTTAAGCGGTGAACCATTTTTACGCCGTTTACGGCTTCAAAAACGGATGCTGCTTTTTCAATATCTTCTTTATATCCGGAAATGACAATTTGCTGCGGTGTGTTCATGTTGGCGATATCAATCATATCCAAGTGATTTTCTCTTAAAACATCCGTCACCTGCTCATGAGTCAGGCCGATCACCGCTGCCATGCCGCCTCCTTTTGCGCGGCTCATCAGTTCGCCCCTTTTTTTGACCAACTGTAAGCCTTCTTCAAAATCAAAGGCGCCCGAAGCGTATAACGCGTTATATTCGCCCAAACTGTGTCCGGCGGTAAAATCCGGTTTCAAGCCGGTTTCTTCTGTTTTTTTCAAATAACTGAGGGCATTGACGACATAGAGCGCCGGCTGAGTGAATTGAGTCTGATTGAGACGTTCTCCGTCCCGGCACAGCTCCTGAATGGAATATCCGAGAATGTGATCGGCCTTTGCGGTTAATTCAGGATAGCGGCCGAACAGGTCCTCTCCCATCCCTATTCTTTGCGAGCCTTGGCCTGGAAAAACAAAGCTGATCATCTTACAGTCTCCTTCCGGGCGGTGATAAAATGCTGTCTTCTATTTGCTGCAAATGTGTTTGTTCTTTATGAAACGGCGTCATAATGGCACGGATGCGTTCAGCCGATCCTGCAGGAAGAATCTGTTTGGCAAATGCGGCCAATGTTCCGGAAGGCCCGGCATCAATATACAATCCTTTTTGGCGGCTGTCTGCGAATTGAAGCGCTTCGCGGAATCGAATCGGCTTTCTTACGATATCCCAGAAAAAGTCCGCTTGTATATCGGTCTCAGCCCCTCCGGTCGCACTGGAGATGTACGGTATAAACGGAGTCCGGATTGATATCCGAGCTAAAAAGCGCTTGTACGGCTGTTCCGCCTGATCAACCAGCGCTGAGTGAAACCCGTAAGATACCGGCAATAGCTGATGAGGAATCTGCTTTTCTCTCAGATCGTCCATGATCTTTTTGATATGTTCCCGCTCTCCCGAGATGACAAAGTGAGAATGATAGTTTACAGATGCCAATTCACTATGTTCGCCGAGCAGCGGATCATCTTGATATAAAGCCGGATCACCCAGTATCGCAAGCATGCTGCCGTTACGGCAAGTTTCCGTAACGATTCGGGCCTGTTCCAGCACGCAATCTAAAGCATCCTCGGCGCTCAGCACGCCCGACACAGCGGCCGCTGCATACTCTCCGAGGCTTGCTCCGATCACATAATCGGGACGTATGCCTCTTTGCTCCAAAGCATATGCAAGTGCGTACTCAGCCATGAAAATGGCAGGATGGCTGAAAAGAAGGCGGTCAAATGGATCAGACAGACGATTGCCTGTATGATACATCTCTTTTAGGACAGAGTAACCGAAACGGCTGACTGCAAAATCGTCCAAGTCAAGCATTTTCTGCCGAAAAGCGGCGTTATGTGCAAACAGCTCTTTCCCCATTTGATAGTATTGGGAACCCTGTCCAGAAAACATGAAAACAATTGGCTGGTTCATTTGTTCTCCTTTTCGCTCTTTATTTTTTCAAAATATTGATTTGTGAGTTTTTCGTGATGTCGTGTGCAGGTGAAGTGGTCGTGATGTTGTATGGCTGGCACTATTGTGTGAGATAAGAATTTTGACTTGCATTCCGCTACATGGCGGGTGAAGCTTCAGTTTCTTTTTTGATGCGGTGAATAAGTCCTGTCAGCACATGGCCCGGGCCGACTTCTTCAAATTCCATCCGCCCTTTGTCCAGCAGATAGCGGATGCTGTCGTTCCATCGCACTGAATGGTCGATCTGATCGGCCAGAACGGAGTGGATTCCGTCTTGCTCATAAGGTCTGGCATGAACATTAGAAATGACAGGAATTGATATAGCAGAAAAATGAAATGACTGTAAAAATTTTTCGAACTCTTGTTTTGCTTCACTCATATATCTCGAGTGAAAAGCGCCGCTTACGTTTAACGGATGAAACATCGTAACGTCTTTTAATCCTTCGAATACGCTTTTGGCTCTTTCAATGTCTTCTTTGCGTCCGGATATGACAACTTGGTAAGGAGAATTCATATTGGCAATATCAATCGTATGTAATCCGTGCGTTTGAAGGGCGTCTGACACTTGAGCTGCAGTTAACCCCATAACAGCGGCCATTTTTCCGTCAGTGGCCATACTCATTAATTCGCCTCTTTTACGGACAAGCTGCAGACCGGTAATAAAATCAAAAGCACCTGCTGCAAACAGCGCATTATATTCTCCCAAACTGTGGCCGGCCACATAATCCGGCTTTATGTCATTGTCTTGGATTTTTTTCAAATAGCTTAACGCGTTTACAACATATAAAGCAGGCTGGGTGAACTGCGTCTTGTGAAGGTTGGAATACGGATTCTCAAGACAAAGCCGTTTCATAGAATATCCGAGTGTTTCATCAGCCTGCTCCGTTAAGTCTTTAAATTCTTCAAACAATGAGCTCCCCATTCCCTGCTTTTGAGAACCTTGTCCGGGGAATAAGTATGTGATCATTTTCTCAGCCATCCTTTCTCGGATTCAGATAAGAAGCATGTTCAAGTTGATAGTAACTTCACAAAAATACCATGTCAAGTTAATTTATCCTATGCGAACTCCTGAATAATGCCTATTTTTCCCTGTCGAAAGGCGGACTCAGGGCTTTCGGAACAGGCGTAAGCAGAATGTCCCATCCGGCCTGCCCGGCGTTCTCTTCCGCAAACTCCCGTTACTCAGCCATTCATCACCAGAAATCTAGTAATAACTTCCATTCCATTTCAGAAGTTCCTTGCCTCAAAAGAAAAGCTAGTTAGATAGAACTAAATTACACATTACTTAAAATGAAACAGCCCTTTTTGATTTTTTCTGTTGCGGAAATTCACAAAATGTTCTTTTTTTTCAATCTGAAAGTAAATATTGTTTTTCAAAAGACTCTCCATTTTTTGACCCGGCTTCTCCCCGAAGGAGTGCCCCGGATACACACGCACATGCGGCGGAATGGAGGCTTTGATCCTCTGTATACTGTGAAACATATCTTCAGCTGAGCTGCCCCTGTCCCCACATATACCGCACCCTTCTGTAAACACGGTGTCACCGGTAAAAAGATGATCAGATAGCAAATAGCACATTCCCCCGGCCGTATGTCCCGGGGTCAGTATACTTCTGATGATAAACCCTCCGGCCGCAAAGGTTTGGCCGTCTTCAAGCGCTATTAAGTTTCTGCACCGGAATTGATAGAAATCGATTTCCGCCGACGACATGTATATATCAGAATGATAGATTTGCTGAAGCGGCTCCGCCAAGTTTACATGGTCATAATGCGAATGTGTTAATAAAATAGCGGATAAATCAACATCCAATTCATGCAGTTTATCGGTTATTTTATCGATTTCCCAGGACGGGTCCACCGCTATCGCAGATTTTTTTGAGCGGTCTGCGATAATATAACAATAGTTGGACCACATCTGGTGATAAGTTTTGATTTGATGCACTTCATATGTATGATCCATTGTCACCATTCCCATTTAAAAGATCCGGGCAGACTGCTGCCGCCGCCCAGCCGACTGTAACCACTTTACCAGATGACACCACGTTTTTCCATGGATTTTCCGGTAAAGTTAAAAAAACTTTCTGCTCCCGACAAAAGCACCAGTCTGGACCTTTTTTACAAATTGCTATGCTGATATATAAGTAAATCAGAATATTAATTTAGATGAATTCTTTAGGTAATTTTATTCAGAAAATGAAGGATGAATATGGGTTTCGGATAAAAAGAAAACAAATTGAGCTTTTGTTTTGAAAAGCAATTGCCGAAGCGGCCGAAGGGGATAATCAGTTTTTAGAAATGACCAGCAATCAAGACTATTATTTCAATCCTTTTCTTCAAGATAAACTAAACCATACGGGCTCTCGAAATATATCAGAATACCTTAGTTCTTACACCGAATTCAACGTTATGTTGACATTAACATAATTGAACTTAGAAAAGTACGGCGTAATTTACACTCTTTTCAAATCAGCCCTAGCTGCAACAATTCACGAAAGCGCCGCGCAGCTTTTTACTGTGCAAAAACAAAACTAACATAAAATCATTAAGTGTAAAAAGTAAATATAAAATATTAAACATTAGACAAATAGACTATGTTATATGGGTCGGAGTTTACTGCTCAAGGTAAATTGCCCTGGGATGCAAAAGCACTAAGAGCAGATTGGGATGCAATACCTGCTAAAGTTAAAGCTGCTATGGGCGGAATCGGCGTTTTGAAATAATTCTTAATATGATCGACAATTTTACTGGTGCAGTTGAAGATGCGTGCTATGCGGGTGCTCTAAAAGAACTGGCAACCCAACAGCCGCTTGGCGGATTACTAAAACTCTTAGGCTTTTCATTTAAACGGGGCTATTGTTGGTGTTTAACAAATTTATCCTGTGTTAAGCTTTAAAGTGATTATTTTCTAAAGTGCTAAGATCGGAGGTAACTATGGAACATAAAAGTAATGCTGAACCGAGCCCAAAAGCTATAAAAATTCTAACTTGCATCATTCCTATAGTTTTAATAGGACTTATCCTTGTTCTTAAGAATATTAATACCGCAGCAGCAGAAATTTCATTTTATATTGTTGCTATCGGTGTGGTTCTCTTAGTGGTTTTCAGTTTGATCAAAAATAGAAAAAACCGCAGGAATAACTAAATGTAAGGGGGCTAATTACTAGTCCCCCTTGACTTGCAC
This sequence comes from Bacillus sp. JNUCC-21, assembly GCF_041222765.1. NCBI lineage: Bacteria > Bacillati > Bacillota > Bacilli > Caryophanales > Bacillaceae > Bacillus > Bacillus sp. JNUCC-21. The sequence continues at coordinate 1,753,201 of NZ_CP166019.1, read as the reverse complement.
ATTGTCATCTCACCAAATTCCAATTTGATTTAAATTCTTCACAGATTTTTCAGGAACCGTTTTCTCCAATTATTTTACTATTAATGCAGTCAATTGACGATATAGACGGTTACACCAAACACAGGATACTACATCGCCAACCCCAAATACTCTCCAAAAACAATTTTTATATGACGGAAAAGCAGCTGGATGTTAAACCAATCATTTTCATGATTGACGGCATACCGATGCAACAATTATGCCAGAAATTAAAAAACTCAAAAGTTATCTCTGAAAGGCCGGGTCATTCAAACTAGTAAGGCTGCTTGTGGGCAAAATGTGGGCACGAGGGGTACAACCCACACAGAACCCTGCTACATCACACGTTTAAACATCTTCTCCATCTCATACGTACTGTGGTGGATAATGATCGGCCGGCCGTGCGGGCATGTGAACGGGTCTGTCGTTCGGCGCAGATCGTCCAAGAGCGCTTTGATTTCGTCGTTTCGCAAATGGCGGTTCGCTTTGATTGAGCCTTTGCAGCTCATCATAATGGCCGCTTCCTCCCGCAGTTTTTTAATATCGATCTGTTTGGCGTCAAGCACCTGCTGAATGATTTCTTCAATCAGTTCAGCTTCTTCCCCTTTTGGAAACCAGGCCGGATGGCAGCGGACGATGTAGCTGTTCGTGCCGAATGCTTCTAAAAATACTCCGACGCTTTCAAGCTCATGCTGATGCTGGTCAATGATCAGCGCTTCATTTGCCGCGTAATGAAAGGTGAGCGGCACGATCATATCCTGCACTTCAGGCTCGACCTGCCCGACTTTCTCCCGGAAATATTCGTATTTAATCCGTTCTTGGGCCGCATGCTGGTCAATGATATACAAGCCGTTTTCGTTTTGGGCTAAAATATATGTCCCGTGCATTTGGCCGATCGGATACATCACCGGAACTCTTTCTTCCCGTATTTCTTCAGCGACAGCTTCCGGTTCCGGAGTATCGGAAACAGGCGCTGCCGTTTCGGGCATACCGATCTTCGGCGGCACATCGTGATCCGCTTCATTCGGGAGGATCTCTTCTTCTATTATTACCGGCTCAGGCTCTTTTACGACCGAACTCAGCTTCATTGGTGAGTAAGACGGCTCCGGCGTTTTTTCAGGAAGTTTCCGCTCAGGCGCGCTTTCCTCGAATGTCATAAATTGCTGTTCGTTTTTGGCCGGTGCCGGCGCTGATTTTTTCGGGAGCTGGGCGCTCGGAATAAGCCGCTGCTTTTGAAACACTTCCTTTATCCCGTCACGGATCAGCTCATGCAGCTCCGTCTCTTTGCTGAGGCGGACTTCAAGCTTCGACGGATGAACATTGACATCAACCAAAATCGGGTCCATCGTAATTTCGATAAACGTAATCGGATGGCGGCCGATCGGCAGAAGTGTGTGATAGCCCTCATGCACCGCTTTTACAAGCGGGAAATTCTTAATGTATCTTCCGTTAATGACAGATGACATGTAGTTTCTGGATGCACGCGTGATTTCCGGAAGCGCAATGTAGCCCTTGACTTCAAAATCAAGCGAGCTGACATGGAGCGGTATCATTTTTTTCGCAACCGCCGTCCCGTAAATTGCGGCCAGCACATGGCGCACATCCCCGTTACCGTTTGTCTGCAGCAGATTTTTCCCCTGATGGCGGAGACGGATCGATACTTCCGGATGCGCAAGAGCGATCCGGTTGACAACATCCGTAATATTGCCGAGCTCCGTATGCACGGTTTTCATATATTTCAATCTGGCGGGTGTATTGAAAAACAGGTTGGTAACGATAATCTCCGTTCCTTTTCTGCTGGAGGATTTCTGCTCAGAAATGATATTCCCGCCCTGAAGAATGAGATGGGTTCCCGCTCCCTCGCCGATGCTCGTTTTGATTTCCAGATGAGAAACAGACGCGATACTTGGCAAAGCTTCTCCGCGGAAACCGAGTGTTCTCACCCGGAACAGGTCGTTTTCATCTTTGATTTTACTGGTCGCGTGGCGGCGGAAAGCCCGCTTGCAATCATCGGTTTCCATACCTTCGCCGTTATCGAGCACCCGAATCGACGAAAGCCCCGCTTCCTCTATGTCGATTTCAATGACTGTGCTGTTTGCGTCGATGGCGTTTTCCACCAATTCTTTAACGACTGAGGCAGGCCGTTCGACCACCTCGCCGGCCGCTATTTTATTTGAAAGTTCATCTGACAGCTGGATGACTTTTGCCAAGTCCGTCACCTCTTTCTATTTTAATTTTTTTTGCAGCTTGTACATTTCATTCATCGCTTCAAGCGGCGTCATATCGAGAATATTGATTGACTTAAAGGCTTCAAGCACTTGTTTTTCTTTATTAGAAACAGCCGGTGCCTTCTGTTCTTTTTCACCGTCAGCAAAAAAGGACAGCTGTGCCGGTTCTTCTCTGACGGCGGACTTTTTCTCAGATACCGCCGGAAGCTCCGGTTTATCTCCCGTCTGCTCAAGCTGTTTCAAAATCTCCTGCGCGCGGCTGATCAGATCGTCCGGGAGCTCGGCAAGCTGGGCGACATGAATGCCGTAACTTTTATCTGCGGCTCCTTCTTTGATTTGATGGAGAAACACGACCGTTCCGTTATATTCCTCTGCGCGCACATGAACGTTTTTCAGCTGAGGAAGCTTATCTTCAAGCACCGTCAGCTCATGATAATGCGTGCTGAACAGTGTTTTAGCGCCGATATGATCATGGACATACTCAATAATCGCCTGTGCCAGCGCCATTCCGTCGTACGTTGATGTCCCGCGGCCGATTTCATCAAACAGGATCAGGCTGTCTTTTGTGGCGTTCACAATCGCGTTTTTCGCTTCCAGCATTTCCACCATAAAGGTGCTTTGTCCGGAAATCAAATCATCCGCTGCCCCGATTCTCGTGAAGATTTGATCAAAAATCGGCAGAACCGCTTCTTTTGCGGGCACAAAACAGCCGATCTGAGCCATGATCGATAGAAGTGCGATCTGTCTCATATACGTGCTTTTACCTGACATATTCGGACCCGTAATCAGGAGCATTTCCCGCGAATCGCCCATCAGGCAGTTGTTCGGCACGTATTCTTGACTGTCCATCACCTTTTCAACGACGGGGTGTCTCCCTTCAATGACTTTTACTTCATTATCAGAAAAGACGGGCTTTGTGTAATGCCTGTTTTCACTGATCGTAGCAAAGCATTGCAGTGCGTCCAGCTCACTCATTTGTTTGGCAAGACGCTGCAAGCGCGGAATAAATTGTTTCACCTTTTCACGCAGTCCGGCAAAAAGCTCATATTCCAGCTCGCAGATGTTGTTTTCCGCTTCTAAAATAAGCGCTTCTTTTTCCTTCAATTCCGGCGTAATGTACCGTTCGGCGTTTGTGAGGGTCTGTTTCCGCTCATACCGTCCGTCCTCAAGCAGATGAAGGTTTGCTTTTGTGACTTCAATATAATAGCCGAACACTTTATTGAAACCGACCTTTAATGAACGGATGCCCGTATAAGCGCGTTCCTGCTGCTCCAGTCTGGCAATCCAGTCTTTGCCGTTTTTGCTGGCGTCACGGTACTCATCGAGCTTCTGATGATAGCCGTCTTTAATTAAATTGCCTTCTTTTAACGATAACGGCGGGTTTTCATGAAGGGCTTCTTCTAACAGGTCAAGCAAATCTCCGCACGGATCAATCAAGCCGGCGCGTTCTTTTGCTTTTTTATGGTTAAGAGACCCTACAAGCTCTTTGATGCTCGGCACTTGTTTTAAAGATTCTTTCAGCTGGATTAAATCCCTTGCGTTGACGTTTCCGAATGCGACCCGGCCCGCCAGACGTTCTAAATCGTATACTTCCTTCAGGCGCTCTCGCAGATCTTCACGCTCAAACAGATGATTGATCAGCGTCTCGACCATTTCCTGGCGTTCTTCGATTTGGGATGCCCTGATCAGCGGGCGGTCAATCCATTGTTTGAGAAGCCGGCCGCCCATCGCTGTTTTCGTCTCGTCTAAAAGCCAAAGCAATGACCCTTTTTTGCTTTTCGAACGGATCGTTTCCGTCAGCTCAAGATTCCGTTTTGAATACAGGTCAATTTTCATCGCTTCTTCCAATTCATATACTTGAACCGGCTGCAGGTGATCCAGGCTCCGTTTTTGCGTTTTCTGCAAATACGTATATAAACGCATAAACGTCTCTGTCAGCTCTTCGCCCGGCAAGTGCTTTGCGATTTCAATGCGTTCTGTTATTTCCCCGTCTTCGATGGAAATCGTGGCGCCGCACCGTTCTTTCAGCTGAGCAGCTGTATGTTCGTTAAACTTGCTTGATACGACAATTTCCTTTGCGCTGACTGAGTAAATTTCTGACATGACATCTTCAATCCGCTCAATAAATACGGCCAGGTTTTCTCCAGTCGTTAAGTCCGATAAAGCGAGACCGTATCCGTCACGGAATTCGGAAACGGAAGCGATAAAGTTGTTTTCCGATTCATGAATGCCTTTTCCATCCATCACGGTTCCCGGTGTGATCAGCTGGACGACTTCTCTTTTTACAACGCCTTTAGCCGCCTTCGGATCTTCCGTCTGCTCACAGATCGCCACTTTATAGCCCTTTTTAATCAGCTGTTCAATATAAGCCGCCGCGGAATGATACGGCACGCCGCACATCGGAATTTTATCAGCCGAACCTCCGTCTCTGCTTGTCAGTGTAATTTCAAGCTCTTGTGACGCTTTTTTTGCATCTTCAAAAAACATTTCATAAAAGTCACCAAGCCGAAAAAATAAAAAGGCATCTTGGTGCTCTGCCTTTATCTTCAAGTATTGCTGTATCATAGGCGTGTAACTAGCCATCATTTAATCCCTCACTATGTATCTTCTCTTATCCGAATCCCATTATAACATAAACAAAAGAGTGATATCTTTATATATAAAAAAGAGACTTGGGGTGTTAAACTCCCCTAGCCTCAACTTATTCTTCAGGATCTCCGACTAAAAATTCAGGGTTAATGTCCTCTAATTCTTCATCAAGATCGTCTTCCCAATCATCATCATCGTCTTCTTCCCAATCAGGATTGACTTCGACGACGACTTTCGTTTCACCGACCACTTCTGCTAAAAATTCTCTCTCTGCCTGAACCACGATTTTATTTCCGTTAGGAGAAATGGTGACTTCAAGACAATTCGGCTGCTGCAGCACTTTGGCAATGACTTCGTGTTCGTCATCTAAGTAATTTGTGTCTCTGTATCTGAGTTTAATCACATCGACATACTTTACTCTCTCGGTTACAACTTCTGTTTTTGTATTATCGGCGTAAGAGTACCAGACGTTTATATCATAATACCCTTCAATTTCTACAGTCTTCCCGATCTTTTCGGCATCGTACTTGTGGTTGATAATCCAGCCGCCCAATATACTTGACGGTTTTTCTCCAGGTGAGATCGTGTTGGTGCATTGGGTGAATTTTCTTCCTTTCGCAACTACCGCTTTCGTAATAATTTCCCTGTATTCAGACATTCCGGCAGGCCTCCTTGTTCTTCTTCGTGTTATCTTATGCTGGGCATTTGTCTCATGTGCATTTTTATAATAAAAATATAAAAATACAAAGTTTCTGTTTCATTGTATGCAGCCCTGCCCAGAAACTTTACTTTTAAGTATGATAAAACTTTCCAGTAAAATGGGACAAAACGGTGAGTTAATGAAAATTTAGTACATATTACAATTAGTTCTCAAAAGCAAAAAAACACGGGCCGATGAAGGCCCCGTGTTTAAATAGAACAGCTGTTATTCGAATGTTTTACTTTTGAACCGGTTTCTCCCGTCAGCAGGTTGCCTCCGGTAGATGTAATGATTTCGTTTGTCACCTGATTTGAGATCGTATGTGCGACAAGCTGAAGAAGGTCATTGACCTCAATCTGGGAATCTCTGAATTCCTGAATGATCGGAATCCCTTCAAGCTCTTCCTGCAGGGCGTCAATTTTACTTTCCACTTGTTTCAGCGCTTCAAGCTTTTCGTAGTGCTTCAGGTTAACGGCTTGCTTTTGCAGGGTTTTAATCTGATTAATAATCGCAGAGACTTTTTCATTTTCGTTAATCTGCGCCTCGGCGCGTTTGAAAAAATCAACTTCTTCTGTTTCAGAAATCATTTTCGCAAGGTTCCTAGCCTGCTGTACAATGTCTTTCTTTGAGTAAAGCGTCATTATTATTTCACCTCGATTGCTTCTCCTGCCATCACACCGTCAAGCGACCATGTTTTCGCCTGTTCGATTTTGACGCGTACAATCTTGCCGATGGCGTCTTTCGGCCCTTTGAAGTTGACGAGCTTGCTTTTTTCCGTATAGCCGGCAAGAATGTCAGGGTTATTTTTGCTTTCTCCCTCAACTAATACTTCGACAGTCCTGCCTTCATATTCCTTCATTTTTTTGGCTGAAATTTCTTTCACCAAATCATTGAGGCGCTGAAGACGTTCTTTCTTGACCCTCATCGGAACATTGTCTTTCATCTTCGCTGCCGGCGTGCCTTCACGAGGAGAGTAAATAAACGTATATGCGCTGTCAAATTCCACTTCGCGATATAACGAAAGCGTTTCTTCAAATTGTTCATCGGTTTCATTCGGAAAACCGACAATAATATCGGTCGTCAGTGAAGCGTTTGGCATCGCTGCTTTAATTTTTCCGACAAGCTCCAGATAGCGTTCTCTGTCATATTTGCGCGCCATCATTTTTAACATCGCTGAGCTTCCTGATTGAACTGGAAGATGGATATGGTCAAGAAGGTTGCCGCCTTTGGCGAGCACTTCGATCAGATGATCATCAAAGTCACGCGGATGACTCGTCGTGAATCGGATTCTCGGAATATCAATTTTACGCAGTTCGTCCATTAAATCACCGAGTCCGTACGTCATATCCTCAAAATCTTTTCCGTACGCATTCACGTTTTGACCGAGCAGCGTGATTTCTTTATAGCCTTCACTTGCAAGTCTTCTGACTTCCTGGATAATTTCCTCAGGACGGCGGCTTCGTTCTTTTCCGCGGGTATACGGTACGATGCAGTATGTGCAGAACTTGTCACAGCCGTACATAATGTTGACCCAGCCTTTAATTTTTCCGTTGCGGACTTTCGGAAGGTTTTCAATGACATCCCCTTCCTTCGACCACACTTCAATGACCATCTCTTTTGATAAATATGCCTCTGATAACAGTTCCGGCAGACGGTGAATGTTGTGCGTGCCGAAAATCATATCGACAAACGGGTGCTTCTTAAGGATGCGGTTTACGACTGATTCTTCCTGTGACATGCAGCCGCAGACGCCGAGAATCAAGTCCGGGTTATTTTTTTTGAGCGCCTTTAAATGGCCGAGCTCTCCGAACACTTTGTTTTCAGCATTTTCCCGGATAGCGCAAGTGTTTAATAAAATAACGTTCGCGTCATCAACCGAATTTGTCGCTTCATAACCGAGCGCCATAAAAATACCCGCCATGACTTCCGTATCATGCTCGTTCATTTGGCATCCGTACGTGCGGATATAAAATTTCCTGCCTTCACCGAGGCCTTTAAATTCTTCTGAGATTTTAAAATCGTTATGATATTGAACGGATTCTTTGCCCCGTTTTTTCGCATCTTTTAAAGAAGGCGGAATATATACGGCTTCAAAATACTTGCTGTAATCCTTTTCGGATGTTTTGTCCGCCGGATTCACTTGTCCGCTTTCCTGCTTTTGCTTTTCATTCATGTTCGAATGTCTCCTTTCAACCGAAACTTCCACCCTCAAGTATACTGGTTAAAAGCGTTTGGCACAACCGCCAGCCTATTATTGTACACCTTATTGAGAATAAGAATCAATAAGAAATAAAAAAGAGGGAATCATTTCCCCCTTACACAAGCTGCAGCTCTTTTGCGGCTGAACGGATAACTTCCAAGGCCCGGTCAAGCTCCTCATTTGTATGCTCCGCCGTAATAATGGTGCGGATTCTCGCTTTTCCTTGGGCGACCGTCGGATACACGATGCTTTGTGCAAAGACGCCGCGGGTCAATAAAAGGTCTGATAATGCCAGGGCTTTTTCTTCCTCCCCGATTAATATCGGCACGATCGGTGTTTCGCTTTTTGTGAGGGTCAGCCCCATTTGAACCAGTTTGTCTTTGAAATACGCCGTGTTCTCCCATAGCTTTTCCATATGCTCAGGCTCTTCCAGCAGGACGTCAATGGCTTCTATGCATGCGGCTGTTACCGCAGGCGGATGAGAAGTGCTGAATAAGAAAGGACGCCCTTTATGGCGCAGGTAATCGATCAGAACCTGCGACCCTGCGGCGTAACCGCCAAGCACTCCGATGGCTTTGCTTAATGTGCCCACCTGTATATGGACTCTTCCGTCAAGACCGAAGTGATTAACCGTTCCCCTTCCGTTTTTTCCGAGTACGCCGGAAGCATGCGCGTCGTCGACCATCACAAAGGCATCGTACGCCTCTGCAAGTTTGACGATGTCAGGCAAAGGAGCGATGTTGCCGTCCATTGAGAATACGCCGTCGGTGACGATCAGGCGCATGCGGTAATTCATTGATTTTTTCAGCACCCTTTCCAAATCGTCCATATCAACATGGCGGTACACCTTTTTATCTGCTTTCGTCAGCCTGATCCCGTCAATAATGGAAGCATGGTTCAGTTCGTCAGAGATCACGATATCTTCTTTTGTAAGAATGCTTGATAAGACGCCCTGATTCGTTGTGAACCCCGATTGAAAAACAAGTGCCGCTTCTGTTTTTTTAAAGTTTGCCAATTTTTTCTCCAGCTCATTGTGCATTGTGAATGTTCCGGCGATTGTCCGGACGGACCCCGTACCCGCTCCGAATTCTTCCGCGGCGCGTTTGGCCGCTTCGACAAGCCTTGGATGCGACGTCAAACCGAGATAATTGTTCGATGAAAGCTGTATCACGTTTTCCCCTTTGACTTCCACCGACGGACCCTGCTTCGTTTCAATTTGTTTCATTTGCTGCCACGTTTTATTTTCTTTCATTTTATCAAGCTCTGCTTTTAGAAATTCAAATTCTTTCATTATAGAACCCTCCCCTTATGGAATCAAAATGACTTTGCCGCACTGGCCCTTTCTCATCAGGTCAAACCCTTTTTCAAAGTCTTCAAGCGGAAACTGATGCGTGATCACCGGCGTCAGATCAACAAGGCCGGATTCAAGCAGGTGCGATACCTGCCGCCATGTTTCAAACATTTTTCTGCCTGTGATGCCTTGGACGGTAAGTCCTTTAAACACCACGTCATTTGTCAGGTCAACCGTCACCGGACGTTCCGGCAGACTCAGCATATGGAACCTTCCCCCGTTGGCCGCCATCTTTAATCCTTGTGCTATAGCTGCCGGGTGGCCTGACATTTCGCAGACAAGGTCGATCCCTTCTCCGCCTGTTAAGGTGTCGATCACCTCAAGCGGATCTTCCTTATCAGCTGAAATGGTGATCGTGGCTCCCAATTTCTTCGCAAGAGCCAGCCTGTAATCATTTTTATCAATGGCCGCAATACGGGATGCACCGGCCGCTTTAGCCACTGCCACCGCCATCAGCCCGATCGGTCCGCAGCCGATAATTGCAGCGGAACCGCCTGCAAGCTGGCTGCTTTCCAGCACCGTATGCACCGCGTTGCCAAGCGGCTCTTGAACAGAAGCGACGGCGGGGTCCATATCAGCGGGATTTTTCCAAACATTTCGAGCCGGCACTTTGACATATTCAGCGAAGGAACCGGCTGTATCTACGCCGAGGATCTTTGTATGGGTGCACACATGATGTTTTCCTGTTAAACAAGGGACACAAGTACCGCAGACGAAGTGGGTTTCAGCCGAAACATAGTCACCTGTTTTGACATTTGTGACGTGCTTGCCCGTTTCCGCTACGATACCGCTGAATTCATGTCCGAATACTTGAGGTGTTTTGATTCGTTTCTGCGCCCATTGATCCCAATTATAAATATGTACATCTGTACCGCATATAGATGCGGCCTGTACTTTAATGAGAACTTCATTCTCATTAATGGAAGGTATGGGAATTTCTTTCAGAGTTGCTCCGAAAGCGTTTTCATTTTTGACGATAGCTTTCATCTTTCCTCCCAACATGTACACTCCTCCTCGAAAAAACACTGTAATAACTGGATTGTAACATGATATAAAAAGGAGGTAAACACCAGTGTCCACTCCGAGAAAACAACTGCTTCCGTCCGGAAAAATGGGCGGGATTTTTTTTGAATATTATATGAATAAAGCCATTTATCATCTCTTCGTACTATCAATATAATATTGTGAGAAAATATGACAACAATAAAAACAACCCGCTCGCCTTACGCAAGCAGGTTGAGAATGTCATGTTTTTGTTTTTAACGGGGTTCGACGATTAACTTAATCGCCGTTCTTTCTTCTCCGTCAATCTGTATATCTGTAAAAGCCGGAATACAAATCAAATCTACGCCGCTTGGCGCGACAAAGCCTCTGGCAATCGCAACCGCTTTAACAGCCTGATTTAAGGCACCCGCCCCAATTGCTTGAATTTCGGCGGCTCCGCGTTCCCTCAATACACCGGCAAGCGCGCCTGCTACTGAATTTGGACTTGATTTTGCTGAAACTTTTAAGATTTCCATTTCTGCTCCCCCTTAGTTTTACAATGGATAAGTGAGTGTTCATTAGAACAATCATTATTAGATGTTGCTATCCAAAAAGCCATCCCCACAATGCTTTTCAAAAATAGCGGGCTACCTTCCATTTCTACTATATTCACTAAGAAGTTGCTATATTCCTGCTTTTCCTTTTAATATTTTTATAAAATAAACACATGATCACCTATTCAAAGAACATATGGTCATCATTGATTAATATTCGTTCGATATTTACGGCTTTTTTCGTTTGATCGTCGATGTCAATGAGCACTCCGCTCAGCGTAGTTTTACCTTCCGCCACCGTAAACCGGACGGGAAGATTGGTTTTAAACCGCTTGATGACCGTTTCTCTGTCCATACCGAGAATTCCGTCGTACGGACCCGTCATGCCTACATCAGTAATATATGCCGTTCCTTTCGGCAAAATGCGGTTATCTGCCGTTTGCACGTGTGTATGGGTGCCTACCACGGCAGAGGCTCTTCCGTCTGTGTACCAGCCGATCGCAATTTTTTCGCTTGTCGCTTCGGCGTGAAAATCAATAAAAATGTACGGCGTGCGCTTTTTCGCTTCTTCTATTAATTCATCCGCTTTAGCAAACGGATCATCAAGCGGCGGAAGAAACGTCCGTCCCTGTAAATTAATGACGGCAAGCTCTTTTCCGTTCGATTTAATATAGGTAATGCCTTTGCCCGGCGTACCTTCCGGGAAATTCGCCGGCCGGACAAGATGCGGCACATCATCAATAAAGTCGAAGATCTCTCTTTTATCCCACGTATGGTTTCCCATTGTAATGGCATCTGCTCCCGCTTCCATCAGGCTGTGGTAGATCTTTTCTGTCAGTCCTTTTCCGTGTGCTGCATTTTCTCCGTTAATAATTGTAAAATGCGGTTTATGTTTCGCTTTCAGTTTCGGGACATATTCTTTTACCATGTCGCGGCCCGGGGAACCGACAACATCTCCGATAAATAAAATTCTCATACATTCCATTCCTTCCTTTTCAGGGACTCAAAAAAATAAAGTGATGCGCTAAGCATCACTTTATTTTGCATACTCTACGGCTCGAGTTTCTCTGATTACGGTCACTTTAATGTGGCCCGGATAATCAAGCTCGTCCTCAATTCGTTTACGGATATCACGTGCCAAACGATGGGCTTCTAAATCATTAATGGAGTCCGGCTTCACCATGATGCGAACTTCACGGCCGGCCTGAATCGCAAATGATTTTTCAACACCTTCGTAAGACTCGGAGATTTCTTCAAGCTTTTCAAGTCTGCGGATATAGTTTTCGAGCGTTTCACTTCTCGCGCCCGGTCTTGCGGCTGACAGTGCATCAGCGGCAGCAACCAGAACGGCGATAATGGAAGTCGGCTCTTCGTCTCCGTGGTGTGACGCAATACTGTTAATGACGACTGGATGCTCTTTATATTTGGTCGCAAGCTCCACTCCGATTTCCACGTGGCTTCCTTCCACTTCATGGTCAATTGCTTTTCCGATGTCATGCAGAAGACCGGCCCGCTTGGCAAGCTTTGCATCTTCTCCAAGCTCGGAAGCCATTAAACCGGCTAAAAACGCAACTTCCATAGAATGTTTCAGTACGTTCTGCCCGTAGCTTGTACGGAATTTCAACCGGCCGAGGATCTTGATCAGATCCGGGTGGAGTCCGTGAACGCCGACTTCAAACGTCGTCTGCTCACCCATTTCCCGGATATAGTCATCTACCTCACGGCGGGATTTTTCAACCATTTCTTCAATGCGCGCCGGGTGAATACGGCCATCCTGAACGAGTTTATCAAGAGCGATTCTTGCCGTCTCCCGTCTGATCGGATCAAATCCGGAAAGAATGACTGCTTCAGGTGTGTCATCAATAATCAGGTCAATACCTGTAAGCGTTTCAAGCGTACGAATGTTACGCCCTTCACGGCCGATGATACGTCCTTTCATCTCATCATTCGGAAGATTGACGACCGATACCGTCGTTTCGGCAACATGATCTGCTGCACAGCGCTGCAAAGCAAGCGACAGAATGTTTTTCGCCTTTTTATCTGCCTCTTCTTTCGCACGGTTTTCGGTTTCTTTTGTCATGATGGCGATGTCATGTGAAAGCTCATTTTCAACCCGGTCAAGAATGATTTGTTTCGCTTCATCCCGTGTCAGGCTCGAAATGCGTTCGAGTTCTGACTGCTGCATACGAATCATCTCATCCACTTTGCTTTCCATCTCTTCAATATGTTGTTGTCGTTCATTCAGAGAATGATCTTTCTTCTCCAACATCGCTTCCCGTTTATCAATTCCTTCATGTTTACGGTCAAGATTTTCTTCTTTTTGAAGTAAACGGTTTTCTTGTTTTTGAAGCTCATTTCGTCTTTCACGAACTTCCTGTTCAGCATCTATTCGAAGTGTATGGATTTCGTCCTTTGCTTCAAGCAGAGCTTCTTTTTTCAGTGCTTCAGCATCACGCTTTGCATCTTCAAGGATTTGCTCGGCAGCACCGCGTGCGCCCGCAATCTTTGCTTCGGCAATGGTTTTACGAACATAGTAGCCAACAACTAAACCGAGCAGAGTCAGCAAAATGGAGATGAGAACCGTCATTGGGGTCATACTTTCACCTCCTCTTGCTATGAACTTGGTTTTTGCTTAAATAAGTGCCGGCATGTACATTGTCTGATTTTCTCAACATACAGAACCTTCACAGGGAATGAGTCTCTCATGCCCTTGTCAAGTTTAAATGGTTTAACAATCATGTTAAAAAAACAAATGTTACAACTTCATTGTAATTGTGTCGGAAATACTTGTCAAGCTTGCCAGCTTAACGATTCGCCTTCAGCTCGGATCTTCGCCCATGTATATATCATACCATACCTAGATCCGCTTTTCGTGAATGACGGCTCTGTTAGTCCGGCTGGTTAAGCAATTGGTAAATTCTATTGTTCACCTGTCCTAATTTGGCGTTATTCTGAATGTTTGACAGTAATATGACATATTTGCTTGCCGAATGGCTGAAGCTGTTCAAAATGTTGTAACCGGGCATAACACCGTGATTGGAATAGCTTCCCGGATCAATGTAAAACCCCATGCCGTAAGCGGCACTGCTTCCTGCTGTAAACATTTTTGTGAAGCTTTCTTTTGAAAGGAGCGTGCCGTTTACGATCGCTTTATCAAATTTATAGAGATCTTCAGCGCTCATATACATGTCGCCCGCCCCGTACAGCTGCGATAAGTCCAAAAGGTGCGGCGTTACAAGACTGCCGCTCTCATCGACTTTGTAGCCGACGGCAGGATATTTGGCTTTGACAAATGTTTTGTAAAATCCGGCATGCTTCATTCCGGCCGGTTTGAACACGTGTTCTTTTATATATTGTTCATAAGACTCCCCGCTGACTTGAGATACGATATAAGCAAGCACTGAATAGTTGGAATCCCTGTAATCCCAAACCCCGGGCTGCCGTTTAATTCCGCGGTATTCTATATCCTTGATTAAATCAATTGGAGAAATCGGTCCCTGACCCTCAATATGCCCGTTTATGCCGGACGTATGATTGAGCAGGTTTTTCAATGTAATGCGCGTGCCGTTAGGAAAATTCGGCAAGTATGTACTGACGGGGTCACTCGTCTGCAGCAGCCCTTTTTCTTCAAGCTGCAGGACAGCCGTCGCGATTAACGCTTTTTGTGAAGAACCGATATAATATGATGTCTCCGGATTGTTTTTAATTTTTTGTTTTCGGTCCGCATAGCCAAAGCCTTTTTTCAGCACAACTTTTCCATCTTTTACGATCATTGCTGTGCCGCTGAACCCGATCTGTTGCAAGTAATTGCTGATCTGTTTATTGTGATCGATTGATTTAGGTGTTTTCTCTTTTTGCGTCTTTTCTTTTTTCTGTTGAGTCTGGTCTTTTGAAGTATCAGATTGAGCGGCGGGAGCGTTTTTAACGGATTCCTTCTCCCGGTGATGCGCTGTGACGGTCCAGATCATAATAAAAACAGTGACAAGCAGCAGAAAAAGAAACAGCCCTCCCGTTTTCATCAGCTTCTTCTTTCTTTTTTTATTTATTCTTGTGCGGCGGGGGCTCGTCATCTTTTTTCCTCCTCAGATATAATTTCAACTTTCGCCATGATGTTAGACGAGTGAAGGGTGAAAAAAGTTGTAACATTCCAGATAAAATTTTCCGAAACAGCCAGTGTTTTTTGAAACACACAAAAAAAAGAGCGGAAATTGCTTATTCCGCTCTTTTGATCGTGTTTTTATTCTTCTAATTCCATCTCTTCCTGAACTTCTTCCGCTTTGTCCGTTACACCGTTATTGTCTAAACCGTAATATTCACGGATTTGTTCCTGAATCATCAGCATGATGTCTTTATTTTCTTTTAAGAACTGCTTGGCGTTTTCACGGCCCTGACCGAGGCGTTCTTCTTCATAAGAATACCACGAACCGCTTTTTTGCACGATATCCAGTTCAGTTCCAAGGTCGATGATTTCCCCTTCTTTGGAGATTCCTTCACCGTACATAATGTCCACTTCAGCCGTACGGAACGGAGGAGCGACTTTGTTTTTTACGACTTTAATTCTCGTTTTATTCCCCATGACGTCGTTGCCCTGCTTTAATTGCTCGGCACGGCGCACTTCAAGGCGCACGGAAGAATAGAATTTCAGCGCGCGGCCGCCCGGTGTCGTCTCCGGATTTCCGAACATAACGCCGACTTTTTCACGAATCTGGTTAATAAAGATTGCGATTGTTTTAGATTTATTGATGGCGCCGGAAAGCTTACGGAGCGCCTGAGACATGAGACGCGCCTGTAAACCGACGTGTGAATCACCCATGTCACCTTCAATTTCAGCTTTTGGAACAAGCGCCGCAACAGAGTCAACGACTACGATGTCAACAGCTCCGCTTCGCACCAGCGCTTCAGCAATCTCTAGCGCCTGCTCTCCCGTATCCGGCTGAGAAAGCAGAAGCTCTTCGATATTGACACCGAGCTTTTGCGCGTAAACAGGATCAAGAGCATGCTCAGCATCAATAAATGCTGCCTGTCCGCCTTTTTCCTGAACCTCAGCGATTGCGTGAAGCGCTACAGTCGTTTTACCTGAGCTTTCAGGTCCGTATACTTCAATAATCCGTCCGCGCGGGTATCCGCCTATTCCGAGAGCGGTATCAAGTGCAAGGGAACCGCTTGGCACCGTTGAAATTCTTGTATCCGTTTTTTCTCCGAGCTTCATGATGGAACCTTTGCCGAATTGTTTTTCTATTTGCTTAAGAGCCATATCTAAGGCTGCCTGACGATCACTCATTTATTTTTTCCTCCTTTATCTTGCCACTACATATACTATACCTTGTTTACTGGCATTTGCCAAGAAAAAAGCGAACGCATATTCGGATTTTTTCCGCGTTCGCTTTTCTGCAAAAGAGCATAATTTCCCTTGTAAAACTTAAAAATCAGAGAAAACGCCTCTTTAAAACTTTATTTTTGATCCAGCATTTTCAAAATGAGATGGCAGCCGTATTTAGCGGCGCGCTTTCTGATTCCGGTTCTTGAGCCGGCAAAGTTAAATTCGTGCACCTCTTCTTTTCCTTCCGCCGCAATGCCGATAAAGACGCGGCCCGGCGCATGCCCTTCCTGCGGGTCGGGACCCGCCACCCCGGTAAAGCTGATGCCGATATCGCTTCCGGTCAGCTTTCTCACACCGGCTGCAAGCTCTTTCGCACACTCTTTGCTGACCGCTCCGCTTGCTGCGAGCGTCTCAGCTTTCACGCCGAGCACATGCTGTTTCACGCTGTCGGAATAACAGACAACACCCCCTGCAAATAGTTGAGACGCACCGCTTAAATCAGTCACCCACTCTGAAAACAGGCCGCCTGTAAAGCTTTCGGCAGAAGAAATCGTAATTCCGTTTTGTCTGCATGCTTTTGAAAGCTCCTTCACCAGAGACGTATCATCATATCCGTAGAAAAATTCACCGACACGTTCTAAAATGGCGGCTTCCGTTTCTTTTAAAAGCCGTTCTGTTTCTTTTTCGTCAGCATGTTTCGCCGTTAAACGCAGCGTGACCTCTCCGTCAGCAGCAAGCGGCGCAATCGTCGGGTTCGTCTGCGCATCAATGATATCTTCTAAATCAGCTTCAAGCTGGGATTCACCGATTCCGAAAAACCGCAGCACGGTTGAAACGATTTTCTCATTAGAACCGAGCTTTTTAAGAAGCAGCGGCTTCGCTTCATTTTCAAACATCGGACGCAGCTCGCTCGGCGGCCCGGGAAGCAGCATATAAAGCCTTGAGCCGTGCTCTGCAAGCATTCCCGGCGCCATGCCGAAATGATTCGCCAAAACGTCTGAGCCCTCAATGACGAGCGCCTGTTTGCGGTTATTCGGCGACATGGTCCGTTTTGTTTTCGCGAAATATTCTTCGATCGACCGGAACGCTTCGTCATTCAGAACGAGCGGGCGCCCCAGTGTGTTTGCAATGGTTTCTTTCGTCAAATCGTCCTTGGTCGGTCCGAGGCCGCCTGAAAAAATAATCAGGTCTGAGCGCTCTTCGGCAATGCGGATGACTTGCTTAAGCCGCTCCGGATTGTCACCGACAGCGGTATGATAAAACACGTTTACACCAATTTCCGCCAGCTCTTTACTGATAAACTGCGCGTTCGTATTGGCGATCTGGCCTAGCAGAAGCTCCGAGCCGACTGCAATGATTTCTGCTTTTTTTGCTATTTCCATCTTTAAGTCCTTCTTTCTTAGTTAGATGTTTTTAACGCATCCCAGTTCTTCGCAAAATAATCCCAGCCGGAAATGACTGTGAACAGCACGGCCACCCATAAAGCGATATCGCCGAACGGGAAAGAAACGAGCTCAAACGGAAGATTATGCAGCAAAAGCGCGGCAACAGCGATGATCTGAGCCCATGTTTTAATTTTCCCCAGCATATTGGCGGCTACAACTTCCCCCGTTCCCGCCAGCACAAGTCTTAATCCCGTTACGGCAAATTCGCGGCTGATGATGATGATGACCATCCACGCCGGCGCAAGGTCAAACTGCACAAGCGTAATTAATGCCGCGGACACCAGCAGTTTGTCAGCCAGCGGATCTAAAAATTTCCCGAAATTTGTCACGAGGTTCAGTTTTCTGGCGTAGTAGCCATCCACCCAGTCAGTCGTTGATGCGATAATGAACAAAACAGCTCCCGTAAGATGCGCGACCGGAATCGATTCATCCCCTATATGAACGCTGCCCCACTGAAAAGGAACAAGCATGATAATCATAAATACAGGAATTAAAGCGATTCTTGCCAGTGTGATTTTATTCGGTAAGTTAAACATAAAGCCCCTCCAATATATGTACTCGGACGTGAAGAAAAAGTCATCTTAATCGTTCAGATGACTTTTCCCCTTTTATTTTTTCATCTTGATTGTGATGGTCTGCGCCATCACATCATGCGGATTGAGCTCATAGGACAGAACCTCTCCGTTGATTTTAATTTTCAGGTTAGGGGCATAGCCCGTGCGGATTTCAATCTGCTTTTGATCCGTGACGTCTTTTTTAAAGGTTTCGCCTTTTTGCAGCGTTCCTTCTTTTAAAGAACCGCCGCTGTCATCACGGACGCGAATCCATGCGCTGTCAGAAGCAATCAGTTCAAGCTTATACTTATCTGCCCCGGAGACGTTGTATGAAGAAGCCGAGCCCTCCGTTCCGGCCGCTTTGATCTCCGTCTTTTCACTGCTTTCTTCTTTCTTTTTCTGCTCTGACGCTTTTGTGTCCTTTTTGTCTTTTTTGCTGTCAGATTGCGCTTCGTTATTTGTATTGCCGTCGTTTTTCAGCGCAGAATCCTTAGGAATCTCATACTTGCTCTCACTTTGGGTGACTGCCTTATCTCCGTCTGTCTGCCCGGATTTGCTCATTCCGAGCTGAATAATCGCATAAATGATCGCGATGACGATAATGACACCGATGACGACAAGGACGGTCGGAAGCCATTCCGCCGCCTTTGAAGCGGACTTAGGAAGCTCCCTTTGCATGGCGAGACCGGAGATTTTTTCCGACACATCGTCATGGTACGTGTTAGGGATGTCTTTTTTATATTCTTCAAATAACTGATCTGAATCAAGCCCGACAGCTTCAGCGTATTGCTTGATAAACGCCCGCACATAAAAATTGCCGGGAATGACGTCATAATTGCCTTCTTCCAGAGCGGTTAAGTATCTTTTCTGAATTTTCGTCGCCGCCTGGAGTTCATCCAATGACATCCCTTTTTCCTCTCTGGCTTCTTTAAGCCGGATTGCTAATTCTGTCACAACAAACACCTTCCAATATTAAAAATCAAAGCTTGAAAAACCGGTCTGATCAAATATTTGCGGTTCTTCTGCATGTTCATATGTAATAACTTCGTCAGGATCATTTCTGAGTTCGATAATATAATCGAAATCATCGAGCGTATACTCCGAATTTTGAACAAAAATATCGGGGTGCTCCACGACCTTTGTCGCCGGAAGCCGCATAATTTCACTGACGAGCTGAAGATGGCGCTCAGATCCCCGTCTTGTCGAAACGATGCCGTCGAGGATAAACACGTTTTCCGTGCTGTATTCATCGGCAACCAGCTGGCTCCGGATCGTTTGTTTTAGCAGCGTTGATGATACGAAAAGCCATCTTTTGCTGGCACAAACGCTTGACGCAACGATGGACTCCGTTTTTCCGACCCTCGGCATTCCCCGGATTCCGATCAGTTTGTGTCCTTCTTTTTTAAACAGCTCGGCCATAAAGTCAACCAGAAGACCGAGCTCGTCCCTTTCAAAACGGAAGGTTTTTTTGTCATCGGCATCACGCTGAATGTATCTTCCGTGGCGGACTGCGAGACGGTCGCGAAGCCTCGGTTCTCTCAGCTTCGTTACTTTAATGGTCTCCATTGTTTTTAAAATTGATTCCAATCGTTTAATTTGATCTATATGCCGGCATCTGAGCAGCATTCCCCTTCTGGAAAGGTCGACACCGTTAATTGTGACAATATTAATTGACAGCATCCCGAGAAGAGATGAAATATCCCCGAGCAGGCCGGGGCGGTTCACTTGAATTTCATATTCAAAATACCATTCGAGCTTTGCCAAATGATATACCCCCTCCATTGTGGCAAATTTTTACCTTCCTTTATCATAAAACATTTTTCTCTAATTAGAAAGAAGAATGTTGCTCTATAGAGGAAAACATAAAAAAAGAGAGGAGAAATCCCCCCTCTTAATGAGTGCTGTTATTTTCAACAAGCTTCACCATCATATTTGCGATGGCGCGCTGTTCATCTTCAGAAGCAACGCTCCAAAGATCAGCAAGCACTTTTTCCTGATGGTTTTTCGAGTCGACTTCGTTCGCAAGGTAACCGCCGATTTCTGTAGCGAGGTCAGTGATCGTTTCATCACTCATCCCTTTTTCCTGCGCATAGTTCAATCTGTCGCCAAGGAAATTCTTCCAATTATCCCAGTTTTCTAATACTGACATGTTGGGTTCCTCCATTTCATCTGTTGTTACAAAATTATTTTGTCCGTACAGATGCAAACTATACACACATTTTTTTCAGCAGTGCCAGCCGCCGTTTACGGATAATATATGCCCCGTAATATAGGAAGCCTTGTCCGATAATAAAAAGGCCGCCGCTTCGGCGATTTCCTCCGGCTTTGCCAGCCGGCCCGCGGGAATTTCCTCTGCCAACGCTTCTTTTTCATCAGACGTGAACTGATCAAGCATATTTGTATCAACGGCACCCGGCGAGACTGCATTCACGCGGACGCCGCTCGGAGCAAGCTCTTTGGCAAGCGCTTTGACGAACGAATGCTGCGCTCCCTTGACCATGCTGTATAATACCTCGCACGATGCGCCTGTTTCTCCCCAGACGGAACCGATCGCGACGATGCCCCCGCTTTTTTTCCGGATCATGCCGGGCATCAGATTACGCGCCAAAAGAAACGGACTCGTCACATGCAGCTGCACCATCTCCCGCGCCGTGTCATCCGTAACGTCCGTAATCAGGCCGAAATGACTTTTGCCGCTGTTTAATATCAGAGCATCCACAGGCTGCTTAACGGAACGGCTGAGTGTCTCCGCGCCATCCGGTGAGGACAGATCCGCCTGAATAACGGAGGCTTTTACGCCGAATGATGCGCTCAGCCTTTCCGCGAGCCTGTGTGCGGCTTCCTTATTAGAATGATAATGCAAAAGGACGTCATACCCGTTTTTTGCGAGGACTTCACTTATACTTTGTCCGATTCCGCCGCTTGCTCCGGTTACGAGCGCTGTCTGTTTCATCAATCAATACTCCTTCTTTCCCCAGAAAAACATCCCTCAGCGCGTGAGGGATGTTTTTGTTATGATTTTGGCACGACTTTGCAGACTGTCAGCCTGTCTTCTGATATTTCTTCTTTAATAACCCGCTTTACGTCTTCCAGCGTAATCTGCTCCAGTACGGTTACGACATCAAACAGACTCATATCTAAAAAGGCGTAGCGTGTGAATTGGTTGGCGATATATTCAGGCGAATTGAGCGCTTTTAAGAATGACCCGATCTTCTTTTTTCTCGCAAGATCAAGTTTTTCCGCAGTCACGGCTGATTCTGCATCAAGCAGCATGCGTTTTAATTCGTCAGCGAGCTTATCCGGCTCCGGTGTATCTCCTCCGACAGAGGCAAAACCGAATCCGTATTCAGCCGTGTAATCAAAGCTGAAGGTCTCATCAATGTAGCCTTTGTCGTACAAGTCACCGTAATGCGGTGAGCTTTTTCCGAAGAGACATTCAAGCAAGAGGTTCATGCTGAGCTCGTGCTTCAACAGCTCCTGCCCCGTTTTATAAGGGTCTTTCGCCTTTAAGCCGACAAGACATTTTGAGCCTTGCACGTTCATTTTTAATTCCTGCTCCCGGCGGAAAACCGCTTCCTGCTCCTGAACTTCTTCACGTTTGATTTCGGGCTGGTCTGTAAACGGCTTTTTCTCCTGGTTTTTCCGCACCTGGCTGATGACCGCTTCAGGATCTACGGGACCGACGATAAAGAGCAGCATATTGCTCGGGTGATAAAACGTTTCATAGCACTCATACAGCAGATCTTTCGTAATATGTGAGATGCTCTCCACCGTTCCGGCAATGTCAATTTTCACGGGGTGGTCTTTATACATATTTTCGATAAGGCCGAAAAACAGCCGCCAATCCGGATTATCATCATACATATTGATTTCCTGGCCGATGATGCCTTTTTCTTTTTCAACTGATTTTTCCGTGAAATACGGGTCCTGAACAAAATCTACGAGTGTTTCCAGGTTTTTCTCCACATTAGAAGTGCTGGAGAACAGATAAGCGGTTCGTGTAAATGATGTAAAGGCATTTGCCGACGCCCCCTGCTTACTGAAGTCCTGAAACACGTCGCCGTCCGCTTTTTCAAACAGTTTATGCTCCAGAAAATGCGCGATTCCGTCAGGGACGTGTACCATTTCTTCCTTATTTAAAGGAACGAATTGATTGTCAATGGAACCGTACTTTGTCGTAAACACGGCGTATGTTTTATTAAAGCCCTGTTTCGGCAGCACATAGACATCAAGGCCGTTTGCCATTTTTTCATGATACAGCGTTTCCTGAAGCTGTTCGAAGTTTATCGGTTTAGTCAAGATGCTCCCCCCGTCCCTTTTAAGAAATAAGTCGTATCCAGCTTAATGTTCTTTCCGACATTGATAATGTCCTCTTTTGTCACTTTCTCGATATTGTCAAGGAATCTTTCGATCGGTATCTCTACTTGGGCTGAGGCCTGCTGATACAGAAATTCCGCTAAGCCGTATGCCGTATCAATGGTTTCTAATACTTGATTTTTAATAACGGCTTTCGTTTGGGCGATATCATCTTCTGAAAAGTCACCGTTTTGCATAGCCTGAAACTGTTCTTCAATGATGGTGACGGCCTGCTTGTAATTTTTCACCTCAATGCCCGACATGACCATCAAAAGCCCTTTGAAGCTTTCCACCCTTGAGGCTGCATAATAGGCGAGGCTCGCTTTTTCACGGACATTTATAAACAGCTTTGAATGAGAGAAACCTCCGAACAGCCCGTTAAACACCTGCAATGCAGGATAATCCGGATCTGTATATGTCGTATTGGTCCGGAATCCGATATTCAGCTTGCCCTGCTTGACGTCCTCTTCATCAATGACTTCCTTCGGATCGGGCTGTTCATTCGCCGCGCTTCTTTCAAAAGGCTGTAGCTCCCGTTCTTCCGTTTTAAAATACGTATCAACGGCCGTTTTCACCTGATCTGTATCAACATCGCCGATGACGTACAGGTCCAGCTGATCTTCGCGTATGGCTTTTTGATAGGCTTCATACAAATCTTGCGGTGTAATGTGTTCAACATCATCGAACTCGCCGTTGACGTGAAGGGCATACGGTTCGCTTTTGCACATTTCCTGAACGAGACGCAGATTAGAATATCTCATCTTATCATCATATACGGCTTGAATCCGCTGTTTCAGCGTCCGTTTTTCCTGCGTGACATAAAGGGGCAGGAAGGCGCCGTTTTCCAAAGCGGGCGAAAAGACAAGCTCTGATAAAAGATGAAGGCCTTTTTCCAATAACGGTGTGCGGTCCTTCAGATACTTTTCATTAGGAATCTCAAGTCTGAACGTAATGACATGACGTTCTCCCTTTTTTGTCAGATCAGCTGAAACGGATGTGCCGTACAGCTCATCAAAATAAGACCGCAGATCAGCGGTTTTCGGGCGGCTTTCTGTTCCGCGCAGAAGCACATGCGGAAACAGCGCCCTTTTTGTTACGAGCTCTTTCGTTAAAGGAGCCAGCATTTTAAACGTCAGCGAAACGGTTTTAAATTTCTCGGTCTTTACGATGTGGGCGGTGATCCCGCCGTGCTTTGACTTCATTTCATTTACGTAAGTCATGTGAAACCTCCTTCGTTCATTCTTTCATAGTATGTATTATGACCAAATTTCAGCATTCGCAAAAAAGAGTGCGCAGATGTAATTATATCAACTGGAGGATTTATAAGGAAACAAAAAACCTCTGCCCGAAAACAGGCAGAGGCATTAACGTTATTTTTTCAAATTGAAAGGCCACCAGTTGGCGCTTCCGAATATTTTCACCATGACCGGTACAAAAAACGGAAGGACGACAATTGCGTACATGAGAAGGCCTGTTAATACCACGGTTGCAATCTGTAATAAGGAAAGAACGCCTGACGGCAGCATGGCCGCAAAGGTTCCCGCTAAAATAATGGCTGCAGAAATGATGACGGAACCCATATTTTTCATACTGCTGATCATTGCGGGTTCCGTTCCTTCTTTTTTAAGCTCATTAAAGCGGTCCATTAAAAAGATGGAATAATCCACGCCTAGAGCCATCAAAATGACAAAGCCGAAGAACGGCACGGCCCAGTTTACGCCCGGGTACCCGAAGAAGTGTGTAAAGATGTATTCCGTCACGCCGATGGATGCGAAATACGTCAGTACGAGCGACGCCACTAAATAAACAGGCATAATGAGGGAGCGCAGCATCACGATGAGAATCAGAAAAATTCCCGCCAGCATAAACATGGCCGTCCGTTTGAAGTCTGAATCCGATACTTCCTTCAGATCGGCATTCATGCTGGAGACTCCCGAAACGCCGAAGGAAGCATTCTTCAGATCCGTGTTCGGAATGGCCCTTTTTACGCTCGCTTTGATCGCTTGAATATCTTGAATGGCCGTATTTGAGTAAGGATTGTTATCAAGAACGACGGTCAATTCTGTCGTTTTTCTGTCATCTGACATGTACGTATTAAACACGCTTGTGAAATCACTGTTTGTCAACGCGTCTTTCGGCACAAACCAGCCTGTCATTTCTTTGTCTGACGACTTGTGAAGCTCACCCAGGTAATCATTCGCCCCCATCATGCCGCTTGATACTTTCTTAAGCCCTTTTACACTGTCGTTAAGGCCGGAAGAAAGTTCGCTGAGCCGGGAAGAAAAATCACCGAGACCGCTCTTCATTTTTTTCTGGCCCTCCGCGAGCTGTCCTGCCGCCGATTCAAGGCGCGGCATTTGTCCCGCGAGAGCCCCCTGTCCGTCTGACACTTGCTGCAGACCGTTTTCAATACTGGTCAGACCATTGATCATTGCGTTAATTTGAGTGTCAATCTTCTTCTGAGCGGCTGCCAGTCGGGCAAATTGTTTTTCCGCTTGCTGCAGATGAGCCTTTTGACTGTCGACCTGTTTAGAAAACGCTTCTGCATCCGCGTTTGCCTTGGAAACGGCTGACTGTACACCCGTAAAGGCTGATTTGATTTCTTGGTAAGAGGGATCGGTTTTGACTGACGGTATTGACGCTTCCAATTTTGCAAACGGCAGCCGGGCAAGCTGCTTGTTCAAATCGGCAAGCTGTCTGCTGGCTTCATCTTTCATCGGCAGGACGGTTTTTACCAATTTTAAAGCGTTTTGCGTTTCTGAAGCGAGACCGCTGTTTTGTTTGAGCTGTGAAGTCAGCATTTGTTTTTGCTCTTCAATCTGCTTTCTCATCTGGGCGACGCCGGCTTTATTCTCGTTCACGCCAGCCTGCAGTTTATTCAGGTTTTCTCCTATATCAGAAAGCCCGGATTTCAGAGACAATGTTCCGTCAATAAGCTGATTGACGCTATTCCCCGACTCTTCGATCTGCGGCTGTGAATCAGCTAACGACTTTGCGGCATGCCCTAATCCGTCCGTGATTTTTTCAAGTCCTGTATTGCCTTTATCAAGCCCTTCTTGAAGCTGCTTTGCCTGATTTGTGACAAATAATTGATTCAATCCGTTTCCAGCAGGGCGCGTGGCGCTTCTGACCGTTTTTACACCCTCTGTTTTTTCAAGTTCTCTGCTGATTTTTTCGATATCAATCAGGTGTTTTTCGGTATTTAATGTCTCATCATTTTTGATGACGACTGTGGCCGGAAGAAGTTCTCCCGGGCCGAAGGCGTCTGAAATCGTATGAAACGCGCGGACGGATTCATATTTATCCCCGATTTCGTCAAGACTGTTGTAAGACAGCGACCCTTTGTAAAGAAGGATAGGCGGGACGGTGAATACCGCAACGATTGCAAGACTGATGAGCGGCCTTTTAAATGAAAACCGCCCTGACGTTTCCCATGCTTTGCTTTGAGGATGGGAAATATCGCCCTTAACAGGCCAAAACAGGCTTTTTCCTAAAACAGCCATAAAAAACGGCACGATCGTCATGAGCGCAAGCAGCAGCACCGCGACACCGACCGCAACGGCTGCTGCCGACTGATACAGCTTAAATGTCGCAAATCCGATGCAGGCAAATCCGATCAGCACCGCACCGCCGCTGTACAAAACCGTCTTTCCGGCCGTTTTGTAGGTGACGACGATCGCTTCTCTTATGTCAGCGCCATGCGACAGTTCTTCTTTAAATCTGCTGAGAAGCAGAATGCAGTAGTCTGTGCCGATCCCGAACATAATCGCAACCATAAAAATCTGAGTAAAAGTTGAGAGCGGAAAATTCAGCTGATCGACTAAAAATGCGACAATCGACTGGCTGACTAAATAAGATATCAATACTGATAAAAGCGGCACGAACGGAGCGACCACTGACCGGAATACAAGGATCAGCACGATCAGGATAAAAGCGACCGTTATATATTCAGTCTTTTTCAAGCCGTCCTGTGAGCTTTTTAACACATCTTCGTCGATCAGCGATTGGCCTGTAATGCCGTATGATACGCCGTACGGTTTCAGCTCTTTATCAATTTTATTTTTTATTTCGATGATATCGTTTTTGGATGTATCAAGCTGCAGCTGAACGAGCATCGTTTGTCTGTCTTTTGACAGCAGCTGTTTTTTAATGTCGTCATTTTTCTCCCCGAAGTATGAGGTCACCGTTTTAATCTGAAGCGCTTTTTTATGTTCAGATAAAGTGCTGACGGCTTTTTCCAGACGATCTTTTTTGTCTGTCATTAAGCCTTTTTCGTGAAATACGATGACGGCAGAAGAAGACGGTGCATCGGAATCAGACATTTCATCAAGCAATTCATGGGCGTAAGAAGAGGAATATCCGTCCGGTACGGAAATCTGCCCTTTCTCCCGTGTCAATTCAGCCATATCAGGCGCTGTAAGCATAAATATCACCGTTGCGGCGACCCACACCGCGGCGATGATCCAGCGGGCTCGGATAATGTTTTTCATTATGTCTGCTGATCCTCCTCAGTCATCATCAATCGATATAATTTTTCATATGTATTCACGAACATCTCCGCCTCGTCTTCATCAAAATACATAATATATGATCGGACGAGTTCCTCAATCCGCCGCTCCACACGGTGAAATACTTCCGTCCCCTTTTCCGTGACATTTAAAAGTATGCTCCGGCGGTCGCTTTGGCTGCGTTCTCTATTGATGTAGCCTTTTTCATACAGGCGGTTCGTCATAGATGTAATGGCGCTTTTATTGACGTGGCACACCGCGGCCAGTTCAATTGATTTGCAATCGGGATTGAGCATAATATAGCGGAGGATGTAATATTGATCCAATGTCAGTTCTTTGTTCACTTTTTCAGCGATAATGCTGTCAATTTTTTTTAAGACGTGCAGGTATACATCGGAATAACGCTGAATCAGCTGCTTTACTTTTTCTTCATGCACCTTTTCCCCCTCCTTCCGATAGTTAATATGTTTAACTATTAAAAAGGATAACGACTTGACGGTATCATGTCAATCTTCAAAATAAAATAAAAAAAAGACAGTGCAGATTACACCGTCTTTAATGATTCCTTTTTTTCTTTTGCTTGTGATGAGATATTTAACAGCGCTAAAAATACAGACACAATGCCGCAAAAAGCGGATAAAATAAAAATCAGCCAGCCTGCATTTGACATCAGGGCAGCAAAGATCGGCGGTCCCGCCGCTACTCCGATAAACCGCATGCTGTTATAAAATGAGGTGATGGTTCCCGATTCCTCGTTGTCTACGCCTTCTGTGATGACAGCGTCTAAAGCCGGCAATGCCATTCCGATACCGATACCGCTGACACACAAAAAGATAAATAATAAATAAAAACTGTGATTCCACCATAGGCCGATAAACGACAGTGTCACGGCACTCATTCCGAAAACGATGCAAAACTTCATTTTGCCTTGGTCTTTTCCGATTTTCCTGCCTGATATATATGAACTGACGGATAGAAATAAAAGCGGGATTGCCAAAAGCGCTCCTTTAGCCACACCGTCAATGCCGTATTTCTTCTCCAGTGAGTCTGATAAATAAAAAAGAACCCCGAACAGCAAAAACATAATCACGCAGCCGATGATAAAAACCGTAAAGAGCCAGCGTCCGTCACGCTTAAATATGCGGCCGACATTTTTCACAAATTCGGAAATAGAAGGCGCTTCTTTTTGTTCCTCCGGCTTAGCCACCAAAAACAATACGAGAAAAAAACTGATGAGCGAAAAAAACGGAATGAACCAAAATGGCATAAACCAAAACCATGCAGCCAAGAGCGAACCGAGAATCGGGCTTATTACTTTCCCGGCAGTGTTAGACGTCTCAATATCGCCGAGCCCCGCGGTAATCCGCTCATCATCCCCTTTGAATAAATCACCGATAAACGGCATCACTACAGGAGCCGCCCCTGCCGAACCGATTCCCTGCAGCACCCGCCCCGCCAAGATAATGGGATAAGGATGCTTGAACGCGGTGGAAGCTATCGCGGCAAGCGCTCCGCCCGCACCGGCTATGAGAAGACAAGGCAGAAGAACCTTTTTTCTTCCGAATTTATCGGACAGATATCCGGCAATCGGAATACAAATAATCGCCACAATCGAATAGACCGTTATAATTAACGATACTTGAAAAGACGATATGGACAGCTTCTTTTCAATCATCGGAAGCACAGGAATCAGCATGGAATTCCCGAGTGTCATCACGAGCGGTACAGAAGCCAGAGCAATGATATTTTTCGTTCCATTTTTCTTCTTACTCAACTTATTCACCCATTCACTATACTTGGTTGTTTCCTGTTTTATTGTGCCTTGCAGAAAATAAAGTATGTACTGAAACGGCAAATAAAAAAAACAGACACATGACGCGTCTGTCTTAAAAACGTTTTCTTACAACATGAAAACTGAACTTATCAGCCCGGAAATAATTTAATGAATACAGTACAGGTTCATCATTCTGATTATAGTGGGTTTGCTTCAGCAATAAAAGCGCCGTCTCCGGCTCGCATTCCAAAACCGGTGAAATCGTATCGTGATATCCGATCGGTTCGATATCAGCAACGGCATAGCTGATCACAGACCCGGAGTTTTTTTCCAAAAGATCAAAAATAGACTCCTGTTCATGACAGAAAGAATTCGGCAGAATGTGCATCGGAATCGTATCTAAACAGTAAACGACCGGAGTGCCGCTTGCCGTTCTCACGCGTTCCAAATAAAAAAGCTCCTGCTCAGGCTCAAGCCGGAATCTAGCGATATCTTCATCAGACGGCGTGATGACCTGAGACGACAAAAAAATCGTACCCGGCACCATGTTCGCCTGCTGAATCGTTTTCGTCACGCTGTTGAGCTGTTCAATACCTGAAAGAAACAGCGGTTTTGTATGGACGAAAGTGCCCACACCGTGCCTTCTGATAATCACATGCTCCTCTTCAAGGATACGCAAAGCTTCACGCAGAGTTGCCCGGCTGACACCCATTGATTTTGAAAGCTCAAATTCAGAAGGAAGCTTTTCCTTTTCGGTGTAAATTCCGTTTTGTATATCCTCTTTGATTCGCTCAATCACTTTTAGATACAAGTGACGATTGTCAGCTTTTGTAGACATGTTTCCCCTCCGTAAACCACTTTCATAAATTATTGAACAATTGGGACAACTATATCATGTTTTAATAAAAAAATAAATAGGAATGATTTTGGTGATATCATTTTCAGTGAAAACTCTCTCCTTTTTAAGAAGAGAGCTCATCATATTGTTCCTTAGATAATAGTACTTCCCTCGGTTTGCTTCCTTCATACGGCCCGACGACGCCCCGTTCCTCCATTGCGTCAATCAGACGGGCAGCTCTCGTATATCCGATTCTGAACCGTCTTTGGAGCATGGAGACTGATGCCGTCTGCATGCCGATAATCAAATCGACCGCTTCGTCATAGAGATCATCCGTTACTTCACTGTGTGTTTCCGAAACTTCTTCCGGAATCATCTCTTCTTGGTACTGCGCTTTTTGCTGCGTAATGACATGATCGACGACATGCTCAACCTCTTCATCGGATAAGAATGCCCCTTGCACACGCACCGGCTTATTTGCGCCTACAGGCAGAAACAGCATGTCTCCGCGCCCCAGAAGCTTTTCAGCGCCGCCCATGTCTAAAATCGTCCGTGAATCGGTCTGAGATGAGACACTGAAGGCGATTCTTGACGGGATGTTGGCTTTAATAACACCGGTAATAACGTCGACTGAAGGCCGCTGTGTCGCGATAATCAAATGAATTCCCGCCGCCCGCGCCATCTGTGAAAGTCTCGTAATTGAATCTTCCACGTCGGAAGAAGCGACCATCATCAGATCGGCAAGCTCGTCAACGATGACGACGATGTACGGCAGCTCAGGCTGCTTGACTTCTTCTTCGGCATTTGACCGCTTAATATGATCGTTATAGCCTTCTATATTTCTCGTACCCGTATGGGAGAACAGCTCATAGCGGCGCTCCATCTCATTGACGACCTTTTTCAAAGCCTGCGAGGCCTTTTTCGGATCTGTCACGACCGGCGCAAGCAGATGAGGAATGCCGTTATACACATTCAGCTCAACCATTTTCGGGTCAATCATCATCATCTTCACTTCATGCGGTTTGGCCCTCATCAGAATGCTCGTAATAATACCGTTGACACAGACGCTTTTTCCGCTTCCCGTTGCCCCCGCTACGAGCAGATGGGGCATTTTGTTCAGTTCGGCAAGCACGGCTTCCCCGGAAATATTTCGTCCCAAGCCGATCAGAAGCTTCGCGTCCGGCTTGTCATTGAGCTTGGATTCAAGCACTTCTTTTAACGAAACCATCGCAACTTCAGCATTGGGCACCTCGATGCCGATTGCCGATTTACCCGGAATCGGCGCTTCGATCCGGATATCCTTCGCGGCAAGCGCGAGCGCGAGGTCATCGCTCAGATTCACGATTTTACTGACTTTGACCCCGACGTCCGGATACACCTCATATTTTGTGACCGCCGGACCGAGATGAACCTGCGTCACTTTCGCCTTTACGCCGAAGCTTTGAAAAGTCCGTTCGAGTTTTCTTGCATTCTCGTAAATGTTTTTCTTATCGGTCTGCTGGCCGGTATGTTTCGGGTCAGCCAGTATGTCCAATGAAGGCATTTGATAATCTTTATTTTCAAGCTCTGTAAACGTCATCGGCGGAGCCGCAGCCGTTTCGCCACTGTCTTGAGCGCCGCCGGAAGGCTCATCTTTTGCCGCTTGTGCAGCCTCCTGCGTTTTTTCCGGAATCAGCGGTTCGGAGGGCTCTTCCTGACGGTCTGAAAAGCTTGAAATAATCGGCTCTGAATGGATGATCGGCGAAATGATTTCCTCATCCTCTTCCTCCGGTTCAGGCTCTTCTTTTTTCTTTTGAACCCTTTTTTGTTTTTTGCCCGATTTTGTTTTTGTTTTCGGCGAAGACATATTCGTTCTGACCGTCTTCATATCCTCAAGAAATGCCTGCCATTGACCGCGGATAAACCGGCCGACGGGGCTCGTCCACTTTTTGAGCGTTTCCTGCAGTGAACGGCCCGTTACAAGAATCAGCCCCATTAAGATCAGCACGATCGCCATGATCTGTGAACCCGTTGATGCAAATAAAAAGTGGGAAGCTGCAAACAGTACCGCGCCGATCATGCCGCCGCCCAAATCAGGGGAAGCAGCCTGCTGTTTCATGTCAATCATAAACAGCTCCCACGTGTTGCCGATGACACTTGCCGACCGAATCGACCCGTGATGAGACAGATTTTTAAAGAGCTGCACGTGAGACAGCAGCAATATACTGGCGATAATACAGTACAACCCTGCCTTTCTTCTCGTTAAAAGGCTTGGACTCTTCTTTTTCCAAAACAGCGAAATTCCGAGAAGGAAGAGCGCAATTAAGCATAAAATAAACCACTCTCCGGCAAAAAAACGGAACAAGTACACAAATGTCTGTCCCACAACGCCGAGCTGCAAAACAGCAATAATTGAGATTGCAACACAGAGCAGTCCGCTTAGTTCGTATTTTAGATTGAGCTTACTCTCTTGTTTCTTTTTAGATTTCCGTTTTTTCTTTGCCACACTCATCACCTTACTGCGTTAAAAAATGTAAAATCATACATCATGAAGAAAAGCAGCCTTTTGCCGGCTGCATTTTTCTGTAGGATTCCCCTATTATAGCATATTTTGCCCCCGAGAAACGGACTGAATGCCGGTTAGATTTTCAGCTTGATTTTTTGTCCAGGAGCGATGTCCGGATTCAAGAAATCCATCGGGTTCGTACTTAAAATCTGTACGACTTCAGCTTCATTTCCCTTCATCTCAACTAGCAGCGGCACGCCGGCGTAATCTACCTGTTCATGCACGCTTTGCTCTATATCCTGACCGTAAACGACTTCTTGGGGCATGACGGTATAAAGGATCATTGAATCATCCTTCCTTCCTCGCCCTTTCGTTCCTCAATCAGCTGATTCAGCTTTTTTATCGCCTGTCCGACGCCGCCCACGGCATCAATTAATCCGTAATCAGCCGCATCTTTTCCGACTACGTTCGTCCCGATGTCCCTGGTTAAGTTTCCTTTTGAAAACATCAGCTCTTTGAATTTTTCTTCGGAAATATTTGAATGATGGGTCACAAAGTTGACGACCCGCTCCTGCATTTTGTCCAAGTATTCAAATGTTTGCGGAACCCCGATAACCAGACCTGTAAGCCGAACGGGGTGAATGGTCATAGTCGCTGTTTCCGCGATAAAACTATGATCACATGACACGGCGATCGGCACACCTATCGAGTGTCCCCCGCCGAGTACGATTGAGACGGTCGGTTTTGATAAGGATGCGAGCATTTCCGCAATCGCAAGCCCCGCTTCCACATCGCCTCCGACGGTGTTTAAGATGATCAGAAGTCCTTCGATTTTCGGATTTTGCTCAATGGCGACGATTTGCGGAATGACGTGTTCATATTTGGTTGTTTTATTTTGCGGCGGGAGCTGGACGTGCCCCTCAATTTGGCCGATGATCGTCAGGCAGTGAATATTGGTATCTTGGGACATTTGCGGCAGAGATGTCTCTCCCAGCTGCTGAATTTTGCTCATAATGCTGTCTTTCGCATCTGATTTTTCGGGCTGCTGTTCTTCGGTGTTTTCCATACGATGATCCATTTTATCTTTCACCCTTTCCGAATGTCTCTTTGTATTATGAACAAAGATGATGATTTCCATCCGGGACATGAACAAAAACACAGCCGGAGCATCATGCGCTCCGGCTGTGTATACATTATACTTCCATAATGATCGGAATGATCATCGGCTTGCGTTTTGTTTTTTCATAAAGGAATTGATTCAGCGCATCACGCATGGCTTGTTTCAGCGTGGACCATTCTACGGCAGATGTTTCCGTCGCTTCAGTCACGATAGAGCGGACGAGCTCAGTAGCTTGTACAATTAGACCCTCTGATTCTCTGACATACACGAAACCGCGCGTAATGATCTCAGGACCTGATACGAGGTTCTTTTTCTGCTTATCGAGTGAAATCACGACGATGAGAATGCCGTCTTGTGACAATAAGCGGCGGTCTCTCAGCACGATGTTGCCGATGTCGCCGACTCCGAGGCCGTCAATCAGAACGTTTCCGTACGTGACTTTATCCCCGATTTTCACATTCTGGCCGCGGAATTCAACGACGTCACCTTTTTCAATCAAGAAAATATCGCTGCGTTTCATGCCGATCTCTTCTGCGATTTTGGAATGCGCTTTTTGCATTCTGAATTCACCGTTAACCGGAATTAAATATTTCGGTTTCAGCAAATTAAGCATGAGTTTCAATTCTTCCTGCGAACCGTGCCCGGACACATGCACGCGTTTTTGGGCGAAAATGACTTGAGCGCCGGCGCGGGCAAGCAGGTTGACGGTTTTGGAATATATCAATTCATGCCCCGGAATCGGTGTTGATGCAATGACAACGGTGTCTCCTTCTTCAATGTTAAGCTGCTTGTGCGCCTGCTTGGCCATCCGCGTAAGAGCGGCCAGCGGCTCACCATGGCTTCCGGCTGTAACAATTGCCACTTCCCGCTTCGGATATTTTTTCACATCCTGCACAGGAATAAACATTTCATCTTCGGCTTCAATATAGCCGAGCTTGCGCCCAAGCTGAAGCACGTTTTGCAGATTTTTTCCGGCGATTGCAAGTTTGCGGCCGTTCTGGACGGCAGCCTGTATCACTTGCTGGATCCGGTTGATATTAGACGCGAATACAGCAATGATGACACGGTTTTCTGAATTGTTCATCGCATCGGAAATTTCACCGCTTACATATGCTTCTGACGGAGTATACCCCGGGCGCTCCGCATTGGCGCTGTCAGAAAGCAGGGCGAGCACGCCGCTGTTTCCGATTTTGGCAATTTCGCCAATATCACATGATTGGTGATAAGCAGGCGTCTGGTCAAATTTAAAGTCTCCCGTGCATACAATAGAGCCAAGTGATGTTTTGAAGCTGACTCCCACTGAATCCGGAATACTGTGAATCGTTTTAAAGAACGATACTTTCGTTGATTCAAATGTAATGACTGATTTAGAGTGAACTTCACGCAAATCAGCTTTTCGATTATGCCCGTACTGCTTGAGTTTTTCTCTCAGTAATGCAAGCGTAAGCTTCGTTCCGTATACCGGCACCGACAGCTTATTCAATAAATAAAAGACGCCCCCGATGTTTTCATCGTGCCCGTGTGTCAGAAAGATGGCCTTCACGCGGTCAGCCCGTTCTACTAAGTAGGAAATATCCGGAATGACGACATCAATACCGAGCATTTCATTTTCAGGGTGCATCAGCCCTGCATCCACTACAAATATGTCTGAGTCAATTTCAATGACATATAGGTTCTTCCCAATTTCTCCGACGCCGCCAAGGGCGATAATTCTGACGTTTTCTGTATTTTTCTTTTTCAAAATCTGTATCCTCCTAGTCTCATACCCGTCCATCATCACTTGTTCCTATTATAACTGATATCAATTTTAGAAAACAAGAAGAAGCGGAAGGTTTAGGGAAAACCAATATGTATACAAAACGGTCAAACTCACGATAAAAATGAGAATGACCGCGCATTTTAACTGTATAAATTTTTTCTTACAGTTCGCTGATGACGCTGCTCAGGCTCAGACGTTCATCTTCATTCAGCGGGATAAGAGGAAGACGCACAGATCCGACATCAAGGCCTTTCAGCTGTAGCGCCGTTTTGACCGGAGCCGGATTAGGCGCTTTAAAGAGCTCCTTCATGATCGGCAGAAGCTTCTGATGAATCAGTGCCGCGGTTGCCGTCTGCCCGTTCGTATAGTTTTTAATCATCTGCTGCATGTCAGAACCTACGATATGGCTGGCCACTGACACGACTCCTCTTCCGCCGACTGCGAGAATAGGAAGCGTTAACCCGTCATCACCTGAATAGACGTAAAAATCTTCCGGTGTTTCGGCAATGATTTTCGTAATGGCATCAAGATCGCCGCTCGCTTCTTTAATCGCAGAGATATTCGGTATCTCCGCAAGTCTGATGGCCGTTTCCGGCGCAAGCGAAGCGACCGTTCTGCCCGGCACGTTGTAAAGCATCACAGGAAGAGACGTTTCTTCAGCTATGGCTTTAAAATGACGGTACATCCCCTCTTGGGAAGGCTTATTATAATACGGCGTGACAAGCATAACGCAATCGACGCCGGCTTCTTCAGCTTTTTTTGTCAGTTTAATGGAGTCTTTCGTATTGTTGCTTCCCGTACCCGCTATAACAGGCACGCGTCCGTTCACTTCTTTGACTGTAAATTCAAAGAGTGCAATTTTTTCTTCCGTTGAAAGTGTCGGAGATTCGCCGGTCGTGCCTGCGACGACTAAAGAATCCGTACCGTTTTTCAACAAATAGTCGATTAATGTAGACAGTTTTTGAAAGTCTACATTCCCTTTACTGTCAAAGGGGGTAATCATCGCTGTAGATATATTTCCGACATTCATTTTTTTCACCTCATCATGATTCAATCACATTTACTTTGAAAGTTCAAACACTTCATGCAGCGCATTTACGGCCGTTACCATATCTTTTTCATGAACGAGCACCCAGATCGTCGTATGGCTGTCGGCAGATTGCAGAATCGGAATGCCTTTATCAGAAAGTGCGGAGACGATTTTTGACGTGACACCCGGAACACCCATTATCCCGGCGCCGACCGCTGACACTTTCGCACAGCTCTCCGTCACTGTCGGCTCATATCCTAATTCAGCCAAAATGCTGCGCGCGGCTTCCGTTTTACTGCCGGCTACGGTATATACGATTTCACTCGGCGTAATGTTAAAGAAATCTACGCTGATTCCGGCATTTGCCATTGCTTTAAAGACTTCAGTCTGAACGTTGTATTGCCCCATTTTGGCGGGAACCTTAAATTGCGTCACATCTTTCACATGGGCGATCCCCGTGATCAGCCGTTCGAATACATCGCTGCCGATGTTAGACGAATGATGGGACGTCACCAAAGTGCCTTTGTCTTTTGAATAAGTGGAGCGCACGCGGATCGGCACCTTTGCCTGCATGGCGATTTCCACCGCGCGCGGATGAATGACTTTCGCGCCTTGATAGGCAAGGTTGCAGATTTCCGTATATGTGACGTTCGGAAGCGGCTTAGCATTTTCCACGATTCTCGGATCGGCTGTCATAACGCCTTCCACGTCCGTAAAAATGTCGATAAACTCAGCATCAACCGCCGCGCCGAGCGCCGCTGCTGAAGTATCGCTTCCTCCTCTGCCGATCGTCGTCGTGTCGCCTTTTTCAGTCGCTCCCTGAAATCCTGCGACAACGACAGCGTCATGGCTGGCAAGTGCAGCGAAAAGCCGCTCTGTTTTCATTTCTATAATTTTGGCGTCAGTATGCTGGGCATTGGTTAAAAAGCCGGCCTGGGCTCCTGTTAAAGCTGCGGCTTTTATGCCGTTTTCCTTCAGCATGCTGGAAAAAACAACGGACGAAATCGTTTCTCCGCAAGACAGAAGCATATCCTGCTCTCTCGGAGAAATGTCGGACTGGCTGCCGTAAAGGAGCCCGATTAAAGAATCTGTCGCGTACGGGTCTCCTTTTCTTCCCATCGCCGATACGACAACAACAACTTTATAACCTTCACTGATGGCATCTTTAATGTGTGCTAGCGCAAGCTTGCGGCCTTTGTCATCTTTTACGGATGTTCCGCCGAATTTTTGAACAATGATCTTCACTATTTTCACTCCAAATTAGTCTGACGTAACAGAAGAGAGCAGGCAGAGCCTTACTCTCTTCTGTTCGCCTATAGAAAATACGTTTGTTTTATACGAGGTTCAGTTTTTGCAGGCTTTCCGCGATTTGGACTGAGTTCCAAGCGGCGCCTTTTAACAGGTTATCAGAAACAACCCACAAATGAAAACCGTTTGCTCTGTCCAAATCTTTACGGATTCTTCCTACAAATACATCGCGTTTGCCGACGCAATCAGCAGGCATCGGGTAAAGCTGCTCCGCCGGATCATCCTGAAGCGTAACACCCGGAGCTTCTTTTAAAAGCTGTTTCATATCTTCAACGGTTGCGTCATCACGGTCAAGCTCAATGTAAACAGATTCTGAGTGCCCTGTTTCAATCGGCAGTCTGACACATGTCGCAGCCACTTCCAGCTTCGGCATATGCATGATTTTTTTCGTTTCATTAATCATTTTCATTTCCTCAAACGTATAGCCGTTGTCTTGGAATTTATCAATTTGCGGAATGGCGTTAAATGCGATTTGATAATGCTTTTTGTCGCCTTTAACCGGCATAATGGACGGTTCTGCGGGTTCATTGTTTAAAATCGCTTTTGTCTGGCTGTACAATTCCTTCGCCGCTTCATTGCCGGCCCCGGACACAGCTTGGTAAGTAGATACAATGACTTTTTTCAATCCGTACGCTTTGCGGATCGGTTCAAGCGCAGCCACCATCTGAATCGTTGAACAGTTAGGGTTGGCGATAATGCCGTTATGTTTGTGCAGATCACCTTCGTTCACCTCAGGCACCACGAGCGGTGTATTTTCGTCCATACGGAATGCGCTGGTATTGTCAATCACAATGGCTCCCCGTTTTACAGCCTCAGGCGCCAAGCTTTGTGATACGCTTCCGCCGG
Source organism: Bacillus sp. JNUCC-21 (assembly GCF_041222765.1). NCBI lineage: Bacteria > Bacillati > Bacillota > Bacilli > Caryophanales > Bacillaceae > Bacillus > Bacillus sp. JNUCC-21. The sequence goes on along the minus strand of NZ_CP166019.1, from coordinate 1,715,234 downwards.
CGCTGAATAACGCGATATGAACGCCTTCGAAGCTTTCAGGAACAGCTTCCTGCACTGTATATTCTTCGCCTTTAAACGTTACTTTCGTACCAGCAGAACGCTTTGAGGATAGTAGTGTGAGTGTTTCGATTTCAAAGTTTCTGTCTTCCAGTGTTTTCAGCATTTGCTGTCCTACGGCTCCCGTCGCTCCGACAACTGCTACGTGTAATCCTCTTCCCATCTGTAAAACTCCTTCCGCCAATTAAGCATCATTTGTTGAATTGACTTTGCATTTTACGTTTTATTTTACCATAGAATAGTCACGGATTGATCGAATTTTTTTATTCCGGAATGATTTTCTGTCATCATGATTTTTTATTCATGGTGGTGTACGAGCACCGGCTGAACCTGCTGGTGCAAAAGAGCTTTTTCTACCGTAATCGGAAGGAGATCCATTCTGGCGACGAGCGATGTCGGTTTTTTCACGTGGTCGTCCTGGCCGAACGGGATGAAATATATGTTTTTTGCGGACATCAGCCTCATTAAATTCGTTCCGTTTAAACCGAGTCCGTCGTTTGTCGAAATTCCGAGCACGACCGGGCGGCCGTTGCGGATCGTGGCTTTCGCAGCCATAAGGACGGGGCTGTCAGTCATCGCATTTGCGAGTTTGCTCATTGAATTTCCGGTTAAAGGGGCGATGACCATGCAGTCGAGCGGAAGTTTCGGCCCGAGAGGCTCCGCTTTTACGATGGAATCAATCGCCTCAAAGCCTGTTGCTTCTTCAATTTTTCTGACCCAATCTCCCCCCTCCCCAAAGCGGGTATCGGTCGATTGAACGGTTGATGTCACGACCGGCCGGACTTCAGCTCCTTGACTGATAAGCGCCTCTATTTGCGGAAAAACTTCCTCATATGTGCAATGCGAGCCGGTTAATCCGAATCCGATTCTTTTCCCTTTCAGAGACATGGTTATTTCCCCTCTTTCTTTAAGTCTGCCAAAAGCTTGCTCAAAACGTTTGCAATAATCTGTCCGGCTGTTTTCGGGGCCACAATTCCCGGAAGACCCGGAGCAAGCAGCGCTTTAATGCCTTGTTTTTCAGCATATTTGAAATCCGTTCCGCCCGGACGGGATGCTAAATCCAAAATCAAGGTCTTCGGCGTCATGCGCGATAAAACGCTTTGATTCAGAATCAAGCTCGGTACGGTGTTAATGCAGATATCAATATCATTTACATGTTCAGTAAGCTCTTCAAGTTGAAAAGGAGAAAGCCCCATTTCCGTTATACGGGCCAAATGAGCCGAACTCCGCGCGCCCACTTTTACCTTCGCTCCTAACGCCGCAAACGTCCGGGCGATCGTCATACCGGTGCGCCCCATGCCGAGAACGGCGACATTTGATCCGTGAATGGTATAATCCGTATGCTGAATCGCCATCATGATTGTTCCTTCAACAGTGGGAATCGAGTTGAATATTGCGATATCGTCCCGTTCAAATAATTTCACAAGTTTGCGGCCGGCTTCGCTGGCGATCCCCTCAAGATACGTGTTGGAGATGCCTGAATAAATGACGCAATGCTCCGGTGTCCGCTCAAGATAGCTCTGCTTTAATACCACTTCTTCATTTGAAAAAACCGTGGAAACAACGCCTTCTCCGGTTGTTGCCGATACGGGCAGGATGATACTGTCTATTTTTTGAAAGGGAATCTCATCAATTTTGCATTTGACGGTTCCTGTAAAACCGTCATCCAATTGGTCAAACCCTGCAAGATAAATATCGGCATGCTGTTCTGTCAGCTTCCTTATAATCTCAAGCTGTCTTGCGTCACCGCCAATGATCGCAATTGTCAATCCGGTTAACATCTGAAACGTTCACCTTCTTTACAGTTACTGGATCTTTTAAGTGTCATCCTCCTCTTCATCGTATGTGCAAAGAGAAAGGGCGGTGAATGTACAGCGTTCTTTTTCATGAAAAAAGCACCGGCTGTATGAGCCGGTGCTTGCAAAAAAGAATAAGATCTACTCTTCGGGAGGCGTGATCTCCCCCGGAACGTCTAAAATGATCATGTCTGACCCGATTTTTTGGATATGGTTCCAGGGGACGCGGATGTCGTGGCCTTGTTTTCGCAATCCGAACCATTTTACCGTCGGTATCAACAGCGCGGTAATTTGTCCGTCCTGTTCATTAATTTCCAAATCGGTCTGGCCGAGCACGCCGAGCCGCTCTGCCCGTTTAATGTCTACAATTTCTTTACCTGACAGTTCACTGAGCCTCATGATAGCCACCCCCTTGTACTATATGACCCGGAGCAAAAAAAAATGCCTGCCCCGTATAGAGGCAGACTGCTTTTCCGATTAAGACGAGGCCGGCATATTGCCGGTCGGGCTGATGAGCGATAGTGCGTAATCATCCGTAAATAAGCGGCGGCTGAGGCCGTTGACGCTTTCCAGGCTGACCGCATTTAATTCAGTGATAATTTCATCCATGGTCTTATGCTTTCCGAGCAGGAGTTCGTTTTTCCCGTTCCGGCTCATTTTGCTGTTTGTGCTCTCTAAGCTGAGCATTAAGCTCCCCTTCATTTGCTCTTTGCTGTTTTCCAGCTCTTTCGGGGTGATACCGTCACGTTTTAGAACCGATAACGTTTCCTGAATGGTTTCAGACAGAAGTCCGAGCTGATTCGCGCCGGTGCCTCCGTAAATCGTCAGCATACCGCTGTCTTCATAGGAACTGTGATAGCTGTATACAGAATAGGCCAGTCCTTTATCTTCGCGCACATCCTGGAAAAGACGGCTGCTCATGCTTCCGCCCAGCACGTTGTTTAAGACGATCAAATCGTAAATGTCCGGATCTCCGACTTTCAGGCCTTTGAAACCGAGACAGAGATGCGCCTGTTCGGTGTCTTTTTTTCTGGTCAGCTTTTCATAATGAAACTCAGGCTCGCTGATGCCGCTTGCTTTGCCCTTCGCTTCGTATGTACCGAACCATTTCTCCACGTCTTTAATGAATTGTTCCGTTACATTTCCGGCGACAGAAATGACGACGCGGTCCGGCGTGTAAAAGTCATCCATATGCTGTCTGAGAGAATCGCCGTTAAATGACGAAAGCGTTTCCTCCGTCCCGAGAATCGGGTAGCCGAGCGAATGATTGCCGTATGTCGCTTTGCTCAGCAGATCGTGGACAATATCATCCGGCGCGTCTTCATACATTTTGATTTCTTCATATACGACGTTCTTTTCTTTTTTGAGCTCATCTTCGTCAAAAGCAGAATGAAAGAACATATCAGCCAGCACATCAAGTGCGTAGTTTGCATGCTCATCCAGCACTTTGGCGTAATAGCACGTATATTCTTTTGAAGTGAAGGCATTCACTTGGCCGCCTATCCGATCGAAGGATTCTGCGATTTCACGTGCGGACCTGGTATTTGTTCCTTTAAAAAACATATGCTCAAGAAAGTGCGAAATACCGTTTGTATCCGGCGTTTCATGACGTGATCCCGTCCCGATCCATACGCCGATTGCCACAGACCGCACCGTTGGATTATTTTCAAGCACAACTCTTACACCGTTTTGGCATGTATAGCGTTTTATCAAGTCTGTTCCTCCTATTCAAAGACAGGCAACTGCCGCCTGCTACTTCATCAGCCTGTTTTCATCCATTAAGTCAGACACTGAGCCGAGCGCGTAGCCTTTTTCTTTGATTTTTGCAATCAGTGTATCCAGGCTTTTCGCAGTCGGATCAGTCGGATGCATTAAAATCATGGCTCCGTTATGTATTTTGCTCAACACCCTTGTTTGTAAAACAGCCGGAGACGGTTTTTGCCAGTCAATGGTGTCCACGGTCCACATGATGGTGCCCATTCCTTTTTCCGCCGCAAGATCGACCACAGCTTTTCTGAAGCTGCCGCTTGGCGGCGCAAACCATTTCGGCTTTATGCCGAGCGTCTCGCTGATTTGTGCATTGGTTTTGTCAAGCTGTTCGGAAATGCTTCCTGAAGTCAGTTTGCTCATATCAGGGTGATTGTATGAATGATTTCCGATTTCATGTCCGTCTGCCGCTATTTTTTTCCCCAGCTCCTGATTGTTTTTCAGCCATTTCCCTTCAAGAAAGAAAGTTGCTTTGACCTGGTGCTGCTTCAGAATAGGCAGCATTTGCTCCACGTATTCATTTCCCCAGGCGACATTTATCAGGAAAGCGACCATCGGTTTGTCGGGATTTCCTTTATAAATGGGTTCGGGCGCGAGAGAATCAAGATGGACTTTCGGTTTTACCTGCTCATAGACAAGGCCGTCTTCGTGAAATTCTCCGTCCTTTTTCATTTGTTTATAGGATTTTTCCACATTGACTTTTAAACCGTTATATCCCGGTATGCTCTTCCATATTTTATCAATCCGCGCGTCTTGCGGCTTCACTTCATACTCTGACGCTTTTTGCAGTAATTCTTCATAGAGCGGATCTTTTGATGCTGACACAGTTACAGCGTCTTTTTTCATTGCGTCTATGTAATCAACTGTATACGGATTTTTTAACATTTCAAACGAAACAAAAAAAAGAAATAAAAAAACGGCAAACGGCACGAATTTTTTCAACATGTCCTTCCCCCCTCACCACACATTATGTATGAGGAGGACAAGGTAGAACCCGTCTGTTGTCTTTCTCAAAATAAAGAAGCCGGGTCTCCCAGGCTCCTTGTTAGGTTTTCATTTAAGATTGTTGTTGTTCCTGTTCTTTTTCTTTCTCTTCGCGCAGCACTGCTTTACGCGACAGATTCACTCGTCCCTGTTTGTCAATTTCAGTTACCTTCACAAGGATTTCGTCACCGATTTTCACAACATCCTCAACCTTGCCGACCCGTTCGAGCGCTAGTTCAGAGATGTGAACGAGACCGTCTTTTCCGCTGAAGATTTCAACGAAAGCGCCGAATTTCTCAATCCGTTTGACTTTACCGAGGTAAAGCTGGCCGACTTCGACTTCTCTGACAAGATCTTCGATGATTTTTTTCGCTTTTTGGTTGCTGCTTTCATCAGTAGAAGAAATAAAGATGGTGCCGTCTTGTTCAATGTCAATTTTAACACCGGTATCTTCAATGATTTTGTTGATTTGTTTACCACTCGGTCCGATAACATCACGGATTTTATCCGGATTAATGTTCATCGTTAAAATTTTCGGCGCATATTGAGAAAGTTCTTTTCTTGATTCACCAAGCGTGCTGAGCATGCTGTTCAAGATTTCCATTCTTCCTTTTTTCGCCTGCTGAAGCGCTTCTTCAAGAATTTCTCTTGAAAGGCCTTCAATTTTAATGTCCATTTGCAGCGCTGTCACGCCTTTTTCCGTGCCGGCTACTTTAAAGTCCATGTCACCGAGGGCGTCTTCCATCCCTTGAATATCCGTTAATACCGTATAGTACTCGCCTGATTTCACAAGTCCCATCGCGATACCCGCAACAGGGGCTTTAATCGGAACACCTGCGTCCATCATGGCAAGCGTGCTCGCGCAAATGCTGGCCTGTGAAGTGGAACCGTTTGATTCAAGCACTTCGGATACGAGGCGGACCGTATACGGGAAGTCTTTTTCATTCGGAATGACCGGCTCAAGCGCACGCTCTCCAAGAGCACCGTGACCGATCTCACGGCGTCCCGGTCCGCGCATCGGGCCTGTCTCCCCTACGCTGAACTGCGGGAAGTTATAATGATGCATAAAGCGTTTTGATTCTTCCACGCCTAAACCGTCAAGAATCTGAACGTCCCCAAGGGCGCCTAATGTACATACGCTGAGCGCCTGCGTCTGTCCTCTCGTAAACAGCCCGGAGCCGTGCGTTCTCGGCAGAAGGCCGACTTCTGAAGAAAGCGGACGGATCTGATCAACGCCGCGGCCGTCCGGACGGACTTTTTCTTCTGTGATCAAACGGCGCACTTCGTTTTTCACAAGTTTAGACAGTGTCTGTTTCACTTTTTTAATCGTATCTTCATCATGCTCTTCTTCTTCGAATTTCGCGACAACTGCATTTTTCACTTCATTAATCGCGTCTTCGCGAGCATGTTTTTCGTGAACCTGAATGGCGCTGAGAAGATCCGGCTCCGCAAGGCTTTTTACTTTTTCGCTGAGCTCTTCGTCAATTTCATACAGTTGGATTTCTGTTTTCTCTTTGCCGACTGCTGCGACGATTTCTTCTTGGAATGCGATCAGGCGCTTAATTTCTTCGTGACCGAACATAATCGCCTCAAGCATGATTTCTTCAGGTACTTCATCCGCTCCGGCTTCCACCATGTTGATGGCGTCTTTTGTGCCTGCAACGATGAGGTTGATATCACTTTTTTCAAGCTGGTCAACCGTCGGATTGATGACGAATTTCCCGTCAATGCGGCCTACCGTCACACCCGCGATCGGGCCTTCAAACGGGATATCGGAAACGCAAAGAGCGAGTGATGAACCGAACATTGCAGCCATTTCAGATGAGCAGTCCTGATCAACACTCATGACAATGCTGATGACCTGTACTTCGTTACGGAATCCGTCTGCGAAAAGCGGGCGGATCGGACGGTCGATCAGACGGCTGGCTAAAACGGCCTTTTCACTTGGACGGCCTTCTCTTTTAATAAAACCGCCCGGAATTTTACCTACTGCGTATAATCTTTCTTCATAGTTAACGGTAAGCGGGAAAAAATCTAGCGGTTTCGGTTCTTTTGATGCGGTTGCTGTGCTGAGCACTGCAGTATCGCCGTAGCGGACCATGACAGCGCCGTTTGCCTGTTTGGCAAGCTGGCCGGCTTCTACTGTAAGCTGTCTGCCGGCCCAATCTATGGTAAAGACATGTTTCTCTTGTCCCATTCGATTACGAGCTCCTCTCTTAATGTGTGAAATAATCAATTACTCCTATTATGAACGAAATGAATTGAACATATCAATGTCAAAGTAGTATGTAAAAGGATTTCATTGTTTTTTTATCATTATTTTTTTCGCTTTAATACGATAAAAAAGCGGGAATCCTCCCGCTTTTTACGATTATCGACGTAAGCCTAGTTTGTTAATTAACTCACGGTAACGAGTTACGTCTTTATTACGCAGATACGTAAGAAGATTACGACGTTTACCTACCATTTTAAGAAGACCGCGACGTGAGTGGTGATCTTTCTTGTGAGTACGCAAATGCTCGTTCAAGTTGTTAATTGAGTCTGTTAGGATAGCGATCTGAACTTCTGGAGATCCAGTATCAGATTCGTGTGTTTTGAACTCACTGATGAGTTGATTTTTACGCTCTTGAGTAATTGCCATCCTGTTTCACCTCCATATCATAATTAGCCCCAGTTACCTAGCAACCGTCGGTGACTTCGGATTGCCAAGCAATGGTTTTAAGACTACGAAACATATGATACTAAAAATCGCGCCCATATGCAAATCTTTTAGAAGAAAATTTGTGTACTTTTGATGTTTTTTCCGTTATTTGCTGAAAAAACGGATCGCTTCTTGTTTGTCTTTCCCGATCTGAGCCGTCAGTTCTTCGATGCCGTTAAATTTCCGTTCGCTTCGGATTCGTTTGTACCACTCGATTTTAACGCCTTCTCCGTATACATCCTGCTGAAAATTAAACAAATGAACTTCAATTGACGGCTGATCGGGACGCTTTTCATAAAAGGTCGGTTTGTAGCCGATGTTGCAGACGCCTTCATACACCTCGCCTTTTATTTCGGCTTTCACTGCATACACGCCTGTCGGCGGCACGATATAGCTGTTTTGCAGGCCGACATTCGCGGTCGGAAAACCGATGGTGCGGCCTCTTTTGTCTCCGTGAATCACAGTGCCCCGGATAAAATACGGCTGGCCGAGAAGAGTGTGCGCAAGTTCAACGTCACCATCCTGCAGCGCTGACCGGATATAAGTGGAGCTGATCTTTCTGTCCTGCTCGGTCTGTTTCTCGACAGTCGTGCATCCGGCCTTGCCATTTAAATCGTCCGGCAGCGTCTCCATCGTGCCTTTTCCGTATTTTCCGTACGTAAAATCGAAGCCTCCCACAGCGTGCCGCGCGTTTAACCCTAAAATATACTCCTCGGCAAACTGTTTTGGAGACAGAGACGCAAACGCTTCATCAAACTTTACGACATACAGCACATCAGCGCCTAAACGCCCGATCTGGCTGATTTTATCTTCAAGCGGCGTAATCAGATCCTTTGGCTCTTTGTCCCTGCCCAACACATGAGAAGGGTGGGGATGAAACGTCATAACGGCCAGCGACAGGCCTTTATCTTCGGCAATTTGTCTGGCTGTTCCGATTACTTTCCGGTGTCCCAAATGAACGCCGTCAAAGTAGCCGAGCGCCATGACAGACGCCGGCTGCTCTTCTTTTTGTAAATGATGCGGATGAGAAATATGTATCGTCTTCACAGAACGGTCACCTTTTTTCTTATTGTTCGCTTTTTTGCATGAGCACTTTAGCCGGTTTCAGCAGTCCTTTTTTTGAAGGATGCGGCATATAAATGGCCACACATTCTCCGTCTTCAGTACAGACCGCTATACGGGCGTCAGCTGTCATTGCAGAAAATTCCGCCGGGATGTCAAACACTGACCCGTTTTCAGCTTTCTTAGCTAATGTATCACTTATGACCCATTTCGGCAAATGATTGAGCGCTCTTTCAATCGGCACGGCATGCTCTGCAACCATGCCGTCTGAAACCTGCTGTTCAAGTTCCTCAAACGTGAAACACTCATCAAGGCTGAAATCGCCGGAAGCGGTGCGGATGAGATGCGACATATGCGCGGGATAGCCGAGTTTTTCACCGATTGTCACCGCCAATGTTCTCACGTAAGTGCCCTTTGAGCACGTGACTGTAAAGCGGAATGATGCTGTGTCTTCTTTATAAGTGACAGGGGAAGTGAGCGCGATATCTTCAATCGTGATATTCCGCTTCGGCCGCTCCACTTCAATACCGGCTCTGGCGTATTCATAGAGCTTTTTCCCGTTGACCTTTACAGCGGAATACATCGGCGGCACTTGCTCCTGCGGTCCCTTCAGTTCGTCTAAAACGGCTTTGATATCCGCTTCTTTCAGCGGCTCCTTGACAGGTTTTACGCTGACCGTTTCTCCAGTCTGGTCTTCGGTCGATGTGGAGAAGCCGAGAGTGATCTCAGCATCATACGTTTTTGACTTGTCGGTGACGTACTCAACAATCTTTGTGGCCCGTCCGACACAGATCGGCAGTACGCCTGACACTGCCGGATCAAGCGTTCCCGTATGTCCGACTTTCTTTGTTTTTAACAGTTTTCTTATTTTCATGACACAGTCGTGAGAAGTCATGCCGACCGGTTTATGTAAAAGGAGAACTCCGTTAACCATATGTCTTTCGCTCCTTTGTTATCAATTGTATCCCGTAAAACGCAGAAAAGAGGACAGACGACACTCGCCCATCCTCTTTCCTTGTTATTCAGACGGTTTATCTGAATGCAGTTCGTGAATCAATGTTTCAATACGGTTGCCGTACTCAATTGATTCATCAAATTCAAATTCAAGCTCAGGCGTTTTTCGAAGTCTGATTCGGCTGCCGATTTCGGAACGGATAAATCCTTTCGCTTTCTCAAGCCCTTTCAGCGCCTCCTCTTTCTTTTTCTCTCCGCCGAGAACGGAGATATACACCTTCGCTATTTGTAAATCACCTGAAACACGTACGTCTGTTACAGTGAGAAATCCGATTCTCGGGTCTTTCAGCTTTCGGCTGATAATATCCCCGAGCTCTTTTTTCATCTGCTCGCCGACACGGTTTGCTCTCATACTCAATTCAATCACCTCTAAGTTAAAACCACTCTGTTCTAGTGATCGTCCGTTCTATTTCGGGAAAGGAGTCAATAAACGCGAGTACACGCTGGATCTCCTTTTCCGCCTGAACGTGAGAGGAGGAGACGACGGCGATTCCGAAGCTGGTCCGCTGCCAAGTGTCCTGATAGCCGATTTCTGCGGCCGACACGTTGAACTTATTCTGAACCCTCGTTATAATCCGCTTCAGAACGGCTCGTTTCTCCTTTAATGATCCCGCATCATAAATGATGCATTCACATTCCGCAAATCCGATCACTTTCTTTCGATTTCCTGCATGACATACGCTTCAATGATGTCGCCTTCGCGAATGTCATTGTATTTCTTAATTGTAATACCACATTCATATCCTTGTGAAACTTCTTTCACATCATCTTTGAAGCGTTTCAGAACGTCTACTTCCCCTTCGAAGATGACCACGCCGTCACGGATCAGGCGGAGTCCGCTGTCACGTGTAATGTGGCCGTCTGTTACATATCCGCCGGCAATCGTGCCGATTTTCGACACTTTGAATGTTTGGCGCACTTCAACCTGACCGATGACTTTTTCTTCGTATTCAGGATCAAGCATTCCTTTCATCGCCGCTTCAATTTCTTCGATGACTTTGTAAATGATACGGTGAAGACGGATATCTACATTTTCAGCTTCAGCCGTGCTCTTAGCATTTCCGTCTGGGCGCACATTAAACCCGATAACAATTGCATTTGAAGCAGATGCGAGAATGATGTCTGATTCCGTAATCGCACCGACGCCTGTGTGAATGATTTTCACTTTTACGCCTTCTACTTCAATTTTTTGAAGAGCGGCTGTTAACGCTTCGGCTGAACCTTGAACGTCAGCTTTTACGATTAAATTGATGTCTTTGACATCGCCTTGTTTAATTTGTTCAAACAGATCATCGAGGCTCAGCTTCGCTTTGTCGCTGCGCTGTTCTTCCAGTTGCTTGGAAGCGCGTGCTTCACCGACAGAACGGGCTGTTTTTTCGTCTTTAAAGACGAGGAATTGATCGCCAGCCTGCGGTACGTCGTTTAAGCCAGTAATTTCTACAGGTGTGGACGGTCCGGCTGTTTTCACGCGGCGGCCGAGATCATTGACCATGGCCCGCACGCGGCCGAATGTATTTCCGACAACGATCGGATCTCCGACATTCAATGTTCCCGTTTGAACGAGAAGTGTCGCGACAGACCCTCTTCCTTTATCGAGCTCAGCTTCAATAACCGTTCCTTTTGCCTGACGGTTCGGATTGGCTTTCAGCTCTTCCACTTCACTGACAAGCAGAATCATTTCGACAAGCTCGTCAATTCCCTTGCCTGTAAGAGCGGACAGAGGAACGAAAATCGTTTCTCCTCCCCATGCTTCAGGAACGAGTCCGTATTCAGTCAGCTCCTGCATGACGCGGTCAGGGTTCGCGCTTTCTTTATCCACTTTATTCACGGCAACGATAATCGGAACCTCAGCCGCTTTCGCATGGTTGATGGCTTCGACTGTTTGCGGCATAACGCCGTCATCAGCCGCTACGACTAAAATGGTAATATCAGTTACTTCCGCACCGCGCGCCCGCATTGTTGTGAACGCCGCGTGTCCCGGAGTATCTAGGAACGTGATTTTTTTGCCGTTTTCTTCGATCTGGTAAGCCCCGATATGCTGGGTGATTCCGCCGGCTTCACCTTCAACAACTTTTGTTTTTCTGATGCTGTCAAGGAGGGTCGTTTTCCCGTGGTCAACGTGGCCCATGATCGTCACGACAGGCGGACGGATTTGAAGATCTTCTTCTTTGTCAGCCTCTTCATATTTTTCAAGCTCAGTTTCTTCAAGCACAATCACTTCTTCTGTTTCTACACCGTATTCAGATGCGATCAGTTCGATTGTGTCTTTGTCAAGCTCCTGGTTAATCGTAGCCATTACGCCCAGAAGCATCAGTTTTTTAATGAGTTCAGACGGCTCTTTGCCCAGTTCCTCGGCTAAAGCTCCGACTGTTAAAGAGCCGGAAAACGTAATTTTCTCAGGAAGCTCTTTTTTCGGCTTCAGCGGTTTTTGCTGATACTGATTTTTGTTGTTATGATTGCGTTTGTTTTTGTTTTTGTTGTTGTTGTTCTTCTTGTTTTTGTTAAATTGATTATTCTGCACGTCATTCTTCTTTCCGTCTCGAATTTTGTTTGGTTGATTCCCAGCAGGCTGCTGATTAATCCCTTGCGGCTTGTTTTTGTTCGTTTCCGCAGGCTTCTGAGATGTAACGCCGGCGCCGCCTTTTTTAAATTTCGCATCAAGCTGCTTAATGGTCTTTTCTTCAAGCATTGCCATATGGTTATTTACTACTATATCCATGTTTTTCAGCGCAGTCAAAATTTCCTTGCTTGAAACATTGATGGCTTTTGCATATTCGTAAACTCTCATTTTAGCCATTCGTTCACCCCCAAAAATATTAATCGAGCAAGCTGATCAGCTTATTCGCAAAACCTTGGTCAGTGACGGCGACAACGACACGTGATTCCTTGCCGATAGAGCGGCCGAGATCCGCGCGGCTTTCGACTTTTTTATAAGGCACTTTATAATAATTGCATTTATCGGATACTTTTTTTGCAGTATTCGCAGATGCATCTTCTGTCAGCAGAACAAGTTTTGCACGCGCATTTCTAATTTCTTTTATAACCAAGTCCTCGCCCGACACGACCTTACGAGCTCGATTGGCCAGACCCAGCAAGGGAAACCATTCCATTCCAGACATGTTATTTTTTCACCTTTTCCGCCAGTTCCAGCAATTCTTCGAAAATCTGGTCATCGATTTGTGATTGAAATTGATTTTGCAATGTGTTTTTCTTTTTCGCAGCTAAGATGCATTCTTTCTCAAGGGTGATATAGGCACCCCGCCCGTTCTTCTTTCCGGTCGGATCGACTGAAATCTCTCCTTCTTTAGAACGGACAATACGGATCAGTTCCTTTTTAGGCTTCATTTCCCCCGTTACCACGCATTTGCGCAGAGGAATTTTTTTTCGCTTATTCACCTAAAGTCACCTCTTATTCATCCGATTCGGCTGTTTCAGGCTCCATAAAGAGCGGCTCTAAATCGTCATCTTCTTCATGCTCTCTCGGATAGATGCCAAGGTCTCTTGCATCCGTTTCACTTTTGATATCGATTTTCCAGCCTGTCAGTTTCGCGGCTAAGCGGGCGTTTTGCCCTCTTTTTCCGATTGCCAGAGAAAGCTGGTAATCAGGAACGATGACAGTCGTGGCTTTTTCTTCTTCGCTGACGATGACATCCAGCACTTTAGACGGGCTGAGCGCATTGGCAACAAATTCAACCGGATCATCAGACCAGTTGACGATATCAATTTTTTCGCCTTTCAGTTCATTGACGATCGCCTGCACGCGCTGGCCTTTAGGACCGACGCATGAACCGACCGGATCAACGTCAGGGTCATCAGTGCGGACGGAGATTTTAGAGCGGTCGCCCGCTTCTCTGGCAACGGATTTCAGTTCGACCGTTCCGTCATAAATTTCCGGCACTTCGATTTCAAAAAGACGCTTCAACAGACCAGGATGCGTTCTTGATACATAGATCTGCGGCCCTTTTGTCGTTTTTTCGACTTTTGTGATAAATACTTTAATCCGATCGTGCGGTTTATAGCTCTCATTCGGCATTTGTTCATTGACGGGCAGCAGCGCTTCAATCTTGCCGAGAGACACGTAAATAAACTTGCTGTCTAAGCGCTGTACAATTCCCGTCATGATGTCTTCTTCACGATCGATAAATTCTGAGTAAATCACGCCGCGCTCAGCTTCACGGACACGCTGCGTCACCACTTGTTTCGCCGTCTGCGCAGCAATGCGGCCGAAGTCTTTCGGCGTTACTTCTATTTCAACGACATCTCCGACAAGGTAGTTCGGATGGATGTGCTGGGCGTCGTCAAGCGAGATTTCAAGTCTTGAATCGTATACCTCGTCTACGACATCCTTTCTTGCGAACACGCGGATCGTGCCCGTCTCACGGTTCAGATCGACCCGTACGTTTTGCGCCTGGTTAAAATTTCGCTTGTACGCGGAAATTAAGGCAGCTTCAATTGCTTCGATGATAATGTCTTTACTGATGCCTTTTTCTTTTTCAAGAATAGTGAGAGCATCTAATAGTTCACTGCTCATGTTAGCGGTCTCCCCCCTTAAACACTAATACTTCATTCATTAAAATGTTACAGCTAATCTTGCGTTAGCTATTTTTTCATACGGAATATTGACCCGTTTCTTTCTTGTTTTGACCGTCATCTCTATTGTAACAGTTTGTCCATCGAATTCAGCCAATTTGCCTTCAAACACTTTTAAACCGTCAATCGGTTCGTACGTTTTCATGTACACATTTTTGCCCAGTGATTTTTCGAAGTCGGCTTTTTTCTTTAATGGACGCTCGGCTCCAGGAGAAGATACTTCAAGAAAGTAGTTCTGGGTGATCGGATCGGCCTCATCCAGCTTTTCGCTTAACGCTTCGCTGACTTTGGCGCACTCCTCAATATCAACACCGTTCTCGGAATCAATAAACACGCGAAGGAACCAGTTTTGACCCTCTTTGACAAATTCAATGTCTACGAGTTCAAGCTGAAGGTCATCCAGTATGGGCTGAGCCATTTCTTGAACGGTATCAGTCACTTTTTTGCTCATGTTTTTCCTCCTTGTGCTGTCGATATCATATCAGCCGTTCCTCTGCATAAAAACCCTGCTTCAAAAGAGCAGGGGCATTGAGAAAACGATGGACATGTCGAGGCAAAATTGCCTGTTCAATACAAAAGAGCGGGTTTCCCCACTCTTTGCCTCGGTAATCGTTAGCATTTCCAATAAAACTATACCATAACCATATATTTAATGCAAATCAAACTCCGCTCGGAGGCTGTGCACAAAGCTTAAAACAGAGACAGCTGATTTTGGTCCGGAAGCGACTCAAGACAGCCGTGACGGTCTAAATACTCTAAAATGGTTTTTGACACTTTTCCGCGTTTTTGAAGATCCTCTTTTGAAAGGAACTCCCCTTCCTTCCGCGCTTTCACAATATTGAGAGCGGCGTTGGTTCCGAGTCCCGGAATTGAGTTGAACGGCGGGATGAGACTGTTGCCGTCAATGATAAATTCCGAAGCGCTCGAACGGTATAGATCGACCTTCTGGAAGGAATAGCCGCGCTCACACATTTCAAGCGCAAGCTCTAACACGGTAAGGAGGTTTTTCTCCTTCGGCGAAGCATCAAGCCCTTTAGAGCTGATATCATCCATCACCGCTCTGATGGCAGTCGAGCCTTTAATCATTGTATCAATGTCAAAGTCATCTGCGCGGACGGTAAAATACGCAGCATAATATAAAAGCGCGTGATGCACTTTAAAGTATGCAATCCGCACCGCCATCAGCACGTATGCGGCGGCGTGGGCTTTCGGGAACATGTATTTGATTTTTTTGCATGAATCAATATACCAGTTCGGCACATTGTTCTTTTTCATTTCTTCTTCCCATTCCGGCGTCAGGCCTTTGCCTTTACGGACGAATTCCATGATTTTAAAGGCCAGTGAAGGCTCAAGGCCCTGATAGATCAAGTAAACCATAATGTCATCACGGCAGCCGATCACTTCGCTCAGTTCACACGTATTGTTGTGTATCAGTTCCTGCGCATTGCCGAGCCATACGTCCGTTCCGTGAGAAAGCCCGGAAATCTGGACAAGCTCGGAGAACGTCGTCGGCTTCGTATCCTCAAGCATCTGCCGCACAAATCGCGTCCCGAATTCAGGAATGCCGAGCGTCCCCGTTTTACAGCCGATCTGCTCTTCAGTAACGCCGAGCGATTCTGTGCCTTGGAAAATCTTCATAACTTCCGGATCATCTGTCGGAATCGTCTTCGGATCAATTCCGCTTAAATCCTGGAGCATCCGGATAACGGTCGGATCATCGTGCCCTAATATATCAAGCTTCAGCAGGTTGTCATGAATGGAGTGGAAGTCAAAATGAGTCGTTTTCCATTCAGACCCCGTCGCATCTGCCGGGAATTGTATCGGTGAAAAATCGTAAATATCCATGTAATCCGGGACAACGATAATCCCCCCCGGGTGCTGGCCGGTCGTTCTCTTAACGCCGGTGCAGCCTTGAACCAGACGGTCGATCTCCGCGCCGCGCATGTGTAGGTTGTGATCGCCCGCATAGCCTTTCACATATCCGTAAGCCGTCTTTTCCGCGACGGTGCCGATCGTTCCCGCGCGATACACGTTATCTTCACCGAACAATACTTTCGTGTAGTTATGGGCATGGGGCTGGTACTCACCTGAGAAGTTCAAGTCGATATCGGGTACTTTGTCACCTTTAAAGCCTAAGAACGTTTCAAACGGGATATCATGTCCGTCCTTTTTCAAAGGGGTGCCGCAAGACGGGCAGCTTTTATCCGGAAGGTCAAAACCGGAACCGACTGATCCGTCATTAAAGAATTCGGAATATCGGCAGCTCGGGCACACGTAGTGCGGAGCGAGCGGGTTCACTTCAGTAATTTCCGTTAAGGTCGCCACAAGCGATGAACCGACGGACCCCCGGGAGCCGACGAGATAACCGTCATCCAGAGACCGTTTTACAAGCTTATGAGAGATGAGATAAATAACGGCGAATCCATGACCGATGATACTTTTTAATTCTTTTTCTATTCTCGCTTCCACAATTTCGGGAAGCTCTTCACCGTAAATGCTTCTGGCGCGCTGATAGCTCATTTCACGGATCTCTTCATCGGCTCCGTCAATTTTCGGCGTGTACAGATCGTCTTTGATCGGTTTGATCTCATCGATCATCGAAGCGACTTTCTGCGTATTGTCAACCACGATTTCTTTCGCTTTTTCCGCACCGAGGAAGGAGAAAGCCTCCAGCATTTCATCTGTCGTTCTGAAGTGCACTTTAGGCAGTTCGTGTCTGTTTAACGGGTTGGCGCCGCCTTGGGAAGATATTAAGATCTTCCGGTAAATTTTATCCTCATCGTTTAAATAGTGGACATTTCCCGTAGCCACGACCGGCTTATTCAATTTTTCTCCGAGCTTTGTAATGTTGGCGATGATTTCTTTCAGCGCTTTTTCATCCCGGACGAGCTCAAGCTGCAGAAGGTGTCTGTATACTTCCGGCGGCTGCACTTCAAGATAATCATAGAAGGATGCGATATCTTCAACCTCTTCAGGAGATTTTTGCATCATGCCTTCAAAGACCTCTCCCCTGTCACAGGCAGAACCGATTAAGAGACCTTCTCTGTATTTATTAAGCTGCGACCTCGGAATGCGCGGCACTCTGTAGAAATATTGAATATGAGAAATGGACACGAGCTTAAACAGATTTTTAAGGCCGGTCTCATTCACGGCAAGCAATGTAGCGTGATAAGGCCTTGATCTCTGATAAGCATTGGATTGTCCCATATTCTCATTCAGCTGATCATGATAAAAAATGTCTTTTTCAGCGGCATCTTTGAGCATTTTCAACAGCAGGTAGCCCGTTGCTTCAGCGTCAAAGACCGCTCGGTGATGCTGGGTTAATTCGATATCAAACTTCTTACATAACGTATTTAAGCGGTGATTTTTAAACTCAGGATACAGGAAACGCGCGAGTTCCAGCGTATCAATGACCGGATTTTTCGCTTTTTCCGTTTTCAAAAGACGCTTGTACGCCACATTTAAAAATCCCATATCAAAGCTGGCGTTATGAGCCACAAGCACGTCATCGCCGATCCATTCTTTAAAATCCCGTACGACGTCAACGACATCGGGAGCGTCGCGGACCATGTCATCCGTAATACCGGTAAGCTCGATCGTCGTTGCTGACAGCGGATGGTGCGGATTGGCGAACGCTTCGAATTTATCGATGATTTCTCCGCCTCTTATTTTGACTGCGGCAAGCTCAATGATGGTGTCATACACTGCGGACAGACCTGTCGTTTCAACGTCAAAGACGACGTATGTGTCTTCTTCCAGTAGACGGTGAGCTGGATTGTATGCGATCGGAACGCCGTCATCTACGATATTGGCTTCCATTCCGTAAATCATTTTAATGCCGTGTTTTTTCGCGGCGGAATAGGCATCCGGGAAAGACTGCACAACGGCATGATCAGTTAACGCAATCGCTTCATGTCCCCATTTTTTCGCCTGTTCGACAAGCTTTCCGATGCCCGTTACAGCATCCATTTGGCTCATCGGAGAATGCAGATGAAGCTCAACCCGTTTTTCGCCTTCAGGAGCGGTGTCTTCACGGGTTTTGGCTTTTATTTCATTCACGTCATTTGCAATCATGACGAGGTCTCTGACGAATGTATCGTTTTGAATGCTTCCCCGCGCCTTCACCCACATGCCTTTTTTCAGCGTTTTCATCAAAGCGGCGTCTTCTTTTTCTCTGGCGAACATTTTTACTAAAATGCTGTTTGTATAGTCCGTGATTTTGAAAATGCAGAGCGTGCGTCCGCTTTTCAGCTCGCGTGTTTCAGCATCAAACACAAACCCCTGCACCGTAATTCTTCTTTCTTCATCCATGATGCTGTCAAGCGTCCGGATTTCTTCGTTCTCTTTAATTTGATAGCCGATGACAAGCGGTCCGGACGGTGCCTGATCCTCATCGCCCTCTTTTTCCTTCTTCTCCATCTCGATAAGCGCCTGCATCGCCCGCTCCTGATCTTCAGCAAGCTTTTGCTCGCGGAATTTCTGGACTTCTTGGTCAGATACGAAAATTTCGGTATCCAGCTGCAGTTCCGGAAAGCCGAATTGGCGGTAGCTGTGCTGAATCAGCGCGCTGTATTTATTTTTGAGCGCAGATGCTTCTGTATCTGTTTTTGTTTTCACGATCAGTTTGTTTCCCTTGAGCTTCGGCTTCTGCTGATTCAAAAGAGCCACCATCGGCGGCGAGGTTCCTTCAAGCTCTTCAATACAGCGTGTCCAATAATCCTGTACAAGCTCCTCTGTCACTGTAGGGTCGATGACCTGAACAGACGATGTGACACGGGCGATGTGAGCAAACGATTGTGTTAACCTCATCATGAATGAGTCATATATTTGATAAGGCAGAAGAGCCTTAAAGCGAAATTGGAAATGCCAGACCTTTTCTGCTTTATGGATTGTCAGTTTATCAATCTCTCCGTCTTCAAAGTATGTCATGAAGGTATCATCTGTCATATTAAGCTGCTGCAGAAGAATCTGAAACTGTCTTCTGTTTACTGATAACTGTTCCATTCAGACAGTATCCCTCCCTTAAAACATCATAAGTGAAGGTACCTCCGCAGGTGATGAGGTACCTTCTTTTTTCTCTATTTTAACATGATTTTGTATGATTCGTTATGGTGATTACTTCGTCTTGATAAATTCAGAAAGCTCATCCACTGAAACTTCGGCAGATTCACCGGTTTTGCGGATTTTCACTTCTACGATGCCTTCGTCGGCACGTTTTCCGACAGTGATGCGGATCGGAAGGCCGATCAGATCAGAATCAGCAAATTTCACGCCTGCGCGTTCAGCGCGGTCATCGTATAATACCTCATAACCTTCCGCCTGGAATTTGCCGTAAAGCTGTTCAGCAAGCTCTTTTTGCGCTTCGTTTTTCATATTCAGCGCCAAAATATGAAGATCATACGGAGCAACGCTTTTCGGCCAGATCAAGCCTTTTTCGTCGTGATGCTGTTCAGCGATGGCTGAAAGCGTTCTGGACACGCCGATTCCGTAACATCCCATCAGCATCGGCTGCGCACGCCCGTTTTCATCAAGGTATGTCGCATTCATCGCTTCAGAGTAACGCGTGCCGAGTTTAAAGACTTGTCCGACCTCAATCCCTTCAGCGAAACGGATCGTGCCTTTTCCGTCAGGTGACGGATCGCCTTCCTGAATGATTCGAAGATCGGCATACGCTTTTACTGACGCGTCACGTTCGATGTTTACGTTTCGGTAATGACGGTCTTTTTCATTCGCGCCGCTAACGGCGTTTACCATTACTTTTACGGCTTGGTCGGCATAAATCTCAATGTCGCCGGCAGCGCCGATCGGCCCCGCAAATCCCGGCTCCGTGCCAAGTTTCTCTGCTACTTCTTCATGAGACGCAAGCTCAACCACTTCCGCGTTCAGAAGGTTTTTCACTTTCACGTCATTGACCTCATGATCGCCTCTTACTAACACGAGAACAAATCGGTCATCAGCTTTAAACAGCATTGATTTGATGCAGGCGCTCGGCTCGATCTGCAAGAACGAAGCGAGCTCTTCAATGCTTTTGACATTCGGCGTATCAATTTTTTCCAATGCCTCGGGGGTTTCATCTGACGGCTCGCTGTTCATGACAACTTCCGCCATTTCCGTATTGGCTGCGTAAGAGGATCCATCGGAATAAGCGATGGTATCTTCCCCTATTTCAGAAAGAGCCATAAATTCATGCGTGTCTTTTCCGCCCATCGCGCCCGAGTCGGCAATAACGGGACGGACGTTTAATTCACAGCGTGCGAAAATGCTGCTGTATGCGCCGTACATGTTTTGGTATGTTTCCTCAAGACTTTCTTCAGAAGCATGGAAAGAATACGCATCTTTCATGATGAATTCGCGTCCGCGCAATAAGCCGAAACGCGGGCGTTTTTCATCTCTGAATTTAGACTGGATCTGGTAAAGAGTGAGCGGCAGACGCTTATAAGATTTCACCTCATCGCGCACGAGAGAAGTAATGACTTCTTCATGTGTCGCGCCTAAAGCAAATTCACGGCCGTGGCGGTCTTTCAGACGCATTAATTCAGGCCCGTACGTATACCACCTGCCTGATTCCTGCCATGTTTCAGCCTGCTGAAGGGCCGGCATCAGCATTTCCACCGCGTTGATTTTTTCCATTTCTTCACGCACGATCTTCTGAATGTTTTGAATGACCCTGTAAGCCAGGGGCATGTAGCTGTAAACCCCGCTCGTATTTTGTCTGATAAATCCCGCTCTCAGCAGAAGCTTATGGCTTTTTGCTTCAGCATCAGCCGGCACTTCTCTCAGGGTCGGAATAAGCGTCAAACTTTGTCTCATGTCTTCGCACCTCTGATTTTTTACTAGTCAATTATAAGAATAAACGCTGGATATCGTTCCATGTGACAACCAGCATAAGAAGCATTAAGAAAGCTACGCCGATAAATACAACAAATGCTTCCTTGTCACGGTTTATCGGCTTGCCGCGGATTGCTTCAATGAATAAAAACAGCAGCCGCCCGCCGTCAAGCGCCGGTATCGGCAGCAGGTTGACAATTCCCAGGTTGATGCTTAAAAACGCCGCAAACTGGAATAGGTTGATAATACCGGTTTTTGCAACTTGATCCGTCATATCATAAATGCCGACAGGACCCGAAAGCATATCAAGCTTAAACTGGCCTGTCACAAGTTTGCTCAGATTGGTCAGGATCGCTTTTGTGACATCAACGGTAGATGTTGCGCCGTAGGCAATCGCTGCAAGCGCGCCTTTTTCAGTCGGCGCATAAGAGCCGAAGCGGCCGATTGTTTTTTTATTTTCATCTTTTACAGCTTCAGGTGTAACCGAGATATGAAACGATTTGCCGTCCCGTTTGACGGCGACATCGATTTTTTTTCCGGGATTTTCTTTTACCGCTGTCACGATGTCGGTCCATGACCTCATTTTTTCACCGTTAATGCTCTGGATATAGTCGCCTTCTTTTAAACCGGCAGCCGCTGCGCGTCCATTGTCTGTCAGCTTCCCGATCTCAGGCTGATTCGAAGGCACGCCTTGAATGAATCCGAGCATGACGAGAATGACATACGCTAAGATGAAGTTCATTATCGGACCGGCAGCAATCGCCTTAATCCGCTTCCATACGGGTTTAGACCCGAATTGTCGATTGTAAGGCGCAATCTGCACTTCTTCTCCGTCTACGATAAAAAAGGAGGTCTGACTGACAGTAAAGCCCGCCAGTTCATCTTCTTTCCCCTGCTCGTACCCGGTAATCTTCATTTCGTGCTCAAGATCAGCCGTCTCCACCTCAATAATTAAAGCGTCGGGATATTTTTCCTTTTGATTAATGATGACTTTTTCCACTTCGTCATCTTTATTAAAAAGAAGCCCGACGGTATAACCGGGTTTGACTTCGATCATCTCCGGGTCTTCACCGGCCATGCGGACGAACCCGCCGACCGGAAGGAGTCTGATCGTATACACGGTTTCATTCTTTTTAAATGAAAAGATTTTAGGGCCGAAGCCGATCGCAAATTCACGGCAAAGGATTCCCGCTCTTTGGGCGAGCAATAAATGCCCGAGCTCATGGAAAAAAACGAGCGTTCCGAAAATAATAATAAACGCGATAACTGTATTCACGAACATACCACCTTATGTGAGTATTGAATTAACGTATCCCCGGGTGTCTTTGTCCACTTCTTGGATATCCGCAAGACTCGGATCCTGAATTACGCTGTGGCGGTCCAATGCTTTTTCAATCAGGTCCTCAATCGATAAGAATGAAATCCGTCCGGCAAGAAAAGCGGCAACGGCTTCTTCGTTGGCCGCATTTAAAACCGTCGGCATCGTTCCCCCTATTTTACCTGATTCAAAGGCAAATTGTAAGCAGCGGAACCTTTCAAAGTCAGCTTTCGCAAAATGGAGGTTTCCGATCTCCCATAATTCAAGCCTTTTAGTTTCAGGCAGAGGCAGACGGTCCGGATATGTCAGCGCATATTGAATCGGCACCCTCATGTCCGGATTTCCGAGCTGGGCGATGACGCTTCTGTCGTGAAATTCAACCATCGAATGAATGATGCTCTCCTTATGTAATACAACGTCAATCTGTTCATACGGAATGTCAAACAGCCAATGCGCCTCAATGACTTCAAGTCCTTTATTCATCATTGTAGCCGAGTCAATCGTAATTTTTGCACCCATCGACCAGTTCGGGTGGTTAAGGGCGTCGGCAATCGTTACAGACTCAAGCTCCTGCCGTGTTTTATCTCTGAAACTGCCGCCGGATGCCGTAATGACCAGGCGCTCGATATTTTTGCTCTGTTCGCCTTGCAGCGCCTGGAAAATAGCGGAATGTTCGCTGTCGACCGGAAGAAGAGGAACACCGTATCGTTTTGCGTGTCCTTTCACTATATGCCCGGCAGTGACGAGAGTTTCCTTATTTGCAAGCGCAATTGTTTTTTTCTGTTCAATCGCTTTCAAAGTCGGGATTAAACCGACGCTTCCAAGCAGCGCATTGACCACGATATCCACTTCGTCCATGACTGCCGCTTCAATCAGGCCTTCTTCTCCGATGCCGATTTGACATTCATGAGAAAAAGTCGCTTCTTTCACTTTTTGATATGTATCCATGTCGCCGACTGCTACATATTTCGGCTGAAACGTTCTGATCAACGGGATCGCTTTCTCGGCGTTTTTACCGAAAGTCATCGAGACGAGACGGAACTGATCTTGATGCATGCGCAATACGTCTAACGTCTGCTCGCCTATTGATCCTGTTGCTCCTAAAAGACAAATATTCTTCAAAATGCCACTCCCATTCTATGCGTCCAGATCGGTCTTATTTTCATATTAGCCTTTCTCATGAAAAAAGCGCAAGCAGAAAGTATAAGAACGGCATGACAAACAAAAAGCTGTCAAATCGATCTAAAATGCCCCCGTGCCCGGGAAGGATTTTTCCCGAATCCTTCACATCATAGTGCCGCTTAAGCGCTGATTCAACCAAATCCCCGATCTGTCCGAATACAGACAGAACAAGCGTGATGACCAAAAGAACCGGGTATGAAATCGGAAGGTGCGCAAACAGCTGAAAAACAGCCGTAAAAATAAGGGCGATGACAATACCGCCGAGAAACCCTTCCACCGTTTTGTTGGGACTGATTTCGGGCCACAGCTTCCGCTTCCCGAGCGACTTTCCGACGAAATATGCGCCTGAGTCCGTTGACCATATGACAACGCAGGCATAAAAGATATACAAAAGCCCGTTTGTTTCAATGTTTCTGATTTCAATAAAATAATGAAAACACAGTCCGATATATACCGTCGCGAGAACGATAAACCCGACTTCGTCAAACGTAAAAGTGTTTTTCACGAGCACCGTATAGCTGAGCAGAATCAATACGGCGAAAATCGTTACTTCCATTTTCGCATCGAAAAAATGATACTTGTCCGGCATCATATACAGCCATAACAACAAGAGGCTGATCAGACCCGGAAAAGAAAAAAATCTGAGCTTTTTCATCCGCAAAAGCTCAAAAAGCGCTATACTTCCCATCACGTAAACAAATACGGTGAACGGCAATCCTCCGAAAATAACCAAAAATAAAAATAGTGCCGCTGCCAGAACACCCGTTAACAATCTTTGTTTCATTTCCACCATCCTCTAAATTCCGCCAAACCTCCGGCCCCGCTGTTGAAATTCTCCCACTGCCTGCAGAAAGTGATCTTCTTTAAAATCGGGCCACAGGACATCTGTAAAAACAAATTCACTGTAAGCCACCTGCCAAAGCATAAAGTTGCTCAATCTGATTTCTCCGCTCGTTCTGATGAGCAGCTCCGGGTCCTGGATTGATTCTGTCATTAAATGCCCGGAAAAGAGCGCTTCATCAATGTCTTCGATATTCAGCGTGCCGCTTTTCACCTGTTCAGCCAGTGCTTTTGCCGCATTGACGATTTCCGTGCGTCCGCCGTAGTTCAAAGCGAAATTGAGAATCAGCCCGTCATTTTGTTCTGTATCTTTTACGGCCTTCTCAATCGCCCTGTACGTATGAGAAGGGAGCGCGGATTCATCTCCGATAATTTTCACCTGTACATTTTCCTCTATTAATTCAGGAAGATACGTATTCAGGAACTCTTCCGGAAGCTTCATCAAAAAGTCGACTTCCATCTTCGGGCGCTTCCAGTTCTCCGTTGAAAACGCATAAAGAGTCAGAACTTTAACGCCGAGCTGACTTGCGAGCTTTGTCACCCTTTTTACCACTTTCATTCCTTCATGATGTCCTGCAATCCGAGGGAGTGAGCGCTTCTTCGCCCAGCGTCCGTTTCCGTCCATAATAATGGCAATGTGTGCGGGAATTTCACCCTTCAGTATGTCTTCTTTTGTATACCGTTCTAAGTTGGAAGCCGCATTCTGCTGATTCTTCCAATTTTTGAGTATGTTGAGCATGAGATTCCTCCGTCACCCAAAAAGGTTGCGTTGCTGATGATCAATGTAATCAACAGTATTAACAAAAAAACCCCCTGTAAACATGAGAGGGTCTTTTCACATTATCTATTGTACATAGTTTTTCATTAAACTTCCATGATTTCTTTTTCTTTGTCCTTCGTGACGCTGTCAATTTTTGACACATATTCATCTGTCAGCTTTTGAACGTCTTCACTGGAAGCACGAAGCTCGTCTTCTGTAATGTCTCCGTTTTTCTCAAGTTTTTTGAGGTCATCGTTGCTGTCACGGCGGACATTACGGACTGCTACTTTCGCTTCTTCCGCGTATTTTTTCACGACTTTGACAAGTTCTTTACGTCTTTCTTCCGTCAGAGCCGGGATCGCGATGCGGATAATTGTGCCGTCACTTGTCGGCGTTACGCCAAGATCAGCTTTCAGAATCGCTTTTTCAATATCGCCGATTGCCGTTTTGTCATACGGTGTGACAACAAGCATACGCGCTTCAGGCACATTGATGGAAGACAGCTGGTTTAAAGGTGTTTGGGCACCGTAGTATTCTACTGTCACTTTATCCAATAGAGATGGGTTGGCACGTCCTGCACGGACTGACGCCAATTCACGTGAATAAGCGGCAACCGCTTTTTCCATGCGTTCTTTTGTTTGTGTTAATACTTCGTTTGACAACGTTATTTCCCCCTTACGATCGTTCCGATTGATTCGCCGATTACGGCACGCTTAATATTTCCTTCTTCCATAATAGAAAAGACGATCAGCGGAATATCATTATCCATACATAGTGAAGAAGCCGTAGAATCCATGACTTCCAGCCCGTCTTTTAACACATCGAGATAAGATAATTTTTCGTATTTAACGGCTGACTCATCTTTTCTCGGATCAGCATTATACACACCGTCGACATTATTTTTCGCCATTAAGATCACGTCCGCTTCGATTTCAGCGGCACGCAGCGCTGCGGTTGTGTCCGTAGAGAAATAAGGATTTCCTGTTCCCGCGGCAAAAATAACAACGCGTTTTTTCTCCAGGTGGCGGATGGCTTTTCTTCTGATGTAAGGCTCAGCGACCTGACGCATTTCAATTGATGTCTGCACTCTGGACTGAATTCCGAGCGTTTCCAGGCTGTCCTGCAGGGCAAGTGAGTTCATGACAGTAGCAAGCATGCCCATATAATCGGCCGTCGCACGGTCCATTCCTAAGTCACTGCCCGTTTTTCCGCGCCATAAGTTGCCGCCGCCTACGACTACGGCCACTTCGACGTCAAGCTCA
Source organism: Bacillus sp. JNUCC-21 (assembly GCF_041222765.1). Taxonomy (NCBI): domain Bacteria; kingdom Bacillati; phylum Bacillota; class Bacilli; order Caryophanales; family Bacillaceae; genus Bacillus; species Bacillus sp. JNUCC-21. The sequence continues at coordinate 1,689,073 of NZ_CP166019.1, read as the reverse complement.
GCGATTTCTTTTACCTGTTTAGCGATGGATTGGATGACAGTCGGATTAATGCCGTTTCCCTGCTCTCCTGCCAATGCTTCTCCGCTAAGCTTTAAAACGATACGATTGTATTTTGGTTTTTCCATAATAACCTCCAAGTGTAAACATTGCCGTTTCCTATTATGCAAGAGAAAAAAAGGTTTGTAAATATAGTTTTAAAAATAGGGAACACAAGTAGTGTCCCCTATACTGCCTGAAAAGCCGCGAAAGATTCGCCAAGGCTTTCCGCCATTATTTTTTCACTTGGTTCATAACTTCTTCAGCAAAGTTTTCTTGGCGTTTTTCAATACCTTCTCCAACTTCGTAGCGGACGTAAGTTTTAACAGATGCGTTTTTCGCAGCCACAACTTGTTTCACTTTTTCGTCTGGGTTTTTAACGAAAGCTTGGTCTAATAAGCAAATTTCTTCGAAGAATTTGTTCAGACGGCCTTCAACCATTTTAGCTACGATGTTTTCCGGTTTGCCTTCTTGAAGAGCTTGCTGAGTCAGAATCTGACGCTCATGGTTTGCTTCTTCTTCAGACACTTGGTCGCGGGAAATGTAACGAGGATTTACCGCTGCAACATGCATCGCGATGTCTTTTGCAAGATCTTCGTCAGTTGTTCCGCTAAGAACGGATAATACGCCGATGCGGCCTCCCATGTGAAGGTAAGCACCGAACGCTTCGCTGTCTTCTTTTGAAATAACAGCAAAACGGCGAAGAGTGATTTTCTCTCCGATTTTAGCAACGTTACTTGTAATGTATTCTTCAACAGTAGAACCGTTTTCCATCTTTTGACCCATTGCTTCTTCAAGATCAGCAGGAGCGTTTGCAAGAAGGTGGTCAGCAAGCGTGTTCAGAAGCTCTTTGAAGCCTTCGTTTTTCGCAACGAAATCAGTTTCAGAGTTTACTTCTAAGATAACGCCTTTGTTGCCGTCAGTTTTAATAAGAGTAGAACCTTCAGCAGCGATACGGTCAGCTTTTTTAGCTGCTTTCGCAATTCCTTTTTCTCTCAGAAGGTCGATTGCTTTGTCCATATCTCCGTCAGTTTCAGTCAATGCTTTTTTACAGTCCATCATACCAGCGCCTGTTTTTTGACGCAGTTCTTTTACCTGCTGTGCAGTAATAGCCATTTGAATTCCTCCTTATATGTGTAAACAAGATATGTATAGATACATTTTTCTTGAAAAAAGGTGATAAAAGGCAGTCCCTCTTATCACCTTTTGATTAGGTTACGCAGTTGTCGTTTCTGTTTCAGGTGCAGTCTCTTCAGCAGCTTCCGCTTCTTCTTCGCCTTGCTTCGCTTCAAGAATAGCATCTGCCATTTTAGAAGTAAGAAGTTTGACAGCGCGGATTGCGTCATCGTTTGCAGGGATTACGACATCAATTTCATCAGGATCACAGTTTGTATCTACGATTCCGATGATAGGAATGTTCAATTTGCGAGCTTCCGCAACAGCGATGCGCTCTTTGCGAGGATCGATGATGAATAATGCATCAGGAAGATCCTTCATGTCTTTAATTCCGCCGAGGAATTTTTCAAGACGCTCTAATTCTTTTTTCAATTGAACAACTTCTTTTTTCGGAAGTACTTCAAATGTACCGTTTTCTTGCATTTTCTCGATGTCTTTCAGACGCTTAATGCGTTTTTGGATTGTTTCGAAGTTTGTCAGTGTACCGCCCAACCAGCGTTGGTTGACATAGTACATGCCAGAGCGTACAGCTTCTTCTTTAACAGAATCCTGAGCTTGTTTTTTTGTGCCGACGAAAAGGATTTTTCCGCCTTCAGCAGCAAGGTTTTTCGTGAAGTTGTAAGCTTCCTCTACTTTTTTCACTGTTTTTTGAAGGTCAATGATGTAGATTCCGTTACGCTCCGTGAAAATGTAACGCTTCATTTTTGGGTTCCAGCGGCGTGTTTGGTGGCCGAAGTGAACACCAGCTTCAAGCAATTGTTTCATAGAAATAACTGACATGTGATTTCCTCCTAATAAAATGGTTTTTTTCCTCCGCTTAGGTCATTTTTGTGCAGAACTGCCGTTTGCAGCACCCTCTGCATAAATCGTTAAGCGTGTGTATTTAACACCAAGACATAATATAACACAGCTTTATGCGACAATCAAGAATCCTTTACAGCTTTGCCGCGAAATTTTAAAAACAGCTCGATTTCTGTCTTTCCGCTCTGCATCCGTTTGGCGATTTCCGCGGGGGTGAGCCCTTGTTCATATAATTCTGAAACACGTTCTTCAAACGAATGCGCGCCGTTGTTTTCATCACTTTCAGCCCGTTCCGTTGCACTGATGAGCTTTTCCATGTGGTCCGGAATATCAGGCTCTTCTTTCGGTTCCGCCAGGGGTTCGGCGTCTTCTGCGTCCGGCGCTTGACGGCTTTTTGCGTCTTCGAGTCTTTCATTTTCTTCTTTCAGCTCAAGCAGAAACGCTGCAAGGGTGTTTTCCGTCTCTTCAAGAATCTTCTTCTGCTGGCGCTCTGTCTCCTTGAGGGCTGAAAACCTCGTGTACAGAATAATGACGGCATAAAGCAGTACGCCGTGAAGCAAAAAGCTTAAAAGCCATAATAGTGTTGACATGTTTTTCACTCGCTAACCATGAGTTCATTATTGAATTACTTTTTCAAGCAGATGCTTTAATTTAAACAGCGCCTTTGAATGAATCTGTGAAATCCGCGACGTCGAAAGGTTCAGGACTTGTCCGATCTCGGTCAAAGTCAGTTCTTCTTTATAGAATAAACTGACGACAAGCTGCTCTTTTTCAGAGAGCTCGTGAATTTTGCCCGCAAGCTGAGCGATCAGCTCGTCCTTCATGATTTTTTCTTCCGGCGGCACATTTTTGTCATCTCTGATCATCACTTGAATATTCTCACCGTCATCCTGGTCATGAAGCTTTTCATCAATTGATAAGAGATTGGCAAAAAACCCTTCATTCATCGTTGATACTACGTCCTGCTCCGTCATCCCCAGCTCTTCTGCGATCTCTGAAGGCGTCACATTCCGAAGGTAGCGCTGTTCAAGTTTTTCGATCGCCGCTTCGACTTTTTTTGTCTTCTCCCGTGAAGTTCTGGGCAGCCAATCTTCTTTACGCAGCCCGTCGATGATTGCACCGCGAATTCTAAACGAGGCATAGGTATCAAATTTTAAATCCCGGCCGGGGTCAAATTTTTCCAGGGCATCATATAAACCAAGCATACCAAGGCTCATTAGATCGTCTTTATGCACCGATTTCGGCAGTCCGACGGAAATTCTGCCGACATGATATGTGACCAGCGGCATGTAACGGCGCATTAAATCATCACCGGCTTTAGGATCTTTCCACTCTTTCCAGCGCGACCAAAGCACCTGATCTTCATAATTCAAGGATTGCATTGTTATCCCCCTACCTCATACCTTTATTAAATCGTTGTTTCACCTTGTTTAACAGTTCGAATGTGCAGCATGCAGGACCTTGGCTCAAATTCAATCGTCCGGCCGCTTGAGCCGCCCGTATCTTCACTGATGACCGGAATGTTATACAATGAAAGCTGCTCTTTGATGGCCGCTACATTCCTCGGACCGATTTTCATCAGGTCGTTTGTCATTTTAAACTTAAACATCTCCGCTCCCCCGGCGAGTTTTGCCTTCAGGGCAAACTTGCGGCAGCCGGCTTTCAAAAGCATATCAATCGTCATCTTAACGGCGGTGTCCGCGTATTTTGCACGGTTGAGCTCCGCCGTTTTTGATAAACCGGAGTCCGGCAGCATGACGTGAACGAGTCCTGCCGTTTGTTTGTCTTTATCGTATAAAACCAGCCCCACGCATGAACCGAGTCCCGAGGTCCGGATTTTATCCGGGTAACGCGCGACTTGAACATCCGCAATCCCCACTTTAACGACTGCGGCTTCCGCACGGCTCATAAAGCCGCACCCAATGAGACGAAGAGCTTTTCAAAAGAATCATAGTCCGGGAGCATAAACATGTGAGCTTTGAGCTCCTGCCGGCTGCCCTGGTCAAAAATAGAAGTATCCACGACAATGGCATGCTCTCCGACTTGGCTGAGCTCCATCAGCCCTTCACTGATAACCGCGCCGAACATATCAAGTGAGATTTCCGGCACGCTCGGGTAAATCTCAAGTTTTGTCAAATCAGCCAATGCCGTTAAATAGGAACCTGCTAAAATATTGCCGAACTCATGTAAAGCAGAAGAACTCAAATGATCTTCGCCCAACTGGTCAATATCAAAATCCGGATTTCCGATCAGCTCTCTGATAAACTGTTCCGCCTGATGGAAAGGCATGATGAGAAAGATAGAGCCGGTCATGTCGCCTTCCATTCTTAAAAAGATACTGGCGACCGGCGTTTCAGCCCCGCCGAAAAAATCAGCAAGCTCATCAAATGTCAATAAAGTCGCAAACGGCACTTCCATGTCTATCTTTCTGTTCAGCAGCTGAGCCATTGCAGAAGCCGAGTGACCCGCCCCGATATTTCCGACTTCCCGCAAAATATCCATCTGCTCTTCTTTGATCGCTTCAAACTTACTCATGTTGTCTTTTCCCCTTTAAGCATTAGGCTCTCCGGACGCAGATGCCGAAGCACCTTTATCCAGCACCGCATGCGCATCGATAATATTGAGGAGCCTGTTATCTTGCTTGACGATCTGTTTAATCCACACATCCGTTTCCTTTGTCTGGCTTTCAGGCGCGGATTCGATTTCATTTTCATGCACGGTGATGACGTCATTGGCCTCATCCACGACCCATCCGACATCGGCGTCACGGTAAGAAATGATGATAATCCGAGTCTCTTCTGTGATGTCCTGTTCAGGCTGATTCAGACGTTTTCTTAAATCAAGAACCGGGGTAATCACTCCGCGCAGATTGATAACACCGCGGATATAAGATTCCACACCCGGGACCCTCGTCGGTTTTTGCCACTTTTCAATTGATTTCACCTGGGAAACTGAGATAGCGTATTCTTTCCCGTTTATCATAAACACAATCATTTTTTCACCTGTTTTGATTTCAGCAGTCATTCGGGCACCTCCTCGTGTCGTTTTAGTAGATCAGCGCATTGCAATCAATAATCAGCGCCACTTCTCCGTTTCCGAGAATCGTAGCGCCGGAAATCGCAAAGACGCTTGTTAAATAGTCGCCGAGTGATTTCAGTACGACTTCCTGCTGTCCGATAAAAGAGTCCACGACAAAAGCAGTGGATTTATCGCCCTTTTTCACGACGATTACATGGAACTGATCGGCATCCTGTTTTGAATCCGTAATGCCGAATTCTTTTTTCAGATAGACGATCGGAACGATTTGGCCTCTGAAATCAATCACTTCTCTGTCATGCGTCTGCAGGATATCTTTCTTATCAATAACAGCCGTCTCTATAATAGAAGAAATCGGTATCGCAAACGTCTCTTCTTCCAGTTTAATGAGAAGAACGGATATAATTGAAAGTGTCAGCGGAAGCTGGATACTGAAAAGAGAACCTTGACCTTCTGCGGATTTGACACTGACAGAGCCGCCGAGTGATTCGAGTTTATTTTTTACGACATCCAGGCCGACGCCCCGCCCTGAAATGTCAGAAATTTGATCGGCAGTCGAGAAGCCCGGAGCAAAAATAAGCTCGTAAATCTCATTATCTTCAAGCGTTTCAGCATCACGTTCGGTGATTACACTCCGCTCGAGCGCTTTTTCAAGAATTTTCTTTCTGTTCAGGCCGGCCCCGTCATCTTCAACCTCAATAAAGACGTGGTTGCCGCTGTGATATGCCTTAAGCACGACATGACCTGATTCCGGTTTTCCTTTATTCACCCGCACTTCAGGCGATTCAATGCCGTGATCGATGCTGTTTCTGATTAAATGGACAAGCGGATCGCCGATTTCATCAATCACCGTGCGGTCCAGCTCCGTTTCAGCTCCGATGATGGACAATTCGATTTTCTTGTTTAATTCCTTTTGAAGCTGGCGGATCATTCTCGGGAAACGGTTAAAGACGGTTTCTACCGGCACCATCCGCATATTAAGAATAATAGACTGAAGGTCGCCCGAGATTCTGGTCAGGCGTTCAACGGTTTCAGTCAGCTCATTGTGGTCAAGCTCTTTGGCGATCTGCTCAAGACGCCCGCGGTCAATGACAAGTTCTTCAAAAAGGTTCATTGAAGAATCCAGTCTTTCAATGTTGACGCGAATCGTTTTCGAGCCGCTGTGATGCTTCGGCTGTTCTTCCGTTTTCGCTTGCGGCTTAGGCTGTTTCTCAGTCTTTTTAACCGGAGCTTCCTTCACTGGTTCAGCCGCTTGCGGTTTTTCGGCCGTTTTTAACGGCGCACCGGCAGAAATTTCGACATTCTCCACTTCTGAAATGCCGCTGATGAGTTCTTTAATTTCTTCAGCAGGCTGCTTTGTTAAGAAACACACCTGAAAATCCGTTCCGAAATCTTCCGTCTCAAGCACTTCCGCGGCGGGTATCGTTTTTGCGACTTCCCCGGCTTCATTCAGCTTTTCAAATATCATGTACACGCGCACGGCTTTGAGCATGCAGCTTTCATTCAGGGAAACCGTTATTTCATAGCGGCTGAATCCTTGCTCTTCCGCCTCTTCAATAACAGTCCGTTCGAACTCGTCATAATTCCATTCAGTTGAAGCCTGTTGTTCTGAAGCCGGCGGTTCTGCTGTTTCGGCTGAAGCCGCAGTCTCATGCACCGCATTTACGTCGAGCTTCGCACTCACTTCAGAAATATCACGTTTGCCGTCTCCTCCGTCAATAATGGACTGCACCATCTCTTCTAGATGATCAAGCGCTTCAAACAGCACATCCAGCCAATCTGATGTAACGGGCATTTCTCCGTTGCGGATGGCGTCCAGCACATTTTCCATCAGGTGGGTTAAATGCGCCAGATCTGTATATCCCATCGTTGCGCTCATGCCTTTCAGCGTATGGGCAGCTCTGAAGATGTCATGCACAAGCTGAAGGTCTGCCGGATCTTTTTCCAACAGCAGCAGCTTTTCGTTACATGTCTGTAAGTGCTCTTTACTTTCATCAATAAAGACATCTAAATATTGATTCATATCCAATTGATTCACACCCTCTCTTTTTTCACACATCCGGTGATGGATGCCGCGATATCTTCCACATGTTTAATCTCATGAATGAGGCCCGCCTTTATCGCTGACTTCGGCATTCCGAACACAACACAGGATTCGTCCGATTCCGCAATCGTTTTAACGCCGCCTGTTCTGAGCATTTCTTTTACGCCCTCGGTTCCGTCGCTGCCCATGCCGGTCATAATGACGGCTACCTTTTCGTAATCGGATAAGCGGCTTGCCGACCGAAACAAATAATCGGCTGACGGTTTATGCCGGCTTTCCGTATCATGAACGTCAAGAATGATGCGGAGCCTTCCGCCTTCCTCTGCAACCGTCATATTTTTTCCGCCGGGCGCGATGTACACCCATCCGTCTTTCGCTTCTTCACCGTTTTCCGCTTCTTTGACCTGAATATCTGACAAATGGTTGAGTCTGTCTGCAAGTGAAGCGGTGAAGCCTTCAGGCATGTGCTGAACGACAAATACAGGCGCCTTTAAATCCTTCGGCAGTTTCGGAATCACCTTTTGCAGAGCCCGCGGTCCGCCTGTAGAGGTCGCGATGAATACGGCCTGCTTGGCGGATTTTGCTTTCGGTCTTTCAAATCCCGCCAAAGCCGGACGTTCCGGGATAGAAGACTCTTTCACTGCCGCCTCAGGTTTTTGTGCGCAGGACAGCCCGGCTGCAATCACCCTCTCAATCAGCTGCTCTTTAATTTTATAAAGATCAAGTGAAATCGCTCCGGAAGGCTTGGTGATAAAATCAAAAGCGCCCATTTCCAGACAGTTGATCGTTTGGTCCTTCCCTTGCTGTGTCTGGCTCGATACCATGATTACGGGAAGTTTATATATGCTGATGATCTTCCGCAATGTGTCCGTTCCGTTCATGACCGGCATTTCAATATCAAGCGTGACAACATCAGGCTTGAGAAGCTCTATTTTCTTCAGCGCCTCTTCCCCGTTTCTGGCTGTCCCGATGACTTCTATCTGCACTTCCGCAGCCAGAAAATCGGTAATCATCTTTCTCATAAAAGCTGAGTCATCAACGACAAGCACACGAATCACTGTAAAGTCCTCCTCAATAAAAAAGAAGATAATCTCTCAATAAATGCCGGTTTCTCTTCTCTTGGTTTGTTTTCTTCCGTTTGAAACAAGACATCCGTCAGAAGACGGACGGACCTGCTGGCTTTTGCTTGAGGACTTTTTATTAAAAAAGGCACCTGGTCAATGACGGCTTGACTTACTAGCGGGTCATCGGGTATGGAGCCGGCGAAACGCACCTCCGCGCCTAAAAACGTGTGAATTGCATGAGAAAGGCGGTTGTACGTGTCCAGCGCCTGTTTTTGGGCGCGGGCGCGATTGACGGCAATGTTTACGGTCAGCCGTTCATCCGCGAGCAAGAGATGTTTGATCGCGCTGTAGGCATCCATAATGGCCGTCGGCTCAGGCGTTGTCACGGCGAGAATGTCTTCCGCCGATAAAATAAACGGCAGCTGTTCTTTTGAAAGTCCCGCTCCCATATCAAACAGAACGTAATCAAAATCGCTTAATACAGCGGAAAGACCATTCATAAAAGCCGCCCACTTCTCTCCGTCTGCTTGATAGATCGCCTCAAGCCCCGTTCCTCCGGATATGTAGCGAAGGCCTTTCGGACCGGAGGACAGTGATTGCGCCAATGCGTGCCGATTCTCCATCACATCAATAATGGTGCGGGAAGAAGCAGCGCCGATCAGCACATCAATGTTGCCCATTCCGATGTCAAGATCAATGATGAGTGCTTTTTTTCCTTTTTCCTGCAGGGCAACTGCCATGTTTAATGTTAAATTAGATTTTCCGACGCCGCCTTTACCGCTGATGACGGCTAATGTCTTCGCTTTTTTCTCATAAAGCTCCGGCTTGATCATTTGCCGCTCTCTCATTTTCCTTCTTAATGACTCTGCCTGATCGGGTTTCATGTCAAAAGCATCCTTACAAACTCTTTTGGTGAAGCCGATAGGATGTCTTCAGGCACATCCTGTCCATTTGTCAAATAGGCGGCGCCGATCCTTGATTCCGACAGCACTTGAAACACGGAGCCGAGTGAGGCGGTTTCATCCGTTTTCGTGAAAATGAATTGATTGACCGGCACACCTGAAAACTGTTTCAGCACCTGTTTCATATCGTCATATTTTGCAGATGCCGATAATACGAGAAAGGATTGTAAGCCTGATTCAAACGGAATCATCTCTTGTAATTCCGTAATATACTGCTCTTCTTTAAAGTTTCTACCGGCTGTATCAATGAAAACATGGTCATATTCAGCGAATTTTTCCAGTGCCTTCAGACATTCTTCCTTTGAATAGCATACTTCAAGAGGAGCCTGAAGCAGCTCCGCATATGTCTTCAGCTGCTCGACCGCGGCAATCCGGTAAGTATCCGTCGTCATAAAGGCAATTTTTTTATGCTCTGTCAGCATTGATGAGGCCGCGAGTTTCGCAAGTGTAGTCGTTTTGCCGGCCCCGGTTGAACCGAAAAGCACGACGTATTTTGATTGAATCCCTTCCTGCCACCTGTCTGCCGAAGGGAGTTTTTTCACTAACAAATCCTGCAGTTTGGAGCTGACATTATCTTCAGTTAAATCTCCGGAAACAATTGAAGAACGGAGCAGTTCACTGAGTACGGCGTTTTGCGTATGATCAGGAAGCCCGGCTTGCTTCAATAGTCTCTCGGCTTTTTTTAATGGTTCAGGGAGCACTTCTTTAAAATGCGCCAGTTCGCCGGAAATACTTTGATCCGGAAGACGCGGCGGCTGAACAGGCTCAGCTTTCTCCGCCGTTTTCGTCTTTTTCACTTCTTCAGCGGCAGCCGGCGGCGTTTTTCTCGCTTCCCTGACGTCACGATCTAAAACCGCTATCACTTCGACGGCCTGCTGCGACCGCAGCCCCAGCCATTTTCGTTTCTTTACTTGTTTGGAATGTAAAATAACGGCATCATTGCCGAGTTCCTTTTTGATTTGCTTCGCGGCATCCTGCATTGAAGCGGCTGTAAATTTTTTTATTTTCATTAAATATCCACCACTCCAATGCTCTGTACTTCAACATTTGCTTCCAGCTCATTATAAGAAAGAACCGGAAGATCAGGGAAATACCGTTCTAACAGCTGTTTTACATACATTCTGACAGCAGGCGAGCAAAGAAGAATCGCCGACTCCTGGCGGATGGAAAGCTGCTCGGCCTCTTTAGCGACAGAACGGATGATGCTGTCTGAAACCTCAGGGTCGAGTGACAGGTAATTGCCCTGTTCAGTCTGCTGAACCCCGTCTGCAATCGCTTTTTCCACCCGGCCTGAGCATGTGATGACCTTCAGCGTTTCATGCTCTCTCGCATATTGTGCCGTGATTTGTTTGGCAAGCGACTGTCTCGCGTATTCTGTCAAAAGGTCTGAATCTGTCGTTAATCTTCCGTAATCGGCAAGAGTTTCAAAAATGGTCACCAAGTTTCTGATTGAAACTTTTTCTCTCAGCAATTTGGCAAGCACCTTTTGAATATCGCCGACAGAAAGAGGGTTTGGCGTGACTTCCTCAACAAGCACAGGATAATTTTCCTTCAGATGATCGATCAGCTGCTTTGTTTCCTGTCTGCCGACCAGTTCATGGGCATGCTGCTTAATTTTTTCTGTAATATGCGTAGATACGACTGACGCCGGATCAACAACTGTATACCCCAGCATGTCCGCTTCATCTTTTGCAGCTTCACTTATCCATTTTGCGGGAAGTCCGAACGACGGCTCTATCGTTTCAATTCCTTCAATGACGTCATCTTCAGGCGTCGGTGACATCGCTAAGTAATGATCTAGCAGGAGCTCTCCTTTAGCGACTTCATTGCCTTTAATTTTCAATCTGTATTCATTCGGCTGGAGCGCGATGTTATCTCTGATGCGCACAACCGGAATGACAAGTCCCAATTCAAGCGCAAGCTGACGTCTGATCATGACGATGCGGTCAAGAAGATCACCGCCCTGCCCCGCGTCTGCAAGCGGCACGAGTCCGTATCCGAACTCAAATTCAATCGGATCAATATGTAAAAGCTGCACAACGCTTTCCGGGCTTTTCAGTTCATCCGCCTGAGCCTCTTCTTCAAGAATTTCTTCCTCTTCTTCGCTCGGCTTATCCGCTTTGGACAGCATGTAAGCGCCGAATGCAAGCAGACCGGCGATCGGCCCCGTCAGCAGAATGCCGATCGGTGTAAGAAGACCGAGCAAAAGTACAGTTCCCGCGGCTACATACAAGAGCTTCGGATAAGCAAACAGCTGGCCTGTAATATCATGACCGAGGTTTCCTTCAGATGCCGCTCTCGTCACGACAATCCCCGTAGCCGTTGAAATGAGCAAGGCCGGCATTTGAGAAACGATACCGTCACCGACCGTCAGCATTGTAAAGTGAGACGCAGCTTCTTGTATGCTCATCCCCTGCTGCAGCATGCCGATTACGATTCCGAAAATAATATTGATCATCACGATGATGATACCCGCGATGGCATCCCCTTTGACGAATTTGCTCGCACCGTCCATGGCGCCGTAAAAATCCGCTTCCCGGGCGACTTTTTCACGTCTGTGCTTTGCATCCTGCTCCGTAATCATGCCGGCATTTAAATCCGCGTCAATACTCATTTGCTTTCCGGGCATCGCATCGAGCGTAAATCTCGCCGCCACTTCCGATACCCGCTCGGCGCCTTTTGTAATGACGATAAACTGAATAATAATCAAGATAATGAAGACAACAAGCCCTACCAGCACATTTCCGCCGACAACGAAATTCCCGAATGTCTCAACAACCTTTCCCCCTTCTCCGTGAGAAAGAATCGAACGTGTCGTCGACACATTGAGCGAAAGCCGAAACAGCGTCAATAACAGCAGCAATGACGGGAATATCGAGAATTGCAGCGGTTCTTGCATATTCATTGTGGTGAGAAGCACGATCAACGCAAGAGAGATATTAATGATGATCAAAATACTTAACAACCATGGAGGGAATGGAATCACCAGCATTGCCACAATGAGGACAACACTTATTAAAACCGATAAATCTCTTGTTGACATGCTGTTTTTCTCTCCTTTTGAATCTGAAATTCACTATACTTTTTGTTTCGTTTTATATACATAAGCCAAAATTTCCGCAATGACTTTGAAAAACTCTTCCGGCACGGCCTGGTCAATGTCAACCTGATCATATAACGCACGTGCGAGCGGCCTGTTTTCAATCGTCATGACATCGTGTTCTTTGGCGATCTGTCTGATTTTTAATGCGAGATGGTCGACCCCTTTGGCAACAATGTAAGGGGCGTCCATTTTCTTTTCATCATATTTTAAAGCTATCGCATAATGGGTCGGGTTGGTAATGATGACATCCGCTTTCGGCACTTCCTGCATCATCCGCCTCATCGCCATTTCCCGCTGCTTCTGCTTAATTTTGGACTTGATTATCGGATCACCCTCCGATTTTTTGTATTCATCTTTTATATCCTGTTTTGACATTCTGATATTTTTCTCATAATCAAAACGCTGATATAAGTAATCAAGCCCGGCCAGCAGCATTAAAGCCCCTGATCCCGCAAGCCCCATCCAAAGAGTGAGCTTGGAAACGAAAGTGAGCACTTCCGCAGGAGTCAAAAGCGGAAGGCGGAGAATATCGCCATAATGCAGCCAGAGCACCATAAAGGCGGCAAAACCGACCACAGTAATCTTCAAAATGGATTTGACCAGTTCAACAATCGCCCTCATGCTGTAAATCCGCTTAAATCCTTTCAGCGGGCTGAGCTTATTCAAGTCAGGCTTGAGGACTTCCGCAGAAAACAGAAAACCCACCTGCATGTAATTGCTCACGACACCTGCCACAAGCGCGACCAGCATAATCGGCGCGAGGATGAGGCTGATATCTTTCACCGTATCCACGAACAGTTCATGCACGGCAGATGCAGACAGATGTAATGATATCGATTTCGTATAAAACGTTTTAATAAAGGACAGCAGCCTGTCCCGCATATAAGGACCGAGCGCGATCAGCGAAAGAAAGATAATCAGTAAAGAAACGGCTGTATTCACATCCGTACTTTTCGCGACCTGTCCTTTCTTTCTTGTATCCTTCCGTTTTTTCGGCGTGGCTTTCTCCGTTTTTTCACCGGCAAAGAATTGCAGATTCAGTCTGAGCCTCATCATGTCACACCGGCCAATGCCAATAGATTCCGCATGGTTTCAACGGTAAGGCTGAAGATGTTGCGGACAACGACAAACATCACCGCCATACAAACGATCAGCATAATAAAGCTCACGGCTATTTTCAGAGGAAGCCCGACAACGAAAACATTCAGCTGCGGCACCGTTCTCGCCACGATACCGAGCGCCAAATCAACTAAAAACAGACTGGCCACAACCGGCGCAGACATTTGAAAAGCGATAATAAACATGGCATTGAAGCTTTTTGCGATAAAAAGTCCAAAGTGATCATTTCCAAACGACGGAAATGCCTGATCAAGCGGGATATACTGAAAGCTGTAATAAATCCCGTCCAACAAAAGATAATGGGCGTTTATGCTGAGCATAAATAACAGCGCCAGCGTATAAACGAATTGTCCGATCAGCGGGCTTTGCGTTCCTGATTGCGGATCAATGACATTGGCGATGGAAAAGCCCATCTGAAAATCAATAAAGGAACCTGCTATCTGAATGGCTGTCAGCATCATGAAAGCGATCAGCCCGAGGCTCAAGCCCACAACGGCCTCTTTTATGACAAGAAGCATATACTGTTCCCCTATTTCTATTTCCGGCGCATGTTTCAGCGTGCTGAAGCAGATCACCGAAAGAAAAAAAGCAAAGCCGATTCGGTGAACCGCCGGCAGATTCCGATGCCCGAACACCGGCACCGTTACAAAAAAAGCAGAGATTCTGATAAAGACCAATAAAAAAGCGGGAAATAAATCAATGATGGAATTCATTTGATTCTACCCTGCAAATCGGTTCAGATGAGAGAACAGATCAGTTGTGAACGAAAGAATCGTCGACAGCATCCAAGGACCGAAAAAGATCAGTCCAAGCATTACCGCCACGATTTTCGGAATGAACGCAAGCGTCTGTTCCTGGATTTGAGTTGTCGCTTGAAAGATACTGACGAGCAAACCGACGATCAGCGCGATCGCAAGCAGCGGCCCGCTGATAATTAGTGTTACATATACGGCTTTTTCCGCCATGGAAATTACAAATTCTGAACTCACAATTAGCACCTACCCTAAAAGCTGTCAAGCAAAGATTTCACGATTAAATACCATCCATCGACCAAAACGAAAAGCAATATTTTAAAGGGCAGAGAGATCATAACCGGCGGTAGCATCATCATTCCCATTGACATTAAGACGCTCGCCACGACCATATCGATAATTAAAAACGGAATAAAAATCATAAAGCCCATTTGAAAAGCGGTTTTGAGTTCTGATATCGCATAAGCGGGCACCATCGTCGTCAAAGGAATATCCTGAATCGATTCAGGTTTTTTCATTTTGGCATAGTTCATAAACAGCGCCAGATCCTTCTGCCTTGTATGCTTGCTCATATACTCTTTAATCGGCTTCTCGGCTTTTGTATATGCTTCATCGAGACTGATTTTGTTGTCCATCAGCGGCGTTAAGGCTTCCTTATTAATCTCTGAAAAAGTCGGCGCCATAATAAAAAACGTCAAGAACAGCGCAAGGCCGATTAAAACCTGGTTGGGAGGCATGTTCTGCGTCGCCAGTGAGGTTCTTACAAAAGACAGGACGATGACGATTCTCGTAAAGCAGGTCATCAAAATCAGAATCCCCGGCGCCACTGAAAAGACAGTCAAAAGCAGCAGTAATTTAACAGTGGAGCTGACTTCGGTCGGACTGTTTGAATTAAAAAGATTAATGAATTCATTCATGGTGATAAGGGCCTTTCTTCTTTCCTTCAGAACGGCTTTGTTTCAGCTCGTTCAGCTGTTCTTTCAGCGCTTTTGAAAACGACGGAAGCATCGTTTGCGGCTTTTTTTCTCCATCCTTACGCGGATTTACGAGCTTGGTCCATTCCACTTTTGAAGACATCGACTCTTCGTATTGGCTCAGAATCGCCTCGCGCTCTTTTTCATCTTCAATTTCTTTTAAAAGCTGTATCGTTTCGCCCACACCGACTACGAGAACGCTGTTTCCCACTTTGATCAGCTGCACGGAACGGTTTTGGCCGACTGACGTTCCGCCGATATTTTCTACATATTGAAACGGCTTCAGCAGACGGTTTCTTCTATTCATCAGTTTGACAAATCCATAGATCAGCAGAATGACGAATAATAACGCCCCAATCATCTTTACAAAATCAAAAGCGGAGACAGAAGATGCAGAAGCATCCCCTATCTCTTGATCAGCCGTTTGTTTCGATGTATCGCTTTTTTTCTCTGTTTTGTTTGTTGATTGTTTGTCAAACCATTCGTTGACGGTGGAATTGTCAGACTCCGCCGCAAAAGCAGGGAACGGATGTACATTGAGTAAAACGAAACAACAAATCAAAGCTAGTAAACCATGACTCTTTTTCAACAGTCGTACACCCTTTAGCTTAATGTTTTATTAATAGCTTCAAGCACGCGGTCCGCTTGGAACGGTTTCACGATAAAGTCTTTTGCGCCGGCTTGAATCGCGTCAATAACCATTGACTGCTGGCCCATAGCCGAACACATGATGATTTTCGCCTGCGGATCGATTTGTTTAATTTCCTTTAAAGCTGTAATCCCGTCCATTTCAGGCATTGTAATATCCATTGTCACAAGGTCGGGGGAATGCTCTTTGAATTTTTCGACTGCCTGCGCTCCGTCTGAAGCTTCAGCTACAACGTCAAAACCGTTCTTCACTAAAATATCCTTGATCATCATTCTCATAAATGCTGCATCGTCTACAATTAAAATTCTGTGTGCCATAATCTGTTTCTCTCCTCTATGTTCGCTTATTTTAAATTGTTAAGGCGGTCTGCCTGACTTAAAATATCAGTGACTCTCACGCCGAAGTTTTCTTCTATGACAACGACCTCGCCCTTTGCCACGATCCGCTGGTTGACCAGGATGTCAACAGGTTCACCAGCCAGCTTGTCAAGCTCAATAATGCTTCCCGCAGAAAGTTCAAGGATTTCTTTGACGCTTCTCTTCGTTCTGCCGAGCTCAACCGTAACGGAAAGCGGAATATCCATCAGCATATCAAGGTTATTCCTTGATCCTTGCGCCGCTTCGTTATGATCAAACGCCTGGAATTCTACCGGAGCGACTTGAACAGGAGCAGCTTTTTTTGCGGTTCCCTGTCTCTTCGGAAGCTCGGGTTTTGCCTGCGGCTCCGGCTGCATGGCAGGTTCCGGCTGCGGCGTTTCGTATGTTTCCTGTGGTTCTGATACGGTTTCTGCGGCCTCTGACTCATGCTGGTCTGCAGTCATCAGGTCTGCGATCAGATCTTTCGCAAACGTAATCGGATAAAGCTGCATGATGCTCGAATCGATTAATTCGCCGACTTTCAGACGGAATGACACTTTTACGAGCAGGTCATCCTCAGGTATTCTGTCAGTCCCTTTTTCTTCCGTCACATCCAGAAGTTCAACCCTTGGCGGAGAAATGTCAATCTTTTTACTGAACACGGTCGACATTGACGTAGCAGCCGAGCCCATCATTTGATTCATTGCTTCCTGCACGGCGCTCAGGTGGATTTCACCGAGTGACGGATCGGCGCCCCGGCCGTCCCCGCCGATCATCAAATCCGCGATGATGGCCGCGTCGCTTTGTTCGACGACGAGCAAATTGCTGCCGTCAAAGCCTTCTGTGTAGTTCACTTCAATGGCAACATACGGATGAGGAAATTCATCACTGATTTTGCTTTTTGAAATGACGGTCACACTCGGCGTCGTAATGTCCACTTTTTGATTTAAAAGAGTGGACAGCGCCGTAGCCGAGCTGCCGAACGAAATATTCCCGATTTCTCCGATCGCATCGCGCTCAAGTTCAGACAAGTTCGCCCCTTGAGGCTGTTCTGTATCCTCTGACTGACTGCTTGTGCCGTTAAGAAGAGCATCGATTTCATCTTGAGATAATCTATTGTTCATCTTGTTCACCTCTTATGTCGTGATCTAAAATTTGCACTGCCTGTCTTCGATTCACCCGGCCGGCCTGCCCTAAAAACTTCGGTTTGTTTCCGACCAATACAGTAAGAGGATCAGTCACTGATTTGTCCAGAGTTATACAGTCCCCGACTTCCAAACTTAAAAATTCTTCTATTGTCAGTTCAGAAGCGCCCAAGAGAGCCACAACGGGAATTTGAGCCGTCATGATGCGCTTTTCAAGCAACTTCGTTTCTTCGGGCTTCGCTTCATTCCGGTCTGATTGCATCCAATAATGTACGGAAAGCTTAGGGATAATCGGCTCAAGTACGACATGGGGAATACAAAGATTAATGACACCGCTGATTTCACCTATCTGTGTATTGAGAGAAATGACAACGACTGTTTCATTTGGGGAAACCATCTGCACAAACTGAGGATTCACTTCAAATTCAGTCATTTCAGGGTCAATATCAGCAATCGATTGCCAAGCTTCTTTGTAGTTGCCCAGTGCATTTTCAAATAAGTTAGAAATAATATTCGTTTCAATTTCCGTAAGGCTGTCAGCTTTGTTATGAGTGATGCCGATGCCTCCCATGACGCGGTCAAGCATTGCGTATGCGATGGAGGGATTAACCTCCATCATGATTCTGCCTTCCATCGGATGAACATCGAATAAATTTAAAATCGTCATGTTCGGTATGGAACGGATAAATTCTTCATACGGCACCTGGTCAACTGAGCTGACGGATATATGAATATACGTTCTGAGCTTGGCGGAAAAGTGTGTTGTGAGAAGCCTCGCAAAGTTATCATGTATCCGGGTTAAACTGCGTATCTGATCTTTCGAGAATCTGAGAGCCCGTTTAAAATCATATACCTTTACTTTTTTCTCTTTAACTTCCTTTTTCAGCTCTTCCGCATCCGCCTCACCCGTGGAAATGGCGGAAAGCAGTGCGTCTATTTCATTTTGGGAGAGAACTTCTCCTGACATTTTCTTCACCTCCGTATTCTGTCAAATTTGTTTTTATTGCAGATTAAAGGAGGTAATGTACACTTTCTGAACTTTTCCTTCTTGGAGATAGCTGTTTACTTTCTCTTTTAATGATTGTTTAAACGCTTCTCTTCCTTTATCTCCCTCAATCTCTCCGGCGCTTGTGTCAGCTAAAATGGAAATGATGTTGTCTTTCACCTGAAAATCGCGTTTTTCAAGTTCTTCCTTCGCTTTAGCCGAGTCGGTTTCAAGCTTGATGCCGATACGGATGATGCTGTCAGACTTTAAGTTTGTCGTGATATCGTCGACAGACACAGTGGCTGCAACGACTTCGTCAATTGTCGGCTTTTTATCTTTGCCGGAATGTCCGCTGACGACAAAATATGCTGCCGTTCCGAGGCCGGCGATGACAATTAAAATAATCAGCAAAATGATGACTAATTTTTTCTTCATTCTTCTTCCTCTATTCCCTGATCCAGTGAAAATATTTGTATGCTATGGTAAAACGATATGACTTTTTTGAGAACTGCTTCTTCCGGTTCTTTCACTACGAACTTTTTGCCGTTGGACAGTGTAATCGTCGTGTCGGGGAAGCACTCAATCTGTTCGATAAACAGCGCGTTCAGCGTAAAAGGCTGGCCGTTTAAACGGGTGACTTGAATCATGCAATCCGGAGAAGCGGCCTAACCGCCTCTCCTCCCTCCTTACCGTTTCAGATTAACCAGCTCCTGAAGGATTTCATCTGAAGTCGTAATGATTTTTGAGTTTGATTGGAAACCGCGCTGAGCAACGATCATTTCGGTAAATTCATCTGTCAGATCTACGTTTGACATTTCAAGATAGCCTGCCAAAAGCTTACCCGTTCCGTTTTCGCCCGGAGTGGTGACTGCGCTCGCAGCTCCTGAACTTAATGATTCTCTGTAAAGGTTTCCTCCGATTTTTTCCAGACCTGCGCTGTTAGGGAACGTGACCAGACCGATTTGTCCGGCATCATGAACCTCATCCCCTGCATCAGTGTATGTAACGGTTCCGTCTGCACCGATGCTGTAATCTTTCGCATCAGTCGGAATATTGATTTTGCCGCCGCCGATTTTTTCAAGATAGTACCCGTCAGTCGTAACAAGGTTCCCTTGATTGTCCTTTCCGAAATTCCCCGCACGTGTGTAAACAATCCCCGCACCTGTATTAATCTGAAAGTAGCCATCTCCGTCAATGGCTAGGTCGGTTTTATTCTGTGTAGCCTGCGGGGCGCCGGTTGAATGAACAACATCAATGGAAGAAGTCGCGGCACCCAAGCCGATTTGTTTTGAATTGGTCACGTTTGAACCGCCGGCGACTGTCTGGCTGATCATATCTTTAAATGTAACGCGGCTTTTCTTAAATCCCACTGTGTTGACGTTGGCGATGTTATTGCCGATTACATCTAGTTTTGTCTGAAAGTTTTTCATGCCGCTGATACCGGAATATAATGAACGTAACATGTTAAATTCCCCCTGAGTTTCTTATTATTTAGATGTTTCGCTGACGGCCGTGACATTCCACGGACTGACCTCTTTGCCGTTTTCAAGCACGAGCACGTAATTGCCGTTTGAATGCTTGACTGAATTGACTGGGCTTGTCTGATCCTTCCCGTCGCTGTCGCTGAATGTGACATTTTTGCCGATCCAGTTCACATACATCGTAAACGGATCTTGATTTTCTACAAATTTAGTCATCGTCGTATTCATATTCATCATTTGCTCCAATGAAGAAAATGTCGCCATCTGGCTGATGAATTCTTTGTCATCAACCGGATTGAGCGGGTCCTGGTTTTGAACCTGTGTCATTAAGATCTTCAGAAATTCGTCTTTCCCTAAATTCGTGCTGCTGTTTACTGCGGTGGTGCTCTTCGCGCTTGAAGTGGTTGAAGCGCCCGCCGCGGCATAATCCGAGTTTACTGATGTCAACTATTCTTCCTCCATTTCATTGAGAGAAAGCTCCTCCAGCATATCTCCGAAATCGCCTGACTGCTGCTGGTTCTTCTGCTCTCTCTGTCCCTGATGCTGCTGTTTATTGTGATCGGCCGTCTGCCCGTAAACAGGCTGCTGATCCCCGCTTTGAAGCGGGACTGTAAAACGGTCGACCTGGACCGCCATATTCGGAAGCGACTGTTTCAGCTGAGGAAGATGCTGTTCCAGCAGCTCTTTCGCGGACTGGCTGGATGCGATTATTTTGCTTTGAAACATCCCGTTTTCGTTTGTCACCTTAATTGTGACAAATCCGAGGTTTTCGGGATTAAGACGAATCGTAAAGCTTCCGGTTGTTTTCCCGAAAGGCGTGTATTTCATCTGTTTCCAGCCGCTTATGACCTGATCCGTTAACGGTTTATTTTCTGCCGGCTGCTGTTCAGCTCCTGCGGACGTTTGCTGAATGCCGGCAAGGCTTCTCGTTCCCGACAACAGTATATGTGCAGACAATTTGCTGTCAGACGCCTTTGCGTGAGAAACCGTGCCGCCGTTTTGCTGTTCTGTTTTCCCGGCTGACTCTTGGGATGATTCAGATGATTGAGATAACACAAAAGCTTTCAGCTCAGTTTCAGCCATATCCCATTCCTTTGTTCCCTTTTGAGAAAGGCCCGCAAGCTGCTCCGCGACGCTTTGAAAGCTCTTCAGCTCAGCGGCTGTCATGGGGTAAAGTTTAGATGCAGATTCGTTTTTCGGAAAAAATGTCTGCCGCAGGTCTTGAATCACGCGGTCTGGGACGCCTTGTTTTTTCAATGCCTCTAATAAACGGGCGCCTTCCTGGTAAACCGCCTTTGCCTGCGCGCTGTCAGGCAGTTCCTGCTGAGATGTGAAGAGCTGGGATACGGCTTCTTGAATGAAAAGCAGCCCCTTCTCAAGCGCATCCTTGACGGAATCCCCGTCTTTTGCGGAAGAATCCGGCTCATCCGTTTCAGGCTTCGCCCCATGCTGTTTGCCCGCTAACATGTCTTCTACAGATTCGGCAAGCTGTTTCAATAAAGGAAGAGCTGTTTCAGCCGTCTGCTTTCCTTCAAGAGCTTTTACCGCCTCAAGCAGCTTTTTTAGCTGCAATTCTTTATCTTCCGGGCCGGCTTTCAGCCAATCACCGATTTTCGATAGGGCATCATTCAGCTCTGCGTCACTTGTTTTTGTTTCATCTCCGGGCTGCCGGGGAGAAGTGATTTCCGACAGGAGCCAGTTCTGAAATAGACCTAAGCTGTTTACATTCATCTTCGCATTGCTGTTTTGCACAGTCTGCGTACGATTACCCGTTAATTCAAGCAGCTTCAACTTACATCACTCCTTATTTCCGTCAGCGGATAGTTTTTCTGTATATTTAGCCGCTTGTTCAGGAGTCATTTTCGTCAAGATTTCAGCAAGCTGCTTTTTACTTAATCCGTTTAAAATATCGAGGGCTTCTTTTTCTTTCAGCTTTACGATAATGCTTGCCGCTTTACCGCTGTCCATACTTTTATAGATGTTGATCATTTTATCTTTTCCGGCTGAATCCGCAGCGTCTTTTTTCGTTTCATCCGTCTTCGTTTTCTGCTGCTGTTCAGCTTCCTGTTTCAGTGAACGGATTTTCTGATTCAGATTATCGATTTCGGACTTACTTGTGTCTAAATCTTTATTCAAAATGTTAATTTCACTTTTTTGTTCCTTTATGGTCTTTTCAAGAGAAGCCGTTCTGTCTTCCTTCTGCTTTTCCGCCGCGCTTTTCATTTCTTTCGTTTCGGGAACCAATTCTTTTAAAACAGGCGTTTTAGCGGCTGTTTCCTGAATCGGCTTCATCACATCAACGCCGGCAGCCCAAAGGATGATGCTTGCGACGATGATCAGAAAAATCAGCGGGATCATGATAAAAAGCAGGATTGAACCGAACTTTCCAGATCTCTTTTCTTTATCGGCCATTTCATTCGCTCCTAATGCCCCTGAATCATAAACTGCTTGATTGAAATGTCGTCCATTTCCCTCATCTCTGCAGCTTTGTCTTCAAGTGCGAACATATTAAATTGTTTTTCCCGCATTTTTTCAAATTTCTTTACTTCAATGTTTTTTTCGGTGAGCTGTTCCTGCTTCTCATTCATTTCATTTCGTTTCATGATGACAAGCTTTTGATAATGATAGATGGTGTTCTCAAGATTGGAAACGAATTGCTGATAATGTCTCATTTCCTGAACGCTCATCCCGCATTTCAGCTTTGATTCTTTGTCTTTTTCGAGCAATTCTTTTTTGCTCATATTTTCATATAGTTTTTCAGCCACTGTCTCAAATTCAGAAACCGATTGTCTGTATTCAGTCAATGTTTGGTCTTTTTCATTTTCTTTTAATTCCAGCAGCTTTTGAAATCTGAATTGGTATGCCACGATGTTTATTCCTCTTTTCCTGTCAGACTCGTCAATGCCGCAATGCTGTCTTCCAATTGAGCAGGTTCTTCCGTTCCTTGTTTTAAAAATTGAATAAGCTGCGGATAAAACTGAATCGCTTCATCAATTTCTCTTGATGATCCTCTTTTGTAAGCTCCGATATTAATGAGATCTTCAGAGTTTTGATAAGTTGACAGAAGATCGCGGAATTTGTTGGCCGCCTCTATATGCGATGTGTCTGAAATATTAGACATGACCCTGCTGATGCTTTTCAGGATGTTCACGGCCGGGAACTGCCCTTTGTTGGCAAGCGCCCGATCGAGAACGATATGCCCGTCTAATATTCCGCGCACAGTATCGGCAATCGGTTCGTTCATGTCATCTCCGTCTACGAGAACCGTATAAAAAGCGGTTATCGTTCCTTGTTCATTCGCGCCCGTTCTTTCCAGCAAACGGGGCAAAATAGCGAACACAGAAGGTGTATATCCTTTTGTTGTCGGCGGTTCTCCCGCTGCCAGGCCGATTTCCCGCTGAGCCATCGCGACCCTCGTGACAGAGTCCATCATGAACATCACATTCCGGCCCTTATCGCGGAAGTACTCTGCAATGGCGGTGGCCGTATACGCCGCTTTCAAACGCATTAAGGCAGGCTGATCAGAGGTCGCGACTACGACTATCGAGCGTTTCAGGCCTTCTTCACCTAAATCCTTC
Organism: Bacillus sp. JNUCC-21; assembly: GCF_041222765.1. Classification (NCBI taxonomy): domain Bacteria; kingdom Bacillati; phylum Bacillota; class Bacilli; order Caryophanales; family Bacillaceae; genus Bacillus; species Bacillus sp. JNUCC-21. Next base: position 1,665,812 of record NZ_CP166019.1, on the reverse strand, counting down.
TCGATGAATTCACGCACCTCGCGCCCCCGTTCACCGACGAGTGCGATAATGTTTAAATCAGCTTCAGTCTGCTTCGCGATCATTCCCATCAGGGTGCTTTTTCCGACTCCGCTTCCGGCAAAAATCCCGATTCTCTGCCCTTTTCCTACCGTCAGCAGACTGTCAATCGATCTGACGCCGACACCCATCTTTTCCCGTATCGGCGGGCGTTTCATCGGGTTTGGCGGCGGCTGTTCCGTCGAAACGGGGGACAAACCTTTCGGAAGCGCCCGGCCGTCAAGAGGCTCGCCGAACGCGTCGACAACTTGTCCGATTAGACCCGCGCCTACTTTGATGCGGAGCGACTCGCCAGTGGCCTCCACAATGCTGCCCGGCGCGATGCTGGCCGCTTCCAGATAAGGCATTAACAGAATGTTTTCATCTTGGAAGCCTACAACCTCAGCTTTAATCGCTTTTCTCGCATGGCCTTTCGGATAAATGAGACAAACATCTCCGATTGAGCTTTCGGGCCCTTTTGATTCAATCATCAGCCCGATGACCCGTTTAACCTTGCCGTAGCGTTTGTACGGATCCGCTGTTTCAATTGAGTCTATTAAATACTGTGTCTTCATTGCTCCGCTCCCGCCTCAAGCGCCGTTAAAAGTTTTTGCTTTAATTGCATCAGCTGGGTGTCTATGCCTGCATCAACCCGTCCGAACGGAGTTTCTATCGAGCACGTTCCCTTTGCGGCTTTTTCATCGGCATATAAGCTTAATCTGCATTCTTTGTATAACAGCTGCTGAATTTCGTCCATATGCTGATGAACCGTCTCATAATATTCAGGGTCCACATAGATGGAGATGTCATCATAATCTTTTACTTCGGCTACTACCTGTTTGACCAGCAGAAGGAAAGCCTCTTTATCATCACTTTTTTGCCGCCATACTTTTTTAGCGAGCGCAACGGAAAGCTCAATAATCTCTTCCTCAGCGCTTTCCAGTTTTTCCTCGACTGACTGTCTCGCCATTTCCATAACGGCATTGGCCCGGCTGATGAGATTGGCGTATTCAGCTTGAGCCTCGGCTTTTCCCAATGCCATGCCTTCTTCATATCCTTCTGCCTTTGCTTCTTCTATCAATCTTTGTTTTTCTTCCGCCCAGCGGTTTTTCTCTTCTTCAATCTGCAGAAGAGTGTGCTCTAATTGATTTTTCGCTTCTTCAGACACCCTGTCGGCTTCTGCTTTGGCAAAAGCCATGAGAGCCTCTGGATTTTCGGGTTCCTCCCGGTCTGGATGGGAATGTGTTTTCCTGACTTCCTGCAAGGAAAGCTTGCGCCGTTTTTGTTCAGGAGAAAATGATGATTGCTGTTTAATGATATTAGACAATAATATCGTCTCCTCCGCCTCGCGCGATTACAATTTCTCCGGCTTCTTCCAGCTTGCGGACGACGCCCACGATTCTTGATTGCGCCTCTTCCACATCACGCAAACGCACAGGCCCCATAATTTCCATTTCCTCTTTAAACGTTTCAACCATACGCTGTGACATATTGCTGAAGACGATCTCTTTGACTTCCTCGCTCGCAACCTTCAATGAAAGCAGGAGGTCGTCGTTTTCAACGTCTCTGATCACGCGCTGAATCGCACGGTTATCAAGGGTGACAATATCTTCAAAGACAAACATCCGTTTTTTGATTTCATCCGCCAATTCAGGATCTTGGATTTCCAATGAATCAAGGATCGTTTTTTCCGTTCCTCTGTCTACGCCGTTTAACACTTCAACAACGGCTTCTATGCCGCCGGTCTGCGTATAATCCTGCGTAAAGGAGGAGGACAGCTTTTGTTCAAGGACCCGCTCCACTTCATTTATGATTTCAGGAGACGTTCTGTCCATAACCGCAATCCTTCTTGCCACCTCAGCCTGAACGTCCGGGTTCAGCTCAGACAAAATCTGTCCGGCCTGCACCGGGTCAAGGTAGGATAAAATCAGCGCCATCGTTTGCGGATGTTCCTGCTGAATGAAATTTAAAATCTGTTCGGGCTCCGCTTTTCTCGCGAAATCAAACGGCTTTACCTGCAAAGAAGAGGTGAGCCTGTTTAAAATGCTTACCGCTTTGTCTTCTCCGAGCGCTTTTTCAAGCACTTGGCGGGCGTAATTTAAACCGCCTTGTGAAATATAGTCCTGAGCGATTGCGATATTATGAAATTCTTCAATGATTTCATCTTTTCTTTGATGATCGACGCTTCTGACTCCCGAAATCTCGAGTGTCAATCTTTCAATTTCTTCTTCAGACAAATGCTTGTACACAGAAGCTGATACATCAAGGCCTAAGGAAATCATGAGGATGGCTGCTTTTTGTTTTCCTGTAAGCTTGTTCTGATCACGTTTCGCCATTTTCCATTCCCCCTAATCCTCGTCCAGCCAGCTTCGAAGCAATTTAGCAAAGTCTTCCGGTTTTTCTTTAGCCATTTTTTCAAGCTGTTTTCGTCTGACTGTTTCTTCCGTTTCAATTTTCTCTTCGTTGATATCAGGCAATCGAACCGGCTCGGGCGGTGTTTCATATTCATATTCTTCGTATTCATCCTCTTGTGAGCGTTTCTTTCTGATGAGGAGAATAATAAGCAGAATAATGGCCGCAAGCAGTACGCCGCCTGTAATGTATACCCAGATCGGAAGACCTGAAGATTGTGCCGAATCTGTGTTCAGGCTTGTTTTTCCGTCAAACGGCTGAACGGATACAACGATTTTATTGTTGATATCATTGTCTGTCAGGTTTTGATTTTGCGTTTCGTTTTTATCAAGAGACGTTCTGACGACCGTTCCTAAAATCTTCTGTATATCAGCCTGTCTCTGTGCTGATAAGGAAGCGGCATTTTTCGGATTAGGCGGCTCCACCATGACCTGAATGCCTAAATCACGCACTTTATACGGGCTTTCAGCGATTTCTTTATGAATGCGGTTGACTTCATAGTTGATTTTATTGCTGCTTTTTTCGTAGTCCCCGCTGTTTGAACCGCCGTTTGTCTCGGCATAGTTCGCGGTGTCATTGCTTCCCGTTCCGGCCGTGCCGCCGTTGGCCGCGCCGTCGCCTTTATACGTTTCCGCAACTTTTTCGGCGCTTACCGCTATGCCTTCCATGTTATCTTTATCGACAGGTTCGACAGTGTCTTCAGTGCGTTTTTCCTTCGTGAAGTCAACATCCGCCGTCACGGAAACAACGACCTTATCCTGCCCCATCATTGTGCCGAGCAGTGACTGAACATGTTTTTGAATGTCCTTTTCGACCTGCGACTTAATACCTTGCTGAGAAGCATAACTGTCAGAAACGGACCCTGCACCGCTGTCACTTTTGTCATAATATGTAGAATTTTGATCCATTATGACGATATTATCTTCTTTTAAGTTCGGAACACTTTTAGAAACGAGATGGTACAGCCCGTTGATCTGGTTTTGATCAAGCGAGTAGCCCGGTTTCATCTGCAAAACGATTGAAGCGGACGCTGCCGGCTGATCTTCACCGACGAACACGGCTTCTTTCGGCATGTTGATCATGACCTTCGAGCTTTTAATACCGTCCATTTCATTTATCAGGTTTGACAATTCGGTCTGAGTCGCCTCAACCTTTAAAACGTCAAACTCATTATCCGTCAGGCCGAAGCCCGCATTTTGTCCGAAAAACGAATAATCAATTGATCCCGTTTTCGGCAGGCCTTCCGCGGCAAGCTGGACTTTAAGCGAATCCACTTGGCTCTCAGGAACCTTAATGACCGTGCCGCCGTCAGCAAGTTCAGAAGACACCTTTTTCGTATCGAGCTCTTCTTTAATCTTCCCCGCTTCTTCCGCGGACAAATCTTTATAAAGAGGCACCATCTTTTCAGACGAAGTAAAAATAATAACGACGATGAGTAAAATAATGAATGCGGCCAAGCCGCTTACCATGAGTATCTTCTGTGTTTTTGATCTGTTGTTCCAAAACGCTGCCGTTTTGGTTTTCATTTGCATTAGAGTACGATTCATGTTAACCCCCGGTCATTCCAGTCATTCTCTTCAATCTGACCACTACATCTGCATTCTCATGATTTCCTGATAGGCTTCCACGGCTTTATTGCGGAATTCGGTAGCGGCCGTCAGAGAAATATTTGCTTTTTGGGCAGCGATCATGACCTCGTCAAGGTTTACATCCTTTCCTGCAGCCAGTTCGTTCGTTATTTGGTCAGATTTCACTTGTGACTCATTTAACGAATCAATAGAGTTTTTTAAAAGCTCCGAAAAGCTTGTTTGGTTTGAAGAATCAGTTTTTTGAGTTTGGTTTAATTGATTCGTTACGTTTTGAGTATTTTGGGTTTGTTGAAGCTGAAAAGGAGTAATAGCGTTAACCACTTACATCACCTTACTTTCCGATTTCTAACGCCTTCAAAAGCATGCCTTTGGAGGCGTTTAATGCAGTTACGTTTGCTTCATATGATCTCGAGCTGCTGACAAGATCCACCATTTCCTTTAATGGATCTACATTTGGTTTTTGTACATATCCGTCTTTATTCGCATCAGGATTCTCCGGATCATAAACGAGATTAAAAGCGGACGGGTCTTCCGTAACACCAGATACCTTTACGCCATTTCCCGCGCTTCCTGTTCCGTTCATCTTGGAATGTAAAAGGGACGAAAATGATTCGCCTCCGGATTGGAGAGATACCAGCTTTCTTCTGTAAGGCACCCATTCGCCATTTACCTGCTTCGCTCTCGTTGTATCCATATTGGCCAGGTTGGACGATACGACGTCCATCCGGACACGCTGTGCAGTTAAAGCGGAACCCGAAATATTTAAGCTTTGAAAGCCACTCATTATTTTCCTCCTGTCAAGACGGTTTTCAGAGAATTGAATTTGCCGCTCATTCTTTCAACCAAAGCCTGATAATTAATTTGGTTTTCGGCTAAATCTGTCATTTCTTTGTCGATATCGACATTGTTTCCGTTTTGCTGGTACGATGTATCACTGCTGGACACGATAGAATAATCGTCCCCCGAACCCGTAAAGTCAACGTGCCGATAGTCGGTTTTTACAGCCTCAAGATTGGATGTTTCCTGATCTAACAAATTTCGGAAAGAGACTTTTTTTGCCTTATAGTTCGGTGTGTCTATATTGGCGATATTATTAGTTAAGACTTTTTGCTTAATGTCCGCTCTCCCCAAGGCATTCTCAAGATTTTGTATAGTTCCAGAAAATAAGTCCAAATCCACTTACCTCCATTTCAGATATTTTTCTCCTAAAAATCCTTGTCGAGAATTGTAAAACCATATGCTTATTGTAAGAAATAACAGGCTTAAAGTCTATGAAGTTAGGCTAAAAAAAAGTGCTCAATTATATCTATTTTGCATGTAGGTATTAAGTCCTAGAATATTTGTACTACAAGGATTTGTTTAATATAAGACTGAAAATAGCAGAATTTCTGTTTCTTCCTCCTTTTTTCACACAGCAAGATGGATTATCTCAGATCAGATTCCAATAAGCAACTTTAAACTGCAACTTTTCACCTATTGTCCATAAAAAAAGCAGAACCCCCATTTTCAGGGATCCTGCTTTTGTCTTAATGAGATTTAAGGTTTTCCAATTCAATAAGGAATTTGTTGTTCAGAACTTTAATGTACGTCCCCTTCATTCCCAGTGATCTGGATTCAATGACGCCTGCGCTTTCCAGCTTTCTCAGCGCGTTAACGATTACTGAACGCGTAATGCCGACACGGTCCGCAATCTTACTTGCCACAAGCAAGCCTTCGTTTCCGTCAAGCTCTTCAAAGATATGCTCAATCGCTTCAAGTTCACTGTAAGACAGAGAACTGATCGCCATTTGAACAACCGCTTTGCTTCGCGCCTCTTCTTCGATTTCTTCCGCTTTTTCTCTTAAAATCTCCATTCCTACAACGGTTGCTCCGTATTCAGCAAGAATGAGATCATCATCTTCAAATTGATCCTGCAGACGGGACAGAATGAGCGTGCCCAGTCTCTCTCCTCCGCCGATGATCGGCACGATCGTTGTTAAGCCCGCTTGGAACAGGTCTCTGTTTTCCACAGGAAACGCCGTGTATTCGCTGTTGATATCAAGGTTTGAAGACGTCTCCGGAACATTGAACAGATTTCTCGTGTACTCTTCCGGGAACTGGCGGTCTTCAAGCATTTTTTTCATACGGTCATTTTCAATCTGCTGGTTAATAGAGTAGCCCAAAAGCTTTCCTCTGCGGCTGACGACGAAAATATTAGAATCAATGACGTCACGAAGCGTTTCAGCCATTTCTTTAAAGTTTACGGGTTTGCCTGCCGCAGCCTGCAGCATGCTGTTAATAATTCGTGTTTTTTGTAGTAAAGCCATGATAAATAATCCTCCTAGAATTCCTCTTATTAAATTTTCACAATATAAATTGACTTAGATCTTTGTTGTTTGCAATCGTTCCGAGCTTTTCTTCAACGTATTGCGGTGTGATGGCTACTTTTTCCATCGTCACGTCCGGCGCTTCAAACGACAGGTCTTCCAAGAGACGTTCCAATATCGTGTGAAGCCTTCTCGCTCCGATGTTGTCCGTATCCTGATTCACATGATAAGCCACTTCGGCGATCTTACGAATAGCTTCGTCAGAAAATTCAAGAGATATACCTTCTGTCTGCAATAAAGCCTGATATTGTTTTAACAGCGCGTTATCGGGTTCGACGAGAATTTTCACAAAATCATCTACCGTCAGCTTGCTCAATTCTACACGAATCGGAAAGCGGCCCTGCAGCTCCGGAATCAGATCAGACGGTTTGGCCATATGGAATGCCCCGGCTGCAATAAACAGCACGTGATCTGTTTTGACGGAGCCGTATTTCGTGACGACGGTAGATCCTTCGACAATCGGAAGGATATCTCTTTGAACGCCTTCTCTCGATACATCTGCTGAGGAAGAAGCCCCTCCGTTTTTTGCGATTTTATCTATTTCGTCAATAAAGATAATGCCGCCCTCTTCAGCTCTTAACACGGCCTCTTGGCCGACTTCATCCATATCGATTAATTTGCCTGCCTCTTCATTGGTCAGAACCTTCCTTGCTTCTCTGACCGTCATTTTGCGGCGTTTTTTCTTTTTTGGCACCAGATTGCTCAGCGCATCCTGCATATTCATGCCCATCTGCTCCATCCCGGAGCCTTGCAGCATGTCAAACATCGATGGCTGCTGCTCTTCCACCTCTACGGAGACGTAATGGTCTTCGAGCTCTCCCAATGCGAGCTGATGCGCCATGCGCTTTCTTTTCTCTTCAAGGCTTGCTTCTTCTTGCTGGTCGGCTTCATCATCATTTGCCGCCTGGCTTCCTCCGAAAAGCATTTCAAACGGATTTTTCACACCCGCTTGTTTTTTCTTTCCCGGAACGAGAAGCCGCACTATACGTTTGTTTGCATTTTCTTCAGCCTGTTCTTTCACTTCGCTGATTTTTTCTTCTTTAATGAGCCGAACGGATGTCTCAACGAGGTCTCTGACCATTGATTCGACATCTCTGCCTACATAGCCGACTTCTGTAAATTTTGTCGCTTCAATTTTTATAAATGGCGCACCGGTAAGCTTGGCGATCCGTCTGGCGATCTCTGTTTTCCCCACCCCGGTCGGGCCCATCATCAGGATGTTTTTGGGAACGATCTCGTCTCTCAGTTTTTCATCAAGAAGACTTCTGCGATAGCGGTTTCTTAATGCCACGGCGACAGCTTTTTTCGCATCCTGCTGTCCTACAATGTATTGATCCAACCGATCTACGATTTGTCTCGGTGTTAACGGTTTGTTTTCCATGCGCCTCAAGTCCTTTCTATTCAAGTTCTTCCAAAATGATCTGATCGTTTGTGTACACACAAATCTCGCCCGCGATTTTCAAAGCGGCTTTTGCAATATCTTTGGCGGACAGATTCTCTCCGGCATAGGTTTTCAGCGCTCTTCCTGCTGACAGGGCGTAGTTTCCGCCGGAGCCGATTGCCAAAATGCCGTCATCCGGCTCAATCACTTCACCTGTTCCCGATACGAGAAGCAAGGTATCCTGGTTCATGACAATCAGCATGGCTTCCAGCTTGCGCAGCACTTTATCGCTGCGCCATTCTTTCGCAAGCTCAACCGACGCACGTTTTAAATTGCCGTTGTATTCTTCAAGCTTCGCCTCAAACATTTCAAAAAGTGTGAAAGCGTCTGCAACAGATCCCGCAAATCCGGCCAGAACCTTTCCGTTAAACAGCTTTCTCACTTTTCTTGCAGTATGTTTCATGACTACAGCCTGACCGAATGTGACCTGGCCGTCTCCTGACATAGCGCTTTTCCCGTTATGCTGGACGGCAAAAATCGTTGTCGCATGAAAAGATGACATGAGAAGGGCCTCCTTTTAATTTTCTTTAAAAGCTCTCGGGTGGTGGGACATATATGTGTTTCTCAGCATTTCCTTCGATACATGCGTGTAAATCTGCGTAGAAGACAGATTGGAATGGCCCAAAAGCTCCTGGACGCTTCTTAAATCAGCCCCTTCATTCAGCAGATGAGTCGCAAACGTGTGCCGAAGCATATGCGGGTGTATATGTAAAGTGCCGGATGCTTTTTTTACAAGCCCGCTTAAAATATACCGGATTCCTCTGGCGGTCAGAGGGCCGCCTCTTTGATTGACAAACAGCACATCATGAGGCTCTTTTGCTTTTTCAAGCAGGCACTGCCTTCCGCTGTTGATATACAGGTCCAGCGCATCACGGGCATATGAGCCGAACGGGATATAGCGCTGCTTCTTGCCTTTCCCGTGAACGAGCACCGTATCCATGAACAGGTCAAGATCGCCGACAGTGAGCGTACAGCACTCACTGACCCTCATTCCGGTCGCATAAAGAAGCTCAAGCAGGGCCTGATCGCGCATCCCTGACGGCTGACTTCTGTCTGAAACAGCGAATAGTTCCTCAAGTTCTTTTTCATAAAGAAACTTCGGAATCCGTTTCTCTTGTTTCGGCAGATGAACAAGCTGAAACGGATTCTCTTCAACAAGCTTTTCCCTCATTAAAAATTTATAGAAGCTTCTCAAAGCTGAAATTTTCTTGCTGATTGTTTTTCTTGACAGGCCTTTTTCATAAGCCTCTGTCAAAAATATTCTCACATCATGATATGCAGCTTCTTTCATTCCATTTATATTTTGAGCATGCAGAAACATCCCAAATTCTTCAATCGAATTAACATAATTCACAATAGTATATTGTGAATAATTTTTTTCAATTTGTAAATATTCAACGAATAACTTTAAAAAAAAGTTAACATTCTCAGTCATTATGAAGACCTCCCTCTCCGAAGGGCTTTTAAATGGTATCATATAATGCATCGAAGTTGCAATGAAAAGCTATATCGTTTTCGAAATAGTTTGAATAGTCTCAATTGCGCGTTTAGCGTATTCTTCATTTCGTTCTTTTTTGTTTTTAATTCTTACAGGCAATTCTTTTAAGAGGCCGAAGTTTGCATTCATCGGCTGGAAGTTCTTCTGATTTGTCGTCGTAATGTAGTGAGCCATGCTTCCTATCGCCGTCTCCTGCGGGAATGTCACAAGATCCTGACCGAGCACAAGTTTGGCGGCATTGATTCCCGCTACAAGACCTGAAGCGGCAGATTCAACATAACCCTCTACGCCGGTCATTTGGCCCGCGAAAAACAGATCGTTCCGCTGTTTAAATTGATATGTCGGGTTCAAAAGGCTCGGCGAGTTGATAAATGTGTTTCTGTGCATGACGCCGTATCTGACGATATCAACATTTTCAAGACCGGGGATCAGTTTAAGCACTTCTTTTTGGTCTCCCCATTTTAAATGTGTCTGAAAACCTACAATATTATAAAGCGTTCCCGCCGCATCATCCTGTCTGAGCTGAACGACTGCATAAGGGCGCTTGCCTGTTTTCGGATCTTCCAGTCCGACCGGTTTCATCGGTCCGAACAGCATTGTTTTCTTGCCTCTTTTCGCCATGACTTCAATCGGCATGCAGCCTTCAAAGAAGATTTCTTTCTCGAATTCTTTTAAAGGTACCGTCTCAGCCGTCGTCAATGCTTCATAGAAACGGTCGAACTCTTCCTCTGTCATCGGGCAGTTTAAGTACGCCGCTTCTCCCTTGTCATAACGGGATTTTAAGTACACTTTCTCCATATCGAGGCTGTCTTTTTCGACAATCGGCGCCGCCGCGTCATAAAAATACAGATACTCTTCTCCCGTGAGCTCTTTCAGCTGCTGTGAAAGCGATTCTGACGTAAGCGGTCCGGTCGCGATAACAGTCGGGCCTTCCGGAATCTCTGTTACTTCCTCAGTAAGAACCGTTACGTTCGGATGGTTTTTCACGAGATCCGTCACGCTTTGCGCAAATTCATGACGGTCAACGGCAAGCGCTCCCCCGGCCGGAACCGAGCATTTATCAGCAGATTGAATGATTGCCGAGTCAAGGGCCCGCATTTCTTCTTTTAATACGCCTACCGCATTGGCGAGTGTATTTGAACGGAGGGAGTTGCTGCATACCAGTTCGGCGAATTTATCAGTATGATGGGCTGCCGTCTGCCTGACGGGCCGCATTTCATATAGTTTCACTTGAATTCCTCTTTTTGCAAGCTGCCATGCCGCTTCACTTCCGGCAAGGCCTGCTCCGATTACATTAACTGTTTGCTGGTTCATTTCTTTTCATCTCCTGTTGTTTGTCCCTTCCACACAAAGAAGGTGAGCAAGGCTCTGCTCACCGCTACTTCTGTGGTTCTTCCTTATAATCGCATTCGACGCATTGGACTTGTATGCCTTTTTTAAGCTTTTTCTCTACGAGCATATTTTCACATTTCGGGCATTTTCGTTCAATCGGTTTGTCCCAAGATACGAAGTCGCATTCAGGATAACGGTCACAGCCGTAAAAGATGCGTTTCTTTTTTGATTTTCGTTCGACAATGTTTCCTTCATGGCACTTAGGGCATTTTACGCCGATTTGTTTGACAATCGGTTTTGTATTCCGGCAGTCAGGGAAATTGGAGCACGCCATAAATTTGCCGTATCGGCCCATTTTATAAACCATCCGGGAGCCGCATAACTCACAATCTTCATCGGCGTATTCAGGTTCAATTTCCACTTCTTTCATTTCGGCTTCCGCTTTTTTCACGCGTTTTTCGAAATCGGTATAGAAGCTGTCAATGATTTGAACCCATTCTGTCTGGCCATCTTCAACATGGTCAAGGTCTCTTTCCATTTTAGCCGTGAATTCAACGTTGATGATTTCCGGGAAAAACTCCATGATAAGATCCAGCACGATCTGCCCAAGCTCAGTCGGCACAAACCGTTTATTGTCTAATCCCACGTAACCGCGGCGCTGGATGGTGTCAAGAGTCGGCGCATATGTCGAAGGACGGCCAATCCCCAGTTCTTCAAGCGTTTTAACCAGGCGCGCCTCTGTATAACGCGGAGGCGGCTGAGTAAAGTGCTGCTCAGGCTCAATATCTTTCGATAAAACCGTGTCTCCCTCTTTAAGGTACGGAAGCATGCGGTCTTTTTCTTCCAGCTGATCGTCTTTACCCTCTACATAGACTTTCATAAAGCCGGCGAATTTGACTTTACTTCCGTTTGCCCGGAATGTCAATCCGTTATTGCTGAGATCGACGCTCATCGTATCAAGGACGGCAGGGGCCATCTGGCTTGCAACAAAGCGCTCCCAAATCAGCTTGTATAATCTGAGCTGGTCTCTTCCAAGCACCGCTTTTAAGTCGGCAGGTTTTCTGAGCACCGAAGTCGGGCGGATCGCTTCGTGGGCATCTTGAGCGTTTTCATTTTTCTTTGCCGGTTTCCGTTTTCCCGCTAAGTACTCTTTTCCGTACGCCTGATCAATAAAAGCTGACGCTTCTTCAACGGCTGTATTGGAAATCCGCGTTGAGTCCGTTCTCATATACGTGATGAGCCCGACTGTCCCTTCTTTGCCGAGATCAATTCCTTCATATAATTGCTGCGCAATCATCATCGTTTTCTTCGCTCTGAAATTCAGCTTTCTTGCAGCCTCCTGCTGCAGAGTGGACGTTGTAAACGGCAGAGCGGGATTTCGTTTGCGCTCTTTTTTCGTAACCTTGTCAACTGTATACTTATTGCCTTTCAGCTGAGCAAGGATGGCTTTTACGTCTTCTTCGCTTTTTAAAGGAAGCTTTTTGCCGTTTTTCCCGAAAAATCCGGCTTCAAATGTCTCTTTTCCTTTTAAAAATGAGCCGGTAATCGTCCAGTACTCTTCAGGTTTAAAGTCGTTGATTTCCTTTTCCCGGTCGATGATCAGCCGGAGCGCAACGGATTGCACACGGCCCGCACTGAGGCCTTTTTTTACTTTTTTCCAAAGAATCGGGCTGATTTTGTATCCGACGAGTCTGTCTAGTATGCGGCGCGCCTGCTGCGCATCGACAAGATCCATATTAATCATGCGCGGATGTTTAAATGATTCTTTAATGGCGTCTTTCGTTATTTCATTAAAGACGACCCGGCAGTCCGAGCTGAGATCCAGATCAAGACTGTGTGCGAGATGCCATGCAATCGCTTCCCCTTCTCTGTCGGGGTCGGCCGCGAGATAGACTTTTTTTGCTTTCTTTGCCGCTGTTTTTAATTCTTTTAAAACAGGGCCTTTTCCGCGGATCGTAATATATTTCGGTTCAAAGTTCTGTTCGATGTCAACTCCCATTTGACTTTTCGGAAGATCCCGGACATGTCCCATTGAAGCTTTGACTTTATATTTCTTCCCTAAATAACGTTCAATCGTTTTCGCCTTTGCCGGCGATTCCACGATGACTAGATAATCAGACATTTTCATCCCCCTCAAGAGGTGTTCTCTCTCTTTTCAAGTATCAATTCATTTTAGAGCTGCCTTTTTATGGCTTTCAACATTTCATTCTTTATGATGAACGTCATTTTATACATGAAAATAATGAGCAACTTTAAATCCTCACTATTATTAAATATTACAATACCGTTTGTCAAACGATATTTCAAAAGGGTTCCGTATACTGAACGCATCGGGCGGTCAGCTCTCCGTCAATATCCTCTGCGCATAATACAGCTTTCGCCCCTTCTTGAATGAGTTTTATAGGTCCTCCGGAATATGGATTAAATATGGAACCCGGAACGGCAAATACCTCTCTGCCTTGATCGAGAGCCTGGTAAGCTGTGATTAACGAACCGCTTTTTTCTTTTCCCTGCACGACCACAATTCCTTCACTTAGTCCGCTGATTATGCGGTTTCTCATCGGAAAGTGCCATTTTTTCGGCTTTGTTTCAGGAGGATGTTCTGAGAGTAGGAGATGGCGTTCAGCCATGTATTCTGCCAACAGGAGATTTTCCCGGGGATAGATGTGATGGAATCCGCCGGCTATCACGCCGATCGTAAGCCCTTTTGCCCTGATGCTCGCCTTATGAGACAATCCGTCTATACCGGATGCAAGCCCGCTTACAATGATCCAGCCTTTTTTTGAGAGTTCGGCGGAAAGATGCCCAACCGCTTTTATTCCGTCTTCCGTCGGTTTCCGCGTTCCTACAATCCCGATTTTTCTGCCTTTTTCAAGAAGCAGCGTGTTCCCTTTTGCATACAAGACAGCCGGCGGATCATAAATCGCTTTAAGCCATGTTGGATAGCGGCTTGATGAAATCGGAATGACAGTAATGCCTTCGCGGCGGTAATCGGACAGAACTTCATCAAGTTCCGAATTCTTGCGCTCTATTTCCCGAAAAATTGCTTCCGGGGCTGTTTTCCCTTCTGATAAAACAGTTAATGGATGCGGATTCGGTAAAAAAGACAGAGAATGATCAGCTTTCCACCATTTTAATAGAAGAGACGGGGAAATGATTTGATTAATACTGCAGACCATTAAACAGCGCGATGCTTGATCCAAATCTGGAAACCTCCTCTTTTTTTCAGCAAAAACAGGAACAGCCGTTACGGCTGCCCCTGCTTCGATCAGTGCGTTTTGCACGTTTCAAATAAGCCTTTTTCTTTTAACACCTTAATCAGCGTTTCACCCATTACAGAAGGGGTTTCCGCGACTTCAATTCCGCAGGCGTTCATCGTTTTGACTTTTTCTTCTGCCGTGCCTTTTCCTCCGGAGATGATGGCGCCCGCATGGCCCATACGTTTTCCCGGAGGCGCGGTTTTACCGCCGATAAAGCCGACAACAGGCTTCGTCATGTTCGCTTTTACCCACTCAGCCGCTTCTTCTTCAGCTGTGCCGCCGATTTCTCCGATCATGATGACGGCATGTGTTTCAGGATCTTCATTGAACGCTTTTAACACGTCAATAAAGTTCGTGCCGTTGACCGGATCGCCGCCGATCCCTACAGCGGTAGATTGGCCTACGCCGGCTTCTGAAAGCTGATGGACAGCCTCGTATGTCAATGTTCCTGAACGGGACACAACGCCTACATGGCCCTTTTTATGAATGTATCCCGGCATAATGCCGATCTTGCATTCTTCAGGTGTAATAACACCAGGGCAGTTCGGCCCTATTAATCTCGTTTTCTTGCCTTCCATAAAGCGCTTCACTTTCACCATGTCCAAAACCGGAATGTGCTCAGTGATACAAATGACAAGATCAATTTCCGCGTCAACCGCTTCCATAATTGCGTCCGCCGCAAACGGAGCCGGCACGTAAATAACTGACGCATCTGCACCCGTTGTATGAACCGCTTCTGCGACCGTATTGAATACCGGTACGCCTTCCGCTTCCGTTCCGCCTTTTCCAGGTGTTACACCGCCAACGATATTCGTGCCGTATTCCAGCATCTGCTTTGTATGAAATAAAGCGGTAGAACCTGTAATCCCCTGTACAATAACTCTTGTATCTTTATTGATAAAAACACTCATTATCTGGTCCCCTGCCTTTCATTCTTTCCTAAACTAAGGATACGATTTTCTGTGCGCCGTCTGCCATTGATTCCGCAGATGTGATGTTTAAGCCTGATTCATTCAGGATTTTCTTTCCTAAATCTACGTTTGTCCCTTCAAGGCGCACGACCAGCGGCAATGTCAATCCGACTTGTCTCGTCGCTTCAACAACGCCTTCGGCGATGACATCACACTTCATGATGCCTCCGAAAATATTAACGAAAATTCCTTTTACGTTTTGATCGGAAAGAATGATTTTAAAAGCTTCCGTCACTTTTTCTGCGGTTGCGCCGCCCCCGACATCAAGGAAGTTTGCAGGTTCTCCGCCGTAGTGTTTAATGATATCCATAGTAGACATTGCAAGACCCGCGCCGTTTACCATGCAGCCGATATTTCCATCAAGGGAAATGTAGCTTAAATCGTATTTTGACGCTTCGATTTCTTTCGGATCTTCTTCATCTAAATCTCTGTATTCCATAATGTCTTTTTGTCTGTATAACGCATTGCTGTCGAAGTTCAGCTTAGCATCCAGCGCCATGACGTTTCCGTCCCCCGTAACGACGAGAGGGTTGATCTCGGCGATGGAGCAGTCCTTCTCAACAAATGCTTTATATAAGCCGAGCATAAATTTAGCGGCTTTGCCGACAAGCTCTTTCGGGATGTTAATTGCGAATGCAATTTCCCTTGCCTGATAGCCCTGAAGGCCGACAGCCGGATCAATTACCGCTTTTTTAATTTTTTCAGGTGTTTTTTCCGCTACTTCTTCAATCTCCGTTCCGCCTTCTTCAGACGCCATTAAAACGATTCTTGAAGTAGCGCGGTCAAGTACAAGCCCGACATAGTATTCCTTTTTAATATCGCAGCCTTCTTCAATAAGTAAGCGTTTTATTACTTGTCCGTCCGGACCCGTTTGATGTGTGACGAGCGTCTTGCCTAACAGTTCTTCGGCATACTCTTTCACTTCATCTTTTGTTTTTGCAATCTTTACCCCACCAGCTTTGCCGCGGCCGCCAGCATGGATTTGCGCCTTTACGACATAAACCGAGCTTGACAGGCTCTCTGCTTTTTCAACTGCTTCCTCTGCTGTAAAAGCCACTTTACCTTCAGGAACAGACACCCCGTATTTTCTGAGGACTTCTTTTCCCTGGTACTCATGGATATTCATTTCCCATCCTCCTAACTTATGTAGCAAAACTAAAAATAGACTGCGCTTTCATTCTATATAATACTGGAAGAATTGTCTAGGGTTCAAAACAAAATCTTTATATCCTTCCAAACATTCTAACTTTTATTTTATTGAAAATATAAATTTAAACGGAGTCCGGGAAATGAATGGTCCTTATTTTTCGTTTTTCAGGGTTTCGTCCAGTCTGTAAACAAATGAAAAAATTTCGGCAACGGTTTCATAAAGCGCCTCCGGTATCTGATCGTCAACCGTCAAATGGCGCATTAATTCGACAAGGGTTCTGTCTTCCTGAATGGGGACCCCAGCCTTCTCAGCTTCTTTTATAATATTTTCCGCCACGTGCCCCCTGCCTGTTGCGACAACCTTCGGGGCTTGGTCTTTCTGCCGGTCGTAATGCAGGGCGACAGCTCTTCTTAACGGCGTTTGCTCTTTCATATTTTCACATCCACTTTTCTTCCGCCGTCTTTTTCTATAAACTCTTCCACAAGAGCGCTCTGGTCTTTCGGGCGCCGTTTTTTAGCCGTGACGCCTGACAGGCTGAAGCCCGTTTCTTTTACGGCTTCTTTTAAAGCCGGTACGAGAGGGTCGATGGCCGCCTGAAGCTCAAAATCAGTCTCAACCGTAATGGTCATTACATTTTGCTGAATCATGCAGTCCACAACGGTTTCTTGCAGTGTTTCAAGATGCAGCAAAAACAGGAGCCTGCAATGTGACGGATCGAGTTTTCCGTCCGGCTTCTTCCGTCCTTTAAAGAGAACTGTGATATCATTCTCATACGCGGACGCTCCCAGCGGAAATGACAGCACCATCTGCGTAAAAGAAGGGTTATGCTGCTCAATAAACAGCTGGCCGTTTAATTTATGAATAAGCGGTTCCGCCTCTTGTTTAACGGATTGGGGCGCTTCTTGAAGCGTCCGGACGGCTTGGAGGGCTGTTTTCAGCGCTTGTTTCTCCGGCTGCGGAGACACGCCTTTTTCAAGCGCTGTAATGAATGATAATTCATCACGGGTGCCCAGTCCTTTTTTGATTTTCTGCAAAAGGCTTAATACATCATGTTTTTCCGCATATTTCAATTCGGTGAGCTGAGCGGCTTTTTCGAAAACAGCCGCCTCCTGTTCTGTCAGATGTGCGTTTTGAAGAACAGGTGTTGTTTTCAATGTTTTTTCTTGAGAAATGAAAGCCTTCATGATCTCCGCCGTTACTTTTACGGGACGGTTTTCAGTTTTTTCTGCCGATGTCATTAATTTCTCTATAATCTGTTTTGCCGTTTTTTCAGGCAGTTCCGTATCTGTCCGTGCACTCGGAGGAGAAGGCTGGCTTGAGACTGCCTTTCCGTTTTCACGAGTCTCTCGGACAAATGGTGATTGTTTTGATTCCGTCCGTTCTCCTTCATTCATCAGCCCGGTTTCTGAAATCGGCATGCGTGCAGCCTCGGCAAGCTTCTTCAAGAGACGTTCTGCATGAAGATCCGTTTCCGCGTTTAACACGTCAGAAACCGCCTCTTTGAGCACAGACAGCTCTTTTGCCGATTGCGGAGCCTGATTGATTGCCTGAAGCAGTCCTGAGAGGAGGCGACGGGTCGGAACCGGATATTTAACGGCATGAATGGCTGACAAGACTTCCGGATGTGCGGGCAGTTCCCGTTTCAGCGCAAATACGATTGTTTCCGCCGCTTTTTTCAATTCAGCGGCCGGAAGCGATTCAGCCCAGCGGATGCAGGCTTTGAGGCTGTTTTCCGTCATCGGCAGCTTCTGCTGCATAAACGTTTCGGCAATCTGCAGAGACACAGGGCCTGGTTTGACAGAAAGAGCGTTTAACAGTCTTCCCGCCGCTTCCTGAACGGTTTTCGGGCTTCCTTCGAATTGGTCAATGACATGAAGCCGGCCTGTTTTTTCCGCCGGCTGTTTGTCATAAGAAAACCAGTAATACGCCTGCGGACGAAGGGGGGTTTCAAGTTTTCCCTGCATCGTCCGGCCGCCGATTTGGATAAGAGCGCTTTGATCGTCCAGCAAACGGAGAACCTTCCCTAACAGCAGCCTTTGAGCGCCGCTGTCTTTACCGCCGTCTTGCCGGTCCGGAGGGATTTCCGCCGTCAGCTGTCTGAAAGCCGCTTGGATTTCGCCGCTTATGTTCATGTCTTAAGCCTCTTTTCTAACAATAAGATTGAACGGGAGCGAACGTTTTTCGGTGAATAGTTGTCGGTCCGTATGCCTGAAGAGCTTCAAGATGTTCTTTCGTTCCGTAGCCTTTATTTTTTTCAAAGCCGTACATGGGGTAGGTTTTGGCGTACTCAGCCATGAGACGGTCCCGCGTTACTTTTGCGATGCAGGCTCCGGCGGCAATTGACACGCTTTTGGCATCCCCTTTTATAACTGATGACTGCGGAATGTCAAGCGGAAGGGTCATGGCATCAACAAGCAGATAATCAGGTGTTTCCGTTAAAGCATTGACGGCTTTTACCATCGCCAGTCTCGCGGCCTCATAAATGTTGATCCGGTCAATGACGTCCGCATGGACAATGCCGACTCCTACAGCCGCCGCTTCTTCCGTGATCCGGCTGTAATACTCCTCGAGCTTCTTTTCCGACAATTTCTTCGAGTCCGTGAGACCGAGAATCTCGCATTCTGCCGGCAAAATGACGGCGCCGGCGACAACCGGTCCGGCAAGCGGCCCTCTTCCGGCTTCGTCAACACCCGCAATCAGGCGGAAGCCCTTTTTGGATGACAGTCTTTCGTATGCCGTCATGTTCAGCCATTGCTCTTTAAGAGCTTTTTCCTTCGCGTGCTTTTTCAGCCATTGCTCTAAAAGCGTCTGTACGCTTTTTCTCGGGTCTTTCTCACATTGGGCAAGGAAGGGGGCGCTTTCGTCCCTGACCTCTTGCAGGCGTTCTTTTACGCTTTTTACGGTTAATGTATTCACGTTCTCTTCTCCCTTACATTATGTATATCGGTATTCTGCGGAAAAAATAAAGACCCGCATCGCTGCGCGTCTTTATTCTGATGGTGTTTCAAATGAAAGCCTGCCGAATTTTTCCGTCCGGATGTCCCGAATGATGACTTCCGTTGTTTTATCATAGTCAACCATTCCGCCGCCCATCAAACAGCCGCGTTTTTCGCCGATCGCGTCGAAAAGAGCGGCGATATCCTCAGGGATTTCCTGAAGTCCGTAGCGCTCCTTCAAGCGGTCGGGATAATGCTCTTCCAGAAAGCGCAGCCCGAAGACGGCCACATCCTGCAGGTTGATAATCGTATCTTTAATCGCCCCGGTGATCGCCAGACGCAAGCCGACAAGCTCATCTTCAAATTTAGGCCATAAAATTCCCGGTGTATCGAGCAGCTCTAATTCCTTGCCTACCTTTACCCACTGCTGTGAAGTGGTAATGCCGGGCCTGTCTCCCGTCTTGGCAATGTTTTTTTTGGCCAGCCGGTTAATGAGCGTAGACTTGCCGACATTCGGAATGCCGATGATTAATGCGCGGATTGCTCTTGGCCTAACACCTTTTGCTTTCATTTTATCGAACTTATCTTTCAGCAGCTCTTTCGATGACGGCACGATTTGATGCAGTCCCTGCCCGTTAACGGAGTTTATTGAAAGAGAGGGAATGCCCTGTTCCTGAAAGTGGTCCTTCCACTGAGCAGTCACAGCCGCATCCGCCTTATCGGCTTTATTTAAAAGCATAATGCGCGGCTTATTCTTTAAAATCTCCTCAATCATCGGATTTCTCGATGACATCGGGATTCTCGCATCCACCAATTCGTATACGATATCAATTAATTTCAGTTTTTCTGTTACTTCCCGTCTCGCTTTAGCCATATGGCCTGGGAACCATTGAATGGTCATGTGACTTCGACACCTGCCTTATTTACCGGAACCGGATGTTCCGATGATCTCTTATGTATTTTACGTTGCTTGTTCTGCTTTTACAAATTTCATATAAAAAAAGAGCCTGTTACGGGTAACAAGCTCTTTTCGTTCGTTATCATTATCGTCTGATTTCTTTAATACGAGCCGCTTTTCCGCGAAGTTCACGCAGGTAGTAAAGCTTAGCGCGACGTACTTTACCGTAACGTACAACTTCGATTTTCGCGATTTTTGGTGTGTGTACAGGGAATGTACGTTCAACGCCAACACCGTAAGAAATCTTACGAACTGTGAACGTTTCGCTGATTCCACCACCACGACGCTTGATCACAACACCTTCGAAGATCTGGATACGCTCACGATTACCCTCAACAACTTTTACGTGTACACGTAAAGTGTCACCAGGACGGAACGCAGGAAGATCAGTGCGAAGCTGTTCTTTTGTGATATCTTGAATTAGTTTTTGCATCGTTTTCAACTCCTTCCAACAGATGCTCTTGGCCACAACTGCAAGGCACAGCGGAACATCGTTTTCAAGCTTCTGAAGGATAAGCCTCCTTAAGCCACAAGTAGTATCTTATCATATCTTCATCGCCTGCGCAATAGAATCTATTCGTTTTCCCACTCGGAAATCCATTTTCTTTGCTCATCAGTGAGAGGATAGTTTTCAAGAAGATCGGGACGTCTTAAAAAGGTTCTTCTGATTGATTCTTTATTGCGCCATTTTTGTATTTTTGCATGGTTGCCCGACAGAAGGGTCTCAGGCACTTTTAAGCCTCTATAATCTGCAGGCCTCGTATAGTGCGGATGCTCTAAAAGCCCCGTGCTGAAGGAATCCTCCACGTGGGATGCTTCTTTTCCGAGGACGCCCGGCAAAAGCCTGACAACGCTGTCGGCAATCATCATGGCAGGGAGCTCTCCCCCGGTCAGCACAAAATCCCCGATGGAGATTTCATCAGTGACAAGATGTTCCCGGATCCGTTCATCATACCCTTCATAATGTCCGCAAATAAACATGAGATGTTCCTCTTGTGCCAGCTCCTCGGCTTTCTTCTGCGTATAACGCTCACCTTGCGGGCAGACGAGAATAATGCGCGGCTTGGCGTCCGTACCGGCTGTCAGCTTTTCAACCGCATCAAATACAGGCTGCGGCTTTAACACCATCCCGGCTCCCCCGCCGTACGGGTAATCATCAACCGTTTGGTGTTTATTATCCGAAAAAGCCCGGAAATTGATGACGTCAAAACGGACAGCCTCTTTTTCCTGTGCTTTTTGCAGAATGGAGGAGCCGAGCACCCCTTGAAACATTTCGGGAAACAGTGTTAAAAAGTCGATTTTCATTCGTCTATTAACCCTTCCATTACATGAATCTTAATTTTCTTCTCATTTATATTAATATCCTTTACCACAGAAGCAATATACGGAATGAGCGCATCTTTTTTGCCTTTTCTTGCAACCACCCATACGTCATTAGCCCCTGGCGTCAAGATTTCCTTCACTGTGCCGATCAGTTCCCCGTCTTCTGACACAACCTCGCAGCCGATGATCTCATGAAAATAAAATTCATCTTCTTCAAGCTCTCCCAAGTCTTCTTCAGGGACTTTGATCACCATGTTTCTTAGGTGTTCGACTTCATTGAGACTCGGCATTTCTTTGAATTGCAGCAGGTGAAACTGCTTGTGAAGCCTGTGGGCGCTTACCGTTACTTTGATTGGCTCCGCAGCCCCTTCCGCAAACAAATAGAGCGTATTGCCGGGCTTGTACCGTTCTTCGGCAAAGTCCGTTTTAGAAATGACCCGCACTTCGCCTTTAATGCCATGGGTATTTACAATTTTGCCTACATTAAACCATCTGTTTGTCATATTATCACCTCGGGCGGATTTCAATTACTACCCCGTCTTTTATGACGATGGTATTTGCCGCTGTTTTTTCATGCCAGTTATCACCGACATTGATTGAAAGCAGCGCATCGATCTCCTTTTCCTTCACTTCGCTTCCAAGCGGGAGCGACTCTGTCTGGCTTATTTGGAAATCGATCATTTTGATTTTGTCTTGTCTTTTCTCAATGGCTTTTTTAAAAGATTCCGCTACATCGGGATTCTGCTGATCTTTTTCATGTTTTCTAAGCTGAAAATAGAGCTGGCTGCATTCTCGTTCAAGCGTTTGCTTTTTTTCTGCAAAAGAGGCCAAAAGCTTTTCCTTGCTTTGCTCGGTCAGAACCTGCATAACGGTTACCCTGTGAATAATCTGCATAGGACCAGACTCCCCACTCTTCCAACATATTTCTGTTCATTTGCCTTTTTTACGTGTAAAAAAAGGGGAGGTGCCGGCCCTCTCCCTTTTTCAGTCAAATATTTCAAATTGAACTTTCTTAGAAGACTGTGCGCCAGCTGCAAAAACGACGGTTCGAATCGCTCTTGCAGTCCGGCCTTGCTTTCCGATAATCTTACCGGTATCTGACTTATTGACAGATAAGCGCAGCGCAATCTTTTGATCAGTCTCTTCCTTTGTGACCGTTATGTCTTCCGGATGGTCGACAAGCGGAGCCACAATGCTGACAATCAAATCTTCCAAGTTCTGATCAGTCATTACTTGCCTTGTTTAGCGTTGTGGAATTTTTCCATAATTCCTTGGCTTGAGAACAAGTTGCGGACTGTATCAGAAGGTTTAGCTCCTGTTTGAAGCCATTTAAGAGCAAGCTCTTCGTTGATTTTCACTTCAGCCGGCTTTGCAACCGGGTTGTATGTGCCGACTGTTTCAATGAAACGGCCGTCACGCGGTGAACGAGAATCTGCTACAACAATACGATAGAAAGGAGATTTTTTTGCTCCCATACGTTTTAAACGAATTTTTACTGCCATTTTACTAGCACCTCCGAAAATATTTCAACAAGATAGTATATTAACAATGATAAAAGTGTTTGTAAAGTGTTTTTTCTTAACAACGGTTTTATCATGTATAACCGATTACATAAAAGGTAATTTAAAGCCTTTTTTCTTCCCTTTTGTCATGTTGGTCATCTGCTTCATCATTTTTTTCATTTCCTCAAACTGCTTTAAAAGACGGTTGACTTCCTGAACGGATGTTCCGCTTCCTTTGGCAATCCGCTTCCGCCGGCTGGCGTTAATGATATCCGGCTGTTCTTTTTCAAGAACAGTCATTGATTTAATGATCGCTTCCACATGATTCAGCTGTTTTTCATCGACTTGGATGTTTTTTAAGCCTTTCATTTTGCCTGCGCCGGGCATCATTTGCAGCAGTTCGTCAAGAGGCCCCATGTTTCGGACCTGGCCGAGCTGCTCCAGAAAATCATCCAATGTGAAGCTCATCGTTCTCATTTTCTGCTCAAGCTCTTTGGCTTTGTCTTCATCAACAGTCGCCTGAGCTTTTTCAATCAAGGTCAGCACGTCACCCATTCCGAGAATCCGGGATGCCATCCGTTCAGGATGGAACGCTTCAAGAGCATCGAGCTTTTCTCCCATTCCGGCGAATTTAATCGGCGTTTCGGTGACCGCGCGGATAGAAAGCGCCGCACCTCCGCGGGTATCCCCGTCAAGCTTTGTTAAAATGACACCCGTTAAACCGAGCTGGTCATTAAAGCTTTTGGCGACGTTTACCGCATCCTGACCGGTCATTGAGTCGACGACAAGGAAAATTTCCTCAGGATTTGCGACTTCCTTTACGCCGGAGAGCTCATCCATCAGTTCATGATCGATGTGCAGCCGTCCGGCGGTGTCTAAAATCACATAATCATGATGCTCTTCCTTCGCTTTTTCAATCGCCTGTCTGGCAATTTCCACCGGGCTGACCTGATCGCCAAGCGAAAAGACCGGCATATCAAGCTGTTTCCCCAGGGTTTCCAGCTGTTTAATCGCGGCGGGGCGGTAAATATCCGCAGCCACGAGCAGCGGTTTGCGGTTATGTTTTTTGCGCAGCAGGTTGGCAAGCTTCCCCGTGGTTGTCGTTTTACCGGCACCTTGGAGCCCGACCATCATAATAACGGTCGGCGGGCGTTTGGCGACGGCAATTTTGCTTTCTTCGCCGCCCATCAGCTCGGTAAGCTCTTCTTTTACGACTTTAATAACCTGCTGACCGGGTGTCAGACTCTGCATAACGTCCTGTCCGACAGCCCGTTCACTTACTTTTTTCACAAAATCCTTTACGACTTTAAAGTTAACGTCAGCCTCAAGAAGCGCAAGACGAACTTCACGCATCATCTCTTTTACGTCTTGTTCGCTGACTTTTCCTTTTCCGCGGATTTTTGAAATCGTCTTTTGCAGTCGGTCGGCTAATCCTTCAAATGCCATTGTTTGCCGCCTCCTAATCTAATTTCTCAAGCGCTTCAATCAGAGCCGTCATTTTTTCCTCTTCCTGCAACCCGGAAGCAAGCTCTTTCAGCTTTGTAAACATTTCTTTACGCTCCTGAAACTTTTTAAAAAGGAGCAGTTTTTCTTCATATTGTTCAAGCATCGCTTCAGTCCGTTTGATGTTATCGTAAACGGCTTGCCTTGAAACGTCATACTCTTCGGCTATTTCACCAAGGGAGAAATCGTCCAGATAATAAAGCGACATATAGCTCTTTTGTTTTGACGTCAGCAACGACTGATAGAAGTCAAATAAATAGTTCATTCTCGTCGTTTTTTCGAGCGACATTTGAGCTCTCCCCTTTGTTAAGTCAAATCCCTTTACAAAAACTTAGTTTACATGGTTTCAGAGCGTGTGTCAAGTTTTTATCTTGTCAAAGCATGATGCTCTTTTTACATAATAAGTTTTTTCAAAAAAATTCATATAGACCGTCGTTAAAATACTCGAATTCTTGTTTTGATACACGATAGCGGCAATAGCCTTCGTAAAAAGCATTGAGGCATGCTTCATTTGTGACAAAATGACTGATCGCTAATGATTCATCATATCGCGGATCTCCCGCCGATATTCCCGCAGCATCGATAAACAGATAGACCTCTCCGTCTTTCACCAGCACATTATCAGTCGTGCAGTCACCGTGTATCATTGTCTGCTGAACAGGAACAGGCCTGTACCTGTCCAATTCCTTCAAAAGCTCTGCACTTCCTTCAGCTTGTCCTTTTTTGACATATTCCCCGGCTCGTTTGATTTGCAGATCGAGCCAGTCTGATTCCGGCTGTAAACCAGGGACCATTTCGGTTTCATGCAGACGTTGCAGAAACTGGCCGAAACTTTTGATCAGCTTTTTCTTTTCAGTATCCCCTTTTGCTTTTCTTAAAGCCGAAGTCAGGGTGATTCCATCCTCAAATGACATGATGATATGGCTGGCATGCTGTTCCTGTATCATCCCATAATAAATAGGAACAGGCAGACGACGAGTTTCCGTCAGTTTTTGTAAAACGAAGGCTTCTCTCATTAACCATTCCCGATACTTCTGTTGAAAAGAACTTTTCAGCAGAAATGCGTCTTGGCCGGCCACTATTTTTCGAACGGTTGAAGTGCCTCCCTGTTCATCCAGCAGCGACATATGGTTTATCGCTCCGACCTTACTTTCCAATTCAGCTTTCAGCCATTTGTCCAACAATTGCCCCCTCCATTCCGATCTATCAATGCGTATAAAAAAACGAGTATAAAACCGTCCATTTTATACTCGTTTTTTATTCATTAATCCTCGGCTTTTTCAACTAAATCAGAAAAGAGACCGTATACGTAAGATTCTGCATCAAACCGCTGGAGATCGTCAACCTTTTCTCCGAGGCCGACCAGTTTCACGGGGATGTGAAGCTCATTGCGGATCGCCAGGACGATACCGCCTTTAGCGGTGCCGTCAAGCTTCGTTAACGCGATACCCGTCACATTCGTCGCTTTGGAGAATTCTTTCGCCTGCGCCATCGCATTTTGGCCTGTCGTCGCGTCCAGCGCAAGGAGAACCTCATGCGGAGCCTCAGGCACTTCGCGTTCGATGACGCGTTTGACTTTTTCAAGCTCTTTCATTAAGTTTACTTTATTCTGAAGGCGGCCGGCCGTATCACAAATCAGCACATCCGCTCCTCTTGCTTTAGCCGCGTGTACGGCATCATAAATAACCGCAGCAGGGTCGCTTCCGGCAGCCTGTTTAATGACAGGCACGCCTGTACGCTCCCCCCACACTTCAAGCTGTTCAATCGCCCCGGCTCTGAAGGTGTCTCCGGCAGCGAGCACAACGGATTTGCCTTCATTCTTCAGCTTATGGGCAAGTTTTCCGATCGTTGTCGTTTTTCCGACGCCGTTTACCCCGACAAGCAGAATAACGTTCAGGCGCCCGTCCTGAATATTTAATTCAGAAATCTGTTCGTCGCCGCTGTTATAAATGTCGACAAGCTTTTCAGAAATGACGGACTGCACTTCCTGAGGATCCTGGATGTTTTTCAGCTTCACTTCTTTTTTGAGCTCATCAATCAGCTCCATGACGGTTGTAAAACCTACGTCAGCGCCAATCAGCACTTCCTCAAGCTCTTCGAAGAAATCCTCGTCGACTTTTCGGTAGCGGGAGACGAGTTCGTTCACTTTATTTGAGAAGGAATTTCTTGTTTTTTCAAGACCATCTTTAAATTTTTCAGAGACGGAGTCTGTCTGTTTCGTGATTTTCTCTTTTAATTTTTTAAAAAAGCTCATCTTTCAACCTCTTTCCTCGTTACTGAACGAATTCTTTTGTTTCTTCCAGTTTGACCGAAACCATTCGGGAAACGCCGGATTCCTGCATCGTAACACCGTAGAGGACATCCGCTTCTTCCATGGTGCCTTTTCTGTGGGTGATGACGATAAACTGGCTGTCGCCGCTGTATTTTTTTAAATATTGCGCAAACCTGAATACATTGGCTTCATCAAGCGCAGCTTCCACTTCATCAAGGACGCAGAACGGCACGGGCCTTACTTTCAGAATGGAGAATAAAAGGGCAATGGCAGTCAGCGCCCGTTCTCCCCCTGACAAAAGATTTAAGTTTTGCAGTTTTTTGCCCGGAGGCTGCGCGATAATGTCCACCCCGGAATTAAGAAGATCATTCGGATCAGTCAGCTTCAGTTCAGCCCGTCCTCCTCCGAATAAAGAACGGAACACGTCGTTGAATTGAGAACGGATTTGGATAAACGTTTCATGGAATCGCTTCGTCATTTCAGAATCCATTTCTTCAATGACTTGAAACAGTGTATTTTTCGCTTCCGTCAGGTCATTTTTCTGCTCTGTTAAAAACTGATACCGTTCGTTTACTCTTTCAAATTCATCGATGCTGCCGAGATTGACCGTTCCGAGCTCTTCAATTGAAAGCTTGATCAGTTTGACCCGTTTTCTCGCCTCTTCAGGCTCGAGTTCGAGCTGATATTGTTCTTTTGCTCCTTCAAAGGATAAGCTGTACTCCTCGCGTAAATACTGCAAGAGATTATCAAGCTCAACTTCCATCCGGCCGAGTTTTACCTCTTCATCTTTCAGAATGTCTGTTTTTTGCTTATACAGACGCTTCATCTCTTTCAGTTCAAGCTCGTTCGTATCAAGAGCCCGCTGGAGCTTCACACGCTGGTCGCGCCGGCTGGCGATCAATTCGATCGTTCTCGTTTTATCGTGAAGCTTGTGATGGGCTGCTTCTTCAAGCTGCTCCTCACCGCTTGTGCTGGACGTCATCTCTGAGGTCAGGAGGCTTAAATCTTCCCGTGTTTCTTTCAGAGCGAGCTGCGTTTCTTCAAGCTCTTTTTTCAGCCGTTTGAGGTTGTCTTCCTCACTCGAGCACGCCTGTTCTTTTTTCGCAGCAGCCACTTTACATTCCGTCAGTTCATGAGAGAGCGTTTCTTTTGTTGAGGATAGGGTTTGCTTTTGTTTTGTCAGCCTTTCCATCTCTTCCTCAAGCTCTTTCAGCTGGCCGGATGCCTCACTCAGCTGTTCTTCCAGAGCTGATTTGCGCGTCTCTTTTTCCCGGCTGCTTTCGGTCAGTGATGCTTTCTCCTGATCGTAAAGCTCCAGATGGGTATTGATGTTCTTTTCAGCGACTTCGAGTTCATACAGCCTGCCTTTTACATCCTGCTGCTTTGTTCTGAAAGCTTCACCGTCTTCACGGAGACCGCTCAGCGTATGTTCAAGCTCTTGAATGGCCTGCTTCAGCGTTTTGACCTCTTTTTCGAGCAGAGCTGTTTTTTCTTCCATTTCGGCAAGCCGCGCAGTCACCGTCTCAAGCTCACGGCTTCTGCCGAGCAGAGAATTGTTTTTCTTTTTGACCGCGCCGCCTGTCATTGATCCGCCTGGATTGACGACATCGCCCTCAAGCGTCACGATGCGGTAGCGGTGCCCGAGAAGCTTGGCCAGTTCATTCGCGCCTTTTAAATCTTCAGTGATCAGCACGGTGCCGAGAAGGTTTTGAATGACATTCCGATACGCGGCATCATATGTGACAAGCCCGCTCGCTGTGCCGAGGAAAGACGGATGCTTCTGAGCCGTCTGTTCATCACGGGTTTGGAGCTGGCGCGGTTTCATAACCGTAAGCGGCAGGAACGTCGCGCGGCCGAATGAATTCTGTTTTAAATATTGAATCGCTTTCCGCGCCGCCTGCTCGTCGTCTGTGACAACGTGCTGCGCCGCTGCGCCGAGTGCAATCTCGATCGCCGTTTCATACTTTTGTTCGGTGGCAATCAGTTCGAGAACGGCGCCGCGGATGCCGCCAAGCTTCTCTTTCTGCTTCAGCACTTCTTTTACGCCTTGGTAAAATCCTGAAAAATCGCCTTGCATCGTTTCAAGCATATCTTTTTTGGATCTGGCCTGCTGGACGAATTGATATGCCTGATACAGCGCAGATTCTTTCTTTTCATATTGGCGTTTTTTCTGTTCATATGCTGTCTGGACTTCGCGAAAGCGGACGACCTGATTGTGAATATCCTCTTCAACGGCAGCCAATTCTTCTTCGCACGCCGCTTTGCGGACTGCAATATCGTTACGTTCTTCAAGATATTTTTCATTGTTTGCTGTCAGTCTCGCCTGCTGGACCGCGGATTGGGACATCTGGTCATCTAAAAGCTGCAGCTCGTTGCGAATCGACGCCTGGCTGTTTAACAATTCAAAGTAATCGCTTTTTAATTGTTCGATTTTCTCATCTACATTTTCATTATGCAGACTGAGAGCCTGCTGCTTTTCTTTCACTTGGGCGTTTAACCGCTTCACTTCCGCACGCAGCTTATCATAGACGGCAGACTGTTTTTCAATGTCGGCTTTCAGTTCGGCTTCTTTGTTCGTGTAATGTGTAACGGATTCCTCAAGCTGTTCCCGGTTTTGCGCGGCATTTTTTTTGCGCTCTTTCAGCACTTCTTTCCGGCCTTCCAGCTTTTCCAGCTCTTCACTTGTCACGAGCAGAACCTGCTGCAGTTCGTTGACGGATTCATCAAGCGCGTGGATTTTATCTCTCGTCTCTTCTATCATCGCTTCTTTTGCGGATAGAGCCGATGATTCCGCCAATTCTTCTTCTTTAGCAGCCTGCACCTTGTCTTTTAAACCCGACCATCTGCCATGCAGTTGTTCGATGTCAAAGGCGGTAAGGGCAATTTCGACATGCTCAAGCTCTTTCTTTTTTTCTAAGTAGTCTTTGGCGATTGATGCCTGGATTTTCAGCGGTTCGACCTGATCTTCAAGCTCATGGAGAATATCTTCCACCCTGTTTAAGTTATCCTGCGTCTCAAACAGTTTGTTTTCCGCTTTTTTCTTTCTTGTTTTATATTTCAGCACGCCGGCCGCTTCTTCAAAAATACTGCGGCGGTCTTCCGCTTTGCTGCTGAGAATCTCTTCGACTTTCCCCTGGCTGATAATAGAGAATGCTTCTTTTCCGAGCCCGGAGTCCATAAATAAGTCAATGATGTCTTTCAAACGGCACTGCTGATTGTTGATGAGAAATTCACTCTCTCCGGAACGGTACACCCGTCTCGTCACGCTGACTTCGTGGTAATCGATCGGAAGAAAATGATCTTCATTATCAAGCGTTAACGTGACTTCGGCAAGGTTCAGCCGCTTGCGCGAATCACTTCCCGCAAAAATGATATCTTCCATTTTTCCGCCCCGAAGCGAGCGGGCTGATTGTTCGCCGAGCACCCAGCGGATGGCTTCGGTAATGTTGCTCTTCCCGCTGCCGTTCGGACCGACAACGGCCGTGACGCCTTTTACAAAGTCAACGGATATCCGTTCTGCAAATGATTTAAATCCTATAACGTCTAAACG
Organism: Bacillus sp. JNUCC-21; assembly: GCF_041222765.1. Lineage (NCBI taxonomy): Bacteria > Bacillati > Bacillota > Bacilli > Caryophanales > Bacillaceae > Bacillus > Bacillus sp. JNUCC-21. Next base: position 1,635,713 of record NZ_CP166019.1, on the reverse strand, counting down.
TTTGAGGAACATCCCAGATCCTCCTTATCGTATAAGTATCTCAATATTATCATAATCACCCGCTTATATCAGGCGCAGACATACTGAAATCCCCCTAGGGAAACAGGGGGATTTTATTGTTTCGTATGATGTTTTTGCATTTTTGCAAGAGCTTCCTGTGCCGCATGCTGCTCGGCTTCTTTTTTGGAACGTCCGTTCCCGATACCGAGCGCCTCACCTTTAAGGGAGACAAGCGCCTCGAATTCCCGGTTGTGGGCAGGCCCTTTTTCATTGAGAATTTTGTACTCAAGCGATCCTTTTCCGTCCCGCTGTACAAATTCTTGAAGCTGGCTTTTGAAATCCATCACATGAGAAAAAGCACCATCGTTTATTTTAGGGAACACGTACACTTTCAGGAATTGCTGAACCGGGTCAAGGCCCTGATCCAGATACAGTGCGCCGATAAACGCTTCAAACACATCCGCTAAAAGCGCAGGACGCTTTCTGCCGCCCGTCATTTCTTCTCCTTTTCCCAAGAGAACAAGATCGCCGAATGACAATTCATGGGCAAGTGAGACGAGTGACGGCTCGCATACGATAGCGGCTCTCAGCTTCGTCAAATCTCCTTCACTCATGGCCGGATATTTGGCAAATAAGAATTGGGAGATCGTCAGTTCCAAAACAGCGTCACCTAAAAATTCAAGCCTTTCATTGTCTTCATACGGCTTTTTCCGATGCTCATTCACATAAGATGAATGTGTAAATGCTTGATACAAAAGTTTCTCGTTTTGAAAATGAACCGAAATCCGTTCTTGGAACTCTTTAAATTGCTCTATTTTTTTATAGAACTTTTTTTTATCTTTAAAATGTGAGTGTTTTGACATAGTAACCTCCATAGGCACATCAGGTTCACCGCGCTCCCCGCCGTAAACGGAATCGGCAGCGCGTACAGCGTCAGACGCCGGTAACCGAACGATTAAAGGGCTAAAGCCCCGCTGTCAGGCGGGACTTTTAGCATCAGCTTATTGCTGGTTTTGTATGTAGTTCACAGCGTCGCCGACTGTTGCAATCTTTTCAGCATCTTCGTCAGAAATCTCCATATCAAACTCGTCTTCAAGTTCCATAACAAGCTCAACTACATCTAGGGAATCAGCACCTAAGTCTTCCTTGAAAGAAGCTTCAAGTTTGACGTCAGCTTCATCAACGCCAAGGCGGTCTACGATGATTTTCGTTACACGCTCTAATGTATCTGCCATAGCAATTCACCTCCCCTCAAGTATTATAGAGGATTCGTTTTTAAAAAACTAGAGAAACTAGGATGAAATTTTAAAAACAAATCTTTACATCACCATTCCGCCGTCAATATGAAGGGTTTGGCCCGTCATATAACGCGATCCTTCAGAAGCAAGGAACGTAACAACGCTGCTGATATCGGAAGGATCACCGAAACGCGCGAGCGGAATCTGCTTCAGCATTTCATCTTGGACTTCTTTAGAAAGCTTGTCCGTCATATCCGTGGAAATAAAGCCCGGAGCAATGGCATTAACCGTAATATTTCGGCTCGCAAGCTCTTTGGCTGATGACTTCGTTAAGCCGATTACACCGGCTTTTGCCGCCACATAGTTTGCCTGGCCGGGGTTTCCGCTGACGCCGACGATTGATGATACGTTGATAATCCGGCCGGAGCGCTGTTTCATCATCTGTCTTGTCACGGCTTTCGTGCAGTTGAATACACCTTTTAGGTTAATGTTAATGACATCATCCCATTCATTTTCTTTCATTCTCATCAGAAGATTGTCTTTTGTGATCCCCGCATTGTTCACGAGAATGTCGATTGAAGAAAATGCAGCGACAGCCTCTTTCATCATGTTTTGTACTTCTTCGGAATTTGATACATCGGCTTTTACCGCGATCGCGTTTCGGCCCAAAGATTTGATTTCATCTACGACTTCGTTCGCTTTCGCTTCATTCCCGGAGTAGTTGACTACTACGTTACAGCCGTTTTTCGCAAGATCAAGCGCGATCGCCCGCCCGATTCCGCGGGACGCTCCCGTTACCACTGCTGTTTTTTCATTAAGCATCCTGATTCTCCTCCTTCAGCGTTTGAATCGCCAGTTCGATGGTTTCATGGTCAGAAACCGCGATTGTTTTAAGGCGGCGGTTCACTTTTTTCACAAGGCCTGAAAGCACTTTTCCCGGCCCGATTTCAACAAACGTCGTGACGCCTTCGTCAATCAGTTTGTTAATGGTTTCTTCAAAGCGAACAGGTGAGTACAGCTGTTCGATCAGTTTTTTCTTGATATCGTCTTTTTCTGTCATAACGTCAGCCGAAACGTTTGAAATCACGGGAACAGCCGCATTTTTTAACTCACAGGCGCTGAGCACCTCCTCGAGTTTTTGCGCTGCCGGCTTCATTAATTCAGAATGGAACGGTCCGCTTACTTCTAATGGGATTGCCCGTTTTGCTCCGTTGTTTTTCGCTTCCTCTGAAGCCAGCTCCACGCCTTTTGCCGTTCCGGAAATTACGATCTGGCCGGGGCAGTTCAAGTTTGCAAGCTGTACGAGATGACCGTTTTCCGTCACTTGATCCGTCACCTTTTTCAATGACTCCGCATCCATGCCGAGAATAGCGGCCATGGCGCCTTCTCCGGCCGGCACGGCTTCATTCATGAATTCTCCCCGTTTTCTTACCGTGTAAACGGCATCTTTAAATGTCATCGCTCCCGCCGCAACAAGCGCCGAATATTCTCCGAGGCTGTGTCCGGCGGTGAAATCAGGGGTGATACCGGATTCTTTAAACTTTTCCAATACGGCGATGCTCGTTGTCAACAGCGCAGGCTGCGCATTGTATGTAAGGGTTAATTCTTCGGCGTCACCTTCAAAAATGAGCGAGCTCAGCTTTGTTTCAAGCGTTTCATCCGCTTCATCAAAAATACGTTTTGACGCTTCTTCGCGTTCGTACAGGTCTTTTCCCATACCGATATATTGTGATCCCTGTCCGGGAAATAAAAATGCAATCTTACTCATGATGCGGTAACCTCCAGACTACTCATCTGTTTTTTCTTCTTTTACTTCTTCTTCTATAAATGCGGCCACGTTTTGGCTGACCATTTCTCTCGCCTGGCGCAGCGCATGGTAAACAGCGCGTGCGTCAGAAGAGCCGTGCGCTTTAACGACGGGCGCTTTCAAACCGAAAAGACTCGCCCCGCCGTACTCAGAATAGTCCATTTTCAGTTTCATTTCCATCAGCTTCGGCTTCAGCACTCCAGCTGCGAGCTTAGAAACAAAACTTGAAGTCAGTGTATCTTTCAGCATTTTGAAAATCGATAACGCTGAACCTTCCAATGTTTTCAACGTGACGTTGCCCGTAAAGCCGTCTGTGACGATGACGTCAGCAGCTCCTTCGAGCAAGTCTCTCGCCTCAACGTTTCCGACAAAATTCACGTTTGTTTCTTTTAATAATTCAAACGTCTTTTTTGTCAGGTCGTTTCCCTTCTTTTCTTCCGTGCCGACATTTAACAAGCCGACGCGGGGCGAGCTGATTCCGAGAACCTGCCGGGCATATACAGATCCCATAATTCCGTACTGGACGAGATGCTCCGGTTTGGCATCGACATTGGCTCCCACGTCCAAAAGAAGGAAACCGTCGCCTGAAACGGTCGGAAGCGTCGGCGCAAGCGCAGGCCGGTCGATTCCTTTAATTCTGCCGACGATAAACAGTCCCGCTGTCATGAGTGCACCCGTATTCCCCGCTGAGATGCAGGCGTCCGCTCTGTTTTCAGCCACTTCCTGCGCCATCAGCACCATAGAAGAGTTTTTCTTTCTGCGTACGGCGCGGACCGGTTCATCCGTCGGTTCAATCACTTCATCGGCGTGCAACACAGTGATGCGGTCTGATGTTGTTGGCAAGTGTGATTCTATCGTTGTCTTGTCACCGACCAGCGTAATATGAAGATCGTCAAATGCCTCAATACTCTTCATTACTCCGTCAATAACAGCTTTGGGTGCGTTGTCGCCCCCCATTGCATCTACAGCTATTCTCATGCATGCTCCACCTTTATGATTGTTTTGAACGGTACATGTCAAAGCTGCCGGAGAACACGACTTCTTCTCCCACATAGCTGTTGACTTCAACTACCGTTCTGCCTTTTTCTTTTTCGACTGCCGTCACTTTGGCTTTCGCAACGACGCGCTCGCCTTCTTTCACCTGTCTTGTAAAGCGGATATTTGCGCTTGCGGTCAGCGCCAGCTCATCATCAATGACGGCTACGGCGAGTGAGTTCGCCTGCGCAAACAAATGATGCCCCCGCGCAATTTGATTGCGGCTGAAGACATGTTCGCGTCTTACTTCTAATATGGAAATGGCCTGGCCGTCAAGCTCCAGATCAATAATTTCACCGATCACTTCGTCTAAAGACAGTGATTTCACTTCATCATCAAGCGTTTGTTCTGCCACGTTTTTAATTCTTTCCCTCAGCTCCGGTATTGAGAGCTCTAAGCGGTCTAAACGGATCGTCTGAATGCTGACGCCGAATTTCCCCGCTAATTCTTCATCTGTGATGAAGGGTGTCGATTTGATAGTCTGCTGCAATAATTTTTGGCGTTCTTTCTTGCTTCTTCTCATCTGTAAACACCATCCGGACAATTAAGACTAGGTACTAATAGTAGTATATAATCTCATAGTTTGGAATGCAATGATTGTTTTTTGAAAGCCGCCAAATTTTGCAGAATCAGCTTAACTTCTCCCCTTCCAGGACGCCGCTTGAAAGTAATTGACCGCGCAGCATGCGGTATTCGTCATCTTTCCAAAAAGCCTCTGAAGACACCAGATTGGCCGCATCCTGGCGGGCCGTTTCCAAAGCTCTGTAGTCATGAACCATATCCGCCACCTTGAACTCGGGCATACCGCTCTGTTTTTTTCCGAAGAAATCACCGGGGCCGCGCAGTTCAAGGTCCTTTTCAGACAGCTCGAAGCCGTCGTTTGTCTCCGACATGATTCTCATCCGTTCCTTCCCGGTTTCGGATTTCGGATCTGCCATCAAGATGCAGAAAGATTGGTGGTCTCCCCGCCCGACCCGGCCGCGGAGCTGATGGAGCTGAGATAATCCGAAACGGTCGGCGTCATAGATGACCATAATCGTCGCATTCGGCACGTTCACCCCGACTTCTACGACGGTTGTTGATACAAGTACCTGACATTGATTGGCGCTGAATTCTCTCATCACCTGATCTTTTTCATCAGAATGGAGCTTCCCGTGCATCAGGCCGACATTCCATTTACCGCGGTAAACGTCAGACAGCATGTTATATACGTCAATCGCATTCTGTACATCCAGTTTATCCGACTCTTCAATGAGCGGGCAGATAACATAGGCTTGCCTTCCCTGCTTCAGCTCTTTTTCTATAAAAGCCAAAATCCGCTCCAGCATGTCGTGTTTCACCCAATACGTTTCGATTTGTTTTCGCCCCGCGGGCATTTCATCTATCACGGAAACATCCATTTCTCCGAAGACGGTAATGGCCAGCGTTCTCGGAATCGGAGTAGCTGTCATAAACAGCACATCCGGATCCTGACCTTTATTCTTGAGTTTTTTGCGCTGTTCGACCCCGAACCGGTGCTGCTCGTCCGTAATAACAAGGCTCAGCGCTTTGAATTCCACTTCATCCTGGATTAAAGCATGGGTCCCTACTAAAATATCAATCTCTCCGAGAGCAAGCCGCTCCAAAAGCTCCCTGCGCCGCTTTCCTTTGACAGAACTCGTCAAAAGCGCGATATTTACATCTTCATTTGCAAACAACGATACGAGAGAATCCGCATGCTGTTCGGCCAGAATTTCAGTCGGCACCATTAATGCCCCCTGATACCCCGACAAAATCGCAGCGTACAAAGCGATGGCGGCGACGGCCGTTTTCCCTGATCCGACATCACCTTGCAGCAGACGGTTCATTCGGTAAGGGGATGTCATATCAGCGGTAATTTCCCGAAGCACACGCGTCTGTGCGGTCGTGAGCGAAAACGGCAGGCTGTCTGTGAAAGCGGCGAGCTTTTCAGCAGGAAACACATGGCTGATGCCTTTTGACTGTTCCCTTTCCGCTTTACGGAACGCCTGCATTTTCAGCTGAAATAATAAGAATTCCTCGTAAACAAACCGGCGTCTTGCCTGCTGTAACGATTCCCTCGTTTCAGGCTGATGCATCGTCTGCAGGGCATGTTTGTAATCAGGCAGCTTGTAGCGGATTCTCAATTTTTCAGGAAGCGGATCGGCCGCACTGTCCAAATGATGCTGCAGCGCTTCCTTAATAAACCGTCTCATCATTTTTACGGTGACGTTTTCTTTAACAGAATAAACAGGCTCAATGCTTTTATCTTCTTGATGAGGACCGTTTTTTAATTCCTGCACGGAAACGGTCTGTCTGTGTTTATCCCATTTCCCTGATATCGTGACGACAGAACCTAACGTCAGTTTCTTTTTTAAGTAGGGACGGTTAAAGCAGACCGCGGTAATTAAATAATTGCCGACAAGCACCCTGAATGTCAGCCTGTTTCGTTTTTTGCCGTAATAGGTAAGAGAAGGTTCTGAATGAACCTTCCCTTCTACCGTCACTCTTTCTTCATGTTTTACTTCTTCTAAATCCCTCAGCTCATAGTCATCATAACGGTAAGGGAAATAATTCAGAAGATCAGAAATGTCATAGATACCAAGTTCGTGCAATGTTTTTTCTGTTTCCGGCCCAATGCCCTTAATTTCCGCTATACTAGTTTGCTGATGGTGTGTCACTTGATTTCAGCGCTCCTCCGAAAATTTTTTTCTCTAATTCTCTTCCCGTCGGTGTCGCGGCTAAACCGCCTTGTCCCGTTTCACGCAGTGCTGTCGGCATTGTCTGGCCGATTTTGTACATCGCGTCAATCACCTCATCGCAAGGAATGCGGCTTGTAATCCCGGCCAGCGCCATATCCGCCGCGATCATTGCGTTGGATGCTCCCATTGCGTTTCGTTTGACACACGGCACTTCTACCAATCCGGCGACCGGGTCACATACGAGACCGAGCATATTTTTCAGTGTAATCGCCATTGCTTCCGCTGATTGCTGAGGCGTTCCGCCCGCCATTTCCACAATCGCAGCCGCTGCCATGCCTGATGCTGACCCGACTTCCGCCTGACAGCCTCCTGCCGCTCCTGAAATACTCGCATTATTTGCTACGACAAAACCGAACGCGCCGGCTGTAAACAGAAAACGGATCATTTGTTCTGTCGTAGGGTGCAGCTTATGCTTTACGGCGAATAACGTTCCCGGCACGACCCCGGCAGAGCCGGCGGTCGGTGTAGCGCAGATCGTTCCCATCGCCGCATTGACTTCATTTGTCGCCACAGCTTTAGAAACGGCGTCTAAAATCAGATTGCCCGACAGGCTTCTTCCCGATTGGATGTATGCCTGAAGTTTCACGGCATCTCCGCCTGTTAAACCGGTCTGACTCGTGACGCCCTTCAGCCCTTTTTCAACAGCTGCTTCCATGACGGAGAGATTGCGCTCCATTCCTTGAAAGATTTCTTCCCGCGTTTTTTGCGTCACTTCCATCTCTTGGGTGATCATCACTTCCGAAATCGGAATTTGTTTTTCTTGAGTGATTTCTATTAATTCTTTTACATTACGAAACATGTCATTTTCCTCCTGACTTTTTAGTCAGCTATCTTAGTAACCTGTATAATATTAGGAAGTGTTGAAAGCTCGTCAAGCACTTCTTCTTCAATATTCTGATCGACCTCAATCGTCATCAGCGCAAGCTGGCCGACGTCCTTACGCGCCACTTCCATATGTCCGACGTTGATGGAGAATTTCGCAAGCACATTGGCAACGCCTGCAATCGTGCCGAATTTATCATTGTGAACGACTAAAATAGCCGGATGGTTTCCGGACAGACGCAGCTCAAAACCGTTGAGCTCCGTGATTTCTATTTTTCCGCCGCCGATGGAAATACCGGTAAGGGCAAGCTCTCCCTCATCATCAGAAATGACGATGCGCGCTGTATTCGGATGAACGGGCACGGCATCCTCTGTACGGAACTCTACATATATGCCCTTCTCTTCCGCAATTTGAATCGCTGTTTTAATCCGCTCATCAAATGTATCAAAATCAAGCAGGCCGCCGATAATCGCGACATCAGTGCCGTGACCCTTATACGTCTCCGCAAATGAACCGTAAAAAGACACAACGATCCGGCGGGGCTCTCGCCTGAATAAGCTTCTGGCCACTCTGCCGATCCGGGCGGCGCCTGCGGTATGTGAACTGGACGGACCGATCATTACCGGGCCGATAATATCAAAAACGCTTCTATACTTCATGCTGGTTTGCTCCTCCTTAACATCACTTCATTCAGCGCTTTTCTTTAGACTAATTGAACATTTCTCAATTGGCAAGCAGGCACACTGCCGCACTGCCGCAGGTAAATAAAGGCATAAGAATAGAAGGGCCTGATAAGCCCTTCTATTCTGCCGCAAATATATATGGATACAGAGGCTGTCTGCCGTTATGGATTTCAACCTCGATATCTTCACAGACGCTTGCAATATACTCAGCGAGTTTCTCAGCTTCTTCTTCCGTCGCGTCCTCTCCGTACAGGATGGTGACGATTTCATCTTCATCCCCGATCATTTCATCCAGCAGCAATTTCGCCGCACTAATCCGATCTTCGGCGCTGCCGATAATTGAACTGTTTAAAATGCCGATAAAATCACCTTTTTTAATATCTTTGCCGTCGATATGGGTGTCTCTGACTGAATATGTCACCTGTCCGCTTTTCACATTCCGGATGGCCTCAAGCATATTGGCTTTATTTACATCAGCCGGCTGGTCAGGGTTAAACGCAAGCAGGGCGGTCATGCCTTGAGGGACCGTTTTTGCCGGAATGACAATGACATTTTCTTCAGCCACGCTCGCCGCCTGATTGGCAGCCATCACAATATTGGAATTGTTCGGAAGAATGAAAACCGTCTCCGCATTGACAGACTGAACGGCTTCAACAATATCTTCCGTGCTCGGATTCATTGTCTGGCCGCCTTCGATTACGTGTGAAGCGCCGATGCTCGTAAACAATTCAGAAATGCCCTCTCCCATTGCCACAGTCACGATGCCAAAAGGCTTGCGGGCTTCTTTCATAACGCCGGCCGGCTTTTTTTCATCATGTTCTTGGCTGATGATTGAAGTATGCTGTTCCCTCATGTTTTCAATTTTAATTTTAATCAAATCGCCGTAACGCTGTGCGAGATTGAGTACGTTCCCTGGTTCTTCGGCATGAATATGAACTTTCGCAAGCGTATCATCAGCCACGACCAGCAATGAATCGCCGAAACGGCTCAGTTCGTTTCTGAACGTCTCTTCCTTGAACGTCCGTTTATCTTGATCCAGCCTCACCATCACTTCCGTACAAAATCCGAATTCAATGTCTTCTGTACTCAGCATGCTCTGCGCGCTTTTATGATGCTCGGCATTCACCATATCATCGAGTGCCGGAAGAACCGCTTTTTTCGGTACGGCCTCTCCTTTTAAAGCAGCCAAAAAGCCTTCATATACACAAAGCAGACCTTTTCCGCCGCTGTCAACGACACCGACGTCCTTTAAAACAGGAAGCAGATCCGGCGTGCGGTTCAGCGACGCTTCCGCTTCTTCAATAACGGCCTCCATGACCGAAATAATATCGGTTTCTTCTTTGGCCGAGGCGACCGCTTTTTTAGCCGCATCCTTGGCCACGGTTAAAATCGTTCCTTCAACCGGTTTCATGACCGCCTTATATGCCATATCCACTCCCGCTTGGAGTGCTGCGGCAAATTCTTGGGCGTCTATTTGGTTTTTGTTTTCAATGCTCTTTGTGAAACCTCTGAACAATTGGGACAAGATCACCCCTGAGTTTCCTCTCGCCCCCATAAGCAGGCCTTTTGACAGGGCGATGCCGACTTTGCCGATGTCGGGTGAGTCAATGTGCTCTACCTCTCTTGCACCGGATGACATCGATAAATTCATATTTGTTCCGGTATCGCCGTCAGGCACGGGAAACACGTTCAGCGCATCCACCGCGGACGCGTTTTGAGACAATGTCTCAGCCCCCGCCAGAATCATTGCCGCAAAAGCTCTCCCATCTAAGTTTCGTCTAGACAATACTCATCCTCCTCACTACGGGTTCGTTACTCGTACGCCTTGGACATAAATATTTACAGAATCAACTGCAAGTCCGATTGTTTGATTTACTGTGTATTTTACCTTCGTCTGAACATTGTGGGCTACTTCGGATATTTTAGTGCCGTAGCTGACAATAATGTACATGTCGATATGTATTTGTTCGGCTTCCTGACGGACATGTACGCCTTTTGCGAAGTTCTCTCTCCGGAGGATTTCAGACAAACCGTCTTTAATCTGGTTTTTTGAGGCCATCCCCACTATTCCGTAACAGTCAATGGCAGCGCCTCCGGCAACCATTGCGATGACTTCGTTGGATATATCAATCTGTCCGTATTTTGTCTTCATTTCAATGGACACACAGGTTCCTCCTTCAGATGCATAGAGTTATCATTATTCTACTATATGTATCCCATTATGAAAAGAAAAGATACAGACAGCGGCCTTCAGCGCGGAAATGTGATTGGTTTTACATGTCAAGTGATTTTTCTTGAAAGTAAGGGAAACAATAGTTGCAAACGGTTTTTAGCTGTGGTAAATTATTTAAAGTATTGTATAACGAAAGCATCTGAGACACTATGTTTGAAAAGATGTTTCGCGCAGTTAGGAGGGAAACAAATGGCACGTAAATGTTTTATTACAGGTAAAAAAACAAAAGCCGGAAACAACCGTTCTCACGCAATGAACGCTTCTAAGCGTACTTGGGGCGCCAACCTTCAAAAGGTCCGCATCCTTGTTGACGGCAAACCTAAAAAAGTGTATGTATCTGCCCGGGCTTTAAAATCCGGTAAAGTTGAGCGTGTATAAGCAAAAATGAACGCCTGCCCTTTTATGCGGCAGGCGTTTTTTATGCGTTCAAAGAGGGCAATTTCAGCTTCTTGGGCTTACTCTTTTCTAAATGAGCCCAGCATCGCCCGGACAATTCCTCCTAAAAACTTCGGCAATTTAATGGTATAAAATTTCATTTTGTCCCCTCCTATAAGTCCCGTATCCGCTGCGTTCATCACTTTAGGATTCATGGTTTTTTCCGCATATGGCAGAAGCCGCTTTTCTAATCCGCGCTCCTTACCATTATTAATATGCCTTTTGCAAACGAAAAAGTACCTCGTGAATGAATGAGTTCGTTACTAATACATAGTGTGGAACCCAGAGGAATATGACAATTATCAAGGGGATATTTAAAACCGTCGAGTGTCAGGCCGTCTGCCGCTTCCGTAAACGGAATGAAAGAAATATAGCGTCTGCTCGCTTTTTCTTCAATTGTATAACGGCCGGGCCCGAACATCTGAATGTCATTCTGCCGGTCGATCAGCACGACATCGGTATTCTTATGTAAGGCTTTATACAGCAGCTGGATGTTCCCTAAAAAATGATCGGCTCTTCCGCCCGTCACACCGAATATCCGAATGGTTTCCGGTTCTTTTTGTAAAGCCCAGTCAAGGGCGAGTTCAAGATCGGTATAATCTTTTTCCGCCTGATACACATGGAGGGCCGGCGCCGCTTTTTGAATCTGCATGAGCTCCTCTTCCGTAATGCTGTCAAAATCACCGAAAGCTTCCTGCGGAATGATTCCGGCCTCCAAAAGAGCAACCGTCCCTTTATCGACTCCGACCCACGTCGTATCTCCGTCTGTGTATTCGGATAGATCGGGAATAAGCTCCCGCGGGCCGCCCGCAACGATATTGATTGTCTTCATATGTTTTCCTCTCTCTTAGACGCGAAAAGAGCCGGCGGCTTTCACCGGGCTCTTTTTCAGCATGTTTATTACGCGTTTCGGATGTCAGCGATGGCTTTTTTCCGATCCGGCTGATTATATACGGCAGACCCGGCAACAAGCAGATTGGCGCCCGCTTCAGCGCATAAAGGGGCTGTTTCTTTATTAACGCCTCCGTCCACCTCGATTAAAAGCTCAGACAGGCCTTTCTCCTCAGCCAGCTGTTTGACCTGACGGATTTTCGGCAGAACCGAATGAATGAAGCGCTGTCCGCCAAAACCGGGGTTAACCGTCATTAACAGCACAAGGTCAAGCTCCTCGATCACATGTTCAATCATTTGGACGGGCGTATGCGGATTGAGCACAACTCCCGCTTTTACTCCCTGCTCTTTTATCAATTGAATGGTCCGGTGAAGATGCGGACACGCCTCAGCATGAACGGAAAGGATGTCCGCACCGGCTTTTGCGAATGCCGGGATGTAGCGGTCCGGGTTTTCAATCATAAGATGGACATCCAGCGGCAGATCAGTCACCGGACGGACGGCTTCAACGATAAGCGGCCCGATTGTAATGTTAGGGACGAAATGGCCATCCATGACATCAATATGGATATAGTCCGCCCCTCCTTTTTCCACGTCTTTAATTTCCTCGCCCAGTGAAGCAAAATCGGCGGAAAGAATTGATGGCGCAACCTTAATCATATTAATACCTCGGCTTTCTCTCTTTTATTTCCTGCATAAATTCTTTGTAATGCTCATAGCGGTACGGCTGAATCTCCCCTTCTTCCACCGCTTGCTTTACCGCGCATTTCGGCTCTTTAAGATGCAGACAGCCTCTGAATTTGCAAGAGGCGCTTATTTCTCTGATCTCAGGGAATGTGCTGCCCAGCTCTTCTTCCTCAATGCCGGTAAATTCAAGCGAACTGAACCCCGGAGTATCCGCAACCAGACCGCCTGATGTATGAATGAGCTCCACATGGCGCGTCGTATGTTTTCCGCGTCCCAAATGCGTGGAAATCTCGTTTGTTTTCAGCTCAAGCTCTGGGCTGATCGCATTTAAAAGCGAAGATTTTCCGACTCCGGACTGACCGGCAAACACCGTCGTTTTGTTCTCGAAGTGTTTCACAATGCCTGTTAAGCCGCTGTTTTCTTTTGATGACGTCACATATACGTCATAACCGATCGCCTGATAGTCTTTCACGTAAGAAAGTATCGCCTCTTTCGATTCCCCGTCTGCAGCTAAGTCTATTTTGGTTATGCAGATGATCGGGTGAATGCCGTTGGCTTCCACAAGGACGAGAAAACGGTCCAATAAAGACGTGCTGAACGCCGGCTGAACGGCAGAAAAGACAAGAACGGCCTGATCGACATTTGAAATCGGCGGCCTGATCAGCTCGTTTGTTCGTTCTTTGATTTCCAGCAGGTAGCCCTCTTTATCATTTTCAGCCTGATAAACGGCATAATCGCCGACCAGGGGCGTTATTTTATTTTTTCTGAAAATGCCCCGGCCCCTGCATTGAATGATCTTGTCCTGTGATTCATCCAAGACATAATAGAATCCGCTTAACGCTTTTATAATTTTGCCCTCAGGCATAGGGTCCCTCCTTGTCAGTCATTATCTTTCGGGTATTCAATCGTTTTGTAGCTGACGACTTTATGATCGACCATCACTTGATAATACCCCTTCTGTCCCTGATCAATCTTCAGTTCAATTGTTTTTTCAGTCGGCTCTTTTATTTTAAATGAGTCATACGTATCAGAGATGCTGTGGTCCTTATCATCGATGGCGATTTGCACTTCAAGCTCGTCCCCTTCATGTTCGGGTTCGTAAGGAATGCTGATTTTTTCTTTTACCGTTTTCGCCGGTTTTTCTTCAGGTCCGAGCGAGAACGTCACTTCAACATTACTTCCCGGCTTAACCGCAGTGCCGGCTGCCGGCTCTTGCTTCATGACTTGTCCTTCCGGCACGTCATCTGAATGGGCTTGTTTTTCAACAAGCTGCAGGCCGTTATCTTCAAGATACCCTGAAGCCGCTTCTTTGCTGTAAGTCTTTAAGTCCCTCAGCGTAACATCCGCGGGGCCGAGGCTGACCGTTAGATTGACTTCATCGTCGCTTGCGACCATATCGGTGCCGGCTGACGGGTTCTGATCAATTACAGTGCCGGCCTCGCTGTCATCGTTTTCTTCTTTGACATTGACATGTTTGAAGCCTTTTTCCTTCAGCGCTTTTTTTGCATCGCCGATCTGCCGCCCTTTCACGTCGATCAGCTGGGTTTTCGGTTTTCCGATGCTTTTGTACAGTTTTACAGAAGAGCCTTCTTTAACGGTAGACCCCGCTTTTGGGTCCGTTTTGACCATTAATTCCTCTTCTATTTTTTCATCTTCAATATCCGTTATATCAGGATCCGCCCGGAGCCCGTTCTTTTCAAGCAGGGCTTCCGCTTTTTCGTACTTCATGCCCCGTACGTCGGGGACGCTTACATCTTTAGGCATAAATAAAGACGGAAACACGGTGACCGCAAGAACAGCCGCCATAATGAAAATGAAACAGACGGCCAGCAAAACCCACGGCCATTTCCGTTTTTTCTTTTTGGCGGGCTGCTGTTCCTTATCATCCGTCTCCCCCGGCGTTTCCGCCTGAGGCGCGGCTTTTGCGCCGTCAGTAATAACGGGAATGGCTTTTGTCATTTCCTCATCATCCTGCACGGAAAATTTTTGTTCATTCAGCCTGCCGGCGTCAAAAGCCGTTCTGATGTCCGCTTCCATGTCCTCGGCGCTTTCATAGCGGTGAAACGGGTCTTTAGCGGTTGCCTTTAAAATAATGTTTTCGACGCTCTGCGGAATGGAAGGGTTCCACTTTCTGGCGGAAGGCGTTTCTGTTTGCAGATGCTTTAGCGCTATACTGACGGCTGATTCTCCGTCAAAAGGGATTTTACCTGTTAAAAGCTCAAACAGCACGATGCCGAGCGCGTAAATATCTGATTTTTTCGTTGCCAGACCGCCTCTCGCCTGCTCCGGAGACAAATAATGAACCGAGCCCAGCACAGAATTCGTATGTGTGATTGTCGTAGACGTAAGCGCTGTGGCGATGCCGAAATCCGTCACCTTGATATGCCCTAAATGATCTATCAATATATTGTGCGGTTTAATATCCCGGTGCACGATATGGTTTTGATGGGCATGGGCGATGGCCGAGACGATCTGCTCCATAACGGACAGCGCTTCTTTCGGATGAAGCGGTCCGTGTGCGTTTATGTATTCCTTTAATGTCATGCCTTCCACATATTCCATGACAATGTAATAAATATCGCCTTCCTCCCCGATATCGTAAATACTGACGATATTCGGATGATCGAGGCTTGATGCCGACTGTGCTTCTCTTCTGAAACGCCTGATAAAATCAATGTCATTCACAAAGTCAAACCGCAGAATTTTAATTGCGACTTCACGTTCGAGAATGATGTCCTCAGCTAAAAAAACGTTTGCCATTCCGCCGCCGCCAATGGGCCGGAGGATATGATAACGCCCGCTGATCCGCTTGCCGGTTAGCACTTGTCTTCACCCTCTTTTGCATCTGCGGAAAACTCAATCAACACAGCCGTGATGTTATCTTCGCCGCCATTTTGATTCGCTTTGCTGATGAGAAGGTCTACTTTTTCCTGAGGATCAGATTCGGCTTGAAGCATTTGTTTGATCTCGTGATCTTCTATTTTATTTGACAGTCCGTCAGAGCATAAAAGCAGCTGATCGCCGTCAGACAGTTCAAAAGAACGGGCGTCGGGACTGATGGTTTCATCTGTCCCCAGCGCTCTCGTCAATACATTTTTCCGCGGATGGTGCTCGGCGTCCTCTTTCGAAATTTCCCCTGTCTTGACCAGCTCATTCACAAGCGAATGGTCCTCAGTCAGCTGAGTGAATTCCCCCTCTTGAAGCAGGTAGCACCGGCTGTCACCGATATGAGCCACAGTGACAAACTTCCCGGTGAATAAGGCGCAAACAACAGTGGTGCCCATTCCCCGGCATTCTTCATTCGCTTTAGCGTGGTCATGTACTTTGACATTCGCCTCATGAATCCGGTCTTTCAGCCAATCCTCGCAAGCAGACGGCAGAGAAGGAACCGTTTCGGTCCGGTTCCACTGCTCTTCCATCGCCGCAACCGCCATCCTGCTCGCTACATCTCCGGCAAGATGACCGCCCATGCCGTCGGCGACAACCGCAAGCACCGCGTCTTCTTTTGTGAAAATGCCCGCCGCATCTTCATTATGCCGACGGACTTTACCTGTATCTGTTTTCAAGGCTGTAATCAACCTCTTCACCTCGTCTCGTCTTGACGCTCCTTCGCGCGAAGCTGACCGCAGGCCGCGTCAATGTCATGGCCTTGCTCTCTTCTGATCGTGACATTTACACCGCGGGATTTTAACGTTTTTTCGAATGCGAAAATCTGATCTCTCGGTGTGCGGACGTAATCCCGTTCAGGCACATAGTTTACCGGAATTAAATTGACATGGCATTTCACGTCTTTTAACAGTTCTGCAAGCTCTTCTGCATGTTCGACCTGATCATTTACGCCGCCGAACAGCCCGTATTCAAAGCTGATCCGTCTGCCTGTTTTCTCGATGTAATATTTGACGGCCTCCATAAGGTCAGGAAGCTTATAGGCTTTGTTAATCGGCATCAGACGGCTTCTGATTTCCGTATTCGGAGCATGCAGAGAAATCGCGAAATTGATCTGCATTTTTTGATCGGCGAAATCGTAAATCTTCGGAATGATTCCGCTGGTGGAAACTGTGATATGACGCGCTCCGATGTTCAGCCCTTTATCGTGGTTAATGATTTTTAAGAAAGCGAGCATTTCATTGAAATTATCAAACGGCTCTCCGATTCCCATGATGACGACTGAGCTGACGCGTTCATCCGTTTCATCAAGCGCCTTTTGCACTTTCACGACTTGAGCGACGATTTCTCCCGCTTCAAGATTCCGTTTCAGTCCGCCGAGCGTTGACGCGCAAAATGTGCAGCCGATCCGGCAGCCGACCTGTGTCGTTACACATACAGAATTACCATACTCGTGTCTCATTAAAACCGTTTCAATCGTATAACCGTCATGAAGCTCAAATAAAAATTTCATCGTGCCGTCTTGAGATGTCTGTTTTACAGCCGTTTTCAGCGTTGTCAGCACAAAATTGCTCTCGAGTTTTTCACGCAGGCTTTTTGAGAGGTTTGTCATTTCATCAAATGAAGAAACCCGCTTTTCATAAAGCCATTCAAAAATCTGTGCTGCGCGGAACGGCTTTTCGCCATTCTCGGTCAGCCATTGTTTGATTTCATCTAATTCAAAAGAGTAAATGGACGGCTGCTCAGTCCGCAGCTCTTTCCGTACGCTTGTCTTTTTTAATTGTGTCATTTTTTATCCCTTCTTTCTCATGCTGCTAATAAAGAAACCGTCTGTTCCGAAATAATGCGGAAGAATTTGAAGGCTTCCATCCTGAACAAAGGGTCTCGCCTTTTCAGGCAGCCGCTTTTCAAGAGACAAATCGGGTTCAAACTCAGGGTGTTCTTGTATAAACGCATGCATAACTTCTTCATTTTCTGTCCGGTCCATTGTACACGTACTGTATACGAGTGTGCCACCTTTTTTTACTAATGGGGCGATTTCCCTTAAAATGCCGAGCTGGATTTCTGACAGCCGTCTGCTGTCCTCCGGCGTCTTCGTATATTTCATATCGGGTTTTCTTCTGATGACGCCGAAACCTGAGCAAGGGGCATCAACGAGAACACGGTCAAACCGTTCTGCGCCAAAGGCCTCTCCCGCTTTTCGCGCATCCATCGTTTGCGCGTCGATGATCGTAAGCCCGAGCCGTTCTGCGCCCTCTTTAATCAGCTTCACTTTATGGCGGTGAAGATCAAGCGATGTGAGGCTCCCCTCGTTCTCCATCAGTTCCGCAATGTGAGCCGACTTTCCGCCCGGTGCGGCGCATGCGTCTAAAACGGTTTCGCCCGGCTTCGGGTCCAGCGCCCGCGCGACAAGCATTGAGCTTTCATCCTGTATGGATACCCGGCCGTTTTGGAAAAATGCCGTGTTCGCGATGCTTCCTTTTAAAAGCTTAATCGCATCAGGAGAAAGGTCTCCGGCTTCAGCTTCAAGACCGGCATTCTCCATCTCATTCAGCACCGTTGCCCTGTCGCTCTTTATGTGATTGACACGGAGCGTCTGCTTCGGCGGAATGAGATGAATCCGGCAGATCTTTTCAGCTGCCTCAAAGCCGTACGCCTCGACCCACTCTTTTACGAGCCACTCGGGATGGCTTGTCTCTGTGGAAAGACGGAGAACCGGGTCTTCAATTTCAGCGAATGACGGCGCCCCTTCACGCTGCAGAGAGCGGAGGATGCCGTTGACAAAGGACGCAATGCCCTTATGCCCGCGTTTTTTGGCGATCTCAACCGCTTCATGAATGGCGGCGCGATCCGGTATTTTTTCTAAATACTCCATTTGATACGCGGACAGACGAAGCAGCTGAATCACCCATGGCTTCACTTTATTCGGCTTGCGGATAAAAGGCTTCAGCATGTAGTCTAAGGCGATTTTATTTTGCAGTGTTCCGTAGACAAGCTCTGTCAGCAGTCCTCTGTCCTGATCGCTGAGCGTGTTCGTTTTGATAACCGATGTAAGAAGCAGGTTGCTGTATGCCTGATTTTGCTCAAGCTTCTCAAGCGCTTCAAGGGCGAGCTCCCGGACATTAATTTTCTTCATTTGCTTCTCCTAACACGTCACCGGGCTGCACATTTTTGCCTCTTACAAAATCTTCGCCCTTCATCCGTTTTTTTCCCGCCGGCTGCAGCTCAGTAATTAAAAGTGCGGTGCTGTTTCCTGATGCGACGACAATGCCGTTTTGCTCCGTGCGGATGACTGTTCCGGGCGCAGCTTCAGTTTTTGCCGCAACTTTTTCAGAAGCCCATACTTTCATATTTTGACCGTTCAAAGTTGTATAGGAGACAGGCCAAGGGTTTAAACCTCTGATCTGGTTGTAAATCTCTTCTCCGGGCTTTGCCCAATCAATCCGCTCCTGCTCACGCTTAATGTTAGGCGCGTAAGTCGCTTTTGATTCGTCCTGTTTGATCGGTTTAATATTTCCGGAAATGACGTTCGGGACGGTCTCTGACAAAAGCTTTGCCCCCGCTATGCTTAATTTGTCGTGAAGCGTGCCGACGTTATCCGTTTCATCAATTTCCACTTCGATTTTCGAAATCATATCGCCCGCATCAAGCTTTTCAACCATATACATGATCGTCACGCCCGTTTTCTTCTTGCCTTGGAGAATCGAATAATGTATCGGCGCTCCGCCTCTTAATTCAGGCAATAGTGACGCGTGTACGTTGATACAGCCGTATTTCGGGCCGTCCAGCAGCTGCTTGGGCAGGATCTGTCCGAATGCCGCCGTAACAATCAGGTCCGGCTTCAGGCTGAGCACTTTTTCTATTTCTTCTTCGAGCCTTACTTTTTCGGGCTGAAGCACGGGAATGCCGTGACGTTCAGCTTCAGCCTTAACAGGAGGGGGCGTCATGATTTTTTTTCTGCCTTTCGGGCGGTCAGGCTGCGTAACGACACCAACCACTTCATACCCGTCTTCAATAAGCGTGCGCAGGACGGGAACTGAAAAATCGGGCGTTCCCATAAAAACGATCCTTGTCATCCAATCATCCTTCCATTTCTGCCAGTTCTTCTTCAGTGTAGTAAGCCGTAATTTTTGATGTGAATAAAATGCCGTCTAAATGATCCATTTCATGCTGAACGGCTCTGGCCAAAAAACCCTCCGCTTCTAAAATAAACGGTTTTCCTTTACGGTCATAGGCTTTTACCTTTACGTAATCCGGGCGGGTGACATCCCCGTAAACCCCTGGAAAGCTTAAGCAGCCCTCGACTCCGGTCTGTTCACCGCTCTTTTCAAGAATAACCGGATTTACAAGGTCGATCCGGCCGCTTTCTTCACCGATGTCCACGACGGCCGCTCTTTTTAAAATGCCGATTTGCGGCGCGGCGAGGCCGACGCCATCCATTTCGAGCATCGTATCGTACATATCGTCAAGCAGTTTTTTTAATTTTTTATCAAACACTGTCACTTCATCAGCGGGTGTTTCCAGAACCTCCGCCGGGTGTGTGACGATTTTTTTCACAGCCAAAATTTTGCCCTCCAAAAACTAATGTTACATCAGCATGTACGGATTCATATCGATTGAAATCATGACATGCTTTTGCGCAATGTTGCGTTTATAGTGCTCCAGTATCTTTTTCAACTGAATCTGCAACTCGTTTTCCTGTCTGTATTTTATCACGCATTGATAGCGATATCTATCTTTGATCCTGGCGATCGGGGAAGCCGCCGGCCCGAGAATTTTCGTATCAGGCCCGCATCCCGCTCTTAAATAGTTTGTAATCTTTTCTGCGGTGACCGCGGCTTTTGCCGCTTCTTCATGAGAAACGGTCACCAGCGCCACGTAATAATAAGGCGGGTATGACTGGGCCCTTCTGTGCGCCATTTCCTGCTGAAAAAAAGTTTCATAGTCGTGCGTTTTCGTCAGCTGAATGCTGTAATGAGACGGTGTATACGTTTGAATGACCACCGTTCCCGGCTTTTCATGCCGCCCGGCCCGGCCGCTTACCTGCGTCAGCAGCTGGAATGTCTTCTCCGCGGCCCTGAAATCAGGGATGTGAAGCGTCGTATCTGCGCTTAATACTCCCACGAGCGTCACGTTCGGAAAATCAAGCCCTTTTGCGATCATTTGCGTACCGAGCAGGATATCCGCCTTCCCTTCACCGAACGCTGACAACAGTTTTTCATGGGCGCCTTTTCTTGAAGTGGTGTCCACATCCATCCTGATCACGCGCGCCTGAGGCAGCACTTTGGTAAGCTCCTCCTCCACACGCTGCGTTCCCGTGCCGAAAAAGCGGATATGTTCGCTGCCGCATTCCGGGCATGTTCCCGGGACAGGTTCCTCATGGCCGCAGTAATGGCATTTCAGCCTTTGTCCGTAGCGGTGATAAGTCATCGAAATGTCGCAATGCGGACATTGCGGCACATAACCGCAGTCCCGGCACATCACAAACGAGGAATACCCCCGTTTATTCAGAAAAAGGACGGCCTGCTCTTTTTTTGCAAGCTTCTCTTCCAGCTGTTCCATCAGTTCTCTTGAAAACATTGATCTGTTGCCGTTTCTCAGTTCTTCTCTCATATCAACGAGAGAAACGTCAGGCATGAGCTGGCGATTCACGCGATGTTTTAACGGAAGCAGCTCATAAACGCCTTTTTTCGCCCGCGCAAATGACTCCAATGTCGGCGTGGCGCTCCCGAGGACGACCGGACAGCTGTGATGCTCGGCCCGGCGGATGGCTACGTCCTTTGCATGATACCGCGGCATTTCCTCCTGCTTATAGGAAGATTCGTGCTCTTCATCAATAATGATCATGCCGAGATTTTCAAACGGGGCAAAGATGGCCGATCTGGCTCCGACGACAAGCCGGACTTCCTTGCGCTGAATCTTCCGCCATTCATCGTATTTTTCACCTGTGGATAATCCGCTGTGCATGACCGCAACCTGTGAGCCGAAGCGGCCTTTAAAACGGTTGACCATTTGCGGTGTCAACGAGATTTCCGGAACGAGCACGATGGCTTCTTGTCCTTTTGCCAGCACTTTCTCAATGGATTGCAGGTAAATTTCCGTTTTGCCGCTTCCCGTGACGCCGTGAAGCAGAAAGACGTGATGGACATGATCGGCTACAGCTTGTTTAATCGGCTCAAAAGCGGCCTGCTGCTCTTCTGTAAGAGAGAGCGGCTCTGTTTTTTTGAACATTCTGTCCTGATAAGGATCGCGGTAAACCTCCTCAAAGCTTTCCGTAAGAAGCCCCTTTTTAAGAAGTGTTTTCAGCGTCGCGGAACTGGAATCGGTCTTTTTGCAAAGTTCGGCCGCGGAAATCTTTGCTCCCCCGCCGATAAAATAAGTAAGCACGGCGAGCTGTTTAGAAGCCTGCTTTGTCAATGAATCTGCGTGCCGGGCGAGTTCTTCTTTGTCCGCCCCCGCTTCGATCATGCGGATCATTTTTTTATTCGTTTTTTGGGCGACTTTATATGTGACATCAATGCTTCCTTTGCGCACGAATTTTTGAAGTGACGAAAGAATGCTTTCATCGGTAATATCCGAGTACAGAAGACTTTTTTGATTCCTGAAAAGCTGTTTGATGTCCGGTGTCAGCGTTTCTTCGTCAACGACTTTCAGCTCTTTCTCGTACTTCGCCTTCAGTGCGGCGGGCAGCATTGCCTGAAGCGCCGTGATTTTAAACGACAGCGTTTTGTCAGAAAGCCATGAAGACAGCTGCACCAGTTCCTCAGTCAGAACGGGCGTCAAATCAAGAAGCTTCTCGACTTCCTTCATTGAGCCGCCGTTTAATTCAGACGAATCTTTCAAACCGGTCACAAATCCTTGAAGCTTGCGCGGGCCAAACGGGACAATCACCCGCATGCCGACTTCGATCATCCCTTTTAAATGATCGGGAATTTTGTAATCAAAGGGTCTGTCAATGTTTTTAGAGCTGACATCGACAATGACTTCTGCTACATTCATACGGGTTTTCGGTCCTCGGCTTTCAAAGCGGTCATTTCCTTCAGCATTTCAAAGGAAACGTCAAGTTTAGACATAAGCGCAAGCTCCCGTTTTCTTCCGTCCCGGAAATAGAAGGTGACGACATTCGTATCCGTGCCAAATCCGGCCCCTTCTGCTTTCACATCATTCGCAACGATCATATCAAGGTTTTTCTGTTCGAGTTTTCTGCGCGCATAGCGTTCGACGTCTTGCGTTTCAGCCGCAAATCCGACCAGCAGCTGGTGTGTTTTCCGTTCGCCGAGTTCTTTCAGTATGTCTGCCGTACGGTTGAATTCGATCACGAGCGAACCGTCTTTCTTCTTCATTTTGTGATCAGAAACAGCCGCCGGCGTAAAATCGGCCACGGCCGCCGTCTTAATCACCATGTCGCATGAATCAAACACAGAAAGCACGGCTTCTCTCATATCAGCTGCCGATTGCACAGGAAGAAACTGATACAGCCCGACTGGCGGCTCTATTGACACCGGGCCTGAAATCAGCGTCACCCGCGCCCCGAGACGGACGGCGGCTTCAGCAGCGGCGTAGCCCATTTTGCCGGTGGATTTATTTGTGAAGAAGCGGACAGGGTCCACGGCTTCGCGCGTCGGACCGGCCGTAATGACAATATGTTTTCCTTTCAGCGGCGCATCGTCTTCAGGCTCCTTAAAATGCTCTCTGACACGCTCAACAATAAGCTCCGGCTCCTCCAGCCTTCCTTTGCCGACATATCCGCATGCCAAATAGCCTTCACTCGGTTCGATAAAGCGGACCCCGTCCTGATAAAGCACAGAGATGTTCCGTTTCACCGCCGGATGATCATACATATGGACATTCATCGCAGGCGCCACCCAGACCGGGGCCTCAGCCGCCAGCACCGTCGTTGTGAGCATATCGTCAGCAATTCCGTTGGCAAGCTTGCCGATGATATTTGCCGTAGCGGGCGCGACAATAATTAAATCCGCCCAGTCAGCGGCATCAATATGAGAAATCACCTTCGGATTTTGTTCATTAAATGTATCTGTATATACTTCATTCCGGCTCAGCGCCTGAAATGTCAGCGGAGAAACAAACTCACGCGCGGACTCAGTCATAATCACTTTGACGTTTGCGCCGGCCTGAACCAGCTTGCTCGTGAGTGCGGAAGCTTTATAAACGGCAATTCCTCCGCTTACGCATAGCAAAATGTTTCGGTTTTTCATGAAGTCTTCTCCCCTTTATGAAAGCATTGGACAAATCCCAAACGGAAAAAAATAACAACCTATGTAGAGATAGGTTGCTACGTGTGCTTGTTATTCGCTGTCTTCTCTTTCAAACGAAAGCAGGCCCGCGTCAATTTCTTCTAAAGCTTTGCCTACATATTTGTGAGAAATGGTATGTTCAATCTGCTGGTCTTTTTTGATCTGCATTTCACGCGCGCGTCTTGCAGACACGGTCACCAGCGTATATTTAGAATCTAATTTATTCATTAAAGAGTCAATTGACGGATCTAACATAAGTTATTCTACCTCCAGCATTTTCTTATATCTCGGAGCGACGCGTTCACGTTTTAAGTGCTCGGCGAGAACGATTGCGTTAATCTTATCACAAGCCGTTTGGATATCGTCGTTTTCAACGACATAATCATACGCGTCCATCATTTCGATTTCAGCTTTTGCGGCATTCATTCTGTTTTCGATTAAATCGTCGGTTTCAGTTCCTCTTGTCACGATTCTGTTTTTCAGCTCAGAAAGACTCGGCGGCGCTAAGAAGATAAACAGGCCTTCCGGAAATGCATTCCGCACTTGGAGCGCGCCCTGCACTTCAATCTCTAAGAAGACGTCTTTTCCTTCTTGAAGCGTCTGTTCGACATAATCAACGGGCGTCCCGTAATAGTTGCCGACATATTCTGCCCACTCAAGCAGTTTGTTGTTTTCAATCATGCGTTCGAATTCATCTCTAGATTTAAAGAAATAATCGACGCCATCGACTTCGCCCTCTCTCGGGTTTCTCGTCGTGACTGAAATTGAGTATTCAAATTTCGTGTCCTGTTGTGAAAATATTGCTTGCCGAACCGTTCCTTTTCCAACTCCGGAGGGACCTGAGAGAACGATTAATAACCCTCTTTCTTTCATGCGGCAATTACCCCTGCCCTTCATCCATAATTTCTTCTTTCACAGAAAGTCTGTGTGCAACTGTCTCAGGCTGGACGGCAGATAAGATAATGTGATCACTATCCATGACGACAACTGCACGGGTTCTTCGTCCGTATGTAGCGTCTATTAGCATTCCGCGGTCTCTTGCATCCTGGATCATTCGCTTTATTGGCGCAGACTCCGGGCTGACAATCGAAATCATCCGATTGGCGGAGATGATATTGCCAAATCCGATATTAATCAGTTTAATCGTCATCTTCTACGTTCCCCCTGTAAAATAGACGTCTCTAGTGTAACCTGAAGAGGCCGTCTGTAAACAATACGCACAGTCGCTATTCTATATTTTGCACTTGTTCCTTCAATTTTTCAATAGAACTTTTCATTTCAACGACAAGCTTTGTGATTTGATGATCATTGGCTTTTGAGCCGATCGTGTTCGCTTCTCGGTTAAGCTCCTGAACAAGGAAATCAAGTTTGCGGCCGACTGCCCCGCCTTCTTTTAATATATCACGGAATTGAACAAAATGGCTCTTCAATCTGGTAATTTCTTCCGTTATATCAGAACGATCGGCGAAAATGGCGCATTCCGTGATCAGCCTGCTTTCGTCGAGCGCATCCTCCGTCCATTCCTTCATTCGGGCGTAAAGACGCTCGCGGTATTGAATAACAACGGCCGAAGCGCGCTCTTTCACCTGTTCGGACAGCGTCTCAAGCCGCTCAATGTGCAGAAAGCAGTCTTCCGCCAAAAGCCGTCCTTCTTTTTCCCTCATGTCACAAAGTTCCTTTACAGCCAGCTCAGCGGCTTCCCTGATGACTTCTTCAAGCTTGTCATCACGCATCTGTTCTTCGTGTATCTGCGCAATATGTTCAAATTTAAAGAACTCCATTGCATCGGGTTCTGCGGCCAGGCTGTAGCGCTCTTTCATGACGCGTGCGGCGCTCACATATTCATCAAGGAGCTCCCAATCGATGTTCAGGCTTCTTTTTATGAGCGCGTCACTGTTTACAGTGAGAAACAGCTCTACTCTTCCGCGCTGTATATGCTGCAATATCGTTTGTTTCAGCTTATCCTCTACATATAGCAAAGGCCGTGGCAGGCGGGCGTTCACTTCTTTGAACCGGTAATTGACGGATTTCAATTCAACGGTTGCCGAGAGATCGCCTTTTGTGCTGCTTGCGCTGCCGAAGCCTGTCATACTCCGTATCATATGAAACACCCAATTCTTTCCCGTTATCAAAATAAAAGGGCAATAGACATGCTATTACCCCTAGATTATATCATATGGAATTATTTTTTTCTTGTCAAAAGTGAACCCGCCAGCAAAAAAGTAGGTATGCCCGACATACCGATAATCAGCATCCAATCGCCCGGCGTAATCGGCACTGTTTTGAAAATCGGCTGCAGCGGCGGATAATAGATGACGATGACCATCAGGAAGATAGAAGAAATGATGGCCCCGAGCAGATAGATATTTTCAAACGGATTCCGGGAGAAAACAGACGTTTCGCTCCGGCAGTCAAACACGTGTATAAGCTGAGCCAGGACAAGAGTCGCGAATGCAACGGTCTGTGCGTAGGGCAGATTTTCAGGATTGCGGTGATAGACGATGATAAACGCTAAAATGGTTGCAGCTCCGATTAAAAACCCTCTTGATACGACTTTCCAGCCCAGTTTTCTCGCAAACACTCCTTCTTTCGGATGCCGCGGCTTCCGCCTCATCAGGTCTCCTTCCGGCTGATCCATACCGAGGGCCATCGCCGGCAGCCCGTCAGTGACTAAGTTCACCCACAATATCTGAATAGGAACGAGCGGCAGCGGCAGAGCGAGAAGCATCGCAAACAGCATCACTAAAATTTCACCGACGTTGGAGGCGAGCAAATAACGGACGAATTTTCTTATATTTTCATAGATATTCCGTCCCTCTTTTATGGCTGATTTAATCGTAGCAAAGTTATCATCTACCAGAATGAGAGAAGAGGCTTCCTTTGCCACATCCGTTCCCGTCACGCCCATGGCAACACCGATATCTGCCTGCTTTATGGCCGGCGCGTCATTAACCCCGTCTCCCGTCATGGCGACGACGTGTCCGTTTTCCTGGAACGCTTTGACAATTTTCAATTTATGTTCAGGCGACACGCGTGCGAAGACGTAGACATCATCGACCGTTTCGATAAGTTCTTTCTCCGTAAGCTCATTCAGCGTCTTGCCGTCCATCACACGCCCCTTTTTCGGAAGAAGACGCAAATCTTTTGCAATGGCCTTTGCCGTTTCGACGTGATCCCCTGTGATCATAACCGTTTTAATGCCGGCTTCACGGCATTCTTTAATCGCCTGTCTGACCTCCGGACGGGGCGGATCAATCATGCCTGACAAGCCGAGTATCGTCAGATTTTTTTCCGCCTGCTCCATTGTCGGCTTTTCTCCGGGCTTAAGCGGTTTATAAGCAATCGCGATCGTACGCAAAGCTTGCGACGCCAGCTCTTTCAGAACCGCTTCCGTTTCTGCTTTCTTTTCTCCTGAAAATGGCGCGCTTCTTGCATCGTACATCAGATGTGACGAGCGGTCAATCAGCACATCGGGCGCTCCTTTAGTGATGACGAACTGCTTTTTTTCCTGATCCTCTACAATGACGGTCATCATTTTGCGGACGGAGTCAAACGGAAACTCGGCAACCACGCGGTAGTGCCCGCTGAGCCAATCGTTTGAATAGCCGCCCTTTCTTGCAGCCGTCAGCAGCGCTCCTTCTGTCGGATCGCCGTCGAGTACATAATGGCCGTCTTTCAGTGCGATTTCGGATGTGTTGCACAACGCGCCGAAAACCAGCATCTGTTCAAGAATCTTCTCATCTTTCGGCTTGATTTCCCGCTCATCTCGGGTGAAAACGCCCTCCGGCTCATAGCCGATGCCTGACACTTTAAATGTTTTTCCCCCTGACCACATATGGGTGACGGTCATTTTGTTTTGTGTCAGCGTGCCGGTTTTATCAGAACAAATGACAGAGGCGCAGCCCAATGTTTCAACCGCCGGGAGCTTTCTGACAATTGATTTTTGTTTGATCATGCGCTGGACGCCGATTGATAATGCCACCGTAACAATGGCGGGAAGCCCTTCCGGAATCGCGGCGACGGCCAATGACACCCCGGCCAAAAACATGCTGTAAAGCTCATGTCCCTGTAAGACGCCGACTGCAACGACCAATACCGTTAAAAGGAGCGCGACGATAATTAAAATTTTGCCGAGCTCTTCAAGTCTTCGCTGCAGCGGTGTTGAAAGGCTGCCGGCGGATTCCAGCATATCGGCGATTTTCCCCATTGCCGTATTCATTCCTGTACCGACGACGACGCCGACACCGCTGCCGCGCGTTACGATCGTACCCATAAACGCCATATTGCTGATGTCGCCTAACGAAACATCCGGCTTTCTCAGTTTATCAGCTTGTTTAACCACCGGAATTGATTCCCCGGTCAGCGCCGATTCCTCAATTTCAAGGCTTTTCGCTTCAACGATCCGCACATCCGCGCCAATCCGGTCGCCGCTTGAAAATTTCATGATATCGCCGGGAACGAGCTCCTTGGACTGAATTTTCTTCCAGCTCCCGTCCCGCAACGCTGACACATACGGAGTTGACAGCTCTTTTAATGCGTGTAAAGACTTTTCCGCCCGCCGCTCTTGAAAAAAACCGAGAACCCCATTGACAAATACAATCGCCATAATCGCTACGGCATCTACATATTCGCCTAAAAACCCGGATATTAAGGTTGCCGCCAGCAGCACGAGCACCATAAAATCTTTAAATTGGGCGAAAAACACGGCGATCGCCGGTGTCCTCTTGCCCTCCTGAAGCTCGTTCGGTCCGTGCTTTTCAAGGCGTTTTTTCACCTCTTTTTCGGTCAACCCCTGTTTAATGGACGTATTTGTTGCTTTCAGCAAATCGGTTTGTCCCATTTCATGAAACTTCATTCTTCTCGTCCACTCCCCTGCCTCGCTTTAGAGATGTCACTCTGTAAACAAGCTTATTCTGACTCGTCCCTTTTCATGCTATAATTATCGAATGCAGGAAGAAGGAAAGGGTGTTTTATATGTCTTTTGATGGCATGTTTACATACGGAATGACACATGAATTAAACAGCCGGATCGCCGGAGGCCGGATTACGAGAGTCCATCAGCCTTTTAAGCACGATGTGATATTCCATATCCGCGCTAACGGAAAAAACCATAAATTATTATTATCGGCGCATCCGAGCTATTCACGGGTGCACATGACAAACCAGGCCTATGAAAATCCGAGCGAGCCGCCGATGTTTTGTATGCTGCTCAGAAAGCATATAGAAGGCGGATTTATTGAGAAAATAGAACAGGCCGGATTAGACCGGATTATGATATTCCAGATAAAAAGCAGAAATGAAATCGGCGACGAAACCGTCAGAACGCTGTATGTTGAAATTATGGGGCGGCACAGCAATATTATTCTGACTGACGGAGAAGGAGCCATCATCGACGGGCTGAAGCATTTATCTCCGTCGATGAACAGCTACCGGACCGTTCTGCCGGGCTATGATTACAAGCTTCCTCCCGCTCAGGAAAAAATTTCGCCGCTGGCCGCGGATGAAGAGGACGTTTTGCGTTATCTCAGTTTTCAGGAAGGACGGCTTGACCAGCAGATCGTCAGACACTTCTCCGGTGTTTCTCCGCTGTTTGCAAAAGAAGCCGTGCACAGAGCGGGCCTCGCTAACAAAATAACGCTGCCGAAGACGCTGATTGAAATGTTCCATGCCGTGAAAGATTGCAGGTTTACACCGAACATTACGACAGCCGGCGGAAAGGAATACTTTTATCTCCTGTCTCTCACACATGTAAACGGTGAGGAGCGCACCTTTCACTCACTGAGTGAGCTGTTGGACCGGTTTTATTTCGGCAAGGCGGAACGCGACCGCGTCAAACAGCAGGCTCAGGATCTCGAGCGGTTTGTCGCAAACGAACGGAAAAAGAACGCCAATAAGATTAAAAAGCTGGAAAAGACACTCGACTACTCAGAGAATGCGAAGAAATTCCAGCTATACGGCGAGCTGCTGACGGCGAATTTGTATATGCTGAAAAAAGGTGACAAAGAAGCGGAAGTCATCAATTATTATGATGAAGAAAGTAAGACGGTGACGATCCCTTTAAATCCGAACAAAACACCGTCAGAAAACGCGCAGATGTATTTTACAAAGTATCAAAAGGCGAAGAATTCCGTCGAGGTGGTAAAAGAACAGATCCGTCTGGCCGAGGAGGAAATCGCTTATTTCGATCAGCTGATCCAGCAGCTCTCCTCCGCCTCCACAAAGGATATTCACGAAATAAGGGAGGAGCTCGTGGAAGGCAAATATCTGCGACCGAAACAGCAGCGAGGACAGAAAAAACAGAAGCAGCACGTCCCTGTTTTGGAGCAATATGAATCTTCACGGGGGTTGACGATTCTTGTCGGCAAAAACAATAAACAAAATGAGTACTTAACGACAAAAGCTGCCGCAAGGGATGATTTATGGTTCCACACGAAAGACATTCCCGGTTCCCACGTTGTGATTAAAAGCAGCGATCCGGATGAACAATCCATACTGGAGGCGGCTGCGATCGCCGCTTATTTTTCCAAGGCGAAAGATTCCGGCTCCGTTCCCGTTGATTATACAAAAATCAGACACGTGAAAAAGCCAAACGGCGCAAAGCCCGGATTTGTCACCTATGACAGCCAGCATACCGTATTTGTCACACCTGATGCCGACCTTGTCATACGGCTGAAAAAATAAACGCACCTCCAAGCTGAAACCCGCACTCAGCTTGGAGGTGTTTTTTATTACGTATAAACGGAGACGAAACTCTCCCAGCCGTCAGAACCGATCTATACAGTATCTGATCAGTTTCCCGTCATGTCTGCCTGATCCGCTGGGGCCGTCTCTGATTAAAACGGTCACACCTGATTTGGCGGCGGATACTGTCACCTTCCCTCGCCAAATCTGAACACATCCGGGCAGTCAATATAATCATGCCGGGTCTCTGACCGTTCCTTTGCATGCGGGCGGAGTCCAGGCGGCATTGGGATCAGATACATATTCCGCATCACTTCGCAATCCTGACCGCTTGCCGGCATATACCGTTCAAACTGCCCGCTTTCGTTTTGAATTGTTCACATTCGGGGACTGTGAGGACAGTATAAAAAACACCCTGCCTGATGACAGGGACTGACCCCATAAGATGAGACAAATAAAAACACCTTCAAGTTTGAATACGGATGATTGTTATCCGAAATTAGACTTGGAGGTGTTTTTTCTATGGGGACAAGAGTGAGTTATCCGGTTGAAGCGAAACAGAAGGCTGTAGAAATGAGATTGGCAGGCGTACCTATGAAAGAGATCATACAGGAGTTGAATATTAAGAATAAGACACAGGTTCAGACATGGGTTAGATGGTATAAGGCTGGTGATACACATCGATTCGAACAGCCTGTTGGAAAGCAATACACTTACGGAAAAGGTCAGGAGTATTCTTCCGATTTAGAGAAACTGCAGGCAGAGATTCGTTACCTGAGACAACAGAATGAAGTTTTAAAAAAGTACAACGAATTGGAAAGGAAGTTGATAGCGAAACGTCAGTCGAACTTGTAGAAATATTGCACAGCACAATGACCGTACAGGATATCTGTATTCATTTAGGTATCTCTCGAGCGTCTTATTATCGTTGGAAGAAGAATCTGATGAAGGATCATCCCAAGCGCCATTTGGAAAAACAAATCGGCACGTTGTGCCGAGAGCACAAGTATCGATATGGATATCGAAAAATCACAGCCATACTAAAAAAGAGAATGTGTATTAACCATAAAACGGTTCAACGTATTATGCAGAAAAATCAATGGCAGTGTCGGGTTAAGGTGAAAAAGCGCAAGAAGGATGGGCAGCCATATGCCGTGGTCGATAATATATTGGATCGGAACTTTCAGTCTGATCGTCCTCTTGAAAAACTAGTAACGGACATCACATATTTGCCTTATGGACAGAAACAATTGTACCTTTCCAGTATATTAGATTTATACAATGGAGAAGTGATTGCTTTTACTATTGAGGATAAGCAGGACACAGCCTTTGTCTTAGACACACTTGATCAGCTACCAATGCTGCCTGAGAACTGCGTGTTACATAGTGACCAAGGTTCTGTGTATACATCTTACGAGTATCAAAAAGCTGTTAAAACAAAAGGCATTACCATGAGCATGTCCCGCAAAGGGACGCCCGCTGATAATGCCTCCATCGAATCGTTTCATTCCTCGCTAAAGTCTGAAACGTTCTATCTTAACAGCATTGATCGAACTACGACTGCCATCGTAGAACGTACTGTCATAGAATACATTCATTATTATAACAATATTCGTATTCAAACCAAACTAAACAACCAATCACCGATAAACTATCGGCAATTGGCTGTTTAAAAGGTGTTTTGACCCCTGTCTCAAAAACGGGGGGCAGTCCCGACAGACAAGGTGTTTTTTATGGTCTTCTTCTTTTCTCAAATAATCGATCCACTTCTTCAGCCAAATCAGCAGTAATGAGAGGCTCTAAGTCCTCAGCCAGTCTTTTCGTATGTGCCGGGCTTGCGCCGCTTGTTGATACGGATACTTGAATGCGCCCTTTGCGGATGATCTTCGGCATATACACGCTGCCCTGTTCAGCATCGCTTACACAATTGACCAGCTGCGTTTCAGAAGCGCTCGCGGCTATCTCCTGATTCACGCTGCGGTCATTTGTCGCGGCAATGATGAAGAAAGCGGGCGCGAGATCCTTCATTTCAATTTTACGGGAAACCCAGCGGATACGTCCTTCATCCGCCAGCTGTTTAATTTCGGGCAGGGCATCGGGACTGATTACAGTAATATCCGCGCCTTCCGGAAGCACCGTTTTTAGCCTTCTTAAGGCAACATTGCCCCCGCCCGCGATGATAATTCTTTTTCCGCTTAAATTAATGTGCAGAGGCAGCATACTGTCCCCCCTTAAAATCAAACTGACCGCCGGGATTTCGAACAGCTTCTGACACACGGTTCAAAAACGCCTGCTTAATATGCGGGTGAAAACCTAAGTATGAAGCGAGATGAACATTTTGATTGACCGTTTGAAGCTTTTGAACTTCCCGTTCAATCTCAGTCATTAAAAGCCCGGTAAACAGAAGATATGGAACGATAAAAACGGGTGCTCCGTCATCCTCTTCAAGGCCGGCAAACACTTCTTTATAGTGCGGATCACATGCTGTTAAAAAACAAGGGATGACTTCTTTAACAGGTGTAATCACCTCAAGTTTTCCGGCAATCTCACTGACTGCGTTCTTAACTGCCGGATCTGTGCTTCCTCTTCCGATCAGCACCACTTTCGCCTGCTCAATGGGCACTCCGGTATCTTCAATGCGATGATGCACCGCTTTTACGACTTCATCGTCCACTCCGATCGGAACACCATATGTCACTTTTATATCGGGATGCAGGGCCGCCGCACGGGCGATTTCAGCCGGAATGTCATGTTTTGCGTGGGCAGCGGTCAACAGCAGCAAAGGCACGGCCGCAATATGAGTGGCGCCTTGTCTGACACATGCTTCAAATCCCGCTTCAATAGACGGTTCCTGCAGTTCTAAAAAACAAATTTCCTGAATGGGAACGTCAGCGTGCGGCATGCACCCTTTTAAAAACGCCGCCGACTCTGTCTGCGCTTTTTTCAGCCTGCTTCCGTGCCCGATGTATAAAATCGCCTGCTTCATTTACAACGCCTCGCTCAAATCCAGATTTTTCTGTTCAGATGCATACCAGTCCAGTTTGCAGTGATAATTGACGACATCGCCGATAACAATTAAGCTCGGGTTTTTGATTTCTTCTTTTATCACTGTGTCTGAAAGCGTGCCGACGGTGCAGACGACTGTTTTTTGCCTGTCCGTCGTTCCCCAATGAATAAAGGCTGCCGGGGTGCCGGCGTCTCTGCCGTTTTCCAGCAGCATTCTTTCAATCTGCCGGATATTTTTAATTCCCATATAAATCACCAGCGTATCAATGCCCGTCGCCAGCGCTTTCCATTTTTCTTCAAAGTCGTCTTCTTGTTTATAATGTCCCGTAACGAATGCGACATTGGAGCTCGCCTCTCTGTGCGTCACGGGAATGCCGGCATAAGCAGCAGCCGCGATTCCTGATGTAATGCCGGGAACGATCTCAAACGGAATGGCGTTTTGTGCGAGAGCCTCCGCTTCTTCGCCTCCGCGGCCGAAAACAAACGGGTCGCCTCCCTTGAGCCTTACAACGGTTTTCCCCTTTTTCGCATACTTCACAAGGAAACGGTTGATCGTATCCTGTTTCATAATGTGAAAATCCGGGAGCTTTCCGCAGTAAATCAGATCCGCTTCTTCTCCGGCATATTGTAAAATCTCTTTGCTTACCAATCTGTCATATAATATAACGTCCGCTTTCTGTATGGCTTTCATTGCCTTCACCGTTAATAAGTCCGGATCTCCCGGACCGGCTCCAACGATAAATACTTTCCCCATAGCATGTCTCCCCGATCCGTTTTGAAATCTTCCCAGAACAGCCGCGAGGCCGCACTTCAGCTATTTTACCATATCCCGCCATTGCGGGGGATATCCGGCTGATTGCGCGGCCTTTTTGGACCTATTATGCTAAGCTGTTTTTCACAAAGTCAACCAGTCTTCCGGTGCATTCTTCGCGTTCACATTTGCCTGAATCAAGTACGAGCTCAGGCGCTTTCGGCTCTTCATACGGTGAGTCGATCCCCGTAAAGAACGGAATTTCACCATTTCTTGCTTTTTTATATAAACCTTTCGGATCGCGCTTTTCACATATATCGAGGTCGCATTTCACATAGATTTCATTAAATTCGCCCTCCGCCACAAGCTCTCTCACCTGATCTCTGTCCTCACGGAACGGAGAAATAAAAGCCGTGATGACGATGGTTCCCTGCTGAACGAAAAGCTTCGCCACTTCCCCGATGCGGCGTATATTTTCCTTGCGGTCATCATCGGAAAAACCTAAGTCCTTGTTTAAGCCGTGGCGGATGTTATCACCATCAAGCACGATGACTTGATAGCCTTGTTCAAACAGCTCGCGCGCTGCGGCGTTTGCAATCGTGGATTTTCCTGAACCGCTTAAGCCCGTCAGCCAGAGGATAGAGCTTTTATGCTTGTTTTTCTGCTGGTATTCTTCTTTCGTTATTGAGGCTTCATGCCACACGATATCACGATTTGTCATTCTATTTTCCTCCTTAAGAAACGCCTGCTTCTTCTTTCGTTTTCAGCCCTTTAATCAACACCTCGACAACTTCAGGACGGCTGAATTCCGCCGGCGGCATGACGCCGCTTCGCAGCATTTCTCTGACCTTTGTTCCTGACAGAATGACGTGGTCTTCTCTGTCATGCGGGCATGTTTTGGCCGTTCCCATGTTGCCGCATTTCTGGCAGAAGAAGCTGTGCTCGAATTTCATCGGTGTAATCCCGAGTTCATCCGCTGTAAATTGATCAAACAGCTCTTGCGCTTCATATGTGCCGTAGTAATCACCGACGCCGGCATGATCGCGGCCGACGATAAAATGCGTGCAGCCGTAGTTTTTGCGGACAAGCGCGTGGAAAATGGCTTCTCTCGGCCCCGCATACCGCATAGCCGCCAAAAATACGCCGAGGAACACGCGGTCTTTCGGATAATAATGATCGAGCAGCACCTGGTAGCTTTCCATTCTGACATCCGCCGGAATGTCATCTGATTTTGTTTCACCGACGAGCGGGTTCAAAAACAGGCCGTCAACCGTCTCAAGCGCGGTTTTTTGGATATATTCGTGGGCGCGGTGGACCGGATTTCTCGTTTGGAAACCGACAATGGTTTTCCAGCCCTTTTCTTCGAAGCTTCGTCTTGTATCGGCAGGTTCAAATGTAAACTCGGGAAACTGCTTTGACGCTTTTTTAACTAATGTGATCGGCCCGCCGACATACGTATCGCCGCGTGAAAATAATTTTTTCACGCCCGGATGCGCGGCATCATCGGTTTTATATACGTGAACGGCTTCTTTTTGTTTATCCGGCGTATAAATATCTTCGATGTCGACTACGCCGTATGTTTCTCCGCCGTAAGTCAGTTTCACCGTGTCGCCGACGGCAAGCTCAGCCGCTTTTTCTGAATCGACCGGAAGCGTGATCGGCAGGGACCAGACAACCCCGGATGCCAGACGCATATTTTCAACGACTGACACGTAATCTTTTTCTGTGAAAAATCCTTCAATCGGGCTGTACCCCCCGATCGCGATCAGCTCTAAATCAGCGAACGAAATCAAATCAAGCTCAATTTCTTTTTGGACGGATGTAAGATCATACTGCTCATTTACCCGATTAATTAATGTTCCTCCGTGCGGTGCTAAACTCATAATACATGATTCCTCCCAGTTAACAGATAAATAAACTCAGATTAATAGTTAAATGCCTCCGCCTTGTTCATGGACAGAGCGTTTCTCTTTTCGGATGGCTTTCATCAGACTGGCGGCTCCGCCAGCTGCCAAAAGCACGCTGGCCATCATAAAGATGGAATAGTAATCTCCTTTTAACAGCAGGGAGACAAGCAAATACGAAATCGACAGTGACAAAAACGGCGAAACGACCCATACTTTGAGCATCGTTTTCACGACTTCTTTATGAAAAACGTTCGGCCCGTTTTTGGCCATTCCGATACCGATAATTGATGATGATGTGACTTGCGCCAATGGGACCGGCAGACCGAAGACGGAACTGATAATGACAAGCCCCGCGCCGGTTCCTGAAAGCAGTATGCCTTCTCCGGCTGAAAATCTCGTAATCTTTTTCCCGTTGGTTTCAAGCACTTTGCGTCCTAAAAGCAGAGCGCCGAGAGCGACAAAGATGCCTCCGTACAGCGTTCCTTTGGACACGCTGAGCACGCCCGCAGCAACCAAAGGGCCCACCGCATTTGCGACATTGTTCATTCCGGCTGAAAAAGCTTCCCAAAACCCCGCAATCAGCAGCACAATCCCTAAAATCTTCTGTTTCCGACTCGAAATGACTCGAATATTCAGAGAACTGAATACCTTCGAGACGAGAAACGTGAAACAGAACGCGACAAACGGTACAAGCACCCAAAAAATCACGATGACCAAAAGATGCTGTAAAAACAATACTTTGTACGCGACGCCGACACCGACAATCGCCCCGACAGTGACCTCACTCGTCGACAGCGGAATGCCGAGCACATTCGCCGTGAATAATGATAGCGCCGCCGATCCGATAATAATGCAGACAATGGTGAGCGTAATGGTTTGTTCGGGAATGATTCCGCCGCTGATCGTCTTAACGACTTCTCCGCCGCCGATAACCGCCCCTGACAGGACTCCGGCCGCGCAGATGATCAGCGCATACGTTTTCTTTTTAACGGCGCCGGACCCATAAGCGACTCCCATTGAAGCCGCGGCTCCGCTTGCTCCGATATTCATGGCAAAAAACAGGCAGAATAAAATAGCGGCTAATTCCATCGTGCAGCTCCTTTATTCATGCAGTCCGCATTCTGTTTTCGCCATGCCGTTCCATCTGCCGCTCCGCAAATCTTCCGCGGTAAACGCAGGTGAAGTGCACGGTTCACAGCCGATGCTCGGATACCCCTGATCATGGAGGATATTGTAATCCAGCTCATGCTTGGAAGTATATCTCCAGATGTCTTTCCATGTCCAATGGATCAGCGGGCATACTTTAATCGATTGAAACTTGTCGTCTTTATTCAGGAAATTCGTATTCGCCCGGCTCGGCCCTTGATCCCGGCGAAGGCCGGACAGCCATGCCGGATGTCCCGCGAGCGCTTCTCTTAACGGCAGAATTTTTCTGATGTAGCAGCACTGGTTCGGTTCTCTTTCCCACAGTTTATCTCCGTGAGCCTCGGCCTGTTCTTCAAGAGTAAGGCTTGGCTTTTTCAGGATAATGTTCAGTCCCGGGTAACGCTCTTTCACTTTTTCGATCGTTTCATATGTTTCTTTAAAGTGAAGACCCGTATCAAGAAACACGATTTCCGCGTCTTTCTTTACTTTAGAAATTAAATCGATCAGGACGATGCCTTCAATCCCGAAGCTGCACGCGTAAACAAGCTGGTCTCCGTAGTGGCCGTATGCCCATTTTAAAACGGACAACGCGCCTTTATAGGAATCGTCTTCCGGAAATGTAATCGCCGGCTCTTCCCATGTGTCATACGTTAGCATTTTTCCTTTCCTCCTCCCGGAGACAATCAAACAGCTGTTGTTTTCTGCCGGTTGTCTTATCCCTCAATCTTTTTTTCATATAAAAAACTTTCAATCCAGCGGAATGAAAGACAGTGACCCGGTATAGCCCTTATCTTCAAAATGCTGTGCATTTTTCTGGATGCGGCACCTTGCATGACACGCAGGTTGCCGGGCGTCATCGGTCCAGTCCCTCAGCCGCTCTTGATAAGCTTTTTAGATTTGTACTAAATTTTAGCACAATTCTAACAGAAGTCAACCCGAGTTTTTTGATAGGAATAATAAAACAGGCCCTGAGGCCTGTTTTTATTGTCATTATTTTTTAAACCAATCTTTTGACTCGGGATTCTGTTTCCATGATTTCAGTTTCTCAATGTCATCTGAATGAATCGTACCGTTTTCAAGCGCGACTTCAATCAGCGTGTCATAATCCGTTAACGAGTAATAAGGAAGACCCGCTTTTTTAAAGGCTTCTTTTGCTTTCGGCAGTCCGTATGTAAAAATGGAAATGACGCCGAGGACTTCCGCGCCCTCTCTTTGAAGGGCCGCCGCAGCTTCAAGCACGCTGCCCCCGGTAGAAATCAAGTCTTCAATCACGACTGTTTTTTGTCCTTTCTTAATGGCGCCTTCTATTTGATTTCCTTTGCCGTGCGCTTTCGGTTTGCTTCTGACGTAGCACATCGGCGCGCCTGCACGGTCTGCGAGAAGCGCAGCATGCGGAATGCCCGCCGTTGCAGTGCCCGCGATCATCTCCGCCTCGGGAAAATGCTCTTTCTGCAGTTTGCCGAGCCCGTCCGCCACATCATTTCTCACTTTTGGATACGACAATGTCAGACGGTTGTCACAATAGATCGGTGATAAAATGCCGCTCGCCCACGTAAACGGCTCATTCGGGCGTAAAAAGACAGCTTCAATGTGTAATAGATGTTTTGCGATAGCCTGTTTCATCGGCGAACGCCCTCCCATTCCAGTTTAATTGCTTCATATGCTTCAACGGGGTTTTCCGCTTTTGTAATTGAGCGGCCCACGACGATGGCTGACGAACCGTTTTCTTTCGCAAATGACGGAGTCGCCGTCCGGACTTGATCGTCAGCTGCGTCACTGGCCGTGCGGATGCCCGGTGTGACTGTCAGAAATGAAGGCCGGACCGCTTCATAAATGGCTTTTGTTTCATGTACCGAACATACCACTCCGTCCAGCCCGCACTCTTCCGCCATTTTGCCGTAATGCACGACCGTTTCTAACAGCGGCTTATGCAGCAGAAGCTCTTCCTTCGCCACCTGCTCTGAAGTGCTGGTCAGCTGAGTCACCGCGATTAAAGACGGGCGTTTTCTGCCTGCCGGCGTGCCTTCTTCAAGTCCCTCAAGGGCCGCGCGCATCATGCGTGCGCCCCCTGCCGCATGCACATTGACGAGATCAACGCCGAGGCCGGCCAGCCGCTTCATCGCTTTATTGACCGTAGTCGGGATATCATGAAGCTTTAAATCTAAAAATATATCACAGTTCCGTTCTTTTAATTGGTGAATGATGGCGGGGCCTTCCTGATAAAAAAGTTCCATCCCCGTTTTGACAAAAAGCCTTTCCTTTTCAAACAAGTCTAAAAACGTTAAAGTCTCTTCCCCTGATGCAAAATCAAGCGCGATGATGGGCAGGTTGTTTTTCATGTTTCCAGCTCCTTCCGATGCATTCACTTACAGATTGAAAGCCGTGTTGGCGCAGTACACGGGGGAGCTGTTCT
The DNA here is from genome assembly GCF_041222765.1 of Bacillus sp. JNUCC-21. NCBI lineage: Bacteria > Bacillati > Bacillota > Bacilli > Caryophanales > Bacillaceae > Bacillus > Bacillus sp. JNUCC-21. The sequence goes on along the minus strand of NZ_CP166019.1, from coordinate 1,596,077 downwards.
ATGATTTCCGGGCAGACGAACGGATTGACAAAGTTTGCTGTGCCGACGGCAACCGCACTCGCTCCCGCAAGAAGAAATTCTAATGCATCCTCTGCGGTCTGAACGCCGCCCATCCCGATAATCGGGATTTGAACGGCCTGGCTGACTTCGTATACCATCCGGATGGCGACCGGTTTGATCGCCGGGCCTGACAGTCCGCCCGTTTTATTTGCTAAGATCGGCCGTCCCGTCTTGAGATCGAGCCTCATCCCGATGAGTGTATTAATCATCGTCAGACCGTCAGCACCGGCCGCTTCAATCGCTTTAGCAATTTCGGTTATGTTTGCGACATTAGGCGAAAGCTTCACATACACAGGCACTGCGGAAACTTCTTTCACTGCTTTTGTCAGTTCGGCCGCCATGACGGGATCAGTACCAAAAGCAATCCCCCCCGTTTTGACATTCGGACATGAAATGTTAAGCTCAAGCGCATGCACATTCGGCGCTTGGCTGATGTGCTCGGCCACTTCTTTATAGTCGTCCACCTGAGAACCGGCGACATTTGCGATAATCGGCGTGTCAAATTGTTCGAGCCAAGGCAGCTCATGATTGAGCACATGCTCAAGGCCGGGATTTTGCAGTCCGATGGCATTCAGCATTCCCGCGCTTGTCTCCGCCACTCTCGGCGTCGGATTTCCGAAGCGGGCTTCGTTCGTCGTGGCTTTAATCATAATGCCTCCGAGGCATGATAAATCGTAAAATCCGGCATATTCTTTCCCGAAACCGAAACATCCGGAAGCGGGGATGATCGGGTTTTTCAATTGGAGACCCGGCAGATTCACCTCTAACATTACAGCGCCACCTCCTCAGCTTTAAATACCGGCCCGTCAAGGCAGACCTTTACATAGGATGTATCGCTTTCACCCGTGCGGCACACGCAGGCGAAGCAGGCTCCGATGCCGCAGCCCATCCGCTCTTCCATCGAAAGATAAACCTCTTTATGGCCGTACTGCTGCTTCAGAGCTTTCAGCATCGGTGTCGGTCCGCAGCTTAGCAGGACATCGAATTCGAGCTGCATTTCACGGATGACATCGGTGACAAACCCTTTCTCTCCATATGTTCCGTCAGCCGTCGCCACATAGGTGTCTCCGTACGCACGACATTCCTGTTCGTAAAATACATCCTTTGCTGATTGAAATCCAAGCACATGAATGACGTTTACGCCTTTTTCCGTCAGGCGCTTTGACAGTTCCTGCAAAGGCGGAACCCCCACTCCGCCTCCGACTAACAGCGCGGTTTTGCCGGGTTCAATCCGCCGGACGGGGAATCCGTTGCCGAGAGGGCCGAGAACGTCTATCCTGCCGCCCTCTTTTTTCTCGGACAAAAGACGCGTTCCCTCACCGTCAGCTCTGTAGATAACGGATACTTCATCCGCGGCGAAATCGACGTCCGCAATGCTGAGCGGTCTTCTTAATAGCGGCGTGACCGCGTCACTCACCTTCAGATGTAGAAATTGACCCGGCTCGGTAAGGTGCCGGACAAGCTCTCCTTTCAGCACCATCTTATAAATCCGGTCGGCAATCTCTAAGTTGGATTGAACAGTCAAATGCGCTTTCTTCATATCGTAACGGCCGCCTTTTGATTGGTTTCGGATGCAGGCATATGATCCGCCCGGAATGTCATGCTTTCCAATACCCGCAAAATGGCTTCGGCCGTATCTAAAGATGTCAGGCAGGCGACTCCGTTCTCAACGGATTCGCGGCGGATTCTGAAGCCGTCTCTGGCCGGCTGTTTGCCCTTTGTCAGCGTATTGATGACAAATTGCGCTTCTCCGTTTCTGATGACGTCGATGAGATTCTTCCCTTCTTCGCCGATTTTCCCGACAACCTGAGCCGGAATCTGAGCGTCTTTCAAATAAGCTGCCGTTCCTTCCGTCGCCATGATGTTATAGCCGATAGCATGGAACCGCTTCGCGATCAGAAGTCCTTCTTCTTTATCTTTATCAGCAACGGTCAACAGCACTGAGCCGTAGTTCGGGATTTGAATGCCAGAAGCAATCAGCGCTTTATAGAGCGCTTTTTCCAGGGTTGAATCTTTGCCCATGACCTCTCCCGTCGACTTCATTTCAGGGCCTAACGTAATATCCACTCTTCTCAGCTTCGCGAATGAGAAGACAGGCGCTTTCACGAATACCCCCTGCTGTTCAGGCTGCAGCCCCTCTTGATAGCCGAAATCAGCAAGCTTTTGGCCGAGAATGACCTTTGTCGCCAGATTCGCCATCGGAATCTTTGTGATTTTGCTTAAGAACGGCACGGTTCTGCTTGACCGCGGATTTACCTCAAGCACATACACTTCACCTTGCGACAGTACGAACTGGATGTTCAGCAACCCGATAATGTTAAGGCCTTTTGCCAAGGCTACAGTGTATTGTTCGATTTTTTTCTTAATGTTTTCGCTTAAAGACTGAGGCGGATAGACGGCGATTGAATCCCCTGAATGGACGCCGGCCCGCTCGATATGCTCCATAATTCCCGGAATAACGACTGTTTCGCCGTCAGATACGGCATCGACTTCGATTTCTTTCCCCGTCAGATAACGGTCGATTAACACCGGATGCTGCGGGTTGATTTTGACCGCATTTTTCATATAGTGAAGCAGCTCTTCTTCGTGATAGACGATTTCCATCGCCCGGCCGCCGAGCACATACGAAGGGCGGACAAGTACCGGATAGCCGATGGATGCGGCAATTTTGACCGCTTCGTTCACCGACACAGCGGTTTTTCCGAGCGGCTGCGGCACATTCAGCGCCTCAAGCGCCTGCTCGAACTTATCCCGGTCTTCCGCACGGTCTAAATCTTCAAGTGATGTGCCGAGGATTTTGACGCCGCGGGCGCTCAATTCTTCCGCAAGATTGATCGCCGTCTGGCCGCCGAATTGGACGACAACGCCTTCCGGCTGCTCCAAATCAATGATATGCATGACATCTTCAACCGTCAGCGGTTCAAAATACAGCTTGTCTGAAATGCTGAAATCAGTGGACACCGTCTCAGGGTTGTTGTTGATAATAATCGCTTCATAGCCTGCCTGCTTGATCGCCCAGACAGAATGAACGGTCGCATAGTCAAATTCGACGCCCTGTCCGATACGGATCGGCCCGGAACCGAGGACGACGACGCTTTTTCTTGAAGTAACCTCAGACTCATTTTCTTCCTCATATGTGCTGTAAAAGTACGGGGTTTCTGATTCGAATTCCGCCGCGCATGTATCCACCATTTTATATACAGGCTTGATGGCTGCTTCTTTTCGCATTTGATACAGCTCTTGTTCCGGCATATTCCATTCCCGGCTGATATATTTGTCGGAGAAACCGAATTCCTTCGCTGTCTGCAGGACGGTAAGGCTGCCTTTTTCCGCTTTCAGCTCTGTTTCAAAAGCGACCAGCTTACAGAGCTTGTGCAAAAAGAATACGTCAATTGCAGAAAACTCATGAAGCTGCTCGACTGTATAGCCTCTTCTGAACGCTTCAGCAAGATAAAACAGCCGTTCATCTCCGGCCTTTCTGATCCGTTTTTCCAAAAGTCCGTCAGAAATCTCTTCCGCATCCTTCAGTTCCAGGTGATAGACATCGGCTTCCAGTGAGCGGACCGCCTTTAACAGCGATTCTTCAAGGGTGCGTCCGATAGCCATGACCTCTCCGGTGGCTTTCATTTGCGTCCCGAGCCTGCGGTTTGCCGACTCAAATTTGTCAAACGGCCAGCGCGGGATTTTAGAAACGACATAGTCAAGCGCGGGCTCAAAAGCCGCATATGTTTTTCCCGTTACGGGATTCATCATTTCATCAAGAGAAAGCCCGACTGCGATTTTCGCCGCAAGCTTTGCGATCGGGTAACCCGTCGCTTTTGAGGCGAGGGCAGATGAGCGGCTCACCCGTGGATTTACTTCGATAATGTAATATTGGAAGCTGTCGGGATCGAGCGCGAGCTGAACATTACAGCCGCCTTCAATGCCGAGCGCGCGGATCAGCTTTAATGAAACATTGCGCAAAAGCTGATATTCCCGGTCGCTCAAAGTCTGGCTCGGGGCAACGACGATGCTGTCGCCCGTATGGATGCCGACCGGATCGATATTTTCCATGTTGCAGACGACGATCGCGTGATCTCTGCTGTCTCTCATGACTTCATATTCGATCTCTTTGTAACCGGCAATGCTTTTTTCAAGAAGGCACTGATGGACGGGGCTGAGTTTTAATCCGTTTTCGACGATCTCTTTCAGTTCTGCTTCATTCGAGCAGATGCCGCCGCCCGTTCCGCCTAATGTGTAAGCGGGGCGCACGATAACCGGAAACCCGATCCGGCCGACAAATTCCTCGGCTTCCTGTAAAGTGCGGATGATCTCACTTTCCGGCACCGGTTCATTCAGCTCATTCATCAGCGTACGGAATAAGTCGCGGTCTTCCGCCTGCTGGATGGCGGACAGCTTTGTGCCGAGCACTTCCACTCCGCATTCCTCAAGAACCCCGAGTTCAGACAGCTCGACGGCAAGATTCAGTCCTGTCTGTCCTCCCAGAGTCGGCAGGATGGCGTCCGGCCGTTCTTTTCTGATAATACGCGTGAGAAACTCCGGCGTCAGCGGCTCTATGTATACCCGATCAGCCATTTCCGTATCCGTCATAATCGTTGCCGGATTCGAGTTGACGAGAATGACTTCATAGCCTTCTTCCTTTAAAGCGAGACACGCCTGTGTGCCCGCATAATCAAATTCCGCCGCCTGTCCGATAATAATCGGGCCTGATCCGATCACTAAAATCTTTTTAATATCTACGCGTTTTGGCATACCGCTTCCCCTTCTTTCTCAGTTGTTTCGATCAAGTCAATGAATCTGTCAAATAAATGATTGGCGTCTTCCGGCCCCGGTGAAGCTTCAGGGTGGTACTGAACCGTAAATGCCGGCAATGTTTTATGCTTGAGTCCTTCGATCGTTTGATCATTGATCGCAATGTGCGTCACTTCAAGCTCTGTCTCATCTATTGAAGAAACTGTATATCCGTGGTTTTGGGCGGTTAAAGCGACTTTCCCTGTCGCAAGCTCTTTAACCGGATGATTGGAACCCCTGTGTCCGAATTTCATTTTTTCCGTTTCCGCTCCGGATGCCAGCGCAAATAATTGGTGGCCGAGACAGATTCCGAATAACGGCACCTTCCCGAGTATGCCTTTTATCATTTCAATGGCTTCCGGCACATCTTTCGGATCTCCGGGTCCGTTAGAAAGCATGATGCCGTCCGGCTTGAGCTGAAGCACTTCTTCCGCCGTTACATTGTACGGCACAACGATGACATCGCATTTTCTTTTGTTTAACTCTCTTAAAATGCCGTGCTTCATACCGAAATCGACGAGTACGATGCGTTTGCCGCGGCCCGGACTCGGATAAGCCGTTTTCGCAGATACTTGAGCGACTTGATTTCTCGGCAGTTCCGTTTTTTTCAGCCTTGCCAGAACCTCTCCGACATTCTCCTCACTTGAAGCAAACGTTCCTTTTAATGCGCCGGCCGTGCGGATCATTCTTGTGAGCTTTCTCGTGTCAATCCCTTGTAAGCCGGGGATATTTTTCATTTTCAAATACTCGTCAAGCGTGTAAGCCGAACGCCAGTTGGAAGGCAGCTCGCACAGTTCTTTTACGATCAGCCCTTTTACAAAAGGAGTGATGGATTCAAAGTCATCTCTGTTAATTCCGTAGTTGCCGATCAGAGGATACGTCAGCGTCACGATCTGCCCGCAGTAAGAAGGGTCTGATAAAATTTCCTGATAACCGGTCATTCCCGTGTTGAATACGACTTCACCCGCGGTATGCTCCAGGCTCCCGAATGCTTCACCCTCAAATACCGCTCCATTTTCCAGCACTAGTCTTCTTTTCATTTGACGAGTCTCCCTTCTTCGTATGCAAGCTTACCGGCAGCCATCGTTGCAACAGGCCAGCCGAAGCACTTCATCTTGTTGAATGGCGTATTTTTTCCTTTAGATAAAAATGTATCTTTGTCAATGGCTGCTTCTTTTTCCAGATCAATCAGGGTGATGTCAGCCGGCGCCCCCGGTGCAAGCGTTCCGTACGGAAGATCAAATGCCTCGCAAGGTTTTACCGTCATGAAATCAACCAGCTGCTTCAGCGTCCACGCCCCGTTTTTCACAAAATGTGTGTACAGAAGCGGAAAGGCTGTTTCTAAACCGACGATACCGAAAGGCGCAAGCTTCATATCCGTGTTTTTCTCTTCTTCTGTATGCGGCGCATGGTCAGTGGCGATGAAATCAATCGTACCGTCTAAAAGCCCTTCAATCAGCGCCTCTCTGTCCTCTTTGCTGCGAAGCGGCGGATTCATTTTAAAATTGGTATCAAGTCCCGGGATATCTTCGTCACAAAGCAGCAGGTGGTGCGGCGATACTTCCGCCGTCACGCGGATTCCCGCTTTTTTTGCGTCTCTTACGGCTCTGACGGACTCTTTCGTGCTGATATGACACACGTGGTAATGGCAGCCCGCCGCTTCCGCCAGCAGCACGTCACGGGCGATATGTACCGCTTCACAAATGGAAGGTATGCCGTTCAGGCCGTTCGCTTTTGAAAAAGAACCTTCATGCACGCTCCCTCCGTAAATAAGCGAGTTATCCTCACAATGAGCGACAATCGCTTTATTCATTGAAGCCGCCCGTTTCATGGCTTCATACATCATTCCGGCCGTCTGAACGCCGACGCCGTCATCGGTGAAGGCGAATGCGCCGGCTTCATGAAGCGCCTCAAAATCTGTCATTTCTTCGCCGGTTTGTCTGATCGTAATGGATGCGTAAGGAAGGACCCTGACAGATGAGGTTTCTTTGATCCGGTTTTGCAGCCATTCCATCTGCTCTTTCGTATCCGGCACCGGCCTTGTATTCGGCATGGCTGCGACTGTGGTAAAGCCGCCCCGCGCCGCGGCTTTAGAGCCCGTCTCAATGGTTTCTTTTTTCTCGCCGCCCGGTTCTCTGAAGTGGACATGAAGGTCTACGAGTCCCGGTGAAACGAACAGTCCGTCAGCGTCGATCACCGTTTCTCCGTCTTTCGCTGTCAGAAGCCCGGTTTCCGAAATGAATTCACCCGTTACCCGGATATCCTGTGCCACTTTTTCTCCCTGTTCATTTAACATCCAGCCGTTTTTAATGAGATAAGACATAAGCCGCTTCTCCCCTTTTTACATTGGTTTGCAGTGCTCTTTTTAAGACTGCCATTCTGATATACACGCCATTTTCCATTTGTTTAAAGATTCTTGATTTTCCGCATTCCACTAATGTTGTGTCAATTTCGACTCCTCTGTTCACCGGTGCGGGATGCATGATGATGGCATTCCGCTTCATGCTCTCCGCCCGCTTTGCGGTCAGCCCGTATGCTTCCAGGTAGCCTTTTTGGTCGGCTTCTGTCTGATGCCTTTCATTTTGGATGCGGAGCAGCATGACGACATCTGAAGCTTGTATGGCTTCATCCGTCTGTACACAGGTGCCGAAGGCGTTTTTCTCATCCTGCCATTGCGGCGGCCCTGAAAACAGCACGCGTGCGCCGAGCCTTGTCAGCACCTCGGCATTCGACCTTGCCACCCTGCTGTGTTTGATATCGCCATGAATGGAAACCGTCAGGCCCTGAAAGGCCTCAAATTCCTCTTGAATCGTCATTAAATCGAGTAATGACTGAGTCGGGTGCTGGCCGCAGCCGTCGCCGGCGTTTAAGATCGGAATATTGACTCTGCCGGTCAGATCTTTGTAATATTCATCCGTGCTGTGCCTGATGACGCAGGCGTCCGCTCCGATTGATTCCAGTGTTTTGACCGTATCGTATAAGGACTCGCCTTTTTGAACGCTTGTGCTCGTGCCGTCTAAGCTGAGCACGTTCATCCCGAGTTTCTTTTCCGCCACTTCAAAGCTGAACCGCGTTCTCGTGCTCGGTTCAAAAAACAGATTCGCAACAAATTTTCCCGCGAGATCGGGGCGGACTGTTCCCTCTTTTATCGCTTTTGCCTCACGCAGCAGTTCTGTAATTTCAGCCGCGCTCAGTTCAGACATCGCCGTTAAATGATTCATGTTTTTCTCCTCCGTTTCCGCTTGAAGGCCGTAAAAAAACACCCCGGTCTATAGACTCGGGGTGCGGTTAAAGAGAGAAGCAGCGTACAGCTTCTTCCCGTTATAACCCTTCCAAGCCTCTCTGGACTTTCTTTAAAAGGTTTTACATATGATTTTGTTTTTCTGATGCAATCGCGTCTTCTTCATTTGCATGCGGCAGGATAAGGTTCAGGATGACTCCGACGATTGCCGCAAGCGCCATGCCGGATATTTGGAACCCGCCTTTTGATACTTGAATAAAAGCCCCTCCGACGCCGATCACGAGGATGACGGATGTGATAATCAAATTTCTCTTGTTTTCATAATCAATGTTGTTGTCAATCAGCATTCTTAAGCCGCTGGAGGCGATAATTCCGAAGAGCAGGAAGGAAACGCCTCCCATAACCGCGGACGGAACAGAGCTGATCAGCGCTGATACTTTTCCGATAAATCCGAAGCACAGCGCAATCACACCCGCGCCGCCGATGACAAAGACGCTGAAAACTCTCGTAATTGCCAGGACACCGATGTTCTCGCCGTATGTCGTCGTCGGCGGGCCTCCGATTAACGAAGCAATGATCGTCGCAACACTGTCCCCCATTATGGAGCGGTGCAGTCCCGGCTTTTTGATGAAATCCTGTCCGACGACTTTACTCAGCACCATTTGGTGGCCGATATGTTCTGACATCGTCACGAAAGCGACCGGCACCATCGCAGCCGCAATGCCCAATGTCACTGACGGCGTATAGTCTTTGAAAGGGATGATAAATTCAGGAACGGCGAACCATTTTGCATCAATGACCGGCTGGAAATTGACGATGCCCTGTGTCAGCGCAAACAGATAGCCGCCTATAATGCCGATCAATACCGGAATCAGGCTTAAAAATCCCCGTAAAAAGATGGCGCAGATAATGGTGATGGCCAAAGTGACGCCGGCTACACTGAAATGTTTCAAGCTGTAGACGAGTTCCTTTGCATTCGGATCGGCATACATTGCCATATTGACGGCTGTGCTTGCCAGTCCGAGGCCGATGACGATGATGACCGGCCCGACGACCACCGGGGGCAGCAGCTTCATCAGCCACCCCGTTCCAAGCTGCCTGATGAGCAATGCGATCAGGCCGTACACAATTCCCGCCAGGAAAGCACCGACCATGGCAGCCCCCGGCCCTCCCGTCGCCTTCACCAAGATAATCGGTGATATAAAGGCGAATGATGAGCCGAGATAAGCGGGAATCTGGCCTTTTGTCACCAAGAGATAGGCGAGTGTCCCGATTCCGCTCGTGACAAGCGCCACTGCCGGGCTCATTCCGACCAGTTTCGGCACGAGTATGGTTGAACCGAACATGGCGAATAAATGCTGCAGGCTGAATGACAGCCAGGACAATGGATTGGGGACGTCCCTGACTCCCAGGTTTACTTTTTTCTTACTCATGGCGTTTTCCTCCCGGTTGACTTTCAAATGGTATAAAAAAACCTCTTTGCTTTTTGCGCAAAGAGGCATACAAAACCCGGCCGCGTCGATCCGCCCGGCTTTGTGTTTTAAAATCCTCTTTGCAAACTCTCTGGAATGCATTTAAAAAGGTGATTATTCATTTTCGTAAATGGCGACCATATCAGTCTGATCAACTTCGCTCAGCTGAACCATCACTTTTTCAGCTTTTGAGGTCGGAATGTTTTTTCCGATATAGTCCGCTCTGATCGGCAGCTCCCGGTGCCCTCTGTCGACAAGCACGGCAAGCTGTATCGATGACGGCCGTCCGACATCAACGAGGGCATCCATCGCAGCTCTCACCGTCCGGCCGGTATAAAGCACATCATCAACCACAATGACCTTTTGGTCTGTAATATCGGCCGGAATGTCCGCGCCTTTTACAAGCGGCTCTTCATTGCTCGTTTTTTTCGTCAGGTCGTCACGGTAAAGGGTGATATCGATTTCCCCGACGGTGACCGGATTCCCTTCAATCTGTTCGATCCGCTCGGCCAGCCGCTTCGCTAAATAAATGCCTCTTGTTTTAATCCCTACAAGAATGCAGTCATTCATTCCTTTATTCCGTTCGATCATTTCATGGGCTATCCTTGTCAGCGCCCGCCTGATTGCCTGTTCGTCGAGAATAACAGCTTTTTGATTCACTCGTGACACCTCTCCATTCGTATATAAGAAGAAAAAACCCCTCCTGCCAGAGCATAGAGGGGTTCCTTTCCAGGACGAAGACACACGTGTATCTCTTCTGTCCTATCCGTTATCCTTCTCAGCCTCTCTGGACTGTGTTAAAGAATCTATTCAGCTTGTTTTTATTATTTCAGAAAAGAAAGTCGCTGTCAATGGCTATTTCTTAAATCTTCAATGAGTTTTTTCATATCTTCAGGAAGGGGCGCTTCAAACTCCATGTATTCTCCCGTCCGCGGATGATCAAAACCTAATATTCCGGCATGAAGCGCCTGACCATTGAAATCAATGGTTTTTCTCGGTCCGTACTTCGGGTCGCCTGCCAAAGGAAACCCGATATATTTCATATGAACACGGATCTGATGCGTTCTTCCGGTCTCAAGACGGCACTCTACGAGCGTGAAATCTTGAAAACGCTCAAGCACGTGGAAATGCGTGACGGCGTTTTTGCTGCTTTCTCTTGTTACGGTCATGCTTTGACGGTCTTTTTTATCTCTCCCGATCGGAGCGTCAATCGTTCCGTCATCATGTGAAATCACCCCGTGGACAACCGCTATGTACTTTCTGGTCACGGTTTTATTGACGAGCTGATTAACGAGTGATTCATGCGCCATATCGTTTTTAGCGACCATTAACAGACCGGAAGTATCTTTATCAATCCGGTGGACGATTCCCGGGCGCATGACGCCGTTAATGCCGGAAAGGTCGTTGCAGTGAGCCATCAGTCCGTTTACAAGCGTCCCAGTCACATGGCCGGGCGCCGGGTGTACAACCATGCCCCGCGGTTTGTTCACAACCAAGACGTCCTGATCCTCATAGTAAATGTCCAAATCCATCGGCTCTGCAAGTACGTCCAATTCTTCCGGTTCAGGAATGGTGACGTTTACCTGATCGCCGGGCTGCATTTTATAATTCGCTTTTACGGATTTGCCGTTAACGGATACCAATCCCTCTTTTACCCATTGCTGCACTTGAGTGCGTGACCAGTTTTCTCCCGTTGAAGCCAAAAATTTATCAATCCGTTCGCTCTTTTGTTCAGGCTGAACGGTTATCTCAAATTGATTCATGTTATTGCTCCTTCTTTTTCCCGCTGTCAAACAGCATATGAATAAATAAAAGTATTACACCGACGCACAGTGAGGAGTCCGCGATATTAAAAATCGGATAGTGATAATCCACGATGATGACATGAATAAAATCCACCACTTCCTGGCGCGCCGCCCGGTCAATAAAGTTTCCGGCCGCACCGCCCAGCATTAAGCCGAGAGAAATTCCGAGTAACATCTGCCCTTTTGCATAACGCTGTATGTAATAAACGATTCCGATAATCACGGCGACGGTAATGACGTAGAAAAACCACATTTGGCCGGCTAAAATCCCCCACGCCGCTCCCGTGTTGCGATGAGATGTGATATAAAGCACCTGATCGATGACAGGTATGCTTTGTCCCAATTCCATATGGCTGACGACAAGCCATTTGGTCAATTGGTCGGCAATAATAATAAAAAGAGCGATTAGATAATAAAGCACACACGTTCCTCCAGTATACAGTTACTTTTATCCTTTATGAATTTTATCAGTAAAAGATGCCAGAGTAAAGGCAGATCATAAGCGCATGCAAACAGACGCTGTCACTCATACAGCGCCTGATCATATGCATAATCTCCGGGTTCCCAATATGGAAGGGTTTTCTTTTCAAATTGAGCGGGATAATAAAAATCATCAGCGGTTCTGGCCGTCGGCAGCACCGCAAGTTTTTCAATCGGAATAGGGTCGCCTGTTTTTTCACAATAACCGTACGTATTGTTTTCAAACTTAGACAGGGCAAGAAGAACGTCCTGAAGTTCTTCTTTTATATGATAGATCAGAGTTGCTTCTTGGTCGTTCATTGAAGGTTCAACAGATGCTGACATTTGAAAGCAAGAATATTCGAATAATCTTGATTGAAGTTCTTCTTTCATCATGAGAAGCTCCGTGTGGATTGCGGTCAGTTGATCATTCATTCATCACAACTCCTGCTCTTGATGTTATAGCTTTATTGTTGCCCCCAGAGCGCCATTTGAAGCCCATAAGATTTTTCCTGTCGTTCTAATCGATGACATTAGTGGCATGTAAAAAAAGCGCCCGGCTGTCACCAGGCGCTTTCTCATTTATTATTTTTGATAATATTTTTCAACGATTTCCGCATTGCGCAGTGATAATGTCGGATATTTCGGATTGGCTCCGACATCTTTAGAAATTACGCGGGAACGTTCACACATCTGGCCTTCCGCTTTTTCTACGGTCATTTTTCCTGTTGTGAAGCTTTGCGCGTTTTCCGGCGCTTCACTTTCGTCTTTTACTGTCAGTTCTGAGACGATAAACAGCTGCGCGATGTTTTCTTTAATGGATGACAAGAGGTCGCGGTTTTCTTTGTTCGGATACAAAGTCAGGCTCGCTTCCAATGATCTTCCGATAATTTTTTCGTTACGGGCTGTTTCCAAAGCTTTCAGCACGTCGTTTCGAAGCTCCATGAAGCGGTCGAACTTTTCTTCTGTCGCTTGACTGTCCGGAACAGCAATGGTTTCCGGCATATCTGTCAGCTGCACGCTCGCTTCTTCAACAAATGATAAGTGAGACCACATTTCATCCGCCGTGTGCGGGAGAATCGGCGCCGTCAGCTTCACTAACGCCAGCAGCGTTTCATAGAAGACCGTCTGCATGCTGCGGCGGTCCGGATGATCCGCATGCTCGATGTACACAACATCTTTTGCAAAATCAAGATAGAAGGAGCTGAGCTCGATCGTACAGAAATTGTGAATGCTGTGATAAACAACCGCAAATTCATATTCATCGTACGCTTTTTTCACCTTATCGATCAGCTTATTCAGCTTGATCAGCATATATTGATCCACTTCGCGGAGATCTTTTACATCCACGGCATTGACGCTTGGATTGAAATCGAACAGGTTGCCGTGAAGGAAGCGGAACGTGTTGCGGACTTTCCGGTATACTTCCGCGACCTGCTTCAGAATGGCGTCAGACACGCGAACGTCCGCCTGATAATCCACTGACGATACCCATAATCTTAAGATGTCGGCACCAAGCTGTTTCATGACTTTAGCCGGAACAACAACGTTACCGATTGATTTACTCATCTTGCGTCCTTCTCCATCCAGTGCGAACCCATGGCTGAGCACACCTTTATACGGCGCTTTTCCTGTTACGGCTACTGCTGTAGAAAGAGAAGAGTTAAACCAGCCGCGATATTGGTCAGATCCCTCTAGGTATAAATCAGCCGGGCGAACGAGGTCATCACGTTCTTCAAGCACTGCTTGATGTGAAGAGCCTGAATCAAACCAAACATCCATGATATCCTGTTCTTTTGTAAATGTGCCGTTCGGGCTGCCAGGATGCGTAAAGCCTTCCGGAAGAAGATCCTTTGCTTCTTTTTCAAACCAAATGTTTGATCCGTGCTGTCTGAACAATTCAGAAACATGTTCAATGGTTTCATCTGTAATAATCGGTTCTCCGTTTTCAGCGTAAAATACCGGAATCGGCACACCCCACGCACGCTGTCTGGAAATACACCAGTCTCCGCGGTCCCGAACCATGTTGTGCAAACGCTGCTCACCCCATTCAGGAACCCATTTGGTTTCTTTAATGGCATCCAGCAGGTCTGATCTGAAATCTTTAATAGACGCAAACCATTGCGCTGTCGCTCTGAAAATGGTTGGTTTTTTTGTTCTCCAATCATGCGGATAAGAGTGAGTAATGAATTCAAGCTTCACAAGTGCGCCTTTTTCATCGAGCTGCTGTGTGATCGCTTTGTTTGCATCATCATAGAACATGCCTTCAAACCCAGGAGCTTCGCTTGTCATTACACCTTTTTCATCGACCGGGCAAAGCACATCTAAACCGTATTTTTGGCCAATGATAAAGTCATCTTCCCCATGTCCTGGCGCTGTATGAACACAGCCTGTTCCGGCATCAGTTGTTACGTGTTCACCAAGCATAACGAGAGAGTCTCTGCCATATAGCGGGTGTTCAGCGATAATGTTCTCAAGGTCTTTTCCTTTGACCGTTCTTGTCACTTCATACTGATCAAATCCGCATGCTGATGCAACACTTTCGACTAAGGCACTTGCTACGACAAAGCGGTCTTCACCTACTGCAATCACGCTGTACTCAAGATCAGGGTGCACTGAGATTCCGAGGTTCGCCGGAATTGTCCAAGGCGTTGTTGTCCAAATGATGATGCGCTCGCCGTTTTCAAGAACGCCTTTTCCGTCTTTTACACCAAAAGCGACGTAAATAGATGCTGAACGTTTGTCTTGATATTCGATCTCGGCTTCAGCCAGAGCAGACTCACTTGAAGGTGACCAGTTAACCGGTTTAAGGCCTTTGTAAATGTAGCCTCGTTTTGCCATTTCACCAAATACGCGGATTTGCTGCGCTTCGTATTCCGGTTTTAATGTCACGTATGGGTTTTCCCAGTCACCGCGGACACCAAGACGTTTGAATTGCTCACGCTGTCCCTCGATTTGCTTCCAAGCGTACTCTTCACATAGTTTGCGGAATTCTGCTACTGACATTTCTTTCCGGTTTACTTTTTTGTTTTTCGTCAGCGCCGTTTCAATCGGCAGTCCGTGCGTATCCCAGCCCGGCACGTACGGTGCGTTGTAGCCGCTCATTGATTTATAGCGGACGATGAAGTCTTTCAGGATTTTGTTCAGGGCATGGCCCATGTGGATGTCTCCGTTTGCATAAGGAGGTCCGTCATGCAGCACGAATTTCGGGCGGTCTTTCGTCCGTTCTTGAACAAGACGGTAAATGTCCTGCTCCTCCCAGTCTTTTTGCATGTCCGGCTCACGATTCGGCAGATTTCCGCGCATCGGAAAATCTGTTTTCGGCATTAACAGCGTATCTTTGTAATCCATTTTCATTCCTCCACAACATTTTTCAGAAAATAAAAAAAGCCCTCTCATCCCATAAGGGACGAGAAAGCTTATCTCGCGGTACCACCCTTTTAGAAAAAACGGATCATCCGTCTTTTCCTCTCGAACATCGTAACGTGATGGAACGTCCTATCCTACTCTCGGTTCAGAAAGGAAACTAAAGGGCTGATCTGCATGATTCCGGCCATCCCGGGCTTTCACCTTCCCCGGGTCGCTTTATAGCCTGTTTTGAGTCATGCCGGTCCCTTTCAATCGTCTTTTCATCTGAATTTATGAACGTATTATATTCGAACGGGCCGGAGAATGTCAAGAAAATCAGAAAATTATTCTTTTTCCTCAAATACCGCGTCGACTTCGTATTCCAGCAGATGATCCCAATCATCGTTCTTCAGCAGGTCGAGCTGCGCTTCAATCAGCATTTGGAAACGTGTTCTGAAGACTTTAGACTGTTTTTTCAGCTCTTCAATTTCCATTGCGATTTTTCTTGATTTGGAAAGCGACTCATTGATGATGCGATCAGCATTTTTTTCTGCTTCACGGACGATCAGCTTCGCTTCTTTCTGCGAGTTGCGCTTTACGTCTTCTGCGGCTTCCTGAGCTACGAGAATTGATTTATTCAGCGTTTCTTCGATATTGGCAAAGTGGCCGATTTTTTCGTCCAGCTCGTTCACTTTCGCCTCAAGCTCCGTTTTTTTACGGAGTGCGATTTCGTAATCTTTTCTGACCTGCATTAAAAATTCATTTACTTCATCTTCATCATATCCGCGAAAACCTTTTGTAAACGTTTTGTTATGGATATCATTCGGCGTTAATGGCATATTGCCACCTCCATTTTTACATTTCAGTACGGTTATCTAGTTCACATTATAAAACAAATACGGCACAGATGGAGAAAAAAACTGAAAAAACGACTCATTTTTGCCGTTCAAATGTAACTTTCCATTTGTCTTTTTTCGTTTTTCCGTCAACTTTTGCCAAACTGCATCGTCCGAAGCCGCGAATCGAGAGCATGTCCCCTTCAGCAACCTGATAAGACGGATCTTCAATGGCTTTCCAATTCACCTTAACGAGCCCGTTTTTCACAAGCGCCTGCGCTTTCTGCCGGGATTGCCTGCTCATTGAAGCGCAGACGGCGTCGAGACGCAATGAAGAAACCGTGTCATCCCTTATTTCGACATCTGAAGCGGGAATGTGAAGAGCGGAAAGCTCGATTTTCTCAAGCTTTACCGGCGCTTTGCCCGCCTTGGTCAGCTGAGTGCTGACAAAATCGGCGATTTCACCGGAGACGATCAGCTGCACGGCTTCCTCTGAAAAAATCAGATCGCCGTATTTCTGCCGCTTTAAGCCGATCCCCATTAATGATCCGAGAAGAGAGCGGTGGTCAATGCTGACGAATTTTTCAGCGTATTGAACGTCAAAAGCCCGAAGCTCAAAATCATCCTGTTCAGGTTCCATATATTCAGGGTATAAAATCGCGCGCTTGCGCTCAGCTCTGTCATATCCTCCGAAAAACGCAAGACCGCAGGCGTCGCCGATAACGGCTTTTACAATCACCTGTTCTCTGGGATCTAAGAAATCAGTCAGCTTCATCCGATACTGGTCCAGGACAATCTGTTTCCATTCAAGCGCCTGATCAATAAAAGGCCGCTCGTCTTGTCTGAAGTGCTGGTAAATATCGCTCATGTTCTTTCCTTTCTATGTAAAGAGGCTTGGCTGGTGCCAAGCCCGTATCAAACTGTCGCATTCAAGTATACATTGCGATCATGCGGTATAGGCCCCAAAGTCCCGTCGTGGCAAACCGAAGCACGATAATCGCTACAATCGGGGATATATCCAGCATGGCAATGGGCGGAATGATCCTTCTGAACGGCTCTAAATACGGTTCGCAAATCGCTGCGAGAAACCGTCCGACCGCCGTTTCTCTCGTACTCGGCACCCATGACATAAAGATATAGATGATCAGGGCAAACGAGTAGATGTAAATTAAATAACTCAGAACGGAAAAAATTTGATAAAGAATCATCCTGCTTTACCACCTCTGATGTTCGTCTTCATTTATAAGCTCCGAAATCGTACCGGAAACGTCGACATTATCAGGCGTGCACAGAAAAATATCTGAACCGATTCTCTGAATGTCGCCGCCGATGGCGTAGACAGTACCGCTTAAAAAGTCGACGATTCTTTTCGCCTGATCATGCTGGATGCGCTGCAGATTGACGACAACCGCCCGCCTGTTCTTTAAATGATCGGCGATTTCCTGCGCTTCCGCATATACACGCGGTTCACTCAACACCACTTTAGAGGATTTCTGAACACTTTGCAAGCTTACTACGTTCTGCTTGCCCTGCGGCTTCTGAGCGTAAGCAGGCTGTTTATCTTTCTGCTGTTCATGCTCTTCCGGATGATCCTGCTCCGTTTCAATGTATTCGTACTCGTACTCCTCCTCATCCATTGAGAAAAAGTTTTTCAGTTTATTTTTCATGCTCATTTGTTTACACCCCCCGGTTCATTTCCGACTAATGAAGAGCCGATTCTGATAAAAGTTGCGCCCTCTTCAACAGCGATTTCATAATCATTTGACATGCCCATTGACAGTTCCCGGCACGGTGCGTTTGTCTGATGCAGTTTTTGCACCTGATCCCTCAGATCACGCAATTGCCGGAAGCAGGCTCTGATCGTTTCTGTATCGTCTGTCAGGGGAGCCATCGTCATCAGGCCCTCTACAGAAATGTTTCTAAACTCAGAAAGCTCTCTGATAAAGGGGATGACCTCCTCTGTTTTCAAACCGTGCTTAGACGGCTCAAGCGAAGTATTCACCTGCACAAAACAGCGAACCGCATGCTGCGCCCGTTTTTCAATCTCTTTTGCCAATGACAGTCTGTCTAAGGAATGAATATAAGATACACGGTCAACGACGGCCTTCACCTTTCTGGACTGAAGACTGCCGATAAAGTGCCACTCCGGGCTGCCTTTGATGACTTCCTGCTTATGGATAAGCTCGGCATCCCGGTTTTCTCCCAGACTTGTAATACCGGCATCAACGGCCTCTTGAGCCCTTTCGGCTGATACGTATTTTGTAACCGCGATGACGGTAACATCTTCGGGGCTTCGGCCCGATCTGTTACATGCTTCGTTTATTCTTTCGTTTATATGTCGTAATTGATCAGCAACACGCAAGATCTTACGCCTCCTTCATTCCGATAAAGGACATCATGCGTCCCGTTTTCCCTTTGTCGCGGCGGTGTGAAAAGAATAGTTCACGCTCTTGTTCGGTGCATAAACCGCTGACTGAAATGTTTTCTTCCGGAATGCCGCAATGTATCAGAAGAAGACGGTTGACCTCTTTTAAATCAAGCTGATACTGGCCTTTTTCCGTTTCGCATATGGCGGATTCAGCCGTAAAAGGCAGCGCCCGCACTTCATTGATGACGCGGTCGTCGACTGTATAGCTTCCCGCGCTGATGGACGGACCGATGACAGCCTGAATATCTGTTAAACGGGAGCCTTCTTCGTTTACCCAGCGTTCCGTCATGATGCGTCCGATTTGTTTGACCGTCCCCTTCCATCCGGCATGGGCAGCGCCGATAATGGATTTCACCGGGTCATAAAAATACAAGGGCACACAGTCCGCAAAACAAAGGGCCAAAAAAAGATTCGCATCTTTCGTGTAGAGCCCGTCCGTCCCGCGGAATGCGGAAGAATAGTCTCTCGCTCCTTTTCCTTTATCCCCGGCTGTCACGCGCCGGACGCGGTTTTCATGTGTCTGGTCGGCGAACACCCAGGAATCCAGATCAGTACCGCATAAGGACGCTATGACTTCACGGTTTGTCACAACATCATGAGCTTCGTCCCGGACGTGCAATCCGGTATTTAATGACTCATACGGAGGATTGCTGACCCCGCCGTTTTTCGTTGTGAATCCGGCGATGACCTTTGTGTTAAGCTGATTCACACAGTTCCAGTCTTCTATCATGAGTGCCGAGGGGGTGGTAAGACTAAACGGGTGATATGTATTCATGGAGATCCAACCTTTCGACAAACATTAAAAAAGCGTAATTTCCCACTCATTTTAACACAATTTTAAGCATACGTTTAGCGGCTGATTGAAAAATGAGATAAATAAATGTGCCGGAAACATTGAGATTTCCGGCTTTTTACAAGTAAAGGGAGGATTACGCTCCCCCCTTTGGTTCGTTTACACGCACTAAGATGACATCTTCCCCAATTTTAACTATATTTCGCCAAGGAATGATCATTTCCTCTTCTTTTCCGAAAAAACCGAGAACTTTTCCGCTGCCGCCTAAAATAATCGCCTGAATTTTTCCCGTTGTCACGTTAATATCAATATCACCGATGCTTCCGAGTTTTTTTCCGTTCGACACGTTTACCACATCTTTTATTTGAAATTCAGATATGCTGATCATCCGTATCACGCCCTTTGCCCGTTCTTTTTCCTATTATATGAACGGCCGGGCTGAACCTTGTCACATCGGGCAATCTTTTTTGCGGCTGCACCAGCCGAGGATAAATCTCAGCATAATTTTCGTATAGTCCATAAGCTCATCAACGGACACTTCCTCGTTTACGGAGTGGGCGTTTTTTAAATCGCCGGGACCGTATATGACGCTCGGAATCCCGGCATGATAAAGCCACCCTCCGTCAGTTACGGTTTGGGAAACATCAATGACGGGCTCCTGTTTTCTGACGGCTGAGTGTGATGCAGCCAAGACAGAAACTGCCGGATGATCCGGGTCGATTTCCAGCGCCGGGAACACCTCTCCTCTGTCTTCAATCATCGAAGATCCGCCCCATTTGAACACCGGCCTGTTTTCTTTGAGCCACAGATCACTGTCAGCGACACGATTAATATAGTCTTCGATTTCTGCGGCTGCTTGTTCGTGCGTTTCGTTCGGATAAAAGTGGACGGTGATCCATAACCGGCATTCATCGGCGACAAACGCTGCGTGTCTTCCGCCTTCAATGACGGCAGGGTTGATCGTATTGGTGCCGGGCGCAAAACCGGGATAGCTTTTCGTTACCGCCCAGTGGCGCTCCAGCTCTCCCAAGGCAGTGATGATTTTCGCCATTTTTTCGATGGCGCTCGCTCCGAATGTGCCTCCGCCCGCATGAATCATATTGCGCCTCATGCCGTCATGAAATGTTTGTTTGCTTTTCAATTCTATCCAGCCGGTGATGACTCCGCCCTGCCCTTGAATATGCAGGCTGCTCGTATCGCGACAACGGCAAAATCCGCGTGATAGCCGCGTTTACAGCATTCCAGCGTCCCCGCCTCACCGACTTCTTCTCCGATTACAGACTGTACAATGAGGTCGCCCGGAAGCTTAATGCCGGCATCATGGATCAGCTTCAGAGAGAAAAGAACACACGCCAAACCCCCTTTCATATCAGCGGCGCCCCTTCCGATCAGCATGCCGTCTTTTACGTGCGGCTGAAACGGGTCAGAGTGCCAGTCTTCGCCCCCGGCTTCTGCCACATCAATGTGTCCGTTTAAAATCAGGCTTTGATGCCTGCTTGAATCTGTCCCTTTTAAAACACCGACTACATTCGGATCTTCCGGATACACATCCCACATATCGACCGAGCAGCCCGTTTCTTTTAAAAATCCGGCCACCCACTTTTGGGCTTCTGCCGTATTTCTTGCTGGCGGGGCCGGAGTGGGAAAAGCTATCAGTCTTTCAGCAATATGTATGAAGTCGTGCCGCCGTTTCTCCGCCTGGTGTAACAGCATATCAATCTGATGCATTGGAAATCTCCCCTTTGGCTGTATCAAAAAACCCGTTTCATTCATGAAATGAAACGGGTAAAAAACGGATCTTCCTCCGCTTTTTTCACCGCTTCCCTCCGCCGGCATGATCCGGATCAGGTCCGTTAAGGGTTGAGACAAACGTCTCTCTCAGCCGCATGGCAGCACCCCCAGGGTGAATTTATGTTATTTTACAGATGATGCCTCTTTTGCACGGGTTAAAAGCGGGCGGCCATTGTTCCATAAGACATTGACAGGCATATCGAAAAACGCTGTAAGCCGCTCGTCAGAAAGCATGTCCCTGATTTTCCCGGAGGCGAACACCTCGCCTTGTTTTAAAAGAAGCGCCTGATCAAATACCGGCAGAATTTCTTCAGCGTGATGGGTGACATAAAGGATGGACGGCGCATTTTCTTTTTCGGCGATCGACGTAATCGTGTCCAGCAGCTGCTCCCTTGCCATAAAATCAAGACCCGTCACGGGTTCGTCCAAAATCAGCAGTTCCGGATCAGCCATAAGCGCCCGCGCAATCAGCGCTCTTTGTCTCTCCCCTTGTGATAATGTTTCATACCGTCTGTCGGCGTAACCGATGGCGCCCAAATCCTTCAGAAGTCCGATCGCTTTTTCCCTTACCTGCTCACTCGGAGTTTCGTACAGCCCGATTGAGGCGTACGCGCCGCTGAGGGCGATTTCAAAAGCGGAGTCCGCGGCATATAATTTGTGCTGAAGACCTGCCGAAACAAGGCCGATTTTCCTTCTGAGCCTGTCACCGAGCTCTGTTTTGCCGAATTGGTGGCCGAGCACCTGCATCTCTCCTGAAGTGGGGAAGTAATAAGAGCATAACATATTCAGCAAAGCCGTTTTTCCGGCTCCGTTTAATCCGTACAGCACCCAATTTTCGTTTTTCTCGACGCGCCAGTTGATATCTTTCAAAATCCATTTCCCGTTTCTTTTTAATGACACACTGTCCAGCTGTAAAATCATTGCAGTTTCCCCCGTTTACTTTGTTTAAATTTTCTAAAAACTTTTACACATTAGAATACATCACTTTTTTGCAAACGTAAACCATCGCATGAAAAAAGCCTTTAAACAAGGTTTAAAGGCTTTTTCCGTTATTGATGGATATTCTTATTCATTTGTTTAATGGCTGCTTTTTCAAGCCTTGAGACCTGAGCTTGGGATATGCCGATTTCTTCAGCGACTTCCATTTGGGTTTTCCCTTGGAAAAAGCGCTTTCGCAAAATCATTTTTTCCCGTTCGTTCAGTCTTCTCATGCCTTCTTTCAGAGCGAGCTCCTCAATCCATTGTGTATCCTTATTGCGCTCATCGCTGATCTGGTCCATCACGTAAATCGGATCGCCGCCGTCATTATAAATCGGCTCAAACAGTGAAACCGGATCCTGGATGGCGTCAAGGGCAAACACAATTTCTTCATGGGGCACTTCAAGAACTTTGGCGATTTCCTCTGCTGTCGGCTCCCTGCTTGTCTCACTGATTAACCGCTCTCTTACTTGAAGCGCTTTATATGCGATATCGCGAAGCGACCTCGAGACGCGGATCGGATTATTATCCCGCAAATATCTGCGGATTTCTCCGATGATCATCGGTACAGCGTATGTTGAAAACTTAACATTATGGCTTAGGTCAAAATTATCAATGGATTTCATTAGTCCGATGCAGCCGACCTGAAATAAGTCATCAACATACTCTCCTCTGTTGTTAAACCTCTGAATGACGCTTAAGACAAGGCGCAGATTGCCGTTTACAAGCTTTTCCCTCGCTGAATCATCGCCCTCATCCTGTAATTGCCTAAACAGCTTTCTCATCTCTTCATTCTTGAGCACCGGTAATTTGGAGGTATCCACCCCGCAAATTTCGACTTTATTTCTTGACACGTTTTTCCCTCCCACTAGGAGCTGCTGTACAACGTTAAGTATCTCCTCGGGTGGGAAAAATATGCACCGCCATTTTACAGAAATAAACATCCGGCTGCGGCAATCCTTGCAGCAGTAAGGGCTGTCAGATGGAAAAAATTTTACACCATTTTGTTAAACTCTTTTCTCAGTCTTTTGATAATCCGCTTTTCGAGCCGGGAGATATAAGATTGTGAAATCCCCATCATGTCGGCTACATCTTTTTGTGTTTTTTCTTCTTCTCCGACAAGCCCGAAACGCAGTTCCATAATCTGCTTTTCTCTTTCGTTTAATTGCTCAAGCGCTTTTTTCAAAAGTTTTTTATCCACATTGGCTTCAATGTCTTTTGTAATAATATCATCATCTGTGCCGAGCACATCCGAAAGCAGCAGCTCGTTTCCGTCCCAATCAATATTCAGCGGTTCATCAAAGGACACCTCTGAACGGATTTTGTTGTTTCGGCGCAAGTACATTAAAATTTCGTTTTCGATACATCGCGACGCGTAGGTGGCGAGTTTGATTTTCTTTTCCGGATTAAAAGTGTTTACCGCTTTGATCAAACCGATGGTGCCGATGCTGATTAAGTCCTCGATATTGATGCCGGTATTTTCGAATTTGCGGGCAATGTAAACGACAAGACGTAAGTTTCTCTCAATCAGAATGGCCCGCGCCGCCTGATCCCCGCTCGGCAGCTTTAATAAGAGCATCTGCTCCTCTTCTTTAGACAAAGGCGGCGGCAGCGCCTCGCTTCCTCCTATGTAATACACTTCATCGCTTTTCAGTCCGAGTTTCATCAGCCATTTATACCACAAATATGTCAGACGCAGCTTAAGTTTTTTCATCTTCCTCCCCCTTCTAAATACAACGCGTTTTGAGTATGATGAATAACAGACTTTTCGTCAGGAAACATGTTTTACAGCCTTCCCTGTCAGCATCTTCGGATGGACGATTCCGTCAAATTCACCGTCTGCGGATAATGGTTTCGAGCTGATGCCGATCAGGCATTTTTCACAAGCGATCATTTCGTCTTTTGTTAAAATCGTGACGTAATCCGGCTTTAAACAGAGTAAAAATTGATTGTCCTGGCCGACGCCCCTGTACGGAATCAGCCTCAGCTTATCCGCATGGCGGAACGAATCATCAAGCTGCTCTATCACTTCAAGCGGACTGGCGGATTTGATGAGGGCCGTTTCCTTTTCGCTGAGAATCGGAGCGAATTTGTCAATGTGAAGGATCATGACCGGCGTTTTCGTCAGCGGATCATACAGCTGATTCCCGGAATCCACCAATCCTTTCGCGCGGATTGTCTGTCCGCTGAATTCCGCCTGCACCATGACAAGTTCATCGTACTGAATGGACTTCGTCTCGATGTCTTCAATTCTCTTTTTCGAAAAAAACCATATGGCCGGAAATCCGATAACTACAAACATCCAGCTGATCGGGTCGCCGAATCCGGTCTGGCTTGTGACCATTACGCCTTGCTGCACAATTGATTCTGTCTGCAGCAGGGAATGTACGCCGATCATTCCCCCGCCGACGAGAAAAGTCGCGAAATAAAAGGCGAACAAATTTTGAAAAAAGTATCGGAACCGTTTAAAGCCAAAAGCCGCAAGCACGATGACTACTGAAAACGCCATTTTTCCCGCCGGATGCTCCACAAAGGGAGAAACAGGCGTAAACATCAGAAGCACAATGGCTGACCCGATGAAACCGCCGGCGGCCACTCTTCTTTTTTTTACCTGGCGTTTTAAAATAAAGGCGGTCAATAAAAGCAAAAGAGAATCAAAACAAAAGTTCAACAGCCAAATGACATCCAGATAGATTTTCACATCTGACCCCTTTCCTCTTTTGTCTTACATATCTGTTTCTCTCTCTTGTTTCATAAGTATAAAGCAAGCTCTGTGGGAAAGTCTGTCAATTAATGTTGAGGGTAAAGTACAATTTTTAAGGGATAACCGTTTTATTTGTCGAGGGCCGAAAGGGTTGCTTTCCTATTGTCCGCTTCAACTAAAAAAGCGCTGCCGTGATCTGGCAGCGCTCTGTTTTTACTCATTGATATAAAGTTTTCCTTTAGCCGTCTGTCTCGTTTCATTTCCGTAGTCATCTCTAGCGATAACGTCAATTTTTGCTCCGCTTGCTTTGACGGAAGAAGTCGCCGTCCAGTAACCCTCATATCGTCCCGGAGAAATTTCTCTCAGCGGAAGCTCTGTTGCGTTTTGGTTCCCTGCCCGGGCGTTTGTCAGAGGCAGACGGATAACGAAGGAAGCGTCTAATTTCTTTCCGCTTGAAAAAGCGATTTTCACTGATTCTCCGGCTTTTAATTCCTTATCCGCTCCGGGAACCAATCCGGAAATGACGGGAGCATTGTAATTGACATCGATCACCGTCTTTTTCGTTGTTTTGTTACCCGCTTCATCTGAGGCCGTGACCTTGATCTCATTGCTGCCGTTTTCCAGGAGGGTTCTCGCTTGATAAGAACCGTTATTTACTTCAGCTTTTTTTCCGTTCACCTTTACCCATTTTAAATGGGCGTCGTGCACTTTTCCTTTTACGGTCACTGTTTCTTTATTTGTTTTATCACCGTTTGCCGGACTGTCAATCGTCACATCCGGCTTATCCTCATCCAGTATGACCGTGACAGGGCGTGACTCATCGGTTGACCCGCTGTCTGTCACAGATGCCGCCGTCAGCCGATTGGCATCTTTAGTGAGTGTGACGCCGGCCTGGAAATTGCCTTCTGCATCTGCTTTCGTTTCTGCGGCGATTTTACCGTTATTGGTAAGACGGACAGCGGTTTTTGGTGAAGCCGTTCCTTTCACCGTGATTGACTTCTTGTTTGTAAATGACCGGTCTTCAGGCGACGTTATGTCAGGCACAGAAGCTTCGTAGTCGACCAAAGCCCTGATCATAAAGTTTCCGTCTGATTTATCGGTTTTAGACCAGCGGCCGTCAAGGTATTGCCAGTTTCTGTTCGAGTACGGACTGCCGTCATCAGATGACAGGGCAGGTGTATAAGGGTCAGGTTTCGTCTGGCGGAACACAAGATAAAAATCCTTCCCGACCGCGATTCCTTTTGAGCTGAGATCCACTTTGGTCCATTCTCCGTTTCGAAGCGCTTCAGCTTGGAACGGGCCGGCAATTTTGCTGCCCGGAGCGCCGTCAGGGCCGGATGCATCATATACTTCTGCTTGAAATTCGGTACCTCCCGGATCAGGCCAGTCTGCGCCCCAAAATTTAAAAAGGCCTCCCGTCAGCATACCGTGTCCTTTTCCGTCTTTAAGCGTCATCTTAACGGCAGATTTGCTGCCGGCTTTAAAATATGACAGCGCGGCTTCTTCTGTCCCGTTATCATAGGCAATTTCCCCTTCATAACCGATATACGGCTTAAGCTTGACGTTTTTTTCAGCATCCCCTTTGATGTCAACAGAAAATTCGCTATTGTAATAGCCTTTTGCCGCTACTTTGATTGTGTAGGAGCCTTCGTACGCCTTAAGCGAATATTCCCCTTTATCGTTTGTCACCGCCGGTTCAATTGCGGCATCCTCGGCCACATAAAGCGCAGCCCCTTTTACCGGTTTGCCTGTTGACTGATTGGTGATGGTTCCTTTTAGCGTGCCGGACGGCATTTGCTCCAGTGTAAAGTCCGCCTGTGCGGTTTTGTCTGATTGAATAGAAACTTGTTTAGAAGCGGACTTAAATCCGTAAGACTCGGCTTTCAGCGTATAGCTTCCCGCCTTATGCGACAGGCTGTAGCTTCCGCTTGCAGGGTCGGAATATACGGATTTCCCCGTCTCGGCGACACTGATTTGCGCTCTGAGCGGCAGGAGGTTTGTTTCACGTTTTACTCTTTTTCCGGGTGATTTCACTGCTGGTTTGGCCTGTTTCGGACTGACAGCTTTTTTCTTCAGGTGGCCGGGAGGTGTTTGTCTATTGTGTTTACTTTTTTTAGCCGCCTTGCCGAGAGAGCTGCTTGAAAGCCGGACATCATCGATATACCATCCGTCTTCATTCAGTACTTCGTCTGACTGCATATTAAACATGAGTTTTATGTTTTGGCCTTTATACGCAGATAAATCTGCCTCTTCATCGTTCCATCCTGCGGAGTCACCATTGTAAACGGCCGCCTGCTCCCAATTTGATTTTCCTTCCGGAAGAACGAACACATACCCGTAATCAAAAAATTCTTCGAGCTTGTGCCAGCTTTTAAATTGCAAAAACAGCCGTCCTGTTTCCGGAACTTGAATCGGAGGCATCACCAAATTCATGTTGGCTGAATCTGCATAAGGGCCGGACAGATTCGTCGCATACACTTTATCTCCGGAAAATGCTGCGCCGGGTCCTGAACTCGGATTCCCCCATTCCCATTGGTCATGTGTCCCGTAACTGGACCAGCCCGCCGGCTGTGATTCAAAATCCTCTTTGTATCCCGCCGTAATGCTCGGTTTCACGTCAGCCCGGTACGTATCAGATTCTACAGAGTGACCTCCGAAATCTTTTATGGTCCATTTATAACTTATCTTGCTTCCCGTTACATCCGGAATTTCCGCCTGGTATGTTCCCTTTTTTTCATCACCGCTTTTTTGAATGGCGGCTGTCGTTTTCCACTCTCCTTCATCAACCTGATAGGAAAGGATGACTTCAGTTACGCTTACATCGTCTTCTGCTGTAACCGTTAACGGAAGGTTTGCCCCTTTGTAAGCCACTGAGACCGGTTCATGATGAAAGCTGGGCGGATTGTGATCTTCGCCCGCAGAAGAGACCTTGCCTTCTACGCTTCCGATTCCGTCCGTTACGGCAGAAACGGCATCAAAAGCGTTAACGAGGCCGTGGCCGTAACCGTTATTCGGTGATTCCGGAAAAACGGAATCTGTCAGCTTTTCCGCGGTGCGCGTCAAAACGTCTTCCATTTCATCGACCGTAATAGAGGCGTTCGCCTGCCTTAACAAAGCCGCCGTCGCCGCCACATGCGGCCCGGCCATTGAAGTTCCGTCCCAGCCGCCTTCGTATGTTCCTCCAGGAATCGAAGAACGGATATTCACTCCCGGAGCCGAAATGTCCGGTTTTGTTTCATGATACGGTGAGGGGCCTTGAAGTGAGAAATCAGCGAGTTTCTTGTCGATGTCAGTCGCACCTGTCGCAAATGCTTCAGGATAATTGGCCGGATTTGCAATTGAACCCGGTCCTCCCGGTGTAAATAAGTCTTCATTTCCCGCAGAGAATTCCGGAAAAATCCCTGCCGCTCTCCACGCATTCACCATATCGCGGTACCACTCGTCCATTCCCGAACCGCCTGCCCAGGAATTATTGACAACATCCGGCGCCATCTCGGGATGCGGCGTGCCGTTTTTATCTTTAGGCGCGAGCACCCATTCACCGGCATCCAAAATATCGGCATCAGTTCCTCCGTCATCTGAAAATGCTTTTACTGCGATCCATTTCGCCCCCGGAGCCACACCGATTTGATTTGAGCCGTCAGGTTCTGAACCCGTCATGGTCCCTGTTACATGAGTGCCGTGTTCAAGATCATCGTAGGGAGCGTCTTTATGGGACACGGCATCATACCAGTTCATTTCATGATTCGGCGCTGCGGGATTTTCAGGATCGTAACCCCGGTATTTTTCCTTTAGCGCCGGATGATCCCACTGAACTCCCGTATCAATGGAGGCGACAACCGTGCCGGTTCCGTCGTATCCTGAGGCCCAGGCCTGCGGCGCATCAATTTGGCTGATATTCCATTCGATGCCTTCCTTTGCTTTGATCTCTTTTTGTTTTTTCTTCATTTGAAAAGGAGCTTTTGATTGTCGTTGATTAAGCTGACGTTTTTCATTCGGAAGAACTTTTTCTACTTCAGGAAATGAGGCGGCTTTTTCCATTACCTCTTTCGAAGCAGTGACTGCCATTCCGTTGACAATATAATAGGAATGGATGTGATCAGCCTTGCCTTTCTTTTTTTGTTTTTCCAAATATGTTTTCAGATTCTGCTGCGCTTCATGAGCCGCCAGTTTTAAAGAAGAAACGACGGCTGACCGCTTTTGATATTCGGTTTTTGCTACGGAAAGCGATTGAGACTTGGCGTTTTTTTCTGCTTCTTTGACCGCTTTTTTCGTATTGGCTTTCTCTTTAAATTTGATAAGAAACGTGACTTTATCATTTTTTTCAAAACGCTTCTTAACTGAATCGGAAATCTTATGCTGAATGCTCTTAGAGGAAGAAAGATCTTTGGTGAAAGAAACTGCCCCCGGTGTGCTGTTCGCTCCGGCTGCACCCGGAAACAACAGGGAACTGACGACAATCGCGCTTAAAACGGAGCCTGTCAATCTGTTTCTCGTTTTTTTCTTCAATCGTATCCCCCCTTATTTGGTAACGCCCTATAAAATATGTATCCCTCCTTCATAATTGGAATCGTTTGTCATTTTCGATGCTGTACGTTAAATGTAGACAATCTTCCATCCAGATATTGTCACATTCTGTAGAAAACCGTATGAAACTAAAAAACAATCAATTCGTCATAGGTATAAAGTTGCTTTTTTCACTGTGTAGATTACGGGGATAGGAAGGAAGACTGTGCACAAAAGAAAAAGGACAAAACCATGTGGTCTTGTCCTTTTTTACATCAGCCGCGTTTGTTGCGGTTTCTTAAAAATGTAGGAATGTCGAGGGCATCATCCGCCGGCTGTGATGTATGGCGGTTCACCGTGTTTTGATGCTGTGTTTCTTCTCGTTTCGGCTCACGTTTCGCAGCGTTTTGGCCTTGAGACTTCAATCCTTGGTTTAAAGTCGGACGCTGCGGTTTTGAGTCATCTTTTTCCTGTTCGATAAAACCGGTCGCAATAACGGTGACGACGATTTCATCTTTCAGATTTTCATTGATAACTGAACCGAAAATCATGTTGACATCAGGGTCAGATGCAGAAGCGACGATGTCGGCTGCTTCCTGCACTTCGTAGAGGCTCAGGTTTGTACCTCCCGTAATGTTCATCAAAACACCTTGCGCTCCGTCGATTGCCGCTTCCAGTAACGGACTGGAGATCGCCTTTTTGGCGGCTTCAGCAGCACGGCTTTCGCCCGTAGCGATCCCGATACCCATCAATGCTGAACCTTTGTTGGACATGATGGTTTTGACATCGGCAAAGTCCAAGTTGATTAAACCAGGCGTCGCGATGAGGTCAGAGATACCTTGCACCCCTTGGCGAAGCACGTTATCAGCTTCACGGAATGCTTCAAGCATCGGTGTGTTTTTATCGACAATTTCAAGAATGCGGTCATTCGGAATAACGATCAGTGTGTCAACGGCTTCTTTCATTGCCGTGATACCGCCTGCAGCCTGCAGCTGGCGTTTTCTTCCTTCAAATGTAAACGGTCTTGTTACGACACCGACAGTCAAAGCGCCTAAGTCCTTTGCGATTTGCGCGATAACCGGTGCGGCTCCCGTTCCGGTACCGCCTCCCATTCCGGCTGTAACGAACACCATGTCAGCGCCTTTTAGCGCTTCTTCGATTTGTTCCTTACTTTCTTCAGCGGCTTTTTTGCCGACTTCCGGATTCGCTCCCGCTCCGAGACCGCGGGTCAGCTTTTCCCCGATCTGCATTTTCACTTCCGCTTTTGACAGGTTAAGAGCTTGCGCGTCCGTGTTTACCGCAATGTACTCTACACCCTGCACTTCATTTTCAATCATTCGGTTGACCGCGTTATTACCGCCGCCTCCTACTCCGATTACTTTAATTGATGCTAAGCCGTCTATGTTTGTTTCGAAATCCAACATGCTAAATCCTCCTAATCTGCCGAATGACTATCAATCTATTCCCAAAACATGCTTAATAGTTTTTTCATTTTGCTCGGTTTGTTGTGTTCGGCTTGTGTTTTTTGTTTTGCTTTTGGACGCTGCTGCGCCTCTGGCCGCTGATGATGTTCTTCTTCGTGAGAGACCGCGATTTCCTGCACGGCTTCTTCCGGCATATGAAAGCCTATTTTTCTTCCCTGAATTCTGGCATTTCGGCAGGCAAATTGTATCAAGCCGACACCCGTCATATACTGAGGGTCTCTTACACCGATATAATTCGGGCTTGCGACCCTTACATTGTGCCTCAGCACTTCCTGTGCCAATGAAAGCACTCCGGGCATTGCGGCCTGTCCGCCGGTCAGCACAAAGCCGCCGGGCAGATCTGTAATTCCCATATGCTCAATTTCGGATGCGGCAATCTCAAGAATCTCTTCCACTCTTGCTTCAATAATATTGGCAATTTCCTGCTGTGTAAAAGATTGCTTTTGATTCGTTCCTATGACGGTGACTTCAAATACTTCATCTTCTGAAGCCTCATCGTAGAATGCATGTCCGAATTGTTTTTTTACTCTTTCAGCCTCTTCGGTGGAAGTGCGCAATCCGATCGATACATCTTTCGTGATGTTTTCGCCTCCGAGCGGAATGACGGCTGTCTCCTTCAGGTGCCCCTGTTCAAATACCGCCACCGTCGTCGAGCCGCCGCCGATATCAATCATGGCGACTCCGAGGTTTTTTTCGTCTTTTGACAAAGC
Source organism: Bacillus sp. JNUCC-21 (assembly GCF_041222765.1). Lineage (NCBI taxonomy): Bacteria > Bacillati > Bacillota > Bacilli > Caryophanales > Bacillaceae > Bacillus > Bacillus sp. JNUCC-21. The sequence continues at coordinate 1,564,671 of NZ_CP166019.1, read as the reverse complement.
CGCCGAACCGGCCGCAAGCGGCTGCAGGCAGATATCAGTAATTTCAACGCCCGCTCTCTCCACACAGCGAAGTAAATTATGTAAGATCGTTTTGGAGCCGGTAATCAGCGTGCCTTCTACTTCCAGGCGCACGCCGAGCATTTTTTTCGGATCGGTAATTTCGTCTCTTCCGTCAACGATAAACTGTTTAGGAACGACGTCAACGATCAGCTGCTCATGCGGAACTGACACGACCTGTGCCGCTTCCATTACCCTGCGGACGTCTTCAACGTGAATTTCTTTGTTTTCACTGGAAACAGCGACAACGCCGTTCGTATCTTGAATATGAATATAATTTCCATTAACGCCGACAATGGCTTTTTTCAGCGGAAAACCTACCATTCTTTCAGCTTGGTCAAACGCTTTTCTTATAGAATGAACGGTTTCATCTATATCAACGATTGAGCCTTTTTTCAACCCTTCAGACGGTACATTTCCCACTCCGATAATGTTAAGGGAATCATCTGTCATTTCTCCGACGATCACTTTTGTATTGGACGTACCGATGTCAAGACTGACGTAAAGTTCATTGTTGTTCATTCTATGGCACCTCCTCACATTTCGATCAAATTCTATTCTATTATTTGCGGAACAACAATACAATGAATGTGGCTTTACAAGTGTGTAACAAAAACAACAGCATCAACAAATTCTTATCTGATTTCTCACAATTTATGTTTAATGAAACTATTCGTTATATTCTATGTATATCCTCTTTTATATCGCATTTTTTTTATTTTTTTTAGAGACGGCCCACCTTACCGTAAGATTTCTTGTCACGGTGTCATACTGTGCAATCCAGATGCAAATATATCCGCTTTCCCTTAGTCTACACTAAGATGAACCTCCAGAAAAGCTATAGATATTGCCAGAAACATCCGAAAAAAGAAGAAACAGGAGGAAAATTCCAAATGTAATGCTCACTGCAGAAGACACGCCCATTGCATTGAGAATTTTCCGCTTGTCCGGCAGCCATATCCCGGGCAAAAACAAACATAGTCATAATGATTCCGCTATCGGTTATATCGGCTGCCCCGCTGATTGTAATAGATTCTTTTGAACCGCCTTTAAATTAGTTCTTTAGAACTATTAATCATTTTCTTTTTTCTTGCCGGATTTACCTTTGTTAAATTCTTCAAAATACGTAGCGACTTCTAAGTGGATAATCCCCTTTTTCCCGCCATCCAGCTGGGAAACGATAGAAGGATAGGTCTTCATCCGGCCGGCAAACGTTTTAATAGAAGCGGTAACTACATACCCGTCGTTCATATACAGCTTGATCCGGTCCTGATCCATTTTTACCGGTGTATAATAGATTTCAGAAATCGACTGCTTAAGCGAACCGGAAAGCTTATCAAGCTGCTCCGCCATTTTGACCCGCTTTTTCGCGTTTGTCCAGTCAACCAAAATCGGGCCCGCGTCATCCGGCGTGACTTCGTTCGGCAGCACAGTGCCGTTTTCGAGCACTTCATAATACACATCATGTCGCTGCAGATACGCGATCGTCTTGTATTCTTCAATGTGAATGCTGACTTTGTTAGGAAATACTTTTGAAAGTTCCGCCTTTTTCACCAGCTTATTCTGCTCAATCTTTTCTTCTGTTTGTTTCTTGTTCAGACTCCAGAACTCGGTTTGTCCGTTATGTATATCAGAAAGCGCGTTGATCTCTTTTACAGACACGTTTTCGTTTCCGGAAACGGTGACAGAAGACACTTTGCTGATCGGCATCTGCAAGTACACGATGATCAGCACCATCATAAAAAAGAGCACAATGAATGAAATCAGCCGGCGGTTTGCTTTTTGTTTCCGCTGCTCTTTGATTTTCGGAATCCGCTCTTCAATATTTACGATTTTTTCTCTTTCATGATTTGGGTTCACTGCCTGTCCACCTCACTAAGAATGAAACAGCTTGACATTCGTCTGATTGAAAAACAAACGGCATGCTGTGATGCCGTTTGACATTTGTTAAAAGTATATCACATGAGCTCATGTAATCAGAGAACCTTTTAACGATTCCCTCCGATGATTTCAACTTCTGTATGCATGTCAACATCATACTGCTCACGGATTGTCTTTTTCACATATTCAATCAGGTCGAGAACGTCCTTGGCAGTCGCTCCGCCGGCATTGACGATAAAATTCCCGTGCATTTCGGACACTTTCGCTCCGCCGATCTGATGTCCTTTTAATCCCGCTTTTTCAACGAGGTTTCCGGCATGATTCGGCAGCGGATTTCTGAATATGCTTCCGGCGCATGGGCTTGAATACGGCTGCGTATTTTTTCTGTAATCTTTGTTCTGCTGCATTTGCGCCGTAATGGCTTCCCGTTCCTTTTGCTCAAGCTGAAGAACTGCCTCGAGACAGACACCGGGGCGTTTTTTCTGTAAAACAGACGTTCTGTAGCTGAAATCCATCTCTTCGTTCGTCAGCCATTCGATTGTGCCGTCTTCAAATAAGATACGGGCTTTCACAAGAATCTCACTCATATCAGATCCGTGCGCCCCGGCATTCATATAGACGGCTCCGCCGATTGATCCGGGAATGCCCGCTGCAAATTCGAGACCGGACATTCCTTTTTTACTCATGGAAGTCGCAAGCCGGACGACCGAATAGCCGCCTCCGACCGTCACCTGATCGCCGTCAATCTCCAAATGATCCAGACCCGCGCCCAGTTTGATGACAACTCCTCTTATGCCTTCATCAAGCACGAGCAGATTTGAACCGCGGCCGATAACCGTCCATGGCAGATCATGTTTCTTCACAATATCCATAATATCTTTGACCGCTTCCACACGGTTGGGGATGATCAAAATGTCCGCCGGACCGCCGATTTTCATCGTTGTATGGTTCGCGAGCGGTTCTTGTTCCAGCACTTTGCCGACTTCGCGGTCTCTTAATTCCTGAATTACGTTCTCCATCATAAACCTCCGCATTCCATTTGCTCTATTTTTTTATGTCTTCCATGATACTGTACAGTCTGGCTGCCGCATCCGGAACACCGAGTGATTTTGTCCGCTCACTCATGTCTTTTAAGGTTTCTTCATTCATGACGATTTTGTCCAGCGCAGCGATCAGTTTTTCTCCGCTGAGCTCGGTTTCCTTCAGTACGATTGCAGCGTCATGCTGGCTGATCGCCTTCGCATTGACTTCCTGGTGATTGGCTGTCACATACGGGCTCGGAATAAGCACGCTCGGAATGCCGAGAGCGGTGATCTCCGCAATCGTCGTCGCTCCGGCTCTGGCCACAATGACATCAATTGATTGTAAGTACTCCGGCATTTGGTGCAAAAACGGTTTTGTCACCATATTATCAGCGGCTTTTCCGCCTTTCAGCTCAGCCGTTACCTTCTCGTAATGTACTTCCCCGGTAATATAAAGCACTTGGTAAGGTCTCGTTTTCAATTCTTCCTGCATATCTATAACGGCACGGTTAATGGGAGCCGCGCCTCTGCTTCCGCCGAAAATGAGCACCGTTTTTTGATTGTCTTTCAGCCCGAACTCAGTTAATGAGCGGCCTGTCTTAATTGAGACGACTTCAGAGGCTCTCGGGTTTCCCGTAAACACAACTTTTTCAGCAGGAAAATGCGATTTTGCCTCTTCAAAGCAAATTGCTACCTTATTAACATATTTCGAGAGAAACTTATTTGTGATGCCGGGCAGGCTGTTTTGCTCATGAATGATCGTCGGAATTCCCATTTTTGCCGCCGCGTATACGACCGGACCGCATACATAGCCGCCTGTACCGATAACGGCATCTGGTTTAAACTCTTTTAAATATGATTTGCTTTTCTTCACGCCTTTTAAGAAGCGCATGACGGTTTTTACATTTTCAAAAGAAAGTTTTCGTTTGAAACCTGTAATTTCAATGGCGCGGAACGGAATATTTTCCCGTTCAACAATTTTTTTCTCAAGACCGTTCTCTGTTCCGATATACAAAAATTCCACATCCGGATGCCGGCGCTGAACTTCTTTAATAAAGGCCAGGGCCGGATAAATATGTCCTCCGGTTCCGCCTCCGCTTACTGCAATACGCATTCGTATGTCCCCCTTAATCACATAGCGATAACCCTGTTTTTTAGGACAGGGTTATTGATGTTGTCTGTTTTTTTATAGATAACGAATAAATCATGAGTGATGAGGTAAGATACAGATCAATACCTCGAGTACCGGCTGACATTTAAAAGCACGCCGACCGCTGCGAGCATCAGCGTCAGTGATGAGCCTCCGTAGCTTAAAAACGGCAGCGTAATTCCTGTTACCGGGATCAGCCCCGTCACAACGCCGATATTAATCATGACTTGAATAGCTATCATAGAAATAATACCGATAGCGACAAAGCTTCCGTATAAATCCGGCGCGCCGAGGGCAATTCTGACGCCCCGCCATAATAAAATAGTGAACAGCAGCAATATGAGCGAACCGCCGATAAAGCCGAGTTCCTCAGATAAAATAGCAAAAATGAAATCGGTTTGCGGCTCCGGCAGGTAAAAAAACTTTTGCCGGCTTTGGCCGAGCCCCATCCCGAACAGTCCGCCCGGACCTACGGCATAGAGCGACTGAATGATCTGAAATCCGCTTCCAAGCGGATCCTCCCACGGGTTTAAGTAAGAGGTAATCCGTTTAATCCGATAAGGAGCGGACAGAACTAGTGCCGCAAATCCGCTTAAACCGATGAGTCCGAGGAACGCAAAATGAGCGATTCGCGCACCGGAAACAAAAATCATCACGATGCACGTGCCCACCATTACCGTCCCCGTTCCCAGGTCTGGCTGGCACATAATAATAATAAATGCAGAAAACACGATTCCGAGCGCGGGAACGAATCCGCGTCTGAATGACGTAATATTCTTCTGTTTTTCAGAAAGAAATTTAGCCAGAAACGCAATCATCGCCAGTTTCATAAACTCCGAAGGCTGAATGCTGAACGCTCCCACTCCGATCCAGCTTCTTGAACCGTTCCGCACCATTCCGACTCCCGGAATCAGCACAAGCACAAGCAGAAAAAAACAAATGATCAGAAGCAGCTTCGACCATGTGCGCCATGTCCAATAATCCACATTCATAATGAAAAACATGGCAATGACGCCGATCCCCGCAAACAGCAGCTGCCGTTTCGCGAAGAAAAACGAGTCGTCAAATTTATAATCCGCCCATACCGCACTTGCACTGTAGACCATAATTAATCCTATTGTTAAAAGCAATAACGTAATGATAACTAATAACAAATCAGGCGCTGTTTTTTTAGTAGTCAAAGCAATCGACACCCCAAGCATAAGTCATTTAGGGCTGCCGATGAACAGAGACAAGCCCTTACTTAAGCATATGCACGGCATCTATAAACATGTCACCGCGTTCTTCAAATGTTTTGAACTGATCCCAGCTTGCACACGCGGGTGACAAGAGGATGACGTCTCCTTCATTTGAGAGCGCAAACGCCGCAGATACTGCTTGTTCAACATTATCGACACGTTTGACATGTTGTATTCCCAGCTCATTGCCCAGTTTTTCTATCTTCGGCGCTGTCTGTCCGAACGTCAGGACCGCTTTGACATTGTCCATATACGGTTTCAGGTCGTCAAAACCGTTGCCGCGGTCCAGTCCGCCTGCAAGCAGAATAACCGGTGCTTTGAACGCGGAGAGCGCTTTGCTTGTGGCCAAAATATTCGTCGCTTTGCTGTCATTATAAAATCTACGATTCTGGATCGCAGTTACATACTGCAGACGGTGTTTGACACCGGTAAAGCTTGTCAGCACCTTCTGAATCGCTTTATTAGACGCGCCCGCCGTTTTTGCCGCGGCTACAGCGGCTAAAATATTTTCTAAATTGTGCGCGCCCGGCAGTACGATGTCATCAACAGGCAGAATCGCTTCATCGCCGAACATCAGCATTCCGTCTTTAATGAATGCGCCGCTTGACAGTTCCTGGTGGACTGAAAACGGAACGGTGCCGGCTTTTCCGCTTTCGGCAAGCCGCACGACTGTTTCATCGCTTTGATTGACGATGGCCGTATCACTCTCAAGCTGATGAAGATACACGTTCTGCTTGGCTTTTTCATAGTTTTCACGGCTGTGATGGTAATCCAAATGAGCGTCGAACACATTTAAAATCAGGCCGATTTCAGGTCTGAACGCATGAGTCCCCATCAGCTGGAACGAAGAAAGCTCTGTGACGATCCATTCATCACCGTCAGCATGATAAGCCACTTCACTGGCGACAGTGCCGATATTCCCTGCGATCAGCGCCTTTATCGAGTCAGCTTTCAGCATTTCATAAATCAGGGTCGTCGTTGTTGTTTTCCCGTTTGAACCTGTAATGCCGATGAATTTTGCATTGGTGATATAATACGCAAGCTCGATTTCCGTCCAGACCGGGATGCCTCTTCTTTGCGCTTCCTCCACCATGATATTTTCATACGGGATTCCGGGATTTTTGATCAGAATGGTAATGTGATGCTGATCAAAAAGTGACGTCGGATGCTCACCGCAGATGACTTCAATTCCTCTTTCTGCAAGCCTTTGGGCAGGTTCGTTCTCTTCAAAGGCTTTTTGATCATTCACGACGACGTTAATGCCTTTTTCATGAAGAATCGACGCAGCCGCATATCCGCTTTTCGCCAGTCCGAGGACCAGAAAGTTTTGTTTTTGCAAAAAAAGTTCGTTTTCCACTTATAACCACACCTCGATGTAAATTCCTAAAACGGCAAGCAGCAGTCCCGCAGTCCAGAATGTGACGACAACTCTCCATTCAGACCATCCGACCAATTCGTAATGGTGGTGAAGCGGACTCATCTTAAAGATTCGTTTTCCTGTCGTTTTAAAGCTGATGACTTGTAAGATAACAGATAAGGTCTCAATAACAAATACTCCGCCGATAATGACGAGCAGAATTTCAAGCTTCGTCAGAATGGCAACGGTCACGATCGCTCCTCCGAGCGCAAGCGAACCGGTATCCCCCATAAATACCTTGGCGGGATGGGCGTTGAATACAAGAAAACCGAGAACGGCGCCGACAACGGCAACCGAGAAAATCGCAACGTCATATTGTGACTGGTTCCACGCAAGGATGGCGAAAGCGCCGAATGCGATAGCCGCGGTACCGGACAAGAGACCGTCCAGACCGTCTGTCAGGTTGACGGCATTTGAACCTCCGACAAGCATAAAGAGAACGAGGATAAAGTATCCCCAGCCGAGATCGATTGACAGATGTGTGCCCGGCACCCTGATGCCGGTTGAAAAATGGCAATAATGATATACTCCGTAAAATACTATGGCAATAATGATCTGGCCGATCAATTTCTGCTTCGACGTCAATCCGAGATTCCGTTTCATTACTACTTTAATATAGTCATCCAGAAAGCCGAGCAGGCCGTATCCGATCGTGACAAACAGCAGAAGAAACATTTCCGCGCTCAGATGCGAAAATTTCTGCGTCATGACAATCGCCGTAATGGCGATGGATACAATAATCATGACCCCGCCCATCGTCGGCGTCCCTGATTTTTTCATATGTGATTTCGGCCCCTCTTCCCTGATACTTTGGCCGAATTTTAAACGTCTTAAAAACGGGATAAGAATCGGAGATATCAGAACACTGATTAAAAATCCCATTATTATTGTAAATAAAATCACTTGCTCAAGCATTGCTCTTTTCTCCTCCCGTTTCGTTCAAACGACATACGTATTTATCATATTCACATTGTGTCCCCGTAATTCTTTTCATTTCCCTCATTCTAACACTCTTTCCTGTTTTACTTTTTATTCAGCTCAACAATAGCTCTTCCCGCTACTTCGGCGTCATCAAAGTCGAATGTTTCATTGCCGATCTGCTGATAGGTTTCATGCCCTTTCCCGGCAATCAGAACCACATCTCCCTTTTTCGCGTTGGCAATGGCAAAAAAGATAGCCTGCTCGCGATTTGCGATACTGTGATAGTAAGTGCCTTCTACCCCTCTTTCCATATCTCTTAATATGGCCAGCGGGTCCTCGCTTCTCGGGTTATCTGAAGTGAAAATCGGTTCGTCGGCAATCCGCACCGCAATTTCCGCCATTTTCGGGCGTTTCGTTTTGTCCCGGTCACCGCCGCAGCCGACGACGACGAAAAGCTTGCCCTCTGTCATGTCTTTGCATGTATTCAGGACGTTTTCCAGACTGTCAGGCGTGTGCGCGTAATCGACGACCACAGGAAACGGCTGATTGTGATTCACCAGTTCAAACCGGCCTCTGACACCTTGCAGCTCTTCAAGAGCGCTTGTGATCGTATCAAACGGCAGACCCGCTGCGATCGCTGTCGCCGCTGCAGCCAGTACGTTATACACGTTGAAGCGGCCGACGAGTGAAACTGTGATCTGCTTTGTTCCTTTTGGCGTAACAAGTTCAAAGCTTGTGCCTTGCGCAGAGATCTCGATTTGTTTCGCCATGACATCGGCATCATTCTCGATTCCGTATGTAAGGATGTGCGCCGCCGTCACTTTTTCAAAATAAGCACTGGCTTTGTCATCTGCGTTTAAAACGGCCCGCTTCGGCTTTTCGTGATTAAAGGAGCCGCCCAGCTGGGAAAACAGGAGGCTTTTAGCCTGTCTGTAGTCTTCCATCGTCTTGTGATAATCTAAATGGTCCTGCGTCAGGTTCGTGAATACGGCGATATCATAATCGCAGCCGTGAACCCTGCCGAGTGACAGAGCGTGAGAAGACACTTCCATAATAGCTGTGTCAACATGCTCATCATTCATTTTCTTGAACGTTTTTTGCAGTGTGACGCTTTCGGGCGTTGTATTTTTGACCGGGAATGTCTCATCCCCGATTTTAATGTACATCGTTCCGATTAAACCGGTCTGTCTTCCCGCTTTTTTGAAAATCTCATCAACCATGTGCGTCGTTGATGTTTTGCCGTTTGTGCCGGTGATGCCGATAAGCTGAAGCTGCTTTGTCGGCTGCCCGTAAAACGCGTCAGAAAGAACGCTGAGCGCCCGCTGTGACCGGCGGACAATAATGACAGGAACATCGACGTCAAGCTCTTTCTCGGCAACGATGGCCGCTGCGCCGTTTTCTGCGGCTTTTTGGGCAAAATCATGTCCGTCTACCGTATACCCTTTTATACACACAAAAAGACTCCCTTTTCTCACTTCCCTGGAGTCCATCTCAATTGAAGTTATGTCAGGGTCTTGAAAGTCATTTTGAACAGGTTCGGCCATTAAATATGTAAGCAGCTTTGTAAGTTTCATTGTATCAAACCTCTCAGAAATTCTATTCATTCTTTTATCATGATAACCGTTTATAAAAGTCAGAATGGCTTTTAAACATACAGTTCATATTTTAGCGTAAATAAAAGGATACATCCAGTTAATCTTAAAAGTTATCTTCTTTTTTTCTCTTTATGATAAGAGGCAGCCGAAAACAATCGGCTGCCTCAAAAAGACTCATTCTTCACTCAAGTAAACACGGATCTTTGAGCCTTCTTTTACTTTCGTTCCGGCTGCAGGTGATTGTTTCACAATTTTGCTTCCTTTTCCTGAGGAGTCAATATTCAAATTGACAAGCAGCGACTCAAGATCAGAGACAGACATCCCTACAACATTCGGAACCTCTATTGTTTTTGTGTCGTTCCATTGATATTTTTTCTCGATTTGATTTTTTCGCGGTTTCACGCCGAGCTCAGGCAGACTGTCTCTCATCATATTTCCGACAATCGGCGCGGCGACGGTTCCCCCGAATTGAATCGTGCCTTTCGGATTATCAACCGCGACATACACGACAAGGCTCGGGTCATCGGCCGGCGCAAAACCGATAAAGGAGACGATATGGTTGTTTTCGAGATATTTGCCGTCTTTCACCTTTTGTGCGGTACCTGTTTTTCCGCCGACGCGATATCCTTCCACAAAGGCATTCCGCCCCGTTCCCTGAGCGACGACGCTTTCTAAAGCATATCTGATCTGCTTTGACGTTTCCTGGGAAATAACTTGCCTTTTCGCAATCGGCGATTGTTTCTTAACGGTTTTTTTCGTAACGGGATCAACCCACTCTTTGGCAATAAACGGAGTATAAAGCGTTCCGCCGTTTATTGCTGCGGAAACGGCTGCCACCTGCTGAATCGGCGTGACGGAAACCCCTTGTCCGAAAGCGGTTGTCGCCTGTTCGACCGGGCCGACTCTGTCAAGCGGGAATAAGATCCCCGTTCCTTCCCCTTGCAGATCAATGCCTGTTTTCTTTCCAAAACCGAAGTCCTTAATATATTGAAACAGCTTTTGTTTTCCGAGCCGTTCCCCCAGCTGTACAAACCCGGGGTTGCAGGAATTTTGAACGACTTCAAGATAAGATTGCGAACCGTGGCCGCCCTTTTTCCAGCATCGGAGGCGGGCGCCGTCGACCTCGGCAAATCCTCTGTCATAAAAGTGGTCTCTTTGCAAGTTTACTTTTTGCTCTTGAAGAGCCGCCGCAAGCGTAATAATCTTAAAGGTCGAACCCGGTTCATATGTGCTCCATACCGGCAGGTTCCGGTTGTAAACGGACGGATCCACCGATTGATAGTCAGCCGGATCAAAATCAGGACGGCTTGACATGCCGAGCACTTCCCCGTTTTTCGGGTTCATTGCGACCGCAATCATTCCGTCCGGGTTATATTTCGCCGCTGCATTGTCGAGCTCTCTTTCTATAATCGTCTGAACCTTGGCGTCAATCGTCAGTTTCATATCAAGTCCGTCTTTCGGAGGGGTGTAATCATCCGCTTCATCAGGCATTTTCTTCCCCTTGGCATCCGTATAAAATTTCACGGATCCCTTTACACCTTTTAAGTCATCATCATAATAAGCCTCCAAACCGAGAAGACCCTGGTTATCAATACCGGCAAAACCGAGAACATGGGACAAAAAGCTTCCGTACGGATAATGGCGGATGCTGTCTTCAGCCACATAAACCCCTTTTAAGTCGAGCGCTTTGATTTCTTTCGCTTTTTTATTGGAAATTTTCCGCCCCTCGGGTGAGATTTTTTCTATGGAGGTTTTCTTAGTAATATGTTTGTAGACCTTCTCTTCCGACATATTTAAAACTGACGCGAGAAGCTTGCCCGTTTTGATGGGATTTTGGATCTGGCGCGGTACGACAAAGACGGTCGGCGCGCTTTTATTAGTAGCCAGCTTCACGCCGTTTCGGTCAAGAATCTCTCCCCGCTCAGGCTCAAACGGCAAATTCCGGCTCCAGGAATCCTTAGCCAGTGAAGTCAGCTTTTCTCCCATCACAAATTGAACATAGCCTAATCTGCTGTCAATGATCAAAAAAATGATTACGCCAAAAAGCAAAACCAGTAATAAACGTTTTCGAACCGTTACATTTGAAACGCGCAAGGGACCGTCCACTCCTTATTTAGGCTTGTTTCAATTTATGCCTCAGCTTGGACACATAGAACGGCGGCGCATAAAAAAGAAGCCCGCGGGCATCCGCGGACTTCTCTGTCCCGTTAATCAGGATTTTTAAATTTCACCTTGATCACGGTATTTTCTTTCAGTTCTTTGCCTTTTTTCACACTTTGGCTTGAAGCGTAACCTTCACCGCTCACATCGATGTGAATGCCTGATACTTTGCTGAATTGAAGCACTTCCCGTCTCGACCATCCGGACATATCCGGCATCGTCATCTTTCCGTCTGTTTTTAAGAAGATTTTCTGATTGGTGATCACATCTTCTCCGGCTGTCGGATACTGCTCTTTTACGGCAACATCGCTGCCGATGACAATCGGTGTGAGATGTTCATTTTTCGCTTCCTTCTCAGCGCTCTTGACCGTCTTATCTGTCAGGTCAGGCATCTTTTGGCTTTTCGTTTCTTCCTGACCGGAATCTGTTTTTTCCGTCGGTTCGATATTCATGTAGTGGAGGCTGTTTTTCATCGTCGGGTTAAAGATTTCCGCGACAGGATCAGAGCTGCTTTGCCCCGCTTTTAATTGCGGCTGCTGCACGGCTACATAGATGACAAGCTTAGGATCATTTTTCGGCGCCATGCCCATGAATGAAAACACATAGTTGCTCGTTCCTCTTAAATATCCGCCCGTCCCGGCAATTTGTGCGGTTCCCGTTTTACCCGCGACGTCAAATCCTTCAATTTTATAAGGTTTTCCGGTTCCGATGTCTGACGTCACGACTTCTCCGAGCAGATTCCGGACTTTTTTAGCCGTATCGGCTGAAATCGGCGTGCCTGCCTGCTCTGGTTTTGTCTGCTTGACGACTTTTTTCGTATCGGGGTCGACAATATGATCAATGACGTAAGGTTTCATCATTTTGCCGTTATTGGCAATCGCCGTGACGGCCTGAAGCTGCTGGATCGGCGTTATCGCCGATGCTTGGCCGTAAGCCGTAGACGCTTTGTCAAAATCATATTTGTAGTTAATTTTACTTGATACTTCACCGGGCAGATCAATCCCTGTTTTTTGATAGAGCCCGAATTTGTGCAGGTACTCATTAAACCGATCAAACCCCAGTTTTTCGTTGGCCAGTTTGGCGAAAGCAACATTCGATGACCTCATGAGGCCGTCATGGAAGCTTGTCATACCCCAACCGGCGCCATCGTTCCAATCTTTAACAGGTTTGCCTCCCACTTTATATGTTCCTGATTTATATTTCTCGTTTGCAGAAAACACATTTTCCTGAATCGCCGCGGCAAGCGTAAAGATCTTCATCGTTGAACCCGGTTCATACGCGTACGACACTAAGTCGTTGTAATAATTGGTGACGTTTCTGATATTCGGGTCAAAACTCGGACGCTGCCCCATCGCAAGCACTTTGCCTGTTTTCGGTTCTACGACAGCCGCCATAATTTTTTTCGGTTTATATTTTTCCGCTACTTTCGTCATGCTGTCTTCTAAAAAGGTTTGAATTTTCTGATCAATGGTTAAATATACATTGTCACCGTTTTTAGGTGCGGTGATTTTTTCTTTGCTGTTCGGAAGTTTCCAGCCGGATTTATCACTTTCGTAAGTGACGGATCCGTCGCGTTCCGTCAGATAGTTGTTCAGTATTTTTTCAAGCCCTAAAGAGCCTTGTATCTCGTTTGTTTTTTCATTCACATCGGCATACCCGAGAACATTTGACAAAAATACGCCGTTCGGATAGTAGCGCTTCGTATCTCTTAAGAAAGAAATACCCGGAAGATTCATTTTTTCGATCTTTTGTTTTTTCGCATAAGAGATATCGCGGCCGGCTGAACCGAATTCCACCTGCTTCGCGCCATCCCTGTTTAAGATGTCCAGAATCTCGCTTTTATCAAGATTGATAACGGTCGCCAGTTTTTCCGCCGTTTTCTCTTTGTCTTTGACATGCTGAGGATGCTTCGGATCACTTGTCATTTTTTTATCAAGCACGGCAATGAGCTTATATGTCGCCGTGTCCTCTGCAAGCACTTTGCCGTTCCGGTCAAGAATAGAGCCGCGGCTCGCTTCTATCGTCCGCTTTTTTTCGTGCTGCTCGGTCGCTTTTGTTGCAAGTTCTACACCGTTTGCTTTACCGGTTAATTGAATGTACGCCATTCTCCCGAGAATGACAAAGAAAAAGAGAGCGAAACAAATACTGAGTATCGCTGCTCCTCTGTTCATAAACTTATTTTTTTTCGGCATGGGTTATCATTCCTGTATGTTTTTCACTTTTTTATCTTTCAGATTCAAACCGTGCTTTTTAGCGATATCCATCAGGCGCTGCGGCTGGCTTAAGTCAGCAGCCGTCTTTTCGAGATCACCGATCTGCTTATTCTTCTCAGATACTTTCTCCTCCAGTTGTTGCACCTCAATATTGGATTGGTACGCCGCGTATGCCTTTGATACGATAAACATTGATGTGGAGAGAACGGCAATGGCAAACAGGACGAGCAGCACCTTTTCCCCGAGTGTAATGGAAGCCCTCTTTTTGACAATCACCTTTTTTTCGGGACTTATCACTGGCCGTTGTTGTTTTTCCTGCTGGTAAGCTAAGTTGCTCATAGGCTGATGACCTCCTTTAATGTTGTCATTTGCTGCCCGTTATTTTCGTTTCTCCGCAATGCGGAGCTTCGCTGACCGGGCGCGGTTATTTTCTTCAAGCTCCTCTTTTGATGCCGTAATGGGCTTTCTTGTAATCAGTTTTAATTCCGGTTCAAATTCTTCCGGTATCACAGGAAGACCCGGAGGCAGTTCGGGAAGTGATGATTTTTCCTTGAATGTCGTCTTGCACATTCTGTCTTCCAGCGAGTGAAAAGTGATCACAGACACCCTTCCGCCCGGCTTCAGCACCTCTATCGCTTGCAAGAGGGCCTCTTCAAATACTTGAAGCTCGTCGTTTACGGCGATTCGAATGGCTTGGAATACACGTTTGGCCGGATGACCTCCGCTTCTTCTTGCCGGAGCCGGTATCGCGTCCTTTATTAGATCGACCAGTTGGCCGGTTGTTTGAATAGGCGATTTTTCTCTTGCCTCTTCAATTTTTCGGGCGATCTGCTTGCTGAATTTTTCTTCTCCGTATTTAAAGAAAATCCTCACAAGGTCCTCATACCGCCATTCATTTACGACTTCTTTCGCCGTAAGGGCGGCCGACTGGTCCATCCTCATGTCCAGCGGTGCGTCATGATGATAGCTGAATCCCCGTTCCGGTGTATCAAGCTGCGGAGAGGATACTCCTAAATCAAATAGAACTCCGTCGACACTCGTAATGCCGTGTTCATGTAAACACTCTTTTAAATAACGAAAGTTGCTTTTCACCAGAATGAGCTGTCCTTTGTATTCGGACAATGTTTTCTTTGCGTTTTCAAGTGCCGTGTCATCTTGATCAAAGGCGATCAAGCGTCCTTTTTCCGATAATTGCTGCAATAAATATGTACTGTGCCCGGCGCCGCCAAGGGTGCAGTCCACATAGGTTCCGTCCGGTTTGATATTTAAACCGTCGACGGTTTCACGAAGAAGTACTGTCTTATGCTGAAACATTTGTGTCGGTCCCACCTTTATCAGGAATGAATTGAATTGTCAGTTGTTGTTGTGATGCACGAAGATCCATTATATATCAAATCCAATCATGTTTTCAGCAATTTCAGCGAATGAATCTTCTTGCTCTTCTGTGTATTGTTCCCATATTACCTTACTCCACAATTCAATTCGATTGGAAACCCCGATGACAACACATTCTTTTTCCAGTTTTGCGTAATTCAGAAGAGATGACGCAATATTAACCCTTCCCTGCTTGTCCAGTTCGCATTCGGTCGCACCGGAAAAAAAGAATCGGGTAAATGCGCGGGCGTCTTTTTTGGTGAGCGGCAGAGCCTTCAGCTTTTCTTCAATCAGCTTCCATTCATTCATCGGATAGCCGAAAAGGCATTGGTCAAGTCCTCTTGTCAGCACAAACTGCTCACCGAGGCCTTCTCTGAATTTTGCGGGTACGATCATGCGGCCCTTTGCATCAACAGTATGCCGGTATTCACCCATAAACATGATAAGGACCCCCACTTTCTCCCCTAAACTCACCACTATCCGCCACTTCTCTCCACAACCTCATTTTACACTGTTTACACATAAAAAAAAACCCTGAACTATTCAGGGTTCTTTAAAACTTTATTTCAAAGTTTGACAATCTGATGTTGGTTTTGAAAAGAAAATGGCAGATGTTTGAAGGTTGTGAAGAATTTTGGACCGTAGCGGTTCAGATAATACATCACATTCCAAATCCGTTCCTGCGGAGCGCCGAGCGGTCTGATGCTGTTTTGGATTCTTTCATAGTCACGCAGCACAAAGCCTTCTTTTTCTTCAATTCTTTTCGTTACCGTCCGTTCTAAAAACAAGAGCTGATCTTGAATGAAGGCGGCATTCTTCTGTAAGAGCGGCTCAAGGCTTGAATCGACCTTCAGCGCTTCGTCCCTTGCACGTTTATGGACAGCTTCAATCTGCGACTTCGCCTGTTCCATTACAGAAGAAAACTCTTCCGGAATCTGCTCTTCAAAATAAGTGTCTTTCAGGTGTCCGGTGCCGTGTTCGATCGCTTCCTGAAGCGGGATATTCCGTTCTGAAAGCTTCTTTTCAATATGGCGCTCTAAAATCGTAATGTTCAGTCTCGGCATTACCGGGGTCATGCGAAAGCCCATTAATGAGAAAGCCCGCTTCAGCTCACCCCAATAATTGATCTCCCCCGGTCCCGCGATAAACGCCAGAGTCGGGATGAGAAACTCCTGCATAAGCGGCCTTGTCACAACGTTATTGCTGAAACATTCCGGTTTTTCTTCCATATGGGTATGAAGCTCGTCGTTCGTCCACTTCAGATCAAGCTCCTTAATGACAAAAACGCCGTTTTCTTTTTCAATTAAGAAACGCTCTCCCTCGTGTTCGTAAAACAGATTGGCCTGATCTTTGTCCGATTCAATAATCGGGTGATAACCGGCTTCCCGCATAAGACGCTGCTGGTCTGACACGGCTTTGGCAAGCTCATGATTGTGTTTTAAAATCTGCTGAAACATACCCGTTTCCAGCTTTTTAATCCCCGGATCTCCCGAATTCATCAGAATAAGGCCTTCTTCTTGAAACAAGTCGGCGATCAACAGTTCAAAAAAGTCCGTGAATGTCTCTGATGAGCGTAAACATCGCTTCACGTTTTGAAGGAGTGTGTTTGTGTGATCCGTCTCCTCAAAAGCAGCGAACACTTCATCAATCCAAGCCGCGCATTTTTCCTGATCAAGCTCGGTTTTAGCCGCCGATGTTTTTTTCCAGTACGACTGCGGCAGTTTCTGTTTCACCGGACCTTTATTCTCTGTTGACGTATGCACAAAATTGATTTCTTCCAGATCGTGATCTTCACCCGCCACCCAGAAAATCGGAACGACAGGAATCTGCAACGCCTCTTCCTGCTGTCTGGCAAGTACGATAATGGAGATAATTTTATGTATGGTGTAAAGAGGCCCCGTTAAAAGACCGGCCTGCTGGCCGCCTACTACCGCTGCGCTTTTTGGATCTCTCAGTTTTTCGATGGAGGCCTGCATGGCGGCGGAGTGAAATTTTTCGTGATAGGAGGATAAATAATCCGCTAATTCTTCTCTGGCAAACGGCCGCGAAGACAGGTCATGAAGCCGCTTTTGCCATACGTCCTCTGAATGAATATCATAATCAAAAAATGAAGACATGTTTTCTCCATCTATATAGTGCTGCACAAACTTATTTTGACTTTTGATGGAAAGTTCAGTTAGCTGCATCTGTCTGGAACTTCCTTTCTCCAATAAATAGTTAGGTTTCCGAAATGAGTATAGCATGTTACCGGAAAACCTCAAAAGACTTTGTTTCAGTTTCTTTCTAACGCTTTTATGCTGCGGTGTAAAAACGGGAGATGAACGGCCGGCAATCCGCGGCTTTCCGCTTCTTTTACAAGGTAGCCGATAATCGCATCGGCCTCTGTCCGCCTGCCTGCCATGATATCGACGAGCATGGAAGAATGATTTTTTTCCGTCAGTCTGCAAACTTCGCAAACCTTGTTCCACGCTTTTTCTCTATCGGCGAGGCCAAGTATTGTCTCCGCTTCTTCAAACACGTTTCTCATATATTTTTTGTAAGCGTCATTTCTTAACAGCTCTCCGTTTTTCACGCGCAGCAATGCAGTTAACGGGTTGATGCATACATTTATGATCAGTTTTCCCGTTAAAAGCCGATACCAGTCGTTTTCATCATATACGGGAAAATCCCGGTGCATGCCGGAAAAGATGCTTTGGAGCGTTTCCGGCCGGGATGCGCTGAATACACTCCATCTTACGGCTCCCGCTCCCGTATGTTCAACGGCATGATCTGATATCTTTTTTGCTCCGTGCTCAACAGTGCCGACATAAAGCGAATGATCCGTATGCCAATCTTTAATGTCGTGTATGTGTCCCATGCCGTTTTGCAAAAACAGCACATTCGTCCCTTTTATCGTCTCAAGATCCCGCAACACAGCACTTAGCTGGTGCTGTTTAACGGCTGCGATTAAGAGGTCGAATCCGGAAGTGAGGCCGGTTTGCGCTCTGCATGCCGCCGTACATTCTATTCCGTCTTTCAAAAGCCGTATACCGCCTGAGTTAATCGCATCAGCCTGCTCCGTCCGCCGCGTAATGACCGTTACCTGATGGCGGGACGATAAGTAGTAAGCACATAAAAGGCCTACCGCTCCGCCGCCGATAATTCCGATTTTCACACTGTCACACCCTATATCTCCATTTTTCCATATTATCATAGCAGAAGCCGCCGCAAATTACTTCAATTTCGTTTTGAGCAAAAAGACTGGCAAGCATATTATAGTTGGAATTTTCAATTAAAGCGTTTACAATAATGGTAGAACACAACAAAGGGGGAGTTTGTGTTGAAAATAGAGCGACTGCTCATCAACTTTAAGACACTCGAAGAATTTAAAAGGTTTAAGGAATACGGGATGCAGGAGCTGTCGATGCTTGAAGATCTTCAGGATAATATCATTGAAAATGACAGCACCTCGCCTTTTTACGGGATTTACTTCGGGGATAAACTAGTGGCGAGAATGAGTTTATATCAGGTAAACGGAGGCGCGAATCCGTATTTTGACCACCGTCAGGACTTTTTGGAACTTTGGAAGCTTGAGGTTCTTCCGGGCTATCAAAACAACGGATACGGAAAAGCGCTTGTTGATTTTGCAAAATCCTTCAGAATGCCGATCAGGACGAATTCACGCATGAAATCAGCAGATTTCTGGGATAAGATGAATTTTGAGCCCGTTAAATATGATATGGCGCGTGATAAAGGAGAAAATCCTTATATCTGGCATCCCGATATGAACGGTGAAATGACATCCGGAGAAACGGCATAATAAAAAACCGGCGGGGCGCCGCCCCCAGGCCGGTTCATTTTACAGGCTCTGCGCCGATTTTCTGTCGTCTTCTTTTGAATTGACCATCCTTCTCGCTCTGTCCATAATGTCAATTAACGCTTTATAATCTTCTTCCGTCATCTCCAGCTTGTTTCTCAAGCTTTCATTTTCCTCACGCAGATCCTCGACTTCTTTTTGCAGCGCGGTCAGCTGTTCTGTGAGTTTTTCTTTTTCATGACGCATATCCGCTGCGGCTGGCGACTCTTTAAATTGCTGCAGAAACAAAATGACATCATCAATGGACAGCTCTTTTTCTCCTTCCGCCCTGCGGATCGGAGGCTGTTTGACGGTTCCCGGCAGATTGGCGGAATGCACCCCGATCTGCTTTCTTAATTCCTTCCGCTGTTTTTTCGCCAGTTCTATCCCTGACTGATATTGTTTTCTGACATAAGAATTCCATCTGAACCCGCAGGCGGCAGCCGTTCTCGTCAGCGCTCTGCCGACTTCTTCAAAAGCGGAAAGCTGGGTCCCGCCTTCCCGAATATGCCTGAGCACCACTTCGGCCAGCAGCAAATCTTCATCTTGCGTCCACGCGTCTTGTCTCGTTATCGTCAATCGTATCTCCCTCCATATTTGCTCATTTACCTCATGCATATGCCGCTGATAGATTAGATAGACTACTGGGGCTCACAATTTTTTCGGCGGAAGCAGGCCGGAGGGGCAAAAAAAAGAAAAGCGCAGGAACCGAGATTCCCGCGCTTTTCTTCATACATTAATTGCTTTTAACATTTATGTCTTTGCCGTTGTATGATCCGCATGCTTTACATACACGGTGAGACAATTTCATCTCTCCGCATGACGGGCATTCTGTCATACCAGGTACATTTAGTTTGAAATGTGTACGGCGCAATCTTTTTTTCATTTTAGAAGTTCTTCTAAAAGGTACAGCCATTATTCCCACCTCCTTAAAGAGTTAAGATTCATCATCTTGTGTTAAGAGCTTTTTCAGATCCGCAAGTCTGGGGTCGATTTGATTTTTCTTGTCTTCCTCAGAAATCACTTGCCAATCCTTCCCCACTTGGGGAGCGGCTCCTTCTTTTTGTTCAGTTTCACAAAAGACTTGCATAGGAATTTCTAAAAGAATCTCTTCTTTTATGATCGGAGTTAAGTCGACGGTATCGTCTTCAGCAAAATGAACGTCCTCATCTTCTATATCATCCGACTTATGAAATCTAAACAGTTCTTTTGTCGCGATTGTAAATGGATACGGCACATCAACTAAAGTTCTTGAGCACGGCAAAACCATTTCGCCTGAAATCGTAAAGTCAAACGAAACTTGTTTGGATTCAATCTCCGCGCGGCCCTTCACCCGGACGGGAGAAATGCGGCGGATATCAGAATTCAATTTTGTCAGCTCATTTAACTCAACTGTTTCATCAAATTCAAAGCTCTTTTTCGCGATTTGATGAAGCTGATAAATCGTCCATTTCATTTGTATCACCTCAGGAAAGCAACAAACATGATTATAGCTTTTCAGAATGTTTTTGTCAATATTTTTTCTTTACAGCATAATGCCGCCGTCATGCAATCGTTGACAGCCGGATAGGCTATGCATACACTAAACGAAACGGACTAAAATATGCACTTCATTTGCAAATGTACCACACGAAGCAAAACATAGCAAGAAAGGCGGGACAAATATGAAAGCAGTCGGCCTGGTTGTTGAATATAATCCCTTTCATAACGGACACCGCTATCATGCGGAACAAGCAAAAATCAAAACGGACAGCAGCGTCGCGGCGGCGGTGATGAGCGGCCCTTTTTTGCAGCGCGGGGAACCGGCCGCCGTCTCAAAGTGGGCCCGGACAAAAATGGCGCTGGAAAACGGCGTGGATATCGTCATCGAGCTCCCTTATATATATGCCGTACAAAAAGCGGAATTATTCGCGCGCGGCAGCGTTTCGCTTCTTCATCATTTAGGATGCAGCAGCTTGTTTTTCGGCAGCGAAAACGGGCGGATCGAATCCTTTCTTGAAGCGTCTGAAGCGTTCAGCCGAAAGGAAGATGACTGCAGCCTGATTCTGAAAGAGGAGCTGAAAAAGGGTCTCAGCTATCCGGCCGCCGCCTCAAAAGCTTTTTCACACATATTCAAAGGGCGGGACATGCTCGATTTGTCCAAGCCGAACAATATTCTCGGTTTTCACTACGTTAGAGCGATACACACCTCCGGTTCCGCTATGAAGCCTTATACGACAGCCAGAATCGCTTCCCAATATCATGACGCCGAGCTTCCCGGAGATAACAGCCGGATAGCCAGCGCAACAAGCATCCGGAAAGCGCTGATAGAAAAAGGAACGGCGGCTGCAAGGAGCTTTCTCCCGGAAGCGTCTGCGCGTGAGCTGGAGGCATACAGAAATTCATACGGCATATGGCACAGCACGGAAGACTATTTTTCATATGTAAAATACAGCCTCAGCACTCTTTCCGCTGAAGAATTGAGCCGAATCTATGAAGTGGAAGAAGGCCTTGAGCACAGAATTCTGCGCACCATCAGACAAGCCCGATCCTATCGCGAAATGATGGAACGATTGAAAACAAAACGATACACGTGGACGAGGCTGCAGCGGATAAACACGCACATTCTGACACGGACGAAAAAAGAAGACATGCATCGTCTCTTAAAGCCTTCAAGCGGTCCTTATATCCGTCTTCTCGGAATGACGAAAAAAGGACAGGCGTACCTGTCGGCAAAGAAAAAAGAGCTTACCGCACCTCTCGTCAGCAAGCTCTCTTCTTTCTCTCATCCCGCTCTGGATCTGGACATACTGGCGGGACGGGTTTACAGCCTGCCGATAAACGAACCTGAACGCACATTGTTTGAGAAACAGGAATTTTCACAAGCGCCGATCCGCTATGATGAAGACGAAAAGCGTTTTTTGAATGCGTAAAAAAAAGCACCTGTCTGTATCAGGTGCTTTTTACTTTCAGCTGATCCAAATAGTCAAGTGCGTCCTGCATGGTGTCGACAGGGACGATCTTCATATCGGACTTGATTGCTTTCGCCGTTTTTACCGCATTTTTGTAATCAGAATTTTCAGCTCCGTTTTGATTCGGAGCAAAGAAAATATCTTTTCCCGCTTTGTCTGCGGCGACGACTTTCTGATCGATTCCGCCGATCGGTCCGACTTTGCCGTCCACGTCGATTGTCCCCGTTCCGGCTATATTATAGCCTTTTGTTTCGTCAGGTTTTGTCAGCTGGTTGTAAATTTCTAAAGACATCATGAGACCCGCAGAAGGCCCGCCGATGTTTTCAATGCTGAAATGAAGATCCGGCTTCACTTTCACGTTCCGGTCCGTATATAATGCGACACCGATTCCCGCTCTTTTCGGGTCGTCCGGGAATGATTTCAGCACAATGTCAACGGTCTTTTCTTTCGTGTCCCGTTCAATGTGAAACGTTACTTTTTCCCCCGCTTTTTTGCTGCTGATATAATCAATCAGCTTTTCAGCGGATTCGTATGTTTTCCCGTCCGCGCTGATGATTTTATCACCGACCTCTATTTTTCCTTTTGCCGGCATGTCAGAGACGACTGAACTGGCATAAATGCCGTTAAATGAGTATTTCACCTGTTTCCCGGCTTTTTGATAAGCGGCAATGACCGCGTTTTCTTGGGAGCTTTTCATCATTTGCAGCTGGCGCTTCATATAATCCGAGTCCGATTCGCCCTCTTCTTTTATGCTTTCATCAGGGACGATTTCTTCGTAAGGATGCACTTTCGCCCAAAGATATGTATACGGATTGGCGGGGCCTACTTTGACAGTCA
This sequence comes from Bacillus sp. JNUCC-21, assembly GCF_041222765.1. Lineage (NCBI taxonomy): Bacteria > Bacillati > Bacillota > Bacilli > Caryophanales > Bacillaceae > Bacillus > Bacillus sp. JNUCC-21. The sequence continues at coordinate 1,542,020 of NZ_CP166019.1, read as the reverse complement.
TCAAGGAAAGGCTTCCTTTTTCAGGATAGCCTCCGTCCACCTTAATCAGCGGTCTCAGCTCTGATGCTTCTCCCGGCTGTGTGATGTAATACGGAAGCTTAATAAATGTAACAGCGATTAATAAGATCAGGATGATAAACACCCAGCGAAAATGTTTTGCTTTCATATGAATTAGCCCTCCCAGTTCTCTATTTCTTGTTTAATCCGGCCGATCATCCGGTCTGCGGCTTCTTCGCCCGCTGTGATCATATGATCAATGTTGGCAAAAGAACTTGAGCTGAATGATTCAAGAGAAGGGCGGATCATGACGTCTGCGGCAATGGTCTGGTGACGGACCAATTCATTTTGCAGTATATCCATACTTTGCATGATTACATCAAAAATATGTGCCGCCTTTTCCGTTTTTTTCACCCGGGATACGTCAGAGGCGATGACGATATCAGCACCCATATCTTTTACGGCGGAAACCGGGATTCTGTCGACCACCGCGCCGTCCACTAACATACGTCCGTTCATTTTTTGCGGAACGAAAACGCCCGGTATGCTGATGCTCGCGCGGACGGCTTCGGACACTGAACCTTTCGTAAAAACGAGTTTTTCGCCGGTCTGAAGGTCGCAGGCCACGATGCCGAGCGGGATCCGCAGTTCTTCTATCGGCTTGCCGTACGTATAGGCATGAACGAGCTGCCTGATGCGGTCTCCTTTTAAAAATCCGAGCTTCGGCATCGTATAATCCGCGTACAGCCGCCGCTTAAATGCTTTGGCGACTTTTTTCATCGTGGCCACGTCATGCCCGGCCGCATAAAAGCTTCCGACTAATGCTCCCATGCTGCTGCCGGCAATCATATCAATTGGAATCTGATGCTTATGTAAACTGGATAACACTCCGAGATGAGCGATGCCTCTTGCCCCTCCCGAACCTAACGCTAACCCGATTGTAGGTTTGGCCAACGCGACGAACCCCCTAATAGACATCCTATACATGAATTCTATGGTCTAAATTGAACCCCTATGCTCGTATATTAGTACAGGATGACAAATAGGTACTTGCCCGGCCGCCTTTAAGGTCTGTTCTATATTTTATCATGATATAAATGTCAGTGTGCAATTTTAGCATCGGGGAGGTAAGAATGAATTTGTCTAAGTTTCATACATTTTTGATTTCATTGTTTTTCATTTTTTTGACGGCTACGGTTATTTCACACCCTCAGGCCTCATTCGAAGCCTCCAAAACCGGCCTTTCCATGTGGTGGGAGGTAGTTTTTCCTTCATTGCTTCCGTTTTTTATTCTATCTGAGCTTTTAATCGGATTCGGCATTGTCAAGTTTGTCGGCCTTTTACTCGAACCCTTTATGCGTCCCATTTTCAGAGTGCCGGGGGTCGGCGGATTTGTACTGGCTATGGGCATGGCTTCAGGCAATCCGGCCGGCGCGAAGCTGACTGCACGGCTGCGCCAGGATAAACAAATCTCCAGAGTAGAGGCTGAACGCCTCGTCTCTTTTACCAATTCATCCAATCCGTTATTTATATTCGCTGCTGTGGCAGTCGGCTTTTTTCATAACGCGTCTCTCGGCATTCTGCTGGCATCGGCTCACTATCTCGGAAACATCGCCGTCGGCCTGACGATGCGTTCATACGGACGGAAAGAAGAAGCGGAGTATACCGGTAAAAAGACGATCGCTCTCCCTTCTCTGAAGGAAGCATTTCTGGCCCTCCACAAGGCGCGGCTTTCGGAAAAGCGGCCGCTCGGAAAAATTTTGGGCGACGCCGTCACCTCTTCTGTACAAACCTTGCTGATGGTGGGCGGTTTTATTATATTGTTTTCGGTTTTCAGCCGGTTATTATCAATCGTACAAGTCATGGATGTGCTTTCTGTATTTACAAACGCGCTGCTTTCGCTTTTTCATCTTCCGGCAAATCTGGACATCCCTCTTATCAGCGGAATGTTTGAAATTACACTTGGGAGCAAGCTGGTCAGTGAAGCTGATGCCGCCTTGCTGCCGAAAGCCATGATTGTGAGTTTTATTCTCGGGTTCAGCGGCCTTTCCGTACAGGCCCAGGTAGCCGGCATTTTATCGGAAACAGATATCCGCTTTAAACCGTTTTTCGCGGCGCGTATCCTTCAGGGCATTTATGCCGCACTCTTTATTCTCTTACTGTGGAAGCCGCTTTACCTTGCATTGGACGAACCTTACCAGTCCGTATTCCTCCCTTTCCGCGATCAGGAAGCGGGATCTGCTGCCGTCAGCGGCTGGAATACACTTGTTGAAACCGGGCCCGCCATCACGCTGACAGCTCTCGCCGTATACGCATTGATTTATTGTTACAGGCTGTCAGCACGGACAAAAAAAGGATGAGACGCCAATCAGCGCTTCTCATCCTTTAAATTTCTGCATCAGCGCCTGTTCAACTTCCGGAGGAACAAACTCTGAAACAGGCCCGTTATATTTTGCGACTTCTTTTACGATGCTTGAACTTAAAAAAGAGTACTGATTGTTCGTCATCATAAAAAAAGTTTCTATTGATTCGTCGAGCACGCGGTTGACGGAAGTCCCCTGCATCTCATATTCGAAGTCAGAAACGGCTCTGAGCCCCCTGATAATCGCCTTCGCCCGCTTTTTTTTCGCATAGTCGATTAACAGTCCCTGTGACGTCTCGACCGTAACATTCGGTATGTCTTTTGTCACTTCTCTTAACAGCTCACATCGTTCCTCAACTGTAAACAGCGGCTGCTTAGAAGAATTATTGAGCACGCATACGTACACCTGCTCAAACACGTTTGCCCCCCGTCTGATAATGTCCAGATGTCCGTAGGTGACGGGATCAAAACTTCCGGGACATACAGCTATACTTGCCACATCATTACCCCCTATTTCGGTATATCGTCACTCCTGTAAGCCCGTAAATTTCCCTTCTTGTTACAGAAAGCGCGCCGACGGCTTCAGGAAGCGCAACGGCTTTATCATGCTCGGCTACGACAAAACCGTCTTCATTCAGCATGTTCTGCTCATCAATCATTTCGATAAGCGCTTTCAGCTTTTGTTCCTTATACGGAGGATCTAAGAAAATTCCGTCAAAACCTTTTTCCCGTTTCGCCGCGGCATAGAGGGCCCGCTCTGCATCATTGCGGTATACTTCCGCTGAAGACAGCAGATCAAGCGCTTTGATATTCGCTTTTACCGTTTGGATGGCTTTGAAATCACGATCCACAAAGATACAGCGGTCAAATCCGCGCGACAGCGCTTCAATCCCGAGACCGCCGCTCCCCGCAAACAAATCCAGCCCCGTTCCTCCGTCAAAATACGGGCCGATCATATTAAAAATAGACTCTTTTACTTTATCCGTCGTCGGCCTTGTTGATGTGCCCGGCACAGCCTTTAAGGCTCGTCCTTTTCTTGAACCGGAAATTACTCTCATTATTCACACCACTTTTTCTGAAAACTTTGATGTTACTCATCGGCTGAGCCGTTATGTATCAAAACAATCCCTATCTTATCATAAAGCATTCTTTCAAACAATGAACGTGAAAAACGTGTATACATATTCACATTCCTGTCAAGACTACGTGTAACAGCATCAATGAATGATGTTGTTGCCAACCGCGGAGAAGACTTACGTTTCCCCATAAGTTCTTCCTCCGGTTTCTCCTCTCCCTTTTCCTTCTCCTTAACTTGTTAAGGAATAGAAGGACCCCGCAGGTATCTGCGGGGATTTTTTTATATACCGACTTTATAATCGTACTCTTTCGCCTTATCAAGCTTTGATTCAAATTCCAGCTTTAAAAAAGGTTTATAAGAAGGCTCTACCTTCTTCACATAAGAATAAGAAGAAATCTTTTCCATTGTTTTTTCGATTAGGTCCATATCGCAATACAGCACAACGTATTTCAGCCGCTTGGAAACATAATGAACGTTGCCGAATTTTCTCAGCATTTTGCTGTGTTTTAAGGAATGCAGATATACGATTATGCCTTGGCGCTTATTTTCCATCATGATCACCCGCCTGACTTTCTGTTCATTTTATGTAAAAGACGAGACGGCCGTCTCGTCAGGAAACTTTGCATCCGCAGCCGCCGCCGGAACCGCACCCGCCGCCGCAGGATGACAGGCCGTCAAAATAAGGATTCCCCGTCGGAACTTTTACATGCTCCGAGACGGCCGTTCCGAGTTCAATGCTGATCTCGTCAAGCAGCGACTGAAGCTCAGTCTCCGCTTTTTTAAATTCGGCCACCTTATCGTTTAAATCCAGTTCCCGCTTCATTTCTCTCATTTTGCGGGAAATCTCTCTATAATCAGGATGGTATTTGCCAAAACGCTGCACATCCTCATACTGCTCTTTAACGCTCATAAAAGAACGAATGATCCGCCCTGCCTCTTCATCTTCACGGAGACGCTTGTAACAATCGCGGTAATTTTCAGCCGTCTCAGACTGCAGAATCATGCCGGCAAGCTGCTCCGCTTCACTTTGAAGCTTGACGGACTCAATTGTTGCATACATAAATACGCACCTCCAGTTGCTAGTTTACCATGAAACCACCCAATTGGAAAATGCGGCGTTTAAACGCTTTTTAATCCTGTGAACGCATGGCGTGAACCATCTGCATCATCATCTGCGCCATTTGAATCCCGTTTGAGAATTGGCTTACCCGATGCGGTATCGTCTTTTCATAAAAATTCATCATGTCAAGCTGAAAGGAATTGAGATCGTCCGGTTTTCTCGCAAGTCTGCGGTACCAGACGGGACGCTGCCGTATAAACCGTTTCCGTTCCTCATCTGCGGATATGAATTCCTGAACCTCTTTTCGCATACACGATCCCCTTCTTTAATCCTTTCTGAACGAAAAAGGATGTTGTCCGGAGCCTTGCCGGGGCTGCTTCGTGCTGCTCCCCGAAAATTGGCTTAAAAGGCTTTGCAATGATGAAATGGATTGGCTCATTTTATTGATCTGCTCATTCATTTGGTTGATATCCATCTTTTTGACGGCAGTGACCATTTTTGAAACGAAATCGTTTTTTTCAGCTGGTTCCTGTTTGGTTTCCGCGTCGGAAGAAGGCTGAACGGCCTCGTCTTTAAAAGGGTCCCATATCGGATCATCCTCGCCCAGAAGAACCCAATTTTCATAGACTTCCTGCCAGCTTCTTTGTTCCTTGCGAACATTTTGGATCAGTTTGGGATGCTTTTTTACGAATTGTTTAAAATCATCGATTGATTGCCGTGATTGCTGATTCGCCACAATTCTCACCCCCTCCGAAAAGTTTTGCCTGCTATAATGTATCGGTTCATGCGCCTTAATGTTCGCCTAAATTGCGAAAAAAAGCAGGTATATATAAAAATTGTTTTTTTCGGCAGGAGCGCCGCTCGCGAAAAAACATAAAAAAACCGCGGGGGACGCGCCCCTCTGCGGTTTTTTACTGCCAAGGCTTAATGAAGTTTTGCGTATAATACTTCTGATCAACGCCGACACCGAGGTGCGTATAATCCGGGCTTAACAGCGCCTTTCTGTGGCCTTCGCTGTTCAGCCAGCCCTCCACGGCTGCAGGACCGTCCACATAGTTGTAGGCAATATTTTCACCGGCCTCCCGGTATTTCACATCGCCTTTTTCCAAGCGGTCCTTCAGAGTCCCGTATTTCTTTGAGACGTGAGAGAAATACTTGTTATCCTTCATGTCCTTGCTGTGGCCGAATGCCACTTTTGCGGCGCCTTCGTCCCATTTCAGCCTTGCAAGTCCGTGTTTCACGCGGATGACATTTGTAATATCGAGAATCTGCTGCTCACTCGCTCGTTCAATGTCGTTCCATTTTTTATCAGAAACAGGCTCGGGTTCTGTCAGCTTTCCTCTGTACATGACCTCATACGGCCTTTGTTTCACAAGTGTTTCCGCATCAAATGCCCTGATGCTTGACAGATTCCCGTCAAATTTGTCCATGTACAGCTGAACATACATTCCGCCTATCTTAACGGTGGGACGGGTATTGATATCTTCTTCAGAAAACTCGAACCGATACGTGTTTCCCTTGTCAGTCACATTGACAAAAGGAGAAACCTGCGTCGTTTTAAAAACTTCGCCCGTCGATTCGCCGATCTTAAACGGTTTTGCGTTGATGCCGCTTCCCGAAGCGTATAAAGTCACGGCTTTATCATTCAAAATACCGACTTGTACGTATTGGTCTTTCCCCTGGTTGTACACCCACCACTCGTAATCGTAGGCAGAAGGATCTTTCCGGGACGGTTCCCCAAGTTTCTTTTTCACATCGGCGGCAGATTTCCCCATGAGAGAAAGCAGTCCGGATGACGGCATTTTCAGCCGTTTTCCGCTCTCTTCTTCATTGGAAACCTGAGGCTCCTCCTGATCCGTCTTTTTTTGAGGAGCCGATCCATATTGTATAAACAGAACATACGCTCCGTAAATAAGCAAAAGGATAACGAGAGCCCTTGCGATATTTTTCAACCTCTCACCCCCATATGTTCAAACCGTTCTGTTTTTGTTTACTCTTATACAGTACAGCCTATTTGCATCGTCCGTGATTTATGTTTAATGGATAAACCCCTCCGGACCGCCGTCTTCAGAAATGTCAGACAGCGCCCGGCCTGCTTGCTCATTTGATTGCTCGGCCAACGAAAGATCGCCGAGCGTAACAATGCCGACCAGTTTTTTATCCTTTGTGACGGGAATTCTTCTGAGCTGATGTTCAGCCATCAAATGGAGCACCTCCTCCACAGAGGCGTCTTCTTCTGCACTGATAACCCGCTCTGTCATTGCGTCGGTTATTTTTTGAGAGTTCGGCTTTTTTGAAGCAATTCCCCGTAATACGAGATCTCTGTCTGTCACGATCCCGACAAGTGTGGCGCCGTCTTCATCCACTATCGGAATGGCGCCGACATCTGCGTCTTTCATCTTCACCGCAGCTTCATATACATTATCTAATACTGTACAATATTGCAAGTCTGACGTCATGAGCTTATTGATCTTTGTCATTGCGGAATTCCTCCTTTTTTCTGCTACTATTGTCGTCAAATTTTTCTTTTTGCATACTTTCACCGTATGAATCATTGAAAGTGTAACGCTTTCATACTATGATTGTCAGGAAAGGGCATTTTTAAAAGGAGGGGGAAGGTTTGAAGTTTGAAAACAGCGGTCTTGAAGGGGTAACAGCGGAGCTCAGCCGCTTGAATGATCTGATGGAAGGTAAAGGGCTCATTCTGGCTGGACAATGGGATTATGAAAGAGTGACTTACGACAAAAAGTTTTCAGTACCTGAGGGGACATTTTATCTGCGGATTCAAGGAACGGCAAAAGAGGGCGATGTCGGCGGCAGCCGGGCCGTAATTCAGCTGAAGGCCCCTCTTTTAGGAAAGCATTATTATCCGCACGGCGTAGAATACGGCAGCGCTGAAGAATTTCCGGAACAAGTCGTCGCTGAAAGCAAAGCTTTACTGCTTGAATTGGAAGAGTCATTAAAAACAGTGCAAATGTAATAAAAAAGTACAGCATATTCTGCTGTACTTTTTTTCATGAGACGGTATGCTCGATATACGGCGGCTCTGACAGCGTATCTTTTTCCCGTTCCGTTCTGACCCACTGAAAAAAGATGACAGCCAAATATGTTCCGTAGACCGCCTCTTGAATGATTTTCATCAGCACTGCCCCAAGCTGCTGATCTTCCAGAGGAGGGAGCGTGTTAAACATCTCCGGTCCGGATAAAGGGATCTCCTCCAGCAAATCTAAAGGAACGCAAAGCTTCATTGCTTCGGCCCAAGCCGCCGGATCTGTATACGTGGCATACATGGGCGCCCCGCTGAACATAATGAGCGCGCAGGCCGGCGTTAACAAAATCCCGTCTGCCATAATATACCCCAGCTTCATTAAACCGCTGAGACGGGGCAGACCGTCCACCTTATGCACAAGCGGCCACCACATAAAAAACGCCGTTACAAAGATGAGTCCGTTCATCAGCGTGTGATACAGCGAATCCGTTTTGACGAAATCAAATATAAACGGGATGTGATACAGTGAAAAAATACCGTTAAACAGCACTAATGCGATAAGCGGCATTGAAAAGAACGAAAACAGCGGCTTTACGACAGGACGGAAGATCAGTTTTTTCCATGCCCAGCCGGGAATTCCGGAAATCAACAGCGGCGGTACGACTAAAAACAGAACCGCCATCTGCGTCATATGGGCGCTGAACATCACATGGCCCAATAAATCAACCGGACTTCCCGCAGCCGCGTAAAAAAATAGCGCGGAAAGCACAAACAGCACCTTTTCCTTAGCGGACACACGTCCTTTATGCCGGCTGCACCAGTAAAAGTAAACACCTGTTATCACGGCAGTTATACAAAACAGATACGGGCTCCACATTGCGCGAAACCCGAACATTTCCAAATTAATCAAATCTCTCACTCCCCGCCGTCCCGATTACCACCAAATAATCGTGACAAATGCAAGCACGGTGATAAACGCGACAAATATTCCCGAATACAGAAATAATGACGGCGCTTCATGCCCCTTCTGGCTCATATGCATAAAGTAAAACAGCTGAAAGATGACCTGGATGACCGCAAGCAGGATCAGAAACGGCATCGTAAACCATCCGGCAATGCCGTCTGCAGCCACCGTCAAAAACGCGACAAGCGTAAGACCGATCATCAAGCCGAAGGATATGACCTGATATTTCATCTCCTCGGCATTTTTCTTTTTTCGATATTCGAGATCCGTACTGACAGTCCCTCTGTTTTTGTTATCGTCCATCGTTATCCCACCATCCCCATCAAATATACAACGGTAAAGATAAAGACCCACACGACATCGATAAAATGCCAATATAAGCTGGCCACATAATATTTCGGCGCATTATAAAGGCTGAGCCCTCTTTTTGCATTCCGGATCATCAGCGCGCTGATCCACAACAGCCCGAACGCCACGTGTGCTCCGTGTGTGCCGACGAGCGTGTAAAACGCTGAGCCGAGCGCAGAGCTTGTAATGGTAAAGCCGAATTCGTGAGTGTAATGCATAAATTCATAGATTTCTACCCCTAAAAATCCTGCTCCCAATAAAACGGTAACCAAAAGCCACACCTGCATTTTTTTAAAGGAGAAATTTTTCATATGATACATCGCATACACACTCGTTAAGCTGCTCGTTAAAAGAAGCATCGTCGCGATAAATACGATCGGCAGCTCAAACATCTCAGCTGTTGACGGCCCTCCGGCTTTAGATTCCCGTAAAGCAAGGAATGTTGCAAATAGCGAGGCGAACAGAACCGTTTCCCCGCCGAGAAACAGCCAAAATCCCAAAAACTTATTTTTCCCTTCCAGCGTTGCTTTTTCAGGAGAAGCCGGAAAGGTTTCAGCCGTCATTTTTTCCTGCAGCTGCATTACGCCTTCACCCCTTTATCATCATTCGGCAGATCTTCTTTGTGAATATGATAGCCGTAATCATCGACCACAGAGCGAAGCAGCATGGTAAAGAATGTGATGCCGAGCCCTATGAAGATAACCGGAAGCCCCCATGAATAATCGGAGTGGTATAAAAACCCGAACGCTGCGACAAACAGCCCGAAAGATATGATAAACGGCATGATGGATCCGTTCGGCATATGAATGTCCTCTACAGGCTCTGCAGGCGCCATCCCTTCATTTCCGGCCTGCTTTTCAATCCACAGCGGGTCAAGTCCCCGGACAAACGGAAGCTGTTTAAAATTATATTCCGGCGGCGGCGAAGAAACCGCCCATTCAAGCGTACGACCGTCCAGCCACGGGTCGTTCCCGACGTATTTCCCCTTTATTGAGGTATAAATAATATTGACGACGAGTAAAGCAGCCGCGCCCGCCATGAAAAACGCGCCGATTGAACTGATCAGGTTGCCGGTATCAAGCCCCTGGCCGGGCAGATATGTGTAAACGCGCCGCGGCATTCCCATCAAACCGAGGAAATGCTGAATGAAGAAGGTAAGATGAAACCCGATAAAAAATAAGACGAACGAAATTTTCCCCATCGTTTCATGAAGCACCTTCCCGAACATTTTCGGCCACCAGAAATGCACCCCCGCCAGGATGCCGAACACAACGCCGCCGATAATGACATAGTGGAAATGCGCTACGACAAAATACGTATCGTGGAACTGATAATCTGCGGCTGCGGCCGCCAGCATGACACCCGTGACTCCTCCGAGTACGAAAGAAGGAATAAAGGCGACGGCATACAGCATAGGCGTCGTGAATTTGACATTTCCTCCCCAGATGGTCAAAAGCCAGTTGAAAATTTTAATGCCCGTAGGCACCGCGATCGCCATCGTCGCAACCGCAAATATCGCATTAGCGATCGGTCCGAGTCCCGTCGTAAACATATGGTGAACCCAAACCATGAACCCGAGAAAGCCGATCAGCACGATCGCAAAGACCATAGACGAATAACCGAACAGACGTTTCCTCGCAAATACGGGAATGATTTCTGAAAAAATCCCAAAGGCGGGAAGAATTAAAATGTATACTTCCGGATGCCCGAAAATCCAAAACAGATGCTCCCAGATTATCGTATTGCCGCCCAATTCAGGATTAAAGAAATTCGTTCCGAACAAACGATCCAGCATCATCAGCGCCAAACCGACGGTGAGCGGAGGAAATGCGAATAAAATGAGTGCCGACGCCACAAATGTCGTCCACGTAAACAGCGGCAGTCTCATATACGTCAAACCCGGCGCCCTCATATTAATAATCGTGGCGAGAAAATTGATCCCCGCAATGAGCGTACCTAAGCCTGATATTTGCAGGCCGAGCACGAAAAAGTCTATGCCGTGCCCTTTCGAATTCAGCGCAAGCGACGCGTACGACGTCCAGCCTGCATCAGGAGCGCCTCCTAAAAACCAGCTCAGATTCAAAAAGATGCCTCCGAAGAAAAACAGCCAAAATCCGAGCGCATTCAGAAATGGGAACGATACGTCACGCGCCCCGATCTGAAGCGGCACAACCGCGTTCATCAGCCCGAATAACAGCGGCATCGCCGCCAGGAAGATCATTGTCGTGCCGTGCATCGTCATAATTTCATTAAACTGCTGAGCACCCATAAAATCGTTCCCCGGCCTCAAGAGCTGAATCCTGATAAGCATGGCCTCAAGTCCGCCGACGACGAAGAAAAACCCCCCGGCGATCATATATAAAATCGCGATTTTCTTATGGTCAACCGTCGTCAAATAATCCCAAAGCAAAGAGCTTTTTCTTTGCTGTCCTGTAAGCGTATTCATCATTTACGACCTCCCCCCTGATATCTCCCTGTCCTCACTTGTTCTCCGCTTTCAGCCCTTTTAAATATTCATACAGCGCATCCGTTTCAGCGTCCGAGAGCTTCGGATAAGTGCCTGTCATTTTATTGCCCGGTTTAATGCTGTCCGGATTTTTCAGCCAGGCTTTTATATTCTCTTTATTCGCATCCTTAATGCCGGCCACTTTGACCCGTTCACCGAAGGTAGCGAGGTTCGGAGCCGTTCTTGCCGCTTCAGCCCGTTTATCATTGGGCTCAACCGCATGACAGCTCAGGCAGTTTTTTTCCTTAAACAGCTCTTCTCCTTGCGCGGCTAAACCGGAATCTGTTGTATGCTTATAATTTTTCATCGCTTTCGTCCATTGTTTAAATTCTTTTGACGGCAGCGGTTTCACTTTGAAATCCATCAGCGCATGTGAAGGTCCGCACAGCTCTGCGCATTTCCCGAAGAAATATTCTCCCGCTTCTTTGCTGCGTTTAGAATCGAAGGTCAGAAAGAAAGTATTGTCATTATCCGTATTCGTATCGATTTTTCCCCCGGCTGATGGAATCCAGAAAGAGTGTTTCACATCTGAGGACTTCAGCTTGAAATAGACGCGTTCATCTGTGGGAACGATCAGTTCCTGACTTGTCACAAACCCGTAATCAGGATACTCGAATTCCCACCAGTATAAATTCGCCCTTACATTAATCACGAGCGCATCCTCTGCTTTACGGTTTTTCTTATCCATCGGCGACGTATCCGCCAGCGCCAATGTATCGATGACAACCGGAATGACAAGAATAATCAGAAGCAGGATCGGAATAACGGTCCAGGTGATTTCTAAAAAACGGTTCCCCTCCACCTGTTTCGGTATCGTGTCTTCCCCTATACGCGACCGTCTGAATCTCACAATGACGTAAAAGAAAATAACTGCTACGACCGCAACGACGACAACCATGATAAGTGTGCTGAGCACCGTCAGATCATATTGTTTATCAGCCACTTCGCCGGCAGGCTTGAGTGTGGACAGAAACGGTTTTCCACAGCCGCTCAATAAAAGCGGCACTAAGGCTAATAATGATAAAAGACGCCAACGCTTTAACATTTCACCCAACCCCTTTTTTGAATCAGTACGAGATGCACAAGCAGTAAATCTGCTTCCAGCCGAAATACTTCTTTTCCTCATTTCTTAAAATATGAGATTTTTTACTTAAAATTCCATCTATGTATAAAAGCAAAGCCGCCTGATTAAACAAAAGGTCAAGGCGGCGTTTACTAGTTGTCATTGTTTGTTTTGGCGATCAAACAAGCTCATTATTCAATTAAAACAGCGTAAAGACCACCATCGCTACAAAATAAATGGTCATGTAATTAAGCGAATAGACAAACATAAGAGTTGCCCACTTCATGATGTTTTTCATGCGGAATCCCATCAGTCCGAGAACAAGCCATCCGACATTCAGCAAAGTGCCGAGAATGACGATCGGAAGACCTAGACTGCCGAGGAAAAACGGCAGCGGCAGCAGGCATGCGACCCAGACGATAATCTGTCTTTTCGTCACTTCAAAGCCGTGCACTACCGGAAGCATCGGAATATTCGCTGCTCTGTAATCTTCCGTCTTTTTAATCGCAAGCGCTAAAAAGTGCGGAATCTGCCAGATGAATAAAATCATGAATAAAACCCACGCGACAACACCGATGTGCCCTTCAACCGCTGTCCAGCCGATTAACGGCGGCACGGCGCCTGATACACTTCCGACAACCGTATTAATCGTATAACGGCGTTTCGTCCACATTGTATAAAGAACAACGTACGTAAACACGCCGATAAAACCGATGACTGCTGCCATCACGGTGGTCATCAAAAGCATGATAAGTCCTAAAGCAATGAGTAAAATTCCTGACCACAGCGCTTGATTCGGCTGAATCTTTCCGGTTACCGTCGGTCTTACTTTCGTGCGTTCCATTAAATGATCAATATCACGGTCGTAATAGTTGTTAACCGCACAAGAACCGGCGATGATCAAAGAAGATCCTATTAATGTAAGAAGCACGGTGTTTAAATTGCCTAAAAAACTCAGACCGGATATATGTAACGCAAGCCACATGCCGGTAAAAGTCGTAATTAAATTCGAATTGACGATTCCTATTTTAATAAGCGAAAGGAAATCCTTCCATGCCGTCGTCTCTTCAATCTGTCCGTCTATAGCTGTATCGTTTAAAATTCTGGAATTAGCCATAACGTAAACCTCCCTTACAAACCTAAAGCAGGTTTTTTAAGACCTGCAACTCTATCATACAAGATAATAACCTGTAAAAAAACATCCTCTTAAATATTAAACGAGAAACAGGAATTTATTTGTGAACTTTTTATGAATTTTACCAAATCCGCCGGTTTCATAATAAAGCGGTTACTTTATTTCTATCAGACCCATCTGGAATAATCAACCCCATTATCTAAGAAGTCCTGATTCTATTATATTTTTGTGAACAAACAGAATTGAGAATTGCCACAAAACACATATTCGCTTACACTTGGTACGTATATCATTTTGTCCAGTTTGTTAAGAAGGTGAATGTAAAATGAATAAAGCTTTGAAAGCGCTCGGCGTGCTGACGACATTCGTTATGCTCGTCGTGCTGATCGGCGGCGCTCTTGTCACAAAGACAGGATCGGGTCTCGGATGCGGAAGGCAGTGGCCGCTTTGCCACGGCCGGTTTTTCCCGGAGCTTAACGCCGCTTCTATCATTGAATGGAGCCACAGACTCGCAAGCGGTGTCTCAATCGTTCTCGTGCTGAGTCTCGCTTTTTGGGCATGGAGAAAAGTCACGCCTGTTTTCCGTGAAACAACCTTTCTCGCCATTATGTCCATTATCTTTTTATTTTTACAGGCGCTTCTCGGCGCATTAGCGGTTGTTTTCGGATCAAATGCGCTCGTTATGGCGCTTCATTTCGGCATATCGCTGATTTCTTTCGCTTCTGTTCTGATTTTGACGCTGCTCATATTCGAAGCTGATAAATCAGACAAAAAGCTCGTCAAGCCGCTCAGAATCGGCAGAAAAATGCAGTTTCATATGATCGGCCTTTCGATTTACACGTATATCGTCGTTTATACGGGGGCTTATGTACGCCATACGAAATCAAGCCTTGCCTGCCCTGACGTTCCGCTTTGCAGCAGGCTGAATCACGGGCTTCCGTCCCATTTTCAGGAATGGGTGCAGATGGGCCACAGAACGGCAGCGCTGCTTCTGTTCGTATGGATTCTTGTCGCTTTTGCACATGCGGTGCGCTCTTACAAAGACCAAAAACAGATTCTTGGGGGCTGGATAGCGGCTCTTGCCTTTGTTGTATTACAGGCGCTGTCCGGAATCATGGTTGTTTATTCAGAAATGGCCACCGGCTTTGCACTTGCCCATTCGCTCTTTATTGCCGGCCTGTTCGGCGTCTTATGCTATTTCTTATTATTAATCGCCCGCTTCCGCTATGAATCAAAACGGCGGAACATCTGAGGCATATGAAAAGGCCGAAGCATTAAAGCTTCGGCCTTTTCACATAAAAAACCTGATCGCACACGGGGGCGGATCAGGTTTTTTTAGGTTCATTTTTTACGCTTTTTCAATTTCGATCAGTAAATCGCCTGTCTGAATCGGTTCACCGTTTTTCACATGAATCTGCTGTATCGTCCCGGAGAACGGCGCCTGTACCGTCGTCTCCATTTTCATCGCTTCATTAATCATCAGATGATCGCCTTTATTCACCTTTGCCCCGGTTTCCGTTAACAATTTAATGACGGTTCCCGGCATGGATGCCGCAATGTGGCTTGGGTTTGTCCGATCTGCTTTTAATTTTTCCTGTACGGACGATTTAATGCTTTCATCTTTAATGACCACCTCGCGCGGCTGGCCGTTCAATTCGAAATAAACGACACGTGTCGCATCTGGCTGCGGTTCACCGATAGATACAAGCTTCACGATCAGCGTTTTTCCGCGCTCTATTTCCACTTCGATTTCTTCACCGAGTGTCATGCCGTAGAAGAAAGTCGGTGTGTCTAATACGGAAATATCGCCGAAGCGTTCTGCCGTTTTAACATATTCAGTAAACACCTTCGGATAAAGAGCATACGCGATTGCGTCCTGATCACTCAATTCCATCTGATGTGTTTCTTTCCATTCTTCTTTAATGCCTTCAAAAGATACCGGTTCAAGCAGCTCACCCGGTCTTACCGTGATCGGCGTCTGTCCTTTCAGAACGAGCTTTTGCAGTTTTTCCGGAAATCCGCCGTGCGGCTGGCCGATCTGCCCTTTAAAGAGCTCAACGACTGAATCCGGAAAATCAAGCGTTTCGCCTTTATCATAAACATCTTGTTCTGTTAAATTGTTTTGCACCATGTAAAGCGCCATATCTCCGACGACTTTGGAAGAAGGTGTTACTTTCACCACGTCGCCGAACATGCGGTTGACGACGCTGTACATGTCTTTCACCTCATTCCAGCGATCACCGAGGCCGACTCCTTTTGCCTGCTGCTGCAGATTGCTGTACTGGCCGCCCGGCATTTCATGATTATAAATCTCAGTATGCGGAGACTTCATCCCGCTTTCAAATTCACTGTAATACTGACGGACGGATTCCCAGTATTGCGACAGTCTTTCCACCTGCCGGACATCCATTTCAGGACGGCGGCTGTTTCCTTCAAGGGCATGATAAAATCCGCTTGCGCTCGGCTGTGAAGTCAGACCCGCCATTGAGCTGACGGCGACATCCACGATGTCCACACCCGCTTCAACAGCTTTGGCATAGAGAAAGACGCCATTGCCGCTCGTATCATGCGTGTGAAGATGAACGGGAATATCAATCGTTTCCTTCAGCGCTGAGACAAGTTCGTATGCGGCTTGAGGTTTCAAAAGACCGGCCATGTCTTTAATGCCGAGAATGTGGGCACCAGACGCCTCAAGCTCTTTCGCCATAGAAAGATAATATTGCAAATCATATTTCGTCCGGGTCTTATCAAGAATATCTCCCGTGTAACAAATCGCAGCCTCCGCCACTTTTCCGGTTTCACGGACGGCATCGATGGCCAGCGTCATCCCTTTTACCCAGTTCAGGCTGTCAAAGATCCGGAATACGTCAATACCTGACTCCGCTGACTGCCGGACAAATTTTTGGATGACATTGTCCGGATAGTTTGTATAACCGACGGCATTTGATGAACGAAGCAGCATCTGGAACAATGTGTTCGGCACTTCCTTGCGAAGATCTTCAAGGCGTTTCCAAGGGTCTTCTTTTAAGAAACGGTACGCTACATCAAATGTCGCGCCTCCCCACATTTCAAGGCTGAACAGTTCAGGCCACAGGGCAGCCGTAGGATTCGCGATTTTTTTCAAATCATTGGATCTGATCCGGGTTGCAAGCAGGGACTGATGGGCATCCCTGAACGTTGTATCGGTCAGGAGCACGGATTTTTGCTCTTTCACCCAGTCTGCAAGCCCCTCGGCGCCTCTTTCCTCAAGGATCTGTTTCGTACCGCTTGCCGGCTTTTCTTCGATACCTAACGTAACGGTCTGAGGCTTATCAAATGCAGGTTTTTCTTTTTTCCCGATTCCCGGAAAACCGTTCACCGTGACATTGCCGATATAGGAAAGCATTTTTGTTCCGCGGTCCTTCTGTTTTGGGAAAACAAACAGCTCAGGCGTTGTGTCGATAAACGATGTGTCATATTGGCCCGTCAGGAATTTTTCATGCTTTGCCACGTTTTCAAGAAACGGAATATTGGTCTTAATGCCCCTGATCCTGAATTCCTGCAGGTTGCGGACCATTTTCGCTGATGCCTGTTCAAACGTCAGCGCCCATGTCGACAGCTTGACAAGCAGTGAATCATAATAAGGCGTGATGACGGCGCCCTGGAAGCTGTTTCCCGTATCAAGGCGGACGCCGAAGCCGCCGCCTGAGCGGTAAGCCATAATTTTACCCGTGTCAGGCATAAAGTCATTCAGCGGATCTTCAGTGGTCACACGTGATTGTATCGCATACCCGTTTGTAAAAATGTCTTTCTGCTCAGGGATATTGACGGCACGGCTGTGCAGTCCGTGGCCCTGCGCCACGAGGATTTGCGTCTGAACGATATCAACCCCCGTTATCATTTCCGTAATCGTATGCTCCACTTGCACGCGCGGGTTCACTTCAATAAAGTAAAATTCACCGCCCGCTACGAGAAACTCCACGGTCCCTGCGTTGATATAGCCGACATTTTTCGCAAGCGTCACAGCCGCTTCACAGATTTCGTCCCTTAATTCAGGCTGCAAAGATACACTCGGCGCCACCTCAATGACCTTTTGATGGCGTCTCTGAACGGAACAGTCCCGCTCATACAGATGGACGACATTGCCTTCTTTATCTCCGATCACCTGAACTTCAATATGCTTAGGATTTTCGATCAGTTTTTCAACATACACTTCATCGTTTCCAAATGCGGCTTTCGCTTCTGATTTGGCCCGCTCAAACGATTCTTTCAATTCGCTTTCGTTTCGGACGATTCTCATTCCGCGGCCTCCGCCTCCGAGCGATGCTTTAATAATAAACGGAAATCCGTGGACTTTTGCGAATTGTTCGACATCTTTTAATGTTTCAGCCGGTCCGTCACTCCCCGGAATAACGGGGATGCCGGCTTTTTCTGCCTGCTCCCTCGCCTTTACCTTATCTCCGAACATATCCAAATGCGCTGACGTCGGTCCGATAAATACGATGCCCTCTTCTTCACAGCGTCTCGCAAATTGGATATTTTCAGAGAGAAATCCGTAGCCCGGATGAATGGCATCTACGCCGTTTCTTTTTGCGATCTCAATAATCCCTTCAATATCAAGATACGCATCAATCGGTTTTTTGCCTTCTCCCACAAGATAAGCTTCATCCGCTTTATAGCGATGATAGGAGCCCGAATCTTCTTTTGAATAAACGGCTACCGTTCTGATGTTCAATTCTGTGCACGCCCGGAAAATCCGAATCGCAATTTCTCCCCTGTTTGCTACTAACACTTTTTGGATGGATTGTTGTGACAAACTTTTCTCCCCCTTGGCCTAATAAATATGTAGTTTATAATAAAGGAATATCCGTCCTGTGTATACACTTGTTTTTTAGAGATACACAGATTTTTCCGTCTGCCGTCTTTTTACCCCCTTAGACGGAACGGGCTCCCTCTTTTTCTTCTTTTCTGAGTACTTGACATGCATGCTGACATTCACCAATATACCGGCGCTCATTAATAACAACAACATTGATGAGCCCCCGTAGCTGATAAACGGCAGCGGAACACCTGTAATCGGAATTAAGCCGCTGACACCGCCGAGATTGATAAAGGTCTGAATCGCAATCATGCTGGATATCCCGATTGCCAAAAGGCTCCCGAACGGATCTTCACATTTTCTCGCAATATAAAAACCTTTTAACACGACAAAAGCCAGCAGCACAATGACAAACAGGACGCCGAAAATGCCGAGCTCCTCTGAAATAACCGCCATAATAAAGTCTGTATGCGATTCAGGCAGATAACCGTATTTTTGAATGCCTTCTCCAAGACCGAGACCGAAAAAACCGCCTGAGCCGATCGCATAATACGAATTTATAATCTGCAGGCCTGATGTGCTGGCGTATTTAAATGGATTTTCAAGGCTTTCAAACCGGCTCATACGCCCGGGTGTCAAAATATCGTCCCATTTCATATAGATGATCGGGCTGACAAGGAGCAATACGATTCCCGCCATGAGCACCAGCCTGAGCAGGGTCCTTCCGCTGAATCCCGAACACATAATGACGCAAAACGCGATCAGACCGATAATCATCGCCGTTCCGAAGTCGGGCTGAATGGCGATAAGCGCACAAATGACTACGGTGACGATCACCGGCGGAGCAACCCCCGTCAAAAGCTGATCGATGTAGCTTTGTTTCTTTGCGTATACCGCGGCAAGGTACAGTATCAGGGTCAGCTTGACAAATTCCCCCGGCTGAATGGCCATTCCGCCGATTTTAAACCAGCTTTGCGCGTTTCCGGCAACATGTCCGAAAACAAACAGCGCGCAAAGCGCAGCCACTGACGCAAGCAGTATGAATTTCTGAATCTTTTGATGGGCGAACACTTTGTACGGAAAAACGGCCGCGATGATAAACAGCACAAACCCTGCGATGACGGCGAACAGCTGCCGTTTAAAGAAATAGTCGCTGCTCACGCCGTAACGCATAACGGCGGTAATCATGCTTGAGCTGTATACCATTACCAATCCGAAACAGCACAGCAGAATGATAGCGCATATCAATGAATAATCGTAAGATTTTAACATTCTTTTAAACATAACATCCTCTTTCCTGCTTAAAGCTTACGTTTAATACCTATAGCGTATTATATTTTACTATAATTCATAAACAATTTACGCAGTTTCTTTATAGTTTTTCGGATGAAATGCAGATTAAGAGACCGTCTTACGAAAAGAAGATGCAAAAAAACGGTTTACGGTTATAAAAAAACCCAAACCGTTGAATAGTTTGAGTTTGATCATTTATTTTCCTGTAAACGCGTCATGCAAAGCAGACAGTTCTCTTTCAAGTCTGTCCAGCAGCTCTTTGCCGTCGTTTTCGTCAACTAATCCCAGGCGGACAGCAAAATCGATTTCCCTCGACAGTCCGAACATCTGAGTATCCAAGACCTCTTCATACAGAGGACATTGAGGCATCGTTAAGTTATCCATTTGTACTCGGATCAGCTTCAAAATCTTCTCAGCATCTAACTTCAACAGCTCGAATGCTTTCTGCTGATGGTCAACTATAATCTCTGAAGCCAAAAGTATCCCTCCGTTCCCCAGGCGAGTACCTAATTCTTCTATTTATCATAAAGGGTATCAGATGAAATTGCAAGAGGATTTAAGCAGATGTTATGATAAAAAATGTTTCAAAAAATACTCAGCCTGTATTTCTCAGACATGATTTCCAAAAGCTTCACACCCGCGATGCTGTTGCCTTTTTCATCAAGCGCCGGGCCGAATATACCGATTCCGAAGTTGTACGGCGAAATGCCCATGATCCCTCCCGAAACGCCGCTTTTAGCGGGAATGCCGACCTTAATCGCGAATTCCCCGCTCGCATTATACATGCCGCATGTCACCATAAACGTCTTGCAGATTCTCGCCACATCTTTTTTAATGACCTGCTCCCCGGTTTCCGGATGCTTGCCGTCAAGGGCGAATACACAGCCGATTTTGGCTAAATCCAGACTGCTCATCTTAATCGCGCACTGTTTTGTATACAAATCCATGACCTCTTCAACATCGCCTTTAAAAATGTCATACTGCTTCATGTAATAACACATGGCCCGATTAATCATGGATGAACTGAATTCCGATTCCGCGACATGTCTGCAATATGTAATGTCCTGATTATTCGCAAGTCTTCTGATGAATCCGAGCAGGTAATCCAGGCGGTCTTTCGGCGAATGCCCTTTAATGAAACCCGTAACGATGAGAGCTCCCGCATTAATCATCGGATTTAAAGGCTTGCCCGGATTCACTGTTTCAAGCTTAATCATGGAATTAAACGGGTCGCCGGTCGGCTCCTGACCCACGCAGCTGAACACCTTTTCCTTTCCGTAATCCATCAGTACGAGCGCCAGAGAAAGCACTTTCGAAATGCTCTGCAGCGTAAATGTCCGGTCGGCGTCTCCTGCCGTCAGACATGTATTTTCCGCATGATAAATCGTGACCGAAAGGCTGTCTTGTTCAGATTCAGCCAGAGCCGGAATATAGTCTGCCACTTTGCCTTCTTCGGTCCTTTTTTTCGCTTCTTGAACTAATGCGTCCAGCTCTTGGTAATGCCGGCATACCATGTCGATCATCCTCACTTCGCTGCCGTTGTATACATCTAATTTGCGACGCAAAGTGACAATTCATGCGAAAACTTTTATACTTTAAGTAAAGGGGGGCTTCACCATGAGCGTTATTCAAGTAAAAGGCAATGTTACATACCCGATTACAATTGATCCGAGTGTCTGGATTTTCGATGACCGTAAGTTTCCGTTTGAAAAAAATCAGCCTGTTCATCCGGACGGCTCTGCAGAAACCCAGGAGCATACGCTTGATCCGGAACGGGTGATCAGAGAAGGGCGCATTTCGCCGCCGACTTTAAAAAGCGAAAAACGTTATGAAAAAGAAAGACTGATGAACGGCAGCTTCGCCATGAAGCTCGGCGCTGTTTTAGCAAATGCCGAGCCGAAAGAAAGCGCTGTCCTGTGCGCATTTATTTCAAAATCAGAAAGAACCGAAGTGGCGCTTGAAAAGGCGATGGACGCAATCGCGCATTTCAGCGATGGGGGGAAACCCCTTCAAGACGGCGGCCCGGTCCATTTTTACGTGGACGGAGACTTAGAAAAACCGATAACGGGCGTCACAGAAATCGAAGTTTTATAACAAATCGGCTGCAAGCTGTGCAAGGCCGGATCTCTCACCTTTCACAAGCTTCACGCTGCCGGAGACGGTTTGTTCTTTAAACCGTTCTACAACATAAGCAAGTCCGTTGTTTAAACTGTCTAAGTATGGGTGATCTATTTGCTCCGGATCGCCCATCAGGACAATTTTGCTGCCCTCTCCCACCCGAGTCAAAAGCGTTTTGACCTCGTGCCTCGTCAAATTCTGAGCCTCATCAATAATAATAAACTGATCCGGAATGCTTCTCCCCCGAATGTATGTCAGCGCCTCCACCTGAATCGATCCGATTCCTGCCAAAATCGCTTCAAGTTCACCCGGCTTTTTCGCATTGAATAAAAATTCAAGATTATCAAAGATTGGCTGCATCCACGGCTTGAGCTTTTCCTCTTTTTCGCCAGGCAAATATCCGATATCCTTTCCCACCGGGACGATGGGACGCGCGACGATCAGTTTTTTATAAATACCGAGATCCTCCGTCTGCAGAAGCCCTGCCGCGAGAGCAAGCAAGGTTTTTCCCGTTCCCGCTTTTCCGATCAGGGTGACGAGCGGGATATCTTCCCTCAGCAGGAGTTCAAGCGCCATTGTCTGCTGGACGTTCTTCGGCCTGATTCCCCATACGTGCTCATCATCGAAAACGAGTCTTTTTACGGTCTCGCCTTTCTTATCTGTCATGCCGACCGCAGACGAAGATCCTCCTAATTCATCTTTCATCAGCACAAATTGATTCGGATAAACCTGATGCTGCTGAAGCTCCTTGACTGAAATTTGTTTGTCTTTATAAAACGAGGCAAACCGCTCTTTATTCATAAATATATCTTTGTACCCGCTATATATTTCATCATGGTCAACGACTCTGTCGTTTAAAAAGTCCTCCGCCAAAAGCCCGATGGCATCCGCCTTTACCCTGACAAGCACATCTTTGCTGACCAGGATGACGAGGCGGCCGTTTTCTTTCGTTTCCTCCTCAAGGCTTAAATTTTTTGCCACCGCCAAAATGCGGTTATCATTCGTTTTTTCGATAAAAATTTCTTGGAGCTGGTGAAATGACCGGTGGTTCAGTTCAATTCTGAGCGTTCCTCCGCTTTCAAGCGGAACTTTCTCGTGCAGCCTTCCTTTCTCCCTGAGCCCGTCTATCAGCTTAGATACGTGCCTCGCATTTCTCCCGACCTCGTCCATATACCGCTTTTTTGAATCGACCTCTTCCAGCACGACGGCGGGGATGACAACTTCGTTTTCTTCAAAGGAAAAAATGGCGTTAGGATCCTGCAAAAGTACATTCGTATCTAACACATAAATTTTACTCAAGTCTCAGCCTCCTGAAATAAGGATCAAAGCCCATCGTGTGCTTCTCTTTCCGCGAAAAACGGGGATGCCTGCTAAAATATATGATTTGGTGAATAAAGATAGAAGGTTAATTCAACAATAAAATAAATGAAAGCATTCAAGGAGGAAATCTGACGTGCGAATTCTTTTCATTATCATACAAGCCTTGTTTATCCTTACCGGCTGCACTGCTGTACAGGACGGCCGCGGCCGCAATATTCAGAACGAATCAGCCGATCAGCGCGATGCAAAACCGATCCATGTGAAAAATACGGCTCCTGAGACAGCTGAAAATCCCGGCCGGACAGACATCGCTAAGCATCTCGTCGAGGTAACCGAAAAAATCCCCGGCATTTCAGATGCCACCGCGGTTGTACTCGGAAGATACTCCGTTGTCGGTATCGATGTGGATGACAATTTAGAAAGAAGCAAAGTGGAGAGCATTAAATACACGGTTGCCCAGGCGTTAAAAAACGATCCTTACGGCGCCAATGCCGTTGTCGTGGCTGATCCTGATACGGTTTCCCGTCTGAGAGGCATGGGCAGCGACATTAAGGCCGGCCGCCCCGTTTCAGGCATTTTGGACGAACTTGCCGCCATCGTCGGCCGTGTCATGCCGGAAGTCCCGAATGATGTGACCGACAATGAAAAAGAATCACCGACTCAATCGAATGATGATCAGCTGAACCAAAGAGACCAGAACAAGCTGCAAAACGAACAGAACGATCAATCGGATCATCATATGAAAAACCGCCGGTAAAAAGCAGCGCCCGCTCCAAAGGAAGGGCGCTGCTTTCTTTCCCTTTGGCAGGAGGGGCATCCATGTTATAATGCTTGTCATAGTGAAAGAGGTGAAAATCAATGAGAGTAAAATGTTCCATTTGCGACAAAATCGAACAAATTGATGATGAAACACTGACAGCCAAACGCCTCCGCAATCGTCCGATTCATACATATATGTGCCGGGAATGCCATGACCGAATCAAAGTCAAAACGGAGGCGCGGCTGAATACCGGACACTTTTCCTTTCATCCCGGACAAAAAGCGAAAAAAGATAAACTGAAAAAATAAACCGAATAAAAAATGACCCGCCGGAAGGCAAGGTCATTTTTTTATTGCGGTTTAGCTGACTGGCTTTTTTTGGACTGGTGCAGACGGATTTTGTAAATGATCAAAATCAAGGCGGCGACAACAAGCCCTTCTCCGACCGGCAGAAACACACCGAAAAAAGTCAGCACGGTGCAGCCGAGCACGAGAAAGAGATAAACTGCCGCAGCCTTCAACACCGGCAGCCGTTTGGCAAAGCCGAGTTTAAATACAATCACCGAAAGCACGACGATCGTTCCGTATAACAGCCACATTCCCGTCAGCGGATGCTCATCCACTTGGTAAAGAGCCGCAAAGAACGACAGCCGTTCACTTACTTCATTCAAAAGGATCCCCCTCCCCTTTTCCGTTCGGGTTCTACCTTTTCAAATTCTGCAAGTGATTAAGACATTCCTGCTGTTTTTTTCTTTTTCGCCGCTTTTTCACGTTCGTTTTTATTCAGGATTTTCTTTCTTAAACGGATGGATTCCGGCGTTACTTCACAGTATTCATCTTCGTTTAAGTACTCGAGTGATTCTTCAAGCGACATAATGCGCGCTTTCTTAATCGTAGTCGTTTGATCCTTCGTAGCGGAACGGACGTTTGTCTGCTGTTTCATTTTGCTGACATTGACGACAAGATCATTGTCACGGTTATGTTCGCCGACAATCATGCCTTCATATACTTCTGTTCCGGGCTCAACGAAGATGACGCCGCGGTCTTCAATACCTTGAATTCCGTAAGATGTCGCTTTTCCGTTTTCCATGGAAACGAGCACACCCTGACGTCGGCCTCCGACTTGGCCTTTTTGCATCGGCTGATAGCTGTCAAACGTGTGGTTCAGGATACCGAAACCGCGTGTCAGTGACAGAAACTCAGTAGAATAGCCGATGAGTCCGCGTGAAGGTACGGTAAAGATCAGGCGGACCTGGCCGTTTCCGTTATTAATCATATCAAGCATTTCGCCTTTTCTCGCACCCATTGATTCCATAACAGAACCGGTATGCTCTTCAGGCACGTCAATCTGCACGCGCTCAACAGGCTCGCAGCTTACGCCGTCGATTTCCTTAATGATAACTTCAGGTTTAGACACTTGAAGCTCATAGCCTTCACGGCGCATGTTTTCAATTAAAATGGACAGGTGAAGCTCACCGCGTCCTGAAACAACCCATGCGTCAGGTGATGCAGTCGGTTCGACACGAAGACTGACGTCTGTTTGAAGCTGCGCGTTCAGACGCTCTTCAATTTTGCGGGCTGTGACATATTTGCCTTCACGGCCTGCAAACGGGCTGTTGTTTACGACAAATGTCATTTGGAGCGTAGGCTCATCAATGCGCAGAACCGGCAGCGGCTCATGGTGGTCAGCCGGACAAACCGTTTCACCGACGTTGATGTCTTCCATGCCCGAAACGGCAACGAGGTCTCCCGCTCTCGCTTCTTCAATTTCCACGCGTTTCAATCCTTGGAAACCGAAGATTTTCGTTACGCGGAATGATTTTACCGTTCCGTCAAGTTTCATCAATGAAACCTGCTGACCCACTTTCATCGTGCCGCGGAAAACGCGTCCGATACCGATACGGCCGACATAATCATTGTAATCAAGCAGCGCCACTTGGAATTGAAGAGGCTCTTCGGCGTTATCTGCCGGGGCAGGGACATGTTCAAGTATCGTTTCATACAGTGATTCCATATTTTCGTCCTGCTTTTTCGGATCCAGACTTGCCGTTCCGTTAATCGCAGAAGCGTAGACGACAGGGAACTCAAGCTGTTGTTCGTTTGCGTCAAGCTCGATGAACAAATCAAGCACTTCATCAATGACTTCTTCCGGGCGGGCGAAATCACGGTCGATTTTGTTTACGACGACAACCGGATTTAAGTTCTGCTCAAGAGCTTTTTTCAGTACGAAACGGGTTTGCGGCATGCAGCCTTCATATGCGTCAACGACTAACAGAACACCGTCAACCATTTTCATAATCCGTTCTACCTCTCCGCCGAAGTCGGCGTGTCCCGGAGTGTCCAAAATATTAATGCGTGTATCTTTATAGTTAATCGCAGTATTTTTCGCAAGAATTGTAATACCGCGTTCACGTTCAAGATCGTTTGAATCCATTGCGCGTTCGGCAATATTTTCGTTGGCACGGAATGTTCCGGCTTGGTGAAGCAATTGGTCTACCAAAGTCGTTTTCCCATGGTCAACGTGGGCAATAATCGCGATGTTGCGAAGATCGTTTCGAAGTTTCACATTTTCATCTCCTAAAAAAATTAGATAACTTTCATATTATACCACACATCCTCTTTAAAAGCGTTACGTTTTTCTGTAAACTGAAAGTATGACGTTAAAGGGGATGGAAATATGAAAAAATTGAATTGGCTCTTATTATTATTTGCATTCGCAGCAGTCTTCAGCATGATGCTGATCGGCGTATCAATCGCTGAGAAAAGCGCATGGGGCATCATCGGAAGCATTGTTCTCGTTATCGCCATGATGGGAAGCGGTTTCACCGTAAAGAAAAAAATGCGCGAACAGGGACTGCTTGATTAAAAGCATGACCCTTTGCAAAATTCCGTAAACATGGAAAGAAAATATCTAATGAAGCCTGAATCAAAGATTCAGGCTTTTTTACATCCTCAAAACAGGCTGAGATGTAAGGCTTATCTCCCCCGCCGCCTAGTCAGGAAGCCGGAAATGACAGCTCCCATTCTAGTTACATCAGCAGATTCCCTCAGAATATGCAGTCTGAAATAGTCCGGCATCGTTATGCAGAAAATACCATACCTCCTATTTCAATTCCATCATTGTCTTTTTATACTTGTGGCTGTAAGCAAATACACATGACAAGGAGAGAACGAAATGAAAACATCTTTTTTGAAGAAAACCGCTGTAACTGCCGCCGCAACCGCCTCAGCCGCCTTGCTTGCATTCAGTCCGCTTGATTCTGCCGGCGCAAAAACGATCCAGGCAAATGAACCGCATGCCCTGCAGGCTTCCGCAGAGAAGACACCGGAAGACGCGGCAAAACTCATTGACATCATCAGCCAATCGATTTACGAAAAAGACGGTGTCTATTATTTTGACGGCGAAAAAGCGGTTGAATTGGGATTAGATCAAGAACAAGCCCAGATCATTCAAAAGCTGTGGGACAGTTCAACCGAATTTTTAACCGTACTTTCCCAATGTATTGAGAAAACGGACGGCGAATATACATTTAATAAAGAAAAAGCGGTGGAGCTCGGCTTTACGGAAAAAGAGGCCCTTATCGTTGATCAGCTGTTCACCGCTTTTTCCCAAAGCCTTCATATCCTTCAATCTGCGCTGATTGAAGAAGACGGTGTGTATACGTTTGATCAGGAACTTGCTGAAAAAGCAGGAGCAGGAAAAAAAGAAGCAAAGCTGTGTGCCGGATTCTTTAATTCACTGCCCCAGGAATTGCTTGAAGGCATTTATACAGCCTTTCATCCGGCTGAGTAAACGGATTAAAACGCCCGGTCATTCAGCCGGGCGTTTTTTTAAATCAGCAGTTTAAGGACCAGCATGATAAAGAAAACAGCGCCGAACAAACAGGCTGCTTTTATCAGCAGCTTCCCGTAATACCGTTCCTTAAACCGCCTTTCTTCTTCTGCATAACAGGCTGGCGCCTTCATCTCAGGGCTGCCGAGGTCAAACGGCTCCTTCATCATATGATATAAACTCCCGCACTTACCGCATGATTCAAGATGGCGGGAAATAAACCGCTCCGTTTCTGTTTCACAATCGCCTTCAATATATAAAGGGAGTAAATCTCTCACTAAACAGCAAGTCATATCTGTCCGTCCTTCCTTTTTTCCGCCAAGTGCTGTTTCAGCTGCATTCTCGCCCTGTACAGGGTGCTCTTCACCTTCGAAAGACTCCAGTCCAAAACATCAGCAATCTCTTCGTAAGACAGCTCTTGAAATACCTGTCGAAATGCTGAATAAAATGACTGAAAATCTCTGACATCTGAAACAATCCTTTTCGTTTATTAAGGCCTCACCCGTTTAGACAAACGGCTATAAAAAAAGTTTTACAGATCGGAACATTTTTCCCCTATCATTTTTCCCGACTTCATTTGTCATTTTTTTCAGAATAAATCGCATCATTCGACTCATGTCTGATTCAACACGTGCCTCTCGGCTTATCCCCCGATGCTGGCCGCTGGAAGCCTTTCCGGGACGATTCTATCAATTCATCAGCGGAGTCTAGTTTTATATTGCAGAATGAGAGAATGCTGGTTTATTATAACAATATAAGTTTTCATTATTTTCAAAAAGGGGGATTTATTGTGGGTTTAGGTAAGAAATTGTCTGTTGCTGTCGCCGCTTCCTTTATGAGTTTAACCATCAGTCTTCCGGGTGTTCAGGCCGCTGAGAATCCTCAGCTTAAAGAAAACCTGACGAACTTTGTGCCGAAGCATTCTTTGGTGCAATCTGAATTGCCTTCAGTCAGTGACAAAGCAATCAAGCAATACTTGAAACAAAACGGCAAAGTCTTCAAAGGCAACCCTTCTGAGAGACTGAAGCTGATTGACCACACGACTGATGATCTCGGCTACAAGCATTTCCGTTATGTGCCTGTCGTTAACGGTGTGCCTGTGAAAGACTCACAAGTCATTATTCACGTCGATAAATCCAACAATGTCTATGCGATTAACGGTGAATTAAACAACGATGCTTCTGCCAAAACGGCAAACAGCAAAAAATTATCTGCAAATCAGGCGCTGGATCATGCTTTTAAAGCAATCGGCAAATCACCTGAAGCCGTCTCTAACGGCAACGTTGCAAACAAAAACAAAGCCGAGCTGAAAGCAGCGGCCACAAAAGACGGTAAATACCGCCTCGCCTATGATGTAACCATCCGCTACATCGAACCGGAACCAGCTAACTGGGAAGTAACCGTTGATGCGGAAACAGGGAAAGTCCTGAAAAAGCAAAACAAAGTGGAGCATGCCGCTGCAACCGGAACAGGTACGACTCTTAAAGGAAAAACGGTCTCATTAAATATTTCTTCTGAAAGCGGAAAATATGTAATGCGTGATCTTTCTAAACCTACCGGAACGCAAATTATTACGTACGATCTGCAAAACCGACAATATAACCTGCCGGGCACACTCGTATCAAGCACTACCAACCAGTTCACAACTTCTTCTCAGCGCGCTGCCGTTGATGCGCATTACAATCTCGGCAAAGTGTACGATTATTTCTATCAGACGTTTAAACGCAACAGTTACGACAATAAAGGCGGCAAAATCGTATCTTCCGTTCATTACGGCAGCAAATACAATAACGCGGCCTGGATCGGCGACCAAATGATTTACGGTGACGGTGACGGCTCATTCTTCTCGCCTCTTTCCGGTTCAATGGACGTAACGGCCCATGAAATGACACACGGTGTTACACAGGAAACAGCCAACCTGAACTATGAAAATCAGCCGGGCGCTTTAAATGAATCCTTCTCTGATGTATTCGGATACTTCAACGATACTGAGGACTGGGATATCGGTGAAGATATTACGGTCAGCCAGCCGGCTCTCCGCAGTTTATCCACTCCGACAAAATACGGACAGCCCGATCATTACAAAAATTATCAAAACCTTCCGAACACTGATGCCGGCGACTACGGCGGCGTGCATACAAACAGCGGAATTCCGAACAAAGCCGCTTACAACACGATTACAAAAATCGGCGTGAAAAAAGCGGAGCAGATTTACTATCGCGCACTAACGGTATATCTCACTCCGTCATCAAACTTTAAAGATGCAAAAGCAGCTTTGATTCAATCAGCGCGGGACCTTTACGGCTCTCAAGACGCTGCAAGCGTAGAAGCGGCCTGGAATGCGGTCGGCTTGTAAACAAGAAAAGAGACCGGAGAAATCCGGTCTCTTTTTTATATCTGAAACATTTCACAATGGCTTCACCATGATCATATATGTCTTTTCCCGATCGTCTTTTTCAAGCTTAAGCTGTTCAAAGCCGCATTGGCTTAAAAACAAAACCCATTCCTGCCTGTCCAGGGGAACGGCTGAAAACATCGCTTTATGCTCCCCTCTCAGCCGGCCCGCAATCTCTTCAATGACCGCGCGTCCGATTCCTTTCTCTTTTGCCTCCGGAGCGACGGCCACGGTTCCGAGCCACGGTTTTCCGTTTGAAGGCGCCCATTCCAAATGAAAACTAACGGCGGCAGGAGCGCCGTCAATCTCCCATACGAGCCACGTTCCATTGTACATGGAGTATACAAGCATAAACTCCGCCGCATTTTTTGTTCCGAACTCTTCGTTTTTCCACACCGGGTGTGCAGCCGCCAGCTGCTCCAGAAACCCGAGATCTTCTTCTTCAAAATCTCTACCTGTCAGCATGTAAATAGTCGTCAAAGATAATTTTATGTATTGCCGGATTGCCCGCAAGCACGCTGTGGTTGTCTAAAAACGTAAATGGTTCGCCGTCTGTGGTCGTGTAAATGCCCCCGACTTCGTTCAGCAGCACGCAGCCGGCAGCGTAATCCCACGGCGCGAGCCTCATCGTAATGTATGCGTCAATGCGGCCGGCTGCAACACTGGCCAGCTCAAGTGCCGCCGAACCGTAGGAACGCGTTCCTCTGACCCGTTTTACGAGCGGCGCCAAAATACTCGGGTCAATCCTTCTGTTTTCCGTCACCCATGTTGCATTGATTGCAATAATGGCTTCTTCAATGGAAGCTTCTTTTAAAGGAGCAAGCGGCGTGTCGTTCAGATAAGCCCCTTTTCCGCTGAATGCGTGATACAGTTCGTCCTGCATCACATCATAAATTAAGCCGATTTTGCCTTTTCCGTCTTCAAAGATGCCGATGGAGATCGCGAAATGCCGCTTTTGATGGACAAAATTCATCGTTCCGTCAATCGGATCAATGATCCAGACGATTCCGTCAAGGGAGCGGAGCTTATCTCCCTGCCCTTCTTCTCCGAGAATTCGGTGTCCGGGAAAAGTTCCCTGTATACGGTCAATGAAAAAGCGTTCCGTCTCTTTATCAATATTTGTGACTAAATCATTCGGATTTGATTTTGTTTCAATCGTCAAGCTTTCCTGCATGGATTGCCTGATTCTCGTTCCGGCTTCTTTTACCCATTGTTTTGCGATATCATCAATTTCCGTCCAATTTGTCATACCGTGTACCTCTTTTCTATGTATAGCTTATTCTATAGCATACTGATAAAGGCGATGAAAAAGCAAGGAAAATGAAAAAAATGCCTTCTCACGTAAAAACGAACCATTTCCTGCGGTTCGTTTTTACTATTCTTTATCCGTTAAGCCGAATCCATTCTTTTCTGAGACGTTCCAGTTTTCTTTTGCTGAGATCGATTTGATCTTCATTCTCTTTTTGCATGGCCTCATACAGGGTTGCCAATTCATAATCAACCTCTAGTCTCCAGACAGCTACACGGTTATTTTTTTCCTCCCTGAATCCTTCCTTCACCACTTGCCTCATTGTCTTTCGCCCCTTCCAGAGATCATTTGTTAAAAAAGCATCCCATTTTTCCAATTTATTAATGATACTTCTTATATCGTATGGAAACTTATATTCGGCTGTAACAACATTCTTAAAATTGTGTGTTTACCTATTCGTTTTTTACCACCAATCCTCTCGGTTCAAACGTTCTCAATGTTTTTGCGGCCGGCGGCGGCTGTGGTAAAATATGAATACTTACGATAAGGAGGAAAAAGATGACTCAGATGCGTTTTACAAAAGAAGACTTCGATACATTTACAATAGAAGGTTTAGATCCGCGCATGGAGGTGTTAAAAGAACAAGTCCGCCCGAAGCTGACCTTGTTAGGAGAGCATTTCGCACCGACATTGTCAGCATTGACAGGCGATGAAATGTTCCCGCATGTCGCCAAGCACGCGAGAAGATCTGTCAACCCGCCGGCTGACAGCTGGGTTGCCTTTGCCAACAGCAAACGCGGGTATAAGAAACTCCCTCACTTTCAGATCGGTTTATGGGACACCCATATGTTTGTATGGTTTGCCATCATTTATGAATCTCCGATAAAAGAGGAATACGGCAGATTGCTGGAAGCGAAGCAGGAGGACATCACAAAACAGATTCCCGGTCATTTTGTATGGTCGCCGGATCATACGAAGCCAGGGGCGTACAAGCAGTCCGACATGGATCAGGAGCAGCTGAAAACATTATTTGAACGCCTGCAGACAGTGAAAAAAGCAGAGCTTTTGTGCGGCATTCAGCTACAAAAAGAAGACGTGATCAACATGAACAACAATGAATTCCTGCAAACCATTGAAGATGCTTTTAGGAAGCTTTCCTTTTTATACACACTGACTCAGAAAGTCTCATAACATAAAAAGCGGGCCGATTGCCGGCTCGCTTTGTCTACATTTTGATAATCGCTTGATCTGATTGTTTCGCCTGTTTCACAGTCCGATACGGGGAATAGGTGCTGTCAGCTTCAAATTGGCTGCAGATTTTCTTTTCTTCCGCTTTCCCGGGAACGATTTCTTTAAAGCGGCGGTACGCATTCAGAAGTCTGTCTCGGTCAGCTCCTTTTTCATAGGCGTTTTCCACCTGCTGAAAAAAAGCAATGACATCCACGGCCTCCTCTGTCGTCCAGTCCTCATTCATCGGATATTGATATTCCAAATGTCTTCACTCCTTTATAATCATGCTCAAAATAAGCATCTTCCATAGATCATAAATTGTTCTTTACTTTCTTTCAAGTTCATAATATAATTCATTTGTTTTACGTTTAAAAAACGGGTAATAAAACTGAATGTAATACAAACTAATCCGTAGGTATTATGATAAAGGTGGGAAAACAATTGCCGCAACATGAAACACCCCTGTACAGCGGACTGAAAAAGCACGCGGACAGACAGCCTGTCCAATTCCACATTCCGGGCCATAAAAAAGGCGCGGGAATGGATCCGGAATTCAGACAATTTATCGGAGAAAACGCGTTAAGCATAGATTTAATTAATATCGAACCCCTGGATGATTTACATGCGCCAAAGGGCATCATTAAAGAAGCCCAGGATCTGGCCGCGGAAGCATTCGGCGCAGACCATACCTTCTTTTCCGTACAAGGGACGAGCGGCGCCATTATGACGATGGTCATGGCCGTATGCGGACCCGGAGATAAAATCATCATCCCTAGAAACGTTCATAAATCCATTATGTCGGCCATTGTATTTTCCGGAGCGGTGCCGATTTTTATTCACCCGGAAATTGACGATGAGCTCGGAATTTCTCACGGCATTACGCTTGAGTCCGCCGAGCGGGCTTTGACGGAGCACCCTGACGCAAAAGGCCTGCTTGTCATAAATCCGACGTACTTCGGTGTGGCAGCTGACTTGAGCAGCATTGTAAAGCTCGCGCATTCTTTCGATGTGCCTGTGCTTGTCGATGAAGCGCACGGCGTGCATATTCATTTTCATGATAAGCTTCCTCTGTCCGCCATGCAGGCGGGCGCTGATATGGCAGCCACAAGCGTGCACAAATTGGGAGGCTCCCTGACGCAGAGCTCCATTTTAAATGTGAGAGAAGGTCTTGTTTCCAAAGAAAGAGTACAGTCGATTTTAAGCATGCTGACGACAACGTCAACATCCTATCTGCTTCTCGCTTCACTTGATGTCGCAAGAAAACGCCTCGCTACAGAAGGCCGCGATCTTCTTGAAGATACGATTCTGCTGGCGGATCAGACACGGGAACGCCTCAATCAAATTGAAGGCATCCGCTGTGTCGGCGAAGAAATCACAGGGTCTAAAGCTGCATTCAGTTATGATCCGACTAAATTAATCATTTCGGTCAAAAACCTCGGACTGACGGGTCATGACGTTGAAAAATGGCTCCGCGAATCATATAATATCGAAGTCGAGCTGTCCGATTTGTATAATATTTTATGTATTTTCACCCCCGGCGACAGAGCGGGAGATGCCGACCGTCTTGTAAGCGCGCTTACAGACATTTCAAAGCAGGCTTCCGACAATGACTATGCTCATCAGCAAACCGAAGTTCTGCTTCCTGAAATTCCTCTGTTAGCGATGACGCCAAGAGACGCGTTTTACGCAAATACGGAAGTCATTCCGTTAAAAGAATCCGCGGGACGGATCATCGCAGAGTTTGTCATGGTGTACCCGCCGGGAATTCCGATCTTTATTCCGGGTGAGATCATTACTGAAGAAAATATCAGCTACATTTTTAAAAACTTGGACGCCGGCCTTCCTGTGCAGGGTCCCGAAGATGCAACGCTTGAAATGATCAGAGTCATCAAAGAGCAAAAAGCCATCCAATAAACATAAAGATGCCCGAAACGAAATCGTTTCGGGCCTTTTTACGCTTTTTACTCTTCTTCAAGATGACACTGGCATTGTCCGCAGCATGTTCCGTATAACGTCGTGACCTTCTCATCCTCAAAGTAATGAATCGCTTCGTTACAGTCTTGGCAAACAATTGTACCCATCTGTCATTCCCCATTTCTCAGAATTTGAAAACGCTTAATTTTCACTTGTTGTTATTATATTATTATGTCACATTTAATATGTCAACTGATAAATTGTATAACACATTTATTTTTTACGGTCTTTTTATAGCTCGAGGGTCAATCACAGTATATCCTTTATGACGCAATCCTTTTACAATGTCCGGCATGGCTTCCGCCGTCCATTTCCGGTCATGCATCAATATGTTGGCCCCGTCCCGCAGATAAGGACTGTTCAGTGTGATATCGGTAAGCGCTTTTTTGGATTGATATTTCTGATCCCAATCATACCCGAAGGTCCAGTTCATTTTCACCATACCTTCTTTTTTTATAAGTCTGTCACTGTAGTCCGTATTGCTTCCGAAAGGCGCCCTGAAAAATGCGGGTTTCTCTCCTATTACCTTTTCAACCGCTTTATTGACGCCAATGATTTCTTCCCGTTGTTTTTGTTCGGAAAGATCTTTTAAGTTTTGATGAGTCATTGTATGATTACCGATCATAAAACCTAACTCATGAATATGCTTAAGCGCTTTCTTATTTTCATCTTTTTTCAAAAAATGTCCGTTTACAAAAAAGATCGCTGACGCATTGAGATCGTGCAGTTTGTCCGCAATCTCAGCGGCATGCTGATCAGGCGCGTCATCGATCGTTACCAATGCGATCGGTTTTTTCTCTTTCTGTTCATCCATTTTTTCCACAGAAAAGCTTTTCGGATTGATATAGTAACGGGGCTCCGCCTTCTGTTTTTTCTGTTTTTCCTCTTTTGTATGGTGGTTTTCCCGTTTGGCATGATTGGCCGCGGCTTGAGAATGGGGTTTGTTTGTTTGCATCTTTTCATTTGATTGGCAGCCGGCGAGTAAGCACATACATATGACAGCTGCAGCGGCTTTATACATGACAATCCCTCCTGATATGGTTTTGCTCCCAGTATAACGAAAAAACAGCGCTCTCACGAAAAACAATGTGCCTTTTTTACACATCGGCTGCGCAAGTTGTCACACGTATTATTTCTTCATTAAAAACGGTTTCAATTATATAACAATTCAGTAACAAGCCTTAGGTTTTTCACCTCTCGTGATACACTTGATATAGTCCTTTTAAATGGATGAACCCATATATTATATAAAACAGAGGAGTAAGATAGATGCGCTACCGTACGGTGATTCCCTTTTTTTTGATGCTGTTCGTTCTGTCAAGCTGTTCGGTTTCTACTGTCAGTCCATTCACAAAAAACCGGATCGACAGCATTCATCACACTCAAATCTTGTTTTTTTCCGATGAAAATCATATAGATAAAGAAGTGCCTTATTACGATGCGATTCTTGATTTAGAAAAGAAATATCCCCATCATGTCGATCAAATGAAGGTTTATGACAACAGAAAGGGATGGGAAGAGGAAATCAACACGTTCCCTGCGCTGATGGTGATCAATCATCGGCATGTGGTCATGAAGATTGAGGGATCCGTAAAGAAAAAAGAGGATATCATCAAACCTATGCAGCATGTGCTTGCACAATAAAAACAGCCCCCGCTTTTACAAACGGGGGCTGTTTCTTTGTTACATTATTATTTTACGATATGGATCGGGCTTCCGATTGCTACTTCGGCAGCTTCCATAGTGATTTCGCCCAATGTCGGGTGAGCGTGAATTGTCATTGCGATATCTTCAGCAGTCATTCCGCCTTCGATCGCCAGGCTCAATTCAGAAATCATGTCAGAAGCGCTTGCGCCGGCAATTTGCGCACCGATTACAAGACCGTCTTCTTTACGAGTGATCAGCTTCATGAAGCCGTCAGTTTCGTTAAGAGACAGCGCACGTCCGTTTGCTGCAAACGGGAACTTAGCTGCAACGACTTCAATGCCTTCTTCTTTCGCCTGTGCTTCAGTGTAACCGACAGAAGCCAGTTCAGGCTCAGAGAATACAACCGCCGGAATACCGAGGTAATCGATTTCAGCCGGCTCTCCTGAAATAGCTTCGGCAGCGATTTTACCTTCGTAAGACGCTTTGTGAGCCAATGGAGGTCCGTCAATGATGTCACCGATTGCGTAAATGTTCGGTACGTTTGTGCGGCACTGCTTGTCTGTTTTAATGACACCGCGGTCAGTCATTTCGATACCGACTTGCTCAAGGCCGAGCTCATCAGTGTTCGGACGGCGTCCGACAGTGATTAATACGTAATCAGCATCAACCGTTTTTTCTTCGCCTTTTACTTCGAATGTAACTGTTACGCCGTCAGGTCTTTCCTCAACGCCTTTAGCCATGGCGCTTGTATGGATTTCAACGTTGCCTTTTTTCTTCAGTCTGCGGGTAACGAGAGAACTCATTTGTTTTTCGAAGCCAGGAAGAATTTCATCTCCGCCTTCTAAAATAACCAATTCAGTTCCGAAGTTCGCATACGCTGTTCCAAGCTCAGTACCGATATATCCGCCGCCGATAACAACGAGCTTTTTCGGAATTTCTTTAAGCGCAAGTGCGCCTGTAGAGTTCAGAACGCGTTCGCTATATTTGAAGTTTGGCAATTCGATAGGGCGAGAACCGGTAGCAATGATTGCGTTTTTAAATGTGTATGTTTGCGCAGAGTTCTCATCCATTACACGGACAGAGTTGCTGTCTACGAAATAAGCTTCCCCTTTTATAACATCCACTTTATTTCCTTTTAAAAGACCTGCAACACCGCCGG
Source organism: Bacillus sp. JNUCC-21 (assembly GCF_041222765.1). Lineage (NCBI taxonomy): Bacteria > Bacillati > Bacillota > Bacilli > Caryophanales > Bacillaceae > Bacillus > Bacillus sp. JNUCC-21. The sequence continues at coordinate 1,504,744 of NZ_CP166019.1, read as the reverse complement.
TAAGCTTATTTACAACAGAAGCTTTCCATTCTTGGACTTTTGTAAAGTCAACCGTTACGTTCTCAGCAGTGATCCCCATGTCATCTGAATGTTTTGCATTCTCGTAACGATGGCCTGCATTGATGAGCGCTTTTGAAGGAATACAGCCGACGTTCAGACAAACGCCTCCAAGAGTTGCTTTTTCAACGACTGTTACTTTTTGTCCAAGCTGAGCAGCGCGGATGGCAGCTACATAGCCGCCGGGTCCCGCACCAATCACAAGAGTATCTGTTTCAATAGGGAAATCTCCTACTACCATAACATTACGCCTCCATTAAAATAAGTTGTGGATCGTTCAGTAAACGCTTGATGTGGTTTAACGCATTTTGTGCAGTTGCTCCGTCAATCATACGGTGGTCAAAGCTGAGAGAAAGAGCTAAGACAGGAGCAGCTACAATTTCACCGTCACGGACGATCGCTTTTTCAGCAATACGGCCGATACCGAGAATCGCAACCTCTGGATGGTTGATAACCGGTGTGAACCATTGGCCTCCGGCAGAACCGATATTTGTGATCGTGCAAGAAGCGCCTTTCATTTCCGCAGGTGCAAGCTTGCCTTCACGCGCTTTTGTAGCAAGGCTGTTGATTTCATCAGAGATTTCGAAAACGGCTTTACGGTCGGCATTTTTCACTACCGGCACAAGCAGGCCTTTTTCGGTATCCGCTGCAATTCCGATGTTGAAGTAATGTTTTTGGATCACTTCATCTGTTTTATCATCAATAGATGTGTTTAAAACAGGGAATTTTTTCAAAGCGGATGTTAATGCTTTGACGACGTAAGGCAGATAAGTCAGCTTGATGCCTTGATCAGCAGCAACTTGTTTGAACTGTTTGCGGTGAGCAACAAGATTTGTTACGTCAACTTCATCCATAAGAGTTACGTGCGGTGCAGTATGCTTAGAGTTCACCATTGCTTTTGCGATCGCTTTACGGATACCGCTCATTTTTTCGCGTGTTTCAGGGAATTCGCCTTCAGGAGCCTGAGCCGCTGCAGGTTTAGCTGTTTCCTGAGGTGCAGCTGTTTCTTGCGGTGCCGCTTCTTGAGCCGCTCCTCCATTTGCAAAGCTGTCGATATCTTCTTTTACAACACGTCCGTTATTGCCTGAACCTGTTACTTTACGGATATCCACGCCTTTTTCACGGGCATATTTGCGTACGGAAGGCATCGCGATCACGCGTTTGTTCGGATCAGCTTCCACTTGGTCCTGCTGTCCTGCGCCGGTTTCTTTTACAGGCTCTTTAGGAGTCTCTTCTTTAGAGATATCCTGCCCTGCTTCAGCAGACGACTGAACTTGAGCTTCAGTTTTCGCATCTCCTGAATCATGGCTTCCTTTAAATTGAAGATCTTCGTAACCAGGTGCGTCAAACGTAATAATCGTTTGTCCAACAGTTGCAACTGTTCCCTCTTCAACTTTTAATTCTAATACTTTTCCTTTAACAGGTGAAGGAATTTCTACCACTGCTTTATCATTTTGCACTTCAGCCAGAACATCGTCTTCTTCTACCTCGTCGTTCGGCTTAACAAACCATTTTACGATTTCGCCTTCGTGGATACCTTCCCCGATATCCGGAAGTTTAAATTCAAATGCCACAGTTTTCGACCTCCTAGTTGATTAAGCAAATTTTAGTTATGCATTCGCAAGCATTGAACCTAGTAAACAGACTCCTTCATATAAGAGAAAAGGACTCTCTTTACCGTCTTTTATGATGCCTGATTAAAATTCAAGAACTTTTTTCGCAGTTTCAAGAACGTCTTTATGGTTTGGAAGCCATACGCTCTCAGCAAGCGAGAAAGGAAATACTGTATCAGGCGCCGCAACACGCAGAACCGGAGCTTCCAGGCTCAGAATCGCGCGGTCATTGATTTCAGCTACAACGTTGGCAGCGATGCCGGCTTGTTTTTGAGCTTCTTGCACGACAATTGCGCGGCCTGTTTTTTCAACAGAAGCAATAATCGTATCAATATCAAGCGGACTTACAGTGCGAAGGTCGATAACTTCAGCAGAAACGCCTTCTTTTTCAAGCTCTTCAGCAGCCTTAAGCGACTCATGAACCATTGCGCCGTATGTGATGATAGAAAGGTCAGTACCTTCGCGTTTCACATCAGCTTTGCCTAGCTCAATTGTGTATTCCTCCTCAGGAACTTCCTGACGGAAAGAACGGTAAAGTTTCATATGCTCTAAGAAAACAACCGGATCATTGTCTCTGATAGAGGCAATCAGCAGTCCTTTTGCATCGTAAGGAGTGGAAGGGATAACAACTTTAATACCCGGCTGCTGAGCGATAAGGCCTTCCAAACTGTCAGCGTGAAGTTCAGGTGTATGAACCCCTCCGCCGAATGGAGAACGGATTGTCACCGGAGAAGTCCAGCGTCCGCCGGAACGGTAGCGGAGACGAGCCATTTGTCCTGAGATTGAATCCATTACTTCATATACGAATCCGAAGAATTGGATTTCCATAACAGGACGGTAATCTTGCAGGCCTAAACCGAGAGCGAGACCGCCGATACCGGATTCAGCAAGCGGCGTGTCAAATACGCGGTCCTCACCGAATTCTTTTTGAAGGCCTTCAGTTGCACGGAATACGCCTCCGGCAACGCCTACATCTTCCCCGAAAAGCAGAACGTTTTCATTGTTTTTCAGTTCTGTGCGTAACGCATCAGTGATCGCTTGAATCATTGTCATTTGCGCCATGGCTTACTTCGACTCCTTCGCTTTGTAAATTTCAAGTTGTTCTTTCAAGCTGAACGTCGGCTCTTCAAACATATTCTCAATCAGCTCTGTTACTTTCGGTTTTGATTCGCCGTCAGCCTTTTTGATAGCTTGTTTGATTTCTTCTTTGGCCTGTTCAATCACTTTGTTCTCTTCTTCTTCAGACCATAGTCCTTTGTTTTCCAAGAACTTGCGGAAACGTACGAGCGGGTCTTTTTGCTCCCATTCATTTTCTATTTCTTTCGTACGATATTTAGTCGGATCGTCACCGGACATTGTATGAGGTCCGTAACGGAATGTAAGAGTTTCAATCAGAGTCGGACCTTCACCGTTAATTGCGCGCTGGCGTGCTTCTGCGGTTGCAGCGTAAACGGCAAGTGCATCCATTCCGTCTACTTGAACACCTGTAATACCGACGGCAACTGCTTTTTGGGCAATTGTCTGTGCGGATGATTGCTTTTCTACAGGAGTTGAAATCGCATAGCGGTTATTCTGAACAACGAAGATCGCTGGCGCTTTAAATGCTCCGGCAAAGTTCATTCCTTCATAGAAGTCACCTTGAGAAGCTCCGCCGTCACCAGTGTAAGTAATAGCTACCGCTTTTTTACCGCGCTTTTTAAGACCTAAAGCTACACCTGCGGTTTGGATAATTTGAGCACCAATAATAATTTGAGGTGATAAAGCATTTACTCCCTCAGGCATCTGATTACCTTTAAAATGGCCTCTTGAGAACAGGAATGCCTGATGTAAAGGAAGACCGTGCCAAATCAGCTGAGGAACGTCACGATAACCCGGAAGGATAAAGTCGTCCTGTTCAAGCGCGAAGTGTGATGCAATTTGAGAAGCTTCCTGGCCCGCTGTCGGTGCATAGAAACCTAAACGTCCTTGACGGGAAAGAGAAATTGAACGCTGGTCTAAAATGCGGATATACACCATTCTTCTCATTAATTCCTTTAACTGATCATCTGAAAGATCAGGCATTGCGTCTTTATTTACGACTTCTCCTTCAGCATTTAAAATTTGGAACGTTTCAAACTGCTTATGAATAGCATCAAATTGTTTTTTGCTATCAACAATTGAAGTTTTTGTCTTTGCAGCCATTTTTTAAACCACCTCTTCTTTTGATTTAACAGGGTTAGGATACCGTTTAGCCATCCGTATTAAAAACAGTCTTATCATGCTCTGCAATTCTAAAATTAATCATTCAGAAATTCACATAGCGCTTAAGCAAAGATAATGACGTTTAAACTGTACTAATAAAAAAAGATTTTTTATTAGTACAATATGATCAACAACCATAGTTTACAGTAATTAAACAAAGCCGTCAATTATTTATAACCTCATTTTGAAACCGCTTATAAAACATAAGATCATATTGCGCCAAACTGTACTATAAAAGACTTTAAACTGTATTATAAAAATGCTCTACTGTACTATAATTAAAAAAAATTACAAAGTGTAAATTAAGTTATTTAACTTTGGGGCGGGCTTTGAAAAGATGCCGCGGGATAAAAACGGGCAGTTAGCAATCGCCCCGCCTGCCGAACAGACGGGACGATGCTTTTGTCTAATTATTCAATACCCGCCCACACGATATTCAGCGGCGTCAGCACGGCATGAGGATGAAACTCGGAAATCGGAGTGAAAAATACATACGTAAAATCTTCGGCTGGATCAGAAAACATGCCGCACCACCCCATTCCAAGATGTGAGAAGGTGCCTTCTGTCATGAAATAATGGTCACCGGCCGGCCACAAATTAATGCCTAAACCAAAGCCGCCTTCCTCTCTGGGCGCTCCGAAGAAGTAAAAAGGAAGACCGGGCTTTATTTGATTTCTCAGCATCGCTTCGACTGTTTTTCTTCCAAGCAGCTTCTTATCTTTCAATCTGCCTTTATTTCTAAACATTTCAGCTAACTTCCAAATATCTCGCAATGAAGAGTACAGACCGCTTGTCGCTTTATTCGGAAAATACGGGTGATGACTTTTTTCCAGCTGTACGCACTCGTGCTCATTGATCACACAAACTTCTTCTTTTAAAGCATCAGGCACATAAAAATACGTTCTTTCTAATCCGAGCGCTTCAATAATATGCTTTGTTACATACTGTTCGTAGGATACGCCTGTTACTTTTGAAATAATGATGCCAAGTATAACAAAGCCGGTTCTGGAATAGTTCCATGCTTCATCCACTCCGTACTCCAAAGGCGTACGAACCAGATAGTTTATCCATTCTTCCTCATTCGTTAAGTCAATGCCTTCAGCCTTTTGAATATCCAGCTCAAAACTTAATCCCGCCGTATGAGTCAAAAGGTGCAAAATTTTAATTTCTCCGAAACCCGGTTTATCAAACGCTGGCAAAATGAGCTTGACCGGCATTTTCAGATCGAGCAAACCTTTTTCGACGAGCTGCATGACGGCTACAGCGGTAAACACTTTTGTCAAAGAACCGATTTCTCTGATTGTATCAAGCTGAAATGTTTGCTTTTCTTTTTGTCCGCCGGTAAATTCCCCTAACGACTCAGCTGCAAAAACCTCACCTCCTCTTGACATCATATAACTCGCACATTGCAGATCTCCATTGTCTATCATCGTCTGATAATGGCCGTTAAGAGCGTTAATTTGTTTCATATCAAATGCCGGATTGCTTAATGTTTGTTTCATTGTTTTCTCCCCCTGTACTGTATGTATCGTTTTCATCCCTTACTTACTGATTTCTTGATGAATTCTGACACCGCTTTATTAAATTCTTCCGGATGTGTGATGTTCGGAAGATGCCCCGCTCCCTTAATTTTCTTTAATTCTGCATTGCTCAGCAGTTTCTGCAGCCTTTTTGTTTCTTTCTGATCAACTACGCTTTCCTTCTCACCCGTAAGGATAAGCGTTCTTGTATGAATGTCTTTTAAAAAGCCGATCGTAGAATAGCCTTCTTGTTGATGTATCTTCATAAAACGTTCAATAGAAGCATTTAAGAATTGATTACTGTATAAACTTTCATATTCATGCGACTTTCCTATAGCTATAAAATCATTTTTCAGTTTTTCCTCGACACTGCTTTCAGGGTCTTCTTCGTATGCGGTGTAACTTCCGGAAAGAATGAGCGTTTTTACTTTTTCAGGGTATTCATAGGCTATCCTCTGCCCTATCATGCCTCCCCAAGAAGCTGCCGCAATGTGGATCGGCCAAGCAACCCCTATCTCGTTCAGCACTTCGATAAAAGTCTGAGCCAGCCCGCTCAGTGTAAAATCGGCGCTCCCCTCACTCAGCCCGTAACCCGGTGTGTGTATGACAATTACATTAAATTGATCTGCCCACTCCTTCATTTGTTCTTTCCACATGTAAGCAGTGGTAGCAAAACCGCAAATCAGTAAAATTGTTTCACCCTTACCGCTCATCAATATTTCCATATGCCGGGCATTTTCTGTGTTTGCCAGAAAATGAACGGTTTCCGTTTCTTCTGTCTGGTAAAAAGCGATGAGTTTTTTTGCGGCATCGCTTTGATTGTGCTGAAGGGCTCCTTTCTTCAGTCTGCTCCAATAATGCAAATAATCGTCGAGATGACGATTGGAAGCCGTGCCGAGTATTCGGAAAGGACTCTCGGCTTCTTCCGTAACGACTGACGAAGCATCAAAATCGGCTGCAATCGCTGAATCTCTTACCAGAGGCGGTGCTGAACGGGCGGATAACGGCTTGAAATCGTTTTGTATTTTTTCTTTTTCTCCGTATAACACGATCAGCTGGTGGCCTCGGCCGAGAAGCGAGTGTTCAAAAGCTTTGATTCCGGCAGTATTTTCTAATGGGTGAAGTCCGTACTCCCTTTTCATAATATCTTGAATGCCGGGATCAACTGACATGCCTCCGTCTTTCCAGAAAGGCCAATTTACAGCGATGGTTTTTCCTGATCTTCCCCCCGCCTTTCTCATACATTCCCTCCACTCGGCAAAATGCTCCAGAAAACGATTGGCGTAAGCGTAATCGGCTTGACCCAGACTTCCGATTTCTGAGGAGATGGAAGAAAACAAAACAAAAAAGTCTAAAGGCATATCTCTGAGCGCTTCATCCAAATGAATCACACCATTGACCTTTGATTGCAGCACCGCTTGAGCTTCCGCGTCTGTTTTATTCATAATGAGAGAGTCTTTTAACACGCCTGCACTGTAAATGACCCCGTTGATTTCGGAAAAATCAGCACGAATTTTTTCCGCTAACTTGATGACCTGCTGCTTATCTGACATGTCAGCCTGGATATAAGAAATGCTTGCCCCGTCATATCGGATGCTGTCTAATTTTTCTTCCATGTCTGCTGTCATTTTCGATCGCCCGGCAATGATAACGCTGGCTCCGTGATTTGCATAAAGAAACGCTGAAATAATCCAGCCGATGCCGCTTAATCCTCCGATGATGAGATACACCCCGTTTTTTGCAAACTTTGCGGCCTTTTGTCCTGTTTGCAGCGAAGCGTCTTTGTATGCTGTCACCCGCCTTTTTTGATCGCCGTCATATTTCACAGCCTGATGATGTCCGGCACTTAATTCATTGAGAAGCAAAGGTGCTTTTTCAATGGTTTGTCTTGAAGAAATCTCAACCGTTTTACACTTTATATTCGGCTGCTCCGCATTCAGCGTTTTAAAAAAGCCTCCAATCGCGGCGTAAACCGGATTTGTATATTGACCCTTGTCATGTACGTACAAAATGTTGATGTTTTCTTTTGTTTTTTGACGGATCAACGCTTTGCTTAAATAAAGGATTGAATAAAAGCTGTGAGTCAAATCTAACGCTGCCTCAGTATAAGCTTTTTTTGACAGGTAATGAATGATTGACGCCGGAAATGCTCCGGACTTTTTCATATCTTCTAACAGTCTGGTGTAATGAGCAGACTGCTCCGGATTAAATTTATAATGCTTTTCATTTACTATTTCATATTCAGCGGCGGCTTCCGCATAAATAACATTTTCACTGCCGATGTACTTACGGATTTCATCACTCAATGAACTGTCGAAATCGAAAATCAATGTATTTTCCTTAGGTACTTCTCCGGACTTTAATGGCGATTCTATCCATTCTTTTTGTAAATACAAGGAATCAAGCACCGGCTTTTCAGACGGCTTTTTCGTTTGCGTTTTTTCTTTAAAAGCTGCGGCCGGCGTATTACGCACATCATATTTTTCTTCTAAATAAGCCGCTAAATCATGAATATTGTTATAATCAAAAAGCAATGTCGGATACAATTGTGTATCCAATCTTTCCTCGAGCATTTTCGATATATGCAGCAGCTGTTTTGAGTCAAGACCCAGTTCGTAAAAAGATTGGTGTTTGTCCGCTTTATTTGGCGGTGTGTTTGTAACCTCTCCAATAATGGATGACAGCTCATCTGTTAATGTTTTATGACTGTCTTGGTGCTGAACTGTATCAGAGATAGAGTCTGTAATGTCAGCTCCGTATTTCTCCTGCAGAAATTCCGTCAATTCACCGATTGTGGAGTAATCAAATAATAAAGTCGGGTACAGCTTTGAACCTAACATCAGTTCTAATTTTTTGGATAAGTCTAATAATTGTTTAGAATCCAAGCCCATCTCGTAAAAGGAACTATCATTCTTCACTGTTTCAGCAGGTTTTTCAATCATGCCGGCTATCTCTTGGATCAAATTATTTCTGATCATTTCTTTATTGTTCGCTACGCTGCCGACCTCTTTAGCTTTTTGGGAATGCTCCAGCCTTTGTATTGATTTTTCATTTCTGACTCTTTTCACACCGAATCGCTCATAATAAAAAGCAAGCTCTCCATCAGGCCTGTATACTTCTATGTCCGCATATAAAATGTCTTTAGAAGGCGGCTGCGTTATACTGGTTTTATTAATATACACAAAACAAGACCCAGTTGTTTTATGCAGTGCCCGGAATGTCTCAATATATATAGGGATAAACGCATTTGTTCCTTCATCCGGCAAGTCTGATGTAAGGATTCCCAACAAGCTGAGAGACCCATCCAAAAATGCGGGATGCATGTAAAAGTCATCTGTATATTCTTTTGAAAGTCCGCTTAAACTGACCTCTCCCAGAATATAATTTTCACCTTCATATACCGTACCTTCCAATTTCATAAAATCTTTATGAATCAGGCCGCCCCTGCGCAAATTACGATAGGCGGATTCAGCATCCGAAGTCCGGACGGCCCCTTTCTTTAATTCTTCGATTGAAATTGTCTTTTCGTTTATCGCATTTTTTCTTATGATTTCCGCCTGCAAGTTAACTGACGCTTCACCTTCCGCCATTTCAGCGACCCATTTCCTGCTTGTTGTTTCAACAAGCCAGCCGTTTTCTTGTTCCGTAAACTGGAAGGTGACTTTTTTATCAAAATGGACTGACGTCGCAACAGGTTCACGGAATAAAACATGTTTGATTTCAAAACTTCGGGGTGATATCCCTTTCTCAGCTAAAAATCGTGTTATTAAATCCAGATACGTTACGCCGGGTATCGTACGCACTTGATGAAGGACATGGTCTGAAACAATATAATCGTCATGTTTGACTAATACGCTGAACCTCATGCAACTCGACAACCTTTCTTCTTTTACAAAGTAAAGAAACAGAGCAGGTGCTACTCTGTTTCATCAATAATTTCAAGAAGCCGTTTTTTATTCTGTTTGATTTGTTTTTTCCGATTTGAATCCGGCCAGTACTCTTTTCTGACAAACTCGGCAGGCGGCAGCGGAGTTCTGACGGAATGATATGAATCATCCAGGCCGCTTACCAAAAGGTGGGCGTTTGTTCCGCCAAAACCGAAAGCGCTGATGCCCGCCCTCCGTTTTCCATCCTTCCAGCTTCTCAGCTCTGTATTCGGATAAAAAGGCGACTTTTCAAATTCAAAGCGGGGATTTGGCGTTTCACAATTCAATGTAGGCGGAATTTCCTTATGCCATATTGATAAAATCACTTTAATGAAACTTGCCGCTCCGGCAGCGCTTAATAAGTGTCCGATATTGGTTTTTACACTTCCTACTCCGCAAAATTGCGTTTTGTTTGTGTCTCTTCGGAATACTTTTGTCAGAGCCTGAAGCTCAATCGGATCTCCAATCATCGTGCCTGTGCCGTGAGTTTCGACGTAGCTGACTGATCCGGGAGTGATATCGGCTTTTTCAAATGCATCTTGAATAACCTGCTCTTGAAGCTTAGGATTCGGGGTCGTGATTCCCATTGTCGCACCGTCGTTATTAATAGCTGATGCTTCAATGATACCGTATATCCGATCTCCGTCTGCTTTTGCTTTTTCCAGCGGTTTTAACAGAACAGCGCCAAAACCCTCTCCGGGTACAAAGCCGTTTGCCCTTTCATCAAAAGTAAAACACTGACCGTCCGGCGAAAGGGCTCCTCCTTCTGTTAACATCAGGTAAGGAATTTCATCCAAAAGCAGATCCGCCCCTCCTGCCAGCGCCATCTCTGAATCACCGTTTTTTATGCTTTGGCAGGCTAAATGAATGCTGACTAATGAAGAAGAACAAGCGGTATCAGAAACCATGCTTGGACCGTGAAAATTAAAGAAATGCGACACATGTGAAGCAATAAAGTTTTGACTAAGCCCGACGATGTGGCTGCTGCTTTCTTTCGGCAGTTTGTGACCGTAGCCGCCCATTCTGGAACCGACAAATACGCCGACTTTTTTTCCCGATAATTCCGTTTCTTCATAACCGGCATCCCGTACAGTCTGTACACTCGTTTCTAAGAAATGTCTTATCAGCGGGTCCGTTTGGATGGCTTTCTCCTCTTCCATGCGGAAATACTCCGGATCGAAGCTGCCGATTCCATTGATAAACCCTCCCCATTTGCTGATGCTTTTTCCCTTTTGCTGCACCGGAGAGTAATTTTCTTCTATATTCCACCGGGAATCAGGTACTTCTTTAATATGATTCTTTCCTTTTCTCAGATTGTCCCAAAATTCCTCTTTATCAGCCGCTCCAGGGAACTTACATCCGATTCCGATAACAGCTATCTTTGCAGAGGAAGCCGTCTGAAGTTCTGTATTTCGGCTCGTCACAGACTGCATATCTTGCTGATTGCTGCTTTGAGAATCAGTCTGTTCGATTTGTTTTTTCAACGGCGGCGCCGTCTTACCGATATATTCCGCAAGACCATGAATCGTGTTGTGTTCAAGAAGCACAGTAGGGTCAATTTTTTTCTGAATCATTGCTTCTATACGATGTATAATGCTGACAAGAAGTATAGAATCTACACCGTATTCCTGAAAATCCGTATTTGGGTTAAGCTTTTCAAGGGGCATGCTCAATTCCTCGGCAAATACGGCAGAAAGTTCACTGACAAGCCCTTCTGAACGATCAAAAGTGTCGGGAGTCTCCTGTCTTCGGACTGGAACCGAAGCTCCGCCGGTTTTATTGATGTTCAGGAGACTGTCTGCATGAAACACTGTTCCTTTTTTCACGATAGGAATGATATTGGCCGATTTTCTCTCCAGTGCATGATACAAAATCGCCAGTCCTTCCCGTGTGGAAAGAGAGTCCAATCCCAATTCATCATATAAAGGACTCGTCACAGTACCCATTCCGACTTCTTTCCAGCTCGGCCAATTGATGGACGTGAAATACGTTCTCCCCTTTTGAAAATGATAAGCCGCGAAATAGTCCATATATGCGTTTGCAGACGCGTAATCAGTCATTCCTTTCGACAGTTTGGGTGACTGTGCAGCAATTGATGAAAATAGAATAAAGAAATCCAGCGGCCTATTATTAAAAATCCGCTCCAAATTCTGAAGTCCAGTGACTTTCGGCCCGTACACCGTCCTAAATTCACTCATTCTTTTATGAATAAAGGCCGGATTTCCGCCGCTGTGCAGTCCGGCACAGTGTATAACACCGCTTATATCTTTAAATTCAAGGCTTACTTGGTGAAAGAATGAACGCAGCTTCTCTTCATTTGTGAGAGAACCGCTGTAATACAGATAGTTGACACCTTTCTCTTCAAAACTTTGAAACAGTTTGATATTGCTGACTGTCTTTTCGTCCTGTCTGCCCTCTTTCAGCAAATGATCCCATTCACTTCGCAAAGGTAATGGACGCGTACCCGTCAGCACGAGTTTTTTTACTCCCCGTTTCACCAAATCTTCAGCTATTGCTCTGCCAATGCCCCCTGTCCCGCCGGTAATCACGATGGCTTTATCCACAGGAAATGAAACAGGCTCGCCGGTATGGATTCTTTCTTCTTCAAAATACGGAACATATCTGACGCCGCCGCGGTAGCATACTTCATTCTCTCCGGTACATTGCGCCCTTTCATTCTCAAAGATTTGTTTCAGCTCATGCGTTTCTTTCATGCTGTCTATATCTATTGTTTTCACATGAACAAAGCCGTATTCCGCAGAAAGGGCTTTCAGAAAAGCCGCTGATTCTGCCCCCGTCAGCTTTGGTTTTTCCGCTTTAAATACCTGCAAGCCATTGGTGATTTGTAAAATGGATAATGGTGTTTCCTTTTTACTCCTCTTAATTATTTCTTGTATAAATAAGAATTTACCATATGGGATGCCGTTCTGATTTTCACTCTGGTTTCCGATATCTGAGAAATCAAATATATTTTCGACCTGCCGCTCACCGCCCGAGAAGATCTCACGGATAACGTCGTATGCGTGGTTTTCATCTAATAAAGAACACCCAAACATTTGATCAGAGTGTTTTATAAATGAAGAGTGATGTTTTATGACAATCAGATTCTCCTGATCTATATCCGAACAAATGGTGCGGGCAATTGATTCTGTGTCTTGATTTACAAATGCTACTGTCAGTCCGTACTCTTTTGTTTCGGATGGATTTACAAACGGATTCTCCCTCCATTTTTTTTGCAAGTGATGTTGAAAAGAATGCTGAGGGATCTCTGTCTTCTCAGTCCTGGACGGAACCCAATAACGTTCTTTCGCAAACGGATAAGTCGGAATTGAGATCCGTTTACCCGGCTGCTGTAAATGTTGATGAACGGATTTCCAATCGATATCCGCCCCCCAAACCCATAATTGAGCCAGCTTTTCCTCTTCACCGTTCTCAATAATGGTCTTTACAAACAATTCACCTGCTCTGCCTTCCGTTAACGCCTTCATTTTTTCAGCAAATGCATCTGCTGATTGCTGATTAACATATACGCCTGGAACTTGCTTGTCACCGCGGCAAAACTCAAATAATTTATCTTTCATTTCTTTAAGAGAGGTACCGATAATCGCCGCTCTGGCCTCCATCGCTTCTCTGCCCGATTGTGTAGTGTATGCCAGATCCCGTAAAACGACGCTTTCCGATTGGCTGCCTTCCATCACTTCATTCGGGAACAGGTTTCTTATCGCTCCGGCATATTCCTTCAATACGTATTCAGTAACCGCTTGAATGGAGGGGCAATCAGTTAATTCATACATCGTGAGTTCAATATGAAACATTTCGTTAATAAAATCCGCCATCCGGCTTAATTCCAAAGGCCCTACGCCAAATTCACTCAGGTGATCAGCAATATTAATTTCTTCCGGATGGATATGAAGCAATTCCGAAACAAACGGTTTGAGTACTTCATACACCTTTTCTTTCATATCAGGCTGCTTATCCTTTACTTCAGGACTTAGTGAACGCTGGATAAAATCTCTCATGTTTTCGGCATACTCAAGAAGACGTTCATTGTCTTTGGCAGATAACAGGACAATATGCGGTTCGTTCTCAACATGTTCTGTTGAGACGTTTGTTTCTTCATATTCTTCTATAATGATATGAACATTCGTTCCTCCCGCTCCGAATGAGCTGATCCCCGCTCTTCTCGGAACAGTTACTGTTTTTCCGTTTTCCTGCAGTTTTGGTTTCTTCCAATCTTGCAATGACCGCTGTACATAAAAGGGAGATGCTTTAAAATCGATATTTGGATTCAACGTCTCCGCATGTATGGAAGGAAACAGTTTTTTCAGTTTCATTTGCAAAAGAACCTTTGTCAAACCGGCAATTCCCGCTGCGGCCTCAAGATGGCCGATATTTGATTTGACAGAACCGATGGAACAATATTGAGTGTGCTCCGTAAATTCCCGAAACGCTTTTGTTAACCCGGTGATCTCAATCGGGTCTCCAAGAGAAGTTCCCGTTCCGTGAGCTTCAATATAACTAATTGTACGAGGGTCAATACAAGCTTTCTGAAGCGCTTCCTGTATCAGTTCAGACTGACCATTTGGATTAGGAACCGTAAAACCGTTTGTTCTCCCTCCGTGATTGACCGCTGTCGCTTTAATCAGCGCATAAATATGATCTCCGTCCCTTACCGCTTCCGCCGCCGGCTTTAAAAGTACGGATCCCACTCCTTCTCCCGGTACATAACCGTCACCGCCCTCGCCGAATGTCCGGCATCGGCCATCACTTGCAAAGAAGCGGCTTTGATTTAATAATGTATATTTATTCGGATGAAGCGTAAGATTGACCCCGCCGGCAACAGCAAGTGTGCTTTCTCCTCTTCGTATACTTTCACAGGCTAAGTGAATGGCGTTAAGAGAGGATGAACACATTGTATCAACCGCCATACTCGGCCCCTTAAAGTTAAAGAAATACGATATTCTGTTTGCTATTGCAGAAAATGGAGACCCGACGGCCAGTTCATTTCCTTTAAGTGATTCTTCAACGCCGAAAAATTGATAGCTTCCATATGTGACGCCTGCAAATACTCCGACCTTTTTGCGGGTCAGATCTGAAGGTTTATAACCCGCATCCTCTATGGTATTGTACACTGTCTCTAAAAAGAGACGTTCCTCAGGATCAAGAAAAGCCGCTTCTTTCGGTGATATCCGGAAAAATAAAGGATCAAACCGGTCTGGATTTTTCAGAAAACCTCCCCACTTATAGCAGCTTCCCTCCAGCATTTCTTTCCGGTCATCGGGAATTTCGCTTACGCAATCCTGTCCATTCATCAGCACATTCTGGAACTCCCTGATGTTTTCCGCACCCGGATACCTGCCGCTGACACCGATAATGGCTATATCAGCAGAAAGGGAATCGGCCGCCATGTGCTCTTTTGAATCTTCTCCTTCAGAGCGTACCGGCGCTTTTGTTTCCACTGGTTTTCTTTTTGGCTTTTTTTGATATGAGACAAGTTCAGATGTGCCGGCCGGTTTCAGCAGTTTCATCATTCGTTCGCTGTGATGACTCAGGAAATATTCAGCTAACTGCGATATTGAATGATATTCAAAAAATAATGTTTTCGACAATCTGCCGATACTTTGCTCCAGCTTTTTGGTCAGACGCATGATCATCACTGAATCAATGCCGTATTTCTCCAGATATTGTTTTTCATCTATGAGTGAGGCCGGTAATTTCAATTCCTCTGACATTATATTTTTCAGATAACTGATGATATTTTGTCTTAATTCATCGTTTTGCAAATCGGCATCTTCCTGCTGGTCTGAATGTAAGCTGATTGTGCCGGCACGCTTCAGCACATCCTCAATCTTTTCTTTACGGCCTTTCAGGGCAATCAGCTGTTCAGATGATTGACACAAGCTGTTCTCCAGAGCCTGTATTCCGTCACCGTCATCTAACGGGTCAAGACCGAGTTCCTGTTTCATGTAGGATATTCCTTCATCGTCAATATTCATCCCGCCGGAAGTCCATAGCGGCCAATTGACTGACACTACCCTTCCGGCAGACTCTTTTGCGGTCATAACTGCTGCATACTGATCCAAACAGGCATTGGCGAAAGCATAGTCACATTGGCCGGCTGAGCCGAAGACTGCCGATGTGGATGAAAACAAGACAAGTAATTCAACTTTCATTTTTTTGATTTCTTCCGCCAGCCACAGCGTGCCATAAACTTTTGAACCCGTGACTTGATTAATTTCTTCTTTTGTCTTTCTTAAGATAAAAGAGTCACGGAGTACGCCGGCACTGTGAAATACTCCATGTAAGGTGCCGAACTGCTCTTTTGCAAAAGCAAACATCCGTTCAGCATCACTTTGTTTTGAAACATCAGATCGGATATATTCAACTGTTGAACCTGAACTTCTTAAATATTCGATCTTTTTCTCCTGCTCTTCAGTTAAATCAGAGCGCCCTGTCAATATGAGATTCGCTTTCCATTGTTCCGACAGATGTTTTGCCAGAATATAACCGAGACCGCCCAGGCCTCCTGTAATCAGATAGTTCCCATGATGTTTCAGCGGCTGGGTTAAATCGAATGAGCCGGCTTTATTATAGCTTTTCGTAAAACGTCTCCCGTTTTCATAGCGCACTTCAAAATGGATATCCCGTTTTTCGTCACACTCTCTCTGATATATATCCGCTATCGCTGGAAGAGCGGCTCCCTCACCCTCTGATTGCGTGATATTGATAATCTGATAGTGAAAATTGGGGTGTTCCTGGTGAACGGTTTTCACCAATCCGCCGAGAGCATGATGCAGCGGCAGTTGTTCTTTATTCTCTGTTTGAAAAATATGCGTCAGCTTTATTATCTTTTTCCATTTTAGTTCAATCAGCGCCTGTGTAATATACAGAAGAGAAAACAATCCGTTTTCCAATTGTTTCTGTATACCTCCCTTACTCATGTCAGCCTGAGAATCAGACCACAAGTGAAGAATCTTTTCGGGCAGCTGATAATGATCATGAATGTATCGGAACAGCTTTAGATAATCGTCTTTTTTCACGTGGTTCATACAAATCGTATCATCATGTAAAACAGCAAATTCTTTTCCGCGGATGACAAACAAGAGAGTACAGTCCTTAAACAAACCGCTCAATTCTTGTATTTGCCGTTCATTTTCTGCAAAAATCAGGAGCAATCCCGTCAAGGGTACGCTCTTCTTACTCGGAATGAACGATTCTGTCCATTCCGGCTTGTAATATAAAAGCGGATGGTTCGATGCCCGTGATTTTTGATTCTGAATGGATGTCACACGGGCATAGCCTTCGTCAGCCGACATTTGTCCTGTTTGAATCAGATCAAGAATATCGCTGAGTTGTTCACGTTTTCCGTTCATCATTCTTCCCCCATTAATTGTTTCAATACAGCCTTCTGATCAATATCATTGGTTTCCAATTGACGCAGGAGACGAATGAGTTCGTCGTCCGTCTGAACAGTGTCTTTTTCATGACCATATCTGAATCTCACATCTCTGCACTCTGCCAGAATGCTTCCGTTTTTATCTGTAAACGTCATATGACACGTTACATCACGGCTGTTCTGCCGGTTCTCTTTTTGAGTATAGACATAAAAATTTTGAGCGAGAGGGTGATAGACATCCGCCGCTCCCATTCCGATCAATTCCGGGAAGGTTTCTCCGCTGACAAAAAACGCACTGGCTTGAATCGCGGACTCAAGCGCTTCAGGAGAGATCGTAAAATTCTCTCTTTTTGCATAAAGCTCATCCGGCAATGAATGAAGCGCCAGCATTCCGTCACTGTTTTTCGCTGATTCAATGACAAAAGGCGCTTCAGCCGGATGTTCAGTCATTTTTGATTTGACTTCAGCAATATCAAGCGCTTCAGGAAGCATACCGCTTTCAGGCTTAACAATATGCGCATTTCCCCTGGCAAGACGTACTTTATTCTCATCTTTTGTGTTTGCATATATGTCAAACCGCGCAAAGTCGCGCTCAGGCGTCAGCGTAATTATCAGTTCCCGTATATCAGTTATTCCGTTCATGCTTTCGGTCCACAATAAATCAGTCAATGTTTGAACTGGTTGTCCAAATGCCGCCGCTGCATTGACGATAGCCATTTCAGCCAAAGATGCATAAGGGAAAAAGGACACGTTTCCTTCAGACAGACTTAGTGCGAACGGATGATTACGGGTGATTTTTTTCGTGAAACTGAACTGATTAAAATCGGACGTGTTACTCCCCAAGAAAGGGTGACCCGGCTTACTCATATCCGCTGAAACAAGTGCTTCCCCTTTTTCCGCTATCCAATACCGCTGTTTGATCAGCGGTTGTCCCGGAATAGAAATCCTGCGAGCATTCCGATTCACCTCAAAAGTCTCCCAATCTATCTTTCTTCCATTTACCCATTTGGATGCTGCTTCGGCGTAATCTGAACAAACGTGAGGCATTTCATTGTGAACTTCTGATTCGAATGTATTACCGGTATAGCTCAAGCTGCTTTTTTCACCCCTGATATAAGCTGAGAGCTCTTCAGCAATGACCCGCCCGGAATCTGCCACTATCGCCAGCCGTTCTTCCATATGATCGCGTCCCGTCTGAAGTGTATAGGCAATATCCTGAAGACGCAGTTTATCATTGTTATCCTTCGATTCATTTTCTGATAGAAAATCAGCCATAACCTCCGCATATTTTATCAGCCGTTGTTTGTCTTGAGCCGATAAAACAAAGATCACTCGGCCGCTTTGATGATCAAAAGCTTTTGGCGGCTCATACGCTTCCAATATAAGATGCGCGTTTGTTCCTCCTGCCCCAAAAGCGCTTACCCCGGCTCTCAAAGGATGAACAGCATTGCTGTTTTGCGGAATATTCCATTCAGCCGCTTTCCGCTGCACTTGAAAAGGAACCTGATCAAAATCTATAAACGGATTAACAATATCGGAATGCAGAGAAGGAACAAGCTGCTTATTCTTCATTTGGAGAAGCACTTTCGTTACCGCAGCGATTCCTGCCGCAGATTCTAAATGTCCGATATTTGATTTCACCGAACCGATGGCGCAAGGATGGTTCAATTGATAGGAATCTTTCAGTCCTTGAATTTCAATCGGATCGCCTAATGACGTCCCTGTTCCATGTGCTTCAATATAATTGACGGTATTCGGATCAATGTCAGCTTTACGAAGCGCTTCTGAAATGACCTCCGCCTGCGCATCCGGATTCGGTATGGAATATCCGCTCGTCTTTCCTCCATGGTTAACGGCGCTTCCCTTAATCACACCGTATATTTGATCTTGATCTTCTATTGCTTTTTTCAATGGTTTTAACAATACGGCTCCGACTCCCTCACCGGGAACATAACCGCTTCCGTCTTTTCCAAAACTCCGGCATCTGCCGTCACTTGATAGAAACTGTCCCATACTGAGGAACTTATATTTATTCGGATGTATTGACAAATTCACTCCGCCGGCTAATGCCATATCGCTCTCTCCGCAATGTATGCTTTGGCATGCGTAATGAATAGAGGTCAGTGATGAAGAGCACATTGTATCCAGAGCCAAACTCGGACCTTTTAAATGAAAATAATAAGACACCCGATTGGCAATTGAAGAATAGACGGACGCCGGCGAGAAAGCCACTCCATTTTCTTCTCCTTCAAATAGTTGATATTGGCCCCACATTGCACCGACAAATACACCGACTTTCATCTTTTCCAGCATGTTTCTCGGGTACCCTGAGTCTTCAAAACAATGTTTGGCCGTTTCTAAAAAGAGCCTTTCCTGGGGATCCATAAGTTCTGCTTCCCTTGGGGAAATATGAAAGAAAAGCGGATCAAATTGATCGGCTCCGCTGATAAAACCTCCCCACTTGCTGTAAGACTTCCCTTTCATATCTCTGTCTTCGCTGAAGAAATCATCCATATTCCAGCGGTCAGGCGGGATTTCTGTAATACAATCTTTTCCGCTCTTTAAATTCTCCCAAAATTCAGGTAAGTCTTCAGCCATCGGATACTTTCCGCTTAATCCGATAATGGCAATGTCCTCATGCCTTGTATCAGCTTTCTCATTTATTTGGATCTCGCAGTTTTCATCCTCTATGAAGGTATCTTGAAGTGCAGATTCCAATTTTTCTTTGTCACCTTCAAACACGATCAGCTGTGATGCGTTCAGAGAGAGTGAATCTTGAAAAGCTTTGATCCCATTGGTTTTACTAAGAGGAACCATACCGATTTTTTGTTTCATCCATTTTTCAGTTTGTTTATCCACTTTCATGCCGCCGTCTTCCCATAGCGGCCAGCCGATGGCTACTGAGACGCCGGAGCGTTCTTTTTTCCGCCTCATTCCTTCACGCCACTCAGCGAAAAGATCGATGAACCGGTTGGCCAATGCGTAATCCGTCTGTCCGATATTCCCGTACATCGAGGTGCTTGATGAAAACATCACAAAGAAGTCCAAAGGTTCGGTTTGCAGCAAGCTGTCCAATAAGACCGTCCCATTTATTTTCGGAGCGATTACTTCCTGAATTTCATCTTTTGATTTTTGAATCAATAAAGCGTCGTGCGTCACACCGGCACTGTGTATCACACCGTTGATTTCTCCGAATTGCCTTTTAATGGTTTTTATGATTCGCTCTGCATCACGGCTATCTGAAAAATCACCTCTTATATATTGAACCGAAGAACCGCCTGCTTTCATTCGGCTGATTTTGTTCTTTTTGTCTTCCGTAAGTTCAGAACGGCCCGCTAAAATAATATTGGCTTTCGTTTGGGCTGCGATATGTTCAGCAAATATAAGGCCTAAGCCGCCGGCCCCTCCTGTAATCATGTATACTCCGTTTTCTTTAAAGGAGAAATCTGAGTTTGGAGCCGGTTCCGCTTCCCGTAAGGCACGGACCCAGCGCACATTTCCTTCATAATAAAGATCGGTTTCTCCCGGATGAGCTTCCGTAGATTCGACTCTGATGATTTCAGCTGTAAGTTCCGTCAACGATGACTTGTCTGAAACTGATATCCCGATTGTCTTAAGGGCCAGTTTCGGGTTCTCAAGCACAATAGACTGCCCTGCGCCATGGACTGAAGCGTAAAGCGGCTGATCATTTTTATGGTCCGCCGGATAAAGGAAAAGCGATACAACCTTTTTTTCCGTCTTGCTGCGCATCAATGCCCGGCTGAAAAAGAATAGCGGATAAGCCCCCTTAGAAAGCTGTTCACTTATTTTTTCCGGGCCGGCAAATGACCCTTCCGGCCACCCGTAAACCACGGTGTCGGGCATTTGCCCCCTTTTTTTCAGATCAGCTGCAAGCCTGTCAAAGTGAGCTTCCTCCCTGTGATCTATCTCATAAACACCGTCTCCGTGATAGGAGAAACGATTCCCTGATAAAACGAGAATGATCTGTGTATTTTCGAATCCATTTTCAGCATTTTCCCGCATAAAATGAAAAAGCTCTCTGTCATATTGAAACAGCAGGCATGTTCTTTTCTTTTTATTTCCGCAATTCGGGTCCCAAGCGGCAGCCTTTTGTCTCCAATGCGGCGTTAAATAGGTCAGAGCCGTATGATTCTCTCCATGATGAAGAGGGAGGTCTTTTTCAACGGAAGTTTTTTCGCCGCTCTCTGCAAAATAGTTTGCAAGTTTTTGAATCGTCGGATACTCAAACAATAAAGTAGGGTACAGTTCCCTGCCTGTTTTCTCTTCCAATGCCTTTACGGCTTGCACAAGTGTTACGGAATCGAGGCCTTGTTCATAAAAACCTTTTACCACAGAGAGTGTTTCAGGGGCAGTCCCTTTGATATCTGCGATCAGCTGCTGAATGTCTCCTTCTGTTATAAGAGCGGAAAGATTTTCGTTCATACTTTCTTTCATGTCAGGCTTTTCAGCTGATTGATTTCGCGTTAAGAAATAACTGGACATTTTTTGATTTTCTTTAATATACGCGGCGAGTTCCCGGATCGTTTTCTGCTCAAACAGGAGTGTAGGATACAGCTGTTCCCCTGTTTTGTTTTCAAGTTCTTTGACAATGGCAAGCAAAGAAGCTGAATCCAGGCCCTGTTCATAAAAACCAATGTCTGTCCTTATGTCACGCAGATCTATATTTGAAACCCCGGATATTAATTCTTTAAGGTGTGTCTCAATGCTTTCGCTTCGATTTATGATTGAATCTTTTCTGATCAGGCTGTCTTTTGGCTGAGAAGCCGCTTCAGTTTCCAAACGAGTCTGCTTTAGGTTTTCAATTAAATCTTTTGAGCGAATATGTTTCACAGACAGCCGCGTAAAATAAGCGATCATCTCCCCGTATGCATCGTACAAACCGTAGCTTACTTGGATGACATCCCCTGAATCATGATTTTGGTCTTGCTTCTCTATGTACACATAACACCTGTCTTCCAGGCGCTTCGTCATACGGAAAGATTCAATATGAATGGGAATATACGTTTTCATCCGGCTTGCCGGAGATCCTTGTGTAAAATATTCGGGACATGCCTGATAAAGGATCGATATGATGGTAGACGCATCAAGAAAAGTGGGATGCAATTGAAAATAGCCGGTATATTGATTGGCAATTTGGCTGAGCGACAACTCTGCAAGTACAGAATGATCAGACGCATAAACCTTCCCCAGACTCTTCATAAATTCAAAATGCTCTATATCAACCTTTTTTAAATAGTCATAACATATCTCCATATCGGCTTCACGGACGGAGGCATGTTTGATTTCATCGATATGAATTGAACTCATGCTTTCCGGGAATTTCTGCATGAGCCTGCAGGTCATATTCTCATCCCAGCTTTCATCCAGGATGCGGTCATCTTTTACCTTTCTGCTCTTCGCCTGAATTTCCCATCCCTGTTCCAATCCCTGAAAACGGATGCGGATTTCTCTGTCAAAGGTATTCGATGTTGCTACAGGTTCCAAATACAAAATATTCTGACACTCGAGTTCTTCAATAGGCAAACCTTTGCTCAGCGCCATACGGTATATCATATCTAAAAATGTGACACCGGGTATAATCCGGGTGCCATGCACCCGGTGATCCCTGACAATATAGTCCGTATGTTTAATTGTTAATGTGAACTGATAGTTTTGATTACTGGCCACCTGTCTCATTCCTTTTCTTTTCTTTATAATTCTTTGAAATCAAGTAAAGGAATCAGCAATTCTGACTCTTCCTTTTCTGGAGTTTCTCCATTGTCGATCCAGCATTGTTCCTTATTGAATATAATCGGAGAAAGCGGGTGTCTTTTTGTCTCTCCATATCCTAATGTGAGATGGCTGTCGCTCAATATCATATGTGCGTTCGTGCCCCCGAATCCAAAAGAACTGATTCCGGCTCTCAAAACCCCTTTTCTGGGACGCCATTCTTTTAAAGACGTGTTCGGAAAGAATGGCGACTGATCAAATTTAAAACGCGGATTTGGCGTTTTACAATGTAATGTCGGCGGGAGCATCTGATTTTTTATGGATAAGGCAACCTTTATAATACTCGCTATCCCCGCTGCGCTCATTAAATGTCCGAAATTCGTTTTTACGCTGCCTACTCCGCAAAATTGCGTTTCTTCCGTAACCTCCCGGAACACTTCTGTCAGCGCTTTTAATTCAATCGGATCTCCTATCATCGTACCGGTGCCATGCGTCTCGACATAACTGAGAGTATCTGCATCAATTCCGCCTTTTTTCAGGGCTTTTTTTATCACTGCGCTTTGCGCTTTCGGATTAGGTGTTGTCATTCCCATTGTCTGTCCGTCATTATTAACCGCGGATGAGTCAATTACCGCGTAAATTCTGTCACCTTCGGCAAGGGCGTCATCAAGTCTTTTCAAAAGGACTGCGCCGCATCCCTCTCCCGGTACAAATCCATCTGCCTTCTCATCAAATGTATGACACTTTCCTTCAGGTGAAAGTGCCCGAGCCTCACTCAGCATGACGTAAGGTTTTTGATCCAGCAAAATGTCAACTCCGCCCGCAATCGCCATATCTGACTCTTTTGACATCAGGCTTTGACAAGCGAGATGGACGCTGACCAATGAAGAAGAACAAGCCGTGTCTACAACCAGATTCGGTCCTTTCAGATTAAAAAAGTGTGAGATATGCGCGCCTATGAAATTTTGTCCTATACCCACGATCGTATTTTTTGAAGGGGAACCTATTTTGGACATAAACGTCCCGGTTCGCGAACCGATGAAGACGCCGACTTCTTTGTTTGATACTTCTTCTTTTGTATAGCCGCCGTCTCTCAATGTCTGGACACTGACCTCAAGGCATTTTTTGATTAACGGATCAAGCTCTGATGCCTCACTTTTGTTCATATTAAAAAACGCGGGATCGAAAGACTCAATATCTTGAAGAAATCCGCCCCACTTACTGATACTTTTTCCCTTTTCATAGGTGTCAGAGTAGTATGAAGAAATATCCCATCGCGACGCCGGGACTTCGCGGACACTATTTTGTCCTTTCTTCAAGTTTGTCCAGAACGTTTCTGTGTCCGGAGCATCCGGAAACTCACAGCCCATTCCGATAATAGCGATTTGGTTCAGACTGGTTTGTTGTATTTGAGATCCGCTGTCCCGTACTTCGGAAGCATTTTGATTTATATGTTGCTCTTTTTTCCGAACCTCAATGTTTTCTGAATCAATTTGAGGACTGATCCCCTCACTTGCAAATAATTCGTTTAAATAGACGCCCAGTTGTGAAAAACTCGGATACTCCAGAAAAGCTGATGGTTCAATTTTTATTTGAAATGCATCTTCCGCTTTTTTGACAAGCTGAACCAGTAAGATTGAATCAACTCCGTAATCCGCAAAAGACGTATCCTGATCTAAATTCCCGTAAGGTATTTTCAGCTCCGCAGAAAAAATCTCCATTAACTTCCTAATTATAGCTTCATTGTCTCCCTGACCAGAAATCACTTTTTCCTCAGCATCCGGGTTATTTTTAGCAGCTTGAATTCTTGTCTGGAGCAGCTGCTGCAGCATGAACTTCTCCGGATGTGTCTTTGCCGGTATAAGGCATGGGTATCCGTTTATCGTCATCATTTCATCCAGCATGGCAATACCTGTTTCTGTTGAGTGTGAAAGTAAACCAAGTGCCTGATATGATGGACTTGTCACCTCGCCCATCCCAATGTCCTTCCAGCTCGGCCAGTTAATTGATTGATAATATGTTCTGCCGGCTGCATGCTGATACGCCGCAAAGTAATCCATAAAAGCGTTCGCTGCGGCATAGTCACTTGTTCCGGCGCCTAATAAAGGAAAGGCGCTCGCAACAGATGAAAACAAAATGAAGAAATCAAGTTTGTCATCAATAAAAATGTCATGAAGTACCTGCATCCCCTGCACCTTTGGCTCAAATACTTCTCTTATTTCTTTATCAGATTTATGAATAAAAGCCGGATTCGAATGATTGGCTGCACCAGCGCAATGAATGACCCCGCCGATTTTGCCGAACTTCAGTCTCACCTCTGAAAAGAAGCGTTGTAATTTTTCTTTTTCCGTGAGCGGCCCGGAATACACTTCCACCTGAACTCCCTTTTGATCCAACTCATGCAGCAGTTGTAATTTCGAATAAAGAGGTGACTTTTCATCGGTGTCTTTTAACATGCCGGCTATTTTATCAGATTCCGGAAGGTCGGTTACTCCCATCAACACAAGTTTTTTGACTCCCTTGCCGGCATAATGTCTGGCAAGTTCTGCTCCGATCCCTCTTGTTCCCCCTGTAATAACCAGGGTTTGATCCGTACGGCATACCGGCAGGCCGGATAGTTTCCGGTTTATTTCCGCTGCATGTAATTTTTCGACGTATGGAATATAACGTTCACCGTTCCGGTAGCAGATTTCACTATACAGCCCGTCAGCGCAAGCTTCATCTGTGATTACCTGTCTCAATTCCGCCGCAGTCCCGACATGCCCGTCTACATCTATTGTTTTTGATTTTATCTTTTGATACTCCGCACTCAGCATTTTATATAGTCCGGCTGTTTCGGCTCCGGCTAACGACGGCTTGTCATTCAGAAATGTCTGCAGCCCTCTGGTCACATGTAAAACGAAAAGCTGTTTACGTGTCTTTATGATTTCCTGCAGCAGTGTCAGCTTCCCGATTGTGCCGGTGTGTGCCCCGTTTTGATCACTCCGCAAATCTGACAGGTCAATCATGCCGATGATTTCCGGATTTTCTTCTATGACTGCTAGAGCCGTTTTTTTGGCTTCCCCATTTGAATGATCCCAGTTATCTGCGCAAATGACAGCGGGTTCAATCAGAGGATCTGAATCAAACAATTCGAATGCAAGCCGCTCACTTTCACTATTAGCCAGGATCATCACCTGTCCTTTCGTAAAAGCGGAAGGCGCAGCCTTTTGTTTTTTCCACGATTTTTTTAATACATCAAATGATAAGTCAGTCGGTGCATGGGGCAGACTCTGCGGTACACCTGTTTTTTTCTGTTTCTGTGCAGCTTTTGCGGCAGGCACCCAATATCTGTTCCGTTCAAAAGGATATGCGGGAAGAGAGATAAGCTTCGGTAATTCCGCAGTGTACATCTCTTCCCATTGAACGTCTCCTCCGTTCACCCAGTGAATGGCCATTTCTCTTGCACTTTTAAAGTGGGCGGCTGACAGGGCATTCTTTTGACCAGCGCCTCGGCGGGCCTTTCCCCTATATAAACCGTTTAACTTATGATCTGACCGCAAATACATCATCAGCTTATTGCGAAGATCGTCAATGCTGCTAACCTCAACAGCGAGCCGCTCTTCCATAGCGTTTCTCCCGGTCTGCGAAGTGTACGCGGCATCAGCTAGTGACGTTTTTGGCTCCAGTTCATTTATATATGCATCAATTAAGAGTCTGAGCCGTTCTTCATTTTTGGCAGAAAGCAGAATAATTTGCGTCTTGTTGCTCTTTACCGTTTCCATCTTTTCTTCATTCTTATACTCTTCGATGATAATGTGGGCATTAGATCCTCCAGCGCCGAAAGAACTGATGCCTGACCTTCTGGCTTGATTTTGCGGCGTCTCCCAATCAGTCAGTTCAGACTGCACGTAAAACGGTGTTTCCTCAAAATCAATATTAGGATTTAAGTTATCGGAATGAAGGGAAGGAGCAAGCTGTTTATACTTCATTTGCATCAGCACTTTTGTAATAGAAGCAATTCCCGCCGCAGCCTCTAGGTGTCCGATATTTGACTTAACCGAACCAATTGCACAACGATAATCGCTTTTCGAGCTGTGCAAAGCTTTGGTTAAACCTGAAATTTCAATCGGGTCTCCCAAAGATGTCCCGGTGCCATGCGCTTCAATATAACTTATGCTGTCTGCATCAATCCCCGCCTTATCAAGAGTTTCACTGATGACGTTTGCCTGCTCGCCCGGATTTGGCACAGTGTATCCGTTTGTTTTTCCGCCGTGATTTACAGATGTTCCCTTAATCACACCGTAAATCCTGTCCCCGTCAGCCTTCGCGGCAGAAAGCGATTTCAAAAGAACGGCCCCGACTCCTTCTCCCGGCACATATCCGTCTCCTCCCGCTCCAAAGCTTCTGCAGCGCCCATCGCTTGAAACAAAATGATTTTGGGAAAGTAAAGTATATTTATCCGGGTGTAAAGATAAATTCACGCCTCCGGCAATAGCGAGGGTGGATTCTCCTCTTTTTATACTTTCACATGCAAAATGAACAGCAGAAAGTGAAGAAGAACACATTGTATCAATTGCAAGGCTGGGTCCGTGCAGGTCAAAGAAATATGACACCCGGTTTGCGATAGACGAATAAGAAGACAAGAGCGCCTGACGTTCCTCATCATCTGAAGCACCGGCTGCAAATAACTGATAGTGGCTGTAGGTGACACCGACAAATACACCTGTCTTATGCCGTTTCAACTTTTTCTTTGTGTAACCCGCATCTTCAAACGTGTGCCATGCCGTCTCTAAAAATAACCGTTCCTGAGGATCAATTAACTCGGCATCACGAGGCGAAATTGAGAAGAACAGCGGATCGAATTTATCAGCGTCTTTTATAAAACCTCCCCATTTGCTGTCATGACGGGCATTGTCACCTGTGTGATAATATTTCCGAAAATCCCAGCGCTCTTTCGGTATTTCCGTTATGCAATCTTTTCCGGAAGAAATATTTTCCCAAAACTGTTCCACATCTTTCGCCATCGGGTAGCGGCCGGCTATACCGATAATTGCAATATCTTCCTCGGAAGGTGCGGATGGTATGCGGGAAACGGAAAGCTTCTCTCGTTTCGCCGGCGCCGAATGATCAATTCGCTGTTCGGCTGCCGGTAAAAACGCCTTCTGCAACTCATGCTGATAGTGTTCAAGAAAATACTCTGACAGCTCTTCAACACTGCTGTATTCAAAGAAAAGAGTCTTAGACACTCTTCCAAAATACTTTTCCAGACGGGAGTTAAGACCTAAAATCGTTAGAGAATCAATTCCGTAACGGTCAAACGTATCCTCGGGTAAAATACTGTCCGCCGGTCTTCCCGTTTCCGCTCCGACGATCTCTGTCAAAAGACGGACCGTTTGCTTTTTCAGATCTTTTTCATGTAATTGCGGCAGATTACTGTTGTTTTCAGGCACAGTCTCTATCTTTTTATGGTCAGTTGAGAGTAATTCACTTATTCTATCTTTGTCTCCGCTGATAACAGCCAGCTGAGAAGCAGAGCGGCTCATACTGTCCTGAAAAGCGGCAAGCCCTGCTTGGGCGGATAAAAGTTCCAGCCCTGCATGTCTTAAAGCCTGCAGCTCTCCCGGCCCGACTGTCATATTGCCCGCATCCCATAACGGCCAATTAATAGAAAGTGTTTTCCCGGGACGTCCCTTAATGCTTCGATACTGGGTGAATCCGTCCATACATCCGTTAGCGAAGGCGTAGTCGCTTTGACCCGCATTAGGCAGAACGGCCGAAAGGGATGAAAACATAACGAAGAAATCTAAAGGCTCTTCTTCAGCTGCTTTATCCAGCCAAACGGTTCCGAATACTTTAGGCGCTATAACTTCTTCTATGCTTTCTTTCGTTTTTTTTATGATAAATGCATCCTTAACAAGTCCGGCACTGTGCAAAATTCCGTTTAATTCTCCGAATGTCTGCTTAATGTGCTTAATCAAAGCGTCCGTCTCTTTTTCCTTTGAAATATCTGCCGGGACATATAAGGCTTCAGCGCCGAGATTTTCAAGAGCACTTAATTTTTGCGCCGTTTCACGGGAGGCCGGGGAACGCCCGGTTAATATCAGCTTGACTTCTGCCTGTTTCGCCAGATATTCAGCAAACAGATACCCGAGACCGCCGGCTCCTCCCGTAATTAAATACACACCGTTCTTTTTTACACTGAAACTATGTTTCTCCCCATCTTCTTTTTTTACTCTTTGAAGCTGCCTTTTATAATAATGCCTCGGCTCATAGCAGGTAAAGTGGTCCGTTTTACATTGGTTGTTCCATTCAAAAGAGATGACATCTGCAATATGCTGCTTTGTAAACGGCTCGTCAAACATTGATTTCAGCTCTGCAGCCTTACATGTGAAATTCGGATTTTCGGCCTGTACGGTCTTAAGAAAACTTTCAACCGCGTTATAAATCGGCTGAACCTCGCCCTCGGCATTTTCATACAGATACAAAATTTCTGCTTTCGGACAAAGTTTGTTCGCCATGAAGGCCTGAAACATTTGAAACAAGGAATACAGACTTTTATTGAGCTGCTTTCTCATTGCATCTTCCGTATTTTTGAAGAGCCCGGCAGCTAAAAAATGAATAATATGGCGGGGTCTTATATTTTGAGAACGCAGAACCCCGCATAACGCATCATAATCCTCACCTTTTGCAAAGTTCATTGTAAAACGACCGTTCCGGCAATCTTCGAAACGCTCGCCGGAAGTCACGTAAATGAAAGGCGCCTCATAACCTTCAAGCTGTCTCTTCATTACGGTATACATGCTGTCGTCTTCGCAAAAAAATAAAATTGGCTCTTTCGTATGCGGGAATTTTTTACTGCCTTTAAATTCATGTCTATCCCATACCATTTCATATAGATGGGTTGTCCCCAAGCTCTTAATTAATTCCAGCCCTTCTTCAGGCGTCAGGCTGCATTCTTTCACCTTTTTCACGATTTGCTCAATTTGCATCGTTTTTTCATTCATGGAAAAGCAACTCCTCTATCAGCTCTGACGTCTCTTTCGTATTCATCTCACCTGTTTGTGCTTTTTCAAGAAGCGACATGATTTCTCCATCTGCTGTATCTTTATTTGAGTTGTGAAGCTCAGTGTTCGAGAAAGCCTCAGCCTTCTGCGCTTCATCTTTATTTAAATGAATCCAATGTCTGTTCTTACTGAAAGGATAGAGAGGAAGAGACAGTTTAACCGGTTTGAGTTCCTCCTCATACAAGTCTTCCCAGCTGATTTCACAACCGATCGTCCACAACTGAGCCAGTTTGGCCGGCTTGTTTTGCTGAATCAGTGATTGTACATATGCATGACCTTCGGGGCCGCCGAATAAAGGAGCGTACAGACTATCAAAATCCGTTACATTTCCTTCATAAACACCTTGCAGCCTGCTCCCCTGGATGTAACCGTTTAATTTTTCAAGAAGATCTCCTGTATTCGAGCAAGTGATCGCAAGGCGGCATTCAAATGGTTCCCTTCCGGTTTGCAGCGTATATGCTATTTCTTCAAGACTGATTCCGGACTTCTCTCTAAAATTGCCCTTATACGGTTTATCAGCTGATCGATTCCGGATGCTGCTGATATAGCGGCACAGCTCGCTCAGTGTCTTTAATTCCTGAAATATGTCAAGTGATATTTCTGTGCCGTACATTTGGTTTATAAAAGAGATTAATTCGGAATAAGCCAACGGATCAAATCCGAATTCCGAAAGAGGTGTCTTTGCATCTATATCTGCGGTATCTAAACGCAGGATACCCGCTGCCGCTTCCCGAACCGCCTCTTGCAAATCACGTTCCTGCACCTCTTGCTGACTGAATTGAACTGATAGTTCTTCATGTAAAAACGTTGTTAACTCTTTGGCTTTAACCATCAGTCTTTCCTTTGTTTTGGCCGATAGAACAATGATTTGTTCCCGCTCGCCAGTTACTGCTTTATCTTGTCCGTATTCAAATTCTTCCACGATGACATGAGCATTTGCCCCGCCGAATCCAAAGGAACTGACTCCGGCACGGCGCGGAATTTCATTTCCTTTTCGATCTATTAATCTGGCCCACTTCATAGTTTTATTGACAATATGAAACGGTGTTCCGCTTAATTGAATGTAAGGGTTCAGTTCCTTGACATGAAGTGTGGCAGGCAGTGTTTTATACTTCATGGATAGTAATACTTTAATCAGCCCCGGCATTCCAGAGGCGGGCTCTAAATGACCGATATTCGTTTTTACTGAACCGATGCCGCAATATTGATCATGATTCTTTCCTGGATGCGGCTCAAAAGATCCAAACGCTTTTTTCAAGCCTTCAATCTCAATCGGATCTCCCAGTTCTGTCCCGGTTCCGTGTGCTTCAATGTAAGATATCGTATCAACAGGAATATCGGCATTTTTGTAAACAGACGTTAACAGTTCTGCCTGAGCTTCCGGGTTCGGAGCGGTCAATGAAGCAGATCTTCCTCCGTGATTTGCTCCGGTTCCTCTCAGAACTCCGTAAATATTGTCTCTGTCATTCATTGCCGCTTGCAATGGTTTCAATAACAGAACAGCTGCACCTTCACCGCGGACATAACCGTCGGCAAGTTTATCAAACGTCTTACACCGGCCGTCCCTAGACAAAATACCGAGTTTATCAGTATACATATGCGTGACTGGATCTAAAAGCAGCGAAACCCCGCCTGCTACCGCCAGCTCACTTTCACCATTTTGAATCGAGCGCACAGCTCTGTGGATTGCTACAAGACTGCTTGAGCAGGCTGTATCAATGGACTCACTCGGACCTCTGAAATTAAAATAGTGGGATACACGATTGCTGATGAGCGCCTGGCTGTTTCCGGTTCCCGCAAACGCGTGCGCCCCGTCCGAATGCCTCATCAGCAGCTGGCGGTAATCATTAAATTGAATGCCCGTAAACACCCCGATATTTTTGCCAGACAGCTTTGAAGCTTTGTAACCCGCATCTTCTATCGCTTTCCAGGTTTCCTGCAAATAAATTCTGTGCTGAGGATCCATGAGTTCTGCTTCCCGCGGATTAATATTGAAAAACGCCTCATCGAATTTATCGGCATCTGTGATAAAGCCGCCCCATTTCGAATATACTTCGCTGCTTCCTTTGCCTTCGGCGTATTTTTTCCAATCCCAGCGATCCGGGGGAATTTCCTGAATCAAATCTTTTTCATTGATTAAATTGAGCCAAAACTCATCTGCATTTTTTGCTCCCGGAAAAACACAACTCATCCCGATAATGGCAACTGGCTGCTTCTCCGGATGATGGTCAGCCTGTCTTGTTGTCTTTTTTTCAAACGGAAAACTTCGCGGCGGCTTCACGGTTTTCCCGGTGGTTTTCCCAGCGTGCACTACTTTCCTTTTTTCAGAAATGTTTTTTTCTGCATCTGTATTCCCTTTTGCAACAGTACGCAGTTCACTGTTCAGAAATTCTGAAAGAGACTTAATATGGCTGTAAGTAAAGAAAACGGCAGGTGTCAGCTTTAGTTTGTATTTTTTATTCAGTCGGACAGCTAATGTTTTCAAACTGATAGAATCAAAGCCGAGATTGCCGAAATTCTCTGCCGTATCCAGCTGTTCAATGTTAATTTTCAATAATTCCGATACCATTTGCTTCAGTTCTTCCAGGACATTGTCTGTATAAGCCGGTGCTGTATAAGAAATTTCCTCTTGACGAACCGGAAGCGTATTTACTTTTTGATGCGGCAGATCTTTTCTTGCTGGTGTCGTTTCGGCATCCCCGGTAACAACCGAAATTTGCGGGCAGTCACTTGCCAAAATCGTCTCAAAAGCCGCTATCCCTTCTTCCGTTTCCAAATAATCAAACCCGGATGCGGAAAGATATGCTTCTTCAGCTTCTTTGTTTAAATGCATTCCGCCTTTACGCCACAACGGCCAGTTAATCGAAATGCTCTTGCCTTGTCTCTCTTGCCGGCGGCTCTGTTCGGATCTCCAATTTATATATTGATCTTGAAAATAATTGCCCAACGCATAGTTAACCTGTCCAAAATCTCCGAAGACCGAAGAAATAGAAGAAAATACGATAAAGAAATCAAGCGGCTCATCTTTCGTTAATTCATCTAAACATACCGTGCCTTCAATTTTAGCAGTCATGCCATCTGAAAAATCAGCCAGATTCATCTCTGTAAATAACCGATCATCGGCATGACCAGCTGAATGAATAACGCCTTGAATAGAGCCCCAAGTCCGTTTCGTTTCTTCTATGACCCGCCCCATCGTCTTTTGATCTGCGGCATCAGCTTGATAATATACCGCATCTCCTCCAAGCGCCTGCAGCCGGTCAATGTTATGGCGTTTATCAGCAGTTAACGGTGACCTTCCCGTCAATACTAATTTTGCTTGATATTGAGAGGCCAAATATTTTGCGAAAATCAGGCCCAGACCGCCCAAACCGCCCGTTATGAGGTAAATCCCTTCCTGTTTCAGCTGATGAGAGTGCTCTGTATGATTGAACACATACTCCTTTAATGTCTTAACATACCTCTTGTCATTGATATATTTAACTTCTTCAGCCTGCCGTTCCACGCCTGAAACCATTTCGTTAAGACAAAATTCAGCCATTTTTTCAATTGATATACGTTCTGAAAAACCGATTGACTTCACATTCTCTGCGGATGGCACCAACATATTTGCCGTTTTTAAACAGCCTGCAAGAGCGCCCGTATACGGATCATTCACGCCTTCTTTAAAAGAGTGAACAAGAAGCAGAGAATGAAGATAAAGAGAGGCGTCACTGCGGGCGCTCAGGGCTTTTAATAAATAAAAAATTGATTCCAGGCCGCTGAGAAGGCGGTCACCCGCGTAAAATGTTTCTCCCGTGTGCAAGATGACATCAGGAGCAACCCCCTTTTTCTCCAATTCTTCGAATAAACGAATGTAATCTGAAGTCACTTCCGGGTTTACACAGAATGTCAGCAGATTTTGATCGGTCTGCCGCTGATCCGGCGTGACGAGAATGACACGGCTGTCTGATTGATTTTTCAGAGCTTCAGCTAATGCTTCATCTTTTGCAAAGACCAGAATTGTTTTTGGCTCCCTATCTTTGATTTCAATCAGAGGTTTTTTTTGATCCCACTTATGCTCATAAAAACGTACATTTTTATTAGGCTTTTCGCCAAAAACCAGCCCGCTCAGCTCCATCAAAATCCCGCCGGCATTGTCTAATACATACACATCATAAGCCGAATCGCTTTCTTCAGTTTGTTCTGCATATACATAAACGGGTTCAGTCTCATGATCAAAAATCGTACATTCTTTAATGTTTTCCGGGAGCTCTCCGGCATTTTCCCCCGCAAGGTATATGACGGCTTGATATACGCTCTCAATAACTTCCGGTTTGATTATGCACCCTTTCGGCCCGGCCTTTGCTTTTATTTTTAAAAGTACCTGTCCGTTCCTGCTGACGCAGTACTCTGCCGCTTTCAGACTGTCACTGCAGCTGTATCCGAATTCGGCAAGCCGCTGATAAAACGCTTCGTACGGTATGCGGTCTGCGCGCTGAGACAGAAACGGCTCAAGATGAACATTTCCGTTCTCGTACGCCCCGCCTTCTAATTCGAGCCGCCCTGAGGAATAAATGGATGAGTCGCTCTGTTTTTCTATAGAATACGATGCACCCTGATTATCCGGGGTTAATACAATCCGGATCTGCTCATTGCTTCCGCTTTGTAACATCGGTTCTCTAAAGGAGAGCTCTGTTAATTTAATAATCGGATTCCCTGAAGCCATCGCTCCGGCAGCTCTCGCCATTTCAATCTGGCTGAGAAACGGAAACATTTCCTTGTCTTGATACTTTGTTTTTATATACAAACCGGTATCGCTTACATTGATAAGAAACTTCTGTGCTTTAAAATCAGATATATTGCATGAAATGTAAGGATGCAGATCGTTATTAACGTTCATCCGGCGGCTTCCCATATTTTGCGCATCTATTCTGCATAGCTCTTTGGCAAATGGATATCCGGGTGCTGATACCCGTCTCAGAGTGTCATCTTTATAAAGTGACGGCCAATCTACCCCGTTACCGCCAACCCAGTATTCAGCAATCTTCAAAAGATCCCTGTTTGCGGCTGCTTCTTCAATTTCAACTTTATTCATCCTTTGAGCTTCTGTTGTGTCTTTGCCGCTTGTAAAAATATGATCCGTCGCGTTTCCGAGAATGTAGTCTTTCAGTCCTTTAAGCAATTCATCTCTTGTGGAGGCGATAACAGCCAATCTTTGCGGCATTTCTTCTCTGCCGGTTTGTAAAGTAAATGCTGTATTTCTAAGTGTTTCTAATGGATAATCTCTGGCTGCTATATGTTCTTTTGCGCTTTTTGCATATTCTGCCAGCCTGTCGGCATTTTTTGCAGAAAAAACAAATAAAAGCTGTTCAGGTTCTTCAGCCGCGAGAGGAGAGATAGCTTCATCCGCAAATTCTTCTAAAATAACATGGGCATTAGCTCCTCCTGCCCCGAAAGAACTGATTCCGGCACGCCTGGGAACGGATGACTCCCATTTTTCGGCACTGTCCGGTACATAAAAAGGTGTTTTTTGAAACGGTATATTTTCATTCAATTCAGCAGAATGAGTCAGTGACGGAACAATCGTTTTATGTTTCATTTGAAGAATAACTTTCGTAATGCCCGCTATGCCTGCAGCAGCCTCAAGATGTCCGATATTTGATTTAATCGATCCGATCGCGCATGTTTTCTTATCGCGTTCGGCATCTGAAAATGCTCTGGTCAGACCGGTAATTTCAATCGGATCTCCTAAGGCGGTGCCTGTTCCGTGAGCTTCTATATAGCTGATGCTTTTTGGATCAATAAATCCTTTTTTTAAGGCTCTCGTAATGACCTCACTTTGAGCTTTGGGATTCGGCACGGTATATCCATTCGTCTTAGCACCGTGGTTGATGGCTGTTGCCTTAATAACTGAATAAATCTGATCACCGTCCGCAATAGCCTTTTTTACAGGTTTCAGCAGCACGGCACCTGTCCCTTCTCCCGGCACATAGCCGTCTCCTCCGGAACCGAAGCTTCGGCACCGGCCATCACTGGATAAAAATCCGCCTTGAGTCAGGAGTTCATATTTATGAGGATGAATGGATAAATTGACGCCTCCTGCAATTGCAATTTCACATTCATTCCTGATTAAACTTTCACAGGCAAAATGAACAGCCGTTAATGATGAGGAACACATCGTGTCCAAAGCAATACTTGGCCCGCTGAAATTAAAGAAGTACGATACCCGGTTGGCGATTGATGCATACGAGGAAGAAACGGCCGCTTCGTGACCAACGCTGTACAGCTGATATTGGCCGTACATAACCCCTGCAAAAACACCGACGTTTTTTCTTTCAAGCGTTTTCTTTGCGTACCCCGCATCTTCTATGGTGTGCCAAACCGTCTCTAAAAACAGTCTCTCCTGCGGATCAATTAATTCAGCTTCGGCAGGAGAAATATTAAAGAACAACGGATCAAAATGATACACATCGTCAATAAATCCCCCCCATTTGCTTTGGTTTTTTACTTCGTCGCCCGCTGCAGGCTGATAGTGCAGCCCCGAATCCCACCGATCCTCAGGTATCTCAGTTATACAGTCTTTACCGTTCAATAAGTTTTCCCACAGAGTATCAAGATCATTTGCCATCGGGTAACGTCCGCTGATACCGATAATCGCGATATCATTGTCATGATACTTCTCCTGCTGCACCTGATTTTTCATCTGGATTTTCTGTTTCCCGTTAACATCGGCTGTCTGTTCATGATCTTTTTTCTTCTGTGATGGGGTGCTGCTCCCGTTTTCTCCTAACCGGAGTTTATGAAGAAGAGTATCCCTGTGCTCCTCAACGAAATACTGTGACAATTCTGCCGCAGTCTGATATTCGAATAACAGCGTTTTTGAGAGCGCGCCGAAATGTTTTTCAAGCTCATTCGTCATATTGATAATCATAACGGAATCAAGTCCGTATTTTTCCAATGCCTCTTCTGCATCTATTTTGTCCGCAGGCATCCTGAATTCTGCAGCAATCACTTTTATGATGAAATCAGATGTTTCAGCTTTCAGTTTCTCTGAATCAAATGATTCGATATTTCTCCCTGTTCCTTCATCTGCCTGTCTATTGTCTTTTCGTTCATATAATTGCTGAACATGATTGTCAATTTGCTCATCTCCATAAAATACAGTAAATTGCGAAAAACCGGAGGACAATGCGACTGCAAACGCTTCTTTACCTTCCTCTTTTTCTAAAGGATAAAAACCCGCGTTTTTCATTGTCTCTACCGTGCGCTCATCCACTTGCATGCCGACTTCTTTCCACAGCGGCCAGTTCAGAGAGAGAGAAATCGTATCAGAATCCTGGGCAGAACGCATATTCATGAAATGATCCATATAACTGTTTCCGAACGCGTAATCAGATTGCCCGACATTTCCCAACACTGCGGAAGTAGAGGAGAAGCAAATGAAAAAGTCAGGATTTTCTTTCTCAACAGCATCATTCAGCCACATCGTACCCAATACTTTCGGTCTGATTACCTGATCGAATTCCTCTCGTGACTTGTTAAGAAGGAAAGAGTCACGGATGATTCCCGCGCCCTGAATGACCCCGTTTACTTTTCCATAAGAAGTTTTGGCTTTTTTGACTACATATTCGGCTTCTTCCTTATTGGTAATATCAGCCTGAACATAAAGAGCTGAAGAACCGGCATCCTCTAATCGTCTCAGCTGTTTTCTTATATGATCTGAAAGCGGAGATCTCCCCGTTAAAACAAGGCAGCATTTTGTTTGAAAAGCCAAATATTCTGCAAAGGTAAATCCTAATCCGCCCGCGCCCCCTGCGATAATATATACTCCATTTTCTCTCAGCGGCACATCTCCGCTTCGAGAATTTTTTTCGGGTTCATACATTTTGAGCTGTTTAACATAACGCTGCATGTCTTTATAACGGATCTCTACATCTGAAGGCTGGAAATCACTCAGCTCATTGCGTATGATATCAGCTGCGTGAACGGCTGCTATTGACTGCTCCATCTCAATGCTTTTTGCTGAGATTAACGGATTTTCCAGCTGCAATGTCCGCAAAAATCCGCTTGCCGCCGCGTAAAGAGGCTGTTCTCCAGAAAGATGCGAAAAATATCCATATAACAGTTTGATCGGTTTGCGGCAGTTATTTTTGAAGAGCGCCTGTTGTAGTAAAAACAAAGAATAGACTCCGCTGTCGCATTGTTCACGAATCGCTCTCTCTGTCTTTTCAAACGGCATGTCTGACCACAAATGCACCGCTTCCCGTATATCTGACTTCTCTTCTTCTATAAGCCATCCTAACAGGTTTATGTAATCTCTTTCAGAGCGGGGGTCGATTTCAAATACACCGTCCCCGGTTTTTCGAAACTCTTTCCCCGGCTTAACCAAGATAACCCTTGTATCATGCAATGCAGCAAGTTCTTTACTCACATCTTCATTTTTATCAAATAATAAAAGGCTGCCCTCACGTCGGCCGCCTTTTACATGAATATTGAGATCTGTCCGCTGCCAGACCGTCTGATAATATATCGCCTGTCCGTTACCCCCTGCGGAATGAGAACCAAGCTGCTGTATCCGCTTTACTCCTTCTTCCAAAGAAATGTTGCCGCTTTCTATGTCAGAAAGTACTTTTTTTCTAATATGACGGGCTTCTTTCATAAAAATCTTCATCCCCTTTACAAATGGCACTGCCGCAAAATGATAAACTAATCCTGCATACGCTCCAGCGCATAATCTGCTTCCTCCGCAGTCAGTTCGCCCGCTTTTAATTGTCTGAGGAGCTCTTTTACTCTCTCGTTCTTTCCATTGGAATCCGCTGTTGCATGATTCTGTGCCTCCGCGGAAAACGTTTCTTTTTTACGAATGGTTACATCCTTTAAACCTGCAAGTCTCTCTCCGTGTTCATTAAGCAGCTGAATATCGTAAATAAGCTCGGATTGACCTTTTTGGCCTGTTTTACGCGCATAAGCCCAGCATTCTGCTGAAACTTTTTTCCGAATCGTAATCTCTCCTATTGAAAAAGGAACATAAACAGATGCCTCTTCTCTTCCGTCCGTAATGCCGAACAAAGATTGCAGAGCCCCATCAATTAAAGACGGATGCAATGTATAATGTTCAAGAGCATATGCGGCTTCTTTTGGCAGCAATAAGTGTGCAACCGCTTCTGTTTTTCCGCCCCATAAACGTTGAATCGGCTGAAAAGCACGCCCATACAGGAACCCGTTTTCCCGAAAATACTCGTAACATTCATCTTGTTCACGGACAAAAGCACTTCTGTTTATCATCTCTTGTCTGTCGATATTCTCTATATCATCATCACTGTAATGATGATCATAATCTAATTCCCCCGTCACAAATCCAGTCCTTACAGCAGCATCCTCGTCAGGTGACATGTTAAATAATATGCTGCCGTCTTTTACGGAAATGTGAGTGTAAATGGTCAGGCTCTCTTTCAAAAGCATGGCCGGTCTGGCAAATATCACGTTTTTTAAACGAGTGACCTTTTTCTTTCGATATGACCGCGTTCCCGCTGCGCATGCCATTTCAAGAAAAGCAGCTGCCGGGAGAATGCTCTTGTTTTTTACGATGTGGTCTTTTAACCAAATCTCTTTTTCTCTTAATGTCGTTTTAAAAAACTGCTGTTCCAGAGTAGATTCATTCGAATCCAGAAGCGGGTGCAGTGAAGACTGCCGCGGCAATATTTCCGGAAATACTGCACTTTGGTTTCGAGGCACCCAGTAAGACTCCTCAGCAAATGGATATAAAGGAAGCTTGACCTTTTGCGGGGTATATTCTTCATATAACTCTCTCCATTGAATATCAGCCCCGAAAGACCATAATTTTGCAAGAAGATTCAAGTCCTTTGTCTCCATCATCACCTCGAGGAATTTATCTTTCATCTTTTGATCATGAAAGATAAAGACTTTATCAAAATCTTTCGTAACATTCCCTTTGTATACGCCCTCCCCAATTGTTCCTTCAGTACAGAAAGTTCTCAGTTTCTCCTTTAGTTCCGGCAAATCGGAAGCTACAACAGCAAGTCTGTCTTCCATCGGTTCCCTGCATGTCTGCAATGTAAAAGCGATATCAGCTGCCGAGGCCTTTGTCTCCCGCTCTGTGAATTGCAGAAGGCGCCGAGCGTATTCTTTCAGTCTGTCTTCATTTTTGGCAGAGAGAACTGCGGCAAACGGACCGCTTATTGTTTGTGTGTCCGCATGGTTTTGATATTCTTCCACAATGACATGGGCATTTGCTCCGCCCGCTCCGAACGAACTGATTGCTGCTCTCCTGCGGGAGGCGCCTGATTCTTTCCGCCACTCTTCTTCTTTCTGCTGAACGTAAAAAGGCGTCTTTTCAAATCGGATATTTTGGTTCAGCTGTTCCGAGTGAATGGATGGCGCCAATTTCTGATGCTTAAATTGTAAAAGAACTTTTGTAAGGGCTGCTATACCTGCAGCAGACTCCAGATGTCCGATATTAGACTTCACTGAACCTATGGCACAAAATTGTTTATCGTCCGTAAATTTCTCAAACGCTTTTGTCAATCCTGCAATCTCAATCGGATCTCCGAGCGAGGTACCCGTTCCGTGTGCTTCCAAGTAGCTGACGGATCGCGGACTGATGCCCGATTTCTTGAAATTTTCAGCAATCAGCTCAGCTTGTGCATTCGGATTCGGAACCGTAAATCCATTGGTTTTTCCGCCATGATTTACAGATGTTCCTTTAATTACTCCGTATATATGATCCTGATCAGCAATTGCTTTTTCCAAAGGTTTCAAAAGGACGGCGCCCGAACCTTCTCCCGGGACATAGCCGTCTCCGCCCTCTCCGAAACTTCTGCACAATCCTTCGGTGGAAACAAAATTACCTTGACTCAGCCAAAGGTATTTGCTGGGGTGTATGGACACATTAACGCCGCCCGCAAGCGCAATTTCACTTTCCCCTCTTTTAATGCTCTCACATGCCAAGTGAATGGCCGTCAGCGATGATGAACACATCGTATCCAGTGCAATGCTCGGACCGGAGAGATTAAAAAAGTATGAAACCCTGTTCGCAATAGATGAAAAGAAGGAACTGAGCGCAATCGGATTGCCCCGCGCAGTTTCTTCTGCGCCGAATAATTGATATTGTCCGTACATGGCTCCGACAAACACACCGGCTTTCATACCGTTAAGCTTCTCTTTTGTATATCCTGAATCTTCAAACGTATGCCAGGAGGTTTCGAGAAAAATTCGCTCCTGAGGGTCCATCAGCTCAGCTTCTTTATGAGAAATGTGGAAAAACAGCGGATCGAATTGATCAACACCGCTGATAAAACCGCCCCACTTACTGTTGATTTTCCCCTTCTCCATTCTGTCGGGACTGTAATTCGATCTGAAATCCCAACGTTCCTCAGGGATTTCAATAATACAGTTTTTCCCTCCGGCAATGTTTTCCCAGAACTCCTCAAGAGTATCGGAATTCGGATATCTTCCGCTCACACCGATAATGGCAATATCCTCACCCGGCGGAACCATGCTCGGTGCAGCTGCAACCCTCTGCTGCCGATGCTGTTTTTTACTCAGATTTTCTCTTTTCTTTTGCACTCTTGTTACCGGAGCTGCCCCTGCGGACTTAAGCACTTTTTCTTTAAAAGATGTTAGGAAGAAGTTTGAAAGCTCTTCAATGTTCTGATATTCAAAAAAGATTGTTTTTGGAAGATCCCCGAAAGTATCTTCAAGCTTTGAAATAAGTGACATGATCATAAGTGAGTTGATTCCGAATTTCTCAAAAGAGTCCTTCGCATTTATTTTATGAGCTTGGATTTTCAAGACACCGCTGATGATCTTGATTAAATAGTCATTGACTTTTTCTTTCGCAGCGTGTTCCTCTTCTTCATCGTGTTCCGCCGTGAGTGTATCATGATCTGCTGCAGCTGTATTTCTTTGAATAGAAAGCGCTTTTATCATTTTATCCCGCTTTCCTTCTGCAGGCATTAAGCTGGTAAATGAAGACCGCAGCATTTTCAGAAACGCTTCCAAAACAGAGGAAGTTCGCATCGGAGTCATTCCGTATTTTTCTTTTATTTGGTTGGTTCCATTGCTGTCGAGACTCATCCCGCCATCTTTCAATAACGGCCAATTGATTGAAAGGGTTTTTCCGTTTCGGGAGAGCTGGGATCGAAGCACTGCAAAACTGTCCATAAAATGATTTGCGTACGCATAGTCACTTTGGCCGGCATTTCCATAAGCGGAAAAAGAAGAAAAGAGAACAAAAAAATCAAGATCTTCGTCTTTTGTCAGCTCATCCAGCCAGATTGTCCCGTAAACTTTCGGTTTCAGTACGTCCGTAAAATCACTGAGACTTTTATTTACAAGAAATGAGTCACGAAGGATGCCGGCAGCATGAATGATCCCGTTTATGCTGCCGTACCGCTGTTTAACGCCGAAAATGAATCGCTCTGCCTCTGTTCGATCTGTGATGTCCGTCCGCTGATATTCAACAATAGAGCCGCTCTCATTAAGCTTACTGATCCGTTCTTTTTGATCAGCGGTTAAAAAAGAACGGCCTGTAAGTATAATCACGGCTTGGTTTTCTTTAGCGATGTGTTCCGCAAACAGCAGACCGAGTTTTCCCGCTCCTCCGGTAATGATATATATACCGCCTTTTTGATACGTTACAGATCCGTTATCGTGTTCCGGATTATCAATATGCTGCAGCCCTTTCACATAACGGGTATGTGAGTCTATTAAAACCTCACATTCATCCGTTCGAAAGCGCTGTATTTCACTGATTGCAGCATCCCACATCTCGGAAACCGGAGGATTTTTGTCAGAATCCTCATGGCGAATCTGTATGGTTTTCGCTTGAAGCTTGGAGCTTTCCATGTTTACCGTTTTCATGAACCCTCCGACAGCTTCCTGAAACGGCTGATTCAGACCGCTTGTCCAATAAATATGCAATAATGTAACAGGTTCGTTTCTCCGCATTAAAGCTTTTGATAATAAAAAGAGCGAGTTGATCCCTCTGCGAAGAGTTTCATTAACGGATTCTTCAGTGAATTCTCTGATTTCTTCGTTCCATAAATAAAGCACGACATCAGGTGTAAATCCGTTTACAGCCAAATCAGACAGCAGCATTTCGACATGATTTTCATCAGAAGGATTGATTGTGCATCTATTCCGTTCAATTCTATAATCAGAATCGGGCGTTACGAGAATGACACGGTTATGATCTCCATTCATCATCTCGGCATGCTGAAACAGACGGTTATCCTGATCAAAAATCAGCATATTCCCCGGTGCCTGCTGATTCGGCATATCAATGTTATTTGTCCTTACCCAATCGTTCTTAAAAAAAATGGTTGGGGACGGAGCTTGTGATTCCGGCTCCGCCTTTTTTTCCATTTGTTCTTTTCTGTAAGTGCGAATTAGCTCCAGTCCTGCATCAGGAGACATTTGCTGTTCTTCAATTAAGGAAAGTATTTGTTTGATCTGCACTATTTTCCCTCCAGCAGCTGATAAACTTGGTCAGCAGAAAGTTCACCGTTTTTCAATTGTTCTAATAAGAAGAGAATTTCCTGATCTTCATTTTTACGTCCTGCGGTTAATTCTCCCCCGGTCACTTTTCTGACAGAAAAGTCTTTCATGCTCACGGCTATTTCGCCGCTCTCGTTAATAAAATCAATGTTATACGTATAAAAACCGGTTTCTCTCACCGAGACATGGCATCGGGCAGTAAGCGCCCTCTTAATGTGAAGCTCTCTAAGTGAATATGGAACAAATAAGCCGTCTTTCTCATTATCTCTTAACAAAAATGCCGCCGCTTGAAAACCGCCGTCAATTAATGAAGGATGAAGTGTAAAATGTGAAAACCCTTTCGCTAAATGAGCCGGAAGCTCCAATTCTGCCATTAACTCCATATCACCGCGGTATACGGCTTTCAACGTTTGAAAACTGCTATGATATGTCAGGCCCATACGACTGAAGCGGTGATAACACTCTTCCCGGCTTATGACAGCCTTACTGCTGCGTTTGAACTTATCAATATCGACATACTCAGCATTGCTGTTTATGTCTCCGAATACTGTTTCACTTTGTGTGCAGATTTGCTGCACGCCATCCGGACCCTCTTTACATATCGTTACGTTCAACTTATCTTGTTTCATTTCCAAGTCGGTATAAATGTGCAGCGTTTTTCCTTTATATAATATAGGTCTGTTCCACATCACGTCTTTTATTTTATATACTTTACTTTCTCCGCTTATTTCCGCACACACGAGAGCCATTTCAAGCGAAGCGGCTCCTGGCAGCACATAGTCTCCTGAAACAAGATGATCAGTGACAAAAAATTCAGTTCCGGAAATAACAGTTTTAAATGCTTGTTTCTTTAATGTTGAAACATTCTCGCTGATTAATGGGTGAAGACTTTTGCTATTAACCTTAACCTCGCTTTTGTTCTTTTTCGGGGTGAACCAATAACTCTCTTTTGCAAACGGATAAGTTGGCAGCGGCACTCTATTCAATTTCTTATTGCCGATTGTCTTCCATTCAAACTCGGCTCCATTGGCCCACCATTGTGCGAGCAGCTCCTCTTTTCCGCTTTGAAGAGCCTCCTCAATCATATATTCAGAAACAGCTGTGGGCTCTTCAGTGTTTTCGCTTATAAATACGCCTTTTTGCACCTTGCTGTCATCAAGAAAGCTGACGTATTTATCTCTCAGCTCAGTCAGACTCGCTGCACATACGGCAATTCTTTCGTTCATTGCTTCCCGGCCGTTTTGCAATGTAAATTCCATGTCACTGGCATTAACGGTCATGTCACCGGCAATCACGCGATCCAAGTACTGAAGCATAAGCCGGATATACTCAAGTAATTGATCTTTGGTTTTC
Source organism: Bacillus sp. JNUCC-21 (assembly GCF_041222765.1). Lineage (NCBI taxonomy): Bacteria > Bacillati > Bacillota > Bacilli > Caryophanales > Bacillaceae > Bacillus > Bacillus sp. JNUCC-21. The sequence goes on along the minus strand of NZ_CP166019.1, from coordinate 1,460,362 downwards.
GCAGATAAAACAAAAATATGTGTGTTACCGTTGTTTTCCGGCACTTCTTTTTGAGGTTCCCTATATTCCTCTAAAACAATATGCGCGTTCACACCGCCGAATCCGAATGAGCTGACACCCGCTCTCCTCGGCAGATCGTTGTTCTCTTCATCTTTTATCGCATTCCACTTTTGAGCGGTTTCTGTGATATAAAATGGCGTATTTTCCAGTTTGATGTATGGATTGAGTTCTGAAAAATGGGCGAGTCCCGGAAGTTTGCGATATTTAAAAGCCAGTAACACTTTCATCACTCCGGCTATTCCGGCAGCGGTTTCGAGATGGCCGATGTTTGTTTTCACAGACCCGATTCCGCAGCATTTCTGTTTCGCAAAAGGAATGTCCCATTCTTGATATAACGTTTTAAATGCCTTTATGATGCTGTTTACTTCAATCGGATCGCCAAGACTTGTCCCTGTGCCATGCGCTTCTATATATCCCGCAGTGGCAGGGCTGACCCCCGCCTTCCGCCAAGCTTCGGTTAATAAGTCCGCCTGTGCGTTCGGATTCGGAGCTGTCAAAGAATTGGCGCGGCCGCCGTGATTTACAGCTGACCCTTTAATCAAACCATATATATGATCACCGTCTGCCTGTGCTTTGCTGAGCGGCTTAAGCAATACTGCAGCCGCCCCTTCACTCCTTACATAGCCGTCAGCGCTTTTATCGAACGTTTTGCACTTTCCGTCTTTGGAAAGCATACCTGCTTTATCAAAAGCTATAAACAGAGTAGGGCTTGTCATAATATGCACTCCGCCTGCAATCGCCATTTCAAAATCGCCTCTTTGAATCCCCTCAGCCGCACGATGGAGTGCAACTAACGAACTTGAACAGGCAGTGTCAATCGGTTCGCTCGGACCCGTCAGGTTCAGCTGGTAAGAAATACGATTTGCCAATATACAATGATTTAAACCGGTTGCGGTCTGCGCCTGAACAGAGACGCCATTTTCATTCAGACGTTCAGCATAATCCGTTGTGGCGACCCCTGCAAACACCGCGGTTTTCGTCCCTGCCAAATCAGACGGCTTATATCCCGCATCTTCTATTGTTTTCCATACAGTCTCCATAAAAATTCTTTGCTGGGGATCCATTAATTCTGCTTCGGCGGGAGAAATCCCGAAAAACAACGGATCAAAACTGTCCGCGCCTTTGATAAATCCGCCTTTTTTTATTTTTGTTCTATTGACGTCCCTGACCGGATCGCCGTCAAACTCTTTCCAGTTCCAACGGTCTTCAGGAATGTCTGTAATCATATCCCGCCCTTTTTCAATTCCTTCCCAAAAGTCTTCCAGCGAATCTGTTTGGGGGAAACGGCCGCTTATTCCCACTATTGCAACCGGCTCATTCATATGTCTTTCCTCTTGCCTGGTTTTGTTTTCAGGCTCAGGGGAATGTTCATAAGATTCCGGCGGAGGCGTGCTGTACAATGTTTTTTCGTCAGCTGCAGAAAAAGATTCTGTCTCAGCAAAAAGGATTTCTCCGTATTGCTCGATTACATAATCAGTCACTTCAGCCAGTGAATTGCATTCAAAGAAAATGGACGGCAATAATTCCGTACCATATTGTTGATTGATTTCATTTCCGAGTCTGGTAAACGTAATAGAATCAAATCCGTACTCGCCGAATGAAGTCTCTTCTTCTATTTCCTTTCTGTCAATCTTCAAAATACTTGATATCATCTTTGCGATGCCCTCAATCAGATTTTCTCTCCGGTCTTTCGCCGCAGATTCATCTGAAGAAAAAGAACCGCAGAGATGAAGTTCCTCGGAATACTCACTCTTTAAAAACTCAAGAAGTTCATTAAAATCAGTAAGACCGAAAAAATCTGACGGCATCATTGATATTCCTAAAGTTTCGTTTAATTCGTTGCCCAGCATTGTAAACATAATTGAATCAAATCCGTATTCACTTATCGGCAGTTCAAAATCAAATTCCCGTTCTTCAATTTTTAATACGCCGGTGATGATGCGTGTCAAAGTGCTTTTTAAAGATTCAGTTATTGACAGCTCTTTCGGTTCGTGATTTTCGTCGGCGATTGCCGGATCACTTTTTCCGCTGTCAATCGTTATCATTCGTTCCAGCTTTAATTCATTACCGCTAAATACCATTATTTGATGTTCACACCCTGTCATTGCTTGATCAAATGCTGCAAGGCCTTCCCGTTTTCCCAGAGGCAGCATTCCGAAACGGTCATAAAGGAACTTCTCTGAATGAATATCAATTTGCATACCGCCTTCTTTCCATAAAGGCCAATTAATCGAGACTGTTTTTCCAGGTTTATTTTCCGCCACTCTCATTTCCGCAAAATAATCCATAAACCGGTTTGCATAAGCATAATCAGTTTGTCCGGCATTCCCGATTATTGCGCTGATAGATGAAAACATAACAAAAAAGTCCAGAGGTTCTCTGTTTGTATACCGGTCAAGCCATATTGTTCCGTAAACCTTGCTGGCCAAAACTGAATCGAGATCCTCTTCACGCTTATTGATGAGTAATGAATCTTTTATCACACCGGCGCTGTGAATAATTCCTTTAACAGGACCTAATTTGTTTTTGACGAGTTGTATCAGGTTGTTGACATTTTCCTTATCAGAAATATCGGTTCTTACATAAAAAACCTCTGATCCGTTTTTTTCGAGCTCTTTTACATTGCTTACGGCTTCCTCAGAAAGCTCTGACCTGCCGATAAGGACAAGTTTTATTCTCCCTTTTCGCACAAGATGTCTGGCGAAAATCAGTCCCAGACCGCCCGTTCCTCCTGTAATGAGGTAAACTCCCCCTTCTTTTACTTCCATCTTTTCGGGGGGCTCGGCACTTTCAATTTCTGCAGAGTGCTTTACCTGCCTGATTCCATCTCTGTATCTGATTTCTGAAGCATCATCGCTGATGATTGTTTCTTTCACAAGGTTTTTTAATTCAGGCAGACCGGTGTTCAGCTGTAACTGAATTTCGTCGCTTTGTATTTCAATATTTTTACCGGACAACATTGGATGTTCTAAATGAAGCGACCTAAAAAAGCCGCTGATTGCCATTTGATAAGGTAAGATTTGATTTTCCCTTGTGAAAAATACATGTGATATCAGGATTTTATGTCTTGGGATTGTTGCTAACAGAGCTTTCGTTACATTGAAAACCGGCAAAACAGCCTCTTCCAGCTTTTCATCAATGTTATGCTCAATTCCCGTTTCAGGGCTCATCCCGATTAAAATGACGCGGTCAATTGTCACTTGTCTTTCTTTAAGAATCGCCAGCAATTTCTTATAGCCGTCAAGTTTGACTCTGTTCAATTCAAAGGAATCAGCTTCTTTTTCTTGAAAACTGCCGCCATGGCGGACAAAGATCATGTTCAGGCCGATATCTTTATATGCCTGGCGGATCAGCGGTTCTGATATATCCCGACGGAGTGAAATCACAAGGCAGCTGTTTAAACCGCTGGCTTCAGACTGATGAAGCATAGGGGCCTGCTTCCACATATCTGTGTAATACTTAACTGAATGCCGCTCATCCTGAGTCTGCGGTGCAGCCCTTAATGCCTTCAACGCCAAGTTTTTTATTTTAAGACTTACAGATCCGTTTTCATCCATAAATAGTATATGAAACCTTTTGACATCATCATGTTGTCTTTCATCGGCAGCTGTAATGTAAGCATAGCCGTTTGCCGAAGGTGCGTGAAGAATCTCCAGCTCACCTAATTCAAAAGGCAAATATGCGGTGTGATCGTCTTCCTGACCGGACGTAAACCCTGTTGTGGATTGAAAAATGCCATCCAATAAACACGGTTCCAGCAGCGTGCCGGATTTTTTATGAATGCTCTCAGGAAGTGATATTCGTGCAAGAACAGCATTTTCATGGATAAACAGCTGTTTTATTACCTGAAAACTGGTTCCATAGTCCAAACCGCTCTGCCGGAAATCCCTGTAACACTCAGCGCCGCTGATTAATCTTTTCTGTCCGGTTAACCAGCTGTCCAATTGAAAATGCTCTGTATGAGAGGCATCTTGATCTCCGCATGTGATAATGTTTCCTTGGCAGTGAACTGCCGCTTCAGGTTGCATATCGGTTTTCACCACAAATCTGCCGTCTTTTTGATTCGGCAGCAGATCTATCATTATCGTCTTTTCTTTTTCAACGGTTATCGGAACCGCCCATACAACCTGACTCAGTTTTATGACTGATTTTCCGTACAGCTTCTCTCCCGCTTCTCTGGCCGCTTCGATGATTGCCGCTCCGGGCAGAACCGTTTTCCCATGTACAACATGGTCTTTTACATAATATTCAGAATTTGAAAGCGTTTTATAAAATCGGCACTCACCTGCTGAAAAATCAAATAAAGGAGCTGTACCGGCTGCTGATGTTGTTTGCGCCTTATTTGACACCCACAGTCTATTTTTTAAGAAAGGGTAAGTCGGCAGGGCAATTTTTCTCGGTTTTCTGCCGGTGCGGAAGTCATCCCAGCTTAAATTGCCTCCTGATACCCAGAATTCAGCCATTTCGGCTAATGTGGTGCTGCCGGATTTGAGCGGAAGATCCGATTGCTGCTGTCTGCGTTTATGATTCAGTTTTTTCCCTCTAAATATTTCGTGATCATCAATTCCATTATAAAAGTGATTTAATTTCAACATCAGATCATCGATATTATTTGAAATGATAGCAAGCCTTTCCGGCATGGCTTCACGCCCTTCAAGAAGGGTATACGCAATATCAGAAAGGTGAAGCGGCTTGTTTGTTCCCGCTTGCTGTAAAAACTCGCCCTGCTTATGACGGGCCTTTTGAAGATATTCCTCCAGCTGTTTTGCGGATTCCCGTAAACTCAGTGAATGCTTGGCTGAGAGTACGATAAGTTCCTCACTTTCCTCACGCCTCGTATGACAGTCAGCAGCAGACTCATACTCTTCCACAAGGATATGAGCATTTGCCCCGCCCGCTCCGAAAGAACTTAATCCTGCACGCCGCGGATATTTGCTGTCAGAATGTTTTTCATTCGCGGGTTTTATCCAGTCGGCGGTTTCCTGCTGGAGGCAAAAAGGTGTCTCTTCCAGATAAAGATCCGGATGCACCCGTTCAGCATGCAGTGTTGCGGCTATTTTTTTATACTTCATTTGTAAGATAATCTTTGTCAGGCCGGCAATACCCGCGGCCGCTTCCAGGTGGCCGATGTTAGATTTAATCGATCCGAGAGAGCAATATGAAACATCTTCGGTATAAGCTCTAAACGCCTTGGTCAGGCCTCGGACTTCAATCGGGTCACCCAGCGGCGTTCCCGTGCCGTGGGCTTCAATAAAGCTGACACTTCTGGCGCTCCAACCGGCCGCTTTAAGAGCTCCTTGAATTAAATCCGCCTGTGCGGCAGGATTAGGCACCGTATAGCCATTTGTCTTTCCGCCATGATTAATTGCCGTTCCTTTAATGACGGCGTACACAGTATCATTATCACGTATGGCATCTTTAAGCGGTTTAAGAATAACAGCCCCGACACCTTCCCCGGGCACGAAACCGTCGCCGCCTTCTCCAAAACTTCTGCATTTTCCCGATTTTGAAAGCATCCCCATCTGACATCGGTATAAATAATCAGAAGGATGAAGATACAAATTTACTCCTCCCGCAACCGCAACCGAGCACTCACCCTTTGTTAAACTTTGGCAAGCCATGTGAATTGCCGTTAAGGATGAAGAGCAAGCCGTATCTACAGGGACACTGGGACCTGTAAAGTCAAATGTGTAAGACACTCTGTTCGCGAGAGACCATGGGAACGAATTTGGAAGTACATCGTTTTTGTCCGTCGGTATTCTTTCGCCGAGCAGCTTGTAAGAATTGGTCGTCACTCCCGCAAATACACCGACATGTTTTTCGGTCTGCTTTCTCAACCCTTCAATGGTATATCCCGAATCTTCAAATGCTTTCCACACGGTTTCGAGAAATATTCGTTCCTGAGGATCCATCGCTTCTGCTTCTCTCGGCGATATTTGGAAAAACAAAGAATCAAATGATTCAGCATTCTTTAAAAATCCGCCCCATTTGCAATAAATTTTCCCCTCATGCGCTTTAGCGGGGTCTGGATCATAGTAGGTCTCATAATTCCATCGTTCTTTCGGAATTTCTGTGATTGCGGTTCTCTCTTTTGATAGAAGCTCCCACAATTCTTCGATATTTTCAGCCCCGGGATAACGGCCGCTGATACCGATTACCGCTACCCCGTCAAGATGTTCTCTTTCCTCCGCCGCAGGTGCAGTGATGTTTTGTTCCGGCCTGGCGGGGGTAATGCTCTGAATCTGTTTTCCTTTTTCCTCCCGTGAAAATAAACGCCCCAGCCGATCCGGATATTCCTTTATAAGATGATCTGCTAAATCTCTGATTGTATGAAATTCAAATAAAAGCGTTTTCGAAATTGCTCCCAGTGACTGCTCCAGCTTTGTGTTGCATTGATGAATCATAACCGAATCCATTCCATATTCAGCCAGATGCACATCTTGATCGATCTCTTCCCGTTCTGCACCGATCTCAGAGGAGATGATATTGGTTAAAAACAAAACTGTCTGATCCAAAATATCGCCTTGAGCCAAAGGAATGGCACTGCCTGTCTCTGTTTCGTCCGTCAAAAATCTCTGCCGCATAAATTGTTCAAAGCGCTCATGATCACCGCAGACTGCAATATTATGCAGCTGACCCGAAGTTACAATCCGCGAAAACCATTGCGTTCCGTCTTCAGCAGGAAGTTCTTCGAGCCCGGAACCATGAAAAAGAGACGTCCGCCCTTGACCTGACAGGTTCGCCCCCATTCCGATGTCTTGCCATAAAGGCCAATTGATTGTCAGCGTGCGGCCGCTGCGCAGAGAATTTTGCCGTTTCTGTTCCCGATATTCGGCAAAATGATCTAAAAAGCCGTTGGCATATGCATAATCACATTGGCCTTCGTTCCCTGCAATAGAGACGACTGAAGAAAAAACGGCGAAAAAATCCAATTCGAGCGACCTCGTTGCATGATCAAGATTCAATGCACCATGAACTTTCGGAGCAATCACCTCTGAAAGTTCATGCTTTGTTTTTCGAAAAAGCAGCGAGTCTCTGATAACTCCTGCACAATGAATGACGCCATGAAGACCTGCATGCTGATCGGTAATACCGTCAATCATTTTTTTTACCGCTTCTTTATCGGATATATTCGCCTGTATATAATAAACCTTTGCTTTAAAGCTGTTCAGGTATTCTAAATGTTTCTGCTTATCTTCGTTTAAAACAGATCGCCCCGATAGGATAATGGTGGATCTTTCAGTTTTCGCGCAATATTCAGCGACTTTACTGCCAATCCCCCCGAATCCCCCTGTAATTAAATACACTTTATCTTTTTCAGGGTATTGAACGGTCTTTCTGTTTGTTTCTCTCTGCTTCACTAACATCCGTGCATATCTTACGCAGCCTCTGTAAGTGATATGAATATGCCGATCAGGCGCTGTGTTTATTTCTTTATAAAGAATGTCAGCCCTTTCTGAAAATGAAACGGATGCAGAATCATGTTCAAAGCAAACCGTCTTACAATGCAGCTGCGGATATTCTTGTTTTACCGATTTTAAAAAACCGTTCACACCTTCAAAATACGGCAATTTTTCTTTTTGATCTGCGCTGAATGTATAAATGAACGTTACTTTGTTTATAAGGTTCTCGCTGATTAAAGCCTTAGTCAGATAAAACACGGAATAAATTCCTGATTCGAGTGTTTCTTCCAGTTCAGGCTGTTTTTCAGACCACGTATGCAAAATTGCATCGGGCGCTGCGCCTTTTTCCTTTAACAGACGAATGACACCTTGATAATCTTCGGGACGCTGCCTGTTGATCGTGAAAACACTGTCGCTTATCTGCTCTAAACGCTCACCGGGCATAATAAGATATGCGGACGTATCCTCTCTTTTTTTCAGCTCTTCAAAATAGTCTTTATTCCCGGAGAACAACAAAATAGTACAGGCTTGTCCGCTGCCCGCTTCATTCTCAAGTGCGGTTTCTTTCCATACCGGCGTATAAAGTGCCTGATTCTTCTTTTCTGAAAAAGCCGCGTCTGATTTTACCGGCTGAGGGTTTAAAGAAAATTGACAGCGCTCAAACGGATAAGGCGGAAGCGGGGCTTTTCTTTTATGATAGTCACCTAGTTTCGCCCATTCAATCTCTTCTCCTGAAAGCCACATTTGCAAAAATGAATGATATAGAGCCTCATCGGCTGGTTTGTCCGCTTCAAAAGCAGCCGCTTTGTTTAGTTTTGCTGATGGAGGGAGCGATCCAAATTGAAAAACTGAAAAATCAGAAATATTCACATCCGGCTCCGTTCCCTTTTCTTCCGTGTGAAGCGGCATATGGTCAGCTATCTCCTGAGACACGGCATCCATTTGATTGTATTCTGTCATCAACGGAAAACGAGTTTTATCATAAAAACCTGCCGGCTGCTCATTAATACAAGCAACAGCCTGTTTAATTCCGTCTTGCTTTTTCAATAACATGCTCAGAAAAAGTTCTTTAGACAAGATTCCTTCATCCAGTAAATTTAATATTTCCAGAACATAATCATTATTAAAGAATCCATCATAATCTGTTAAATCCCATCTCTTATACAGTCTTCTCATAGAGGCAAGGATAGCCATGATCGCCGCTTCCTCATCAGCCGGCAATGCGTTTCTTTTATCCGCCGTGCGATTCACAATATAAGATAAAATCTCGATTTCCTGAGTCTTCCCCGCTTTATCCCACTCTTCTAAAAACCCTTTAAACGTATATTGGTGCTCAAGAAGCAGCCGTGTTTTCCCGTACAGGCGGTCTGCAAAATCAGCCGGGAAGCTCAGACCGTTCAGCAGCATCCTTACATATTCTTCATTTAATCGAACCGGCGGGTACGTTTTTGAAGTGTACGGATTGACAAATGGAATGGACGGCGGCTTACAGGATATGCGCGAAGGTTTTTCAGCGCCTGTGATTACAGAAATGGCCTTTTCAATTTTGATGATATCCGCTGCTGCAAGAGCGACGTAATATCCGTCTCCGGCGCCTGTAATGAGGCTTGGCTTAAAACCGGATGCCAGGATACTTTTTATGATTTCCGTATTGATAACTAAAGAATACAAGCGGATTTTCTCAGGCGTCCATTTTCTTTTAAATGAACTGTGCAATGTTGGTATACCCTTCAGCACCGGCCTTACGTTCTTTTCTAAATCAGGGAACACCCGTTTCAAAACGGCAAATTGTTTATAACTTTCCCATTTGAAGTCACCGATGGCAAGCGCCCATTCAGAATCTTGTTTCCTCCGAAAACTCAATCCCTCTTTAAGCTGATTTTTAAATTCCTCCTTGCTGCCTGCCAATAAACCAGCCCTGTAATCAAACGATGTCCTCCCCGTTAAAAGGGTGCTGCTGATCACTTCATTTGATATTTTGCAAAATTCCTCAGAATCGTCAGCAAAGGTTCTCCAATGATGTATCATTTGTTTCATGCTTTCTTCACTTTTAGCGGAAAAAAGGAAGGGTACCCTTCCTTTCCTGTCAGATTCGTCTTTTGTATGTATAAATTCTTCGATGATGACGTGAGAGTTGACACCCCCAAAACCGAAGGAGCTGATTCCCGCCCTGAGCGGAGCCCCGTCTGCCGCCTTCCAATCACTTGAATCAAGCGCCGGCCTAAACGGTGTTTTTTCAAACTGTATAATTGGGTTTACCGTATGTACATTCAGGCTTTTCGGCACCCTCCGGTGTTTCATCATCATTAGAACTTTTATCAATCCGGCCATTCCCGCCGCTGCTTCTGTATGACCGATATTTGTTTTCACACTTCCGATCCTGCAATATTGAGTATCCTCAGTATATTGCCGATACGCTTTTGTCAATGCTTCTATTTCTATCGGATCGCCCAGAGATGTACCTGTGCCATGTGCTTCTACATAAGAAACCGTCGCAGCATCGACAGCAGCGTTGTGTAAAGCTTCTGAGATGACCCGGCACTGCGCTTCTGCTCTGGGAGCGGTTATGGAACGGGATTTACCGCCATGATTAACAGCTGTCCCTTTTATGATCCCGTATATATGGTGACCGGCTTTTACTGCATCACCAAGGCGCTGCAGCAATACAACGCCTGCCCCTTCTCCGGGAACGTACCCGTTCGCTGCTGCGTCAAAGGTTTTACATTTGCCGTCAGGACTCAGCATTCTGGCTTTGGAAAAAGAAATATATTTTCCGGGTTGGAAATTCAAGTTTACTCCCGATGCGATTGCATAATCGCTTTCTTTTGTCCGCAATGACTTAACCGCTTCATGTAAAGCAACAAGCGATGATGCACAAGCGGCATTTACAGACATGCTTTTTCCGGTCAAACCGAATGTGTATGAAAGCCGGTTGGAAAGCATAGCTTCGAAACTTCCTAAACAGGCATAACTGTCGATTTCCGATTCAGCATGACCTGTCTGCCGGTAGTCAGAATTCATAATACCCGCAAAAACAGAAGTGGTTTTACACTGGAGATCCTGCAAAGAAACCCCGGAATCTTCGATGCACCGCCAAGTTTCTTCTAAAAGGATTCTTTGCTCAGGATCCATGTTTTTCGCTTCCCGGGGAGAGATATTAAAAAACTTATGATCGAAATGGTCAGCTTTATGAATAAAACCTCCCCACTTGCTGATTGTTTTGTTCGGTATACTGATATCAGCTGAATAATAAAGATCGGGATCCCACCGTTCAATCGGCACTTCCCGGATGGAATCTTTGCCGCTATTTATGTTTTCCCAGAATTCATGATAATGATCTGCATCAGGGAATCTGCAAGCAACCCCGATTATCGCGATATCCGCACTCTGTTTATTCAAATGAACCATTGGCCTCCACCCGCCCCTTCTTTAGTGTAGAAATAACGTATCCAATCTGCGCCTTAGCAGACTTTCGGTCTCATTCATCAATTTTTCACCAATGTCATCGACATGTCTGTTTCTCCATGATTCCAAATCCGTGCCCTTTACCCAATGATTAAAAGCGCCTAAAGACGGGCCGCAATGAACTTGGAAATTCACCTTTTGTTCTTCCTGCCCTTCCAAAGCAAGCAGACATCCTCTCTGCAAATACCACTTAAATAGTAACAGCATCTTATATTTTTGATTGCGCTCAGCTTTTTGGGCGAGGTTCGGCTGTTTTTCTATTAAGCTTTCGTAGATTTCATCAAAAGTTTTGTTAAAATAATCATTTTCGAGCTGAATCTTTGTCTTTTCATCTATCTCACTCAAAGACTCATATTGTTGGTAGATTTGAAATAATTTATTTGCCCTGACCGGAAACAGCGTGCCCTTTTTCAGCACCTGAACTTTTGTTCCGAACTCAAACAGAGTCTCCGAAGGCGCATAAGCAGTATCGCATATTCCTGTCTCACTCAGCATTTCTTTAACAAAACCGCTTGTTTCGGCTTCAACTGTACATTGATTAATGGATCCCGTCATAATAAAATCAGCGCCCATTAAAAAAGCAGACGCGGCAGACTCGGGAGTCCCGATTCCTCCCGCAGCCCCGATCCTTATCTTCCTTGCGTATTTGTGTGTTTCCATCATTTCATCCCGCAGGTTAACAAAAAACGGCAGCATCGCTGGCAATGAGCCCTGTTCAGTATTACTTCCGCAATCTGCTTCAATAATGATATCGTCTGCTGCAGGAATACGGCTGAGCCACTCCGCCTGCTCTTCCGTCAGCATACCGTGCTGACACATTCTCTTTACGATACTTTGAGGAGGCGGACTCAGAAATGCGGCCGCAACTTCCGGCCGTGAAACTTTGGCAATGATCCGATTATGAGGTATGACCCTGCCGCTTTTGTCTATCTTCAACTGATGCGCTTTGTAATAAATTAATGGTGCGCTGACAGAAAGATACGAAGACGCTTCTATTACTCGTACGTCATGCTTGATATATAAATCTATCAATTCCTTTTCTCTATCTTGATGATCCGGCTCAAATCGCAGATTCATTCCGTAGGGCTGGCCATTTTTGAGTGTCTTCTTAATAGAAATAAGGGCCTGTTCAATTTCCCTTATAGGTAAACCCGCTGTGCCAAAGAACCCCAGCATTCCTTTCTTCCCGAGGCGGATCAGCATTTCAGCGGAAGAGATCCCTCTATGCATCGCACCTGCCAAATACGCGTATGTCAAACCGTAATCTTCTTTGAAAGATTGATCACCCAATCGGGACACCGGTGAAGCTGCACCGCTCTCTATATTTTCAGCCAAGAGGCTATGCTCTTTCCCGCTTTCCGAATTGTCCTTGTTCCCTTCAGAAAAAAAGAGACTGTCTTCCGGCGCACTGATAGTAAGCGGTTCCTCATCTCTTTGTATGGTTTGAATTAATTTAGTCAGAATGTTTCCAGGACCGATCTCTTCAAACAGAGTGACGCCTTGTCCCATTAGATACCTGATGCTTTCAGTCCATTTTACCGAGTTTGTTATTTGTTCAATTAAATTCCGTTTGATATCTTCTTGTTTATAAGGTCTTGCCGTATAGTTAGAAATGACTGGGAAATTCAATTCAGAAAAATGAAACTCCTCGATAAATTCCGCAAATTCACGCTGTGCACTTTCCATGAAACGAGAATGAAAAGCTCCGCCGACTTGCAATACGATATAAGCTTTCGCCCCTTCTTTTTCAAAAAAAGAGGTTGCCCGCTTTATCTCTTCTGCAGCCCCTGCTATCACAATTTGTGAAGATGTATTGTAATTGGCGATATCTATTTGGCCGAGATCATACTTTTGAAGTATTTTTTTTATGTGATGCTCATCCAGTCCGATCACGGCAGCCATTCCGCCCTCGGAAGCCTCACTCATTAACTCGCCTCTTTTAGCAACCAGCCGGAGACCTGTTTCAAAATTAAAAACGCCGGCCGCAAAAAGCGCAGTATATTCACCCAGACTATGTCCCGCAACAGCATCAGGGCGTGTATGACCTTCTTTTAAACCCTTTAAATATTGCAGTGCGCTCACTGTATAAATTGCAGGCTGTGTATACTTCGTATCAGTCAGCCTCTCTTTTTCATCTGAAAGGCATAAATCCTTTATGGAGTATCCTAAAATATGATCTGCCTTTTTAATGAGCTCACTGAATTCATCGAATAAGTCTCTGCCCATTCCTTTAAACTGCGCTCCCTGTCCGGGAAAGACGTAAGCAAGCATTTTGTTTTCCTCCTGTTCCGTATTTCTGCCGTTTCTTTTCGTTCCGATTTTGATTAACGTTTTTCACTTCAATTTTAAAATTGTCGTTTACTCTCAGCACCCTTACTTAATAAGCATTACGAAGCAAAATAAAAAAACCTTTATGCCGGATAAAGGTTTAAAAGCAAAAAGCATGTACAAATATCATATCGCCGTAAATATAAATAAACGGAATTTTCTGATAATTAAAATCACATTTTCATTCTGTTTTATATATATCAATATAATAAAAACATTCCAACGTGCCGAAACAACGATTGGTTTTATGTGAATATTTCCCTAAATAAATACTATACCATGATTTACTTGTTGTCAATGGGAAACACACGTATATACCAATTCTTCAGCCGCCTTTTTACAGGCGGCTGAACTCGGTTGTTATCAGTTCATCAGCCCATGCCGATATGCCTTCACTATACTATTTGCGGAATAATAGTTCTTTCTCTTTGTTGTAGTCTTTAGTAAATTGATTGAACTCATCTGCTTGTTTATGCACCTTTTCGTAAACTGAGTTTACTTTGCTGATTTGCTCTTCCAGCTGCGCTAATGTGAGCTTTTTATCTTTAATCAGTTTATAAAGGTCCTTATCAAGTGAAATGGCTTTTTCGTACTTTTTGTACAAAAGATCATAAGATGCATACCTTTTCTCCATTAAAGCGACAGCATGCCCGGCTTTTTCTTTTACTTTCTTATCTTTTATTTCTTGAGAAGTTTTTTTTGCGGATTCAAACGCTTTTTTTGAATCATCAATACTGTCTTTTTCTGCTTTCAGATGTTTTTTTCGCTGATTTGCATTGCTCAGAGCCTGATCAGACAGTGTGACAATTTTCTGGTAATCATCCATATTCAGTTTAACCGCGCTGTCGTATAGCTTATGCTCTTTTTTCTCCAATTTTTCTAATGTTTTCTGCTCTTTTTGAAACGGTTTTTCCGCTTGAACGGCTTTTTCCATCGAGTCATGAAGCGATTCAACCGGATCTTTTCCCCCGCAGCCGGCAAGCAGCATACTTGCGGCGCCGAGCGCTCCGATTCCTGCTAATACCTTTTTTTGAATCATATTCACTTAAAATCCCCCAATCTTGACAATTTCCACTATAGAAGCCCGAACGCTTTTTGACAATAGCTGAGCTGTAATTGGCATGACCGTGTAAAGACGCTTACGGTGCTTTCAAAGAATACTTGCGTAAAAAATTGAGAAAACAGGGCGGATGACCATACATCTTTTTGGCTTTTACATAGTTTATAGTAGACGCCGGCCCTGCTGACAGAGGGTCAGCGTAATTAAAAGAGGAGGTTTTTTTATGTACGGATATGGATTTGGCGGCGGATTTGGCGGCGGTTGTTGCGGCGGCGGATATGGTTATGGCGGCGGTTACGGTTACGGCTGCGGCGGCGGATACGGCCGCACATTCGCATTAATCGTCGTATTGTTTATCTTATTAATCATCGTCGGTGCCGCTTATTTAGGCTGCGGCTGCTGACATTATACACCATGAACATCGGCCGGCCTGCTATGGCCGGCCAATTGTTTCGTTGCGCCGCGATAAAGAAATTCGCTATAATTTACATATTAAGCTTTAGGAGTGAAGTTTCTTGATTACTATGGAAAATATTGTACGCGACGGACATCCCGCGCTCAGAGAGATCGCTGAAGAGGTTCAGCTTCCCGCTTCTGACGAAGAAAAACAGCATCTTGCTGATATGATTGAGTTTGTGAAAAACAGCCAAAATCCTGAATTAGCCGAGAAATACAAGCTTCGTCCGGGCGTCGGTCTTGCCGCTCCCCAAACAGACGTAAAAAAACGGATGATCGCCGTCCATGCAGAAGATGCGAAAGGCACTTTATACAGCTATGCTCTTTTTAACCCTAAGATCGTCAGCCACTCAGTGGAAAAAAGCTACTTGACGAGCGGAGAAGGCTGCCTGTCGGTAGACGAACCCATTCCCGGCTATGTGCCGCGCTACGCCCGCATCCGCGTAAAGGCGGTGACGCTTGAAGGAGAACAGATTGACATCCGCCTCAAAGGTTTTCCGGCCATCGTGTTTCAGCACGAAATCGATCATCTGAACGGCGTGATGTTTTACGACCATATTGATAAAGAAAATCCGTTCAAAGAACCTGAAAACGCCATTGCCATTGACCGTTAAAAATAACCGGCACTTCCCAAAGTGCCGGTTTTCTTTATTTCAAAAGGCCCAGTTCTTTGACGGCCCAGCTGATTCCCTCTTCATCCACCGGCTTTGTGACGAAATCGGCGGCAGCTTTTAATTCCGGAACCGCATTTCCCATCGCCACCCCGGTGCCGACAAAACGGATCATCTCAAGATCATTTAGTCCGTCGCCGAATGCATAAGTGTCACTTACGCCGTACGGAAGCCGCTCAAGCACTCTTTTAATGCCTTCCGCTTTTGAACCGCCTTTCGGAAGCACATCCGTTGACAATTCATGCCAGCGGACGTAATCAAACTCCGGAAAAGCGGCATATGCTTTTTCTTCATGTCCGCGGCAGAATAAAAGCAGCTGATAAATTTCTTTTCCTTTATAAAAAGTTTCATCAACTTCGGGATAAGGCGCTTTCAGACTGCCGATTCCTTCCGAGACGTGCGGATGTCCGGGGACGGTCGTTTTCATCGTGTCTTCCGCCATAAATACGACGGGGTGCTCCCCTTCTGCCGCCTGCTTTAATAAACGCGCAACCGCATCTTCAGGAAGCGGATTTTTATAAATGACCTCACCTTCAAAAACGACATACTGGCCGTTGTATGAAATAAATGATTCAATCTCCAGCTCTTCCAGAATCGGTTTTACCATAAACGGGGACCTTCCGCTGGCGATAAAAACGTGATGGCCAGCCTCTTTAAGCGCCTTCACGGCGTTTCTTGCGCTATCGGGAATATGTTTATCATGGTCATAGATCGTGCCGTCAATATCAAAAAAGATCAATTTTGGTTTCATGTCAATTTCTCCTTTTTCCCGTTTATCAGTCGTGTCTTTTTCAATATCATCATACAGAAAGTTTTTCTTCCGGAAAACCGCCTTGATGAAATTCCAGTTTTACCCACGAAAACAAATTCATTTTTTCCGCATACTACTGCTATAAAGGGCTTTAAAGGAGGTATACGATGCTGCGCCGATTACGGAAGAAACTCAGAAGACAGTGGGGCGGAATGCTCCGGAAAAAAGTCATCGCGTAGAAGGGATCTTTCGGTTTTTGAAAGTCCCTTTTTTGCTCGAGACTTTCCTTATAATCCGTTTTCGAATATAATAGAATAAGCGAGTCTAACATACGGCATTTAAGGAGAGATTTGGATGATTTATAAGGTATTTTATCAAGAGAAGGCTGACGAAGTACCTGTTCGGGAAAAAACAGATTCACTTTACATTGAGGGCGTTTCAGAACGGGACGTCAGAACGAAACTGAAAGATCAGAAATACAACATTGAATTTGTTCAGCCTGTGGACGGTGCTTTTTTAGAATATGAGAAGCAGAGCGAAAATTTTAAAGTATTGGAGTTATGAGCGGAATGAAATTTGTAAAAAATGACCAGACTGCCGTTTTCGCCCTCGGCGGATTGGGCGAGATCGGAAAAAATACGTACGGGGTGCAGTTTCAGGATGAAATTGTACTGATTGATGCGGGAATCAAGTTCCCGGAAGATGAACTTCTCGGCATTGATTACGTAATCCCCGATTACACGTATTTAGTAAAAAATGAAGATAAAATTAAAGGTCTGTTTATCACCCACGGTCACGAAGACCATATCGGCGGTATTCCGTACCTGCTCAGACAAGTAAATATTCCCGTTTACGGCGGTAAACTCGCGATCGGCTTACTTCGGAATAAACTTGAAGAGCACGGGCTGTTAAGACAGACCAAATTAAACATCATCGGTGAAGACGACATCGTGAAGTTCCGCAAGACGTCAGTATCCTTCTTCAGAACGACACACAGCATTCCGGATTCATACGGAATCGTCGTCAAAACACCGCCGGGCAATATCGTACATACCGGGGACTTTAAGTTCGATTTCACACCGGTAGGCGAACCGGCAAACTTGACAAAGATGGCTGAAATCGGGAAAGAAGGCGTTCTGTGCCTGCTTTCTGACAGTACAAACAGTGAGGTTCCTGATTTCACCATGTCAGAACGCCGCGTAGGCGAAAGCATTCACGATATTTTCCGAAAAGTGGACGGCAGAATTATATTTGCGACATTCGCTTCGAATATACACCGTCTTCAGCAGGTGATTGAAGCAGCCGTTTTAAACGGCAGAAAAGTTGCCGTATTCGGACGCAGTATGGAATCGGCTATTGAAATCGGACAAAATCTCGGTTACATTACCTGTCCTAAAAATACGTTTATTGAGCATAACGAAATCAATCGTTTGCCTGCCAATAAAGTAACGATTTTATGTACGGGAAGCCAAGGTGAACCGATGGCGGCGTTATCACGCATCGCTAACGGGACGCACCGGCAGATTTCCATTAATCCCGGAGATACGGTCGTCTTTTCTTCTTCTCCGATTCCCGGAAACACAATCAGCGTAAGCCGCACCATCAACCAGCTGTACCGTGCGGGCGCAGAAGTCATTCACGGTTCATTGAATGACATTCATACATCCGGACACGGCGGACAGGAAGAGCAGAAATTAATGCTCCGCCTGATCAAACCGAAGTTCTTTATGCCGATTCACGGTGAGTACAGAATGCAGAAAATGCACGTCAAACTCGCGACTGATTGCGGCATACCCGAAGAAAACTGCTTTATCATGGATAATGGCGAAGTGCTGGCCCTCAAAGGCGAAGAAGCCGCTGTGGCAGGCAAAATTCCGTCCGGCTCCGTTTACATTGACGGAAGCGGAATCGGTGATATCGGCAATATCGTGCTCCGCGACCGCCGCATTCTTTCAGAAGAAGGCCTTGTTATCGTTGTTGTCAGCATCAATATGGACGACTTTAAAGTTTCGGCGGGGCCTGATTTAATCTCAAGAGGTTTTGTATACATGAGAGAATCCGGTGATTTGATCAATGACGCGCAGCAGCTGATTTCGAACCATCTGGAGAAAGTAATGGATCGGAAAACAACGCAGTGGTCCGAAATTAAAAACGAAATTACCGATACACTTGCTCCGTTCCTATACGAAAAAACAAAACGCCGCCCGATGATCCTTCCGATCATTATGGAGGTCTAAAAAAACTGCACTCGTAATGAGTGCAGTTTTTTTATTGCAGCGGAATATGCTGAAAGGCTTTGACATCAAACAGACCGGCTGCTGTCATTTTAATATCCGGAATCACCGGAAGCGCTAAAAACGATAATGTGAGAAACGGATTGAAATCACCGGTGAATCCGAGCAGAGGAAGCTTTTCATGAAGCACGCCCAAGCTGTCATTGACCCATTCCGCCGACTTATCAGACAAAAGCCCGGCGATCGGAAGCGGAACGGAATGAAGCAATTCTCCGTTTTTCACGGCTGTTAATCCTCCTCCGGTGTCACGGAGCCTGTTGATTGCTTTTGCCAAATCGGCATCGTTTGTACCGACGGCGATGATATTATGGGAATCGTGAGAAATGGTTGTGGCGATGGCGCCTTCTTTTAACCCGAACCCTTGTACAATCCCGAGTCCTATCATTTTTTCGCCGCTGTGCCGCTCTGCGACGGCGATTTTTAATAAATCATTTTCTGTATCAGGACAAAACGCGTCAGCAGACGGTGCAGGCACTTCTTTTTTTCTCGTCTCCAAATGATTCGGTATCATTTCGATTACATTCATTTTCTTACCCTCTTGAATCGGTATATGAAAATCCGATTCAGTCAGCGGCGCTTTCAGCCGCACTGTATCCAACAGCGCCTGGTCCGGCGAATAGGAACCGGCAGACTGTTCATAAACCGTGCGTCCGTTCTCGGCAACGGTCCGGCCGGCGACCATGGTCTTCGTGACGGCAGCCTCCCGTACATCTGAAATAAACAGCAGATCTGCGTCAAAACCCGGCGCTACCGCCCCTTTTGTTTCAAGACCGTAGCACTCAGCCGCATTTAAACTGGCGAGCTGATACGCAAGGAATGGATCAAGTCCCGCCTTTATCGCCATTTTGACTTGGTGGTTCACACTTCCTTCTGAAAGCAGATCATCTACATGCTTATCATCCGTGCAAAAGAAAAAGCGCCGCGCGTTTTTTTCATTCACCGCCGGCAGCACATTGAGCGTATTTTTTGCCACCGATCCTTCGCGCAGCATGACATACATTCCCCGTCTGATTCTGTCCAGCGCTTCTTCTTTTGTCGTCACTTCATGATCATTTGACACCATTGCGGTTCTGTATATATTGATGATATCTGAAGACAGTCCGGCTAAATGCCCGTCGATCCGTTTTCCGTGACGCTTGGCATCAAGCAGTTTCTGAAGCATATCCTCTTCACCTTCCGCAACAGACACATAATCCATTACTTCCGCAAGTCCGAGCACCTCTTTCTCCTGATAAAAAGGCTTTAAATCCTCGGCTTTTAATACGGCTCCTGAGCGTTCAAAGCTAGCGGCGGGAACACAGGAAGGAAGCATGAAACGGATGTTCAGCGGCGCCTTTTTCGCCTGCTCTATCATAAAAGAAATGCCTTTTGCTCCGGAAACGTTCGCAATTTCGTGAGGATCAGTAATGACAGTAGTCACTCCGTGTGGGAGGACGGCTTTAGCAAATTCAATCGGAGTAACCATAGAGGACTCGATATGAACATGTCCGTCAATAAAGCCCGGAACGATCATTTGACCTTCTGCATCAATGACTTCTTCCCCTTCATATTCGCCCAGCCCGACGATCACTCCGCCCGTAATGGCGATATCTGCAGAAATCCATTCCTGGTTAAATACATCCATGATTTTTCCGTTTTTAATGACGGTATCGGCTTTTTGTCTGCCGGCTGATGCATTCAGCCGTTCAGCCAGTGTTTCTTTGTTCAAAATGAGGCCTCCTCTTTTTCTGTATATGGTACAATATGCTATCGGATCGCCTGATCATAGTCAATAAAAATTGCAGAAAATACCGCTTACATGATAAATGTCTTTCTATTCTGACATAATAAAAGACCGTCCTTTTACGGACGGCTTTTCACTTTGTGTGAAGCACTCTTTTTTCAAATCGGGAAATGTCCGTAAGAGAGCCGATAACGATGAGAATATCTTCTTTTTGGATCATTTCAGTCGCCAGGGGAGATACGATCACTTCTTTTTCTCTCTTGATGGCCACGATATTAATGCCGTACTTCGCCCGGATGTCCAGATCAAGCAGTGTGTTGCCCGCAAGCCTGCTGTTGGCCACGATCTCCACAATGCTGTGTTCGTCGGACAGCTCCAAATAATCAAGCACATTATTTGATACGATGTTGTGGGCGATGCGTTTTGCCATGTCACGTTCAGGGTGGACGATGTGATCGGCCCCGATTTTCGCAAGCACTTTCTCATGATAATCGTTCTGCGCTTTAACCGTGATCGTGTTCACGCCGAGTTCCTTTAAGATCAGCGTCGTTAAAATGCTCGCCTGTATATTTTCGCCGATTGCCACAATGACGTGGTCAAAGTTGCGCAGCCCTAAGTTTTTCAGCACCGATTCATCGGTTGAATCGCCGATGACCGCGTGTGATGCGATTTTGGCGTATTCATTTACTTTATCTTCATCAATATCCATCGCCATGACCTCAAGGCCTTCTTCACTTAATGCTTTGCAAATACTTCCGCCGAAGCGTCCGAGACCGATAACGGCAAACTCTTTTCTCATAACAGTACTCCTTTAAACAATATCTCTAATAGGAATAGTATCACATTTTCGGCAATGAGTTCATATAGCGTTTAAGCTTTTCTGAAAAGGCGGGCGATAAATACAGATCCGCTCCGCGTTCGATTTCTTCCTGATAGTGACCCGGAGGCGCAATTTCCTCAGCTTTATCAAGAACGAGAAACATCAGGACGCCTCTGTATACACGGCCGCCGGCACACACTTCTATGAACGCGGGACGGTATGTGTGGTTATCAACACCTTCTCTTTTGTACAGATAGGTTGCCGCTTCAAACGGGAGCTTGTACAGCACGCCTTCAGTTCGTCCCCCGTCTTCAACAAGATCGGCTCTGGAACCGTCAGGACGCCTTAATGTGAATCTCGTCGAATACCCTTCAACAACCGCCCCTCCGACCGGCTCGGCAAAAAAGTGGTCGACCCCCGCCTGTTTAAACCGGGCATTGTCCATACAGGAGCCGTAAGCGAAATAATAAACCGGACTGTCATCCTCCCGTTTCATAAAACGGTATTCTTTCCAGTCTCCGCTTTTGATACGGCTGAATGAAGCACACTGGTCGGGCTTTACGACATATGCGAAGGCGGTTTTATTCCCGGCATCCGTCGTCACGGCAACCTCTTTTCGATCAAAATCAGCATAATACGCATCCAGCTTACGGATCATCTGATGATCTGTTTCATACAATTCCCCGTACACAAAAGCTGTTTCTGCTAAAGACGCCGCAGGCTGACCTTTATCCGTTTCGTACAGCACGCCGTTTATCGCAGCCTGCTCGCACACACACGGAGCGCCTTTCAGCAGTTCATGGTTTTCTTCACGCTTCCGTAACAAACCGTATACAAAAAGAAGCAAGTTATTTTTCCTCCTTTTGGACAGCAGCCGCTTCTAACGGCAGAATCACCTGAAACGTACTGCCTTCTCCATTTTTGCTCTTAATGTTAAGTTTACCATTATGCTCCTTCAGAATTCGTAAACAAATCGGAAGACCGAGACCCGTTCCCTGATCTTTTGTTGAGAAAAACGGTTTCCCGATGTTTTCAAGCTTTTCTTTCGACATGCCGTTTCCTTCATCCTGTATGCTGATCACCGCGTATTCTTCATCCCGTTTTGTATAAATATGAATATTCCCGCCGTCAGGCATCGCTTCAATCGCATTTTTAATAATATTAATAAATACCTGTTTCAGCTGGTTTTCGTCACCGTTGACCATACAGGACTCAGTCTGCCTGAAATCCTTCTCAATTACAGTGTTCGACAGCACCGCGTTCGTGTCAAGAAGCGTTGCCACCTGCCGTAAAATATGGTTGAGATGATGAGCGGTAAACGTCACGGTCTGCGGCTTGGCGAGCAGAAGCAGCTCCCCCAGCACAAGGTCAATCCTTTTAATCTCCGAAAAAATAATATCAAAATAATCCGTTCTTTCCGGATACTGGGCTTTCATCAGCTGGAGAAAGCCGCTGACTGACGTTAAAGGATTTCTTACTTCATGGGCGATTCCTGCCGCAAGCTCCCCGGCAATGGCCAGCTTTTGAGATTGCATGGCAAGGCGTTCGTTCGTTTCCAGAAGCTCGTCGACCGCTTTTTTCCGTTCACTGATATCAGACATCGTCCCCAGGCTTCCGACAAATTTCTGTCTGCGGTCATAATACAGCTTATAATGGACTTCTCCCCAAAAGATCGAGCCGTCTCTTTTAATATATTTGGCCGTAAACATTCCTGACGGGGACTGCTGCTTGATTTGGGAGATAATATAATCAATGATATGTTTTTCTTTTATAAAATAATCATTATACA
Organism: Bacillus sp. JNUCC-21; assembly: GCF_041222765.1. Taxonomy (NCBI): domain Bacteria; kingdom Bacillati; phylum Bacillota; class Bacilli; order Caryophanales; family Bacillaceae; genus Bacillus; species Bacillus sp. JNUCC-21. The sequence continues at coordinate 1,437,542 of NZ_CP166019.1, read as the reverse complement.
TCGTGCCCATACATTCGCTGATGGAGTGGCCCGTAATCGCCGTCCAGGCCTGATTCAAATATGTAATATTCCCTTGTGCATCCGTCTGAAAAACGATTTCCTGCAGATTGTCCATGATCCGGTTTTTCTCATCTGAAAGCGCCTTTGCTTTCTGCTCGCTGTCCTTCAGCTCCGCCAGCAGCTGCTTTTTATTATCCACATAATAAGCCAGCAGCCAGACGCTGATTAATGTGACGGCGGTAAAGGTGATGTCAACGGGCCAGTTAATCGGATTCCGTTCAATCATATAAAATAAATAATCCCAAAACATAATAAAAATCATTGCCAAGATTAAGGAAATGATACGCGCTTGATATTTTCCCATAGTCCCACCTGCCGCTAGCATTTCTACATATATTGTAACATTGTTGACTGCATTATTGACTAAAAAATGATAACTATTCCCAATTAATTGAGCAGGTTCGCTTACTTTTCCCGTGAGTTTTTGCACAAGTTCATAATAAAAGGACGGAATGATGCTCCGCCCTTTTTGCTGATTATGATCTATCTTTTAACGCTTCCTCGATTTCCTCAAGCAGCATTTTCGCTCCTTCAGGACTTAAAATAATTTTGCCGTTGCCGTACTCCTGATTTTCGGGAGTAATTTCCCCCGTCATTAAGCAAATGCCGTGCGGCTTGTATTTTTTCAAGACAATTTTGTCTCCGTCAACGAAAAATTCAATACTATCTTTAATAGCGATATCCAATGCTCTTCTCAATTCAATCGGCATGACAATACGCCCGAGTTCGTCTACTTTTCTTACTACACCAATTGATTTCATAGAAATCCCCTACTTCCTTTAATGTCTCTTCTTTATGTCCAAGGAAAATCCTTCATAAACGTAGACGAAAGGAACGGAGCAAAAGTTTCTCAGCATCCGGAACTGAATGTTTTTTTACAAAAGAAAATCCTTTTGAAATATGGGATACAGACTTTCCCTCCTTTTTTACAAAAACATTTCATTCCCGGCGGAAACCCCCAAAAATCGTGGTTTTTCTCAGAAACTTTAAATGTAGAATCAATTAAATCAGGATAGGGATTGGGTGAAAACATGTTTCAATCAACTGAGATCGGAATCGACTTAGGAACCGCTAATATACTTGTTTACAGTAAAAATAAAGGAATTATTTTAAACGAGCCTTCCGTTGTCGCTGTAGATACAACAACGAAAGCGGTGCTTGCCATCGGAACGGATGCCAAAAGCATGATCGGAAAGACGCCGGGGAAAATCGTCGCCGTTCGGCCGATGAAAGACGGTGTCATTGCTGATTATGATATGACAACTGACTTATTAAAACACATTATGAAAAAAGCCGGAAAAAAAATCGGCATGACTTTCCGCAAACCGAATGTCGTCGTCTGCACGCCTTCAGGCTCAACAGCCGTTGAACGACGAGCCATCAGTGACGCTGTCAAAAACTGCGGAGCGAAAAACGTTCACTTGATTGAAGAACCCGTAGCCGCTGCAATCGGAGCCGACCTCCCTGTTGACGAGCCGGTCGCAAACGTCGTCGTAGATATCGGCGGCGGTACGACTGAAGTCGCCATCATCTCATTCGGGGGCGTCGTATCCTGCCATTCGATCAGAATCGGCGGCGACCAGCTTGATGAAGATATCGCCTCGTTCGTCAGAAAAAAATACAACCTGCTGATCGGGGAACGTACGGCAGAACAAGTGAAAATGGAAATCGGTTTTGCATTGATCGAACATGTGCCGGAAACGATGGAAATCCGCGGACGTGACCTTGTAACCGGTCTGCCGAAGACAATCAGACTGCAATCTAATGAAATTCAGCACGCGATGCGTGAGTCGCTCCTGCATATTCTTGAAGCGATCAGAGCGACACTTGAAGATTGTCCGCCGGAGCTCAGCGGTGATATCGTTGACCGCGGCGTCGTGTTAACCGGCGGAGGCTCCCTTTTAAACGGGATGAAAGAATGGCTGACAGATGAAATCGTCGTTCCCGTTCATTTGGCGGCAAATCCGCTTGAATCAGTGGCTATCGGCACGGGACGTTCATTAGACGTCATCGACAAGCTGCAAAAAGCGATTAAATAATAAGATTGTGCTTCTTTTTTCTCCGGCCGGCTCATATTGTGAGAACTGGAGAAACATTAAGGAGGAAGCATATGCTTAGAGATGTGGGAAGACGCGTAGCAGTAGCCGTCATTTTAAGCGGAATTATTCTGGGGGGTATGAGCATATCACTGGCCAATATGCCCCATTCTCCGGCCGGCGGCGCCGTAAAACTGAATCACCCGTAAAGACGCAGCAAAAGCTGTGTCTTTTTCGTTTGTGCTCCTTTCTTTCCTTTATGAGGCGATATTTGATATGATGAGAAAAACCGATGAGGAGGAATGAACGATGAGTTCGTTTACTGAAAAGTTACATACATATGCTCAGCTGGCGGTAGAAGTCGGCGTCAATGTCCAAAAAGGACAGCATGTCGTAATCAATGCCTCAACTGATGTCCGGGAACTTGTCAGACTGCTTGCCAAACATTCTTATGAAAAAGGCGCAAAAAACGTCACCGTAAATTGGCAGGACGATGAACTGTCCAGATTAAAATACGAGATGGCACCTTTTGAAGCGTTTGAAGAGTATCCTGAATGGGAAGCAAAAGGAAAAGAAGAGCTCGCGAAAAAAGGGGCTGCGTTTATTTCTGTCGTCTCATCCGACCCCGACCTGTTAAAAGGCACTGACGGCAAACGGATTGCAGCGTTCCAAAAAGCCGCCGGAAAAGCATTGCATACATACAGACAATATATTCAATCAGATAAGGTCAGCTGGACGGTGATCGGAGCCGCTTCAACAGGCTGGGCGAAAAAAGTGTTCCCGGATCAGCCGGAAGAAACAGCCGTTCAGCTTTTATGGGAAGAAATTTTCAAAACGACCCGCGTAAATGAAGAAAACCCTGTGGAAGCATGGAAAAAACATGATCAAAACCTTCATGAAAAAGTGGAACACTTAAACAAAAAACATTACAGCGCCCTGCATTATCAGGCTGAAGGAACAGACTTAACCATTGAACTGCCGAAAAAACATGTATGGGCAGGCGCGGGAAGCGTGAATGAGAGCGGGCACGAATTCATGGCCAACATGCCGACAGAAGAGGTTTTCACCCTCCCGCAGCGTGACGGGGTGAACGGCACGGTTTCCAGCACGAAACCGCTGAGCTACGGCGGCAACATTATTGATAACTTCACTCTTACCTTTGAAAACGGCCGCATTGTCGATGTGAAAGCTGAAAAAGGCGAGGAGATTTTAAAAGGCATCGTCGAAACCGATGAAGGCTCACACTATCTCGGTGAAGTGGCCTTAGTGCCGTACGATTCACCGATTTCACAATCAAATATTTTATTTTACAACACACTGTACGATGAAAACGCCTCTAACCACTTGGCGATCGGCAGCGCGTATGCCTTTAATATTGAGGGCGGCAAACAAATGACACGGGAAGAGCTTGTCAAAGAGGGCTTAAATGAAAGCATTACACACGTAGATTTTATGGTCGGTTCCAAAGATATGAATATCGACGGCATTACGGCGGACGGCAAAAGAGAACCGATCTTCAGAAACGGAAACTGGGCATTTTAATAAAAAAAGGAGGCGCTTAGGCCTCCTTTTTTTATTTCGCTTCATACATTTGCAAGTTGGCGCAGACGGTTTCCAAAACAGGTGCATCAACTGACAAGCCTTTCGCTTTCTCAAGCAAAAATCCGTGTAAATGATCACCTTCCGTCACCCTGCCCTTTTCCATATCTCTCAGCATCGACGATTTCATATGGTAAGACATGCTTGTCAATGTGCGATAACTCTCTTCTTCCAGACCAGGATCTTTCGGGATGCCGGCAGCCTTGAAAATGGCGCCGATTTCAGCAAAGAGGCGCTTTGCCGTGTTGCGGCCGCCTTCTGTTTCTAAAATCGGTCCGACCGGCTGTTGAAACAGAGTGGTCACTCCCGCCTGCGCGGCAATAAACATATATTTTTTCCAAATGTCCTTTTCAATATCCCGGCTGATGATGACATCCGCTTTCACACCTGCAAATGCGTTTTCCAGCTCATTCATACGTTCCGTGCGTTCCCCGCTCCATTCACCGAAAACAAAGCGGTGGGCAGCGCTCGTATGAAGAATGTCCCCTTTGTCGTTAAGGGCGCTCTCAATAAAGCAGAGGCCGCCCAGCACCTGCCGTTTTGAAAAAGCTTCAAACAGCTGGTTATAGTGCCTGTATCCATTTAAAAAAGGAATAATGACCGACGAAGGTTTGACAAACGGTTTGACATCCCGAATGACGTCCTGCAAAGAATACGCTTTTGAAGCGATGATAACCGCGTCAAATGCTCCTTCTTCGCCCGCCATGATTAATTTCGGCTTGATTGAAACATCACCTTTTTCACTTTTGACGGTCAATCCCGTCTCTTGTAATTGTTCCGCCCGTTTCTTGCGGACGAGAAACGTCACGTCATTTCCCTTTTCTGCAAGACGCGCGCCGATATATCCGCCCACTCCTCCAGCTCCGACAACTAAAAACTTCATGATGCATTCCTCCGTCTCTTTTCAAGTTATGTATTCATTTATTGTAACGGGAAGTCAGAAGATTGAAAACTTTTTTCATAAATAAAAAAGCAGAGTCTCCCCTGCTTCTTTATTACGCGTATAGCTCTTCAAGTTTTTTCTGTACATCCGCGTTTTCAAGAAATTCGTCATAAGACATTTGTTTGTCAACAATGCCTTTAGGCGTTAATTCAATGATGCGGTTGGCAATTGTCTGTACAAACTGATGGTCATGAGATGAAAACAGCATAGCGCCTTTAAAGCTGATTAAGCCGTTGTTAAGCGCCGTAATGGATTCCAAATCTAAGTGGTTTGTCGGTTCATCCAGAATTAAGATATTCGCGCCGGAAAGCATCGCTTTTGAAAGCATGCAGCGCACTTTTTCTCCTCCGGAAAGGACGTTTGATTTTTTGTTGACTTCTTCTCCTGAGAACAGCATGCGTCCTAAGAAACCGCGCAGAAAGCTTTCGCTTTGGTCATGCGGCGAGTATTGGCGGAGCCAGTCAACAAGGTTCGCATCGTTGCCGTCAAAATATTCGCTGTTGTCTTTAGGGAAGTACGCCTGAGAAGTGGTCACGCCCCATTTAAATGTGCCGCTGTCAGCTTCCATTTCCCCGGAAATGATTTTAAACAATGTCGTAACGGCAAGTTCGTTGCGTCCCGTAAAAGCGATTTTATCTTCTCTGTTCATAATAAAGCTGACGTTATCAAGCACCTTAACCCCGTCAATCGTTTTTGTTAAGCCTTCAACCCGCAGCACGTCATTTCCGATCTCACGTTCCGGCGTGAAATTGACATAAGGATAACGGCGTGATGACGGTTTGATATCATCAAGCGTGATTTTATCAAGGAGTTTCTTTCTTGATGTCGCCTGCTTTGATTTAGAGGCGTTGGCGCTGAATCTGGCCACGAACTCCTGAAGCTGTTTAATCTGCTCTTCTTTTTTCTTGTTGGCTTCCTGAGAAAGCTTTAAAGCAAGCTGGCTGGATTCATACCAGAAATCATAGTTGCCGACGTACACTTGAATTTTATTAAAATCAAGATCGGCGATGTGCGTGCACACTTTATTTAAAAAGTGACGGTCATGGGATACGACGATGACTGTGTTCTCAAAGTTGATTAAAAACTCTTCCAGCCACTGAATCGCTTTCAGATCCAAGTGGTTGGTCGGTTCATCAAGCAGCAGAACGTCCGGCTTGCCGAACAGCGCCTGTGCCAAGAGCACTTTCACCTTTTCTGAACCGCCTAAGTCCGCCATTTTCTTCGTATGCAGGTCTTCAGAGATGCCCAGGCCCTTTAACAAAATAGCGGCTTCACTTTCAGCTTCCCATCCGTTTAATTCCGCAAACTCTCCTTCAAGCTCAGCGGCGCGGATGCCGTCTTCATCTGAAAAATCAGGCTTCATATAAATCGCGTCTTTTTCCTGCATGACTTCGTATAAACGTTTATGTCCCATAATAACGACTTTCAGCACTTCGAAGTCTTCATATTCAAAGTGGTTCTGCTTCAGAATGGCAAGACGTTCGCCCGGGCTCATATGGACATCGCCGGTCTGCGGCTCCAGCTCACCGGATAAAATTTTCAAAAATGTTGATTTTCCGGCACCGTTTGCGCCTATTAATCCGTAGCAGTTGCCCGGCGTAAATTTAATATTGACATCTTCAAATAACTTGCGATCCGCAAAACGCAAGCTCACATTATTTACAGCAATCATTTAGAATCCTCCATCGTGTCTATCATCATTAAAAGTATACCATGAATAAAGGGGAAGAGAAATGTTTCCCTGCGAATATACGGGTTTGAAAGATGCAGGCGTCAAACCCGGAGCGCTGTGATACAATAGATATATATACATATTCATCACGGAGGAACAAGTTGAAGCTTTTAACACTCACAGAATACTGTCTTATGATTTTCTTCACCGGGGTTTTTCTGGCCGTCACAGGCTTTACGGCACGTGACATCGGCTTGTACGTCGGAATTGCCCTCATTTATACGTTTTCGCATCTCTTTTCAAAACGGATGCTTGAAAAACGCGGCAAAGAGAAGAAGCAGGTGAATCTTTTTTTCAGCGTTCTGGCCATTGTCGGATCAGTGCTGGCCACGGTATTGTTCATCGCCGTCGCCGCCTCGTTTGCCAAATAAAAAACGCCTGCTGTCCAAATCGGGCAGCGCGGCGTTTTTATTTTGTCTGACGCATATCATGAAACGGGAAGAACACAAACTTCGAGGTGCCGACGATCCGGTTTTCGGCAATTAAACCGAGTCCGTTCCGGCTGTCCATTGAGTTCAGCCGATTGTCGCCCATGACGAAGTATTTGCCTTTCGGAACCTTTACGGGGCCGAAATCTCCCGTGAGGTTGACTCCCAGTTTTTTAGCTTCTTTTTTATTGCTCGCGAGGTACGGTTCTGCGATTTTTTTGCCGTTTATATAAAGCGTGTCATTTTTCATTTCCACCGTTTCTCCCGGTTTTCCGATGAGCCGCTTTACATAATGGACTTTCGATGTATCGCCGTTAATAATGACGATGTCCCCCCGCTCGATTTCTCCGATATAATTGACGCTTTTGTTGACAAACAGCCTTTCACCGTCATGTAATGTCGGGTACATTGATGATCCTTCCACTAAGTACGGTTCAAACAGGAAATGGCGGATTAACAGCGCAAGTGCAACCGCTATAATGATGGCCTTTCCCCATTCCCAATATGTGTTGGATTTTCTTTTTACCGATTTTTCAGAAGTAGGTTTTTGTTCTTCAGTCAACGTGGTTCCTCCTAGACGATCACTGTTATCAGTTCATGTACCATCTTTACTTTATCATAACTCATCATAAAATACATAACGCTTCTATGCGCACATGATTGAAAAAAGCGCCCGTAAAGGACGCTTTTTGCTTATTTCTCTACAACCGGTTTTTTGACGATTCCCAAGATAACCGCCGTTACAATCGCTCCGATCACGATGCTCATTAAGTAAAGCAGCGGATGGTTCGTAATGAATGCAACGAATATTCCTCCGTGCGGTGCAGGAAGCGTTACCCGGAAAAACTCTGTCAACCCGCCCGCTACCGCAGAACCGACAACGGCTGCAGGGATGACGCGAAGCGGATCAGCCGCTGCAAACGGGATGGCGCCTTCTGTAACGAAAGCTGCTCCCATGAAGTAGCACGTAATACCGGCTTCACGGTCACGTTTAGAGAATTTGTGTTTAAAGAATGTTGTCGCCAGTGCGATTCCAAGCGGCGGAGCCATTCCGCCCGCCATGATGGCCGCATGCGGCGCATAGTTTCCGGCCCCGATCATCGCGATACCGAAAGTGAACGCCGCTTTATTGAGCGGGCCGCCCATGTCGATAGCCATCATACCGCCTAAAATAATACCCATTAAGACAAGGTTTCCAGTTCCAAGGCTTTCAAGCCAATTTGTTAAGAAATTCATGAACGCTGCGACAGGTGTGTTTATGACAAATTGCATCAGAACTCCTGTGATAAAAATACCGAGCAGCGGATAAATCAATACAGGTTTTAATCCGTCAAGAGTCTGAGGAATAAAGACAAACAGCTTTTTCAAAAGGACTACGACATAACCGGCTAAGAATCCGGCAATCAGTCCGCCCAAAAATCCGGCATTCGCCTGCGTAGCCATAAATCCGCCGACCATACCCGGCGCAAATCCCGGACGGTCCGCAATACTCATTGCGATGAATCCGGCAAGAACTGCCACAATCAGCTTTAACGCATTACCGTCACCGATAAAGTTCAGCGCTGCGGCAAACGTGTTGTATGTCGGATCTTTCGGATCAGCTGAATGAATTCCCCAGAAGAATGAAATCGCAACGAGAATTCCGCCGCCGACGACAAATGGCAGCATGTTGCTGACACCGCTCATTAAGTGTTTATAGAAAGTACTTCCGATGCTTGTGCCTGATTTCTGTTTCGGACCGTCTTCATTTGAAGCGGAAGATCCTCCGCCGCTGCCCTCGTAAATCGGCGCATCTTGGTTAACGGCTTTTTCAATCAGTTCCTGAGGACGTCTGATACCGGCCGTCACAGGCACTTGAAGAACATGTTTGCCTTTAAAGCGTTCCATTTCAACCTGTTTATCAGCCGCCACGATAATCGCAGGCGCGTCTTCAATTTCTTGAGCCGTCAGCTTATGTTTGATACCGCTTGAGCCGTTTGTCTCGACTTTAATGTCAACGCCGAGCTCTTTCGCTTTTTCCTTCAGTGCGTCAGCTGCCATGAACGTATGGGCAATACCTGTCGGACATGCCGTAACGGCAAGGATTTTGCCTTTTCCTGACGGCGCTGCCTGTTCTTCCTGCTCTTCTTCTTCCTCATCGTCATCTTTGTCATGCTGATTGATGATGTCAATGATCGCATCTTCTGATTCAGCTTCAAGAAGCTGTTTGCGGATTTCCTCACGCATGAGAAGCGTTGAAAGTCTTGATAATGCCTCAAGGTGCGTATTATTCGCTCCTTCGGTTGCCGCAATCATAAAGACCAGGTGTGCCGGCTGACCGTCTAATGATTCATAATCCACACCATCTTTTGAACGGCCGAATGCGATGGCCGGGTTAATGACGCTCGCCGTCTTCGCATGAGGAATGGCAATGCCTTCGCCGATTCCCGTCGAGCTTTGGCTTTCACGATTTAAAATGGCTGCTTTGTAAGCCTCTCTGTCATTTAATCTGCCGGCTTTGTCAAGCACTGTCACCATTTCATCGATAACGTTTTCTTTCTCTTTGCTTTCTATATTGAGATGAATTGTATCTCTTGTTAACAGCTCAGTTATCTTCACTTTTCTTTCCTCCTCTATAGACGTGTGACTTTAACTTCAGGAAGAAGCTGCTGTACAAACTCTTCAGTTCCGAGTTCTTCAGAAAATGCCGTTGCGCTTCCGGAAGCAACTCCTAAACGGAACGCATCTTCCAAAGGCAGCTGTTTTGAAATTCCCGCAAGGAATCCCGCGACGACGGAATCACCCGCGCCTACCGAATTGACAAGCTTTCCTTTAGGAACATTGGCGAGGAAAACCGCCTCTTTCGTAAATAAAAGCGCACCGTCGCCAGCCATCGAAACAATCGCATGTTCAGCGCCTTGTTCAATCAATTTTTTACCGTAAGGAACGGCAGCTTCGGCTGAATCAATGACCGTATTGAACATTTCGCCAAGCTCATGATGATTCGGCTTCATCAAAAACGGTTTCATTTCTGTCGCTTTCATCAGCGCTTCACCGGAGATGTCCACGACTACCCGGGCATTCTGCTTTCTGCATGCCTCAGCAATTTTTTCATACGTGTTATGCGGCAGGGAAGAAGGAATGCTTCCCGCTAAAACGACGATGTCTCCCTCTTCCAGAGCGGAGAACTGTTCTAAAAAGGCATTGAACACTTCGTCTGAAATCGTCGGGCCCTGTCCGTTAATTTCCGTTTCATCGCCCGTTTTCAGTTTTACATTTATACGCGTGTCTTCATCCACCTCAGAAAAAGCCGTTTCCAGACCTTCCTGCTGCAAAAATGACGTGATATAATTTCCGGTAAATCCGCCGACAAACCCCAATGCTTTTGACGGCACATGGTGTCTTTTCAGTAATCTCGAAACGTTGATGCCTTTTCCGCCGGGATACTTCGTGTCATAGCTGGAACGGTTTAAACCGCCTACGGCAAAATCTTCAACGTGAACGATATAGTCAACAGACGGATTGAGGGTTACAGTGTAAATCATGGTTTCACTACCTTTACGACAGTTTTTTCTTGGTAATTATCGAATGCAAGTTCTTCAGCTTCAGTGGTAATGATAGCGGCATCGCCCAAGGCGGCGAACGCTGCGAAAGAAATCTCGCCGAATTTAGAAGGATCGGCTAAAACATACGCATTTTTCGCCTGTCTCACAGCCTTTGTCTTCAGAAGAGCCTCATCCGGATCGGGTGTTGTAAAGCCGGCTTCAATGTGCACGCCGTTCACCCCGAGGAAGCTTTTGTCAAAACGGTACTGGCTGACCGCCGTTAATGAGGCGCCGCCGATCATCGCACCTGTTCTATGCTTCACATATCCTCCGAGAAGATAAAAGGGGATCCCTTTCCTTATTAAAGCGTCGATATGCATAACTCCGTTTGTGACAACCACAATGTCCTTAGATGGATCTATAAAATCAATCATGTGCAATGTAGTTGTTCCCGCATCAAGATAAATACAGTCACCTTCTTCTAATAAAGATGCCGCTTCTTCTGCGATCTTCAGTTTATCCTGAAGGTTTTTGGAGGATTTTTCAAGCATATCGGGTTCTTGCCTGCTGTTGGAAAGTTTAGACGCCCCGCCGTGAACGCGCTTTAAAAATCCGCGCTCTTCAAGTGTTGATAAATCTCTTCTGATCGTTGATTCAGAAGCATTTGTCATGCTTATCAGCTCTTGAATCTTCACCACATCACGCTTTTCAATCTGATCCATAATCAGCTGATACCTTTCAGGAGTGAGCATATTCCGCCTCCTTTGGAAACGTATTCATTTCGGCTGCAAGATAATTGTAAACGCTTTTTTTACTTCTAGCAACTAAAATCACTCAAATTCATTCAATAACTATCAAAATCTTTCACATTTGTTCATATTAACGTATGTACATAGGGTTTGTAAACTGTAAATTCGACAAAAAGGGGGACAATTGTATGACATTTTCTTTTTATCATAAATGAAAAAAGTCTATTATATTCATTCAATCATTAAAACACAAAAAACCCCATGCAGACTGCATGGGGCGCCGATTATTCATACCGTAACGCTTCAATCGGATCTAAGCGAGATGCTTTGTTGGCGGGCAGCATGCCGAAAATGACACCGATCAGCATACTGAACAGCACACCGATACAAACCACCTGCCAGGAAACGAGCGACGGCCAGCCTGCGATAAGGGAAACGAGTGATGCTCCCCCGTAGCCGAGACAGATTCCGATTAAGCCGCCGATTAATGTAAGCACAACAGATTCAATTAAGAATTGTGTCAGAATCTGTCCTCTCGTGGCACCGAGCGATTTGCGGATGCCGATTTCTCTTGTCCGTTCCGTCACTGATACAAGCATAATATTCATGACCCCGATCCCGCCGACAATGAGAGAAATACCGGCGATCGAACCGATGATCGTCGTCATGACGGTCGTGACCTGGCCGATGCCCGCCGCGATTTCTTCCATATTCATGACTTGATAGGCCTCTTTTGTACCGTGATTGTCATTTAAGAGACGGGCCGCTTCTTTTCCTGTTGATTTGATTTGATCAGCTGACTCCGTCTGAACGGAAACGTTGCTGTAGTCGTTAGTACCGAAAGACGTTTTCAGCATGTTGAACGGCACATACATTTCACTGAGTCCTAACGATAAAAAGCCGCTCTCTTCTTTCAGTACGCCGATTACTTCAACGGGCTGTCCGCCGGCCCAGACGATTTTTCCGAGCGGAGACGTTTTCCCGAACAGCTTTTCAGCCATTTTTTTCGAGATGATTCCCGCTCTTTTCCCGGAAAGAAAATCATTATCCGTAAATGTCCGTCCATCTTGAACGTCCAGCTTTTTTACGTCCATGTAGCCGCTGTTAATGCCGTTCAGCGTAATATCCGTGTCTTCTTCATGGTAACGGGCCGTCATGGATTTTACCGCGGAAGCGACAACCTGCTTTACGCCGTCCACTCCTTTTAATCCATTAATATCTTCTTCTGTAAAACTCGCTTCCTGTAAGGCGTTCGGATTGGCTGTTAATTCTTCATCACTGGGCATGTAAAACAATTCAATCGTATTGCCCGGCCCGCTGATGGATTGCTTCAGCATTTGCTCTCCGCCCTGGCCGACAGCCACAACAACAATTACTGAACCGACGCCGATAATGATTCCGAGCATTGTCAGAATCGATCTCAGCTTGTGAGCTCTTACGGAACTGAGGGCCATCCGGAGATTTTCTGACAGGCTCATTCCCCCACTCTCCTCTGCTCAGCATCGCGGGAAACGATCATGCCGTCACGGACGAAAATCACTCTGTTTGTACAGTCCGCCACTTCAGGCTCATGAGTCACAAGCACCACGGTCACGCCCTCTGCATTAAGCTCTGTGAACTGCTCCATAATGGAAATGCTTGTTTTCGTATCCAGCGCGCCGGTCGGTTCATCAGCTAAAATGAGCTTCGGTTCGTTCACAATGGCTCTTGCAATCGCGACACGCTGCTTCTGGCCGCCGGACAGCTCATTCGGCATGTGACGCATCCGATCCGCCAAACCGACTTTTTCCAGCGCATGCTCAGCCCGTTCCTCACGCTCTTTTTTGCCGATACCGGCGTAGATCATGGGGAGTTCGACATTTTTTCTTGCATTCAATCGTGGCAGCAGCTGAAATTGCTGAAAGACAAATCCGATTGATTTGTTCCGGACCGCCGCAAGCTCTTTTTCGGTGCATGAAGAAACATCTTCGCCCGCAAGCCTGTAACTGCCGGACGTCGGTCTGTCCAGACAGCCGATGATATTCATGATCGTAGATTTTCCCGATCCCGACGGTCCCATAATTGACACATATTCTCCTTCTTCAATCGTCAAGTCGATTGAACGGAGAACATCAAACGTCTCCTTGCCGATCTGATAGCTTTTTTTCACCTTTGAAAGCTGAATCATCTATGCTTTCACATCCGTTCCGTCAGTCAAACCGTCAGCCGGATTCAGAATGACTTTATCATCCTTTGAAAGCCCCTCTTTTATCTCCGTAAGCTGATTTGCGGTATCGCCGACTTTAACTTTCACGCGTTTGGCCTTCCCGTCTTTTACCGTAAAGACCCAGTGCTCATCTCCGTCTTTTTTGACCGCGGAGGACGGCAGCGTATCGGCTTTCCGTTTGTCTGTTTCAATGTTCATAATTAATTTAAACCCCGGCTTGCCCTCCGGAAGGTTTCCGATCAGCTTAACCTGAAACGGATACTGCACAGCCTGTTCCGTGCTTTCCCCCGAAGCAGCGCTTGACTTTTGATCAGGAACGAGGCCGACAGCCGCCACTCTCCCTTTCCACGTTTTACCGGGGATGGCGTCTGAGGTAATCGTAACGCTTTGTCCCTTTTTCACTTTCAGCGTGTCGTATTCGGACAAATTGCCGGCAACGATCAGGTGTTCCGGGTCTCCTATATGTATAACCGGTTCTTGAATATCCGATTTTTTAGAAGCCGCTTCTTGATTTACCGAGATTACCGTCCCGTCCATCTCACTCTTAACATTGAGATTCGCCACCTGATTTTCAAGAGACTGCTTTTGCAAATCAGATTGCTTTAATTCGATTTCCGCCGTTTTTTGCTGAAGCTGCAGATCAGTCCGTTCGGATTCAATTTGTTTTTTGGCTTCCGCTTCTCCCACTTGTTTTGCCAGATCTTGTTCCTTGCTGTTTAATGCTCTGAGTTTTTCTTCAACTTGTTCGATTTGCATCCGTTTTGATTGTTCTGTCAACTCGTTTTGTTCTTTATCAAGATTGAGCTGCTCATTTGTATACGTGACTAACGACGATCCTTTTTTTACTTTGTCGCCTTCTTTTACTTTCACTTTATCAAGAGTTCCTTTATCCGCTTCATAAAAAACATACTGTTCTTTAGAGAATTTAAGTGTTCCCGGAACCATAACCGTAGAGGAGATTTCTCTATTTTCAATGGTTCCGGTTTCGATTTTTTTCCCGGCGCTGCCGCCCGCGGGAGCGGCAGACTTATAAATATTGATACCGATGAATACTGCAACAATTACGGCGATGCCGATTCCGATCCAAATTTTTTTCATGTTATACACCTGCTGTCACTGAACTTAACAGTCCTCCGACTGCTGAAACTAAAAGCATAATAACAAACAGGACAATCGCGGAAGTCCAGGCCGCTTTTTTCGAAATGCCGCCTGTATAGCGAAGTCCCAAAGCGAGCAGAATATAGCTCCAGATGCTGAAAATGTCGAACGCGCTTAAAAAGACCGCGACGCCGTCTCCGGCCGGTATGACACTCGCCAAAGATGTTACGGCATACAATGAGCCCGCACCGGTAAAATAAGTAACAAAACCGTTAATAACTAAGCCGATATTGGTAATAAATGCCGTAAACAGGCTGAGTGAGAGCATTTTTTTGTAAGTTGTCACACCGCCTGAAATTTTAACGCACAGCCAGTAAATGAGCGGAACGATAAACAGAGCGATAATGCCCCCGAAGATTCCTCCGAACATCGAGCCGAATTTAGCGAAGGTTTTGGTCATTTCAATCTGATCATCCGTCAAACCGTCAAGAGATGAGCTGTTCAGCACTTCTTCATAATTCATCCCAAGCCCGCGCAAAATACTGCCGGCCGCGATAAGAATGATGACAATCAGGAGAGGAATGCCGATGACCGGCTTTTCTTTTAATCTTTTAAACTGCACAACAGGACTTGTAATGACGCCGAAAATTGACGGCTTTTCCGTTACTGCCGTATTGCTTTTTTCCAGGTTTGGTTCCATATTGCTGATGCCTCCTATGTATTATTCTGTTTATACGTACGCTTTAGGCTGAGAGAAGTTTCAATTTTTTTGCCGTTTGCGTATTTATGCTAAATTGTAACACAAATTCTCAGCTTTACGTTCCATAATTATGTAAAAAAAAGCATTGTCAGACCGGTATGACGGGAGGCTCAAAGCCTTGTGAAGGCACTGTCTTCAGCCTATTCATGCAGTCAAAACCAGCTTAATCGCAAATTCCTTTAAATCCCATTTAGATATTCTCTGGAATTCAGCGCCTATATACAAAAAAGCCGGATGGCAATGATGCACATCCGGCTCTTTTTTCACCCTCCGCTTACAGGAGGGATAAAGGCAATGGTATCACCTTCTGTTACGATGCTGTTGTCTTTTACATATGTTTCATTGATTGCGATCATGGCATTGTCAATCGTCTGAAGGCCGTACCGTTCCTTTAGCAGCGTTTTTACAGCAGACGCCGCCGTCTCTTTTTCGTCAAGTTCAATGACCGGTGTTCCCGCCTGCTCCGCAAGCCCGGCAAACAATAATACTTTAATCATCGCGATTCCCCTTTATGCAAATCCGGTTTTCCGTTCGGATAGGGCGTTGTTTCCAGTTGATCGCCTATCCATTCTTCTCCGTCTTCCCAGATTTCTTTTTTCCATATCGGCACAATCTGTTTTATCCGTTCAATTGCATATTCATTCGCCTCATATGCCGCCTTTCTGTGCGGAGAAGACACGGCGATTACGACCGCTGCTTCTCCGATATCAAGGACGCCGACACGGTGAGTGATTGCAGCTTCGGCTCCTTCCCATTTCGCGCTGATTTCATCGCCGATTTGAGAAAGCATTTGAACAGCCATCGGTTCATACGCTTCATATTCGAGACGCACCGTCCGCCGTCCGGCAGTCCACTCTCTGACCGTGCCGATAAACGTTGTGATGGCGCCGGCTTCACGCTTTTCAACTTTTTTTACGATATTTTCGGCAATGATAGGTTCCCTTGTAATTTGAAAACGTTCCATTTATGCAGATTCCCCTTTCAGCTGCGAAAGCACAAACATCATGGCAGCCGGATCGTCCGCATGGAATACGGGCATGCCGGCATCTGCCGGCATATGCTCCGTATTTCTGCTGACAACCGCGATCACGCGCTCCAAATGCTTCAGCTTTTGCCAATCTTCGCTGTCTTTGATCATAATGATTTTCGGATGCGGCGCATGTTTAAATCCCTCTATGAGAAGACCGTCAATTCCCAGACATTCATACAGACTGATCAAACCCGCCAGATCCCATTTTTTTCGCGCCGTAAGCTGCAGGACGCCGTCCCCTTCTACTGCCGTAACCGCGGCTCCGGCTTTTGAAAAACGCTCCGAGTCTTTTCCGTCAGAAAAAGGTTCCGGCTCTCCGCCATGTCCGTGATGTTTTAAACATCCAATATCGCACTCTTTCGGCGCCGCTTTCAGCACACGTTCAATAAACGTTGTTTTACCGCTGTTTTGAAAACCTACGATCTGGACGATCGGGAAAGAATTGACCACGGCCATTCACTTCCATTCTCATCACGGATGAGGAGCGCGTGAACCGTCCGGCCCGCTTCATATCCCCTCGTTCCTCCCGGCAGAAGGATAAACGCGTTTGCTTCGGCTAGAGATGTGACTGAGCTTGATTTGTCGAGGCCGACCGGTGACGCCATCATCTTTCCGTCCTTATGATAAACAAACGCCCTCACAAATCTCGTAAACGGATTCGGTTTCGGAAAGTCGTTTATTAACACGGCTTCCGCCCATCCGGAATGAGGTTTTTCATTCAGAAGCCACGTCTGAATCATCGGTTTGACAAACAGGGTGAATCCGACATAACATGCGGACGGATTGCCTGAAAGGCCGAACAGCAGCATGTCATCGGCCCGGGCGACAGTTGTCACGCTCCCCGGGCGCATTGCCACTTTGTTAAAAAGAACTTCCGCTCCGAGCTTATTATAAATGTCTGGAAGAAAATCAAAATCGCCGACTGACACGCCGCCGGTCGTGATCAGAAAATCAACTTTTTTCATAGCTTCCTTCACCGCATCATAGCTGTCATCAAAATCATCGGAAATTTTCCCTAAGTTCAGCGGTACCGCGCCCGCTTCAATGACCTGGGCATACACCATCGCAGCGTTGCTGTTGCGGATTTTCCCCGGCTCAAGCGGATCGCTGACATGAAGAAGCTCGGTCCCCGTTGCGATAATGCCGACAACCGGCTTTCTGACCACGGGAACGGAAGCATAGCCGAAGGTTGCTAAAAGAGCGGTTACGCCCGGCGTGATTTTCGTCCCTTTTTTTAATAGCGGGCTGCCTTTTTTCGCGTCTTCTCCTTGATATGAAATATTATCGCCCGCATGGAAAGGGCGTTTCACTGACATGTAATTCGTCCCGTTTTCAGAAAACGTTTTTGTCAGCTCAAGCATCACTACGGCATCCGCGCCTTTTGGAATCTGCGCCCCCGTCATAATGCGGACCGCTTCATAAGGCCCGAGTTCTTTTTCCGACACGGCGCCGGCTCCGATATGGTCAATGACTTCAAAGGTGACGGCATTGTCACGGGAAGCCGTTTTTGAATCGCTCGCCCTGATGGCAAATCCGTCATACGGGGAACGGTTAAAGGCCGGCACATCATGATCCGCCTTAACATCCTCCGCCAAATAGCGGTGGAGACTGTCCTCAAGCGCCACCCATTCGGTATCCCCCTGTTTTTTATACCGGCTCACCCGGCGGACTGCTTCGTCCACCTGAATCGGCGTTCTTTTTTCAAGCATAGCAATATCTCCCCTTCCTACAGTCCGATCACCCTGGCCAGAACTGAATTTGCTTCTTTTATATCGTTTGTACCGTGAATCAAAGCCCGTCCGTCCTGAAAAATAACGATTCTGAAGCGCTCATACGCCATGTGCAGCAGAAATTCATTTGCTTCCACTTTACCGATCTGCTTCAGACGTTTGACAAGCTCTTCTTTATCCAGCCTCTTTAAGGCTTCCGATCTGATTTGAACGGTGTCTCTACCGCACAGCACGCTTGCTTTCGGCCTGTTTTCAGGCTGCAGATACGGATATACGGGCTCCGCGCCGCAGGAAGGGCAATGATCCCGTTTGATCTGATCCACATTTATGCTCATATTGGTGTTATTCCACACGTCAAACGTGAAAAAGCGCCGATTTACCGCCGCATGATTTCCTGTCAGCAATTTCAGCGCCTCAGCCTGCTGATAAGCGGAGACGATATGAACCGCCGGAGGTATGATACCCGCTGTATCACATGTCGCTCCGCCCACGGGCATTTGCTCAAACAGGCAGGATAAACACGGCGTAACCCCCGGAATAATCGTCATGCACATTCCCTGACTGCTGACACAGGCACCGTAAATCCAAGGCGTTTTCGTTTTCAGCGCCAGATCATTGATGACCATTCTCGTTTCAAAATTATCTGTCGCATCCACGATGCAATCCGCTTGTTCGATCAGCGGTTCGAGCGTTTCCGCCGTACCTTCCGCCGCGTAAGCATCGATATGTATATCACTGTTTACCGCCAAAAGACGCGCCTTAGCCGCCATTGCTTTCGGCAGGCGCTGTCTCGCGTCTTCTTCTGTATACAGCTGCTGTCTTTGTAAATTGCTCCATTCCACATAATCCCGGTCAATAATCGCCATACGGCCCGCTCCGGCTCTTGCCAGGCCCTCTGCCGCGGCTGTTCCGAGGGCTCCGGCTCCGACAATCAGGACGCTGCTGTCAGCCAGCGCCTGCTGCCCTTTTTCCCCTATCGGCTTAAATCTTGTCTGCCGCGAATAGCGCTCTTCCATCTGTGTTGTCCCCTTGCATTTTTATTTCCATCATACCATGTTTCTTCCCGATCAGTCTTGATTTGAAGACTCGACATGCGCCAAAAGTCTGGTGTAATCGTCCTGTGTGTTGATATTAGCGAACTCCTCCGGCCCGGCGCCGATGTCTTCAGCCTGCACATAACAGACAGACAGCCGCTTCAGCGTGTCTGTCATTTTCAGTTTGTTTTGTGTCAGCTGATCAAAAAGCACATCCTGCACCCGTTTATGGTAAACCGCCAAGAGGGGCTGCTCTCTGTTTTTACAAACCGGTATGACAGCGTCCAGGTTTCCGGTCAGCTTCATTTCAAGCGCCGCCATCGTTTTTCTTGTCACGAGCGGCGTGTCACAGGATATGACCGTATATATTTCGCCTTCCGTTTGTTTCATTGCCGTATAGATGCCGGCAAGCGGGCCCATTCCCCGAAACCGCGGCTCATCGGCCAAAACATGCCGCTCCCTGTTTGATAAGAACTTTTTTATATGCTCAGGGCGGCTGATAATTACCGTTTCTCCGCCGCCGAAGGCTTTTTTCGCCTGTTCATAAAACATGCCGCCCTTCCACTTTGCAAAAGCTTTCGGTTCTCCGAATCTTCGGGAAGCTCCCCCCGCTAATATTACATTCACCCGTTTCATGTCATCTCTCTCCCATTCTATATAAAAGCATAGCAAACGCCTCAGCCGAAATACAATATTACGGTGCTTGTCTGTTTAATTAAGAGGAATAGCCGTTGATCCTTTCCCATATTGTAGTGTTAACATCATGAGGGAGATGGTTCTTATGAAAATATCCGGTCCGTTTTTCCACGACACTTCTCAAGAGAACCTTTACTTGAAATCCGAACTTTCCAGATGCAGAAAATTAATTTCAGAATTTGAAGCAAGCTACTTCCATCAAAAAAATAATAAGCTTCAGGAGGAAAACGCCAATATTAAAGAGCGGCTTCACAAGCTTTCTGACGAATTGGAAGCCATGGCTCAAAAACACAAACAGACAAGTGACACGGAACGTTCTTTGCATGAAATCAGAGCCGGGCTGCTCGATAAAATCGTCATTTTGCAAGAACTGCTTCAGCAGGAAACGTTTCGGCGGAAAAATGAGATGGAAGAAAAGCACCGTCTGCATCTTACAAATGTAAAATTTGAAGAAGAAAATAAAAACTTACATACCCGCATCCGCTCACTTGAGACCGCCATTCAAACTGAACGGACTTCTCACGAAGATATGAAACAGCGTTATCATGCCGCTGCAGACGAAAATACCCGGCTTCAAACACAAATGATAGAAAAAGAATACCAGCTCAAACATATTAAAATAGAAATTAATCATATGAGAGATCGAATACTAGAAACAAAAGAACGGCTTGTAGAAATAGAAAAAACGAAAGAAAAGTTATTTCAAGAAACCATTCTTTCGTATAAACGGCAGCTGGACGAAAGTGATGCTTGGATTGCCGGCCATTTTGCTGATATTGACAGCCGCACGGCGGAACCGGCGGAACAAGCTCTGGAAATCCCTTCTGTTTCCAAAGAGACTGTTCAGGCAGAAGACTTGCTTAAAGCCGTTACCGAACAAGTCATCTCCCTGCAAAAACAATTTGTACAATCAGAGTCCCGCGATCAGTCGTTTGATGAAAAACTGGATGCGTTGAAAGAACGTGCTGACGGCGAAAAGCCTTTCCAAAAATATGTCGTCAAGCTTGAAAAAAAGCCTGGAAAAGAGGCGTCACTTCCGCAGAATAAGCGGGAAAACGCAAAAAAACTGCTTGAGTAACGCAAGCAGTTTTTACTGTTTTATTATTCAGCAGCCGTATCATTTGCCGTTTCTGCTGTTTCCTGAGAAATTTCTCCCTCAAGAATATATTGGCCGCGGTATGGTTTTTTCACTTCCGGATACATTTTAATTAAGCTTTGCATAAATGTTGTCATATTAGGAATTTCAAGGCCGCTTTCCTTTTCAATTTCCTTTTGAAGTTCGGAACTTTTGATCGCTGCATTGTGGCGTT
The DNA here is from genome assembly GCF_041222765.1 of Bacillus sp. JNUCC-21. NCBI lineage: Bacteria > Bacillati > Bacillota > Bacilli > Caryophanales > Bacillaceae > Bacillus > Bacillus sp. JNUCC-21. Next base: position 1,416,607 of record NZ_CP166019.1, on the reverse strand, counting down.
TCAATGTTTTAATCGCTGCTTCGCGCAGTTTTGCCGCTTTTGATCCCGGTCTCGCCGTCCCTCTTCTTCTTCTTGTAGAACCGTCTGGAATGCCGGCGGGAAGAGACGTAATAGACTGCATCTGCGGCTGGGAGGATTGAGGCTGTGCCTGCGGCTTTTGATAGCTTCTCATTTCCTGTGCTGCAAGCTCTGCAAGCACCGGGAGAGAGTCACTTTTTTTCTCCGGACGAAACTCTTTTTTTGTATCGGACAGGCTGCCTGTATTGTCTAATTCTCTCAGTTTTGCATATATTTTATCACGTTCTATTTGATATTCACGAATGACTTTTACCTCTGCTTCGTTCAATTGTTCTAAACGTAAGCGCAGCGCTTCTCTTTCATTAAACATGTGTAAAACCCCCTGTCAAAAATTTAAACGCTTTTATTAAGATATTAGATTACAAAAGTAATTTTATCAACTATTATTTTATCATTTTACTATTTTATTTACTCTATGAAAAATTGCTTATTTTCTGAAAATGGTACTTTATATACAAAAATCCCTTGTCATATAGGGGATTCTGGACAAAGTTCCAATTTATTCAACCATTTCAAAATATAACTTGAAATTACTTGTTTAATGAAAATTAGCGTGATATCTACAATTTTCGACTATAATATGTAAAAGATAATGATATCGATAAAACAAGCGGTACAGCGTGTTTACGGCTGTTTCTCTTATTTTTAAAGCCGCACATGTCATATTGGAATTTTTTATCCAATAGGCACAAAAAAACCCTGTTACCTAAACGGCAAAGGGTTTGCAGAACCGAGACAATAGTCCGACGGAGATTGTCCCGATTACTCAGAAGCCCGCTCCGTTTCTGAAAGTACTCGGCTGACGCGTTTTTCAAGCATTTTCATCCCGCTTCCTCCCGCTTGAAAATGGCGGAGCTGTCCGGTTTTATCGAAAAGGTAATAAGCCGGCACATATTCATTTTCAAATGCTTCAGTCAGCGTATGATCGCTGTCGACGTAAATCGGCTGAGAGATATCGTGTTCAGCCGCTGTTTCCTTGATTTTCTCAAGGTCAAGATCGTCTTCGGAACGGGGCATGTGAACGGCCATCACATTCAGCTGATTTTTATATTTATCACGAAATTCGTTCATCTCAGGCATCGCTTCTTTACACATGCGGCAGCTGGCGGACCAGAAGTGAATCAGTGCCGGCTTTCCGCCGACCAGCTGTTCCTTCGTGACTTCTCTGTTAATCCATGCTTTAGCGCCTGTCAATTCAGGCATTTGCTGACGTAATTTCATCTTATTTCCCTCCTTATGAAAAAGGTTTTTTGCCGGGGCTTTCAGTTTCGCCGGGCAACGTTCTCCTGTTTTCCCTCCAAAGGATATGATTTGGCTGAATCACCATGTTAAAATGAGTGTGGCTATTCCTTAGTTCATATCTTCACAAAAATGATGATATTGAAACCGGGCAATATGAACAAATCATAAATGAAATAACTGGTTTCTATTAAAAGGCTTATCTTATTTTAAAAACGGGTATATGACTTTTAGCTTTTTCCGCAAAAGACTTGAAAGGAAGACATCACTATGATTGATTTAAAACACTTTGACTGGGCCGGGCTTCTCACATCTGCCGGGATTTTCATCATAAAGCTGGCTCTCATTATTTTAGCGTACTTTATTTTCCGGGCGGCAGGAAAAAAGCTGATCAAGCATCTGTTTCAGAAATTCGAGCAACAAAACAACCTCTCCACAGGCCGCGCTTATACTTTGCGAAGCCTCGCGCTTAATGTATATGGATACATCCTGATTTTCGTTTTTATCGTGATGATTTTGGATTTATTTCACTACAATCCGAGCGCTCTCATTGCCGGAGCCGGCGTGGTCGGTCTCGCAGTCGGCTTCGGGGCTCAGGGGCTTGTCAGTGACATCGTCACCGGATTTTTTATCCTTTTGGAAAAACAGATCGACGTCGGCGATTATATTACGGTTGCCGGCTACAGCGGCATTGTCGAGCAGGTCGGTCTCCGTACGACGCAAATCCGGAGCTTTGACGGCACGCTTCACTATCTTCCCAACCGGGGCATTACGAATGTGAGCAACCATTCCCGCGGAACGATGCAGGCGCTTGTCGATATTAAAGTGCCGCTTGAAAAAAATCTTGATGAAACCATTCAAATCCTGCAAACCGCGTGTGACAAAGCAGCCGCTGAGCTCCCGCAGATTAAGGAAGGGCCGGACGTCATCGGGGTTCAGGATTTAAGCACGTCAGAAATGGTAATCAGAATCATTGCCAAAACAGAAAATATGGAGCAATGGCGGGTTGAACGCGTACTGCGGAGAGAAATAAAAATCGCGCTCGACCGTTTTAAAAACGCCGCTTCCGCCGAATAGAAAAACCGAAGCGTAAGCTTCGGTTTTTTCTTTTTAATGAAATTTTTTTTCCACTTCGCTGCAGATTTCGTCGGCGGTCATTCCGGAAGCCGTAATGACGGGAGCCTGAGTTGACGTATCGGCAATTCCTTGGACATTGCTGTCAAGTCCGGTTACAACACAGCAGTCACAATTCTTCGCATCCTCAGGAGTCTTCATCATCACTACGTCATATCCTTTTTGTTTTAACGCCTGTTCTACATCCGATAAAGATTGTTCAATTCCAATTTTTTTCGTCATATTGAACACCTCCGTTATGTAGAATGCTCAATTTTTGTTAGATTATTCTTCTTTTCGGATTTAATTGGCATACTTCGAAAAATATCCGACCATGACATTTACCGCGGTTTCCATCGCATCTTCATCCGGGTTCAGCTTGGCGTGATGAAGCCCGTGGGATGAATCGGCCCCCAGCCAGAACATAAAGCCGGGATATTTTTTCAGCATATATCCGAAATCTTCTCCGGTCATCGCTTCTTTCGCCGTTCTCACGTCAGCCAGCTGATGATCGCTGACAAATTGCATAAATTCTTCGGTCAGGCCGCTTGTATTATAAACTTGATGATAAACGGACGGATACGTGACTTTTCCTTTGCATCGGAAGCCGATTTCAATTCCTTTGACAAGCTCTTCAATCCGCTTTTTCACCATACGCATTGATTCCTCGGAAAGCGTCCGGATGGTTCCCTCCAGATGAGCATGCTCTGCGATGATATTTTGCGCCGTGCCCCCGGTAATCGTTCCGACAGTGATCACAGCGCTGTCAAGCGGATCCGTATTTCTGGATATGACCGTCTGCAGCTGCGTGACAAGCGTGCTCGCGGCGACGACCATGTCGTCTGCTGTATGCGGATATGCCGCATGCCCGCCTTTCCCCTCGAGATCGATGACGAGTTCGCTCGTATTGGCAAACAGCAAGCCGCTTTTGGTGGAGATTGTGCCTACAGGAAGCTCAGGTGCTATATGGAGAGCGGTAATCAAATCCGGCGTCCATTTTTTCAGCACATCGCTTTCAAGCATCGGTTCCGCTCCGCCCGGTCCTTCTTCAGCCGGCTGGAATAAAAAGAGCAGATCATGTTTGACGGGATGATGGACAAAATGATCAATAATGCCGAGCGCAATGGTCATGTGCATATCGTGGCCGCATGCGTGCATAAAACCGGGGTGTTCAGATGCAAACGGAAGCCCCGTCTGCTCTTCAATCGACAGAGCGTCTATATCCGCTCTGTAGGCGAGCATTTTTTCCGGAGCCGTGCCGTTGACTTTGACAAAGATGCCGGTTCTCCAAGTTTCGATTTCAATTCTTTCCTCCGGATATTGGATCAATAGATTCAGCAGGTACTGTTGGGTTTTATATTCCTGAAAGCCGATCTCCGGAATGCGGTGCAGATCTCTTCGGATGGCAATGAGCCGCTCTTTTTCCATATGTATTCCTCCTTGAGATAAGAATAAGGCGTGGATTTTATCATCCACGCCCATTCTATCAAACCATTCCTTACAGCTGGCGTAATTCCTGTTTGATTTCTGTTTTGCCTTTTGTTTTTTCATCGATATCTTTGATTTTTTTCGCAGGTGTTCCCGCTACAACGGTATATGGCTCGACGTCATTTACAACGATGGCTCCGGCAGCGACAACCGCGCCTTTACCGATTGTTACGCCTTCAAGTACAACCGCATTTGCGCCGATCACAACGTCGTCTTCCACGACAACAGGCTTAGCGCTAGGCGGCTCAATAACGCCCGCTAATACAGAACCCGCTCCGATGTGGCAGTTTTTGCCGACAGTCGCGCGTCCGCCGAGAACAACGTTCATATCAATCATCGTACCTTCGCCGATGACTGAACCGATATTAATAGATGCACCCATCATGATAACGGCATTGTCGCCGATTTCAACTTGGTCGCGGATAATAGCGCCGGGCTCGATTCTCGCTTTAACATCTTTTAAATCAAGCATCGGGATCGCAGAGTTGCGGCGGTCATTTTCAATGACGTAATCCTCAATTTTGTCTTTGTTTTCTTCGATTGCGCTTTTAATTTCAGCCCACTCGCCAAAAACGACGCCGGATTGGCCGTTCAGGAATGTTTTAGCGGAATCGCCAAAGCTGATTCCTTCAAGATCGCCTTTTACATACACTTTTACAGGCGTTGATTTTGTACTATTTTGAATAAATGAAATAATTTCATTTGCATCCATCATTTTCATATGTATTGTCCTCCTCTGATTTTCTACCTCATTACTGTAACAAAGGAAGGATACAAAGACAAGAAAAAAAGGAACAAGCCTTTATTCTGCCGGCTGGCTGCACAGCGCGGCAAACTGTCTTCCGAATTCCCGGAGCTCTTCTTCCTCACTGCCCTCAGGGTTGTTTTCAATTTTGACCGACGGCAGCACCACCCGCCCGCCGCGGGCCGTGATTACTTTTTCCAATTCGTCAACCGCCCCGCAAAAAAACTCATAGGACGTATCTCCGGAACCGAACAAAGCAAATGTTTTTCCCGTAAACTCCAGGTTTTCCATATCTTCAGCAATATCGAGCATTTCATCAGGAAGATCCCCGTCTCCCCACGTATATGTGCCTAATAAAATATACTCGTAATCATTAAAAAGTTCGGCATGAATATCCATCGCTTCATATCTGTCTACGGATGCTTGTGCTTCGATCAGCCCTTTTTCAATTAAATCCGCCATCGCCTCGGTGTTTCCTGACATTGTGGCGTAAACAAGCAATACATTCCCCATCTTCGTCTCTCCTTTATGCATAAAAACTAATGTGCGAGCCGAACCGCCTCATACGGTCTGACAAACTTACTTTCGTAAAGGCCCGCGCAAAAAAAGTTTTCTTCCCGGTTGGCCACCCGCCATCCGTGACCGCGGATCGTATCAAACCACTTTAATTCACCGGCGGCGAGATCAGCTTGATAAATACGCGAAAATCCGTTTTCGTCCTGTGTCGATGTGACATAAATAATCCCGTTATCCTCAGAAACGTCGAGAAATGATTTTTCCCGTACGGCGGGTCCGGCTGTAATGGCAAACTCCTCTTGCGTCCGCACGTTTCGGACGGCAACCTCCCCCCGTTCTCCCTTTGCCGCGCCCTTTGCTGCAATGAGCCAGTCATTCTGATACATCCTCATTGAAGCCGTCATGCGCTGCCTTTCGCGGCTTATACGCCGGATGCGGTCTTCCGTCAGATCATACGCCCAAATGCCGCCATGATTCATGTGAATCCGGGTGCCGATATAAATCGTCTGACCGTGTAAACAAAGCGAACGGATGACAGGCGGCTCCTTTAATTGTGAAAAGGGCTTAGCCACATGCCAAGTGACGCCGAAATCATCAGATAAGTAGAGGCAGTATGTGCCGTGCGCACAGACAAACCCGTCATTCCGCCCGGCAACGGCCCATACGGAGGCGCTGGTCGGAAACCGGGAGGCCGTCCAGGTCTTTCCCTGATCGGCTGATCTGAGGACGGCGCCTTTTTCTCCAGCCGCGAATATGTAGAGCCCTATGTAAGTCAGCACATGAATTCTGCTTTTCACTCGGAACAGTCTTTTCCAGCCTTCTTCCGCCGAAAAATGAAAAATACCTTCGCCTTTCACAGCCACAAAAAATCCCGAAGATACTGATGCCATGACAGCCGTCGCGCCTTTATGAAACATGGCACTTGTCTCCGTGGTGAGCGGCCCATGCAAGAAAACCGCGGACAAATTCTTTGCAGCATTCCTGATCCTCAGCCGTCTCGGGCGCCAGCTCAATTTTCAGCGTTTCCGGATATAAATTGGCTCCGGCCTGTTCAAACGCATCGCAAAACAGCGTGACCGCTTCGCAAAACTTCGGGTAGGCGTGATCGCCTGAACCGAAACAGGCCGTTTTCAGTCCGTTGAGCTGGCTGTGCAGAATATCTTCGTAAAAATCTTCCGCTTCGTAAGGAAGATCACCGTCCCCCCATGTGTACGTGCCGACAAAAACATAATCATATGCTTCGAGAGAATCCGCATCTGCTTCGTCCATGTCAAGACAGTCAACTGCTATCTGATGCCCGCTCAGTGTTTCTTTTATAATGCCGGCAATATCCTCTGTATTCCCCGACATGCTTGCGTATATCATTAATGCTTTCTGCATATGACCACCTCGTAATTGATAATGATTTTCATTAACATATATAACACTTTAAATGATAATGATTTTCATTGTCAATAAAAAATAAAAAAAAGACAGCATGATTGCTGTCTTTCTAAAATGGGCGTTCCTGCTTCAGCATATCTTTAATGACAGAAACAAAAGCCTGCACCTGTTTTAATTCAAATGCCGGCTCATAACCGAGCAGCCATGTGTCACGGCCGATCGGATGGTCCTTTGTATCAAGCAGAGGCATTTTATTTACTTTGTCTTCCTCTTCTAAGGTGACTGACGGCAGAATGGCATATCCGATCCCGTGCAGCGCCATCTGCTTGCACGTTTCAATCTGATCGACAAGGATGGTCTGTTTCGGCGAGGTTTTGAATTTTTGATGCCACCAATGCTGAATTTCCTGAAAATATGTACTGTCACTTTTGAATTGGATGAACGGCCGGTCGGTATGGGCAATATCATCAATACAGGAAATTTCCGTATCGACCAAATATAAATGATCGGTCATTAAATAATCTTTCCGGCCTTTCCATTCCGGATTTCCCCGGATAATGCCGATATGTACCTGATCTTCATACAGACTTTTCAGCATTTCGCTGCTCCACCCTGTAATGAGAGAGACCTTTGCATTCGGATATCGTTCCACATATGTTTTTAACACTTTCGGAAGCCAGTGCTGCCCGATAATCGAGGCGACGGCAAGCTTTAATGTGCCGTGAATCTCACCCTCAAGTTCATCAATGTTTTCTCTGATTCTTTCTTGCCGATCCGTGACGTCATTTGCAAATTGTATGATTTTTTCTCCTGCCGGCGTTACCGTAAGTCCTTTTTGAGACCTAAGAAAGATCTTTGTTCCCCAGGCTTTTTCAATGGTCTGCAATCGCTGGGACAGAGCCGGCTGTGACACGAATAACCGTTCGGCAGCCTTCCTCATGTTTAATTCCTCAGCTAAAACTACGAGCATATGAAGCTCTTGAAGCTGCATGTCGTCCTCCTTTTCAATGCCTTTTCGTATTTCTTATCTACCATTCTAATAAAATAAAGGCTGCCGAGGCAAGCGCCACTCATATGTATGCGTTTTCTTTTTCCGGCATGCAAAAGAACAAATAGGCTGATCGTGCGAGCCTACTTATTCAATGATCTGATATGGCTGCTCAACTGCTTTAATACGACTCTTCTCGTGAAAATGCCTTCAAAGACGCCTTCATCATTTTCAACGCAGACAAAGCCGTTGTTAATGACCATGCTGAATCCTTTGATAATCGGATCATTGATGTGGAGACGGGGAATGTCTTTCAGCATGACTTCCTCAACCGTAATTTGATCCAGCTTCTCAAACTCGATCCGTTCAAGTCCGAAAATGCTGTTCATAATCATATTTGTCCCGATCAAACCGTGCAGACGGTACGAAGCGTCGAGGACGGGAATGGCGGTATAGCCGGTTTTCGTCAGCACTAATAGAGCATGTTCAAGGTTGTTTCCGACTTGAACGTGCGCCACTTTATCCGCCTCGATCATAAATTGTCCGACTGTTGCATCAAGAAGCTGATCTGATTGTAAGCTAATCATGTCACTTCGACCCCTTTACATTTTTCATCAAAGCATGTATTCCCTATATTGCAATAATATAAACATTATCATTTTTTGTCGAAAAGTTTCCGTCAATAAAAAAGATACTCTTTGCAATCGAGTATCAATTTATAGGCCGCTGATTAATTTTCATTCCGAAAACGGTCATAGAGCGTTACGAGTTTTTTATAAGTGGTTCCATCGACGCTTTTTGACCCTGCTTCTATATCGTTGATTTCGCTGGTCAAAAGCTCAATGGCATATTCTTGATTGATCAGGATATTCAGCAGAAGTTTCTGTTCTTCTTCCGTAAATCGTTCACCGATAAGACTCATACGTAATCAGGCCCCCTATTTTTAACTGAATACCTCCGAAAGCAACGTGAAATTTGCTTTCAGCTCTACCGCTAGAATAAGTAAACAGAAAAAAATCGTCAACCGCATAATTCGACATTTTGCGGATTCTGTATGAAATATTATTTTGTGTAACGATTGGCATAACTGAATGCTGTGCAGGAATCGGGCTTGATTTTCGCTTCAATGCCCATCGAGGTAATGCGGCCGGTCATTTCTTGTATCAATTCTTTTGTCAGCCCTTTTTGACCGATATCCAGATGCACTTCAAATGAAAGATCCGCCCCTTCATCCGTAAAAGGCAAGAGCAAATCTGTCAGTTCCATAAGACGGCCGTCGAGGATATGCGCAGCCATCTCCTGGCTGAATGCGGTTTCCAGCGAAATTTTTTCGCGAAGGCTATGTATCGGTCTTGCTAGATCGTGATTTTTCAAACAGCCCCAAGCTCCCTTGCCTGTACGGTGCAAGTGTATAGCCGTAATAAACTTTGTGAAGTCGCGGTAAACTTGTGAATCAGTCCCTACAGACAGCACGTATGCTGAACGGGGGTCTTTATTGACAAAGCGTTTCAGCCGCTCCGTCACGTCTTGAAAGGTCATCTGTGCCTCAGAAAGATTATAAAACAGAAAAGAATCAGCCATGTACGGACACTCCTCTTTCCAGAGTCTACAACCAAACGAACAAGCACGTTCCTTTGCATAATTTAATAAAGCTCCGCTTGCGGAAGACCGGAAGCTTGGTCAGCCTGAAAAATCAAATCAAATTACTGAAGGAGCTCAAAAATTTCAATAGAAATCATGTCAATGTTATCAAACGGATATGTGTTAGGTTTTTCACCTTTTTGGAAAACCGTCAGTTCAAACGTTTGATTTTTTTCGAAATATTTAACACTGCAAATTTTTTCGCCGTTAACTTCAAAATAACGCTGCATCGGCTCGTTAGCCGCTTCCGCTGTTTCTTGCAGACTTTGCAGCCGCGTGATGATACCCATTAATTGTGACATTCTAAAAAAAGACTCCTTTCAAAAAACAACTTCAAATCAACAAGTATTTATTATAATACAAGTTCTACAGAGCATCATACCATAAAGTAGACCGGGATGGCATTTTCCCGCTGGATTTTCAAAAAGAAATAAACGGGAAAACCGTGTTTTCGAATAGTTTGAAGCTTTTTTCGGAATGTCATACACCTTTCAAAAATAATTTTTCGCTTTTTGAGCCGCCATTATCAGATGTATGTAAGGAGAAGCCCTTTTATGAGGAGACAGCATAAAAAAACTTGGCGGGGGTAGCGCCAAGTTTTTTCGGATCTTGATCTGATAGAGGGGTTGGGGAACAGAGAGTAACTTCTCTCTATAACTAAATGATAATGATTATCAGTATCATTGTCAATCGTTTTTTAAAACTTTTTTCAAATGAACAAAAAAAGCGGCATACAGCAGCCGCTTTAAAGTAACCCGTCCTGTTCATATAAATAAGAGTAAGGCAGATCGATAAATAAATACATATTGTCATCCATCGGGTATGAAAAGGTTCTGATCATCTCACCTGTCTCAATATCACTGTACAGGTCACTGAAAAAGCCTTTTCTTGAATTACGCATCTTCATGATATTTTCTAAAAAGTACGGACGCCAGCTCCAGTTTTTCTCCATGTATTCAGGCTGATAAAGCCATTCGCCGGACTGCTTGAACACATTTCCCGTCAGCTGATAGCCTTCTTCATCACACATATAAATTCTGAAGCAGCAGTCGGTCAGGTTTTCCGCCAGTTTTTTAATAAACTCATCGTCCGCCTGATGGGTTTTCTTCAGCTCGGAAACTGCCTGATTGACCCGCTTATAAAAATTCTCAGAGTGTTCATAGACCGTTTCCAGCTTCTTTTTTTCTCTCGTGATAAATTGCTGAAACTCCGTTTTCAAGCGTGCTTTTAACAGGCTCCGGTCTATAAAATCGCCGCTCGGCGCCTGCAGATAATAGCCTTGAAAAAATCGGCCTCCGTTTCTCCATGCGTACTGGAGCTGGAAATCAGCTTCTATATCTTCATACAGCAGCGCGGCGCCGATTTTTCTCGCCAGCAATGAAATGCTGTACAGCACATGCTCATATGATGGTGACGGCTGAGATACCTTCAGCGCCTGCAAATCTATTTTCAGAAGGTCCGGTGAAAGGAGCGCGATTCTGTCCAGGTTGCTGCTCTCCTTACCTATATTGTCCACCGCGATTTTAATGCCATATGTACGATAGTAGGCAAGCATATGGTACAGCTGTTCAATGTCGCCTTCGAAATTGTGCTCGGTGATCTCAAGCACAATACGGTTCAATTCAATGCCCTGCTCTTCGTATTCTTTTAAAAGCTCAAGAAAGCTTTCGCCGTGGTCAAGCATCAATACATTCGCATCCTGATTGATAAAAATCAACAGATCACGATCAGCTTCTTTAAACCTCTCCAGCGCCTGCCTGATGACTCTGTCATCGACCTCAAGCTTATATTCTTCCGGAATGCCGGAATCTAAGAAAAACGGCCCAAGGCTCTCAATCTCCGCATCTGCCAAAATCCGCCCAAGCACTTCGTAGCCTACGACTCTTTGTTCCTCAGCGTTAAAAATCGCTTGGTAATACGGAATGACATCATCAATATTCGTCAGTATATCAAGTGGGTCCAACATGTTATCACCTGCTTCTCTATCTTTGTCTGATTATACACAATTATATCAGCACCACAAATGTTTAGATTAGGGGAAAAGGAGGCAGTATGGCAGCAGCTTAAAATAAAAGGGGGGACATTTTTAAGATCACTCTTCAGACCGGTTAATTAAGGACGTTATTCATTTGTTTCACAAGCACAAATAAAAGGATAAATATAAGAGCATTATAACCGGCATCTGTCCAAAAATAATGGCTCCAATCAGTGCTGTTAAATATCCAATCATCATCATGTTTCAACTGAAAGAAAGTTCCTTTTTTATCTAAAGTGCCACATGTAAGAGTTGTTAACCCGCCAACACTCTCGGAAACGTCAACTCCATACATTGAACCGGCATGATCAATATGATTTATTGGCATATACGTATAATCAGATAAAATCGTTCCGCCAGCTTGGTTGGCAGAGACACATATAATACAGCCGATGTATCGCCTCCGAGCCCACTCAAATACTCCCTGGTTTTAATAAATTTCGTTTCATCAGGAAAATCGATGTGAAATAGCTTTTCAAATCTGATTATTTCATCAGATGTAAGATTGGTATTTTGATAATACTCCGGAGTAAAAGCACAAATAATAAAGTACCAAATATTAAAGATGATAACGAAACTGCTTACAAATAGTACAACGAACCATTTTCATAATTTCTTCAATTAATCGCCCCTTAATCTTTCAAAATTATATCATAATTTTGAATAGAAAATAAAACAAGCGAACGGCGGCTTTAACGTTCGCTTGTTTTGCAAAATAATCAATATATGAAAAATTAAAACGGATAAGGATTCAGCCATTGCCCCCCGTCCATTGTGATACAGTCCCCGTTTATGTAGGACGCTTCATCAGATAGCAAAAACGCTGCCAACGCGGCGATTTCCTCCGGTGTGCCCAGCCGGCCGAGCGGCACACTGTTCATAGTGCGGGACACCGCTTTTTCCGATTCAAACAGCTTCTCCGCACCGCCTGTCCGTTCAATCGGGCCTGGGGCTATCGCGTTTGTGCGGATGCCGTATTTGCTCCCCCATTCAACGGCCAGCGTTCTTGTCAGTGACAATACCCCCGCTTTGGCTGCAGCGGAATGAACGACACCCGCTCCCGCTCCCCATGCGTATGTAGCGGCCATATTTAAGATGACGCCCTTCTGCTCCTGCTCGATCCAATGCCTTGCCGCTGCTTGGCTGCAGAAAAATGTGCCGTTTAAAACAATCTCAATAACAGCTTTCCATCCATTGGGCGTCAGCTTCTCTGCCGGGCAAATAAAGTTGCCGGCCGCATTGTTAATCAGCGCATCAAGCCGGCCAAAGACTTTTTTCGCTTCTGAAATCATGTCTGAAGCGGCGGAATCAGAACGGACATCCATTTGAAAACAGGCGACCTGCCCCTCAAAGGTCTCAATTTCTTTTTTTGTTTCCTCAAGTGCTTCATGGTTCCTCCCTGTCACCATGACGTGCCATCCTAATTCAGCCTGTTTTTTCGCCATTGCTTTTCCCATGCCGCTTGATCCGCCTGTAATGATTACCGCTTTCTTATCCATAACAAACCCACCCCTTTTTATTGAATGAATAATCATTCATAATTTTATCACAGATGTCTATCCGCGTCATTACATGCTGAGAAGGGATTTTTCAGCCAAGCTGATGATATAATAGAACAACTCTGACAAAGGTTGGTTTTACATATGGAGAAAATGACCAGAAGAACATTTTTAAAAAGAGGATTCGGCATTTTGGGTGCATCTCTCGCAATGGCTTGCGGAGGTTACGGCTATGCCCGGTATATTGAACCGCGCATGATTGAGATCACCCGGCATACAATCACCAGCCGCCTGATCCCCCGCGGCTTTGACAATTTTAAAATCGTTCAATTCAGCGATACACATCTCAGTGATGTGTTTACATCCGGTGACTTGAATAAAGCAGCGGAAAAGATCAATCAGCTGAAACCCGATCTGCTCATCTTTACGGGAGATTTAATTGATAAGCCGCATTTATTTAATGATCACCAGCATGCACTCGCCGTGCTGCAAAATCTTGAAGCTCCCTTCGGCAAACTTTGTGTTTACGGAAACCATGACCACGGAGGCTACGGTACGAACACGTACAAGGCTCTGATGGAAGCGGCTGATTTTCAAGTGCTTCGAAACGGCTACCGTCAGGTTCAGCTGACAGACGGAAGCCGGATTGAATTCGCGTTTTTGGATGATGTAATGCTCGGAAAACCAGATTATAAAGGCACCCTGTCACGCCTTTCCGAAGATGCGTTTTCCATTTTAATCGTCCACGAGCCTGATGCCGCTCTTAAGATAGGCGGATATCCCGTAAACCTCCAGCTGTCGGGACACACTCACGGCGGCCAGGTCCAGCTCCCGTTTTTCGGCCCTCTCATTACGCCTCCTTACGGAAAAACGTATACCGACGGCATGTATACGCTGCATGACACAGCCGTTTACGTCAATCGAGGGCTCGGTACGACAAGACTGCCGTATCGATTTTTAGCCAGACCGGAAATCACGCTGTTCACATTGAAAACCGAGCAAAAATAAGACTTTTATCCTGATGCACAGACACCCCCTCCGTAATATGTATATGGAAAAGAGCAAAAAGGAGGGTGATGAAACTGCTGACATATCAAGTGAAACAAGGAGAAACCATCTCAAGCATTGCGCAAGACTTCAGAATAAGCACTGCTGCTCTCCTTCAGGCAAATCCCTCAATCCAATCGGTCATATACGCGGGACAGCATATTATCATACCGAATCTTCCCGACCCATCCACCATTCCCTACTCCATCATCGTGTATATCGGAGCGAAGAAACTGGAGTTATACCGCCTTGGCAGGCTCATCCGTACGTATCCCATCGCAGTCGGAAAAATATTGACGACCACGCCGACCGGAGAATTTTACATCGTGAACCGCCAGCCTAAGCCCGGCGGCCCGTTCGGCGCTTATTGGCTCAGCCTCTCTAAAATTCATTACGGCATTCACGGAACAAATAATCCTTCCTCCATCGGCAAAGCGGTATCAAAAGGATGCATCCGGATGTATAATCAGGACGTCACTGAACTTGCCGCTACCGTTCCTAATGGAACAAGGGTGACTATTATAAGATAGAAAGATCTTATTTGTTAATGGAACGAGCTGATGATAATATATTACAGTGGGACCTCTAGGGTAAGGAGCGTGTTTATGGATATATTTAAAAATCGCAATTTTGTCCGTCTCTTTTTCGCAGCACTCGCTTCTCAAATGGGAACGACTGTAGGTAATATGGCTTTCGCTTTTTACTTGCTGGACCATTTTTCAAACCAGCCGGCATACACGACTTTGGCTGAGCTGATGTATTCACTGCCGACAGTTTTCGTATTTCTGATTGTCGGTGTCGCAGCTGACCGGCTTGACAGGAAAAAGGTCGCAGAGAATTGTGACTGGATCAGAGCCGGACTGACGATCGTATTGTTTGCCGCATTATACACCGGGAGCATCCCTCTCGTGTTCTGTATTTTGTTCATCAGAAGCGCCGTGACCAAGTTCTTTTTCCCGGCGGAAGCCAGCCTTGTACAAGCTATTCTGCCTAAGGAGCATTACGCGAAAGCGGCGGGACTTAACCAGATCCTGTTCAGCATCTTCATGGTATTCGGCGTCGGTATAGGCGCGTTTATGTATAAAACGATCGGTATTCACGGAGCCATTATCCTTGATTTTGTCAGCTTTATTGTATCAGGCTTTCTGATCCGCGCGTGCCGCATTCCGAAAGAAGCCCGTCAGCCGAATGGCCCTTTTAAATGGGGAGATTCGTTTCTGAAAGACTCGGTCGCTGATTTTAAGGAAGGGATCGTATATATTGTTAAAAACAAATTGCTTGCTTCCCTTATTTTCGGCTTTTTTATCTTTGGTTTTGTCAACGGCGGCTTTGCCGTACTGCCGATGTTTACGATGAAATACGGACTTGCGCCTGATCATTACGAATCACATACTTCCATCTTCACCGTCGCACTCGGCTTCGGCCTGCTTGCAGGAAGTGTGATCGGAACGATGATCGCAAAAAAAGTCAAACCGCATCATTTGATGTCGATTCCTATTTTGGCAGCCGGACTGCTCATTTTTGTCCTCGGCTATACGGATAAGCTGTGGATTTATTATGCGGCGGCTTTCGTCCTCGGCATGTGCATCGGCCCTGTCAATATCGCCATCGGCGGCTGGATGCCGAAAATCGTTCATCCGAAAATAATGGGCCGGGTCAGCGGCTGGCAGGATCCTTTTATGATGTTTGCCCAATCGATTACACTCGGACTGGTCGCCCTGTTATTTCCGAAATTCGTTACCAATATTGATTACCTTTATTACGGCATGGGAATCGTAATTTTAGCGGTATTTGTGTTCTATTTTATCGCTCTTCCGAAATACAGCGCCGAGGCAGCAGAGATCGATGTGCAGCAATCATTAAAGGCTGATTCTGAAAAACATGCGAAACCTGTCTAATAAAGGAAAAAGATGCGCCCTTTTCATCAGAAAAAGGCGTATTTTTATAATCAATATTTGCATTTCAACGCTAAAAAAGTATAATCTATATATGAACTTGATCAATGCAAAGGAGAGAAATAATGGACGACCACGCTTATTCGAAAGAGCTGCAGCCAACCATCGAGAATCTTTCAAAAGCTGTTTATACTGTGAACCGCCATGCAAAAACCGCCCCCAACCCTAAATACCTTTATCTGCTGAAAAAACGGGCATTACAAAAGCTTGTGAAAGAAGGCAAAGGGAAAAAAATAGGGCTTCACTTTTCAAATAATCCCAGGTTTAGCCAACAGCAGTCAGACGTACTTATCTCTATCGGAGACTACTATTTTCACATGCCTCCAACAAAAGAAGACTTCCAGCATCTTCCGCATTTAGGTACGTTAAATCAGTCGTACCGCAATCCTAAAGCACAAATGTCTTTGACAAAAGCGAAAAACGTATTGCAAAAATATGTGGGCTTAAAGGAAAAACCGCTTGCCGCCAACAGGCAGCAGCCCGCTTATCATAAACCCGTATTTAAAAAACTTGGTGAGAGTTATTTTTAATTCCGCCGCAAAAAAAGCCGATGCGTCATGCATCGGCTTTTTTCTATTCAATCACATACGTATCCACTTTTTTAATGAGCTCGCTGATTTCAGGCTTGCTGATCTGTTCATCCGCTCCGACTACTTCGCCCCGGTGGCGCAGGTCGTCCGTAATCAGGGACGAGAAAATCATAATCGGCACATCAGAGCTTTGCGGGTTATCCTTAAGGAGCTTCGTCAAACGGTGACCGTCCATTTTCGGCATCTCAATGTCACTGATAATCATGTCAATATGGTCTGACAGGTTTGCTCCGTTATCCGTCAGTTCCACGACGTAATCATACGCTTCTTTTCCGTTTTCAAACGTAACGATTTCACTGTACCCCGCCTCAGTCAGCTCATCCGTCAAAAGACGCATCAGAAGCGGCGAATCTTCAACGATGATCAGTTTTTTACCCGCCCGTCTTTCATCAAATCCTTCCTGATGGACATGATAAGTCTCAACTCCGGATGCCGATTCAATATCATAAATGATCTTTTCATAATCAGGCAGAAAGATCATCGTGTCTTCCAGTTTGATGATTCCCGTTAAGTGCCGCTCCATGCCCTGGTTCAGGGAAGTCGGCTTTTCAATCGCCTCCCAGGACACCCTGTGGATTTGTGAAACGGAACCGACGTGAAAGACGATTTTCCGCTTGTTGAATTCCGTTACGATATATTTATCGTCTTTTGCTCCTTCGGCATCAACGCCGAAAAAGGTATACAGACTGATGACGGGAAGAATTTCGCCTCTCAGCTTAATCATCCCTTCTACGTCTTTATGAGACTGAGGCACAGATGTGACATCTACCGGCTGAATGATTTCCCGGACTTTCATCACATTTATGCCAAATGTATTGACGCCTACTTCAAATTTGACGATTTCTAATTCGTTTGTGCCTGAATCCAATAAAATATCGTATTGTTGTAAAGACAATTCAATCCCTCGCTATCCGCATTCAGTATTGTACTGTATATATCGGCTGGAAACGGAAAAAGTGAATGTATTCGGGCCAACTGGCCATGAACTCTTTATAAAAAAATGCTTTTTTCTGATATCCCATTGACTTTTTGACATCGAGTGGTAAAATAGTCAAGGATTTTTCAGGAAGAAGGGTGTAATAAATGGGTACAGTAGTCATATTCGACCAAGATCAAATGACGGTGTTAGAAGATATCAGCAAAACGGCTTACCTGCAAATGAAAAAAGAGGCGAAAGAGCGTCCCGACAAGCCCGCTCCATACATCTTATGGCGGGAAGACGTCAGCTTTGAATACGGGTATTAATGACATTCGCCACATATCACAATAGATAGATCATGATACAATGAAGACAATCATTTCAGCTGGTTGTCTTATTTTTTTCTGAAAGAAGGTATGTTTTCACATATCGGACATATACTCGGGATAGTTCAATAAAAAGATGACAAATGCTCAGCTAGTGGTAAAATAGGAGAAACTCAATATATAGTATAAGGTGATGAATTATGGAACATTTGCTTAATCCGAATGTAAAAGAAATTGAAATTTCAGGAATTCGCAAATTCTCAAATCTTGTAGCTCAGCACGACAATGTCATTTCGCTTACGATCGGTCAGCCGGATTTCTTCACGCCGCACCATGTCAAAGCGGCTGCCAAAAAGGCAATCGACGAGAACGCAACGGCATATACTCCGAATGCAGGCGGCCTTGAGCTGAGACAGGCCGTACAGCTTTATATGAAGAAAAAAGCTGATTTGAATTATGAAGCTGAAACTGAAATCATCGTCACAACCGGGGCAAGCCAAGCGATTGACGCGTCTTTGCGGACGATTTTATCTCCGGGCGATGAAGTTATTCTCCCCGGACCGATATATCCGGGCTACGAACCGATCATCCGCATGTCGGGCGCCGTTCCGGTCCATGTGGATACGACGACACACGGATTTAAGCTGACGGCGCGGCTCATTGAAGAATCGCTGACACCAAAAACAAAATGCGTCATTCTTCCTTATCCGTCAAATCCGACCGGAGTGACATTGTCTGAGGAAGAGCTGCAAAACATCGCAGCCGTCCTGAAGGGCAGAAATGTTTTTGTCCTGTCTGATGAGATTTACAGCGAATTAACCTATGACAGACCGCATTATTCGATCGCGTCTTATTTGAGAGACCAGACGATCGTCATCAACGGCCTGTCAAAATCACACAGCATGACGGGCTGGAGAATCGGTTTCATTTTCGCACCGAAAGAAATTGCCAAGCACATCTTAAAAGTTCACCAATACAGTGTGACATGCGCGTCTTCAATCTCTCAGAAAGCGGCTCTTGAAGCGGTGACAAACGGTGTTGATGATGCGCTTATTATGAGAGAACAGTATAAAAAGCGGCTTGACTATGTATATGATCGTCTTGTTTCAATGGGGCTTGACGTCGTAAAGCCGTCAGGCGCATTTTATATCTTCCCTTCCATTAAGTCATTCGGAATGTCATCGTTTGATTTTAGTATGGCTCTTTTAGAGGATGCAGGTGTGGCTCTTGTGCCCGGCAGCTCGTTTTCAAAGTTGGGTGAAGGGTATGTGAGGCTGTCATTCGCATATTCACTGGATACATTGAGAGAAGGCTTGGACCGGCTGGAAGCATTTATTTTAAAAACGAGAGAATCCATGCAGACTATTTAAACAACGGCATAACGCCGTTGTTTTTTATTGTTTCGGGAATGTAATATGAAAGGCCGTGCCTCTATCCGGTTTGCTGTCTACTTGGATGGCTCCCTGATGGTTTTTAATAAGGTTGAATGTGACCATCAGCCCCAGGCCGGTTCCTTTTTCTTTCGTTGTCAAAAACGGTTCGCCTATTCGTTTCAGCACGTTTTCCGGTATCCCGTCACCCTCGTCTTTCACCGTCACATTAACGGAATACTCATCTTCTGTCATAAGAATGTGAACCGTTCCCCCATCCGGCATCGACTCAACGGCATTTTTAATCAGATTGATAAACACCTGTTTCAGCTGATTTTGATCACCGTTAATATACATGCTGTCATGTTCGTAATCCGTTTTGATAAAAATCCCTTTAAGATTTGCCTGCGTCTCTAAAAGAGCGGTCACTTCACTTATAATTTTCTTTAAGTTCACACGCTCTTTCACGGCGTTTTGCTGAGGTTTGGCAAGCATTAAAAGCTCACTTAAAATCAATTCGATTCTGCTCAGTTCAGAAAACACAATTTCAAAGTAATGTTCGTTTTCCCCCATCGTCGGCTTCATGAGCTGTAAAAATCCTTTGATCGCCGTCAGCGGATTGCGGATTTCGTGAGCGATTCCCGCCGCCAGCTGCCCTGCGATAGACAGCTTCTCCGACTTCAGCATTAATTCCTCCGTCTGCTTCCGCTCAGAAATATCACGCAGAATGACCTGCACGGCCGTTTCTCCGAAAAACGTCGTCGGAATGCAGACCATTTCCGTATAGATCAGCCGGTTTTTAAAGGTAAACCACGATTGCTTAATAATTTCTGACTCAGTCTTTCGGTTGATAATATTTTGGATCCGCTCTTTCACGCCGTCATGATCACAGGGATGAAGCTGATCATAGACGTTTTTCCCGATTAAATCTTCATATGTTTCAGCCTCAAACAGCGAAATGCCCGACTCATTCATGAATACCCATTTATCATTGTGAATCACGGCGATCGTATCAATTGAATTCTGAATGAGGAGCTGATAACGCTCTCTGCTTTTTTGCAGAATCGTTTGGAATTTTTTCCGTGAAGAAATATCAATCAGAAGCAGCAATTCCGCCCGCTGATTTTTATATGTCGTCGGTGCCGCCTTCACTTCTAAATGAACGGGCGTGCCGTCGAGCCTTCTCCACGTCTGTTCGATCATTCCGACTTCCATTCCTTTTTGCATCCGCACAATTCGGTTTTTCACAATGTCGTGATACTCTTCTTCAATAAACTCATAAGAGCGCCTGCCGATTACCTCGTCTTTGCTTTCGGCTCCCAGCATGGCAAGCATCGCGTTGTTGGCGTAGGCGATTGTGCCGTTGATGCTGACATATAAAGGATTCGGCAGCATTTCGACAAGACGCTCGAATTCGCCGTTTCCAGCCGCATCTTCCGACTGTTGTTCTGCCTTTTGCTTCTTTTGTTCATACATATAAGGCCGGCGGGGGGTCTTCTCCTCAAGCACCTTGATTTTGAGGATGATTTCCCGATCCGTCCCCTCCATTTGCGGTGTGACAATTTCCACACCCGCTTCAAGCCATACGATGGTATGATCTTTTTTAATAAGACGAAAGGTGCAAGGCATCAAATGATGCTCATTATAGAAGTAACTTTCAACCAAAAATTGATCTTCTTCATGCAGGAACGTTTTGAGAAATGACCCGATCATCTCTTCCTGAGAATAACTGAAGTACGATTTGCAGTTTGCAGAAATATACATAATACGCCCGTTAGACGTCAAAACGGCATGAAGATCGGTTTTCGATTGAAACTGTTTGACATGCTGAGTATCCTGTTCCACAGAATCCCTCCTTTGCATTATACTCGCACTGCAGGCTGGACACGGACTGATATAAAAAGAAATTCCACTAGATTGATTCGCTAAAAAATAAGCATTCTCCTTCTATTCTTATTGTGAACGTCAATTTTCCTGAATGAAAGAAAGGGCGCACGAGATGTTCGGCCGCCCTTTCATTTGTTATTTTTTATTGTATTTCTTTTCAAGTTCTTTGTAAGCGTCAATTGCTCCTTTGGCAATGTTTTTGCTGACGGGATCGTGATCATCCTGAACAGTCGGTACGACAACGCTGAATGCCACTCGTGGATGTTCTGACGGATAATAGCCGACAAAGGTCAGGTTATACGTGTCTTTCCCCCACCAGTTTTTGTTCGTGCCGTAATAGCGCGTCTGCGCGGTTCCCGTTTTTCCGGAAACATCAGCGCCGGAACCTTGGAATGTTGAATAAGCCGTTCCTTGAGGTGAGCTTGTGACCAATTTCATTCCTTTATGAACCTGATCAAAATCGCTCGGACTGTTATTTACTTTGTTCAAAATTTTAATATCTCGCTGTTCAATCGCTTTTCCAATCTTATTTTTGCTGTCCGGTTCATGAATGCTTGTGACGATCCGCGGCTGGACGCGATACCCGCCGTTTGCGATGGCTGAAATATATTGAGCCATTTGAAGCGGCGTATATGTATCAAACTGTCCGATCGCAAAGTCAAGCAGCAATCCCCCGACCATTTGCGGATTTGACTGCATGCCCGCTGATTCCTGCGGAAGATCAATCCCGGTCTTCACACCCAAACCGAATTGGGCGTAGTAATTGCGCATTTTTTTAATATCGTCTAATCCGGCAGGCAGCGTGCCGTACGGCCTGTAGGTAATGCCGGCTATATGCATGGCCACATGAAACATATATACGTTAGAACTTCTTTGCAGCGCGGTCAGCTCAGTAATGGCTCCCATTTGTGTCCACGATTGTTTTTTCGTTTTGCCTTTAAATACAAGCGGTGCATCGACAAACGTTTTATAATGCGGGAGGCCGCTTTGGTAACCCGCGAGAACAGTCGCTCCTTTAACAGAAGAGCCCATCTCATATTGGGTCGTAAATGATCCGATCGCAAAATCCTGGATTTTATTTGTTTCGAGATCGATGCGTTTCCCCGCCATTGAGAGAATATCCCCGTTGTTCGGGTCCATCATGACGGCAAATCCTCTGTCAACCATATAGTTGCCTGCGGCGCGGCTTCTTCTCAGCTCTTTTTCAATGACTTTTTCGACTTTCGACTGTAATTCCATATCGAGCGAGAGCTGCAGATCGTAGCCTCTGCTGCCTTCATCGACGGGCTTTTGGCTGACGACTTCACCTTTGCTGTTTTCCACATACTCTACTTTTTCTTTATGCGCGTTTAAATAGTCCTCATACTGATATTCGATGTAGCTTTTTCCCACCCGGTCATTCAGTGAGTAGCCTCTTGTGACATAGTAATCTTTCCGTTCGCCCAACAATCCCTGTTCCGGTGTCGTCACACCGCCGAACAGAGAGTACAGCGTTTTGTCGTATGGATATTTTCGCGTCCAGTCATTGATCACGTCAATGCCGGGGAGCTCTTTCAGGTGCTCGGATACGACGGAAACTTCTTCATATGTCAGATCGCTTTTTGGTTTTTGCTTGTTGTTTTCATGCTCGTCAAGCAATGAACCGCTGTTTCCGTTTCCGTTCAGCTTATTCGGGTCCATTGATTTGACGACTTGCGGCTGATAGGCGTTGCCGCTTGAAAAACGCGTATAAATCGCCGCAATTTGCAGCTCTTTTTTATCTTTTTTGATCGCATCAATCTCCTGCTTCGGAACGCGTTCAATCTGGCGTTTGTACACTTCTTGGGATTTCAGGCTGTTTTCTGAATCCTTCATAAGCTTTTCCGCCTTCTTCGGATGTGCGGCAAGCCAGTAATCAATGATATTTCGATCCTTCATAAATTCAGTATCAATATGAATCAGTGCGGCGAGATTTTTTGCCGTTTTCAATTTGTCCTTTGCCGAGGTTTTTGAGGTAGAAACGTATACAATTTCAGGCACAGCCTGGTTATCAACCGCCACCCTGTTCCGCTTGTCATACATCTTTCCCCGCGGTGTCGGATAATAGGCGGTTTTTGCATTTGCCTTCTCCGCATCCTGGCGGTGTTTATCCCCTTCGACAATCTGGACGATGCCGAGTTTAAAAATCAGTGCCGTAAAGAGAAGAAAAACAATCAAAAAATAGAGATTCATTCTCAGCGCTCTGTAACGTTTCGTTTTTTTCTTTGGTTCGCGCGCGACTTCAGCCACTTTCTGTTACACCTCTCAAATCATTGAATATATTTACATAAACAGATTTTAATTGTAACATTTTTGTAAAAGTTGTTACAGCGAAAACGGGTAAAAAAAACTGTCAAGATCAAATTATCTTAAAATATATCTAACACTTCAAATAATTTGAAGAGATGTAACGGATTTTAAAAAATAAATACAGATCGTTTTTCCCGGTATAGAGCCATTTTTCTG
Source organism: Bacillus sp. JNUCC-21 (assembly GCF_041222765.1). Taxonomy (NCBI): domain Bacteria; kingdom Bacillati; phylum Bacillota; class Bacilli; order Caryophanales; family Bacillaceae; genus Bacillus; species Bacillus sp. JNUCC-21. The sequence continues at coordinate 1,393,304 of NZ_CP166019.1, read as the reverse complement.
CGCTCAATTACAATTATGACAAGAGTTTGTTGTCAAAGGAAATGGCTGCCTGCATTATGACAAAAAAGCTGTGATAAGATTTTTCATGTAGAAAAAAACTTCTCTGGGAGGCTATTAACTATGAAAAAAGCATTTCTCTTATCTGCCGCCGCGGCAGTCAGTTTGATTACATTCGGAGGCATTCAGCAGGCATCTGCAAAAGAGCTGTCATGCCAGCACGTCGTTACCGTGAAAAAAGGAAACACCGTACAGCATCTGACTCTTCAAGAGGCTGTTGAAAAACTACATATGAAAACGAGCGTGAAAAAGCTGAACGTTAAAAATGAGAAAGAACTGACTCAGCTGCTGCAAAAACACGCAAAGCATTCTGACATGACAGTTAAAGATGTACAAAAAGAAACACCGGCAAAAACGGCTCCGGCTGCTGCTGAAAAACCTAAAGCCGATCAAAACCAGACGGCTGACAATGCAAAGCAGACAGATAACACAAACAACAGCAGCGAGAAAACTCCTTCATCAGTCAGTGCGTACGAAAAGAAAGTCGTTGAATTGACAAATGCAGAGAGACAAAAGCAAGGCTTAAAACCTCTGCAGATTGATGAAAAATTAAGCAAATCAGCTCACGCAAAATCACAAGATATGAAAGACAAAAACTATTTCGATCACCAAAGCCCTACTTACGGCTCACCTTTCGATATGATGAAGTCTTTCGGAATCACTTATAAAACTGCCGGTGAAAATATCGCCAAAGGACAGCCGACTCCTGAAGCTGTCGTTAAAGCTTGGATGAACAGTGAAGGCCACAGAAAGAACATCATGAATCCTGAGTTCACTCAAATCGGTGTCGGTTACGTAGAATCAGGAAACATCTGGACACAGCAATTCATCGGAAAATAAACAAAAAAGATTGCCCCGCGGGGCAATCTTTTGTCTATCGAAAAAGTGGCTGAGACGGCGCAAAAAGTGCTCAAAACCCGTGAACCCGGTGACGGCAAAATCTTAATTTTCGAAGTTCCCAATACAATCAACATCCGTACGGGCGAAGAAGGGCCTGACACTTTATAAATTTTGAAGCTCCCGGCACATAAGTGCTGGGAGCTTTTTTGTAAAATCTTAAACGTGATGATTAAATTGGTTTTGTTAGCCTTTGCTTCTTTAGTAATACTTTATTTAATAAAAAGTAGAATTTACCTATTTTCCGTTGAATATTTTTTCAAAATTTAGTAATATATTGAATGGGTTTCTAAATAAATGAAGAAAGGAAGTTTCAATTGAAAAAAATTGTAATGACACTATTCACAGTTGCTCTTTTGACATTCGGGATTTTCTCAAACAGTTCAGAAGCGTTAGCCATGACTTCAAAAGGAGCAATTAAATTCCAAACAGATGCTAATACTTACTCAAAACACGCTACTTCTATTGTCGTAACAGGTACTGTGCCTACAAAATATGAGGTGAACGAGGGTGTTAATGTTCTTCTTGTCAATAAAAAAAGAGATGTAGTCAAAGACATATATGTTAATGGCCGTAATATTCGCAGTTTTAAAGTGAGCTTTTTGACAAAAAATATTCCAGCAGGCAAGTATGATGTGGTGGTAGCATTGACTTGGGGAAATCAAACCCATAGAGGAGAACTGAAACACTATATTACTGTACAACATTAAAATTCATATTATTAACAAATGGGTTTAACGTTGATTTCATCTGGAATTCTCAAAAAACAACATGTAATGATGAAGTCTCTGAATCGAGGATGTTTTCGTAAATCTCTTGAATTTTTTACGATACATCCTCTTTTATTTTTCAGTTTTGCTAGAAGGCTAATCTGTAGAGTTTCAATTTCGGATGCCAAATTATTTGGTTTGAAAAAATTGTGGGAATACGAACTCGATTTATTGCTATGTACATTTGGGTTACTCGAATTCATAGTTGAATCAAACATGATACATCCTACTGTTGGAAAGTTGTATTAATCCTTATCATTATTCGGAAATCCCCCTTTTGATTTATAATAGACAGTCTGCGTCAAACAAACGAGGGGGATTTTCCAAATTATTCACAGTAGAGCATTATAAACGGATACACGTTAATACATTATCCTGCTAAGTTCCTGTCTTCATTAAAGGCTCTAAGAATACAAGGTTTGCAGATCATTATTTACAAAACACCATCAACAATACCGTAAGCCTTCTCTTCCTCGGCATCCATAAAATAGTCCGTTCGGGCAATCTTTTTTATTTCACCCAAAGCTTATAAATACTTTGAGTTCCGCTGTTGTCTTCACCTTGCGCGGAAAGCTTGTCGTATAATGATTTGGCAAGCGCCAATCCGGGCATCTCTTCTCCCATGAGCTCCGCTTCTTCTAGGGCGATGCCCATGTCTTTAATAAAGTGTTTCACGTAGAATCCCGGCGCAAAATCGCCTTTCAGCATACGGGGAGCGAGGTTGGTCAATGACCAGCTTCCGGCAGCTCCGGTTGTAATGCTTTTCAGTACTTGTTCCGGGTTCAGACCGGATTTTTCAGCGTAAGCCATCGCTTCAGCCACTCCGACCATTCCCGCTGCAATCGCGATCTGATTGCACATTTTCGTATGCTGGCCGCTGCCGGCCGGCCCTTGATACTGAATGTTTTCCCCCATAACGGAGAAAAGCGGCAGGCATGCTTCAAACGCTTCTTTTTCTCCTCCGGCCATAATGGCAAGCGTTCCGTTCCTCGCGCCGATGTCTCCGCCGGAAACGGGTGCATCCAAGGCGTGAATGGACTTTTCTTTGGCTTTCTCCGCTATTTTCTTCGCCAAAGACGGTTTTGATGTCGTCATGTCAATGACAAACGCCCCTTCTTTTGCATGACGGAGAATGCCGTTTTCGCCGAGATAGATTTCCTCGACATCACTCGGGTAGCCGACCATGGTAATAATAATGTCAGCTTTCTCTGAAAGGTCTTTGACCGTCTCCTGCCAGACCGCTCCCTTATTCAGAATCTCTTCCGCTTTTTGTTTCGTCCGCGTGTAGACTAAAACAGGATAGCCCGCTTCTAAAATGTGCGATGCCATACTGTTTCCCATGACGCCCAAACCGATAAATCCGACCGTTTTGTTCACTGCGCTTTCCTCCCCTGATGCGATTCATAGTATTTATTCTTTCATGTCTATATTACCATATTATAGGCTGATAGAGACCGCATTACAAAGTGAATTTAGAAATGGCGCTGATCAGATCTTCGCTTGCGCTCTTTAACATATCAGTCGATTGCTTCACTTTTTCAAGCGTAACGAGCTGTTCATCAGTAGAAGCATTCACTTCTTCCGCCGCTGCCGCAGATTCTTGAGAAATGGCGGAGATGCTTTGAATCGCTTCTTGAATCGCGGCTTGTTCTTCACTCATTTTTTGAATGTCATTGTAAATATGATCTATACCTTGAACGAGAGACTGCATTTCCGTCGTAATCAGATTGAGAACCTCACCCGTTTCATGAATGGCGCTGTTTTGTTCATCATTCATTCTGCTTGCCTCGATCATCGCGTGTGACGCTTCTTTTGTCTCTGATTGAATCAGCCGGACCGTCTCACTGATATGGCCGGAAGAAAGAGCTGATTGTTCAGCAAGCTTGCGGACTTCTTCCGCGACGACGGCAAAGCCCCGGCCGCTTTCTCCCGCTCTTGCGGCTTCAATGCTCGCATTCAGCGCCAAGAGGTTCGTCTGGTCTGAAATGGCGGATATTGCCGTCACGACTTCTTCTATGTTTTTCGTTTGTTCTTCCAGGTCATTCAGCATTGCCTCTACTTTTTTCGTTTCTGAATTGGCTTCGTTTGACTTCATCAGCAGCTGTCCGAGCGCGTCCAGTCCTTTGTAGCTGGCATCCTCTGAAGATTTTGAGAGTTGTTTTATGCTGCCCGCGCGATCTGCGATTCCTTTTATTTTGACTGAGAGATTTTCTGATTTTTCATTGATCGTCTCAACCTCTGACGCTTGCTCTGTCGCTCCGGCGGCGACTTCCTCTATCGCTTTTGCGATTTGTCCGCTCGTTTCATTTGTTTCTTGTGAAATGACGGTTAGCTGGTCAGATGTATCAGACACATTTTCTGAGGAGGCCTTAACCTGTTCGACCATCTCTTTCATATTTTCAACCATTTGGTTAAAGTCTTTTGTTAACTCGCCTACTTCATCTTTTGATTTCGTCTGGGCGCGGACGGTTAAATCTCCCGCTGAGACCGAGTTTGTTTTGGCGATCAGCTGCTGAATCGGCCCGGTTATCGTTTTTGCTAGGAAATAGCTGAGTCCGATCGTAATCACAAGGGCGATCAGTGACATAAAAATGCTCACCGTGTTCATTTTATCGGCTACTCCCATCAGCTGATCTTTTTCAAACTGCGTTCCGACTTTCCACCCTGTTTCTTTTACCGTTTGGTAGACGACCATGTTCCCCTGCAGCTCTTTGACACCTTCTTTATCCGTGGTGATGTCTTTTAACGTCTGATCTTCCGAAATATTTTTTCCCTGTTTTTCCGGATGCGCCAGAAGAGAGCCGTTTTCATCCGCCAAAAACGCAAATCCTTTATACGGTACCTTTTGCTCGTTGACCATGCTCTGAATGGAGGACAGCTTCAGATCTAAGCTCGCCACTCCGACGACGGTTCCGCTGTTTTGAATGGCTTTTGACGCCGTCACGATCATGTCTCCCGTCACTGCATCTTTATAAGGGTCAGTCCAGACAACCTTATCGGGTTTTTCAGCCGCCATCTTATACCACGTTCTATTTGTCGGATCATAGTCTTTGGCAAAGTCGGCCTTTGGATATGTAAACATTTGTTTGTTTGCGGTTCCGACGTACGCAAGCGCGACATATTTGTCATTCTGTCCGATCTGTTTTAACTCATCGTTAAAAAGCCGCGCGGTTTCTTTCTTCCCATCTGATAGAAAAGACCGGGACAATTCACCGCCTGCTAATCTCATTAATACGGTCTCATCATTTTTCAGCTGAAGCTCAATGTTCTGACCGAGTGAATTGGTGACATTCTCTGTCGTACGTTTTGCTTCCTCCGTCATCATCGGCTTTAATGTCAAATATGAAGAAACCGTTAAAAAAACAACCGTTACGATAAGCATTGCCGATACAAACACAGCAATTTTGATGTGCATTTTTTTAAACATAACCATCCCCTCCTGAGAGTTATATCGGTCTTTCGGCCAAGAAAATGAATAAATCTTGAAATAAATATCAAAAATTCCCGCCATTTGGCGCAGCAAAAAAAGAGCCGTCGTACCGACAGCTCCGCCTTACGTAAAATATTCGATTTTCGCTTTCGGAAAATAGGTTTCGATATAAGATTCGAGTGTTTCCCTTAAGTCATGCTCTTCGTCTTTTTGGTATATATACTTGCCGATTCCGTAGCGTCCCCATTTGTATCTGCGCTTTTCTTCATCAAGCTCAAGCTTTGTTTTCGGATAGTTCTTCTCAATCACCCGTTTGGCCGGTTTTGTAAAACGGTGCTGGATCAGTTCAAATGTGATGTCATGCCGAACGTCTTCATCAAGCGCCGCATTAAGTTTCTCAAACAGTTCCTTATAGCCTTCCTCCCAGCCATCGTGAATATAAATCGGCGCCACGATGAAACCGAGCGGATAGCCCGCTTTAGCGACTTTGACGGCGGCTTCTATCCGTTTGTCGAGCGGAGAAGTTCCCGGTTCAAAGTTTTTAATGACATAATCCGCATTGATGCTGAATCTGAACCTAGTCTTTCCGTTATGTTTTGCATCAAGCAAGTGATCGACGTGGTGAAATTTAGTCACGAATCTGAGCTGTCCCAATTCGCTTTGTCCGAAATGTTCAATGGCTCTTTTTAATGTATGTGTCAGATGATCGATTCCTACGATATCAGACGTACAAGAGGCTTCAAATCTTGTAAATTCCGGCGCCCGTTCTTTCATATACTCATCAGCCTGATCCAGAATCTCTTCCACATTGACATATGTCCGGATGTAGGGCTTTGACCCCATCGTCGTCTGCAGGTAGCAATAGTGGCAATGCCCCATACAGCCCGTCGCAAATGGAATGGCATATTCGGCGGACGGCTTTGAAGAATCGAATTTCAGTGTTTTCCGGACGCCGATTACCAATGTTGATTTCGCGTTCCGGTATTGCTGCAAGTGATTTTTTCCCGGAATATTCCGGACTTGATTATGCGATGTCGTTTCTCTGATCTCAAGCCCCATGTTTTCAAACTTATTCTTCAGCTCTTGTCCTAACGGGTATTCGAGCGCTCTCGGTTCAATATAAACAAGCTGGGGCACAAACGGCTTCAGCATAGACAGACACTCCCTTTACATATTCTCATGTTGTTACTTTCCGTTTAAAAGAGAGTGAATATGCGTTGTAAACATTTCCTTTGATCAATGATACCGGTCTTCTTCAAAAAGCTCGCTGTAAAGCGCTTCCGCTTCCTCATATGTCGAAAAGACCGCGTCATCTTCGGCCAGCGGATGATAGGTTTCGTATAAAAACAGAGACAGTTCTCCCTCATGATACGGGTGATGGACGATCTCCGCCTCTTTAATATGGGCGACATTGGCGGCATGCGGATTGCGGTAAATCACATAGACCGTATCCCCCGCTGCAAATGATTTTGTCATGATAATCCCTCCTGTTGAAAGTTATTGTTCCCCCCTTTTTTCCGAATATGAAAAAAACCAGACGGCTTACACCGTCTGGCTGTTGTATTACTTATTGAATGTTTCTTTAACGAATGCGACAACCTCTTCTGTCGTGCTCATAGACAAGATTGTTTCTTTGAATGATTCAGCTTCTTTTTTAGAAAGCTTGCTGATCTGCGTTCTTGCCGGAAGGATGGATGTAGCGCTCATCGAGAACTCATCTAAGCCTAAGCCGAGAAGAATCGGAATCGCAATTTCGTCTCCCGCCATTTCTCCGCACATGCCGACCCATTTGCCCTCTTTGTGAGCGGCTTCAATAACAAGGGTGATCAGACGGAGAATCGCCGGATTGTATGGCTGATACAGATAAGCTACGCGCTCGTTCATGCGGTCAGCAGCCATCGTGTATTGGATCAAGTCATTTGTTCCGATACTGAAGAAGTCAACTTCTGCGGCAAACTGATCTGCGATAACGGCTGTAGACGGAATCTCTACCATCATACCGACTTCAATATCGTCAGAAACCGCTACGCCGGCTTCGACGAGTTTTTCTTTTTCTTCGAGAAGAATCGCTTTCGCCTGTTTAAACTCGTTTACTGTCGCAATCATCGGGAACATGATTTTTAAGTTTCCGTATGTACTTGCACGAAGCAGCGCACGAAGCTGAGTTCTGAAGATTTCTTGCTCTTCAAGGCAAAGGCGGATGGCTCTGTAGCCTAAGAACGGGTTCATTTCTTTAGGGAGCTGCAGGTAAGGAAGCTCTTTGTCGCCGCCGATATCCAATGTCCGAACGACAACTGATTTTCCTTCCATACGCTCAAGAACCGTTTTATAAGCGTCAAACTGCTCGTCTTCCGTCGGAAGCTGGTCGCGTCCCATGTAAAGGAATTCCGTACGGTAAAGCCCTACAGCTTCTCCTCCGTTTTCAAGAACGCCTTTTACATCATCCGGGGTGCCGATGTTTGCGGCAAGCTCTACATGATGGCCGTCTTTTGAAACAGTCGGTTCATTGACGAGCTTCGCCCACTCAGCTTTTTGCGCCAGGTAAGCACTGTGCTTTTCTTCATATTTCTTTAACGTTTCACTGGAAGGATTGATGATCACATCACCATCGATGCCGTCTACGATTACCGTAACACCATTTTCAATTGTCCCTGTAGCCGCTTTTGTGCCGACAACAGCCGGAATTTCAAGCGAACGGGCCATGATCGCAGAGTGTGAAGTGCGTCCGCCGATATCAGTTGTAAAACCTTTTACAAACTGGCGGTTTAATTGCGCCGTATCAGACGGTGTCAAATCTTCAGCCACGATAACAACCTCTTCTGAGATCATGCTCGGGTTCGGAATTTCCACGCCCAGCAGGTGCCCCGTCACACGTTTTGTTACGTCACGGATATCCGCCGCACGCTCTTTCATGTATTCGTTATCCATTGATTCAAACATAGTAACGAACATGGAAGCTGTTTCTTTCAAAGCGAATTCAGCATTGACTGAATCTGTGCTGATTTTCTCCTTTACCGGGTTCAACAGCTCAGGATCACTCAGAACTAAAAGGTGCGCGGAGAAAATGTCAGCTTTGTCTTGTCCCAGTTCTTTTAAAGCATGCTCTTTAATTTTTTCAAGCTCTTCTTTAGAACGTACAATCGCTTCATCAAAACGGCTTACTTCAGCCGCAGCATCAGCAATGTTTTTCTTTTCAACCGTTAAGTCCGGCTCTTCAAGCCGGTATGCTTTCGCAATCGCAATTCCGGCTGAAGCGCCTATTCCTTTTAATTCTTGCATTACTCGCCGAGTCCTTCGCTTTTCATTGTTTCTTCTAAAGCGTTAAGAGCATCGTTTTCGTCAGCGCCTGAAGCGGAAATTGTGATTTCAGCGCCTTTAGCAATACCTAGAGACATAACGCCCATGATTGACTTAAGGTTTACTGTTTTGCCGTTATATTCTAAGTTTACGTCAGCATCGTATTTGCTTGCAGTCTGTACAAGAACTGTCGCAGGACGAGCGTGGATTCCGGAATCTGCTGTTACTTTAAATGTTTTTTGTGCCATGATTATCATTCTCCTTTAAATTAAAGCTATTTTACTACACAATATTATATCATACAGCCGTACTTGTCATCTGACAAGCACGGCGTATTTATATGCTTATTTTCCGATTTTCACAATATCTTTTTGTTCCCGTTTTACGGTACCTTCGGCCGAAAGGGAAATCGCTTCACCCTCGGCAAGATTTGTAAAGACAATCGGTGTCATTAATGAAGGAACATGAGGTTTAACCGCTTCAAGATCAACTTCAAGCAGCTTTTGCCCCGGTTCAACCCGGTCACCCTCAGAAACAAAAGAAGTGAATCCTTCGCCTTTCAGACTGACTGTGTCGATTCCGAAATGAATCAGGATCTCTCTTCCGCCGTCAGACTGAAGGCCGATCGCATGTTTTGTCGGGAAAACATTCAGCACTTTTCCGCGGACAGGCGATACGACGATTCCTTCTTCAGGAAGAATCGCAAAACCGTCACCCATCATTTTTCCTGAGAACACCTGGTCAGGCACATCGGTAATCGGATGGATTTCGCCGGTGATCGGAGAAGCGAACACTTCTTCACCCTGCTCGTTTCGGAGCGGATCTGCGATAACCTCTTCAACCTGCTGGCTGACTTCTTCTTGCGCGGATACTTTCGGTTCAGGGCGCGGCGTGCGTCCGGCGATAATATCCTGCATCTGTGTTTTTAAACCGTCAGAACGCGGGCCGAAAATGGCCTGAATGTTGTTTCCGACTTCAAGAACGCCTGAGGCGCCAAGCTGTTTCAAACGAGTCTTATCCACTTTCTTCTGGTCGTTGACCGTAACGCGGAGTCTCGTGATACAAGCGTCAAGGTGCTTTATGTTTTCCTGGTCACCCATTGCCTGCAGGATTTCATAAGGAAGGTCGCCGGCTTCGCCTGAGGCACCCGCACCTTCATCCGCAGCCTCTTCTTCACGGCCCGGCGTTTTCAGATTGAACTTTCTGATAGCAAACCGGAAACCGAAGTAGTAAATGACGGCTAATCCTAAGCCGACCGGAATGACAAGCCACCAAGCCGTCCGGTTAGGCAGAATTCCGAACAGGAAGTAGTCAATCAGACCGCCTGAGAAGGTCATACCGATTTTTACATGCAGCAGCTGCATAACCATAAAGGAAAGTCCCGCGAATACGCAGTGAATCGCAAACAGGATAGGAGCCACAAACAAGAATGAGAATTCAAGCGGCTCGGTAATTCCCGTTAAGAAACTTGTCAGAGCGGCAGAACCCATGATTCCGGCTACAAGTTTTTTCTTTTCAGGCTTCGCTTCATGATAGATTGCAAGCGCTGCCGCCGGAAGACCGAACATCATAAACGGATATTTCCCCGTCATAAATGTTCCCGCCGTCAGCTGTACGCCGTCTTTGATCTGAGCCATGAAAATCCGCTGATCTCCGCGGATGATGTCTCCGGCCGCATCTTTATAGCTGAAAAATTCATACCAGAACGGCGAGTAGAAAATGTGATGAAGACCGAACGGAATCAATGACCGCTCAATCATCCCGAAAATAAAGGCCGCCAAGGTTGGATTCGCTTCCACAAGACCCGTGGAGAAGGAATTCAGACCGTGCTGGATCGGAGGCCAGATCACTAACATAATAAGACCGAGAATTAATGCGGAAATCGATGTGATAATCGGGACGAACCGCTTACCCGCAAAGAATCCCAGGTACTGCGGAAGTTCAATTTTATAAAACTTGTTAAACAATAACGCGGCCAGAACCCCGACGATAATACCGCCGAACACGCCCGTCGCCAAAGTGGGTATCCCCAGCATGTTAATATAGGCCGGATGGTTTTCCGCAAAAAACTTTGCCCGTTCAATTTTGTCAGACGGAATACTGCCGTTTGCCATAAGCACGGCGCTCATGGATACGTTCATGACCAAGTATCCGATAATAGCCGCGATTCCGGCAACACCGTCTCCGTTGGCAAGACCGATCGCAACCCCTACTGCAAAAAGAAGCGGCAGGTTGTCAAATACGATTTGGCCGGCGCTTTCCATGACATTCGCCACAAGCTGAACGTTATCATTGCTTAAGAAGTGCATGACTTGAATCATATCTTTGTTCTGCATGGCATTCCCTAACGCAAGCAAGATCCCCGCAGCCGGTAAAATCGCAACCGGAAGCATAAGAGCACGGCCGATTTTCTGGAGAACGCCGAATAATGCTTTAAACATAAAAGATGTACCTCCTCTGTTAGCTAGTGTGACCTTACAGCGAAAATTCATGACAACGAATTCACTGGCGCAAGTCTTCAGTTTAACCGTTTACATTTGCCCTTTTACACAACAAAAAAGGCATGAGTAAAAAGGGTGTGCAAAATAACGGGACCGTTCTTCCCGTTTTTTACCCTCAATCACTCATGCCTGATCGAATCAGTGACACGTTTTTAAGGTTTCAACTGAAATTATGAAATTTTATTGGTTAATCGGTACAAATGAAGCGTGAGATAAACCGCTTCCGCCTCATGAACTGGTTTTTTCAGTATTTGCTGCAAGATTTTTATCAGTTTCCAAGCAGTATTGTAGCATAGCGGGTATTCATTTTTCAATAATAACATTAACTTTTCTGGTTCTTTTGTCTGCTCTTCCCGATTAATCCTGTCTATGGTAAATCTGATATGCCGGATCAGCCGCAAATAGTGTACGCTTTCTTTATTCACTTTCATCTGGAAAGATTCCTCAATCACCTGAACGAGCCGGGACATCAGCTGTGAATGCTGATTGACCTCTGAAAGGGGCCGATTCGTCAGGGCGGAGTGGATATGCAGAGCGATAAAGCCGATCTCCCCTTCCGGAAGGCAGATTCCCGTCTTTTCATTAATCATGCCGACGACTTCACGGGCAATTTGGAATTCTTCCGGATAAAGCGTTTCGGTTTCCATGAGAAACGGGTTTTTAATGTCAAAACCCTGCTGCAGCCGCTTTACCGCAAAGGCGATATGGTCAGTCAGCGCAATATGGATATGCTCATTTAACGGTTGGCTTGTCCGCTTCTTGATATGATAAATGACGTCATTGGAGATGTCGACAAGTGTCTCGTCCACATAACCGAGGAGCTTTTTAAATTGTTTTTGTTCTTTTTCATCCTTTAAGATGAACATCTTGTCATACCCTTTATCTTCAATGACATCCGCTTGTTTTTTTCCAAAGCCGATCCCTTTTCCGATTAAGACGACCTCACTGTATCTATCATGTGTTGCGATGAGCACATTGTTATTTAATACCTTTTCAACTGTAAAGGACCCCTTCATGATCCTCAGCTCCTTTGTCATTCAATACCTCATATCGTACAAAACGAACGGAAAGCGCGTCAATTCTTTTTTTAGACGGTTGATCGTTCAATAAGGCGGTAATCAAGAACTTTCCTTGCCGGAGGCCCGCCGCTGATCCTGTTCTCAAGCATGTGAAAAGCCTGCTTTCCCATTTCTTTTGTTTGTATATCTATTGTGGAAATACCTAACATCTTGCTGATATCATGATTGTCGATGCTCAAAATCGCAAGCTCTTCCGGGATGCGCGTCCCGTTTGCCTTGGCTTCAAGGTAAAGACCTGCGGATACTTGATCATTCGCCGCAAACAGCGCAGTCGGTCTGTCATTCCAGCTCTTCCATCTATGAAAAAGGGCTTTCCCGTCAAGCAGCGTCAGCGCCTTTTCTACAACCAGCTCTTCCCTGTAAGGCTGCCCGATCTTCTTGAGCGCCTCTTTGTATGCGGCAATGCGTACTTGACTGTTTTTTCCCTTTTTTCTGGCCAGGCTGATCGCTATTTTCCGGTGTCCCTTTTCTATCAGATAATCCAGACCGTGCCGAAATGCTTCCCGATGCGGATTACTGATGGAGGAAAGCCCCGCCGCATCAGTGTACTGGCAGAGGATGAGCGGTTCTTTCACGGTAAGCAGATGTTCATCAGGAATTGCTTTGGAGCAGATAATCAGGCCGTCCACTTGGCGCTCCTGTAATTGTGATAAGGCAAAACGTTCTTTTTGCTGCTGATAATCTGTCTGGTATAAAGAAAGATGCACGCCTGACGCTTCGGCAGCCTCGGCAATACCTGCAACAAGGTCTGCAAAATACGGCAGATTCACCGACGGAAGCACAACGCCGATCATATCGGAAAAACCTTTGGATAAATGTACAGCATGAATGTTGCGCGTATATCCGAGCGATTGCATCGCTTTTTTCACTCTTTCTCTTTTGTCCTTACTTACATAAGGATGATCGTTTAAAACTCTTGATACCGTTGTAACAGAAACCCCGGCAGCGCCGGCAATGTCTCTGATCGTAGCCATGGCGTCCCCCCTTTCTTTTTTCCCTTGATCTGGAATGCGTTTCATACAGTAAGCTAGAAACAGATACATCCTATTCGTTTGAAAGGAGAAGAACAGCGATGGGGATTCTTTGCTTAATCGGTTTGTGTCTGGCCATAGTCGGCGGCAGTTACCTTGCCCTGCGGCCCCTGAATGAAAAGCATGACATCAAACCATTTCAGCATTTTGATGATTTTTTCATTTAAAAGGTGATAAAAAAGGACGCTGCGTTCCAGAACCGTCCTTTTTTATCACAAAGCTTTTTATTTCAGAATCGTTAATTCTTTCGGATACTGCGTTAATGCTTCGGCGCCGTCTTTTGTGACGAACACATCGTCTTCAATGCGCACGCCGCCGACATCCGGCACGTAAATCCCCGGTTCTATCGTGTATACCATGCCTTCTTTGAGGAGTGTGTCGTTCGAGCTGCTCATTGATGGATATTCGTGAACCGAAATCCCGAGTCCGTGGCCGAGGCGGTGCGGGAAATAGTCTCCGTATCCGGCTTTTTCAATAATGCCGCGGGCTTTTAAATCGAGATCGCCGATTCTGACGCCTGGTTTGCTTAATTGAAGCGCCGCCTGTTCAGCTTTAAGCACCGTTTCGTAAATCTCTTCCTGTTTCGGGCTGATTGATTGGTATGCGAATGTTCTCGTAATGTCTGAACAGTAGCCATCAAGAATAACGCCCAGATCAAACAGAACGAAATCGCCTTTTTTCAACCGGTCTGCACCCGGATTTCCATGGGGCTGGCCTGATTTTTCCCCGAACAGCACCATCGTTGAAAATGACATGCCCTGCACGCCTTTTTTCTTCAGCTCAAACTCAATCTGCGCGAGTACTTCGGTTTCACTCACACCCTCTTTGAGCGCCGCGACACCGACTTCAACTCCGTAATCCGCGAGTTTTGCCGCTTCCCTGAGAATGCTGATTTCCTTCTCATCTTTCACGAGACGGAATTGGTTGAGCGTTTCTTCTGCCGAAACAAATGCCGCGCCCCCTGAAGCTTGTTTGAGCTGTTCTGAGCGGGAAAGAGAGATCGAATCCTTTTCAACCGCGATGGAATCAAGCCGCACATTTCGTTTTGTGAGCTCGGCTTTGATCAGCTCCCACGGATCTTCGTGATCGCCGTAGCCGATAATACCATGCTCCCACCCGGCGCTGCGGGCTTGTCCGGCTTCCATTCCCGGACAAACGAAAAACGGCTCCTGTTCCTGAAACAGGAACAATCCCATTAACCGCTCATGCGGATCCGTGTAAAAATCAGTTAAATAAAATACGTTTTCCTTTGTATGTATAAACGCCGCATCATGTCCTTCTTTTTTCAGCCAAGATGAAACACGTTCTAATCTGTTCATTTTTTGCTTTTCCTCCTTACCAAAGTGACTCTTTATTCATTCTATCAGTTTTCCGGCGTTTATGCTGTGAACGAACATTAAAAAAACAGCCGTCCGATGTGCGGCTGTCATGTTTATTTTAATAATCTCAGTCCGTTCAGAATGACCAGAATCGTGCTCCCCTCATGCCCGATCACGCCAAACGGCAGTTCCATCACCTGCAGAAAGTTAGCGCAGATCAAAAGGCAGATGACCGAGAGCGAGAAAACAATATTCTGCTTAATAATCCGGTTCATTTTCCTTGAGAGTCTGCACATTTTCACAAGCTTGTGAAGATCATTTTTCATAAGGACTAAGTCAGCCGTTTCAAGGGCCACGTCCGTTCCCCCGCCCATCGCAATACCGACGTCAGCGGTTTTCAGAGCGGGCGCGTCATTAATGCCGTCCCCCACCATGGCGATTGTGCCGTACGTTTCTTTCAGCTTCTTCACTTCTTTTGCCTTTTGGTCCGGCAGACAATCGGCAACAACCGTCGTCATGCCCGCCTCTTTTGCAATGGCAGCCGCAGTTTCAGACTGATCGCCGGTGAGCATGGCTGTTTTAATGCCCAGTGATTCAAGCTCAGCCATCACGGCTTTGGCTTCAGGTCGGATTTGATCCTTTAAGGCAAAGCAGCCCGCAATCCGGTCATCTTTTTTAACAAAGACCAGTGTAAAACCTTTATCCCTTAATTCTTTTCCCGATGTTTGCAAAAAAGCATCTGCCGCATCTTCACCTGCAAACCCCGCTTTTCCGACCATCCATTTGACGCCTTCTATTTCAGCCTGAACACCGAATCCGGACGTCTCGTCAATCGATAGATGTCCTGCGGGCGCGGCACCCCGGCTTTCGGCAAATTCAGCTATCGCTTTTGCAAGCGGGTGGCTTGATTGCTTTTCCATCGCATACACCGCCTGCATGATCTCATCTTCACTCACATGTTCCGCAGCTTGAAATGCCGCGACTGCCGGCTGTCCCTTTGTGACCGTGCCGGTTTTGTCAAATGCGATCATCCGTACGCTTCCCAGCTGCTCTAAAAACACACTTCCTTTAACCAATAATCCGTTGCGGGCACCATTTGAGATAAGGGAAAGCGCAGCGGGCATTATAGAAGCGACAAGCGCGCACGGGGAGGCGACCACCATAAACACCATCGCCCTGTAAAAGGTTTCACTCCAGCTCCAGCCTAAAGCGAAATGAGGAATGAATAAAAGCAAAGCCACGGCTAACAGCACGCCTTTTACATAGACACTTTCGAACCGTTCAATAAATGCCTGAGCCGGTGACACGCTGTTTTGAGCTGATTCCACCAGCCGGATGATTTTTCTGAATAAAGACTGTTCATTTGTTTTCGTCACACGAACCGTTAAGGAGCCGTTTCCATTTACCGTTCCTGTAAACACAGAATCACCGGCTGTTTTTTCCGCCGGCATCGCTTCACCCGTAAGCGCCGATTCATCGAGGCTCGTCACGCCAGACTCAATGATCCCGTCTGCTGCTACGCGTTCGCCCGGCTTAATGACGATCATGTCACCGATCTTAAGTTCAGCAGCCGGCACCCGCTTTTCCCGTCCGTCCGCAAGCAGGGTCGCTTCCTCCGGTTCCAGTTTCATCAAAGATGTTAAATCACGGCTGCTTTTATTCATCGTATATGTTTCGAGCGCGCCGCTTAACGAAAAAATAAAGATAAGAACAGCGCCTTCAGCCCAATAACCGATCAGGGCGGAGCCGACAGCCGCAAAAATCATCAGCAGTTCCACATTTAACGCCTTCGTCTCAATGGTATCCTCAATTCCCTCTTTCGCTTTTGCAAATCCCCCGATCAGGAAGGCAAGGATATACAAAGTGACGGACAGGCCTTTTGTTTCGGTAAAAAACCAGGCCGCAAGAATAAGGACGCCGGATACGAGCGCCGCAATGAGTTCTGCATGCTGGAGCCACTTTTTTCCGGCCCGCTCTTCTTGTATGTGCTGTTGTGAATGGGTTTGTGTCATCACTTGTTCATTCATTATGAATTCTCCTCTCTAATTGAGAACGCAAATCATCTTCAATTCCCCGATAAAAGCAAAACAGCCGCCTGACAGGCAGCATTTTCACAGTGTTATCGCAGTGTTTTCTTTATTATAGCATGCCGGCGGAAGATTTCAATTATAATTGTTTTAATTTCTTTTTGATAATAATTATCATTAGTGTTTCTTCAGCTGTTCATTATATGCAAAAAAGGTGCGGGAGGAATTCCTCCAGCACCTTTTTATTTCTCTGACCATTCTTTTAATTGTGAGGCGGTCATCGGACCGACGATCTTTTTTTCGATTTCTCCTTTTTCATTCAGCAGAAATGACGTGGGAATCGTCATGACATCGTATTCCTTCATAAGCTCGCCTTTCGTGTCAAGAACAATCGGGAAAGTGAGATGGTGCTGACTGACAAAGTTTTGAACGGTATTTTTGTTTCGCTCGGCATTCATCAAATTTACCGTTACAAGTCTTACATCATCGGACTGATGCTGTTCATAATAGGTTTGGAACTGCGGCAGTTCTTTTTTGCACGGCGGACACCACGATGTCCAAAAATGCAAAATCGTTTTCTGCCCTTTATTCGGAATCGATATCTCGTCTCCTTCAATCGTCTTCATCAGAAACACGGCGGGAACTGCCTGTTTTTCTGATGAGGCTTTTGCTTCAGGCATCCAGACGGCGGCAGCTATCAAAAGGACTGCACATACAATTAGGCGGTTTTTATGCATATGATCTTCCTTTCACGCGTTTCGGATAGCTTGCCCTTCCTTATTGAAATGTATCAGCCTTTTCAGCTTTCGATCCGGGGCGCTGTTCTTCCGCCGCCCGTCAAAAACACGGAGACACCGAGGTCTTTGCAGATCGTCGCGTAATGTAAACTTGTCAGAAGAATCATGCCGGTATTCATGCCGAGTATAATGCCGAGCATTTGCAATTCCGGCATAGAACCGAGCACATACATCATCGAAAGCCCTACAATGCTGCTCCATACGTTATGATAAAACGCCGTTTTCACGTGGCCGATACCGATCAGACAGGCCTGAAGCGGCATCACAAACAGATGAAAAAGAAAAAACGGCCACAAAAGCTGCAAATAATACTGCGCTTCCGGAGACTGAAAAAACAAATGGGTCAGCGGGCCCGCGAACTGAAACATGACCCAGACTGCCGGAATGCCGTAGCCGAATGTAATAAAAATCGCTTGTCTCAGCCGTTTCAGCACAATATCATATTGGGACAGCGCATACGCTTCTGAAATGCTGGGAATCATGACGACCATCAGCGAATGGGCGATAAATGCGGGAAACGAACCGATTGTCATCGCTACACCGGCAAGCATGCCGTATTGATCAATCGCGGCTGTCCCGGCTGCCCCGGACGCCAGCAGCGCTCCTTTCACTAAAAAGGGTTCAATGGCGTTTGTCACTGCATGAAATATACGAAGTCCCGTTGTCGGGATGGATACGGCCAGGAGGCGTTTCCGCACGTCTTTCCCGCGAAGATGAATGTGCTGATGGCCGGAAAGGGCCCTCCGCGCCAAAATAAACTGCGTATACAAGTAAACGAACACCACGACATCGCTTGCGACCAGCACAAATAATGAAATGAGCACGGCCATATCAATTTCAAAAGAGTACCATTGAAAAAAGATAAACAGACAAAGCACTTGAATGATTTTTTTCATGACATTCGCAACCGCGATTTTTCCCATTTGCTGCACACCCATAAAATAACCTCTGGCGATGGATGTAAAAGCGACGACTGGAATCAGCCCGATGACAATCCCTTTAATAAACGGGTGATACGTATCGAATACAGGAATGAACGGCAGCGCGATGCTTGCGGCCGCGGTTGAAAACGCGGTAAAAACGGCGGTCATTCTGAAGGCATGCCGGAGCATGCTTTCATGCAGCTTCTGATTGGATTCCGCGATGAATTTTGAAATGGAGATCGGAAGCTCCAGACTGGCGATGACGATAATTAAAAAAATGGTGGGCAGAATGCTCATGTAAAGCCCCATCCCATGCTCGCCAAGCTCCCGCGCCAGTATCATATTCACGACAAATTCCAGACATTCCGCGAAAAAGGCGGCGATGGATAAAAGAATGATCCCTTTCACAAATCGATTCATGGTGTCTCTCCTTGTCTCACGTTCTTCCATCATCATATGAGACAAGTTCTGAAAATATTTTCGATTTCTCAAAATTGAAAAAAGCATAGCGGGGATATTTTTGATCCCGCTATGCTTCTTACATCGCAAATACGTGTCTGCCGATCCGTTCGATAATTTTTCGGGAACGGATCCAGTGGTCAGATGCCGTTTTCGGATTGTAGAAAAACAACGCGTTCGTTTCTCTGCCCGGATGGTCTAGCGCCTCATTTGCGGCGGCGATGGAATCCTTATCCGGCTTTTGATTAATGCTTCCGTTTGCTACCGGTTCAAATGCATTCCTTTGATAGATCACACCCCGAATGGTATCCGGGAAGCCGTTTTTTTCAGTGCGGTTCAGCACTACGCTGGCTACGGCAACCTTCCCTTTATAAGATTCACCTTTCGCTTCTGCGTGAACGAGACGTGACAGAAGTTGTCTGTCAGCGCGGGAATACGTTTTTTTCGGCGGCTGATAAGCCGTCTCTTCCGGTTTTGCCTTCTTCTCTTGGTGAGATGACAGCTTTATCGGTTGGATAGAATGCTTATGATCCGTTTTTGAAAGCTTCGGAACCGAGCTTTTTTTATTTAAATCAGCAACCAGTGTGCTGGGTTCTTGCTTTGGCTTCTTCGCAAAAGTAAACAGAGCTTCTGTATGTTCAATTTTTGATGCAGGCATAAAACATAGAAAAAAGACAGCCAAGGCAGCAAATTTTGTCGTCATACGATTTCCTCCTTAAATACTTCACTACCTTAACAAGAGCTGTGTGCAAATTCACGGTTAAAGATTTTCCAGTGCTCCCAATCAGCTTTTATGATGGAAGAAGTTCGTTAACAGCCTTGTTATTGGCAGGAAAACAGCCGTCATTTTCACAACATTAACCAAATAGCAGTAAAAGTATCCATCGGAGGGATTTTACATTTTGTTTACATCTGTTACAGCAAGATGAAATGAGAAACCAAAAAACAAAAAAAAGACTCCTCATGTGCGAGGAGCCGTCAGCTTCTTGGCTGTTCTAAATACTGGAAAACAACATCTCCGCCCTGCTGGGCAATACCGCGGAAATGCTTAAAATCTTCCTGCTTCGATAAAACTGCTCGAAATGCAAGAAAATGTTCTTTCTGCACCCTGAATTCTTTGATTTCACCGGTGCGCATTTGGTTGATACATTCTGAAATTTCTTCAGGCAGCAACGAACACAGCCTCCTTTTCTCGGCTTTTTCCCGAAAATCAATATACCATCTTTCCCCCGCCGGGACAATGATTGAGCGGGCTGATACCCATATCGCTTTACTTCTTAAAGAAAATACTGCAAAATATTTTCAAACAGGATTTATGATAAAGGAGAGGAAGCTCGTGAAAATTGCTAAGGTTGGAAACGTCATTGAATTTAAAAACGGATTAACCGGTATTGTTGAAAAAGTAAATGAAAACTCCGTCATCGTTGATGTAACCATCATGGATAATTATCGTGACCTTGAATTAGATTCCCTCACTGTCGTCAACCATAAGAATTATAAAATCATCAGAGACTCCTATTAAACCCCCCGAACATCCGAACCATTTACATATCCCGCACAAAAGCTGCCGCCCGGCAGCTTTTTCAAATGAATTCAGATCTCGGTCATTTCTACAAAAAAATCACCTGTCTCATCTTTATTGTAAAGATTTGTGACGGATGTATAGTAGTTGGTTATTTTACCGCGGAATTCAAGCCCACGCTCGGGCGCCTTGATGTCAAATGTTTTTTCATACAAAAGGACGGCAATATCATGATACGTTTCAGAGGTCACCTTCAATACAAATGAAATCATGCGGCCGTTTTTGCCCGCACTTTCTTTACAATCATACATTTTCAGCCTTACACCGTTTAACTCTAACGGCTCCATAACGAACACTCCTTCTTTTTACAGGACATGCTATCATGCTGACCATTCCTTTACAATTGATCCGCTCCGAATGAGAAAAAACAGCGCAGGCCTTTACAAACATACGTTCCCTATTTTATAATGAAACAGACGAGCTGCCATCCAGCACCCGTCACGTATTGAAGCGGCGAGTACGCTCCCCCCGGGTTTACTCGTCTTTTTCTTTTCTCCAGATGATTTCTCTTTTCATCATACAAGGTCTGTGCGGATATCATGCACCTTTTTGGCTGCGCGGCCCAGACGAAAAATACCCCCGCTTAAAAGGCGGGGGTATTTGGTTATATCCCAAGACCGTACCCCGTCTGAAAATTAACGGTTGTCAATCGTCTCCGGATACATATCATGATTCATCATCCGATGTTCGGCCATTTTTTCATATTTTGTTCCCGGTCTGCCGTAGTTTGTATACGGGTCAATCGAGATTCCGCCTCTAGGCGTGAATTTACCCCATACTTCAATGTAGCGGAGGTCCATTAATTCGATCAAGTCATTCATGATGATGTTCATGCAGTCCTCGTGGAAGAAAAGGCAGGTCAAAGTCTTGTCCCATAAGTACTTGCTCTAGCATTAATCATGAAGTCACACCAATTTCACACCTTACCAAACGATTGATTTTAACCTTTTTTGGGGACTATTTGTAATCTCTGCGCAGTGAAATTATACCTGTGCTAGCCCGCCATCTACGAACAATTCAACACCCGTCAAGTAACTGCTTTCGTCTGAAGCAAGGAAAGATACAGCGTTTGCTACTTCTTCAGGGGTCCCAACTTTTCCAGCTGGAACAGTATTTCTGGCATTTTCCATTGCTCCTTCAAGTGCATCACCAAAAAGCTCATCGTATGCAGGTGTAAGAATAACTCCTGGACTCACCACATTTACACGGATTTCAGTACCTTTTAGGTCAAGAATCCAGTTGCGAACTAGTGCTCTTAATGCTGCTTTAGATGCTCCATATACACTAAACGCTGGGTTGCCAATTGATCCAGCAGTAGAGCCCGTTACAATAATAGAACCTACTTTGTCCGGGAATAGTGATAACGCTTTTTGAACAGTAAAGATGGTTCCTTTAACGTTAATGTCGAACGTTCTATCAACCTGCTCTTCAGTAATTTCACCTAATGGAAGGAAGTTGCCGGTGCCTGCATTAGCAAAAAGAATGTCCAACTTACCTTTTTCCTGCTTTATCATGTCATATAGTTTATCTAAGTCTTCAAGCTTAGAAATATCACCTTGAACACCGGTTACGTTCTTGCCAATTTGGTTAACAGCTTTATCAAGTTCGTTTTGTCTACGTCCCGTGATATAAACATATGCACCTTCGTTTACAAATTTTTGTGCTGTAGCAAGACCAATCCCACTTGTTCCACCCGTTACAAGCGCTATTTTACCTTCAAATTTACCCATACTTAACACTCCTTTAGAATTGATTTTATTTTATGTCTAGTACCTTTAAGTACTTGAAGAACAACCTACAAGATATAGTATCCTTCAGTAAGCACATTATCGGAAGTACCCACTTTTTTGTGATATAGTAACTAAAAAGTAATAAATGTGGAATGGAGAGCTTTAGACATGAAAAAATTCAGCTGCGGGTTTGAAGTGACAAAGGAAGTGATTGGCGGAAAATGGAAAGGCCTTGTATTATACTTTTTAATGAATGGACCAAAGAGAACGAGTGAATTAAAGCGCATTATCCCAAATATAACTCAGAAAATGCTGATTCAAACACTTAGAGAGCTTGAGGCCAGTGGACTTGTGACCAGAAAGATGTATAATCAAGTACCGCCGAAGGTTGAATATTCATCCACTGAACTTGGAGAATCACTTAAACCTATCTTGCAGGAACTCTGTCAATGGGGGAGCCAATATGCGGAGCAAGAGTATGCAGAAGGTGAATATGAAATTGTACAACCAGAACAACTAAAGTTAGAATTGATGTAGCTGCTGAAGTAAATGCTAAACAACTTCAATACCATCACCTCACAGATGAAGAACAGTCAGAAATAAATGAGATATTCAATTTTGAAAGTGAAGTTCTAATCAGAAGTGGCATGGGCGGAGAACTTTGATGAAATTCAAAAAAGAGCTGTTTCAAATGTTAAAGAGAAGGTTCGAAACTTAGACAAAAAATAAATGAAGATATTGATAATAATATTTAATGCCTATGATCTCTAGATAGGCATTTTTTCTTTTGGGATAAAAAAGAAAAGACGTACAAATTGTACGCCTTAATCTGCTTCTGTACTATCAATTTTTCACTGCATAAAAGTCACAGTTCAGGTTGCACCAGGTCACACTTTTATTGAGCTTAGTGCGGATCACACTTCGCTGTGACTCGGTCACAATTCCGCTGAAAATTAGCACTGAGTGTTCGGATTTTACTGTGACTCCACTTCGTTTCACACTCCGTATCACACAACGGAATAATTACCGATTATCAATCGTCTCCGGGTACATATCATGATTCATCATCCGATGTTCGGCCATTTTTTCATATTTTGTTCCCGGTCTGCCGTAGTTTGTATACGGGTCAATCGAGATTCCGCCTCTTGGCGTGAATTTGCCCCATACTTCAATGTAGCGGGGGTCCATTAATTCGATCAGATCATTCATGATGATGTTCATGCAGTCCTCGTGGAAATCTCCGTGGTTGCGGAAGCTGAAAAGATACAGCTTCAGCGATTTGCTTTCCACCATTTTTTCGTCCGGAATATAGCTGATGTAGATGGTTGCAAAATCCGGCTGTCCCGTTTTCGGGCAAAGCGACGTAAATTCCGGGCAGTTGAATTTAACGAAATAATCACGGTTCACGTGTTTATTCGGAAATGATTCCAAAACCTCCGGCGCATATTCAAATAAATAGTTTGTCCCTTGATTCCCCAGGAGCGTAACTCCTTCTAATTCTGATTCTTTTCTTGTCATATAAATCTCCCTTTCTATTAAACTCCCCGTTTATTGCCCCAAAGCAATGTATGCAGCTGAGGCAGGACTCTGACGAGATTCAGATCCGAATCGGCTGAAACCTTATCAACGAGTGTTTCGTATTTTCCGAGCAGATGTGCGATCAATGCCCGGTCGTCCGTCGTATGGACGTTATCGTTTCCGACCTGAAGATAAAACGGAATATTCGGATACCGCTTGTGCACGGTTTTCGCGAATTGCAGATCTTCATCATTAAAAATGACGACCTTTAAGCTGACCGCGTTAAGCCTTTCTGCCGCATCAAGCGAAGACACAATGTGATCGAGCTTTGCAAAATCGGTTGTCATCCCCGAACTTGGCGGCTTCGGTGAAATCGTCAGGTCGTTAATCATTGTGAACCAATCCTGATAGACCGTTCCCTGCGTTTCTAAAGCGGCGCGCACCCCGTGCTCTTTCAGCAGCAGAATCAGCGCGTCAAGCTGCTTTAACAGTGCCGGGTTTCCTCCTGAGATGGTGACATGGGAAAAAGCGTCTCCGCCGATTTCTCTCAGCTCGCGGTAAATGTCTTCCGCCGTCATCCAGCGGATATCTTTTTTGGCTGAGCCGTCCCATGTAAAAGCGGAGTCGCACCAGCTGCAGGAGTAGTCGCAGCCCGCCGTGCGGACGAACATGGTTTTCTGGCCGATAACCATGCCCTCCCCTTGTATCGTCGGTCCGAAAATTTCTAATACCGGAATTCCTTTAGCCATTCCTATCACCTTTTTTCGGGCGGTATACGCAATAGCTTGTCGGGGTTTCCCTGACAAAAATCTGCACGCAGACCGGCTGATTCTCCAGTGTTTCGAGGTAGGACTGCACCTTATCGTAAATCGTTTTGGCCACGACCTCGGTCGTCGGCAGTGAATATCTGTCATCATCAGCAGAAAACTCGTCATGGTCATTCAGCAATGTATGGTCATAAGCGCCGTGCACCAATTTCTTCAGCACGCTGAAATTCACGAGAAAGCCTGAATCGTCCAGTTCATCCCCCGCAACTGTAATATTTACTGTATACGTGTGCCCGTGGACTCTGCTGCACGCTCCGGCGCTTTCGCGGGGAATAAAGTGCGCGGCTGAGATGTGCATGTCCTTATTCAACTCAAACGAATAAGGATGCTGAACCTGCGGGTAAATTTGAGAAAGCAATTAGTTTCGCTCTCCTTTCATTTTCATATATTCATCATATCCTTTATTGCGGAGCAGGCATGCCGGGCATTCGCCGCATCCGTCCGCAATGATGCCGTTATAGCAAGTCAGTGTGTTATTCTTTACAAAATCAAGCGCGCCGAGCTCATCCGCAAGTTTCCACGTTTCTGCTTTGTTCAGCCACATAAGCGGCGTATGAATGACGAACGGCTTTTCCATCGCCAGGTTGACGGTGACATTGCAGGATTTGACGAACTCGTCACGGCAGTCCGGGTAGCCGCTGAAATCAGTCTCGCAAACACCGGTGATAATGTGGCGCGCGCCAATTTGATATGCAAGAATCGATGCAAAGGATAAAAATACAAGGTTGCGTCCCGGCACAAAGGTTGTCGGCAGTTCCCCGTCCTTCGCTTCAATTTCGATATCATCTCTTGTCAGCGCATTCGGCGCGAGCTGATTTAAAAGAGACATATCAAGCAAGTGATTTTTGACACCGAGCTTTTCGGCAATCGATTTTGCCACATCGATTTCTTCTTGGTGACGCTGATTATAATGGAATGTAACGGTTTCCACTTCTTCGAAATTTTGCAAAGCCCATAATAAACAAGTCGTGCTGTCTTGGCCTCCGCTGAACACCACAACTGCTTTTTCTTTTTTCATGTCTTTCTCTCCCTTATCTATCATTCCATAAAAAAAGCGCCTTTTTCGGAGAAGGCGCCCTAAAAAACATAAAAAAACCGTATCCAAGGATACAGCTCGTCCTTAGTTTTTTATAGAGGGTGTAGCTAGAACCTCTCCCGCATCAATACGGATTTTCTTCTTTTTTCACTTTTGCTATCATACCATAATGTTGTTTCCCGTGACAATAAAAAAACAGCCTGAACCCTGTGTCAGGCTGCAAAATCGGGTTTAAGCCCCGCGTTTTTTCCCCGGAAATACCATCAGCGCAATCCCGATCAGAACAAATAAAGCAGGCCAGAAAACAGAAACCGGAATGATCGGCTGATTCGTCATCATAAAGCAAAGTGCTGTCAAGGTCAGCACCGCAACCGGGATGAGCAGCGCCTTCTGTTTCCCGCCGAACAGCCACAGCTCAAATAAACCGAATGCCGTTGCCAACAGGTAAACAGGCCATGTCACACCGGAGTAGGACCAATTGGTTGCCGTTTCAAAGACAAACAAGATCCCCGTAATCAATAAGATGCCGCCCGGTACGAGAAGTCCCGCGTTTTTGACAGGTTTCGGGCCGAAAATCGGAATGTGAAAAGCGGCGCCCAGCAAAAGAATGAGAGCGGGCCAGCCGCGTTCGCTGATGACTTCATTTGCATTGGTGAATATGCCGAAAATGCCCGCGGCGCACAGAACCGCCGCAGCAGTCAAAAGCCCTCTTTGCCTTCTGCCGAACAGCCAGGCTTCAAACAGGCCGAACGCAACGGCAAAGAGGTAGACAGGCGATGTCACATTTGCGTATGTCCAATCCGTCAGCGTTTCAAACCATAACAAGCAACCCGTCACAAGCAAAATGCCGCCCGGAATAAGAAGGCCCGATCTTTTTTTCGGCTGCATAAAGGCAACGGCGTGAAACAAAAGCGCGGCTGCGATGATCAAAAGCGGCCACAGCCCCGTCATCAGCATACCGGCAAAGCATAGTGCTCCCACGGCTGTCAGGATGAAAGCAGGAATCAATACACCTAACTTCCTCCCGCCGAAATACCACAGCTCAAACAGACCGAGAGCAGGCGCCCATATATAAACAGGCCACGTCACGCCTGAATACGTCCATCCCGTTGCCGTTTCAAAACAAAACAGGCAGCCCAGCACAAAAAACATACCGCCCGGAACGAGCAGTTCCGCCTGTTCAGGCGTTTTTTTCGCAAAAATAAATCCGGCGTGAAACCCTGCGGACATTATAATGAAAAGAAACGGCCACGCCGAACCTGCGGATATATGAATAACTCCCGCCCTCTGTAAAAAAAACGCAATGCCGATACAAATAAAAATAAATCCCAATAATACACGTCGAGCTTTCATCTCTTACTCCTCCCCATCATTTCCCAATTCATTATACAGAAATGTCAGGAAAAAAGAAGGGGAATTCCCAAAAAATACAGACATTTTCCTTATATCCTTATTTTTCTTTCGGGATTTTTTTGCAAATCAATGCGCCGATGAAAGCGAGGCTCACATACCCAAACACCGGATAAACGGTGGAAATCAGCTGTCCGTAGCCGATTTGGCTGATAATGAAAGCAAACGCCAAAATGCCGCCGTAAATATATGTACTTTTTATATGAAGAAAACTGTTTAATTGTTTTTCCAATCCGTATAAATTGCCGATGACCGACGTAAACACTTCCCCGAAAATAATAAACAAATAAATGATATGAAGCGAACGCGAATACGAATAGACGACTTGAGCCATCGGAATGTCAAACTCCAGCACATCCGGCAGCACCGATAATGATAAAAAGCTCGCGGCAAGCACCAGTGTCAACAGAACGCCGCCAAAATAAGCCCCCCTTCTGATCACCTTCTCTGAAGACATTTCATTCGCAAGCGGCACAAGGACGGCTTGGGCGAGCGATAAATTTAACGCGCCGTAAGAGACGGCGGACAAAAGCCAATTCCACTTGTCAGGCCATACCCATTCGTCCGCGTTTCTCGTGCTTGTAAATACAAATGAATCTGCTGTCACGATAAAAGAGAAGGAAATTAAAAGCGGCACAACCAATATATTGACGCCGAACACACCTTTAACGCCGCTTGTCATGACGGCAAAGCTCAGTACGATCGTCAAAAGGATCCCCGCTTGTGCGGACCAGCCAAGCTGTTCATGAAACAGCGCTCCCGCTCCGGACAGCATGACAGAGGTCACTCCCAGCAATATAAACATCATAAACATATTAACGGCGCGGCCGATGGACTTGCCAAATAAATATGTGTTCAATTCCTGATAAGATGCTGCATGAATCCGTTTGGAAATGATCATGATTTTGGCGCCTAAATATGTAAACATCAGACCGCTTACCACGATACCGAACAGACCGATCCAGCCAAACTTCAGAAAAAACTCAACGATTTCCCGTCCCGTGGCAAAACCGGCTCCTACAACCGTGCCTACGTATACAAATGCAAGCTGACTTGCAGAACCTTTTGTTTGTCCCATTTCACCCTCCGGCTAAGCGCAGATTTGTCCAGGCCTTTATATATGCTTATGAGACAAGTCGCCCGAAAAGACGAACAAATCGTCCTTCCCCGGAGAAAACAGATTCAGCTCTCTCCTCTAAGCAAAAAAATATTGAAAGAAAAAAAGGGCCGGCGTATACTCTTCATCAAGAAAGGTCAAAGCATTTCATTTCCTTTCTGACTATATTGGTCAAAAATAATCAAACCTCACAAATATCACTTATCATGCTGTAAACATTTATTTTTCGGGGTTTGGAACAAAACACTTGAAAGTCAAAGAAGGTCAGAGTATACTATTAATCAAAGAAGGTCAAAGTTAAGACCTTATTTTCTAATCCATTTGGTCAAAGATGATCAAACATTTTTCGAGGAGGTTTTGGCAAATGCGTTGTCAACATTGTCAGAAAAACGAGGCGACGATTCGCCTGAACATGCAAGTCAATTCCATTCAAAAACAATTCGTTTTATGTGAAACATGTTATACAGAATTAACCCGAAAACCGTCTATGAGCATGGGGCCGCAATCATTCGGATTCCCGTTTGAGCAAGGTTTCGCTCCCAATCAAAATAAACAGCAGGCCGGCTCTGAAAAAGGCCTGCTCGACGAGCTCGCTCAAAACGTCACAAACGGCGCAAAAGCAGGTCTGATTGACCCTGTGATCGGCCGCGATCATGAAGTGGCGCGCGTAATTGAAATTTTGAACCGCCGGAATAAAAACAATCCGGTGCTGATCGGTGAGCCGGGCGTCGGTAAAACGGCTATTGCAGAAGGCCTCGCGCTTAAAATCGCTGAAGGCGATGTGCCGAACAAATTGAAAAACAAAGAGCTTTACCTGCTTGACGTCGCTTCTCTCGTCGCCAATACAGGGATCAGAGGCCAGTTTGAAGAAAGAATGAAACAATTAATGAACGAATTAAAAGAACGGAAAAACGTCATCTTGTTCATTGACGAGATTCACCTTCTTGTAGGCGCCGGCTCTGCCGAGGGTTCAATGGATGCCGGGAACATCCTGAAACCGGCGCTTGCCAGAGGCGAGCTGCAGGTCATCGGGGCGACAACGCTGAAAGAGTACCGCCAGATTGAAAAAGATGCGGCGCTTGAAAGACGCTTCCAGCCTGTCATGGTTCACGAGCCTACAATAGAACAAGCCATCAGCATTCTGGAAGGCATTAAAGATAAATATGAGAAATACCACGGCGTCACATTCAGCAATGAAGCGATAAACGCCTGTGTTACGCTTTCATCCCGTTACATTCAGGACCGCCACCTGCCGGATAAAGCGATCGACTTATTAGATGAAGCCGGCTCTAAGGCGAACCTGGAGCTTGATACCGTAAATGAAGAAGATGCGGCTGAGAGACTCAAAGCAATTGACGCGGAGAAAACAAAAGCGCTTCATGAAGAAAATTATGAGCTTGCCGCGAAACTGCGTGATGAAGAAGCGGCGTTGGAAAAGCAGCTGGCACAAGAAGCTCCGGCCTCTTCACCTAAAATCGGGGCGGAGCATATTCAAGCCATCATTGAACAGAAAACAGGCATTCCGGTCGGAAAACTCCAGGCTGATGAACAAGTCAAAATGAAGGAACTTGAAGAGCATCTTCATCAGCGCGTCATCGGTCAGGAAAAAGCCGTGAAAAAAGTGGCGAAAGCGGTCAGACGAAGCCGCGCCGGCTTAAAATCCAAAAACAGACCTGTCGGCTCCTTCCTCTTTGTCGGACCGACCGGAGTCGGAAAAACCGAGTTATCAAAGACACTCGCAGATGAACTGTTCGGTACAAAAGATTCCATTATCCGTCTCGATATGAGTGAATACATGGAAAAACACGCCGTATCAAAAATCATCGGTTCACCGCCGGGATATGTCGGACACGATGAAGCCGGTCAATTAACGGAAAAAGTGCGCCGCAATCCGTACAGCATCGTGCTGCTCGATGAGATTGAAAAAGCCCACCCTGATGTCCAGCATATGTTTCTGCAGATTATGGAGGACGGCCGTCTGACAGACAGCCAGGGCAGAACGGTCAGCTTCAAAGATACCGTTTTGATTATGACAAGCAACGCTGGAACCGGCGAAAAACAGGTGAAAGTCGGATTCCAATCTGAAGAGAGCGTCCTGGAAGAACAAACGCTGATTGATTCACTGAGCGCGTTCTTCAAACCGGAGTTTTTAAACCGGTTTGACAGCATCATTGAATTCCAATCCCTGAAAAAAGAACATCTCGTGAAAATCGTCAGCCTGCTTCTCACAGAGCTTGAAGACACATTAAAAGAGCGCGGCATCAGCCTGAACGTCACCGATGATGCGAAAGAAAAAATCGCTGAAATCGGCTACCACCCAGCTTTCGGAGCACGCCCGCTCAGAAGAACCATCCAAGAATTGATCGAGGACGAAATGACAGATCTCTTATTGGATAACAACGATATAAAAGCCTTCCATGTCGTAATGGAAGAGGACGGCATCAAAGTCCGGGCACAATAAGAAAAAAGCGGTTCCCTCCTCGCGGGGAGCCGCTTTTTTGTTTCTTTATCCATGTCAGAAGGGAGAAACTGTGAAGAATTCGGGAACAATTTCTCAATCACCCTAAAGTTCCATGCACTGCCACCGATATTAACCATAGAAAGCTAGTATAAAGGATTTGGTGAAAACTATGGATAAAACATCGATTATCGGTATCATCCTCGCCTTGATTGCTTTAAGCGTGGGCATGGTGCTGAAAGGGGTCAGCTTAAGCGCACTCGCTAACCCGGCAGCTATTCTGATTATTTTGTTCGGTACGATTTCTGCGGTGATCATCGCATTCCCCGGAAAAGAAATCAAAAAAGTGCCTGCCCTTTTTAAAGTGCTGTTTAAAGAAAACAAACAGCTGACAATTGCGCAATTAATTCCTATGTTCTCTCAATGGGCGCAAATCGCCAGACGTGAAGGTCTGCTTGCATTGGAAGCAAGCATTGAAGACGTGGATGACGCATTTTTGAAAAACGGCCTGAGTATGGCGGTTGACGGACAAAGCGCAGAATTTATCAGAGATATTATGACTGAGGAAGTTGAAGCGATGGAAGACAGACACCAGGCCGGCGCAGCCATCTTTACACAAGCCGGCACATATGCGCCGACACTCGGCGTTTTGGGTGCGGTCATCGGCCTTATCGCGGCTCTTTCCAACATGAACAATACCGAGGCGCTCGGACATGCCATCAGTGCGGCTTTTGTCGCCACCCTTCTCGGGATTTTCACAGGATATGTACTATGGCATCCCTTCGCCAACAAACTGAAACGCAAATCAAAGCAGGAAGTCAAACTGCGTGAAATCATGATCGAAGGCGTTCTGTCAGTGCTTGAAGGACAGGCCCCGAAAGTGATCGAACAAAAACTTCTCATGTATCTTCCTGCGAATGAACGCGCAAAAGTCGCTGAACAAGAAGGAGAGGCAAACAATGGCGAGAAAAAAGAAGAAGAAGCATGATGACGAGCATGTGGATGAGTCTTGGCTGATCCCGTACGCGGATTTGCTCACCCTTCTTTTGGCTCTGTTCATTGTATTGTTCGCCATGAGCTCGGTCGATGCGGCGAAATTCCAAATGCTGTCTAAATCATTTAACGCCGTGTTTACCGGAGGCACGGGTGTTCTTGAATATTCAAGCGTCACCCCTCCTGAAAACGAAAAAGACGGCGTTGATCAGTTAAAAAAAGACAAGGAAAAAGATAAAGAACAGAAAAAGAAAGAAAGAGAAGCAGCCGACCGCGAAGAACTTGAAGGCGTGCAAAAGCAAGTCAATCAATTTATAAAAAATAAAAAGCTTGAAACTCAGCTGGAAACAAAGCTGACTAAAGAAGGACTCTTAATTACCATTAAAGACAGTATCTTTTTTGATTCCGGACGGGCGGATATCCGTCAGGAAGATATTCCGCTTGCCAAGGAAATCTCGAATCTCCTTGTGCTGAATCCGCCAAGGAACATTATTATCAGCGGACATACGGACAATGTACCGATTAAAAACTCACAATATCAATCTAACTGGCATTTAAGCGTCATGCGGGCCGTCAACTTCATGGCTATTCTCACGGAAAACCCGAAACTTGACGCAAAAGTATTCAGCGCCAAAGGTTTCGGAGAGTATAAACCGGCCGTGTCGAACAAAACCGCCGAAGGGCGCAGCAAAAACAGGCGCGTCGAGGTATTGATACAGCCTAGAAACGCCGCGACTGACCAAAATCAGTAATATAAAAAAGGAAGCCTTTCAAATGGCTTCCTTTTTTATTTCTGATGAAAATGTTTAGCGTTTAACCCCACTCTTTTCAGCATTTCCGTACACATTTCTATCTCTTCATCACTCAACACACTGATCATTTCTTTAATTTCGTCAGCATGATCAGGGAAAATATCGTCCAAAAGACGGATTCCCTTTTCGGAAATCTGTGCGAAAGTCACTCTTCTGTCAGTCGGCGAGGCTTTTCTGATGAGAAGTTCTTTTTTCTCTAATTTGTCAACAACGTATGTAATACTTCCGCTCGCTAATAAAATTTTGTCGCCGATCTGCTGAAGCGGCTGGTTGCCTTTGTGGTACAGCAGCTCAAGCACCGCAAATTCCGTCGGGTTCAGGCCGTGCTTATGAATATGTTTATTCATATGGTCGTTAATAGATCGGTACGCACGTGACAGTACAATAAATAATTTCAATGAGTTTTCTGTTTTATCCGTCATACATTCAATCATCCTTTTACAAAAGAAACCGTTACAGAGAAACATTAATAAACAAAATGAAAAATGTCAACAAAAATGTTTCCAAAATTTCTCTTCTTTTTGTCTGACCTTAATAAAATAATTTGTTTTTCTATCATTTTGGTTATTTTTTCTTATTAAAGAAGTATAAAAATGATATAATACCTCTATTCAAGTGTAATGTTGGAGCGATGCAGAGTGAATACATTTAAAGGTGCCCGGGGAAAGATCAAGCTTTATCTCATATTGGTGATCATCCCGGCACTTATTATCAGCTTTTTCATTTATGAAAAAGAAAAGCAGAAAATAGCCGATAAACACATACAGGAAGCCAGTATGATGCTCAACCTTCACCGCAATAAGCTCAATTATTTAATCGGTGAAACAAAAGCACGGATGACAACACTTGCGATCGCTGTCGATAAGCCTGTCAATGAAGAAAAGATCATTGACATTCTCGATCAGGCTTTTGAGGATGAACCCAGATTCAGCGGTCTGTATATGCTGAATTCCAAAGGTGATGTCATCGCAAGCACGACTGATCTGAAATCAAAGGTGAATTTGGCCGACAGACCGTATTTTACGAAGGCGAAAAAGACGAAAAAAACGGTCATCACAAATGACTACTCCAGCAGAATTACAGGCCAGCGCATCTTCACGATCTGCGTGCCGGTGTTAGACGCAAAACGGGAAGTCACGGATTATTTAGTAGCCGCCATACAAGTCGATTATTTGAGAAATATGATCAATATGCTGAGCCCTGACGTTTATGTCAAGGCAACCAATCAGAATAAAGTGATATTTGCCAGCGGACGGGCTGATCAATCAGAAGGTGTGAAACCGGTCAGCGGCTATCTGGATGATATTAATTGGAATATCAATGTTTATCCGAAACCGGTTGAGCTGAATGAGCTGACCAAAAGCGTGCTGCTGCCGATGTCCAGTATTGCCGTGCTGCTGAATATTCTGTTCATCCTCGTTCAATATTATTTGCTTAAGCGCAAGACCCAGCTGGAGCGCGCTCAAAATGAAGCGCAGAAATTGGAGCTGATCGGAACGCTTGCCGCCAGCACCGCCCATGAAATCCGCAACCCGCTTACAGGGATCAGCGGCTTCATTCAGCTTTTGCAGAAAAAATACAAATCGGAGGAAGATCAGCTGTATTTCTCAATTATTGAGCAGGAGATTAAACGGATCAATCAGATTGTCAGTGAGTTTTTAGTGCTTGGAAAACCCACTGCTGAACGGTTGGAAGTGAACTCGCTGCAGGATATTCTTGATGAGATTATGCCGATTATTTATTCTGAAGGGAATCTATACAATGTGGAAGTGAATGTGGAGATTCTCGTCAATCGGCCGCTCAAGGTCAACTGCACGAAAGACCATATTAAACAGGTGATTTTAAATGTCGCGAAAAACGCGCTGGAATCCATGCAGGAAGGCGGCCGGCTGTCCATCTATTTAGAAGCCCGCGATCATAAAGCAGTCATTAAGGTGGCCGACAACGGAATGGGCATTTCTGAAGATATGCTTGAGCACATTTTTCTTCCGTTTGTAACGTCAAAGGAAAAAGGCACCGGCCTCGGCCTTGTCGTATGTAAACGAATCATGCTGATGTACGGCGGTTCGATTGACATTCAAAGCGAAGTCGATAAGGGCACAGAGGTCACCATTACCCTCCCTGCCGCTTCTCGATGAAAAAAAACACCCTGGATCGGGGTGTTTTTTATTTAAAGAAGAGTATGTGTAAGAGGATATACGAGAGGAACGGCATCATAGCCGGCAGATAGTACGAGGCGCTTCGTGAGCCGTGTCAGCGGAAAAATGTGCTGACTGTACGCGGTCATCTTTCGGATGCGGCGCTTGATCAGGAAGCGCATTCAGTCTTCGTTATCTGTTTTATCATCAATCATTTGTTTGCTTCATATGCAGGCATGACGTCACCGCGGGAGAACAAGCCTATTTTCTTCACAAGGCCCTGTATTCCTTGGTGATGTGTACGATCACGGTTTACCAGCTGCTGATACGCGTTCATCAGACAGTCCAGTTCCTGGCTGTGCCTGATCGTGTCATATCCTGTAAACCCTTGCCTGTTAGCCGCATCTATCATCATTTTTCTTTTTTTATCAATAGATACAAGCAATTTTTCTTGTTCAGAATAACTGCCCATTCACTTCACCCCTCACCGCTAAAAGAATAGGAAACAAGTTTGATTGGGTTATTGAGCATTATTACAGATTATACTTTATTTGTAAACATTTTTTTACTAAATAACTTATTTTTTCATTTCATATTGGAATCTTTAGCATGAATACGAGAATAATACCCATTCGGGTAATGATATAAACAGAATGCGGCATATTCAAGAATTAAAAAACAGCCACAGCTGACTTTATATTACAATAAAAAACCTCTCATGCCGGCGTGGGCATGAGAGGTTCGGGCGTCTATCAGTTTTGCACACTTTCATTTTCGTAAATCGGCACCCAGCCCTCAGTCGTCACGAAGATTCGGATTGCGACGACCCGGCGGTCTTCCTGAAGCGTAAAGTAGTGGCGGATGTTCTCCGGAACTGAAATCAAATCTCCCGGATTTAAACGGACGTCGAAAAATGTGCCGTCTTTGCCTTGAATGACGAAGATGCCGTGTCCGCTGACGATAAAGCGGACTTCATCATCCGTGTGGTGATGTTCTCTTTGGAAATTTTTTAATAATTCATCAAGATTCGGCGTGGTGTCTGATAAAGAAATGACATCCTGAGACTGATATCCGCGCCGGGCTGAAATGTCCTGAATCTCCGTGTCAAACACCGCGAGAATCCGTTCTTTTTCATCTTCGGTTAGGTCGTATTTTTCCGAAAGCTCAGACGGAAGTTTTTCAATGTTCCACTGCTCATAGATCACCTCTTGTTCGTCTAAGAAGCGCGCTACTTCTTCCTGATGTTCAATGAGCGTATTTTTTTCGTCATGAATTCTGATGGTCGCCATTTTCTATTCCTCCTTTTATTTTACCAGCTGCGGCCGAAGTGACAGAAGCTTGAGGTGACAGCTGAATAAAAATTCATAGGCTTCCAGCACCCTTTTCGCTTCAAATGCGGTCCGCCCCCATGCCGTAATGCCGTGATTGCGGATTAACACCGCGCCTGAGCCGGCGTCCGCATGGTGCGCGAAGTTTTCGGCCAATGCCGGGATATGCGCCGGATTGTCAATGATCGGAACGGTCACGGACGCGTTTTCCTCCCATAATCCGAGCGCCTTAATCATCTCCTGCCCCTGAAAAGTGATTTGTTTTTCATCCCCGTAAAGCTCTGAGATGACATTATTATTGACAGTATGGACATGCAGACAGCAGCCGGCGTCTGTCTTTTGGTATAAGTAAGTATGGAGAAGCGTTTCCGCTGAAGGTTTTAAAGAATGGCCGGTCTCAGCGGGCTTCCCGTACTCATCGATTAAGAGAAAATCTTCGTCTGTTTCTTTTCGTTTGTCTTTTCCGCTCGCCGTAACGAGAAAAGTCAGCGGCCCGTCGGATACTTTGATGGAAAGATTCCCGCTCGTTGCCGGGAACCAGTCTCTTTCAGCCAGCTCGCGTTTTACCTCGGCAAGTTCGCGCCAGCGTTCTTCTTTTGCAGCCATGCCTGCACCTCCCCGATGTTTTCAATGCCTGTTTTCACCTCATGAAAATCTTGAAAAGGCAGATGCCGGAGGCCGAGTTCTTTGCATTCAGTCAAAAGATAATCTCTCGCAAAGCACATATCGGACAACTTTGCAGCCTCGACATCCGTGACCGAATCACCGATCATAACGAGAAATTTCTGCTGATCGGATAGCTTCCGGATGACTGACGGTTTGCAGCAGCCGCATTGATTGGTACAGTCTCCATCACAAGCGTGCGGCCAGTCTATATGAATATATTCATGGTCAAAGGATGCATGATTGCAGAAAATCCGCTCCTTTTCTACGATCCCTTCCAAAAGCGGATGCACAAAAAAGTCCATTCCCCCGCTTACGATATAAAACGGGAGGCCGTTTGACCGGACAAACGAGACAAAATCCAAAAAGCCGTCCCGTATTTTCGCATCCTTCAGGATAAAGCCGGTCAGTTCTTCTTTTAAGCTGCTCGGCAGCAGTCCGAACATCCGGCCGACTCCTTCTTGGATTGATATGCTTTTAGACAGAACACCGTCTTTTATTTCAAGCCACTCAGGAGGCGCGAATTCTTTCATCATTCTGACAATGTTGTCGTTCATGGTGACCGTTCCGTCGAAATCACAAATAATCAGCGGCGTGCGGGTCATACGGCTTCCACCCTTCCCCATTTGTCTAATGCGAGCTGAAGATCTTTGCACGACGCGGCTTTTTCTTCAATCGGCTGCGCTTCAAGCACCGCATCAATGACGGCGCGGAACGCTCTTCCGCCGCCCTCGGCTCCTTTCGGATGGCCGTGAATGCCTCCGCCGGCATTGATGATGTGATCGATGCCGAAATCGCGCATCAATAATGGCACCATACCGGGGTGAATGCCTGCTGACGGGACGGCAAACGACGGATGAAAGACATCGTCTTTTACACATTCATCATGGATTGCAAGTGCGGACTCCTTCGGAAGAGCAACGGATCCGTAAGGTGACGGAAATAAACTGAAATCAGCGCCGCAATAGCGGTTCAGCTTGCCGAGCAAAAGCGCATGCGACAAGCCGTAAACAGGAGATGATGTGAACGCGCCGCTGACTGCCGGGTGCGCCATGATCGGAAGCGGGATTTCCCTGTCTTCAGCAAGGCTCTGCATCACATCTAAACCATAAGCGAACACATTCAATAAAAGCGCGTCCGCCCCGAGTTCTGCCGCGCGCCTCGCTTTATCCCGCAATTCAGCGGTCCTTCCCGTAAGGTTTACGGCATACAGCGTTTTATGCCCCGTCTCCTCCCGGGTTTCCTTCAGGACTTGTTTTCCTTCGATAATGCGGGTTTCAAACGGAGCCAGTTCATTTTCAAAGAAAATTTCGTCGTCTTTAATCAGATCCACGCCGCCGAGCGCCTGCTGTCTGAGCTGTTCTTTAATGTCGGCGAGATCCCGTCCGATCACGCCTTTAAATATGCTCATCAGAAGCGGTCTTTCAAATTCGCCCAGCAGTTTGCGGATACCGTATATACCGAATTTCGGCCCGGGAAGGGAGCGTTTAAACCCTTCGGAAAATTCAAGATCAGTCAATTTTATTTTTCCGTCCAGTGACAGCTTTCCGAATACCGTCGTCAGGACGGCCGGAATATCTCTTGAAAAGTTCGCCTCGGGATAGGCGATGGTGATGACGGATTGTGTTTCGTTTTCTGAGGTTCCTTCTATCTCCTCAACTTTTACGACCCGCCCTTTATGTTTTCTGAGCTGTTCCTGCTTCACCAGGGGCAGGTCAGTCCAGGAGCCTACTGTCAGCCCCGCCGCAATCTGTTCCGCCCGCTTTTCACTGTCCGTTGTGTCTGTCAGAAGATATGTTGCCAATACCTCGCTCATGCGTGAACGCCTCTCTTTCTTTCGCAAAACATAAAAAAACCTCTTCCGTATGAGCAGAAAGAGGCTTCGTGTTATGTCCGAATCTTATCTCTCAGCTCCTGCTGCAAGAATTAGCACCGTGCTTTATCAGTCGGTTGCCGGGCTTCATCGGGCTCGTCCCTCTGCCTGCTCTTGATAAGAATAATGATTTTATAAAGTATTTTGAATTATCGCATTGTTATCCTGATATGTCAATGCTTTTTCGGGTGAAAAGATT
Source organism: Bacillus sp. JNUCC-21 (assembly GCF_041222765.1). Classification (NCBI taxonomy): domain Bacteria; kingdom Bacillati; phylum Bacillota; class Bacilli; order Caryophanales; family Bacillaceae; genus Bacillus; species Bacillus sp. JNUCC-21. Next base: position 1,355,033 of record NZ_CP166019.1, on the reverse strand, counting down.
CAGTTTCCCGATCCGTTCCGCAGCTTCTTTAAGTCTTTCTTCACTTGTCAGAAGACCGACTCTTATATAGCCTTCCCCCCATTTTCCGAACCCGTTTCCGGCAGCGACCGCGACATCCGCTTTCTCGAGCAGCAGATCTGAAAACGACTGTGACGTATAACCGTCAGGCACAGGGAGCCATGCAAAAAAGGAGCCCGCCGGAGCCGTCACATCCCAGCCGATATCGCGGCAGGCTTTAATCCATGCATTGCGTCTCGATTCATATCTGTCATTTTGCGCTGCGACGCATGCCTGATCCGCTAAAAGAGCGGCTGCCGCCGCCTGCTGCGCCGCGGGAAACAAGCTGACAAACATATGATCCTGATATAGGTTGATCGCTTCGATGACAGAAGCGTTTCCGACGGCAAATCCGACCCGCCAGCCCGCCATATTATACGTTTTGGACAAGGTATAGATTTCGATTCCCGTCTCTTTTGCGCCTTCGGTCTGCAAAAAGCTCAGCGGTTTATGCCCGTCAAAGCCGACGGCTCCGTACGCGAAATCATGAATGACACAAATGCCGTTTTGCTCCGCAAAACCGACCGTCTCCTCGAAAAACGCCTCTGTCGCCACAGCGCCGGTCGGATTATTCGGATAATTGAGATACAGCAGCTTCGCCTCACTCCGCACCTTTTCAGGAATTACGCTGTAATCAGGGAGAAACCCTCTTTCTTCTGTCAGCGGCATCATTTCCATTTTCGCTTTTGCAAGGGCGACGCCCGACCAGTAATCAGGATATCCGGGATCAGGCACCAGAATGGTATCTCCCGGGTTTAAAAGACATTGCGGAAGCTCAACAAGTCCCGCCTTGCCTCCGAACAGCACGGCGACTTCCGTTTCCGGATCAAGCGTGACCCCGTACTCCCTTTCATAAAATGCAGCGGCTGCTTTTTTGAAGCTGTAAGCGCCCCGGAATGATGAGTATTTATGATTTTCCGGCCTTTCGACGGCGCGCTTCATTTCTTCAACGATATGCTGAGGCGTCGGCTGATCAGGGTTTCCCTGCCCTAAATTGATGACGTCTCTGCCTTCTTTCAGCTTTTGATTCACTTTTTGCACCAATGATGCGAAAAATTGTTCCGGCAGCTGTTTGAGTACATCTGAGATTTCAAAGTTCATATTTTCACCTTCTAAAAATGTCTTGAAATGATAGTCCATCATCATATATGGTTAAATAAAAAAAGTAAAGAGAAACTTGAGGTGTTAAAAAATGAAATGGACCGTTTCCTGTTTGCAATTTGATATTTCATACGGAAATCCTTCAGAAAACTTTAAAAAAGCAGAATCTTTGATTGAGCAAGAAAGCCGCCATGCTGATGTAATCGTGCTTCCTGAGTTGTGGACGACCGGCTATGATCTCACACGGCTAGACCAGCTGGCGGATGAAAACGGCAAAGTTTCGGAACAATGGCTTAAAGAAACGGCAAAAACATACAACGTACACCTCGTTGCCGGATCTTTTGCGGTCAAAGAAGGCGAAAATGTCTATAACACCATGTACATCGCCGATAACAGCGGACAGATCGTGAAGCGGTATCAGAAAGCCCATCTGTTTCAGCTGATGGATGAACACCTTTACTTGGCAGCAGGAAACAGCGACGGTTCCTTTGAGCTTGACGGTGTCAAGTGCGCCGGGCTGATCTGCTATGATATCCGTTTCCCCGAATGGATCAGAAAGCATACGTCCCAGGGCGCGAATGTCCTGTTTATCTCTGCGGAATGGCCTCTGCCCCGCCTTGATCATTGGCGAAGCCTGCTTATCGCCAGAGCAATTGAAAACCAATGTTTTGTCGCAGCCTCTAACTGCACGGGGTCCAATCCCGATAATGAATTTGCCGGCCACAGCCTGATTATTGACCCGTGGGGCCGGATTTTAGCCGAAGGAGACCGGACGGAAGGCGCAGTCCGGGCGGAAATCGATGTGTCAGAAAGCGCGGACGTGCGGGGAACCATTCCGGTTTTCCAAGACTTGCGGCGTGATTTATATTAATTTTCAAAAAAATGTTGACAAGAATATCCGGCACCTGCTAATATTTTCATCAACTGATTAATCCGAATTGTGATACAAATCAATATATTTTTCTCTTATCGAGAGTTGGGCGAGGGATTGGCCTTTTGACCCCAACAGCAACCGACCGTAATTCCATTGTGAAATGGGGCGCGTACATTTTGCGCCGAGACGATTGTCTCATAAGGCACGGTGCTAATTCCATCAGATGTTATCTGAGAGATAAGAGGCGGACTGCACTGTTTCAGCCTCCTTCTCTTTCAGAGAAGGAGGCTTTTTTTCGGGCGTATTCTCCGTCACGATCTCTTACTGCCACTACATAATTGGAGGGTAAATCCATGTCAGCAACTAAAACAAGTCTTTATGAACAATTAACAGAAAGCTCCGCCGCCGCGTTAGCCGTCAAGCTCGGCTTATTCCAAAGCAAAAGCACTCTGACATGCCGTGAAATCGGCGACGGCAATTTAAATTACGTCTTTCATGTTTACGATAACGAAAACAAAAAAGGACTGATTATCAAACAGGCGATTCCTTACGCGAAAGTCGTCGGTGAAAGCTGGCCGCTTACCATTGACCGGGCGAGAATCGAAAGCAGCGCCCTCATCCGCCAGGGCGAACACGTGCCGCACCTCGTTCCGGCCGTTTACTATTCCGATACTGAAATGGCCGTCACGGTAATGGAAGACCTCTCGCATTTGCGAATTTCAAGAAAAGGGCTGCTGGAAGGGCAGCATTATCCGAACTTATCGGTTCATATCGGTGAATTTTTAGGGAAAACGCTCTTTTACTCATCCGATTATGCGCTTGATGCGAAAGTAAAGCAGCAGCTCGCAAAGCAGTTTACAAATCCTGAGCTTTGCAATATTACGGAAAGGCTTGTGTTTACAGAACCGTTTCTCGACCATGAGACAAACGATTTTGAAGAGGAGCTGCGCCCATACGCAGAAAAAGTTTGGAACAATTCCCGGCTGAAAGAAGGCGCTGACGAATTGAAAGCCATCTTTCTGAATTCCGCGGAAACATTGGTTCACGGCGATCTGCACACGGGAAGCATCTTCGCAGATGAACATGAAACAAAGGTGATTGACCCCGAGTTTGCTTTCTTCGGACCGATCGGGTTTGACATCGGCCAATTTATCGCCAATCTGCTGTTAAACGCCCTCAGCCGCGACGGTGACGACAGACAGCCGTTATATGATCATACTGCCGCCGTATGGGATACATTTGTGAAAACATTCAGTGAAGCATGGGAGAAAGACTGCTTGCCTTCCCGCAGACACCTGCTGGAAGACACACTGAAAAACGCGTTTGAGGAAGCGGTCGGTTTTGCGGGATGCGAACTGATCCGGCGCACGATCGGACTCGCTCATGTGGCTGACTTAGATGAAATCACTCCGTTTGACAAACGAATCGAACGGAAGAAGCTGGCGCTTGACATCGGCGCCTATTATATCGAAAACAGAAAAGAACTGAAGCATATCACCGAGGTTCTGGACCAATTTAAGCTCCGTGTAAAGGAATGATGCAGCATGACCAATGAATTTGCCATCCCCCGTTCTGTAGAATGGAAAGAAACCTACATCCGCATTTTAAATCAGCAAAAGCTTCCCGACGTCACTGAATATGCGGAACTTAAAACAAAGGAAGATGTATTCGACGCGATTGTCACGCTGAAAGTAAGGGGCGCCCCGGCCATCGGTATAACCGCGGCGTTCGGACTCGCGCTCTCCGCCAAGTCGTTTGAAGCCCGCGACCTTTCAGATTTCCGACGTCAGTTCGCGGATGTCAAAGCATATTTAAACAGTTCAAGGCCCACTGCCGTCAACCTCGCGTGGGCGCTTGACAGACTGACGGATTCCATCAGGGATGCGACCTCAATCAATGAAGCGAAGACAACGCTCGTTCATGAAGCCATTCAAATTCAGATTGAGGATGAAGAAACATGCCGTATGATCGGCCAAAATGCGCTGCACCTTTTTAAAAAAGGCGACCAGATCATGACCATCTGCAATGCGGGCTCGATCGCCACAAGCCGGTACGGTACGGCGCTTGCTCCCTTTTACTTAGCGAAACAAAAAGACCTCGGCCTTCATATCTACGCATGTGAAACAAGACCCGTTCTCCAAGGATCACGGCTGACGGCGTGGGAGCTGATGCAGGGCGGAATTGATGTCACGCTCATTACCGACAGCATGGCCGCCCATACAATGAAGGAAAAACATATTTCTGCGGTCATTGTCGGCGCTGACAGAATTGCAAAAAACGGTGATACGGCCAACAAAATCGGAACGTACGGCCTCGCTATTTTGGCAAACGCCTTTCAAATTCCGTTTTTTGTGGCCGCACCGCTTTCGACATTTGACTTGCAGATTGAAAACGGCGATCAGATTCCGATTGAAGAGAGAGATCCGGATGAAGTCAGACAGATCTCCGGCATACGCACCGCTCCCGAAGATGTGCCGGTCTTCAATCCGGCCTTTGACATCACACCGGGCAGCCTGATTTCCGGCATTATAACCGAGAAAGGAATTGTGACCGGCTCTTACACGGAAGAAATTGAACAATTATTCGCTGACTGCCAGCTGAGCTGAAAAACCGCTGATGATATTGCCTCAGGCAATGTCAGCGGTTTTTTTGTCTGCACAATGTAATCACTTCATCTTTTTGGACGGCTGTAATGAGATGCATTTTAAAAAACAGCTCTGCATAGCCGGCTATCTTCTGCGGACGGCTCATTTTCATCAGGCTTCGTCCTCCTTTTTCATCAGACCAACTTTTTTTCACTTAATAAAATGATATGTCGGACGTGAAAAAACGGAACGTGCCATACGCTTTATTTTTCTTTATAGGATATTTGTTCGATGTTCAGCAGCACCGCTTTTACATCCGTCTTCGTGCCCGCGTATCCCGTTAAGGCGCTGTCTTTGCCGATTACCCGATGGCACGGGATCAAAATCGGCAGCCGGTTTCGTTTATTGGCTTGTCCGATGGCGCGCACCGCTTTCGGTTTTCCGATCGCTTCAGCCATATCGCCGTAGCTTCGGGATTCCCCGTAAGGAATCATCGTCAGCGCGTTCCATACCCTTTCCTGAAAGGGTGTGCCTTTTTGTCTCAGAGGCAGAGAGAATTGCTTTCTTTCTCCTGAAAAATATGATGCCAGCTGCTGTTTCGCCTCCGACAGCAAAGCGGTTTCGCACGGCTTTACGCCGGGCGCGTCTTTCCGCCATTCCTCAAAATCTTCCCCGGTGAGAAACAGGCCGGTAATAAAGCTCTCTTCCTCTGTTATGATGACGGTTCCAAACGGCGCTCTCACACTTGTAAAACAGATCATTCCCCGCTCCTTCTTTCTTCGGTATTCTGCCGGATCGGAAGCGTCAAATGAAAAACGGTGCCCTTCCCTTCTTCACTTTCCACATGAATGCGGCCCTGATGTTCTTCGATGATTTTATAGCTGACCATGAGACCGAGACCCGTTCCCCTGTCTTTTGTCGTGTAAAATGGTTCACCCAGACGTTTTAATTTGTCTTCGGAAATGCCTGTTCCTTCATCTTGAATAGAAATCAAAATGTGGTCTTGATCAGAAGACTGAATGGTCACGTAGATATTGCCGCCGCCCGGCATGACTTCAATGGCGTTTTTTAAAATATTGATAAACACCTGTTTTAATTGATTCGGTTCACAGTAAATCGGCGGGATGTTTCCGGTCAGGTTCAGATGGATCTGCACATTGACAAGATTGGCCTGGGCATTCAAAAGATCAGCCGTGTCTTTCATAATCTGCGTCACGTCTTTTTCTTCATATAATATCGCCTGGGGTTTCGCTAAAATTAAAAATTCAGTGATGATAGACTCGATGCGTTTTAATTCTGAGGTAATGACGTTAAAGTACAGAGAATATTCGCCTTCAATGCTTCCTTGAAGAAGCTGAATGAACCCTTTCAGCGCCGTCATCGGGTTTCTGATTTCGTGGGCGATGCCCGCCGCCAGCTCCCCTACAACATGAAGAGTGTCGGATTTCCGCAGCCTCTCTTCAAGCTCTTTGGCCTCTGTGACATCTTTAAAGATGGCCAGATTCATATTTTGAATGATATTTCTTTTGAAGGAGAATTCCAGTTTGCGGCTGTCGCTGCTGCTTAACAGGAAGGGGATTTCATTATCCATTCCTTCTAAATCAATCTTTCTGGCGGGAACACCCGCGTTTTCAATATCAAATAAAGAAAGAATATCCGGAACGGTGTACGCTCTCAGCTCCTCATCCGGCATACCGAGTATACGGCTTGCGAGAGGATTCGCGTCAATAATGCGGAATTGGTTGTCAAATAAGACCTTGCCGTCCATTGAGCCGTTGAATACTTTTCTGAATTTCAGCTCGCTTTCCCGCAATTCTTTTTCCATCCGCTTACGATCGCTGACATTTCTTAAAATGGTTAAATGCTGACCTTCAAGTATGGTTCGTTTTGATGTGAATTCCAGCTCTTTAAATTGGCCGTTTGCCATCTGAAACAGCATTTCTTCACGGATTTCCCCATATTTTTCATATTTTTTCTTAATCTGCTTATATTTTTTCTGCGGATCAACGATAAACGTACATAAATTCGTCTCCACCAGCTTATCCATCGGCAGTTCGAAAATGCGGCACGCCGATTCGTTTGCTTTGGCAATCTTTCCGTCATCAGACCAAATGACAATCGCGTCCATGGCGTTTTCAAAAATTTCGCGGAATCGCTCTTCGCTTTTGAAAAGTTTCAATTCCATCAACCGTTTCTCTGTTATGTCTCTCATAATGGACATGTAGAACCCGCTGATTAAGTTGGACGTAATCGTAAATTCAAACAGCTTCTCTTCGCCGGACCGAAGCTTGACGGGCAGTTCTCCTTTGGCGTTTCCTTTTCTGCGGAGGGTTTCCCAGATTTCTTTCAGATGCTTTTTGTTTTCTCCGTCGGTAAAATGGCGGAGCGACAGATGGGACAATTCATTCTGGCCGATCTCAAAGCTTTTGCAAAAAGAGAGGTTCGCATCAATAAACCCGCCGTCCTTATCAAACAGCACGATGCCGTCGACAGCCCTGTCAAACAAATCTTTAAACAGCTGCTCGTTCATGGAGAATTCGCGCTCTAATATTTTTTTAGAGGAGATATCCCTCATCACCACAAAAAAATAATCCTCCCCAATTCCGTCTCTGGCGAGGAATTCAATGTATTTCGTCGCGCCGCTGTCAAGCTTAATCGGCACCTCTTTCCACAGATGGCCTTTTTTTAAAAACTTTTTCACGGCCTTATTCAGTTCTTCCTGAGGCACGGAATATAAAAAATCCAGGACGGAGCGGTTAATGAGGCTCTCTGCCTCAATCTGCATCATCCGGGCCGCAGCCTCGTTCGCCTGGACGATTTTCATTTCCTTACGGCATATAAAAATGGCATCAAGCGTGTTATTCATAATCACGTGATACCGGTTCAAATCACTCTTCAGGCGGTCATTTTCCTCTTTCATCCGCTTCAGCTGCTCTTTCAGCGACTCGTTTGTTTGCAAATCCAGAGTTTCAGCCATTCAGTACACTCCTTCTTCAAAAACCTATCCTTCAATATTTCTACAAAATACCTCATCTTCCTTCATTCGCCCTATACATTTCAGAAAATTTCAATGATATGACAAGTTAAAGTCTTTTTCTACGATCCTTACCTCCCCATTACATCATCCTAACAATCCCTTTTGTCCTCCTTCAATTTTTTGTTTTTTATTTTAAAATGAACACCAACAGGAAATAATCATGCAGTGGATGATTTTTGAAGAGAAGGTGATGCTATGACAAAATCGCGAGACAGTTACTTTGACAACGCCAAGTTTATCTTGATTTTTCTGGTGGTGTTCGGCCATATCCTCCGGTCATTTATTAACGGAAATGAGTTTATGCTCCATCTCTACAAATTCATTTATACTTTTCATATGCCGGCCTTTATCCTGGTTTCCGGCTATTTCGCAAAAAACTTTAAGCGGAAAGGTTATGTGAAGAAGCTGGCTGTGAAGCTGATTATTCCGTACTTGATTTTTCAGGGCATTTACTCAGTTTTTTACTATTTGATTCAGGATGAAAGCATGGCAAGCGTCAATCCGATTGATCCGCAGTGGTCTCTCTGGTTTTTAGTCAGCTTATTCTTTTGGAATCTGCTGCTTTACCCCTTTACGAAGCTGCCGAAAATGTGGGCGCTTGGGGCGAGCTGCGGGCTTGCCGTCATGATCGGGTATCTTGATTTTATCAGCAGCACGCTGAGTCTTTCACGGACGTTTGTTTTTCTACCGATGTTTCTCGTCGGGTTTTATTTAAAGAAGCAGCACTTTGATTTGCTTCGGGCTAAAAGAGGCAGGCAGATTGCCGCGGGCGTACTGGGGATTGTTTTCCTCTTATGCTGGTGTATTGATTTTGATTACTCGTGGCTGTTCGGATCGGAGCCTTATTCTACATTCGGCACAGTGTCGCTGTTGAGCGGTCTGTCGCGCATCGGCTGGTATGTTTTGGCCTTTGCCGCCACTTTCAGCTTTTTAGCGCTCGTTCCGCAAAAGCGTTATTTCTTTACGAAATGGGGTACGAGAACGTTTTACGTGTATCTGCTGCATGGATTCATTATAAAAACGCTGCGGCAGATCGGGCTTGAAGATCACTTATCTGATTATCAGAATTTAGTCATGCTCTTAATGTTAACGGCCGCTCTTACGTCCATTCTCTCCAGCAATGCGGTGAAAACGGCCGCACAGCCGTTCATTGAGCTGCGGATCACCGGCTGGCTTGAAGCGGTGAAAGGAACAAGAAACAGTGCTTATTCGAAATAATGCAAAATACCTCTTAAGCGTTGCCGCCTAAGAGGTATTTTTTATTGTTTGCCGTCTTCTTTTTTCTTTGGCTTCGTCTGTTCAAGCGTTTCAATCCATTTTCCGGCGTTATAATCACCGAGCTCGCTTGCAAACTCTTCTTCAAGCAATTTAGGGTCCATCGGCTTTTTATGGTTTTGCATGTCTTTGCTGTGGCGGTTTTTTTTCGTCATGTTACTCGCCTCCTTGTTTGCCGTGTTTTGATTTGCGGTTTGCGCCTCTCAGTCCGGGATCACCGTCATATTGTGTTTTGTATGCATCTTTGTCCATGCTCTCAGTCGGTGTGTTGTTGTTGGTCAAAGCTTCATTCTTTGCTGCTTTGCGTTTCATTTGATTTCCTCCTTCTGTCAGCAAATCTGTTTTGAATTCATCAAGCATTTTTTTCAAGTCGCGCACTGTCACGTTTTTGGCCTCATCAATGAGTTCATAGCCGATCTGTCCGTTCGGCTCAAGCAGAACATATTTAAAATCTTGAATGTCTCCGAGGCCTTCCTGCCTGATCCTCATTGACAGCTGAGCTTCGGTAAAACGCATTTTTTTTAGGTTTTCCGGGATGACTTTTCCGTTTCTGACAACGGCGACGGTTTTTCCTGAAAATAAAAACTCAAAAAAGCTTGATTTGATTTCTAAATATTCCATCAGGATTAATACCGCAATAAAAATCGCCGCCGCGAAAATGGTTTCCCATAAATTATGTTCAATAAACGGCTGAATAATAATCGAGCCGATCGAAATCATGATGACTGTCTGGGTCACCGACAGCTGGCTGATTGATTTCCGTCCGGCAATCCGCAATAAAAAGGTACCGACCGCTATCATAACTACCGACTTCCAAAATACGGCAAACAATGACGTCACCTCTTTACAAGTAGAATCTCCAAAGAAACTGTTTCCACACATCCATTTTACGGCAATAAAAAACACCGCTTTCTAAAAAGCGGTGTCAGCCGATAATCATTCTTTCCTTCGGATAGTGATAATTTGCTTCGATTTCTTTTCGGCCGATCAAATAAAGGAACGTCAAAATGCCGATCCGGCCGATAAACATGACAATCATGATCACGCATTTTCCGATGTCGCTTAAATGCGGAGTAATCCCAAGCGACAGGCCGGTCGTTCCGAATGCGGAACACACTTCAAAAAGCAGTCCGAGGAGCGTCTGATTTTTCTCCGTCACGGACAGAATCAGCGTCGATCCGAACACGAGCAGAATCGCCATCATCGTGACGACCAGCGACTTCATGACATCAGCCTGATGAAGCTCGCGTTTAAAGACCTTGACCGCTTTATTCCCCCGGGCAAAATGAAACAGGGCAAGCAGGTTAAGCGCAAATGTCGTCGTACGGATTCCGCCGCCGACCGAGCTCGGTGATGCGCCGATAAACATGAGGGCGCAGATGAAAAATAATGTCGGCGCCGACAGCTGGCTGATATCAATTGTCGCAAGCCCGCCGCTTCGCGTAGCGGTTGATTGAAAGAGACATAAAAATAAAACATCATGCCAGCTTTTCCCCTTCATGACATGGCTTGCTTCAAGCGCATAAATGCCCACGGCTCCGAACAAAACGAGCATTCCGAACGTAACGGTCGTAATTTTCGTAAACAGCGTGAATGAGTATCTGCGCTGTTTTGAAAACAAAAAGTCTTTTACTTCTACGAGCACCGGAAAACCGATCGCACCGAAAATAATCAGAAGCATCGTAATAAACTGCACGAAATAGTCATGTCTGAACGGGACGAGTGAATTTCCCGTAATATCAAAACCGCCGTTTGTCGTGGCGCTGACGCTCGCAAAGAATCCATGCAAGTACGCCTGTTCAAACGAATCATAATACGTTAAAAAATATGTTCCTAAGATGATGCCGCCTAAAAACTCGATTAATAAAATCAAAAACAGCACTTGCTTCATCAGGTTGACGATACCGGAAAACTGCGATTGATTCTGATCCACCATAATGAGCTTCCGTTCCCGCAGACCGATCCGTTTGCCCATAATGAGCCAGACGAATGTTCCGAGCGTCATGATGCCGATTCCGCCGAATTGAAGCACGAAAGCCAAAATGACAATCCCGGCCGTGCTGAATGTATCAGCCGTGTTGACGACCGTTAAACCGGTGACACTGACTGAGCTGACAGCCGTAAACAGCGCGTCTATAAACGACCAGCTGGCCCCTTGTTTGTGGGCGGCCGGCAGACTTAGCAAAATAAATGCCACCGTTACAGCAAGAAAATAATATAATGCAATCAGCTGTGCAGGCGACAAGATCTGTATGAATTTCTTCAGTTTTAATTTCATAAGATAGTTCCTTCTGCCTCTCAAATGTAGTACGTAATTATTCTAATGATATTGGGAGAATTTTTAAAGGTCTTTTTAGAAAGATTTTTCATTACCTTATGTAATTTGCCGATCTTTAAACAAAAAACCTCTGAAACGATTGTCAGAGGTTTTGTTGATTATTTTGCTTCCAGCCTGCGGATACGCTCATCGAGATCAGGGTGTGTGGAGAACAGTGACGAATGCTTTTTGCCGTTAATTTTTAACGTCTGCACCGCCGTCTGGTCCTCTTCATTCACATGTCCTGTATAAGACTTCAGCGTACGCAGGGCGTGAATCATTTTATCCTTGCCGGCAAGGTCTGCACCGCCGCGGTCAGCGTGAAACTCTCTGTGGCGCGAGTAGGCGAAGACGACAAGACTGCCGAGAATGGAAAAGATAATCTGAAACACGATCATCGCGATAAAATGAACGACCGGCGCAAGGTCTTCTTTGACAAAGCGGCTTGCAACCCAAGCCGCGATTCGGGAAAGGAATACGACGAACGTATTGACGATTCCCTGCAGCAGCGTCATCGTGACCATATCACCGTTTGTGATGTGTGCGACTTCATGGGCAAGAACCCCTTCCACCGCAGCATCATCCATCTGCTGCAATAAACCTGAAGAAACCGCGACAAGCGAACGGCGCTTAGAAGGTCCGGTCGCAAAAGCATTGACCTCCGGGGAATGATAAATGCCGACTTCAGGCATTTTCGTCATCCCTGCGGCACGGGCCAATCTGTGCACACGGTCAACCAATTGCTGTTCTTCATAGCTGAGCGACTGTTTCTTCGGATTTAACACCCGGACGCCCATCATCGTTTTGGCCATCCATCTGGACATTCCGAGAGAAATAAAAGAACCGACAAAACCGACGACAAGACTGAACACGAGCAATGCCATCAGATCAATGCGGCCATTTTGTATATACGAGCCGACACCGGTAACGCTTGTAATAATCGTAAGCACAATTCCGATTGTCGTAATGACCAAAAGGTTCGTTAAAATAAACAGAAATATTCTTTTCGCCATAATTACCTCCGTCTTTTTTAAGATCAAAAGAACTTATTTACTTAAATTATAAATGATCTGTTTGAAAATGCAACAATTTCGACGTATGATGTTAATGTAATTCTCAGTGATATTAAAAAGTGAACACGTAATCAATCAGAGGTGAACCATGAACACGTTTAAACTGACCCGAACTGATATGGTCCGGCTTCTTTACGCGCTAAAAGGCCAAGGAGACGCAACCCCTCTCCAAATCTTATTGCAATCAGCGGATATGACCTTGGATGAAGCGGAAAGCCGTCTGCATATCCCTGAATTTCTGACGAGATTCGAACGAAAAAAAGAGAAAAAGGAATACGGGCTTTCAACTAACGAGATTGTCGAGCTGGGAAATCTGTGCGAGCTGACGTCTTTAAAATCAACCGCCGTCCAAAACTGGGTGAAGCGCGATATTAAAGATTTAATCGGCCACCCCTTACTCGGCAAAAAATATACAATTGAACAAGCTGTCATCCTTCTCATTGTACGTGATTTAAAATCAATTTATGACTTCGAACATATACGCGGCATATTAAAAATCGCTTTTAACACGATCACAGACAGATCAGACGACGTCATCAGCCCGATCAGCTACTATGAAAGCTGCGCCCAAGTGATTGATTATCTTCATCATAAGGCAAACCCGCCGATGAAGGAAACGAGCCTGCAGGAGCTCGTCGAAGAGCAGACGGACAAGCTCAAAGGCTGCTTTAAAGAACTCGGAAGCGGACAATGGAACAATATCAGATCCATAATCGCCGTCACGGTGCTCTCCGTTTTGACTTTCCATATTCAAGCCTCAGCCTACAAAATGACCAGCCATTTATTATAATTCATAACGCTTCTTCGCCCCGGTGTCTGCGCCGGGGTTTTTTTGCTGTACAACAATTGCCAGCATAATCAATACCGTTCCGTTTGAAACTAAAACGCGAAAACACATCTTGCCAGAGAAAAGGAGATGAAAAAGATGGCGAGCAGAAATAAACTCTTAGTTCCAGGGGCTGAGCAGGCACTTGACCAATTTAAATACGAAGTGGCTCAAGAATTCGGCGTGAACCTTAGCTCTGATACAGCAGCACGCGCAAACGGCTCTGTAGGCGGGGAAATGACAAAACGTCTTGTACAGCAGGCTCAATCACAATTAAACGGGAAAAATCAATAATGCAGCTTATTCGCCGGGACTTCTCGGCGAATTTTGATATTTATCGGCATTCTCCTTTCCGTGCCGGTAGCCGTTCGGATTCCTTCGGTCTGACGAATCTTCATGATGCCGATAGGATTCCCAATGTTCATTGCGATCATGATTCCAGTAATGATTGTAATACTTTTGCTTAGGCTCTTTGTCATTTCCGTTTTCCTGAGGATTTTGTGTTGGGGGCTGCTCTGTTTCCCCATCTTGTTCCTTCTGTGTGTTTTCCTCTGATCCGGAAGCTGCATTTTTTTCGGTTTGCTGATTGCCGTCCTGACTGTCCGGCTTCGCTTCTTCCGTACCGGGCGTTGTTTCATTGTTTCCCGGCTTCTCTGCTGCCTTTTCTTCATCAGGAGCTGTCTTTTCATCAGCCGCCGGCTTGTCTGTGTCCGGCTGCTCGCTTTGATCAGCGTCTGTTTCGGTATCTTTTTGATCTGTTTCATTGCCGTCGGTTTGCTTTTCAGGCTGTTTTTCTTCTGTTTTCTTTTCGTTTCTTCTTATGTAGCTGCCTGTTGACATCCCTTCCTGTTTTGCTTTTTCTCTTGTTTCCATATCAGATTCAAGCGATTGGACCTGGTAGGTGCCCTTATATTTTTCAGTCATGTCAGCCAGCTGTTTTTTAACGCCTTTTTTATATGTATTGTCATCTGTATTTTCATAAACCGTGGAAATTAAAATCTCTTTTGATTCCTTTACATATCCATGCTTGCTGCAATCGGTAATAATATTACTGATGACTTCCTTAAAATCGCTGCTTTTCCAATCTCCAATGTCACTGATGACCTGTTTGGCGTCATGGTTCAGCGGTGTCAGTTCAATGACTTCATATTTGCTGTTTAAAGCCATTTCAATGCTGGGATTAATGTCAAGCGTCATATATGCGTAAGCTTTGTTATCAGAAAAAACCGGGAGCAAAATTAAAATAAACAAAATAATAGCAGTCATCGTAAACACTCCCAATTTAAAAGGGCGCAGTTTCAGAAAATCAAAAAAGCTGGCCCTTCTTCCCATACGCGTTTCGCCTTCGAACGTAATTTCCTCTCCGATTTCACAAGTGCGGTGATCATTTTTTGTTTTTAAAAATTGTCCGTCAGGGGTTAGCAACGTGACGAATTTTTTATTTTTCTCTACTATGATCCCTCTTCTCATGAGTGCAACACCCCTTTAAGATAATCTTTTAAATAAATATAATCACCGGTAATAATAATACTCATGGCGATGATATATTTTCTGTTCCGTTCGATCGTTTTTCTGCTGACCGACACGAGCTGCTCCAGCTGTTTGACAGGAAGCTGTTTTTTATGGTGCAAAATGGACGCCAGCTCTTCATTTTCAACAAGCGTGTAGGCTACCTTAATCGCATTCTGCCTCGCATCTGTATGCTTCGGCGATTGTTCCAGCAGCTCTTTAAAAGACAGGCCGTATTCTTTCAGCTGCTTCTGAAAAAAAAGAATTTCTTCCCGGCGCTGTTCCTGTTCTATCTGTTTGCGGTATTCATCAATGGAAAGCTCCGCTTCGATAAGGCTCTGCGAAGATTCCTGGTCGTCGCCTTCCTGCACATCCATATTGATATGCTGAGCGGTTCTTGCTTCTTTTCTGATATAGTCTATCACTTTTCTTTTTATAATCAGCTCTGCAAATGCAAGCAGCGAATTACCTTTTTCAGCCGAATATTTTTCAATGGCTTCGTTAAACGCGATCAGCCCGATGCTGAATTCGTCGTCTTTTTCATCTATATATCGTTTACAAACGGATGAAACCGTCTTCGCGATAAAAGGCTTATATTGCTGTATTAAATCGTTCTGCAGATCTTTGTCGCCTTTTTGTATTTTTTCAACAGATGTTTCAAGCGTTTGCTTCTTTTTTCCCAATTTAAACAAAAGGCTAAGCACTGGTTTCACCTCAGTTCCTCCCTATAACTACTCATAATCATAGCTAATTTAGTAGGGATTCGCAAAGGAAGAAAAAGAGAAATCGATTTCATTTGTCTCAATTATGACAAGCCAATAAGACGTACTATACATGATTTCGTGCCCCCATGCAGAATTAAGGGGGTTTTCTCTGTGTTTTTTGTAACAATGCTGTTATAAAATTGTTATCATATGTCTTAAATGTAAGCGTTTCAAACAAAAAAGGGAACCTGCTTTTTAAAAAGCCAGACTCCCTTTTTGATCATTTTACGCGTGTTCTCTTTTTTCCGATTCCGCGCCAGACTCTATTTGTTTTGCTCCTGACATAAACCATCCGCAAACCGCAATGGCAGCCAGAACCGCCCAGAAAATGATTTTCCAGGCCGCCGAATGGATGACATCTGCCGGAATGATACCGAGTTCCTCATGGGCCAATGTATAAAGAGCGAGCTTCACGCCTACCCATCCGACAATCACAAATGCAGCCGTTTCAAGGCCCGGCCTGGTTTTCAGTAAGGATACGAACATTGATGCAGCAAAACGCATAATGATTAAACCGATTACGCCGCCGGCTAAAATAACGAGAAACTGACCGCCGTCCAAGCCGCCGATGGCAGGAAGCTCTGTTCCCGGGAGCGTTACGGCAAGCGCGACCGCCGCTAAAATGGAGTCAACGGCAAAAGCGATGTCCGCGAGCTCCACTTTCAAGACTGTCTGCCAAAACCCGCTTTCTTTCTGCATTTTCTGACCGGCGTTATCTTTAAATACATACCGCTTCAGCAAATGGCTGACCGCAATGTAAAACAGATATAAAGCGCCGACGGCCTGGACCTGCCAAACATTCACCAGAAAAGAAATGGCGAACAGCGACCCGAAACGCAAAATAAATGCGCCCGCCAATCCGTAAAATAAAGCCTTCTTCCTTTGTTTTTCAGGAAGATGCTTCACCATCACAGCCATCACCAGCGCGTTATCCGCCGCCAAAATCCCTTCCAGCCCGATTAAAACGAGAAGAACCCATCCATACTCCAATAATAATGCAAAGTCCAATCCATTCCCTCCGTTTCTTTTTTCTATCATCCGAGCTTATACCGGCGGTTTTTTACGCAAAAAAGACCTTTGCCGATATAAGGCAAAGGTCTTGCTAGACATGAATGATTGGCATGCCAACAAAGCCGATGGATATGATCCATGAATTGACGACTTTGTTTCCGGAATATCCGGACGCTACTCCCCTTTGGGATTTCAAGAAATATTTGTTTATACGCTCATGATAAAGCCTGTTTCATCATTTGTCAACGCTTAACTTTTTTAACAAATTGAGAAATTTTTTCTGTTTTGGCCCGCTGTTTTCTTCTCTTTAAAAACATCCAAAGAATGAGAAGCAACACAATGAATATACCGAGCGGCAGCATATATTGATCGAGAATGGAACCGACGCTTTTCCAATTTTCCCCGAGTTTCATTCCGAGGTATACGTAAGCAAATGTAATCGGCAGCATCGCTGCATATGTATATAGAGAGAACACCCAGACATTCATCTTCGCAATGCCGCACGGTAAAGAAATCAGCGTCCTGACCCCCGGTATAAAACGGCCGCTGAACGCGACCAAACCTCCGTGCTTCTGAAAGAAATCATCTGATTTCTGCAGGGATTCGGGTTTTATCCATATATACTTTCCATATTTCAGCAAAAACGGCCGACCGCCCAGCCTGCCGATTCCATATAAGACAAGCGGACCTGAAACACCGCCGAGCGAACCGGCAAACACGGTCCCGGCAAGCGTCATATCCCCTTTTGAGACCCAATAGCCCGCAAGCGGAAGAACAATTTCCGCCGGGATGAATTCTATACTGAGCGCCAAAAAAATTCCGGCGTAAGATAAGCTTTTAAACGCTTCAATTATTGATATGATGAAATCTTCGATGATCTATCACTCCCGGCTTACGTCTATATTCCGAAACTTAAGAATGATTTTAACACAAAACCTTGAGTCTGAAATATCTTTTAGACATGCCCGTTATAAATGTGAGTCGTTTCAGATCGGTATAGCGGGAGGGAATGACATGCGCAATACAACGTCCCGCCTGTCTCCTGATTGCTTGTCTGGCGGCGGTTATATCACTTAAGTTCTCCGGAAAAATTACCCTTCGCGGTAAGCGGCGGCTGACCGCGGATTCAGTTCATATGGGAGCGGGAAATTTTCTCAGTCACTGCATGGGAATGCGGGGCATTTCCCGGGGAATGATTTTGTATAATCTTTTTGATTACCACTGATGGTTTTCAGAGACTTCAACGCTTTAAAGAACTTACCGATTCACTGATTGTAAATAAAGAATTCATTTCCTTTTCAGCCGACCATTTCCGCCTGAGGAAATGGAACAGCCGCTCCATGAAGCGCCGCATCACCCATAAGTTGCTACACATGGAACGGACCCGTTTATCCACAATAAAGACAAAAAGGAGTTTTTATTCATGCACACGATGTGGAAGGGTTCGATCAGTTTCGGCCTCGTCAATATCCCGGTCAAGCTCTTTGCGGCCACTGAAGATAAAGATATAAAATTCCGCAGTCTTCATAAAGAAGACCATGCGCCGATTAAATACGAAAAAATCTGCACCGGATGTGAAAAGAGTCTGGAACCTGATGAAATTGTGAAAGGCTATGAGTATGTAAAAGGGAAATACGTCATTATGACAGACGAAGACTTGAAAGACGTA
The DNA here is from genome assembly GCF_041222765.1 of Bacillus sp. JNUCC-21. Lineage (NCBI taxonomy): Bacteria > Bacillati > Bacillota > Bacilli > Caryophanales > Bacillaceae > Bacillus > Bacillus sp. JNUCC-21. The sequence continues at coordinate 1,336,935 of NZ_CP166019.1, read as the reverse complement.
AAACAGGAACATGAAGAAAAAGCGGTTGAGATTGTTGACTTTGTGCAGCTGCAGGAAATTGATCCGATTTATTTTAACCGGTCGTATTATGTCGGGCCGGGAGATAACGGCACAAAAGCCTATACACTTCTGCGGGAAGCGCTGAGGACGACGGGTAAAATCGGGATTGCCTCCATTACGATCCGCTCTAAACAGCAGCTTGCGATTCTTCGCGTGTATGACAACTGCATCGTGATGGAATCCATTCATTATCCGGATGAAGTCAGAAATGCCGGACATGTGCCGGGCGTTCCCGAGCAGACAGCCGTTAATGAAAAAGAGCTGCAGACGGCGATTACGTTAATTAATGAGCTGACAACCGAGTTTGACCCGGAACAATACGAAGATACGTATCGGAAAGCCCTTCTCGCTAAAATTAACGATAAGCTCGAACATGAAGAAGCGGGCGTGACACCGGCTGCTGCCGGCCCGCGCGAAGATGTCATCGATCTTGTCAGCGCGCTTCAGGCAAGCATTGACCGGACGAAGCGGCCGGATCGCGAACAGGCTGCACCGGCGCGGCCAAAAGACGCCGCGTCAGCAGGCGGCGGAGGCAAAAAGCAGAAGACGACCAGACAAAAAGCCGGAACGTCTTAATCATGGTGCTGACGATGCAGCCGATTTTGACCTCTGTACCGCCTGAAGGCAGTGAGTGGCGCTATGAGGTAAAGTATGACGGATTCCGCTGTCTTCTCCGCATAGACGAAAGCGGCGTTACATTAACCAGCAGAAACGGACAGACGCTGACGAATCAATTTCCGGAAATCACGGCTTTTGCGGCCCGGTGTTTTCAGCACATGAAAGACAGGTTCCCCATTACGCTTGACGGAGAGCTTGTCTATTTAATCAATCCGTACAGAGCGGACTTTGAGCATCTTCAAATCCGCGGCCGTTTAAAACGGACGGAAGCAATTGAAAGCACCGCTGATAGACGGCCGTGCCGCTTTCTGGCATTTGATCTCCTCGTTCTGGAAGGCGCCGGCACCGTCTCATTACCGTATGTGAAACGGAAGCGTGCCCTTTCCAAACTGCTTAAAGAAGCAAATCTTCCCGCCTGCCCTCATCACTTAGCGGAAGAAGCGATTCAATACATTCCGGAACACACTGACTTTGATGCGCTTTGGGACAAGGTCGTCCGCCATGACGGAGAAGGTATCGTAGCAAAAAGGGCTTCCAGCGGCTGGGCGGAAAATAAACGGTCTCCCGACTGGCAAAAGTATAAACATATGAAAACGGCACATGTGCTATTAACCGGGTTTAATCCGAAGAACGGGTATGTAACGGCCTCTGTTTTAAAAGACGGCACCGCCGTCCCGATCGCTTCCGTTTCCCACGGCATGCGGGCGGAAGAAAAAAACGCCGTCAGAACCATTATGGAGACCCACGGAAAAAAACAAAAAAGCGGCGAGTATACACTTGAGCCTTCTATCTGCATGACCGTGCAGTATTTAACCATATTGCAGGACACGCTGCGTGAAGTATCTTTTGTGTCTTTTCAGTTTGAAATGGATTGGACGGAATGCACGTATCAGCAGCTTATCCTCCGCTCTAAAACGCTGCCGCCGAAGCTGCAGTTCACAAGCCTGGATAAGATTGTTTTTAAAAAACGTGAAAAAACGAAAGCAGATTTCCTTAGTTATATGGTGAAAATGAGCGATTTTCTGATGCCCTTTCTTAAAGATCGGGCCGTCACGGTGATCCGTTATCCGCACGGCGCGCCTGGCGAATCTTTTTTTCAAAAAAACAAACCGGACTACACGCCGGACTTTGTCTCAAGCGTGTTTGACGGGAGCCACGAGCACATCGTATGCAGCAGCATACCGTCACTTTTATGGCTGGCTAATCAGCTGGCGCTTGAATTTCACGTTCCGTTTCAGACAGTGCATTCTGAAAGGCCCGCAGAGATTGTCATTGATCTTGATCCTCCGTCAAGGAATGATTTTCCTATGGCAGTGGAGGCTGCGCATGTGCTGAAACAGCTGTTTGACTCATTCAGCATTACGTCATTCCCGAAGCTCTCCGGAAATAAAGGCATTCAGCTCTACATCCCGCTTTCACCGGAAGCATTCACCTATGAAGAAACCCGTGCGTTCACAATGCTCATCGCCGATTATTGCGTCAGGACGCGGCCGGATCTTTTTACGACAGAGCGGTTTATCAAAAAACGAAACGGCAGGCTCTACCTAGATTACTTGCAGCATGCCGAAGGGAAAACCATTATCGCCCCCTATTCGACCCGGGGCAACGAATTGGGAACGGTTGCGGCTCCCCTTTATTGGAGCGAAGTCAACTCCTCTTTAACACCTGATGATTATACGATCGATACAGTAGTGAACCGCGTCAGGACAGAGGGAGATCCGTTTTATGATTTTTACCGGAATCCGCAGGACGGCCCGCTTTCAATCGTGCTTGAGCAAATCAAGAGAAAGAGCTGACGCTTTTTGTCAGCTCTTTTCAGTCTGATACGTGCACATCAATTTTTCTTTGGAAATAAATAAATAGCAGGAGTAAGGAATGTTTTTGAGGGTGAGCTGTTTTGCAGTAAAGTATAAAATGGGAATATGGGCCGCTTTCTTAAACAGCCTGTAGCAGCCGCTGGACGGTTTTATCACATCAAAACCGAGTCTCGCCGCTCCTTTATGAAGCATTGTAATGCCGACGACTCCCTTAATCTCGTCTTTCCGTTTATGCTGGTTAATATAATCCGCTAAATGAGGCATGGATTGATATACCTTCTGATATAGCATAATCCCCCTTCTGACCGCGCTTTCAATAGGCTGCAGCTCTTTCAGGAGTTTGACATTATGAAGATGAATCTTAACTAACACGTCGTTTTTTTTAATTCTGGTTCCGTCGCTCAGGATGACTTCTTTTCCTTTATATCTAGTCAAACGGACGCGGAATACATTCGATTGCCGTTTATCAATCAGCGTCAGCCGGGTAAAGAAGAAATAAAGCGGATCAAGTAAGTACCATATAGACAGCAGACAGCTTCTCACATGTTCACCTTCTTTATAATCAAAGCACCCTCATATTTTGGCATGGGGCATGTCACATTATGATTGGTAAATAATGATGCCGACCTGTATCAGCTTATGCAAAAACCGCTTCAGGCTCTACTGTCCGGAACAGAAAAAAAACACTCTTCGTGAAGAAGAGTGTCTGTATCCGCTTTCTTTTAACGGAAAAGCAAATGCTGGCTGTGAATGCCCGCTTTTTTCAGTAAGGCTATCAGCTGTTCCTGTTCTTCAGGCATAAGTCCTGAAAACGCTCTCGCAATTCTCAATGAATGAATCGGATAAATTTTATCCAAATACTCGTTTCCTTTATCAGTTAAATGGGCGTAAACAGACCGTTTGTCCTTCGGGTCTTGTTCTCTGACCAAAAACCCGTTTCTTTCAAGCTTGTCGATGACATAGGTGACATTCCCGCTGACAAGCAAAAGACGCGACCCGATTTGCTGAAGCTTTTGCGGCCCTCTCGTATAGAGCAGCTCCAAAACGGCAAATTCAGTCGGATTAAAACCGTGTTCTTTACTGTCGCGGATGCTGTGTTCAGACACACTCTTGAAAGCCCTTGCAAAAACTTTGTACAAATTCATCGAACGCATCACTTCTTCTTCGTTAAATGATAATCTCATCATATCTACCCCGTATTTAAGATTTTTATAAAAAAATAATGTAAACCCTTACAATTCATAAGAGTCGATCTTTGTTTTATATTCTATTCGTGCCGTTTTTCAGAATTCCTTCTTTTTTATATAAAAAAATACCCTTATACATCATTTAATTTGTATAAGGGTTCCGTTCTTTATAGGGAATGTTCCGAAAAAAATACGCGTATTCCTTTCTCAGCTCCGTAATTGTCATGGAATTGAGTATTTCTTTCGTATAGACTCCGATCTGCAGAAGCTTTTTGGAATAATGGTTTCTCTCTTTGTCCAATGCATTTTGAAGCAAACGACTCATGGCGGCCTCCTTTGTTTTCCGTTATTCTATGATCAGAATAACGCTTTTATATCAAAGACGTATAAAGCCATTGTAAAACTTCTGTAGATTATGATGTTTTTCGGTAAAGTCCGTTCTGGACGGCTCTGAGCAGCGGAAAAGCGTGTTCCCCGGCAATCTGCATGAACGCCTCCAGCATTTCATCACGTTTCATATCTAATTCAATGATTTCTTTTGCCAGCGAAACCGCTTTTTCTTTCTCCATTACTATCCTTCCTCCTCATTGTGTCTGTATAGTACAGCATAAAACGGGGCACAGGACCATGCATTAACCTTGTCAATTTTTCTGCCGCTTTTTTTCTAAAATTTTCTATTCCGCGTCAGAAAACCTGACAAGCGTCAGGTTTTTTCTCTTTTTTTCTTATATAATATGAGTAAAAGACATCCAGGGGTGGAAAAATGACGACAGACGAACAATCTTACAAAGATAAAAAAGTAATCTCGATCGGCATTGTAAGCGAATTAACCGGATTGTCAGTCAGACAGATCAGATACTATGAAGAACGGAAATTAATCTATCCGCAGCGTTCATCACGGGGAACGAGAAAGTATTCCTTCGCGGACGTTGAGCGGCTGATGGATATTGCCAACAAGCGGGAAGACGGCGTGCAGACGGCTGAAATTTTAAAAGACATGCGAAAAAAAGAACAGGCTCTCAAAAACGACCCGCAGCTCCGCAAAAAAATGCTGGAAGGACAGCTTAATGCTCATTTTAAGTATAAAAACCGCTAATCAAAAAAGTCCGCCTCCTGTGAGACGGACTTTTTTTATAAAGCATGAAGAAATGCAGTTGCAATGCCGAAATAAATTAATAAGGACAAAATATCGTTCAGCGTCGTAATCAGCGGTCCTGATGCAATCGCCGGGTCAATGTTCAGTTTATGAAGAATAATAGGGACGATCGTTCCGGCCATCGTACCGATAATCAACGTTGCAAGCAGCGATGAACCGACGACAAAACCGAGCGTTAAGTCTTTCTGCCAGACGGTTGCGACAATCGTAATCGCGATCGCACAGACGATGCCGATATAGATACCGGTTCTTAATTCACGGAAAATCAGTTTAAAGATGGTTTTTTTATTCATTTCTTCTTTAGCCAGTCCTCTGATGACGACGGCGAGTGACTGTGTGCCTGTATTACCCGTCGTTCCCGCGATCATCGGCATGAAAAACGCGAGGGCGACTACTTTTTGCAATGTATCTTCAAAATAATTCAGAATGCTTCCGGAAATCAATCCGATAAACAAAAGCAGAATGAGCCACGGCAAACGGCGGTACGCCGCAACGTACGCTTTCGTATCAAATGTAATCGCCTTACCGGAGGCTGCGAATTTTTCGTAATCTTCATCGGCTTCTTTAATCACGACGTCAATAATATCATCGACAGTGACAATACCGACAAGCACATGATTTTCTTCCACGATCGGAATGGCTAAAAAGTCATACCGCTGGATCAGCCGGGCGACTTCTTCCTGGTCTTGGAGCACCCCGGCCGAGATGACACGCGTAAACATGAGATCCTGCACTTTATCCTCAGGCTCGCCGAGAATTAAATCTCTGTAAGAGAGCACTCCGACAAGCTGCTTGCTGTCATTAATTACGTACAAATAATTTATTGATTCTGCGATTTCTGCAAAGCTTTTCAGCTTTACAACCGCATCTTTTACTGTATAATGCTGCGGAATCCAGACGAAGCGGTTCGTCATCATCCGTCCCGCCGATTCTTGCGGATAGTTCATCAAAAGCTGCACGGCCTTTGATTCCTCAGCCTCCATGCTGGATAAAAGCTGTTCTTTCAGTTCTTCATCCATCTCTTCCAGCAATGCGGCGAGATCGTCGTTATCCATTTTATTCATTGCGAGAGTGGCTTTCGTTTTACCGACTTTATGCAAAACGGCAAGCTGAAATTCCCGCTCCAGCTCTCCGATCATGTCGGTGATGTCATCAACCGTCATATATGACAGATAGCGGGCCCGGTGCTTTTCCGGCATTTCTTTAAACAAAAATGCCATGTCATAGGGCTGAAGCTCATCTATCATGTTTCGGAATTCTTTTATTTTTCCGTCCCGCAATAAAATGATAATGCGTAATATGAGTTCGTCATAGGTCATGTTTTGGACCATCGGGACTCGTACCTCCTTTACGGAGACGCGCCGTCCGTCAAGGGAAGTGCGGCGGTTTGTCTCCTCATCATGTCGTCACTGGTTATCTGGCTGTATATGGGTACTTCTTCTGACATACTCGAATGGGGAGAATCCATACTCCGCACCTCCTTATCATGCTCAGTCGTGTACGTTTTGAGGCATAAAAAAAACCTTCTGATATGAAGGCGAAAACAAGCACGGCAAATAAACGTGCGGGGCCTCCAATCGTAGAGCTTTAGCACTGTATGGCATAGGACAGCCATCCAGCTGCGTTAAGAATCACCTTATGTCGATGATTCCTGTTGACCCATTGGCGTCTTTGGACATTTTTGGGCAGCAGCGTATCTCCATACAGGAGCCTCACCTAACGAAGTTCTTATTTGAATTGACACACTGAGATTACAGAAAAAAAAGGAATGTGTCAACCTTAAATTTGTGATTTCAGCACATGCCTATAAAATAATCGGAATAAAGGCATAAAGCCCTTATTCCGGCAAATCGCTTTCATCCTCTTCTGAAAGGAAATGATAGGATTCATGCAGCATGAGCGCGTACTCCCCTTCTTTTGTCGGATGCGGTACATACTCAGCCTCGTTGATATACTGCTCTTCCCTTTTCTTCATATGACAGACCTCCTGTTCAATTTTAGATTGTCCAAAAGAAGACCCGTTATCATAGGAAAAAAATCACTTGCGGAGCGGGACATGCAGCTATATTTTTCGGATCGTGAAAAAGTTCCTAAGCAGCCACGGGCCCGGTTTGAAACCGAGCGTTAATTGCCACGCGCCGATCGCCTGCAGTCCGAACTCCCGAACGAGAACCATTTTTTCACTCATGCTTCGCACATCCTCAAACCACACTTCATGCGTTCTTCCATTTTCATCAGTATACCGGAAGTAAGGGGAACGCTCCTGCTGGGAATAACGGATCACTGATTGATGCTTCATGGCCGTTTCCATGGCGCGCTGATTGGAGATGGCGGATCCGATCGTTCCCGGACGGTACGGAATCACCCAATCATACCCGTACAGCGGAACACCGAGAATCACTTTTCTTCTCGGCACCCTGCTGATGGCAAAATTGATCGTTTGCCTGACCTCTGTCAAAGGCGCCACGGGTCCCGGCTCACTGCCGGCGTGGTGCCAGTCGTACGCCATAATGAACATATAATCGACGACAGCTCCGATTCCGCCGTAATCATATCCCCTCAGCCACGGCACTGCATCACTTGTTTTCGCCGGAACCGATATCGTTAACGCGAGGTGATGCTCTGAAAGCCGGGTTTTTAACTGCCGGAGAAATCCTGTGAAGAGGTCCCTGTCAGCTTCTCTGACCCGTTCAAAATCGATATTTACACCGCCGTATCCCTTTCTTACGGTTAAGGAGACGATATTGTTAACGAGATTCGTTCTTGCCGTCGGATTTTGCAGCACTTGATGGGCTAATTCCGGACTGAATCGCCCTTCTGTCAGATTCGTAATGACGGCAAGCGGGCGCACTCTGTTTTGCCATGTGGTTTCTATTGCGGTTCTGTCGTTTAAATCGTTAATGATATCTCCATTCGGGCCAAAATGATATTCAAACAAAGAAATCGCCGAAGAATACGGCGCAAAATCATTAATTAACTCTCTATCCGCTTCAGGCGTCCGAATGACATAAAATTGCAGGGTTCCCGCAAGATAGTTAGAGATATCAGGGATCTTCACTTTCATACCCGCCCGCAGCCGGTTCGACGGAATATCCGGATTTGCCTGCATCAGCTGCATCTGCGGCACATAAGCCTTACCTGCGATAACGGCATACGTATCATTCGGCTGAACCGTATATTCATTAAGAGGGATTAAAAGCGCCTGCCCCGGAACGATATTCGTTTCCTCAAGCCCGTTGACGCTTCTGATGCTGTCAACAGGGTATCCGTACTTTCTGCTGATGGAAAATAACGAGTCGCCAGACTGCACTGTATGAACAAACATAGATGTCCTCCGTTTCCTTTTGATCAAAAGGGCTCTTCTTATCTTTATGAATGATCTTCCGGTCCGATTCCAAACTCTGTTTGGAGAAAGGCTGTTTACAAATCAGACATGATCAACTATGATGATGTCATCATAAAAAACTGTATAGGAAACGCACTAGGGGTGCTGTTATCGGCTGAGATAAAACATGCGGCAGGCGTGTTTTGATCCCTTATAACCCGATCTGGATAATACCAGCGTGGGGAAGTGCAGATTGACCGGAGCGCAGGGTTTTTCCCCATGCGTTTTCGTTCTGCTGCTGCATATTCCCTCGGATATGCAGTTTTTTATTTTTCATTAAAAAACGGGGGAGGACACCGCAATATGAAACTGAATATAAACCGCCTGTAAAATCAACTCTTTCATACAAACCACTATCCGATAAGAAAGCAGGAGATCACAATGAAAAATTGGAAAATGAGAGAAATTGTTGTCATGTCCGTCATCAGTGTTGTATTTGCTGTCATTTATTTAGTATCAACTCATGCAAGCAATATAGCGGCAGGATTTTTCGGCCGGATGAGCTACGAACCGATTTACGGTATCTGGTTTATCGTCTCGGTGATTGCCGCGTACATTATTCAAAAACCGGGAGCAGCTCTTGTTTCTGAAATCATCGCCGCGTTTGTGGAGTGCTTACTCGGAAATCCGTCAGGACCGATGGTGATTCTGATCGGGATCGCACAGGGAATCGGTGCGGAAGCGGTCTTTTTTGCGACACGCTGGCGCATTTATACCCTGCCCGTGCTTCTTTTATCCGGTATGGGGTCTTCTGTGACAAGCTTCATTTATGACTTGTTCGTTTCCGGATACTCTGTTTTGAATCCGGGTTTATTAGCCGTCATGCTTCTCATCCGTCTGGTCTCAGGTGCGCTTCTTGCCGGCCTTCTCGGCAAAGCAATCAGTGATGCGCTGGCTTACACAGGGGTGCTGAACGGCATGGCGCTCGGAAAACAATTCAAGAAGAAAAAGAAACAGGTGAACCAAGATGCAGGCATCTGAACCCCTTCTATCGGCCGGCCGTCTTACCTTTTCTTATGATCAGGATGAAAAGCCGATTCTTCAAAACGTGTCCTTTCAGCTCCGCAAAGGAGAGCGGGCTTTATTGCTCGGGCCGAGCGGATGCGGCAAAAGCTCGCTCGCTCTCTGTTTAAACGGTCTGTACCCGGAAGCATGCGATGGGGTTCAATCGGGAACCGTTTCTTTATACGGAACACCTCTTTCACATCTGACAGAACCCGCCGCCAGATCCATCGGCGTCGTGTTTCAAGATCCGGACCAGCAGTTTTGCATGCTGTCGGTTGAAGATGAAATCGCCTTCGGCCTGGAAAATTTGCAATATACAAAAGAAGATATGGACGCAATCATCGATGACGTTTTAGAAAAATTAGAGATCACTCATCTGAAAACGCGAACGATCGCTTCGCTGTCAGGCGGTTCAAAACAAAAAGTGGCGCTTGCCTGTATCATTGCGATGGAACCGGAACTCATTATTTTGGACGAACCGACGGCACAGCTTGATCCATATTCCGCACGTGAATTAGTGCGGCTGATCAAAGATCTTCAAGCAAAAAAAGGCTTCGGCCTTCTCGTTATCGAACATCAGCTTGATCATTGGGCGCCGTGGATGGACAGGACGATTGTCCTTGACGAAACGGGTCAGAAGGTGATGGACGGAGAGACGGACGTTATCTTTGAAACAAAGATTGGAGAGCTGATGGAGCTCGGCATTCCGATCCCGCGTGTGATCTCATTGCAGGAGCACGTCAGCATTCCTTTTACATTGTGTAAAGAAAAGCTGTTTCACGAACCTGTACCATCTCTGCCCGAACCCCGGCCCGCCGCGCTTTCGGCAGAAGACGCGCTGAGCGTTCACGAGCTGTCATTCTCAAGAGGAGCAGACGTCATTTTTCAGGATGTTAGCTTTTCCGTAAAAAAAGGTTCAATCACCGCGATTGCCGGCCCTAACGGAACAGGAAAATCCACGCTCCTTTCTGCCGCGGCCAAGTTCATCCGTCCGCTGGGCGGAGACATCAAAATAGACGGCAGACCGATTGATTCCTATTCTGAAAAAGAGCTGCGGCGGCTGATCGGATATGTTTTCCAAAATCCTGAACACCAGTTTGTCACAGATTCCGTCATTCATGAGCTGATGTTCGGTTTTGAAAGCAGCAGAGCCGCAAAGGAGAAAGCTCTTCAGCTGTTAACCCGATTCGGCCTGAGACGCCATGCCTCACAGCATCCGTTTTCTTTAAGCCAAGGACAAAAACGACGGCTCAGCGTCGCGACGATGCTTATGCACAATGTGAACGTTTTGATGCTTGATGAACCGACTTTCGGACAGGATGCCAAAACGGCGCGGGAGTGTATGCAAATGCTCCGTGAGATTCAAAAGGAAGGAACGGCTGTTTTAATGGTGACACACGATATGGAACTCGTCTCAGATTATGCCGACACGATCCTTGTGCTCTGCGGCACGAAACTGGTATTCCGGGGAACTCCCGACGCTTTATTTTCTGATAACACCGGGATCGCCGAGCAGGCGCATTTGGCTTTGCCGCTGCGGTATGAATGGATGAAACACGACAGGAGGCGGAGAAATGAACTTGCGGCTGGAGGCTGTTAACCCGTCAATAAAGGCGGCGGCTGTATTGTTATGCGTCATTATGCTGTCGTTTATTTATAATCCGTACACCCCTGCTTTGTTTTATATCATCATTGCGGGAGGCGTCCTCTCGGCGGGGCGTGTGCCGCTGAAAAAATGGCTGCTGTTCACGATTCCGTTTGTCATTCTGGCCTTCGGTTCTTTATGGACAGCCGCCGTATTCGGAAACATCCCGACAACCGGAAGCAACCTGCTGTTTAAGCTCGGGCCGATTGCCGTCAACAGTGATAACGCGGCGCTCGGGATTTCTATCGCGTTTCGTATTTTATGTTTTTCCGCTTTGTCGATGATGTTTCTTTTCACAACCGATCCGATTCTGTTCATGCTCAGTCTGATTCAGCAGTGTAAGCTGCCGCCCAAGCTTGCATACGGCGTTATCGCGGGGTTCCGGTTTCTCCCTCTTCTGAAAGATGAAATCCTGATCATCCGGCAGGCGCACAGAATCAGGGGCGCGGCGTCTGATTCCGGGCTGAAAGGAAAACTCTCCGCCGTCAGGCGCTTCACCATTCCGCTATTGGCAGGCGCAATCAGAAAGGCGGAACGCACGGCGATCGCGATGGAATCTAAAGGCTTTACGGGGAGCCGAAACCGCACGTTTTACAGAACTGTTACCGTGCGCCGCGCCGACTGGTGCTTTTTCCTGCTCGTGCTTCTGTTATTCGGCGCAAGCTGGCTCATTTCATTGTTGTTTGTATAAAAACAGGCCGCCGGAGTGATTCGGCAGCCTGCTTTGTTATGTATGTTATTGATGATAATTGAGAGCCTGAGCGAGATTGGACTTGATCGTAATATCTGAGAAATTAATGCCGAGCTGTACAGCGGTTTGAGCGATTTCCGGCCTGATTCCGGATAAAGTGGACGTGACGCCGATCAATTTCAGCGCTTCAACTAATTTAAAAATCTGATGCGCCACCATCGTATCGACAACCACTACACCCGACAGGTCAATTAACAGATGTTCAATCAGCCGTTTTGCACATGTGCTCAGCGTATTTTCAAGAATGAATTTGGCGCGCTCCGTGTCAATATCGCCGACAAGCGGCAGCAGCGCCGTCCGTTTGCTCAGTGTGATAACCGGCGAGCTTAACTCCAAAATCATTTCTCTTTGCGCATTCAGCTGCATTTTTGAGTTATGCTCGGCATGATCGACAAACGTGTAAATCGTAAAATCAAATACTTGTACAATTAAATTCTCCCATTTTTTCCTTTCTCCCTGTGCAAACGAAGATTCATGTTTATCGGCAAACGCATCATAATAACTGACATATAGTCTCCGGTTTCTCATGAATTCACGGACCACATACTGGACGGGAGTATCCAGATGCTTCTGGTCTTTCGCAAGCTCAATCACCCACCGCTCGAACTCTTCTAAAAATTCTTTTTTCGGCATGATATACATTTTATTAATATGCCGGTAAAATTCTTTATCCTGCTCCGTCAGTTCTTCTGTGATGACGGGATTTGTCAAAGAATAAATCGAATTCGGATCCGAATCTTCCATCGTTTCGATCCACTCTTTCGCAATTTGATCCACTTGTTCTGAAAAATAGTTGTATAATGCTTCACTTATCTTCATATCTCTTCTCCTTTCCCATTTCCAATTATACCGTCAGCGGATCATGAATGAAAATAAAAGCTGTTAAACTATCCATTTATTTGAAGTTTTTTAGTGCGATAGATTACGCCTTTTTTATGAAAATGCTTCAAATGACTCTTTCCGGCCGGCATGATCTGCCATAAAATAGTAGCAACACCCTTGTATCCACTCGCAAGCATAAAAAAGGAGGGCTTTTTTATGAATGGTGAAATGCATTTGATTCCTTATGTCACGGATGAACAGATCATGGAGGTGAACGAGCTTCCAGAGGGGATTAAAGTGATTAAGGCGCCAGAGTTGTGGGCAAAAGGGTTTAAAGGCAAGGATATTAAAATCGCGGTGCTTGACACAGGCTGCGACATCAATCATCCTGATTTGAAAGACCGAATTGTCGGCGGGAAAAACTTCACCGATGATGATGGAGGCAAAGAAGACGCGATTTCCGATTATAACGGACACGGGACACACGTTTCCGGAACGATTGCCGCCAATGATTCAAACGGCGGAATTTCGGGTGTCGCGCCGGAAGCAAGCCTTTTAATCGTTAAAGTTCTCGGCGGTCAAAATGGCAGCGGCAAATACGAATGGATCATTAACGGCATCAACTACGCCGTTGAACAAAAGGCCGATATCATTTCCATGTCACTCGGCGGGCCAAGCGATGTGCCTGAATTGAAAGAAGCCGTCACAAATGCGGTAAAAAGCGGTGTTCTGGTCGTTTGCGCGGCAGGAAACGAAGGCGACGGAGACGAACGTACAGAGGAACTGTCGTATCCAGCCGCTTACAACGAGGTGATCGCAGTCGGATCAGTCTCAATCGCCCGTAAATCGTCTGAATTTTCAAACGCTAATAAAGAGATTGACCTGGTGGCTCCGGGAGAAAATATTCTCTCCACCCTTCCCAACCATAAATACGGGAAGCTGACGGGCACTTCAATGGCCGCCCCGCATGTGAGCGGAGCGCTTGCCTTAATAAAAGGGCTTGAACAGGACGCGTTTCAGCGGACGCTTTCTGAGGCTGAAGTCTACGCCCAGCTCGTGCGGCGGACCCTTCCTTTGGACATCGCCAAAACATTGGCCGGGAACGGATTTCTGTATTTAGACGCGCCTGAAGTACTGATGGAAAGAGCCGAACAGGCACAGCTGCTGTCTTTCTGATATTTTTCTCATATAATGATTGATCAGCTTGTCACATCACTAATTTTTAAAATGTAAGATTTTCTATTGACAGTGATCTGAATAAGCTGATAAGATAACCAACAAATGATGTAACTTTTCAAAAAAATTGAAATATTTTCTCTTATCGAGAGTTGGGCGAGGGATTGGCCTTTTGACCCCAACAGCAACCGACCGTAATTCCATTGTGAAATGGGGCGCGTGATTTTTGCGCCGAGACGACTGTCTCATAAGGCACGGTGCTAATTCCATCAGACGTGATCTGAGAGATAAGAGAGGCTTGCATTTTGAAGTTAAAGCCTCTTTCTCTCATGAGAAAGAGGCTTTTTTGTTACATCTCACTTAAAGGAGGAAACTTAATGACAACAATCAAAACTTCGAACCTCGGTTTTCCGAGAATCGGCTTGAACAGAGAATGGAAAAAAGCGCTTGAGGCTTATTGGAAAGGAAACACTGACAAAGAAACGTTTCTTAAAGAACTTGACGGTTTATTCTTATCAGCTGTCAAAACACAGCTTGACCAACATATCGATATCGTGCCGGTCTCTGATTTCACCCATTATGACCATGTGCTTGATACAGCCGTCAGCTTTAACTGGATTCCGGAAAGATTCCGCAGCATCACGGATCCCGTTGATACATACTTTGCGATTGCCCGCGGTGTAAAAGACGCCGTTTCCAGTGAAATGACGAAATGGTTTAATACCAACTACCATTACATCGTTCCTGAATATGACGAAAGCATTGAATTCCGTCTGACGAGAAACAAACAGCTTGACGACTACCGCCGGATCAAAGAAGAATTCGGAGCGGAAACGAAACCTGTCATCGTCGGTCCGTATACATTTGTCACGCTTGCGAAAGGATACGAAGAATCAGAAGCGAAAGCGATTCAAAAACGCCTTGTTCCTCTTTATGTTCAGCTGCTGAAAGAACTTGAAGCTGAAGGCGTAAAATGGGTTCAGATCGATGAGCCGGCCCTTGTGACAGCTTCTTCTGAAGACGTCCGTGCCGCAAAAGAACTCTATGAATCTATTACAAAAGAGCTTTCAGGGCTGAATGTCCTCCTGCAGACATACTTCGATTCGGTTGATGCATATGAAGAACTCGTTTCTTATCCCGTACAGGGAATCGGGCTTGACTTCGTGCATGATAAAGGCAGAAACCTTGATCAGCTGAAAAAGCACGGCTTCCCGAAAGATAAAGTGCTGGCAGCCGGTGTGGTCGACGGCCGCAACATTTGGAAAATCGATGTTGAAGAACGCCTTGATGCAGCTCTGGATATCCTCAGCCACGCCGATGTTGAGGAGTTATGGATTCAGCCTTCAAGCAGCCTTCTGCACGTGCCGGTGGCGAAACACCCTGACGAGCATCTTGAAAAGGATTTGCTGAACGGCCTGTCATACGCTAAAGAAAAACTGGCGGAACTCGGCGTCTTAAAAGAAGGGCTTCTGTCCGGCAAAGCGGCCGTCAGTGAGCAGATCGAAGAATCAAAAGCGGCACTTAAGGCTTTAAAAGCATTCGCAACAGGAGCGAACTCAGCTCAAAAAGAAGAGCTGAATCAGCTGACAGAAAAAGATTTCTCCCGTCCGGCAAGCTTTGAAGAACGATTGGCGCTGCAGAATGAATCACTCGGTCTTCCCCTTCTGCCGACGACGACAATCGGAAGCTTCCCTCAATCTGCCGAGGTGCGGAGCGCACGGCAAAAATGGCGGAAAAAAGATTGGACGGATGAACAGTACCAAGCCTTTATTAATGCGGAAACGAAGCGCTGGGTTGACATTCAGGAAGAAATCGGCTTAGACGTGCTCGTTCACGGAGAATTCGAGCGTACGGACATGGTCGAATACTTCGGTGAAAAACTGGCCGGATTCGCCTTTACGAAATATGCATGGGTGCAGTCTTACGGTTCACGCTGCGTACGTCCGCCTGTCATTTTCGGAGATGTCGAATTTATCGAACCGATGACGGTAAAAGATACGGTCTACGCCCAATCGCTGACGGAAAAACACATGAAAGGCATGCTGACGGGACCTGTCACCATCTTAAACTGGTCATTCCCGCGTGTGGATATTTCAAGAAAAGAAATCGCCTTCCAGATCGGGCTTGCCCTCAGAAAAGAAGTAAAAGCGCTTGAAGATGCCGGTATTCAGATTATCCAAGTGGATGAACCCGCGCTCCGCGAAGGACTGCCGTTAAAAACGCAGGATTGGGATGAATATTTAACTTGGGCCGCAGAAGCATTCCGGTTAACGACGTCTTCTGTGCAAAATGAGACACAGATTCATACGCATATGTGTTACAGCAACTTTGAAGATATCGTAGATACGATCAATGATCTTGACGCGGATGTCATTACAATCGAACACAGCCGAAGCCACGGAGGATTTTTAGAATATTTGAAAGAACATCCTTACGTGAAAGGCCTTGGACTCGGTGTATACGACATTCACAGCCCGCGTGTGCCGGCAACTGAAGAAATCTATCAAATTATTGATGACGCGCTTGAAGTGTGTCCGACTGACCGCTTCTGGGTAAACCCGGACTGCGGACTGAAAACAAGACAGCAGGAAGAAACCGTTGCGGCATTAAAAAATATGGTCGACGCCGCGAAACAGGCACGAAAAAAACAAGCTCAGCTTGTATAAAAAAACAGCCATCCGCAAATCGCGGGTGGCTGTTTTTTCTGGGCGTGCTACTTATTCTTCAGCGCCTTCGCAAGTTCACTTAGTGAATCATGCTGCATAATTTGATAGCCCCGCCCTTCTTTTTGCAAATACCCTTTTTGGCAGAATTGCGTCAGCACATGCAAGAGATGACGGTAAGATACACCCAAATAATCACAGACCGTTACGTGCTTCTCTTTATAAACCCCTTCATAAGCCGTCTGCAAAATAAAATCGGCCAGCCGGTTTTCAAGCGGGAACGCCAGACTTTGTGAATATTTCGAAGCCATAAGCGTTGCCTTAGCACTTAAAAACTTAGCCAATTCACGCAGGAATTTCGCATCCTGCAGCAATTGCGCGCGGCAGCGGTAAATAGGCAGAGCAAAACAAACAGTCTTCGCTGAGGCTTGAATTCCTTTTGTGTAATACACTTCATGTAATAGTTCCATCTCTCCGATGTAATCATTTTTGTTGATAAAATTAATTAAAGAAACTTTCCCGTTTTGGTGGGTTACATATATTTTCGCTTTTCCTTCAATCACGTAAAACAGGAAGTCAGGCCTCCTGCCCTCTTGAATAATCCATTCGTCCCGCTCATATTCGCGCACTTCCATAAACTCTTCAGCGGGGAAAGAGAATAAATGCGCGATTGAGTGTTTTTTTAACTGATGCCGCTTTTTCTCGCCTTTATAAATTTCCATCGTCCACCCCAAAAATATGAGATATCTCATATTGTCTTTATGTCTTTACATGATAACATGCCAATTAAAGGAGGAACGGGAATGAAAGCATATCGCTGGATGAGTCTGCATTTTTTTAGTTTTTTTATGACATGGGGTGTTTTTCTGCCCTATTGGACGGGATGGATGGTGCATATAAAAGGGGTTTCCGTATCCGAAGCCAGTTTCATTATGAGCCTGGGCTTAGCGGCAAGAGGGATTTCCACATTATTATTCTTCCCTTATTTATCAGGAAAATTCAGCAGCAAAGCCTTATTAAACGGCGCCAGAATCGGGACGCTTCTCGCACTTTTATGTTATATTCCCGCTGATTCTTTTCAAAGCCTGCTTCTTGTCACATTAGTGCTGCATGTGTTTTACCCTGCTTTAATGCCTGCTTTAGACAGCGCTTGCGGCGTCCTTGTACAGCATAACGAATTAAAGGCCTATGGGACAAGCCGACAGTGGGGGTCCGCGGGTTTTGTTTCAGCCGGCGTCATCCTGTCCGTCTTTACAGGTATATTCGGAGATCAAGCGATTTTATGGGCACTGCTTTTGGGCACCCTGATATTCGCATGCCTCAGCTTTATGCATGCGCCAGCTGTTCTTTCAAAACGGCCGGAAACAGACCGCGCAAGAAAAGAGGGCATGTTTGCCTTATTCCGCATCAAATATTTCGGTCTGGTGCTCGCAATCGTTATCTTACTGCAGGCGGCACATGCATCTTACTACAATTACGGTTATCTCTTTTTGCAGGAAATCGATGCCCCCGCATATGCCATCGGAATCATTATCAACATCGCCGTTATCGCGGAGATTATCTTCTTTGCAATCGCTGACCGATACTTTCATCAATTTACGGCAGGCTCTTTGCTCGCCTTGGCGGCGCTTGGTGCTACCGTACGCTGGATACTCGTATTTACATTTCCGCATGTCATCATTTTCTGTATTGCGCAGACGCTGCATGCCTGTTCATTCGCGATGGGACACTATGCATTTATGAAATACTTAATTAAAAATATTTCACCCGCGCAAATCCCGAAAGCCCAAGGCATATATTCAGCGCTTGCTCTCAGCTGGAGCACTGCGGTATTTACTATTTTCGGAGGTTTTTTATATGAAATTGAACCCCGGTATGCCTTTATCGGAATGATTGTTTGTACGATCCCATCCATGCTTCTCGCCCTTTTATACAGAAAACTTGAAATGAAAAAGAGAGTTTTTGCAGGAAACGCACAAGATATATAGCCATCGCTTTATAGACGATCACATGTCCCGCTGTCATTTTGACCGATTTGCGAATGCTGTGCGATGTATTTTCTCTATATTTAAAGTATTTCCTTCATATATGATGAAATCAAAAACAGTGGTATAACCCGCTCAATTGGTTTATAAAGGGAATCCATTCAGAAACTTGGACAGAATCAGTGAATATACTGATACAGTACTGCTTACGCTCATTTCGGGGAACTTTGTTCGTAATAAAATGATTTTCAGCCAACTCATAAGGAGGGACATTGTGTCACAGCCTAATTTGCCCAATATCACCCCTGTCGTTACACTTTCCAGAGACGATACCATTAACCTTCTTCTTTCGTCAATTGCTATGGAAGAGCTGGGAATGGCACATATTCTGAATGCGGAAGGGGAAAAAATCCAATACGCGCTCGGAACGATTCCCGGATTAACAGGGCCCCCGTCAAGTCTTGCGGATATTCTTAACCTGAATGAGAGCGTCCGTGATACGCTTGACAGCTTAATGAAACAGGAGCTTCTTCTCGGTTCAAAATTGGACAGTATCTCAAATATCCCTACACTGGCGGGACCGACTGGTGCTACGGGGCCGACGGGACCTACGGGAGCAGTCGGACCGGCCGGAGCGACGGGGCCAACCGGAGCGATCGGACCTACGGGGGCCACCGGTGCGGGTCTTCAAGGGATTGTTGCTTTTAATCCGCTGATTGCTCCCACTTACACAACCGGACAGGTTGTCTTGTATAACGGAAGCTCTTACGTCGCAAACGTAAACAGCCCGGCGGGAACCCCCGGAGCCTCAGCTGACTATACACTTTTAGCTGCGGCGGGAATCACCGGCGCTACTGGCGCTACCGGACCGACCGGAAGCACCGGCGCTACTGGCGACATCGGACCGACTGGAATTACCGGTGCTGCTGGCGGCACCGGACCGACCGGAAGCACCGGAACAAGTCTGACAGCAACTTCCGGCTATGCGAGCAATACGGGCGGCGGTGTTGTCGCAGTTATTGTCGGCGGTACGACCATTTCCTTACCGAATGAACAAAACCTTTCGGCAGATATTACGGCTAATGCCGCAAATACCATATTTACCGTTGCTCCGGCGGGACGGTACTATATTTCCTACCATATTAATTTAACGGCCGGCTTGCTTGTAAGTTCGCGTATTTTAATCAACGGCACTCCTCCTGCAAGTTCGATTATCGCCCCGGTCGCGTCTTTGGCAAACTTTAATAACTCCTTTATTGTGACTTTGCCAGCAGGCAGCACCATCCAGCTTCAGCTGTTCGGATTATTGGGTGCGGCCACATTGCTTGGAGGAAGCACCGGTGCAGCTTTAAACATTATTCGATTATCTTAATGGAACATGCAAAAAAAGGATCAGGCGTTTGTCCGCTGATCCTTTTTTAATTGAGACAGAAGTTCTTTCGCGGGTTTAAATTGAGGATTGAACTTCACCGATTTTTTGGCGTAAGCGATGGCTGTCATATCATGGTTTAATGCAGCATGGCATTTCGCCATATAATAAAAGGCTCTGAAATCGGCGGCACCTTTTAAAATGAAGTGATCAGCGTTTTCTCCTTCAACCTGCGTTCCGTTTTCAAATGCTTTGATTGCCGCTCTGTACTTTTCCAAATGATATAATACAAGGCCTTTATAATAATGAAGATTGCTGTAATCAGGATATAGCTTGAGCACTTTTTCAATCCCTTGTTCGGCTTCTTCATACCGTTTGAGCTCAAGCAATATTGTATATTTCAAATAATACAGGAGAGACGGAGGCATTCGTTTTTCGCTTAAAAATTGAAAAATTGAGCCGTTGACAAGATGTAATGCTTTTTCATAGTCTTTGATTCTGTAGCATTCACTTGCCAAATGATAGACAAGCCACGGATCAGGATTTTCCTCTGAAAGCTCTTCATTTAAAATGCTGATATTCCGTTTATGTTTTTGCTTGATCTTTTCTTCCTGCTCCAAGTAGCCGTAGTGATGAATCACACATGGGAGCGTGAAAAAAGCATTGTTTTCTTCCTCATTGGAAGCCGAGATATTCTCGTGAATTCTGCCTTGATACAGAAGGCCTTTATGATTGCGGAACAGTCTCGGCTGCATGCTTTCAAACGCTTCGTTTTCATCGAGCTGCTTCCCCGTATAATTGATGATTTTCATAAGACCCCGGCTCGGTAATCCGTCATGAAGCAGCGAAGTTAAAAAACGGCCCGTCTCCTGATCGAGCTCTTCATCCGCGTCAAGCACTAAAATCCAATCTCCTTCGGCATGCTGCAGGGCGTAATTTCTGGCCTTTGCGAAATCATTCTCCCATTCGAAATCAAACACTCTTGCCTGAAAGCTTTTGCATATATCTTTTGTATTATCTTGTGATCCGGTGTCTGCGATGACGATCTCATCAGCGATGTCTTGTACACTTGATAAACAACGGGAGATGTATCTCTCCTCGTTTTTCACAATCATGCAAAGAGTCAGTTTACATTCAGCATTTCCGCTCATTTTCTCACCTTTCCCGATTTTGGAGTTGTTGATTGAACCAAGGCCGTTCAGGAGTGCCGTTCATCGTGATGATGACAGGCCGCACCCATCTGACGGCAGGTTCGGCAGTTTCCGTATTCCATTCCTGAAGCTGCCTGACAGCCCGCTTCGTAATCGGATGCGCCCGGAATTCGCGCGGGCTTTCAGAAATGAATTTTTTCGTTCGTTCCGTAACTGTCTTCATTTCAAGAAAGTGCCGCTCATACATCTGCTTCTGCTCTTCTTCCAAGCTGATCATTAAAAACAGACGGCCGCCTGTTTCCATCTGCCAGCGGCACAATGCGGAGAACAGCCTGATTTCTTCTTTGTAATTTGAACCCCTTCTTTTATCCACGGTCACAGATAATATATGTAACAGCGCAATCGTGAGACAATGCATGGCTTCAAAAGATGCCTGCTTCGCTTTTGAGATGCTTGGATACGGCATATGCTTCACCCGTCTCTTTTTTTATGAACGCTCCCCGCCTTTTTTCTTCCAACCGCAGTCCTCACAATCCCCGCACTCACAGCAGCCAATGCGGCCGTAAAACAGGCCGTCACACGGATCTTCCGGATCACTGGGATCGTCTGGATTCCACGGGTCATCAGGATCGCCCGGATCACTCGGATTGCTCGGGTCGTCCGGATTCCACGGGTCATCAGGATCGCCCGGATCACTCGGATTACTTGGATCATCCGGATTCCACTGTTCATCAGGATCGCCCGGATTACTCGGATTGCTTGGGTCGTCCTGGTCCATACAGGCTTCAGAATCCTGTAAGAAGATAATGTCCTCAAGCTTCGTCTGCAAAAGGAGTTGTGATTTCATGACGGTGCGCAGGAGCCGTTCAGTGCTTCTATTGATTGATGACAATTCCTCCAAGGAGGGATCGCCGGAAGCGCCGAGAAACATTTGAATCCTTTCCGCTTCCGCCTGCAGAATATGGGATAGTCCGATTTCTTCCATAGCCACGGATGAAAGAAGGAGGTTCAGGGTCTCACATCTGGAGAGTGTAATGTCGGGGGTGATGTTCGGTATGTTTGGAAGAGACATCGATTTCTCCCTCTTTTCTCTTGGTGTTATTATGCAAAAGTGCTATATCGTATTCTTATTCCGGGAGAGAAGAGATCATTACTGATGTTTTCGTTAATAAAATATCCCGGATATAAAATCCGGGATATTCGTTCGGTTATTTATTTTAATTCAAGTTTGACGTCTACATTTCCTCTTGTTGCTTTTGAATACGGACAGAACTCGTGAGCGGCATGCACAAGCTTCTCCGCCGTTTCTTTGTCAAGATCTTTTGTATCAATGACGAGCGTTACGCCGATTTTGTAACCTCCGTCACTCTCATCTTTTAAAAGGCTGACCTGTCCTTCAATTTCAGAGGTCATGTCGATTTTTTGTTTTTGGGCGGCGAGCTCAAGCGCTCCCCCGAAGCAGGCAGCATATCCTGCCGCAAAGAGCTGTTCAGGGTTTGTGCCGGTTTCTCCGTCTTTTTTTGCATTCGGCATGATGATGTCAAAATCCAGCACCCCGTCTTCGGATTTAATATGTCCTGCTCGTCCGCCGACTGCGGTCGCTTTTGAAGTAAATAATGCCATTATTATCAGCCTCCTCATTGTACTTACTGTATATATTGCCCCTGCTCATATTTTTAAACATGAGGAATAGGAAATGGACTGTTTTTCGGCTACAATAGGGGTAACGTTAACAAACAAAGAGTTGGTGAAAGAAGTAATGGCAGAAAAAGATTTTGAACATATGAAACTGGAGAATCAGCTTTGTTTTTTGCTGTACGCAAGCTCAAGGGAAATGACGAAACGGTACAAACCGCTGCTTGATAAGCTCAACGTAACTTATCCCCAGTATTTGGCGCTGCTTTTATTATGGGAGCACGAAGAACTGAATGTGAAACGGATGGGTGAGCTTTTGTACCTGGATTCCGGAACGCTGACACCGATGCTGAAACGGATGGAGCAGCACGGAATCATCATGAGAAAGCGATCGGCTGAAGACGAGCGATCCGTGACGATCAGGCTCACAGATGAAGGACGGGCCTTGCAGAAAACAGCGGCGGATATCCCCATTGCCATGCTGGAACAGACGGGACGGTCAAAAGAGGAATTAAAGCAGTTAAAGCAGTCGCTTTATGAGGTTTTGAATACGCTGCACGGCAAAAAATAAGGATGCCCCGAATGGGCATCCTTATTTTTATTCTGCTGCCAGAAGCTTCACTTCAATATTTCCCGCTGTCGCTTTTGAATACGGGCAGACACTGTGCGCTTTTTGGATAAGGGCTTCAAGCTCCTGTTTATCAATGCCGGATGCTTTGACCTCAAGCGTAACGCCTAGTTTATATCCTTGGTCTGCTTCATCTTTCAGCAGACTGACATGCGCAGTGACCTCTGTTTCAATACTCAGACGCTCTTTTCTCGCTACGAGCTGAAGAGCGCTGTCAAAGCAGGCTGAATATCCTGCGGCAAACAGCTGTTCAGGGTTTGTAGCATGTTCGAGCCGTTTTGCTCTTGGCGTTCCCGGCATGGCAACATCAAGATTCAGCACTCCGTCAGAAGACGTAACTTTCCCTTCACGTCCGCCGGCGGCTGATACGGTTGCAGTAAATAATGGATTTGTCATGTGAATTCACCTCTATTATATTGTGTACAATTTAATTTTACACAATATAATAGGAACCGTCAATCTTTCCGATAAAAAAAGCCTACCCTTTTTGAAGGATAAGCTTAAAAGATTATACGCGGATTTGTCCGTTTCCTTTGATGATGATTTTTGTAGATGTTAACGCCGGAAGCCCCATCGGCCCTCTCGCGTGAAGCTTTTGCGTGCTGATGCCGATTTCGGCTCCGTATCCGAATTCAAAACCGTCCGTAAACCGGGTTGAAGCATTATGATACACGGCGGCGGCGTCAACGGCGGTCTGGAAGTAAGCCGCATGCTCGGCGTTCTCCGTCAGAATGGCTTCTGAATGGTTTGTGCCGTACTGCTGAATGTGGCGGACCGCCTCCTGTACGTCCTGCACCGTTTTCACACTGAGAATCGGCGCCAGGTACTCCGCTCCCCAATCGGCTTCTTCTGCTTGTTTCGCTTGAGGCTCCAGTTTGCAAATCACCTGGTCTCCTCGGAGCTCCACCCCTTTTTCTGTCAGCTGATTCAGCAGCTTTCGTCCGTGTTTTTCGGCCCATTTTTCATGAATCAAAAGAGATTCAATCGCGTTGCAGACCGAAGGACGCTGTGTTTTGGCATTGATGACGACCTCGCTTGCCATTTGAGGATCTGCTGACTCATCTATGTACACGTGGCAATTGCCCGCTCCGGTTTCTAAAACGGGTACGGTTGATTCCCTGACCACTAGATCAATTAAATTTTTACCGCCGCGCGGGATCAATACATCCAGCCCGTCATTTAATGTAAAGAGCTGTTTGGCGGTTTCTTTGCTTGTATCTTCTATGAGCTGAACGGCATCAATCGGAAGCTTTGACAGCCCCAGTGCGCGTTTCATCACACTGACAAGCGCTATGTTGCTGTGGATGGCGGAAGAACTTCCTCTGAGCACAACCGCGTTTCCGGTTTTCAGACAGAGTGTGGCCGCGTCTACGGTAACGTTCGGTCTGGCCTCATAGATCATGCCCACTACTCCAAGGGGCACGCGGATTTTTTCAATGGATAATCCATTCTCTTTTTGAATGGTCTCCAGCGATTCACCGACGGGATCTTCAAGACCGATTAATAGTTCCACGGCGTCCGCGATATCGAGCAGGCGTTTTTCATCAAGAGTCAGCCTGTCAATAATGTCAGGTGTCAGTCCTCTGTTCCGTCCCGCTTCAATATCTTTCTGATTCTCTGTTAAAATCAGCCGGCGTTCATTTCTGAGTCCGTCTGCGACACATTGGAGCGCTTCGTTTTTTTCAGCCGTCGTTTTCATGACCATTTCGGCAGCCGCTTCTTTTGCCAAGGCTGCTTTTTGCAATACTTCACTCATTTGTGTTCCCCCTCGTCAAATAAATTCACCCAATCATCTCTGTGAATCACTTCCACCTGCTTCGTTCCTGAAAGCTGGTCGCTCCGCTTCCCTTTGACTTCTAAAATTTCATCGGATGAGTACTGCGTCTGCCCTTTGCCGATAATGCCGCCGGGCCCTTTGACTTCCACTACGGCCCCTTTCGGAAAACTGCCGTAGACATCGGCGACGCCGGCAGGGAGGAGACTTGACCCGTTATGGATCATCGCCTGCTCCGCTCCCCCATCAATGATGATTCCCCCTGATATCGGAGAATGAAACATGATCCATTGCCGTGTATTATTTACTGAGGACAGGTCTTTATCGCCGATATAAGTGCCGTCGCCTTTTCCGTCTAAAATTCCCATCAGTTTTTCCCGTCCGGAGCCGGTTCCGATAAATACCTTTACCCCGAGCGACAATGCGGTCTGGGCGGCGAGAAGTTTTGACTTCATGCCTCCGGTGCCGACCTTTGAGCCTGCTGATCCGGCATATCCGAGCAATTCAGGTGTGATGTCATTCAGATAGTCGAACCGCTTTGCGTCCGGGTTTTCATTCGGATTGGCATCGTACAGCCCGTTAATGTCTGTGAGAATCATTAATTGGTCTGCATGAATCAAACCGCTTACAAGCGCCGACAGCATGTCGTTATCACCGAACGTCAGCTCTTCGACTGATGTGGAATCATTTTCATTAATAATCGGCACGACGCCGCGCTCCAACAGTTCCATTACAGTGGCATAGGCATTTCTGTACCGCTCTCTTTTTGAGAAATCATTTCTTGTTAATAAAATTTGTGCCGGCGTCAGACCGTATCTTTTTAAATGGTCCATATATTGCTGCATTAAAAGCGTCTGGCCGACTGCGGCAGCTGCCTGCTTTCCTTTTATCGTAACGGGTCGCGACGGATAGCCGAGAGCGGAAAAACCCGCTGCCACCGCGCCTGAGGTAATGAGGATCACTTCATGCCCGTTTTCTTTTAATAAAGAAATGGCTTCCGTATGTTCCTTGATTTTTGCTTCATCAATACTTCCGTTACTGTTGGTGAGCGAGCTGCTCCCGATTTTCACAACAATTCTTTGTTTTTTCATCGTTTCTCCTCCGTGGCAATCAATCCAAACCGGCTCTCGTCAATAAAAAAAGCCCATTCCATCCTGAAAAATAAGGACGAAATGGGCTTTCCGTGGTACCACCTTGTTTGAACGCGTTTTTCACGCGTCCCGCTTTCCTGTAACGCCAGGTTATCGCGCCTGAGTTTTCCCCTCAGGACTCCAAGGCAGGTTCGGCAGGTTTCATGCGGCAAAATGTTTCAGCGGGCCATTTTGCTCTCTGTCACAGAAAGTTCTGCGTACTGATCCTCTTCAACGCTCAATGATTTTTTTATATTATGCAAAGAAAACAGGTTCTTGTCAAGACATTTTCATCCATAAAAAACAGTCCGCCTCCCCGGCGGACCGCCATCAATTAAATACGATCGTTTTGTTTCCGTGAACGATGACGCGGTCTTCCAGATGCCATTTTACGGCTCTTGCCAACACGCTCCGCTCAATCGTTCTGCCGATATTCTTCAGATCCTCTGCGTGATCTCTGTGATCGACGCGTTCAATATCCTGTTCAATAATAGGCCCTTCATCAAGATCGTCCGTCACATAGTGAGAGGTCGCGCCGATTAATTTCACTCCGCGCTCATAAGCCCGTTTATACGGATTAGCGCCGATAAAGGCCGGCAGAAATGAATGGTGGATGTTAATAATCCGATTCGGATGGGCAGATACAAAATCAGACGTCAAAATCTGCATGTAGCGGGCAAGAACGATCACATCAATCTTATACCGCTCCAGCAGCTCAAGCTGGCGCCGCTCCACTTCGGCGCGGATGTCTTTGTTAGCTTTCATGTAATGGAACGGAATATTCAGCGGTTCGACCACTTCTTTGGCCTCTTCGTGGTTGCTGATAACGACCGCAATTTCGGCCATCATATTGCCGCTTTGCCATTCCCAAATCAGTTCATGAAGGCAGTGCAGCTCCTTCGATACAAAGATCGCCACCCGCTTCAGCTCACTTGCCAGAGACAGGCTCCATGTCATGCCGAATGTCTGGGCGATTGAGGCGAACGCCTGCTGTAAGTCCTCTTTTTTCTCACGAATGCCCTTGCAGTCGAATTCAATCCTAAGAAAAAACCGTCCGCCTTCAGGGTCAGTCGTGTATTGATTTGATTCAATAATGTTTGCGCCATGTTCAAACAAAAACGCCGACACGGCCGATACAATTCCCGGCTGGTCGGGGCAGCTGACAAGCAGGCGCCCTTTTTCCTCATTCCCGCGGCGGTATTCTTTCAGCCGCTGTGTCATATATGAATTCATCTGTTTTAATCCCTCGTATCTTCATAATTCGTAACTTACTAATAGATTATACTGAAGATTTGATAAAAATCAATTTACGAAAGAATTTTCAGCCCTACGGCAGCGCATAAAATAAGCGCAATGAAAAAGATGCGCTTCGCATCCTTCTGCTCGCCGTAGAAAAGAATGCCGGCTAATGCGCCGCCCGCCGTGCCGATACCGGTCCAGATCGCATAGGCCGTGCCCATCGCGATCGTCTCCATCGCATAAGAAAGCAGGGAAAAAGAAGCCGCAAATCCGGCGATAATGAAAAGAATCCATTTGACTTTCTTTTCTTTTTGAAATTGATTCATTAAAATGACCCCGAGCATTTCACAAAGACCCGCGGCTATCAGGCTGATCCAATGCATTACGCCTTCTCCTCCTTCGTCTCAGGCTTATCCTGTGTGACCAGCTTTAATCCGATGACACCGATCAGCAAAACGCCGATCAGCACGATTTTCACCGGATCGGCCTGCTCTTTGAAAAGCAGGATTTCACTGAGCACGGTGCCCGCTGTCCCGAGTCCGGTAAAGACCGCATATACCGTTCCTACGGGCAGGCTGTCTGTCGCCTTGATTAATAGATAAAAACTGATGATGATTCCCGTAATCGTGCCGCTCCACGCCAGTGCCGAATCAGCATGTTTCAGGCCGGTGACCCATACCACTTCAAATACGGCCGCTATGACCACTAAACCCCATTTCATGTTCTTCACCCTTTCTGTATCCGGACAATACAAAAAAGCCCGGATAGTCGTCTCACATGAGATTGACTCTCCCGGGCTTTTTTCCCTCCGTGTGCATATGCGGGATATGTCCGCATATGTGTTTTCTCTCGGACCAGGCCATGTATAAACATGCGGAACCCTAGAAAACATGTCTGTTCGTATCATACTACATTTCGCCGAAACGTTCAACGTCAGATGTGATGTAAAAAACCGTCAGCTGCCTCTCCCATTTGGTAACGGTCTCACCGGGCACCATACCGATTTTTTCCGCGACACGGACGGAGGCAGCGTTTTCCGGATCAATCAGCGCCGCTATGCGTCCGTATTGCTGCGTATGAAAACCGTAGTCCAGACAGGCGTTCGCCGCCTCTGTCGCATAGCCGCAGCCCCAGCGGCGGCGGGCAAACATATAGCCGATTTCCATCAAAGTGTTTCCGTTTACCGTCTGCGGAACGATTCCGCATTGACCGAGAAATGCGCCCGTCTCTTTATCCTCTGCGATCCAAAGACTGACGCCGTATCCTGCGGCCAATCGTTTGTTCCAGGCAATCCATTCCTTCGTTTCCCGTCTGCTTTTAAGAGAAGGATAATATTTCATGACCTCTCTGTCGGTAAACAGCCCGTACAAATTTTCTTCATCCTCATCCCGCATAGTCCGCAGACGGATACGCCCGGTTGTCAGGATGGTGCCGGAAGACTTATGTTTCATCATGCACGCCACGTCTCCTTTCCCTGTAATAGATTATGGATCCGGCAGGAAAAGTCCTTTCTCAGCATAAAAAAACCGCTTTTAAAAAAAAGCGGTTTGATGATTACCAAGGTTTATCTGTTCCGAGCGCCTCGGCCAGGGCCTTGCTGTGTTTTAAGCGGTTTTTTCGTTCTCCGGCGCGCTGAACGGCCGTATTGTGAAGCATGATTTCTTCCTCGGTTTCCGGCACGATCCGCGGAACGGGTACCGATTTCCCGTTTGAATCAAGCGCGACAAAGGTCAGAAACGACGTTGCCGCAAGCTCGCGTTCGCCCGTCATCAGATGTTCTTTAATGACTTTGACAAACACCTCCATAGACGATGTGCCGACCCATGTGACGTAAGATTCAAGGCATACGGAATCCTGTTGGCCGATGGGGCGCAAAAAATCTACAGAATCCATTGAGGCCGTGACTGTTTCACACCGGCAGTGGCGGGCCGCGGAAATTGAAGCGATATCATCAATGTAGCTCATCAGCTTTCCGCCAAACAGCGTATTGTGATTATTCGTATCAAGCGGAAAAACCCTGCTTGTTTTAACAACCCTTGTTTCTTTGCAAAATCTTGATTCTGGCAACTTCATATTATTTAAACTCCCCTTTGGTGTCTGGTCGTTTTGACTCATTCATCTGTACCCTATTAAACAATACTTTGATCGTTTTGTCTAAAATTTTAAATATTAAGTTGGTTAGATATTCTCTCATAAATGTTTCATTATTCATCACATCCGGGAATAATAAACGCACATTGAATACCGATAGGAGGATATCACATGGACGTATCCATTCCCAAATCCACGCGGAAACCGGCTTGCCGCAGTGAGTTTGATGCTTTGCAGACAGTCATCTTATGCCGGCCGGAACACATGGCCATCAAGGATATTATTAACGGAACGCAGAAACATTTCAAACAAGAAAATATTAACATACCCGTTGCCCTCAAACAGCATAGTGAGTTTATTGACATTTTAAGATCTCATCAGATTGAAGTCGTCCTGCTGCCTGCCGATCCCGCATTGCCTGAGCAGGTATTCACCCGGGATATCGGATTTGTCTTAGGCGAGACGGCGTTTATTTCAAACATGGCGGCTTCAGTCCGGCAGGGAGAAGAAAAAGTGTTTCAAAACCTGCTTGACAATAAGAAAATCCCCTATACGCGACTGAAAAAAGCGAACATTGAAGGCGGCGACATCTTGATCGCAGACGGCACCGTTTACGCCGGGCTGAGCGAGCGCACGGATAAAGCGGCTGTCCGGGAGCTGCGGGAGGCGCTGCCGGAGATGACGGTTGTGCCGATCCCTCTCAAGGAAGATTTCTTACATTTGGACTGTGTATTTAATATGATCTCGGAAACGGAGGCGCTATACTGCAAAAATGGCTTGCGGCAGGAAGAAATTGATCTTCTCGCCGAACGTTTTGAGATGATAGAAGTGCCTGAAGAAGAGCAATTCACGCTCGGTCCTAATATCTTGTCAATCGGCAATCAGACAATTATCAGCCTGCCGCAGCACCGTCATACGAACCGCGAGCTCAGAAAAAGAGGTTATACAGTCATTGAAACCGAGTTTTCCGAAATTATTAAATCAGGCGGTTCCTTCCGTTGCTGCACCTTGCCGCTTGTCAGAACATCTTAAACATTTACAAGGCAGTTTCCTTCAAGATACGTTAATATAGAGAAGACAAGACTCTAAAGGGGGAAACCGAATGGCTAAGTACATAGGATACGCGGGAACATATACAAAAGGCGGAAGCGAAGGCATTTATTGTTTTGAACTTGATACAGAAGCGAAACGGCTCAGCCGTCCGAAGCTGGCAGCAAAGCTCGGCAACCCGACATACGTCACTCCGAATTCTGATAACAGCATGCTGTATTCCATTGAAAAGGCAGACGGAAAAGGCGGCGTCGCAGCCTATCAGATTCATCAGAACAGCGGGGAATTAACTTTTGTGAACCACCAGCTGATTGAAGGCCCGTCTCCATGCCACGTCAGCATTGATGATAAACATGAATATGTGTTAACCGCTAATTACCACAGCGGAAAAGTGCACGCCTTTCCCGTCAATGAAGACGGAAGTCTGCGGGAGCCGGCTGCCGAAGCCGCTCATACGGGAACAGGTCCTCATGAAAGACAAGAGAAACCGCATACCCATTTCGCAGGCTATACACCTGAGCATAACTACATTGCAGCCGTCGATTTAGGGACGGATACGCTTTATACTTACCAAATGAAAAACGGTTCGCTCACAGAGGTGAAAACTCACTCTTTCGCACCGGGTTCAGGGCCGCGCCACATCGTTTTCCATCCGGCGGAAAAATACGCCTATGTCATGACGGAAATCAGTAATGAAGTCATCGCGCTTGAATACAACCCGACCTTAGGTGAATTCAGAGAGCTGCAGGTCATTTCCGCTTTGCCTGAAGGCTTTACGGACAAATCGCAAGGCAGCGCGATCCGCATATCTAAAGACGGCAGATTTCTTTATGCCGCCAACCGCGGACATGACAGCATCGCCATCTATAAGATCAACCAATATTCCGGCGAATTGTCTCTTATTGAATGGGTGCCGACAGAAGGAAACTGGCCGCGTGATTTCGCGTTTGACCCTTCCGAGACATTCCTTGTCGCGTCAAACGAAGAAACGGGAAATCTGGTTTTGTTTGAACGTGATCCGGAAACGGGCAAATTGACTCTGCTTCAATCTGACATTCCGGTTCCGTATCCGGTCTGTGTGTCATTTCTGCATCAGGTTTAATTAAAAAAGAAAGCTGACTTTATATTGTCAGCTTTCTTTTTTGTATAAATGGCAGGCGACAAAACGCCCCGCCTTCACTTCTTCAAGCTCTGGCGTTATCTTACCGCAGAGCTCCATCGCTTCAGGACACCGCGTCCTGAATACACAGCCGCTCGGCGGGTTAAGGGGGCTCGGCAGCTCCCCTTTCAGAATAATCCGTTCACGCTTGTCCTCAAGAAGCGGATCAGGAATCGGGATTGAGGATAAAAGCGCCTTCGTATAAGGGTGAAGCGGTTCCCGGTAAAGCGCAGCGCTTTCTGTAATTTCCATCATGCGGCCCAAATACATCACGCCGATCCGGTCGCTGATATGCTTGACCATTGATAAATCGTGGGCGATAAATAAAAATGTCAGCCCTTTCTCTTTCTGAAGCCTTTTTAAAAGGTTGACGACCTGAGCCTGTACCGACACATCCAGCGCGGAAATCGGCTCATCCGCCACGATAAATTCGGGATGCAGAGAGAGCGCTCTGGCAATCCCGATTCTCTGCCTCTGTCCGCCGCTGAATTCGTGGGGATACCGGCTGCCGAAATCCGGATGGAGCCCGACAGCTTCAAGCAGTTCATCCGCCATCATCAGACGGGCTTTTCTTGTATTGTAAAGATTGTGGATTTCCATCGGCTCCATAATAATTTCCCTTACGGTCAGGCGCGGATTTAACGAGGCGTAAGGGTCCTGGAAAATCATCTGCAGCTTGCGGAAGAAGACCGACCGCTGTTCTGCCGCGGCACGGTGTATATCCGTCCCTTCATATGATACCGAACCGGCCGTCGGGTCATACAGACGGAGAATAACCCTTCCGAGCGTCGATTTACCGCATCCCGATTCTCCGACAAGTCCGAATGTTTCCCCTCTGTTAATGTGAAAGCTGACACCGTCGACTGCTTTTACGGCTTTCTTTCTTCCTGCGTCAAAATGCATTTTCAGCCCGCTGACTTCAAGGAGCGGAGATGCCGTCATTTTCTATTCCCCCTTTTCGCTTATACAGCGGCGTACGGTGCATAATTCTTTTTCATAGACGGTTCCTTCCAAAGACAGCACTTCGATTGTTTTTCCCGTTTTCGGGGAGTGCAGCATTCGGCCGTCTCCCAGCGCCAAACCGACATGGTGGATCGCGCCTTTTCCTTCTTCATAGGCGAAAAACAAAAGGTCAGCCGGCAGGATATCGTTTACCGCCGCGCCGCATCCGGCTTTTGCTTGGTCCGTTGCATCACGGGGAAGGGTATAGCCGTTTGCTTTAAATATCGAATACATAAACCCGGAACAGTCAAACCCGAAACCGCTCAGTCCTCCCCATAAATACGGAAGCCCGAGAAACATCATGCCCGTTTCGATGACTTCGGCCGCCCGTCCTTCCGTATGCCGGCACTCGTCTGCGTCAGCTTCATTTACGAACCTTTCTCCGAGCGGCGTCACCACCCGGAAAAAGCCTTTCTCACGTCCTGATGCCGGAAGACGCGTTAAGAAACTTACTTCCAAGTCCGGTTCGCCATTTGTGTGATATAAAAAAGCTGTCGGTTTGGTAATCCATACGGCGGGGGAAGATGTATGAAAGCCGTCTTTTGAAAGCTGGCTTTTTTTCATCCACCCCGGATATCCGCGCACATCCTTGTTTGAAGGCTGGCCGGGAACGGCGACAAAAGTCCATTCCCCTTCCTCTTTGAGAATGATCACTTCTTCCCCGAAAAGCGCTTGCGTTTGGACAAGGTTGTCTGTGCATAATTGCAGCCGCTCTTCATATCCCATAGACGCTAACCATTTTCTGATCTGCGGCGGGTTTTCAAGCATCGGCGCATCATACGAACGGGGAGATGACGGCAGCGTCCATACGTTGGCTGCCGCCGCTGTAACGGCTGCTCTCATCTTTTCGCCCCCTCTTGTATCGACACACCGGTAATGCCGAGACCCGGTTCGTCGGGAATCGCAATCTGACTGCCGCTGTATGTGATGCCGCCTTGAATCAAATCATCTTTCAGCATAAGCGGCGCATCAAAATCAAACCTTGTCACATTCCGTTTGCCCGCGGCAAAATGGGCCGCGGCGGTGATGCCGAGTTTGGTCTCAATCATGCTGCCGACCATGCATTCCACGCCGCACGTTTCCGCCATCGCATTGATTGTTTCCGCCTGCTTTATGCCGCCCGCTTTCATCAGCTTAATATTAATTAAATCGGCACTTCTCGTCTGCAGCACGTGAAAGGCCTGACGGGGGGTAAAGACGCTCTCATCCGCCATAATCGGCGTGTCTACGGCATCTGTGACCTGCTTCAGCCCGGCGATATCGTCTTTGTGAACAGGCTGCTCGACCAGCTCAATGCCCAGTCCGGCGTCTTCCATCTTTCGGATCGCAGTCACGGCTTCTTTCGGCGTCCAGCCTTGGTTGGCGTCCAATCTCAGTTTGACGTTTGCGCCGACACGTGATCTGATCGCCTGAATCCGGGCAACATCGTCTGATATGTCACCTATGCCGACTTTTATTTTTAAAATATGAAATCCTTTGTTCACATAACGGTCTGCATCCCCCGCCATCTCCTCAGGAGAGTTAACGCTGACGGTAAAATCTGTTTCCAGTGTATTCCGATAGCCGCCGAGAAGCCGGTAAAGCGGCTGTCCGTGCATTTGCGCCCATCCGTCATATACAGCCATATCCACCGCGGCTTTTGCGCTTTGATTTCTTTCCAACAGCCGGCTGATATCAAACAAAACGGCTTCCATGCCGGAAATGCCCCGCCCCAAGAGAGCGGGCTTCAGCACATCGTGGACGGCGCTTTCAATACCGTCCGCGCTGTCGCCTGTAATGACAACCGTCGGCGGCGCCTCCCCCCAGCCGGTCAGACCGTTGTCAAAAGTGAGCTTCACAATGACCGATTCAGCATTGTAAACCGTGCGTAAAGCGGTCTTAAACGGCTTTTTCAGCGGCACGGACATCCGTCCCGTTTGAATATCTGTAATCCTCACGCCTGATCACTCCCTTCCGGAAACCCCCGATTCAATCGTTACCGCTTTGGCCGCCGTATCCATAACCGCGCGGGCTCCGATCGGAACGGCGAAGCTCGGTGAACAATGGCCGATTTTAAAGCCTTTGAGCGCGGGCTTCCCTGATTTGACAATGTAATCGTTCAGCACTTGCTCTAAAGTAAGCGACTTTTCTTTATGCTTCGGTTCGCATTGGTGAAAATCACAGACCAGGATTCCGGCTGCGTCTGACAGTTTTCCGGCCATCTTTAATTGATTCAGCATTCTGTCGATTTGATACGGCTCCTCATCAATATCCTCGATAAACAGCAATTTGTCTTTTGTATCAATTTCAAACGGCGTGCCGAGTGTGGACGTAATGAGCGACAAGTTGCCTCCCGCAAGCTCTCCCTCGGCCCTTCCGCCTGTCAGCACCTCTAAGGGAGAAATGTCCTCCGTATAGGTGAATTCCGTTTCTGTAAAAAGCTGATGATACGACGCTTTTGTCAGGGGATCAGCATCTTCAAGCCCGACATCCGTGCTCAGCATCGGGCCGTGAAATGTGACGAGCCCCGTATTTTGATGAATGGCGGTATGTAAAAACGTAATATCACTGTATCCCCAGAAAATTTTCGGATTGCGGCGGATTAAGCCGAAATCGATGTCGGCGGCAATGCGGCCCGTGCCGAATCCTCCGCACGCGCATATCACCGCTTTGACACTCTGATCACTAAACATGTCATGGAGATCATCGAGGCGCGCCCGGTCCTCTCCCGCCAAATAGCCGTGACGGGTCTTCAGCGCCCGGCCGAGTTTCACTTGAAGGCCAAGCTCGTTCTCTAAAAACAGCAGCGCGGTTTGCAGCGTCCCGCTCTCAGGCGGGCTTGCGGGCGCAATCACACCGACCGTGTCGCCTTTTTGCAGTGCTTTCGGTTTATGGTTCATGACTTTTTCAATCTCCTTTCCGGATTGAAAAGTGAAACACGCCGCTCCTTTATCGGCAAAAGAGCGGCGTATGTTTCCGCTGTAAGATCAGGACTTTTCCGCCCACTTCAGATCAATGTAACCGACGGGGTGCCGGACAATGCCCTTCACGCCGCTGTTCTGCAGATGCACCTGATTGTAAAAGTAAATCGGAATGATCGGAGCCTCGTTCATGAGCAGTTTTTCCGCTTTATGCATGAGCGCAAAACGTTTTTTGGCATCGGCTTCCTGTTTTGCCTGCTTGATGTAGCCGTCGTATGCCGCGCTGCCCCAGCCGGTGCGGTTCATGGAATTATCCGTCTGGAAAGCCTCTAGAAAACTGATCGGATCTGCGTAATCCGGTAAAAATGAGCTTTGAGAGAACTGGAACTTCAGTCCTTTCTGCTCTTCTAAAAAGACGTTCCATTCCATATTGGCGAGCTTAACGTCTATACCGAGCACACTTTTGAGCTTCTGCTGAATCGCTTCCGCTATTTTCTTATGCTCCGGTTTTGTGCTGTATGTCAATGTAACGGCGGGCAGCTTGTCATAATGCTCTTCTGCCATGCCTTTTTCCAGCAGTTTTTTGGCTTCTGATTCATCCGGATTTAATAAACTGCCGCCCGCTTCGCGGAAATCTTTCCCGTCAGGCTGAGTAAATCCCGGGGACACAAAGGCATGTGCCGGCTTTTCACTGTTTTTGGTCACATAATCCGTGATTTCTTTCTGATCAATCGCTGCCGCGAACGCTTTTCTGATCTTTTCATTTTGAAACGGCTCTATTTTTACGTTAAAACGATAGAAATAGAGTCCGGCCTGATCCCACGTGCGGACATTTTTCCCTCCCATCAGCTGCTCGCTCAGCTCTGCCGGCACAAAGGCGGTATCCAAATCCCCCGACTGGAACATCTGATAGTCGGTATTCCGGTCACTGACCATCGCCCATGTGACTTTATCCAGTTTCACCGTCTTTTTATCCCAATACGTCTCGTTTTTGACCATCGTCATGCTGTCGTCATGCTTCCATTCCGTCAGTTTGAACGGCCCGTTGCCGACAAAGGTTTTTGCTTCAGTGAACCATTTCGGATCAGCCTTGGCGACCTTCTCATTAATCGGGAAATACGCCGGATTGGACACGACGCTCAGAAAATAATCCTGCGGTGCCGCCAATGTGACGACAAGCGTTTTTTTATCTTTTGCCGTGACTTTCACGTCTTCTTGTTTGCCTTTTCCGCTGTTAAATTCTTCCCCGCCTTTGATCATATAGCCGAGAAAAGCGGAAGATGCGCCCGTTTTCGGATCGAGCATCCGTTTCCAGGCGTACACGAAGTCTTCCGCCGTAACGGGATCGCCATTTGTCCATTCGGCGTTATCCCGGATATTGAAGGTATATGTCAGCTTATCAGCGGACACCTTCCAGCTTTCCGCCATGGCCGGTTCGGGCTTATTATCTTTTCCGAGCCTCGTCAATCCTTCCATGATGTTATTCAGCGGCTGCCAGGAAACATTATTAAATCCGATCGGCGGATCAAGTGAGGTCGGCTCATTTTCGTTATTGAGCCGCAGCACCGTTTCACCCCCCTGTTCTTTTGCTTTTCCGGGTTCTGTCCCCGCCTGTTCATTGGCTGTACAGCCCATCAGAGCAAACGAAACAACAGCAATCACACCGATCGCCCATCTCTTTTTCATTTCAATCCCCCTTTTTCCTCTGCTGCCGTCAGCTGCTGCTTCAGCCGCTCTGCACGGTGATCCTGAAGCCAGCAGTTGACGATATGGCTTTTGGATTTCACGGTTGTTGCCGGGTATACCTTTTCACAGACGATCATCCTGTCCGGGCAGCGGGCGGCAAACGGGCAGCCCGGCGGCGGATCGAATAAATCAGGCGGCGTCCCGTCAATCGGCGACAGCTCACTATCCTCCATATCCAGCCGCGGCACTGAACGAAGCAGCCCCTTTGTGTACGGATGAGCCGGACGGTAAAAAATATCATGCCTCGTGCCGATTTCGGCGATTTTCCCCGCATACATGACGGCGACTCTGTCGGCGGTCTGAGCGACGACGCCGAGATCGTGTGTGATCAGAATAATAGACACGCCTGTTTTTCTTTGAATCTTCTTAAATAATTCAAGGATTTGTGCTTGAATCGTCACATCAAGAGCCGTTGTCGGTTCATCGGCGATCATAATTTCCGGCTCGCAGATCAGAGCCATCGCAATCACGATCCGCTGCCGCATGCCCCCGCTTAATTGGTGGGGGTACTGCTTCAGGCGGGATTTCGAGTCCGGGATACCGACCAGATCCAGCATGGCGAGAACTTCGGATTCAGCTTGTTTTCTTGTCATGGCGCGGTGTTCCAACAGCGCTTCTGAGAGCTGATTCCCTATGGTCAAAGTCGGATTGAGCGCCGTCATCGGGTCCTGAAAGATCATAGAAATATCGCGCCCCCGGATTCCCCGCATTTCCCGATCCGACATTTGGCAAAGGTCTTTCTGTTTAAATTGTATGCTTCCGGATTCAATCTTTGCCGAATGTTTCGGAAGAAGACCCATCACGGCTTGTGACGTCACGCTTTTTCCGCAGCCCGATTCACCGACGATCGCAAACGTTTCACCTTTATATAAATCGAAGCTGACGCCTCTGACGGCTTTTACAGTGCCTCCGTATGTTGAAAAAGTAACATGCAGATTTTGAACGGAAAGAACTTGCTGCGCCATTTTTCCTACCTCCTCAGTTTCGGGTCTAACGCGTCCTGCAAGCCGTCTCCAAGTACGTTAAACGCGTACATCGTCAAGGAAATGAAAAAAGCGGGGAAAAACAGCCGCCACCAATGGCCTGATAAAATCGCCGGCAGCCCGTCGTTTGCCATGACTCCCCAGCTTGCAAACGGCGCCTGAATGCCGAGTCCGAGAAAACTTAAAAATGATTCCGCAAAAATCGCCGCCGGCACCGTAAGCGTCATTTGGACAATAATGGCTCCCATCGTATTCGGCAGCAGATTTTTCTTAATGATCCGAAATGTTTTCGCTCCAAACGTTTTCGAAGCCAATACGTGTTCATCATGCTTCATCCTCAACACCTGCCCTCTGACAATCCGCGCCATGCCGACCCATCCCGTCACGGTCAGAGCGACGATAATGGAACTGAGCCCCGGCCCCATCAGCACCATTAACAAAATGACAACGAGCAGATACGGCAATCCATAGAGAACCTCGATGATTCTCATCATGGCGCTGTCTGTCCGGCCCCCTTTGTAGCCGGCGACGCCTCCGTAGATGATGCCGATCAAAAAGTCGATCAGCGCCGCCATCACACCGACAAATAAAGAGATCCTCGCTCCGTACCACGTTCTTGTAAACACGTCCCGGCCAAGTTCATCGGTTCCGAACCAGTGTGAAAAAGACGGCGGAAGATTCTGCTCGGCGAGCGTCTGCCTTGTCACGCTGTGCGGTGATATCAGCGGACCGAACGCAGCCGATAGAAACAGGCAGCATAATATCACAAGCCCGGCCATCGCCAATTTGTTCTTTTTAAGCCGCCGCCACGCATCCTGACTGTAAGACAGGCTCGGACGCTTGACCGACTCGGTTTCACCCTTTCTTTCCGCGCCCGGCTGAAACCAGTCATCAGGCACTTCTGTGTGTTTTACCGTTTCTTGCGGGAGATTCATCAGGATCACCCTTTCTTATGAAGTTTTATGCGCGGGTCTAACAGGCCGTATGCCAAATCAACCAGAAACAGCAGGACGATCAGAATCACACTGTAAAATACGGTCGTTCCCATGATGACCGGGTAATCACGCTGATTGATGCTTTCTACGAAATATTTGCCCATTCCCGGTATGGCAAAAATTTTCTCGATGACGAAACTGCCTGTTAAAATACTTGCGGCAAGCGTCCCGAGGACTGTCACAACAGGCATAAGAGCATTTTTCAATGCGTGTTTGATCACAATTTTGACGGGAGAAAGCCCCTTTGCTTTTGCCGTGCGGATGTAATCCTGAGTCAGCACTTCGGCCATGCTTGATCTTGTCAGCCTCGCGATAATGGCCATGGGACCGACGGCAAGCGCAACAGTCGGCAGGACCATGTGAACGGGACTCGTCCAGGTAGCTGCCGGAAACCATTTCAGATGAACCGCAAATTGCTGAATCAGCAGCGTAGCCATAATAAAATTCGGAATGGAAATCCCGAGCACCGCAAGGCTCATGGCCGCGTAATCGAGAAATCCGCCGCGCCTGAGAGCGGCCATTATGCCGAGCGCGAGCCCGGAAATAACAGCGATGATGATCGCCGTTATCCCAAGCTCAAATGAGACCGGAAACCCGCGTTCAAGCATGGCGTTTACACTGTCTGACGGTTTTTTAATTGAAGGACCGAAATCAAAGGTAAGAATGGATTTTAGATAGATGGTGTATTGAGTGATAAGAGGTTCGTTCAGATGGTAGTAGGATTCGAGATTTCGCTGGACCGCTTCGTTTGTGCCCCGCTCTTCGTTAAAAGGCGAGCCGGGTATCACTTTCATCATGACAAATGTCAGAGTGGTGATGACGAGGACGGTCATAATCATGGCGATAAAACGTTTGATAAAATACCGCAGCAATGCCGTTCACCCCTTTAACAGAATGTTGTTCTCATGGCGAGTTCTGTCATGACGAGCATGGCCTGATAGGCTTCCGGCATGTCTTTTGCCTGAAATTGAACGATTGTCGTTCCCGGGATGATTTCTGTGCCCGGCATTAAATGGGCCCATTCAGCCTGTCCGTAGTTGGCAAATTCAATGCCTAATACAGGTCTTTCAGGCGGAGTCAGCGGTTTGACCTTATCTTTATTTTTGAGCGCATAGGCTGTTTTTTCCGTCAGGAGCCGTCCGGCTTTTTGAGGGGACAGGCATTTGACCGCGGTTCTTGAAATGGTTTGTTTGACGGCGGCAGTCGTCACATTCGGGATCAGCTCCTCCGCTTCTTTTGCGGCGCAATCATCTCCTGCAGCCATGATGACCGGGACATCGTAAAATCCGGCGAGATAGGCATTTAACCCCAGTTCACCGACCGGCTTATCATTTATGTAAAAGTGGCGGACGCCGAATATCATGCTGTGCGACATAACGCCCGGCATCGACGCTCTCGCATGATAGCCGATAAACATCACGCCTGAATACGATTCATCAAGCCCCTGCATCATGGAAAACGGCTTGACATCCCCCGTAATCAGCTCTGCCTCAGGGTGAAGTTTTTCCGCGAGCAGATTATTCATCTTTGAGTGGCTGTCATTCACGGTCACTTCCGTGCATCCGTTATTAAACGCTTCTGCGATGCACCAGTTTGCTTCTTCGGTCATCAGAACCCTGCCGCGCTCATAATTGTGCATGCGGGAATTGACAAATGTTTCATCAGGCAG
The DNA here is from genome assembly GCF_041222765.1 of Bacillus sp. JNUCC-21. Classification (NCBI taxonomy): domain Bacteria; kingdom Bacillati; phylum Bacillota; class Bacilli; order Caryophanales; family Bacillaceae; genus Bacillus; species Bacillus sp. JNUCC-21. The sequence continues at coordinate 1,296,144 of NZ_CP166019.1, read as the reverse complement.
CCCGGAAATCCCTTCCATATCCACAGATAGATACAGTTTCATGTAATGCCTCCTTTTTTACTTAAAATTTCGATATTAAATTATGAATATTCTAACAAATTATATTAAAAAAGGATGAAACATGCAATATACCATTCTGCCATTATGGGAAAAAACAAACCCTTTTCACCGGGAAAAGGGTTTGCTGATAGAAAAAGTTACATACTGTTTTTGCTTATATGATTACGCTGAAACTGTCTGACCGTACTTCTGTATTCATGATCGGGAATGACCTGATGCCTGATCGGTTCAGGAGCCTGCGGCGAAGGCTGTTCAACCGCCTGCTTACGGACGGCATGCGGTTTATGCGCCAGCTTATGTCCCATGCCGGTCGCATTCATGACAAATGATAAACACACTAAAAGCAAGCTTAAGATGAAAGCAATAAGAAACAAATCGCTGTATGTCCCCATCAGCAGGTCATGCGGTGATTGTGTGCCGCGCGCGCCCCGAAGCGTGCCGGAAGCATCTCTTTTCGTAAAATACCCTATTAAAACAGGTGCGCCCATATAAATGAAAAGCCTCAAAAACTGAACTGCCGTCATGCGTTTCACCAGTTCCGGAAGCGGTCCGCCCAACGCGGCTCCCATCAGTCCGGCTGCCACAATAAGCCCTGTCCCGGCCGCCAGCATCACGAAAAGCCCCGCAAATAGAATAAGCGGTATATGATGATCCGCCGTCATCCATTGGAAATTCACGAACACCAGTATAACAGAGCCTGTTATGCCGAGCATGCCCGGACCGACTTTATCATATGCTAATGCACTGATGACAGCGGCGATGGCCACGCCTCCCAAAAGGCTCGCATAAAGGAATATCAGTTGAGTTTGTGACATATGATATGCGGTCTGAAGCTCCCCGTGAAATGCAGAAAGACTGACCGCTATGGAAATACTGCCCGCAGCGATCATGAAAACACCCAGAATCGGCTTTGGAATCAGCATAAGTTTAATCGAAATCAGCGCATGTTCGTTTCTGTACTGCATGATCAGCAAGATCAGAAGAATGACGATGCTTCCTCCAAATCCCGCCAATGTCTGCCATGATGAAAAGCCCCATTTCGGCAGATGAATAAATGTATAGGCGGTCAGCACGGCTGATACACCCGCTAACAGAAAACCGATGCCGTCAAATGGAGATTTTTCAGCATTTTTATGAGCGTCATCCCGCAGCCACATATAACTGAAAATGAGGCCGAAAAAAGACAGCAGGCCAAAAATGCCGAACAGCCAATGCCAATGGCCGGCGCTTGCCGCCGCCGTGCCTAAAACGGTTCCCATAATGACGGACCCGTAAAATCCGCCGATCAACACAAATAATGCGTAATTCCGGCGCTCAATCGGAAACGAAAGCACCAGCATCGGGATCATAATCATCAGCATAGTGCCCGCCGCAGCTCCCTGTAAAAAACGGCCCGCGGCGAGCGGATAAATATCATTTGTCACAGCAGCAAGGAGCGCTCCGATGACACCCGCGGCCATCGAAATCATATAGACAGGCCGGGAGCCGAATCTTTTTCTTAAATACGGCCCCGCCGGCACGAATAAGGCAAATGCCATATTACCGATAATAATCGGATGAAAAGAGTCAAAGTTTTCCCCGCCGACCGTCTGCCGGACAAGGCTTTGGACAGCCGAAAGAGCGGTATTCGACATCAGCCCCGGCCCGACCGCCAATACAGCGAGCAGAGAAATAATCCAGTGATGTTTTTCTTTCATGTGACAGCTCCTTTCTGACTATTTGACAAAGTGAAAAAGCTAACAGATCTCCCCCATTAGCTTGACAGAATTTTCATATCTTTTCATGTGAAGGATTGAACATAATATCTCATTTATTATTTCAAATCCGATGGAAATTGTCAATATAAAGCGCCGCGCGTCCGATTTCGTCTTTTTCACAATTTCCCACAATCTTTTCATTATTATCCCACACTTTTTGTTTAAGATGGGGTCAGTAATAATAGGCAAATCATGCTATGATGAAATAGAGAAACGGAGTGAACATGATGGATAACTATCGTGATGAAAATCGGACAGACCAAAAAGAACAGGAAGTCCTTTTAGTAAAAGAAAACCCGCAGACGGCCGGATATTCCGCGCCGGACGAGGACAAGAAAAAACGAAGCTTCGGCTGGTTCAGACCGCTTCTCGGCGGAGTGATCGGCGGAGGGCTCGCCCTCGGCATCTATACATTTACGCCGCTTGGAGACTATCAGACTCAAGATACTTCCAATCCGGCTCCCGCTCAGGAAACGTCATCGGTAACCGCCAAGCAGACATCTTCTGAATCAGACAGCGGCAAATCGGCAAACAGCTCATCGGCAAATTCAAGCAGCATTTCGAATATGGTGGAAGACATTTCACCGGCGATCGTCGGGATCACCAATCTGCAGAAGCAGCAAAGCAGTTCCGATTTATTCGGATTCGGATCAAGCTCAGATTCAAACTCTAATTCGTCGGGTGATGATGCGGAAACGGGATCGGGTTCAGGCGTTATTTTTAAGAAAGCAAACGGCAAAGCGTATATCATTACGAATAACCACGTGGTCGAAGGCGCCTCTTCCCTTAAAGTGTCATTATTTGACGGCACCGATGTAACAGCTAAACTCGTCGGCAGCGACTCTCTGACAGACTTGGCCGTTTTAGAAATCAGTGATAAACACGTGACAAAAACGGCAAGCTTCGGCAGCTCATCCGCTCTCAGAACGGGTGAATCCGTCATCGCCATCGGTGATCCGCTCGGAAAAGACCTTTCCCGCACCGTCACACAAGGCATCGTGAGCGGCTTAAACAGAACCGTCTCGATCTCTACGTCAGCCGGCGAGTCGAGCATCAACGTCATCCAAACCGATGCCGCCATCAATCCCGGAAACAGCGGCGGACCGCTCTTAAATACAGACGGCAAAATCATCGGCATCAACAGCATGAAAATCAGCGAAAGTGATGTAGAAGGCATCGGCTTTGCCATCCCGAGCAACGATGTAAAACCGATCGCCGAAGAGCTTCTCACGAAAGGACAGGTGGAGCGCCCTTATATCGGCGTGAGCATGATCGACTTGGAACAAGTGCCGCAAAACTATCAGGAAGGCACACTCGGGCTTTTCGGCAAACAGCTGAATAAAGGCGTTTATATTCGCGAAGTGGCGCAGGGCTCACCTGCTGCCAAAGCCGGATTAAAAGCAGAAGACATCATTATCAGCTTAAAAGGGAAAGAAACTGACACGGGCAGCGAACTCCGCAATATTCTCTACAAGAATACGAAAGTCGGCAGCACCGTTGACGTGAAGATTATCAGAAACGGCAAGGAAATGACGAAAAAAATGAAACTGACTCAAAAAGAAGAAACATCTTCTTAACAAAAATCCAAGGCAGCCGCCTTGGATTTTTTATATACAGATGAAACTTTAGGCCTGGATCAGCCGTATGACTTAGTGTACAGGAGGATACATACACATGAACCAAACCGGACTTTTGCTGGTCGTTACAGGCCTGATCTTGCTGCAGCTGAGCATTCAGTTTCCTCAGCAAAACGCTGCTTGGGGTATGACGCTGGGTGCAAGCATTTTACTGAACCTTTCGGGAACCGGACTGATCATGCGCTCTCTGCACACGCAGACCGGCCGCAGATGAATGAAAAAAGCCGCGGGACATTCTGTCATCCCGCGGCTTTTATTTCACATAAAAGCACCCTGTCCGCTGGCCGGACAGGGTGTTTCGGTTAAGACATATGCTGGTCCCGATAAATCTTTTCGTTTTTCATGCCGTACGCTTTTTGCACGATATAGAGCGGACGGTCTTTTGCTTCGTCATAAATCCTTCCGATATATTCGCCGATCATTCCGAGCATTAATAGAACGATGCCGCTGAATAACAGCTGTATCACAATCAGAGAGGACCAGCCCGTAATGGTGCTGTTCGTAAACAGCTTCATGTATAAAACGATAAACATATAGAGAAAACCCGCTCCGGACATGATCATTCCCGCATAGCTTGCCGCCTTGAGCGGTTTATGAGAGAACGTTGTGATTCCGTCCATGGAAAGCTTCAGCATTTTTTTAAGCGGGTATTTCGTTTCCCCCGCAAGCCGCTCATCTCGTTCATATTCTACAGCAGTCTGCTTAAAGCCGACCCAGCTGACGAGTCCTCTGACAAAAGGATTTTTTTCTTTTAATCTTTTCATCTCATCACAGACTTTTCTGTCCAGCAGGCGGAAATCTCCGGTGTCGAGCGGAATATCAATATCAGTCACGCTCCGCAGCAGCCGGTAAAACATAGAGGCCGTCTGTTTCTTGAAAAAGGTTTCTCCCTTTCGTTTCGTTCTGACGGCGTACACCACATCGTAGCCTTCTTTCCACTGCTCAATCATATCAAGGATTAATTCAGGAGGGTCCTGCAAATCGGCGTCAATGACGGCGATTGCATTCCCCTCTGCATAATCCATACCCGCTGTGATCGCGATCTGATGTCCGAAGTTTCTGGAAAAATCAATAATTTTCACTCTCGGATCAATCAGACTTTGCTCTCTTAAAATCTCAATACTGCGGTCTTTGCTTCCATCATTGACAAAGATCAATTCATAATGCTCTTTTGTTTGATCCATGACTTCTTTCAGGCGCTGATAGGTTGTCTGAATGACGAGTTCCTCGTTATAAACAGGGACGACTATTGAATATTGAATATGTCTGCTCATGTTTTTTCCTCCTATTCATCAGATTGAAGTTCGTATAGTGAAGCTGACTGATTCATTCCGCCCGGCCCGCCGCTCATTCGGCTGTTTTTACCCGCGGCCTTGCTGCTTTTTGTATCAGCTGGATCACTATTTTTCGTTTTCTGATCTGTGCTTGATTTCCATTTATCTGAAGATACTTTCTTTCCGCTTTTCTCAACCCACTGCACAATATCGTTATTTCCGCCTTTGCCCATTCCGGATGTTAAGAAGTATTTTACTTTCCCTTCTTTTACGAGCTTTTTAAATTGAGTCAGCGTAATGGCCGGGTCAGACCCGCTGAATCCGCCGATCGCCATGACCGCTTTTTTCGTTTTGATAATGTAAGGCGCCGCCGTGTTGGAATCGGTTGTTGCAAATAGATAGTCCGCTCCGGCGTTATGTTTCTCTAAATAGTTGATCAGTTTTGTATTGACAGATGCGTTATCCATTCCCATGCCTTTTCCGCTTGTTGAAGCGAGCTGAGGGCCTGTTTCAGGCAATGAGCTGTTGCCTCCGTACAGAAGCGGTGTGCTCGCCCAATAAATCGGCATGACCATCAAGACGAAAAGGGCTGCAAGTGAAACATAATAACTTAGCGGTTTTTGGCGCTGTTTGAATACGAACAGGGCGATTGCTGCCACTGCGCCGAGAACGCCTGCTCCGATGCTCCAGCCTGCGCCGATTTGATCATTGTAGTTTCTGAGGATAAACAGCTCAAATCCGGTTGTCACAAGAATAGCGGCCGGCAATAGCCAAGTTTTCCATCCCGCCTGCTTGCGGTACAGATGAACGAGGGCGACCCATCCCGCACCGACAAGTGCCGCGATCGGAGGCGCCAGCATAATGAGATAATAATGGTGGAAAAATTCCGCCACACTGAAGAATCCGGCAATCGGCACAAGCCACGCTGCCCAAAAGATCGTTTCCTTCTGTTCTGCTGATAATCGTCTTCTTTCTCTCGCCCCGGCGATCAATAAACCGGCCATTCCAAAAATCGCAAACGGCAGGAGCCAGCTGATCTGATCAGATAATTCCGTTTGGAAAAGGCGCAGCGGACCAGGAGTTCCCGTTCCGAACATTCCTGAACCTGATTGCATTTTCGAGCCGGTGCCTGTACCGCTTTTTCCTCCGCCACCGGGACCATCTCCGCCGCTTGTAGGACCTCCTTGACCGCCGCTTGGCATTTTCCCGTTAGATGGAGGTGCCGTCATACTGCCGTTTTGTGGTTTGTCTCCGCTTGCTGAACTGCTGCTTGAAGACTGGCCAGGCGGTTTTTGCATTTGTGAAGAACCATCGGAAGAAGACATCTCTTTCGATGCGTTTCCGTCCGGCCCGCCCTGACCGCCGCCGGAACTTTGCCCTGTCAGCCGCTGAATCCCGTTATATCCGAAAGCCAATTCCAATACGGAGTTTGTCTGGCTGCTTCCGACATATGGCCTTTTGCCGGCTGGAATATTATCAACAATGAGCGGCCATGACAATGAAACGGCTGCTAAAACGGCTAACGCGCTTACCAATGAAATGATTTTTTTCTTAATCGTGGTGTTTGCCGCAATCATATAGAACAGCAAGAAGGCCGGCAAAATCATATAAGCCTGAAGCATTTTTGTGTTAAAGCCTGCTCCGACGACAAAAAATGCCGCCAAAAGCCAGATCAGTCTGCCTTTTCTGATCGCTTTAAAGAGAAGCCAGGTGGCGAACAAGAGGAAAAAGACCAGTAAAGCATCGACATTATTCGTCCGCGCGACCGCTACTGCGATCGGTGTACACGCCATGACAAATGAGGCGATGCGCGCCGCCGTTTTTCCGAACGTCGGCTTTATTAATAAGTACATGAATAGAACTGAACCTACACCCGCCAATGCCTGAGGCAGGATGACGCTCCACCCGTGCATACCGAATATCAGCGCGCTGATCGTTTGAACCTGGTATGTAACAGGCGGTTTATCTACCGTGATAAACCCGGCTGCGTCAAATGAAGCGTAAAAGAAATTATGAAAGCTTTGAAGCATACTCGTTACCGCTGCGGTGTAATAAGGATTCACCGTATCGTCATTCCAGATGTTGTACATATTCAAGAATGCGGAAGCGAGTAAAATGAGAATGAAGACTGCGTCTATCTCGCGTTTTTTCATTTTCACCTGTGTTTTCACTCCTTTTGTTTAACTTTGAACAAGTGTAACAACCAAATGTGAAAAATTTATTAATAAACAAAGACAATTATTTTGCCGTTTACAAATAGGTAAAAAGAATGACAAAACGGGTAAAAAAGCAAAAAAAGATGCCCCCGTCAAGCCGGGAGGCATCTGTCATGATTTCTGATTTACTGTATCGGTTTCAGCCGTGCTTCTATTTCAGAACGGCGGTGTTCGAGATAAGGCGGGAGCGCAACCGTTTTGCCTAGCTCTTCAGGTTTTTCATCAACCATAAATCCCGGACCGTCCGTTGACAATTCAAACAGAATTCCGTTCGGCTCCCGGAAGTACAGCGCTTTGAAATAATAACGCTCTACAATGCCTGAGTTGCTGAAACCTTCTTTTGTAATGATGCGGTGCCATAAAGCAAGCTCCTCTTCATTCTGAACGCGGAAGGCCACATGGTGGACGCTGCCTTTCCCCGGACGCTCGCGCGGAAGATCGTTTCTTTCAATGAGATGGACTTCTGTGCGCGCGCCTCCGTTTCCGGATTCGAGCACCGTAACCGTGCCCCGGTCTTCATGCGTTTCTTTCCCGATTTCAGTGAAGCCCAGCACATCGGTTAACACACGCAGCGTCGGTTCTGCATACGGGACGGTCAATTCAACGGGACCAAGACCGCGGAAAGAATATTCTTCCGGTATGCCGCTTTGCTTCACCGCTTCACCGATGTCTTTTCCTTTTTCGTCAGCTGTCAGCACAAGCCGCTGTCCTTCATGATCCCAAAAAGCGAGTGTCTCTCTGCCCGCTATTGTCATGATGTCGCCATGAGCGACCTGATGCTCTTCAAATCGTTTTTTCCAATATTGAAGCGCTTGTGCATCCGGGACACGCAGGCCGATTGAAGAAATACTGTTTGTTCCCGCATGAAACGGCGCAATCCGCGGAATTTCGAAAAACGTCAATTCCGATCCCGGATTAGCTGTTTCATCACCGTAAAATAAGTGATACATCGTCGGTTCATCCTGGTTTACGGACTTTTTCACAAGCTTCAATCCCAGGATGTTCCGATAAAAATCTAAATTTTTCTGCGCATCAGCCGTCAATGCTGATACATGGTGTATTCCATTAACTTTCATTATGTTATCCTCCAGTCAATTATCTCGATTTCGAGATATTTTATATATACAATTTATGTTATCCGGATCGCAAAGTCAACCCATCTGCTTCACAGACGGTCTGCAGACTGCCGCTCCCCAAATAACGAACCTTCGATATTAAAAAACCATTAATGTTCGTTTTTAAAACGGTATTTTTTCCTTCTCAAAAGCAGAAACCTTTATCTTTTAGGGAAAACAACAAAATCAGAAAATTTATTTTATTCGTGTTTCAGCAATTAGGGTTTACAATATGGAAAATAGTTTTTTCAGCATGACGATTTTACATCTGGAGGGATAGGATATGCAGATTGAAGAGAACGGACTTAAAAAAGAGATCGGCCTTACCATCGCCCTCTCACTTGTTATCGGCACCATCATCGGTTCCGGCGTATTTATGAAACCAGGCGCCGTGCTTGCCTACTCCGGTGATGCGAAAACCGCGCTTATCGCGTGGCTGTTAGGAGGCATTTTGACGCTTGCCGGCGGCTTGACCGTTGCGGAAATCGGCACTCAGATTCCGAAAACGGGCGGACTTTATACATATCTCGAAGAAGTGTATGGCGAATTTTGGGGCTTTTTGTGCGGATGGGTTCAAATTATCATTTACGGCCCCGCCATTATCGGAGCAATCGGCTTGTATTTCGGCTCTTTGATGGCGCACTTGTTCAATTGGGATTCCGGCTGGTCTAAATTGATCGGGATTTCAGCCGTTTTGTTTTTAAGCATCATTAACATTATCGGAACGAAATATGGCGGCATCGTCCAGGGAATTACGACTGTCGGCAAATTGATTCCGATTATCTGCATGATCGTGTTCGGCCTTTGGAAAGGCGATCAGCATATTTTCACAGCCGTCACAAGCAGCATGTCGGACATGAATTTCGGCGCTGCCATACTGGCCACCTTGTTTGCTTATGACGGCTGGATTCTGCTTGCGGCACTCGGCGGCGAAATGAAAAATCCGGAAAAGCTGCTCCCGAGAGCGATGACGGGCGGACTCTTGGTCGTCACCGCCATTTATCTTTTCATTAACTTTGCGCTGCTGCACATTCTTCCTGCGACCGACATCGTCAAACTCGGTGAAAATGCGACCGGCACCGCTGCCGGAATGCTATTTGGCGACATCGGAGGAAAATTGATCAGCGTCGGAATCATCGTCAGCATCTTCGGCTGTTTAAACGGAAAGATTCTCGCTTTTCCGCGTGTCTCATTTGCGATGGCGGAACGGAAACAGCTGCCGTTTGCCGGACAGATTTCGCGGGTGCACCCGACGTTCCGCACCCCGTGGATTGCCGTGTCATTTCAGATCGCGCTGGCCATTATTTTTATGATCGCCAGCAATCCCGATAAGCTGTCTGAAATCTCTATTTTCATGATTTATATTTTTTACGTCATGGCCTTTTTCGCCGTGTTTATCCTCAGAAAAAAAAGCGGCGGAAAACCGCGCGCCTACAGCGTGCCTTTGTATCCGATCATTCCTGTTTTGGCCATCGCGGGTTCACTGTTTGTGCTGATCAGCACGATCATTACAGATACACTGAGCTGCGTGCTGTCCCTCTTGATCGGCCTCGCCGGGCTGCCGCTTTATTTTTGGCTGAAAAACGGCAGAAAAAACTGACAAAAACGGTTCCTTTTACGGGAGCCGTTTTTTTTCTGGCAAAATCACGTGCAAAAGTTGACAGCAAATTCACATCTTTTGTTATACTTTTTAAGCAAGATGTCTGAATTCGAAGTATGTTACGTTTTTTTGGCGAAGTGGGTAACATAAGAAAAACAGGATGAGACACGTTTTTACGAAAAAATCAAGAGGCGTTTTTTTCGACTTTATCTGTTTTTTTTCGACAAAAGGCTATATAATAATTTGATGTGTGCATTGTCTCATTCAAACAATGGAGGGTTTTTAATGATAAAAAGAAAAAAAGATAAGTTCTCACTCCTTTTAACAGAAATCGCAAAAAACATAGACGAAACCGCAGAATACTTTGTCAACTTTAAAGTGACGAACCAGACGACTTTAAAGGAATTTGCCGATACGTTAAAAGAGTTTGAAACAAAAGGAGATAATCATGTTCATGTCATGATTAAAGAGCTGAACAAAGCTTTTATCACTCCCATTGAACGTGAAGACATCCTTGAGCTGACAAACAGCCTCGATGACGTGCTTGACGGAATCGAACATTTTTCAGCAATGATGGAGATTTTCTCGATCACTTCTTCCGATGAGCATATCGATAAGTTCAGCGGATACATCAGAGAGTGCGCGAAGGAAATTTTAATCACGATTGAACTGCTTGCAGAAAACCGATTGAAGGACATTCACCCTCACGCCATTAAAATTAAGGAATACGAGCACAGCTGTGATAACCTGCACCGTAAATCATTAAAAAATCTGTTCGGCACAGAAACCGATCCGATTAAAGTGATTCAGTACCGCGAAATTTACGAAACGCTTGAGGAAATTGCCGACTCTTGCCAAAGCGTTGCCAATAACCTTGAAACCATTATTATGAAAAACGCGTAACGAGGGGTTATAATGGATACTCTATTACTTTTAACGATATTAATTGTCATATGCGCTTTGGTATTTGACTTCATTAACGGATTTCACGATACCGCAAACGCAATCGCCACCTCAGTTTCGACAAAAGCGCTGAAGCCGCGGCACGCAATCGTTATGGCCGCCATCATGAACTTTCTCGGAGCGATGACATTTACCGGTGTGGCGAAAACCATTACAAAGGACATTGTGAATCCTTATACATTAGACAACGGGTCAGTTGTCATTCTGGCGGCTTTACTCGCCGCAATCGTCTGGAACTTGATCACATGGTATTTCGGCATTCCGAGCAGCTCTTCACATGCGATTATCGGAGCGATCGCCGGAGCGGCCATTGCAGCGTCAGGTTTTGCAACGCTTAATTATAAAGGGTTCATTAAAATTATCGAAGCACTTATTTTATCACCGATCATCGCCTTTGTTCTCGGCTTTATCGTATATTCGATCGTGAAGCTGATTTTTAAAGACAGCAATCTGGCGAAAACAAATAAACGCTTCCGCAGAGTGCAGATTTTGACGGCTGCCATTCAGTCCTATACACACGGAACGAACGACGCGCAAAAAGCGATGGGTATCATTACGATGGCGCTTATGACGGCCAATTTACATAAAAGTGATGCCATTCCTTTTTGGGTGCAGCTCTCTTGTGCCCTGGCAATGGGTCTCGGCACATCCATCGGCGGCTGGAAAATCATTAAAACCGTCGGCGGAAAAATTATGAAAATCCGTCCGGTAAACGGCGTATCTGCCGACTTAACCGGCGCAGCCATTATTTTCGGGGCCACGTTTATTCATCTCCCTGTCAGCACGACGCACGTCATTTCGTCTTCCATTCTAGGTGTGGGCGCTTCCCACCGCGTAAAAGGCGTAAACTGGGGAACGGCTAAACGGATGCTCATTACATGGGTCATCACCCTGCCGATTGCAGGTACACTCGGCGCCATCGCCTTTTTCATCCTAGATCTCTTTTTCTGATGACATCCGCTTCTTTACAGAAGCGGTTTTTTTTGTGACAGGAAAATGATGTCATGACATAGAATGAACATAGCAGACCATTTTTCAAATTGTGAGGGATGCTCATGCTTTTGTTTTTTCAGATCATGGTGTGGACGATGGCGGCCGCGCTCATTTTATATGTGTACGCATCCTGGCGGTATGAGGCAAAGGTAAAAGAAAAAATGTTTGCCATCCGTAAAACGTGGTATTTACTATTTGTACTGGGCTCCATGGTCTATTGGACATATGATCCTGAATCGCTCTTTGCCGCATGGAGACAATATTTGATTGTTGCCGTCTGCTTTGCCCTTATTGATGCGTTTATCTTTTTGAGCGCGTATATCAAAAAGCTCGCCGGCAATGAATTAGAGACGGATACGCGGGAAATTTTAGAAGAAAATAACGAAATGCTTCACTCCTATCTTGAAAAACTGAAAACCTATCAATATCTGTTGAAAAATGAACCGATCCATGTATATTATGGAAGTACAGAAGCTTATGCGGAAGGCATCAGCAGACTGCTGGCCGCTTATGCCGAAAAAATGAATGTCACGGCTTCCTTGTGCGACTATTCCGCACAATCGGATAAGGACCGCTTGACGGAGCATATGCCTGATGCGGCGGACGTTCAGTCCCGTCTTAACCGTAAAGATGTCTACTATGATCAAAAAGGCAGGCTTGTGCTTATTCCGTTTACAGTCCAGAACCGCCATTACGTGATCAAACTCACGTCGGAAAACCTGTTGACGGAATTCGATTATTTGCTTTTCACATCGCTAACGAGCATTTATGATTTAATGCTGCCAATAGAAGAGGAAGGTGACGGTTAAATGGAGCAGGCATTTCAAAACGGGCAGCCGGAACAAAGAGCGAAACCGTTCAAAATGTTTAAAAAACGTTCAATGACAAGTATCGCAAGTTACCAGGTCAGCCCTCATACCGCCAGAATTTTCAAAGAAAACGAGCGGCTGATTGACAAGTATAAACAAAAAAAAGCTTGATTACACTAAGGACAGGAGACACGGCTCTTGTCCTTATTCCTTTTTTCCTTATCTTTCATATAATAAAACCAACAAAGAGATGCGACAGGTGATGATGTGAAGAAAATTGTCAGGCGCGTAAAGTTTGTGGATTACGGACGCTTCGGGCTTTCCGCTTATTCGCTGAGGATGCGGGCGAGGAATCTCAGGCTATTGAACCGGTTAAAAAAGAAAAAAGGCTGAATCCCGCAATGTGAACGGGACTCAGCCTTTTTTGTTAAAGCTGCATCAGAATTTTCGCTTTTACAGCGGGGCCGTAGACGCCGTCAGACGTCAGTCCGTTTACAGATTGGAAGCGGGCCACGGCATCTGCGGTTTTCGGACCGTAGATACCGTCAATGCCGTTATTGACAGCTCCTTTTTCAGGATAGAAGTAAAGCGCGGCGAGCGCGTTTTGCACCTGGTATACCTTTTCGCCGGACGTGTACGGCTCTGTCAGCTGAATCATCTCGTCCGGAAGAGAATACAGTGCTTCAACCGGCGGGCTGACGATCAGTACTTGTCCGACTTTAATCAGGTTCGGGTCAGCGATGTTATTCCATTTCTGCAGGTCGGCCACGCTGACGCCGAATTTCCGCGCGATCGCCGACAGCGTATCTCCTTTTTGGACGGTATACGTCTGTCTTTCCCCAGAACCGATTCCCGCTTTAAACTCATCCCATGTATCCAACAGTCTTCTCGGACAAAGCTTTCCTGACCAATGCTTGTGCGCAACGACATTTGCAAGCGGGATGCCGTGCGAGGTCATTAATGTGCGGATGAGCCATTGGGCGTTTGCCACGGCCTGTGAAAAGTTGCCGTCTGCGTTTTCACAAATTTCAATACCAATGGATTTACGGTTGCCGTCCCCGTTTCCGTCACCGGCATGCCAGCCGTTTTCGTTCAGCGGAAGATGCTGATAAATTTCCGTATCATCGACTGTGAAATGCCAGCTTGTCGGTGTATCGGGATTTTTCACATAGCTTGCGTGACTTTTGGCGTTAGCTCCGACTGCAGTATTGGCTGTATTGTGCACCGTAATGTAAATCGGTGTCATTGCATAGCCTGGGCGGTTATTGTTTCCTGCCGGGATAAAATCCTGTGTGATCTTTACCATATTCTCATCTCTCCTATTTCGATAAATTGTTTATTTTTAATAAAGCCTGCTGTTTTTTCCCTTTTGCTGTAACGTAATTGTTTTTAAACCAGGCGGCGGCAGTCGTTATGATTGTAAAAACGGCCGACCCGGCGGCATACAGCGTATCTGCAAGCTGGCTGACCTGGTCCTCCTGAATATTCAGCGGCGATTTGCCGAACATCAGCAAAGTTTGATTCAATAAAGCAAGCAAAAGAAGCACCGTCCTGACGACCGTGCCTTTGTCCGCGAATTTCATATTGGTTTCCCCCTTACTTTTGCAGCAGATTGTACATGATGGCGATGGCTCCGCCAATGACGCCCGTGCAGATTGCTGTCACGATCGCTCCTGTAATGGTCCGCTTAATCCATGTTGTGTTTTCGTCAATTTTGTTCAGTTTTTCATTCAGCGTCATGATTTGCTGATCCTGCCGGTCGGATACCCGCTCTAATGCGGCTACCCGCTGTTCAAGCACCTTTTGTTCACCTTTGATGCCTGCGAATTCTTTTTGCACCGCTTGTTCATCCAGAAGCACTTCCGCTCCCCCCTCTTACATTGTTCTCACCTCCCTTCGGAAGCTTCATTCTTACGAAAATGCCGTGCCTTTGACAGAAAGGCTCCCGCCGGAAATGCTCTGGATTTCCATGACGATTTCCTTAAAGCCGGCAATATCAAATGACCACACTTCTTCTGTGCCTGACGTACCGGCGGCTGATGTCCCGTCATCAGACCTGATTCCTCTGATCGGCACGTTTTTTCCTGAGATGGATCTCCCCCAAAACGCGACATGGCCCGACTCAGCCGTGCCGGTGATTTCGACGAGAAGTTTTTTCCAAGCGCCCGCCGAGAAGATGCTTCCCTCGCCCGCCTCTGCTGCATTTTCATGAAAAATCACGTCTGTATATGAAAACGCCATATCACCGCCCGTACCGACAGATTGGTATAAAACAAATTCGGACTGCTTTTGATTTCCGTTTTCAAAACGGAACCGGTAATATCGTTTTGTCAGGAAGACCCACCCCGAAGCGGTCAGCACTCCGCCTTTGACTGCGACAAAATGTGAAGCTGTCCACGAATTGTTATCCTCGCTCTCTTCAATAAAAAGAGTTCCGCTGCGGTCCGAATAAGCCCACCCCTGTGCTCTGTCTATTAAGACGGCTCCTAAACGGTCTTGTCCGAATTGGCTGTAAACTTCAATCGCTTCTAGCGGCGTATTGGTAAGAAGCTCTGCCATTCCGGACAAATCAGCAACAGGTGTGACATAATCGTTTTTGTTACCGCGGTAAGCTTTTACGGCGCCGGGTCTGCCAAGTTGATCGGCGGGAAATTCAAATGAATGCTTTTTCATCGGCCGTCCTCCTTTTCTCATTTATTAAAAATGACAAATAAAAAAAGCCGTTTGGCTTATGACACAGCATTTTTATAATTTTCGTATGTTTCACCCGTTATTTCTTGAAATTCCTCAGGCGTGATATACTTCGCGGCCACACCTTCAGCCAGATCTTCGGCAGAGCAGTCATCATAGCCCATAGCTTGTTTGACCATTTCTATTGAGGCCCACTTATAAAACAAAGCGTAAACCCAAAAGTTAAGTCTCTTCATTTTTTCATTCTCCTTTTACGTTTAAGAATTCCAGTTTTAAAGACGCTAATTGTTCACCTAAAGCTTTATTCAACACCTCTGTTTTCTCCCTTGCTACCACTTCGGCAGACAATTGTACACCCAAAGCATTTTGAGCTTGTTCTGCTTGTTTTCTCGCTAGTTTTTCATCTGCCAGTTGCTGTCCGATTTCTTTCAACTGTTCCAAAATGGGATCCGGCTCCACCACATCCTGATACTTGTTTTTTTGATTTTCCTTATATTCTTGATCAGCAGATTCGTTCCAAATTTTATTTACTTCATCAAACTGCGGTCTCCATAAGCCGTCCGGAGGTTTTATGGATGTTGAGTTTTGCGGCATTATACTTGATGTACTGTCTAAGATTTCAGGCCTTTGAAAATAAAAATTCTCATCATACAAAAAGACTTGCATATTCATCCCTCATTACAAAGTGAAATTATTATCTATTGAAATCCCTGTAATATTTTCCTCTATTTTAGCGAATTTTCCGCTAAATCTCAGTTCACCCGTTGGTTCGGCATAATATTTTGTTACCCCCGTTGTTCCAAAGAAAGTGGCAGCCATTGCTTTCTGTGTTGAAGGATGAGCTTCAGCAGGGAGTACAGCAAAAACACTATCGAAGTCTGGAGGAACCACTTCACCACGGGTGAATACTTGGTTGCCCCACACTGCATACTGAGGTTTTCTTCCGCCAACCTTATGTCCATTAATTAGCGTTAAATCATACCAAGTTATTTTATTAAAATCCTCTTCAGTAAATAGACGTTTCCACCCCTTAAAAACACCGTCTGTATGAACAGTTGCAATCCATACATTGTTATCGTAACTTCTCCAAGCTAAAATCGACTTCCTCCCTGACTCCCCCTCAACCACATCATAGTTAAACCAGGAATTATCATTTTCAACCGGATTGTTTTTCAGCTGAGCACCCATTCCACAATAAAACCCCGAGCTCAGCGCCAGTATGTCTGATCCGTTTTCTAATCGTGTCCGTCTCCCATCATCCTTTGTCAACTTCGCCAACTGGCCGCCGTTCCATTTGTCTCTTTCGATAGGACTTATATGAATTGATGAATCTATCGCATGTGCATCGACCTTTGACTGCGCTCCAGCTATGGATTCAATTGGATACCAATTGATTGCTGTTTGATTAGTGTTATAATAAAACCACCATGCATTACCCTTCACGTCTACAGCATAACCATTACCTATTCCCGGCTGCCCCACTAACTGCATACCTCGCAGACTCGTATTTGACGGGTTGTCTGTTACTGCATTGGTTCCGTAAAAAGTTACAGAACCTACATCTTTTAACGAGTCATAAAACGAGCCGGAAGTTAAATTGATTTTTTGCGTGCCGTTATCAGTGGTGATTTTAAACAGCTGCCCTGCATTCCATGTATCCTTCTCAGCTTTCGTTACATGGATATCAGTCTGATTTGTGTGGGCATCGACTTTTTTTTGGGCGCCTTCCGAAGTTTCTAACTGAACCCAATCAGTCCAGCCGGAAGCTTTAAGGGTTTTTCTCCATGTGCCTCCTTCATAATCCATTGCCAGAGCCTCACCATAAGACTTGAATCCGATATATAAGCCTCTGGTGGAAAGCGGAGGAGTATGAACTCCCGTGTTATTTGTGTAAAAGAAAAAAGATTGATTAAGCTGGTCTACAATTTGATGAAAATCCAAGCCATCTTGTATACTTATTAAATATTTACCTGAATCATCCGTCAGCTTTGTTAACTGCCCGTCATTCCACTTCTGGCGCTCTTCCTTCGTCACATGCCGGTCCAGATCTTGATTGTGCTGATCAAAATCTTTTTTTGCTGCCTGCTGGACATTGTCCACGTTTCCGAGGCCGATTTGCGCCTTTGTCGTTTTGTGCGGGTTGTTCATGTCGTTTTTATGGGCCGCCAGATCCGTGTGGGCGTCTTTTATGCCTTTTTCCCAGCGGTTGACGTCATCTTCATTAATCGGATCGTCCGGAAGCCAGTCTGTTTTTTCTTCGTAAGCCATCGTTACACCACCTCAAAGGTAAATCTTAAATCAAGCGTTCTGTTATTGCTGAGATCTAAATTTGTTTTTCGTTCTGTGATGACGCTTCCTGTTTCGTCAAGCATCTGCACGGTTTCAATGTGTTTGATGTCTTCTTCCCTGCGAGTGAGAACGGTGACTGCGGCATCTTTTACGGAAATGTCCGCAATCGGAGTTTCTTTTCCGTTTAACAGCACTTTTGTGATCCTGTTTTTCAGATCGGCTGCGGCACGCTGTCTGTAAGCGGCTGATATCATGGTAAGACCACCTCGTTATTGTTGAGTGTGACGGAATAACCGACCTTCAGTTCACTGACTTTTCGGTATCTCCGATTGTTGAGAATGACCCGGTCTTTGATTTCCAGTGTTTCGTTTAATGCGGCTCTCAGTGTATACGCCAAATGAGCAGGTTTGATTTTTTCAAGCGTTTCAATCAGCTCGTTCATGTGCTGCAGGTCATCAAGCCCGATATCGGCATAAAAACGATACTGCCCCGGAAACATCCGAACGTAAGCTGACGGATGTTTTAAAAAACGGTTTAGCGCCTGCTCGATCGCTTGATGTGTGATGGGCGGAATATTCGACATCTTTGAAATCAGCCTGAGCCGTCTCATATCCTCCGTGTCACCTGATTCCCGCGGTATTTTTAATATTTTTTCCCAGCGTTCAAGCCCCCACGTCGCCGTCGTGATAAAGAGCTGATCTGTCAAATCGAAAATATCGTTATTCTGCCGCTCAAACTCGGGAGCTTCCGCCTCAAGCAGTTGTGCCATCTCCTTTAATCGGGTTAAAAACGGCGGGAGGTACGCCGTCATCTCATCGAGTCTGCTCAAGGATTGTCACCTCTTTGAGTTTAGGAATTTCCACGTCACTGAGCACGAGGTTTTCCGCCGCACCGTTCATTTTGATATCGGCGTAGTCACTGACGGATGCCGAGTTATAAACGATGTTGTTAATTTGTGATAAACGGACGGTGTTTTCTTCAAAAGCCATTTTCTTAAATAAATTCAGGACGCCTTTTTCAATCTCCGCTTTCACGTCATCGATCGAGCTGTTCAGCTCAGGCAGCACGGAAGCGGAGATTTCGATTTCCTTCCATACGGCGCTTTCCACCGTTACTGCCGCTCCGATCGGCGCCTGTCCTTCTCCCTGCCCTTCGTCCGGATCAATATAATCCTTTACTTTTTTGATCAGAATATCTGATGCCGGTTCCAAATTCGCATTTGTGATGACAACCTTCACCGTTCCGGCTCCGTTCCAAAGCGGAAAGATTTTCGCCCTGCCGACGCCGTCAACCTCTTCGGCCCATTGTTTATAGTGCTGTTTATTTGCGCTGACTGCTTCCCGGCGGACACGGGTAAAATAGCGCGCCCTTAAGCTGTTGTCGTCTTCTTCCTCACGGCCGGGAATTAATATATCGCGCACGACTGCTTTCTCAAGCCCGGGTATCGTATCAAGCGGCAGCAGGTTCTGCCCTGAAATGCCGGCATTGCCCGCTTCACCGGCTGTTTCACATTCAAGCGTTCCATCCCCCGTATATTGAAAATACAGGTTATCAACGAAGAAACGGGAGCCTGGCGGAATGGTGATGCCCGCTGTGAATTCTCCTGCTCTGACCGCTTTTGTGGCAGGTGTTCGTTCAATTCCCGCTTCAGCAGCACGCCTGTCCAGAAATTCTCCCTGAGCCGTATCGGAGAACACGAGCTCCAGCACGGTATCCAGCCAAATATAAGACTTTGCGAGCTCAGCGGCCGCAGGCGCGAGCGCATTGTAAATGACGCTGCCTTCTCTCATATCAATATCCGCCGTAACGCGCGCCAGCATTCTGTCCATAATGTCGTCAAACGTCTGAGCTTCAAACATCCTCACCCAGCACCTCCTCTATCTCAAGCATGCCCTCATCAGTTTCAACGGTAAAAAAGACGATGAAGGCATCATCTTTTTTCTCAATCTCAAAATTGGTAACGGCCAAAATACGGTCATCATACAGCAAGGCTTCTTCTATCAGTCTTGGAATCTCCATTTTTTTATAAGCATCCGTCGTGTTCTGATCTGAAAGCACTTCCTGCAGTTCATTTCCGATATCATGGCTGAAAACCGAATATGAATACCGTTCTGTGTGAAGAGCG
This sequence comes from Bacillus sp. JNUCC-21, assembly GCF_041222765.1. Classification (NCBI taxonomy): domain Bacteria; kingdom Bacillati; phylum Bacillota; class Bacilli; order Caryophanales; family Bacillaceae; genus Bacillus; species Bacillus sp. JNUCC-21. The sequence goes on along the minus strand of NZ_CP166019.1, from coordinate 1,276,615 downwards.
ATATAGACGAATTGTCTGATTGCGTCCAGTCCGTTTATCAGTTCATTGGTAATTCGGTTGTTTTCAAAATCAATTCGGTAGGTTTGTGAAGTCTCAACGGCCTCACTCGGATCCTCCAAATCTTCAAATTCGATTTCCGGTGTCAGGGCCATTGCACCCGCTCCTTTTAGATTTGTTCATGTAAAAAAGCCCTCTTCGGCAGATGAAGCGGCTTTAATAGGCTGATATTCTCGTACATCTCCGTCCGGATGCCGGTTAAATTTTGTCCAGTACAAAGAAAGACTGTCCTCCTGTTAAGGCGGCGGTCATCACCCGATCTCCCGCCTGGAGCTGATCATCTTCTCCGGATCTCAGCCGCTTCGGCACAATGAGTGCATCAGACGGAATCAAAAGTTTGTCGTGATCTTTCAGTTTCAGCTCGAGCGGCGAAACGGAGGTCACTTCGGCCGGCATCAGCTCCACCGGCGCTTCGGCGTCAACCGCTCCGACGGCTAAATGTTTAATGGCATCACTTAATCTCATCAGGATGTCCCCTCCGGAAGTGAATTTTTCTCCGTAACGTCAATCGTCATGGTATGTTTTGTTCCTTGGAATTCATGGCGGTCCGTATCTACATAATAGGTTTTCTTCAGCCCGATTTCCGGAATTGAGATATAGACAGGCAATCCGCTTTCCAACCCGGGAATACCGATCGCCTGTATATTTTTCAGCTCTTTCTTAACGCCTTTTTTCTCAGCCTGCTTCACTTTTGCGCGCTGTTTCAGCTGGGCTTCGTTAATGTCGTCAGAAACCGTTTCGGTATACTGCAAAACGCCGAATGTTTTCATGCCCGCGCTGTCTGACGCGGAAGCCTTTATCGTTTTATTGTCTTTTTGCAGCCGCATGACGACACGGGTTGCGGTGTCATCAATTGAGGTGCTGTATTGATACCCTGTGATATTAACTCCTGTTTCCAGCACCCATATGTCAGACGGCTCCGGCCATTCACGCAAGCCGAGCCTGCCTTTTTCTGAATAGAGCTGATAATTGCGCCCCGTCTGGCTTTTTGTCTGCTTTAACGCTTTTAGCATCATATCGTAAAGACTTGTATCATTTTTAAAAACGAGTGATTTAATGGTATGGCCTGTGTTGGCAATGGATGTGACGGGAATTTGAAAATCGCTGGCGATCCTTTTCAATATTTGATCGGCGCGCTTGTTGGAAAACACGTAAACGTCCTGGTTTTTCACAAGATATTGGAGCATATCGTATGCGGTGAAGGCGACGGTATGCTCATCGGGCGTTCTTGCAAAAACAACGCCGCGGAACAGTTCTTTTCCGTTCCATTTGAACAAAACCGTATCCCCCTCCGATACACCGTAATACGTCTGGCTGCCCTGCTTTACGACAATCGTCGCTTCGATGGAGCGGGGCGCCTGATATCTGTGCCCTTCCAGCGTGACGCTTTCTGTGACAAGCTCGAGCCACTCCGTTTCTTTTATGACAAATAGTTCAATCATCTTTTCACCCGTTTCATTGCGGTATCTTCAGCTTCTGCCCCGGGAAGATCCAATGCCCCGGCTGCCGGATATTCCGTTTGCTGCGCTTAATCATGGCGGTTTTATTCGCGTTCCAGATTTTCCGCCACTCCGTATGGTTTCCGTAAAATTTGCCGGCGATGTCCCAAAGCGTATCCCCTTTTTTGACGGTATATGTTTTGGGTGAGGCTTTGGACGGGCGCTTCGCTTTCGTTTTTTTCTTTTGTTTGATTTTTCTTGGCGAAGCGGTTTTATATTCTTTCAGTACGATATCAAAATTCCGGTCACCGATTTCATTGTCACCTTCGCTGTAATTAAAGCTTTCAATGCTGCATGTGACATTGATTTTTGTCCCTGTAATCAAAAACTGAACGGGTTTTTTCGCTTTCATCCATGCTTCAATGGCTGAAATGGCTTTTTCCGGCGAAGGGATGCTTTGATATTCGGCAATCGGGCTGTACCGTTTCGGAAAAAAAGAAGAGAACGAAATTTCTTTCGCTCCCGGTTCTTCGATAAACGTCACCTCTCCAAGTCCGGTGACTTTCACGGAATCATTCTGCACGCTGTTTGCGATATCAATCGCTTCAGGGAGAACGGGAAGCCGGAGCTTGTCCTTCCCCTGAGACAGCCAAAATTCGTAAACAGATTTAGTCAAAAGCAACGGCCCCCTTTGCTCCGGTATAAATGTCTTTTTGCAGTTCATCAATCAGCGCCTGTTTGATTTTGGCGGCGAGGCTGTCGGCGTCCTGTCCGTTATGGAAATGCTGATCGCCGCTGAATTCGATTTTAATTTCTTTTGTTCCCGTTTTTTGAACGGTTTGTCCGCCGCCTTTAACGGCTGCGGAAACCGTGCCGGCTGAAAGCGCCGCCGGTTCCGTCTGGGACGGATCGGACACTTCCATGCCGAGCGCTTGAGCGGCTTGTTGCAGCAGATAACGGCCGCGGATGCCCCGCTCTTCAGGGATGATCCACTCCCGTTTGTTCCCTTCGCCGACACGGGCGATCTGCTCCTTGGTAATCAGACCCCCATTGGCATAACCGACGTAAGGGCCTCCATGAGCCATACTTTTAATCCCGGGGACATTGCTGATCGAGCCGTATCGGCTTTTAATATAGCCGATAGCGGCAGCGGCGTTGTGAATTGGATTTCTGATATCATTCATACCCGGTGCTTTGTGATCTTCAAAGGTGCTTGGAATCGTCTGCATAAGCCCCTGTGACGGGTGTCCGGCTTTGGCGTTGCTGTCCCATAGATTAATGGAATTAGGGTTGCCGCCTGACTCATGCTGTGCGATCGTCATTAATCCCGGAAGCCAGCTGATCGGCGTATTGGTTGCTTTCATTGCGGCCAAAAGCCACTCTTTGACGCTTCCTCCCGCTGCACCCATGCCGGAAAAGGCTGCTGCAAGCGAGCCTGCCTGTTTTTCGGCGTATTTTTTCACGTCAACTGAGCTGAGCCCTTTGACGACGCCGACTGAAGCAAAGCGCCCGAGGCTCATCATGACACGGGAAGGAGAGTGAATATCAAGCTCTTCCCTGAATGCGTCCTCGACTTTTTTGGCCATATCTTTGGCCGCCTGTTTGACTTCGCTTCCTTTTGCAGTCATCCCTGATACGAAGTGTCCGATCAGGCCTGACCCCCAGCCGTTCGCGGAATCTCTTGATTGCACAAACGGTTTATTGATATGTGTGCTTACGTATTGCGACGTTCCCGTATCTTTTGCATTCTGTCCGGCCGAATATCCTTTCACCGTTGCGGCGCCCCATGATGACGATTGATTAACCGCCGATTGATAAGGTGTTTTCACCTTTGTTTTTAAAAATGAATCGGTGCCCGTCGGCGAAGTATTCTGACCTTTGGCATAGCCCGCAACGACTTGCTTTCCGTAACCGGATGAAGACGAAATGAGGGCATTGAACGGCGTTCCGATGTTTTTTTCCTTCCAGCCGTCCATATCCACCGCTTTTTTGCTGATTCCGCTGTCAAAGCCTTCAGTAAACTGTTTGCCGAGTGATGAAGCCGTCCCGCCAAGTCCGGATGCCTCTACAGACGCTGCGGCCGATACAGATGCAGAAGAAGAAACACCGCCCGCTCCCGCCGGAACAGCAGAAGACTGAGCCGAAGCCGCGCCCATATCATCGACAACACGCATGCCGAGCTTAGACGCAGCTTGTGAAAGCAGCATCTTTCCGCGTCCGCGATTGTTGTCGACGGGGATGACAAATTCTTTACCGGCTTCACCGATCCAGGAAATGGTCGGCTTTGTAATGTAGCCGCCCGTGGCATTTTTGTCCGGTTTTTTCTTTTTATCTCCGCCGCCTCCTGTGACAAAGTTCATTATGCCTGAAATCATTTTGCCGCCGGTTTTATCCCAAATCTTTTTCACCCAGTCGAATGCTGCAGAAAAAGCATCTGATATGGCCGTTCCCACTTTTACAAGAGGTTCTTTTATATGTTTCTCAAACCAGCCGCTTAACCCTTTCCATATATCCTTTACCGTATCTAAAGCAGTCTGGAAAGCATCTGATATTCCTTTACCGACATTTTTCACCATGTCTTTCACCGGATTCCAGACAGTATCCATGAACCAGCCGGAAACCGTACTGAAAACGGATTTAATTTTATCCCAAGCTCCTGTGATTTTACTCCAAATGGACGTCGCCACTCCGACGACAGCCGATTTTACGGGCCCCCACACCGTGCTCATAAACCAGCCGGATACTGTGCTGAAGACACCTTGAATCGTCGCCCACGCATTCACGATATTTGACCAGATGCTTGTCGCCACTCCGACGACAGCCGATGAAACCGGCGTCCATACATTTTCCATGAACCAGGATGACACCGTGCTGAAAATCCCTTGAATCGTCGTCCACGCATTCACGATATTTGACCAGATGCTTGTCGCCACTCCGACGACAGCTGATGAAACCGGCGTCCATACATTTTCCATGAACCAGGATGAAACGCTTCCCCAAGTATCTTGTATTGTTGTCCAAGCACTTTGCGCCGCTTTGGAAATATCATTCCAAGTGTCTTTCAAAGCCCCTGAATCAAAGGCCTCTCCCAAGCTGGAACCGCCCAAACTGCCGGCGATGCCGCCTACCGCGCCGCCGATTAGCGTGCCTACTCCGGGAACAACGCTTCCTATTGCCGCTCCGGCCGCGGCTCCGGCAAGACCGCCGCCTGCTGAGCCGACCTTCTCTCCTGCATTATCTTTATTGATGCCGGCTAAATCAGTGAGTGATAACAATTCACCTATGCCGGGAATTCCTTTAGCGGCACCTTTTAACCCTTTCATACCGCCTTTTAGCGCCTTTGAATCTCCCAAGCCTTTCAAAAGCGCGCCGATGCCTTTACCTGCCCCTTTTGTTTTTGGCGTGTTTACGGATGCCTGTTTGCTTCCCTTTGCGGATGAACCTCGTTTTGAAGATTTATTCCGCTCTTCGACTTTACTGCTTTTGCCCCTCGTCACTCCGGTACAGCAGCAGCATCCCCCAAAAGCCCCGCCGTTTTTTTTGGCTGACTTTCCTGAAGATTTTGGCGCTGTTACCGTGCGCTGTGAACCCTTTGCCAGATCAGGACGCTTCGGGCCGTTGGAGCCGCCGGCAGTAAGGCCGCCCTTACTCTTTTCTTTTTTCGTGCCGCCTCCTAATAATCCGCCGATATTGAGTTTGCCTAATTTTTCAGCGATTCCTGAAAATATTTTTTCTATTAATTCCCCGGCTTTTTCGATGATTTTGTCCGGGCTGAATTTCTCAAATTTCTTGGCAATCTTGCTGACAATTTTATCAACAAATGCCTCGGCTTTTTCGATGATCGCATCAGGACTGAATTTGCCGAACTTTTTATCAATGCCTCCGAACAGTGAGGATGTAAACTGCTCCACTTTTTCCAAAATCTTATCCGGATTGAGAAAATCGAATTTCTCAGAAATTCGGTCAATCGTGTCATTTACAAATTGTTCGGCGCGGTCGATTAGCTTATCAGGACTGAATTTGCCGACAACGTCGTCGACTTTCTTCATAAACGAATCAGTAAAATGATCCAGCTCTTTCAATATGGTCTCCGGACTGAATTTACTGACAACGTCATCTATCTTTTTCATAAATGAATCAGTGAATTTATCCAGTTCTTTCAATATGGCTTCCGGACTGAATTTACTCACGACCCCGTCTACTTTTTTCATAAACGAATCAGCGAATTTATCCAGTTCTGATAATATCGCCTCAGGGCTGAACTTGCTCGCGATTTCGTCTACTTTTCCCATGAATGAGGTCGTGAACTTGTCCAGCTCTGCTAAAATCGTCTCAGGGCTGAACTTACTCGCGATTTCGTCTACTTTCCCCATGAATGAGCTCGTGAACTTGTCCAGTTCGGCTAATATCGTTGCCGGGCTGAATTTGCTCGCGATTTCGTCTACTTTCCCCATGAATGAGCTCGTGAACTTATCGAGTTCGGCTAATATCGTTTGCGGGCTGAATTTGCTCGCGATTTCGTCTACTTTTCCCATGAATGAGCTCGTGAACTTGTCCAATTCTGCTAAAATCGTCTCCGGGCTGAATTTGCTCGCGATTTCGTCTACTTTTCCCATGAATGATGTTGTAAACTTATCCAGCTCTGCCAAAATCGTTGCCGGGCTGAATTTGCTCGCGATTTCGTCTACTTTTCCCATGAATGAGCTCGTGAACTTGTCCAACTCTGCTAAAATCGTCTCCGGGCTGAATTTGCTCGCGATTTCGTCTACTTTTCCCATGAATGATGTTGTAAACTTATCCAGCTCTGCCAAAATCGTTGCCGGGCTGAATTTGCTCGCGATTTCGTCTACTTTTCCCATGAATGAGCTCGTGAACTTGTCCAACTCTGCTAAAATCGTCTCCGGGCTGAATTTGCTCGCGATCTCGTCCACTTTTCCCATGAATGAGCTCGTGAACTTGTCCAGTTCGGCTAAAATCGTCTCCGGGCTGAATTTGCTTGCGATTTCGTCTACTTTCCCCATGAATGATGTCGTGAACTTGTCCAATTCGGCTAATATCGTTGCCGGGCTGAATTTGCTTGCGATCTCGTCCACTTTCCCCATGAATGATGTCGTGAACTTGTCCAATTCTGCTAAAATCGTCTCCGGGCTGAATTTGCTTGCGATTTCGTCCGCTTTCTTCATAAAGCTTGCAGCGAATTTATCCAGTTCCGCTATGATTGTTTCCGGATAAAATTTGGATGCGATGTCATTGACTTTTTTCATGAAGGTGTCTGCAATGGAGTCAAGCATTGAAAAATCGTTTTTCGGCGAAGCAGGAGCAGCAGATGCAGAAGCTTTTCCGACGTCCGGCATATTCTTTTGCATTGCAGCCAGCTGTGCTGTCACCTTTTCGTTTAACGATAATTGAATAACATTGTTTTTTCCCGTCAGCGAATCAATGCCCGCTGAAATTCGGCCGACTGTTTTCATGACGTGATCTATGACGCGTATAGTGACAGAGTACCCGTTCTTTAACGCAGATTGCATATAGCGTTTGATACGTTCCATGGCAGGGGTCACTTCGTCTGACGCATAAAGTGAAACGGTAAATCCTTTAAAACCGGCAGCCAGATCCCGCAATCTCTCAAATGCCGCTGTCGCGCTGTCTTTTGCTCCTATTTTAATGGTTAAAGACGCAGGCAGACCCGCTAATTGGGCTTGCACCTTTTGAATGACGGCACTGGCTCCGTCTTCAGCTGAAATAGAGATCATTTGTGCGCCCAGCTTTCTTTTCATAGAGCGCTGAATGCGGTCAATTGTTCTTAAAACTGATTTACTCTCTTTGCGTATATCAATTTCACTTTGGCGTTTTGTCATTTTCCTGTATTTCTCAAGCGCTCTGAAGCCATTTTGGATTTTCCTTATTTTCTTTGAAACCCGATCTTCCAATTCAAAACGGGCGGTCAGCTTTGCCATGATGTCGCTCCCCCTTTCTTCGCTTGTTTTTCAAGAATGTCCAGCTTGTAACCGATTAAACCGTACAACAGCGCCTTAAAATGTCTCGGTGCTTCATATAACTCTTTCAGTTCTGATGGAGAATAATGAAGCTCATGCATCGCGTAATAGAGATACACGGCTTCCTTATTCCCATCTTTTATCAGTTTTTTGCTTCTTGCTCCAGATCTTCTAATTCATCTTCAAAACCATTGATCTCAATCGCTTTATTCAGCCAATTTGCATACTCACCGCCGACTGAAAGCACGCGTTTTGCCACCTCGACCGGATCTGCCGTTTTGTAAGCGTCGCGGAGCTCCTTAGACCGGAAATCAGGGTAAATCGTAGATTCAACCGCGATCCGCGCATAGAAGCGCTGGCTGTCTAAGTCTTTTACGCGGCCTCTGCCCTTCACATTTTTATATGTCGTGCTTTCCTTCTCCAGTTCATCAATGCGCTCAGTCGTAATGGCTTTAAAAATAAAAGGCACGATGTTTCCTTTTTTATCGACAAAACGCTTTGAAAGCGGAACCCGAATCTCCTCAGCCTCGACTGTTTTACCTGGCATAAAGAATGATAGATCATATACTTGTTCGTTTTTTTCGCTCATGATGAAAACTCCCTTACTCTATTTTTTATAAAAAACAGGCCTGTAAAAAGGCCTATTTCACTCATACCGATCTTAATTAAAACGTTTCAGAAAGCTTTTCCGGCACATCGAAATCTTCAAAGGTAAACGGCACTTCTTCTTCGAGTGCTTCTGAGTCTACGTCCAGTCCGGCGATTTTTGCAGAATCAAAGTTGACGTCATACAGAGTGACGCGTTCTGTTCCGCGGCCCGATGATTTGTCATCAAGAACGGCTTGCAGCGTAAAATACGGGTCGCTGCCTTTTTTGACGTAATCCATCATAAGGACAGCAAATTTGGATGTGACCTTATAGAATGTTGCCGTGCCCGTTCCGTTGGCGCCTGTTGTTTTATGTCCCGTCATGCGGCGGCCCATGATGTTTACTTCTGATTTGTTTTTTTCCACGTTTGCTTCAAACGTTTTAATATGCGCCATCTCTTCTCCGTCGAGAAATAAACGGCCTTCTTTTCCTGAAATCGTGTTTTGCGCTTTTAATGCCATCTTAGTTTACCTCCACGTTAAAGTAGAATTTTTCTGCCGCATCCACAGGCTGTACGGCGAGATCGATTAAAAAGCCGTCGCGGTCTTCATTCAGCCCGATTGTAATGTCTTTGTCTGAATCAAAGTTGGCGATGCCGCCCGCATCCTGAAGCGTAGTCAAATATTGAATGATCATCGTTTTGACGAATTGAAGGCCGTCATTTGTCGCAGGAAGATCGCTGCCCGTGCCTTTTTTCGATTTAATTAAGGCTTTCAGTTCACGTGTCAAATCGTTATTCACCGCATCAAGCACACGGACGATTTTGTTTTTCGCGAACTTTTTGTTTTTCTCTGCCGTAAATGTCACCAATGAGTTGATATCTTTTTCAACGCTGACTGACTTATCACGGGCATCATAAGAGAAAAGGAATTCACCTTTGGAAAGACGTTCGATCACTTCATCATGAGTCAGGCGGTGCAGCACATCGACGGCGCCTTCGTATTCAACGAATGTTAAGGATTGATTAAATGCGGCGCTGGCACTTGCGCCTGCCACCCAGGCGGTCGCATCTTCAGCTTTAATCTCGGTTCCGTCTTCCAGCAGGACACCTTCAGTCACATTGATAATGCCTTCATAATCCCCGCTGTAATGGGCGGTCACCCCTTGCACTTTCTGTCCCTGCGCATCGCGAAGGCGTTTAATGAATGCGGCAAATGTCGCTTTCAGCTGATCGTTTTCCGCGACAGGAAGAGCGATGACATCGAAATTCTCCGTTTCAGCAGCAGCTAAAAAATCCGTATAGTCTGAGTTGACCGGTGCTTTATCAGTTCCGCCCGCGAGACGGATGCCTGCCTGCGGGTTTAACGTTTCCCCGGATTCTTCCTCAGTGCCTGTCAGCGGGATGGAAGCCGACAGTTCGCCCGTTCCCGTGAATGTGACATAGCCGTTTTCTTTTAATTCTTCGGCTTTTTTCACCGTTTGTTTGTCAACTTCCGCTTCATCCATGTAAGTGGTCACATCGAAAGCGGTCTGATCAAGGACGTTTTCACTGATGCGGATGATGATGTCATTTCCTTTTGAACCGCCGTACAAAGCGGTTGCCTTAACACCTTGCGAAAGATCGGCGCTCGCTCTGATTCCCTCTGTCAGACGGTACATCAAAACGGTTTTTGCTTTCTTTTTCGCCTCACGAAGCAGAATCAGTGACGGATCTTCAATACTGAGCCCCACTTTTTTATTCAAATCTTCAATACTTGAAATGGAAACGAATGTTTTCGCTTCCCCCCAGCCGGATGCGACGGGAAGGGCGACAATCCCGCGTTCACCGATCGATACCCGCTCCTGGGCGGTTGTTTTAAAGTTAAAATAGATCCCGGCACGTTCTTTTTCTTTTCCTTGCGTAAATGTTCCGCCGTTCATTATTGCATGACCTCCTTGGTTAAAAATGCTTCAATGTAAGACTTGGCTTGCGCTTTTGTCATTTGTTTTTGCTTCACGCCGAATAAAGCCCCCTGGAGAATCTCAGGTTTTACGCCGAAAAGCTCCTTCGCGTGCTTTGTTAAATCCGCCGTGTCATAAAGAACCGCTCGTTCCGCCGCTGCGGCATTTTTCTTTTTATGTTGTTTCACTTTTCTTTCACCCCGCTGTTAATGTCCACATCCCGCAGTGCGGGAGATGTTTGTTTCTGATAGTAGTAGCGGCTCGTCCAGCGGATTGTGATCACTGCCTCGCCTTTGTCTCCGACTCTTGTTTCGATACGGCTGATGCGGACGAAATCACCGGTATCCTCCCCTGATTCCGTAAGCAGCGGAATCAGCTGTCTTGATTCTCTCACCGCATCAGCGATCCGGTCGGCTGTATAGAGCGCCTGCACCGAGTCGGCATGGAACAGCTTCACATTCAGACTGTACGTTTTCTTATAAGTGGAGACTGTATCATTTTCGTCAAAAACAAATGGGGGCGGAATGTATAGTGACGGCACCTGAAATTGTTCAGGCAGTTCATTTTCATATACGGGCACGCCGCACTGCTGATACAAAAAAGCGGCGATTGAACCGGTTTCGCGATTCATCCGATATCTCCCCCCAACGTGTTAAGCCACTGATTGAAACGCTTGTCCAGCGATTCGGCGAAGAGTGTTTCATACAAAAGAAGGGCTTTGTCCCAAAACCCATTCCCGCTGATCCACTGTTTTTTGAGCGCCATTCCCGTTGAAGCTGACGGATCATAGATGAACCGGGAGCCTTGAAAATACCCGGGCACCCATCTGACATTTTCATCTGAGACGGTCCAATGTCCGTCATTTATGAATGAGGCATACTCTACATTGGTGCCGATTTCAAGGGTCAGTCCCCCGTTTTCAATGATCCATACATGATCCTGCGCTCCTTTTCGGAAAGAAGACAGCAGGTTTTCTGTATCAATCCCTCCCGAATGAATAAGCTCCTCCCGTACCAAGTCGAGAAAATCCTCTCCTGACTGTTCCAGCCATTCGCCTGCCTGACGGGCAAATTCTCCGGATGATGCCTTTTGCAGCGACCGATTCCATTGTTCAAGGTTTTTTATGCTCATAGCCTGTCATCTCTCACAGCGATAACCTCCCAATGGTGCTGTCTTGCTTTCTTCGGCATTTCCAGAATATACGCCTGTCCTTCCCAAATGATTTTGTCATTGACACGCACAGCGGCCTCTTTCGGAAAATGAACGAGAAACCGCTGATATACCTTATGATCAGGCGCAAGCTGAATAAGCTGCTGCTGTTTTTCAACAAACAGACACGGCACGTCTTCAGCGTCGGGCACTTCCGGATAAGAAAAGACAGGCTGGAGCTTTTCGGCGGGAATCCCGAAGCGTCCGGCCTTCGGAACTGACACCGTCTCATGATAAATATCGCATCTGTCAGTGAGCAGCCGTTCGTAGCTCATAAAGGTCTCACCTTTGCGATTGCAGAAACCGGGGAATAACCCGGCGTGATATATTCACAGAGCAGATGGTGCACCGCCGGTTTTCTGATTCCGCCTTCACCTGCCACCGTATACGAGTAGTCGCCTATCTTTTCAGATTGATAGGCGGAAGCGGCTGCTTCATTCTGGTTGATCAGCGCAAAATATTGAGAAAGCTTTAATAACGCAAGCTTAATCTTTTCGGGAAGCGGTGAGTAAATAGGGTCAGTGAACGAATGCCCCGCCATTCTGGCCGCTTCCGCCTCCGCCTCCAGAATGTCCTGTATTAGAAGCGGCTCCGGCCTGTTTTTGACTTGATCATAAACTGAATATGAAACAACGTCAGACGGCTGAATTAACATAACTGCCACCCCCGTCTTATTCTTTAACGTTTACGATTTTGGCGCTTGCATCTTCTTCTTCAAATTTGCTGTCAAGTTTAGCCGTCAGTACGATAATAAATTTGCGGCTGCGAATATCTTTATCTACTTCGATTCGGATATTCCGTGAAAAACCGAGAATGATATTTTTTGGGTGAGTCAAAATGATGTCAGACGCATCGTATTGGGAGTCACCTTCTCCGACCGAGTACGGCTGCAGATTGGACACTCCTTTGACCGGAACGCCGAATGCTGAAGACAAACCGCCCTGCACCGCAAGATCCCCCAGATTGGTCTGACGGTCAGCCACACGGTCTTTCCATTCAATCTCCATGCCTTGAGATGTGTAAAATCTGAATTCCTGAGGCAAGCGCAAATATTTAGCCGGAATGGCTTTTAAGCCTTTTTTAAATGTGGCTCTGGACAGCTCTTCCCCGTTTCCGTCAATGACGTGAGATACAGTCTGCTTACGGATTCCGTCAAGCTGTGCCAAGTACGGATCAGAAGAAGATGTATCGCCGTTTACGACAAGCTCCTCAATATCGACTGCCGCCCGCTCCGCCAAAATCTGCATGATCGTCTGCTGCAGGCCGTCTTTTTCAATATTATTTTCAAGCGTGTCATAGGTGATATTAATTTCCGCAATGACTTCTTTCGTATTCAGCTGCACCGTACTTGTTGCCGGGACGGTCAGCTGATCGTCAGTTAAGGCTTTTCCTTCCTCAGCGGCACGCAGAATACGCTGTCCGAAACCGATTTTTTCAAATTTCTGCGAGTCATTTTCCATTTGAATCACACGCGATTCGCTGAAAATGGTCGGCGTGTTCTGCACCATGCGGATAAATGCTGAAGCTTGTGCGGGGTTCATTAAACCGCCGCTTTTTAAAGCGGAAAGTGACATTTCCGCCTTTCTGATGATATCTTGATTTCTCACTCTACAGTTCCTCCTTCTGACTGGGCTTAAAGCAGTCCGCTCCAAATGGATTTTTTAACAGGCTCTTGGCCGCCCGTCTCTTCTTCCGGCTGCTTTGATGCGCCTCTTACTTTTTCAAGCGCTTCAATGCGTTTAATAATCGGCGCGAGCATGTCCTCAACAAGCGTTTTCAGCTTTTCTTCATCAGACGGCGCAGCCGCCCCGTCTTTGTCTTCCGTGTTTTGGTCCAAGCTGTCAAGCCGCTTTAAAAGCGGGTGCAGCGCGTGCTCAATCGATTCTCTAACGTCTTCTTTTCTCATCTTGTTCAAGTCCTCTCCTTTGCGGTTTCTTGATTTGCGGTCACGGTCGAGAAATTGCTTGACCGCGCCGAATAAGCCGGCTTGCTTTTCTGCCGGCTTTTCGTAAACGTCAGCGGTTCCCGCCATGCTGTAGCCCGTAATGATACCGGCTTTAATCTGATCCCATACTTCATCGGAAGCTTTGGTGACAAGCACCCAAGATCCTTTCCGGATCACAGCATTCCCGATTTCAAAGTCATCCGGGGCGACGTACGACTCCACCACCTCGCCGGTCCCGCCTTCAAAATTATGATTTGTATCGATGTTGCGGGCGTCCGCCAAAAAACCGTGAGCGGCCTTTTCAATCTCTTCAGCCGTCATATAATCGCCATGGGCATCCGGGACATCCGGCTCGTAAACGATGCCGTAAACAAGCTTCTGCTCATCCGATTCGCTTTTTGTAAACACCTGCACCTTTTTTTCAAATGACGGAAGGCCTCCGGCTGATTTTGTAAAAAAGAATTCCGTTTGGTTCGCCGCCTTATCGACATAGCTCACAAAACTGATGACGGCATTTCTCAATTCTCTCGGCACGAGATGTTTTCACCCCCTTTCAGGATTGCTCCTTTTTCCCTTTCAGCACCGGCCGGCTGTAGTACTCTTCAGGCCACTCCTCAAGCGTCTTGCCGAGCACTCTTCCGGCCAGATCACGGAGGTCATTAGGAGAGACCGCGCCGGCGGAAATAAATGGTGTAAGCACCTTCGCAATTTCAAGCGGATCGCGAAAATCAGGCCCTTTTAATGTAAGCTGTACATCGTGGAGACCCAGTTCAGGCAAAAATAACGTGTTGAGCTTATTAATCAGCGTTTTCCGCTCCGGCTGAAACACCTGCTCCTCCGTTATTTTCCGTGCCGTATCGGCGGTGGCTTTGTTGTATTCCTGCGCCTCGCCCGTATAAAGCGGCGGGAGACGGAAAGCGGAGCGGAGTTTATTTCTGCTTTTGTCGTCATATTCAAGAAACAGCGCATCATCCTGCAGAATTTCCGCAAGTGATTTAATTTCCACAGACACGGGCGTAATGTCTTCGCCTCCGTGAAGGTCTTTTTCCTTCGCAATGCCTTCCGCCTCAATCAGCAGAAACTTGTGGGCGTTTTCCACCCCTTCCAGGTCATTCATATAATCCTGGAGCTCTTTGTACGATGCTTCTGACAGCATGCCGTTTTCAACCGTAATGGCGGCCGGCACGTGACGGCCCTGCTTGAAATACATAAAATTCAGTTCTTCCGCTTTCCGGGCGCCGTACAGATTGACGATATTGCCGACCCAGCGCGGAATTCCGTAAGTGCCGCTGCCGATTTTTAAGTGAATGGCTTCATTTGCCCGGTATTCCTCAGACAGGGTCTTTACGTATTCGCCGGTTCTCATGTCCATCATGCGGGGGTCGCCGTATTCCTTAAAAAACACTTTCCGACCGTTCAGCATCTGAACATATTTACGGAACCGTTTTTGCCTTTTAATCGTTTTGGATGCGCCATTTTCTTCATAAGAAAATGTAACTTCAACGGGATCAGTCACACCGCAGACGCGCATATGTTTCACATCCAGATATTCAATCCCCGCTGGTTTTCCCGCCCCGTCCCGAAGCACTTCGAGAAAACCGTTGCCCGTTTTTTCACGGTCTTCTATCGCATATCCGAGGATCGTCTCGGCCGATTCATCAAAATGAAGACATTTGTAAAAGCTCTCCAGCTTCATCCAGTTTTTTTCGGCCCGGGCCTTTTTTGACGGGGAGCAATCTGGGCTATTTACATCAAAGGTGTATTCCACATCAAACCCAAAACCCGTAATATTGACCCGATACGCGTCAATGCACTGCTGAAGAATCGTCGAGTATTCGGCGATTGTTTTCAGTTCAATGAGATTATAGGGCGGTGAAATGATGTCTTCGCCGTACAGATCGGCAAATTGATCTTCGTTCATCTGCCTTGCCTGCGGCGCGGCCATTTTTGATTTAAAGACGGTGGCTCTAACGTTTTGATAGTTCGGCAACGCCTACCTCCTCCTTTCCCGATTCGGACGTCTCCGTTTTTGTGATGCATCTTTCAGATCCGCCGCGTCATAGTCATCCAGCGCATACCAAATGGCTGAAAGTGTGTGGGGATCAATTGAAAACTCATCTTCCGACAGAACGCCGTTTTTGTTTTTTGCGTACGTTAAGTTCTGCAATTCGCGGATCGTATGTTGACAGCTGTCTGAGCAATAGATGTGTTTGAACCGTTTCAGTTTTTTTGTATACTGAAGTCTTGAGCCCGGAAACTTTTTGGCCGCAACCATGCAAAAGCCCTGCCTGCGAAAATATTGGATGCTTTTCGGCTCAGCCGAATCCGCTTTGATCAGCTCTTTTTGATCCGCCAATTCCTGAAGCTCCTCAGCTGTCTGATCATCGGTCATTTTGTTTTTGTAATACTCCCAGAAAATATAAAGCTCTTTTTGATCCGGATCGACGGCAAGCCGGATGACCGCATTGTATGACTCTTCAAAACCGAAATCCATGCCGGTCCGAAACAGGGGGCGCCTGATGGAAGCAATCCGCTCCGTTACTTCGTTGTGCTCCATGACCTGAAACTGCGGAAACACGCGGATGCCATTGATGCCGAACTGTCCTTTGCGGGCGATCCGGTATAAATCGGGATCGTAATGCCGTAAACTGTCCAGCTGCTTAATATAGCTTTTCGGCAAAAACAGATTATCGCACGCTGTGGAGTGGTGGTAATACGTATCCCCCTTAACGACGGTGCCTTTTTCATACAGCGTCTGATCATCCAATACGAAGCGTTTTTTTTGCTCATCACGAAAAAAATGCCGGTACGTCCAATTGGAGGTGCCGACGGGATTTGTGGTGCATATCATATGAAGCGAAAGCTCGGGATGGCGCAGACGCCCGATCAGCTCCTTAAAGCCTTCATACTTCACTTCAGAGCATTCTTCAATCCAAATCAGTGAAATATGATGAATGGATTTCAATTTGGCCGGGTTGTCCATCCCTTTAAACATAATCCGGCTTCCGTTTGAAAATCTCAGCTTCATCGGTGAAGACACGGCTTTTACAGCATGTCCCAGCTCAAGCTCTCCGATAATATCTTCAAACAAGGCAAACGTAGAATCTCTGTGCGTATCGAAAACTTCCCGCACGACAAGCGCCGTCCGCTTTTCACGAAGCAGCTTCAGGATGATTTTCAGCGCGGTATGATAGCTTTTTGACGAGCCGTAGCCTCCGACGAGAAATTGGTACGTTTCATTCCAATTGAACAAATAATCTTCAAAGCGCGGGTTGACCGCTTTTTCAATCATGACCGTTCCTCTTTCCGCGTAATGACAATGTCAATCGGCTTTTGGCTGTCTTCTGTTTTTTCCATCTTCTGCTGTGCCAGCTTTAATTTTTCATTTTCGATTTTTTGTTTAAATTGATCAGGGAAAAGGTCAAAGTACAAGGACAGCTTTTCAAGAGCCTTCATCTTGTCGGCAAGCTTTATTGCAATGCCCTCTTTTCCGAGTTTTGCTTCTGTGACGATGGTTCCGTCCAGAAGGTGCGAATCTTTAACGTCAACGTAGCTGATTTCCTGCATAATCGGCTTATCATTTTCGTCAAAGAGCGGCCCTGATTTTCCGAAGGCCTGAACCTCTTTTTTTCCGAAGGTTACATAATCGGTAATGTCGGCGAAAGCGATTTTCACATAGACTTGAAGAACGTCCATCGCTTCGACAAACACTTTATTGACCATTTCCTTTTTCATGCGGCTGATTTCTTTGGCGACTTTTTCGTTTTTTAACAGCCTGCTTCCCGTCACATGCGCGCTTTCCGGTGAATAGCCGGCTTTTATCGCAGATTGGGTGGCGTTAAAGCTTTTCACATAATAAAGACAAAACAGCCGCTGGCGTTCGTTTAACTCATCACCTTCGCCCGGGTTATTTTTTCCGCCGCTTTCCGCGTTCTTATGAAGCGCCTCGTCCCAGCGCCCTTCTTTTTTCCATCTGCCGATCGTTCTTGCGGATACGCCTGATTTGCCGGCAAGGGCGCGATTTGTGATGCGGCCTTTATGAGACTGATAGATTGTAAATGCCTGTTTTCTTTTTGCGTTTTTCATGCTACGGCATCACCGCCACCTCCGACATGATTGTCTATAATAAAAAGCGGCTTCTAATCGGGCCGCTTTTTGTGATCGTCTGTTCACTTCTAGGTGGCAAACGTATGACAACTTATGAAGCAGGCGATTGATTTCTTTGTTCCTGCTGTTTTTGTATTTTTAGAAGCGCCCGTTTGACCGTCGTCTGTACGGTTGATTTCTTTACATTCAGCAAGGCGGCGATCCGTTCATATGAAAAGCATTCCGCTTTGTGGAGCAGCAGCATTTCTTTTTCTCTATCCGTTAAAACGGCTAATGCGTCCCGCAGTCTGATTCTGTCTTCTTCAGTCACATTCCCGGAAGGTTCAAACATCAGCGCCTGCGAATAGGTTTCTATGATTCTCGGATCTTTAATCAGCATTCTCTGATAAGCGTCTCTGCGGTCTATCGCTCTTCTTATGCCGGGCTGCCGGCCTTTTTCAAGCCATTCGATGACATATTCCACATCTGTAATGATCGTTCTGATGATTTTTTTATCTTTCAGTTCTTCTGAAGTAAGCACCGTTTCATCGGCTTCCTCCAGCTGCTTGTACCACTTTTTCGTCTCTTTCAGCGTGCGTTTATATTCAAATAGTAAGTCTTCCATGCAGATCCTCCTCTTTTTCGGAACAAAAAAAGGACACCAACCAATGCGCAGCATGTACGCGATTGATCAGTGTCCGCAGGCTTTCCGTCTTGGACGTATTCTGTTTTTTTCGATTAATTCAATTTAAAGCCGATTTCATATTCGACCCGGGCCAGATCCCCTTTTCGCGTTTCGACAAGCGTTTTGCCGTGCTCCGGCGCTTCGGCGAGCCATGCTTCCTTCTTCAGTCCGTCTACAATAATCACCCGAACCTTGCCTTCTTCCAGCTGGCTTTGTAATGTTGTATGTTCAATGTCAGTCAGTTTTTTAGGATTCATGTTTTACGTCCTCCGTTTTTTTCAGGATGTTTACTTCATGTATGAGGCTTCCGAGCTCATTTATGAACGCTTCTTTTTCTTCAGAACTTTCTCCCCGGAGCAGGCGGAGAGCCGTTTCGGCCGCCTCAAAAAGTTCCGGGGCCTTTGCCATCAATGCCGCGTTGATCTGCTGAGAGTATGAACTTAAGTTGAAAACGGCCGCGATGAGCCTTCCGTTTGAATAAGGGAACTTCTCTTTATCCGCTTCGCTGTAAGCGGAATAAATGTAAATGGGTTTTTCTTTTCCGCTGTGTACGGCCCGCCATGGAGCGGGGCTGTGTTTTTCTTGCAATGGTTATCCTCACTTTCCATCAGCCTCATGCCATGCTTCAATTTGCTTTTCTATCCGTTTCGCCCTGAACAGCAGGCAAAAAAGCCATTTAATATATTTATACACGTGCATCAAGCCTCGCTTTTGCGTCTTGAACCATTCGCTCAAGACGTTTAATGACCGGCGTTAAATCAGTGCCTGTTTTGCAGTTCGGGCAAGGGTGAAAGACAGCGCCGAAACCCGTTTCCGTCACAATGACCTTCTTCGGCCCGCACAGCTTACACATTATCTCGCCCCCTCTAATCTGTGGTTTACGTCAAATGAATTGCCATTAATGATGACTAAATAATCGCTGCACATCTCATAAATTCTTGTGCCCAAGGCTTCATCAACCTGCACCAGTCTGTCACAGGCCAGCTCGCTCGAGATAAGAACCGGCTTATGATTTAAATAGCGGTAATTCACGACGGCGTACATTTGTTCAATCTGCCAATCGGTCGCCCGGGGTTTTCCGTTCAGCGGTTTGAACAGATCGTCAATAAAAAGCACATCCGCCTGTTTCATACGGCCAAGCTTTGCATCAAGCAGATCAAAATCATTTTTTAAATCCGTAAAGCCCTCCACAAAAGGAAAATACAGCACGGGTGTCTGCATCTGTCTCATGACATAATTGCTGAGAGCGGTCAAAAGATGGGTTTTTCCCGACCCCGGACGCCCTAAAAGGGCAATGCTGTTTTTCCGGCAGTTTTTAATCTTGTCGAAGTTTTCAACATATTCAAGGGCGCACTCGTATGCGTCGACGACTGCCTGAGGCTTGCCCCGCGTGATAAATCCTTTGAAATCCAGCTTCCGAAAGGCGCCTGTAATCTCACTTGCGCTGAGGATGCGCTCTGCTTTTCGTTCGGCGGCGCAGCGGCACTTAACCCACACATCCATTCCCAGCTGGTTTTTGAGATAACCGCCCTGATCTTTACAGAGCGGACAGTCAAAGCGGCTTTCGTCTGATTCTTCCGGTCTGTCCGCCAGTAATGGACGTTTTCCGTTTTTCAGGTCGGCCAGTATCTGCTCGATCGTTCGTTTTGTCATGTATCGTATTCCTCTCTTTTTTTGTTGTGATTGTCCTTCCCGCAATTCGTGCATTCAAGCGGTCTTCCATATACTTGGCGCAATAGCTGAAAGCCTTGATCGTTTCAGCTGAAGATGTGCGCCGCTGTTCAAAAGCGGTAAAGCATTCGCCGAGCCATTTGATTGCTTCTTGTGCTGACGCACCGAGGGAAACAATACGGGCGATGGCCTGATAATCCCGGGGCGACGGGTATACGCTCCGCCCCTCCTGTGCAGACCTTAATCTGATAAAATGGGCGGCAATGTCGTTAATCGCTTCTTCAGCAGTATGATTTTTTGTTATATCTATTTCTCTCCGGACATTTTTGTCCCGGTGATCCGCCGATATTGTCCGGTCAGTTGCTTCCGGGCGGGTCAATGTCTTTTTCGGCGTGAATCTTTTCGAGTGCTTTACGGAGACGATGAGTCCGTAAGGGGCGCGGACGGTTTTGATATATTCATGCTGTTCCAAAACCTCAAGCCACCGTCTGACGGTTTTTTCGCTGACGGCAAATACATCGGCCATCTCTCTTGCTTTTACGGGCTTATGACCAAGGACGATCCCCCACTTTACACCGTCTTTTACGTGTTCCTTTGTCGTTGAGCTGATGAACCATAAAAACAGCCAAATGGCGGACCCTATTTTGTCATAATGTTCTGAATTCAATAATCCGGAATAGATGAAAAACGGGTAGCTTTTACGACTCATAAGGAACGTCTCCGTTTGTCTTCAGACCTATATAGCGTTCATACTGCAATCGGTTATCAAATCGGAATACCGGAAGTCCGCAAGCGGTAAAAGATATCGAACCGCCTGCTTTTCCTAAACATCTCTGGTCAGCCGGATTGCTGCTGAAACGGATGATTATCGGCTGCATCTCTCACCCTCCCGATCAATTTCTTATCGTATTTTGATACATTCCGTATCTCTATGATGTTGATTATATACGATACCTTTCGTATCATCAAGACCTTTTTGATACTTTTTTTATCATCTCTTTATTTTGATACATTTTGTATCTATAATCATAAGTAACTTAGGGTGTTGAAAAAAGAGAGGTCATTCGGATGATAGGCGGAAGATTAAAGAATCTCAGAGGAAAGAAAACACAGGAAGAAGTCGCAAATCATATCGGTGTCTCGCGCGCCAGATATTCTCATTATGAAAACGGCCGATCTGAACCCGATTACGACACGCTGCAAAAGCTTGCGGATTATTTCAAAGTGTCGACTGATTATTTGTTAACCGGAAAAGAACCTTCAGATGAAGACATGTTTGCCGATCCCGACCTGCAGATCGCATATCGGGACATGCAGGACTTTTCTCCGGAAAGCAAGCAGCAGGCAATTGAATTCATTAATTATTTAAAAGAAAAAGAGAAAAACCGCAGGCCAAAACATAAATAATCCGCTCTTTTCCTTTAAACTGCTTAACGTTCAGCCGATATAAAAGCTGAATGTTTATTTTTAAAAGAAAAGGGAATTGATTCAAAGTCCGATCAGGGCTTTTCTTTCTCGCTTAAAAAAGAACATATGTTCGAAAGGGTGTATTCAATTGGGCGATTTTTTAACACATCTTGAGGAATACGTCAAAAACTTATATTGCCGCATGGGAATGACCGCCCCTCTCCATATTGATATGCAGATGATTGCCAAGGAGCTTGACATTTGGATTCATTTTGAAGATACGCACAGTATGATGCTGAAGCGGGACGGCATGTACAGCATCGTCCTGAATCAAAAAAAGTCACCCGAAGAGCAATGGCAGGATTTTGCGCACGAACTGTGCCATGTACTGAAGCATACCGGCAACCATTTTCATATGAACAAGCTGTTCAGGGAACTGCAGGAATTTCAGGCCAACCATTTTATGTACCACTTCTGTGTGCCGACCTTTATGCTGTTAAACATGGAGCTTCCCCAACGGAGAAGCCATGCCGTTATTTTAATCGCAGCCGCTTTCCGGGTGACGGCATCATTTGCGGAAAAAAGGCTGGAGCTGTTTGAACGGCGTAAAGCAGGTATTCAATTTCAGAAGCGGCTCGCTTGTCTGTTATCCGACAAGCGGCCGAATGTGTATTATGAAAGCGGACAGACACACTTGCATGCCGCTGAAGAAAAAACGCCGTATTTTATTGAAAATTAGCGATACTCCGCCGCCAGAGTGTCGGCATTTTAAATCGCAGGAAAGGTTTTTTGCATCATGACGCTGTTCCCACCGTGCTGCCCGCCACGCACTTCTTGCGCCGCATAGCTTCAATGAATGTAAGAACGGGCCCCCTGTTCATTTATCATAAAAACCGGCCTTCACGGCTTCTACATACCGAAAAAACAGATCGGTTGGCGTATATTTTTCTCCCCGGCAGCCAAAATTGCTGAACAGCGCGTGTCTCTGCGCCGTGCTCACTTCCAATTGCAGCCCCATTTTCCTTTTTGTCCGATTGACAATGTTGCCGGGGTTTACACCTGCCAGCCGATCATTCTTCTCTGTCAGCTCGGCATCAAACCCCGCTTCACGCAGCAGATCACAAATCAGTCTTGCTTTTTCCAGATCCGCGCCCCCGACGAGTGTATTTGCCTTTTTCAGATCATGATACCCATGAAAAGCCAATCCGTAATGATGGGCGGTCACTTTTTCTAAAGCCAGGGGTTCGTCAAAGCGTGTGCTTGTCAAATGGAGAGAACGGTTATCGCACCGCTTCGTTCCTTCAAATAAATAAATTGAGCTTTGGTCAGAAAATGCCCGCACCAGCTCACTGACACCCGGCTCAATCCTGCCGCCGTGGGGAGCGAGGACGATACATTTACTTCCCTCTTTTTCTTCATAAATAATTCTGTATTCCGATTCAGCAGCAGAAAGGGCTGCGAAATTATCATATCTATCTTTCATGTGTAACATGCTCTCCTTTTCCAGTCAGCACCAGTTTACTCTACTCATCTGGGAATGGAAACCTTTTTATAGTATGATTTGATAGAATACGTATCAGGGGGGGGATATATCATGGGGTTCATCAATGGATTGCTGGGCAATGCGTCGACAATATCGACGGCTGAAGCAAAAGCAGAACTGGCTCGTATTCTGCTGGAAGGTGAGAATGTCAACGCCGCATTTAAGCTTGTCCGAGATATAATTGTCTTTACGGATAAGCGTCTTATTCTTGTTGATAAACAGGGACTCACAGGGAAGAAAACGGAGATTCAATCCATTCCGTACAAGAGCATTTCCAGATTCAGCGTAGAAACCGCCGGCCGCTTTGACCTTGATTCAGAGCTGAAAATTTGGATTTCAGGCGCGGAACTTCCCGCTGTCTCAAAGCAGTTTAAAAAAGATGAAAGCATTTATGATATTCAAAAGGCCCTTGCCGCAGTTTGTATGTAAGAAGAAACGGAAGCCCGGAGAGCTTCCGTTTTATTGATTACAGTTTTTCTTCAATTTTCGCCTTCGTTTTCGGGCCGTAAATTCCGTCTGCCGTTAACCCGCTGACGGATTGAAAACGTTTTACGGCATTTGCCGTTTTCGGACCGTAAACGCCGTCCGCCCCATGATTTTTTGCTCCTTTATCGGGATAAAAATAAAGAGCGGATAAAGCGTTTTGCACTTGTTTTACGTTTGTCCCTTTCGTCAGCGGTTTCGTCACTTTGATCACACCGGATGGAAGCGGATAGGAAGACACAGCCTGACTTTTTGAAGAAGAACCCGTCTGAGCGAGCTTGATCACTTGTCCGACTGTAATGTGATTCGGATCGGTGATATGGTTGATGCTTTGCAGCGATTTTACGCTGACACCGTGCGATGCGGCGATTTCCGATAAGGTGTCGCCTTTTTTCACATGGTATTCAGACGCGGAAGAAGCAATAGAGGCTTTTTTCGCCGGCATACTCCCGCTTAATTTTTTTTCAATCTTCGCCTTCACTTCATCCCAGCGGCCTTCAGACAAAATGCGGTGCGGGCAGTACTTTCCGTTCCAGTCCTGATGCTTTCTGATTCTGTCAATCCCCCAGCCCCGTTCTTTCAAAAGCTGCGCCGCGAACGCAATCGCCAGTTCTTCTGCGGCTCTGTACCGTTCGCCGCCTGACTTGCTGTAACAGATTTCTATAGCAATCGACTTTCGGTTTCCGGTACCGTTCGTGCCGTCTCCCGAATGCCAGGCATTCCGGTCCAACGGAATTCCCTGGATCACTTCTTTGTCATCAACCGCAAAATGATAGCTCGTTGATTCGCTGTTTCCCGTCATATAGCTGATTTCATTAGCGGCGGATGCGTCGTTTGCCGTGTTATGAATGGTAATATACTCCGGCGTCATCGGATTCGGACATTTTAACGCATATTTATCAGCCGATACGAGCCGTTTTTTCACTTCAATCCCCACTCTTCATCTCTCCTTATGCCTTTTTCATCAATAGGTGGCATTCGTAGGACAGATAACTTGAGCATATAGACCCTGCATTCGGATAAAAATGGAATGGATACGCATGCAAAAAATAAGACCCTTCCAAAGAAGGGTCTTTATGTTATGTTTGGTTGCGCGCGGCAATATGGAATGTGCCGTCCGCTTGATTTTCCAAATGGCTTTCATGGCCGATCACCTGTGTAAAGCTGAACCCGACAGCAACAAGCAGCAATCCTGACAACAGTTTAGATTTCATATAGACAATCTCCTCTCTGGATTTGTTTTTGGGCGTGCACCATTTTTTCATAAAACGTGAGCGCTTTTTCAGGCTGTCCGTGTTTCATGTAAAATTTGGCAGCGTCATGCGCCAATTCTTCCACATACGGATACAGCATGTGTTCTTCCAGAAAATCAAACGTGTGCCTGACGGATGCGTTATCCATTTCCTTGCCGTATAACGCATGTAAAAATTGGAACAGATTCACAAACAATTCATCATTGTATTCGCGGGCGATACTGAGCCCGAGGCGGTATTGCTTCTCTGCTTCGGCTGTAGTGTTCTGTTTATAAAGAACCTGTGTTAATGAGTAAATAGAATGCGGAAGATTATCGAACTTTTCTGACCTGCAAATGGAAACGGATGTCTCAAAATATTCGGCTGCTTTAGAGAGGTCTCCCATTTTTTCGTAACAGTTTCCGAGATTATATAAGGCTGAACTGATAAGACGGGGATTGCCTTCTTGTTTTGCAAGATCTAAAGCAAGTTCTAAGTGGGGCAATGCTCTTTCTGGATACTGCATGTCATCATAATTCCCTGCAATAACGAATTCACATTGGATTCTGCGGACGTTGTACGTCTCATACGATTGGTACGTTTCAAGGGCTTGAACGGCATAACTCATGGAGACGTAGGTTTGTTTCAGGTTGTAAAATATCTCGGCCATTTTAAAAGCAAACTCAGCTTTCTCGATGTCATCAGAAACGAGTGCAAGGTTTTTTTCAGCCCGTTTGTAATACATCATGGCGTTTAGGAACATTTTCTGTTTAAATTCGTACATTCCTCGAAAAAAATTAAAGTAGTAATCAAGCAGTCCTGTCAGTTTATACTGGTTGCCTTCAATGTCTTCCAATAATTCTGAAAACTCAGGCTGAGAAGGGTCCTCTTTTAAGGGCTTGATGTAATCCAGCATGACACGGTGTCTGAATTCCATTAATGAATAATACAGCAGCAGATCCTGATCTTCTTCCATATCCTCGATCTCTCTCTCTACTTCACGTTTGACGCGCTCCGCCTCAAGGACGTGAAACTGCCGGATATGGGTATACCATTCATTAATTTTGAGCCCGACAAAAGAGGACGGAATAGTCTGCTTCATCCTCAATAAATCCCCCCTTTTGGAATGACCGAGATATGTCATATTTTATCATATTTGCTAGAAAAAGAAGAACGCAAAAAGACCGCAATTGTCGAATTTCGGATATCCGCAACGATTTATCTCCGTCACAAGCTTATTGCTTGTTTCTTCCGTGCCGTTGATATAGCATATCCTTGCAGCTTTTTATTCTGTATTAAATGGGGGTTTTCACATGACAGCACAAAATCAGTTGGTCAGCCACTTTCTGTCACATCGAAACGTGACGATTGAGCTGGCGGAAAAAATCAGCCGCGAACATTACGATTACAAGCCGGCAGAGACATCAATGTCCGCTCAGGAACTTGTAAAGCACATGGTTTATTCTTTTCTTATGTTTGCAAACGTCATTAACGACGGAAACGCATCAGCCATCCAGAACAAACCGAAAGAAGAAGCAGAAACAGACCTCGTCAAACTGGCTGAAACGTGTACTGAAAAAACGACAGACATCCTGTCACAGCTGACAGAAGAGCAGCTGAACCGCGAAATTGACCTGACCGCCTCTTTCGGCAGAAAAGTGACCGGCGCGGCTCTCCTTCAGCTTGCGATGGAGCATGAAATTCATCATAAAGGCAATCTTTTCGTGTATGTCAGAGAAATGGGCCACACGGAACTTCCGTTTTATCAGCAAAAATCATAATCCGGTCATCCGCCGGTCTGCGACATAACAGCAGGCTGGCGGATTTTTTGTTCTGTATAAAATTTTCCGAAAATTTAATTGATTACCGCCTCTTAATCATATATAATCTGATAAAAATAGTAGGATTATTCAGGAGGCACACAGATGACAGTAAGCATTGTGTTTATGGGTTTCTTTGTCGGAACGCTTGTCGGATTGACGGGTGTGGGAGGAGCGGCGCTTTTGACTCCTTTACTGATCGTTTTGGGGATCAACCCCTCAATCGCCGTCGGCACTGACCTTTTATATAACTCCATCACCAAACTGTTCGGTGTCGTTTCTCACTGGAAGCAGCGCACCGTTCAATTTAAACTTGTCGGTTACTTGGCGCTCGGAAGCATTCCCAGCGCAACAGCCGCCATCGGTGTTCTTCACGTGTTTCCCGCTTTTCACCAGCATCAGGAGCAGATTATCAAACAGGCGCTCGGCTACGTACTGACCCTTGTCGCCATTTCCATTATCGCCCGCCTTTTTTTCGATAAAAGACTGCGGCCGAACCGCTGGCAGCAAAAAACGCTTGAAGAAAAGCGGACACTCTTGATAATGATCGGCGTCATTTTCGGCTTCATCGTCGGCCTGACATCTATTGGGTCCGGCTCATTATTTGCGATCGCCATGTTATACCTGTTCAGAATGAAAACGGCAGAAGTGGTGGGAACGGATATCGCACATGCCTTTCTGCTCGTAACTGCTTCCGGTCTGTTAAACGCAAGCTTCGGAAGCGTCGATTACCTGCTTGTATTGAATCTGTTGATCGGCTCTGTGCCGGGTGTGCTTCTCGGCAGCTTCTTTTCGCCGAAATTCTCACCGCGCCCCCTGCAGTTTGTGATGGCGGCGATTATTTTAATCAGCGGAATAAAATTAATATAAAAAAGCGTCCTTTACAGGATCGCTTTTTCATTTGGGAAATCCCCTTAATCCAAAGCCAGCGGGGTGGGAATTTCTTTATCAATTAATCTCAAGAGTGCAAATAATTGTCCGGTTTTCCCTAACATCATACCAAGTCCCGAATGATCATTTCTTATTCCATTTTGCCAGCCATTTTTCAATAGGGTTTCTTTAAAATGGTTAACCCATATATTAATTGTATTCTCAATCTCTTGCTTGCGATTTTTAAAGAGAGATAAATCCTTAATAGCGTGAAGTACATCTATATTCCCCATCGTTCCATGGCATAATGAGTAGCCCTGACGGTGGGAATTTCCATTCAGCAATGTGTCATCTAAAGACTCATTAATATACCCGACGTGAATACGCCCGTCTACATTTTCATATATCCTGCTTCTTCCAAGAAGAATACCGCAAGACCCATGACACCACATTGCGGAAGAATAATCCGACTCATTTTTTCTGTTATCTCTCCATTTATTTATTTTAATATCAAAAAATCTATCTTCGTATTTGAGAGCTGATTCAATCAGTCTGAGTACTTCTTCAGATGCCTCAATATGCGCATAATATTCAGATAGTGCATAACAAATCCCAGTAATACCGTGAGAAAAACCTGCTAAAACAATATTCTTATCCGCGTCAGATTTCCAAAATGCTTCATTTCTATTTTGAATCGCTCTTTTGCAAATTTCTTTACAAACTGCCCTTGCCGTATCTTCCATTAATTCAGTCCGATAATACTTGCCAAGCTGAATCACAACCTTTAATATACCTGCGAGTCCGCCTATAAAATCAGTATGTGTTATTTGCGCGGTTTCCTGACGAAGTTTCTCTAAGTATGCTTTACACATACTATTCACTTCATTTTCCGAAAAAAGTCCGGTATCTCTCATTTTATTGACAAAATAGATATAAGAACTTGACCCGTAAAAAGCGGAGAAATTTGTTTTATAAATGCTGTGCTCATATATTTGATTAATTGAATTTACTATTTTACAAAGAATCGGCTTGACTTTTTCATCATTATAAATAAAATCATAAGCTGAAAAATAATGCCCTACTCCAGCTAACCCATCGTACAGCCCAAAACTCAGCGGGCCTACGGATAAAGTGCCATTGGGAGCCGAGACTATTGATACCCATTGAAGATATTTCTCCGATTCGATTGCTTGTTTTAATATACAATCTGTTTCTATTTGAATCAGCTCTTTGATTTGTATGTCATTTTTAAAATATCCAGGTGCAAAATCATCAATTTGATTTTTGCAAATGATATCCAAATTAGCCGCTGTAGAGCTTAAGGCCATATTTATTAAGCTCACTTGCTGGTGCATGTCTTCTTCTGACATATTCTCTAAGCGAGTTAAAACTTCTTGTTTAGCGCTTTGTTTCATAATTCCTGTATCCGCCACGTATATTGAATTTGAATAAACCCTTTTTTCACTAATAGGAGCATTAAAATAGGGTATATCACCGATCATCATATCATTGATCTCAAATGGACTGATAGAATCAAATACATCATATTTTGTATAAGCATCCTTAATAAAAGATAAAACCCTTATCCTTTCTCCATAATCTTTTAAATACATAGGATGGAGGAGGGTTTCAAGAAATGAAGCGTAAACATATGTAGGTCTGACAATAATTCTAATGGGGGCATAATTTAAATCGCTTATAAGGTTCCGTATATATAAATCTTCTTTCAAAATAAAGTATATTCTTTTGAAACCTTCAATAAACTCTCTTTCAAATTCAAAGCATTCTGCTACATTATTTTTGTAAACAGGAAGGTTCCTTCCCCTTTTAAAGAGATATTGTTTCTTTCTCATAGAAATTTTATCTGTTTTTATATGAAGCACTTCTTCTTTTTCACCTTTTTGATTTTCTGTATTTATCAAGCCTCCTATATTAGTCAAACCGTTATCTTCCGGAAAACTCATATAGTTAAAAAGTGCAGATTTTAATATTGTTTTATTTACCTGTGCTGATGCCATTAAATTAACATTTTCCTTGTTCTCCTCAGAAAAAAAGAGGCTGCTTTGAAACAGAGTCTCAAGATCAACCAACACCGGTTTATCACGACATGCTATGATATTTTCAAAATGAAAATCTGACCCTTGAAAAGCATAAATAAATCCTAAATGCATTCCAAATTGGTAATAATAATTTCTTACCTGTTCAATATTATCGCACGGTTCAGCCTGTATATACTCTTGCCACCCGTACTCACCTTGATCCAAGGATAAAGGTGTTTTTAAATTAGTTTGATAATACTGATTGACA
The DNA here is from genome assembly GCF_041222765.1 of Bacillus sp. JNUCC-21. Classification (NCBI taxonomy): domain Bacteria; kingdom Bacillati; phylum Bacillota; class Bacilli; order Caryophanales; family Bacillaceae; genus Bacillus; species Bacillus sp. JNUCC-21. The sequence continues at coordinate 1,247,336 of NZ_CP166019.1, read as the reverse complement.
TAATCAATGACCTTTTCATAAAAAACATCAATTTCCAGTGAACGGGGTTTATAAACGAGTTTGTTATTTTCAAATTCAATAATAACAACACTTTTACCGCCATTATGAACATCCCCTGCATTCATATTAATCTTTCTCATTTTTCCGAACGAAAGATTGAATTTTTGTTGGATGTTTTTATAGTCATTAATCCAATGTTTAATGATAGATATAGTGAAGCGTATAAAATCAGAAGTGGATCTGGAGATTAAATCTTGCAATACAGGATAATTATTGAGTATTTCTTCAACAAATGCGGAGTTTTTCAGCCTTTCTGAGAATATATCATAATTTTTAGATTCATTTTTTTCATCAAACTCGTCAAAAGTTTGATGAAACTCATGGATAAGTGTTTTCCCCGCCAAATAGTATATTTTTTTCTTATAATTAATTAATATCGATTCAACAAGACATCCCTTATCCAGCAGACTTTCGGATGGTATTCTATCTATTTCTTTAACAATCTGAGCTTTAAAAATACTTATATAATACTGCGCAAAACCTTCGAAATAATCCTCTTCTTTAAAAATATTTAACATAGAGTTTTCATAAACATAGTTATCCGAATTCTGTGTTTTGTTCACATTTATCACTTCCTTATATATTCTTGACTGTCTTTGACAAAAGAAAAAGAATATGTACGCATATACATATTCTTTTTCGGATATGTTTAGTCGTTACATGGACTGACAATGGACGCACACTTTGTCGTCGGACAGCCTGCTAAAGAGATTGGTATTGTGATGGTTGTCGGCGTTACGGTCATCGGGGTTGCATCTGATCCCCCTGCAAGGTTTTTTAATTCTTCTTCAGTCATTGGAGTCAGTGCTTGAAAATCTTTTTTCATGTTAATTCCTCCTATTGTTTGAGTTTTTTATAAATTTCAGTCGTTACATGGACTGACAATAGACGCACATTTAGTTGTAGGACAGCCTGCTAAAGAGATTGGTATTGTGATAGTTGTCGGTGTTACGGTCATTGGAGTTGCTTCCGATCCCCCCGCCAATTCTTTTAATTCTTCCTCAGTCATTAGTTCCAATGCTAAAAATTCTTTTTTCATTAAAAATCCCCCCGATTTGTTTTTTATACTTGCCTTTGCGGACATGCGCAGCCTACTGTGATAGTTGGACAAATATGATTTGTGATTGGATATGTTGTTATTGATACTGAGTTTTGCCCTCCAACAAGCTCTTTTAATTCTTGTTCTGATGTTTCATACAACGCGCTGAAGTTCTTTTTCATATTTCATATCTCACCTCCTTTCAAGTTAATAAGTCTGCTGCAGCTGCGATTCATATTTGGCCTTAATGGTCTTTAAGTTTCCATTTTCAATCTCGTAGACAGATTCGGAAAATTCGAGCCATTCGGTTCTATGAGTAATAGAAATTACAGTGATATCCTTTTTGTAAATGTTATTTAATATTTTTAATTCTGTATCCTTATCCAAATTGCTTGTTCCTTCATCTATAAAAAGAATTTGCGGATTTTTCGCTAATACTCTGGCTATTGAAATTCTCTGCCGCTGTCCACCTGATAAAGTAATACCGTTTTCTCCAATCATGGTATGATAACCCATGGGCATTTTTATAATATCCTCATGAATACATGCTTCTTTTGCAGCTTGTACAACTTCTTCCATTGTTATTTTTTCATTGAAATATTTTATGTTATTTATAATAGTGTCATTAAACAGATTGACATCTTGAACAATATAACCTAACGTTTCTCTCAGCTTAACCATATTAACGTCCTCTATTTTGAATTCACCGTAGCAAATTTCTCCTGCTGTTTTTTGATAAAGGCCGGCAATGATTTTAATCAAAGTAGACTTTCCGCTTCCGGTTTTTCCGATTAATGTGATTTTTTCTTTCGGCCGGATCATTAAATTTATATTATTCAAAATATAATCGTTTCCGTTGTAGCTGAAATCAATATTTTTCAAGCTGATATTATGAGCGGCCGGGTTAAATAGTTCATTGCTTTTATCATTGACTTCCTCATCTTTTTCATCCAGTACAGCCTCAACCCTGTCTACCATTTCTTCAACTAATTTAATAGACTCTAAACTGCCGATAATTGATCCCAACGGAGACATAAACCGTCCGGCAATGTTAGAAAAGGCAATTACCGCGCCTAGCGTAAGGCCTATAGATGCTGCTGACCAGGTACCCACAATTAAAATAAGTAATGGCAAAGATAGATTGATTGCATTGGAGACCGCACCCAGTAAGGATGAATAATTCATTCTTTTTGAGAAATAATCTAGTTGATGATTAAAGTTATAATTTAATTGGCTTTCAATATTCCTTGTCTCTCCTATTGTTTTTATAAATGTCATGGATCTTAAAATTTCAATTAGCTGGCTCTGAAAATTTGATTGACTATTTACTTCCTGTTTTGTGAACATTTCAATTTTCGGAAGTAAAATTTTAGTGCTCATCACCTGTATACCTGCTCCCAATAAAACTATAAAAGCTAAAATCGGGGAATAAACAAACATGACTATGAAAAATACAAATATAAGACTGATATCTAATATCAAAGTAGACGCTAACCTGGAAATGACTTCACGAATCACAGCAATGTTATGGATTCTAGTTGAAATATCCCCAGCGGTATTCGCCTCAAAAAACTTTAATGGAAGACTGAATATTTTATGAATTATTTTATCAGTCATACTCTTATTAATTTTTAATTGCAGTTTGATAATAAATTTCATTCTGATTAAGGACAGACTAAAGAATAATACAATTGAAACAATAACAATCATAAAAAGCATTGGTATGGGAAGACTTTTCTCATTCCCGTCAATAAATGAATCAATAATATATTGAGTAAAAAAAGGGGTCATTAAGTTTAATGCTTGAAAAATAAAAGTGAAACTTATAATAAACCCCAATATTTTTTTATCTTTCAAAAGATATTTTCCGATCTTTCTAAATGAAGACACATCTTTTAATGACGAAGCAGACTTATCCTTTCTCTCTCGTTCGTTCTTTCTGATTAACATAATAGAAATGCCATTATAGAAGGTTTTGAACTCTTCTAATGTGATTGTCAGTCTGCCGGACGAAGGGTCTATAATTTTAACGCTATCTGTGCCAAATGCGTCGACAACTACAAAATGATTATGATTCCAATGAACAATTAGCGGATGGTTTTTATTTAACTCTTTAAGCTGCGTTATATTGTCTGTGCTGAATGCTTTAAATTCATAATCGAATGTTTCAGAAATCTTTTTCATTTCAATTAAATCAGTGCCGTCTCTTCCGATAATTTCTTTATTTAATTTTAATTTGTTAGGATTGATTTTTATTCCCTCTGCCCTGCTCAAAACCATGGCTAAACAAGTAATACCGCAATCAAATTGATTTCTTTGAAGAATAACCGGAAGTTTTCTTTTTCTAATTTTCATAAAAGTCTCCTAATGTATCCACACATCCTATTTCAAGATTAAGAATATTCGGCAATTTCACGTCTGCTGCATACAGCATTCCATATACGATTCCCGCCAAACCAAGCATTAAATTAGGCGTTTCAACATCCCTTCCCACTCCGCATTGGTAGAAACCTATATTTTTGTCTTGTACACTCTCCAAAATCAAGTTTTTTCCGATATTTACAAATTGACTTTCGCCAGTCTTTTTTCCATATTCGATCAGTATTAAAGCATTTCCCATGTCTCCGTGACAAAGGCTTTGCTCTCGGCCAAAACCGTCATAAAAAACGTTAGAAACGGTTTTATTCAGATCTTTTTTGGCCTCTTCGGCAATATCTGGGTGCTTTGAATCTTTCAATTCTAATCTGCTTAATAGAATTCCGGGGGATCCATGGCACCATGCAGATGTTGCAGCTTCATTTACCGGTTTTCTTAGATCCAGCCAGTTACCGTTTACTTTTTTTGAATTTTCAAAAGCAAGTCCTTTTCGAATGTACATACTTATATCTTGATGTTTTGAATGTTTCTCGAGTAATTGAAGGGCATATATCATTCCAGCGTTTCCATGAGAAAAACCCGTTAAAGGCTTATTTGCAATACCTTCCCAAGTGACAAGATTCCCATCAAGAAAGGTCGCTTGTTTCATTAAGAATGAACCGCATTGTTCAGCCAATGATAAAAAGAATGTATCATTCTCTATTTCAAACGAACGTATCATTACAATAAGAGCCCCCGCTGAGCCCCCGATTATATCCAATTCTTTATCATAAGGAAGCAAAGACGGAATAAGCTGAGCGATTTGTTTTGCATCCTGTTTATATTTTTCGCGTTTAGTATACATATAGAAATTCATTAAAGTATATACTATTGAAGACACTCCGGAAAAAGCACCTACAGACATAGTGCTGTCTTCGTCCGGTTTCATCTCAATATCAATAAAACGAGAGATGACATCTTTCATAATTTTTTCGGCTATGTCCAGATATTTTTCTTTTTTCGTGACACGCCATAAAGCCAAGTAGGTAAAAGCCATCCCGGAAAGCCCGTCGTAAAAGGTATCACCCATAACAGACAAGTTCCATTGAATTTCATCGACTCCAATAGGAGTAGCGTTAAGCCAGGAATACGAACTTCCTTTATCTGTGTGTGCTTTGTAAGATTGATTATAAATATAAGCGGCCAATTCCTCTGCTTTTTCTATTAAGATACTTTCTTGGTTACTACTGAAAACATTTACATATTGTCCTGGTTCTTTTGTTATAAATTCTTTCAAAACAATTTGCCGGTCATCCTCCGAAGCAAGCATGGACAGTTCGATAACATAGAGCTGAAACTTTAAATCGTCTTTTGATAAATTTAAAATTCTTTCTTTTACACTTTGAGCTGGTGTTTTCGGAAAGTAATTTTCAATTTTCTTATTTTTTGAGCTTAGTAAGTCTTTCTCATTCAATTTCACTTTGAAATAAGGTATATCATTATTGATTAAATCGTTGAACTCATATTTAACAATGGATTGATATTCATCTTCTGGCTTTGGTCTCTCCCATATTTTTGATAAGAAAATTTCTCTATCAATAGAGTTGTGTAAAAATCTAGGATGAAAACTTAATTCTAATAAAGCAGAATACTTTATTGTCGGTTTTGATATAAACCGAACATATATCTTATTTTCGCTCTTTTCTATTATGCGGATCAGTTCCGAAGCATGTTTTAATATAGTCATATATGCTTTTGAAAAACCTTGCTTCAGTTCTTCGACATAATCTTTTGCATATACAAATTTATTCTCAAGCATAGGGTGATTATTAGCTGTATCAATTTCGACATAGTCTCGTTTGACCGACATTTCTGCTGTCTTTAAATTGATAAGCTGAGGAACTTTAATGATCGACTTTGCTTTCCCTTTCCGGCCTATTCCGCTGATGTCGGCTTTGCCCCCAAAGAAGAAAGGAAGCAGTCCTAATGCTCTGACAGATTCATGAAGCTGCGTTTCAGCTTTTTCATAAGCGTCCATCCCATCCTTTTTTTTCTGGTATGCAGGATGAAATAAGGATTCCAAATCAATGAGAACTGGATAGCTCCCGTTGGCAATGAGATTTTCCGAATGAAAATCAACGGCTTTCAATGCATATAACAAACCGATTTGAGCTCCTGTACGCTGATAAAAGTTTTGAATATCTTTTAGACAATTGCAAGCTTTAAAAGATATAAATTCAGTCCATCCATATCCGTCTCTGCTAAGCACATTCGGAGTACTCAATTTTATATCATGATCTCTAATTTTCTCATTCAAAAATTCAATTATCTTTTTATATAATAGATCAATTTCTAAACTTCTCGGCTTATAAATAAGCTTGCCTTCATTTAATGTTATTTTAGTAACCTTTCTACCATCAGAATGAGAATCACCCATTCCTACTTCAATGTCCCTTAATTTGACTTGTTCTGAAAAACCAAATAAAGAGAGCAGTTCAGGCTGGTCCTTTTCAAAACGCGAGATAAATTCCAATATGAATTTTTTAAATTTTCTCAGTTCGTTTCCGATCACTCTTAATAAGACTGGATATTGTTGAAAAAAGCTTTTAAGATACTCCGGACTGCACAAAAGAGTTTTATTATAATAACCATATTTTTCTTTAGGAGTCTCCCCTGCCAAAAAACCTTTTTCCCGATTCATATTCATATCCAATACAAGTGTTCTATAGGATACTTTTAAAATAATTTTTTCTAATTGATTTGAAATACTATGATGAAAAAGAGCCGGTTGTTCCAGCAGATAGTCATAAGAAGGAAACTTTGATTTTTTAAGTAGATCATTGAAGTAAGAGGACACTTTTAACGCAAAAACGTGAAACATGATTTCTTCATTTACGTCTTCTTTTTTAATAGCTTGGTGAGCGATCCCTTTTTTTAGGTTTTCGAAAACATGAACTGTAAAAGCGGATTTATGTAGGGGGGTTTGATATAAGTTTTTCACTTTATCAATTGATTGAATGGATAACACATTATGAATGCTTTCCTGGGCCATTTGAATATCATTCTTATAGATTAATTCTAAGTTTTGATCAAACAGATTCTCATTTTCATCAAATTGAGAGACAGCAGCTTTTTTTTCTTTACTTAATAGAATATTAGTTAGCGAATTCATTTAATATTCATCTCCTTTTAAAAAAGAGGGAGACAGCTGGATCTCCCAGAGCATTGGAAATCTATTTTCTTATTTTCGGATTTGTTTTAACACCAGCAAGTGTGAGTAGGACAAAGACCGCATTCCCAAGTTAACGTACAAAGCTTACCATCATTTCCTTGAGAAATCCCCCGCTGTTCTGCGCCTCCTCCTCCGCTGAATTCACTTAAAGAAATTTCCTCGAGTTCTTCTCTTAAATCACCGGCAAAACGATACATTTTCTCATTCATTACTATTCCCCCTTTAAGTTTTTGAAATATATTGGATTTGAATCCATATATTTCTATAAATCTATGATAAACGATCTTTTACCTATAAGGCACCGAAAAGTCATATTCGGAAAAGCGCTTTTTTTTTGCGCGTTTCCGAAGTATCGGTTACAAAGAAAATCGGGATTAACTGTTCCGTTAATCCCGATTCATTTACTCATATATAGTTTTCATAGAAATTAATGAATATCGATTTGCTTTGATCAGTGCCTCTGTTCTGGATTTTACACCGAGTTTGTTGTACACACCAGTAAGTATGTATTCAACCGCTCTTTGACTGATCAACAGCTTTGCTGATAATTCCCGGTTTGTCATTCCCTCCGCTACGCCCGCTAAGATATCTTGTTCTCTTTCATTTAAAGTAATATCTCTTATTCTATCTTCAAGCTTATCAATGTTGAACGTATTTGCTTCTGTTCTTCTTAATTGTTTAAAGAGATGAGTAGGAATAATGGTATCTCCCTCAATGACACTTTCAATTACTTTTATCATATGCTCTTCTGTTGAAGACTTACTTATGAACCCGGAAACACCAACTTCAACCAAAAGATTGAAATGCGCAGAGATATCAAAACCAGTATAAATTATAATTTTTTGATCGGGACTCTCTCTAAGAATCATTTTTGACAATTCCATTCCATTTAACTCCGGCATATATAAATCAAGTAAAAGTAAGTCATACTCGTAATGCTTAAGGTGATTAAGTACTTCTTTACAGCAAGACAATATTGTTACTCCCATTTTATTGCTTTTTTCAAGAATGGCTTTTGTCCCTTGAGCAACACCAATATGATCATCAATTAATAGAATCTTTATCATGTCAGCGCTCCCTATTCATTTTTCGTACTTATTTCAAACCTTAACAGCAATCCTTCATTTACGCCTGAAGATATATTATGAATTCCATTCATACAATTTATACGCTCTTTGATCCCTGTCAGCCCAAAACTGTTTGTTTTTGAATTTACTTTATTCCAATCAATGCCGATTCCATTATCTTCGTAAACAAACATAAGACTTGTTTGTTTTTGAATCATCGTCAAAACAATATAACTGGCTTTTGAGTGTTTTACAGCATTAGTAAGCAATTCTTGAACAATCCGGTAAATGTTTATTGTGATATCTTCTGTAAAAATAGAATCATCTTTTACATCTACAAAGAATTCAATATCAAGCTGATAGTTGCTTTTATGTTTATCAATCAGGACTTGAATGCTTCGCAGAAGTCCCATCTCCATTAAAAAAGGTGGTCTTAAATCAAAACATTTTTCTCTTATATACTGGATATTGCCCAGCAAAATTTCTCTTATGTAATAAATATCCTTGTATTTCTCAACATGATACTCTAATTCTCTGCATACAAATATCAGCTCTTGAATGATAGAGTCATGAATATCCTGTGCAAGCTTGGTTCTCTCTATTTCTGAAATAGAAAATAAAACCTTAGAAAGTACAGCCGACTTACATTTATGTTGATTGTCTATGATAATTTCATCAATTTTTTTTTGAATTAATAATTTGTTCTGAAGTGCAGATGCTGTGCAGAATGCCAGCATTCGCAGCCAATCTGCTTCGTTTTCACGAATCTTTATAGGGTGTCCTTTATGTGATAAATGAATAAAAACAAATGTATCACACTTCTCCCCGATAAACAGAATTGATCCGCTGGCAGTTTCACGTATTTCTCCTATCTTAAAATTTGAAATGTTTATGTTAGGAACCTGAATGTGATTTCCTTTCAATTTTAATGTTTTTTTGTCATAGTTTATAAGAGCAATCTGCTTTCCTGAAAACACACTTTGTATTTCATTGGTTAGTTCTTTTATCAATTGATCTGCATTGGATCCCTCTTGGCATAATTCTGAAAAACGGAACAGGCTGCGAAGATATGTCTTATTTCTGTCATCATTGGTAAAGCATAAACAACTACTGCCGAATATACTTAGAACAAAAAATAGACTATACTGTTTAAACTGTAATTGGCTGTCTGTTATAAGCAAAAGCATAAATAACAATAATAAGGAGAAAACAAAAGCCCTTGCAAACTGCTCCATATTAAGCTTCACCCAATTATCTTTCATTTGTAACCAAGCCCCTTACTAAGGAAAATAAGGGAATCCCTTTGAATCCCCTTAAAATGAAAAAGTTACTTTACACTTATTAAAATATAAACAGCAAAGGCAACAATGTATACCAGAAATGATCCAGTCATAAATTTTACAGGTTTTCTTGAAAAGTTTAGTACTCCTCTTAATCCGTCATTCAAAATCATTCCGAAAAAGGTAACCAGTGTAACTCCTAAAGCGAGCATTGAAATCACAAAAATAACTTGCTCCATGTATACTCATCCTCCATTTACATTCTGTTTTTTTTCGAATATACGTATAATCCTGATAAGGACACCAAAACATACAGTCCCATGATCAGTAATCCCCAAACTAAAAGAATTGAATCGGAATATCCCATATCACTTTCAAAAATTTGAATACTGAAACGATAAATAAAAGAAAAAGGAAAGACTATTGAGACATCACTTGCTAACAGTATCGTCATTATTAAAAAGGAAGCTACACCGGTTATCATGACAACCACTATATTTTTACTTAAGAAAGCAATTAAAGCTGCAATCGGAATGGTTAGCAGGCTCAAAGTAGTAGAAGTAAAAGATGTCGCTATTAATCTTAATAAGTCGCTTGCTGAGACATCTTCCCGAAAAAAGAAAAACAAGGTGGATAAGTGAATAATATGATTAACAGCTGAAATTAAAAACAAAAATAGAAAAGCTGCAGCTAGCTTTGATAATATCAATTTGAATTTATGATACGGATATGACATCCAATTCAGCATTGTCCTGTTTTTAAATTCTAAATAAAAATAAAAACCTGAAAAAATAAAAATAACAGTTGGAAAAAGGATCGAATACTGATTAAAAACAAACATATAAAATTTGTTCCAATCTGTATTTTCGTTCATAGCCAAAAGACCGATTCCGTTTATGAGAAATGGCAAAAAGCTTAGAAAGAAAATAACATAAATTGATTTCAGTCTTTTAAGTTTTAGAAACTCGTTACGCACTAACAGACTCATGACCTTTCTCCTTTGCCAGCAGTTTTAAATAAAGATCTTCCAAAGATAGCTTAAATCCGTCAATAGATTCCTTGTTAAATCCACAAGAATTTAATTTCTCTTTCATTTCCGACGGATGAATTACTGAAATAAACTCGAATTGCTGTTTATTCCTTGAAATAACATGATCCGCAAATTTCTCAATATCCGCCCAATTAATACCCGCTTCAGCTGGAATTTTGTATAAATAAAGATGTTGCGTATTTTTCATAAAGGCTGACTCGAAAATAATCTGCCCCTTATTCATAATAAGTAATTCATCGGCCATGAGATTAATCTCACTTAAAAGGTGACTTGAGATAACGACTGTGGTTCCATTTTTCATTACTTCTTGGATCAGCATTTCACGTACTTCTTTAATACCATATGGATCTAAACCGTTCGTCGGCTCATCCAGCAAAAGCAATGCAGGAGCATGCGCAACTGCTCTGGCAATTCCCAGCCTCTGTTTCATTCCTAATGAAGTTTGCGAAAACAGTTTATCTTTATGTTCAAAAAGTCCAACCTTTCCTAAAATCTCATTTATCTCTTCATCAGAAGCTGATCTTTTTAAATAGTTAAGATGTAATTTAATATTCTCAAAAAGAGTCAAATTTTCATAAAAGCCAGGAAATTCTATAATACTTCCGATAGACTGAATCACATCATTATTTGGATTGCGATATAAGTTATTTCCCTCAAAAATCACTTCACCTGAAGTTGGAGGAAATATGCCTAAAAGAACTTTAAGCAATGTCGTTTTTCCTGCACCGTTGGGACCTAATAAACCATATATTTTTCCTTTTTCCAATGTTAAATTTATATCATGTAAAATTTCTTTCTTTTTTATAGAAACATTGATACCTTTGGATATTAAAGCTGGATCAGCCTTTCCCACTTTTCATCATTCCTTTCCGTCTTGTTCTGTTTATAATATAAACTTACGAGGTTAAAAAGAAGATATAATCAAGGTTAATTTGCGTTTAAATTTCTCAACATAAAAAATACGTGAAGCCTCTACGGCTTCACGTATTCACTGCTGTTTGGATAAATTATAAAAATCGTTCCGTTTTGATTGCTCTTTATTTTATGTTCAAGCCCCATTTGTTTAAGCATCATATTAATGATCGATAAGCCAATCCCGGCGCCTTTTCTTTCAGATTTATTATTCATTCCCGGGCCCCTATCCTCAATTATGATTACGGGTTTGTTTTCAATTAGCTTTGTCTGTACGGAAACGTATTTTCCTGAATGAGCATGGCGCAAAACATTTTGAAAAATGTTATCAAGAATTCTCTTCAACCAAGTCTCGTCTATTTCCCATACGATGTTTTCCTTCAGATCAATATCTATTGTAAAGTGCTCTTTCTCAAAAATCGGATACCAAGCTGTTAACGAAGAACGTATTATCTTTAATATGTCACAACTCTTTTTATGAAGCGGCAATTTACCTGCGGCAAGAAGAGAAAATGATGACAAATTGTCAATCAGTTCGCCCATAAACGTTATTTTATCGTTTATGATCCCTAAAGAATGCTTTCCATTTTCACTGCTTATTTCATTCTTTAATGTAAATGTATGCCCTCTTATAACCGTAAGAGGGGTCCTTAAATCATGAGATAAATCAGCAATCAAGTTTTTTCGGATTTCGCCTTCTTCGCGCTCTTTTTGTCTGCTGTTCCTTAGTTCCTCAACCATCTGGTTGAATGAATATTCCACTTGGCCCAGTTCATCCTTCTGTTTAACTGTTACAAATTCCGGTATGCCGTCATTATCTTGTTTTTTCATATGATACCCCAAAGAAATTAACCTTTTTTGTATTTTCGCAAAAAACATCCATGAATTAATCACAAAAAGTGAACAGACAAAAATCAAGGCGATAAACCATATATAGGAATACTTAGCCCTCATAACCTCCCATTGAGATCCTATAATTGAGCGCGGAGTTTCTAAAAATGCATATCCGCTGTCTTCACTCCCATTTACATAAGCACTCAGCAATAAATATTTCTTTTCGTTTTGTTCTATCATTTTAATCAATTCGCTAAGGTGAATAACCTCACCCTTTTTGGCCAACCGTTCTGAGTTAGAAAACATCACCTTTCCCTTATCATTTATCCATACAATATCAGAGTGTTTATATTGCTTCATGTGCGGGAAAGCAGACGTAATTTCCCGATTGGATTTCCCTGAAAAATCTTCCACATCAGACTTCCAATCACTTTCCAACTTGTTTGGTTCATAGTGTACTTGCCCTTGGTGATCAATCAAGTATGTTAATGTGACATAGTATAGAAAATTCACGCCTAAAAAGGCTATCGGAAAAAACAAAATTGAGGCAACGATATTAATAAGGTATTTGGTTGATAATTTCATTGTTTGATCCTGTATCCAATCCCTCTGATTGTTTCAAGAATTTCCGGCTCATTTGGATTGATCTCGATTTTTTGCCGTAAATGCCGGATATGTACCATCAACGTCTTATCCCCTTCGATATAAGGCTGTTCCCAAATATTTTCATAAATTTGTTCCTTTGTTAATATTTGATTGGGATGTCTAAGCAAAAGCAAAAAAATCCTTAACTGTTTATCAGTTAAAAATATTTCCTCATGACTTTGATGATTTAAAATTCTTTTTTCTTTCAAGTGAACACTTAAGTGTTTTAGCTTCAATTCATGAATGGCAGTCTTGTCAAATCTTCTTAATAATACTTCGATTCGAGCAGCCAGTTCATCGGGATGAAAGGGCTTTGTCACGTAATCATCCGCAAATCCTAAGCCTTTCAGCTTATCTTCCAGACCCGTTCTGGCTGTTAAAAGCAAGAGCGGGATCTGCGGATGTGTTTTTTTCATCCTTTGACCGATTGTAAATCCGTCTAAACCGGGCATCATTATATCAAGCACGATCAGATCAGCCTTTTCTATATATGTTTCGTAATTATAGGAAGAAGTGAGCCATATAATCATATAGCCCCGATCTTCTAAATCACCTTTTACAAATTGGCCAATTTCTTGGTCATCTTCAATGTATAAAATGTTATTCATTAGGACCCCCTCTGAAATATGTGACTGAAAATCAATCTTCCATAATAATTATATATATTATAAAAATCTCCTTTATGTAAGGCACCATTCCATTATTATAACTTATAGATATTCACAATTCATCAAGGGGCAAAACGATAAGTCAACTCGAAAAGGCGGTCTGTTGTCAGATCGCCTTTCCCCTTATAACGTCACACCGGACTTAAAGATTGCAAGCTCCCGAAAATCGTTTTTTTCGTTATTGACGAATTCTCCGCTTGCAACTTTAATAATGTATTGAATAAAATCTCTTACAATGTGATCTTCTGTTGTTTGGTCTTCCGCCAATCTGCCCGCGTTGTAATCAATCCAATGAGGCTTTGATTGAGATAAATCGGTATTTGTTGATACTTTCACAGTCGGGACAAATGTGCCGAACGGCGTGCCTCTTCCGGTTGTAAACAAAACGATGTGACAGCCCGCCGCGGCGAGCGCTGAAGAAGCGATTAAATCATTGCCGGGCGCACTGAGCAGTGTCAATCCCTTTGTCTTCAGTGTTTCACCGTATGTCAGCACATCAGAAACCGGTGCAAGACCGGCTTTTTGGGTGCAGCCGAGCGACTTGTCTTCGAGCGTTGAAATGCCGCCTTCCTTATTCCCTGGTGACGGGTTTTCATAAATCGGCTGCTCGTGCTTCATAAAATATTGCTTGAAATCATTGATCAATCGGACTGTTTTATGAAACACTTCTTCACTCGCCGCACGCTGCATGAGAATCGTCTCAGCGCCGAACATCTCAGGCACCTCCGTTAAGACCGTGCTCCCTCCCTGTGCAATCAAGTAATCTGAAAATCTCCCTAATAAAGGGTTTGCGGTGATGCCGGAAAAACCGTCCGACCCGCCGCATTTCAATCCGATGCTCAATTCTGACAGCGGAATCTCCTCACGTTTATCTCCCTTTGCCGCAAGGTGTATCTCTTTAAGAAGCGCAGTACCCGCTTCAATTTCATCTGTGACAGCTTGTGATTCGAGAAATTTCACCCGATCTCCATTCACTTCAGAAAGCGTTTCCCTAATCGCCGCAAGCTCATTATTTTCACAGCCGAGCCCTAAAACCAGCACACCGCCAGCATTTGGATGACGGATGGCGTTCATCAGCATTTGTTTCGTATTCTCATGATCATCGCCAAGCTGGGAGCAGCCGTATTGGTGCTTTAAAACCAGCACATTGTCAAAGGGCGCAATGTCTTTCGACTCTTTTACGAAGCGCTGCAGGATTTTCTCAGCGACGCCGTTTACGCAGCCGACTGTAGGCACGATCCACAGTTCATTCCGGACGCCGGATGTACCATTTTCTCTTCTGTAGCCTTTAAATGTCCGGTTCTCATTTGTAAAAGGATTGTCCTCGAAGCGCGGTGAATACGTGTATTCTTGCACATCGGATAAATTCGTTTGCAGATTATGGGTATGAATATGCTCGCCGGCCGAAATCCGCCTTGTCGCACGCCCGATTGAAAAACCGTATTTAATGATGCTGCCGTTTTCTTCAATGGTTTGCAGCGCGATTTTATGCCCCCGCTTTACAGGGTCCTTCACTTCAATCGTCAGTCCGTCTGTATGCAGCCGCTCCCCTTTGTTAAAATGGCGCATGGCGAGAAGCACGTTATCGTTTTTATGGATTTTTATGACCTCTTTCATTTCACTTCCCCCTTTTTTCCGCAGCATTCATGTAACGCATGCTTCATACCCCGCTTATGAATGACAGACAGAAAAAAAGCCGTTCGTTCGGTAAGCCCCGGAAGATGATTCAGATTCTTCCCCCACAATCGCTCTTCTCCTAATATGGCAGATGCCGCTTGAAACATATCATCTTTGCAACGGGAACGCGCCATTTGAAAACGGTTAAGAACCTCCTCGCCGTCTGCCGGTTTGTTCGGTCCGTTCCAGTATGAATAGATCATGGCGCTGAACGAAAATACCAGCTTCTCAGGTAGCCGGCCCTCCTGTTCGATATAAGCCTTCAGCGTCGGCAGGTTTCTTGTTTTGAATTTCGCGGCGGCGTTAAGGGTAATGCTTTGCAGATAATGGTGGATATAAGGGTTTTTAAACCGCTGTAACACATCTGCCGCGTATTGGGTGACACCCTCCATTTGCAGCACAGGGAGGATTTCTTCATTGATCAGCTCTTCGATGAATCTGCCCGTCACCTCGTGCTCAGCCGCTTCCCGGACGGTTTGCAGTCCGTATAGTAAAGCCACTGGCGCCAATGCCGTGTGAGCGCCGTTTAAGATTCTCACCTTTTTTGTCCTATAAGGCGTAAGGTCAGACGTGATCAGTGCGTTCAGCCCGGCCTCAGCAAAAGGAAGCTCATTCTGAAGCTGTTCCGGCCCTTCTATCACCCACAAATAATAATGCTCACCAACCACAAGCAGACGGTCTTCGTATCCGAGAAAATCGGTAAGTTCTTCCGCGGTATCAACAGGAAATCCGGGAACAATCCGATCCACGAGGGTATTGCAGAAGATGTTCGCGTCATGAATCCATTGAGTAAAATCAGGTTCCAGCTCCCACAGCCCGGCATATTGAAGCACGGCCGCCTTCAGTTTCCGTCCGTTTTCTTCGACCAGTTCACATGGAAGCACAATGCACCCTTTCTCGGCGTCACCCGCAAATGCCTTATAGCGGAAATAAAGGAACGCCGCTAATTTCCCGGGGAATGTTTTTTGAGGTCTATCCTCAAGCCGGTCGCCTTTCTCAAACGTAATTCCCGCTTCCGTCGTATTGGAAATGATAAAACGAAGCTCCTCTTGTGCTGCCAGCCGTTTAAAGGAATCATAGTCAGAAAAAAGATCAATGCCGCGGCTGATGGATTTGACGATCATGTGTTCTTCAGCCGGTTTTCCATCCTTTATCCCCTGCAAAAAAAGCGTAAATAAACCGTCCTGCTCGTTTAAACGTTTGATTTTCTCAGAGCCTCTCGGCTGTACGGCGACAACGCTTCCGTTAAAATCCGTCAATTGATTCAATTGATCGATCTGCCAGTCAGCGAAAGCCCGCAAAAAGTTGCCTTCGCCGAACTGAAGGACTTTTTCAGGATATTGAATGTATTCGCCGCACATCTTTTTATTCAGCTGCTGCAAGCTGTCCGCCTCCTTCTGTATTTATGCACACGTTAACATTTCACCGTGCGAAAACCCGGATAATCAGACGGGCCGTTATGTGAGTTTTTTAATTGAATCTCTTATCATCACCTCGGTGTTTTCGTATATTTTTTCCGCCGCCGTATCCGGGTCGGCGATTAGCGCCAAAATCTTCTCTGCGCCAAGTATGCTGATGTTTTCAACCGGGCGTTTTACTGTCGAAAGCCTCGGCGTCATGTATTGGGAAATGCCGATGTCATCAAACCCGATAACAGATATATCTTCCGGAACGCTCAGGCCTTTGGCGAAAATGGCATTCATCGCCCCGATCGCCATATCATCGTTTGAACAAAAAACAGCCGTAGGAGGTGATTGAAGCGCCAAGAGTTTTTCCATCGCCTGACTGCCGCTTTCCATATCATAGCGGCCTTTTACACTGTATTCATGCTTAATCGGGATAGAATGATCAATTAAAGATGTCAAATAGCCTTCTTTCCGCTGAGAAGTTGACCTGAATCCTTCCTTTCCCTCAATGATCGCGATATCTCTGTGTCCGTTTGCGATCAGGCAGTCGACCGCCTGTCTGGAGCCTTCTTTATCGTTTGACAGGATATTCGTGATGCTCCGGTCATCAATGTCCCGGTTCAGCACAACAAGCGGGATGTTTTTCTCGCGGATATAATAAATAAATGAATTATCACTGTCGCTTTGGCTCATTAAAATGATTCCGTCATATCTCATGGGCGTAATGGTTTCAAAGCTTTTCAGGTCGTCAATCGCGCGGACGAACAAATTGTATTCCTCACTGATTGTGCGGTTTACACCTTTGATGGTATCGGAAAAAAAGCTGTGTGAGGTTCCGTTTGTGATGCTTGTAAAAAACAGTCCGATCGTATGGGACTTTTGCATGGCAAGGCTTTTTGCATTTACATTCGGTGTGTAATTCAGCTGTGAAGCGAGCTCTAATATTTTCTGTTTTGTATGCTCTTTAATGTAGGGGCTGCCGTTAAGTGCCCGGGATACGGTTGTGTGGGATACGTTGGCGAGTTTTGCGATATCTTTTATGGTTACCATCGTTTTTCCTTTCTTTCTGTATGCTGGCATTTATTTCTATTGTACCATTAACGGACAGTCCATAAAATCACTAAAGTTAAGGTTTTGCATGATGTAAGTCCTGAACGAGCTCGGCATGCTGCCGGTCCGTCAGTTTATACATTAAACCGATAATCAGCATGGCGCACGCTAAAGCGAAAGCCGGGTACAGCAGCAGAAGCCCTTTAATCCCGATCAGCGTGCCTTTTGTCTGAGATGCATTCGGGATATAGCCAATAACGCTCAGCCCGATGCCTGAAAGAAAACCTGATAAAGATTGGGCGAGTTTTCTGGAGAAGTTGAAAAGCGAATATGTCGTCGCCTCCTTCCGTTCACCCGTCTTCCATTCTCCGTAATCAATAATGTCCGACACGAGCGCCCACGTAATGCCGTTTGGTATGCTGATCCCGATAAAAGCAATGCTCGCTAACGCCGTAAAGATAAATACGTTTGACGGGAGACAGAAATTCAGCGCATCAGCCGCGGCGCTGACGGCGAAACCGATCATCACCGTTTGCTTTTTTCCGAAACGTTTGACGAGTTTCGGCATAAACAAAACACCTAAAAATGAAGAACCGATGATGATAAAACTCATGTAGGACATCAGCTCCGCATTGTTGAGATTGTACTGGGCGAAGTAAACAAGCATAGCGGATTTAATGTTATATGCCGATATTGAGAAAATCGTCATGAAAACGACGGTCAGAAGCGGTTTGTTGCCGATAAAGCATTTGAAAACCGACATGACGGACAGCTTTTCTTTCGGCGCTTCACGGACGATAATTCTTTCTTTGCAGTTTCGGTAGCAGATCATAAATCCCGCGATTCCGATTACGGCCATCATTCCCATGACTGCCGGGTAGCCGATGTGAACGTTATCAAAATGAACAAGAATCGGGATGACGATGACACTTGTAATGAGCAGCGCGCCGAGGGAGCCTATCTGGCGGAATGCGGAAAGCGCCGTTCTGTCCTCCGCATCCTGTGTAATGGCCGCGCCGAGGGAGCCGTACGGAATATTGACGAAAGAATAAGCGATCCCCCACAGCATGTAAGAAGCATAGGCGTACACAAGCTTCCAGGTGACGCTCACGTCCGGTGACACAAAAATCAATACGGTCATGACCGCAAGAATAATACTTCCGAATAATAAGTACGGCCTGAATTTCCCCCGAGGTCCGATCTTTTTTCTGTAGTCAATGGCCGAGCCGACAATCGGATCAGTCACAGCCGCAAACAGCTTGCTGACCAAAAAAATACTGCCGGCGAACGCTGCCGGAATGCCTGCGACATCTGTGAAAAACTTCAGCAAATAGATCTGCCCGAGATCAAACATAAATCCGTTACCAAAATCTCCAAAACCATAGGATACTTTTTCTTTCAGACTCAGCTTATGCTCCTTCACTTTTGCGGCAGGTGCTGTCACGACAGGCACATTACTCATAGGCCACCTCTTTCATTCCATTTTTAAAAGCGGAAATATTCCTCAGCATTCCGGTAACAAATTCCCTCGACAATCCTTCCTAAAAGCTCCATATCGTAAGGCGCTTCGCCTTGTTCCGCCCAGCCGCCGATCAGCGTGCAGACAAGCCGCCTGAAGTATTCATGGCGGGGGTAGGACAGGAAACTTCTTGAATCCGTCAGCATCCCGATAAACCGGCTGAACAGGCCCATGTTTGATAACGCTTTCATTTGCTGGAGCATTCCATCTTTCGTGTCATTGAACCACCAGGCTGTGCCGAATTGAATTTTCCCCGGTGTTTTCCCATCCTGAAAGCTGTTGATCATGCTGGCGATAATATAGTTGTCATTCGGATTCAAAGAATACAAAATCGTTTTAGGCAATTGCCGCTTTTTTTCGGCGGAATCTAACAGCCGGGCAAGCGGCTTTGCGATACGTTCATCATTAATTGAGTCATATCCCGTATCAGGACCGAGGCTGCTGAACTTATTTGTATTGGTATTTCTTAACGCGTTTATATGGAACTGCATCGCCCAGTCCAGTTCTGCGTAAAGACCGCAAAGATATTGCAGCGTCCGTGTTCTGAATTTCTTTTCATCTTCAAAAGATACATGCTCTCCGCTTAATCCGGCGGCAAAAATCCGGGCCGCTTCCTCTTCGGTCGTCTCGGCATAAACCATTTGATCTAACGCATGATCCGACACTCTTCCCCCGGCATTGTGAAAAAAGCGGACGCGGGATTCTAACGCATCTAAATACGATTGGTAGGTGGTGACAGCTATTCCGGAAGCGCTCTCCAGCGAACGGACCCAATCGGCAAAACCCGGGCTGCTGATGTCCAGTCCTTTGTCAGGCCGAAATCCGGGCAGCACTTGCACCGGAAAATCACTTTCTTTCAACAGTTCGTGGTATGTCAGCGCATCGGCAGGATCGTCGGTTGTGCAAATGACTTTGACATTTGATTTCAGAATGAGATCCCTTGCGCCAAACCCGTCTCCCTGCAGGAGCTCATTCGTTTTTTTCCAAATTGCCGCGGCCGTTTTTTCATTCAATACGTCATAAATGCCGAACCAGCGCTGCAGCTCTAAATGCGTCCAGCTGTACAGCGGATTGCCTATCGCCATCGGCACCGTTTTTGCCCAGGCGAAAAACTTCTCTTCATCTGAAGCGTTTCCGGTAATGCAGCGCTCTTCAATGCCGTTGGCCCTCATGATCCGCCACTTGTAGTGGTCACCGTAAAGCCATGCCTCCGTAATCGTTGCGAAGGTTTTATTTTCATAGATTTCCTTTGGGCTTAAGTGACAGTGATAATCAATGATCGGCATGTTTTCAGCGTATTCCCGGTACAGCTTTACGGCCGTTGTACTATCCAGTAAAAAATCATCATCCATAAAAGCTTTCACACTTTCATCCTCCCTCTTAAAAATGTTAACGTTAACAAAATGGTTCTTTTTTATTTTAGCTTCCTCTTTCTCACATATCAATCATTTTTATTTTATTTTTCAGAAAATTGTATCCGTTAACATTTTCATGCAAAAAAAAGACACTGCCGAGAAAGTCCGGCAATGTCTTCTGTGTGATCTTAAGGATTAGTAAGCGAGGCTGAATAATCCTTTGATATGTGTTAAATAACGTACGTTACTTGCTTCTTTCATTAAAGATGCCGGAAGACCTTTCAGCGGAGTAGAGTTCGCTCCGATGATGGCAACCGCGTCTTTACGTCCGAGGCTTGCAAGCGTACCAGAGTTTACAGGCTTGAATGTTTCAAGCGTTTTTCCTTCTAAGTAAGCGAACAGGTTGTAACCCACAAGTTCACCCATCTGCCAAGCGATTTGCGCTGTCGGCGGGTACGGACGGCCGTCCGGCGCAAAGTATACAGCGCTGTCTCCGACAACGAATACATCTTCGTGAGAAGTAGATTGTAAGAAATCGTTAACCGTCGCACGTCCGCGGTTCACTTCAAGGCCGGATTCGCCGACTAACGGGTTGCCTTGTACGCCGCCTGTCCATACAAATGTGTTGGCAACGACTTTTGAACCGTCTTTCAGATCAATAACGTTTCCTTCAACATTTGTAACAGGAAGACCTGTTAAGAACTCAACGCCGCGTTTTTCAAGACTTTTTGTCGCGCGTTCGATAAGGTCATCAGGAAGAACAGGAAGAATTTTCGGACCTGCTTCTACTAATTTCAGTTTGATTGCTTTCGGATCTACGCCGTATTTTTTCGTAAGGTTCGGCATGATGTCAGCAAGCTCACCGACAAGCTCGACGCCTGTTAAGCCGCCGCCGCCGATAAGGATTGTTGCATCAGCTTCGTTTTTCGTTTTAGCGTATTCACGCACACGGTCTTCCACGTGTTTGTATACTTTGTTGGCATCAGCCGCAGATTTCAGCACCATGCTGTTTTCTTCGAGTCCAGGAATGCCGAAATAAGCCGTAACAGAACCAAGTCCGACAACAAGCGCGTCATAAGTCAGCTTAGAACCGTCAGAAAGGGCAACTTCTTTCTTATCAACTGAGAAAGAATTGACTTCTGCGATTTTGATGTCGACGTCTTTTCCTTTCAGAAGTTTTTCAAGCGGCATAGCAACAGCCTGTTCAGACACGTTGCCGGCTGCAAGGCGGTGCAGTTCCGTAATGATTTGGTGAGTCGGGTATTTGTTCACAACGGTTACGCGTGCTTCATCTTTACTGTAATGTTTGCGAACGGTTAAAGCAGAAAGAACTCCGCCGTAACCAGCGCCTAAAATGACAATATGTTTTGACATCGTATATCCTCCGTCCTTTATATCAATTTGAATCTGAGATTATTTTTGTTTTTCGTTCATGATTTCAAGATAGCTGTTAGCAAAACGGAACAGCTTTTGAGCTTGAGGATCTTTCAGCATGCGCAGCAGGCCGAAAAGTCCGATCGTTTCATTGCTTGCATCCGCGCGGTCTTTTGCTTCGATCGCAGTAGCCGCCACTTCTTTCGCTGTTTCTTTCACCGGCTCAAGAATTTCTGTAAGCGCACCCACTGTATCGCTCTTCAATACTTCGTCTGTCGCTACAGACTGTGCAAAATCATAAGACTTCGTTAAAATATTTACTAACTCAGTCAGTTTTGGAAGCTGATCCACTAAAACAGTCAGTGATTCTTGAACTTCAGGTTTTAGCAGCTGATCAATAAGATCGCGTTGGCCTTGGCTGACAGATGCATTTGTTTGATCGATTGTTTCTGGCATATCCGATTCTCCTTTACTATAAGCAGTATGCTGATTTTTTTGGAAAGGGTAGCCTTTCCCCCTTCATGCAGAAAAGCATGAAAAAGCAAGATTGTGAATTCATGCACAATCATTTACAAAAATAAATGTTTACTACCCAGTTTTTCACTTTGCCATATCCAGTATTATTTTTATATCAACAAAAACAATTGAATAAGTCAAAATTTCTTTTTCCTCTCTGAAAATAGCAAACATAAAAAACCCCAATTTGATTTACTCTTATATAATAACACTTTTTGAACAAAATTTGAACGTGAATTGTTTCGTTTATGAAATTATTTATATGGCGGGGGTGTAATAACGTTTCTTTTAGGCTATTTTTTTACAGACCATCCGCTTTTCCACTGTCATTTTTCCCACAATTTTAATAGCGGGCCCGTTTTTCCCGTAAAGGGGTCGCATTCCGGGAGGGGGACACGGCTGATTTCTTCTGAAGTTCTATCATTTTTCTCCGTTTTTGTATCGTACTGCCGGCCGCCCGGATAAGCCCCGATCACGGTAAAATCAAAACTGCCCGACAGTTTTTTATGTCCGGTGCCGGCCGGAATGACCGCTGCGTCCCCCGTTTGAAGAACGGCATCCGCTCCTTGTTCCCCGCCGAACCTCAAAACCGCGTTTCCTTTTACCGCGACAAGAACTTCGTGCGTGGTGCTGTGAAAATGGTGATACGGAAATACTCCGCCCGTCCAGCTGTTCGACCAATCGTGCCGGCTGAGGACGGACTCTGCTTTCTGCACCGTTTCTTCATTAAATACCGCTTTATAAATAACAAGCGGAAGATTCGGGTTATTCGGAATGCGGCCGTCATCTTCAAAATAAAGCACTTGAATATCCTCTTTCTGCATTGTTTTCACCTCCGTATATGTCTGTTTCCCATTCATCATTTGTTAAAACGCTATTTTCTCATATTCCATTGCGAAGCCTGCCGGTGAATAGTATAGTATAAAAAAATATGTGTCAAAATGAGGGATTTAATGAAAGCCATCGTGATCGGAATATTGGCATCTCTGTTTTTTGCAGTCACATTTATTTTAAACAGGGCGATGGAGCTTTCCGGCGGAAGCTGGATGTGGAGCTCTTCCCTGCGTTTTCTTTTTATGGTTCCGTTTTTATTTTTGATCGTTTATGCGAAAGGAAAATGGGCGCCGCTCTGGCATGAAATCCGGAAAAAACCGTTTTTTTGGCTGAAGTGGAGTTTTACCGGGTTCGTGCTTTTTTATGCCCCGATTACGTTTGCGGCGGCATATGGGCCGGGCTGGCTGATCGCCGGCACGTGGCAGATTACAATTGTCGCGGGTGTGCTTCTGTCGCCGTTTTTCTACGAAACAAAAAATTCACCGGCGGGCCCGGTTTCCGCCAGACAAAAGATCCCGCTGATTTCGCTGGTTACTTCCGTCATCATCCTGATCGGAGCCGGTCTGATTCAGCTTCAGCATGCGGGTTCTCTGTCCGGCCGCACGATACTATTCAGCGTGGTGCCGGTCGTCATCGCCGCTTTTGCCTATCCGCTCGGCAACCGCAAAATGCTGGAACAATACGGCGGAAAACTCGATACGTTTCAGCGGGTGCTCGGCATGACGCTCGCAAGCCTTCCGTTTTGGCTTTTGATCGCCGCTTTCGGCTGGCATAGAGACGGGCTTCCGTCAATGGGACAGACATTCCAATCCTTTATCGTCGCACTCAGCTCTGGCGTTATCGCAACAGTATTATTTTTCCGCGCCACCGATATGGTGAGGAATGAGCCGCAGAAGCTCGCTGCTGTTGAAGCGACGCAGTCCGGAGAGGTTCTTTTTGCACTGATCGGCGAAATCGTCTTTTTATCCGCGGCGTTTCCGTCACTTCTTTCATTTGCCGGACTGTTCATTATTATTGCGGGAATGGTCATGCATACATTCGCTTCCCGGCAGACAGACCAGAAAACGGCTGAGCAAACGTCAGCCAATCTCACCGGTTCCTGATTTTTTTACGAAAGGTGTCCTCCTGTATGAAAGAAGAAATTCCGGCAATATCTTTTCTGTCAGCCGGCAAACGCTTTGAACAAAACAATACGTCCTTTGATGTCCTAAGCCGTGTAACCGGACATATTCAAAAAGGTTCTATCACGGCGTTGATAGGCCCTTCCGGCGCGGGAAAAAGCACATTGCTGTCACTGTGCAATCTGATGAATACACCTGATGAAGGGGAAGTGCTTGTATTCGGAAAAGAAATAAGACACTGGGACATCAGAGAGCTCAGAAAAACCGCGGGCCTTGCATTTCAATCAGCTCCCGTCCTCGAGGGAACGGTGCGGGACAACCTTCTGCTCGCAGAAAAACTCCACGGGGCACAGCACTATACGCCTGAAGAGCTCGCAGATTTTACAGACCTTCCGCGCGTGCTTCTGGATCGAAATGCAAAAGAATTATCCGGAGGCCAGCGGCAGAAGCTCTCATTAGCGCGAACTCTCGCCGGACTGCCGTCCATCCTGCTGCTGGATGAAATCACCTCGGCGCTGGACCCGTCATCCGTTCTCATCATTGAGAAACTGATTACGAAACTCCATCGGCAAAAACAGCTGACGGTCCTGTGGATCACCCATAACCTTGAACAAGCGGAACGGTTATCCGATACGGTATGGTTTATGGCTGAGGGTCGGCTTTTAGAGACCGCGGAAACGAAAACGTTCTTTAAGGAACCGAAACACGAAAAGGCCCGGGCGCTTTTACAAGGGAGCGGGTGCTGATATGAATGATCTTTCTCTGTTATTGACAAGTATATTTGTCATTATCGCTTTATTCCTGTCTAAATCTTTTAAAGCCGGCGTCGAAAAGGATATGATCGTCGCAACCGTCAGGGCCGTCATTCAACTTCTCATCATCGGCTATGTGCTGTCATTGATTTTTCGCGGTGATCACCCGATATTTATCATATTCATGGTGCTTCTCATGCTCACGGCCGCTTCGCACAATGTCTCCAAACGGAAAAAAATGCGGATCGGCTCATTTTGGCGCGTTTTTCTGACACTGGCGATCGCGGAAACCGTGACGCAGGGACTTTTACTGACCCTTCACATCATTCCGTTCACTTCAAGATATGTCATTCCGATAAGCGGCATGGTCATCGGAAACTCCATGGTGCTCTCAAGCCTGTTTTTAAGCAGGCTCAGTTCGGAAGCAGACCTGCGGAAAGAAGAAATCCAGCTGATTCTCTCTCTCGGAGGAACGCCTAAGCAGGCCGTCCGGCAGATATTGACGTCCAGTATGAAGCTCAGTATGATCCCGACGCTTGAAAGCCAGAAAACATTGGGTCTCGTTCAGCTTCCCGGCATGATGACGGGGCAGATTTTAGCGGGGGCTGATCCGATACAGGCGGTGCGCTTTCAGCTGCTGATCGTTTTTACAACGATGGCCTCCGCTCTTCTTACATGTATCATACTCAGCGCCTTGACATATCCTTCCCTTTTCACGGAACACTGGCAATTAAAAAAATTCAGCAGGGAAGCGTAGGCTTTTTTCCCTGCTGAATGATGGTCTATGACAAGGTCAGAGATTCATAGTAACGGGATAATTCAATAATCATCGCTCCCATCCGCTCAATGTCCGGAGCAAGGACCCTCTTTACCCCTTCATCCCGGATCGCTTCAGCCGTCACTTTGCCGACTGCGGCGGCAAGCACTTGTTTTTCGAATGCCTGCTGCAATTCTTTTGTGATCCCTTTTTCTTTTGCATAATCAAAGAGAGAGCGCACTTGAATGGCTGTTGTAAAACATACGGCATCGACCTCTCCGTTTAACAGCTCTCCCAGCAGTTTATCAACCGTCTCCCTTTCAGGCGGAATATGCTGATACGGCAGAACAGGGAATACCTCCGCTCCGTTTTTCTCAAGGAACTCCGTTAAGACCGGCGCTTTTTCGCCATGAAGCTGTATCATGACTTTTTTATCTTTAAAGTCAAATCGTTCCAAGGAGCGGATCAGCCCTCTTGTTGTACCGTCTTCATCTGAGGCATGCGGCGTGATGCCGAGCTTTTTTAAGGCCGCATATGTTTTATAGCCTCTGCAGCCGATTTTCGCTTCATGAACGGCCGCTAAAAATTCTTCTTTCAGACCGATTTTTTCCGATACCGACAATAACGTTTCCGTACCGATGCCTGTGGTGAATATTACCCAGTCGGCTTTTTGCCCGGCAAATGTTCTTACGTCGGGTTCAATTTGATCCTCCGCCAGGTATACGGTTCCTTGGAGGGAACGGACGACCGCCGTTCCGCCCTGCTTTTCTATTAATCTTGTGATCTCTTCTGTTTTCCGCGAACCGCCGATGGCAATCCGTTTCCTGTTCAATCCTTTTCCCATCGCTGTTTTCTTCTTCCCTTCAGATGCCGGGCGCCCTATGGCAGGCCGTCATTTATTTCTATTATTGTTACGCAATCAGCCGGGAAAATCAAGCTATGCTCCCGTTGAATCCCCCGTGCAGTTGCTGTATCATTAACCGGGCAGAACGATTTGATTCGCGGAGGGATTTTCAATCATGGAAACAAAAAAAGAGTTCGAGACAAAAGGATACGATACTTCGGTCATTTATGAGTTCAATGAATATCCTGATGTTCACAGCGGCCGATGTGACAATTGCGACTACACGCTGTTTAAAAGCTCAGTGAAGGGCGGAAAATTTTTGAGGGAATGCCGGAGATGCGGCATGAAGAAAAACATATAACAAAACAGGCAGCCGTCTTCCGGTGCGCTGCCTGTTTCTCAATCAATTTTCGACGGCCGCCGTTTTCAAAAATTCTTCAATGGCGCAAACAGCCTGTTTGGGGCCGCCGGTTTCTTCTATTTTCTGCTGCATGCTTTTCACGCGGCTGAGGATGTTTTTATCGCCGTATACGTTCTGAACGTCTTTTTGCAAACGGGCCACAGTGACTTCTTTCGGCGGCAGATGCACGCCAAGCCCCAATTCATCCACACGCTTTGCGGTGACCTCTTGTTCGTGCATTTGCGGAACGACAACGAGCGGGACACCCGCATTCATCGCCTCCATTGTACTGTTCATCCCGCCGTGAGATACGAACAGCTTTGCTTTCTCCAGCACATCAAGCTGAGGAACGTGCTGGCGGATGATAAAGTGATCGGGGACATCCGAAAAACTTTCCGGATCAATTGTTGTGCCGACTGACATAATAACCCGCCAGTCCGAGTCCCGAAACGCGTCAATACACATCTGGTAAAATTCAGGCCAGGCGTTAAACGCCGTTCCCAGTGAGATGAGCATAAGCGGACGGTCATCGGCTGCATCAATTTCCAGACTTCCCGTATTTGTGCGTTCTCCAAGAGACGGACCCACAAAACAGAAACGTTCGTCAAAGGTTTCCTGTTTCGGCTGAAAGGCTCTTGGCATAAAGACGATATTCAGTTTTTCAGGCATAAAAAATTCTTCCATTGTCATCCGTTTCAATTGTTCATTTTCAATCTGCTCCTGGTATTCTTCTATCGCCTGTTTGGCCGCTTCCAGTGTTTCTTCGTCTCTTCCTAATTGAAAATACTCATTCATTGCATAGCTCGGGCAGAACTTTACGGCCGGGATGCCGCCATTATCCGCAAACAATTTTCCGGCAAGAGCTAAAAAATCAAACAGGACGATGTCAGGAAGGTCGTCTTTGTACAGCTCTTCCAGCTGCGGAAGCACTTCAACCGCTTCTTCCAGAAACATCACAAACGCGTCATTTTTATTTACCCGTTCTTTTATCGTCTCCGGGTCCGCCTTTATGCTTGTGCGGTATAAAACGGGAATGGCGCCCGTTTTGGCAACGGAAGCTTCGAATTCCTCAGTCGTAGCGAATGTCACTTTATACCCGCGATTGACAAGTTCCTCGGCTACGGGCAGCGTGGGATTGACATGACCGTGAGCGGCCACATTAATAATGGCGATATGTGTTTTTCTCATCTTTTTTCTTCTCCCTTATTTTCGTTTATCTCCGCTTCTAAAGACTCCAGCCCGTACATGACACTGTTTCGGATCGGCTCAATCCGAACAGGCTCAAGGTGTGAAAAGGCTTTTACAATTCCTTTCAGCGCGACTTCCGCTTCAAGTCTGGCAAGCGGAGCGCCTAAGCAGAAGTGTACGCCGAATCCGAAGGAAAGGTGCGGATTCGATTGGCGATGAATATCAAATACGCCCGCCTTCTCAAATTTGTTTTCATCACGGTTGGCAGATGCAACGTAGCAGAGAACGATCTCCCCGCTTTTCAAGCGGCGTCCGCGCAGTTCAGTGTCGTGCCGGACCGTCCTTCTGACAAACGGAGCGGGAGCGCGAAAACGCAGCGTTTCTTCCACCGTTTGCGCGATGAGAGAAGGGTCCTGTCTCAGTTCGTCATAAAGGCCGGGCGTCTCTAATATGCTGTAAACCGCATTTGAAATGAGATTAGTCGTTGTTTCATTTCCCGCCACTAAAAGCAGGTTGCAAAACGGGATCAGATCTTCTGCCGTGAGCTTCTCTCCCTCTTCTTCCTCTTTTATCAAAATAGAAATAATGTCTTGGCCGGGCTGTTTTCGTTTGCTTTCTATTATTTCCGCAAAAAACGCCGCCAGCTCCGCCTCACATTGGTCACGTTCCTGCTGATTTTTCTCCGCCGCTTCAGGGCTCGCATCTTTCGGCATGCTGACGAGAATGTCCGACCATTTTTTAAACTGATCCATACGTTCGGACGGAACGCCTAATAATTCTGAAATCACCATGACCGGCAAAGGGTAAGAGAGATCTTTAACGATATCAATCCGCCCTTTGTTCTTTGCCTGTTTCAGGAGATGATCGGTAATGTCTTTAATTCGCGGCTCCCATTCCTTCAAGACGCGGGGAGTGAAAGCGCGATTGACGGCGGATCTGATTTGGGTATGCTTCGGCGGGTCCATATTCAGCATGGACTTTGCAATCGAGCTTTTCACATCAGTCATGAGGCTTGAGAACGTCTCTTTATCACTGATGACTTTTTTGACATCATCGTATAAAAACACACTCCAAACCTTCGTTTCTTCATCAAAGTGTATAGGGCTTTCCCGTCTCATTTTTTCGTACCAAGGAAAAGGGTTGTATACGTCCAGGCCGTTTTTTCCTTTCATCAGGGTTCTTTGGATGGCTTGTCTCGTGCTCCTCAGCTTACTCATGTTTCATCACTCCTGATTGTTTCATATTTGAATAGTTGACGTACCTTGAATTTTATCCTAGCACATATTTTCAATTTTTTTCTATTCATAACCTTAACTATTAACATAACACAACAAAAGTCATGAATCCGGAGGTGAAATTTCTCCCAAGAAAACAGCAGAAGCGCACAAAAAACCCGAGCCTTCGGCCAGGCTCGGGAGATATGTTCACTCATTCGTCTGCGGTTTCTGGTGCTGCTTTTGGTCTTCAGGAGGCTGCGTATTTCTTTCCATATCGTCCGTATCAGCGCCCATGCCTTTCAGGAAAGAAAACAGCAGAGTGACGGCCTTGTTGATTTCCGGGTCTTTTAAAGCGCGGACGATATCAAAATACCCGGTCTTCCTGCCGCTGTCTTTTTCCTCGACGGCCTTTGTGACCCCCGCATTGATTTTAACGATAAACGGCTCAAGCTGTTTTACATCGAGCATGCCGAGAACGCCGCTTAACAACAGGAGATTTTTCAGCATATTGGCCGTTTCCGGAGTATTCGCCTTCTTCACGAGGATATCCATCACTTTGTCTCCCTGGCCGAAGAGCCCGCGCAGAAGCGCCAAAACGCCGCGCTCGTTCATGTGCTGAAGAATGTGCAGAGATTCCAAAATCGCGTCTTTATTTCGTAAAAGAGCCGTCTCGATCTCTTCTAAGTCCTTTTTTCGTTTGTCTTCTTCTGTGACGGTCTGTTTTCGGATGCCGCTGATTGCTTTAGCCATTTTGCTGTTTCCCCCTTTTTACGGCGTCTCCCGGAAATACATAATCTTTACGCGCCCATTTCCGATCAACCCGGACACCGATCTGCGGCTGCGGGTTTCCGTAACGGAAATTGATTTTCGGAAGCGGATTAACGCCTTCTTTTTTCAAAATCTCCATCTTCGCTGATGTTTCTTTATAAGCCGGTGTATCGGTATCCTTATCGGCATAGCTGCTTGTCAAAAGGTTAATGGCGGCGTCTTTTGAATCGTTCATCGGAAGATAGACTTGTTTGCCTTTTACCCTGTCTGTGATGACGCATTTGACTTTCACATTTCCGTACGGTGATGTCAGACGGACAAGCGTTCCGTCTTCCAGCCCTCTTTCTTCGGCGAGTTCGGGCGAGACCTCAAGGAACACACTCGGTGTTTTTTCGGATATTCCTTTTGATCGGTAAGTCAGATTCCCTTCGTGAAAATGCTCGAGCAGCCGCCCATTATTCACATGGATATCATATTCTTCACCAAATTCTTTCGGCTCGGTCCACTGAACGGGATATAGAATCGCTTTGCCGTCTGAAAACGGGAACTTATCCGTAAATAAAAGCGGTGAATCGGTTCCGTCCGCTGCAACCGGCCATTGCAGTGAATTGTAGCCTTCGAGACGTTCGTAAGTGACGCCTGCGTAGAGCGGCGAAAGCATTGCCGCTTCTTCCATAATGTCTGCCGGATGTTCATAGTGCCAATCAGCGCCCAGACGGTTGGCGATGTCCGTAATGATCTGCCAATCAGGCTTTGAATCGCCCAGCGGTTCAAACACTTTGTAAAGGCGCTGCACCCTCCGTTCCGTATTCGTAAACGTCCCTTCTTTTTCAAGGCTCGGGCTTGCCGGAAGCACGACATCGGCGAACTCGGCCGTACGCGAAAGAAAGATATCCTGCACAACGAAGAAATCAAGCTTTTCAAATGCGGCATGAACATGGTTAATATTGGAGTCGACAAGCCCCATTTCTTCTCCGTTTAAGTACATGGACTTCAGTTTTCCTGAGTGGATGCCTTCGATCATTTCATGATTTGTCATTCCGATTTCTTTCGGCAGGTCTGTTCCCCAGCCCTGCTCATACTTTTTGCGGGCTTTTTCATCCGTTACTTTTTCATAACCGGGGAAGCTGTCAGGCATACTGCCGAAATCACTGGCTCCCTGCACGTTATTATGGCCCCGAAGCGGATATGAGCCTGCGCCGGGCTTGCCGTAATTTCCGGTCACAAGAAGCATGTTGGAAATGGCCGTGCTCGTATCACTACCTCCGATATGCTGGGTGACCCCCATCGCCCACAGTGCGCACACGCTGCCGGCTTCATGAATCATCCGGGCCACTTTGATTAGGGTATCCTTGTCCACACCGGTATGTTTTTCCGCATATTCCATTGTATAAGGTTCAAGGCTTTTCACGAATTCATCTAATCCGTTCACTCTCTCCTTCAGAAATGCAGTATCCGCGAAATCGTGATCAAGCAGATATTTCGATACGGCATTCAGCCAGACAATATCTGATCCGGCACGCGGCTGGAAAAACACATCGGAGCGCTCGGCCATTTCATGTTTTCGCAAGTCAGCGACGACGAGCTTCTGTCCGTGCAGTTTATGAGAACGTTTAATGCGTGTGGACAGGACGGGGTGAGACTCAGACGTATTTGAGCCGATAATCAGCACGAGCTCAGCTTTTTCTATATCTGTAATCGACCCTGAATCACCGCCGTATCCGACCGTTCTGAACAATCCGGCCGTGGCGGGAGACTGGCAGTAGCGGGAGCAGTTGTCGACATTATTTGTGCCGATGACGGCTCTGGCAAGCTTCTGCATCACGTATGATTCTTCATTCGTGCATTTGGAAGATGTGATAAAGGCAAGTGCGTCCGGGCCGAAATGTTCTTTTATATCGGTAAATTTATCAGCGATCAGCTGCAGCGCTTCATCCCATTCCGCCTCCCGAAACGAGTCTCCTTCCCGGATAAGCGGTTTGGTAAGGCGCTTTTCACTATTGACGAAATCCCAGCCGAATTTCCCTTTCACACACGTCGAAATGCCATTTGCTGGCGCCTCGGCCTGAGGCTCGACCTTTAAAATGTCTCTTCCTTTTGTCCATATATCAAAACTGCATCCGACACCGCAGTAAGTGCATACGGTTTTCGTTTTTTTGATTCTTTCATCCCGCATGGCCGATTCCATGTCCGATATGGCCAAAATCGATCCGTACCCGGTTTCGACCCCTTTTGTGATGTCAATCATCGGCCGAAGCGTCTCTTGGTTAATGCCTGTTAAATACCCCGCTTCGCCTTCCATGCCTTTTTCCATCATGGCATTGCACGGACATACCGTCGAGCAATGTCCGCAGGAAACACATGATGATTCATTGATCGGCACATCCTGATCCCAAATGACCCGCGGGCGTTTCCGCTCCCAATCAATGCTTAACGTTTCGGTTACCTGTACGTCCTGACAGGCTTCGACGCAGCGTCCGCACAAAATGCACTGGTCGGGATCATATCGGTAAAACGGATTTGATTCATCTTTAGGATACGGTTTTTGATCGAACGGAATGCTTTGATGATTGATTTTCATTTCCTTTACGGTATTATGTACTTCGCAGCTCCCATTGTTGTAATCACAGACCGTGCAGTACAATTCATGGTTGTGCAAAATGTTGTCCATGCCGATAATCTGCGCTTTTTTCACATCGGACGAAAGCGTATCGATGACATCTCCGTCCTTTATTTGCGCGGAACACGAACGCACCAGTTCCCCGTTAACATTGACGATACAGGTATCGCACGTTTCAATCGGCCCGAGACTCGGATGATAACACACGTGCGGCACGTCAATTGAACTATTGTTCAAAAGCTGCAAAACGGTTTGGCCGTCCGGCGCTTCCATTTCAACCCCATTGATTGTAACTTTCTTTGTACCAGCCATTTTCTTTTCCCCTTTCTGTACCCCTCTATACATCCTCTATGATTCCCAGCCGGCCTTTCACTAAAACATCTCGTTTATCTCAGGAAACATACGGGTATGAGCGGTAAAAAGGAGGCGTTCACATATGTTGAAGAAAAAAACACTCGCCACGGGATTATCGGCAGTGATGCTCACGGGATGCGCATTCGGCGCAGAAGCATTTTCGGTTATACAGCCCGTCCATGCCGCAGCCGCTTCAAAAACGGAAAATCAACGTGCACAAGAACTGGTGAACAGCCTTTACCAATCGGCGTTTAAAGGGGAAATGCCGCAAAATGTGAGAGGCCTGAAAATCAACCAAAGCACAAGACAGGACGTTTACGATAAAATCGGCGAGCCGGAACAAAAAGCAGACAGCCGCAATCCATTTGATTTATACAGCTGGAACATGGGAAACCCCGGTTATGGATTTTCCTATCATAAAAACGGAAAAATCTCGGAAATACGCTATTTCGGAACAGGGGTTGAGCGGCGCTTAAACCTCGGCAGCGTCACACCTGACGTCTTAAGCAAACAAATCGGCAGCGCTGACAAAATCCTGACAGTGCCAAAAACGGGCGAAACAGATTACGTCTACCATACGGGGCAGTATGAGCTCCGCTTCGTCATCGGCAGTGACCAAAAAGCAGACCACGTCAACCTAAAAGCCAGATAACGCAAAAAAAGCGGCCTCCCGGGCCGTTTTTTCATAGACAGCTTTTCCGTCGTTCCTTACAATACATGGGAGTACAAAAAAAGGGGAACAGTGTGAAGTGAATAGACATCCATTGACATACGGAATATGTACCGTTTTTATCATCGCCCTCGGTTTGCTGTCCAGAACCGCATACATCACCGCCCTATTGCCCGGCATCATAAACGCTTATTTAGGAGATGCCTTGTGGGCGGCAATGATTTTTACAGGATTCGGGCTTTTATTTCGGCACATCCGGACGGAAACAGCCGCATTTTTGAGCCTCTCGTTTTGCTGTCTGATTGAATGCACCCAGCTGTATCACGCGCCTTGGATTGACGCAATCAGAAGCAGCACGCTCGGCGGGCTGATCCTCGGCTGGCAATTTGTCTGGAGTGACATTTTCGCCTATACCCTCGGGGTATGCGCTGCCGCATTTTTAGAATGGGCCGTAAAAAGAAACCGCCAGTCCCCTTCATAATCGGAGCATGCCGCCGATATGAAGGGATAAGGAGGTGGAAGCTATGGATATCCCTGCGTTATCAATCGCTATGCACCAAGCATCTCTGGCGCAGAATGTAAATATCGCTTTAACAAAAACGGTCATGCAGCATGCACAGGCTGCGGCGGAAGAAACAGTGAAAATGCTGCCGTCCCAGCACCCGACTGCCGGACATTCAATTGATGTGAAAGTGTAAAAAAAGATGCCGGATGATAACCGGCGTCTTTTTTTTTTGCCCGTTGTACGTACACCATACCCGGCATACAGGAATAAGGTAAACGGAACCAACATTTGAAAAGGAGGTTTTCCTCTTGTACGATCCTTTCTATCATGAATACACAGCCGAGAGCCACGAACGGGTGCCATATCATTATCCGCGGCCGCCTTATTATTTCCCAAGACCATATCCATACTATCCGCGGCCGCCTTATTATTTCCCAAGACCGTATCCATACTATCCGCGGCCGTATATCCCGTTCTATCCCTGGTATTAATGTTTGAAAAGAAATGACTGCAGACAGGAGGCTTCCCCTGTCTGCTATTCAACTTTGACCGACAGAATATACGGGAGAGCTTGAACTTTTTCCATTACCGCCGCTTTCCCGCTTTTGCTTTTCACCCTTCCCTTCACTTCAAGCACCGCCTTATTCAATTCATAGGACGTAATAAGAATTCCTTTTTCCTCAAGAGAAGTTAAAATATCATGCATGACGGCTTTCTCCTCAATCCTGAAACTGACAGACAAAGAATGCGCCGCCGGTTTAAACAGAAAATTTAACAGTTCAAGCCCGATTAACGCCAAAATCGTGCCGC
This sequence comes from Bacillus sp. JNUCC-21, assembly GCF_041222765.1. Classification (NCBI taxonomy): domain Bacteria; kingdom Bacillati; phylum Bacillota; class Bacilli; order Caryophanales; family Bacillaceae; genus Bacillus; species Bacillus sp. JNUCC-21. Next base: position 1,212,456 of record NZ_CP166019.1, on the reverse strand, counting down.
TGATGCCGATGACATACATACCTGCCCCGATCGTCAGCCCGATGCCCGACGTAGCCCAAATCCCCGCGGCCGTCGTAAGCCCCCGCACGACATGCCGCTGCAAAATAATCGTGCCGGCTCCTAAAAATCCGACGCCGCTGACGACCTGCGCCGCCACCCGGCTCGGATCAAAGGACGTATGGCTGTTGGATAACAAATCAAAAAAGCCGTATTTGGAAACGATCATCATCAAGGCGCTGCCGACGGCCACTAAAAAATGCGTCCTCAAACCGGCTTCCTTCGCCCTGAATTCTCTCTCCAATCCAATAAGAGCCCCAAGCAGACCCGCAACCGCCAGACGAATCACAAAATCAAGTTCCATCCGTCTCTCTCCTTTCCTTATCTTCTTACCCGCTTTTTATCCCCCGTATCTTTTTCTATCAGCACAAGACTGCCCTGCTGAAAAAAACTGCATTTGAATATATACTTTGGTTCTTTATCATATTGTCAGTGCCCTTATTTATATGCGGAAGGTATTAAGCTGGCGTTTCCAAAATAAAGGAAATAACTTATTGAGAGTATATGAAACAAGTTTATTCGTTGAAGCTGCGGCCGCTTGTCTCTTCCAATCTTCTAAAAACAGAACGAATGCCGCTCCCTCATACTCAAAAATTGCTTTCAATCCGCAAAAATATATCGTAACATAAGATATAATCTTAATAAACGATAGAAGGTGGATGATAATGTCAAACGAAATCATGCGATTAAATGACCTCTGGACAGATATTTATTACCGGCTCCGTTATCAGCACCATGAAAAAATCACTCACCAAGGTGTACGGATTCTGCAAGTCATTCAAAAAGAGAAGGCAGTCGGAATAAAAGACATTGCCGAAGCGATTCAAGTATCACATAATACCGCTTCGGAACATATAAAGCGGTTACTGCAGAAAAAGTACGTTTATAAAACCAGAAGTGTTGAGGATGAGCGGAAAGTCATTTTAAAACTTACCAGTTTGGGGGCGGATGTCCTTTACCGGCATTCCGGTCTTGATGAAGAAAAGCTTAAACAGCTTCTTTTTGACAGCATGAATAATGAAGAAAGAACACTTGTCCTAAAAGCATTCAGTTTGATGAAGGAGCGTGCTGAAGATGTTTACGATCGTTAAAATCATTGTCTCCGCTGCTATTATTGGGATTATCACTGAAATATCAAGAAGAAGCCCCAGTTATGGAGGTATAATAGCGGCTTTACCAATTGTCAGTATGCTGAGCATGGTTTGGCTGTACATCCAAGGCGAAACGAAGGAGACATTAAGTCATTTGGCATTCAGCGTGGCTTCCGGCATCCCCTCCACAGTCATTATGCTGGTCATTATCGGCATCGCTCTTCGCCATTCACTGTCTTTCATTGCCGCATCAGGGCTTGGACTTACAGGATGGCTGGTTTTCTTGTATGCTCAGGATTTTATCGTAAAACATATAAACAGTCAGCAATAAGCACCTTAGCGCTTCTTTGTAAATACGAGGAAATAAAAAAAACAGGGATACCCCTGTCTTAAAAGTGACTCCGATTAAAAAGCGAAACCCCTTTCTTCACGAGAAGCAGACACCGCCGAACACAAAAACATCCCGTGTTGCGAACGGAGTCCGCAGCCTGTACAGCCATATCGCCATGAAGAACCGGCTGATCTCTCAAACAGAATGTCCGGCAATCACCTCAAAAAACGAGGTGAAATCTGTCAGTATCCCGTCATCCGCCAGCTGTTTTTCTTCAAATAGCGCGCGGTTTTTTCCAAGCGGGTCAATGGCCATAATCTTGCCTGCACCTGCTTTTTTCGCCGCTGTGAGCCCCGAAAAGGCATCTTCAATGACTAAGCAATCTTCAGGTCTGAGGCCTAACTTTTCCGATGCGATGAGAAAAATATCCGGCGCCGGTTTTCCGGGGAAGCTCCCGTCATCAAACGTGACTTTGTCAAAATCAAACCACCGATCCAACTGAAAGACGTCAAAGTAAAACTCGACATTTTCCTTTACCGTAGCCGTGGCAATGGTCATTGGCGTTTCTGATTTTTTCAGATGGTTCAATACGCCGGTCAGTCCCTTCGTCAGCTTTAACTCATCTTTGTTTTCAAGGCATAATTCTCTGTAGTAGGCTTCTTTTTCAAAAGACAGCTTCTTGATTTCTTCATTTGTTAAATCGCCGGAAATAAAATACGTCAGGATTTCACTGTTTGTTCTCCCGTGAATGTTAACGAAAATCTCTTCATCAGAAATGGTTTTCGGCGCGTATTTTTTCACCATGAAAAACCATGCTTTTTCGTGCAGATGCGAATCTTGAAACATCGTGCCGTTAAAATCAAAAATAACCCCTTTCATTGAACCGCCCGCCTTTTTTATTTTTTTGCGATTTTGACATCTACATATTGCTCGTAATGAATTTGAACATCTTTCATCACTTTATCATCCGTAATCAGATAATCCATATCATGTAAGTTATAGAACACGTAAAAATCTTCCCGGTTGAATTTTTTATTATCCGCCAGCAAAAATTTCGTCCGCGAATTATTCAGCGCGATTTGATGAGCTTCCCCTTCTTCAATGCTGTAAGAAGAAATCTCATCATTATGTATGCCGTTGGCGCTGATGAAGGCTTTCGTAAAATTGAATTTCTGCAGATTGCCGTTCACGATGGGCCCGACGAAGGCACCGGTATTTTTTCGGAAATCGCCGCCAATCAGGATGGTATCCGCAGTGTCACCATGTTTTAAAATATCAAATACGGGATAGTTGTTTGTGATAATCCTGATTCGCTTATGCAGCAGGTGTTTGGCTAAAAGTTCAATCGTCGTGCCGGGCCCTAAAAAAACGGTATCGCCGTCATTTACATATGAAGCTGCGAGTTCCGCGATCTTCCCCTTCTCATCCATTTGAACACCCAGTTTTTCATTATGCGATAATTCGTGATCAATGGAATAAGATATGCTCTGTGCGCCTCCGTGAATACGTACGATTTTTCCGGCCTTATCCAGCTCGTCCAGATCTCTTCTCACTGTCATATCAGAAACATCCAGTTCATCGATAATATCACTCACCGTAATAAACCCCCGCGAGTTTACGATATCGATGATTTTTAAAAGACGCTCTTTTTTTAACATGTTCAATCATCCCCTCAACTTTACACACAATCTAACACACCGCGGCTATCCGGTCAACAAAAACAAACACTAACAAACAACATAATCAACATATAAAACAACGAAAAACTTATATAACCCCTATGAAAACAGATTTTATTTCTTTATGAAGCTATTGACAACAAAAATGTATGCGTTTACTATTAAACAAAAGATAACAATTACAAACATTAACAAACTTCAATTCACACATTGGCGAAGGAGGATTCAGTAATGCTCAAATTACCTCATGACTTTATTTTCGGCGGGGCGACTGCGGCATATCAAGCGGAAGGCGCCACAAAAGAAGGCGGCAAAGGGCCTGTGGCCTGGGATGAATTTCTTGAAAAACAGGGAAGATTCAGCCCTGATCCGGCAAGTGATTTTTACCGCCAGTTTCCGGAAGATATTAAACTATGTGAAAAATTCGGAATAAACGGCATCCGCCTTTCTATAGCCTGGACGAGAATTTTCCCTGACGGCACGGGCAAAATCAATCAGGAAGGTGTTGATTACTATCATCGTATTTTCTCAGAGTGCCATAAACGCAACGTCACCCCTTTTGTCACGCTGCATCATTTCGATACACCGAAAGGATTATTTGACCAGGGAGATTTCCTCAACCGCGCTTCAATAGAAGCGTTCGTCAGCTATGCGGAGTTTTGCTTTAAAGAATTCAGCGAAATCAGATATTGGAGCACGTTTAACGAAATTTATCCCACAGCCACCAACCAGTATTTACTCGGGGTTTTCCCGCCATCTGTTAAAAGTGATATCACAAAAGTCATTCAATGCCTCCATCATATGATGGTAGCGCATGCGATGACCGTCAATCTTTTTAAAGACGGCGGCTATCCGGGAGAAATCGGTGTCGTCCACTCATTGGAAACAAAATATCCCGCCAGCGACTCAGAAGAAGACCGCCGCGCCTGTTTTCTGGATGACGCGTTATCAGTGAGATTTCTCCTCGACGCCACCTACCTCGGCTATTATTCTGAGGAAACCATGCGGGCTCTGGATGAAATCTGTGAGGCAAACGGCGCTTCATACGAGTTTTCAGACAGTGACTTTGACGTGATGAAAAAAGCTTCAACGCGCAATGATTATCTCGGCATCAATCATTATCAATGCCATTTCGTCAAAGCGTACGACGGAGAAACCGTTATTCACCATAACGGAACGGGCGATAAGGGCACTTCGGTCTATAAAGTAAAAGGAATCGGCGAAAGAATTTACAAAGAAGGCCTGAAACGGACCGATTGGGACTGGCTCATTTATCCTGAAGGCATGTATGACATGCTGATGCGCATCAAACGGGACTATCCGCAATATAACAAAATGTACATTACCGAAAACGGCATGGGCTATAAAGATGAGTTTGAAGACGGCATCATTATGGATAAGGCAAGAATCGACTATTTAAAAGTCTATTTAGAAGCCGTCAGTAAAGCGATTACCGACGGAGTCAATGTAAAGGGGTACTTCTTATGGTCCTTAATGGATTTATTTTCATGGACCAACGGCTACAACAAACGTTACGGTCTTTTTTACGTCGACTTTGACACCCAAAAACGGTATCCGAAAGAATCGGCCTACTGGTACAAACTTGTAAGTGAAACAAAAACAATCATTTAACGATCATACATGGTGAAAAGAGTCTCTTTTCATCATGTGTGCCGTCTTTAGGAGGTTTTTTTCATGACAAAGGAAGAATTGCAGATGCTCGGTTTTGAAATCGTCGCCTATGCCGGCGACGCCAGAAGCACTTTATTGAAAGTCCTGAAAGAAGTCCGTGCCGGAAACTTCGAAAACACGGAAGCAGCATTGAAAAGCGCCGATGAAAATTTAACCCTCGCCCACAATGCGCAAACGAAAATGTTAGCTGAAGAAGCTGACGGCAAGGACATGGAATTAGGATTTATTTTCGTTCACGGTCAGGACCACTTGATGACAACCCTTTTGCTCCGTGATCTTATTCAGGATTTTATAGAACTCTACCGAAGCCGCCGATAAGGAGTGGAAAAATGAACGGTATCATCAAGCAAATCGAAAAGGGAAAACCGTTTTTTGAAAAAATCTCAAGAAACATTTATTTAGGCGCGATCCGCGACGGCTTCTTAACGGCCATGCCTGTTATTTTATTCGCCAGCATTTTCATCCTCACCGCCGCTGTGCCGGAAGTGTTGGGGTTCACTTGGCCTAAAAGTGTTTCTGAATGGCTTTGGAAAGTTTATAACTATTCAATGGGCGCCCTCGGTCTGATCGTTGCGGCAACAAGTGCGAAATGCCTGAGTGAATCAATGAACCGAAAAATGCCTAAAAACAAAGGGATCAACCCCGTTTCAGCGATGCTTGCTTCAGTCGTCGGGTTTCTCATTTTAAGCGTCACTCAAATTGATGGCGGATTCTCCACGGAATACCTCGGCACAAAAGGTCTTTTAGCCGCTTTTGTATCCGCTTTCATAACAGTGAACGTTTACAGATTCTGCGTGCTGAAAAATATTACGATTAAAATGCCTAAAGAAGTACCGGGTACCATTTCACAAACATTTAAAGATGTTTTTCCGTTCGCTTTTTCCGTGTTGGCCATGGTGATCGTTGATTTATTGATCAGGAACACGCTGAACGTATCGTTTGCAGAGGCTCTCTCCTCTCTCTTATCGCCGTTTTTTACCGCCGCAGACGGTTATTTCGGGATTTGTGTCATTTGGGGAATGATGGCGCTGTTCTGGTTTGTCGGCGTTCACGGTCCTTCTATTGTGGAACCGGCCATCGCAGCTATTATTTACGCAAATGTGGAGGCGAACCTTCAGCTTCATAATGCCGGCGAGCAGGCGTCCAACGTGCTGACCGTCGGACTCGGGAACTTCGTCGGCACAATGGGAGGAACCGGCGCAACCCTTGTGGTTCCGTTTATCTTTCTTCTTTTCGCGAAATCCAAGCAATTGAAAGCTGTCGGAAAAGCATCCGCGGTTCCGGTGTCTTTCGCAGTAAACGAACCTCTGCTCTTTGCTGCGCCGATCATTTTAAATCCTTATTTTTTCATTCCGTTTGTTGTAACGCCGATGGTGAATGTCTGTCTGTTTAAATTTTTCGTGGATGTCATCGGAATGAACAGTTTTATGTATGTTCTTCCGTGGGCCACCCCGGCGCCCGCCGGCTTGATTCTCGGAACCGGCATGGGGCTCTCGGCTTTTGTGCTGACGGCTGTATTAATCATTGTCGATTTCCTGATATACCTGCCATTCTGCAAAGCTTATGACAAAGTATTAGCGGCGAAAGAAGCCCAACACACCGAGCCTGAAACCGCGCCGCAAACATTACAGCCCGCCATGGCCGGCGCCTCCGAAGACGCGTCCTCCGTCATCAGCACAAATCTTCAGGAATCCTCATCCGCCTTGGAACACGGCACCAATGTATTAGTGCTGTGCGCCGGAGCGGGAACGAGCGCCATGCTTGCGAACGCACTGACAGAAGGAGCCGAAGAATATAACGTGCCGATTACCGCCTCAGCAGGCGCCTACGGATCCCATTACGACATCATGAAAGACTTCGATATGATCATTTTAGCTCCGCAAGTCGGCTCTTATTATGATGACATTAAAGAAGATGCGGACCGCCTGCAAGTGAAACTCATCGCAACGAAAGGAGCAGAATATATCAGCCTCACCAGAAATTCACAAAAAGCCATTCAGTTCATACTGGAGCATACCTCAAAATAGAATCGGAGGTTTATCATGGATGCCAAACTTTTAAAATCAAGATTCGAAGACATTTTCAAGAGAAGTAACGGAGACCTGTTTTTCGCACCCGGCCGGATCAACCTGATCGGGGAACATACGGATTATATAGGCGGCCACGTTCTTCCATGCGCGATCACGATCGGAACATATGCCGTATGCGCAAAACGCGGAGATCACCAGATCCGGTTATACTCAGAAAACTTTCCTGACAGCGGCATTGTCTGCCTTGATCTTTCCGCCACAGCATACAAAAAAGAAGACGGCTGGGCCAATTATCCGAAGGGGATGATCCATTACCTTCTTAAAGCCGGCGGCCAAATAGACAGCGGAATGGATATTCTTTTTCACGGTACGATTCCAAACGGAGCCGGTTTAAGCTCCTCCGCTTCTATTGAAATGTTAACCGGTTCCATTTTAAGAAAGTTATTCAGCCTGGATGTTTCCGATACTGAACTGGCGCTTATCGGAAAAAGAGTCGAAAATGAATTTATCGGCGTGAATTCAGGCATTATGGATCAATTCGCAGTGCAAAAAGGCAAAAAGAACATGGCCATTCTGTTAAACTGCGATAAGCTTGAGCACGAAATGATTCCGGCTGCTTTTAACGGATATAAAATCGTCATTATGAATACGAACAAGCGCCGGGAGCTGGCCGCTTCAAAATATAATGAACGCCGCAGCGAATGCGACGCAGCTCTCTCGGAACTGCGGCAATATCGGAATATCGCATCACTTGCGGAATTGACGGCAGAAGAATTCAACGAACTCGAATCCCTTCTCTCCTGTGAAACTTTGCGTAAAAGAGCCCGGCACGCGGTCAATGAAAACGAGCGGACCCTCTCAGCCGCGGAGGCTCTCAAATCGAATGATTTGAAAACGTTCGGCGAGCTGATGAATGCGTCCCACCGTTCGTTACGCGATGATTATGAAGTGACCGGTGACGAATTAGACGCACTCGCTGAAGCAGCCTGGAAAGAAGGAGCACTCGGAGCGCGGATGACGGGCGCGGGGTTCGGCGGCTGCGCCATAGCCATTGTGGAAAATGAAGAAACCGCCGGCTTTATCCGGGCCGTTTCATCTCACTACCGCAGCAGGACAGGTCTTGAAGCTTCTTTCTACATCGCGGATATAAGCGATGGCGCGGCTGAATGGAGGGAAAAATAAATCATGGCGATTCTCGTTCTCGGCGGAGCCGGCTATATCGGTTCTCATGCGGTTGATCAATTATTAAACAAAGGATTTAAAACGATAGCTGTTGATCATCTGCAGACAGGCCACCGGAAAGCTGTTCATGAAAAAGCAGTTTTTTACCATGGAGATATCCGTGACAAACCGTTTCTTCGCTCTGTGTTTGCGAAGGAGAACGTAACAGGCGTTCTCCATTTTGCCGCTCAATCCCTTGTCGGCGAATCAATGAAAGACCCTCTTTCATATTTCAATAATAATGTGTACGGTACGCAAATTACACTGGAGGTCATGCAGGAATTCGGGGTGAAACACATTGTGTTTTCTTCATCCGCCGCTGTATACGGCGAACCTGAAAAAGTGCCCATCACAGAAGACATGCCGGAAAAGCCGGAAAGCGCATACGGCGAATCAAAACTCATGGCAGAAAAAATGCTGAAGTGGTGTGAAACTGCCTGCGGCATAAAATATGTCTCGCTTCGGTATTTTAACGTTGCCGGCGCGAAAACGGACGGTTCCATCGGAGAAGATCATCATCCGGAAACCCACCTTATCCCTATCCTTTTACAAACCGCGCTCGGTCAGCGCGAGGAGGTTTTGATATTCGGCACTGACTATGATACAAAAGACGGCACGTGCATCCGCGATTATGTCCATGTTTCCGATTTAATCGATGCCCATATTCTCGCTCTGGAATATTTGCAAAACGGCGGAGACAGCGGCATTTTCAATTTAGGATCAAGCAGCGGGTTTTCCGTATCAGAAATGGCGGAAGCGGCCCGGCAAGTGACCGAAAGAGACATAAAAGTAAGAGCGGCCGCAAGAAGACCCGGTGATCCAAGCACCCTCATTGCTTCCAGCGATAAAGCGCGGAACATTCTGGGCTGGAATCCGAAACAAACGGACATATCGGAAATCATTGCGTCAGCATGGAATTGGCATCGGCAACATCCAAACGGATACAAGGACAAATGAAATGGAGGCGGCGGTCATTGAAGTTTTTGAATCAGTGGCAGGGTTTCTGAAAGAAAGCACTGTCTTAGGCGACATAAATGAAACAGATGTGATTTATACAAGAAACAGACTTCTCGATCTGCTCGGACTGCCGGATTATGCAGAACCGAAACATATCAAGAAACAAAACAGGCTTCACTATTTGGACGAAATGGTGAAAGACGCGGTAAAACGGTCAATCATTAACGATACGCCGGCTGAAAGAGACATGCTGGGAAGCAGAATCATGGACGTGATCACGCCGGCCCCTTCTCTGATCAATGCCGCATTCAGCAAATTGTTATCAGATTGCCCGAAAAAAGCAACAGATTACTTTTACCGACTGAGCCAAAACAACGACTATATTAAGACGCGGGCCATTCGAAAAAATATCGTGTACCGCTCACCAACACCTTTTGGGGAATTGGACATCACCATTAATTTATCAAAACCGGAAAAAGATCCTAAAGACATCGCCGCGGTAAAAAACAGTCCGGAAAACCGGTATCCGAAATGCCTGCTCTGTATGGAAAACGAGGGGTATGCCGGAACACCGCATCACCCCGCCCGTTCAAACCACCGCATCATCAGGCTTGACTTAGCGGGAGAACAGTGGGGGTTTCAATACTCTCCTTATGCGTATTACAGCGAGCACGCCATCTTTCTTTCAAGCGTGCACAAGCCGATGAAAATCAGCCGTGACAGCTTCAGAAGGCTTCTGGCCATTACGGAAATCTTCCCGCATTATTTTGCGGGATCAAACGCAGACTTGCCGATCGTAGGAGGCTCCATTCTTTCTCACGATCATTATCAAGGCGGCGCCCATGAGTTTCCGATGGCAAAAGCGGGTTCCCTCTACCCTTTTCATATACGTCATTTTCCAGACGTTCAGGCCGAAGCCGTGAAGTGGCCGGTATCAGTGATCCGCCTTCGCGCAAAAGATCCGGATTTGCTGACAGATGCCGCTGCGTATGTTTTTGAAAAGTGGCGGGAATATTCAGACGAAACCGTCAGCATCATCGCAAAAACGAATGAACCCCATAATACCGTCACTCCAATTGCCAGACGCAGGGGAACGGATTTCGAAATGGATCTCGCTCTCAGAAACAACCGCACCTCCGAAGATTATCCGGATGGCATTTTTCACCCGCATCAAGATGTCCATCACATCAAAAAAGAAAATATCGGTCTGATTGAAGTGATGGGACTCGCCGTTTTACCTCCCCGCCTGAAAGATGAGCTGGCAGAAGTGAAAAAGTATTTACTGAATGAACCTCATGACATCAAAGACATTCATCTTCCGTGGGCCGAAAACATCAAAGCGGATGAAGACGTGACACCGGAAAATGCAGCCGCTGTTTTACAAAAAGAAACCGCGAATGTATTTTTACGCGCGCTGACCGATGCAGGCGTTTTTAAAATGACACCCGAAGGAATTCAGGCGTTTCAGCGTTTCACGACGTTATTGGAGAATGGCAGCTGAAACATTCAGAGTGAAATCAATCAACAATCTTTTTTATCAGGAGGTATTGTGATGTTCAAAAACCGATTGAAACGTGTATTTGTAAACGCAATCTGTCTTTCTCTCATTTTCACTGCTTTTACATTCTTTGAGAAGTCTCCTAAAGCAAAAGCGGAAGCCCCGTTTGCCTATGGCGCTGATATAGGATGGCTGAAACAAATGGAGGACGAAGGTGTGCGCTGGCTGGATGACGGCGGAAAACAGAAAGATGCCTTGCAGATTCTTAAAGATCACGGAATAAATGCCGTGAGACTGAGAGTGTTTGTGAATCCGCCAAGCAGCTATTATTGGCTGAAAGACGGCACAACATGGACCATGCTCGGCTATAGTGACAAAGCGGGCGTACTTGCAGCGGCCAAAAGGGCAAAAGCGTTAGGAATGAAGGTAATGGTTGACTTCCATTACAGTGATGTGTTCGCTGATCCAGGCCACCAGATCAAGCCGAACCAATGGACCGGCTATTCAAACAGCCAGCTGCAGGCAGCCGTGTATAACCATACGTACGATGTCATGAAAGAACTTAAAAATCACGGCATCTCCCCTGATTGGGTGCAAGTAGGGAATGAAATGAATTCAGGAATTTTACTGCCCGACGGCAGCACGAACGATTTCAGCAAATTGACCGCCTTACTGAACAAAGGCTATGACGCCGTGAAATCCGTCAGCCCGGCCACCAAGGTCATCAGCCATTTGGCACACGGCACGGACAACAGCCTATTCAGATGGTGGTTTGATCAATTCTTTAAAAACGGAGGAAAAACCGACATCATCGGCGTTTCGTTCTATCCCTATTGGGAAGGTAAGCCGTACTGGGAGCTCACCAGCCATTTATCATCTAATTTGAATGACATCGCCTCACGCTACAACAAGGAAGTCATGGTGGTTGAACTGGGCGGAGATGAAAATAATCCGAAAGATTCCTACTGGACCATAAAAGACACCATAAAACTGGTGAAAGCCGTTCCGAACGGCAAAGGAACCGGCGTATTTTACTGGGAACCCGAAGCTCACTCCAGCGTTCTGTCAGACGCGTATCCATTAGGCGCAACCGCCAAAGTGTCTAAAAACGTCTTGAAATACACAACCGCAATTGACGCTTTTCATGACGCCGCAACAGGAAAATGATTGATGCGAATCTCAAGCAGGCTCATTGCGCAGCCTGCTTTTTTATAAGGCTGTAGTGCTGGCCTGTTATGAAACAGAGCAAGTAACGAATACGGAAAGAAAAATACCCGAAAACCCGCGTTTCGGTTAAAAAGCCGCTTTTTAAATAGAATACTTCTTCTCTTCCCCCTCCTTCTTATTTCTGCGCACTATCTCTCAGTTCCTAAATAATAACTTTACGATTGTTGAAAAAGAAACAAACATTTTATAATATTGTGTAAGCACCACCGAGCAGGAGGACGGGACATGGACAAAAAAGAACAGCTCCTCACGGATTTCAGGGACTTTTTTAACAAGATGGTGTGGCTGAATAGGCTGAAGATGGAAGAAAGCCTTAAGGGGCATAAACCTTCTGAAGTGCATTGCATCGAATTCATCGAAAAAATTGAAGACGCCAATGTGACAAAACTTGCGGAGTCCCTTTATATGACAAGAGGCGCCATAAGTAAATTAACGAAGAAGCTTATCAATAAAGGCCTTATCGAAAGCTATCAGAAGCCGCTTAACAAGAAAGAAATCTATTTCAGGCTTACTGAGCAAGGAAAAGTCATTTATAAAATTCACGAGGAATTGCACAAAGAGTTTCAAGAACGGGACAAAATCGTGTTTGAACAAGTAACTGATGAACAATTTGACACGATGCTGAACTTCGTGGAAACATACAGCAGGCATTTGGATTCAGAAATAAAGAAACTTGGTGCAGACATGAAATCGGAATAAATATGAATAAAACCATAGGCAGCCCGTCTCCATGAAAACGGGCTGCCTTTTTATATCCCTCTTATTGTTGACAAAGAAACAAAACCACTCTATTATTTTGTTGACAGGGAAACAAAGACAGCAATTTTGAGAGGAGAATACTATGTCAACACATAAAAGAAAGGAACTTCGGCTTCCAAAAGAAGTTCTCACAGCCGCCTGGGCTATTGCACTGGGAGCAATCGCTCCAATGCTTGACTCTACGATGGTAAACATCGCCATCGGCAAACTGACCAAAGACTTCAACACAACATTGGATATCATTCAGTGGTCCGTTACAGGCTATATGTTAGCACTTGCGATTGCAGTACCCGTATCCGGCTGGCTTATGAATAAATATAACGGTAAGAAAATCTTCATCGGCTCAGTCATCGCCTTTGGTGTCATTTCTGTTTTTGCGGGAATGAGCCGTGACGTTTCCAGCTTCATCTTCTTCCGTTTGCTTCAAGGATTCAGCGCCGGCATTATCACTCCGCTTATGTCAACACTCTTGGTTAAAACGGCAGGTCCGGAAAACCTGGGAAAAGTGATGGCAATCGTCAGCACCCCTATGATCTTCGGCCCGATCTTAGGACCTGTCATCGGAGGCTTCATCGTCCAAGGCGCTTCATGGCATTGGATTTTTTACATCAACGTGTTCATCGTTTTGATTGCTGCACCGCTTATGATGAAAACCATTCCAGAATTTGAACCATTCAACAAAGATCGTAAACTCGATATTTTCGGGATTATCAATTTGTCATTAATGAGCGCGGCATTGATGTACGGTATTACGAAAGCGGCGGATCATGCATCATTTAACAATAGCGACACCATTTTATGGGCGGGCATCGGTCTTGTTTCAGCAGCCATTTATCTTGTATATAATCTGATCAAGAAAAACCAAACCGTGCTGCCTATGAATTTGTTTGCAAACAAAAGCTTCTTATCATCTTCGATCGGGTTGTTCTTAGCGAATGTTGCCATCATGGGGCCGATGTTAATACTTCCGCTGTTTTTTCAAAACATTCGTCAGTTCACGGCAGTCGGAGCAGCACTCGCTTTAATCCCTCAAGGAGTCGGAATGCTCGTGACTCGTCCGCTGATCGGAAAAATGATTGATAAGATCGGTGCGAAATACGTGGTTACGGTCAGTCTTGTTCTTTCGCTGATCGGATCTATCCCGCTTATTTTTATCACCGATAACACAAGTATGATTTGGATTTCCGTCGTATTATTTATCCGCGGCACCAGTTTTGGAGGAATTATGCTCCCATTGATGAGTAACGCTTATACAGGTCTTGACAGCAAACAGCTTCCGGAAGCAGGTGTCGGTATTCATATGATTGAAAACCTCGGTTCCAGCTTTGGGTCAGCTGTGATCGCAACCGTTACCGCAACTGTCATACAAGGATTGCAGCCGACGATTCCGAACAGTTTAAAAGGCTACCATGCCGGATTCTTAGTATCCGTCATCATCCTTGCCGCCATCTTCGTTCCAAGTCTGTTCCTTACCCATAAAAAGACTGCGATATAAAGAACTTTTTAAAGTAAAAAACCCTTGCACAGCAAGGGTTTTAGTGAATGAAACTGATGATGGTTGCCGGCAGAGTCAGCCAACAATAGACAAAGCCTTTTACTCATTCACATTGCTTTTCATTAACCATTCTACTTCCGTTAATTCTTGTTTTTGAACGTCTTTTGTATGTTTTTTCGTAAAATGGACTTTAACAGCTTCTTCGTTTTCCCAAATCTCCCAAAGCATGATTTTGCGTTCTGATGGTTCGAGCGGATAAGCATGGAACTGAATACAGCCTTCTTCTTTGTTCGTTTCTTCCTCAAGTTTTTTGAACTCTTTCATTATTTCATTAAGGTCTTTATCACTGATGATTTTTAAGCATGCCGTTATGTAATGCATCGAAATTCCCCCTCTTCCCATCTTTTTATGGCTTTACATTATAACATGTATCGAAAAACGAAACCGGCATACCGCATTCTCAACATATAAAAAACCGTCCATAAAAATGAACGGTAATTATTTAAGAGCATTAAGAGCGACTTTTGCAGCCTCAGCGATAAGCGCATTATTATAATTGGCATCTTCCGTAAACCGGTTTGACAGGATTGCCAAAACAATTGGGGCTCTGTCAGGCGGCCAAACGATCGCAATGTCGTTTCGTGTGCCGTAGCTTCCGGCTCCGGATTTATCGCCGACTTCCCATCCTGCAGGAGCGCCTGCCCGAATCAGTTCGTCGCCGGTAGCGTTGCCCCGCATCCAATCTGTTAAAATTGTGCGCTTGTCAGCCGTGAGAGTGTTACCCAAAGCGAAAGTCTTAAGGTCAGTTGCCAGTGCTTTTGCGGTGCTTGTGTCACGACGATCCCCGGGAATCGCAGAGTTTAGATCCGTCTCGAATCGATCAGCTTTCGTTACATGATCCCCGATCTGTTTCAATGATTTTTCAAAACCTTTGGGACCGCCAAGCTGCAGCAGCAATAGGTTCCCGGCGGTATTATCGCTGTAACGGACAGCGGCTTCTGAGATTTCTTTCAGGCTCATGCCTGTATCCAGGTGTTTTTCTGTGATTGGAGAATATGTAACCAAATCGTCTTTGCTGTAGCGGATGATGGCATTAAGTTTTTCATTTGAGCTTTTCTTCAGAACAGCAGCTGCAGCCAGAACTTTATAGGTTGATGCGTAAGCAAACCGTTCATTCGGCCGATAGGCGATTGTCTTGTTTGAACCTGTATCAATCGCATAAACGCCGAGCCTGGCATCAAATTTTTTCTCAAGCTGAACAAATTTCTGATTCGTTATACAGCTTGTCATTTTTGCGTCCTCTATAGATTTCGCTTCAGCATGCGCTGAGCCGAATAAAGGATTGAAACCGGTAAAGCTTAAACATAAAAGTCCAATGCATATTCCAAATTGTATTCTCGCTTTATTTTTCACATCCAGACCTCCTCATTAAAATGATTTTGTATACATCTTCTAATTAACATTACAAACAGGATGAAAGTCAATATATTTCCTTTGAATGATTAAATCCTGTATTCTGATTCATCCCCTTATTTGCGCTTAAATGCGCCGCCCTTGCCGTCTGAATGTTTGCATTTCCGCTTCGTGTTCATCATCTATTTGTTATCCCTCCGTGCAAATAAAAACGGACACCAGTCAGAGCACAGTGATGCTGTGCAATGATCAGTGTCCGCAGGCTTTCCGTCTTGGACCTATATATGTTTCTCTTGCAGACTATAAAAATCATAAGGTAAGTTAACAAACGCATTACCTTAATCCTGCCAGTCAAAAAATTATATCATTTTATATATTTCAATAAGATTATTATCTGGATCTCTGAAATGAGCAACTCGTGCACGCCATTCCTGACGATCATGCGGTTCATTGACGCATTTAATCCCTTGCTTGTGCAGATAGTCATACGTTTTATCAACATCTTCTACCTTAAACTGAAGCAAAAATCTTGATTGCGCATCTCCGTCTAAAGATTTTCTTTCTTCTCCAACTATTTCAGCCATATTTTCTCGAGATAAAAGCTCTATTTTCGTTTCTCCATTATCGAAGAGTGCATATTCCATTTCCTTCTCTAACCAACTTATTGGAAGTCCTAATGAATCTTTATAAAACTCGACGCTTTTCTTAAAGTCATTAACCAATAGTCTAATTTGCAGCAATTTCATATTGAACGCCTCCTATCATTTTACTGGCCATTCATTTAATCATACAATAGGGACCTGACAGCATTATGTCAAGTTTCCATAAATTTTTTTCCATACTGCACCTAAATTTCGGATGAAAGCCTTCGGAGATTCATGAAACTGCGTTTGATTAATTCACATTCTTGGTTTGAATTTTCCTTCACTTCACCGTGGAGGCTCCGGCCGTGTAAGTCGCGCATCCGTAAACATCCGGCCGCCGCTCCTGTAAGTAACACAACTGATAAATGATTGACTGAATCGTTTTTTCACCGTCATTGCTTCCCCTGTTTTTTGTATTCTGCGATTTCCCTAGGGGTAGCCTTCCGGACTCCGTCTGTGTCTGTCCTGTTTGCCACTTGAGCGCCTTCCATGTTTTTTATCTCGCTGACTACTCCCAAATGCTCTAAATACACATGATCACCAATCTTGAAACGATTCAGTTTGGCCCGCTCCTCTGTCATGCTCCTGTATTCAGTCGCGGCTTTCATTTTTAATTCAGCCAGACACATTTGACAAAGGGTTACTGTTACAGAATTGCCGTTAAAATCAGTAAACGAAACCGATCTGACAGATTCCTTTCCCGGGTGCATCGTGCATGTTTTCTTCATAGGCGATGGCCGTGTAAATTCAATCATTCCGCTTCCTCCTCAAAAAAGTCGCTTCGTCCCTCTGACGTAACAGCAGATGAATGGGAAGTTCCATACACCCGCATTCAAACCGTCACAATTACATGGAGATTGCCTTTCCTTCGCCGTCTGACGGATATTCATCCATCCTGCATAGCTGTAAGCCTATATTCCTTTATATTCCCAATGCTTGCCGTACTTCCCTGTTAGGATGAAATTTCCAAAGCTGTGGACCAGTTGCCGCATGTTGGTTCCATGCGAAAAGCCGTTTGGGCCGGCGTATCCAATTCATATGGGTAAATTTCAGCCCTCTAATATGTGTGTATGCTTTTTAAAGGAGGTGCGTCACATGATGTTCTAACAACCGATTCAACCTAAAGCTAACTCTTCCCCAATTCCCGATCATAAAATAAGTAAATTTACCCAGAACAAATTAATCATTTTGCACTTTCAAAATACTTATTTGTCTTTTCCTTCATTCTTCCATGGTAATATCTCGTTGAAGTATTTCGAATGAAAGGATATGATCATGAAAGTTTTCGAAGCAACCACCCTCCTCGCCGCCGCCAAACAGCGTTCGGGTGAATATAAAAAACTGCGCGGCCAAATGGTCAACCTGAAAAAAGCGTTTCAAGGTATGGCTGATCTCGGTGACAATGATTTCTCAGGCCGGGGCGCTGACAACATCAAAGCTTTTTTTAAGGACCACGCCGGCGTCACAGACAGCTGGCTTGATCTGATCGACATGAAAATCGCATTTCTCACAAGCCTTCCCGGTAAGGTCGAAGATGCCGGACTTTCCAATTCGCATGTGGAGGAATCATTTCTGGAGCATGAGCTCACCCACGCCCTCAGTAAATCAAAGGCAATTATGGAAGGGCAAAAAAAGGACATGGGGTCCATCCTCAGAGAGATCGAAGACATCATCTCGCTTGATCTGTTTTCAACCGAAAGCACAGATCAGAAGCTTTCTTCAGCTGACAAAAAAAGAAGCGAAACAATACATAAGCTCGACAAGCTTGATCACGATCTAACGAAGGAATACACAGAAACCGAAGCGAACGAACAGTTCATTCAGGCCGACTTTGAGCAGCTCCAAAACGCCACAGGCAAAGGAAAAAGCGCCACGCCGCTTCACTACAACGCCAAAGCGTACCGAGAAAGCGACATCCATAAGAAGAAAGGCGATATCGCAAGACATTCGGATGCTTATTTGACGATTAAAAAGGAAGAGGCGAAAGAGCGAGCGATCAAGGATCTGAAGAAAAAGCTGGCCGCTGGTGTCACCGATCCGGATGAATACTTAGAAATCGCGAAGAAAATCAGCTATGAAAACCTTGAACCTGCTCAGGTGGAATATGTGATGCAGCTTGAACAAGCAAAACAGCTAGAAGAAGTCGGAGAAACGGCTTGGGATATCGTTAAAGGAATAGGCGTCGGCCTTTATGATGTCGGGAAAGACACCATAACAGGCGTCAAAGATCTCGCTGTCGGCGCATGGGATTTTTACCATCTCTCTGATGAACAAAAAGTCGCTAAAACCATATCGGCCGTATTGAACACACCCTCCTACGCAAAAATCATATGGACAAACCTGGCGGATTCATGGAATGATAAAATGGTTAACGGGGATGCGTATTCAAGATCACATTACATCACCTACGCCATCGGGAGCATTGTGGGACTCAAAGGTTCCGGCTCAGCTGTAAAAGTATCAAGCAAGCTCGCGAAAACAGGTGCCGCCAAAGTGGATAACGTCTTGGAAGCTGGAGAAAAAGCAGCCGCAAAACATGTAAAAACCGGGATTGAAAAAGGACAAAACTACATCAATTCCTTTTCGAAAAACAAGTACGAACCCGCGCTTGCCGGAATAGCACAGGATATTGAAAACACTCACAATGTGAAGAATACTCCTTTGTTGAAAAGTATTATTGAAGATCAGAAAGAGAGTGTGCTCAGTAAATCTGTGACTTCTGGCATACATAGTGTTAAACAAGGAGACAGCAGTCCTCTCGCACCGGGCGGGGGTTTAGCTGCTCACGAAGCAAAAGGCGGACACCTTATAGAAAGACATGTTGGGAAAACAGATAAAGAATTAATAGAAAGACTGAAAACTGATCCTAACCCACATATTACAGCTTCATCTACTTTTAAAGATAGGGCTACCGCTGAAAGAATTGCTAATTCAGTTTTAAACGATCCAAAAAATATAAAGAAAATCGAAAATTGGATTGATGATCCTAAAAAACCTAAATTAATGTTAAGATACAAGGGCGATGGAGAAATAATCGGCAAAAGTGTATCAAGAAATTCAGAACTAGTAGAAAACGTCACAAACGCAAAAATTATACTCAAAAAAGATAATAACGGTAACTTTATTCTTACAGGATATCCAACCAAATAGAAAGAGAGGAAGTATCATGGATGAAAGGTATGATTTCTTAGATGAATTAGAAAATTTTTTAGGTGCAACATTTCATCAAGATATCCAATCCCCTGAACACGCCTTAGACGAATTTATTGAGGAAATTAGTAAAGAAGGTTTGCTATTTACAGTAAAGTATTGCGAAGAGTTTCTAAATAGCGATCTAACCAAAGAAGAAAAGGAAGACATTATAAAGTGTAATGCAGAAATATATTTCCCGACAATTGGCTTACCGCCTATAGAATGGTTAAAAAGTGTAATAGAACAACTAAAAGAGGCTATTTAAAAGAAACACTGAAAGGCCCCCATTTTATGGAGGGCCTTTTTATATTGATACCGAATTTTTCGGCTTTCTTATCCGGATAGAAACGCAATACCGACAGTGCGGTTTGGAACTACTTGACGGCATCACTAGCTGAACTTTTCAACAATTTTGACCCTAAAAAGAGATACGGCCCACAATTCGACGGTATCCTGTTCCGTTACTCCACCAATGCTCTTAGACATATAGACTAGACGAATCGTTCACCCAGCTTCTGACATCGTGAAATGCGACTAACGTCTTAAAAAAAAACGCTAATGTATTAATCGTCCCCGGCGCAAGCCTTTTCTTCATATGCTCGTCCTTCTTAAAATAATGGTCCTCGAATTTAACCCACTCGTCTTGACTGTACACGATATACTTACGAATTACCTCTCGGCTCATTTCGTGAATGGACCGCCCGATCCCCTTACGATCCAAAAATTCGAAAGAACCTGTAATTGTCTTCGTATTGGTTGAGCGTTGATTGCGCCCGCCCCTCTGATTTCCGCGAAACTGTACGAAAAGCACATCGAGATTGCTCGTAGTCTTCCGTAAAGTACGTTCCTTTTTGACGCGTTTTCCTGTTCTATTTGCGGACATATTACCGCCTCCATTCGGTTAAGTCACCGCAATAAAAACCGCTTCCTTGTCGTTGGTAGGACCGCTACCCTGCGCCTTAATACGACTAAGTCAACGCAATAAAAAACGGCTAGAAACGTTGATATAACGTCTCTAACCGCAGTGTATGATTCCGACTGGGCTCGAACCAGCGACCTCTACCCTGTCAAGGTAGTGATTATCTTCTGATACGAACAGACGTTTTATTTTGAAACCTTATTTTATAAGGTTTGCTGACCAGGCTTTCTGATAATAAATCTTCTGTTTTGGCTAAAAATGAACAAGTTGGTCCCCAATTCGTCCCCAACTGTCCCCAAATCAGATTTATCGACAACAGAACCTATGTTCGCATATCATCTTTACAGGAGTTGAATTGCAATGACTGATTTTGAACGGAAAGTGTATCGGATTATTTTTAATATGACCCGCTTCGGGAAAAATCCCTCCATGGAACAATTGAAAAGAAAAACCGGAAAAGATGAGCAGACGATCCGTGCTGCTGTGAAAAATTTGATGAGGCAGCGCATTTTGAAGTGGGATAAGAAAAAAGAGAAGTGGATGTTTTGACACATTACAATAAGGTTAAACAAAGGATTTAAAAGGAGATACATTTGAGTCTCTTTATAAAATAGGTACCTATTCGACTGCTAAATAAAAGCATTGAAAAAGCTTACATAAAAGTAAGCTTTTTAAGAGAAAAAATTTTGCCATTTTTCAAAGGCCGAAATCAAATTCACTGAGTTAGAAGCAGTCTTAATTATTGAATCTGCTGACTCTATGAAGCTTTTCAACACTGCTTTCTTTGGTTTTTCTGCGGTTACCTCAGAATTAGCTGCTTCCACAAGCTCGTTTAATTCTTGCTGTCTTTCAGGTTTTAATTCTGAACTCTTTATCTCAGTGAGCAGTAATTTGGTTAATTCCTCTAGCTCATTGTCTCCTTTATTGTTGTTATTTATCACTGTGTTATTAGAATGCGAACCAAAACTAATTGCAGTTCCGCTTGGGTTATAAACATTGTTATGAGTTGTTTTATCCACGTAAATGAAGGCCCCTCTCGTTATCTCTTCAAATTGTCCATTAACTATCAGTTCATTCATTGTTCTTACTTTATCAGCTAGACTAACAGGAGCCTCCCGCTCAAGTTTCTGTTCAAGCTGTTTTGTCTCTTTTTTTTTTGACATTGGGTTATAAAATAATCTGTGAACTCAAAAACTAACAAAAAGTGCTCTGGCTCGGGAAT
Source organism: Bacillus sp. JNUCC-21 (assembly GCF_041222765.1). NCBI lineage: Bacteria > Bacillati > Bacillota > Bacilli > Caryophanales > Bacillaceae > Bacillus > Bacillus sp. JNUCC-21. The sequence continues at coordinate 1,191,029 of NZ_CP166019.1, read as the reverse complement.
AAAGTCTAATTCACCACAAAAGCAATCAAAATAATCCTCAATTTCCTCTTCCAGATCAAAAGATCGAACCTTATGGTTATTTGGGCACAAAAGCATTTTTTTAGGAATTAATTCAAAATCCCGTTTTCTCATTAAATATTTTAGTACAAAATCATACGAATCAATGTCTACACCAATAGCGAATAGAACATTCTCAACAGTGAAGTCTTCTATTGGAGGATCGTTTGCAGCCCACTTTGACAATACATTATTAATATCCTCAAAATATACTGTGCTCATAATTCCACCTCCAATAGTTTTACTATTTTGTTGATATGTTTTCTTCCAAGAGCTCTGTAGTAGGAGCTGCTTCAATTATAGACGCCATTTTTTTATCTTCTATATCAACCTTAACTAAAACATCTAAAACATGATCAACAACACTTTCAGGTACTTCTTTTGCAAACTTAAAATAGCCCTTTCCGTAATTAACTTCAAACGTAGTTTCTATTTCAACAGAAGTCCTTGGATCAGTATATTTGAAAATACACTTTTCGTCCATTTTATGATCAGTTGGATAACCAAGTTTATTTATTGCACTAGTAATAACGTTAAAGGTGTTATCACTATTTAGATCAACACCTCTTTTACCATTAAATTGAATACTCCCTACACTTGTTGGAAGTGCAATATGACTTGAAGAAACACCTGCTGAAAGGTGAGCACACATTCTTTTTGCATTTTCCTTTGTCAATTTTGGAACAGTAAAGTGATTACAATCTTTTGTATAACCTATATATTCTAATATTTGTTCTCTATATTTGAGTATATCTTTAAATGCACATCTCATCTCCAAAAGGGGCTTATCGGTAAATATTACAACAACAGAGATAAAATGAGCATAAGAGACTTTCATTGAACCGTATCCTTTTTTTCGTGTTGTACTCTTTTCTTCTACAAATTTTAAGTATACGGCACTTCCTTCGTGCTTGATTGCACACAATTGTAATGCTGGCTTTAAATCTGGTTCCCACTCTGTATCAATTTGATTTATTCTGAGTCCTCTTTTTTCAGTTAAAAATTTCAACAGTTTTTCTGGAGTGTTTGAAGTTTCAGGAAAAGCTTCTTCGAGTTCACACAACGTTAAATGTTTACTTGAAAACTTAAATTGTTCATCTAAATACTTCAAGTCGTCTCGGTAGCCTTTTTCTGAAAGTTCGCCTATGATCTCTTTAGCATCGCGTTTAGAAAACTTAACTTTTTTTGTTTTTGCAAATTGATTTAATATTGTGCTCTGTTCAATTATATTTAAATATTTCTGCATATAGACCTGCCCTTCACTATATCCAAGAATAAAGAGCACTAAACACCTTGTACAGTGAATATGTTTGTATCAAGTTGTCCAAAGTTAAGTGCTCACCCCTAAATGACGGGTTTTCTTATTTGATACTAACAAAAATTTTACAGCAGATCCATCTTTTTGTTTAAATTCCCCTTCACTTATAGTAGAGAAAAGTATGACAAAGGCCTCTTGTATCATGCCTCCGCTATTTCTTATGGCTAGCTTCTAATTCTTTTAAGATCTTGCACATGTCCAAGAACAATGCAACTGTTCCAACCTTTTTAACCGGTTTGAGCTTTCCTGAAGTCACAAGGATACTTAAGCGCTGCCGGGTGATTCCAAGCAGATCCCTCGCTTCCCTTGCAGTCAAAACTTCTTCCTTGATAAACTTAATTTTTTCGCTTTCTTTCACGTCGTTTTTCTGACCAAATCATAATAAGACCTTTGAATAGTGTGAGGATCACAGCCAGATATAAAATTACACTCGCTATCATTCCCGAAAGCGATAAGTTTTTAGAATCAATAGCGACAAGGCCAAATAACATTATTAGAAGCATGGCCATTTCTGATGTACTGTACTTGCTGAGATAATCTTTCATTCGAAAGTGGATGAGTTACAGTATACCGCAATACGTTTTTGCGGCATACCGCAATCACTTTTAATGTATACTGAGTGTATATTCGAGGAAACAGGGGGTTTCCCCCCCTTGAAAACCTTGAAACCTGCAGTTGCGCTTCTAGCTTTGCCGGCGGAAGCGCTTTTTCTTTTTCTCTCCTCGCTGCTTCTTTTCATTTTGGAAGATGTCATAAAGCTGTTTGCATATTGTGACAATTCCCGCAATCGAAAGTACCCAGTTTCTAAACTCATCCACTTAACCACCTCCTAACACAAGAATTATACCATTTTTATCCGAGACACCAATATATTTCATAAAAAAACCACTCTAAAGAGACGGATGCTCCGCCAGTCATTTTTACCCAACCACTTAAAATCTGCTTTCTATCAACTTTATTCAAGAACAACACAAGGAATAAAGACGCAGACCAAATGATTCATTTTACCTTTTCAATCGTACAGCGACCATTTCCTTCATTCTTCCATGGTAATATCTTGTTGAAGCTTTTTAAAAGAAAGGATATGGTCATGAAAGTTTTTGAAGCAAACAGCTTGTTGACCGCTGCCAAACAGCGTGCGAGTGAATACAAAGAACTGCGCGGCCAGATGGGCAATCTAAAAAAAGCGTTTCAAGGTATGGCTGATCTTGGCGACGGCGATTTCTCAGGCCGGGGCGCTGACAACATCAAAGCTTTTTTCAAAGACCACGCCGGCGTCACAGACAGCTGGCTTGATCTGATCGACATGAAAATCGCATTTCTCACAAGCCTTCCCGGCAAAGTCGAAGAAGCAGGTCTTTCCGAATCTCATGTAGAAGAATCATTTCTGGAGCACGAGCTTACCCACGCCTTGAATAAATCAAAAGCAATTATGGAAGAGCAGAAAAAGGACATGCGCTCCATCCTCGGAGAGATCGAAGACATCATCTCGCTTGATCTGTTTTCAACCGAAAACACGGATCAGAAGCTCTCTTCAGCTGACAAAAAAAGAAGTGAAACAATACATAAGCTCGGCAAGCTTGATCACGATCTAACGAAGGAATACGCCGAAACCGAAGCGAACGAACAGTTTATCCAAGCCGACTTTCAGCAGCTTCAAAACGCCACAGGCAAAGGAAAAAGCGCCACGCCGCTTCACTACAATGCCAAGGCGTACCGTGAAAGCGACATCCATAAGAAAAAAGGCGAGATTGCAAAGCATTCAGATGCTTACCTTACGATTAAGAAAGAAGAAGCAAGAGAACGTGAGGTTGAAAAACTGAAAGAAAGACTAAACAATTTCGACTATGCGAATGCCGATGAGTTCTACTCAATGGCTAAAACAATCGGCTATGAAAACCTGACAAAAGAACAGCAGCGTTATTTCACACAAATTGAAAACACGCAAGAACTCACAGACGGTTTCAAAGGGGTTGCAGTCGGTCTTTATGATGTTGGGAAAGATACTGTGTTAGGTCTGAAAGACCTCGCTGTCGGCGCCTGGGACTTTTATCAGCTCACTGATGAACAAAAGGTTGTTAAAACGATTTCTACCGTATTGAATACTCCGTCTTACGCAAAAATCATATGGACAAACCTAGCCGATTCGTGGAATGATCAAATGGTGAATGGTGATACGTACTCTAGAGCGCACTACGTCTCATATGCGGTGGGCAGCCTTGTCGGCCTGAAAGGTGTGGGCTCGACGGTTAACGTATCAAGCAAACTCGCAAAAACAGGCTTCTCCAAGGTGGGAAAAGTATTGGAGCCTGGCGCTGCACGCCATGTACACACAGGAATAAAAAATGGAACAGACTATATCAACTCTTTATTGAAAAATAAGAACGAACCTGCCCTTGTTGGAATAGCGCAAGATATTGAAAACACCCATAATGTAAAAAACACGCCGCTTTTAAAGAGATTAGTTCAATCAAAGGATGATTTGTTTACTAAAGCCGCACCTTATACTTACAAAGATGAATACGGAAACCTCAAAACAGTTAACTTAAAAATGGGCCATCTTAAAAACCAAAAACATCCTAAAACTGGAGTTCCATATAATAAAGACGGTTTCCCAATTTTCAAAGCAAAATTTGATACGAAGATTGATTCTAAACTTTATAAGGAAAGCGATTATTTACAATTTAAAGATGCAACCTTAAAATTAAAAGAAGAAATTGAAAGAGATCCTTTACTTAGAAATCAATTCAATGACCTTCAAATCCAAATGATAAAAGCTGGTGAAACACCAGACGGATATACTTGGCATCATCACCAAGATTCAGGGAGAATGCAATTAGTTGACCAAAAGGTGCATCGGCAAACAGGCCATACAGGAGGTCGGCACCTTTGGGGTGGTGGAAGTAAGAACAGATAGGAGTTGGTCAATATGACAGAGTGGAGATTTGCCGAAGAACCCATCGGGGAAACAACTGTTAAAAAAATCGAAAAGGCATTAGATATTAAGTTTCCAAACGACTACATTTCAACTATATTAAACAACAATGGAGCACGCCCAAGTAAAAAGATATTTGACTTTGAAAATACAAAAGGTGCGGTTTTTAATCGATTACATGGCCTAACTGAAGATAGTTCAAGTTTTATTTTAGAAGTTTTAGAAGATTATCAGGATGGAAGAATGCTTTCAGGGATAGTCCCTTTCGCCTGTGATCCTTTCGGTAATGAAATCTGTTTCGATTATCGTCAGAATAAAGAAAATCCCTCTGTGGTTTTCTGGGATCATGAAATTGCTTATGAAGACCCTGATGGAGCTTTGAGTCATATATCTGATTCATTTACCGATTTGGTTAATAAACTATACGATGAATAAAAAGATAAGTCCCTTCTCATAACGAGAAGGGATTCTCTTATGTTAGTAGAGATTCAAGCTTCGCTTTTGTTTTCGGCCCATAAATGCCATCAGCAGTCAGGCCGTACATGGACTGGAATCGTTTAACCGCGTTTGCTGTTTTCGGCCCGTAATAGCCATCTATTCCGTTGTTACTTGCCCCTTTGTCCGGGTAGTAATAGAGAGCCGCCAGTGCAGATTGAATCCGTTTCACGGCCGTTCCCTTAGTTAAGGGGCTTGTAACTTTAAAAACGCCTGACGGCAACGTGTAAGATGATTTCTTGCCGTTGGATGAAGAGCCGGTCGAGCCAGTCAGCTTTAATATTTGACCGACTTTGATTAGATTCGGATTTTTGATGCCGTTCAAGCTTTGCAGGGTTTTCATGCTTACTCCTGTTTTCTCTGCAATTACAGAAAGGACATCGCCTTTCTTGACGGTGTACGTCGCCCCGCTGGTCTTCGAATCTGTTTTTTGTGGTTTGGATGCTTTTTTACCTCCAAGGCGTTCAAGTTCTGCAACGATAGACGATTTCACTTCATCCCAGCGCCCCTCATCTAAAATACGGTGCGGGCAGTATTTTCCATTCCAGTCCTGATGCTTTCTGATCCTGTCGACGCCCCAGCCGCGCTCTTTTAGAAGCTGCGCCACAAACTTGATAGCCAGCGCCTCCGCTGCTTGGTATCGCGCTCCGCCTGACTTGCTGTAGCAGATTTCTACACCGATAGACTTACGGTTCCCGGTTCCGTTTGTACCGTCGCCAGAATGCCAAGCGTTCCGGTCCAGCGGAATCCCCTGAATTACTTCTTTATCATCTACAGCAAAATGATAGCTTGTCGATTCAGTGTTACCAGTCATATAACTGATTTCATTGGCGGCTGATGCATCGTTTGCCGTATTATGAATGGTGATGTACTCCGGCGTCATCGGATTCGGACATTTCAGAGCATATTTCTCAGATTCTACTATTCTTTTTTTAACTGCAATTGTCATGAAAAATCTCTCCTATTCTGTTTTGAAATATAAAAGAGCCGCCGAACGGCAGCCCTTACTTGGTCAAATCGTGCTGTTTTAAAACGGCTTTTTGCTTATGGCCTTTTTCAGTCACATAGTTGTTTTTGAACCATGCTACCAGTGACATGATGATCGTAAAACCGATGGAGCCGCCTAAATAAACCGCGTCCGCAAGGTCATTCACTTGATCATCTGCAATCGGTAGCACATCCTTACCAAACATCACTAAAACTTGGTTTACGAGAGCAATAAAAAGAAGCACAGTCCGGACGACTGTACCTTTGTCGAATTTTTTCATATGTTATTTCCCTCCTTATTTTTGCAGCAGGTTATACATGATCGCGATAGCCCCCCCGATAAAACCGGTGCTGACTGCCGTTATTATGGCTCCTGTGATGGTCCGTTTGATCCAAGTCGTATTTTCATCAATTTTGTTCAGCTTTTCGTTTAATGAAATGATTTGCTGATCATGCCTGTCTGAAGAACGCTCAAGGACACTCACTCGCTGTTCAAGAGTCTTTTGCCCGGCTTTAACCTCTGTTATTTCTTTTTGTAAAGCATTCACTTCCGGTACCTCCGTCATTTGTGACATTAGTACGCCCCCCTTTTTCTATCTCATACGCTTCACCTCCTTCGAGGCAAAATAAAAACACCTATTCAGTTACAGGTGCTGGTTCACTATTATTTTCTTTCGCCGCTACTGTCGCATTTAATTGCTTTTCGAGTTCCTCGCGTTTATTATCTGCAAACGTGTATAGCGCTTTATATTCGGCCAGCTCATTATTCTTCAGATTCAATTCCTGCTGTAGGGAAGCAGCTTTATATGCTGCAATTTGTAACTGGTCCTGAAGTTGCTCTTTTGTCATTTCTTGCATGCCTTTCACTCCTTACTCTTGATCGGGATACGCATTACCGCGTTCGCTTTCTGTAATTTCATCATATTCCGCTTGTGTGATGCGGCCTATCTCAACGGCTTTTCTCATTTCAACGGTCAAAACAGTTCCGTTTTTCCAGCAATCCTCAAAAAACCCGAAAAGAGCACTTCGGTTCTCCAATGGGCTCCCCCCGTTTCCTTTTATTGATTCATTAAGAGATTGCAAACCCGCTGAAGGTCAAGGACTTGTTCCTGCAACTTTTCCTCTGTAGTCTTTTCCTTCTCTCTATCTTTTGCTTCAATATTTAATACCACGGGCTCAAGCTTCATCTTTGCCATCCTCCTTATTTTGAACATAGATTGTTATAAGCCCTTCTCGGTTGCCTTGTGGATCAACGACAATTTGAACTGGAATCATAATAAGCTTTTTGCTCCCACTGTACCCTTGATAATAACCGTCAGGCTCTACATAAGTTTTTGTGAGCAAATAGCTTATTTCATCAGACTTTATATCATGAAGGACATATAATTGATACGCTACTTTTGTTGTATCGTCCGGCTGCAGATCGAACGAAACAGCCTCCATGGGATATGTCTTGTCTCCTTTTTTTATAGAGCCGGCAGTTATTTCAATTCCCGCGCCGGTTTCTTCTATTTCGATGCCGTCCGCATAATAAAGACTCATGTTAAAATCCCTTTTTTCAACCATAAAAATTACTCCCTTATTGTGATTCGTAAAAAATAACAATTTGAACCTTTATCGTTTTTCCCGCAACTCCGGCAGTAGTCCCGGTCCCTCTCACTCCAATATCAACAGAACTGGCGCTTATATTTTCTAATCCTACCGTAACCGCATTAGAATATGCGCCAATCGCTGTACCTACCGCCGCAAAAACGTTCTCAGGCGCATAATCAAAACTATCAACAAAAGGAATGCGATTGTAGCGCGCGTACGCAGTTGCCCCTCCGTCAGGCGGCAGTTTAATGTCCCAAGTAAAGCAGTAAACCATCAAACCGTATTGTAGGCCTCCATGCTCGTCTTCTAATTCTGTAGAAACATTGCCACCCATCAATTTGAATTCGCAATTTTTTGCATTCCCTGCTACAACTTTGGTTCCCAATGGCAGCGTTAAATCTGATGCATCAACAATCGTTTTTTGGCCTGATTTCAGTCGAATGACCCCGGGGACATCAATATCTAAATTATTCGGTTTAAAGCGATAAATAGTAGCTGATCCTTCAAAAAGGGCCTGATAACGATTATATGTGAACGGCTCTCCTATATTTTTAGGATTGGTAGTAGCAGTAAGAAGAAAAGCGTCTTCTTCAACAGCTGCCTGTCTTTCCATTTTCATATTAAAATGGCTTATAACTTGTCCAACATCTCCTATTTCTGAATACATTGAAATAGTTGGAACCGTTTCATATGCGGTTTGCTCGCCTGCGCCACGGAGCTCTATTTTGCCATCACCAATTGAAACTGTTCTGTAGATTTCATTATAGGAATCACCAGGATCAAAAAACTTTCCTTGTTCCTGCGTTATTTTCCCAGAACTAACAATCAATTTGTTGTAAACATAATGAGAGTCTCTGGTGTACTGGTAAATCTTATCGCCTTCGATATAGTATTCGGCATCTTCTGATTGTGTCAGCGCCTCGAAACGGGCCCCTTTTATGGTCACCCCCTCAATCGTGATACCTTTTAACGTCCCGACATTTATTTTGTCCGCTGAAAGGTCTTTGATCTTGGCGTTTGTTATTGAACCATCAATGATGTGTACCGAATCAATTATTGCTTCTTTTAGATGTGCCTTTGCGATAGCCGCATTTTGAATAGCCGCTGTCCCGATTGCCGCCTCAGCTATTTTCGCACTTGTTATGGCTGCATTTTTTATATGAGCTGCTTCTATTACCGCCTTTTGGATGTGGTCGCCATCAATAACCCCATCAACCAGCTGAGTATCAAACGGGCTATAACCATAATCAGAAATGACGTCGCCTTTGCGTACCTGTACCTTACGAATAACAAAGCTACAGGGCTCAGTGTTTCCGTTTCGATTATATCCGCCGATTCCAATTGTGTAATCAGAGCCGGTTTCCGGAGCAGTAAATTTGATATTAACCCTTATAAATTGATCAGACGGAAAAGCAGAAATATCTTTCTGTTCATTGCTGCTAATTTGTATGAAAGTACTGCTTTTTTTCAAATGAATATAATTTATGTCGGTGGTATTATTCCGCTTTATTTCAAAAGACAGTATATATTGTTGATCTTTGACCAAGGCCATTCTTTGAACATTAACAGGCGAGGACCTGTTACCACATATTCCGAAAGCTATTCTAGTTGTTCCATTGATGACTTGAGAAACAGTCATTTCGTTAAATTCTTTTTCCTCAACACTGTGGCTTGTGTCCGGGTAATCATAGAACCATTTAGATTTTAAAAGAGAGCCAGGTAAGATATTAGCATCATCAAAGTTTCTTGAAAGTTTATCAGCGTCAACGGCCAGCTGGGCCAGTTTTTCTTTTGTGATCGCTCCGAAAACAATATCATCAGTCAGAATGCGCTGAGTGGTCGCGGAAAACTGATCTGTGAATTCGCTCGCTGTGCCTCGTGTGTTGATTGAGCGCAAGCGATAATACCAAACTTCATTTACTCCCGTAAAATGCTCATATCCGCCTGTTTTGCCTCTGAAAATACGATTCTCTTTTAATGGGGTGAATCCATTTACTTGTGAAGCATATACCTCATAGGCTGCAATATAACTGGACGGATCATAATCCCATGTCAGGGCCACATTCTGAAACATTGGCTTGATCACTACATTCGACGGAACTGGCGGGGCTTTGTCAGGGAAACTTCCATCCGTAACCTCCCCGGCGTCCGGTTTGCTTTCCCAAGTACCGCGGTTTTTTTCTATCACGCTTTCGATTTGATCAATTCGGCCGTCTTTTTGTAATGCTGATAAAAATTGGCCGATCTCAACAACGCAAGTGTTTTCAGGGTCGGTAATATCGTATTCCATTGAAATAACGCGCTGCGATGTCTCGATTGGAATAGCGAAGTTTCGGTCAATTGCGATCGTTGTATCTCCCAATTCCACATGTTCGTGTTCGTGTCCCGGCACGCTCTCGAGCAGTTGCACGGACAGTTCGTAATTGATTTCTGTCTTACATGCAGTCGTAATCAAATGATTATATGTGGCCTTTAAGAGCTCTACCGGATCTGTTATGTCTTCATTATTGAACTGGCCTTCCCGATGGATCAGCTTTCCATCTTTAAGGCGCCCCAATCGTTCTAATAAATCCGGATCGCCAACCCATTCCTGGCCTAAAGGCTTATCGACCGGGTCGCCTTTTGATTTTTTCCATTCTACTTCAGAGAAATCAATAAAACGGGAATAACCGCCCGTTTCCTCTCCTTCCTCATCCGTAGATGCTATGGATGCTCCGTAACCCCAAAGGGCTGTCACCGGGTAACTGATAACGGTCCGCCGGATATTTGTTGTATCCTTATCACTCTCAAAGCGCTTCCCGCCGTCTTTACCGCGACGGGGAAGTATTTTTATAATTCGTTTGACGACCTGATTTCCATCAAATTCTATAGTGTCCTGAAGCTCTCCGCCCCATATATTGATCACATCAGCGATACAATCCAACGCTGTTTTTTTATAGAAGGTAGTCGTATTCACTCCAAGCTCCGCCGTTACTTCCGCCACCCATCTTGACCGAGAAAGGACGTTGTCCAGTACAAACTGAGCAGTTTTGTTAGTCGGGCGGAAATCTTTTACAAAGGTTTCGGCAAGCTCCATCATAGCAGCCTCACAGGTAACCTGGGTGTTAACCTCTCCTTCTTCACTTGTATCATCGAGTTCCTTAATGACAAACAGACGCAGTACACCGTCCTTATCCCTGAACACCACTTGATTCTCTTCGAATAGGAAGCGCGCGTCAGGGTGGGAGGCATCGGCTACAAAAGAAAAAGAAGAGCCCTTGTTGAGCTCTTCCTTGTATTTAGCATCCCAGAACGTACAGGTTTCTCGTCCGTGGCTGGACAGCACTGTCAATAATTTATCATCTGGTGAAAGTATATAAATGTCAGCCATGACCGGACCTCCTTACAAATATGCCTCATTAAATTTGATGCTGCTCTTATGACTGAACTTGATTTTAACTGGCGTCCTGGGCGGTAGCAGAAACCAATCTGATTGAATTTGAAGTGCTGTCATGATTAAATTACCGCTGCAAGTGACCTTTCTTTTTGCTGAATCAATTACAAGAGTGTCACCAGCGATGAAATCGTACAGCAGCTTGATCGTTTTCGATACAGACCCATCAGCATTAAGAAGAGCCACCTCATATGAAGTGGCTTTCTCTTCAAAGACGCATTCGATTGTTGGGTCTACGGCTGCATAGCCCGGATTAGTAATAGTTTGAACACCTGAATTAAATTCAAAATCCTTCGCCGGGCCGTATTTTTTTGGATCGGGACAGATAAAAGTCAATGTTGCAGTTTGAAAGCCTCCCTGTTCTTCGCCTTCTGAAATGCTTTCAAAGACAGCATTATAGACTCTGTCAGGCTCATCGTTAAAAATTAACGGTTTAGGCTCTTCAGTGTGCAGAATAAAAGTCAGTTCCTCCTGCTTTTTCTTCAGCTCTTCTTCACTACGGAAGGCAAAAAGAACCTCAACGGTTATGACTCTTACAGGAATTCTTGTGTCCCGCAGGAAACCTCCCGGACGATTCCCTATAGTGGCTGTATTCACTTCCCTCCCTGTCACGCCTCGGCCGCCCGTGGACTTTACATAAAAGAAGGGTGATATATCAATGCCGTCAAACGTGATTTTCCATTGGTTTGGCAGCAGCTCCTGATAATTAATCATTAAATCTCACCCTCCTTGCGTTTGACCTTTTCTGTGCGTCTGTGACAGGCTTTTCTACTCCTTGACCGACCTTCTTGCTGTCCATCTCAACAACAATCATCCTGTCAGGCAATTCAAGGTTCCGGATGTCCGCGCTCAATTCTTTTCTAACCGTGCCGAGTTCGCTGCTAGAAATGGATGTGTCATATGCAAAATTCATATCCTCTTGCTGAATAGTCATGGCATCACTGACGGCTCCCATAGCTCTCTGAACAGTGCCGATACCATTCTGAATCCCGACAGCGATACCAGCAGGAACCATGATCCCCACCTGATCCCGCATCAATCTGGACGGGGAGTGGATTTTCAATTTTTTCTTAATGGTTTTCTCAATTGTCGATGCGATGGAGTTTGCTTCTTTCGCCAGCTCGCCCTTCATATTCTTCATTCCAGAAATAATGCCGGCCATTGTATTTGATCCGATGGCTTTGCCGCTTTTCTTGAGAGAACCAAGTTGTTTCACATCGACTGTAAGCTCCCCAATTTTGCGGAGATAGTCATTTTTCAGAAGTGCCAGTTCTTTATTTGCGGCCGAGCGTAATTCAACTATTTTCTTAGTTGTCTCGTTTTTCAGTCCGATTAATTCTTGTTCCGCCTGAGTGCTCGCCAGCTTATGCTTTTCCTGCCACAGCTTGACATACTCATTTAACTCGGAATCTGTCATGCGTGAAATCGCATTAATTTGATCAGCTGACCCGACACCCATTTCTTTCAATTCGTCTGTGAACGCCTTCGGTGCCCGACCTGCTATTTTTGAAATGTCATTGTTGAACGTTTTGATCTTGTCCAGCTGCTTTTTAAGATTTGCAGTCAGCTTGGAGCCGTTCACTTTTTCACTTGAGACATCGTCAAATAGACCGATGGCGTTATAAATCGCGTCTGTTCGGTCTTGCAGCTCCTTTTTATAGGCATCGTTGGCCGCCTTAATATCGGCAGTCAGTTTATCATTCACACTTTTGAATTTTGAGAGATAAGTATTGTTTGCAGAAAGAATGCCCTTGTTAAGTTTGTCAGCCGCTTTCTTTTCGGCTTCCTTCTGCTTTCTGGCCTTATCAGCCATCGCTTTTTGAGTCTGATAGATTTCCCGTTGAACCTTTATTTGCTGGTCAGAATTCAGCTTGTTCTTCTTCTTGATTTTCTCAAGCGTTTTGATATAGGTATTCCCGCTGATTTTTCCTGTATCGTATTTTGCCTCAGCTTTCTTAATCTGATCTGATACTTTCTTGGTATAAGCCAGTTTCGCCTTCGCTTCCTTGCGCTGCTGCTCTTTCAGTAGCTTCTTCTGTTTATCAGAGGCGCTTTTGGATGCCTGATATATCTCGCGCTGGATTTTTCGGTTTTGCTCGCTGGTAAGCTTGTTTTGCTTCTGAATCTTTTGCAATGTTTTGATATAGGTATCGGCGCCCATTTTCTTGGTGTCATACTTCACTTCAGCGTTCTTAATTTTGTTGGATACCTTTACCTCAGCCGCCTTCTGAGCCGATTTTGCTGCTTTTGCCGCGGCCGCTTTTACTTTGGCCTGCGATTTATCAATACCAGCCGCCATACCGGTGCCGACGTGATAACCGACCTGGTCACGCATTACCCTTGACGGAGAATGGATTCCCAGAAGTTTTTTCATGCCGTTAGGAATAGCATTTGCCATTGATTTCACTTTGCTCGCTAAAGCCCCTGCCATGCCGCTGATACCATTTATTAATCCTTGTATGATGTTGCGCCCAATGGACTTGAGGTTGATGCCTCTAAAAAATTTCATGACACCATTCCAAATGCTGACGATACGTTCTTTTGTTGCTTGGATACGGTTTACGATTTGAGCTTTCATGTAGCTGAATGCTGTAGAAGCTGCGCTTTTAATGCCGTTCCAAATGGACATCACTTTGCTTTTCACTGTATTCCAGAGGCTTATTACTCTGTCTCTCGTCGCTACAATTCTATTGACGATTTGCGCCCGCATGTAGTTGAAGGCTGTTACAGCTGCACTTTTTAAAGCATTCCAGACAGATGTCACTTTGCTTTTTATCGCGTTCCACAAACTGACCATCTTGTCTCTGGTTGCAATAATCCGATTCACAATTTGTGCGCGCATATAGGTAAAAGCAGTCACTGCAGCACTTTTCAGAGCATTCCATATGGACGAGACTTTACTCTTAATTGCATTCCAGATGCTGATCATTTTATCTCTCGTCGCAATGATCCTGTTAACGATCTGGGCCCGCATATACGTAAAGACTGTGACAGCCGCCGATTTAAGACCTGACCAAATTGAGGTAATAGTCTTCTTAATGCCATTCCATACTGAAGTCGCAGTCTTCTTAATACCATTCCAGACATTAGAGAAGAACGACGTTAGTCCGTTCCATGTTGATGTTGCTATCGTCTTTATACCTGTCCAGACAGTAGACAACCAACTGGAAATAGCACCCCATACCGCAATTGTAGCCGATTTCACCGTGTCCCAATTCGCGATGATCAAGGCAACCAGACCGATGACAGCCGCCGTAATCCATCCGATAGGCCCCATTGCGATGACCCATGATGCCGCCATACGTGCCGCCTGTGCTGCCGCTTGTGCTGTAAGCACGACGAGTTGCCGGCCGAATAAAACCATTTGCTTACCGCCTGCAACCAGCAAAGAGATAAAATTGCTGATCTGCGCCGCTGTCCAGGCCGCTGCCATGCGAGTTGCCTGCGCTATGGATTGCGCTGCGAGCACGGTCATTTTGGCAATGAAAAGACCCATCTGCTTAATCCCGTTTGTCAGCATTGTGATAAAAGAGGTGATCTTCATTGCTGTCCATGCGGTTGCTGTACGGGCAGCACTTGCGATTGATTGGGCCGCCATTACAGTCATATTCTTGATCCATAAGCCCATTTGAACAATGCCGCGTTTCAGAGCAGAAATCAATGCTGAAATTTTCATGGCTGTCCACGATGCTGCCATTTTCACAGCATTAGCTGTTGCGCTTGCTGCCATCGCTGTATACTTCGCAATGAATTGCCCCATAGTTGCTATCGCTGATTTTAATTGGCCAATCATGCCAGTCAGTTTTATACCCGCAGCTGTGGTTTTGAAGATTCGTAGATATTCAGCTGCATCTTTAAAATCTTTAAGACCGTTGGTAACAGCGCTTACCGCTACTATCGCCGGAACTATAGCTCTTAAAGCACCAATTAATGAAATACCGGCTGCGATAAATTTCCCGATTGCCGGGTTTGCTTCCATCGCCGCATTAGTAAATTTCAAAAACCCGTTTACATTCTCCAAAATCGTTTTACCGAGTGGAGCCATGCCAACAAGCAAGTTGATGATAGTCTTCGCGATCTGCCCCAATGTGCTCCATACTGTAGGGCCGTTGGTTTTGATATAGTCAATGAACGATTGAAATTCTTTTGTTTTCGTAACGCTACCAGCCCACTCATTGAACCGCTTGGTCAGATCTACGAGTGACGTCATCATGTCTTGAGACATAGGAGCGAATCCAGTAAACAGCTTTGTCAGGCCGCCGGAAAAGTTTCTGATAATCTGTAGCAGTTTTGGGCCGTTGGTTTTTGTATACTCCACGAAAGCCTGAAATTTCTTTGAGGAACCCAAGTTCGCTGACCATTTTACCCATGATTGGGTCATTCCTTCGATGGATTTTGTCATGCTCTTTCCAGTCGGTCCGAATGCTACGATCAGATTAAAAACTGTCCGTAAGACATTCCCGGCAGATCGGCCGAATGAAGCAAACGCCGCCGGAGCTTCTTTGTTCAGATAGGAAATAAATCTCTGCATGTCCGGAGCTTTAAAAGCTTTGTCCATGCTTTTCGCCAGTCCCACGCCCTCTTTTGCCAGTCCATCAAACATTGGAATGAGTGAGTTAAGCGCGAGTTTAAACGTATTTAGAGACATACCGAATGTTTTTAAGATCGGCTTTTGAACCATCGTACCGATGTCCCGCCAATTGTCTTTAAAGTCTTCGAGGTTCTTTAATGCCTCTCTCTCTTCTTTTCCAAGAGATTTTTGTAGATTATTGATCTGTTTCATGATTTTAGCGCGCTCTTTTGCGTTTGTTGCATTGTCCAGCTTCTCCTGCAGCTTTGAAAGGTCTTCGGATGCTTTAAATACACCGCTTATTGAAGTAACAGCAAGGGCGCCGAATGCCGCCGCGCCTGTTCCCGCTGTTGCAAATGCACTGGTTAACCCCATTACTCCGCCGGCTGCCACTCCGAGCATAGGGCCCAATGACCCGATTACTCCAGTTATGCTGGCAAGAACCGGAGAAATTGCAGGCAATACGGATGTGAAGGCGCCGGCAAGCGAATGACCTATGACAGTTGAAACAGAGTTAGTGATTTTGGCGAGCCTATTCATCGATGTTTCAAACCGATCAATTCGGGCTTCGATGTGTATCCAAACACGTTTTGGCAAGGAATGTGTCTCTGTTCTGGCTACTGCTACCGCTCTCGTTAAATTCGAGGTATCACCGTTTATGTTGGTTGTGACTCTATTTCGCAACGAAGCTAAAGCTGTCCGTGCTTCTGACACAGCTCTAGTCAGAGGATCTGAATCAGCATCTAAATCAACTCGCGTGCGTTCATGTCGATGTACAAAATTATCAATTTGCTGCTCGGCCTGCCGCACTCTGGCCTGAAAGCTTGCGATCTCTGCGTCAATTTCCACCGTCTGATGATCATTCATCCGGCGCATCATATCATTCACACGATCCATGCTGCGAGTAAATCTTCGTGTCTGCGCTTCAACTATTGCTGTCAGTCTTTCGATCATTCCCTCACCCCATTCCTTGTCCGGATTTTGCAAAGTGGTTGCGGATCGCATCATTAAACCGCTGAACCCCTTTGGCTCGTTTGCCGAGCTCGTTTACATCTGACTTGCGCCATTTGTCGTTATCGCCAGTGATATTGCGCTCCAATTGGCGTCTGGCCTTCTTTGCATCAAACATTTTTGTTTCTTTGGGGCGCTTCTCATTCATGGCGTAACGGTGAAACATGGCGTTTCTTGCCATAAGCTCCAATTCATCTATTTCTCGCAACTTGGCCCCTTTGAGCAGAAGCTTGTACTCGTTAGGAGTCCATGACATGATTAAATCCACATCATAAACATTGAGCCAACGTGCGGAATTCGTAATTATTTGGTCGTAGTCGATCCCGTTCTCTCTTTGTACGCCTCTTTCATCATCTTCAGGACTTCCTTGCCGTTCTCTTCGTCCTCCAGCCGTTTCGCTTCCATTTCCGGTGTTTCGTTCGGAGCCGGTTTCTTCCCTTTGTTCATCTTCTCCATCATCTTCCAGCGCTGACGGATCACGCCTTTGAAAAAACCCGCTGAATCCAGTGTTGTGAATGCTTCATTGATCATCTTATCAATTGCCTCGCCTGTCTCGTCTTCATCAATGATTTTCATGATTGCTTCTTCAATAGCCTCAGTTGAAGGCTTTTCTTTCTTCAAGTAAGCGAGTGCGCAATCCCAAAAAGCAGAAAGATACGAAGCCTCTTCGTTGAGCAGGCTCATGTAAATATTCATTGTGCCGCCTTTGCCCTTTTCGTCCTCAGTGGAGTATTTTTCGTTTGCCAACCTGTCAAAAGCAAAGTCGCAACGTGATTTGTATTCTTTATCTCCGATAGTTAAGTAAGCCATTTATAAAACCTCCGATTATTTTTGTATGTTAAAAAAGAGCCCGGGAAGCCCGGACTCTATGATTCCTTTTCTGTTCGTATCGTAAAATTGGCCGATCGTTCCGATTCCCCGGCCGAGTTCACTGCCGACACGTTAAAAATGTAGGCGGTGTCCGGTTTCAGGTTAGGATTCGACGTGTACGAATTCTTTGAGACAGTCGCTATTTTTGCATAAAATCTGTAAATGTTGTAAGATGTCGCCCCTTTCACCGCATCCCATGAAAAACTCACCTGATTTGAAGTGACGCTTTTCGCAGTTATATTGCGGGGTACGTTAGGGCGTAACCGCTTGTGTTTGCGTAACAATCTCGGTCATTGAGGACTCGCCCACATCGTTCACAGCAGAGACGTTGACCGTCAGTTTCGTGTCGGCCGCAATTCCTGTCAAGGTGTGGGATGTGCCAGTGACAGTTGCGTCCAGCTGCTTGCCCGCTCCCCTGTATACCTTATATGAAGTCGCCCCATCTACCACATCCCATTTCACGGTCACGCTGTCAGACGTAGCCGTGAACGATAGATTTTGGGGCGCATTAGGGCGTAGTGCTTTTAGTGCCGAAATCTTCAAAGCCTTTAGCGCCGGCCGATGATTTAATTGTTTCCAGCACATCATCAGGGATCGCGGGCAATTCTCCCTTAAAGGTTTTCCCTAATACCGGTAAGGTGACTGATACTTCGACAAAGCCATCCTGTGGAGAGCCTGATTCTAAACTTTCGATGATCGCATGCCCATAAACGGCAGGGTGTTTGCCCTCTGCATTTTTGTTGATATTCGCCTTCCAGACTTTAATTGCTTTTTCGTCGTCAAATGCTTTTTCAATCGCTTCTTGTCCTGGATCGGTAACGGCAGCAAAATAAGTCAATTCAAAGCTTTCGTTTTTCGTACCATATCCAACGATCCGACCTGATTTTGTGGACTCGTCCAGTGTATCTTGTTCTTTCGTATGTGATCCTTCCATCTGAAAGGCAATAAATAGACCTTCGCCATCTTTTGCATCCATTGGCTGCACAAAGAAAATCTCATCTTTACCGTTTAATAAATCTGGCATTTCTTTCATCCTCTCAATTGTTTATTGTGAAGCGCATTCTGAGAATGCCGTGACGCGTGTACCCGTCAATATCGGTGATTACTTGCATGCTGCGCATCTCAGAACGACATAAAGAAAAGCCCTCTATTGTTAGGGGCTTGCTTGTTAATGCTTGAAGCATGAGGCTCAGAATCTCCATCGCTTCTTTTTTTCCGTTGTAACCTGACCAGCAGTGTAAAACCACATTGATTTCTTCACCGCTGGATGTCTTGGTTTTAAATGGGGATACATCATCATCCCCCATTGTTACATAAGGCTTTTGCTGATCTTTCGGGACTGCATCAAAGACGCCCGTGACGCGCCCGTTCAGCTCTTCGTCTGTTGATAACCTCTTAAATAGAGCAGCCTGCAACGGCCACAGGGCAGATCGCATGATGACAGCTCCTTTCTATTACATTTGACTGGCAAAATACCGCATACCTTCGTCCACCGCTGGATTCCAGAACGGCTGCGCCCGCATTCCCCGCGTGATCACCCATCTATTAAGCTTGGTGTCATAATAAACCCACGGCGTTTGCCGACCGCCGCCTTCCTCTGCGTAAATCCCTGTTCCGTATTCCACATATACGGCATAATCGGCACCAACAGAAATAACGGCCCGCAAGCCGCCCTCTTGGTAGTCGATTTCAATTGAATTTTTCAGGTTCCCCCCGTCTATCGCGGCGGTCGGAGCATTCAGAACAGCATGGCTGTAAATCAGCTCGGCCGTGTCTGTGACCAGTTGCTTAATATCATCTATGATCCGGTTTCTGAACTCGCTCGTAGCTCTTTGCATCTGCCTGACCCATCTACCACTGACCTCAGCCATTGCCCTTCAGCACCCCTGTTACCTGACATTTCAAATTCATAATCTCATGCATGCCTCCCTGGTCGATCGGATCTGATTTGAGAGTCAGCACCTTGTTTTCATAGATGATCCGCATTGTCTTCTCAATATCATTGCGATACGGGAAATACACATTGCAATCAACCGGGTTTTGAAGCTGCTGAGCCTGATAATATTCCCGGGACGTAATCCCGCCGACAAAGGCCTCTGTTGTGAGATAATCAGTGAATTTTTCAACATAGCCCCCGCCGCCGTCCGGCACCTCTTCCCACCGCTGAAACGTTATGACGTGCGGGAATTCCTCATAGATCATTTAACTCTCAGCCTTCGATATGGCGTAAGGTGTTTTGTGATGTACCGAGGAAATTCTGTATTGTACGAATAGGACACATCCCCCATGCTTCTTCCCGAGAGTCCAGAAGGATTCATATTATATTCCGCAGCCTTCGCAACAAAAAGCTTCACGCCAGCTGGTAAAGCCTCCGGATCGAAAGTGTTGCTACAAAAATCACTGGCAGACTCAATCAAAATAGGGACTATTTCAGACAAATATTCGTCATGCCTATCTGTCTTAATCTCTGTCATTCGCTTTACTTGTGCGATGTCCACTGAATCACCTACTCTTCACCTAAGACAATCTTGATCAGTTCGTCTTTAGGCGCTTTAGGGTCAAAATCATATTCATTCTCTTTCAAGAAAGCAATAATCTCATCTTTGTTTACCTTCTGCAGTTGAGCCTCAGTCATATCAAGAAGATCGGCAGCTGGCTTCTTGGCCTCTTCCACTCTCTTAAAACCAATGTGAGAATAAACCACCTCAAAAGCCTTTTCAGTGCATTCAATGGTTTTGGAACCGTTAGATGCTTTCATATCACGTGCCGCCTCCTTCCAGTGCTTTTACCCGATTCTCTAAATCAGATAGTTTGGCTGTCACATCGTCACCGAGTTTAGCTAAAGTAACTGCCTTATCTCCCACATTTTTTGTTTGAACGCTCCCGGTGCCAATATTACGGTTTTGGACGGATCCATCACCGATATTGATGTTTTTCACTTCTCCGTCGCCGATCATTTCCGAAGTGATAGTTTTAGGAGCAGGCGCAGAACCCGATAACCCGGTCACCTTCGCGCCCTCTTTTATTTCAAGCTCGCCGCCGATCACCAATTTGTCGCCGTTATTAGTGTTATAGTTTTTAGATGTATACCCCATAAGCTTACGCCTCCGTTGCTGGTGTAATGGCCGCAAACGCATCGTCAGTCAATGTCATGAATCCGACTTGCTGAGTTACACGGAGAGCAACCATATCTCTCTCATACAAGTTGATCGGGTTTCCGTCTGCATCGACAATCGTTGTCAATGTTGCATCCTCTGAGATTTTGTATTCCATTCCTTGAGGGATTCCGTAACGTGTGTAATTCCAGTCAGCCGCAAGTAATGCCGCTTTTTCGTAATCCCATGACTTAGAATCCACATATCCAATCGGAAGGCCAAGGGCCTGCTGTGTGGCACCGCCTGTCGCATCGTTGAAGATCGGAAGCCCGTTACCGTCCTTAGTACCACGAAGTTTCTGACGGAATCGGCGTGTTGTTGTAAAGCCGTTTACATCTTTGTCAGCGTCTTCGACCAAAGCCATGACCCCGCTTAACTCATCATATAGATTGCCAAGTGAGTTTAACGCAATAGCGTTACCAGATTCCTTGATTTTTTCAAATACAGATACGCCTTTTCCAAATGGTGAATCTACACCGAATAACGCAGCCTGATCAAATTTGATCGCAAAGGCTTCAGCGATAGCCGGGCGCATTTGCGTGAAGAAATCTGTTACAGAGTAGCGCAAGAATTCTTTAGAAACAGGGATGATGACACCCAATTTCTTTGAAGTCATTTTTGCTGTTAACCATTGGGCCTTAGACGTTTGAATTCTATCGCCCTCTCCAACCCAGTATGCCCCTGGCCCAGAAGCCAAGTACGTGAATTCTTTCTCCGGCTTAGTCATTTCTTCATATTTTGCGAGTTTCGTGACAGCAGATTGGGTCATAAACTCTTTTAAAACCAGCGTTCCTTGTTCAGTTGGAACCTTCCCATTTACTGAGTCTTGCATTAATGCATTGTTTGGATTAAATGTTGGCATTAAAGATAGCCCTCCTTATTTTCTAATACTTGCTTCAGCTGCAAGTGAGCTGATGTCTAAATCTTGATTTGTCGGTTCGTTGCTGCCGGACTGGACATCACGGCCATTCTCTTGAAACTTGGATTCAATAGCCTTTTGAAGTGCAGCGTTGTACTTCTCTTCGAATGCTCCGAGGTTCTTCATCGTTGATTCTTCATCCTCACCGACAAAGAATCCCACTACTTCTACATCTGCCGGCAGTTGCTTTTCGGAAGCATAAGAAACAGCCTTGTTTAAAAGCTTTTCACGTTGTGCTGCTGTCTTTTGATCTTTCAGCTCCTTTTCGAGCTTCCTGATCCGCTTCTGCTCTTCTGTTTCTTCTGGATAAAGCTCTTTTACCTTTGCATCAACCAGAGCATCGAGGTTGTTCGCCTTCCACGTATCAAGGCCTTTCGTAAAATGGGAATCCAACCGAGGCTGAATGAGACGTTTTCCTTCTTCTGTATCTAAAAACCCATTCACCTTGTCAGCAGACACGGCAGAAAGTTCATTCAGATACGACTGTACTTCTTCGTTCTCTTTATTTTCTTCAAGAAATTTTTTCACATCTTCTAATGTTGGCATTACGCTTCTTCCTCCTTTGCCCTCTACAGTGCGCGCCTGTTATGAGTGCATGAAAAATAAGCCTTTTAACGTCATGCTCAGGACAAAATAAAAAGCCGCTGTTTAACGGCTGCCCTTTTCCTCAATGGATTTGTACCACTCTTCATAGGTTTGGTATGGGATTGTTTGACCTGCCCCGCTACCGCCTTCCCTCGCCCTTCTCGTATCCGGCAGGACGCCGTTTACTTTAAAAGCAATCGTACAACGGCAGTTTATGTCATCTTTCGCATTATTCATGTGCCCCGGAGCCGGGCCGACGCCGCCGTAAATTGATTTGAACAGCCCATTGCGTTCTATTGTCTTCCCGTCCAGCTTCCTGTGACCGGCTCGTGTTTTAAGATCCAGGGTAGCATTCCACATCTTTTTTAGATTGCTCCGTTTTGAGGCCTTCTCAGCGCTTTCCATCCTTGCCGAGACTTGTACCCTATGAGCTTCTGTTCTCGCCACGTCACGGGCTTTCCTGCGAGCAAATTCCGTCGCTCTTTCAATGCGGCGGGCGATCTTTGAATAATCCTCCCCCGCTTGTAGGCCCTGTGCGACGGAAATTTGAATCTGCCGGACATAATCGTCTCGATGCCGCCTGTATATCGCTGACAAAGTCAATTCAGCTATGGGGTTTAGAATGGCCTGCCGGATGACTTCGGCTGTCGGGATGCTAAAACCCAAGTTAACCACGGATTCCATTTCAAATAGATAAGCAGAACGCATATAATTCTCTAAAAACTGCTTGGCTGCTAATGCCTCAACAATAGTCAAAATGGTTTTGAAAGCCTTGTGAGATTCCTCGGCCACCCTCTCCATTTCCTTATTCAGACGATTGTATTTGTTGGCATCGGCAAAAGTAAGCTGGCCGTCCTTGCTGTACTTCGCATACAGCCGGGCAATTTGTGCATTGATCTCCTTTAAGCGAGATGCAAAAACGACATCAATCTTCTGAGCATCCTCAGTGATCATGTCGTCCAGGTACTTATCAATAT
This sequence comes from Bacillus sp. JNUCC-21, assembly GCF_041222765.1. Taxonomy (NCBI): domain Bacteria; kingdom Bacillati; phylum Bacillota; class Bacilli; order Caryophanales; family Bacillaceae; genus Bacillus; species Bacillus sp. JNUCC-21. The sequence goes on along the minus strand of NZ_CP166019.1, from coordinate 1,168,124 downwards.
CATTCTGGTTCATCTTCATCACCGCCCGCGTCTGTTTCCACATCCGTTAACGGCGGCATGTTGAGCCTGTATTCCTCTTCTTCCTCTTCCATCTTCTTCAGCTCATACTGGACATCATCAACAAACGACAGCAGAGACAGGCGGGTTTCTTCGCTTACCATTCCTTTAAGCTGTCCCGTCGTGTTTGCTTCTTCTAGTACATTTGCCGGAAGATTTCGCTTAAATCCAAACCAAACTTTTTTATAATCTTCCGCCGCCGCTTGCCTTTTAGTGCCCCATGCGGAAAAAATCAGTTTATATTGATAACGCAGAGCAGCAGTCATCTTCCGTTCCATTGTGATGCATTTGTTTTCAAGCGACATCAATTTATATTTCATCGCAACCCCTGAAACATTCCCGCCAAATGATTCATCGGAGAAATTGACCGATTTTGCAAAGCGAAGGATATTCTCTTCCAACCTATCAAGATGGTTTTCTATGATGGCATCGTTTATATCCTTTGTCAGATAGCTTACGTCATCTTTTTCGTCAAGCAACTCAAGGATTCCGGTCTTTTTTAGCTGATCAAGCGTCTCTTCATCCGCGCCAAGCCCTTTTAAAATCAGATAAGCCAGTCGGTATTGCTCAATCTCATTCGATGCATCGGACAACGTGCGGTCATACGCATCAATTAACGAAAGGACCTTTTCGGCATCTCCCTTTAGTTCCTTGTTATTCGCTAAACCGAATAAGGGGCAGCCGTCAAAAAGATGCAAAGTTTTTTTATCAAGAGTGAAGGCCGAGCTGTCTTTCGTACTGAAATAATAAACATATTTCTGATCATAGAATTCTGCTTTAATCTTGCCGCCATACACCGTGTAATATCGCAAAGCGTAAGTAGGTTCATGGATGCTTCCATCAGTAATAAAAGCACATTCCCATGGATCAATATTTTTTATTCGCTCGTTTCCAGAACGATCAACGTAAGCGAGGCGGGCGCCGTAACCGCAAATAGAGGCCATTTTCCCCCACTCGCTGTCTTCATCAGCAATGTTGTTTTCCGCATTGAAACCTTCAATCAGCTGTTTCACAAGTTTTGCATTACTTGCTTCACCGCTCTCATCAAACTCATATGCAATAGGATGACCAAACAGATAGCCCACCTTTGTATCAATGATTTCAGAATCAAACGAGTTGTTCAGCCTATTGTTTACTTTGTGATCAATACGTTTTAATTTTCCTGTTTCAAAATCCTCGTATTCAATGGCTTCTCTGGATAAGATCGGAACGCCTTGAACCTCAGCCTGGTACCGATCATAAAGCTTTTTCATTCTGTCATGATCCGGCTTATGTTCCTGAATGATCTTGTCAATCAATTCAGGTGTTATGCCGGACTTCTCAATGATTTCTATAAACTGATTCATCAGCTCTCCCCTTTCCGCCTTTTCGGTTTATTATGCGAATACAGAGCGTACCGGAGTGAGTCCAGCACGTCGTCCCATTCCTTCACAGGATCGCCAGTCTTTTGATTCCAAACATACATAAAAATTTCCTTTTCGAAACGAGCGACCTTATCTTTCACGATGAACAATTCATGTCGCTTAAACAGCCGCGCCACTTCCTCGATACCGGATATGACCGCCTTATCAGCGTTCAATGCACGCAGTTTCTCCCTGCGGAATCGCTGAACGTGTTCCGGCCGCGCAGTATCGCAGTAGAAATTGATGTTGCCGTATCGCTCTTTGATGTCCTGCGCTATCTTCACCCAGTAATCAATTTCCTCATGTTGCTTGGCATATTCTTCGAGCAAATAAAAACACCCCTGGTCATCTTGTCCGATTACAACAATAGAACCCGGGTGCTCATATCCCCAGTCGACGCCCGCAAAATACTTCTTGAAATTGACGCGCCTGTTTCCCAATTCCTCAGAGCTGATATAGTGGATGTCCTTATTGAAATCCTTGTATATGACCCCTTCAGGCGCCACCCAATAACCGTGTATATCCCGATCTGTAAACATGCCGCTCGGCGTTGATGCCACGATGCTCTCCACATATTCCGGATCGAGAAAATTGTTGTCGAACAGCGAGAAATGAAATGACCTGATGTTCAGCCGCCCGCTTTTCAGCATTTGCCCGTCTTTGTCGATATAATCCGTTTTGACGGTGTGCATCGGGTTTTCGGGGTTTGTATCCATCATGACCACAGCGCCTTTATACGAGCACCGGGAAATGACTTCTTTCACGAATGAATCGTGCAGGGCAGTCGCTTCGTTTAGGAATGCGCCGGCTGACGTGAACCCCCGCGCTTTTTTCCATGAATCAGCATTGGCCCCGTCAAAGCAATATACACGGTTGCCAAATATCTCAACGGCATTCGACTTGTCGAGCCTCAATTCTTTGCCCAGAATCAATTCCATATCGTTCAAGACATTTCGTTTTATGGCTGCCTGAGTAGCCCCGCCGATGATGAAGGATAAACCCATATTCTGATACTTACTGACGTGAGCAAGGAACGTCAAAAGGAGCACGAATGTTTTCCCTGCCCTCTTTGCACCGCTACAAATCAGAATTTTGGGTTGCTCTTTAATAAAGCTGTCCCAAACTTCCTTTTGCTTTTTATTCAGTTCCATCGGCATTCACCATTTTCCTCAACATTGCGGCAATATCATTTTCTTGGGTGTTTCCGTCGCCGCCGTTAACAGCCTTCTTCGTCTTCTCGATATTCAAGCGCATTTGCTCCAATTTAAGGCGCCGCTCATCTTGCTCATGCGCCAGCTGGTCAAATTGCTTGATCAAGCTCCGGAGCTCGCCCATTGCCCGAGATTGAGCGTTCAGGAATGTTGCATGACGATCCCAAGCGAATTGAAACTCCCATTCTTGCTCATCACCAAATGCGCCCGGCTTCTCTTTTTTCAAAACTTTGGTTACATCATCTTGATCCTGCACAAACATAATGCGTTGCGCCCGTAGAATGGCCGCGTATTGGATCTGAATCTGATCCCATATCATATCAGCAGGGGAACGCTCCTGAATCTCTTCCATGATTTCAAGCGTTTCTTCCGGCAGATACTTCGAGAAGAATCCATGCGAAACCGCGTTTTGATTTCTTGCCGGAGCCGCCCCGCCGCTATTTCCTAATGCGTTTTTGTTGCCGGGTTGCCCGCCTATTTTTGTGTGCACACTTTTTTCAGGGGGTGCACCCTTTTTCCTTTCCCAACCATGCCGCTGCTTCCACGATTTGATGGTGTTCACTGACACCCCGTATTTTTCGGCAAGGTCCTTGTATTTCATGCCTTTGACGTAATCCTTATACGCCTGAATGTGCTTTTCAGCCATCTACATTCACCGCCGCCCCCTTCTGATTCGTGTTTGTTTTGGAATTATCTTCGTGCTGATTTCATTGGATTGATTCTTAATTCCTTATACAGCTCTTTTCTCAGTTGTTCTCGGCGTCTGTCTTCATCTGTAATCAGAACAGACCTATAAGCAGGTATTCCAGCACTCAACGAAAAATTTCGTTCAGCTTGTAATTTCATTATTGTGCCTCCCTTTGAATTGTGTTGTTTTGTAACTTTTCTCCCTGTAAAATAATTAGCAAAGCCAAAAAATAAATAAGAGGTGATGAAATTGTTAATGCGTAAATACGAGAATAACTGTTCATGCGGGCAACCATATATAATGGAATATGAGGGTGAATATCCATTTGCTGAAAGATTTAAAACCACTTGCCCTAACTGTAATCGAGAAATTTCCCAAAAAGCATCTGTTCTTTCAATTAATTTTGTGTTTAATAAAGATTGGAAAGGTAATCAATGAAGCACTCTTTGGAGTGTTTTTTTATTCTCTCTAAACCGACACCGCACTCAGACCGTTAACCGCCAATTGTTTTTCTGAGATTTACCGGAATCAGTTTACAGAGAACATAAAAAAGCACCCCGAAGGATGCTTCTTTTAACTCTTTGATAAATAATCTTTTACATAATCAATCATTTCAGTTTGTTGTCCTCTAGCCTCGTCATTAAGTGGGACCCAAGGAATAAAAATCGGTTTTTCGCCAAACACTTCTGCTCTACCATAATAACCGTTTTCATCTCTAGCAATATAGACGTCAAAATGGATCGTATTTCCCGGTGTTTTAAAATTATCGATTTTCACATAAATATGACTTTCGATATGATAAATTTTCTGTTCCAATCTTCTCACCTCCCACCTTATTATCGGATAAGGAGTGTGACAAGGGAACCATTCGCAAAATTTGTCGAACGAAAGCGCCCTTCATAAATAGGTGGCAACCGTAAGACGAAAAAACACCCTTTTGACAGGGTGCAATCAACATTTCTTTTTATAGCCTTCAATATCTTTTCTCAAGAATAGGCGATCTCTGTTCGTAGTTTTAATCGGAACCAATGTTTTATAATCCACCAGCTGCTTGAGGTTCTGCCGGCTGCATCCTATTATCTCAATGGCTTCAGATGTCGTTATGACCTCTTTATCCATAAAATCTCTCAGCTCGTCTATACTCTCAAAAATAAACTTAGCCATTTCGGAGGTTTCTCCATTTTAGGGTTATATTAATTATAGTCAATACCAACCAGATCATTGCCAAATTCATAGTAATAATATCGAGAGTGCTGAGATGACCATAATTAAAATTAGTGAACAATATCACAAACAGAATAAAGAATAAGATCGTTGAACCATCGATTAATTTTTTCATATTTGCTCATTTCCTTCTATGTTTTTGAAAATCCAAAATATCCTCTTTTAGAAAAAGCCTGTCCCGAGGCATTTCTTTCATCGGCTCTAATTCCCCGCTTTTAACTAACTGGTTTAGGTATTGACGAGTGAAGCCCAATATTTCAATTGCTTCGCTTGTATTAACGGTTTCCTCATTTAAGAACCGTTTAATTGCATCGCGTTCTTTAAGATTGTACATAATATCATCCTCTTTGAATTCCCTAATTTGTAACAATAAACAATACCATTATACCTATGACAATAGTAGTCTTTAAAGGATTTTTCGCAAACTTTTCTTATATTTCAATAAATAAACAACCTATTCATGCTAAACAGAATAGGCTGTGATCTGCTCTATTTTTCATTTTCAGGCGGGAACGTTCAATGTTCTTCTGCACGGTTCCTTTTTTAATCCCCAATAACTGCGCTATCTCTTCGAATGACATGTTTTGCACAGTATGCATCATGAAAATGTCTTTTTCTCTTTCGGTAAGCACGGATAGGGCATCAGCAATTCTTTCCTTATCCCAATCACTTACCTCTCCCTCAGCCTCTTGAACGATTGTGTATTCTTCCGGGAGCGCATCAATTAAGCGCGGTTCAGCAAGAATCGTCCTTTGATATGCGTCTCTTCTGTCAGCACCTCGGCGGGCGCTGGGCTGTCTTCCGTTCTGTAGCCATTCAAGAGTGAATTCAATGTCACTGATCATGCTACTGATTATCTTTTTGTCGTTGAGCTGTTCAGCCGTCAGATTGACTTCAGCCGTATCTTTGTTGTGCCGGTACATTTTTCTTGTTTCTCTTAAAGCTCGTTTGTATTCAATGATTAAATCCTGCATTCTGATTCCTCCCCTTATTTGCGTTTAAATGCGCCGCCTTTGCCTCTTTTAAGCCTTTGCATGTCTTGCCCCATCATTTGCCGCCAAAAGCGTTCAGATCGCTCCTGCGCGTTTTTATTGGGCTTTTTCTTTTTCTGCTTCATGTCATCCCTCCGCTCAAATAAAAAACGGACACCAATCAGAGCACAGTGATTCTGTGCAATGATCAGTGTCCGCAGGCTTTCCGTCTTGGACTGTATCTATTTATCTCAAATCCTTTTAAAAGTTTATTTCCCTCTATTCTTAATAGCATAGGAGTTTAAAAGATATTCTAATCCAATATCAATACCTATTAGTAGTAAGTCTCTCTTTCTTTGATTGAATAATTTTTCTAATAATATTTTTTTATCTTGAGAATTTGAATAATGGATTTTCCTGTGACAATTAGGACATAATGATACAATATTATTTACTTTATCCAAATTAACTTCAAATTCATGTTGCATATGCATCGGAATTAGATGATGGGCTTCCATAAATGGATTTTTACTTGACTCAGAAAAAAATGTTTCGTGCGAATTATCAATCTCACATTTGAATTTAGCTTTTTTGATTGCTTCTTTGGCTTTCTTTGGGTTTCTCGGCCAAATATTCTTACCATTCATTTTTTTTGGCTCTTTTCTTGGTTCTGGCCCTTCATCTGGATGGAGAACAATCTTAGAATAATCTGAGTCTATAGCTTCCTGGTAACTATCAATAATCTCATCGTCTTCAGAAAGAAAAAAGTTATGATTAAGGTCATAAATAAGCTCCCTTAAATCATTGTATCTTTTCATTTTGGTGTCTAATAGATCTTTTTTGATATTATTAAAACCTTGAGGAGTAAAATTTGCTTTATAGCCGAAAAAACGAGCAAATCTTTTTGTATCAATATTCACTGGTTTCAAATCTTTTATAAAATAGACATACTCATAGGCCTGGCCTAATTTATTAGTTCCCCATACCTCTTGTGCTAATAGAGAATTTCTTGTCTTTGCAAAAATTGTCCCGGAATAATAGAAAACTCCTTTAGAATAGGCAAGAATTTCGTCTCCCTCTTTTAATTTATTCCAACGACTAATATTGCTTTTTCCGGGAGTTGCTCCCCACATATGAACATACTCATCAGAACTGTTCCTTTTTAATTTATCAACAACTTCCTCATTCATATATTTTAATAAGGGTTTGATATGATATGAATTTTTAATAGTATCAAAAAAATGTTTTTGTGCTTCTTTATCGCTTGCTGTGAAATAGTAGAGCATTTTCCCACCCCTAAAAACTTGTATATCTGATATGGACTTTAGATTTCCGCTTAAATTAACTTAATATTTGTCTCAATTCTTTAATTGTCGGCCATGGTCTTTTTCTATGCAACATTCTATGACAATTTGAACATACTAGTATTAGGTCTGACATATTGGTTTTGCTACCTTCAAACTGATAATCTGAAATTGGAACAGTATGATGGCATTCGATGAATCCCCTACCTAATTCTCCATATGTCTGATAAAAATCAAAGCTACAAACAGAACACCTTAGCTCATTATTTTCCATTGCTTTCTTTTTTAATGCTTTGACAACTTTACAATTTCTCTCCCTATACCTATGTAATCTAAAAAGCACTTTTCCTTCAGGAAATAATTCATCTTCTTCACTTGCCTCTGCTACAGCCGCGAAAGCTCCGACTTTTACAGCCTGTCTAATTTTAGATGCAACTAACTCCAGCATAGATCTATTTGCAGAGAACTCTTCCCATATGACTTTTTCTAATTTCCCACCCCTAACTAGCCCTGAGCCTGGTGCGTCAGGGTCTAGTCTTTTAAAATTATTGAGTTTCATACTTACACCGTTAGGATTACGGAAAGTTTCCTCTTTTTGTTTATCACTTGACGATAACTGGTTTAATATCTTACTAAGTTTTATAATTTCGTCATTTGATGAGGAAATCTTCGACGCCGGCAATTTGAAATAAAGATCAAGAGCCAATATAAGTTCATCTCTATTCCATTTTGGATTTTTCATGAAGTTCACCCAACTTCTCTATTTTTTGGATATATAATTTATACCATAAAAAATAGGAAAAATCTGCTGAGGTACTACCGCGTTTCCTAATGCTATACTTCGGTCCACCCGATTGGGAAACCCATCATCCACTCCAACAACTGGGGATTGATGTATTTTCCAGTAAGATTGGGAAACAGATAGCCCAATCCCCCGGGCAAGATTACCCCGTGTGTTCCGTCCGCTTCCGAAGGTGCTAAAGCTCTGATAGGCTTGTGATTCTGACTTGCGGCCGGAGTTGGCAACAACAAATGTCCTGTATCTTTGATGCGGTGCGCCAACACTGACAGCCGGTAATACGAATACCCTTGTTTGGTAATCTTCACTTTCCAAGTCGGATAGGACTGTGTCCAAGCCCATTGTGATGTGTCCAGCAACATTTTCTCCAACAACCCAATCTGGGTGCAGTTCTTTTGTGAGCCGGAACATTTCAGGCCATAGCCATCTATCGTCCCGCTTTCCTTTTCTCTTACCGATAACACTTTCACCCTGGCAGGGATATCCTCCGGAAAGAATGTCAATTGTTCCACCTGGCTCGATCACTCCTTTTTCCTCTAAAAGTTGTCTGTTCAAAGCGTGAACATCATCGAAGATAGGAACATCTGGGAAATTTTTATTTAAAACCTTCTGGCAGTAAGGGTCACGCTCGCAGAATGCTACCGTCTCAATGCCGGCCCATTCAGCTGCTAGAGCGATTCCCCCAATGCCCGCAAATAACTCAATGCTTTTCATCCCGTCATCCCCAACATTCCCGGCAGGACAGAGACAGCCAGGAAGAAGAGTCCCACGCATCCCCCAACCAGCCAGATATTTGTTTTATCCCGTTTTGCGATAATAGTATCGCCGATCATTTTTAGATCGTCAGACCGAGCGACAAGCGTCGGGATGTAATCCGGATGAACCTTTAAAAGCTCGGCCGCCTGCTCGACAGTCATTGCTTCGTCCTTCGTGGCCTTCACGTTCCGTTGTAGTTCTACTTGTAATGGCATCATTCCGCTGCGCCCTCCAATTCGTTTTGGGCAACTGTTATCGCGAAATTCAGATTAGTAATGATCTTTTCTAATGCCTGTTTGTATCGTTTTCTATCCCCGCTTAGATGCTGAATGTCCTTTTGTGCCTGTCGGAATTGATGAACTGTTACTTCCTGCTGACGCTTGTTTTCCTCGATGATTTCCTGCTGCTTAACACTCTGTTCAGCTTGCTCAATAAGCCAAGCAATTTCCTTCTGAGGAATGTATGTCAGTTTTTTCAGACGTTCAATTCTCTCTTTCATGCCCGTTCCTCCCCCGCAGGGGAAACCCCTGCTATTTGAATTTATGGCCGATCTCGTAATCACAACGAGCCAGGCCGCCTTTTATTGTTTGAATAATTGTTTTACCGTGTTCCGGGGCGTCCATTAAGTGGGCTGTCCCTTCAATACCATCTAAAACGATGATGCGGACTTTCCCCGGCTCGATGCTTTGCTGAATAGTTGTTTCATGATTTTTTATTTCTGTTGGCTTGTTCACTCTGCCCCGCCCCCTGTGCTATGATAGAAGTACCAGTTCATATCAGAGCATCGGGGCCACGGCTTCGGTGCTTTTTTACGTTTTACGACGGCAGCCGCATCGTTAAGCCGGCAGATGGCTTTAATTCCTCGCGGTAGATGATTGGATGCTTTTCGACGTATGCCGCCAACTGCTCCGGTGTCATTTTCCACTCCTTAACTGGACCAGGCTTGTATGGATTGATTTTTTCTTGCATAGCGATAACCTCCTGAATTGATTTAGTTTTCAAGTACCAAACTTTTGCCGCAAAGCGTTATGGCATGATTTCCGTTATAATGACTTCCACTCGGGGTTCTTCACTGTAAAACTTGCTAACTTTCAGATCGACTACCTGGCTATCATCCCGGTAAATCAGATGATTCAGGGCGTCTTTAACTCCCTTTACATAGTTGTCAACGTCCGGCTTTGTTATGGGACGCAGGAGACCCTTTTCCGCATTTTCTCTTTTTGTCTTGGATTTGGAAATTTCTTTCGTCATCGGTCTGAATACTCTGACATCCATTGCCACAGGTCCCGTAATAACTTGTTTTGGCCGATACTGTGACGCCACCAGCGCAACATATTGTTTAAAATTCTTTGATTTCAAAGGATCACGCATTTTAACCTTGCCATTTATAACAGATCCCCTCGGCCTCCCCTGTGCAACAGGCTCGCCGTAAACTATAAACTGAATGGAATCCAACCGTCATTACCTCCCGTCAATTTGTTCCCAGTGCTGAATCTGCTTTTCCTTGTACGGCGCAGTGAGGATGATGGCCGGCAGCAGGATCACCGCTTTAAGCACTGTGCATCAGCTCCATTTGTTTGATTTTTTCCTCAAGCACCCGGATCGCCGGGGTAAGGTCCTGGCCGGCCGTTTGCTCGGCGGGCCCGAACAGATACATTCCGTCGGTCGCTGTGAAATTCGCTTTTTCTGTCATTCCCAATCTCCTAACCTATGGTTTAATTGCATCCGGTCGCCCTTAATGATCACCGTGTAATCTCTGGACATTTGATGAATCCGGGAGCCCAGCGCCTCGTCGATATCCAAAATTTCGCCCGTATCAAGCTCGGAAGAGATTAGCAGAGGCTTATGATTCAGGTACCGATAGTTCACAACCGATTGAATTTGTTCCACTTGCCAATCCGTCGCCCGCGGCTCCCCCTTCACTGGCTTGAATAAGTCATCAATGAACAGGACATCGGCTTTCCGCATGGCGTCGAGCTTTGTTTCCAACTGGTCAAAGTCATTTCGCAGATCGCCCATTCCCTCAACGTACGGGAAATACATGCAGTAAATTGATTTTTTCTTGATCAGATTGTTCATGATCGCCGTTAACAGGTGCGTTTTTCCGCTGCCCGGCTGCCCGAGCAAAGCGATACTGTTTGAACGTTTTCCCATGATGTTGGGAAAATCCTTATAGTATTCCACTGCGCACTCATAAGCGTCCTTGATCATGTCCGGCTTCCCGTCCTTGATGAAGTTTCCAAAAAGGAGCTTTTCGAATTCTTCCGTGATTCCGCTGGCCTTCATAAGCCGGGCGATCTTTTTTCGTTTTACACACTCGCATTGCTTTGAAAATGTGGTCTTCCATTCCCGGGCCTTATCCGGCAAGCATACTTTCCCAGCCAGGTAATCCTCTTCTCTGACCATTTGATCAGGGGCCAGGCTTTCCATTGTCTTATGCTCTTTTCTCAGCTGGCGTTCTGTGTCTTGATGAATTCGGTAAACAATAATGCCCTTATCCTTGCAGTCAGAGCACTCGTATTCAGCCTTTTCTTCTGAGGCGGCCTGTCCCACTGAAGATGCTGCTGACCGATCCCGGAGTTTGGTTAGAATGGCCTTCATTGCCGCGTCCATATCTTGCGTTTTGCGAGCTTCCATACTGCTGTTTCTCCTTTCGTCTCTGGCTAAATGGGTTTGAGAGGATGGCTTCAATGTAATTTAGATTGACGTTGTTGCCCTTGCTTCTGAAAGCCTGTTTCATCGCCTCCATGACTTTCTCTTCGCCGTAATCATCCACCATATACCCGAGCCGCTGAACCTCCATCGTGCCAATGGTGCGGGCTGTTTTGTTTTCGAATAGTTCAAATGCGTTTTTCATTTTTTCGTCAACCTCCTGCTGTCCTAAAGGTATTGGAGCCGGGTCTATCTTCTTGTTGTAATTTCCAAGCTGTATGTACTCGGCATAATTCAACACCGTCACAATGAAACCGCGTTTTTGCGGCAGCCGGTCTAACTTCAAATACTCTTGCTTTACCATCCGATCTAATGAGTATTTGATCTGATCAGACGACCAGTTGAAGCGCTTGGCTAAATCCACAAGCTTAACGATTGTCTGCCCGAGCTTTAGTTCTTGATCTGCCCTGTACTCCGCTCGTTTGAATAAATAATCGTATATTGTCTCGTCTCGTGAATCTTTAAATGGCAGCCGGGGCATGACCACATACCCCAAACCTTGCATATCCATACCGCTCACCTACTTCCTTTCACACAGTGCTGTCAGAGCCTTGAAATCTATTTCTACTAATCTCAGAGACGGCTCATTTGTCTTTAAGTAGTCAGTCGTGTACCGGGTATACAAGTCCTTTCTCATGTCGCGCTGAACCGTTTTGACCAGCCAGAGATAACAATGCGGGATAGGAATCCTGATCAGCTCCCTTTCCATTAGCTCACCAACTCCGAAAAATGGATGATGCTGTTCAGTTGATTAGTGGCCCGGCAATACTTGCATTTTTCGCATCGCTCTGGCTTCTCTCCGCCGTGTTTCACTTGCAAAATCCGATCCATCCGCTGCTCAATCTCTTCAAGCTCTACTTCCATCCTGCCCTCATCAATATTGATGACAGCTTTATCAGGTGGATCTTCTTTTGAAACCCCTACGATCAGGGGCTCAAGCCATTCGCTCCGTCCATTCATTCTTTTTTCAAGCTCAGCATACAGTGCCATTTGTGCAATATAGCCATTTGCCTCGACGAATGAGCAATAGCCTATTTCCGGATGCCAAACCCTCTCCCGGAGTGAACGGGCTGTTTTCAGATCGGCAAAACGGCTGCCGGCAGGGTTGTATACGTCCAGCTTGCCTTTCCACGGGATGCCGAACAGTTCAGCCGTTACGATAACTTCCTTTGCTCCTTGCAGAATGAACATACAGAGTTCGTCATGTTGAATTGCCTCAATCATCAGGTCAGCTAACTGATACTGCTTGTACAGCTGGCCCTTTTGTGTAAAAAGTGATGGGGTGTTCTTTTTAAATTCATCAAAAGCCTGTTCACCCTCAAGCCAGGCATGAACGTATTGGCCGAAGAGGAGCGCCTCCGATGTAGGCGGTGTCCATTCTCCGTTCAGCTTTGCCATCGCGGCAGCCTCGCACTGCAAAAAGCTTTTATATTGAGAATTTGACATGTAGTATCTATCAATTTCGTTAGAGTAATAATTCTCCTTGTTCAGCGCCGGTATCCGCATTAGCAGGATCACCCGCCTTTTCTTTACTATCAGCAGGCTTGTCAGCTTGCTCTTTCTGCTTTTTGAATTCTTCCTCAGCCTTTGATTTAGTCGCGCCAGTGGCCTTCACATTGAAGTAATCCTCTTTCTTCGCCATCCCATCACGCAGGGACGTGTAAATACGGCCAATTTTCAGGAAATCTTGCTCAGTAAAGGCATCAACATTACTTCCGATGTACTCCTGAATCATTTCCTTAGTGATGCCAAACTCTTTTTTAAATAGGGAGAAGGCGCTTCTGAGCCGGTCTTCCAGTGGTTCCTTATGACCGCTAATCAATGTTTTTTGACACATATCTACCGCCGCATCAACGATGTCGCCCGGAATCACTCCAAGTATGCAGGCGCGAACCCGGCGAGCTCCTTGATTGGCAACCATTTCGTAAATATCCCTCGGATCATCAAGTTTGGTAATGGCGCCCCGCGCCTTCCGTTCATGCTTCACAGTGAAAATTTTGGTTTGCCGGGTATTCGTTTCAAGATCCCAAGCGTAAGCCATGACAGATGATTCACCGGCCTTTTGTTCCAACTCCATAATTCCGTAATCAATGTTCCCCCAGTTCTGTGCCAAGGCCTCAGCCAGCCGGATGGATGGGCCGGAAACCTTTGTGCCGCCGCGCGGATATTCATATACCGCATTCTCAGCCAATAGCCTCCGCTCACATGCTTTTTTAATCCGGTCAAAAGCCGCGTATACGTCCCGTGGGAATTTCTTTGCTATAACCATTGCTGCTTGTACTTCTTGAGCCTGTCGGCTTACCATCGCTTCCGTAGTCACGCCAGTAGCCTGCTGGGGCGCCGGCATGTAATCTGAGTAATCCACCTGTGATAATCCATTCATTGTGCTTCTGCCACCTTTCTTTTATATGCTTCCGTTCCAAGCCGCTGCCATTCCCGATAGTGATCCATTGAAGGGAAACTAAACTGCGCTTTACCGTTTTTGGAGAATACAATTGAGCCGCCGGCCTGCCTTAAACGTCGCTGATCCTCCGCACGCTCACTGAATGCCACTTTAACTGCTTTAGCCATGTATAAAACCTCCATTGTTTTTTATGGGGCGTTTTGGTATAATAGGAATACAATCAATTATCAAAACGCCTTACCTAGTCCACTCTTCAAAGTGGGCTTTTTTTATTGTGCTGAATGAAACCTAAATCCAAGTTGCTCCTTCAAATAGCGTTTAAGATTGTCTTGTAAAATTACCTCGCCGCTGTCGATTACATAATTATGTGCTGACGTTACTTCGTCCCCGAAAAAGTCCTTTTTTGTTTCCGGCTCAGTCCCCTTGTCATGCCAGTTGTTCAAGACCATCGGATTTTCAATATTCATTGTGAACACCTACTTACAACACTCAGGTGAATCCCGCGGGCCGCCATATTTAAGACAGTTTGATGTAAGCGCCCTTTATTCGCCAGCCGGTTAATATCCTCTGTAAGAACCTTGATGCTCCCTGCAAGACTGATAGCTTCTTCGTAATCGCCATCCCGTAACGCATCCGAAAGCAAGATAGAGAGCTCTTCCGCCGACTCGATTTTTCTTTTTGCTGAATCTGCATCCGATTTAAGAAATTGATTGATTTTCATACCAATAATGCCTGCCTTTCCTCTGTTTTTGCCATCGCAACCTGATTCACTAGCGCTTTACGGGTCCACCTTTCGGCCAGTTCCTTCATGTTCAGGCCATGACTGCGGGCCAGTGAATATATCAGCGTTTTGTTTGCTGGGATCAGATCAAAAATCTGTTTAATATCGGCCATTGGCAGTTCTTCCGCCTGTCGGCCTGGCCTATCATTTGCCAGCCAGCGCGCTAAATGCTTTGTTGCCTGCAATGCTTCTTCAAGCTGGTGAATCATGTTGATTACCGCTGTGCTTGCACTCTCGTTAAGAGCTGGGTCTATTGGAGCCGCCGTTGTCGGGTGCAGCCGAAAAAGGTAATGTACTAGATCAATATGTTCATAGGCCTCACACGCCTCAAACCATCTGATGCATAATTCGGGGGTAAGCTTACTAAAACCATTTTCAACATCGGAAACGTATCGTTGATCCTTCCCGCCTATCAAACATCCGATCTGATATTGTGTAAATCCAGCCGCTTTACGAACAAAGCGCATGATCTTCGGTAAATTCCGCAAGTTGTACGGATTGTTCTCCATATGTTTGCCTCCTGATATATTCAGCTGTTTGCTGTTAAAATTTAATTAGGGTCAAAAGATGTTTTATTGTATTGGCTTATGATTTTTCAAATATCCGGCCTCATGGCTCTAAACTTCGCTTTGTGGCCACAATAAAAACAAATATTCACTCTATAGAGCCTCTTTCATGATTGCTTGTTCTTGAGCTTCGATCCATGCATCAATATTGTGTTTGGTAAAGAAAATGCGATTTCGCACACGAAAGTGAGGAATTTGTTTTTCTCGAACCATTGTGTAAATTGTGTCATGGTGAACACCCAGGTAATCAGCTGTTTCCTGCACAGTTAATGTATTGCGTGTCATACTCGGCCTCCTAAGCAGTGTGTTCTTTACTCGATTCGTGTAACTTTTGATCAAAAAAAAGTTCATCTACATCTTTATTCAACAACTTGGATATTTGATGTGCTTTTTCAAGACTTGGTTTTGTACGACCCATTTCTATATTCGCATACCCACTTACAGATCTGTATCCGAGCTTTTTAGCCATAAAGGTTTGGGTCTTTCCTTGAGAAATTCTAGTCGCCCGTAAATTTTCTAACACTATTTAACTCACCACCTTACTCTTTTTGTGTAACTCGTTAAACTCATAATAATATACACAATAAGGGTAAGTCAATATATTTTTATTCTTTTTGTGTAAGTTATTATCTGTTGTGTGTAAACCATGTTAAAATTTACACACCAAATGAAAAAAGGTGTATAATAATGGATAATATAACAGGGAAAATTCTAACTGAATTAAGAGAAAAAAAAGGTTGGAGCAAATCTTTTGTCGCAAAAAAATTGGGCATTAAAACAATGTCTACATATGCGAATTGGGAGTACGGCTTAAGGAAACCGGATGGCGAGATGCTTGTGAGAATTGCAAAGCTGTATGGTGTAACTACTGACTATCTCCTAACCGGCAAAGAACCTAATGCTTTTAATACTGACCTTTTTGATGATCCTGATTTACAACTCGCCTTTAGACAAGCTCGTGATTTCTCAGAAGAAAGTCAAAAACAAGCAATTGATTTTATTAAGTACCTTAAAGAGAAAGAAGAACGCGAAGGCCGCAAGCCTAAAAAGTAACAACTGCCGAAACCTTTATTTATATTATTTATTATGTTATTTCTGTTTACTAATAAGATCGGGATTGGATCGGGATTAGAACCGAACTGAAACGGGAAAGCATTTTTCATTAGTAGGTTGAAGCCAGTTATATCAAGGGATTCAGCAATCGTCCTCTTCTGGATTGCTTCAGTATTCAAACTGGAATGGATCAGAAAAAAGAAAGACAAACTCAGCCGTGACTACATATAAAGGGGAAATTAATTTGGCGTTTTTGTTCACTAATGAGGAAGTATATAACAGTGCCTTTGGAAAAAAACGCAGAGCTTCAGGGGCTTTCAGGAAAACTTATTATGCAGCCCAACCATTATTGGGGAAGAAAAACCAAGTAATAATGGAAGCTATATTCGGTGTGTTAAATGACAAAAAATTCGGCACTCAAGGTTTACTTATTGCTACCAAAGAAAACTTATATCATATTGCAGATAAAGCTGGTGCCCATAGAATAATCAGCTGGTCATATAACGAAATTACGAGCATCACCATCTTAAAGGAAACATTTACAGGGTTTCAGATAGATCTCAAAACCCATAAAGTGGAATTCTTGATTAAGGGAATTCAAGAAGGGGATCATGATAAGTTTGTCAACTACGTGAGAAAAGAAATACAAACTGCTCAAAAAAATAATGATCCGTCCCCTGCCCAGTCCACTCACCAGCATTTATCTGATTTTGACATGATAGCTTCAGAAATTAAAAAATATGCTGAGTTAAAAGAAGAAGGTCTTTTGACAGAAGAAGAGTTTACAGCGAAAAAAAAGCAGCTTTTAAAATTATAGTGGCCCTATGGGCTTTTCTTTCACACCAAAAACAGAACATACATTCCCTCTATGGTGGTGTTTTTAATGTCAATCCAGTTATCGTATCTTGAAGAAGAAGTGAAAAAAATCTATTACAAATTAAATATTGAGACCCCTGAAGACATTGATTTAGAAAGGATTGCCGCGGCATTTCGTATCTGGCTTCATTATGAGCAAAGAGACAGCTGCATGTTTCAAATTAACGGTGAGTATAGCGTTGTCCTTGATGCTCGAGCCTCTCCACAAGAACAGTGGCAAGACTTTGTTCATGAGCTATGCCATGTCTTAAAACATACTGGAAACCAATTTCACATGAATAGAATGTTCAGGCAGCTTCAGGAATACCAGGCGAACAGTTTCATGTATCACTTCTGCGTACCAACGTTCATGCTCATAAAAATGCAGCTGCCCCGTCTTAAATCAGAGGCCATTAAATTAATAGGAGATACATTTAATGTGACATATTCCTTGGCCGCTAAACGGCTAGAAATATTCAACAGAAAGCAGTTTTCAATTCTCTGGCATAAAAATCTTCATCAAATAAGTAAATTGAATGTTAGGAGGTAGCCAAATGGCCAGTATAGAGCCCCGTGGAAAAAACTCTTTTAGATTAATTGTTGAGAATGGTTACGATGCCAAAGGTAAAAGGGATAGAAGAAAGAAAACAATTCGTATAGAAGATCCAAAGCTATTAAAGACTAAACGGAAATTACAAGAGTATCTTGAGGACCAGCTGCACCGTTTCAGAATTGAAGTAGAGGCCGGCGAATATATCGCCCCAGAAAAAGCTACATTTGAATCATTTGTAGAGAAGTGGGTTGAAAAGAAACTCTTTAATAAGAATGGTAAGCCTTACTCTTTTACAACATCTGTTAAATATTCAAATCACTTAAAAAATCACATTCTTCCAGCATTAGGTCATAAAAAAATAGACAAATTAAAAAGCCTTCATATTGTTGATTTTATAGATGATTTATCTAAAGATGGGGCTAGAAAAGATGGAAAGCCTGGCGGATTAGGTGATCAAACAATCAAAGATATATTTAAAATCTTACAAGCATTATTTAAAACTGCCACAGAGGAATGGAAATTGATAAAAGACGACCCTATTGAGGGATTGAGTTCGCCAGAAGCTGAGAATAAAGAAATGAACTTTCTTGAATCTGACGAAGCAGCTGAATGTATTAAAGTGTTGTATGAAATAGATATTAAATGGCGCTTATATTATCTTGCAGCTCTGATCGGGGGGCTTCGTAGAGGGGAAACTCTTGCCTGTGAATGGCACTTGGACGTAGATTGGGACAAAGGTGGAATATACGTAAATAGATCAATTTCTAAAACAATTAACGGAGAGCCTCATGTCAAAAGCCCAAAGTCAAAAAGTTCTCAACGATTCGTCAAAATGCCTGATTTTTATATGAATGAACTGGTAAAATATTATCGCTTATGGAAAAAAGAAAAATTATTGCTTGGCGATGCCTGGGAAGGCGGAGCACATCAATATGTGTTTCACAGTGGTAAAGGAAAACCTTACTACTATACAACCCCTACCGCAAAATGGACTAAAATCAAAAAGAAGTACGGTCTAAAAGATGTTCGTCTTCATGACTTGCGTCATACTATGGTGGCTCTCCTTATGGAAGCTGGCGAAAGTCTCAGTGCTATTCAACGAAGAGCCGGACATGCCAGTGCTCGAACAACTAGTGATATTTATGGTCATGTTACCGAGAAACTCGAAAATAGCACAGTAAAACACTTTAACCAGTTCGATCCTAGAAACCTAGCACAAAAACAGAGTTGATTTTGAAATTCCTCTTCAAAATCAGCTCAAAAAAATAATTTCGTCCCCAATTCGTCCCCAACTCGATGAATGATGACAAAATCAATAAATAAGCAAAGTAAAAAACCCTTGCTACGCAAGGGTTTTGGCTATGATTCCGACTGGGCTCGAACCAGCGACCTCTACCCTGTCAAGGTAGCGCTCTCCCAGCTGAGCTACGGAATCATGATATGTATGTGTTGCTGGGTATGTTATTGTCTCTCTGACATTTATAATTATATATCCTGATTTCTCATTCGTCAACACTTTTTTTATCTAAAATAAAAAAAGGGCGCGTCACAAAATTGACGGCGCCCTTTTCGTTTATGATCTCACTTGGGCGGGGGTTATTTTTTTCAATGCCTGTTCGAAGTCCCGCTCTAAATCTTCGGCGTTTTCGACTCCGACGCTCAAGCGCAGAAGGCCGTCTGTGATGCCGCGTTTCTCCCTCTCTGCTTTCGGCATGGCGGCATGCGACATGGCTGCAGGGTATGAGAGAATGGATTCGACGGCGCCGAGGCTGACGGCAAATACCGGAAGCGATACGTTTTCGACCAGCTTTTTGACGGCTTCTTTGCTTTCCAATTCAAAGGACAGGACGGCGCCCGCTCCGCTCGCTTGCCGTTTATGGGTATCGGCTCCCGGGTGTCCGGCAAGGCCGGGATAGTAAACGTTTTTGATGGCGGGATGTCCGTCAAAATAGGCAGCCAGCCGCTCAGCCGTCCGGCTCGCTTTTTCCAGTCTGACCTGCAATGTTTTTAAGCCTCTCAATACGAGCCAGCAGTCCTGAACGCCGAGCACCGCTCCAAATGAGTTTTGCAGCTTATACAGCTGATTGCCGAGCTCTTCATCTTTTACGGCGGCAAGGCCTGACAGCACGTCGCTGTGGCCGCTTAAAAATTTCGTCGCACTGTGAAGCACGATATCTACGCCGAGATCAAGCGGCCGCTGCAGAGCAGGCGTCATAAAAGTATTGTCAAGGTATGTCAGACAGCCGTGATCCTTTGCCAGTTTGACGACGCCCTTAATATCCGTGATGCCGAGCGTCGGGTTTGACGGTGTTTCCATATAGATGGCTTTCGTATTCGGCCGGATGGCGCGGGCGACCGCTTCTGTGTCCGTCATATCGACAAAGGTATGTTCGATCCCGAAACGGGACAGAACCTCAGTCACCATGCGGAATGTTCCGCCGTACACATCCTCCGTGACAAGGACATGGTCGCCTTGGGATAAGAGCAGAAATGCCGTCGAAATCGCCGCCATTCCCGAGCTGAAAGCAAAGCCTCTCGTTCCGCCTTCAAGACCTGCGATCGTTTCTTCAAGCGCTGTTCTTGTCGGTGTGCCTGAGCGGCTGTAGTCATATGTCCCGAATTCTTCAAATGAAGACTGATGGAATGTGGAAGCATGCTGGATCGGGACGCTGACGGCTCCGGTGGCTCCGTCTGTTTTAAATGGATTGTGCACGAGCTGGGTTTCCAGCGTCCAATTGTGATTACTCATATGACACGGCCCCCTCTTTTACTTGCTGTAATGCCTGCTTTACATCCCGCTTCAAATCTTCTGCATGTTCAATGCCCACTGAAAATCTCAGCAGACGGTTGCAGACGCCGTTTGCGATACGGATGTCTTCAGGAATATCCATGTGCGTCTGTGTCGCGGGGTATGTAATAAAGCTTTCCACCCCGCCGAGACTTTCTGCGAAACAGATCGTTTTCAGCGCCTTTAAAAACGGATTGACCCATTCCTCTTTTTGCAGCCGGAAAGACAGCATCCCGCCTTTTCCGGGATATAACACATCGGCGATTTCTTCTTCCTGTTCTAAAAATTCCGCAAGTTCACGGGCGTTTTCTTCATGACGGCGCATTCTGAGTCCGAGTGTTTTCATCCCTCTCATTAAAAGCCACGAATCAAACGGCGGGAGAACGGCGCCGATCGCATTTTGGTGATTAAACATGATCTCGCCGAGCTCTTCATCCTTTACGACAGCAAGACCGGCAAGGAGATCATTGTGCCCGCCTAAATATTTTGTGGCGCTGTGAATGACGATGTCCGCTCCCAGTTCAAGCGGACGCTGGAGCACCGGGGTATAAAACGTATTATCCACAATCAAAAGCAGGCCGGCTTCTTTCGTAATCCGGGCGATTTTTTCAATGTCCGCCTCCTGCATTAACGGGTTTGTCGGTGTTTCAACAAATACCGCTTTCGTGTTTTCCGTTATTTTGGAGCGTAAACAGTCTTCATCGCTGAAATCATCGTAAGTAAAGCTTAAGCCGTATTTTCTCCATTCGTTTTCAAACAAACGGTACGTGCCTCCGTATAAATCGGAGGATACAATCAATTCATCTCCGCTTTTAAATAAAGCCATAATCGTTTGAATGGCTGCCATTCCCGAGCTGAAAGCAAAGCCTCTCGCACCGTTTTCCAACACGGCGATAGCGTCTTCAACGAGCTGGCGTGTCGGGTTTTTCGTACGCACATAATCAAAGCCTGTAGATTCTCCAATTCCTCTATGGCGATAGGCGGTGGACAGATAAATCGGCGGACTGACCGTTCCCGTTGCTTCTTCGCTTCTATTTCCGATTTGGGCTAATTTTGTATCAACATGCTGCGTCATCAGTAAGCACCATCCTTTTTCAAAATAAAAAAGCCCCCTCTTCATAAGAAGAAGGAGCTTTTCTCTTCCTCTTATCTTCCAAGCATGTGAATCGCTTGCTGGATTTAGCACCTTGGCACTTTGCCTTCCCGCGGCAAAGCAAACCGGTTGCTGAGGTTTCAAAGGGCCAGTCCCTCCACCTCTCGTGATAAGAATATTGTTTTGTATTTTCTGATTGTTCTATATTAACGCACTATAAAATGAATTTCAATAACTTTTTATTTATCTGAACTCTCGCAAGAAGTGCATCTGAAGAAAGAAATTTCTAATAATTCATGGTACAATAGGAAAAAACCATCAAGACAAGAAGCGGCCTGGAGGAATGCGAAGTGGCATCAAAAAACGGAATCATTCATGAGAAAAAACTTTTCTCCCATGAGCTTGAAGAGGAAATGACCGTTTTGGTCTACCTGCCCGCCACCTTCTCCCCCCTGTATAAATATCATACGATCATCGCTCAGGACGGCCATGATTATTTCAGATTAGGGAGAATCGGGCGGCAGGCGGAAGAGCTTATGTCAAAAGGGGAAATTGACCGCTGCATCATTATCGGCGTCCCTTATAAAAATGTGCGGGAGCGAAGAAACACATACCATCCAGAAGGCTCTAAGTTCGCCTCATATAAGCGGTTTATCGCAAATGAGCTCGTTCCTTTTATCGACAAAGAATACCCGACTTATCAAGTCGGATACGGCCGCACCATGATTGGGGATTCCCTCGGCGGAACCGTTTCGCTCATGACGGCGATTGACTATCCGAACATGTTTGGAAACGTCATCATGCAGTCTCCGTATGTTGACGGGCACGTGCTGGATGCCGTCCGGCAGTCGGAGGATCTCAAACAGATTTCCGTTTATCATCAAATCGGAGAAAAAGAAACCGGCGTTCACACGACAGACGGCCAGGTTCTTGATTTCACCGCGCCGAACGAAGAGCTCAAACAGCTGCTGGAAAGCAAACAGTCTGAATACACGTATGAAACCTTCGACGGGGATCATAAATGGACCTACTGGCAGCCGCTCATCACGCCGGCGCTGAAAAAAATGCTGTAACCATTCATTTAAGGAGGGAACTTTCATGAAATACGGTATTGTTTTATTTCCATCAAAAAAATTACAGGATCTCGCAAATTCGTACCGGAAACGCTACGACCCGAGCTACGCGCTCATTCCTCCGCACCTGACGCTAAGAGATCCGTTTGAAGCGACAGAACAGGAAATCGAGCAGGTCGTATCACAGCTGAGACAGACGGCGAAAGAGTCGCATCCGCTCGTTCTGAAAATCACAAAATACAGCTCGTTTTCTCCTGTGAATAATGTGATATATATGAAAGCAGAGCCGACGGAGGAATTAAAATCTCTGAGTGAGAAATGCTACTCAGGAGCATTATCCGGCGAGCCGGAATACAGCTTCGTTCCGCATGTCACGGTCGGCCAGAAGCTGTCGTCAGATGAACATTCCGACGTACTCGGACAGCTGAAAATGCTGGACATTTCCCACGAAGAAGTCATCGACCGTTTTCACTTGCTCTATCAGCTGGATAACGGCTCATGGACTGTGTACGAAACATTTTTATTAGGCGGAGGAGAATAACTGCTTGGAATCCATCATCGCAAAAACTGAAAAACAGCTAAACGACGCTTTTTTCGTCAGAAAAGAGGTCTTTGTTAAAGAACAGCACGTTCCGGAAGAAGAAGAGATTGATCAATTCGAAGACACGTCAGAGCATATAGTCATATATGACGGCGGCCAGCCGGTCGGAGCCGGCAGATGGCGCTTGAAAGACGGGCATGGAAAATTAGAGCGCATCTGCGTGATGAAAAGCCATCGTTCTTTAGGCGTCGGAGCCATCATTATGCAGGCGCTTGAAAAAGCGGCGGCAGCCAAGGGCGCCGACAGCTTTATCTTACATGCGCAGACGCAGGCGGTTCCGTTTTACGAAAAACAAGGATACCGCGTCACATCCGGCGAAGAATTTCTCGATGCGGGCATCCCCCATCTGGAAATGATAAAGGAACACAAACGATAAAATCAAAAGCACTCCTGTTGATATGGCAGGAGTGCTTTTTTATGAAAATAATACTATTTCATGAATTTTATTGCATTTTATGGAAGGTTAATGTATGTTTAGTATGCGAAGTATTACAATTCATACAAAAAGTACAATTCATATTTCGGAGGGATAAACATGACGGCACCAAAAGGAAAACACATATTCGGGACTGTTAAAGTGGGTACAAAAGGACAGATTGTCATTCCTAAAGAAGCAAGAGATGTTTTCGATATAAATCCGGGGGATTCACTGCTTATGCTCGGAGATGACCAGCAAGGTATCGCACTTGTTAAACAAGAACTCTTTTTCGAGTTTGCAAAAGATATTTTAAACGCTAAGCAAATCGATGAAGATAGCGAGGATGAGTAAATGCACGCGATTGAGCTGAAGCAATTAACGAAACATTATAAAGAAACCGCCGCCGTTGACCGTCTTGAGTTCTCAGTTGAGAAAGGGGAATTTTTCGCTTTACTCGGTGAGAACGGAGCCGGAAAAACGACATTAATCAGTATGCTTTGCGGACTCCTTTCTCCGGATGACGGTGATGCATCAGTGCTTGGACACAGTATTTTGACTGATTTGGATAAAATAAAACCGAAATTGAATATGTCCCCGCAGGAAACAGCCATCGCTCCTCATCTAACCGTACGGGAAAACTTAGAGTTTATAGCCGGAGTCTACGGAATTCCGAAAAAAGAAGCAAAAAAAAGAACAGATGAGATGCTCGAATTGTTTCAATTAAAAGAGAAAGAAAGAGCAAAAACAAAAACATTATCAGGAGGAATGCAGCGCCGCCTCAGCATCGCAATGGGAATGATCACCAAGCCTGATATTTATTTCTTAGATGAGCCGACATTAGGGCTGGACGTCCGTTCACGCCGCGAGTTGTGGAAAAATCTTGAGGCATTAAAGGGGGACATGACGATTATTTTAACGACACACTATTTAGAAGAGGCTGAAGCCCTGGCAGATCGTATTTGCATTTTAGAAAATGGGACTTTAAAAGCACTGGGTACGGCGGAGGCTCTGAAAAAGCAAACTCATTCAGCTACATTTGAAGATGCCTTTTTAGCGATTTGTGACGGGGAGGCGGGTCTTTATGCTTGATTTCGCCATTCGCAACCGCAAAGAAATTTTTCGTGACCCTCTGTCTATTATCCTTGGAATCGCACTGCCTGTTATTCTATTGTTTCTGTTTACGGCGATTGAAAAAAATGCGCCGCTTGATACCTTTAAAATTCAGCATTTAGCACCCGGACTCATTGTTTTCGGTTTTGCTTTCCTTACGATGTTCTCTGCATTGCTGATCGCAAAAGACAAACAGACCGCCCTTTTGACCCGTTTGTTTGCTTCCCCTTTAAAAACAGCCGATTATGTCATCGGTTATGCAATGCCGATGCTGCCGTTAGCCATTTTACAAATCGTCATTTGTTTTATCGCAGCAGCGGCTGCCGGTTTATCCGCCGAGTGGATGAATCTTCTCGCAGGTATCGCTGTCTTGCTGCCGATTGCGATGATGTCCGTTTTCTTCGGTTTATGTTTAGGGGCTGTGTTTACGGACAAACAAATTTCAGGCATCGGAACGATTTATATTACACTCGTACAATTTCTGGGCGGGGCTTGGATGGAGGTGAGCCTGCTCGGTGACACATTCAAACATATCGCTTATGCCTTACCGTTTGTTCACTCGATCGAGCTGGCCCAGGAAGTCATATCCGGAGATTATTCTTCCTTTCATCAGCATATTTGGCCGATAGCGGGATATACCGTTTTGGCGCTTGCACTTGCTTTCCTCAGTTTTATGAAAATCAGGAAGAGATAAAAAAAGCCGGCACTCCGTAATGGGAGCGCCGGTCTTCTTTATTACGTTTCTTTCAGAAGGTTTATCGTATGCGGCAGCAGACGGTCATCCCCCGGACTGCCATGGCCCGGAACGACAATGCTGATGTCCTGATATCTTTTCATGACTTTGCGGACCGCGCGCGGCCACTGATCCGGATAAAAGCCCGGAGTAGGCACGATTTCCTTTGTTTCTAAAGCTTTGATTAAGCAACCGCCGAATAAGAGCTTATCCTCAGGCAGCCAGACGGTAATATTGTCTTCCGTATGCCCTTTTCCCGGATAAAACGTTTCAATTTTCATATCGCCAAACTGCAGCTTTGTCACGTTTTTCAAATCTCCGAGCGGCCGGTCATATCCCTGCTGTCGGGCGAAGTCGGCGGTCAGTTTCGTGCTGTGCACCTTTACCCCGTATTTGTACAGGGTGTTCAGCCCGCCGATACGATCATCATGGGCGTGTGTCACAATGGCATCGGTCATCCTTTTGCCGGGAAACCGCTTTTTTATTTGTGTCATTAATTGCTCTGTGAGACTGTCATTCCACGGAGTATCAATCAGTACGATTCCTTTGGAAGTCTCAAGAAGCAATCCGTTCGCAGGGACGGGATTTCCGTCTGCCGTACCGGTGCTTGTATGCATCCAAACATGCGGCGTCAGCTGTGTGAGAGTGACATCTTTTGCTGCGGAGCTCTCCGCCGCGTGTGCCGGTTTCATTCCGGCAGTAAAGAGGCCGAATAGAAATAACCCCGCAATTAATAAAGAAATCCTTCTCAAATTGAACCATTCCTTTCCGCCTCTTTCATATATACGCCTCAAAAAAACCCGGATATAACCGGGCTTTTTCACACGTATTGATTTATCAACCGGCCTTTTCCCATGATTTGCGGCAGACGGGAAAGAGAGCGCTTACGTTTTTCCTCATGTACTTTCTTTTCTGCGGCTGCGGTGTTTTCCTGGCGGCGCTCCACCTCTCTGTACACCCTGTCATTGGCAAGGGCGGCCGCTTTCGTAATGCCGGCATAATCAGACTTATAACCCGCTGCCCGGTTTGCGTATTGAGAATACTGCTGGTTTTGAATCCGTCCTGCATAAATCATATGTACCCCTCCCCTTCGCTTTTCATTTCCCTTAATCTTACTTTTTGAAACGCTGTTCTTTTGTTATGATATTCTTTGTCTATCAAATGGATGAACACCTTTTAATGGGAGGACCCCTTTTTGAAATGCGCCCGACTGAATAACCGAACGATACATTTACATACATATTCTAGAGAACATTACCAATTCCTTTTTGAAGAAGCTCAGAAAGGAAATATTTTTTGCGCACATTGTGAGCAGCCCGTCTTGATGCGGCTTTCGATTTTAGAGCAGCCGGCATTTTATCACCGGCAAAAGGGAGACTTCACCGCCTGTGAAAAAGCATGCGCGGCCGAGGAACCACAAGCGGAGAAAGAAAAAGAAGAGTATAAGGAAGCCGGCATGTTCCGCCTGCCGAAAGGAAAAGCGATTTCAGAGAATCCGAAACCGATCGTCTCAGAATGGAAAAGCCCGAAAAAAGTGCCTGCGGCCGAACCGTTTTCACCAACATCCGAGGCGGCTGATACATCTTTGTTCCCCGGCATCGGCCTGAACCGTGAACAGATGAAGGCAGTTACTGAAACGGACGGGCCTTTATTAGTGCTTGCCGGAGCGGGAAGCGGAAAAACAAGGGTGCTGACAGCACGCGCCGCCCATATGATTGAACACCTCGGCATTTCACCTGAAAATATGCTGCTTGTGACCTTTACGACAAAAGCCGTCGCCGAAATGAAAGAGCGGATGGCAAATGAGTACGGTCTGGCAGCCGGAAAAGTCTCCCGTCTCGTGACCGGAACATTCCACAGTTTTTTCTATAAAATACTCTATCATTATGATTCTTCAAAATGGAACGGCAGCCAGCTTTTAAAAATGGAGTGGCAAAAAGAGCAATATGTGAAAAAAGCGCTCTATGAAGAAAATTTGGATGAAAAAGAGTTTCCCGTCGACCAGGCGCTTCAGCTTATCGGCTGCTGGAAAAACACGTATCTCCCCCATGAGACCATTCCGCTTGCGGACGACTGGGAGAAAAAAGTGTACAGGCTCTACGAACATTACGAACGGCAGAAGCGGGAAAAACGGCAATTTGATTTTGATGACATGGCCCAAGGCTGTTATGAACTGTTTCAAAGCCGGCCTGATATTCTCGCGCAGTACCAAAACAGATTTTCTCATATTTTGATTGATGAGTTTCAAGATATCAATCCTGTCCAGTACAACATTATGCAAATGATCGCAAGCCCAGAGAATAACCTGTGCTGCGTGGGTGATGACGACCAATCCATTTATGCGTTCCGCGGCAGCAGCCCGTCTTTCATTCTTGATTTTCAAAAGGATTATCCGGCAGCAAAGACCATTTACTTAACGGCAAATTACCGATCGCCGCATCCGATCGTCTCAAGCGCTCATGCCGTCGTAAAGAAAAATAAAAAACGGTATGAAAAAACACTTTCTGCCGTCAAAGACGGCGTTCACAATCCCGTGATGTTTTATCCTTACGATGAAGAAGAAGAAGCGACCATGATCGTTTCGGATATGAAAGAGAAGATTCAAAACGGGGCGAGTCCTGACGATTTTGCCGTACTTTACCGGACAAACAGCGCCGGACGGGCCATTTATGAAAGACTGCATCAATCATCGATTCCTTACCATGCCGACAGGGGCGTGCAGACGTTCTACAGCCGCAGAATCGTACGCCAGATCCTCGCCTACTTATATGCGAGTCAGAATGAAGATGATCCGGATGCGGTGAAAGACCTGCTGCCCGCCTTATTTTTAAAGCAATCCGCCCTGCAAACGTTAAAGGCGCTGTCAATTACGGAAGATTGCACGATGATTAAGGCACTGACGAAACTGCCTGACCTGAAGCCTTTTCAAATAGGGAAGATCAAGCAGATCGTTCCGTTTTTCGCAAGCATCCGGACAATGAAGCCGGTTGAAGCCATCACCTTTGCAGAAAGCAAAATGGGTTTTTCCGAGTATTTAAAAAAACGGGGCAATGAGGGAAACAAACTGGAAAAAGGCTCTGATGATCTCAGGGATGTCAAAGTGGCCGCCAAAAAATTCAAAACCATTCCCGATTTTCTTGCGCATGTCGATCATATGCGCGCCGCTGAGAATCTGAAAACCGATGAAAACGGCGTCGAACTGCTGACCATTCACCGCTCTAAAGGTCTTGAATTCAATACGGTCTATATTTTAGGCGCGGCTGACGGCTCGATCCCCCATGACTTCGCGCTTGAGACGGCGAGACAGGGCGATCCCGCTCCGCTCGAAGAAGAAAGACGGCTTCTGTATGTCGCAATGACAAGGGCCATGCAGCATTTATATGTATCTTGTCCCGCGTACAGGCGGGGAAAAACAGCGCGCAGCTCAAGATTTCTCGAGCCCCTTCTTCGGACGGACAGACGGAGCGCACTCAGGATATAAAGAACCCGGCAGATCACTGCCGGGTTCTTCTCACATAAAAAGGCCTTTTTAGCAAGGCCGGCTGACGCCTATTTATTGTTCAGCATTTTAGAAATGGTGCCAAAATCAAGTTTCTCTTTACCGCTTGTAATAGATTGAACGATTTTGTCTTCCAATTCTTTCGGAACACGCTTGTTAGCCAGCTGGGACACCTTCTGAATGACGCCTCTCACCGTGTTTTCATCTTTGAAATTGGCATTTTGCAATGATCCTGCAAGGTTCATGACATCCTTCATGCTGACGCCTGTTTTCTTCTCAATATTTTTGAAAAATTGATTATCCATGGTGTGCCTCCTTTTGTGGAGTAATACGATATTGTATGAATAAAGAGCGGAACATGTGCCCGTAAGA
This sequence comes from Bacillus sp. JNUCC-21, assembly GCF_041222765.1. Taxonomy (NCBI): domain Bacteria; kingdom Bacillati; phylum Bacillota; class Bacilli; order Caryophanales; family Bacillaceae; genus Bacillus; species Bacillus sp. JNUCC-21. The sequence goes on along the minus strand of NZ_CP166019.1, from coordinate 1,139,100 downwards.
CAAGGAAAAAATTCCGAGTGCCCCGTCTCTATACTCCTTCATACATCAGGGAAGCACGGGACTGAACGGTCCCGCGCTTATCCAAGGTCTTGCTAAGGTTTAGCCAAAAAAGGATGCACCGACAATGATCAGAAGGATGAACAATACGACAACAAGAACAAATGTTGAGCCGTATCCGCCTCCGACATAGCCGCCTCCGTATCCGCCGCAGCCGCCATAACCGCCGTAGCCGCCGCCGAATCCGCCATATCCGAATCCCATATCTAAGCACCTCCTTTACTCTCTATACTCTATGTGAGCCGACTTGTTTGGCTTGGATAAATGCATAGGGCCGGTGCGGATTTCATTCATTTTAGTGAGAATGCTCATTTTTCTTCAGTTTTGCTTCTGTTTCGGCGGCAAACACATCTATCCATTCCTCAAAGCGCGATCCCGCTTCATCAAACTCAGACAGCTGTTTTTCAATAGATAAGATATATTTGTCATGCTCCCGCTGGTTTTGATTGTGCCGGCGGTATTTACCGTTTATGAATGATTCAAATATATTCATAACATCCCCTCCTCCTATGATCTATGCCGAACAGAGGCCGGCGTTCGGCAAAAAACAAAAAAACCGGAAGTTCCGGTTTTTTAGAAAAAGGCTATTTCGGTTTTTTCTTTTGGCCGCAGCCGCAGCCTTTTTTCTTGATTTTTTTTTCGTAAGGCTGATGCACAGTTGATTTGTATGGAGAATGTTGGGAAGGTTTGCTTGATTGACTCATGGTGATCCTTCCTTTCCTTATGTCATATATGCCAGTTTATGCCGAAGGTGACGGTAAGTTGCTGGTGGAACCGCCTTATTCCTGCAGAAGACGAGAAACCGCAGCTTCAATGATCCCGGCCGCGCCGGCTATGGCTAACAGCAAAATCAGCCATTGCGCAGCCTCGGGTACCACAATCTGGACCGCAATTAAAAAGGCGGCACACCACACGCCCGTACACCAGTAGCAGCTGAGAAGTTCACCGATAAATGCCCTGATGCCTTTTCCTTTTATGACAATGTAGGTTTCTGTCGTGCCGTCGGGTGCGGTTTCTGTTTTTTCCTCGTGAAAAAGGCTCCGAAGCGGCGCCATAATGGTGTCAAATACGAAAAGCCTGGCCAGCCGGAAAACGGCAAACGATAACAGAATAAATGAAAGCCAATTGATAACCACCTGTTCACTCCTTTTCAAAACTTGACCTCTTTATACATATGCGAAAACCCTGATCTTCATGAATCGCACCTTGTCCGGTAAAAAAATAGGTGCGGTTTAGTTGTTTTTCTTATTCCGCTCGGCGTTTCATTTGCATTATATAAAGTATGAATGAGAAAGGAGTGAAGGTTATGTCGTTTGAAGAAAAAGTCGAAACACTGCAACCGCAAATATACGAACAATTATCCAACGAATTCGAGCAGACGATCGAAGTGATTGATTGCGAAAATGTCACAATAGATACAACACATATAACGGCCGCTCTTTCTATACAAGCCTCAGTTACTACGGCGATTATCCTCGCGACACAGCTCGCGATCGCAGATGAAGACACAGCCGACCAAATAGCAACCGAACTGCTGATCCTGGATGATTGCCAAATAAAAAAGAGGACCGTCATTCAAGTCCTGAACAGCCGCAATATTAAAATCACACTGACTGCAGACGATATTATGGCCTTTGTACAAATTTTGTTTCAATTATTAAATATACTTTTTGCTGAACTAGACATCCTTTAACCTTTCTTTTCAAATATTTAAATAGAGGTGAGAACAAATGGCAGATAACGAAAAATTAAAAAAAGAACTCGAAAATCTACCAGAAGTGGATCCGCTTTTAAAGGTGCTTGTCAGCAATGTCTTCAAAAAACACGGCGTGACAAAAGATAAAATGCGGGAAATTCCTGATGAAGAAAAAGAAATGCTGATCGCATTAGTCAAAGACATGCAGGCAAAAACAGAAGCTTTTCTTGAAAGCCAGAAACAGAAAAAAGAGCAGGAAAAAGCGCAAGATCAGCAGACCAATCCGCAAACCCGCAGAGAACAATTAATCGAACAGCTCCGGCAAAGACGCCAAAATCCCGGTCAATAACTAAAAAATAGTGATTTTTATCAGGATAGATGCCTGAGTCAAAGTAAGGGGCCGGCTCATTTAATAATAGTAAAAGAAAAGGAGGAATAGATATGGAAAGCAGACCATACTCTTGGGTTGCACTTGATCCTGAATGCGAACATCCGCGAGAAGAAAAAGAAGAAAAAGAAGGCAGAAGATGTAATGTTTGCTGTAACGGACATGGATTTGGCGAAGATAATGCCTTCCTTGACCAAGACCTTGCTCAAGCGAATATCAACAAACAAGTTTCTGAAGAAGCGATTATTATCAGAGACTCTTGTGATATTAACGTAACGTCAACAGACGTTCAAGCAGTCGCTTCAGTCATGACAGCGATTAATGCAGCAGTCGTAACGGCCACTCTCACTTCAATCGCTGACGGAGTCATCGCTGAATTGGTCGCACAAGACTTACTGCAGCTAACAGCTAACAAACAAATCAACCGTCAAAAACTGCTCATCGAAAACTCCCGCGGCGTAAACGTGACAACAGTAGATGCCGATATCGCAGTGTTGATCTCAACAGCGACAAATTTACTGATTGCTGTCTTAGTCATCACCCTTGTCCTCTAAAAAGAAAAAGCAGAGCTAAAAATGCTCTGCTTTTTCTTATTTTCTCCGCATATGATGAATATATAGACGTTCACCCACACCAAGTGAGGCTCGCGTACATATGTTGTTAAAGACAAAAGTCAAATACCCTAAAAGAAGGAGCTGAAATCCATGAGCTGCGGAAAACACCATGGCCGAGATGAAAGTTGTGTATGCGATGCAGTCGAGAAGATTTTAGCAGAACAAGAGGCTGTTGAAGAACAATGCCCGACTGGATGCTATACCAATCTGTTAAGCCCGACGGTTACCGGTAAAGATACCATCCCGTTTCTCTTGTTTGATAAAAAAGGCGGTTTGTTCTCCACATTCGGGAACGTCGGAGGCTTTGCGGATGACAGCCAGTGCTTCGAGTCTATTTTCTTCCGGGCAGAAAGAGTTTGTGATTGCTGCGCAACGCTTTCAGTATTGCGCCCCGTAGATGTGCACGGCGACACCCTCAGCGTCTGCCATCCTTGTGACCCGGATTTCTTCGGTTTAGAAAAAACAGATTTTTGCATTGAAGTTGATCTGAGCTGCTTCAGCGCCATTCAATGCCTTTCACCGGAGCTTGTTGACCGGCCTGAGCCGCACAAAGAGAAAAAGCATCACGGATAGTCATTGATTCGCATCTTTCCTAAAGAAGAATCCCCTTCCAACCTTCTATTACAGATGCAATCATCAGCCCGCCCGGATTTCCGGGCGGCTGACTCTCCGATATCGTTTAATCCGGTATATAAAACGTGAAGTCAGGAGGGATATTATGAGCAAGCATACAACATACTGTGTGCGTGAAGCGGTAGAAAATATTGAAGACCTGCAAAATGCGGTCGAGGAAGATTGCCCGGCCGGATGCTATTCCAACCTTTTATCGCCGGGTTTTTCATTAGGCGATACAGTGCCGTTTGTGCTTTTCACTTCTAAATCATCACCGTTTACCGCATTCGGAAATGTCGGCGAGCTGGATAACGGTCCGTGTTTTAACACCGTTTTTTTCAGAGTTGAAAGGGTCTGTGACGGCTGTGCCACATTAAGCCTGCTTATTGCTTTTGACGAGCATAAGCACATTCTTGATTTTACAGATAAAGACTCTCTCTGCGATGTATTCCGTTTAGAAAAAACGAACTATTGCGTTGAAGTCGATCTCCATAGCTTCTGCGCCATTAATTGCCTGAACCCGAGACTGATCAACCGCACACATTCTTAAATCAAAAAGCATAAAAATAAGCTGCCGGATTAAGAATTCAGGCAGCTTTTTGTATGGTTAAAATCCAAGCGGATGCAGCGAGGTAATATCGTCTATTGCGAGTTCTGCCGGCGCTCCGTTGCTTGTCGTCCGCAGGAAGATCGCATTATTTTTTCTGCCGACGATTACGCCTCTGTAGGTTTTCCCGTTGGCTTCTATCAGACAAAGGGTCCGCGGCATATTATGCGGCAGCTTCGTTAAGAAATCAATTTTTTCAAGAATGGACATTCTGCTCATCGGCTTTTTCACGCGCTTTGGCGGAACCTTTTCCTCTGGGGCGGCATTGTGAACCGCTTCAGGCTCTTTTTCAGCGGCATCAGGCTCTTTTTTAGCGGCGTCAGGCTTGGCAGTGTCCTGCTCTGCTTGCGCCGGAACTTCTTGAACGGCTTCTTCTGCGCGGCTGTGCTGTTCAGGTACTTGCTTTTCTGGTTCGACAGCCACTGCTCCTTCAGGCTGAGTTTGACATTCTTCCTCCCGCTTTCCATGCATCGGCTCTTCTTCCGGCGGCTGAGGCGCTTTCCTTTTTTTGATTAATATGTCCTGCATTGATGATTGCGTGTCTGAATAATCCGCCTGAACAATATACATGAGCGGTTTTTTTTCCGCGTTTCTGTTTTGTTTTGACATCTTCATCCCTCCGATTCTGTCATGTTTTATTTATATGACGGAATGATTAAAATCAGAAGAAAGAAAAAAGCAATCCCTGAAAGGGACTGCTTGTTATTTAACGTGCGGTAATATGGAATCCTGAATCAACGTGAAGATTTTCGCCCGTGATGCCTCTTGACAGGTCACTGAACAAGAATGCAGCCGTGTCGCCCACTTCTTCAGGTGTTGTCGTACGGCGCAGCGGCGCGCGCTCTTCAATTTCTTTCAGGATGGAGTTGAAATCACTGATTCCTTTTGCAGACAGCGTACGGATCGGTCCTGCTGAAATGCTGTTGACGCGGATGTTTTCTTTTCCTAAGTCAGCGGCTAAATATCTGACGCTCGCATCAAGAGACGCTTTTGCCACACCCATTACGTTATAGTTTGAAACGACGCGCTCTCCGCCGAGGTAAGTGAGTGTAACGATGCTTCCGCCTTCAGTCATAATCGGACGCGCCGCTTTTGCGACCGCTGTCAGAGAGTAAGAACTGATGTTATGCGCAAGAAGGAATCCTTCGCGGTTCGTATTTAAATATTCGCCGACAAGCTCTTCTTTGTTTGCGAACGCGATGCAGTGCGCGATGCCGTGAATCACGCCGACCTGCTCTTTAATGCTCGCAAAGCAAGTTTCGATCTCAGCGTCATTTGTCACATCACACGGAAGGATGATGGAATCATTTCTTTCTAATGTAGCCGCAAGGTCATGAACTGATTTTTCCAAGCGCTCTCCCGCGTAAGTGAAAATGAGGCGCGCTCCGGCTTCATGCAGCGAACGGGCGATTCCCCATGCGATACTGCGTTTATTGGCAACGCCCATCACAACGATGTTGCGGCCTTCAAGTGAGAAATTCATATGTATAAAGCCTCCTGTAATCGTCTTAAAGACATAGTTTTAGTACCTGATCTTAATTTTTATCATATCATAACCTTGTCCAGATTGAAAGCATGGGAAAAAGACCGCGGATGTTGAAGCGGTCTCTTTTTTATCTCGTCTGCAGACTGTTCCTTTTAAAGGCAAAATGATTGGTCGGGCCGTGTCCCTCTCCAATGCCGAGCGTATGTTCCACGGCTTCCCGCACAAAATTGACGGCTGTCTCAAAGGCGGTCTGAATGTTTTTCCCCTTTGCCGTTTCCGCCGTCAGCGCGGCTGCGAACGTGCAGCCTGTTCCGTGGGTGTGTTTGGTGTCAATATAGGCGTGGCTGATTTGGGTAAAAGACGAACCGTCAAATAATAAATCAACGATCCTCCCTTGTTCAGGCTGGTGTCCGCCTTTTATGATGACATGCTTTGCACCAAGCTTGCAAAGGCGTTCGGCCGCTTTTTTCCGGTCCTCAAACGTGCGGATTTCCATTCCCGTCAATACCTCAGCTTCCGGAACATTCGGCGTCACCGCATAGCTGCGCGGAATTAACAGCTCTTTTAACGCGGCCTGAGATTCCTCACGCAGCAGGGAAGCGCCTCCTTTGGCAATCATGACGGGGTCGGTGATGACATGATCAAGCCCGTACTGATCCGTTTTTTCCGCAATTTCCGCAATCATTTCTGCGCTCCACAGCATTCCCGTTTTTACAGCGTCAGGCCGCAAATCTTCCGCCACCGCGTCAATCTGGCTGCCCAGCGCTTCCCGGGTGAGCGGATAAATGCCGTGAACGCCCAAAGTGTTCTGGGCGGTTACCGCTGTAATGGCTGACATCCCGAAAACGCCGAGCTCCTGAAAGGTTTTGAGATCCGCCTGTATACCGGCGCCGCCTCCTGAATCTGATCCGGCAATCGTCAATGCTTTGCATATGCTCATGATGTTTTTCTCTCCTTTCGCATTATCCGATCCATTTATGATAAAAGGATTTCGCTCTGCTGATATCACTTGTGCCGTGTATTAATGCTCTGCCGTCACGAAACAGTACCATCTTGAAATTGTCTTTGCAAAACGAAATTAAATACGGGTTGGCTGAAACATCAAGCCCTGTCCGTCTGAGCTGTCCCGCAAGTTTTTGCAGATCAAACTGTTCAGAGATCCCCGCTCTGATCTGCACCGTGTTCCGCCCGCACAGAACCGCCGCTTTTGTCTGATTTTCATAGGATAAAAACGGATAATCGTTTGTGCCGCAGCTTGGGCAATCAGCCGACTTAAGACGGGCGACGTTTATTTCTGACCGTTCATTTTTCCATAAATCAAAGGAACGGAGAACATGCTCGATAGATCCGCCCGTTAACAGCTTCAGCGCATCTGCTGCCTGAAAAACGGCCGTCTGCAATACAGCCGGGCTGATGATTCCCGCCGTATCGCATGTCATACCGCCTAAAGGCAATGTCTCAAGCAGACAGTGAAGGCACGGCGTGACACCGGGAATGACGGTAAAAGAGAGCCCGTAGCTGCCGACACAGGCGCCGTACAGAAAGGGAATCCCTTTCTGTACAGCCGCATCATTCACAATCAGCCTCGTTTCAAAGTTGTCAGCGGCATCCACGATGAGGGAGGCGCCACGAATCAATCCGGGTGCGTTTTCCGCAGTGACATCCATGACAAATCCCTCGACCTCTACATCACTATTTATAGATCGAAGCCGTTTTTCAGCCGCCGCGGCTTTCGGCATTTCCTGTCTGACATCTTCTTCGGTATAAAGCTGCTGGCGCTGGAGATTACTCCACTCCACATAATCTCTGTCAGCGATCGTTACCTTCCCGACCCCTGCTCTGACAAGCATCTCCGCACTTGCCGTCCCAAGCGCACCCGCGCCGATAATCACGGCATGAGACGACCGGAGCTTCTCTTGGCCGGAGGGACCGATCGGCTGAAACAGCTCCTGTCTGGAATATCTGTCCGTCATACCGGAAGACCGTCTCGCGGACTGCTTGCAGTTCCGTAATCTTTCACCGGAATTCTCCCGGCTTCATAAGAAAGGCGGCCCGCTTCTACGGCAAGCTTCATCGCCCTGGCCATTTTGACCGGATCATCAGCGCCTGACACAGCGGTATTTAACAGCACGCCGTCAGCCCCGAGCTCCATCGCGTAGGCGGCGTCTTTTGAAGATCCGACACCGGCATCGACAATGACCGGCACCTTCGCCTGTTCAATGATAAAGGAAAGATTCAGCGGATTTAAAATTCCCTGACCGGAACCGATCGGCGAAGCGCCCGGCATAATGGCATGCACTCCGAGCTCCTCAAGACGTCTTGCGAGCACGACATCATCTGACGTATACGGAAGCACGATAAATCCCTCTTCGAGCAGCTGTTCTGATGCTTTCAGCGTTTCAACCGGATCAGGCAAAAGTGACCGGCTGCATCCGATGACTTCTACTTTTATCATGTCACAAAGCCCTGAAGCTTTGGCAAGCCTTGCGATTCGGACCGCCTCTTCAGCCGTTGCGGCGCCGGCCGTATTCGGCAGAAGCGTGTATTTAGACAAATCAAGCTGTTCGAGAAAGTTAGGCTGAGACTCTTCAAAGATGTTCATCCGCCGCACCGCAAAAGTTAAAATATCTGATTCGGAGACAGCCACCGCCTCTTTCTGAATCTCAAAACTCGGATATTTTCCCGTTCCTAACAGCAATCTTGACTGAAACTGTTTTCCGCCTATTGTTAACATCCTCATCCGCCTCCTACAAAATGGACAATTTCTATGACATCGCGGTCACACAAACTTGTATTTTCATAATTCTTTTTTTCAATGATTTCTTTATTTCTCTCCACAACTACGATTCTTTGATCAAGCTGGTACGATTCAAGCAAATCCTGAACCGTCCCCTCATTTCGATTCCAATCAATTTGTTTTCCGTTCAGCTGAAGGATCATATATGAACAGCCTCCTTGCGATCAATTCGAAACGCTTCTTCCCATTCCTGTTTGACTTGTTGCCCCAAGATTATATCCCGCACCATTTCAGCCGTTGCCGGCGCCAACAGGATGCCGTTCCGAAAATGGCCGGCGGCGAAAATGATGCCGCTGTCTTCAGGATGCCGCCCGATAAACGGCTTTCCGTCTCTTGTTCCCGGCCTGAGGCCCGCCCAAAACCGGTCTATTTTCATATGTTCGATGGCGGGAAGCATGGTTTTCGCTTTTGCAATGACAGCCTCAATTCCTCCGATGTCAGGCGTATCGCTCCAGTCACCCTGTTTCATCGTGGCGCCGATGACAAGCCGGCCGCTTTTTCTCGGGACGACATAACAATGATCATGGTAAAGGGTTTTGGTCAGCGGGGTATCGTCATTCCACACGGAAAGGCATTCTCCTTTCACAGGAAAAAAAGGCTGTCCCAAGCCGAGCTGGCTGAAAAACCGGCCGCTCCATACCCCGCTTGCAACTGCGACTTTGTCAGCGTAAACATCCCCGCCGGACGTTGTGATGCAATATTCTCCGTTCACCCGTTTTACGGAGGTGACTTGTGTATGCTCATATATATCAGCGCCATAGCATCGCGCTCCTTTTGCATACGCTTTGCAAACATAGTACGGTTCGACATGGATATCGTCTTTTATAAAACTTGCGCCGAGAATGTCTTTAGAAGCGTAAGGCTCTTTTTCAAGGGCACCTTCCGCTGAAAGCCAAGTGACGGAAGGCAGATCATCCATCTTCCGTAGACGGGCGATATCTTCTTCGGTATACGCCAGTTTAAGCATTCCGCCGCTATGGCGCCTGATGTCAATGCCGCAAGCTTCCTCAAGCTCTTGCCCCGCCGCTTCATACAGCCTTTGACTGTGCATGGCAAAATCAAAAAACGCATCCCGGTTTTCGCATTCCGCATGAGCGCCCAGCATTCCCGCGGCAGCGCTTGTCGTTTTTCGGCCGACTTCTCCGGCTTCAAACAAGACAACGTTTTGCTGCGTCTTCGCCAGCTCATAAGAAATGGCGCACCCGATAATTCCGCCGCCGATAACCGCCGTATCATAGTGCTTCTTCATAATCGGCCTCCCTTACCGCGCGTGCATACCGTTTTGCCGCCTCCTCGGGATTTTCAGCTGAGAAAATACCTGACATGACGGCAATTCCGTCCGGTTTCGCCTGCTTTGTGTGTCCGATCGTCTGCAGTGTCATTCCGCCGATTGCGATGACGGGGATGGAAAGCGTGCGTTTGATCTCTGAAAGCATGCTGATGCCTCTTGCTTCAAGTCCCTGTTTACATTCGGTTTCAAATACATGGCCGAACACCACATAATCCGCATCTTCCTTTTCAGCTTGGATGGCTTCTTTCAGCGAATGAACCGAACGTCCGATATGAAGATGGGGAAATCTGCTTCGCACCTGCTTTACGGAAAAGCTGCGGGACGGAAGCTGAACACGGTGTATGTTGGCAAAAAGCGCGATATCCGCCCTGTCATTGATGATCAATTTGTCCTTATCCGCACCGCCCTTTTTCAAAAGGGACAAAAGCTGCATGATTTCTCCCGCTGTTTTATCCCGCTCACGGATATGGATAAAGCTTACTTCGCGCTGAATCGAAAGAATATCCTCGGCCAGCTCGGCAACGGGTTTGCGATTATCAGTTACCGCGTGCAGCTCCAAAAGATTCCACCTCTTTTCCATCCTTCTCGGACCAGCCTTCTTTTTGATAAGCCATTCCCCAAAATTGATATTCATAATAGCTTGAAATCACAAAATTCTCTTTCATTTTCGCGCGGATGTCCTCTGTGCTGTTTTCAGCAATCTCATCAAAACGGCTGATCTGTTCTTCGACCTGCTGTCTGAACCAGTCTCCGCCGTATGTACCGATCCATTTTTCATAAATCGGATGCTCCGGTTTGCACTCTTTTAAGTGTTCGCCGACTTCATAATAAAGCCAATAACAGGGCAGAAGCGCAGCTAATATTTCTCCAAAATTCCCGCTCATCACCGATCTGTACATATGAGACGTATAAGAATAGGCGGTCGGTGCCGGTTTAAATGCCGCACGCTCTTCTTCCGTAATCCCTAAAAGCTCCGTAAACTCGCGGTGCAGCGCCATTTCCGCTTCATATGTCCCTTGAGCGTGGCCCGCCATCCTGCCCGTCGTAAACAAGTCTTCGGCATATGCGGCGCCGAACGCCTGAACTTTTGCAAAATGCGTCAAATAGTAGGAATCTTGCAGCACGTAATAGCTGAAACGGTCTATCGGCAGGCTTCCGTCACCGATTCCCGTTACAAACGGATGAACAAAACTTCCGTGCCACCATTCGGCAGCCGCCTGTCTGCATTCTTCAGAAAATGTCATCATGTCTTCCCCCCTGATAAAATAAAAAAACCACTTTCCCGCATCGGAAAAGTGGTTTGGAATTTAAATGGATAAAAGGAACCCCAAAAAAATACCGCTCCACTTCCCTACGCAGGTCTGAACCTGTTCAAGTTATGAGGGTCTAAAAGTCTCACTTTTATCTCAGCCCTTATGAAGGACACCCCTAGTGGTCATACGATTAATGATTTATTTGTTATGCCTTCTATATTATCACGAATTGCAATTTGGTCAAGCTTCAAGGATTTTTCTCAGTTCCGACACGTAGTTGCGCGAGCCCGTGACGATGAGACGGTCTCCTGTTTTCAGCCGCGTGTCTCCGTGCGGAACGATGCTGTCCACACCTCTGAAAATCCGGACGAAAATCACATCGCCCATCAGCGGAAATTCCCGCAGAATGATGCCGTTATACGCCGGGTTTTCCAGATTGATCTGATATAACGAAGACTCCTCATTCGTCAGGAGGCTCATCACGCCCGGCGCCTCAATTAATGCGCGCAAGAGCGTCTTTGTAGACAGAAGGATAGAAAAAATACTGATGCCCTCTTCTTTCAGTTTTGTTTCATGCTCAACCGAGCCGACGCTTGCGATGATACGCTCAGTCCCTTTCTCTTTCGCTATTAAGGCGATTTCGGCGTTCACATCTTCATTTCCCGTCGCCACGACAAGAATATCCGTTTTGAAAATACCGTGCGACTCAAGCGTGCCGGGCTCGTAATCAGAAATCGTGTCAACCGAAAAAACGGATTCCGCAAGCGTTTCCCCGGCATTTTCCTGATACACATGGACGACCCGTACTTCATATTCCTCATCGGGCAATTCCAGCGTAACCGGAAGTGTCATTTGGTTGGCGCCGATAAATGTAATGCGCTTTTTTTCCTGCGGCGCACTTTGCCGTTTGTATAATTTCTTAAAGCCGATCGGCGTGATGATGCTGGCAATAACCGCAACTAAAGTCAGCGCGCCGGACATATTGGCGCTGATAATGTGGAGCCTTTCTCCGATCGTAGCCGCCGCGATAACAAGAGACAGCGTGGACGTCAGCAAAAAGCCCGAAGCAAACACGGTTCTTTTGTCATACCATTTCTTTAAATAAAACACCGGAAACATTTTGCTGATAAACAGCGCAAGCAGAAGCAGCGGAATCATCGTTAATGTTTTCGGATCTTGGAAAAGCGTCCAAATGTCCAATTTCACCCCGACCATGACGAAAAAGATCGGAATTAAAAACCCGTAGCCGAATGAATCCAGCTGTTCCACCATTTCTTTATTCGGAGACAGAAGCGATACCAGAACGCCTGCCAAAAACGCGCCGAGAATATTTTCCGCCCCGAGAGATTCCGATAAAGCGACAAGCACGATAATCAGTGTGAAAATGGCTCTCGTGCCGATCTGCACGGTGCCTTTAGACATCGACTGCACAAATGAACGGTGTTTAAAGATCCTGCCGAAGAAATACAGCACGACCCCCGCGGCAAAGAGAATCAACAGAAGCCACATATTTCCGCTGTCTTCTCCGTAAAGAGAAGAGAAGAAAGCGAGCAGAATCATCGTAGCCAAGTCCGCGATAACGGCGACAAGCAGGATGATCTGGCCGATATTGGAGTTCATGATCCGTTCTTCCTTTAAAGTCGGGACCACCACACCGAGTGATATCGTCGAAATAATAAGCGTCATTAAAAATGCGTTTTGAATAAAACCGGCTAATACAAAGGCATAGGACAGCAGCAATGATAAAATAAAGATGCCGAAAAAGATAATCAGTGCGGCAGAAAACGTGTTGGGCGCTTCCTTGCCATTCGGAAGGAATTGTTTTTTCTTCCCTTTCTCAAATGAAGAAAAATCAATTTCCAAGCCGCTTAAAAACATTAAAAAGATAAAGCCGAGAACAGACAGCGTCTCCAGCCACGTGTCTCCCTGAACGACAAGATTCAGGCCGCTTTTTCCGATAATAAGCCCCATGATGATCTCCGCGACGACGACGGGGATGCTGAGCTTAAACCGATGTAAAAGGAGCGGCGTCAAAAAAGCGACGATCAGAACGACGACTAAAGATGCGACTGATGTGTGTTCCATTCGTAAATACCTCCTTAAAACAAGGGTTATAAAAGCCCGCTTAAAGCGGGCGAAACCTTACTTTTTTTTAAAAACATAACGCATATTCTAACAAGGCTGAACGCGAAAAAAAAGTGATAAGGCTTTATTTCTTTAATTCTTTTTTTAATTTGTGCAAAAACAGCGTAATTAGGTATAGGAATTAGCCGCATAATAAATAAAAAACCGTTAATAAGGAGGCAGACACGAATGGCTTATGACATCATCAGCGATATACACGGATGTTATGACGAAATGATCGCGTTAATACAAAAGCTCGGATATGAAGTGAAAGACGGAACGCCCGTTCACTCTGAAGGCAGGACGCTTGTCTTTGCGGGGGATTTAACGGACAGAGGCCCAAAATCCGTAGAAGTGATGCGTTTTGTGGCAAAAGCATATGAAAAAGGAGCCGTCCGTTATGTCCCGGGAAATCATTGCAACAAACTGTACCGTTACTTAAAAGGAAACCCCGTAAAGGTGATGCACGGACTGGAAACGACGGCAGCCGAACTGAAAGAGCTGTCTCCCGCCGACAGAACGGAAGTCTCCAGACAATTTATCCGATTATATGAGTCAGCGCCGCTTTATGACATTTTACATAATGGCGATCTCGTTGTCGCCCACGCCGGCATAAAAGCTGACGATATCGGTAAATACTCGCGTAAGGTAAAAGAATTTGTTCTGTACGGCGATATCACGGGTGAAACGTATCCCGACGGCAGACCCGTCAGAAGAGACTGGGCCGCCGCTTATGAAGGCAAGGCATGGATTGTTTACGGCCATACCCCGGTAAAACGTCCCCGGATCGTCAACCGTACAATCAACATTGATACAGGATGCGTCTTCGGCAATCAACTGACAGGCTTTCGCTTTCCGGAGCATGAAACCGTCTCTGTGGAAAGCTCAATGCCCTATGATGCCTCACGATTTCGCGAGGATCACGGAAGGCAGGCATGAAAAAAAGCCCGAAACCGGCAAACGGTTCGGGCTTTACATTTGTTCAATTAATGTTTTCATATCGTCAGGCACCGGAGCGTGAAAAACGAGCGTTTTTCCGGTCATGGGGTGTACGAATGAAAGCCGCTCACTGTGAAGAGCCTGCCGCGCAATTCCCTCATTTTTTCCGCCGTACAGTGTATCACCGACTAACGGGTGGCCGAGGTAGCTCATGTGCACCCGGATTTGATGCGTCCGCCCCGTTTCCAGCCGCAGGGCTGCAAGCGTAAACGCATGTCCCGCTTTTTCCGTTTGAAAATGCGTCACCGCTCGTTGTCCCTCCGGCGTTACCATCCGCTCAATAATACTGTCGTGTTTTCTTCCGATGGGCGCGTCCACCGTTCCTTCCTTCTGAGGCATGATCCCGTGTACGACAGCGAGATACCGCCTGCTGACAAGCCCCTTTTTCTGTGCTGCCGACAAAAGAGAATGGGAAAGCCGATGTTTGGCGATCAGCATCGCCCCCGATGTATCCCTGTCAAGGCGGGTGACAAGATGAACCGTTGATTGTACGCCGCTTTTTCGGTAGTGGCTGATCACTCCGTTAGCGATGCTCTCCGACGGGTGTTCTCTTGATGGAATTGAGGAGACATACGGCTGTTTATTGACCACAAGCACATGGTCATCTTCATAAAGAATATCAAGCGGAACCGGCTCAGGCACAAGCGTTTCACTCACATGCTCCTTCGGAAATTCAATCTTAAGCACGTCTCCTTCCGCTAACACGGCGCGGACGGTTACATGCTCTCCGTTCACAAGCAGGTCTCCCCCGCCGAATTTAATGTCAGCGAGAAGCCGCTTTGAAATGCCGAGCAGAGCCGTATATTCTTTTACCGTCATGCCGGCTTCCCGGGCAGTCATGTTCTTTTGGATAAAAAAGTTGTCCAATCCGTTTCCTCTTTCTATTCGCCTTTTCCGATAAAGGAATCCTGCACCCTTTTCCAAAACGGAAAAGGACGGAATCTTGCAAATCTGACTTTTTCATTTGCCACACGGCATAGAATGGACTTGACATCCTTATGCAGCAAGGTTAAATGATCAATTGTGACTTGAAAGTCGACGTCGTTTCTCGGTTTGATGACACAGTTATGATGATCGGGAAGCAAAAGCGGCGAGCCGACAGTCCTGAACACTCTGTTGTTGATGGATGCCATTTCTGCAAGCTGAATCGCTCTGATGGAAGGGTGGATGATCGCGCCGCCTAACGCCTTATTATAAGCCGTGCTTCCGGAAGGCGTGGACAGACATAAACCGTCCCCCCTGAACGTTTCAAACAGCTGGCCTTTAATTTCCACGTCAGCGACGAGACTGCCTTCTATGCTTTTGATCGTACATTCGTTCAAAGCCAGATACCGCTCCTCACGCTCTTCATCATGATAAGTGACAATCACCTCAAGAAGGGGATACTCCACGGTATGATACGGCGTTTTGGCAATGGCCAGAACGAGCTTTTCTATCTCCTGCGGAACCCAATCGGCATAAAAACCCAAATGCCCCGTGTGAACTCCGACAAACGCCGTTTTATCGAGACGGTCGCTGTACCTGTGAAATGCGTAAAGAAGCGTTCCGTCACCGCCGACGGAAATCACGATTTCCGGCTCTTTTTCATCCAAGGTCATATCAAAATCGAGTAAATACGCCTGTATTTTGCTTTTCAGTGTATCTGAAACCTCGTCTCCTTTTGAAGAAACGGCAAATTTCATGCCATTCCCCTCCTTTCCTACTGGTGGTCTCCCGCTTTTTTCTTTCGCGAGAACGCGGCTTGGGCTTCCTGGATTTCTCCGCGGATTTCTGACATTTCTTCATCGAGCCGGGATGCGGCTTCTGAGGCCCGCTGCAGCCTCAGCTTTACTTTTTCGGGAATGTTCCCGCTGTATTTGTAATTCAGTGAATGCTCAATGGTTGCCCAAAAGTTCATGGCAAGCGTCCGAATCTGTATTTCCACAAGAACGTGCTTTTCTCCGGACGTTGTTTGTAAAGGATATAAAACGACAAGGTGGTAAGACCGATATCCGCTTTCCTTATGCTCTGCTATGTAATCCCGCTTATCGACAACGGTAAAATCTTTTCTGGCAAACAGCATATTTTTGACGATCTGGATATCATCGACAAATTGGCACATAATACGCAGCCCCGCGATATCCTGCATCGTTTCAATCTGATGAAGCGGTATGCTTTTTCGTCTCGCTTTTTCAAGTATGCTCGCCACCGGCTTCACGCGGCCTGTCACAAACTCAATCGGTGAGTGGTCATCTTCATACTCATAAAGGGTTCTGACGCCTTTCAGCTTCACCTTTAATTCTTCAACAGCCTGGCGGTATGGCGCTAGAAATTGCTCCCATTGTTTGTCATCCATCGTACATCCCCCAATTCCGAACCTGTTCTAAAGAAATACGCTTTTCACTTTTTCTTCCATATCTCCGTAGTTTGCATTATCTTTAATATTTTCAAGAAGATAATCGAGTTCTTCATGCAGCCCTGAAAGTTCAACCGTTTTTCCGCCGGCCTCAAGGACCGCCGGTTTTCTTTGGTCTAAGGCTTCTTTCAGATCCGGCCAGATATGTTCTTTTATAATGACATATTCAAAAGAGTCAGCTGATTCAAGTATGTATACAAAAGCAAAGTGATCGGAATCAACAAGCATTTGACCTGAGGCTTTGCGTTCCGCTCCGCTTAAGTCCTCTCCGCACTTCAAGCGGAGCGCGTCTTCTGTTAATGATGCATTTTGGATTTCAATTCTCTTTTGCATAATGTTCTCCTTTTTTAACAAAGTACAGCATTTATTTTATCATATCAAGGTCGATATTGATAAACGTAACCTCTAAAGAGATAATGGGAATTATACAATTTTTCGTCCTGAAAGGAAGACTGTCATGACCCAAGAAATAGAAATTGAATTCAAAAACCTGCTGACAAAATCAGAATTTCTGAAGCTGAGTGAAGCACTCTGCATGAAAGAACATGATTTTAAACAGCAGGTCAATCATTATTTCGACACGAAAGATTTTTCCCTGAAACAAAAAAAATCAGCACTCCGCATCCGAGAAAAAGACGGCGCGTTCGTTCTGACGTTAAAAGAGCCTGCCGCGGTCGGTCTGCTGGAAACCCACCAAGAGCTTGCGGCATTTGATCTTGACGTCTTCAAGATTCCGGATGGCCCCGTCAAACGTCAGCTGGAAGGTCTCGGAATCAACTCAGAACACATTTGCTATTTCGGGACGCTGTCGACCGCACGCGCGGAAAAAGAATCAGAAAAAGGCTTAATCATTTTAGATCACAGCCGATATTTAGAGAAAGAAGACTTTGAATTGGAATTCGAAGCTGCTGACTGGGATGAAGGAAAACGGGCGTTTGAACAATTGCTCAAGCAATTCGGCATCCCAGAGCGGATCACGAAAAATAAAATACAGCGTTTTTATGAACAGAAACAAAAAAAGGTGGAATGACACAGTGAATATCACGAATTGGGCGGCCCTTCTCCAGCTGCAATCAATGGCGCTGCAATCAATCTCTCATACAAGCACGGCTTCAGGCGGACAATCTTCAGAAAGCCCGCTTGCAAATTTCAGCGCGCTGCTCAGCCAGTATACGGACACAGCCGTCCGGCAGCAGCCGGAATCGGGAATTTTAAACGGTGTGCGGACCGCTCACGCTTCATATTCACCGAGAATTCCCGTTTCATCCGGCTCCGCGGCTGCTTCACAGACCGCTTCCCCGGGCATAAAGTCTCCGGATGCGGCTTCTGATATCAGCACCGGAAACTTTTCAATAGACAGCGCCATTCAGAAAGCGGCCGAAAAATACGGAGTGGACGAAAAGCTGATCCGCGCGGTTATTAAACAGGAATCAGGCTTTAATCCGAAAGCGGTCAGCGGTGCGGGGGCAATGGGACTGATGCAGCTCATGCCTTCCACGGCAGAATCACTCGGGGTGTCAAACCCGCTTGATCCCGTCCAGAACGCTGAGGGCGGCACAAAGTACCTAAAGCAGATGCTCACGAAATACGACGGAAATGTATCTCTGGCGTTAGCCGCCTACAACGCAGGCCCCGGCAACGTAGATCGGTACGGAGGCATTCCGCCGTTTAAGGAAACACAGCAATATGTCAAAAACATAACCAAACAGTATTACGCGTAAACCAGAGAGGCTTCCTTCGCCCTCTGGTTTTTTTGCGGAGTGAAATCTTACACATGAATGAAGGCGATGTGATATGATATGAAATACAAGCGCCTGACAGAAAGGCACTTTGTTTGTAGAAATAAAATGTTATTGCTAAAATATACAGTAACTGAAGATAGTAAAACTGAAAGATAAATTCGCAATGGGAATTATGATTCCTATTAGCCATATAAAGGAGTAGTCAACATGGGACAATCGTTTAACGCACCATATGAAGCGATTGGAGAGGAACTTCTATCGCAACTTGTTGATACTTTTTATGAGCGTGTCTCGTCTCATCCCTTGCTGAAGCCGATATTTCCAAGTGATTTGACTGAAACGGCCAGAAAACAAAAGCAATTTTTAACCCAGTATTTGGGCGGACCTCCTCTTTATACTGAAGAGCACGGACATCCCATGCTCAGGGCAAGGCATCTCCCCTTTCCGATTACGGACGAGAGGGCTGATGCGTGGCTAAGCTGTATGAGCAAAGCGATGGATCAGGTCGGGCTGGAGGGCGATATTCGTGAATTTCTGTACGGGCGTCTGGAACTGACGGCCAGGCATATGGTAAACCAGTCAGAAGCGGAGGATCGATCATATTGACGAATTATCAGCATGAGCAATACTTCGCCCATTGCCACGGACATCCAAAAAAACCGCTCGAAATTTACATGTTTGTCGACCCTTTATGTCCTGAATGCTGGTCGCTGGAGCCCGCCATAAAAAAATTAAAAATCAAATACGGACGTTTTTTTACGCTGCGGATCATTGTTTCCGCGAGCATTACATCGCTGAATAAGCAAAAGCGGAAAAAACACCTCCTTGCCGAAGCTTGGGAAAAAATTGCGAACCGTTCCGGGATGCCCTGTGACGGAAGCCTTTGGCTTGAGCAGGATCAGCCTCTTTCATCGCCCTACCTTGCCGCACTCGCTTTAAAAGCGGCCGAACTGCAGGGAAGAAAAGCGGGCATTCTGTTTCTCCGCAGCATGCAGGAAAGCCTGTTTGTTTCCAAGCAGAATATTACGGATGAAGACGTTCTTTTAGAGATTGCCGAAAAGACGAAATTGGATGTTGAAGAATTCAAGCGCGACCTCCATTCGCAAAGCGCGGTAAAAGCGCTTCAGTGCGATATGAAAATCGCGGCGGAAATGGACGTCACCGTCAACCCGACATTGACGTTCTTTAACAGCCTGCATGATGATGAAGGGCTGAAGGTTCCCGGCAACTATTCTTATGACGTATACGAAGAGATCTTATTCGAAATGCTCGGGGATGAACCGAAGCCTTCTGAAACGCCGCCTTTGGAATGTTTCATTGAATATTTTCGGTTTGTCGCATCGAAAGAAATCGCACTCGTTTATGATTTGAGTCTAGAAGAAGTTGAAAAAGAAATGAAAAAACTGGCATTCGCCAAAAAGGTCGCCAGAGTGGAAGCAAAGCACGGTCTGTTTTGGAAATCTCTGGCCGGCACCCAGGAGGATGTCACCTGTTGTGATCATTAAAAAAAGCTGATTCCTTACGGAGCCGGCTTTTTTTGTGCAAATAAAGAAACCGCGCCGGGATAAGCGCGGTTTCATATGTCTTAACGACAACAAAGGGGATGGGAGAAATTTTTCACGGTCAAACAAAGGGGTAATGTTTGTTTGTGATCAATTTCACATCCTTATCATATCAAATCTTGTCGAGTTTTGACAAGCCATAAGATTAATGTTCATATTTTTGTCACAAAACATAACTGACTGCTTGTTTTCATAGAATATATCAATGAAAAACAAGGAGGGAAATCAATGCTCCGCACCGTATTGATCATCGGAATGATTGTGTTTTTCTTCTTTTTAAACCTGCTGGCCATGATGCACATGCTGCCGATTTACATTACATCTCCCCTGCTGTTTCTGTCCATATTGTTTGCCCTGTATCGGCTGAATCACAGAAAAACGTTTAAAGGGTTTTAGAAAAAGCCTGCGCATCTTATGCACAGGCTTTTTTGAACTACGAAGGGTTCACTTTCGAAAGAAGCTCTTCCATTTCGTTCAGTTTCTCTTCAAACATTTTGCAGGCCGCCTCGATCGGTTCAGGCGATGTCATATCGACTCCCGCTTTTTTCAGTATGTCGATCGGATATTCCGAGCTTCCCGCTTTTAAGAATTCGGTGTAGCGCTCCACCGCAGGCTTGCCTTCTTTTAAGATCTGGCTGCTCAGCGCTTGGGCCGCACTGTAGCCTGTCGCATATTGATACACATAATAATTGTAATAAAAATGCGGAATTCTTGACCATTCCAGACTGATTTCTTTATCAATCACCATGTTGTCACCGAAATACTTTTTATTCAGATCATAATAAAGTTCGTTCAGCAGTTCAGGCGTTAGCGGCTCGCCTTCCTGCGCTTTCGTATGAATCAGATGCTCAAATTCAGCGAACATCGTCTGTCTGAACACTGTGCCTCTGAATCCTTCAAGCATATGGTTGAGCAGGTACAGACGCTGTTTTTCATCCTTTAAGCTGTTCAGCATATATTCACCGAGCAGCGCTTCATTGGTCGTTGAAGCGACTTCAGCGACAAAAATGCTGTAGTTACCGTACGGATACGGCTGATATTTTCTCGTATAGTAGCTGTGCACGGAATGGCCGAACTCGTGAACGAGCGTAAACAGATTATTGACATTGTCATGCCAGTTCATCAAGATGTACGGATTCGTGCCGTATGTACCGGACGAATAAGCACCGCTGCGTTTTCCTTTATTTTCGTATATATCGACCCAGCGGTTTTCAAGTCCTTCTTTTAAAATAGACGCGTATTCCTCGCCCAGCGGAGCAAGTCCTTTGAGCATATACTCTTTCGCTTCCTCATATGTGACCTTCATTCCCGAATCTTTTACAAGCGGTGTGTAAAGGTCATAAATATGGACTTCATCAAGGCCGAGAACCTTTTTCCGCAGGTCAATGTAACGGTGTAATAACGGAAGATGTTTATTGATCGTTTTAATAAGGTTATCGTAAACTTCTTCAGGGATGCTGTTATTGGATAAAGCCGCTTCCCGTGCTGATTTATACTTTTTCACACGGGCGTAAAAATTATCTTTTTTCACAGTGCCGCTGAGTGTAGTCGCCATCGTGTTTTTATACTGTCCGTATGTTTTATATACGGCTTCAAATGCGTTTTTGCGGACTTCACGATTGCTGCTTTCCAGGAAATTAATAAAGTTGCCGTGTGTGATTTGAGTTTCCTTGCCGTTTTCATCTTTAATCGACGGAAACGTAATATCGGCGTTATTTAAAACACTGAATGTATTGGAAGGCGACGACAGCGCTTCTGAGGCTTCCGCAAGCAGGGCCTCTTCTTGTTCGCTCAGCACGTGCGGACGCTGTTTTGTAATTTCTTCAATTGCATGGGAGTAAAGTTTAAGCTCCTCTTTTTCCAGAATAAACTGGTGCAGCTTGTCCTCCTGAATCGCCAGAATTTCCGGTTCAATGTAAGCAGTCGCGCTGGCAGCCTGGGAATACAGGCTTGCGGCTTTGTCGTTCAGCCCTTGGTAGAAAGAATTTCCCGTATCCTGGTCTGAGCGCATATGCGCGTATGCATAAAGTTTCCCAAGGCGGTTCGTCACTTCATCCTGTGCCGTAAGCGCCGCGTATAAATTATCAGCCGAATGAGCAAGCGTGCCTTTAAAAGAAGATAAATTCGGGATTAATTCTTTAACTGCTTGAAATTCTTTATTCCAGGCCTCATCACTAGGAAAAATATCCTCTAGTCTCCATGTATGCTCTGCCTTTACTTCACTTCTGTCAGGCAGCTGTGCTGCTTTATTTTCCTCAGTCATGGTGATCCCCCTCGTTTTCTTTACTTCAAGCCAATTGAAAAAACGATTGTTTCTCCAAAAACTTGTGTTGTGATTATCTTCCGGCTTTTCACTGCCTTTTGTCAAATCATATGCGGCATATAAGACCGAGCATACCAATAATACAGTGAAAAAACGAAAACAAACTGCTTGTACGCCCCTCACATTCGCCACCACCTTGACGTTAGGGTGAACGAAATGAAGCATTCTCATTCCCCAAAAAAGAGCAGATCCCGCCGGCGCAGCTCTTCTGCCGTTTGAGGGAGCTTCCGTTGAGATGAGGGCATATATACTTCATTCTCAATTTCCCTTAAAAAATCCTGCAAGCATAAGAAATCAGCATATTGTTTTACCGCCATTCTGATAAGGCTATCTTGTGAACCATACCGCATCCGGATCTCCTTACGCCTGATTTTTTGCCGCAAATCATGAACCATGCCGGATAATCGGATCGGCGCGCCTTTTTTAGAAAGTTCCGCAAGCCGCAAGTATAAATGGCTCTGCCACACAAAAACGGGACTTGCAAACACAAAGCCCGCTGAAACGGGAATAAACACTTCAGAGGGGAGAAATGGAAATGCGACCTGATGTCTTTCGTAAAAAAGACGCCGGATAAGACCGGCATCTTCAGATAAAAACCGCCCGCTTTTGTTTCGGAAGCCGGCTACGGCACGTCCCCACGAGGGAAGTCTGACGCTGTGCCGCCCTTCCGGATGACATATGTCTTTCAGGTTTGCTTTATGAAGAGGGATTGTGGTTAAGCCGGCATAAGAATAGCCGGTGTAAAACGGAGTGATGGAATGCAGCCTGTAAAAGGAGCGGGCGTCGGGACAGTAAAACATTAAAGAGGAAAATGAATGGACTGCAAAGAACTGCCAGTGAAAAGCAGAAAGCCGGAAAAATTGCGCGGCCATCCGTTTTAACCGTTTTGCCCCGATGATCCAGACCGGCCGGTACCCGGCGTTTTTCAGGCCTGCCGTCCGGCTCTTTAAAGAGTCCGCCGAAAGGTTCGCACATTGAAATTCAAAAGCCAGCCTCTCTTCTCCGCTTTCCGCCGTCAAGTCAGGCCGCTGTCCAGCGGAAGTCAGATACGGTTCCAGGCTGACGCTGCACCCTTGTGTCTTTAGCCAGAGAAAAAGCTGCCTTTTTCCTTCCAGATGGTATTCGCTTTCAGGTTCGGATTCCCCCGGACACAGCCTGCTTTTTTTATGAGCGAAGTGCGGCAGTTTCTCCCGTCCCAGTTTGATATCAAGCTCACTTTCGCAAACGGGGCAGAACCAGCGTTTCTTTCTCAGCTCCGCCGCTTTTTCCTTTGAATAGCTTCCGGCCAGCTGAATGAGCCGTCCGTCGGCAGTCACAGCACTGAACATGTTGCATCTTCTCCTTTCCTGAATCTTGTTGTATTCAGCAGGAAGAAGATATAATCCTGTTTGCGGATGAGAGCCGTTATACGGTTTTCAGCCGTTCATCCTGTCATTCAGAACAAAAAAAACCGATTTCTGCTGAGAGAAATCGGTTTGTTATGATGCAAAGTGTTTTTTTATTGTATATAACGCATGATCAGCGATCACCAATTTGCCGTATTCTTCAAGACGGTGAATGCTGACTGATGATTCGTGCGCGTACTCCAACAGGATGCTTAGCTGATTTTCAACCTCTTCATCAGTTTGCTCATAAAAATCTGCATATAAATAATATCGGTCTTCAAACGAATACAGGGTCGTTTTGATTCCGTTAAGATTCAATTTTGATAGCGAGATGAGATCCTCAAAATCATCGAACCGCAAAGTGAACTGAAGCTTTTGCTCCTTATCTTCCCGGCTCTCGGCCTGCTCTTCTTTCTGGAAATCATCAAGTAAAGCATCGAGATTTTCATCTGCCGGCTCTTGTTTTTTATCTTCCGGGATCGGCAGTTCGAGTTTTTGTCCGTCCTTGGAAAGCTGGGCTTTTGTTACGATTATTTCCAGTCCTTTGTCCAATGCCTGAACCTGAATCCAAAGAGGACCCTCGACAGCGAATTCCTCTTCATCATGCACTTCATCCATGACTTCCCAGAACAGTTCTTCACTGCGCTCGCGATTGTACCAGATTTCTTCTCTGTCAAAACCGCGATCTTCAATATCACCATAAGACATATAAAATTTTACAGTATGCTCATTAATTCTTTCTATTTCCATTTTGCCAACCTTCCCTTCTTTATAAGATGTTGAAGGGACATCTAAGCTCCCGATGAATAGTACTTTACTACACTTTACCCATTCCGTCCACATCTTAACCTTATAGAAGACAGCGCAAATTCTTTATATTTCTATTTTATGATAAAACAGTTATAAAAGAAATAAAAAAGCATTTTCACACCGAAAAACAGGCTTTCTCCCGGTTCCCATCATAAATAGCGCACTTCTTCATATATTAGCTGTACAAGCAATCGATCTATAAGCGAGGTGTTACCATGCCGCACGATTACCTGCTGTCCCTTCTGCTCATTATCGGAATTGACCTTATTCTCGGCGGTGACAATGCCGTCGTCATCGCGATGGCCAGCCGGAATCTGGCCCATAAACAAAGACAGCAAGCGATCATCTTCGGAACGTTTATCGCAGTCGTCTTGAGAATCGTTCTGACGAGCGCTGCGGTCTATTTATTGAATGTTCCTTTTTTGCAATGCGCAGGCGGGGTATTTTTATTGTATCTCGGCTATCAGCTTCTGATTGAGAAGAAAGATGCGCAGCATGTGAAAAGCAGTTCTTCTCTTTGGAAAGCCATCCGCACAATCGTTATGGCTGATATCTTTATGTCGCTTGACAATGTCATCGCAGTAGCCGGCGCTTCTCACGGTGAGCTGACACTTGTAGTGATCGGTCTCTTCATCTCGGTGCCGATTATCATTTGGGGCAGCAAGCTCGTTCATGCCGCCATGGACAAAATGCCTTTATTGATGTACGCCGGAAGCGGTCTTCTCGCATTTACCGGCGGTGAAATGATTGCCGGAGACAGCAAGCTGTCATTTTTCATGGCAGAACACGGCATTATACAAATGATGCTGCCGATTTTGACCGTCGTATTTGTTATCCTCGCCAGTATGATTTACCAGCAGACTGAAAAATAAAAAAAGCCCAAACCACGATGGTTTTGGGCTTTTTCCATGCTTATCGTAAGCTTATATCAGTTGGCAAGACGCTGTGCTTCTCTTAATTGGAAAGAACGCACTTTTCTTGGCAGGAATCGTCTGATTTCATCTTCGTTATAGCCGACTTGCAGACGTTTTTCATCAATGATGATCGGACGGCGGAGCAGTCCCGGATGCTCATTGATCAAAGTATATAAGTCTTGAAGCGGCATAGATTCAACATTTACGTTCAGTTTCTGGAATACTTTAGAACGGGTAGAGATAATTTCATCCGTACCGTCTTCAGTCATACGCAGAATCTGCTTGATCTCATCAATTGATAACGGCTCGGAGAAAATGTTTCTCTCTACAAACGGAATCTCGTGCTCTTCAAGCCAAGCTCTTGCTTTTCTGCATGACGTACAGCTAGGTGATGTGTATAATGTAACCATTAATCTTCACTCCTCTAATTAGTAGGATGAACATGTTTGTATTCTCAAATTGAAATGACTTTAAAAAAGGAATCTTTATAGGTATTATACTATAAAAAAGTAAGTGTGAACAGTCTCCTGAGAAAAAAATGTGTCAATCCGGCAAATTTACGGCTGGCGGATGTTTCCCCATTCTCAATTAGCTCAGCTGATCGAAAATGTTTTTTCGTTTTTTCTCATCAATGACTTTGAGAACTTCATCCGTTTTTTCGTATGATTCTCCGTACCATTTTTCATCTTTATAAGTGTGAATGTTTTCATATGTCTGTTTCATTGCTTCAAACATTTCTTCTTCTGATTCCGTCTTAGGTGACCAGTACAGAATCTCCATTTTGTTCACTTCATTCGTAGCCAATGACCGGCGCCGATACCCGATTGACTGCGCGTGCTTGAAATGCTCTCTTTGATAAAAACGCAAGCGTTTCTGTGTATCCGTGTCATCCTCGTCAACAGGCTCCACCTCAAGCAGAATCGGCTTGTTTTTCTTTTTCAGCCTGCCGATCAGCTTACTTCCGAGGCCTTGTCCTCTGGATTTCTTTGACACAAACAGGTAATCAATAAAGATGAAAGAGTCAAATTCCGCATACATCAGCACGTGGTACTGCCCCTCTTCTTTATGATAAACATCGCTTTGCTCCTTTAACAGAGCCTCCATATGCGCTTTTGATTTCATTTCTTCAATCGGAAAATATTCACTCAGCTTTTCGTACCAGTTCATTCATTTGCTCCTTATGGGTTCGTTGTCTTCACACTTTTAGATATACCCCATTTCCGATTGTTTAAACAATCTTACATCTATTAAGACGTGTGATCCTTTAACATGGTTTCAATTTTTTTAAAATGGTGTGTAATCGACGTTTTGGGTATAGCGGTTTGCCGCGTCCCACAATAAAAATTCGTCAATTCCTTCATCATGCAGCGCTTTAACCTGGTCTTCCACCTGGCGTTTCCCGTACTTTTGATAATTTCCGCTGCCGAGATATGATGCCGTGAAGTCCTGAAGCCACGGACGCGATACAGGCGGGTGTTTCAGCTTAGACAGTTTTTTATTTTCCACCTTCGCATATTCTTTGACGACTTTGTAAGGCTCAAGATCCGGTTTATCAATGCCGAAATAGCTTGTCCAATGGCTCGGGTAAATCATGGATGAAATGACATCGACCTGTTCTGAAATTTTGCTGAAATTCTGGCCGATCCCAGGCGCTTCCGGCAGCGTGGCTGAATAGCCGAAAATATCAACCGACACATCCGCGCCGTACGGCTTGAGTTTTTTCTTCGCATAACCGACAAAATCGGTGACGGCGTGAACGCGTTTTTGCACATTGCTGTCTGCTGTTTTTCCGTAATCGCCGTGTCCGTATGTCAGTTCGTCATCACGTTTTTCAAATCCTTCAGGAAAACGGACATAATCAAATTGAATTTCTTGAAAACCCATCTTTACGGCTTGTTTTGCAATCTTTACATTGTAATCCCATACTTCTTTCATAAACGGATTGACGAACGATTCGCCGCGGCCGTTTTTCCAGACACTTCCGTTTTTTTCTTTAAAGGACCACTCCGGCTTTTGGTTCGCGAGTTCGCTGTCTTTAAATACGACAATACGCGCTATCGGATAGATCTTTTTTTCCTCCAGCTTTTTCATCATCTTTTTTGGGTCTTTGATGTACGGCTTGGCGATTTTGGCATACTCAGAATGGCCGTCCGGCTTAAAGGTGAGGTTTCCGTTGTCATCCTTGACATCAATCACCATTGTATTGAGCTCCGTTTTGTCCACAAAGTCTGTCAGCTCCCCGAATTTGCTTCCTCCCGCTGAATGCCCTGTGACGTAAATGCCCCGCACCTTATCAGGATGTGAAAAATGCAGCCCTGATGGATAAGCGAACCGTGCATTTGATTTCGGCAGTTCTTTTTCGGCCAGCGCTATTTTTACAAGCGGCTGCTCCTCTTTCGCAGCGGCGTGGGCCGGATAAGCACCTGCACTGATAAACAGTCCCGCACAAATGGCGCACAAAATGGTTTTCATACTGATCTCCCCCTTTTTTTCCATTATAGAAAAACGGGAGCAGGCTTAATAAACTTGAATGTGCGAAAAAAAATCCTCCAAGACTGAGTCTTGGAGGATGATACGTTTATAGGTAGGTTTTAAATTCATCTTCAGTGCACATAACAAAGTGTCCCGGTTTCACTTCTCTGAATTCCATCTTTTCTCCGTCTTGCAGCTGATGAATGGACGGATCGTATTTCTTTCGCGTACGATTTCTTTCATAGTCCGGATCAGGGAGCGGGATAGCGGACAGCAATGATTTCGTGTATGGGTGAAGCGGGTTTTCGTAAAGCTCATCCGCCGGCGCAAGCTCCACCAATTTTCCGAAATACATGACGCCGATGCGGTCGCTGATGTATTTGACCATTGATAAATCATGGGCGATAAACAGGTAAGTGAGCCCTTTTTCTTTCTGCAATTCTTTCATTAAATTGACGACTTGCGCCTGAATGGAGACATCAAGCGCCGAAATCGGTTCGTCCGCGATGATAAACTCCGGATCAACCGCCAGCGCTCTGGCGATTCCGATACGCTGGCGCTGTCCGCCCGAAAATTCATGCGGGTAGCGGTTGGCGTGCTCTTTATTTAAACCGACCGTTTCCAGCAGTTCGTGAACCCGCTGCATCCGCTCTTTTTTCGTTTTTGCCAGGCGGTGAATATCTATTCCCTCGGCAATAATGTCGGCGACTGTCATTCTCGGATTTAAAGATGCGTACGGATCCTGGAAAATCATCTGCATTTTCCGGTTAAACTCCAGCAGCTTCTTGCGGGATTTTTTCCCGTGGACATTTTCCCCGTTAAAGAGAACTTCCCCGCCGGTTGCCTCATACAGCCGGATAATGCTGCGGCCCGTCGTTGATTTACCGCAGCCCGATTCTCCGACAAGGCCGAGCGTTTCGCCTTTATAAATATCAAATGACAAATCATCTACGGCTTTTACCGTTCCTTTCTGCGTGAAAAAATGCTGTTTTAAGTGTTTAATTTCGAGAAGTTTCTCAGTCATTTTTTTCACCTTCCTTCATTAAAACAGGATGCTGATACGTATTCGGAAGCTGACGGATTTTAGCCTTCACCGCTTCAGGCGGCTCGACCTTAGGCGCATCAGGATGCAGAAGCCACGATTTCACGAAATGCGTATCAGACACTTTATACATCGGCGGTTCCTGTTCAAAGTCAATTTTCATCGCATATGAGCTGCGGAGCGCAAATGCATCCCCTTTCGGAGGGTTCGTCAGATCAGGCGGCGTGCCCGGGATGGCCGTCAGTTTTTCCTGATCGGTGCTGTCCAGGCTAGGCATTGAGGCAAGCAGTCCCCACGTATACGGATGGCGCGGATCATAAAAGATTTCATCCACCGTGCCCGATTCGACGACCTGACCCGCGTACATGACAGCGACCCGGTCGGCGACATTGGCGACAACGCCGAGATCATGCGTGATAAAAATGATAGATGTATCAATTTTCTTTTGCAGATCTTTCATCAGCTCAAGGATCTGTGCCTGAATCGTCACATCAAGAGCTGTTGTCGGTTCATCGGCAATTAACAGTTTCGGATTTGCCGCAAGCGCCATCGCGATGACGACACGCTGTCTCATCCCGCCTGAAAATTCATGGGGGAATTGGCCGATCCGTTTTTCGGGCATCGGAATCCCGACGAGATCAAGCAGCTCTATGGCGCGCTTTTTCGCGGCTTCACTTGAGATTTTTTCATGTTTGAAAAGCACTTCCGTAATTTGTTTGCCGACTCTCATCGTCGGGTTCAGAGAGGTCATCGGATCTTGGAAAATCATTCCGATGTCCTTTCCTCTGATGGCCTGCATTTCTTTTTCGGACATCGGCACGATATCGCGTCCGTCAAAAAGAATCTGTCCTCTTTTAAAGTAGCCCGGCGGCATCGGGATCAGCTTCATAATCGCTTGGGAGGTCACACTTTTTCCGGAACCTGACTCCCCCACGATCGCAAGCGTCTCTCCTTTATTCAAATGGAAATTCACGCCGCGGATTGCCTGTACCTCTCCGCCGTATGTTTTAAATGAAATGGCTAAGTCTTTTACTTCTAGCAAACGTGTCACTCATATCACTCCTTATTTGCGTAACTTAGGATCCAGCGCGTCTCTTAACCCATCGCCGACAACGTTAAAGCCGAACATCGCCAGGCAGATAAAGCCGGCAGGGAAGAACAGACGCCAAGGGTAATAGGTTAATGCAGGCAATCCGTCTGAGGCCATCGTTCCCCAGCTCGCAAGCGGCGCAGGTACGCCGAGGCCCAAATAACTTAAAAACGCTTCTGTAAAAATCGCCGTCGGAACCGTCAGTGTCATCGTTACGAGGATAGAGCCCATCGCGTTCGGGACGATATGCTTAAACAACAGCCGGCCGGTTTTGGCGCCGAGTGTCTGTGAAGCAAGCACATACTCCTGATTCTTTAATTGCAGCACCTGTCCGCGGACGATCCTCGCCATATTGATCCAGCCCGTGATCGTCATGGCGACGATAATGGTCAGCAATCCTTTCGGCAGGACAACCATCAGCAAAATAACCATTAATAATGAAGGAACAGCCCACAGAATGTCGGCGATGCGCATCATCACTTCATCTGTGCGTCCGCCGCGGAATCCGGAAATGCTGCCCCAGATTACGCCGATTAATAAATCAAGCACGGCAGCTGCAACACCGATAAAGATAGAAATCCGCGCGCCCACCCATGTCCGGACGAATATATCCCTTCCAAGGTCATCCGTGCCGAACCAATGATCTTTCGACGGCGCTTTATCCGCATTTAATAGATTGGTAGTGGCATAATCATACCTTGAAAAGACAGGCGCAAAAATCGCCATCAGAATAATAAGAACGATCAGTACGAACCCGACCATCGCAAGCTTATTGCTGCGGAAGCGGAGCATGGCGTCTTTCCAGAGGGAAAGGCTTTTTTTATTTATTTTTTCGGCATCGCCGGCATTAGCTGAAGCTGGTTCAAACATATTTTTAGGAATGTTCTGCATGGTCTAGGCTCCTTTCTTTGCTTTGGAAAGCTTGATTCTCGGATCGATTAATCCGTACAGCACGTCTACAATTAATACGCATAAAAGCAGAAGCACGCTGAAGAACACGGTAACTCCCATAATGACCGTATAATCACGGTTTGTAATGCTGTTTACAAAATGCGCGCCTAAACCGGGAATTCCGAAAATGGATTCAATGATGAAACTTCCCGTTAAAATGGATGCCGCCATCGGCCCCATATATGTCACGACCGGCAAAAGCGCGTTTCGAAGCGCATGGCGCACGGTGACTGACGGACGGGAAAGTCCTTTAGCTGTTGCAGTCCGTATGTAATCGCTGTTTAACACTTCAATCATGCTTGAACGGGAGAGTCTGGCAATGAACGCCATCGGCATGGAAGCGAGCGCAATAGAGGGCAGAAAGGTGTATGCCCAGGATTCCCACCCTGCGACCGGGAACAGTTCTAATTTAATTGAGAAAATATATTGCAAAATCGTCGCCAATATAAAGCTCGGAACTGAGATCCCAAAGATCGTTAAAATCGCAATGGTATAATCCTGCCATTTATTATGGTACAGGGCAGCAAGCACCCCGAAAAGCACACCGAACGCTAAAGCGAGGAGAATAGCTTCTGCACCGAGAGTGAATGAGACGGGGAAGCCTGAATTGATTAAATCATTAACACTTTGGCCTTTATATTTAAAAGAAGGTCCGAAGTCCCACATCGCTACAGATTTTAAGTAGCTGACATATTGAACGAAAAGAGGCTTGTCCAGGCCATAGTGTTCGTTTAAGTTTGCCTCAATTTCAGGCGGCAGCTTTCTTTCGCCGGAAAATGGTCCGCCCGGCGCTGCCTGCATTAAGAAGAATGTGGCGGTCACAATCACAAACAGCGTGATGATCATGTAAATGAATCGTTTACCGATATATTTCAGCAAGGTGAACACCTCCATGTTTTTTACAATTTTATACTTAATCAGTAAGAAAGGTATATGGGGACATCCTCCCCATATACCTTGGGTCTTTTGTTTTCAGAACCGTCTTTTATTCAAAAGAAGCATTTCTGAAGTAAACTTCGCCTGTTCCTGTCAAGATCACATTTTTGAGGTTTTTATCCTGCACCCAAGGATCCGTATAGAAATAAACTGGCGCGACCGGCATTGCGTCAATAAAGATCTTTTCTGCTTTTTTCAGCTCTTCGATACGTTTATCCGGATCCGTTTCAAGCTGAGATTGGTTCAGCAGCTTTTTAAACTCAGGATCTTCCCATCCGGTATCATTGTTTCCGCCTTCTTTATCACGGAACAATTCTAGGAAGTTGATCGGATCGTTGAAATCGCCGAGCCAGCCCATACGCCCGATTTGGTAGTTCTGGCTGTGCAGCTTGTCGATGTAAACATTCCATTCGGAGTTATCAAGCTCAACTTTGACGCCCAAGTTCTTTTTCCACATTTCCTGTACGGCCTGCGCGATTTTCGCATGCGCGTCATCCGTATTGTAGGACAGTTTGATCGCCGGAAGGTCAGAGGCATTCTTGACGCCTAATTCCTTCAGTCCTTTATTTAAGAATTCTTTAGCTGATTTGACGTCATTGTCTTTGAAATAACCTTTTGTGTTATCCTTGAATCCCTTCATTGACGGCGGCACCGCAGCCATGGCCGGGATCTGTTCGCCCTGCGTTACATTTTTCACGATGGACGAGCGGTCGATCGCATAAGCAAGGGCTTTACGGATGTTGACATTGTTCAGCGGTTTCTCTTCTGTGTTGAATTTGTACCAATACACGCCTGCGATCGGTTCAACGTGAAGAGATCCGTCTTTTTTCAATGTCGGCAGAGATTCAGTCGGAAGCTGGCCGAGCGGCATTCCTGCCCAGTCAAGCTCACCGGCCTGGAATTTTTTCAGTTCGGTGTTGTTATTGTTAATCATCACCATGTTGATTTTCTTCAATTTCACAGCGTCTTTATCCCAATATTGATCGTTCTTTTCGAGCGTGATGGAACCGCTGTGTTTCCAGGCCGTCATTTTGAACGGGCCGTTTGACACATAATTTTCGCCCGCGTTTGTGTTCCAGTTTTTATGTTTTTCCGCGATTTTCTTGTTGATCGGCATATACGTATAGAATGAAGTTAATTGCGTGAAATAAGGTGTCGGGTTATTCAGTTCAACCTTTAATGTTTTGTCATTTACGGCTTTTACGCCTACATCATCAATCTTTCCTTTTCCTGTATTGGCAGCTTCAGCGCCTTTGATGTAGTAGAGCTGATAAGCGTATTGTGATTCGTTGTTCGGGTCAAGCGCCCATTTCCACGCATATTCAAAATCCTGCGCCGTCACAGGGTCGCCGTTAGACCATTTCGCACCGTCACGAATCGTAAATGTATAGGTCTTTCCGTCTTTGCTTGTTTCAATTTTAGATGCCATTCCTTCTTCAGGCTCACCTTTGGAGTTTACGCGTGTCAATCCTTCAAAAGTCTGGCGGATTACGCCTCCTGAAACGGAATCATTCGCTAAACCAGGATGCAGTGAGAACGGCTCGGTTTTAATATTGATATTAAGTGAAGTCTGTCCTTTGGTGTCTTTTTTACCGCCGCCTGATCCGCCGCTGAATCCGCCGCACGCACTTAATACAAGCGAGAAGATAAGCATCAAACCTACAATAGACCAACGCTTTTTCATGCACTAACCCCCTAATCAAATTTTTCAGCCTTTACTACTAAATACTCAGAAATATCAGACAAAATAACTTAATATTTTTCTAAACTTTAATTGTGTTCCGTCTTTTCTGATTATTTTATGTAAAGAAGCTGTAACAATAGAGTGAACAAGTTCATTATAATGAAATGAATAATTTATTGCAATACTATTTTCTCAATTTAAAATATTTAAATTTGGTCAGTTTTTCTGTCAAAAAGGTGATACACTTCTATAGTTTAAAGCATGACCTAACTAAATTTTTTTATTGCAATTTCCAGTTCATATTGCTTTTTACATATAATATTCGTTATACGAAATGTTGATATGCGTTATCATTTAAGCATTTTCAGTTCTTTTTGAGGATTTCCAGCCCTTAAGCAAACTGGAAATAAGCTTGTATTCCTCTGATGACATTTGGCTATAATTGATTTATAATAGATCAATCAAATACATTTGTTGTGATTGCGATGATGAAGAGTAGTACACATTTTCATCCGTTTGAAGAGAGTCTGCGGTGCTGGGAGCAGGTAACGGGCGATGTGGAATGGACTTCTGAGCAGCTGACCGAACGTTAGTAGGCCCAGCCGGAGCAGCCTCCGTTACCAACGTCTCGAGCGATTCCATTGTAATGGAATAATCAGGGTGGCACCACGGTTCATTCGTCCCTTTTTTCTACGGGAAGAATGGGCTTTTTTTATTATGTTTTAAGAAATGAGGTAAGAACTATGAAGAAAACGATTTTTTCTGGCATTCAGCCGAGCGGTTCCGTTACCCTCGGCAACTACATCGGCGCAATGAAGCAATTTGTTGATTTGCAGCATGACTACAACGGCTACTTCTGTATTGTCGATCAGCATGCGATTACGGTTCCGCAGGATCGGCTTGAGCTGCGGAAGAACATCCGCAACCTCGCGGCTCTTTACCTGGCCGTCGGACTTGATCCCGAGAAAGCGACCCTCTTTATCCAGTCGGAGGTTCCCGCTCATGCCCAGGCGGGGTGGATGCTCCAATGCGTCGCATATATCGGCGAGCTTGAGCGGATGACGCAATTTAAAGATAAGTCAAAGGGCAAAGAAGCCGTCGTGTCAGGACTGTTAACCTATCCGCCGCTGATGGCCGGCGATATTTTACTGTACGGAACGGATCTTGTTCCGGTCGGAGAAGATCAAAAACAGCATCTTGAACTGACCCGCAACCTGGCGGAACGCTTCAATAAAAAATACAATGACATCTTCACGATTCCTGAGGTGAAAATTCCTGAATCAGGCGCGCGCATCATGTCACTGGCTGATCCGCTCAAAAAAATGAGCAAATCAGATCCGAACCAAAAGGCATTCATCACGCTGCTTGATGAGCCGAAGCAGCTCGAGAAGAAAATCAAGAGCGCCGTGACTGATTCTGAAGGCATTGTAAAGTATGATAAAGAAAACAAACCGGGCGTTTCTAATCTTTTGACGATCTATTCTATTTTAGGAAACACATCAATTGAAGAATTAGAAGCTAAATATGAAGGC
Source organism: Bacillus sp. JNUCC-21 (assembly GCF_041222765.1). Taxonomy (NCBI): domain Bacteria; kingdom Bacillati; phylum Bacillota; class Bacilli; order Caryophanales; family Bacillaceae; genus Bacillus; species Bacillus sp. JNUCC-21. The sequence continues at coordinate 1,104,338 of NZ_CP166019.1, read as the reverse complement.
AAAGGGTACGGTGAATTCAAAAGCGATTTAGCCGAAGTCGTTATCGGCGCATTGACACCGATCCAAGAGCGCTACCGTGAATTAATTGAGAGCGACGAACTTGACCGCATTCTCGACGAAGGAGCGGCGCGCGCAAACAAAACGGCCGGCAAAATGGTGAAGAAAATGGAAAACGCCATGGGTCTCGGACGGAAAAGAAGATAAAGAAAAGAGGCGGGAGAATCCCCGCCTCTTTTTTAGTTCACTTTTGATTCCTGCTCCATTTCCCAAAGCTTTTCGAAAAACGGCTGCCCTTTAATCAAATTTTCACAGAACGCAAGATGTTTATCTGACCAGCCTTCAATTGTTTCATTGTAAAGCATGTCCCAGATCTCTTCAAAGCTCATCCGTTTGATCTGCTCATACATATGCGGATTCCATTCCGTGTACCAATACACAATTTCCGCACGGTTTTTCAGCCCTTTCAGCTGGTCGAGCGCCATAAACATCAGCTGCTTGATCTGCCGCTCTTTTCTCGTCAGCCCTCTGACGTGCTCCGGCGCCAATGACAAAATGTGATATTCCTTTGAAGACTCCAATTGCGCCGGCTCAAATTGAAACGATTCCGGTTCTACATCCTTTACCATTTCATAAACAAGCTGCTCCTGTCTCGGAATCAGGCGGCTCTTTCTGACCGGAATGGTATACCCGATCGTATCCACGGCAATGATGCCGATCCCGTCTGTCACGACAAAACAATACTCCAGCTTTGTCCGCTCATGATTTTTTCGCACGTATGACTTTTGGTGGACTTGGTCAAGCAGCTCTTTCGGAAGCTCTGATAAGTCGTTTTCTATGTAATGAAATAATACCGACGGCACTCTGAGCAACGGCGTCTGATCCAAAAGTTCAACCGTGTCTTCCTTCCGCCATTCGTGAAAATGGCATACATTGTAGCCGTTTTCTTCCCCTTCAAACCAATTGACCCATACATCATGAAGAAATAACATATTCGACCCCTCACTTTACAAAAACTGTTGTCCACAGTATAGGCAAGGGGTAGATAAATTATTCCATTTTAATATGAGATTTCCGCAATACGGAACTGGATTTCTGACTGCATCGCAACAAAAAAATCTCCCGTTCCGTCCGGGAGATCATTTCACATTTTTCGGATCAAGCGCATCACGCAGCCCGTCTCCGACAAAGTTAAAGCACAATACGGTAAGAAGGATCAACAAACCTGGGAATAACGGGTACCACCAAGCCTGAATCATAAGCGTAAAGTTCTGTGCATCCTGAAGCATATTGCCCCAGCTTGCGATCGGCGGCTGAATCCCGAAACCGAGATAACTTAATGTAGATTCCGCCAAAATAACCGTTCCCACCTTTAATGTGGCTGAAACAATAATCGGTCCGAGCGCATTCGGCAATATATGAGAAAAGATGATGTGATGATTTTTTGTACCGATCGTCTTTGCAGCTAATACAAACTCTCTGGAACGAAGCGATAAAAACTCCCCTCGGACAAGGCGTGCCGTTGTTGTCCAGCCTGTAAGGGAGAAAATTAAAATTAATTTATCCATTCCGGGCTGAAAAATCGTAACAAGTGTAATAAGCAAAAATATATCAGGTATGGATAATACGATATCAACGGTTCTCATGAGAACGGCATCGACAATTCCTTTAAAATATCCGGCAACGGCTCCGACAACTGTCCCGATTGTAATCGCGCCGATCACAGAAGCGAATCCGACAAGCAAGGAGACGCGCGCCCCGTACAGAACCCTCGTAAAGATGTCTCTTCCGAATTTATCAGTTCCCATTAGATGTTTTAAGCTCGGCGGCTTCAAACGATTGATAAGAGATTGACTCTCCGGAGAGTAAGGAGCGATTACCGAAGCGAATAAGGCTGACAAGATGATGATGGTTAATATAACGGCTCCGATTACAGCTAGTTTATTTTGAAAGAACTTTTCGAAAAAAATCTTCGTCATTGTTTCCGGTTTGGATTGAATATTTTCCTTTAATTTTACTTCGCTGGGGGGTGTGCCGGTATTTGGCTGTAACATTTGACCTCTCACCTCTCTTTGTTAATATTCAATGCGGGGATCAACCAGCGCATATAAGATGTCCGCAATTAAATTCCCCACCACAACCAAAACAGCTGAAATGACCGTCATGGCCATGATAACCGGATAATCCCGCGAAAAGGCTGAATCAATAAACAATTTGCCGAGACCCGGCCAAGTAAAAATCTGTTCTACCACTACCGCTCCCCCGATAAATGACGGTATCATCAGACCAAAAATAGTGATGACAGGAAGAAGTCCGTTTCTCAAACCGTGTTTAAAAATCACTTTATTATCTCGGAATCCTTTCGCACGCGCCGTTCGTATATAATCCTGTTTTAACACATCAAGCATACTGGATCTTGTGTATCTCGTTATCCCTGCCATGTCTGCCGTGGCGAGCACAAAAGCAGGCAGAATCAAGTGATGCAATCGGTCAAATATGTTAAAGTCAGCATTCAAAGTGCTTACTCCGCCAGTGGGAAACCACCCCAGATTTACAGATAAAACCATGATTAAAATCAAACCGAACCAAAAATTCGGAATGGCGAGCCCTAAAAATGAAGTAACAGTTATCCCGTAATCCAATTTTGAATAAGGACGCTTCGCTGACAGAACACCAAATGGAATAGAAATAAGAAGAGCGACAAGGGTTGAGAAAAGCATAAGCACAATCGTATTCGGTAAGCGGGATAAGATAAGTTCAGAAACTGGAGTGCCTTTCTTGACGATAGAAGTCCCGAAATCCCCTTGCAGCATATTCCCCAGCCATTTCACATATTGAACAGGTTCCGGATCATTCAACCCGTATTTTTCAATGAATTTTGCCCTGTCCGCTTGACTGATTGTAGGGTCCATCATAAGTGACATCGGGTCTCCCGGCGCTGCTTTCATGATGGCAAACGACAAAATTGTAATGCCTAAGAGAATCGGCAAGGACATTAATGTTCGCCGTAAAATATATGTAACCATGTTCTTGTCCCCTTTTTAAATAGGATAAGAGAGGAAAGGAACCTCCTTCCCTCTCCAGGGCTTTTGCTATTTTTGATCCAGCCACCATTTTTCAATATTGTACAAGTCATTTTTAGGGTGGAATACATAGCCTTGTAAATTATTCGGCATCGCTCTGTGGTAATTGTAATAGAATAAGAAGCTGTACGGCTGATCTTCAGCAATCAATTTGTATATCTCTTCATACTTCTTTTGGTATTCTTTTCTGTCTGTAATTGTCTTCGCTTCTTCAAGCAGCTTATCGACTTTCGGGTTTTTATACCAGATATTATTCAGCCCGTTTTTCGATTGGCTTGAATGGAAGATAGAGAACTGATCCGGGAACGTTGCAAGACTCCATCCGAGAAGAAGAGCGTCATAATCCCAATTAGGGGCACTTGTCTGTTCGATTAACGCACTGAATTCAACAATTCGCGGTTTAGCCTCGATTCCCACTTCTTTTAATTGCTGCTGAACGACAACAGCTAAATCTTCACGAATTTTATTGCCTTGATTCGTTTTAATTTCAAATGAGAATTTTTTTCCGTCTTTATCAAGGTAGCCGTCACCGTCATGGTCTTCCCATCCGGCTTCTTTTAGCAGCTGCTTTGCTTTTTTCGGATTATAATCAAATGTCGGCACTTTAGACTTCGGATAATTCCATGACAGCGGACTCTCAGGAACATCCGCTACCTTACCGTCTCCGTTCAGCACTTGATCCACCATTGCCTGCCTGTCAAGAGCGTAAGTCAATGCCTGACGCACTTTTTTGTCTTTAAAGATCTCTTTTTTCTCATTCCAGCCGATATAGCTGTAGTTTAAACCAAGGTCAGATTTGACCTTCACATTTCCAAACGTTTTAACCGTATCAAAATCTGTGCCCGGCACAACGAAGAAATCAATATCCCCCGCTTTTAACTGAGCCACGGCCGCGTTAGAATCAGGTATTGTTTTTACTGTCACTGTATCAAGGTAAGGTCTGCCGCCAAAGTAATCATCATTTGCTTCCAGTTTGACATACTCGCCCTTTTTCCACTCAACAAACTTAAACGGACCGGAACCGATTGGATTTTTACGGTTAAATTCATTCTCTCCCAGATCTGCAACCGGCACCTTACCCAATATATGTTTTGGCAAAATGCCGTAACTGTCGAGAACGACATTATAGAAATAGGCATCTTTTTTCTTCATTTTAAACTGAATTTCATATTTTCCTTTTTTCGTTACGGATTTAAGGGACTCAAAACCCGAGCCACGCTCACCGTTGTAATCCTTGTTAAGAGGGATGCTGTAGGTGAAAACAACATCATCGGCCGTCAGCTCTTTTCCATCATGGAATTTCACGCCTTTTTTCAGTTTTACATCATACGTTAATCCCCCGTCAGCTTCTGTTACTTTTTCAGCCAGCGACGGCTTGACGTTTAATTTCTCATCAGTTTCCAATAATGTGCTGTAAAGCATTCCTTCAATATCAGAACTTGCAACATCGGTAGAATAAAGTGGATTAAAAAGTGTGGGTTCCCCGGTTGACCCGACAACCAAATCTCCGCCTTTTTGCGGTTTTCCTGCCGGTTTGGATTCGGTGCTTGTGGATTTTGAGCCGGAGCAGGCTGACAGGAAGATGGCAAACGCCATAAAAACACTTAGCATCATCAGTGCGCTTTTACGTAATTTCATATCAATTCCCCCTTTGTGATATATATGCAGCAAACTGGTTATGTAATCCGGCATACCCCCTCTCGATGCTTGTCATTTCAGGCATATAAATGGCAGGCGACGTAATGGCCGGGAGCGGCTTCTTCAAATGCCGGGATTTGTTCCTTGCAGATCGGTTTGGCCATCGGGCACCGCGTGTGGAACACGCAGCCTTTCGGCGGGTTTGCCGGGCTTGGCAGTTCTCCTTTCAGGATGATTCGTTCCCGCTTGACGGCGTCTTTTTTTCTCGTGACGGGCACTGAAGACAAAAGCGCTTGCGTATAAGGGTGAAGCGGATTGCCGTACAGCTCGTGTTTATCGGTCAGCTCCATCATTTTTCCCAGATACATGACGCCGACTCTGTCGCTGATATGGCGGACAACACTCAAATCATGAGAAATAAACAAATAGGTCAGGTTGAATTCATCCTGCAGTTCTTCCATCAGATTGATGACCTGGGCCTGAATGGAGACATCGAGTGCGGAAACGGGTTCATCCGCAATAATCAGCTCGGGATTCAACGTCAGAGCCCGCGCAATCCCGATCCGCTGGCGCTGCCCTCCGGAAAATTCGTGCGGATAGCGGTTTGCAAAGCTCGGATGAAGGCCGACTTTCGCCAGCAGCTCCTCCACCCGCTCGTTCCGCTCGCTCATGCTGTACATATGGTGAGTCTGGAACGGTTCTTTAATAATGGAACGCAGCGTTTTCCTCGGGTTAAGGGATGCGAAGGGATCTTGGAAGACCATCTGGATGTTTTTGCGGACGCTTTTTCTCAGCTTTTCTTCAGATAAGCCGGAGATATCCTGACCCTTAAATAGAATCCGGCCGTCTGTCGGCTTGTATAAACGGATCATCGTCCTTCCCGCCGTTGATTTGCCGCATCCTGATTCACCGACGATGCCGAGCGTCTCCCCGCGCTTCAGTGAAAAAGAAACACCGTCAACAGCCTTTATATCACCGACTTTCCTTTGAAAAAAACCGGAGCGGATCGGGAAATATTTTTTTACGTCTTTCAGCTCTAAAATCGTTTCTTGGCCTGCAGCTGTCATTTTGATTGGGCACCCTCTTCCTCATATAAAAAACATCTTACAGAACGGCCGCTTTCATGCGTTATCAGCTCCGGCTGCCCTGTTTTACATTTGTCCATCGCTTTTGAACACCTCGGGGCGAATCGGCAGCCTTCCGGAAGATTATCCGGTGTCGGGACACTGCCTTTGATCGCTTTTAATGTATCAATCTCTCCATCTATCACCGGTATGGAGTTTAACAGCCCTTCGGTATACGGATGAAGAGGGTTTAAAAATAAGTCCTCCACACTCGCGCTCTCTACGACTTGTCCGCAGTACATCACGATCACCCTGTCGGCGGCTTCGGAAACCACACCTAAATCGTGAGTGATCAGCAGAATGGAAGTATCGAATTTTTTGCAGAGGTCTTTCATCAGCTCCAATACTTGGGCTTGTATCGTCACATCAAGCGCCGTCGTCGGCTCATCAGCGATCAGAAGCTTCGGATTGCAGCTGAGCGCAATGGCGATCATCACCCTCTGTCTCATCCCTCCGGAAAGACGGTGCGGATATTCTTTCATTACTTGTTCCGCTCTGGAGAATCCGACGAGTTCCAGAAGCTCAACGGCTTTTTTGGACGCTTCTCTTTTATTCATTTTTTTATGGTATTCAAGCACTTCGGTAATTTGTTCGCCGATGGTCAGCACCGGATTCAGGGAAGTCATGGGCTCCTGAAAGATCATAGAGACGTCATTTCCGCGGATTTTGCAATATTCGTTTTCGGTGAAGGAGGCCAGGTCCCTGCCTTCAAGCTTAATCGATCCGTCCATAATTTTTCCGCCCGAGCTTTGGACAAGTCCCATAATAGAAAGCGAGGTGATGCTTTTGCCCGAGCCGGATTCTCCTACAAGAGCGACGGTTTCGCCTTTGTTAATGTGAAAATCAACCCCGTCGACTGCGGGGATCGGCTGTTTCTTTCTGAAAAAATAGGTCTTTAAATTATTCACTTCTAATAGTGTGCTCATGATACGCCCCTTTCTCATTCCGCTGAAGCAGAGGGAAACATACGTTTCGCTATCACAAAATATAGAATAGTCGAAAAATTTTATAGTTGTATATTATTACATCATTATTACAAAAGCAAGAATTTTTTAGGATAAATGTAATATCCTTAAATAATTTCCATTCTTTTAATCTATTAATGCGTTGCCTCCAGAAAGGTTTTTGAAGGGATGGCCAATGCTTCTTTTACTGTTTTTTGATGGTCGGTTAAATATTTTTTTACTATATTGAATCCGACAGCATAGCCGAGCATTGAGGGGAAGTATCCTTTTCCGTATAACAGCTGGGAAAACATTCTGCTGTCTCTCGTTAAGCGGAGGTTCGGCTTGACTCTTTTTTCAAACAGAAAATCAAGCTGCTCAGGCGTATAGTAGGACGTCCATTCCGCCGTAAGACTTGAGCCGAACCGCTCATATACAGCATATTCTGCCAGCCCCTCCATCATGATTGTATCGAGAAATGTCTCATCTTTTTCGTCCTTTGTCACATGTTCTAACCGGCAGACGTGATTATATTCATGTGTCATAAGGGCGGATACAGCTGAATTGGAACTATCCGACGATAGAAAGAGGAACATTTTGTCCCGAAAGGCCAGACCGGATTTTGATCCGAATTCCTGACGGATTTTCCGGTTTCGTTCATCGACGGGCAAAACTACGATCGGCACGTCCGGCCCGTTCCACTTCTCTTTTAAATAGGCTTCCTCCTTTTGAATATGACTGTAGCATCCTTTTTCTTTCAGCCGTTTACTGGTCCTGACGCCGTCCTTCAAATGGCGGAACATGCCGTGGTTTTGCAGCATGCCGAGTATCGGCTTCCACTCTTTCTTATCGGCCCCTGAAAAAAGCGGCAAAAGATGCGGGGCCAGATTATTTACGGATGCCGCCTTTTCCATCCATTGATATGTCTGCTTGACGCTCATACCGGTTCGCCTCCTCTTGTTGTTATCATATGCACGCACAAAAAAACCGGCCACCTTTTTCAGGCAGCCGGTCAAAACTGTATTATTGATATTTTTTAAAGATCAAAGTGGCATTATGTCCGCCGAAGCCGAGCGAGTTGCTGAGAACGACGTTGACATCCTGCTCGCGCGCTTTGTCCGGTACATAATCTAAATCACACTCTTCATCAGGTGTTTCGATGTTAATCGTCGGCGGGATAATGCCGTCTTTAATGGCCATGACGGAGAAGATTGCTTCAATTCCTCCGGCAGCGCCTAACAAATGACCCGTCATTGATTTTGTCGAACTGACGGCAAGCTTGTACGCATGATCACCGAAAACGGTCTTAATGGCTTTTGTCTCGTATTTATCATTGTAGTACGTGCTTGTGCCGTGAGCGTTGATGTAATCAATTTCTTCAGGCTTGATGCCCGCATCTTTGATTGCTTCCTGCATCGCTCTCGCACCGCCTTCCCCGTCTTGGGCAGGTGCGGTAATGTGGTAGGCGTCACCCGTTGAGCCGTAGCCGACAATTTCCCCGTAGATTTTCGCACCGCGGGCAAGGGCATGCTCAAGCTCTTCAAGCACGATGATCCCCGCGCCTTCTCCCATGACAAAGCCGTCACGGTTTTTATCAAACGGGCGGCTTGCCGTTTTCGGATCAGGATTTGTAGAAAGGGCTTTGTTTGCACTGAAGCCTGCAAATGACATTCTTGTCAGCGGCGCTTCTGTTCCGCCCGTAATCATCGCATCGGCATCGCCGCGCTGAATGACTTTAAACGCGTCACCGATAGAGTTCGTTCCCGTCGCACATGCCGTCACCGTACAGGAGTTGACTCCTTTTGCTCCGAGAGCGATTGAGATTTGGCCTGTCGCCATATCAGGAATCATCATCGGAACAAAGAACGGGCTGACCCTTCTCGGCCCTTTTGTCAGGAAGATTTCGAATTGGGATTCAAGCGTTTCAAGACCGCCGATTCCGGACCCGACCCAAACGCCGACTCTCGGCGCGATCTCGTCTGTGATGTTAAGACCGGCATCTTGAACGGCCATTTTCGCGGCTACGACAGCGTATTGCGTGAAGCGGTCCATTTTTCGCGCTTCTTTTTTATCCATGTGATTTTCAATATTGAAATCTTTCAGTTCAGCAGCTACTTTCGCCGGATACTCGTCCGATTCCACACGTGTGATCGGTCCGATTCCGGATACGCCGCCGATTGCATTTTTCCAGCTTGTTTCGGCGTCGTTGCCAAGCGGAGACAGGGCTCCAAGCCCTGTAACGACTACTCTTTTTTTACTCATCTTGTGTGCACCTCACTTTTTTTTATCGTCCCCAGCGTATTGCTATGGCGCCCCATGTCAATCCTCCGCCGAAACCGACCATGACGATGACGTCGCCGTCTTTAATTTTGCCTGCTTCCAGTTCCTCTACTAATGAAATCGGAATGGATGCTGCGGATGTGTTTCCATATTTATGGACTGTTTTAGACATCTTTTCAACCGGAAGCTCCAAACGTTCCCGTGCCGCTTCCATGATGCGGATGTTTGCTTGATGCGGAATCAAAAAGTCTACGTCCTCTTTGGAGAGGCCGGCTTTTTCAATGACATTTACACTCGATTCACCCATTTGCCGGACGGCGAATTTGAATACTTCTCTTCCATGCATGATTGTATGCCCTTTTTCATCTAAGTACAAGTGCTGACCGCCTGTACCGTCTGCTCCGAGCTCAAATGACAGTATGCCTCTGTCGTCGCTGACCGGTCCGATGACCGCCGCTCCGGCTCCGTCTCCGAACAGCACAGCCGTATTGCGGTCGTCCCAGTCGGTAATGCTTGAGAGCTTTTCCACGCCGACCACGAGGACATGTTTGTATGTTTGCGATTCAATGAATTGTTTGGCGGTTACGATACCGTACATAAAACCCGCACATGCGGCGCTGATATCCATCGCGCACGCTTTTTTGGCCCCGAGCTTCTCTTGTATCATACAGGAAACGGTAGGGAAGGACTGGTCAGGAGTAACCGTCGCCACGAGGATCATATCAAGCTCCTCAGCGGAAATGCCGGCCTGATCAAGCGCTTTTTGCGCAGCCTCAGCGGCCATGCCGGATGAATACATATCTTCCGCGGCGATTCTTCTTTCTTCTATACCTGTTCTCGTACGAATCCACTCGTCCGATGTATCTACCATTTGTTCAAGATCATGATTTGTCAGCACTTTTTCCGGGATGTAACGGCCGACGCCAAGAATTCCAGCTTTCATTGGAAAGACTCCTTTTTTATAATGAATTTAAAACTAATTAGTTATGATCAATTATTAGTATCAGGTACTAATTCTACCCTATTTTTTTTCTGTTGGCAATATATTCGTCTAAACTATCGGACGCTGCTCCTCATAGAATAAAAGGAAGACGAAAGGAGGCTTCACTATGGATATTTTCTCCAAAATGATGTTCGGCGATTCCAGAGACCGGGATAAAGAACCGGAAGAAAACCCGGAGCAGCCTCAGGCTGAAAACGAAGAAGAGATCGATTACAACCACGTGATGAATCAGCTGGGGTCCATCATGAACTCTCTGGATCAATTAAAGCCCGTATTTAAAGACTTCGCGCCGATGGTGTCCGCTATAAAGAAAAAAATCATGTGAAAAGCCACTTCATGAAAAGTGGCTCTCTTTATTTATTCAGCTCCCCGGCATCAGATCTGCCAAGCTCATACGCTTCCGCCATGACCGATGTAAACAGGTCCATAAACGGCTGAATCATTTCCATAGACAGATCTATGCCGGATTTCTCAAGCTCCGCCTTTGCTTCCGGCAGGTATTTCATCGCGATCTGCATAAATTCAAGAGACTTTTCATGCTGCATGTGTATCCACCTCTATTCATTTGACGGCAGTTCATTTGTTCGGTTATACGTTTTTACAAGGTCTGAGATTTTGTCTTGAAATGCTTTGTCCACCAGAGGGCTGAACGTCCCCATTTCAACGACTCCTTCCCTGAAATCAAAGTTGTGATCTCCGCTCTTGAGCGTACCTTTATTATATTGCTCGGCAATTAATGTATAGGCTTTATCTACGTTTTGCACCGTGCTTGTCAGCACCGTGTTTTTGCCGAGATTCGATTGCTCGGCGACATAGCCGATGGCGTAAAGCCCGTCTTTTTTGATTTGCTGAATGACAGGAACATTATACCCGTCTCCGGCCGGATATACAACATCCGTGCCTTCCGCTTTTAACTTCTCGTAAAGATGCAGCGCTTCATTGCCGTTATCCCAGTGGTCCGTAAATTCAGTGTTGACGGTGATATCAGGCTTTTCATATTTCGCCCCTTTGATAAAGCCGTCTACTTCAGGCTGCCACAAAAAGGAGGCGATGACGCCGACCTCATTGGTTTTTGACATATGGGCGGCTGTCATTCCCCCGAAAAAACCCATTGCTTCTCCCATAAGATGAACGCTTGTGACATTATCGCTTTTCGCCGTTCCGTTTGCGACGACGAATTCCATGTCGGGATAATCCTTGCTGATCATATTGAAGATTTCCTCGTATTCATTTCCGTGCCCGTATAAAAGATTGACTCCTTTTTTATGAAAATCATCTATCGCTTTTAAAATATCTTCATCGGATCTGATATTTTCTTTATAATAAACGTCAACGTTAAATTCAGATTGTATCGCTAATAAACCTTTGTAACCTTTTGTGCCCCATACCAAGTCACTGATGGTATCGGGAAAAAGCATTCCGACCTTCTCAATTTTTCCTTTAAACGGAGTTTGTGCGCATCCGCTCAATAAAAGGAGGACAGAAAAGATCATGACAAGCCTGGTGATCAAGCCATGTTCAACCCCTTTTCAAACTCATAACATGTATAATTGATATACGTTTATTGTAGCGGTAATGCACATAACATGGAAGGTATTTCTTAAAAAATGTCGAATATTGATGAAAATTGTCTTTTCCATTCTTTAATTTTTTCTTCCGCTTCCGTTTTTTGCGTTTTTTCTTTTATTTCCAGGGTAATAATCTGATTTTCGTCTTCTGTGCCGTATGCCTCAAGCTGATTCATCAGCCCGCAGACTGCGTCTTCTAAAAAGATCCTGCTTTCGCCATCTTCTTTTGCTTCTGTCCACGGACCGTAAAGGGGAGGAAGGATAATCGCTTTTGCCGTATCCCGCTGACCGTTTTTTTCCCAGTCTCCGTGATCCTCACTGTAAACAATCCAATATAAAGGCTCAGCCCTTTCTTCAGGCAGACACCCGCTCCCGTATTGAACGCAGATACGATCGTATTCCTTTTCACCGATTTCATCTATTATTTGAAAAAGCCCGTTTCTCGCGAGCCACATTAAACGTTCTTCTAAATACAGCTGCCTCGTTTTGTCCTCCGGTTCTGCCAAAATGACATCAACATGCACACCCTCATCCATCAACCGTTCGCACAATGAAAGGCCGAGAAATTCATCTGCTCCAATGATCAGCGCTGTCTTCATCACATCTGCCGCCTTTCCGGTTTTTCATTCGCACACAAGCCAAACAGCCCTCTGAAAAGAGATGGCTGTTGTATTCTATTCATTACAGGTCTTTTTCATGACTGCGGAAAAACCGGCAGATGGCTCTGTACATACGCGCAGGGTTCTCAAGCAGGTGATACGTGATATCAGTCTTGCTTCCGGTCTTTTCCCGGGCTTCTTTATACGCATTCGCATGCAGGGTGTACGGGTACGGCGCTCCGGTCGTTCTTTGCCATATATGTACCGGCACGCGGGTGCGGCAGCCGGTAATGGTCTGATAGCTCAGTGAGCTTGCCTCTTTTTCAGAAACACCGAAGCTCTGTGCCGTTTCCCTCAGAAACTGCTTATAAAAAAACTTATTTTCTTTCTCTGATTCAAAATGGGCTTGAAGGTCAAGACAAGGATCTAACATTGCGGCTGAACGGATATGCTCCGCTGAAGACTGCAGCAATTGATCGGCGATAAGGGCGCCCATGCCTTCTGCGAGCAAGTGTATTTTCGGATTGAGGGTTTCTTGTTTCAGCACATAATGCATCAGCTGTCTGGCGTAAAGGACGGCTTTTTCCGAACCCCAATGCCGTCCGTATAAATTGCTGTTAAAAATGGTGTATCCTCTGTCAAGCATCGTATTTAACAGCTGGTTTCTCCCTTCATGTTCGAGCCAAAAGCTTGAGTCCCGGCTGACAAAGTGGGTTCTGTCCCCCAGAATAAAGATACAGAAGCCATTCGGCCGATACGGCAGATGGATGACGTTCAGCTCAGATCCGAATTGGAAAAATCTTTCCGTAATCCCCATGCCTGCCCGCCTCCTTTTACTCCTAATCTCTCTATTGGCTATCATATGTAAGAAGAATGAAAACGGATCGGATAAACTCCTATTTGCTGCTATGTTTTGGCTATTATCCCGAGCACAGGAACCGAATTTTCCATCAGACGGCCGGACAGGCGGGCAATGTCAGTTTCAGGCGCGCTTTTTGATGAGAAAATGACCTTCCGCCCGCGCTTTATGTATGGTATGATACAACGTAGAATAAAATGAAGGACGAGGTGGAAACGTGCGGTTTATTATCGGTTTTATTTGGACGTTCCTTTTAACACATATGGCCTGCTATTTGGTCGCCTCCATGAACAGCGCGGCGTACAATTTCAAGCAATCATCCGTTATTGCCGTAGTTATTGCGGTGCTTGTCTTTGTTCTTGCGGAGATCATGCCTGTCAAACAGGATGCAAGCCAGCATTAAATAAAAAAACCTGCTATTCAGCAGGTTTTTTTGTGTTCACGGTTTTCGTTGATACGTCCACAATCTGTTGTGGTTTGAAGTTTCAGGGAACATTTCCCCCACCGTAAGCTTGATTTTTTGCGGATTTTTGACCATGCTTCCCGTTTCGCCGATTTCAACGTACACACCGTTATTCGGCGCTTTTTGTCCCGGGCGGAATTGATGCTGCTGTCCCACGTCATTTCCTCCTTTTTCTTTTTTATGTAGTATGCGCTTGTATGCGGAGAAATATTAAAAACCGCTGAATGAGATTCAGCGGTTTTTTTGTTCATCCTGTTTGTAAAGAAGAGCTTTCAGGAGCGCTTTTTGCGCGTGAAGCCGGTTTTCCGCCTGCTGAAATACCGCAGAGTTCGGGCCGTCGATAATCTCGGACGTGACCTCTTCTTCCCGATGCGCGGGCAGGCAATGCAAAAATGTATAGTCGGGTTTGGCGAGACTGACGAGTGAGGCGTTGACTTGATACGGGGCAAACACATTCAGCCGCTGCTGCGTCTCTTCCTCCTGCCCCATGCTCGTGAAGACGTCGGAGTAAATCACGTCTGCATCCCGCACCGCTTCCTGCGGATTTTCGGTAAGGGTGATTTTCGCTCCGGAAACAGCCGCCGCTTCTTTCGCGGCATTTACCGCCTCTTCCTCTACTTCATAGCCTTTCGGCGAAGCAATCGCAATGTCGCAGCCCATTTTTGCGCAGCCGATCATTAGTGAATGCGCTACATTATTTCCGTCACCGATATAGGCGGCTTTTACTCCTTTCAGTTTTCCTTTTATTTCTTGTATCGTTAACAGATCCGCGAGTGCCTGACACGGGTGATACCGGTCGGTCAGCCCGTTTATGACGGGAATGTCTGCATGCTCGGCAAGCTCTTCGACTTTTTCATGCTCAAAGGTGCGGATCATAATGGCATCAACGAAGCCGGACAGCACCTTCGCCGTATCCGCGACCGTCTCCCCCCGCCCAAGCTGCAGGTCGCTGCTTGAAAGAAATAGTCCCGTTCCCCCGAGCTGGGCCATTCCCGCTTCAAAAGACACACGTGTGCGGGTTGAAGATTTTTCAAAAATCATCGCCAATGTTTTCCCTTGGAAAATCGGCTGTATCGGATGTTGTTTTAATAATGAAGCTTCTGTCAGAAGCGCATTGATGTCTGACGGGCTGACATCTTTTAAGGAAAGAAAATCTTTGCCGTACAAATGGGTTAATGTGTGTTCCGCTTTTATTGTGTGCATGATGCCACTTCCTTTTGATAAAGATCTTTGAGCGATACAGGCTGAGGTTTGCCCGAGCCGCTTGCTAAAAATGCCTTTACGGTTTCCGGTTCAGTAAAGACCGTCACACCGTGCGTCATGGCTTCGATCCGTTGTTTACGCGCTTCTTCAGAGTGATTGAAATTGATATGGACCGCTTTATCCTTTCGCTCTGCCCATGCCGGGAACGCATCTTTGCATACCGTAAATCCCGCCTCTTGAGCCTGACGTTCCAATTCCGCATCACAGCCTTCCAGATAGATGCTGCCTTTTTTCTCCCAGACGTGCGCGTAGATTTTTTTCAGGGCGCTTTCTGCGTCAAACGCGACACACATGCCTTCTCCGGTCGACTTCATTTCCGGCCCGGGCTTTACGTCCACATCCTGAATGGCGTGCGAAGAAAAAACCGGGAATTTCACTGCCGTTCCGTGCTGATTTTGAACCTCAGGCTTGATGTCTTTAAGGGAAGCGCCGGCCAGCAATCTGGCGGCAAGCGGGATCATCGGCACCCCCATCACCTTAGACACGACAGGAACCGTGCGGCTTGCCCGCGGATTCACTTCAAGAACGAGAATATCCCCTTTGTCATCAATGACAAACTGAATGTTCATGATGCCTTTAAAAGCCAGTTTTACCGCGATTTTTTCGGCGGCCTCTTTTATATTCCGCTGCATATCAGGTGTGACAGACGGACCCGGAAGAATCGCAAAACTGTCACCCGAATGGACGCCGGCGCGTTCAATGTGCTCTGTGTAAGTCGGCACAAATACTTCATGTCCGTCGGAAATCAGATCGATCTCCAATTCTTTTCCTGTAATGTACTGATCGATCAAAATCGGATACGGCATGCTCGCTTCATTTGCCAGCAGCTCTGACATTTGCGCTTCTGAATCAACGATGATCATGCCCATTCCCCCGATGACATAAGACGGACGGATCAGCACGGGGTAGCCGATTCGGCTTGCTTTTTCCGTTGCTTCTTCTTTTGAATAAGCGGTTTCGCCTTTGGCATGTTTCAGGTCAAGGTCATCAAGCAGCTGATAAAATAGATCCCGATCCTCCAGCGCATCAAGGGTTTCAAAGGATGTTCCGAGCAGCGGAATGCCCGCTTTTTCCAGCGGTTCAGCGGCATTGATCGCGGTCTGTCCCCCAAATTGGACGATGGCAAAATCAATGTTTTCATGTTCCGCCACGTTCAAAATATGTTCTGTCGTCAGCGGTTCAAAATAAAGCCGGTCGGCGATTTCATAATCCGTGCTTACTGTTTCCGGATTGTTATTGATCATAATCGTTTCATACCCCAGCTTTTGCAGGGTCAGAACGCCGTGGACGGCGCTGTAATCAAATTCCACTCCCTGACCGATGCGGATCGGGCCTGAGCCGATGATGAGGGCGCGTTTTTTCTCTTTTCGGCTGATATCTCCGTCGCTTTCCCCGAGGTAGGTGGAGTAGAAATAATTCGTCTTGGCATCAAATTCAGCGGCACATGTATCTACGATTTTAAACGACGGGACGATGCCTGATTTCTTTCTGAGAGCACGGATGTCTTCTTCCGTTTTTCCCGTGAGAGATGCGATCATGACATCCGTGAAGCCCTTTACCTTCGCCTGCTTTAAAAGCGGGAAAGACAGATGATCCCCTTCTTCCATCAGCTTGTTTTCCAATGTGATGATATTTCGGAATACATGGAGAAAAAACGGGTCAATTTTCGTTTTGGCATGGATGTCTTCTATCGTTTCACCGCGGCTTAACAGCTCCATGACGACGAAAAATCTCCGGTCATCCGGCGTTACCGCTAATTCCCACAGCTGATTGATCGTACAGCCGCCGAGTTCAGGCAGGCGGGTGCCGATCGTTTTCAGCTCAAGGGAGGCCGCCGCTTTTTGAATGGCCGCTTCCATATTTCTTTCAATCGCCATGACCTCTCCCGTCGCTTTCATCTTCGTTCCGAGCGTGCGGTCGGCATGTTTAAATTTATCAAACGGCCAGCGCGGGAATTTGACGATGACATAATCAAGCGCCGGTTCAAAGCTTGCATAAGTAGAGCCCGTCAGCGGATTTTTCAGTTCGTCGAGCGTATAGCCGACGGCAAGTTTCGCCGCCATTTTGGCAATCGGATAGCCGGTCGCTTTTGACGCGAGAGCTGAAGAGCGGCTGACACGCGGGTTCACTTCAATGACATAGTACTGTTTGCTGAACGGATCCAGCGCAAATTGAATGTTGCAGCCTCCGACCACATCCAGCGCCGAAATAATCGCCAGGCTTGCTGAACGCAGCATCTGATATTCTTCATCCGTTAACGTCTGGGACGGTGCGACGACGATGGAGTCCCCTGTATGCACGCCGACGGGATCGATGTTTTCCATATTGCAGACGGTGATGCATGTATGATTGCTGTCGCGCATGACCTCATATTCGATTTCTTTAAATCCGGCGATGCTTTTTTCGACGAGGCATTGGCTGATCGGGCTTGCTAACAGCGCCTGTTTAATAAGCGTCTGAAACGCTTCTTTCGTTTTCGCGATTCCGCCTCCCTTTCCGCCTAACGTGTACGCCGGTCTCAGAATGACCGGAAATCCGATAGACTCAGCGAAACGGAGGGCGTCTTCTTCGTTGTCGACGATTTCGCTTTCCGGAACGGGCTGATCAAGCTCTTTCATCAGGGCGCGGAACTGCTCCCGGTCTTCGCCTTTTTGAATGGTTTCCACCGATGTTCCCAAAAGCTTGACGTGATGCTTCTTCAGCACGCCTGCTTCTTCAAGCTTAACGGCTAAATTCAATGCCGTCTGGCCGCCCAAATTGGCAAGCAGACCGTCCGGTTTTTCTTTTTCAATAATGGCCTCGATGCTGTCGGTTGTGAGCGGTTCAAAATATATTTCATCGGCAAACGCCTCATCCGTCATAATCGTTGCCGGGTTGTTGTTGACTAGAATAACGCGGTATCCTTCTTCTTTCAGAGCCATGCAGCCCTGCGTTCCTGAATAATCAAATTCTGCCGCCTGGCCGATGATGATGGGGCCGGAGCCGATGACTAATATGCTGGAAATGGTTGTATCTTTAGGCATGAGCGATTTCTCTCCTTGCTGGTATCACTTTCTCTAGAAATTCATCAAATATCCACTCGCTCTCAGCCGGTCCGGGGTGAGCTTCAGGGTGGAACTGGACGCTTAATACGGGAAGGCGCTTATGAATGAGCCCTTCCACTGATGTGTCATTGACATGATGAAATCTGATGGACAGCTCGTTTTCGTCAATTGATGCTTCATCAACGACATAGCTGTGGTTCTGGCTTGTCATAAACACCCGTTTCGTTTTCCGGTCAATGACGGGATGGTTGGCACCCCTGTGGCCGAACGGCAGCTTATACGTATTTCCTCCGAAAGCCAGGGCAATCAGCTGATGCCCGAGGCAAATGCCGAGTGCGGGGAAATCACTGAGTAATGATGTAATCCGGTTCATGTACGGCGCAATCGCTTTCGGGTCGCCCGGGCCGTTTGAGAGCACGATTCCGTCGGGCTGAATGTCGTAAACAGCGTTCATCTGCTGATACGGAATGACCGTTACTTTACAGCCGCGCTTTACAAGTGACGAGGCGATTGATTTTTTATAACCGAAATCAATCAGCGCAATATGCCGGTCTCCATTCCCCATTGACGTGATGTCTTCAGACTGCGCCAGCTCCGCCGGGTTTTCTGTTCCGGATGCTGCCGGAATTTCTCCTGTTGTTGACACGGCAGCGTTCATCGTGCCGCCGGAGCGGATGGTTTTGACGACGGCCCGTGTGTCCACTTCGGTTAAGAGCGGGATGTTCCATTTATTTAAATACTCTCTCAAGCTTGAGACTGCTTCATGGTGAGAAAAATGTTCACACGCTTCATAGACGGCAACAGCCTTGACTTGAGGAATCTTACTTTCAAGGTCTTTTTCATTAATTCCGTAGTTTCCGATCAGCGGATACGTAAAGACGATGATCTGACCCTTATATGACGGGTCTGTAAGCACTTCCTGATAGCCCGTCATTCCGGTGAAAAAAACCGCTTCGCCAACACAGCGGGCTTCTTTTTCAAGTTCACCGCCAAATGATGTTCCGTCTTCCAATACTAAATAGCCTTTCATCTAAAGCCCACCTCTTGATGAATAATTAATTAAAAATATGAATTTTTATACTTTTATATCGAAAAAAATTACCGTTTCACTGCCGAATGCGCTTCGATCGCTGCCTTCAGCATACTGACGGCCGACAGCATTTCTTCTTCAGAAACCGTAAGCGGCGGGAGCAGCCTGATGACATTCGGTCCGGCCGGAAGCACGAGAAGCCCGCGTTCCTGCAGATCTCCGATGATGCCGGACACGGGACCTGCGCATTCAATGCCGATTAATAACCCTTTTCCGCGGATTTCTTTTACAAAAGGCCCTGTCAGTTCACGGTTCAGCTGCGCTTTTAAAAATGATCCTTTGTCTGCCGCCGCCTGGAGAAAGTCCGGCTGAAACACAATATCCAAGGTTGCTTTCACAGCTGCCATGGCAAGCTTATTGCCGCCGAAAGTCGTACCATGCGTACCCGGCGTAAAGGCGTCGCCAAGCTTCTTTTTGCCGATCACGGCTCCGACGGGAAAACCGTTTCCAAGCCCTTTCGCAGCAGTGATGATGTCCGGAGAGATGCCGAAATGCTCATAGCCGAATGCCTTGCCCGTCCGGCCGATTCCGGTTTGAATCTCGTCTGCGATAAGCAGCGCCTGTTTGTCTTTGCAAAATGTCTGTAAGGCTTCGATGAATTCCGGATCGGCGGGATTGACTCCCCCTTCTCCCTGCACCGTCTCAAGCATGACGGCGGCGATATCATCCTCTTTTGAAAGCGTGCTGAATGCCGACGGATCATTGAACGGAAGATAGTGAAAGCCTTGAAGCATCGGTCCGAAACCGGTCTTGATTTTGTCTTGTCCGGTGGCGGCCATCCCCGCATAGGTCCGCCCGTGAAAGGATTGATGAAATGTTACAATTTTTGTCTTTCCCGTTGCTTTACGGGCAAGCTTAATGGCGCCTTCATTCGCTTCGGCCCCGCTGTTGCAGAAGAAAACGAGATCTCCCGCGCTATGTTCGGCAAGCTTTGCCGCGGCTTTTTCCTGAAGATCATTTTCAAACAGATTGGAAACGTGCCATACGCTGTCAAGCTGTTCTTTCACTGCTTCTGTGACCTCATCATGACAATGGCCGAGATTGGAAACGGCGATGCCCTGAATAAAATCGAGATACGTTTTTCCGTTTTCATCCTCTGCAATTGTCCCTTTCGCTTTTTTGATATCGATGGGCCAGCGGCTGTAGGTTTGAAATAGACTGCTCATGACACGCTCTCCTTTTCTTTGACGATTTTTGTTCCTTGGAAGGCTTGATCGGTGAAAAACGCTCCTTTTCCGTTTACGATCATCACTTCCTCGACATCTTCACTCAGTGCCGATAATGCCGAGTTTACCTTCGGAATCATCCCTCCTGAAATCACGCCGTCATCTATGAGGGCCTGAATCTCTTGCGGCGTCAAAGTATCCAGCCTGCTCTCTCCGTCCATAATTCCTTCGACATCCGTGACAAATAAAAGTTTGTCGGCGTGTAAGGCTGAAGCGACGGCCGATGCCGCGGCGTCTGCGTTGACGTTCAGCGTTTCGAAATCACTTGTCATGGAAAGCGGAGCGATAACGGGAATGATGCCTTCTTTCATTAATGCGTGAATGATTGACGGATCGGTTTTTTGTATTTCGCCGACTTCTCCGTATTTGTCTTGATTAAGATAGGATGCTTGAAGGAGACCGCCATCCTTTCCTGATATTCCCGCGGCTTTCAGCCCGTTTTTCGCGAGTTCGGTTACGAAAAATTTATTGATCGTCCCTGACAAGACCATTTCCGCTGTTTCCAGCACCGGTTTGGTCGTTTTCCGCTGTCCATCGACAAATTCCGTTTCAATCTGCAATGTTTTCAGCATTTTTGAAATGTCCGGGCCGCCTCCATGGACGACGGCAATGTTCCAGCCCGATTGCATAAGCTCTTTTACATTTTGAAAAAAATCGGCGGATAACTCTCGGATTACGCTTCCGCCGCACTTAAAAACGATCGTTTTCTTCATGCCGCTCCCCTTTGTTATGTGCGATAGCTCGCATTGATTTTAATATAATCATAGGTTAAGTCACAGCCCCATGCCCGGCCGCTGCCGGAGCCTTCCTGCAGGCGGACTGCAATCGTAATCTCATCACCTGATAAGTACTCCTTGGCATCAGTTTCCGAAAACGGCTGAGGTTCGTTGTGTTTAAACAGACACTGGCCGCCGAGGAAAACTTCCACTTGTTCGGCCGTTACGCTTGCCGCACTGTGCCCGATTGCGCCGATGATGCGCCCCCAGTTGGCGTCTGTGCCGTAAACGGCGGTCTTCACAAGGCTTGAGCCGACGATTTTTTTGGCGATAATATTCGCCTCAAGGTTGTTTTTCGCGCCTTCGACTCTGGCTTCAATTAATTTCGTCGCTCCTTCACCGTCTCTGGCTATATCTTTGGCAAGGTCTTCGCATACAAGCTTTAATCCCTTTTTAAAAGCCGGCCAGTCAGGGTGCTGATCCGTCAGGCAATCATTCCCCGCGCAGCCGTTTGCCATCACAAGCACCATGTCATTCGTCGATGTTTCTCCGTCAACGGTGATTTGGTTAAATGAAACATCCGTAATCTCTCTGAGCGCGTTTTTGAGCGCCTGTTCTTCCACGGCCGCGTCCGTTGTGACAAAGCCGAGCATTGTCGCCATGTTGGGGTGGATCATGCCGGAGCCTTTCGCCGCTCCGCCGATCGTGATGATGTCTCCGCCGATCACCAGTTCATAACACGTCTGTTTCGTCACTGTATCCGTCGTCAAAATGGCTTCTTCAAATGCTCCGGATACGGACGGCGCTTGACCGAGCTGTTCAATGCCTGCTTGAATTTTTTTCATGTCTAAAAGCTCGCCGATCACCCCGGTTGACGAAACCGCAACAAGCTCCGGCTCAATGCCGAGCTGGCTCGCGAAGCCGTCCCGCATTTCATAGGCGTCCTTTAATCCTTGGTCTCCCGTACAGGCGTTGGCAATCGCGCTGTTGACGATAACCGCCTGAAGCACACCCTCTTTTTTCAGGCTGGCTTGCGTCACTTTCAGCGGCGCTGCCTGAAAATGGCTCTGCGTATATACCGCTGCACTGACTGCAGGCGCTTCGCTGATAATCGCTCCGAGATCTTTTTTTGAATAGCGCAGACCGCAGTGCACGCCCTTTGCCTCAAATCCTTTCGGCGAGGATACGCCGCCTTTTATTTTCGTGATTTCCTCACTCAGCTGAATCATATTTTTGAATCCCTCTTTCGTTCTATGGATAGACTGGCGTCATCGTAAGTCCCGTTTCTTCCTGCCAGCCATTCATGATATTTAAATTTTGAACCGCCTGCCCTGCGGCGCCTTTCATCAGATTATCTATGACAGAAACGATGGTGGCACGGTTTGTTCTTTCATCCACAGTGACACTGATATCACAAAAATTGCTGCCGTATACCTCTTTCGTCGCCGGAAATTCACCTTCCGGCCTGATTCTGACAAAATATGAATCTTTGTAGAATTCGGAATACAATTCTCTTACCTGTGCAGCAGACATACCCGGAGGAGCCTCCGTATACATCGTCGCCATAATGCCCCTTGTCATCGGCGCCAAATGAGCGGAAAACGTGATCGGGCCTGTGCCGGGCTGCCAAGCCGCTAATTGCTGTTCAATTTCCGGAGTATGCTGATGCTCATTAACCTTATAAATTTTGAAATTATCATTCAGCTCAGAATAATGAGTGCCCATGGATGCTTTTCGGCCGGCGCCGGATACGCCCGTTTTCGCATCAACAATCAGAAATGAATCTTGTAAAAGCTTATTCTTCGCCAGCGGGGCGAGCCCGAGCAGCACAGCCGTCGGAAAACATCCCGGATTGGCAATCAGCTTTGCAGTCTGAATCTCTTCTTTTTGCAGTTCAGCTAAACCGTAAACCGCGCTTTGAATCGTTCCTTTCGGAGCGGCCTTCCGCTTATACCACTTTTCATACACGGCCGGGTTTTGAATCCGCAGATCGCCGGATAGATCAATGACCGGGATACCCGCCTCCGCCAGCTTGGGCGACCACTCTCCCGAAACGCCGGGCGGCGCGGCTATGAACATGACATCAATTTCGTTTCGGATCGTTTCTATATGAAGCGGCCGAAGTGATTGTGACGCTATATTCCTCAAATGCGGATATGAAGCGGTATATTCTTTTCCTTCGTCGCTCGATGAA
The DNA here is from genome assembly GCF_041222765.1 of Bacillus sp. JNUCC-21. Lineage (NCBI taxonomy): Bacteria > Bacillati > Bacillota > Bacilli > Caryophanales > Bacillaceae > Bacillus > Bacillus sp. JNUCC-21. The sequence continues at coordinate 1,081,247 of NZ_CP166019.1, read as the reverse complement.
TATAATATACAATCTTCTGCATAAGGGTGATGGTTAAGAATCCTGACAAGTTCGGCGCCTCCATAACCAGTCGCGCCTATAATACCTATTTTCAACGGGTTCACCTTCTTGGTTTTTGTGAAATTATTTAACATTATAACATGAATAAAAATTAATTCAATTGTATATTTAATATTTTTTCATTCATTTTCCATCTGTTTTCGCTGACAAAAACCCCCCCTCTCGATCGAGGGGGGGCATAAGAAAAACAGGCTGATCGGATCAGCCTGTTTTTTTCAGCATCATCAGCCCGCTTATAAAAAACAGCACGGAGCTGGCGTAAAAAATAATATAAACCGTAAAGAAATCAGCGAGAAACCCGCCGAGAATAATGGCGGCAGCTGAAAATACGGCCGTCCAGAAATGATAGCTGCCGACTTTTTTTCCCCGCTCCCCGCCGTCGGTGTAATCGGCGATCATGATTTTCTCGCCGTGTTTTTGCATCGCGCCGAACAGGCCCAAAAGCACCTGCACAACATAAACCTGGTGTACGCCGGTAATGTGCGGGAGCGTCAGAAGAAGCACCGCCATCCCTCACGAATTTGCCATAAGGAACCAGCGGGAATCCAGTCTTGCCGACAGCCGGCCGAGCAGCGGATGAATCAATGCGCCGCTCAGGCCAAACAAGCCGTATGAGAGACCGAATTGCGTGTAGCTGGAACCGATGTTTTTAATAAATAAAATATAAAACGGAAAGATCAGGCTGCCGGCAAAAAAGACACTGCTCTGTGACAGGATCAGCCATTTTAAATGGTTGTGTTTCATGATTTGTACCTCTGATAAAAATAATTCATAAACAAGTCATCCGGATCATATTTGTGTTTTTTCTGAAAGAACATATCGCTTTTCGGATATGCCTCGCGCATCTGCTCTTTCGTTTGATACAGCATATACGGGAGATAATAACTGCCGCGGTGGCGCAATGCCGTATCCGTCATTTTTCTGACAATCCGCGCCGCGCTCGCCTGGCTGTCTTTTGAAAACCCTTCGTTGATTAAAAGAACGAGTGAAAACATGTCTTCCTTTGCGTATGACAGATCGGCTTTTTCATTTTTTTGCACGTAGCGGATCGTAATATTTACGAGATTGAGATCTTCATGTGACAGCGTCTTGCGTAAATCATGAATGTACGGCGCAAATTCGCCGACGGGCACGAAGTATTCTTGCAGCACATCGGTGTTGTCCGTGTTTTCATATTCCAAAAATTTCGATTCTGACCGCATGACATTGTTCCTGGAGACTTTCACGCCGTTTTGGCTGAGAAAATAAGACTGCTGGGTTGACCAGAACCAATTTCTGCCCCAGTCATACCGGCGGGAGAGGCCGAGCGCGAATTTCGTCAGCGCCGGATGCTCATCTTCTTTCAGTTCATTGTGCCGCTTTAATTCTTTCTGGTTGTCTGAGAGTGTGTAATCAGTCACATACATATCGTGCAAAAAGCCTTTATCCCCTGTTGCGATCCGCGCGAGATGCATGCGCACGGCGGGGTTGCGCCGAACATGCTGCGTAAAATATTGACTGTATGTATCAGCGTTCATGCGTTTCGTTTTCATTTCATAAAGCTCATCATCCGTCAGCTCAATATCCGCGTCCAGGATGACGCCGAACAGGCCGTAGCCGCCGATGACGGCTGAAAACAGGTCATCTTTCGGAGTAACGGTGATGACTTTGCCGTCCGCCTTTAAAAGATGAAACGATTTGACCGTATCAATCAGCGAACCGTACCGGATATCCCGGCCGTGGGCGTTGGCGCTCAGTGAGCCGCCGATCGTAAAAATGTTTTGCGATTGCATGACTTTTACCGCGAGCCCGTACGGATTGACATAGCGCTGAATATCATTCCACGTCGCTCCCGCCTGCACCCTGATGATTTTTTTCTTTCGGTCGAGACCGAGTATTTTGTTGTAGCCCGTCATGTCGAGAACGATACCGTCTTCATAATACGTCTGGCCGCCCATTGAGTGCTGGGCGCCTGCGATTGAGATCTTCAGGTGCTTTCTCTTGGCTTCCTTAATCGTTTCGACCAATGTTTCTTTCTCTTTTCCTTTGACCGTCTGCTTAATTTTCACGGGCATGAGACGGCTGACATCCGTCATTGTCCCTGCCTGCTGCTCCGGCTCTTTGTGAAAAGCGGAAACAGCGAACAGCGCCGTATAAACAAGGATGCTAAGGATAATGAGAAGTAATTTTTTCTTCATGGATTCCTCCCTCGCATGCAGCCGGTCTATTATATCATGCCTCACGTCCGTTTTTTTCCTTTTTAACCCGATACCGCAAAAAACCCCGAATGGTGGGAAACTCGGGTTTTTTTAGTGTCTTGCGTTCTTTCCGCACGCCGGTCTGCAGCGGCAAAGCAGACAGAACGGCGCCCGACAGAATCATGTTTAGTACAGCTCGAAACGGTCAGCCGGAAAACATCGGGCATAAAAATCCACAGAAATCCTTAAAATGATTTTTTAGTCAGTATATAATCGATATATATGCAGATGTATTACCAAAGGGATTGTTTCAAACAAACATGTTAAATGAGGTGGGGAAAATAAACATAAAAGGAATCAATCATCTTCTTTTTTCTGTTTCAAATTTGGAAAAATCTATAGAATTTTATGAAAAAGTATTTCATGCACAACTCCTGGTTAAAGGGCAAAAAACAGCATATTTTGATCTGAACGGGCTTTGGCTTGCACTTAACTTAGAGGCGGATATACCAAGAAATGAAATACATAAATCTTATACGCATATGGCCTTTACAATTGACCCAAAAGATTTTGATGCAATACATCAAAGGTTAAAAAATCTAAATGTAAATATATTAAATGGGCGTCCTAGGGATAAGCAAGATCATAAGTCAATTTATTTTACTGATCCCGATGGACATAAATTTGAATTCCACACAGGTACACTCCAAGACAGACTGTCCTATTACAAAAAAGATAAACCTCATATGAAATTTTATATATAAAGGTTTGTTTGCGATCCAAAACAAACCCTCACTGTCGCTTATCCGCGTTGATTTTTTCCTTGTAAATGCAGACAAAAGAAAAGCACCTCCAAACTTTAGGATGTACCTAAAATCCGAGGTGCATTTTCTTATTACTGAATCCCTAATGCGATTTTTGCGTAGCGTGACATTTTGTCTCTTGTCCAAGGCGGATTCCAGACGATGTGGACCTCCGTCTCTTTTACATCCGGAATGTCGGCGAGCGCTTTTTTCACCTCGTCGACGATGATCGGAGCGAGCGGGCACCCCATTGATGTCAGTGTCATCGTAACGTGCGTCAGGCCGTCGTCATCCATATCAACGTCGTATACAAGGCCGAGATTGACGATATCGACGCCGAGCTCAGGGTCAACAACCTGCTCCAAGGCGCCCATGATGTTTTCTTTTAATGCTTCTTCCACGTTCCATCACTCCTTTTTCCTCAGTATAACGTAAAAGCGGGTTTTGTTAACACCTTTGTGCTTTATAAATGCTTATCGAACCAGGCGACGGTTTCTAAAACGGCGTATCTCGGGACTTTATGATCAGCCCGTTCGTCTTTCAGAAACTGAAGATGGTCAGGCCGGCTGCTGTAATGAGGTTTAATCGTTTCATAAAAGCCGCGGGTCGGTGCATACGGAACGACTTTGTCTTGAACGCCGTGCCAGAACAGCAGCGGGCGGCTGAGGAGTTTTTCCGGTTCCAGACTGAGATCGAACGGTTTGAGCCGCGCAAACAGTTCATCGACCTGTTCTTTTGTGACGTCAATGTCGATGTCCTGCTTTTGAATGTGGTCAATCTGCTGCTGAAAAAATGCCGTATAGTTCGGGCTCCCCATCAGACTGACGCCGGCTTTGACCCAATCATACGCGGCCATCGCGCCGAATGTCGTAATTCCGCCCATTGACGTGCCCGCAAGACCGATCCGCCCGTCTTCAATCAGACCGCGCGCTTCAAAATCCTTTTTCAGCACGTCAAGCTCCTCGATTTCATTTAATACAATGTCCCAAAAATGGACGGCGAGCTCTTCTGCTGACAGCTGTTCAGCGCGTTCACCGTGGTAAAGAGCTTCCGGCAGCACGGCCCTGAAGCCCTTTTCAGCAAGCAGGTAAGCGAAATGAAGATTATGCTCCTTCGCGCTTGTAAAACCGTGAATAAAGAAAACAAGGGGAGCGGGACGGTCCCGATTTTCTTCTTTTACAATATGTAAAAACGGAATGCCTGATACGGTTTGATGATCAATAAGAATCACGTTGATTCCCTCCTTAGGATAACCATAATCATAAGTGTAACATGTAGACAATAAAGATGGTAAAAAGCTACACTGTACATAAGTGAAAAACAGCAAATTATATGACAAAAGGAGTTATTTATGGAGACAAAACCTTATCTCATCGCCTTAGATCTGGATGGAACTTTATTAAAAGACGATAAAACCATTTCCCCTGAAACGGCACGGACGATTCAGAAGCTGAAAGAAGCGGGTCATCATGTCTGCATCTCAACCGGGCGCCCGTTCCGTTCCAGTTCGATGTATTATGACGAGCTTGGGCTGACAACGCCGATTGTCAATTTTAACGGGGCGTTTGTCCACCATCCGAAAGACGAATCATGGGGACGATACCACACGTCTTTATCGGTCGATGTTGTCAGACAGCTTGCCGAACTTACAGAGACCTATCAAATACATAATGTGCTCGCTGAGGTCATTGATGATGTGTACTTCCATTATCATGATGAGCATTTAATTGAGGCGTTTCATATGAATACGGCGAATGTCACATTCGGCGATCTGCGTGAAACGGTCAAGGAGGATGTAACGTCCGTATTGATTCATGCAAAGGAAGAGGACGTCGCGGATATACGCGCACATTTATCCGATGTGCACGCCGAGGTCATTGACCACAGAAGATGGGCGGCTCCGTGGCATGTGATTGAAATCATTAAACACGGGATGAATAAAGCGGTCGGCCTGAAGAAAATCAGCGACTATTACCAAGTGCCGAGAGAACGGATCATCGCGTTCGGCGACGAAGACAACGATCTTGAAATGCTCCGGTTTGCCGGGTGCGGCGTAGCGATGGGAAACGGCACGGATGAAGTCAAACAGGCCGCCGACCGCGTCACGGGATCAAATGAAGCGGACGGAATCGCCGAATTTTTAAAATCCTATTTCTCCCTGTGAGGTTTTGCCGCTCATAACACAAAGCCTTCCGCCCATACTAAAACAGACGACTCATCTCGTCTAAATATGGAAGGGGGACATTGCAATGGGTAAACGAAACAAATCAAAACGGTTTATTCAGCAAGGCAAGGACTCTGTCAGTCTTCATGACGCAAGATTTCCATATCGGTCTACATTAGAGGAAGCACAGCATGATGCAGCAAAAGATTCGGCTGAAAGGCAGGTTGACTTTTAATGAGAAACGAACTGTTTTCTCAAGCCAAGTCATTTGTCCAGCAGGCCGTCATGATTGCTAACGGTTTCGAGGACGGCGATCAGGAAAAAGCTGTCTCACGCGCCAAAAACGCCGTGTCTTCCGCGTACGCCAATTCGACGGATGCAGAACGTCAGCAGCTGCACCAATTTCAGGATCAGCTGGAGAAATTGCAATAAAAAAAGGCGCCCCGTTTAGACGAGGGCGCCGCTTTTTTATTTTACTTCAAATGTTTTTACCGTTTTCAGTCTTTTTCCGATCTGATCGGACTTCCCTAAAAACGTCACCGTCACCGTGTATGTTCCCGGACCGGGAACGTTCTTCCACACATCTGAAAAGTCATACGTTTCATTCGGCATTAAGGTCACGGTCTGAAACGCCTGAGTAAACATTTTGTCTTTTGAATAGCGGTACAATTCTTTGTGATGTTGGTCATGTACGGTCAATTCGAATTTCTGCCCTGAGCTGAATGTGAAATCGATCGGGCTGCCGCTCTTGTTTTTTAAAGACATTTGAAATTCGATCTGCTGATCCGTCTGCACAGGGTTTACGGCTAATTCCGCTTGCTGTTCATTCATCTCTCCGGATACCTCCTCAGCGGGCTCCTTCTGCCCGGATTGACTGCTGCATCCGATCAGTAAAATGACCGGTAATAACAGGCCAAACAGCCACTTCATTCTATCCGCTCCTATCAGTCTTTTCTGAAGAAACCAAAGATCCCCGTCGTTTGCACGATGTTTGTGAAGGCTTTCGGGTCGACTTCTTTCACGATTTTCTCAAGGTCATACAATTCGTACCGCGTGATGACGATGATCATCATTTCTTTCTGTTCGTTTGTGTAAGCGCCTTTTGCCGGCACCGTCGTAATGCCGCGGACCATTTTCCCGTAAATCGCTTCTTTGATTTCAACGGCTTTTTTCGTAACGATCATGGCGGTCAGTTTCATGTGGCGGGTGTGAATGGCGTCAATCACCCTTGTTGTGACATACAGAGCGACAAGGGTATATAATGCTTTCTCCCATCCTTGCAATAATCCTGCCGTCAAAATGATAATCCCGTTCAAAATGAAGAAATATGTGCCGACCGGCTTATCCTTCCATTTGGCCAGCACCATCGACACGATATCAAGACCGCCTGTCGAAGCGCCGAATTTCAGCGTTAAACCGATGCCGATAGCTGAGATGACTCCTCCGAATACGGTATTCAGAAGAATATCGTGCGACAGTCTCATTTCCGGGAGAATTCCCATAAAGACGGACGTCAGCGCTACGCTTAATATGCTGTATACAGTGAATGATCTGCCGACTTTCAGCCACCCTAACACACCGATGGGAATGTTTAAGAGGAACATGAGAACTCCTGTCGAAATATAAAAGGGGGCGTATTGATCAACGACGCTTGACAGCAGCTGGGCGACACCGGTAAAACCGCTGGCATATACATTCGCCGGTATCAGGAATAAATTCAGTCCCGCCGCATACAGAAACGCGCCGATGACGACGATTGCTAATTTTTTTGCTTGTTCTAGTACCATGGCTTGCTCCTCCGCTCATTTTCATTATTAGCTTTTCCCTTAAAATAAAGTTTTGAACACTATTTTGCCACATTTATATGATATAGTTGGCATCACTCTCACCAATCGGAAAGAAGGGAATTATGATGACAGTTCACCTTATTGCTGACAGCGCCTCTGACCTGCCGAAATCTTATATTGAAGAAAACCGGATCGGGTTCATTCCGCTGCACGTAACACTTGACGGAAACGAATATGAGGACACGGTCACCATTCAGGCGGATCATATATTTCAAGCGATGCGGGACGGGAAAGTTCCGAAAACATCCCAGGCATCACCGGATACGATAAAAAAAGTATTTTTACAATACGCGGAACTCGGAGACCCGGCGATATACATCGCCTTTTCCTCAGGTCTTTCCGGCACCTATCAGACGGCGGTGATGATCGCCAATGAAGTAAAAGAGGAATTTCCCGATTTTGATTTGCGGATTGTAGATTCCAAATGCGCTTCATTGGGCTGCGGCCTTGCGGTGATGCACGCGCAAACACTCTGTGTTAACGGGAATACAATACAAGAAATCGAAACGTCTGTAAAGAGCTTTTGCGCACGGATGAAACATATATTTACGGTCGATGATGTCGCTTATCTCGCGCGGGGCGGCAGAATTTCAAAAACGTCCGCTTTTGTCGGGGGGCTTTTGAACATCAAACCGATTCTGCATGTGGATGACGGCAGGCTCGTGCCGCTCGAAAAATTGCGCGGACAGAAGAAACTGTTTAAACGGATTATAGACATGATGAAGGAAGAAGGCGGCGATTGGGCGGATCAAACCGTGGGGATCAGCTATGCAGATAACGAGGAGACGGCGCTTCGGATGAAGGAAATGATTGAAGAAGCGTTCCACCCGAAAGAGATCATTCTTCATTCAATCGGCTCTGCGATCGGCGCGCACTCCGGGCCGGGCACACTCGCGATTTTTTTCCTGAAGCCATAATTTCAATGCGGGCGGGCATCCTAACGGACAGAAGGGAGGCTTTGCCGCATGAAAGATGATGACAAAAAACCGTTGGACAATAACGCCGTAAATCAGAAAAAGAACCGGCTTGCCGAAAAAAACCGGCAGGCGGGAAAAAACCAGAATTCCAAAAAACCGGACCATCTGTAAAAGCAAAACAGCCCTCTTGTGTATGAAGATAGAGGGCTGTTTTTTGTTCTATATGCGTCTAACATCACTTATCACGAATCCGCTTTCAGGCAATGCCGGCATTCTGGACAGGCTGAAGCTCAAATCTTGGGACGGAACATCGTACTCTATTTCATTGGCAAGAAACGCAAGGGAAGTTTTCATGACTTCCACGGTCATTCCCTCACCCGGACAGCGGTGGCCGTTAGCCGGATCACCTCCGCCCTGGGGAATGAAATCAAATTTATTTTCCTCCCGCCCCTGAAAACGTTCCGGGCGAAATTCATTCGGATTCTCCCAAAGCCGGGAATCATGGTTTGTCCCATATAGGTCAAGCATGACGGATGCACCCTTTTTAAACTCACAGTTCTTCCATACGAAATCTTTTTTCACAACGGCTCCTAAAAACGGGGCAAACGGGTAATACCGCCGAACTTCATGTGCAAATCTTTCGGCCTCCTGATCATCTCTCAATCTCAGTTTGCCCCGATATTCAGGGTAATCATGCAATGCAAGAGCTGAAAACGTAATGAAGTAAGAAATGGCGGCAATCGGGCGCAGAACATTAATCAGCTCAACAGCAGCCATGTGAGAATCAAGTCTGTTCCCGTCAAGTTCTGTATGAAAAGCCATTTCATACAAGGCTGAGCCCTCCGGCGTTTGCAGCTTGCCGGACCGCACATCCTCAATGACCTCCTCTATCCATTTCTCCGTTTTCAGCCTCGCCCTTCTGCCTTTCCAATGACGCGGTCCGACAGCGCCGAATGCGTCTACCATATCGGTGAAATCCTCCGCCCGCTCTTTCACTTCTGAGTCTTTCAGCGGGACGCCGGCCCACTCACAGGCAGCCCGGCACAGCACTTTCTTCGCTTCATCAAAAAGGACAATTCGGTTTGAACCCTCCCACTTTTCCGCAGATGCTTTCCACTGTTTTGCCACCGCTTCCGCAAGCCGTTTTTGCCGGGGCGGCGTCATCAGCGACATAAATAGAAGCTTCCTGTGCTTATGCCGTTCACCGTCCATTGACTGGATTGCCCCTGTTCCGAATAACGTTTTCTGCACCCGTTTGGGGAGGGCATGCTCCCGCTGAAATCGTTCTGTGTCATAAAAAAGCTTTGCGGCTTCCGCTCCGCTCATACAAATGAATGTCTTCCCTAATAAACGGGCGCGAAACACATCCGAGCGATAATTCTCCGCTCTGTTTTTCACAAATACATATCCATCGCGTAATAAAGCCAGACTATTATCAAGACCCTTATCATGCGGAATTTGTTCATTCATCCCGATTCCTCCCATCTTTTTTCACCTTTCACGAAAAAGAATAAATATAAACACAAGTATATTCAGTATTTGTGTTTCATTCAGAAGTTACTCATGTCAGGCTGCAAAAATCAGGGGCGGGCATAAGCCCGTTACAAAGTAAACCGGCGGACCTGATCGTTTAACCGCTCTGTCAGGCTCACCAGATTATCGACGCTTTCCGCCATTTTATGAAAAGAAGACAGCTGCTCAAGCGCGGAGGCAGAAATCTCTTCGCTTCCCGCAGCCGTTTCCTGAATAACGGCGCTGATGCTTTCGGCATGATGCAGCACTTGCTCACCAAGCTGTTTCGATTCGATGATCCGTCCGTCCAATTGAGTAAGCTCGGCTTTAATATGGGCGGCTTTTTGTTCAATATGGACGAATGATTCTGACGTTTTCTCCATCAGCTCCTGCTGTCTGTCCGCTAAAGCGACGCCGGTCGTGACAGCTCCGGTAATAGATGTGATGCCGTCTTCAATTTGCTTTACCATATCGAAAATCTGCGCGGTCGCTTTGGCTGATCCGTCTGCGAGCTTCCGTATCTCCTCGGCAACGACGGCAAATCCTTTTCCGGCCTCGCCTGCTCTGGCCGCCTCGATTGCGGCGTTTAATGACAGCAGATTGGTCTGGCCCGCAATGTCAGAAACGGTCTGCGCCATCATACTGATGCCTGCCGCATGCTCTATGAAGAGATCGGCGGCTTCGGAAATCTCTTTTGATGTCTCACTGCTTTTATCAATGGCTTGCTTGGTCTCGGCTAAAGCACCGCGCCCCGCAGCCACCGCCGCAATCGTCTCTTCGCTGCTTCTCGTCGTTTGTTTTGAACGTTCGGCATTCGCCTTTGAATGTTCATCCATTTGTTCAATGAATTGCACCGCATGCTGCAGATCTTCTGAAATGGTTTGGGAGCCTTGCGCCATTTCTTCCGTCGACACGGACACCTGCTCGGTCATGTCCTTCAGCGTCTGGTTTTCCTTCGTCAAACCTTCCGCGAAAGTCTCGACTTCACGGCCGACCTCTCCGATCGCCTGAATTAAGGTGCGGAGCTGTTCAGCCATCATTCCGAATGAGTCATTCAGCTCTTTCAGTTCGTCCTTCCCTTTATAATCAAGCATTTCAACAGCAAGGTTCCCTCCTGCAATACGACGGGCATTTTCAGCCATGCGGCGTATCGGCCCTGCAATTCTCTTCGTCAGCCTGATGGAAGATATGACGGTGACGGCAAGTATCACGATGGTCAGCACGGCTGCGCTGTAAACGATAAACTGAATCTGGTCAGCCGTCTGCTTCTGCATGTCTTCATAGTGATCCCGGCTTTTCAGATTCAGCATATAAATATCATTCAGAAGACCGTTGATGCGGGCCGCCGTCCTTGTCGCTTCAGCCGGGCTTTTCGAATCAAGAGCAGCGTCCGCCTCCGCCTGCCATGTTTCGTATTTTTTGGCGAGTTTGTCATAAGCAGCTTTGTCTGCACCGTCCGTCATCGTTTTTTTGAGCGCCGCCAGTTTGTCTGAGCTGCTTTTCATATAGCTTCGCACATCTTCTTTCTGGGCGTCTGCGAGCGTATAGGAATAGCCGGTGATGCTTTCTTTTAACGCATTAAGGTCAGCTTTTGCTTCCTGGACGTTTAACAGCGCGTCCACTTCATCTTCATTTGAAGCCTGAATCTTCATCATGTTTACAATGGTAAAGCCGATGACGGCGGCGAAGCAAATCATCGTAACGGCTGCGTTAACGAGCAGCCTTGTCCGTAATGTCACTTCAGATCGCCTCCTTTTTCAATCAGACTGTTTTTCATATCCGTGATCTTTTTCGCCAGCCCGCCTGCGTTTTTGACAACTCTGATCTTAGCTAAGTCCATGCCGTTTTCCTTCAGTCCGTAAACGATCTCTCCGCTTTTGATCTCCTTGTTGTCTTTTAAATCTTTCGCCAATTCATAGATGACATGGTCGACGTTTTTCACTAAAGAAGAGATAACCGCGTGCTCGGCGGTGTAATATTGATCACTGTCAACACCGATGGCGTATACTTTTTGCGCCTCCGCTTCTTTCAGTGCGCCGACGCCCGTGAAGCCGGCCGCCGTAAACAGGACATCGGCTTTTTTTCGGATCATGTTTTGGGCGATGCGCTTTCCGAGCTTATCATCATCAAACGTACCGCTGATGTCCGACAGTACGCGGATATTCGGTTTGACTGATTCCGCGCCTTTCAGATAGCCTTTCTTAAACCGTTTAATGACGTCGGCATCTGAACCGCCGATAAATCCGATCGTGCCGGTTTTGCTCGTCATGGCCGCCAGCGCTCCGGCTAAGAAGCTTCCTTCATCCTCTTTAAACGTGACGGAGGTGACATTATCCAGTCCTGATACGGAATCAATCAGCACAAACCGCTGCTTCGGATATTTTTTGGCCACCTTTTCTAAATCCGCCTGCATGCTGTAACCGAGCCCCACAACAAGATCATTGCCTTCCCGGACAAGCTGGGTCAGTCCTTTTTCGTATGTACCGGTGTCTTTTATTTCCCGATAATCAAATGTGATGCCGAGCTCGTCTCTCGCTTTCATCAAACCTTGAAAGCCTGAATCATTAAATGATTGGTCGCCGAGGCCGTTGTCTGTCAGCATGATGCCGATTGTTTTCGTTTTTTCGGCCGCCGTTTCCTCAGATTTGCCGGCACATCCCGCCGTGCTGAGCGCAATCAGCAGTACAGCCGCAAATATCGCCATTTTTCTCATTGAAACTCTCCTTTTGTTTTTTTCTATAGTTATATATCGGTTCGGATGTCAGAATATTTTATTTCAATAAAATATGTATGTTCGGCAGGATGTTAAACAAATGAGGGTATAGGAGCTTTTGAGAAAATAAAAAACATCGGTTTTGGTTCACCGATGTTTTTGCAGAAAATTTATTGTTTTTCGTATGTCCAGCCGTCTTCCTGATAGACCTTGCCGTTTTTCATCAGATGCCCGAGCGCCCGCTTAAAGGCGGCTTTGCTTAAATGAAACCGTTCGCGGATATCGTCAGGATGGCTTTTGTCTCCGTAAGGCATTGCGCCGTTTCTTGATCTCAGATAGGTCAGAATTTCTTCCGCGTCAACCGAAAGCGCATCCTGCTTTCTCGGCAGCAGGGACATGTTGACCGAGCCGTCTTCCTTCACCTCGATGACACGCCCTGTCACGCGGCTGCCGAGTCTCGGCTCTTCTTTTCTTTCTGAAGGGTGAATAAACGCGCGGATGCCTTCATCGGTAATCAGAAAAGAGCCTGATGCAATCAGTCTGTACACCGTACCCGTCAGGTCTTTATTCATGACGTCTTCCCCTGCATCCGTAAATAATTCACTGATGATATCTTCGGGTGCCGGCTTGGCAAACATGCGCCCGCGGCTTGTCACCTTCAGCATGCAATACAGTCTGTCTCCTTTTTGCGGCCAGACGGATTTGTACGGAGGCAGGTGCTCCGTTGCGACGAGCGCGTCTTTTGACAGACCGACGTCGACGAATACGCCCATATCTTCCACAGCGTCCGTCACTTCCACCCATCCGTAGTCATAAAAGCTGATGAGCGGCTTTTTCATCGTCGCCGCGAGTCTTTCCTGATGATCGACGTAAATAAATACGTCCACTTCATCTTTGTCTTCGATATCCTCTGTGATTTCACTGTTATGTAAAAGAACCGTATCCTCGCCGTCGGTTAAAAAATAACCGAAATCGGTTTGGTGATCTATACTAAGCGTGAGCTGCTGCCCTGGTCTCATGTTATCGTCCTTCCTGATTCGCCCGTATGAGGCTGATGTTTTTCTCATTTTTTCCAATATGCATAAATTCATGCCTTATGCTGTTGGACATTTCTCTTTATTCTACTATAATCAACTCATAAGTTAAATGTTATAGGAGGTTTTCTCATGGCAAAAGAAAGTTCTTTTGATATTGTATCGAAAGTTGAATTTCCCGAAGTGCAGAATGCGATTCAGATGACGCTGAAAGAAATCGGCACGCGCTATGACTTTAAAGGATCGAAAAGCGATGTAACTTTAGAAAAGGAAGAACTTGTCCTGATTTCTGATGACGAGTTTAAACTGAATCAGCTCAAAGATGTGCTGAGCGGCAAGCTGATCAAACGGGACGTGCCGACGAAAAACATTGAATACGGCAAAATCGAAAATGCCTCAGGGGGCACGGTGCGCCAGCGCGCGAAGCTTGTACAGGGCATTGATAAAGACAACGCCAAAAAAATCAACGCGGTGATCAAAAACTCCGGCTTGAAGGTCAAGTCGCAGATTCAGGACGACCAAGTGCGCGTCACCGGAAAAAATAAAGATGATCTGCAGCAGATTATCGCAGCCGTCCGCGGAGCAGACCTGCCGATTGACGTTCAATTTATTAATTTTAGATAAATTATGTGATTCCTATTGATTATTGTCTCTATTTTCGGTAAATTTGGAGAAAGGGATTTTCACAGTTAAGTTTTGGAAACCCATGACAATTACATGAACGTTCTTATCAAGAGAAGCCGAGGGACTGGCCCGACGACGCTTCAGCAACCGGTGTAGTGGTTTACCCAAACCATGACCAAGGTGCTAAATCCAGCAAGCTAAAAACAGCTTGGAAGATAAGAAGAGAGACAAATGATTACAAAGTCTTCTTCTTAAGAAGACTTTTTTTATTTCTCTTTTTTCCTTGCTGAATGTGACGAAGGAGGCAAACAATGGGACTATTACAAGACTTAAAAGAACGGATTTTAATCGGTGACGGCGCGATGGGCACTCTCCTCTATTCCTACGGCATTGACAGATGTTTTGAGGAACTGAACGTATCAAAGCCCGGAGAAATCAAGCGGATACATAAGGCTTACGTGGAAGCCGGGGCAGACATCATCCAGACAAATACGTACGGCGCGAATTTTATTAAGCTCTCAAGATACGGACTTGAGGATGAAACGAAAAAAATCAATCAGGAGGCGGTCAGAATCGCGCGCGCTTCCTCAGACGGCGCTTATGTATTGGGAACGATGGGCGGCATCCGCACCTTTAACAAAAACGCCTACAGCCTGGAGGAGATTAAACGCAGCTTTCGGGAGCAGCTTTATTTATTGCTGCACGAAGAGCCGGACGGTCTGCTTCTGGAAACATACTATGATTTAGAAGAGGCGCGTGAAGTGCTGAAGATCGCGAGAAAAGAAACGGAACTTCCGATTATGCTGAACGTATCCATGCACGAACAGGGCGTGCTGCAGGACGGAACGCCGCTTCGGGAAGCCCTCAGGTCAATTGCCGATCTCGGCGCTGACATAACGGGAATCAATTGCCGGCTCGGCCCGTACCACATGATTGAAGCGCTCACCGAAGTGCCGATTTTCCGTGACGCTTATTTATCGGTCTATCCGAACAGCAGCCTTCCGTCTTTAGAAGAAGGCCGGCTTGTTTATGATACGGACGATGCCTATTTCCGGGAGAGCGCCGTACAGTTCCGCACTCAGGGCGCGCGCATTATCGGCGGCTGCTGCGGTACGACGCCAAACCATATCAGAGCCATGGCTGAAGCGGTCCGCGGACTTTCTCCTGTCACTGATAAAGAAGTGAAAATCAGACGGGAAGAAGAAGTCATCTCAGTCCGCAACGAACGGACCGAGCCGGGTTTAAACGAAATCGCCGCTCAAAAACGGTCAATTATCGTAGAGCTTGATCCGCCGAAAAAATTGAATTTTGACAAATTTCTGCAAGCGGCGGCTGAATTAAAAGAAACCGGCATAGAAGCGCTGACGCTCGCCGACAATTCATTGGCGACACCGCGGATCAGCAATGCCGCCTGCGGTTCATTGCTGAAAGAGCGCCTTGATATCCGTTCTCTCGTCCACATTACATGCAGAGACCGCAACATCATCGGCCTTCAGTCACATTTAATGGGGCTGGATACGCTCGGGCTCACCGACATTTTAGCCATCACGGGCGATCCTTCAAAAATCGGCGACTTTCCGGGGGCTACCTCCGTCTATGATTTAACGTCCTTTGACTTGATCAGGCTGATTAAACAATTCAACGAGGGCATTTCTTTATCAGGGAAACCGCTCGGCAAGAAAACGAACTTTTCCGTAGCCGGAGCATTTAATCCGAATGTCCGCCACCTTGATAAAGCAGTAAAACGGCTGGAGAAAAAAATCGAGTGCGGAGCTGACTACTTCGTGTCCCAGCCTGTCTACTCGGAGCAGCAGCTCATTGACATTCATCATGAAACGAAACATCTCAAAACACCTGTGTATATCGGAATCATGCCGTTAACGAGCAGCCGCAACGCAGAGTTCATTCATCATGAAATCCCGGGCATTAAGCTGTCAGACAGCATCCGCGAAAAAATGGCGCTCGCCGGCGAAGACAAGCGAAAGCAGAAAGCTGAAGGCCTCGCCATCGCCAAGTCGCTTCTCGACACGGCGTGCGAACTGTTTAACGGAATTTATTTAATCACCCCGTTTCTCCGTTCTGATTTGACGTCAGAGCTTGCAGCTTATATTAAGCAAAAGGATGAAAAGCGGGCTGATGTATATTTGCATTGACGCGGAAGAGGCCGCCTGATATGACAGGCGGCTTTTTCATGGTACGATACAGAAAAAGAATCAAGCAAAGGAGGATTTTTTCATGGTTGAAGTAAAACCCATCACCGCAGAAGACACGTACGCGATCAGACACAGCGTGCTGCGCCCCCATCAGACGATTGAGGATTGTAAATATGATCAGGACAGCGTCAAAGGAGCCTTTCATCTCGGAGGTTTTTACGACGGGACATTGATCAGCATCGCTTCTTTCTACCCGCAGAACCAGCAGGCGTTACAGGCAGCGCCCGCCTACCAGCTGCGCGGCATGGCGACGCTTGAGGAATACCGGACGCAAAAAGCGGGAAGCACGTTAATCGCCTATGCAGAACGAAAACTGGCAGATATGGGGGCGGCGCTTGTCTGGTGCAACGCCAGATGTCACGTAAAGGGATATTACGAAAAGCTCGGCTGGAAAAGCACGGGCAGCCCCTTTGACATACCCGGCATCGGCCCGCATGTGATCATGTATAAAGAACTCGCCTGAAACAGACAAATGCCCTTGGGGACATGTCTCTAAGGGCATTACCCTGAATGTCACGTCTGCTTTTATATGCGGTACTATTGACGCCCTCCCGCTTTTTTAATACCCTTTGTACATTACGCAACAGCAAGGATGGCAGGCAGAAAACGATATCTGTCAATTGCCGATTCAGCTATTATGTTTAGAAAAGGAAGTATGAGATGAATACGATCCAAAAACCAAAAATCCCGAAAGAATTGCCGGTGCTTTCTTTCACAGAAGCGCTTCAGGACGACCTCATAAAAGAAGTCGTCATAGAAAACGCCGTCGTAAACAGCAAACTGGACGGCCTGCGCGCCGAAAAAGTCATTTTCAGAAACACCGTTTTTACGGATGTCTCTTTCAGACATATGGAATGTACGGATGTCCTGTTTGACAAATGTGATGTCTCAAACGCTGATTTCAGCAGAAGCATCATCCATAGAACGGCGTTTCAGCATTCAAAACTTCTCGGCTTGAATCTGGCGGATTCCGCCATGCGTCATGTACGGTTTGAAGACTGCCTCGCAAATTACAGCTCCTTCAGCTATTCCAATATGAAGCATGTCCGGTTTGACACGTGCGCTCTTACAGAAAGCGAGTGGAATGATGCCGTTCTTGAATACACAGATCTTGACGCCTGTGATTTGAACGGCGCAAACTTCATCGGCACGTCTCTTTTTAATATGGATATCAGCACGTGCACATTTGATCACCTGCACGTCTCACTTGAGAAGCTGAAAGGATGCCGCATCTCTCCGGCGCATGCCGTTACATTCGCAGAAGCGCTCGGAGCCATTGTGACGTGATCTTTTATTAAACGAAACGGCGGGCGATGTCCTCTATCGTTTGAATGCCTTTTTCCAAGTCCGGTAAGGATGCGTATGAATAGGAAAGACGCAGGCTTTGCCGGTCTTCGGGAAGATAAAGAGCTCCCGGATTGATCAGCACGCCGGCCTCCAAGGCACGGGTGAAAAGCGTCTGAACGGCGATTGCTTGATGAAAAGTGACCCAAATATAAAAGCCCCCCTCCGGCACACGCCACTCCGCAATATCTCCCGCGTATCTTTCAAGAGAACGCAATGCCGCATCTCTTCTGATTTTAAGTTCCTTTCTGAGACGCAAAAGGCGCGCTTCATAGCGGCCGCTTGACAGCCATTGACATGCCGCCCATTGAGATAAAGCACTGGAGCCGTAATCCGTCTGCATTTTAATATCGGCGAGCCTGTCTGCAACCGGCTCAGGGGCGACGACCCATCCGATGCGCAGACCCGGGCTTACGGTTTTTGACAGCGTGCCGATATACAGTACATTCCCCTCACCGTCCATCGATTTTAACGGAGGCGGCGGTTCTTTATCGATCCATAAATCACCGTATGCGTCATCTTCAATGACAGGCAGACGGTGATTTCTTGCGAGCGCGATGAGTTCCTTCCGCCGCTTAAGTGACATTACCGTTCCGGTCGGATTATGGAATGACGGAATGGTGTACAGCAGCCCTGCTTCGTATTGCCGCCGGTAAGCGGGAAGATGATCCGTTTTCATTCCGCTCCCATCCATCGGCACTCCCTTAAGCCTGACGCCCGCTGATTGAAACACACGCAGAGAATGGAGATACGACGGGTTTTCAGTCAGCATGACGGAGTTTGGCTTTAACAGCCCGATTGAAATGAGCTGAAGCGCCTGCAGCGCGCCTGAGACGATTACGATGGATGTTGGGGACGCGTGAATCCCCTTTGTTTTCAAATGTTCCGCGACGCTTTGCCGAAGCTGCAGGCTGCCTTTCGGTTCTTCATAGCCGAGCGCAAAAATGTTAGTTCCCGCTTCACGGAACAGTTCGGCCATCTCCTGCTCAGGCAGCAGCTCTTGACTCAGTTCACCCGTCCCCAGCCTGATCAGATCCGGACGCGGCTCGTTTTGATTAATGGCCTGAATCAAGGATGAATTCGGCTGATGACTCCCCGATGTAACGTATGTGCTCCAATCAAGGGGCTTAGCCGCTGCCATGATGCTCCACGTATTGTTGACGACCTTTGTGCCTCCCCCTCTTTTTCCTTCCAGAAGACCTTGGGCGATTAACTCATCAACTGCTGCCGTCACTGTGCTTCGGTTGACCTGAAGCTCCTCGGCGAGCTTTCTTTGTGAGGGAATTTTCGTGCCGATGGTCCATTCGCCATGAAGTATTTTTTCTTTTATATGCTGTTCGATCTGGAGATAAAGCGGTATGTGCGACTCCCGATCCGGACGCCAGCTGTTCATACGTCATCCCTCCTTCTTTATTTATTATACATTTGGCTGGTTCAAGTACCAGCCAAATGGCCGGAGACATCAGCACACAGTGCGGCTACAATGAGATTTAGTTGACGATTGGAGGGTTTTACGAAATGAATGCCATTCTTCACGGAGTGATGCTCGCTTTCGGCCTTATTTTGCCATTGGGCGCGCAAAACGTGTTTATTTTTCACCAGGGAGCCTGGCAAAAACATGTGTGGCAGGCATTTCCCGCAGTGATTGCCGCCGCGGTATGCGATACGATTCTCATCAGCGCGGCCGTCGCAGGCGTGTCAATGATTATTGCAGAGATTCCCGTTTTTCAGACCGTCATGCTTATAGGCGGCTTTTTGTTTCTCAGTTTTTTAGGCTGGCAGACTTGGAGAAGCAAACCGCAGGCCGAACAGGCGAGAAAAACGGTTTTCACGGCAAAAAAACAGGCGGTCACGGCCGTCATGGTATCCCTTTTGAACCCGCATGCGATTTTGGATACCGTCAGTGTCATCGGCACAAGCTCCGCCGCCTATCCGGGAATTGATAAATGGCTGTTTGCCGGTGCTTGTATCGCGGTTTCCTGGGTATGGTTCGCCGGACTGGCATTCGCGGGACGGCTCGTTCAAACGGCGGATACAGGAGGCCGGCTCCTCGGCATCCTGAATAAATGCTCGGCATTGGTGATGTGGGGTGCTGCTTTTTATTTTGCGGCGCTTTTGTTTCGATAAAAGGAATTCGGCCAGGCCATGTTGAATGTACCGGAAGAAGAGGGGGAATTGGAATGTCAGACATTTTAAAGCTGTATCACTACCACAGATGGGCAAATGAGCAAGTTATTCAGCATCTGAAGACGCTGCCCGCGGTCAGCTTACAGCAGAAACTGAAAAGTGTTTTTCCGACTGTGAACGCCGTGCTTGTGCATATATACCGGGCTGATTACATTTGGCTTCACGTGCTTTACGGAGAAACTTTCGAACAAATCGTCTCGCAGTTTGATCAATTTGAAAAGCTTGACGGAGATTTTGAGGCGATTGAACATAGAATGACTGAACTGGACAAAGAATTCAGCGAATTTTTAAAAGAAATGGAGAACCCGGAAGGTCCGATCTCTATTTCTCATCCGCGCCTGGGGACGCTTCAGACGACATATGCCGATGTGATCCGGCATGTTGTGAATCACGGCACATACCATCGCGGCAATATCACCGCGATGCTTCACCAAATGGGCTATAAAGGCGTGCCGACTGACTACATTTTTTTCTGATACGAATCATAAAAAAGCAAAGGCCTCCCGGGCCTTTGCTTTTTTACTTCGAATCTATCATAATCCGATATAGCCGGAGACGCCCGCTTTTTCGGCCACATCGTAAATTGTCATTTTCATGCTTACCGATCCCTCTTTTGTTCTCTGGTTTTAGGTCAGTCCGTTTTCCGGCTTACGAATTTGCGGTATTCAAGCGGCGAAATGCCTTCAATCTGTTTAAACAGTTTGGAAAAATAGGTTGGGTCCTCCATACCGATGGCGTCCGCTATCACCCCCATTTTGTCATTGGTTGCGGACAAAAGACGTTTCGCCTCCGTCATTCTGACTTTGTTCGTATACTGGCCGGGCGTGACGCCGAGCACCTGCTGCATACAGCGGGTCACGTAGTCTTGGTTGTAATGAAGAGCCGATGAAAGCGCTTTGATGGTTGTTTTCTCCTTGTAGTGCTCCTGCAGGTACCGGGCGGCCTCCCATGCGACTCTTTCCTTTGCGGACGGGATTTGGAACGCTTCCTTCTGAAGATGGAGCAGCAGCTCTTCAAACAGAATCTGCTTTCTGAGCGGCAGGTCGGAATTCTCGGCGCTGTCATCTGTCAGCACACTGAATTGCCCGGCCATAAACTGCGGGCGTCTCACCTTCCCTTTTTGCGGCAGGGACAGGCGGTAGCGGGACGGCTCTTCAAAGCTCCCTTTTTTTCGCCTCAGCTCCGACCAATTGTTCCCGGTTGTTTCCGCCATCTCATAATCCGCTCCCTCAAAATGAAGCCACGAATAGGATGTCGTTTCTTCACTGCCTTTTGTCCCGTAATGTTCAAGCCCGGGAGAAAGCAGAATATATTCTCCGGCTTCAACGGAAAAGGCGTTTTCGTCTTCTGTAATGTAGAGGACGCCTTCTTTCACATACAGCAGATCAAACACCGGGAAGACCCGTCTCACATGGGTTTCGCCTTTTTTGAATACTCCTTCTCCCGCAGCGATAAAGACCGGGAACGGAGGAACTGTGAACTCGAGAAAGGACATATTTTCGGCCCTCCTTTTTAAGTCGGATTTTTGCAAGAAGTTTCGTTTCTCTCCCTTTTTATTATAAGAAAATGGAGGTACACTTTTAAACGTTGATTTTGTCAGGAAAGGGGTTAAAAGAAATGAAACAAGCGATTTTAAAACGGGCTGCGTTCAAACAATCCTCTGATCACAAACTCTCATTATACGCGCTGACTTGGCCGATATTTATTGAGGTTTCATTATATATGTTTATGGGAAACGCCGACACTCTTATGCTTAGCCAATACTCTGACAACAGTGTGGCGGCCGTGGGTGTCAGCAATCAGATTTTAAATTTAATTATCGTGATGTTCAGCTTTATCGCAACGGGTACGACAATTGTGATTTCACAGTTTTTAGGATCTAAACAGAAAAAAGAGGCGCAGGAAGTGGCTTATGTATCAATAGGAGCGAACTTTGTCATCAGTCTCGCCATCAGCGCCGCCATATTTTTTGCGGCCGTTCCGCTGCTTCATGTGATGGGTCTTTCCAATGAATTGATGCCGGATGCCAAAGTCTTTTTGCAGGTGGTCGGCGGGCTGTCCTTCATTCAGGCTTTGATTATGACGTTCAGCGCCATTTTAAAAAGCTACGGTCATACGAAGGATACGATGTTCGTTACGATCGGGATGAATATTTTAAATATTGCCGGAAACTTTCTTGTCATTTTCGGGCCGCTCGGCCTTCCGGTGTTAGGCGTCGCCGGTGTTGCGATGTCAACGTCCTTCGCGCGGATCATCGGGCTGATCGCGATGATTGTGATCGTCAAAAAACGCATCGGACTCGGTCTGACATGGCAAAAGATTTTTCACGTCCATAAAGAGCACTTGCGGAAACTCCTGAAAATCGGGATTCCGTCTGCCGGCGAACAGCTGTCTTACAACATTTCGCAAATGGTTGTCACTTATTTTATCGCCATTATGGGCGCTCAGGCGCTTACAACAAAGGTTTATACACAAAACATCACCATGTTTATCCTGCTGTTCGGAACGGCGATCAGCCAGGGCACACAGATTTTGATCGGCAGATATATCGGCGCCAAACGGTTTGACGACGCTTATGACCGCTGCATGAAAAGTCTGTACTGGGCGCTTGGCATTGCCGCTTTGACATCCGTGATCATGACTTTGTTTTCAAAGCAGCTGATCGGAATTTTCACAAGCAGCCCTGACATTATTGCGACGGCGAGCATGCTGATCGCCATGACGATCATTCTTGAGCCCGGCCGTTCATTCAATGTCATTATCATCAACTCGCTGCGGGCTGCCGGAGATGCAAAATTTCCCGTCTACATGGCGATGATTTCCATGTGGGGTATCGGACTGCCGCTCGCTTATCTGTTCGGCATTCATTTCGGATTAGGGCTTATGGGCATCTGGATTTCATTTATCGCAGATGAATGGGTCAGAGGCATTCTTATGTACAGAAGATGGCGGTCGCGGATTTGGATTCAAAAAGGGATTGCATAAACGCCCGAAGCTTCGTTATGAAGCTGGGCGTTTTTTTATGCTTGTGAAAGCCGTTGTCTCATGTCACCGAGCTCTGACCGGTAATGTGTGAGCAAGCCGGTAACGGCGGGCCTTGAGTATAACGGAAACAGCTCCAGCTCTTCAGACGCCTCCTCGAAATACGCCTCGGCCTCGAATGCGATGTACTCCCATACATTCATAAAAGCTTTGTTGACGGTATGGCTCTCCAGTTCTTCTTCCGTATAGCCGAATTGCTTCATCACCTGGCGCGGGAGACGCTTTTTCGCCCGCTCGTCCGTATGGACCTCCAGAAGCACCCGGGTCAGCTGAATGGCTGCTCCTAATGAAACGGCTGCATGGCGGAGTTTCTCTTGGTTCCGGCGCGCACAAACCGGCAGCAGCAGCAGGCCGAGGGCTCCGCCTGTTTGGCCCGCATACATCAGCAGGTCATCAAACTCTTGATACGTTACTTTTTCTCTGTCAGAGATTTGGCCGGCGATAAACTCACGTAACGGCTCTTCTTCAAGCGCAAATTGCTGCCGCACATCGGCGAGCGCCTCCCACAAAAAGCCGTCGGCGCGGGACCCGTTCAGAAAGTCTTGTGCCGCCTGTTCAAATCCTCCAAGTTCCTGCACATCAAGCCGGTCAGCTTCGTGAAACAAAGCAAGCACCGCCCATGCGGCCCGCCTGTTTTTTGGCGGCAGGGATGAGAAAGTCCGTTTATATAAAGGAAAGTGCGCCTCGGCAAGCTGGGCGCATGTTTCGTATTCGGTCATGGTATCACTCCTCTGTTTTTTAGTGTACCATATGTTTCACAATAAAAAGACCGATATCCTTCAGCGGAAACCGGTCGCGGCACTGTTATTCTTCTATATCGATACGGTACGCCTCAAACCATGTATGGATCTGGGCAAGATGGGCGATCAGCTGCGGGCCTTTCATCAGCTGGCCGAACCACGGAACCTGAAAAGATGAACCTTCTGTCTCCAGCAGCATTTCCAGCTTCTTTCTGTCAAGCAGGGTGTGAAGCACGGAATCTTTCTGTTGTAAAATCGTTTTCAGCCATTCTGTGACCCCCTGCGTGTATTTCGGGTGATGCGTTTTCGGATAAGGGCTTTTTTTGCGGTACAAAATATCTTCAGGAAGCAGTCCTTCAAGCGCTTTTCGCAATATGCCTTTTTCCCGGCTGCCATGCATTTTCATTTCCCAAGGAATATTCCAAACGTATTCCACAAGTCTGTGGTCGGCGAACGGCACCCGTACTTCAAGACTTGCGCCCATGCTCATGCGGTCTTTGCGGTCGAGCAGATTTGTCATAAACCAAAGCATATTTAAGTAGAACAGCTGCCGTCTCGCTTTATCTGTTCCCGTCTCACCGTCTAACAGCGGCGTTTCCGCAATGGTTTCTTCATATCTCGCATTCACGTATTCTCTAAGATTCAGCCGTTTTTGCCACTTTTCATCCAAGAGCGTGACCCTCTCCTCAGTCGACCTCATCCAAGGAAATCCGTCTTCTTCTGCCGCGGTGTGAAACCACGGATATCCGCCGAAAATTTCGTCCGCGCATTCTCCGGAAAGGCTCACGACAAAATCTTTTTTAATTTCCCGGCAGAACCATAATAGCGAGGAATCAACATCAGCCATGCCCGGCAGGTCTCTGACGAGAACGGATTCCTCCAGATGTTCAACCAGCTGATCCTGCGTAATCACGCACTTATGATGCTGTGTGCCGAATGCATTTGTCATTTTATCGATCCACGGGCCGTCATCATTCGGCTGAAAGGCGCTCGCTTTAAAAAATTTGCTGTTCTCCTCATAATCAATTGAATAAGTATGAAGGGGATCTCTGCCTTGTTTCTCAAAATGAGCGGCGGCTATCGCGGTTATCGCGCTCGAATCAAGCCCCCCTGATAAAAACGTGCAAACCGGCACGTCAGATACGAGCTGGCGTGTCACTGCATCCTGAAATAAGTACCGAATGTGAGCCGCTGTTTCATCGAAGCTGTCTGTATGCTTTTCGCTCTTTACATTCCAATAACGCCATATGGACAAACCGTCCTTTGAGAAAGTGAACGCATGGGCGGGACGCACCTCGTGAATTCCTTTAAACACCCCGCAGCCCGGAGTTCTGGACGGCCCGAGTCCGAATACTTCCGCAAGTCCGCCGCTGTCTGTGCGGGCTTTCACATCAGGATGAGCAAGAATGGCTTTCAATTCCGACCCAAACAGAAAGGAAGAGCCGTGTTCTTTATAAAAAAACGGTTTGACGCCGAGCCGGTCTCTTGCCCCGAACAGCCGCTTGCGCTTTTCATCCCAGATGGCAAAAGCGAAAATACCGTTCAAGCGGTCCACGCACTCCTCCCGCCACTCAATATAGCTGTGCAGCAGCACTTCTGTATCAGAGGTCCTCTCAAAACGGTGGCCCCTCGCCTGAAGCTCCTTCCGCAATTCCTCCGTGTTATACAGCTCGCCATTATAAATGATGGTGTACGTTTCCTCCTGATGCGTGCAGGCCATCGGCTGGCGGCCGCCTTCAATGTCAACGACCGAAAGTCTTTTATGTCCGAATAAAACATGGGGCTCTCCCCAGACGTTTGAATCATCAGGTCCTCGTTTTGAAAGAGTGTCTATCATATTGTTCATAATATGTTTCTCTTGGACGAGCTGCTTTTGAAAATTGACCCAACCCGCAATTCCACACATGTGATATCAGCTCCAATCCCGTTTCTGTCGGTATCAAATTCGTTTCTATCAGCACTTTACCCAGTTTATGCAAAGAAACGCAGATAGTTGATTTGTCCCACTAAGAGTTGTATGAGACAAGCCCGATTTGGAAAGAACGGAAGAGAAGAAACAAACAAAGGAGACCGGCACGGTTATGAAACGAAAACAGCTTTTCTCAGAAAAAAACAAATGGGGTCGCGGCACCCTGATGATAGAGGACGGCATCTGCCTCGTCGAAAACGATGAAGGCGATATCCTGCTGGCAGACAGTCTAGGAAACGCAGACGTATTGATGAAACGCGGCGGCAGATGGCAGCCGGCACGGATTTGCGGCGGTGCGGCCGAAATCGGCGCAGACACCATCCCCCTGCTCGGCGGGGAAGAAATCCGTTATGAAAAGGCGGTCAAACGGCCGCTGTTAACCTTGCTCGATTCGCTGGACGATGAAACGTTTCTGCTGTTTCTCAGCCATCTTCACGGGTTCGGCCTGTCTGTATATGATTGCGTATTTTCCTACAATCAGGCGCTGTTTTCCGGTGAAGGCGTTTCGTTTTATCACTTCTCGGCGGATGAAGCACAATGCGCCCTGCAGCATCACCGCGGCAGCTCGGGCAAACACGACAGATTTGAATGGACGGCATCTGACGGGCGGCGCTCCATTATGTATTCAGCGGCAAGACAAGACGGCACCGCGTAACAAACAGGCGGCACCTTTTAAATAGGTGCCGCCTGATGTATTTAGCTTTGTTTTTCACGCTGATTGACGCCCGGCGTTTGCTTTGACCCTTCACAGCCGCAGCTTTTGCGGTAGCAAGAGTGATTGACGCTTTTGGCATCCTGCAAATCTCCTTCGCCTCATCAACATCCCCCTGTCACGGCATTTCTCATTCAGCGGCACAGTTGCGCAGAATGTATGCGCAACTAAAAAAACCCGGATGCATCCGGGTTTTTCAAGCGATTGATTAAAATACGTGAAAGCCGATCGGCAAGTGAAGGCCGAGCAGCACTGTCAGGACGAGCACGATAATAAAACCGATCCACAGTCCGCCGGTTGATTTGCCTTTTTTCTTGCGGATGACGAGCATTTCCATCAGTCCGATGGTAATGATGCCGAGCAGCATTTTTCCGGCGTACTCTCCGTTCCAATTCGCAAAACGGACAAAAAGCTCAGCTCCGGTCAGAATAATAATAATGTAGAATAAGCGCAGAATCATATGCGTAATTTTTGCGCCCTTCGCTTTTCCGGAACCGTACAGCCCGTAGCTGACAAATACCAGGATAAGCGCAACGACCCATGAAGTAATATGCCAATGTGTCATTATGTTCAATTCCCCCTATCAGATCAATCTGCCTCACTTATGGTACCACAACAAGCCGATCGGAGCATTATCAATCGTGCGAAAGACACACAATTATCCGATTTGGTTCGACAGCGTGCCGATCGGTTCAATTGTAATGTCAATGCGGTCCCCCGGCTTTAAAAATTTCGGCGGCTTAAACCCTTTTCCGACACCGGACGGCGTCCCCGTCGCTATAATGTCACCAGCTTCAAGCGTCATTCCTTTTGACAGCGTTTCGATTAATTCAGCTATCGGAAAAATCATGTCACCCGTTGATCCTGATTGGCGCAGTTCTCCGTTCACCCGCGTTTCAACTTTAAGGCTTTGCGGATCACTGACGGCCGACTTATGTACAATGACCGGGCCCATCGGGCATGTCGTATCGAGGCTTTTGCCGATAAAAAACTGTTTATGTTTCTTCTGCAGATCGCGCGCTGTTATATCATTTACAATTGTATAGCCGAATATATGATCAAGCGCATGTTCTTTCGAGATGTGCGATCCGCTTTTTGATATGATTACCGCAAGCTCCCCTTCATAATCAAGCTGCTCTGTTACGTCCAAGTGGCTGTCCACTGTTTCTCCGTGTCCTGTAACGGCAGCGGGGGCTTTCGTAAAAACCATGGGATGCTCCGGTATATCAGCCTCACTCCCCATTTCAACAGCATGATCACGATAATTTTTCCCGATGCAGATCACGTTCTTTGAAGGTCTCGGAATAGGCGCGCAAAGCTTTACGTCAGACAGCGCATACATAAATGAACCCGACTCGTCATTCGGTTTTTTCGCCCATTCCGCAAGCTGTCCGGCATGCGCGACAAACTTATCTCCTTTTTGAATGCACTCGATCAGCGAACCCGGAATCGTCTCAAGTTCAAACAATTTTTTTTCAGCCTTTTGCAGATCTAAGATTTTGTCATCATCAATGATCAGACCGACAAATGTTCGGCTGTTCAGTTCCCCTGTCGCAAATTTCATGTTAATCCCCCATCATTTTTAAATCTGGCATTCCTTTATGTATTCTTCCTCCGGGCGGGAAATTCCTCTTTTAAACAGGCTGAAAATAAGTGTAAAAGAGTATCAAAAATTGTCACTTTTTTAGTCATATTGACGAAATAAAACCTTCTTGGCCAAAATGGGTTATACTATTGTCATCCTATGTTTTCCAAAATAATCGAGAATTGGAGATCACACGATGAACAAAATTGAAGAAAAAAGATTAACTTTATTCGAGACAGCGCAAAAATTCGGAATCAATGCAACGGAGACCATCAGGTGCAGCCAGGAGCTGGACAGCCTTTTAAACGGGTGCCGGGGCGGGCTCATCCAACAAACGAAAGACAGCGGGCTGAACCCGGCCGCACAGATTGAGCACGGCCGCACCGCAGGAAAAAAAGAGGCTTTCTCATAAACGTGATATGTATATAAATCTGTATCATTTATGTATAAGACCCGGCATGCGTAAAGCGCCGGTGTTTTTACGTCTAAAGTTTTTTCCGCTCACAAAAATGTGCATTTGTCATAAGCTATTTTAGGCAGGCAGCCCAGATAAGCTCCTGGAGTGCAGTCATGAAAATCTTCACGAAAAGGATGTGCTCGTATGCCCGCAATTGTCGGAGCGTTTAAAATTAATGCCGTCGGTACGAGCGGAGTCGTTCATATAGGCGACTGCATCACCATTTCTCCAAAAGCAGAGGTTAAGACATTTGCCGGAGCGGGCAGCTTCAATACCGGAGACAATCTCACACTGACGAATTACAGGAATTCAACGAATGTGTACGATAATGATGTAATCGATCAGCCGATGGCAGGAAACGCATAAAGGAGGCGCCGTATGAATTTTTACGTCAATCAGTCGATCCATATCAATTACATGCGTGTAGAATCTGTCAGCAATTCCTCCATACTGCAAATCGGAAGCGCCGGTTCAATTAAATCTCTTTCCAATCTGTACAACACAGGGAGTTATGTTGAGCCGGCGCCGCCTGTCACCGCGGGGCAGCAGACTGTAACAACAGGGGGAGGTCCCGGCACCTCATCATTTGTACCGCTCCAGCCGCCAAGCCGGTAGTTTTAATGAAGGAAACGAGACGCGAGGTGAATGTCATGTATGATCAATCCGTTTCATCCTACCTGCAGAATTTAAATTCTTTCGTCCAGCAGCAGGCGCAGCAGATTCAGGAGCTCGAACGGCAGCTGAAAGAATTCCAAAATGAAATTTCAACGCTGAAGCAGCAGCCTTCTACAAGAATCGATCGGCTCGAGTATAAATTTGATCAGCTGAAAATTGAACGGCTGGAAGGAACGCTGAATATCGGATTGAATCCGACTGATCCGAATGCCGTGCAAAACTTCGAAGTCGGCCAGACATCTCCGCAGGTCGGAATGATGCAGCAGGAACAGGCGGGCCAGCAAATGCAGCAAATCCGCCAAAACGTCGATATGTACCTGAATGAAGAAATCCCCGCGCTTTTAGAGCAGCTCGAAACTCAGTATGAGAGCAGGCTGGACGAAACGAACAAATATCATATTATTGAAGATATCAGAAAGCAGATGGACAGCCGGATTCAGTATTATCTGTCCCATGTCCCGAAAGAAGAAAACACGGCGCCCGCGCAATATGCCGAGCAGATTGCCGAACATGTGAAGCGTGATATTGTCAGAGCCGTCGAGCACTTTATTAAGCACATACCTGGTGAAATGAAAGGTGATGATCCGTCATGATTTTTACAGTGATTAACCGGAATATTGAAGTCGGCGACATCCGGTCTACCGGTGTGTCCAGTTCTTCCTTATTATTAATCGGCGACACCGATTCCGTCTATCTGTCTTCCATCTTTGACACGCCTCCGGAATCTCTTATTATCGGGCCTTATGTGCCGCTGGCGCCGGAATAATGTTAAAGCGCATTTCACGCCTCCGGAACGCCAAAATCAATTCAGTCGGGATTGCGAGTGTCTTTCAAGCAGGCGATACGAATGAAATCAATATGCGGATCAAAGTATTGGCCGATCAGCGTACTATTGCCTTATACAGAGATGATGAAGGCTCATTTAACAAAAAAGAATACCAGATCTTTCGGCAGCCGGCCGTCATGCCGTTACCGGAAACGGGAGTCCAAAGCGCATTCTGCCATGAAAACCCTTCAATTCGGGTAAGGAATGTGAAAGTTCAAGGGGTATCGTCAGCGTCCGTGGTTCAAGTCGGATCGACGTCGATCGTTCTGGGAGATTCGCGGCTGAAACATATTAGGCAGATTGTCACACCAAGCTCACAATCACAGCAGCCCTGACATATAATGACGGTGAGACTTCTATAAAGGGTGTCGTTTATGCCAGCAATTACCGGACCTATAGCTATCAATTCCATATCGGGCGGAGTCGTAAACTTTGGTGATTCCTTTTACCTTTCTCCAAAAAGCTCTTCTAAATCTGCGCTCGGTTCGGGAGCAGGCAATACCGGAGATTTCCTGTTATTAAACAACGTTGTCAATGCGACAAACTATATAGACCCCGATGTCAGCGATCAAAATGTGGTCGGAAACGCCTAAAAAGCAGCCGCTCTTTCAGAAGAGGGCTGCTTTTGGTTCAGCGTTATTTTCGTTCATTTGCTTTTTTTGTTTTTACAAGCTTTTCCGGCGGCTGTTTTCTGATCCATTTCACAAACCGCGCGAGTTTCGGGTCACGCCGCAGCTCTTCTATTCCCGCGAGCCTTGCCGCAAGCTCCTGATTCGTATAGAGAGCGTGAACCTGTTTATGACAAGGGATGCAGAGCATTGCGGTCGGAAAGAATGTCCCGCCTTCTTCCTTAGGCGTTAAGTGGTGCTCCGTCAGCCGTACATGATGGCGGCCGCATAATTCACATGTGCCCTCGGCAGAATCGGCCATGATTCCTTCTCCTTTCTACATGATCTCCAAGGTGACCCGGGTGCCTTTCCCGCCCGGTTCGGACGGATGAACGATTAATTTTTTCGGCAGACGCGCTCTCAGCTCCTGCACATGGCTGATCACTCCGACGGATAAGTTGTCCGATTGCAGCTTTTCGAGCGCCGTGACAACGGTGTCTAAGAGCCCTTGGTCAAGAGTCCCGAATCCTTCATCTAAGAAAAAGAATTGCAGCGGGTATTGCCCCCGCAGCTGAATCTGGGCGGACAAGGCAAGCGCAAGCGACAGCGATGTCAGAAACGTCTCCCCGCCGGAAAGGCTTGATACGGGCCGTTTGACGCCTCCGTTCGCGTCATCACGCATGACGAAACCGCCTTCTGAATCGACTAATATGGCATACCGCTGCCTTGTCAGCGCTCCGAGACGGGCAGAGGCGTCTCGAGCCACGCTTTCCAGCTGTTCTTCCGCTAAAAATTCGACGAATGTATTGCCTTTACATACAGACTGGAGCTTATCAAGCCTGTCAATCTGTGTCTGCCAGCTTTTCAGTTCGGCCTCAATCTCTTTAAAGCGCTTATGCTGTTTTTGCATAACCGCGAAAGCTTTTGCCTGTGCTCCTTTTTCCTCCATGGCGGCGCCTGACTCAGCCTCTGCCTGCTTCAGCAGAGAAACGGATGCTGTCCATTCTTCCTCCGATATCCGGCGCTCGGCTAATTTATCAGTAACACGGCTGATATTTGCCGATAGCTGTTTTGAGGTGTCCAGGAACTCATCTATTTCTTTTTTCATTTCCTCTGCACGCCCTTGCGGAAGCAGACTTTTTTTGACTTGGTCCGGGTCGGCAAACCCGGTGTCTTTTGACCTCACGCGCCAGTCGTTTTGCGCTTTCTCAAGGGAGGTCTCAGCATCCCTGAGTGACATGAGACTCCCGGATTCCCGGCCTTTTGCGTCATTCAGTGATTGCTGCGCCTGCTTCAGCGCATCGAATAGGGACTGTTCTTTGGATTTTAACAGCTGTAATTCCTGCCGCACCGCTTCAAGCTTTGCGGAAATTGATGTTTCTTCAGCTGCTGTTCCGAGCTCTTGTTCATATCCGTCAATCACCTGCTGCAGGCGCTCAGACGCATAGTGAAGCTCGAGCCGTTCCCGTTCAAGCCGATGCTTCATCTCCTGCAGGCGTTCTTTCTCCTCTTCATGTTCCTTGAGGAATGCGATGCTTGTTTCAATGCGCTTCTCACATTCTTCTGCCTGCCTGTCCTTCTCATCTATCGAAGCCTGCCAGGCGTCAATCCGGTTTGGCGGAATATCACCGCAGACTTCATTGTACTGATTCAATCGGCTTTCTGACAGCGATTCAAGCTCTTCTAATGAATGTCTGAGACGGCCGGCTTCTTTTTCCTCGTAGCGGATTCGTTCGGCAAGCTGCTCAGCTTGTTTCACCGTCTGCTGATGCGCGCTGATCAGTCTTGTGACCTTCTCTTTTACCGACAGCATATCCTGTTTCATTTGTTTCCACTCCAAGCGGACGGCGCTGAACGCTTCATCAAGCGGGCGTCCGCTGATGGAAGAAGCGGCTTCCAGCTCCGGAACCCGGGCGCTTTGCAGAAACGGACATTCTTCGGTAAAACGCCCCGACTGCTCTTCTAATGCAACCTTGGCTGTCAGCACCTCCTGAGAAAGAGCCGCCGCCTCAGAAAGCAGCGCTTCAACCTGCTGCAACTGTTCCTGCACAGCCGTATCAGGCGAGAATGTTTCATGAGCGGAACGCGGGCGGTCATGCTGCGTCGAGCCGCATACAGGACAAGGCTTTCCTTCGATTAGTTTTTCCGATAATTCTTTTGTTAATGCAGCCGTTCTCGCTTCCTCTGAGCGCCTGCGGAGATCGGCTTGCGTTTTGTCAGCCCGTTCGGCTGCGGCTTTCAGTGAACGTTCCGTTTCACAGACCATATGGTAAACGGTTTGAAGCGTTTGATAAGCGCGCGTAATGTCTTCCTCTTCCGTTTTCGCTTTCGCTGTGAGCGACTCGCTTTCTCCGTTCAGCTTCTCCACGTTTTTCAGCTGCGTTGTCAGATTGGCCCGCTCTTTCGTGATTTGTTCCTGTGTCTGCTGAAAGCCCGCCGCCAGCTGTGCTGCGGTCTGGCATTTTTTCCGTTCATCGGCGGTCACTTGAACTGCTTTCAGCTCTTCTTTCAGCTCATTCTGCCTGTTTTGGCCGCGGGTCAGGCGGTCTTTCACTCCGGCCAGCTGTTTCGAGGCGGCTTCGTATTCTTCCTCTTTTTTGCTGTGTTCCGCATTTGTTTTTTCCGCTTCTTTTTTCGCTTCAAGCAGTTTTTGTTCAATGGCTGAAAGTCTTTGATACAGCTCTTCTTCCTTGACAAGCTTCGGCTCCTGTTCGGCCTTATGGGCCCGCCATGCTTCATAGGCTTCATTTTGCCGGGTAAATGAAACGGTTTCCGCCTCTGATTTCCGTTTGGCCAGTTCGTGTTCCTGTTCGGCGCGCTGCTTCCGGCGGGCGGCTTCTGTGTAACGGTCTGCGTACGGCTCAAGGGCGAGAGCTGTTTCCGCCTCTTTAAGACGCTCAGTCAAATCCGTGATGTACGGGCGTCTTTCCTCAAGCTTTTTCTCCCGGCGCTCATATTCATCTCTTTCTGTCTGCAGGTTCCAAATTTCCTGGTGATTCTCAAAGCGCTCTTTTGCCCGGACCCGTTTCTTCTCAGCTTCTTCAAGCCGTTCGTTCGCTTCGTGAAACTGCTGTTCAGCCTGCTTCAGCGCATCTTCTCCTGCGTCTCCGAGCCCGGATTGTTCCGCCAGCATTTCATTTTTTTTCGCTGCCGCTTCCTGCGCCCGCCGCCGCAATTTTTTGACAAGCCTGTCCCCGTACTGTTCCAGATTAAACAGGCGCTGGAGCATATGTCTTCTTTCCGCGCCTTTAAGCGACAGAAACTCGGCAAACTTTCCTTGCGGCAGCACGACGGCTCTTGTAAAGTCGTCAATGGTCAGGCCAAGAAGCTCTTCCACCTTTTTGTTCACTTCATTCGCTTTATCGGCCAGCACCGTTTGTTCGTCTTTGATTTCAATCAGGCGGCAGAGGGCGGTTTTTACTTTCGTTTCATCCGTTCTCTTAAAAACGCGCTCGACCTTGTAGGAAACCCGGTGGCCGGATTGAAGCGCGAATGTAAATGAGACGGCGAGCTGATCTTCGGCATGATTCAAGATGCCGTGCGTATTATTTGCGGCGCGCTCCACTTTTCCGTATAAAGCGAGTGTCATAGCATCAAGGATCGATGATTTTCCGCTTCCGGTCGGCCCGAAAATTCCGAACACCCCGGCTCCGGACAGTCCGGCAAAATCAATGGTCTGTTCCTCTCTGAAGCTGTGGAGCCCTTTTATCGTTAACAGAATCGGCTTCATGTCGCATCCTCCTCATCATCTGCTGACGCAAGCTCTAAAAACAGCTTGACCATCTCCTCATCCGGCACGCCGCCGCCCGTTTGTTTTTCATAAAACTTCTTAAAGCGATCCTCAATTGATGTGTGTTTCACTTCAATCCGGTCATTGCCGGTCTCTTTTTCTTCAAAAACCGGCCTGATATGGATAAAGCCGGGATGCGCCTTTCTCAGCCGATGAATTTCCTCGAGAGAAAGCTGATCCGTCAAATGGATATCAAGATCGATCCAGGCATTCCGGTCACGCCCTTCATCGAGCCAGCCGTGAACCTCGCTCAGCCCCTGCGCTTTCCATTTGACGAGCGGTTTACCGGAAGACAGGAAAATCTCTTCCCACTTCGCTTCTCCGCCGGGCTTCGCTTCTACCACCGTCACCGATTTGGCATAACCGGCTTCCGAAAAGCTGTATGCCAGCGGAGAGCCTGAATAACGGGCAGCCGTCTTGGCGCGCTTGATCGTTTGCGGACGGTGGAGATGGCCGAGAGCCACGTAAGCCGCATCAGCCGGCAGGCTGTCAGCGGCAACTGTGTAAGCGCCCCCGACTTCAATCGGACGCTCTGAATCGGTCTGATTTCCCCCCGCGACATAAATGTGGCTCGCCGCGATTTTCACGGCATCGTTCCGGCACAGTCCGCACATGTGAGCAAACGCCTCTCTGATTTTCACATCGTAATGATCGCGAAGAAGCTTTTCCTCAAACGTATCAGAAAGCACTTCGTTTAATCTCGCCTCTGACGGATATGCCAGCGCAGCTACGGCTAACAGCTCGTCCGCCGACGGCACTTCAATATGCACGGGTTCTGTCCGCGGATAGCCGATTAAATGAATGCCGCGCTCATTTGTTAACGGAGAAGCCGCCGCCAGCCTGTCGGGATTGTCATGGTTTCCGGCAATGACGACAACCGGGCGCTTTCCGCCGTCAGAAAGCGCGGAAAGACTTTCGTAATACAATTGTTCAGCGAGCGCAGGCGGGTTGACCGTATCAAATACATCCCCCGCCATAATGACCGCATCAATGTTTTCTTCCTTGACAATGGTATTCAGCTCTTCCAGTACTTCGGCCTGCTCGCTCAGCCGGCTTCTGCCTTCCAGCGTTTTGCCGAGGTGCCAGTCAGCTGTATGTAAAATGCGCATACCGCATTCACCTCACTTTTTGATAGAAAAAAAGATCCGCTCCAAAAAGGAGCTTCGGATCTTGTTACAGTGTAAGAACGTGACCTCCATCGAAGAAATAGAGCGCACGCCCTTTCACTTTCGTTTTTGTAATTTGTTCAACCGCTTTTGTATACAATTCAATTTGTGTTTCATACCTTTTTTGCAGAATCGGAGCCGCGCCTTCAAATCCGTTCCGGAATTTCCCCTCTATCCGATCAGTTTTATAGTCCAGCAAATAGAGACCGTCCGCAGTTTCATAGAGGCAGTCAATAATCCCCTGCACGAGCAGCGGTTCACCGGCCGTTTCGGCATCCTTGTACACCTCGCCGGCCGGAAGCGCCATACTGAACGGCACTTCCCGGTCAATCCGCAGCGCCCCGAGAAGGTCTTTCCCGATTTCAGTTCCGAAAAACTGGACAATTTCTTCTATATCAATAGCTTCCTGCTGTTCTTCTGTCAGCAGCTCTTTTTCGTAAAGCATCCGGACCGTCCGCTCCGCTTCTTCGGCAGTCGGAACGTGCGTCAGCGGTATGTGCTGCATCACCGTATGCATCGCCGTCCCTTTTTCGGCGGCTGTCAGCCCTTTTTTCATCATAAAACCGGGACGCCTGTATAAAAGCGTGTCTCCTGACGGTTTGATGAGAGAGCGGCCGCTGTATTCATCCTCGTATTCTTGCTTTCTCTTCAGCTCAGAAACTGACTGCTTCGTTCTGATAGCCGTCAGCTCTCGGTACGGATATTCCCATTCAAGCAGACGGCGCGCCTGATCATCAAATGAAAACGAATCAGGAATCGGCTCGCCCTGCTGAATCGCTTTGAGACGTTTGCTCTTTTCTTCAGCACGTTCTTTTGGATTCTCTTCCAGCAATTCACTTTGCTGCAGCATCCGGATATGAAAACGCGACGGGTCGCGCGCGATATCCTCAGATGAGGAAAGTCCCGGCGTCCTGTGCGCCTCCATGTCACGGTGGCGGATGAGCGCCGGCCCGATAAAGTCCAAATAAGATGACGCCTGATAGCGGTCGAATTCAGAAAGAAGCCAATCGGCCCGGTCTGCTTGCGCCTGCCATTTGGCCAGCTGTTTTTCCCGGTTTTTGCAGGAACCGACGAGAAACAGCTTTTCCTTCGCTCTGGTCAGCGCCACATACAGTACGCGCAATTCTTCGGATAAGAGCTCTCTGCGCATCTTTTTCTTCATCGCCACAAGCGGAAGAGTCGGATAGCTGATTCTGAGTTCCGGATGAATATACTTCGTGCCGAAACCGAGCTCTTTATCAAGCAGGTATGATTTGTTGAGATCCATCATATTAAAACTTCTGCCGAGTCCGGCGGTGAAAACGACGGGGAATTCAAGTCCTTTGCTGCTGTGGATCGTCATCAGCCGAACGACATCCTCCTGCTCGCTGAGCGCCCGGGCCGTCCCCAGATCATCGCCGCGCTCCTGCATCCGTTCAATGAACCGCAAAAAGCGGAATAACCCGCGGAACGCCGTCGCTTCGTACGAGCGCGCCCGGTCATACAAGACGCGCAGATTGGCCTGGCGCTGCTTTCCGCCGGGCATGCCGCCTGCATAGTCAAAATATCCGGTATCGCGGTATACTTCCCAAATCAGCTCAGACACCGAATGATTCGTCGAAAATGACCGCCACTTTTGCAGACTGTCATAAAAGGTTCTCAGTTTTTGATACAGTTCATCATGTCTGTCAGCGTTCGCTATATATGCTTTCAGCGCTTCATAAAACGGCGCTTTTTTCTTTTCAAGGCGTATCAGCGCAAGTTCATTTTCGTCACAGCCGACGATGGGCGAGCGCAGCACGGAAGCAAGCGGAATATCCTGATACGGATTATCAATCACCTTCAAGACTGAAAGCGCCGCAGCCACCTCCACGGCTTCAAAGTAACCCGACGTCAAATTGGCGTACACCGGAATGCCCTGGTTTTTCAGCTCTTCCATTAATTGCGGCGCCCACGGCATGGAGCGCAGCAAAATTACGATATCCCGGTACTGGATATTCCGGTGTGTTTTTGTTTTGCCGTCATATACCTTAAACGGAGATGAGACAAGCTTTCGGATCTCCCCGGCTATCGCTTTCGCTTCCCAGTGCACAGTTTCAAAGTCTTCGGCATCCTCGGAGCTGTCTGCGCCATCAGCGCTGTCAATGAGCAGCAGTTCCGTTTTTGCCGCGTCATTCGGCGGATACGATGCGCCGAGCTTCAATGCCGCCTGTTCATCGTAATCCACTTCGCCGATTTTTCCGCCCATCAGCTGCTTAAACAAGAAATTCGTACTGTCCAAAATATCGGAGCGGCTGCGGAAATTTTGGTTCAGGTCAATTTTCTGCCCCGTGCCTGCCCCGCTTTCTGTAAACCTTTTATATTTCCCGAGAAACAGCAGCGGCTCAGCAAGTCTGAAACGGTAGATCGATTGTTTGACGTCGCCTACCATAAACAGATTTCCCGCCTCTTCATTCCCGCTTTTAACAAGCTGCAGGATAGACTCTTGCACAAGATTCGTATCTTGATATTCATCAACCAGAACTTCATGGAACTGGTCTTGATAATAAACGGCCGCTTCGCTCGGCACCCGCCGGCCTTCTTCATCAACCGCAGTTAAAATCGCCAGGCAGTAATGTTCCAAATCTGAGAAATCAATAATTGATTTTTCTTGTTTCGCCGCTTCAAATCGTTTTCCGTACGATATCACGAGCTGAACGAGCGTTTCGATGACAGGCTTCATATCTGCTAAACTCTTTAAGTGATCTTGCGGACTTCTTGTAAAATAATCGGTCTTTACCTTTTCGATCAGTTTCTTCGCGCCGTTTCGCAAATCGGTCGCTTCGTCCAAAAGCGCTTTGTCAAATTCATCACCCTTTACCGCCTTCGCCCGTTTAAAGGAGACTGCGGGAACCCGTTCATACAGCGCATCGAAGTCATGCCGGCAGCTGATCAGCTCTTCTATCTGCTGAAGGTCATCCAGAAAATTATCAGCGCGCGGGGCCGGCCCGCCGGGCGCTTTTGTCAGTTCAAGCGCCTTCTCAAGCTTTTGTTTTGCCCCGAAAAGCGCCATTTCAGCATCTTCTCTCACATATTGGTAAAACGGAAGCTCTTCCATTTTGCTTTCTTCCGTCACATCATACAGGCGGACAAAGCTTTGCAGCCATACTTCCGGGTCAGGATGCGACCGGGAATACTCGTACACCCGTTTGACAAGGTCTTGAAGATCAAGATCATGCCTGTCTGTCGTATATCTGTCCGCAAGCTCAAAAAACGCCTGATTCCCTTTTGCGTATTCATCTTCAAACAGCTCATCAAGAACTTCGTCTCCGAGCAATTCGCCTTCCGTCTGGTCAGCCATCCGAAAACCGGGGTCAAGATCAATCATATAATAATATTTTTTAAGCACTTGCAGACAGAAAGAGTGAAGCGTCGAAATGCTCGCCCGATTCAAGAGAGAGAGCTGCCGTCTGATATGCAGAGATCCCGGATTTTTGGCGAGCTCTTTTTCTAATGCTTCCGCGATCCGATGCTTCATCTCCGCTGCTGAGGCGTTTGTAAAGGTCACCACAAGGAGCCTGTCAACATCAACCGGATCTTCTTCCGCGGTTATCTTTCTGATCATCCGTTCCACGAGCACGGCCGTTTTACCTGATCCGGCTGCGGCAGCGACCAGAATATCGCGGCCGGAAGAAACGATGGCGCTCCATTGGTCATCCGTCCATATGCTGTCTTTCGGTTTAGGAATTTGCATCATCATCCGCCTCCTTCTTCAGCCAATCCAGTATGGTGCCGTCTTTTTCCGCTTTCAGGCTGCGGTATTCATTTTCCTTAAGCGACTCATCAAACTGGCACACCGATTGAAACGCACAGTACGTACAAGGCGTCTTATCTTTCAGCTTATACGGAGTAATGGACACAAGCCCGTCCGTTATCGCTTCGCCCGCCTGTTCAAATGTCCGCCGCACATGGTCTGTCAGCAGATGAAAGTCCCGTTCGCTGACCGCGGCTGAGTCGGATCTTAAAGAACCGTCCTTTTTCAAACCGGCATTGACGATATTTGAACGCCCTTCCTCCAAAGTCGTGTCCATCAGGCTGATCGCCTCCCGGTCACCGAGGAGAAGGCCTTTCATTTTAAATTTCTTAAAAATTTCCTGCTCGATTTCATCAAGCCCCATCGGCAGACTGGCCTGAATCATCGGATCGTGGATATGGAAATACAAAACGCCTGCCGGGGTCGCTTTCATGCCGAGCCAATCTTCGGAATGTGTAATCGATAAGTCAAGATATGTGAGCATTTGCAGAGCGAGCCCGTAATACACCTCAGCCAGATCAAGCCCCCTGTCGCTTGATTTATAATCAACGATTCTCAGCAGCAGGCCTTTTGAACTTTCCGCTTTATCCACGCGGTCGATCCGTCCGACGAGTTCCATCGTACAGCCGTTTTTCAGCGTGAAAGTGAGCGGCGGCAGCGGCCCGCTTCCGCCGAAACCGAGTTCAAGACCGACCGGGACGAAACCGCTCGCCTTCGCATGCTCGCTTAATATGCCAGAAACACGCGTGACGATCTTCTGCAGTTTTTCCTTCACATAAAAGTGTCTGTTTGAGCTGAGCAGAATCTCTTTTTGCAGCTTTGGCGCAAGCCGTTCCACCGCTTCATAGGAGAAATTCCGGCACTGATCTTTCGTCAGATCGCGCCATTCCAGCTTCTGCTCACGAAGCCGGTCTGAAATCAGCTTCAGGCTGGAGTGAAACAGCTGGCCGATATCCGGCGCGTCCAGCTTGAAAAACTGCCGCTCTTTTAATTGAAGCCCGTGAGATGCAAAATGAGAAAACTGGCAGGCATTAAACGCCTCCATCCGGGAGACGCTTCCTTTAATATGCTCGCCGTAAAGCTGGCGCGAAACAGGCCGTTCAAGACGCTTCGCCTCATTGCGGAAAAACAAGCTTGAAAACAGCTTTTTCGCACGCTGGTGATCAGGCTCTTTCATCAGCACATTGTATGCGCTCCACCATACGTCACTGATCTCGTACTCTCTTGTCCACAGCCTGAGCTGACTTGCCGTATATGTCTGAGCCACCTGTTTATTGACGAGATACTGAAGCTGCTCTTCTTCGCTTACCTGCTCGGGATCAGCCGCTGACAGCTTTTCCTGATGATCGGGAAACAGCTCGCCAAGCCGGTTTACAACGATTGACGGCAGGAGCGTTTTTCCTTCCGCATCGGCAATCGGGTATGACACATAAAGACGGTCAGACGGACTCGACAGCGCCATATAGATGAGAAAATGCTCATCAAGCAGCCGCTCACGCCCCGCGGAAGACAGCTCCACTCCGACTGCTTTCAGCCACTCCCGGTCATCATCAGACAGCACGCCGTTTTCATCCGGGCGCGCCGGAAGAACGCCGTCATTGGCCCCGATGACGAATGTGCAGGACGTGCCGTACATTCTTGAGAGATCCATATTCCCTACAAATACTTGGTCAAGCGCAGGCGGAATTAAAGAAAAATGAAGCGATTCCGTTCCCGTTTCAAGCATTTGCTGGAACAGCGCCAAAGATATTTCATCTTCACCCATCATGCCGGCAAACTCCTCGAGAAGCTGGATAACGGCATCCCACGCCTGGCCGTGCTGCTGCGCTTCGATCATGTTTCCGGCCTCTTCGGCCCGCTGCCTTTTCCGGTCCAGCTTCAGGGGAACATCGGTATCTTCCAAAAAGAGATAAAGAGCCTCCGCCATGCTTTGAACCGTTTTCGCTTTTTTCATCCGGTTTTGAAGCCGGACAAGGGGCGCGGCCATCCACTCTTTCGTCTCATTCAGCATGTTCTCCATCTCTATTTCCTGATCTGTCTGCGCGAAATCCTCATCGAGCGATACGAAGCGCCTGTATACAAACCGCTCGCCGCTCGTCCAGCGCTCCCCTTTAATGCCGTAGGCGATACAGTAATTTTCAAGCTGATCAACCTGCTCCCTTATTTTCTGCTCCGGCTGATCAAGCGGGAATAACAGTTCGGTTTTCGCACAGCGGAACACCGCTTCATATCTCCAGTTCCCCTTCACGACATCCAGGCTTGAACGGATGAATTCAATAAGCGGGTGATGCTGCATAGAAGCTTTTCCGTCAATAAAATAAGGAAGCCCGTAATCGGCAAACACTTCCTTCAGCAAATCTTTATAATCTTCCGGCTGACGGATGAGAATCGCCATATCTTTGTACCGGTATCCTCCGTCCCGGACAAGTGATTGAATTTCCCGGGCAATACCTTCAAGCTCAGCTCTTCTGTTTTGCGCCTGCATGACGGTAAAAGCTTCCTGTCCGCCGGTATACGCCGCGGCGGGACGCACATCGTACTGCGACTCTATACAGGCAAGCTCCGGCGCATGCTGATGCCGCTTCGTGCCATGCAGTTCCTTGCAGGAAATATCGGCATTCAATTCCTTTGCCGTCTGATAAAGCTTATAGTATGTGCTTCCCGTCATTCTGAACAGATCGAGCTCATCCGGTGCCTGTTCCGCCGAAGGGCTGTCCGCCGTCAGCGAGAATGTGACATGTTCAGCATGCATGATCAGCTGCTCCAGCACCCTTAATTCCTGCGGCGTAAATTGATAGAATCCGTCGACGTAAACACGGGCGCCTTTTACAACGTCCGCCAAAGGAATCTGCTGAGCGAGCAGCGTCAAATAATCCTCTGAATGCAAATAGTGTCCGGCGAGGCTTCTTTCCATCTGCTGATATAAAATGCCTAAATCATGAAGTTTTTCAGACAGCATCCGCTCTCCGCGATATTCTGACGCCGTTCCGCTTTCCGCCATGCGTCGGACGTCTTCAGGCTCTATACAGTACCGCTTAAACTCTGTCAGCATCCGTTCCACCTGCTCAGTGAACCCGGTTTTGTCACTCGCTTTTTGATACACTTTAAACTCGTGCTTATATTCTTCAATCAGTTTCCTTAAAAGCATCTGCACACCCGTCGTCGTCACAAACGGGCGGTTCATGCCCCCGGTATGCTGAAGCACGCGCCACGCCAAACGCGAAAAACTGAACACT
The DNA here is from genome assembly GCF_041222765.1 of Bacillus sp. JNUCC-21. Lineage (NCBI taxonomy): Bacteria > Bacillati > Bacillota > Bacilli > Caryophanales > Bacillaceae > Bacillus > Bacillus sp. JNUCC-21. The sequence goes on along the minus strand of NZ_CP166019.1, from coordinate 1,039,074 downwards.
TGAGCGCGTATCATGCCGCCGATATCCGGCGTTTTAGCAAGCTCATATTCCATTAAAAACGTCATTTGATCCGGGACTAGAAAAATGATAGGTTTCCCGAACGGCTCCCGGCGCAGTTCATCTTGAATGCTGTCGATAATCAGCCTCGTTTTCCCACTCCCCGATCTGCCTACTAAAAACTCAACACCCAAATTAAAAGACCCCTCTCTTTTTATCTTTCTACATTTTATCGAAAGTTGACGAAAATGACCAATCTCATCTGCTGGTAAAAACGGGATGACTGTTTTAAAAAATTTCGTTTTTGACCAAAATAAAGAAAAAAGGACTAATGATGATGTCAGAATATCCCGAAGTAATTGTACGGACGGCTCTGTCGTTCAGCATTCTGTTTATCGGCGCCCGGATACTCGGTAAACAAACCATTTCACAGATGACGCTTTTTGATTTCATTGCGGCCATCTCGCTCGGCGCCATCACGGCAAATCTGTCGTTTAATACAAAGCTGCCGATTCATTATCATGTCATTGCCTACATTATTTTCGTGGCAATCATTTACCTTGTCGCATATCTTTCTATGAAAAACAGGGTCCTTAGGGGTTTCTTTGCAGGCAAACCGACCATTATCATTCAAAACGGTAAAATACTTGAGCATAATATGAAAACGATGCGTTATACCATCGACTACTTGAACCAGCAGCTGCGTGTAAATGACGTATTTGACATTTCTCAGGTTCAGACTGCCATCATTGAAACAAACGGCAGCATGTCAGTGGAGGTCAAGCCGGAATTTGCGCCCGTTACAAGACAGGATCTCGGCATCTTTGCCGGACATGAAAAGAACTTTGCCGTTGAGCTGATTATGGACGGCCGGCTGGTGATGAAGAATCTGGAAGAAAACCACGTATCGGAAAAATGGCTGAGAGAAGAATTGGACAAGAGAAACCTCAAACCGGAAGACGTCGTATACGCTGTGCGCGGAAGCAACGGCCGGCTTTTTGTCGACACATACGACGACCATATTACATCGCCGCTAGATCAAGAATAAACATGACATCCGCACATGTCACGGGCTGCGGCCGTATAATACCCTATAAACATCCGGGGGTGAGTCCAATGCACGAGAATTTTTTTCATTATACAGCCATCTGCAGTGACGATTCTGTGCTTATCAAGGATCTGGTAAAATCCATAAACGGTGAATACAGCGCTGTGATTTGCTACTCAATATTAGCCGAAAAAGCGCCGACCGCAGAAATCAGAAGACGAATCGAACATATCAGAGAGGAAGAAGTGCGCCACCTGCACGCTTTTTCTTCTCTGTATACGTCAATTACCGGAAAACAGTTGACGCCGAAACAGACGGAGCATTGTCCGCACACATACAGAGAAGGAATGAGGGCGGCGTTTTATGATGAGCAGAAAACGAATGATTTTTATTTGCAGGCATCCGATAGAGCGGTGCATCCGGAAGCGAAGCGGTTATTTGCCCGCACGGCATTTGACGAGCAGCGTCACGCCGTCTGGTTTTTATACGATATGGCCCACTCTCCTTTCCACCATACAGGGGGAACGGTATCAAACGCGCCGAATACAAGCTACACCGAGGTAAATACCGGAAAATAACGGTTCAGGCAGATCACGCTCCCCCGCCGGGAGTCTTCAGACCGCAGACAAACCCCGTTCTTTCAACATGAGAGAATGGGGTTTACTTTTCGAGCTGCGTGATACTCTCTAAAAAACGGATAACTTCTTCATTGTATAATCAGCAAAAACCCTTTATAATAAAATAAACCAACCGGTCGGTTTTTAAGGAGCCGAACCTCATTTGGCGGAAAGGATCTGTGTGAAGTGACAAATACAAAAGGCGGTGCCGGAAAGAGCGAAAAGACGAAGAACAGGCTCGTATCCGCTTCGCGTGACTTATTTGCAAAAAAAGGATATTCAGAAACATCGATTCGGGATATTTTAGAGGCGGCCGAAATCAGTAAAGGCAATCTATATCACCATTTTAAAGGAAAAGAGTTTCTGTTTCTTCATATCATGGAAGAGGATCACCGCGTGATGATCGAGACGTGGAGGGAAATGGAAGCTGATCTGAAAGATGCTGCCGAAAAACTGGCGGGCTTTGCGGAGCTGCTCAGCCGGATGAGCATCAATTACCCGCTTATGAGAGCAAGTGAAGAGTTTTATGCGAGTGCGTTTACGTCAGAGGAGGTCGTAAAGCGGCTCAACAAAATTGATATTGAATATGACGATGTGATGAGGGAGATCTTAGAAGAGGGAAATCAAGACGGCAGCTGGTCCATTCATCATGTCGAATCAAAAGTAAAAATCCTGCTATCCGTCTTCTACGGTTTAGATGTGTTATATAAAAACGATACCATTCAGCAAAGAATCGAATTGCAAAAAGAAGCCATCTCCGTGTTTATTCACGGGTCGATCAGCGCTGATAAACAGAATGACAGCTGACAAAGGAGAAACAACATGCAAAAACCGATCAGAGAACAAAAGGCTGTACTCATCATCTTATTAAGCAATATATTTATTGCGTTTTTAGGCATCGGATTGATCATTCCCGTTATGCCGCTGTTTATGAATGTGATGCACTTGACGGGCAGCACAATGGGATACCTTGTCGCTGCCTTCGCCGTTGCGCAATTAATTGCATCCCCCATTGCAGGGAGATGGGTTGACCGCTTCGGCAGAAAAATCATGATTCTCGCCGGACTGTTTTTGTTCGCATTATCCGAACTGACCTTCGGATTGGGCACACATGTCTCCATTTTATATTTCGCAAGGGTGCTGGGGGGCATCAGTGCCGCTTTTATCATGCCCGCTGTTACAGCGTATGTCGCAGATATTACGACGGTGCAGGAAAGATCGAAGGCGATGGGCTATGTATCTGCCGCCATCAGCACAGGGTTTATCATCGGGCCCGGCATAGGAGGATTTATTGCCGATCACGGCGTTCGTATGCCGTTTTTCTTTGCGGCGGGAATTGCATTTATCGCAGTGCTTTCCTCTGTCTTTATGCTGAAAGAGCCGTTAACTAAAGAAGAACGCGCAAAGCAGCTGGAAAGCGTCAAAGAATCAACTTTCTTAAAAGATTTGAAAAAGTCGATTCATCCAAACTACTTGATCGCCTTTATCATCGTTTTTGTTTTGGCATTCGGACTGTCGGCGTACGAAACGGTATTCAGCTTATTTACAAACCATAAATTCGGCTTCACGCCAAAGGATATCGCCATTATTATTACGTTCAGCTCCATTGTGGCGGTCCTCATTCAAGTGCTCGCGTTCGGAAGACTTGTCAACTTCCTCGGGGAGAAAAAAGTCATTCAGCTTTGTCTGATCATCGGCGCTGTGCTGGCTTTCGTTTCTACGGTGATGTCAGGATTTTTGCCCGTGCTCGCTGTCACCTGCATCATTTTCCTTGCGTTTGATTTACTGCGCCCGGCACTGACTACTTATTTATCGAAAATCGCAGGAAATCAGCAGGGGTTTGTTGCCGGTATGAACTCAACATACACGAGTTTGGGCACCATTTTCGGCCCGGCTCTGGGCGGTATTTTATTTGATATGAATATTCACTTCCCGTTTCTGTTCGCAGGTGTGGTTTTATTTCTCGGTCTGGGATTGACCTTTGTGTGGAAAGGAAAAGCGGGCGAGGTTTCGGAGTAGGGTGCACTCACCCATCTCCGGAGCTTTTTTTGCGTTTGCGATAAGAAAAATGAATGGATTATGAGAAATAATTCATTATTTATTTATCTCAAAATCTATACTATAGTAATAGTAAGGTTAACGAGCTTAACAATTTAATATGAATGTTTCAGGAAGAAGGGTTTTCATTGAAGAAAGACAAACATCTCCTTACGGATATCTGGTTTATTCTCATCAGTGCGGCAGGGGGGTTTCTTCTTTCGCTTACAGGGATGTCGATCGCCTGGATGCTCGGAACGCTGGCCGCCGGCTGCATCCTCTCCATGACGAGGCCCCGCTGGCTGTTCATGGCGCCTGACAGAAGAGGGATTCACCGCAGATGGCTTGCGGCGGGACAAATGATCCTCGGCATCGAACTCGGCCAGAAACTGAACCTGTCCGTTCTGTCGGTTTTACGGGAGCATTGGCTTCCGGTAGGCTTCATGCTGATTTTCTCTATCGTGATGGCGCTTGTTTCCGGATATGTGCTCTTTCGGTTCAGCCGGACGGACATGATGACAAGCTTTGTAGGCACGGCGCCGGGCGGTTTATCCGCCATGCCGGGTATCGCCCAGGAAGTCGGCGCAAACACCGCGATTGTAAGCCTTATTCAGCTGACGCGTGTCCTTTTGGTCGTCATGACAATACCGTTTCTCGTCATTTTCTTATTTACCAAACAAAACGGTGCGGCTCAGACATCAGCCGGAGCCGTTTCGGCAGGAGCTTCACATCCGGGCCTTACTCCCGTCTTGTTAACGGCCGGATTTATTTTGGCTGCCTGGCTTGCAAGCAAAGGCGCAAAACGGCTGAAATTTCCGGCCCCTTGGCTGCTCGGCAGCATGATCGGCGTTGCTGCTGCGGAAATCGGCGTGTCCGCCTTGGCGGGCAAAGACATGCTGGCCTGGTGGCCGCCGGAAGCGAACCAGCTGTCACAAATTTTTCTCGGCGCCACAATCGGATCAAAAATGTACAAAAGCATGTTCACCGGTGTGGCGAGAGTGCTGACCGTCGGATTTATTTCTTCCGTCGGATTAATCGCCGCCATGATTCTGAGCGCGATTGCGGTTTCTAAATTAACGGGCATCTCCATGATTACATCTGTTCTCGCCTTTTCTCCCGGCGGGATCGCCGAGATGGCGGCGACTTCGATCACCCTGCACGAAGACTCGACTTTCGTCGTCGCGGTTCAGGTCATCCGGATCGTTCTCGTCATCGCCATGCTTCCGCCCTTCTATCGGCTGCTGCACCACCTTTCTCAGCTGAAACGGGCACACGGCGAGAGAGGCCGGGCAGAAAGAGGAACATGATCCGAATAAAAAAACACGCATCCATATGCGTGTTTTTTATTTGAACAGCTCTCCGCCGCCATTTACAGATCGCCAGTTTGCTGAAAGATCACGGAACAGCCGTTCAGCAAATAACAGTTCTTCATCTGTATAGCGGTCTAAAAACGCCAAGAGCCGCTTTTTTATCAATTCATGATATTCATGATGAAGGGAATGCAGCTCTTTCCCGGCAGGAGTCAGCCGGAAATAGACTTCTTTTTTATTGTCGCTCAGCCGGGTCCTGCGCAGAAAGCCGGCTTCCAAAAACTTCGCGCAGCTTCTCGACACGGTTGGCTTTGTCGTCTTCATTTTTTCCGCTATTGACGTGACATTGATCGGTTCATGATCTCCGATACACGACAAAATGTGAATTTCCGTCAAGGTCAACTGTAATTTTTTTCCGTTTTCTTCACGGAGTTCGTCCATCCGTCCGGCCAACGACGCCCTGATGTCCTCCTGACACCTCTCCTGCTCGTGAAAAATATCTGTCAGCCCTTCAAGAATCATGTGTTTTGCATGGTCTGGCTGTCTTCTGTCCAACTGCTGAATCACCCTTCCGTATTGATTGTTTCTTTTACTATAACGTTTTGTTACACAAGAAACAATCACACAGGCGCATAAAAGGGCATCAGATGAATCCCCATCTCTCCAAACCGGCCAGAACGGCTTCATCCGCTTCACGTCCCAAGCCGCCGGCTGCCCATGCCGCGTGGCCGTCCGGCCGGATTAAAACGGTGTGGACGTCATCCCAATCGGCACGTGTTTCAGCAAGCTCCGCCCTGACAGCTGCCACGCTGTCCGTATCAATACCGGCAGGAATGCTCCCTCTTAATGACAAAAGCACAAAGGCGCCCTTATGAAGAAAATCATACAGCCGGGCCGGCCGCCCGTCATGAAGGGTCAATTCGATATCCGGCAGGCGTTTTCCGTTCAGGATATGCGGCGGCAGCTCCGCATCCGGTTCATAATGCAGATCAAGCGCGGATACTTTTCCCGCCAATAAACGGTTGGACTCCTGAAAATCCAGCAAAGCCATCGTCTCTCTTAATGCCATCCCCGACTCGGTAAAATCCATGAGCTTTATCTGGGTTTTTATATTGTGCAATACTTCTTTTCCTGTGCTGTGCCTTTCCTGATGATAGCTGTCCAGAAGATGAGGCGCCGCTTTCCCCTTCATTTGCGCCGCCAGCTTCCAGCCGAGGTTGAAGGCATCCTGAAGCCCCGTGTTCAGCCCTTGGCCGCCTGCGGGAAAATGAATGTGCGCCGCATCACCGGCCACAAAAACCCGGCCTGATCGGTATTGTTCGGCCTGACGCTCGGCATTGCCGAACCGCGACATCCATACCGGATCACTCAATCCGAAATCAGTGCCGCATATCCGCCGCAGGTCTTCTTTCAGCTCATTTTCGGTGACCGGCTCTTCCTTCCGCTTTTGCGGAGCGTGCGGAGAAACGATGAGGACGCGGAAAAGTCCGTCCGTAAGAGGGACAATCACAACCGATCCCTCCAGGCGGCACGTTGAAAAAAAGGAAGATTCGGGCGGATGTTTCAAAGCGGCATCACAGAGCGTTCCTGTTAAGTCGGCATCAGTGCCCGAAAAAGCGATGCCCGCCTGTTTCCTGACAATGCTCCCCGCTCCGTCTGTACCCGCGGCATATAAGCTGTGAAGAGTGCGGATCCCGCTTTCGTCCCGGAACACCGTCTCCACTCCGTCATCCGTCTGGGTGACAGCCACCGCTTCCGCCCCGCGGATGATGTCTGCGCCGAGACTTGATGCATACTCCTCCAAAATCCGCTCCGTTTCTGCCTGAGGCAGCATTAACGAATAATTCTGCTTCGTATCCAGCCGAGAAAAATCCAGCCGTGTATCCAGCATGGAAAAATGGCCGGAAGACACCTTCGTCCCTTTTTCCAAAAAGCGTTCCAATATGCCTCTCATGGCAAAAAGCTCAAGTGTGCGCGGATGCATGATAAGCGCTTTGGAATATGGCACCGTCTTCTTCAATCGTTCAATAACAGTCGTTTTCACTCCGGCCAGCGCCAGTTCTGATGCAAGCATAAGCCCGACCGGACCTCCCCCGATAATGGCAGCCTGTGTTTTCATCTCATCAGCCCTCTTTCATATTTTTTGTTACACGGGTAACAAAATCACCAAAAAATAAAACGCCTCCTTTTTGTTTCGCGCGTAACAATTTTCATTATAGTCTTCCCTCTGCTTTTTTACAATCATTTCCGAAAAAAAAGACGCCGTTTACTTGGCGTCTGATTCACTGATGACTCCGACAATGTCTTTATCCTTAATCGGACCGAAATGACGGCTGTCGAGGCTGTATATGCGGTTGTCGCCAATAACAAAGTATTGTCCCTTCGGTATGCTTTTGCGCCCGGTCGTTTCCTTCAGCGTATAATCACCGGTCACATGGCTCCCGGCGGACAATGATGACTTTAACGGTTTTAAAAACGGTTCCGCCACCCGTTTTCCATTCACATACAGCTGATCCTCCCTGTATGCGATTGACTCGCCGGGGAGCCCGATGACACGTTTGATCAGCACTTTGCGGTGCGGGCCTTTAAACAGGACAATATCGAAACGGCGGATCGTTTTGTAACGATGGGAAAACTTGTTGACCATCAGCTCATTTCCTTGTTTAAAGGTCGGATTCATGCTGATTCCTTCGACTTTATAATCAATAAAAATGGCATTCTTTAATTGTATGGCCAAAACAACGATAAGCACGCCGGCTATAAACCAAAATCGTTTTTTCAAGATTCCTGTCTCCCTCCGTCTTTCTCATGCTGACTGATTCTCGTCTGTAAACGCCGTTCGATATGCTTTCCGGCATACCACAGCACCGCGATCACTGTAATGGCGCCCGCCATCCTGAAAGGCTGTGTCATGAGCGCGTGTAGATCATATCCGATAAAGCTGATCATAAAAATCATGACCATTTTCCCCATAGCGGCTGCTGAAATAAACTGCAGCGCCCCCACCCGTGACAGACCGGCAACGATATGAACCGCAGCGGACGGCGTAAAGGGGAAGCAAAGTAAAATAAACAGCGGACCGAAACCGTGCCGCTCAACCCAGAGCATCATCCGCCTTATGGTCTGATGCCTGCGGATGAAACCGAAAGCTCTTTTCTGTCCGAAACGGCGGACGGCATAAAACATCAGCATCGATCCTGCCGCAGACCCGAGCCATGACAGAAAAAAACCTTCCCACAAACCAAATGCATTCGTATTCGCCACCACAAATACAACGAGCGGCAAAAACGGAAGAAACGCTTCAATAAAAGGCAGTGCAGCCGCAGCCGCCGGGCCGAAAGCTCTATAGCTTTGGAACCATTCCGTCAGCTGTTCCTCAGTCAAATATGATAAAAATTGCTCCAACGTTTATACTCCTTAACGAGTTTGTCTATCCTTATTCTACACATTATCTCCAAAAAACGAAAATGTTTACGAGATTTTCCGACTTGAAATATCGTGTAAGCGAGTATAAAATAAGAACAAACGTTCTCTTTTTTTAAGAAAGAAGGAGTATTTATGCCTGACATCCGGAGCGGCACCCGCGATCTCATCGAAAAAGGGCTGTTTCTGCCCATGGCGGCTGCCATCCTGAACCGGGACCTCGAAGCGCTTGATTCGTGCCCGTTCAAATTAAAACAACCCTATAAACAGCTTATCAGCTGCTCTTTAAAATTAGCACAAAAGGATTTGAGTGATGTTCGAAAAGAGTTAAGAAAGCGTAAAATTAAAATATACGAAGCGGAAAGAGACGAAGCATTTACGCTTTATATATGCACCATTAACGGCTATGAAGAAAAACACCGTTATTTCAACCCGAGAATACGGGAACAGGTAACCGCCTTATTAGAATATTACCTGTCTCTTGCGACCATTTAAAAAGCAGCCGGGACTGCTTTTCCTTTTCAACTGATAAATTTCAGACTATTCACACTATACATTCGACATGATTTTCTTTATAATCGGGACACGCTGTTTTCAATGAAAAGGAGGAATGTTATGAAACTGATTCATGTTCTCGCCGCCCTGCCCTTTTTCGGAATTCTCGCCGGCATTCCATTTGCCAACCGGGTGACGCCTTATGTTTTCGGAATGCCTTTCATTCTCGCGTATGTCGTCATCTGGGCGGTGCTGACTTCCGTTCTGATGGCCGCCGTTTACAAATTGGACAAAGAAAATAAGGCGGGTGAGGCGGAATGAACGCAGCATTTCCCGTAATGGCCGCCGTGCTCCTGTTTTGTGTATATCTCGGAATCCGGGCCCGAAAAGGAAAACATATGGACCTTGAACAATGGACGGTGGGCGGACGCGGCTTCGGCACGATGTTTGTCTTTTTATTAATGGCGGGAGAAATATACACGACCTTTACATTCCTCGGCGGAAGCGGATGGGCTTACGGAAAAGGAGGCCCCGCCTTTTATATTATCGCGTACGGCTGCCTTGCCTACATTTTGTCATATTGGCTTCTGCCAGCCGTGTGGACTTACGCCAAACAACACAAACTGATGTCGCAATCAGATTTTTTCATTTCAAAATACAACAGCCCGCTCCTCGGCATTCTCGTATCGCTCGTCGGCATCGCATCCCTCATCCCCTATCTCGTCCTGCAGCTGAAAGGGCTCGGATTAATTGTTTCAGCAACGTCATACGGACAGATTCCGCCCTCAGCCGCTGTCTGGATCGGCGCTGTCTCCATCACGATTTATGTGATGATATCAGGAATCCACGGTTCAGCGTGGATATCAGTCGTTAAAGATATCATGATTTTAGGCATCGTCCTGTATTTAGGCATTTATCTGCCCATTCATTACTATGGCGGATTTACGGAGATGTTCAAACAAATTGACGCCGCAAAACCCGATTTTCTCACGCTGCCGGAAACCGGACAGAGCGTTTCCTGGTTCAGCTCAACGGTTTTGCTGACCGCCCTCGGCTTTTATATGTGGCCCCATACATTTGCCGCTTCCTATTCGGCGGAGCATCCGCGGGTGTTTCGGAAAAACGCAATCATCATGCCTCTTTATCAGCTCGTCCTGCTGTTTGTCATCTTTACCGGATTTGCGGCGATTCTGCAGGTCCCCGGTTTAAAAGGGGCGGACACGGATCTCGCCTTATTAAAGCTGTCTGTGAAAACCTTTGATCCCTGGTTTGTCGGACTGATCGGATCGGCGGGCATTCTGACGGCGCTTGTACCCGGTTCAATGATATTAATGGCCTCAAGCACGCTGTTCGCCAAAAATGTGTACAAAGCCATTCTGCCCGGCACGACTGACGAAAAAGTCTCACGGCTCGCAAAATACGCCGTACCCGTCATCGCGCTGATATCCGTATATTTTACGCTGAAAGGCGGAAATACCATCGTCACCTTGCTTTTAATGGGCTACAGCCTTGTCACCCAGCTTTTCCCCGCCCTCTTATTCAGCCTGCCGAAGCGGCGTTTCATCACAAGCCACGGCGCTTTTGCCGGCATAACGGCCGGGGTCGGAACGGTGGCCTTCATTACGCTGACCGAATCAACCATCGGAACCCTCTTTCCGTTTCTTCCGCAGATCGTTAAGGATATGAATACAGGCATCATCGCACTGGTTCTGAACATTGCCGTCATGTTTGCAGTCAGCGCCGCAGTCAGAAAAAAACAAATCAGCGCAGCCGAAAAGGCGGCTTAAATGGTAAGATAGCGGTAAGATACACGAAAGGGGAAAAACGCATGATCATGACAACGACCGAAACCGTTGCCGGAAAACAGATTACGGAAGTGAAAGGCTTGGTGACAAGCAGTATCGTCCAGTCCAGACACATCGGCAAAGACTTGCTTGCAGGCTTAAAATCTGTCGTCGGCGGCGAATTGAAAAGCTATACTGAAATGCTGGAAGACTCCAAAAAAGCGGTGAAAGAGCGGCTGATCAGAGAGGCGGAGCAGCTCGGAGCGAACGCCATCGTCGGCCTGCGGTTCGAACTGACCGCAGGACAGAATACATCCGAATTAATCGGATACGGAACCGCCGTCACCGCCGAATCCATTTAAAAAACAAGCCTCTTTAAAGAGGCTTGTTTTTTTATTTCTCACATGCGATATAGTCTTTATCTCGGTCAAGTCTTTTATTTGCATTGTAAAGCGCTTTTGATACATACGGCTTGTACTTTGTTCTGCCGCCCTTGTTTTTCACTTTCGACGATTTGGCCACGCCGCCCTTATACACCTTATTCAGCGCCTTGCAGTTTTGATACGTTTTCACCTTTGTTTTCGCTTCTGCCGTCTGCCCCGCTCCGTATGAACATCCGAACACAAGACCGAAAGACAAAAGCACAGCTGCCGTCTTTTTCATTTCTATCCTATCCCCTCTCCTAAGTTATGCGGTATTGCTGAACATATCATAGTTCAAATAATCTCCATTTACAAGATAAATAGGAAAATAGTTTCAAATTACGTCCGACTGTATATCTTTTATGGAATTTTTCCCAAAACCTTTTATAATATGAATTGATAGCGCGATCTGACTATGATGATAGGAGGAGAAATGATGATGAAAAAAGGGCTTTTTGCGGGTGTGCTCACTACAGCCGTTCTATTCGGCACATGTACGGCGGAAATTCCGGGGTTGATCAGTCCCAATACGGCGGAAGCGGCGTCCCAGCTCAGCAAAGGAATCGGCGGAAGGGCCTACCTGAACAGCACGGGTTCTGTACTCGTCACGAAAATTCAGCTTCCAAGCTCAATTCAAGTGTCAAATGGGACAGCCTATATTTACTCAGGATTTACCGGAGGCACAGAGGCTGATATCGGGCTTCAGTACAGTGACACCTATCATGTATGGAAACCGATCATGAAAGTCGGTTCAAAGGGACAAGGCCAGGTCAAGTATCTGGAAGGAGAAAGCCAATTCACCTATACAAAAGGCTTCCGGCCCGGCAGCACCGTACAGCTGACCATCTACAAAAATCTGAACGGCAATACCCGCGCCACATATTGGGGCACGAATAATGACGGATACACCGGCCGCATCATCTCAGAACTCGCCCAAACAAATGTAGGCTCTGTCTCAAAATGGAAAGCGCTCGCCACCGTCGCGGTCACATCAGAGGATCAGCGCCCTTACATCAAATCAAACTTCTCAACAGCCTTTACGAACATCACGATTGACAATAAAGCAGTCACACCTGTGATTGATACACAGGATTTTGCCAAATTGACAGTGTCAGGCAGCAGCGTCAGCATGTCTGTCGTCAAATAAAGAATGTTGAACGCACGATTTCTGTCATCGTGCGTTTCGTGAGGGTCTGCCGGATACGCAAATCCCTTATTTTTCGGATTACGTTTAATAAACAAACTCTGTTACATTCAAAATATCGATTTCTATATAACAATTAGAGGAACCTCATTTGTTGAGGTTCCCCGTTATTCTCCAACTCACGCACCGGTTAACTTCACATACTGTCAGCCGGCTCAGGGCTGTCCAATTTTAGTTAGAATATAGCTTTAACAGGTCTTGTGCTGGAAAACGATCTGCATCGTTCGCCTCAACAAAATATGCCAACTGCCATTTTTGTGTTTCGATAGCTTGTTTGCTAGTGGGATTTTCCCATTCAGGGTAAACTCTAATTGCCATTTTTCCTTTTGTAGCGGCTGTTTTAAGGATATTTTGCTTTACAAGAACTTCTTTTGGAAAAACGAATTGTCCAAAATGATTATTACTGGCAAAAGTATTGATAACCAATAAATCAGCAGCTTTTTCATATGAAAAGGCTTGGTTTTTACCATCTCCATCTTTTTCCCAAAAAGCAACAAACTGTCCTATCTTGTTAGGCGTTATTTTTGCGACTCTGAATCGAACTGACTTTGAATGCAGTTGAAACATACCGGCCCCATACTCTGAGTTTTGAGCTTCTTCTTGAATATCATGTATCGTTAAGTGATTTGGTTCATAAAAAATTTTATTTACATATGTTAACGCCTTATAAAATTCATTCACTGCTTCGTACTCCTTATTTTTTATAGTACGTCATCCATTGCTTCTTGATTAAAATGGGCTGATCATGTGTTTCCAATAAAAAAACAGCCCTCCTCAGGGTTGTTTTTTTAACATTTCTTTCATTATTTCCGCCAAAATGCTGAGCAGTCCGCCTTATCCTGAATATTGAATTGAATCATGCGTTCAAGCAGCTCATAATGCACCGGTTCAGTCCATTGAATTCTGAACAAACGGGAAGTAGCGCTGTAGCCGGCACAGGCAATGTCCTCGGCAAAATGCGCAATTCCAGCTTCTTCGGGGGAAACACTTACATGATGCTTTGCTGCCGCAAAGCCGATAATAAAGGTGCCGTGATCGGTAAACATCGGCGTGTTCCACTTGATCTGCGCTTCTAAGTTCGGAAATTGGTCAGCCGTCCACGACAGGATTTCCTCCATTCGCAGACGATGATCAGGGCTGTCGATACTTGATAAATAGTCTTTGAAAACGTCCATGTCTTCCTCCTTCAACATCACGTCCGCTAGCGCCAAAACCCCGGATTTTCAGCTTTTTCCTTGATGTTAAATTCGATGATCTTCTTAAGCAGATCATAGTGCACCGGATCAGTCCATCGAATTCTGAACAGGCGCGAAGAAGCGCTGTACCCGGCTTGAGCGATGTCATCGGCAAAATGCTCCATCGTCTCTTTTTCAGGTAAAATGCTCAAATGATTTTTTGCCGCGGCAAACATAATGATATAGGTGCCGTGATCGGTAAATGTCGGTTTGTTCCACTTGATCTGCGCTTCTAAGTTCGGAAATTGGCCAGCCGTCCACGACAAAATTTCCTCTGCTTTGAGACGGTGATCCGGGTTGTCGATTCCTGATACATATTTTGCAAACACATCCATGCCCATCTCTCCTAAAATGAAATATCATTACTCTTTACATCATCATAGCCAACAGACGGACACGATACAACTCTGCCCGGGCATGTAAATCGAAAAAAGCCCTCCCCAAAAGGAGAGGACCCGTCCCTTCACATCACAGCTTTCTCTAATATCTCTCCCCCAGCTCCCGCAAAATAAAGTCGTAGATCATTCTTGTCCGCTCTTCTTTCGGATACAGCATGAATTCCTGCCGCTTCGGGACATGACTGCCCATCCTGTCCTGAAAAGTGGTTCTGAGATAGGCGGTTCTGTAAACCTGATTTTCAAAAGAATGATAGGATACTTCCAGTTCCATCGTTTTGCCGTTTGAGAACGTGACCGCTGTGTCATCAAATGCCGTCGGTTGAAAATCTTTAACGTGCACATGAGATATCCAGCCGCATTGAGGCCTTGCAGAAGAAAGTGTAGGGAATAAAAAGATGTGATTTGAAGGGTCCACCATAATCGGCGGCTTGTGAGAAATTTTAATCGCTTCATATGTTCCCGCTTTTCTCCCGGCATAGCTGGAGCCAAAGTAGCGGCAGCTTCTGTCGATGATGTGAATCGGCTTCATGCTGACATACAGAATGCAGTCTTTTTCAATGACCTTCGACCCCATTTTACCGTCTATTTCCTCAGGCAAAACAGCGATGGTTGAACGATTTACTTCGTAGCTTTCTAAGGGTGCGTGTGTTTTCTGGCACATAATGTGCAGCCTCCAATCCTTTTCTTGAAAATTTATACTAATAATCTATCATCTGTCATTGGAAAACGACAGGTTTTTTTTGAATATAGCTAAAAATCACCTTTTAAAGATGTAATTTAGTCTTAAATTACTATTTAAATATTGTTTTTCTTTTTCGTTTCACCTCATTTATACGATGATCATTTTCGTTTTTTCGTCAATTTGCAGGATATGTCGATATATCTCCAAGTATTAGTTGTCTAAAGATTATAAAAATTAATTGATTTTTCCGGCCGTTATCCATATACTATAAAAAAGGCATTGGGGGGATTCTTTATGAAAGAGAAAAAGTCGTACACTGAGCTCATGAAGTCCCGCAACACGCAAATAGCAAACGAATTCGATGTGACAATGGCCGATATTTACATTCAAATGGTGCTTGATGAATCCTTGTATAAACGCCGGCTCGCCATGCTGACCATGCAGATTAATAAGGCGCTTGATGATAAAAATAAAGAAGCGTTCCTCACGCTTTCAAAAGAATATGCAGCACTTAAACAGAGTGAATAAGCCAATCCATATGGATTGGCTTTTTTTACATTATCCGTTTACGATGGTACCGCCGTTCACATGAATCGTCTGTCCCGTGACATAGGAAGAATCATCGCTTGCTAAGTACAAATAGCTCGGCGCCACTTCAACAGGCTCTCCCGGGCGCTGCATCGGCACGTCTGAGCCGAAGACTTCCACTTCCTTCGCCGAGAAGCTCGCCGGGATCAGCGGCGTCCAGATCGGCCCCGGCGCCACTGCGTTTACCCTGATGCCCTGAGTGACAAGAGATTGGGAAAGAGATCTTGTAAACGTGACGATCGCCCCTTTTGTCGCTGAATAGTCAATCAATGTTTTGTGGCCTTTATAGGCGGTAATAGAGGCCGTATTAATGATTGAACTTCCTTTTTTCAGGTGAGGGAGCGCGGCTTTCGTTAAGTAAAACATTGAAAAAATATTCGTCTGAAACGTTCTGATGAGCTGGTGGCTCGTGATTTTCTCAATCCCCGGCTGCACGTGCTGCTCACCCGCGTTGTTGACCAGGATGTCAATGGAAGGAAAGGCTTGGCCCGCCTGGCGGATGACATCGTTGCAAAAGGCTTCGTCGCCGACATCCCCTGCAATCAGCAGACACTTCGCCCCCTCTTTTTCTACATATTGCTTCGTCTCTTCGGCATCCTGATGCTCATCAAAGTAAACGATGACCACATTAGCGCCTTCCTTCGCGAATAAAACGGATACGGCGCGGCCGATCCCGCTGTCTCCGCCCGTGATGATCGCCGTTTTCCCTTCAAGTTTTTTCGCCGCTTTCGGTTTGTCAAAAACGGGGCGCGGGTCCATTACATATTCAAAGCCCGGCTGCCGGTTTTGATGCTGCGGCGGCAAGGTTTTCTTCTTCTGATTAGCCATTTTGATCACTCCTTTACATTAATTACTATATTATGAGTAATTTGAGCATCTTATACGAATTTCATGTATGAACAGAGTCTTATTGGAAAAATTAAGAATATACAACAGAGGAGGTAAATCTGAATTGACTACTTTTTCAAACGAGGAACCGGCTTCCTATTGGAAAGCAACAGCTGACATTCCTACCTTTCCCGCCCTCACTGAAGATACGGAATGTGACGTTGCGGTTATCGGCGGAGGAATTACGGGCCTGACAACGGCATACGAACTGACGAAAAGAGGTTTCCGTGTCGCTGTCATTGAAGCAGACCGGATTTTAAACGGGACCACCGCGGGCACGACCGCAAAAATCACCGCCCAGCATGATTTCATCTATGCCGATCTTATTCAGCAGATCGGCCTGACCAGCGCAAGGCTGTATTTCGAAGCCCATCTCCGCGCCATGGAAGACATGAAGCAGATTATGAAGGACCTTTCGATTGAATGCAGACTGGCTGAACAAGACGCATATCTTTACACCAATACAGAATCAGGCGTCAAAAAAATCCGCAGTGAGCAGGAAGCTTATACCAAGCTCGGCATTGAACACGAGCTTGTGAAAGAACTTCCCGTCCCCGTTGATTGCAGGCTCGGCCTCGCCATGAAGAATCAGGCGCAATTCCATCCGCTTTTATATGGTGCAGCGCTCGTCAAAGAGATCGTTAAAAACGGGGCGCGGATTTTTGAACAGACGGCTGCGATCGACATAAAAAAAGAACCGCAGCCGGAAGTGGTCACGAAAAACAGACACGGCATCAAGTGCAGCTACATTGTCTGCTCTTCCCACTTTCCTTTTTATGACGGAGGCGGGCTTTATGCCGCCAGAATGTATGCCAGCAGATCCTACGTACTCGCGGTAAAACCGAAACAAGCGTATCCGGACGGGATGTATCTCAGCATAGACAAGCCGTCCAGATCACTGCGATACACCGATTTGAACGGTGAAAAACTGGTTCTTGTCGGCGGCGAAAGCCACAAAACAGGCCAAGGAAAAGAAATGTCCGAGCATTACGAAGCGCTGAAACAATTTGCGGAAAACACAATCGGGGTTGAAAGCATCCCATATCATTGGTCTGCACAAGACCTTGTCACCATTGACAAAATTCCGTTCATCGGTCCCATCTCAGGCGATGAAGAACATATTTTGGCGGCGACCGGTTTTAAAAAATGGGGCATGACAAGCTCAGCGCTCGCCGCGAAGCTTTTGGCTGATCATATTCAAAACAAAAAGAACCCGTTTTCCGGCCTGTTTATTCCGTCACGCTTCCACGCAGATCCGGGACTGAAAAAACTGATTTCTTATAATGCCGACGTGGCCAAACACCTTATCTCAGGCAAACTTGAGAGGCCGGACGCTTCACCTGAGACTCTTCGGCCCGGGGAGGGAAAAATCGTAACGGTAAACGGCAAACGGGCCGGCGCCTATAAAGATGAAAAAGGCTGTCTGCATCTTGTCGATACGACATGCACCCATTTAGGCTGTGAGGTTGAATGGAATGACGGCGAACGGACGTGGGACTGTCCTTGTCACGGGTCCCGGTTCACACCTGACGGCGGGGTTGCCGAAGGTCCCGCCATCAAGCCGCTGAAACGCCTCAGCCAAGATTGACTAAACCATTCTGTACGAATGGTTTTATTTTTTTCTGCATTAAAATATTTTTATCAGATTCCTTCATTCAAGTTCCTTCCATACCGATAAAAAGAAAAAGAGAATATCTGGGGGAACTTATATTGTTATTTAAAAAAGACCGCAAAAAAGAAACAGCTTATTTTTCAGAAGCCGATGGAAAAAAACGCATCGCGCTTTCAAATCAATATGCAGATGTCCAAAAACAGCTGAAAATGGTCAGGCTCGGAAACGAAGAACTTCATGTGCTTGAAGAGCTGCAGCCGTTAATTAAAGAACATATCTCAACAATCGTCGATTCCTTTTACCGAAACCTGGATCACGAAAAATCATTAATGACGATCATTAACGACCACAGCACGGTCGAGCGCCTGAAAAAAACATTACGGCGTCATATCCATGAGATGTTTGCCGGCACGATTGATGATGAATTCATTGAAAAAAGACAGCGCATCGCTTCCATCCACTTGCGGATCGGCCTTGAACCGAAATGGTATATGGGAGCGTTTCAGGATCTGCTTCTGTCGATGATGAACATATATGAAGCAGCAATCCCGGATTTGCATGAACTTTTAAAAGCGATCAAAGCGACGACGAAAATATTGAATCTTGAACAGCAGCTCGTCCTTGAAGCATTCCAGAGCGAATATAACTGCCAGCGTGACGAACAAGAGGAAAAGAAAGCCCGTCTTCATCAAAAAATCCAGGAAACATCCGGATCACTCGCGGATTTGTTTTCAGAAACGAGCAGAGCCGTGCAGGAGCTGGTCGATAAATCCGAGGGCATTTCCGAGGCGTCAAAAGCCGGCACCGTCACTTCCGTACATGTCGAAGAAAAATCAATCGGCGGGAAAAAAGAGCTTGAAAGCCAGCAGAAGCAGATGAATAAAATCGACGCCAGCCTTCTGCAGATTGAAGAAGAAATGGACAAGCTGAATGACATCGCCCAGCAGATCGAAAAAATCTTCGGCATCGTGACGGGGATCGCCGAGCAAACGAATCTCCTGTCACTCAACGCTTCAATAGAATCTGCGAGAGCCGGTGAGCACGGCAAAGGATTCGCCGTTGTGGCGACGGAGGTAAGAAAGCTTTCAGAGGATACGAAAAAAACCGTTTCCACCGTATCAGAGCTCGTGAACAATACCAATACACAAATCGACATCGTGTCCAAACATATTAAAGATGTAAACGGACTTGTAAGTGAAACGAAAGAAAAAATGGCGCAGATCAACCGTCTGTTTGATGACATCGTCCAAAGCATGAAAACGAGCAAAGACCAGACAGGCAAAATCGACGTTGATTTGCAGGCCTTTCTCGGCGGTCTTCAAGAAGTCAGCCGCGCCGTTTCCCACGTTGCATCATCCGTTGATTCACTTGTTATCCTTACAGAAGAATAAAGATAAACCGACCGGACTTTTTCATAAAGGGCCGGTCTTTTTAATGTTAACTCAAAATATAATAGAGTTGACATATATAAAGACTCGCTTTATTGTATAAACATATTTTGATAAGCTGGAGGAATACATAATGAAATTGACAGAAATGATGCATATTGCCGTGTTTACCGCCATTATGGGACTTTTGGGGCTGCTCCCGCCGCTTTTCTTATCCTTTACGCCGGTTCCGATTACGCTCCAGACGATCGGTGTGCTCTTATCGGGAAGCATCCTAAAACCGAAAGCGGCGTTTTTAAGCCAATTGCTGTTTTTGCTGATTGTGGCATGCGGAGCGCCTCTCCTTTCAGGCGGCAGAGGCGGGTTCGGGGTTTTTTTCGGGCCGAGCGCCGGATATCTCATCGCATATCCGCTGGCGGCATTACTGCTGAGCCTCAGCATCCAAGGCCTTCGCTCAGCTGCTGTCCCCCATTTGTTTATCAGACAGTTCTTGTTCGGCGTGCTGTTTTTGTATGTCATCGGCATTCCCGTTCAGGCTTTTATAATGCACATTGATATCTTGACTGCCGTAAAGCTCAGCCTCATCTATGTGCCCGGAGATCTGCTTAAAGCGGCCGCAGCCTCATTCGCAGCCGTAAGAATCAGAAAAACTCTTCAAGCAAGCCGGCTTTTGCCGACGAAAGGAAGCTGATTTTAGTCATCATGATTACATCATCATATTCAGATACAGCCGGACAAGCGCCGGAACAGATCGCAATTCAGACAGAAACAGAACAGATCAACTATCAAACTTGGAACAGGCTAGTTAACCAAACCGCAAACTGGCTTGGCAGCCTTTCAGGTAAGCCGGAAAACATTGCAATATTACTGCCGAACGGCATCCCTTTTTTACAACTTTTCGCAGGGGCGGCGCATGCCGGCTGCACGGCGGTTCCGTTAGATCCCCGCTCGGCAGCGGCGGAACTCGCGGACCAGCTGAACATCAGCAAAACCGGCCTCGTCATCTGTGACCGCCGGCTGAGCGGCAGACTGGACGGCGTCAAAACGCCTGTCATCCTGTGGGATGAATGCAGGCCTTTGATCGAGGCGGAAAAAACGGAAGGCGCTTTTATCAAAAACGCCGGCCTGCCCTTTTATACCGGATTCACCTCGGGATCGACCGGTAAGCCGAAAGCCTTCACCCGCTCTCACCGTTCGTGGCTGGAGAGCTTTTCTTGTACGAAACGTGAATTCGGCATTTCCCCTGATGACAAAGTGCTGGTACCGGGCACGCTTCGCTCGTCACACTTTTTATACGGCGCCGTCAGCACTTTGTTTATCGGCGGAACCGTCATCCTTCAAAGAAAATTCAACCCGGCCGGAATGAAAGACCGGCTCAGACAAGCTGACGTTCTATATACCGTTCCGACAATGACGGACGCCCTGCTCTCACTAGAGTCGTTTCCGGATACACCGCTCAAGGTGATTTCTTCCGGTGCAGACTGGCCCGCTTCGTCTAAACAAGCGTTGTCAGAGCGCTATCCCCATCTGCGGTTGTACGATTTTTACGGAACGTCCGAGCTGAGTTTCGTGGCGTTCTTATCGCCTGAAGACAGCGCCCGAAAGCCTGACGCGGCGGGCCGCCCGTTTGAAAATGTTACAATCGAAATCCGCCGGCCCGGCGGAGAACGCTGCATGCCGGGCGAAACGGGGAAGATTTTTGTGAACAGCCCGATGAAATTTTCCGGATACATCAACGGCGCAAAACCTGATGATTCCGGCTGGATGACGGTTGATGACATGGGATATATTGATCGTGAAGGCTATCTTTATATCGAAGGACGTGAAAACGGGATGATCGTATCAGGCGGCCTGAATGTATTCCCTGAAGAGATAGAACGTGTGCTCAACCGCTGTCCGGGCGTCAGAAAAGCGGCCGTCATCGGCATTCCTGATGATTATTGGGGCAGCATCGCCGTTGCGGTGATCGACGGAGATGCAAATGTAAAGGAACTGAAGAAACAGTGCCGCGAGCAGCTGGCGGCATATAAAATACCGAAAAAATGGTTGTTTTCAGAAATACCGGAAACAGCCGGCGGAAAGATCGCCCGTGCCGCCGTACAAACGCAGGCAAAGGACATGATGGAATGGAAGCTGTAATTACGGATGCGAAACGGACAATTTTCGCCCGGGAAAACGGCCTGTTAAAAGACTGTCTCCCAGAAGATTTGGCAGCTCCGCTGATCCGCCATTTGAGCCGGAACATGCCCGAAGACATTGATGAAGTCCTGATCGGAAACGCGACGGGCCGCGGCGGGAATCTCGCCCGGCTGTCGTCCTTGGCCGCCGGACTTCCTTTGAGCGTGTCCGGTACGACCATCGACAGGCAGTGCGGCTCCGGACTGGACGCCGTGAGGGTCGCGTGCCACTTTGTCAAAGCCGGTGCGGGGAGCACGTACATCGCGGGAGGAGCGGAGAGCAGCAGCCGTTCCCCTTTCTCATCCCGGGCGCGCTTTTCTCCTGAACACATCGGCGATCCTGATATGGGCATAGCGGCCGAGTATACGGCACAGGCTTACGGCGTAACGAGAAAGATGCAGGACGAATATGCCCTTCTCAGCTATGAACGGAGCGTCAAAGCTTACGAAGACGGCTTGTACCGCCGGGAAATTCTTCCCTGTCACGGATTCGCCGCTGACGAAAACATGCTGAAAAAGCGGAACATGGAGCCTCTCATCTCCCGTGCCAAACCCGTTTTTCAGTCCGGAGGCTCTGTCACCGCCGCCAACAGCTGCGGAATTTCTGACGGGGCGGCGGCAGTTTGTGTGATGGAAGAACAAAAAGCGCGGTCTCTCGGTTTAAAGCCGGGATTGCGTTTTATCGGAAGCGCGGTAAGCGGCGTCCATCCGCATTATCCGTCAGCAGCTCCGGTGTATGCCGTCAAAAAGCTTTTGAAGGAACGGGAACTGTCACCGGATGATATTGATATATACGAAATCAACGAGGCGTTTGCCGTCAAAATATGCGTTTTTTCACAGCAGCTTCAAGTACCGTATTCTAAAATAAATGTCCGGGGCGGCGCTCTGGCGGTCGGGCATCCGTACGGGGCTTCCGGGGCGGCGCTTGTCACCCGGCTTTTTTATGAAGCAAAAAGACGCCCGGATGCCCGCTACGCAGCAGCAGCGATCGGCAGCGGAGGGGGAGTCGGACTGGCGCTTCTCTTTGAAGTGTTAACGTAACGGCAGTATAATAGATGATATCGATAAAAAATTGATCGGAGTGGAGACTTTATGACTGCCGTTTGTTTAGTAAGACATGGAGAGACTGATTGGAACGCCCAAAAGAAGCTTCAAGGCAAATCGGATATTCCGTTAAATGCGACGGGAGAGCGTCAGGCGAAAGAAACAGGAGAGTACTTAAAGGGGTCCGAATGGGATGTCATCGTCTCAAGCCCGATGAAACGGGCCAGAAAAACAGCTGACATTATTAACGGGTTTTTAAATCTTCCCATTGTCGTCATGGAAGATTTCAGAGAACGGAGCTACGGTGATGCGGAAGGAATGTCTTTACCGGAACGGTCGAAGCGCTACCCGGATAAAAACTACCCGAACATGGAGACAGCAGAAGAGCTGACAGACAGAATGCTTGCCGGTTTAGTGAAAGTTCAGGAGCGGTTTCCTGAGCAAAAAGTACTGATCGTCGCTCACGGCGCAGCCATTCACGCCCTCTTGTCCGCCATTTCTGACGGTGATACCGACATACAAAAAGCTAAGCTTGTCAATGCGTGCCTGAGCAATATCGAACGAATTGAAAATAAGTGGCGCGTCAAAGATTACAATGTAAGCAGCCACCTGTCAGAATCATAACAAAAAGGCCCGAATTCAGTTTTGGGCCTTTTTGGCGAGCATTTTTTTCTGCAGATCATGTAATATGGCGTCCGCACCGTCAATGCTCCGGCGCTCCGTCCATACCGCCCTGTCCGCGCGGTAAACGTGTCCGTTTTTTACGGCCGTCAGCTGTTTCCAGAGGTGATTTTTTTCGGGTTCTTTCTCACCGTCCAACAGCACGATGTAATCAGGATCGATATCCAAAAGCTGCCCGGGCGTCATTTTGATAGAGTCTGATTTCCCGCCGGAATCCGTCTGGACGGCATATGTAAACCCTGCGAGCGTCAAAAGCCGGGACGTAAAAAACTGATCATCCTTTACGGAAATGCTGTCATTTGCAGCGTCAATTAATAAAATCGTGCCGCCTTCTGCATCCAGCTTTCTTTTGATGTCATTCAGCTTTTCTTCCTGAGCCGACAATTGTTTCTCTATGATGCCATCTTTACCGACCGCCTTTTCAATAGTAAGGGCAGCGTCAACCGCATCCTGATAATCCGCAGCTTCATTTTTTAAAGCGATTGTCGGAGCGATCTTTGTCAGTTTTCGGTATATCCCCTTGTGAAGGCTTGAGTCTGCAATGATGAGATCGGGCTTTAACGAAGTGATCTTTTTCAAATCAGGGTGTGACGGTGGTCCGACAGACGGACTGCCGTCGTTTCGCTCTGTCCGATTATCCGCCGCAGCCACAGGCTTTATGCCGAGATCATGGAGGGTATCAATAAAGCCCTCATTCAATACGGCGATGCGCTGCGGGTGCGCAGCCACATGCGCCATCCCCAGATCGTGCCTGACGGCGGTTTCATGTCCCTGTTCTGAGCATGCCGTTATGAAGAGAACGGATAAGATCATCAGCATACTGAAAATTTGTTTCATCTGTTCCCCCTCTTTCGTTTTTCCGCAATTATATCATTGACAATATAAGTATCAATGATATTCATTATCATTATTTTTATAAAATGGTTTCACAGCTTTTCTCCGTCAAGAAAGCCGAAGACTGATTCATGCCGGCCGCTTTATTTCATTCCGCTTTCGTTTCCATCAGACTTCTGCATTCAACAAAAGGTGACATTTATCCTGTTTTTGCCGCAGCTTCCAAAAATGGAATCAAACCGTTCGACCCAGCAAACAAGAGAGCGATTGCGGCTGTGTACAAATACTCATGTCCTTCCATCGGTTTTTTCCATTAAAATTTAAATATTTCGGGTTCCTATTAAACGAAAGAGAGATGATATACCTAAATAGAAATAAAACAAATTGAAAAAAATTGGGTCTACTAAAATATTATTCCATGCTATACAATTAATCCACAGAATAATCTGTCTATTGGTTGTTCTGCAAATGAAAAAAAGGAGAGGATAAAGAGTGAGAGGCAAAAAGGTATGGATCAGTTTGCTGTTTGCTTTAGCGTTAATCTTTACGATGGCGTTCGGCAGCACGTCTCCTGCCCAGGCGGCAGGGAAATCAAATGGGGAAAAGAAATACATTGTCGGATTTAAACAGACAATGAGCACGATGAGCGCCGCTAAGGAAAAAGATGTCATTTCTGAAAAAGGCGGGAAAGTGCAAAAGCAATTCAAATATGTAGACGCAGCTTCAGCTACATTAAATGAAAAAGCTGTAAAAGAGCTGAAAAAAGACCCAAGCGTCGCTTACGTTGAAGAAGATCACGTTGCAAAAGCGTACGCGCAGTCCGTGCCTTACGGCGTATCACAAATTAAAGCCCCTGCTCTGCACTCTCAAGGCTTCACTGGATCAAATGTGAAAGTAGCGGTTATCGACAGCGGTATCGATTCTTCTCATCCTGATTTAAAAGTAGCAGGCGGAGCCAGCATGGTTCCTTCTGAAACAAATCCTTTCCAAGACTACAACTCTCACGGAACTCACGTTGCCGGTACAGTTGCGGCTCTTAATAACTCAGTCGGTGTATTAGGCGTTGCGCCAAGCGCATCTCTTTACGCTGTAAAAGTTCTCGGCGCTGACGGTTCCGGCCAGTACAGCTGGATCATTAACGGAATTGAGTGGGCGATCGCAAACAATATGGACGTTATTAACATGAGCCTCGGCGGACCTTCTGGTTCTGCAGCGTTAAAAGCAGCAGTTGACAAAGCCGTTGCTTCCGGCGTCGTAGTCGTAGCGGCAGCCGGTAACGAAGGCACTTCCGGCGGCTCAAGCACAGTGGGCTACCCTGGTAAATACCCTTCTGTCATTGCGGTAGGCGCTGTTAACAGCAGCAACCAAAGAGCATCTTTCTCAAGCGTAGGTTCTGAGCTTGATGTCATGGCACCAGGCGTCTCTATCCAAAGCACGCTTCCTGGAAACAAATACGGCGCGTACAATGGTACGTCAATGGCATCTCCGCACGTTGCCGGAGCGGCTGCTTTGATTCTTTCTAAGCACCCGAACTGGACAAACACTCAAGTCCGCAGCAGTTTAGAAAACACCACTACAAAACTTGGTGATGCTTTCTACTACGGAAAAGGGCTGATCAACGTACAGGCGGCAGCTCAGTAAAACATAAAAAACCGGCGTCGGCCATGGCCCCGCCGGTTTTTTTATTATTTTTCTTCCTCCGCATGTTCAATCCGCTCCATGATCGACGGGTGGCTCCCTCTGAAAATTTTGACGAGAAACGGCGGGTTGACCCGGCTCAGTCCCGTATCGGCCAAGTCCTGAAACGTCTCAATCGCCGCTTCCCGGTTTCCGGTCAGCTCAATGCCGTAACGGTCGGCGGCGTTTTCCTGATACCGGGAGACGGCATTCGTAATCGGATCAGAAGCAAAACTGAGAACGGATATGAGCAGCAATAACAGCGGGAGGGCGGCCAGATCTTCAGGCCCCTTTATATGAAGCATTCGGCCGAAGAATTTGGACAGCCGCTTATAAAGCTTGTCAATGATATAGAACCCGGCTAATGACAGCAGCAGATACCCGGCCAGACCGATGTACACGTGCTTCATCACATAATGCCCCATCTCATGCCCCATAATGAACAAAATTTCCCGATCCTTCAGTTTGTTAAGCGTCGTATCCCACAAAACGATCCGCTTATTCGAACCGATGCCCGTCACATACGCATTCAGCGCATTCGTTTTCTCCGACATATTTACTTCATAAACATGGCTGGCCGGAATATCGGCCTTGTCGGCAAGCGACAAGATTTTGCTTTCCAGCTCCTTGTCTTTCAGCGGATAGAAATCATTGTATAAAGGATCAATCACGACCGGCTGCAGGAAAAACAAAAACAGGGTAAACGGCACAGTAAGACACCAAGCGTAAAACCACCATTTTTTTGTATGCTTTGTGATCAGCCAGTAAAACACAAGCACACACACGGCAAACAGCGGAAAACTGATCCAGAAATCAATGACATGGTCTCTTATCCAGCTTGCTGTTGTCTGCGTCGAAATATGATACGCAAGCGAAACCCGATATCCGATCCACTCAAGCGGAAGCGAAGCCGCCGTTACGATGAGTGAAATCACAAATACGAAGCTTCCGATTTGCAGCACCCGAAAGCGCACCGCTGCTTCCAGCCAATGCTTTATTTTTTTGGCAAGCCCCGTAATGAGCAGCAGAAAAAATAAAAACCAATCTAACGGCGCACCGATGAAAAATAAAAAATCCTTTACATTTGAAAAGTTTTCAGCGGCTTCCAGGCGGCCCGGGTCCATAAACGAGGACGGATCGGCTTTCGTTCCCTTTACGGCCTCCGGGACGGCGGAGTCGCCTGTCATAAAGAAATACCAATAGAAAAAAAGGCCGTACAGCACATAGGCAAGTCCCGCTGCCGCTATCCATTTGCGCATGGAAGTCTCCCTCCTTAGCCTGATGACTTACTCCTATTGTAAGCATAAATGCAAATAAATAGAACCAAGCCTCCGAAACGGATGTTAATCTACTCACAACAGAAAAGAATGGAACAACAGGAAGCGGGAAAGACTAAAAGACGGAGTGATGAATATGAAAAAAATAATCGCGTTTATTGTAGTAATCGCCCTTTTGGTTATTGCTTTCTTCTATGTATACAGCCGGACCGGCGATGTGTTTCCATCAAGCAACGCAGATCTGATTATTCTGTCTGAGCACGGAAAAAAAGAAATCAAAATTAAAGACAGGCAGAATGTAAAAGATATGCTCGATATCTTGAACCAAGGAAAACAAGTCAAACTGACCAAAAGCGTATCTCCCGATTACGACGGAACGGTCAAATACCATGAAGACCGTTTTGATTCATTCAGCATGTGGCTCGAAGGCGGCAATTATATGATGTACAAGTATAAAAACACGTATTACAAACTGACCCGGCATGATACGAAGCTTGTGCAAAGCATCATTAAGGAAGAATCGCAGAGCTGACCGGATCAGCATGTAAAAGCGAAGCCCCCGGCTTCGCTTTTCGTCTGTCATTTCGGAAGCATGTCCCGGACCGCCCGCCTCAGCAGCTTCCCGGTCGCGTTCTTCGGAATCTCATCAAGAAAAACCACTTCCGCCGGCCGTTTATATTTTGCCAAATGTGTTTCACAGTAATCAAAAACCGCCTGCTCTGTCAGCTCACCGTCCCCCGGCACTATATAAGCATGCACCGCTTCCCCCGTTTTGGCGTCAGGAACGCCGATGACCACGGCTTCTTTAATGCCCTCATGGCTGTAGAGCACTTCTTCTACTTCGCGCGGATAGACGTTGTATCCGCCGACGAGAATCATATCTTTTTTTCTGTCGACGATATAAAAATAACCGTCTTCATCGCGCTTCGCCAAATCACCCGTGTACAGCCAGCCGTCTTTCAGCGCGTGCTCCGTCTCCTCGGGCATCTTGTAATAGCCTTTCATCACATTCGGCCCTTTCACGATCAATTCTCCCACTTGATGGTCGGGCAATTCGCGTCCGAGCGTATCGACGACTTTATTTTCGACATGTAAAATATTCGTCCCGATCGAGCCGGGCTTTCTCCCCCGGTCAAACGGATTAAAACAAGTAACCGGAGACGCTTCAGAAAGTCCGTACCCCTCCAGAATGGTGACGTCAAAGGTTTGTTCAAACGTCTGCAACAGAGCGACCGGCATGGAGGCCCCGCCTGAAATGCACAGTCTGACGGACGCAAAATCCTCCGCCTTGCCGTGCTCGTATTGATACAGATAGTTATACATCGTCGGAACGCCGGCAAAAATGGTTGCCTGACGGCTTTTAATCAGTTTAAACACAGAAGCCGGGCTGAATTGCGGCTCGATTAAGACACACGCTCCGCTCATCAGAGGCGCATTCATACAAACGGTTAAACAAAAAACGTGAAACATCGGCAATGCCGCCACAATTTTGTCTTTCTCATTCATTCCTAAGTATCCGGCGACATCATTTGCATTGGAGAAAAGATTCTGATGGGTGAGCATGGCGCCTTTCGGTTTTCCGGTCGTCCCTGAGGTGTATAAAATGACGGCAGTATCATCTTTGGACAATGTCGGATAAGTTCTGCTGCGCTCCGCCGGGCGAAGCATTTTTGTAAACGTTGTCATTTTTAAGCGCAATTGAGGGTCTTCTGTCGATGGAGCGTTCTCTGCTGTCTGGCTGATAATGATATGCTCCAGCAGCGGCAGCGAGCCGTGCAGGCTTTCAAATACGGGAATTAAAAGGTCGATGCCGGCGATCGCTTTGACATCGCCGTTTTTCAGCATGTATGCGATTTCTGAAGGTGTATATGCCGGATTAACAGGTATGACGACAATTCCCGCTTTTAACGCGCCGAAAAACGCAATAACAAAATCAGGCGTATTTCCGAGCAGCAGCGCGAGATGATCCCCTTTTTTCAGTCCCCTGTCCTCCAAGCCGTTTGCAAATGCTTTGATTTTACCTGCCAGCTCCTCATACGTCATGTACTGATCTTGAAACAGACAAGCTGGTTTTTCCGGTTTCTGCGATGCCGTTTCTTCCAATTTGGAAACCAGATTCATTTTCCCACCCCTTTAAAAATTGTAATGAATGAATAGTCATTCATTTATCCGGAATAAACGTTCACTTTTATTATAGAAAAATATAGAAAAACACTCAAGGGCAAAAAGCCCCGAGTGCCGTAAAACCGGAAACTATAATTGTTTCAGCGCTTCACTGACCGGCGTGCCGCCCGCCGTCAGATCGAATGCTTTTTCATACGTATTCGGTTCATCAAGGGATGCGATAACGGTCTTGGCGACATCGTCTCTTGAAATGGAGCCTCTTTCCAAATCGGCCGCGGCTTTGATATTTCCCGTGCCGGGATCATTTAATAACCCGCCCGGCCGGATAATCGTATACGTCAGACCGCTCGCTTCAAGAATTTTATCCGCATAATGCTTTGCGGCGTAATACGGCTTCAGCGCTTCATTCCAATTGCCGCGGTTATGAGCCTGAAGGGCGCTTACCATAATGAACCGCTTGATGCCGGCTATCTTTGCCGCTTCTATCGCTTTCGCGGCTCCGTCAAGATCAATCAAAAGCGTCTTATCGTATCCGGTGCTTCCTCCTGATCCGGCGGTAAACACAATCGCGTCACAGCCTTCAGCGGCTTTCGCGATGTCTTCCGGGCTTCCTTCCAAATCTGCAAGAACGGCTTCTGTTCCCGCGGCTTGAAGCGCTTCTTTCTGCTCTTGTTTCCGGACCATCGCCCGCAGCGTATGCGTGCCGTCTTTTTGAAACAGCCCGGTCAGCCGCTGTCCGATCTGTCCGTTTGCTCCGATGAGAAATACTTTCATCATGATCCCTCCCCATTCATTATGGTTCTATCATTTCACAAAAACGGGCGCTGATTCAAATCATGCGTTCGGCAAATGTTCTAATAAATCAGCTCGAGGAAATCTTCCAGCTCTATTTTGCCGAAATACTGTTTCAGATCGATTCCGGCCAGCGCCTCCCTGATAGCGGTTCGGTCATACTGTTTTCCGGTCAGTGCCTGTTCGACTTCACTCACATCTTTCGCACCGAAGAAATCACCGAAAATTTTGCAGTCCTGAATGATTCCTTTTTTCACTTCAAGACGCAGATCAATCGATCCGACCGGATAACGTTTCGAATGCTGAAGATTAAATGCGGGCGACCTTCCGAAATTCCAGTCCCAGTTTTGATAGCGCTCTTCGGAAATCTTCCGGATCGCTTTCCAGTCTTCATCGGTCAGTTTATATTCCGGCACTTCGGAAAGATCATTTGTATTAAAAATATGGTGAAGCAGGTGCTTTTTGAATTCATCCGCCGTCATTTTGTCATCAAGAAACTCGCTGATGTTGGCGACACGGCTTCTGATCGACTTAATGCCTTTTGATTCGATTTTGTCTTTTTTCACTTTCAAGGCTGACACAACATGATCAATGGCGGAATCCAGCATTAATGTTCCGTGGCTGAAAATACGCCCTTTCGTCGAAAATTGAGCGTTGCCGGAAATTTTTCTGCCGTCCGCCACGATGTCATTTCGGCCGCTTAATTCAGCTTCCACACCGAGCTGGCGCAGCGCCTGAATAACGGGTTCGGTGAATTTTTTAAAATTGTGAAAGCTGTCGCCGTCATCCTTCGTGATAAAACTGAAATTCAGATTCCCGAGGTCATGGTAAACCGCACCGCCTCCTGACAGCCTGCGGACGACGATAATTCCGTTATCTTCTACGTATTTCGTATTGATTTCTTCTATTGTGTTTTGGTTCTTCCCAATGATAATCGACGGCTGATTGACATAAAACAGCAGGTATGTCTGTTCAGGGTCGAGATGCTTCACGCAATATTCCTCGATCGCGAGGTTGATCCTCGGGTCGGTTATGTTTTGGTTGTCGATAAATAACATGGTGCTCCTCCTTTATTTCTCCCACTTCAATCCGGAAGCGGCGATTGTCACTTCGCCCCCGAACACGGATTCCGCTTCTTCTTTCAGCTTCCGGTGCTCGCCGAAATGAGGCAGATGCGTGAGAATCAGCTCCCCCGCTCCGGCCTCCTTCGCGATACGTCCGGCTTCCAAACTGTTCATATGGCCGGCTGACGTGCCGTCCTGGTCTGCGTAAAAATTGCACTCGCAGATCAGCAGATCGGCATTTTCCGCAAACGGGATAAACGCGTCCTGGTAGCTTGAATCAGCCGTATACACAACAGAAGCTGAACCGTCAGTAATCCGCATCGCATAACAAGTGACCGGATGCGCCGTTTTCAGAAAGGTAATGGTGAACGGACCTAGAGAAAGCGGGCGGTCCGGCTGATAGGCCACTCCTTTTGTATGCGTTTTATATGTAAGGCGCTCAAACTGTTCTATATCAGCATCATGCCCGTAAATCGGCAGTGCATGCGTCCCTTTTCCGAGAAAGGAGCCGACCTGTTTGGCAAATTGAAGCGGCCCGATATCAGCGATATGATCATGGTGATAATGGGACAAAATGACGGCATCAAGCTCTTCTGCCGGAACATAGGCAAACAGCTTTGATAATACGGCGCTTCCGCAATCGACGAGCAGAGAATAACCGCCGGACTGAAACAGATAGCCTGAAGTTGCTTCGTTTGCGGCCGGAAACCCGCCGCAGCATCCAATAACTGTAACTTTCATATAATCCTCCGAATGTTTATGATAAAAAGATCCTTTCCTCCAATATACCTATTTTTCGTACAAATTGCATGTTTTAAACATTGTGTCAAAACAGCCGTTGATTTTCCAAAACTGTTATAATACAATGTAAAGACAAAACAATGAAAGAGGGATGGGTATGTTGGAAAAGATGTCGGATTTTTTCAGAAATTTACCCGGTAAGAAATGCGAAGAATGCGGAAATGAGATTGTTGAGCAGTATGAGTGTCACATTAATCTGTGCAATGACTGCTTGAAAATTAAGGATATGTGACAATAGTGCGCCGCACAATTCTAAGTTGTGCGGCGCCCGTTTTTTCGGCCCTCATCATACTTTCTGAATAGGGCGTTATTCACCATTATTAGCAATTATCTGTACGTTTTAAAAGATTCAGTATTTTCAATCTATATTTTTCTATAGACGGATTGTTTTCTTTTCTATTATAATTTGTTCTAATAGCTATCTTTTTAGATACTTATTGCACTTTTTTCTTCGGGAGGTAATCTATGAAAAAATTACGCTTTGGACTAGCGACGCAAATTTTCGTCGGACTCATACTAGGGGTTGTAGTCGGTGTCATCTGGTACGGCAATCCCGCCATTCCAACATATTTACAGCCTATCGGCGATTTGTTTTTACGCTTAATCAAAATGATAGTGATTCCAATTGTCGTCTCCAGCTTAATCATCGGCGTTGCCGGCGCGGGAAGCGGAAAACAAGTCGGAAAATTAGGCTTCAGAACGATTTTGTATTTTGAGATCATTACCACTTTTGCCATTATTCTCGGGCTGGCTTTGGCGAATCTGTTTCAGCCGGGAGCAGGCGTTAATATACATGAAGCTCAAAAGACAGATATCAGTCAATATGTTGAAACAGAAAAAGAACAAAGCAGTAAATCCGTTGCGGACACATTCCTGCATATCGTACCGACAAACTTCTTCCAATCATTAGCCGAAGGAGATCTGCTTGCCATCATCTGCTTTACCGTGCTGTTTGCACTCGGCATCTCGGCAATCGGTGAAAAAGGAAAGCCCGTATTGGCCTTCTTTGAAGGTGTTTCTCATGCGATGTTCCATGTTGTGAACCTCGTCATGAAAGTTGCGCCGTTTGGTGTTTTTGCGTTGATCGGTGTTACCGTTTCCAAATTTGGGCTCAGTTCCCTGCTTTCACTCGGTAAACTGGTCGGTTTAGTATATGTAGCTTTGGCTTTCTTTCTCATTGTTGTATTCGGAATCGTCGGAAAGCTTTCCGGTTTAAACATTTTCAAATTCCTCGCCTATATGAAGGATGAAATTTTATTGGCGTTCAGTACGTCAAGCTCCGAAACCGTACTCCCCCGCATCATGGAGAAGATGGAGAAAATCGGCTGTCCGAAAGGTATTGTTTCCTTTGTTGTGCCGATCGGATATACCTTTAACTTAGACGGATCTGTGCTGTACCAATCAATCGCCGCTTTATTCCTCGCTCAGGTATACCACATTGACTTGACCATTTGGCAGCAGATTACCCTTGTGCTTGTCTTGATGGTCACTTCCAAAGGAATGGCTGCCGTGCCCGGGACTTCTTTCGTCGTCCTGCTTGCGACACTCGGCACAATCGGCGTTCCTGCAGAAGGCCTTGCATTCATCGCCGGTGTTGACCGGATTATGGACATGGCCCGTACGGTCGTCAATCTGACCGGAAACGCGCTGGCATCTGTTGTGATGTCAAAATGGGAAGGCCAGTATGATCCCGTTAAAGGCGCGAAGGTCATGAGCCTCGCCAAAACAGAACAAAACACAACCATCTCAGGTTAAAATGAAAACCCTGCACGGAATGATTTCCGCGCAGGGTTTTTTATGCCATCGGCGATAAAACGTACCGGTGCAAAAGCTTCGCCGTATTAAGAAGCGATAATTCATGCGTGCGTTCAAAAGCGTGTGAAGCGTCAATTCCCGGGCCGATCAGCCCATGGACGATGTCATGGCCCGAACGGATGGCTGCTGAGGCATCAGAACCGTAATACGGATAAATATCAAGCTGATAATCAATGCCATAGCGCTCCGCAAGCCCGGCCAGATGTTTTCTGAGCTGATAATGGTACGGGCCGCTCGCATCCTTCACGCAAATGGAGACGGTATATTCATCCGTAGACTGGCCGTCGCCGATCGCCCCCATATCAACAGCCAAGTATTCGACGGTCTCAGGAGGAATGTTAGAATTGCCGCCGTAGCCGATTTCTTCATTATTAGAAATCAGAAAATGCGTCGTATACGGAAGTTCGATTTTCTCTTCCGTGATGCGGCGGATTAAATTCAAGAGCAGAGCCACGCTCGCTTTGTCATCAAGATGCCGGGACTTAATAAAGCCGCTCGGCGTAATCTGCACGCGCGGGTCAAATGAGATGAAATCGCCGACCCTGATGCCGAGATCGGACGTCTCTTCCTTCGTCCGGACAGGCTCATCAAGACGGACTTCCATATTCTCCTGATTCCGCTCTGCCTTGCCGGCGTCCTTGTAGACGTGCACTGAAGTCTGATGCATTAAGATGGTGCCTGTATAGGTTTTGCCGGAAGAAGTTTGGATCTCGCAATATTCCCCTTCAATCGAGTGATATCGGAAGCCGCCGATCAAGTCAATCTTCAGCCGGCCGTCCGCCTTTATCTCCTTTACCATCGCGCCGAGCGTATCGACATGCGCCGTCAGCAATCTGTGTTTCTTGTCATCACGGCCGGGAATTGTGACAAAAAGACCGCCTTTGCGGTTTCTGTAAGAGGAGACGCCCCATTCTTTTAAAAGACTTTCTGTATAGGCGATAACCTCGTATGTATTGCCCGTCGGACTCGGAATTGACACCAATTCTTTAATCAGTTCCATCGTATGTTTCATATTTGCCACAGGTCATTCCTCCTATCAATTTTATTCTTCTTAAAATATACTCTTTTGATCCATAACCCGTCCAATCTTTTCCTTCTCTTTTTTCATAGAATGAAGGGAGCATGAGCATAGGAGGGAAATGTATGATCAGCCGTAAACCGCACAAGCGGAAAAGATTTCATAATGATTGGTTTGAGGATTGGTTTGAGGATGATTGGTCTGGTGCAGCCTTCTGGGGCTGTAAAAAAGAAGAAGATCACTGTAAAAAGAAAAAAGAAGACCCTTGTAAAAAGAAGAAAGAAAAAAAGAAGAAAGAAAAAAAGAAGCATCATCATTCATGCCGCCGCTGCTGCCGTCATTGGTAATCGTTCACACAAGCCCGTTTTACAAATAGATTTCTCATGCTCCCCAAACAGCGGATGCTGCTTGGGTTTTTTTATTAAAATTAGTACCAAGTAATAATATCAGGTGTTATAATCTGATATAAAGGAGTGATTTTTTCATGTCAAAATCTAAAATTACAGCAATCGGTACATATGCTCCGGCACGCCGATTAACAAACCCGGATTTGGAGCGCATCGTCGATACATCTGATGAATGGATCGTCCAGCGCACCGGTATGAAGGAAAGACGCATTGCCGGCGAACATGAATTCACATCGGATTTGTGTGTGGAAGCGGTGAAAAACCTTGCAGAACGATACAGCGGAACTCTTGATGATGTCGATATGATCCTTGTCGCCACAACGACGGCGGACTATGCGTTTCCAAGCACCGCGGCACGCGTGCAGGCTTACTTCGGCTGGCCGCACACGGGGGCGCTTGATATTAACGCCACATGCGCCGGACTCACTTACGGCCTTCAGCTCGCAGACGCATTAATTACCGCCGGTTCCCATCAAAAAGTGATTGTCATTGCCGGTGAAACATTATCAAAGGTAACGGATTATACTGACCGGACGACCTGCGTTCTTTTCGGAGACGCTGCTGGCGCCCTATTGGTAGAACGCGACGAATCAGCGCCGGGCTTTTTGGCAGCCGTGCAAGGAACAGCGGGAGGCAGCGCGGACGTGCTGTATCGCACGGGACTGAGCGCAGAATTAAACGGCGAGCCGCTTAAAGGCGGAGGAAACATGGTGCAAAACGGGCGCGAAGTATATAAATGGGCGGCCAGAACCGTGCCTGAGGAATGCAATGCCCTTTTAGAAAAAGCCGGCTTTTCAAAAGACGATCTGGATTGGTTCGTTCCTCACAGCGCCAACATGCGGATGATCGAATCCATCTGCGAAAAACTGCCCTTCCCGCTTGAACGGACATTGACAAGCGTTGAATATTACGGCAACACTTCATCGGTTTCTATTATTCTCGCATTGGATGAAGCTGTGAAAGCAAAAAAACTGTCGGAAGGCCAGACACTGGTATTATTCGGGTTCGGCGGAGGATTGACGTATACCGGACTGTTGGTAAGATGGGGATTTTAATAGTACGACGATCGAAATCTAAAAAAAAGAGGCCCTGAGCATCTGCTCAGAGCCTCTTTTTCTTATGCTGTTATTTCTTCTTCCGTTTTGTGTTCTTTTTTGCTTTGCACCGTAAAATACACGATGGTCAGCGCGATCATGACAACGGCGATGCCCAACAGAATGGATGCCTGCTGCCACATGTAGCCGTAGTCGCCATTTGAAATGACGGCACGGAACCCGTTGATGCTGTAAGTCATCGGCAGTGCCCCGTGAATCACTTGATAGAATCCCGGCAGGAGTTCAAGCGGGAAGGTTCCTCCGCTTGCCCCGAGCTGGAGCACCAGAATGATGACAGCGATAAAGCGTCCCGGATTCCCCATCGTTGTCGCCAATAATTGGATCATCGACAGGAACGCGATGCTGGTAATCATCGTAAAGAGATAGAATCTCCACGTGCTTTCCACATCAAGCCCGATTCCTTTTAACAGAACCGTGGCGACAATAACGGATTGAATCAGTCCGACAAGCAGAATAACACTGAATTTGCTGAGGAACCATTCAAAACCGTTTCTCGGACGCCCTGAAGCTTCACTCAGAGGGAATACGACCGTCAGCATCAATCCGCCGACATACAAGCCCATAGAGAGAATATAAGGCGTCAGTCCGGTACCGTAGTTAGGCACGGAATGAATCGCGTTATCGTCCGTTTTTACCGGATCGGCAAACATGCTGTACGTTTTGTCATCTGTCTTAATGTCCCCGGTTTGATCGGCCGCATCTTTCAGCTGGCTGGACAATTGTCCGGTGCCGTCTAAAAGCTTGCTTAAACCGGTGCCGAGAGACGCTTGACCCTGCTCAATTTTGGACGAGCCGTCATGGATTTTGTTTTGCGCGTCCAGCAGTTTCGTTAAGCCGCCTGATACTTGGCCGCTCCCTGACACTAACGCTTCTGATCCTGATTTGAGCTGTCCGAACTTGCTGTTGTATTCGCCGATGCCGGCTGTCAGTTTGTTTTGGCTTTCAAAAACGGTCTGCGCTCCGCTGTATAATTTATCAGTTCCCGCTGTCAGCTGGTTAATCGCGTCTTGTACCGCCGCTGCGCCGTTATACAGTTTCGATGTGGACTGAGGCAGTGCTTTCAGCTGATCAGCCTTCGCTTTTACATCTTTGAGCGCGCTTTTTATGACTGACATATCCGGAAGCTGAATATCTCCGCCGGACGGAAGCTGGCTGACGATATTGTCTAAATCCGGAAGGTCAGCCTTCGGAAGCTTCTCATTCAGAAGCTGAACAAGTTTCGCTTTTTGCTCATCCGTTAAGAAATCACTGTCCTTAATCACCTTTTTGACCGCGTCATCCCGGGCATCCAGGCTGTTTTTCAGATCAGAAAGCTTCTTCTTAAACTGCTGCAGGTCCTTTTCAGTCTGTTCGAGCTGCCCAACCGCGTTTTCAATGTCTGACAGGTTGACTGAATTGATCGCATCTTCAAATGCCGCCGCTTTTTGCGACACTTCCTGCGCCTTGCTGTTTAACGCGCTTAATCCATTCGTTAAATCCGGAAGCTTTTGCTGGAGCTGCTTTTGTGCGTCAAGGCTTGTTTTCAGCCCGCTGGCCACTTGGCCTCCTCCTGAAGCAATCTGTCCTGATTTATCTTGAATTTCGGCGCTTGCGCTCTGAAGTTTTGCGATAGAGCTGTCAAGCGTTTGAATTCCGCTTGTCACTTTCGCCGCGCCGTCTGCAAGCTGCTGTGTTTTATCGCCGATGGTGGCGGTGCTTTCAGTAAGCTTCGCTAAATTTTCCTTCAGCTTGGCGCTGCCGTCTTTCGCGTTTTTCGTGCCGTCGTCTATTTTCTTGGCTCCGCTGCTGGCTTTGCCGAGCCCTTTGGCAATATCTTTAAAGTTATCAAAAATGACTTTTGCGTATTGCTCTGTCACTTCTTTCGACACGGAGGCTTTCAGTTTGTCGATCGCCTTTTCCCCGATTGTCGCGCCGACATAGTTTGATCCGGCATTCGTATGATATTTCAGATCCAGCTTCTTCGGATTTTTATCCATTACCGTGCTGGCGTTTTTAGAAAAATCTTCAGGAATCTCGACCAATAAATAATATTTAGCATTTAATAAGTCCTTTAACGATTGATCAAGATCGCTTGAAAAATGCCAATCAAAATTATCATTTTTCTTTAACTCTTTCACAAGATCGTCACCGATCTGAAGATGTTTCCCTTCGTAGTCCGCCCCTTTATCCTGGTTGACAACGACAACCGGCAGCTGATCCACCGTGCCGTACGGGTCCCAGTACGCCTTCAAAAACACTCCGCTGTAGATCAGCGGAACGAATAATATGGCAATGATGGGGATTAACAGTTTCTTGTTCGTTACAATGTCTTTCCACTGGCTTTTTATTGTATTCAACCCTGTTGCCTCCTTCCGCAAACTGACTCATTTGACAAAACGGTCACGGCACCTAAAAAGTGAAGGATCATCTATTATTTAGATAATCCTTGACCAACATACATTTCCAGCAATTCAGCGATCGTCTCTTTTTCAAGAGGCGGATGGTTTTTTTCCCAGTCAAATATCAGCGCGATGTAGAGCTTGAGCATCACAAAAGCGGTCAGTTCCGGATCACACGGTTTAATGCTTCCGTTTTCAATGGCTGTTTCTATCTTTTCTTTAATGTATGACAGAATGGCCCGCTCCATTTTCGCAATGACATCCTGAACGGCTATTGTACCAATCTCGGCGTTCTCCTGAAAAATTTTAATAGTCAGCTGGTGTGTTTTTCTGAATTCCAAAATCGCGACAAGCGCCCGGTGGACATTTTCGTGAAATGAAAGCTCCGGTTTCATCGCTTCGTCTGCGTGTTCCTTCATTTCTCTTAAAATAGTGGTGAAAATATCATCAAACAGTTCTTCTTTGTTTTTGAAAAACGTGTAGATGGTTCCCTTCCCCACATTTGCAAGCTTTGCCACCAGATCCATTGTCGTTGCTTTGTAGCCGAATTGTGTAAAAGACTTCGTTGCCGCTTCCAGAATGAGCTTTTTCCGATCGACGGACATGTTTCCCACCTCGTTAAATTGACCGTTTGAACGTTTTAGTCATTTTGTACATAAGATAACTTATCACAGTCGCAAAGAAGATTCAAATGTTTTCTCTCTTTATTGGTGTTCCCTTTACAGAACGGGAACATGCAAAAAAACCTCCGTTTTACGATAACGGAGGCTGGTACGTTTCAAATAAATAAGCCAGTGAATCGTATACGGCGGCTTTTCCCTGGTCGATACAGTCGGGGATGCCCACCCCTTCGAAAGACGCGCCCGTCGCGTATACGCCCGGATAGGAAGCTTTCAGCGCATCTCTGAACTCTTTGATGCGCTCCTTATGGCCGACATGGTATTGCGGCATGCTTTCGTTCCAGCGGGTCACACAGGTCATTTCCGGTTCGCCATTTATTTTCATTACTTTTTTCAAATCTTCCATTACGATTTTAATGATCTCGTTATCTGAAAGATCTACGATGGATTCATCTCCGGCCTTTCCGACGTACGCTCTGAGAAGCGTTTTGCCCTCCGGCGCCGCGTGCGGCCATTTTTTATTCGTCCATGTGCAGGCCGTGATGGAGAAGTCGCTGTTTCTTGAGATAACGAATCCCGTACCTTCATGCTCCATCTTGACGGCTCCCTCAGGAAAACCTAAGGCGACGTTGGCAACGGACGTAGAATGCATGTCTTTAAGACATGAAACCGCCGGCAGATCAGAAAGCATTTTCGCCGCGGCTTTATGCGGGGCTGTTACTATGCATCCTTCCGCATAGAGCACTTTGCCGTTATCAAGCGTCACAGAATATCCTTTCTCCTCGCGGCCGATATGGGTGACTTTCGTTCCTTTCATCACCTTTGTCAGCGTAAGCTGCTTTTCCAGCTCCTCCACCAACGTTTGAAGCCCTGTTGTCAGCGTTAAAAACTGGCCCTGCTTTTTGGCTGTCAGCTGCTGTCCCGAAGGCTGCGGACGCGATTTTTTCATGCCGAGAATCAGGCTTCTGTGCTTCTGCTCAGTCTGATAGAATTGCGGAAACGTGGACATGAGGCTCAGCTTATCAATATCTCCGGCATAAATCCCTGATAATAGCGGTTCTATTAAATTCTCAACGACTTCGTCACCGACGCGTCTGCGGAAAAATTCACCCAGAGACTGATCTTCCTTCGGTTTGCTCGCAGGCAGGACAAAGTCAAGCGCCGCCCGCGCCTTTCCGGGAACAGAA
This sequence comes from Bacillus sp. JNUCC-21, assembly GCF_041222765.1. Lineage (NCBI taxonomy): Bacteria > Bacillati > Bacillota > Bacilli > Caryophanales > Bacillaceae > Bacillus > Bacillus sp. JNUCC-21. The sequence goes on along the minus strand of NZ_CP166019.1, from coordinate 998,935 downwards.
AATAAACCGGTGGAGATGAACGGAGCGATTTTGGTCGGAATGCCCATCACCGCGCCCTTCGGCATCGGATGGAGCGTCTCGTTGACGAGCACGTAAGACTGGCCGGTCGCATTGTTGACGAGCAGATGCTCAAGCCCCAAATCCTTGACGAGCTGCGGCGCGCTTTTTTTCCTTTCCAAAAAAGAATCCGGCCCCCGCTCAATGATGTAGCCGTCTTTATGCGCCGTCTGAATTTTGCCGCCCGCTCTCGGGCCCGCTTCAATCAGAGTGACCTCAAGCGGCAGCTGTTTTTCCTTGATTTCTTTTTCCATGTAGAAGGCGGCGGCTAATCCCGTTATGCCGCCGCCGATGATGACCAGATGTTTTTTATCGCCACTCATTTTTATCGCCTTCTTTACCGTTTAATTCTACTTGTCCAGCTCTTTCAGCACGACCGCTGCAAGCGCGTCGATAAATTCAGGCTGTGCGTTCGGCATAGCCGGACGATAGTAGCTTGCGCCGACTTCTTCGGTCACAGCTTTGCATTCATAATCATTATCGTAAAGCACCTCTAAATGATCGGCAACGAAGCCTGCGGGCACGTATACAAATGCTTTATAAGGATGCTTTTGGTACAGATCGCGCGTGAGATCCTGCACATCCGGTCCGAGCCACGGATCAGGGGTGTTCCCTTCGCTTTGCCATCCGACTGCGTAATCGGTAATTCCGGCGCCTTCGGCAATCAGTTTTGCGGATTCCTCCAGCTGGTCAGGATACGGATCGCCGTATTCTTTTATTTTTTCAGGAAGGCTGTGCGCTGAGACGATCAGCATCGCGTCATCCCGTTCTTCTTTCGGCATTGATTCATATGTTTTCTTCACCTGACCGACCCAATAATCAACGAATTTCGGTTCATCATACCAGCTTTCAACAGACTTGATGGTCAAGCCGCCGAGCTTCTCCGCTTCTTCTTTCGCGCGTTTGTTGTATGACTGGACGCTGAATGTTGAAAAATGAGGAGCGAGCACAAGGCTGACAGCTTCTGTAATGCCGTCTTTATGCATGTCCGCCACCGCGTCTTCAATAAACGGTTCAATATGTTTTAATCCGATGTACACTTTGAATGTTACGTCATCCTGGATTTCATTTAAACGCTGTGCGAGCTTCTCCGCCTGCTCCTGCGTAATTTTTGCAAGCGGCGAAATGCCTCCGATCGCTTCATATCTGTCTTTTAAATCTTGAAGCATATGAGGCTCCGGCTTTCTTCCGCGTCTGATATGCGTATAATAACGTTCTATGTCCTCTTCTTTGTAAGGCGTTCCGTAAGCCATGACAAGAAGTCCCATTTTCTTTTTGCTGCTCATTTTGTTACACACCTCTTTTGATGGTCTGTCCACCTTGATTTTGACAGGAAAATCTACTTATAACCAACGATCTGCTCAGGAAGATTGTTCCGTTTTTTTGGCCGCGGAGTATTCATGTACAAACGCCGTCAGCTTTTTCAGCGTTTCCGGATTGACATCTGGGAATACGCCGTGCCCTAAATTGAAAATAAACCCGTCCGTTTTCATGCCTTGATCAAGTATCGCTTTCGCTTTTTTCTCGATGACTTCCCAAGGCGCAAGAAGAAGCGACGGATCAAGATTGCCCTGAACCGTTTTTGTAATGCCTTGTTTTCTGGCGTCATCTATGCCGAGTCTCCAATCAAGACCGACGACATCAAGAGGAAGGTCATGCCAATCCCCGGCCAGGTGGCTTGCGCCTACGCCGAACATGATCAGCGGAACTTGTTCTGCTGAAAGCTCCCGGAATATTCTGTCCATCACCGGTTTTATAAACTGCCGGTAATCTTCGCGGTTCAGCGCGCCGACCCATGAATCAAAAATCTGAATGGCTTTTGCGCCGGCGTTAATCTGCGCTTTCGCATAAACGATAATCATGTCCGCGAGCTTGTCCATCAGCATTTGCCACGCTTGCGGCATACTGTGCATAAACGCTTTTGTTTTGTTGTAATTTTTAGAAGGCCCGCCTTCAATCATATAACTGGCCAGCGTAAAAGGCGCTCCCGAAAAACCGATGAGCGGAACATTCAGCTGTTCGTTTACGAGTAATCGGATCGTTTCCAGCACGTAAGGAACATCCTGTCCGGGATCCAGTTCGCCGAGCTTTTCAATATCCGCAGCAGAGCGCACCGGCTGATCGATCACCGGGCCGATTCCGTTTTTTATTTCAACATCCACTCCGATATAAGGAAGCGGCGTCATAATGTCTTTATATAAAATGGCAGCGTCCACTCCGTACTGCTCGACCGGGAGCCTCGTCACATACGCGCACAGCTCGGGCTGATGCGTAATTTCGACTAAGCCGTACTTTTCCTTCAGCTTGCGGTATTCCGGCTGAGACCTCCCCGCCTGTCTCATGTACCAGACAGGGACGTGATTTGTTTTTTCTCCCCGTGCCGCTTTTAAAAACGTATCATTAAACGCTTCTCGTTTACTCATCTGAATTTCCACCTTTCCTCCTGCAACCATACGTTCGTGTTCTTCGCCCATTACACTATACCTTGTTTTTTCAAAAGCGTATAGAATTGAGGCTTAATGTTCAAAAAATCGCCGAATTCATGATTAAGAAGAAAAAAGCTTCGGCTGAACGTATTCCGTTCCCTCTCCTTCTTGATCTGTCTGTGAATTATATGGAACGACTTTGTATGAAGCCCCTGAAAACAGATTGGCGTACGGTATGTCAAAGCTGCCTTTTCCTTTCACCGAATCCAGAAGTTTGTCTTTTCCGTCTTTCTTCTCATATATTCGGTAAACAACCCGATCATCCTTTTGAATATCCCATTTTAATTGAACCGTAATCAGTCCCATCGCCTTAAATGTATAACGGGCCGACAGGGACTTTACCGCCTCCAGCTCAATCGGGCTGCCCAGTTCCTTCACATTTTCAGGCTTTTTGAATGTCCGGCCGTTTTCCCCCGCTTTTGTGACGATATCTTTAAAGAGTCTGACCGGGTATTGGCTTCCGCCTTTCAGGTAATGGGTTTTATCCGTTTTGTCATAGCCCATCCAGACGGCTCCCGTCAGTCCGGGAGTGTATCCCGCAAACCAGGCGTCCTTTGTCGCGCCGGGGACCCCGGGAAATGTGGTCGTGCCGGTTTTCCCCGCCAGGTCACCTTGATAGCTGCCTTGTGAAGCGGTTCCTTCTTTTACGACCTGCTGAAGCATTCTCGTCATATTCCATGCCGTCTGTCCGCTGAAAACGCGCGTTTTGCCGTTTTTAGGCCCGGATAACGTTTCTCCGTCTTCGTCCGTGATGTTCTCTATAAAAAATGGCTTCGTATACATTCCGTTTGCCGCAAAGGTATGATAAGCTCCGGCAAGCTGAAGCGGGGTGACGCCTTCTGACAGACCGCCAAGCGCAATCGCGAGTCCGTTGTCAGAAATGTTCATGCCGTTTTTCTCAAGATACGATTTTCCCGTATCTACGCCGATCTGCTTCAATGTCCAGACAGCGGGCGCATTTATGCTGTAAGTGATCGCATCCTGCATCGTCACTTCCCCCTTGTACTGTCCGTCATAATTTTTCGGTTCATACCCGTCGTAGGACGTCAGTTTGTCTTGGAGAAGCGAATACGGTTTGAACTTGTCTTCCTGCATGGCGGGCCCGTATACGGCAATCGGCTTAAACGTTGAGCCCGGCTGCCGCTTCGCCGTAACCCTGTTGTATCCTTTTGTCACGTAGTCGCGTCCGCCGACCGCCGCGCGCACGCCTCCGGTTTTATTATCAATAAAGACGGCGCTTCCCTCTGCCGCCTGATCCGTCCCCGGAAAATAGCCGCTTTCCTTCATGAGGGTGTATGCCGTTTTCTGCAGCTTGGAATCAAGTGACGTCCGGATCGTATAACCGCCTTGAAGCAGCTGTTCACCTGACATCGAATAACGGTCTTCCGCCTCCTTGATGACAAGATCAATATAACTGTCAAACCAAGGCGTTTCTGATGTTTTCTTGACATGAAGCCCCAATGTCCGGCCCTGGGCTCTGACGGCTTCCTTGGCGCTGATATAGCCTTGGTCGTTCATCATTGCAAGAATCGTATCGCGGCGTTCTTTATTTTTATCCGGATGCTGAATCGGCGAATAAAGAGATGGCGCCTTCGGAATCGCTGCCAGAACGGCTCCTTCCGCAACGGTTAAATCTTTTACTTCTTTATTAAAGTAGTAGTGGGACGCGGCTTGAATGCCGTAAACGCCATGGCCGAAATAAAGCTGGTTCAGGTACATTTCAAGCAGCTTGTCCTTGCTGTAATCACGCTCAAGATTGATGGCGATAATGACTTCCTTCGTCTTGCGCAAAAATGTTTTATCATGAGTCAGAAAAATGTTTTTCGCCAGCTGCTGGGTGATCGTGCTGCCGCCCTCCACCTTGCCGCCTGCTAAAACATCCCGGAACACCGCCCGGCCGACAGACTTCACATCAATGCCGTGATGTTCGTAAAACCGTTTATCTTCAACGGCGATAAAGGCATCTCTCACATCTTCCGGAACCTGCTGAATGGATACCGGCTCGCGATTTTCCGTATAGAGGCTCGCGATTTCATCACCGTTTTGATCGACGATTTTTGAAGATGCGTGCAGTATTAATTTCTTTTCATCGATGACATAATGGCCGAGAAATATAATGATAATGTATCCGATTAACGCGAGAAAAGCGGTTGCCGCCGCAATTACAGCCGGAATAAAGAATCTTTTTTTCTTTTTCAGCATAAGTCACCTCGCCTTTCTTAACTTGTAGTATGGGAAATATTGTTTCGAATTATGTCAGAATGAGTCGCCAATAGAAACTTATACCACTCTTTTGATATACTAGCAAGCAGGAGGTGGCTGATATGAAGGTTTATATTACATACGGGACAGCCGATTTTTTAAAGACGATTGCAAAGAAACACCCGAGTGAGAATATGGTGCTGATGCAAGGGGGGGATAATGCGGTTTTAATTCATGAAACAAATGGAGAAACCGTTTTTCAGGCGCCCCATTCCTATGAAAGCATCGACAGCGTCGGGGAAATCAAAAATCCGGGCTACGCCGTCCTCAACAACATCGCCGTTACCCAGGAAGGCCGTCCGCTGTTTGAAAACCGGTTTAAAAACCGCGCCGGCAAAGTGGAAAATGAACCCGGTTTTGAAGCCATCCGCGTATTAAGACCGCTCGAAGGCGATACGTATGTCATTTTGACCCTGTGGGAAGAGGAAAAAGCCTTTCAGGGCTGGCAGCAGTCAAACTCTTATCAGGAAGCTCATAAAAAACGCGGAACATCTGCAGGCATCGACACGACGTCTATTTTCTCCCGCCCGTCTTATGTAACCGCTTATTACGCAATAGACTGAAAACCGCCGGAGATTCTCCGGCTTTTTTGATGTCCCGATTTTACGCATCCTTCTTTGCACCTTCCGCCCGCCTATGAATAACCTGTAGCAATCCTATTTATAAACGGAGTGGTTCAATTGGGGATCGGCGTCTACTCGGTACATCTGCTTTATGTTGCTTTTATCGCGGCCATTATCGTTTTTATGCTCCTCAGGAAAGATACAACCTTTATTTCACTCGCCGGCATTTTTGTGATTGCGCTATGGACGACGCATTCATTCTCCGCTTCGGTCAGCAGTCTGTTTCACAGCTTCACGTATGCCGCCGGAGAATTGCTGCCGACGATTTTTATCATTTGTTTTATCGTGGCGATGAGCGGCATTTTGACCGAAACCGGTATTAATGAAGAGATGATTTCTCCGTTTGCAAAGCTGATGAAGGGGCCGGCAGTCGCATATTGGGTTATCGGCTGTCTGATGTTTGCCATCTCTCTTTTTTTCTGGCCGTCACCAGGGGTGGCGCTGATCGGCGCTGTGCTGCTTCCCGCAGCGATCCGGGCGGGCCTTTCTCCGATCGCCGCGGCTATGGCGATGAACCTGTTCGGCCACGGATTCGCTTTATCGGGGGATTACGTCATTCAGGCGGCCCCGAAATTAACGGCCGATGCCGCGGGCATTCCCGTGAGCGATGTCATGCAGGCAAGTATTCCGCTCGTTTTGATCATGGGGTTAACGACGACAATCACCGCTTTCTTCCTCATCATGCGGGATCGAAAAAAAACGAAGGCCCCCCTCTCCTTGGACAGCTCCGGTTCTTTGGACACAAGTATGTACCTGCCGAAAAAACTCAGGGTGGTCCTGGCGGTTTTCATTCCGCTTGTTTTTCTCGCCGATATTATCTGTATGATCGTATACCGTTTGCAAGGAAACGATGCGACGGCACTCGTCGGAGGAACCGCGATCGGCATTCTCCTGATCATTCATTTCATTGTATATAAAGAGCGGCATTTAGAAAAGATCACCGAGTATTTTATCGGCGGTTTTCAATTTGGCTTTAAAGTATTCGGCCCCGTCATTCCGATCGCGGCCTTCTTTTATCTCGGTGACGCGGGGTTTAAAAGTATTTTGAACACCCCGCTGCCGAAAGGATCTGCGGGGATCGTCAATGACCTCGGATTGGCCCTGTCCCATTCTTTTCCGATGTCCGGAGAATTCGCCGGCATCGCCCTGACCGCAGTCGGTGCCATTACCGGGCTCGACGGGTCAGGGTTTTCCGGTATATCTCTTGCAGGCTCGATGGCAAAGCTGTTTTCCGCCGCGCTTCATACGGACCCGGCCGTTTTAACGGCGCTGGGCCAGATTTCAGCGATCTGGGTCGGGGGCGGAACATTGGTCCCTTGGGCACTGATCCCCGCTGCGGCTATTTGTAAAGTTGATCCGTTTGAGCTTGCCAGAAAAAACTTTATCCCGGTTGCGGCCGGGCTAGTCGTCACAACGATCGCCGCCATCATCATTCTCCCGTAGCAAAAGGATTGAAATCTTCTGACATTTTCTATACAATCATGGGAAAAGCAGACGAGGGGGACATCGCTTTTGACGTTAACGACACTTCAAAAAAGCTTAAACGCTCAGCTTGACGGGCTGTATGAGGAAATGGTTGAAATCAGGCGTCACCTTCACATGAATCCCGAGCCATCGTTTAAGGAGAAAAAAACACCGGCGTTCATCGCCTCATTTTATGAAAAGCTCGGCGTTCCCATCCGGACGAATGTCGGGGGCAACGGTGTCACAGCCTATATTGAAGGGAGTGAACCGGGACCGGTCGTGGCACTCAGAGCTGATTTTGACGCTTTGCCGATACAGGATGAAAAAGATGTGCCCTATGCTTCACAAATTCCCGGCGTCATGCACGCCTGCGGGCACGACGGCCATACGGCGGCTTTGCTAGCGGTCGGAAAAGTGCTGTACCGCAACCGGGAAAAACTGAAAGGGTCATTTGTGATGATCCATCAGCACGCCGAAGAATTATCTCCCGGCGGAGCAAAAGCAATGATTGAGGATGGCTGCCTCGAGCATGTCGATGCCATTTTCGGCACTCACCTTTGGGCGACTGAACCCGTCGGGACGGTCTTATGCCGCCCGGGCGCAGTGATGGCCGCCGCTGACGGCTTTACGATTAAAGTCATCGGGAAAGGCGGCCACGGCGCGATTCCTCACGATACGAAGGACGCCGTTTTAATCGGCTCACAAATCGTCACGGCTCTTCAGCATATCGTCAGCCGGCGGGTAAATCCGGTGCAGCCGGCCGTCATCTCAGCCGGCTCGTTCACCGCTGAAAATCCGTTTAATGCGATTGCCGATCAGGCAGTCATATCAGGCACCGTCCGCTCGTTTGACGAAAGTGTGCGCAGCCTGCTCGAAGCAGAAATAGAAGCCGTCGTAAAAGGAATCTGTTCCATGCACTCCGCTTCCTATGAATATCGTTTCAAGCGCGGTTATCCCGCCGTCGTTAATCATCCTGAGGAAGCGGCGCACGCGGCGGCAGCCGCAGCGGAAACAGAGGGCGTCACGAAGGTCAGTGAAGGAGAGCCGCAGATGGCCGGAGAGGATTTTTCCTATTATCTGCAGCATACAAAAGGCGCATTTTTCTTTACGGGCGCCGCTTTAGAAAACGCGGAAACCATTTATCCCCATCACCACCCGAAATTTGATTTTAATGAAAAAGCGATGCTGACGGCCGCCAAGGTGCTTATCGGCGCCGCGGTAAGCTACCCCCGATAGGGCATAAAAAACAGCCGGTACATTACGTACCGGCTGCTGTGATTCTTAAATGAAAAACGTGCCTTGCCGTCTCACCGAGCTGTGACAGCAGTTTATAATTGGCCGCTCCGCCCACGGCGGCTCCGACGACCGGCAAAAGCTGAAACAATTTCACTACGTCCAGATAATCGCGGTATTCCTGCTGAAAAACTCTCCAATCGACATCATGCTTTTTCGAATCCCATTGTTCAATCATTGAGTATATGCGTTTCCGCTGTTCACCGCTTGAGAAAGCCAGCTGAAAAATAAACAGCAAAAACAATCGCTCATCCCTGTCTTTCACATCATACCCGTAAATGGAGGCAAGATCGAACAGACATTTCATTTTAATGGATAACAGCAAAGGAAAATCAGCCATCCCTAAAAAAATTCCGCCGGCCCCCGTACCGATACCTTCGGCTGCCGCGACCTTTTGGTACGATACGATGGTTTGTCTGGCGAGGGCATCTTTTTCAGCAAGCGTCATACCGTTTGTATCCCGCTTGCTTTTCACCAGATTTGAACCCGCCATTGTTGCTTCGGTCATTTTTTTAATGCTTTCTGTGATGACGGCATGAATTTTATCGGGAATCCGCTCATTTATTTTCGCCTGCATTCCTTTAGAAAAACGTTCAAGCATAGAATCTTTGCGCAAAAAACGCGCTTTCCATTGCAGTGCTTCCTGTATCAGCTGCTGATCGTCGGTCATCTGTGTCTCCTTCTTTCATTGAGGTTTCAAAAACCCGATTGATTACAGCTTGCCGTACTTTTTCAATCTTCCGCCCATATACGAAGGCATGATCACAAAAATCAGAACGGCTGAAGCAACGGCCGCATACAGCGCCCCGCTGACTCCCGCGGCATAGGTTGACGCTGCACAAAACAGCAGCGCCTGCACGGTTAACGCCGATTTCATCAGCGAAAAGAAACTTTGCAGCTTCGCTTTCTGATTGACCGGGTAAAGCTCCTGCAGAGAAAGATGATGAAAATGCCCGAACAGCGGGAGAAGCTGTATTCCCGTAATAAAGACGGTAAATACGGTTAACGCCGCCGTTATCCACGGATTGGCGGAAACGAGCATAATAATCAGGATAAAAATAATCGTGAGCCTGACCTGAATGCCGAGATAATCATTTGAACGCAGAAAAGCCCGCGCATACATATAGGAGAACGTTTTCCGCTGTTCGAACGGAATCATTCTGAGCAAAAAGTCGAGATACGCCCGGCGTTTTGCCTGTTTTTTCAGGTGAGGCACATCGGTAAACAGATTGGCGATTCTGTAAAACCGCTGCTTCCTTCTTAATTCATATTCAATATGGGCTTCCCATTTTAATGATTTATGTTTTGCGGCCGATGTGAAATACACATAAAGGCCGGCCATCACAATGTAGACGGCGGCAGCGTACACATAAAACGACTGTAAGACGAAGTATAATAGCAGCATATTGCAGATAAAGCGTATGACCGCATCCATCATTTTCATGCTTCTGTCATTCATAAACATCATCCGCCACTCCATGGCCTGATTCCACGCTTTTACCGCCAGCATCTGAATAAATACGGCGGCATACGACGCAAGCGACGCCCCCGGACTTACAGCGAAAAACAGAGGCATGCATACAAGCGACAGAGCAATAAGCGGAAACAGCTGTGACAGATAGCTGTACTTAAATGAATGCTTAAAGTATGTCCCCATTTTCGGTTCAAGCGGCAGCAGAAACACGAGGTCCGCTTCCTTTAACAGCGTCCGGACGTATGAACCGGTCAGCACAAATGAAAAGAGCACCGCCATCACCCAAAATGACGGAAAATGAACGGGGATGTCTTTGACCCACTTGCTGTACCAGCTTGCCGCGCCGGCAATAAAAAAGATCAGCACAATGACGAGATGATCATTGAGCATATATTTCATATACATTCTGGTTTCCTTTATATGCTCTTCAAGCCGGGACTGCCAAATCGTAGACATATTATTCATGGCCGGCGTCTTCCTTCGTCAGTTCGATATACAAGTCATCAAGAGCTGCGTCTTTCATGCCGAACTGCTCTCTCAGTTCTTCCAGTGTGCCGCTTGCCCGCACTTCGCCGTTATGTAAAATAATGAAAGCGTCACAGTAGCGCTCTGCCGTAGCCAGGATATGCGTTGACATCAGCACGCTTGATCCGGCTTTTTTCGCGGCGTCCATCCGCTCCAGCAATGCATTGATCGCAAGCGGGTCAAGGCCGAGAAACGGCTCGTCAATGATATAAAGCGAAGGCTCCGCGAGAAACGCGCACATGATCATGACTTTCTGCTTCATCCCTTTGGAAAAGTGAGCGGGAAACCATTTCAGCCTTTTTTCCATTCTGAATTCTTTCAGAAGCGGAGGAAGCCTTTTTTCAAGCGTTTCTTTGGAAAGGCCGTACGCCATGGCCGTCAGCTCCAGATGCTCTTTGAGCGTCAGTTCTTCATACAGCACCGGCGTTTCGGGGATGTACGTAAATTGCGAGCGGTAGCTTTCCTTATCCTCCGAAAACGTCTTGCCGTTCAGCTCGATCGAGCCTTTATGCGGGTCCATTAATCCGATAATATGCCGGATCGTCGTGCTTTTGCCCGCGCCGTTTAATCCGATGAGTCCGACAATCTGGTTCGGCTCAAGGGTGAATGAAACATTTTTTAAGACCGGGTTTCTCGTATAACCGCCGGTTAAGTCTTTTACCGATAGCAGAGACATAATTTCTCCCCTTCTGATTCGTTTTTCTTCATAGTACCAAAAATAAAGTCTGATTTGAAACGATTCCCTTTTTTTCTCACGTGAAAAGTGTGCATAGTTATCGTTTTGGCGGACATCATAATGTATGTAGAAGGAAACAGCTTTAATCAACTGAAAATGAGGTGTTTATAAAAGACGTCTTAGAACAGTTGGATGAAAATCAACATGTCCTGTGCTTACAATTTCTTCACACACTGCTTTGATGATGTTCTTCATTCATGATGAAATAATCAAATGAGGTGTTTGTCCCAGGAATGATTAAGCAGACCCATAAGTCTTCATTTTAAAAACAAATGAGGTGCTTACAAAAGGCATATTCAATTTTCTGTGATAAAGCTCGTACTTCTGCATCAGGGTGAACGCGCAGCCGTTCATCCTGTTTTTTGTTTTGGCCGTTTTTGTGGTACGATGAGAATATACATATATTTCTTTTCAGGGAGGAAACCCATCTATGCACAAAGCGGACGATTGTATTTTCTGCAAAATCATTGCCGGTGACATTCCGTCTTCAAAAGTATACGAAAATGAACACGTCGTGGCGTTTCTTGATATCAGCCAGGTCACAAAAGGCCATACGCTCGTGATTCCGAAAACACATATCGAAAACGTGTACGAGTTTACGCCTGAGCTTTCTAAAGAATATTTTGAAGCGGTGCCGAAAATCGCACGCGCCATCCGCGATGAATTCGAGCCGATCGGGCTGAATATTCTCAATAACAACGGTGAAAAAGCGGGCCAATCGGTGTTCCATTTTCACATGCATATCATTCCGCGTTACGGAAAAGGCGACGGTTTCGGGGCTGTCTGGAAGACCCACGCCGAAGACTATACGCCTGACGATCTTCAGGAGATCGCTTCAACCGTCAGAAAACGGCTTGCCTCATCTTAAAGATGAGGTTTTTTTGCGTCCGGAAACACAAAAAACATAAATTATATTTTTTTATATCAAAAAAATCAAAAAATTGTGATAGGATAATTGTATTATTTCTTACACTAAAGCGGAAAACAGGGAGAGATCGTAAACATGGAACGTACAACGAATTTCAATGCAGGACCCGCAGCCCTTCCACTGGATGTGCTGCAAAAAGCACAAAAAGAATTTGTCAACTTCAATGATACCGGCATGTCCGTCATGGAGCTGTCCCACCGGAGCACGGAATATGATGCGGTGCACCAAAAAGCAAAAAGCCTTCTGAAAGAACTGATGGATATTCCCGACGATTATGATATTTTATTTCTTCAAGGCGGCGCAAGCCTTCAATTCTCCATGCTGCCGATGAACTTTTTAACACCGGAAAAAACGGCGCACTTCATCGTAACGGGCGCATGGTCTGAAAAAGCACTCGCCGAGGCGAAACTGTTCGGAAACACATCCGTCACGGCAACAAGCGCAGATTCAAACCACAACCACATACCGGAAGCGGACCTCTCAGGAATCAAAGACGGCGCCTACCTGCATATTACGTCAAACAACACGATTTTCGGAACGCAGTGGAAAGAGTTCCCGAATTCACCGATCCCGCTCGTAGCCGACATGTCAAGCGACATCCTGAGCAGAAAAATTGATGTCAAAACGTTTGATGTCATCTATGGCGGAGCCCAGAAAAACCTCGGGCCGTCCGGCGTCACGGTCGTCATCATGAAAAAATCATGGCTTGAAAACGAAAACGCCAACGTCCCTAAAATGTTGAAATACTCCACTCACACAAAAGCCGATTCACTGTATAATACGCCGCCTACATTTGCGATTTATATGCTGAGCCTCGTCCTTGAATGGCTGGCTGAAAACGGCGGTGTCGAAGCGGCTGAACGGCGCAATCAGGAAAAGGCCGACGTCCTGTACGGCACAATCGACGCAAGCGGCGGGTTTTACGCGGGGCATGCCGCAAAAGACAGCCGCTCTCACATGAACGTCACGTTCACCCTCCGCGACAGCAGTCTCACGAAAAAATTCGTTGAAGAAGCGAAAGCGGCTAAAATGACCGGACTCGGAGGCCACCGCTCAGTCGGAGGCTGCAGGGCGTCTATCTACAACGCCGTCAGCCTGGCTGATTGTGAAAAACTGGCTCAGTTTATGAGAAAGTTCCAGCAGGAAAACGAATAAATTTCTTCTAACATAACGGTTCCTTTGATATACTGTTTGCATATCAATTTTTCCGGCCATCGCAATAAATGACGAGCATATTATTGGATGGCGAAAAAGCTTAGCAGAGGAGAGCTTAGTATGAAAACAAAAGAATTAGTCATTATGGCCCTGTTTGCGGCAATCGGAGCGGTGCTTCATTCCATTATGCCGCCGGTATTATTCGGAATGAAACCCGATATGATGCTTGTGATGATGTTTATGGGTATTCTGTTATTCCCCCGTGTGCAGAACGTGCTGATGATTGGGATTGTAACGGGAATCATTTCCGCACTCACGACATCTTTTCCGGGCGGACAGCTTCCGAATATCATTGAAAAACCGGTAACGGCGTTTCTGTTTCTCGCGCTGGCGCTTTTGGTGAAAAAGAGCGTGAAAACAGCGCCCGCCGCCGTCATTACGATAGCCGGCACCTTCATCTCCGGTTTGCTCTTTTTGGCGCTGGCCCTTCTGATTGTCGGCCTGCCGGGCGGATTCACCGCATTGGTGCTCGCGGTCGTCCTTCCGGCGGCTGCGCTGAATACGATCGCCATTATCATTATGCATCCGATTGTGCAGACGATCTTAAAACGGTCCAATATGATTGAAACGGTGAAATAACCGCATACCGAAACCTCTTCCGGCCGGAAGAGGTTTTTTAATGTGTTTCAGCATGTTTTATACGAGAAGTTTTGTGAAAAAAATAAGGAACAATGCGAGGGCGGTTCCTGCTGAGCAGACGATGGCCTTTTGGCGGACGACCCGCTTCGGCGGATAAGAAGCGGCCTGGCCGAGCAGTTTCAGGTAATAAACGGCGCCCGCCGCAAAGACAAGAGCCATACAAGATAAAACAATCATAAAGACAGACAACCTTCTCCCTCCTTTTCCCTTAAAAAATATGCTAAAATAAAGCAAGCTATGTATAGAAGTTTATTCTTCTGAACAAAAATGATAAAAGTTATGAGAAAAAAAACGGGGTGATTTCAAATGGCTGACGGACGTTCCCTTTTAACAGGCCTTTTCGTAGGCGGATTGATCGGAGGCGCAGCGGTGTTACTCTCGGCTCCTTCATCCGGAAAAGAGCTGCGGGGCAAAATCAAAGCGAATTGCAATTCAATTGAGGACACAATCAAACGGTTAAAAAAAGACGGAATGGCGCTTAAGGACCAGCTTGTCCAAACGGCGAAAGAAAGCGCAGAAGTCATTAAAGACGTAGGCGGAGAGCTTCAGACCAGCATTAAAAGGTGGCAGGAGGAAATCAAACCGCACCAGCAGGATCTCCAGAAGGAAATCGCTGATATTGAAGAGAAAATCAGACAGCTGGAGAAAACCTTACAAAACTAATATCCTATACAACCAAAAAAAGTGCGGACATATTGCGTTCCGCACTTTTTTTTGCGGTTTAAAGCCTTTCCCAGCAATGGATGAAGAATTTATTATAAAATTCTTAAATTTTCATCTTTATTAATCTTTATTTTATTGGCATAATAGAGGAAAAGAAAATGTGAAGCAGGTGATCTGTATTGAATCGTGTTGAACCGCCTTACGATCTAAAAGAAGCTTTAATCTATACCCAAAAAATGGCGCAGCTGTCCAAAGCGCTGTGGAAATCTATCGAGAAAGACTGGCAGAATTGGCTGAAGCCGTACGACCTTAATATTAATGAGCATCATATATTATGGATTGCCTATCAGCTTAAAGGAGCTTCTATTTCAGAAATCGCCAAATTCGGCGTTATGCACGTATCAACTGCATTTAACTTTTCAAAAAAGCTTGAAGAACGGGGATATCTGAAATTTTCCAAGCGGCTGAATGATAAACGGAACACGTACATTCAGTTAACAGAAGAAGGGGAAAATGTATTCGAAAGCCTGCTTGAGGAGTTTGATCCGTCGAGAAACGCTGTGTTTAAAGGCTCACAGCCGATCTACCACTTATTCGGGAAGTTTCCTGAGGTTGAAGAATTAACCTGTGTCATCCGCCACATTTACGGCGAAGATTTTATGGAGATATTCGAGAAATCATTGACAAACATAAACAATGATTTTGATAGTGAAGACGGAAGGCTGAAGAAAAAAACGGACGAATCGGCTGTCCATGAAACGGCTGAAGAGCTGGAACCGATCAACAGTTAATCAAAGTGCTTCATAATCTCAATAAATTCTTCCATCAGCGCTGTATAAAGCCCCTGCTCATAAAGAGCAAAAATCGTTTCATGAACATCTAATTTTTCGTTCAGCTGTCCCGCAAAAAGCGCAAGGAGCTTGTCAAACGTCACAAAGCCTTGCGCTTTTTGCGACTCCAGCTCGTCCTCCAATTCGCGGCAGATCCGCCCGACCTCTTCTCCTTCTTCTTCGGTCAGCCCTTTTTCAATCATCATCGCATAAAAAGGGTACTTATCCATATCCACCGTTTTCACCAGCAATTGTATGTAATATTCTAAACGCCCGATACGCTGATCCATTGAATCCATCCGTTTCACTTCTTTCTATCTTTAATCTTATTTTAGCTGATAATGAATGGAGAAGAAAGGTTAAACCGTACATTTCCATGTTTCACCGAGCTCTTCTGTTCTTCTCTTTCCAGGTTTATTTTTTTCTTTAAAAAAGGATTGATTTTTTCTTCTGAAGAGAGTAAATTATTTTGAGATTGTATTCCATCTTTGTACGGAAGGATGACTCTGATGAATTGCTGGAAAACCATTAATCTGATCAAAGATTATGGTGCGGTTCGTTTATTATTGACTGCTGTAGGTTTTATGATCCTGTTTTTTATATGCAACTTCTTGGCATTCGGGCTGCTGCGTCCGAATATCAGTTTAAGTGACGGGCACGTGTTTGCTTTTTGTGTTCTGCTCGTTGTTACTTTATTTGTACATAAAGTCATACATGTCCTGCCGATGATCTGTAAAAAAAGAAAAAAGGAAATGAAAATGTACTTCTTGCGGATGCCGACATGGAAAGGCATACCGAAAACGACGATGCTGATTTCAACGATCAGCCCGTTTTTATTCATTACGCCGTTATTGTTTTATGCCGGACTGGCATTTCCGAGACACGCTCATTACTTTTATATGATTTCGAGCATCCATGCGGGGTATTGCCTGCCTGATCTTCTGTTTGCCCTGCATCTGGTCAAAGCGCCCAAATCATGTCTGATTGACCAGGAATCCGACGGTTTTGATATTTTAGTAAAAAAAGTGCCGGAGTCTTGATGTCCCGCTGATTTTTCAGGTTACATTCTATCTTTTTTAATAAATATTTGGTAATGTAATATGGGAGCAGTTCAGAGAGAGGGGGAATCTCCCATCATTTTATTCTATTTTATCGTGGCTGCCCTGTTTATTCTTTATTTCATAAACAGGCTCACAAATACATTATGCCTTGTCAGAGAGATTCCTGAAGACCGGCAGGATAAGGTATTCCGTTTTATTAATGTATCTATTTTAATTTTACTGATCTCTTCATTCGTCGAGATCTCCTTTACTGTGTAAACAGGCAAAAAAATATGGCTGACGGAGGTCTGACCCCCGACAGCCATATTTTTTTCTTAATAAAGCCAAGAAGCGCCGATGATGATCAATAAGATGAACAGAACAACCAATAATGCAAAACCGCCTGCAAATACTTCACCCATCTCCAAAAGCACCTCCTACAAAACGTTTTATTTTTCCAATTACATCATATGCAATTTACTTCTGAAACGATTAGGCGCCCGGGTAAGAAAACGGACCGCTTTTAGAAAAAGCGATCCGTTTCGCTTAACAAATGTAAGCTGCACCTACGATGATAAGCAATATGAACAGTACTACGAGCAGTGCGAAACCGTTTGAATATCCTCCGCCCATGGTTCATTACCTCCTTTTCATGATCAATATATTTGTATGTATCAGGAAAAAGTTTGACTAGACGAATGCCCTTTATTTAAAATCTTTTTACAGAAAGCCACAATATGTTATGATACGCATATGCAATTTAATTTGGATGATTAGGAGTGTTTAAAGGAATGAAGAAAATCGCGATAGCAGCTATTACGGCAACGAGCGTCCTGGCTCTCAGCGCTTGCAGCAGCGGCGACAACGACGTGATTGCCAAGACGGATGCCGGAAATGTAACAAAAGGCGAGCTCTACACGAACATGAAAAAAACCGCGGGCGCAAGTGTGCTGACACAGCTCGTACAAGAAAAAGTATTAGCAAAAAAATACAAAGTATCGGATAAAGAAATCGATACCAAGCTGAAAGAGTACAAAACGCAGCTCGGCGATCAGTACAGCGCCCTTAAACAGCAGTACGGCGAAGATTACCTGAAAGATCAGGTGAAGTACGAACTGCTTGCACAAAAAGCGGCGAAAGACAACATCAAAGTGACTGACTCCGATACGAAAGAATATTACGACGGCTTAAAAGGTAAAATCCGCGCGAGCCACATCCTTGTCGCTGACAAAAAGACAGCTGACGAAGTGGAGAAAAAGCTGAAAAAAGGCGAGAAGTTTGAAACGCTTGCGAAAGAATATTCAACTGACAGCTCAAAAGACAACGGCGGCGACCTTGGCTGGTTCGATAAAAAGTCAATGGATGAAACATTCAGCAAAGCTGCATTCGGCCTGAAAGTCGGACAAGTCAGCGATCCGGTCAAAACAAAATTCGGTTATCATATCATCAAAAAGACAGAAGAACGCGGCAAATATGATGACATGAAAAAAGAACTGAAAGAAGAAGTTCTTAAGCAGAAATTAAACGACAACTCAGCTGTACAGGCGGCAATTCAAAAAGTCATGAAAAAAGCTGACGTAAAAGTGGAAGACAAAGACTTAAAAGACACGTTTAACACCTCAACTTCTTCTGAATCTAAATAAAAAAACTGTGCGGGCTCTCGGCGAGCCGCACAGTTTTTTTATGCGATGGAATGATTGGAGTTTTCTTCCGCATCCCCGTTTTCACTTGCGGGCGCCGCCATACGGCGCTCGCGTTCCTGTTCCATCCGTTCAATATACACCCTTCCTTCTTTTTCAATAAACAACTGGTCAAGCTTTTCCTCTTCTTTAGCTGTTGTGAAAAGCTTATAAGCGCTGAAAATAATTCCGATAATGCAAAGGTATACCCACCAAGGAAAAAATAGCACGTCGGTTTCCTCCCTTTTTCGCCCAGAGTCTTTATTCTAAGCTATGCTTGATAAAGACAAGTTATGAGAGCTGAACGTAAAAAAGACCGATCATAGAGAATCGGTCTTTTTTATCTTATTGATGGAAAGTCGGTTTGTAGAAAGAACGGTTTTCAAGCGCAAATACACGCTCTGTGTATTCGCCCGGCTTCACCCGTTCCAGCGCTCTGTCCATCATGATCATTTTTGCATCCAGATTGTCAATGTAGTGAAGAATTTCCGCTTCTTTCACCATCGGCGGTTTCGGGCTTCCCCATTCCGCTTTTCCGTGATGGCTTAAAATCAAATGCTTCAGAATCAGCACTTCTTCAGCGTCAATCTGAAGCTCTTCGGCTGCTTTTGAAAGCTCTGTCACCATGATCGAAATGTGTCCGAGCAGATTCCCTTCCACGGTGTACGTCGTGGAGACGGGGCCTGAAAGCTCTTTTACTTTGCCGAGATCATGCAGAATGACTCCGGCATACAGTAAATCCCGGTCAAGAGACGGATACAGATCGGCAATCGCTTTTGCCAGGTTCAGCATGGACACTACATGATACGCGAGCCCGGAGACGAACTCATGGTGGTTTTTAGCCGCCGCCGGGTAGTCCATAAACTCAGCCGCATATTTCTTGACCAGATGTCTTGTGATCCGCTGGATGTTTGGATTTTTCATTTCAAAAATGTATTGAGTGACGGTTTCCATCATTTCGTTTTTCGGAATCGGCGCCGTTTCCAGAAAATCATCAATGCTGACATTTTCGTTCTCGCCGGCCGGCCGGATGTTTCTCAGCTTAAGCTGGTTTCGTCCGCGATAGTGATGGACATCTCCGATCACCTTCACGATCGTCTGCGCCGCGTACGTTACTTCATCAGTCGGCTTGGCATCCCACAGCTTCGCTTCGATATCTCCCGATTGGTCCTGCAGCATTAACGTCAGGAATGGTTTTCCGTTGCTTGCGATTCCCTTAGTCGAAGATTTAATCAGAAAGTATTGATCGACCTGCTCGCCGACCTCGTGCAGCATAATACCTTTTGCCATTCTATTAAAAGCTCCCTCCATATCTTACATAATACCAGTATAGCACATACCTCTTTTTTGAAAATAAACTCTTTTATGACAGGAGCCGCATGACTTGTCCGCTGTGAAAAGACCGGCTGACATGCTCATGGCAGGTGAAATAAAGTATCTGCCGCCCGCCTTCTGAAAGCTGATTCAGCACATCAAACAGCCGCTGCAGCCGCTGCCTGTCAAAATGGACAAAACTGTCATCAAGTAAAAACGGCAGTGATACCGCAGATTCCCTCTCTGACGCAAGCGCAAAACGAATCGCCGCATAAAGCTGCTCGCATGCCGCCTGTGACAGTTCGCCTGCAGAAAACACCGTTCCGTCTTTCCGCATAACCATAATGGAATCATCAGCCTCGGAAAAATACAATTTGTGATAGCGTCCGTCCGTAAGCGGTCCGTATAATGCACCGGCGGTTTCTAACAGACGGGGAAGCGTCACTTTTTTATGCCGCTCCATTTTTTCCCTGATAATGTGTCTGACCGTCTGTAATGCGGCCCACTCTTTAGCGGTTTTTTTCACGCGCTCCTTCTGCATTTCTGTCTGCTGTTTTAAATCGGATACAAGCCCCGAGGACTCCAGCTGCTCTTGCTTCACCGTTAATAAAGCGGTTTGCTCACGGAGCTTGGCGCTTTTTTCCTCAAGCGTTTTTTTCTCTGTTTCCTTCTGAACGACTGTATGTTCAAGTTCGGACACTGTGCGGCTCATGTACGGCTCCAGCTGTTTTCCGCCTATGCCGGACAAGTGCGTTTTGATTTCGCGCAGCTGCCGCTCTGTTTCCCGGCGGCTTTCAGTCAGCCTGGCGAGTTCACAAAAGTGTTCGCGGTTTTTTGCGCCTGCCGCCATGAAAAGCTGTTTGACCTGCTGTTCGTAGTAATGAACTTCTTCATTTAATTCACGCATTTGCTCTTGTGCATGCAGCAGATCCGTTTCGAGCGCCTGCTTTCGTTTTGCTTCCTCACGGGCCCGTTCCGCCTGCGCCAGCAAAACGTGCAGTCTTTCTTTTACGGACAGCTCCCTTCCGTCTGAAGGACTCAGCTTTTTGACCCGGTCCTCAAATGCTCTTTGCAGCTTTTGCAGCCTGCCCGCTTCAATGGTCAGCTCATGCTTGTTAAGGATTTCTTTTTTGACATCTTTCATTACATGATATGCGTCAAGAAGATGGGAAGGACTTCCTGAAAACCCCAGTTCATTCATAAAAAGTTCCGCCTGTTTTTCAGACGGCGCCATTTCGGCCTCCCATTCTTCATATAGGCGGATGACTCTTTCATATGCCGCTTCTTTCTGTTCAAGCACGGCTTGATCCGCAATCAGCTGCTGCCGGTGCCGGCCGTCACGCCAAAGCTCTTCCTGCAGAAGATCAGCCGCTTCTTTAGAGATCGCCGGCTTCTTTTTCTTGTGTCCGGGCCCTCCTCTTTCTGACGGCAGCGGTTTTTGCATGCCGGACAGCATATACAGCAGCAGAGCACCGGTAAAAAGGGCGGCGGGCAGCCATTCCTTTAACATAGCGAAAATCGCAATGAACAGAATGCCCGCACCGAGAAAGAGCTTTTTTTGTTTGGCGCGCTGTTTTTCCAGATGCTGAACATGTGCCTGCCATTCGTTTCCTTCTGTATCAGCCATTTGCTTATATGATTGTAAAGCGGCTTCTTTTTCTTTCCTGACAGCGGGGTCCAAAATGTTTTCCGCCGTCACGGCATGTTTTCGTTCGGCTTCTTCCAGCTCCAGCCGCGCTTGTTCGAAAATCGCATCAAGCTGTGTCTTTCTTTCTCTTGCCTGTCCGGCGCTCTGCACGGCTTCCTGCAGCCGCCATTCATATTCATAATCGGTGTTCAGTGAAAGAATGCCGTCCTCCTCATGTCTTCCGAGCTGCTGCAATCCTGACGAAACGCGGGCAGATGTCTGCCGGATCTGTGATTGGATGGCTGCAAGCTGTTCGCCGCGCGATTCATACATATGCTGCTCGCCGGAAAGCTCCTGCAGCTGCCGCTCTTTTTGCAGCAAGTCCTCATTTGGAGCGCGCAGATCAGCCTGCCGCCTGAGTTCAGCCGCTTTTGCCCGAAGCCCCTCAAGACGGGCCGCTTTCGGATGGAGATGCGATTCGTATTTTTCAAGCTGATGCATTCCGTCCTTCGGGAATTGCTTCAATGCTCCCGGATAAGAAGAAAGTTCGCTTTCCAAGGCTGTTTTTTTGTCTGCGAGCGGCTTTGCTTCTATCGCCGATTTTACTGTTTTGATTTCTTCAGTTATGTCTTTCAATCGTGCTTCGGCATCCTGCAAACGGCCGCCGGCGCTTTTTTTCTCTTCCAGAAGGCTGTGATAGCCCGCTTCCGCAGCTTCCGCCTGTTTCAGCTGGGCGCTGAGCCGCTTTAATGTATCCAACTCCTGATTTAAGCGGGGGTTCCGCCCGTTCGGCTTATACATCCTGTCAAGTTCTTTTCCCAGCCGCCCGTCAAGCTTTGCCGCCGCTTCCGACCCGAATAAGCTCGAATACAGGAGAAACTCGCCGATTTTGTCCCGGTTAAAAGCTTGAATCTCCTGCAGTCCGAATACATCGAACGAATAGATCGCTTCGTACAGCGCCCGGTCTGTATCGGAGAGAAGCTGTTTGAGCCATTCTCCGTCCTTGATTTCGCCTGAAGCCGTATACACTCTGACTTTTTCGGCAGCGCCTTTTGTCCGTTCGATTTTGACAGCGCCGTGATCGCCATGCTTCAATTCCACAGTACCGCCGTAAACCCCGCCGTTTTTCGGTTCGTATTTTTTTGATTTCGGAAAACCGAACAGCACGCTTTTGATAAAGGACATCAATGTCGTTTTGCCCGCTTCATTTAACCCGTAGATCACTTGCACGGGAGAATCTGACAGCTGAAAACTTCGGTCGGAAAATTTTCCGTATTGGTAAATATGCATCGCCGTTATTTTCATCGCTGAAGCTCCTTCATCTGGCGTCTTAAAACGGCTTGAGCCTGCCGCTTAATATCCAGTATCTCTTCATCTGTAAATGAAGCCATCTGACGCCGGTATACGGGATGACGCTCAAGGGCTTCAAACACACCGCTCATGTCCGCGCATTGTTCTATGTCCTGAAGGAGCCCTTTAAAAAACGGATCGGGCGGCACGGTGTCTGTTTGATCCGTCCGATCCTCAAGCGCAAGCGGCCAGACGAAACATTCCTCTTCGGCCTCTTCCTCCTGTAAAGCGGAAAGAAGCTCCTCCGCGATGCCTGCGGGCGCCTCCGTCCAAAATCGGGGCGCTGCGCCGCGAAGCACCAGCCTGACACATGCCGGGCGGCCCGCCGCGCGCAAGCCGGAGAATGTATCCGATGCGGTTTTCAGAAGTGAAGTCATATGTTCAGCTCCGGAGATATCAAGATCAATCTCCTCCCATAACACATCATGCGCTTCTTTGAATTCCCAAGACATCTCACCGTTTGCCGCCCGGACGAGATAATATCCCTTAGGTCCGGTTTCTTTTAAATGCCGGGCTTGAATATTCCCGGGGTAAATGGCGGCGGGATGCTGGGCGGACAGAACCTGCCGTTTATGAATGTGTCCGAGCGCCCAGTAATCCATGCCGCTTTTTTCAAGGTCTTCTTTCGTAAACGGGCAGTACGGGTCATGCCCTTCCGCTCCTGATAACATGCCGTGGAGCATGCCGATATGATAAGGCGCGCCGGTCATTTTCCGGTAACGGGCCGCCTGATTGACCGTTACGCTTCTTTCCTGATAGCTGCATCCGTATATGCTTGCCGCAAGCTCTCCGTTTTTAAAGAAAGATTTTTCCTCCGGTGTATCCGAGGTGAATGTATGTACATTTTCAGGCCATTCAATCGGCGTCCACTTACCGCCCAAATGATCATGGTTGCCGAATATAACGAACACTTGGATATCCGCTTCCTGTAATCTCGTAAACTGTTTTCTCAAAAACAGCTGGGCTTTTAAACTTCTGTTGGCTTCGTCAAACAGATCCCCCGAAAGCAGCACGAAATCTGCCTGCTCCCGGAGTGCCCCGTCCATCAGTCGGCGGACGCTGTGAAATGTGCTTTCTTTAATACGCGCATATACCGGTTCAGGCAGATTCGAAATGCCGTAAAACGGGCTGTCCAGATGCAGGTCAGCGGCATGAATAAACGTCAGATCAGCCATCTCGCCCTCCCCTTTCTGCAAATTGAATTACCCTTATTTTAGCACCGTTTTTATACGAATGCACGTTCTGTAAAATAAAAAAACAGCCCGGCTGTTCCGGGCTGTTTCACTTATTTTTTGGAGATGCGCAGCGCTTGTTTGATCGCTTTGAATCCGCTGGCGTTTCCGTAAATCAAAACGCCGCCTTTGTAAATTTTCGCGCCGACCGCCGCAAAGATCACGATAGTGAGCAGTGTCAGGGCGATTCCGGCCGCAGCCTGCCAAAACGGGATATCGAGCATCCCGACGCGTAAAAACATAATCATCGGCGTAAAAAACGGAATGTAAGATGTAACGGTAATAAAACCGGCGTCAGGATTGCCGATGCCGAACATGGCGATCATAAAACCTGCCACGACTAAAAAAACCATCGGCTGAATCGTCTGCTGTACGTCCTCTATCCGGCTGACAACACTGCCGAGAAACGCGGCAAGCGTCGCGTAAAGAAAATAGCCGAGCAAATAGAAAATGACGGCATAGACTATCGTCGAGACGGGAACATCCTTAAAATTGAGAAATGCACTGATCGGCGACGACGCATCATTTTGAGGGTTCAGCTTCAGTGAGAGATAACCAGCCGCAATCAGCACCGCAAACTGTGTGATCCCCACGAGCGCGATACCGAACAGTTTGGCAAACATCTGCTGAATCGGCGGCATGCTTGAAATTAAAATTTCCATGACGCGGGACGATTTTTCCGTCGCCACTTCCATCGCAATCATGCTTGCGTACATGATAACTGAGAAGTAGATGACAAACAGCATGATGTATACAAGCCCCATTACCTGACCGAGCTCTTCCTCAGATTTCGCCCCTTTTTCCAGCGCGTCTTTGCTGACTTCCGGCGGAGTGTAGAGGCTGCTGACTTTTTCTGCCGAAATGCCGAGCTTGGCGGTTTCAACAGCGGTTTTTGTCTGGGTTAAAGCCTGCTTGAGCAGTTTATACGCTGATTCATCGGAAATGGTCAGCGCCTTGTATGCTCCTGTTATCGTTCCTTTTTGATCTTGTCTGATGATAAACAGTCCGTCCCATTCACCGTCTTTGACACGCTTTACGGCATCTTTTTCGGACTCCTTCGTCTCCATTGCCTGCAGATCATTGTCTGTATCCGCCGCTTTAAGCTGTTTTGCAAACGCCGGGTACAGCCCGCCCGTTTCATCAATCACCGCGATTTGCTGCTTGCCGTCATCCGATTGAAACACGGATATAATCGATTGCAGGTTGGTCACCGCTAATACTAATAAAACGGTAATGGCGGTCGAAATAATGAATGACTTTGTCGCGATTTTGTTTTTATATGTATGAAACAGCATAATCCAAAATTTATTCATATACGGCCCCCACCTTTTCTATAAAAATATCATGCAGTGACGGCTCTTCCAATTCGAACTTCCGTATAAAACCTTTCCCTTGCAGCGCCCGGAAAATATCCTGAGAAACCGGTTCATTCGCGACCTGCAGTCTGATTCCGTCATTTGTTTCCTTCCATTTCACGACGCCTTCATGCGTTTTTAAAAAGCTGAGGTCATCATCTGAATGAACGGTGACATTTTTTTTGCCGAAAGACCGCTTAATGTCTTTCAGATTGCCTTGAACGACGGGTTTTCCCTTCTGGAGAATGCACAAATTCTCGCAAAGTTCTTCCACATGCTCCATTCGGTGGCTTGAAAAAACGATGGAAACGCCGCTGTTTTTCAAAGAAATAACCGCTTCTTTCAGCAGCTCGACATTCACCGGATCAAGACCGCTGAAAGGTTCATCGAGAATCAGCAGTTCAGGCTTATGCAGGACGGCCGAAATGAACTGGATTTTCTGCTGGTTTCCTTTCGACAGCTCTTCGACTTTCTTATTCTTGTAATCTGTAATGCCGAACCGCTCGAGCCATGTCATGAGCTCTTTTTCCGCCTCTTTTTTGCCCATTCCTTTTAATCTCGCCAAATAGACAAGCTGGTCACTCACCTTCACTTTCGGATACAGCCCCCGCTCTTCCGGGAGATAGCCGATTTTTTCACTGATGGAATAATTGACCGGCTGCCCTTTCCAGGTGATATGCCCGTCAGTCAGGCTTAAAAGACCTAAAATCATCCGAAAGGTCGTCGTTTTTCCCGCGCCGTTTGCGCCGAGCAGCCCAAACATTTCCCTTTCAGGTATTTGCAGGTTCAAATTGTCAACAGCGGTAAAGCTGCCGAATGTTTTCGTTACGTTTTCAATTGTAAGCACGAATCCAACTCCTTCCTTGACCCATTATATACTAATAATGGGTAAAAATTAATGGAGGATTTTAAATTCTTTATCAGAATATCATTCTATAAAGGGGGTGACATGATGGGACAATATGTATTGACCGCATTCCATGCGTCGGGAGAAACGCTGCTGAATGAACGGATCGAAGCGGATAATGAGGCGGAGGCGAAGGCCGCCGGAGAGGCTTTATTAAAGGAAAAAAAGCTTGAGAACAGTACTCATCGCTTGGTAAATGAAGCCGGAAAGCTGATTTTATTCCACAGATAACAGAAGCTTTCCGGCTTCTGTATTTTACCGGTTAAATTGCGGCGTCCGTTTTTCTAAAAAGGCGCGGATGCCCTCTTTATGATCATCCGTTTTTCTCATATTTTCCTGGGCCTTTCGTTCAAGAGACAAAACATCTTTTAACCGGCTGATATGGAGGCTCTGATAAATAGCCTTCGTTTCAATCATCGCTGACAGCGGCGCATGCAGCAATCGGTCGATATACGGTTGTGCCCCCTCCGCAGGGCCGCCGCTGAACAGCTCGTCGGCAAGCTTGAGCCGCACCGCTTTTTCAGCAGGCAATTTTTCACCGCTCCAAATCAGTTTTTTCGCTTCGATCTCACCGACGCGTCTCATTAATAAATAATGGCCTCCTCCATCGGGAACCAATCCGATGCCGATGAAATTCATCGCGAGGCGGGCGTTTTCTTCAGCGAGCACCACATCGGCGCACAGCGCGAAACTCAGCCCGAGCCCCGCCGCAGCTCCGTGGATGGCGGCTATCACAATTTTTTTCATATCATAGAGCGTCAGTGTAATGGATTCGATCATTTTCATGAGCCGTTCATATTCTCCTGAATCATGATCAGACGTCATCATCTGGATATCACCGCCCGCGGAAAATCCCCGGCCTTCCCCCCGCAAAAGGACGATAAGCGCCTCACTGTCGGCTGCCATCACGCATGCGTTTTCCAATTCCCGGAGCATTTGTTCATTCAGCGCGTTGTAACTGTCAGGCCGGTTCAGCACAATCTCCGCGATCTTTCCCTTTTCTTCATAACGAATATACTTCATGTTTACATCCCCCTTGAATCCGCTTACATATTTTGTTCAAATGATATATTCCTTCCGCCGAAGCGAAATTCCTTTATTTTTCAAGGTCAATAGATACCGAAAAATGCATATCATTTGAAACTGAACATACATTTTTATATAGTGAAATTGATATACAAAACAAAAGGGGGGGAAAAACGCCGATAATGAAATATGTGATACTCAGCTTGTTACTGAGCTTTTTTATGGTGCTGTTCCCCCCTTCGGATGTCGCTCTTCCTTCCCAATTGGTGACAGAAACAGACAGCCATGTACAAATTTCGGTTTACCCGCAGGAAACGGATTCGGCAAAGACGCCGGTTCACACCAAAACCGCTCCGCAAGGCCTGTCAAAAGGATACGGTGCGTTATCCCGGATGATCTCCCTGTTATCTGTCAAACCTCTTGATCAATTCATTGATTCCACAATGGAAAGGACATGCGCCATTCCGATACAATACCAGTCAAATTACCTCCGGCATCAGACCATTTCTCATTGCCAATCTGTATTTACGGTGTAAAAACAGTATATTCCGGAGGGATTTTTTATGAATATTAAAGAAAACGATCTGCCCGGTATCGGGAAAAAATTCGAAATCGAAACGAGAAATCATGAAAAAATGACGATCATCATTCATGATGACGGCAGGCGGGAAATTTACAGATTTGATGACCGCGACCCTGATGAGCTTCTGGCAAGCATTTCACTTGATGATGCGGAAGCAAGACAGATTGCCGCGATTATCGGCGGGATGGTGTACAAACCGCAGGCGCTTGAATCGATTGAAATGGCGTTCAACGATCTGATTATCGAATGGTTTAAAGTTGAAAAAGGGGCAAAAGCGGCAGGGCGGACGCTCGGCGAACTGGATGTGCGTCAGAACTATGACGTGACGGTCATCGCCATCATTAAGCATAACCAGAAAAAGCTTTTAAACCCGGGCGCTGATTCGCTCCTTGAAGCAAACGATACACTCGTCCTCTCAGGTGAAAGAAAGCATCTGAAAAAGCTGATCCAAGACTTCCTCTCCAGAGACGGAGTGTGATCTGTTTATGGACCATCTCGTATTTGAAGTCGGTACGGCGTTAGTTCTTGTAGCCATTGCGAGTGTCATCGCCAATAAAATTAAATTCTCGATCATCCCCTTCCTGATCATTTTAGGAATGCTTGTCGGGCCGCACGCGCCCCAAGCGGGCATCATTGACCTGACGTTTATCGAAAGCCGGGAAGTGATTGAATTTTTCGGACGGATGGGCGTCCTGTTCCTCCTCTTTTACCTCGGGCTTGAATTCTCGGTCGGAAAATTAGTCAAATCCGGACGTTCAATCGCCGCCGGCGGAACGATTTATATTCTGATTAATTTCAGTTTAGGGCTGATATACGGCTTTATCACGGGCTTTTCCTTTTTGGAAGTGCTTGTATTGGCGGGCGTCATCACGATATCATCAAGCGCCATTGTCGCAAAGGTGCTTGTCGACTTAAAGCGCACGGCCAATCCGGAAACGGAGCTGATTCTCGGCATCATTATGTTTGAGGATATCTTTCTGGCGGTTTACTTATCCGTCGTTTCCGGGCTTGTTCTGGGAGACGCGACGTCTGTCGGAGGCGCGCTGATGTCAATCGTGATCGCTTTCGGATATATGCTGCTGTTTTTCATTGCCGCTCGAAAATTGCCGCCTCTGCTGAACAAGCTGCTTGATATCCGTTCAAACGAGGTATTTGTCATCGTCATTTTCGCCGCGCTCTTTTTCATTGCCGGCTTTTCCGAAACGATTCATGTCGCTGAAGCGATCGGCGCGCTCTTGCTCGGACTCGTGTTTTCGGAGACGGCCCATTCTGACAGGATTGAGCATCTTGTCGTGCCGTTCCGTGACTTTTTCGGGGCCATGTTTTTCTTCAGCTTCGGTCTGAGCATTGATCCGTTTTCACTCGGAGATGCGGTATGGCTTGCCCTCGGCGCCGTTCTGCTGACGATTGCCGGAAACTTTATCGCCGGCATGATCGCCGGGCGCCGGGCGGGGCTTTCTCATAAAGCATCGTCTAATATCGGGCTGACCATTGTGTCACGCGGCGAATTCTCCATTATCGTCGCAAATCTCGGCATCGCCGGCGGCCTGTCCGCTTCACTTAAACCTTTCGCCGCCTTATATGTTTTGATACTGGCCATCTTCGGCCCTTTGCTCACGAAAGAATCGAAGCGGATATATCTCCTGTTGAACAGCGTGTTCAAATGGAAGACGCCTGAAAAGAAGCCGCAGAAATCATAAAAAAAAGCTGACCTCTTCATAAGGGGTCAGTTTTTTTGAGCGGGAAGAAATTGCTGAAAAGCCGTTTTTTTATTAATGGAGAAATGCTCTTTTCCCAGAATGGTATTGATGATTTTTTGGTTTCTATAAACAGACAGCTTCAAATTCGTAGCGCCCGTTCCGTGAGCATGATCAAGATTCGTTAATGTGAAAAAATGATGCCGCCTGTCGTCCTTAAAGACAAGACGGGAATCGGCCGTCACTTTAAAGCGTTTCTCATCCTCCCATTCGATATCGGGGACAATTGCCGTAAACCATTCCGGAATATGAGGTTTAAAGCCGGTCGCCAAAATCACTTTTTCTGAATCGGCCGTAAAGGTTTCATCCATCTGCCATTGATGAAAGCTCAGTACGCAGCGCCCGTTTTGCTTTTCAATTTTTTTAAGCTCCGCCATCGGCTGAATATATACGTCAGGCGAACCTCCGCTGATCGATCTGTGATACAGGGCATCGTAAATGGCGGCAAGTGTGTCAGAATCAATGCCGTGGCGCAGTCCGTCCAGCTCAGGGAGCGTGTTCAGCCGTTCTTTAAAAGGCAGGCGGTTAAAATATTCCACATAATCAGGTGTAAACATTTCCTGTCCGAGCTTGGCGGTTTCCAATTCTCGGAATCCGGCGGAGCGTGTCACCCATTGCAGCCGGCTGCGGCGGTATTGTTCATCGTGCAATAAGTCAGAAAAGATCTCCGCGGCGCTCTGTCCGGAGCCGACCACTGTAATTGATTCGGCGCCGGCGAGCTCGTCTTTCCGAAACAAATATTCCGTGCTGACCATCGTGTCCTGACGCGCTTCGTCAGCAATCTCTGCGGGAATAAGCGGTTCAGCCCCCGTTCCCATGACGAAATGCTTCGTTTGATAGACACTGATGCTTCCGTCCTCAATGTTCTTGACGCTGACGTCATAATGTCCGCCGGCATTTTTCACGCCGATTACCTCTGAGCCGAAACGGCATGATTTGATTTCTGAAGCCGCCCAGCTCAAATAGTCGTTAAATTCCCGTCTCGGAATATCAAATTCATTAAACGTATAAAACCGGTACAGCCGGTCATGTTCATGGAGAAAGTTTAAAAACGTGTAGCGGCTTTTCGGATCGGCGAGCGTGACCAAGTCCGCCAGAAACGCCACCTGTAAATCCGTCCCTTTAATTAATAGGCCCGGATGCCACGCAAATTCTTTCTTTTTATCGAAAAAAAGAGCGTCTGTTCCGGGTATATCCTCTAACAATGCGGCAAGCCCTAAATTAAACGGCCCGATTCCCGCTCCTATGACATCATACATATTATGCACCTCTTGCGAATAACAGTCTGATGGTCTTTTCCCGTTTTTGCAGACGGTTAAACATAAAAAAACGGCACGCTGATTCCGTGCCGTTTTTGATATTATAATGCAGATTTGACGAACATCTCATCTAAGTATTTGATTTTCTCTTCTGTATAATGCTCGAATCGGTCATTATATGATTTCGGATCTTTCGGATTGGCGAAGTGCGTGATTTTTCCGGTTTCCGGATGAATGAATTTGCTTGCCGCGCCGCAGCCGATACCGATAATCGTCTGCACTTCTTCCATAATCATAATGTTGTAGATGCTTTCCTGACCAGGGAAGGAGTAGCCGACATTTTCAAGGTTTCCGAGAATGTTTTTCTGCCGGTACAAGTAGTACGGCGTATAGCCGTGCTCTTTTGTCCAGCGGACGGCGTCATCCATCATGCGGGACACTTCCTGTCTGTCGGCAACTTTATACTTATGCTTGTTTCTCGTCATTTCTGACGCCCGTTTAAAAGAAAGCGTATGAACGGTCAAAGATTCAGGCATCAGCTTTTCCGTTTCCTCAAGACTGTGCCTGAACTCAGCCGTCCCTTCTCCCGGCAGGCCGATGATCAGGTCCATGTTGATGTTATTCATGCCGTGTTTGCGGGAAAGATGGTATTTTTCGATGGTTTCTTCAACTGTATGATGTCTGCCGATGGCCTTAAGCGTTTCGTTTTCATAAGATTGCGGGTTGATGCTGATTCTGTCAATCTTATACTTATTTAATACGGCCAGCTTTTCCTCCGTAATCGTGTCGGGACGGCCCGCTTCAACGGTAATCTCCCTGATATTCGCGACATCCGGGAAAGAGCGGACCATTTCTTCATATAAAAGATCCATTTCCTCAGCGGTAATGCTTGTCGGCGTGCCGCCGCCGAAATAAATGGTCGTCACTTTGATATCATGCCGCTTCAGCCATTCTCCGATTTTCTGCATTTCATAGTGAAGCCCCCATAAAAAGGAGCCGACTCTTCCCGCCTGTCCTTGAATGGCATAAGCCGGAAACGTGCAGTAGGCGCATTTTGTCGGGCAGAACGGGATGCCGATATATATGCTGACTTCATCTTTGACCCGGTACAGATCGGGAACCGCAGCGAGCTGGCGGTCGACGATCTCCTGCATCAGCTTGATTTTTTCATCATGGATCAGATAATCTTTTTTCAGATCGGCGTGCGCCTCTTCTTTTGTCAGGCCGCTCTGCAGCTTTTTATGAAGAAGTTTAGTAGGCCTGATGCCGGTTAAGATTCCCCATTTTTGTGTCATGCCCGTATGCGATTGAAGAAGATTTAAGTAGACGTACGACAGCGTGTTTTTCACCTGTTTAAATACTTCTTTTTCGCTCCATCCGGCAAGAAGCGGTTTCGTATGATGTTCCTTTTCGCCGGTTCCTTTGATTTCTCCAGATACCGACACGCTGTCTGCATCTTGAGAAATGGCAAGTGAGATGACGAGATCAGAGGGTTCCTCCGTTTCGCCGTACGCAAGAACACACTCTTCAAAAAATAAATTCGCGATGTTTTGCAGCGGACGATGCAGCCTGTCATCCGTGATGCCGTCTATTTTTATTTGCAATGTGATCACCTTATTTTTCAGATTCAAAACTTTCTTTAGTGTACAGAAAGAACAGGCTAAAATCAATCCGCGAAAAAGCCGCAGACCGGCGTTTCGCGTCTGCGGCTCTTGATTACGGCCGTTTCATATGGAACTTATCGAGAAAGCCTTTGCGGTGCTGCATGCGGAAATATTCCTTAATCATATAGGCGACTCCTTGTTCATCATTTGACCTTGTCACCCAGTCCGCTTTTCTTTTTAATTCATTTGAGGCATTCCCCATCGCGACGCCGAGACCGGCCAGCTCGATCATCGGCAGATCATCTTCCTGATGGCCGATAGCTACAACCTCTTCCATTGAAAGCCCGAGTTCAGCGGCGACCATCGAAAGTCCGCTTTCTTTTGAAACCCCTTTAGGCACGATGTTCAGTTTTTCTCCGTTGACGCGGATCACATCGACGGCCGGGAATGCTTTCATTATCGTATCCGTTATATCAGCCTGCAGGCCATCTTCGGCATGCACTTCAATGACGGGCGCTGAAACCGGCTCATCAAGGAGCAGGTCACTTAATGATTCGACAAACTGCACCGGATAAAAAATCGGGTCAGACGGATGAATCATCGTTTTCCCGACCAGATTGGAGTTCACTTTCTTCTTGTTTCCGATCGAATATTTTTCGTGAAGAAGCCGGATATTGCATGGATAGCTTTCCAGCACCTGAACGATATTAAACGTATGATCTTCTGATATTTTCTTTTCAAAAAACGGCTCATCTATTTTTTCAGAAATGTATGCGCCGCTGTGGGTAATCAATTTCGCATTCAGCTTTAATATTTTCGCCACTTTTTGAGCGGAGCGAAAATGGCGGTTTGTGACCAGTGTGACGTAAATTCCTTTTTTCTTGACGTATTCGATGGCATCCTTTGTCGTCTGATGAAGTTTGCCGTTGGAGCGAAGAAGCGCTCCGTCTATATTTAACGCCAGCATTTGTTTTGACACAGAGAAGTCCCCCTCCTTGATGACTGTACTTGTCATTAGGATATGACCCTGTCTCTTTGTTTAGAACAACCTTTTCTCCGCAGCAAAAAAGCCTGCCTCAAGCAGACTTTGAACTGTCGTTTTGTTGGGATACGATCGATTTGCTGCCTTCTCCCCAATGTGTATTTCTATTTACGAAATATATCAGGAACCCCTTATTTGACCGTTGATGCGCTCGTTTCACTTACTCTCTGTTGCTACCCCTTAACATACCAGGCAGTATAGGCGACCGTATCCTTAGATCATCTGTAAGTGTAGGCGCTTTCAGAGTTATTATCTCAATTATATTGTTAAAAAACAAGGGTTTTTTTAACTAAAAAAATCAGAGGAAATATCTATGCTGAATGTATGATAAAGTTGCAAGGGAACATACATTCTCATATAATAAAAGAAAAAAAGCGGTGACTGTCATGTCTCTATTAAAAGATATTTATAACGAAGAATTTGCAGAAGCACTTCTGAACAGAATCAAATCGGCGTATCCGGCTTTTGAGCGGGACAAGTGCCGGGCGCTGATGTTTCAGGAAGATTGGCCCGGACTGACGTTAAAACAGCGGATGCGCCGGATCACAGACTCTTTATATGAAACACTGCCGAAGGATTACATACGGGCGCTTGACGTCTTATATGAGACAGCTCCCCACTTCTCAGGGCTCGCCGGGATTATTTTTCCCGATTATGTCCAACAGTACGGAACGGATCACTGGGACGAATCAATGAAGGCGCTTCAGTATTTCACTCGTTTTTCCACTTCCGAATTTGCGGTCCGCCCGTATATCAGGCTTGACCGGGAGCGGATGTTCAAAGAGTTCCTTTCCTGGACGGAGCATCCGGACGAACATGTCAGAAGGCTTGCCAGCGAGGGCTCAAGACCGCGCCTGCCGTGGGGAATCTCCATTCCGGCTCTTCTTGACGATCCTTCCCCGATTCTCCCTGTTCTGGACCGCTTGATGCAGGATGACTCGCTATATGTCAGAAAAAGCGTGGCGAATAACCTGAATGACATCTCCAAAACACATCCGGATTTTCTGGCACAGATCGCAGCCGAGCGGTTCGGAAGCTGTCCGCATACGGACTGGATTTTGAAGCACGCCTGCAGGACACTGTTAAAAAGAGGAGACAAACAGGCGCTTGCGATTTTCGGGTTTGAAGACGCCTCCCGGATTTCATTGGAACGTTTTACACTGAATTCGGAAACGGCCGCCATCGGAACAAGCATACATTTTTCTTTTCAGATCCGCTCATCCGCCCGGCAAAAAGTCAGGGTTGAATACGCGATTGATTTTGTAAAGAAAAGGGGGCACCGCAGCCGCAAGGTGTTTAAGATGTCGGAGTCCGCCATGGATAACGGAGACGTAAAAGCCTTCAGCAAACATCATTCCCTTAAAGATTTAACCACCCGCAAGCATTATCGGGGAATTCACACTCTGTCTGTCATCATTAACGGAACGGTAAAAGGTTCGCTTGATTTTTCTGTTGAATAAAAAAAACCCCTCCATTTCATAGATGGAGGGGTGTGGAGCTTATTGCGGGCTGCCGTAAAGCTCTTCAAGAGGTTTCATAATGATTTTGTTTAACTCGCCGATCAGCATGCTCATGCGCTGTTCCGCTTCCATCAGCTGAGAAATCAATTCATGCTGCTGTACGAGAGCCACCGTTTTTTGTGCCTGCTCTACCTCTTCCTGAGTGATTTCTTCACCTGACATCTGTTTCTGCTGCAGCTGCAGCTGTACATTGCGGAAGTTATCAAACATGCGTTTTGCGGATTCATCTGCGTTTACTTGATCATAAAGCCCTCTCAGACGGCTGTATTCATCACTGTTTCGCAAAGCTTTTTCAAGATCATATGCTGCATCATAAAAATGAACTGCCATAGTAACCGCTCCTTTCTTCCTTTCGGACATACCACTCCACTATAACAGACTGCGGAGCGACTTTCATCATCGGCGTATGTTTTCCTTAGAAAAGAATGACAAACAAAGCCTGAATTGCTCCGATAATCCCGCCGAGCAGACCGCCTAAATACGTTATCATCTTAAATTCTCTCTTGGAAATCGACAGCACCATTTCCTCCAGCCGTTCAACGGGAAACTGATCAACCTGCTCTTTGACCACTTCCTCAAGACGCAGCCGTTTCAGCACATCCTCCAAATGAGCGGCAATACTGCCGAGTGCCGCATCAAGCAGCTTCGGCGCGTACGTTCCCGTAATCTCCCCTTCATAACGGGAGATGATGTCACCGAGCCGGCATTCGAAAAAGGGCGCGGTTTGAAGTGCGGCCAAAGCCCGCTTTTTCATGCTGAACAGCAGATCTTTCGCATTCCACTTTTCATCGGCCTCATAAAGTGTATAAGATTTGAGCTTGCCCCATTCTTGAGAAAGCAGATCAGCCAGAAGCTTTTTCGTTTCCTCATTGCGCAAAAACTTTAACAGCTCAGGCAGCACACGGTCTGCCAAGCTTGAATTGCCGAGGAACATCTGCACCATGCTGCCGAGCATCCCCCGGGAATTCAAAAAGTCGTCAATCATATTTCCGAGCCTGTCTTTCCCTTCTTCGCTCTCAAAATAATCAATGCTCCGCTTCAGAATATAATCTGCGGCCAGCGGGACTTTTTCATCCAGCTTTTCCTGAAGCTCATCAGGAAGCCAGTCTTTTATGGCGCGGTGCTCATATTTCCGGTACAGTTCCGAAAGCTTTTCATCGGTAAAACGGTCAATCCAGGCATCCGTCTTTTCCTGCGGATTCCGGATGCCCGCGGCGGCCAAAGCTTCGTGCACCGTCATCTCGGAAGCGGCCATTTTTTGCGTGAATTGTTCGGCGAAAAGAAGCGCCTGGTTTTTAACGGTATCTGATAAAAGCCGCTTTTTTATTCCTTCCGGGGTTAAAAGGTGGTTCGTCACCATGAGCCCCATTTGTTTTGCCAATTCATCCCGTCTTTTCGGGATCAGCCCCGGCGTAAACGGAACCCGTTTTCCGAACAGGTAATACGGCCGGTACGGACGAAATAACATCTGAATGGCAAGATGATTCGTCACCGCGCCGATCGCGGCTCCGATCACAATCATAAATAGAAACGTTCCTGCTATGCCCATTCCTTTTCTTCTGCCTCCATCTTATGTTCTATTTTCTTGATGATATATCTATTCGTATTATAGAGGCTGGCGTGCATGCGGGCAAATGAAGAACCTGAATTGTTGTTTGTGAGGAATAAGGCAAGATGCTGTTTCGTACTCTTTACAGTAGATCATCTTTTATGATGCGCTTAGCATATTTATTGGATGGAAGGGCCGTTCCATCAGCGGCTTTTTGAATAAAGGGGGAGTAATAATATGACAACACTCGGTTTTATGTCTGTATCCCGCCGGCACGAAGAAGATTACGCCGGGGAATTGGCTGAAAGAGCGCCTCAATATAATGTGCGCTTAGCCCGCTTTACACCGTTTGATATATTTCCGGATTCTTTGCGCGTGAAAGCGCTCGTCTATCACCCGCAAAGCGGAAAGTGGAACGAAACGGAAATCGATATTCCCGAATATATTTACGACCGCTGTTTTTACGGAAAATCCGCTGAAGCGCAAAAAGCCAAACCGATCGTCGAATGGCTGAAAAAATATCGGAAAACGGAATTTATCGGCCGGGGGCTTCCTGATAAATGGACGGTCACGGATGCGCTCCAAAAGCATCATCTGATCAGTCCCTATATTCCTGAAACGGCCGAAGTCAGCCGCTATGAACAGGTGCAATCATACTTAGCCAAGGAAAAAGCATGTATACTTAAGCCCGCTTTCGGCGCGGGAGGCAGAGGCATCATCCTGCTTGAAACAGGCAAAAAATCAATTACGGCCACTTACTATATCGGAAAAAACAAACAAACAAAATCATTTTCCAATCACGTGTCTTTTAAGTCTTGGTGCAAAAAAGTGCTGCAGCACCGCTATTTGCTTCAATCCTACTTAAATATCCAGGATAAAGAGCGGCATCCGTGCGACATCCGCATTTTCATGCGCAAAACTGAGTCAGGCGTTTGGGAAACGGTCGGAAAAGCGGTCAGAAGGGGTTATCAGAACGGTCTTTTATCTCATTTGCCCGGAGGATCCGAACCGATTAAGTTTGACACATGGTTTGAGGAAATTCCGAGAAAGCAGCAGGCCGTTTTATTGGATGATGTCTTTTCGATCACCCAATCCGTCCCTTATTTCCTTGATGAACGGTTCGGGCCGCTGTTTGAGCTGGGGCTCGATATTTGTTATGCCAAAGACGGACGCATCTGGCTTTTGGATGTCAACTCAAAGCCGGGACGGAAAGCTATTTTAAGCGTGGCTCCGGAGGCGAAAGAGGATTTGTATACGAGTCCGCTGAGACGCTTCCGCGAACTTCAGTCACAGGAAAGCCGGAAAGGAGTATTACCGCGTGAATCATAAAGGGATGATTGTCGGCATCGATAAAAAAAGCAAAAATACGCTGTTTCTCCCCTCCTCCATGAAACGGGAAGGGCTTTTATCCGCTGCCTTCGGGACCAAGGTTGTCAAATGCCGTGTAGCCTTTTCTCAATCACTTGAAAAAAGCGCGCTCCTTTCTGAAGATTTGTTTGAGGAGCTGTTGATACCGCATAAAAGCCGGGCTGACTTTCTCATACACGGCCAGACGGTGCACATCGGACCGCTGATCGGCGTTTTCACAGCCGGGTTCACATCATCGCCGTCCCGCCCGTTAAGAGACCGTACAGCCTTCTTTTCCAAGATGCTCTCTCTTCATGAACAGGCGAACGGATATTGTTTCGTTTTCGGGGCCCATCAGATCAACTGGGAGGAAGGCACCGTCCAAGCGCTGATTTATAAAGAAAACAGTTGGAAACGGACGGCCGTCCCGCTTCCGAATGTCGTATATGACAGGCTCCCGAGCCGAAAAACGGAAGAAGTTCCGCTTTTACAGCAGACAAAACAAAGGCTGATGAATGACTATCAGATTCCGTGGTTTAATCCGCAATTCTTTAATAAATGGGACATTCATAAGCTTCTGGAAAAAAACAGTCTCACCGCTTCACTTCTGCCAAAATCTGTCCTGCACCCGAATGCGGAAGCGTTAGAAACGTTATGCAGCACGTTTGGCACCGTCTATATCAAACCTGCAGACGGCGCACTCGGAACGGGGATTTACAAGGTGGAAAAAATAGATGCCGGCTTATCTGTCAAACACACGAATGAGGAAAAAACGGTGGTGACGGCAGAGTATTCAGATGCGGCATCCTTCATGACATCATTTAAAGAAAACAATGACCCGTCCGCATTTTTAATTCAGCAAGGCATTGACCTGATCCGGCTGGATGGGCGCCCCGTCGATTTCAGGGTGCACACGAATAAAAACGCCGAGGGGAAATGGACAGTGACGGCCATTGCGGCAAAAATTTCCGGTGAAAACAGCATCACGACGCATCTGGCAACCGGCGGAGAAGTCAGGACGTTAGCTGAATTATACGGCGATCCGCGAGAGAGAGTCGGCATGATGCGGAAACTTTCAAAAGCCGCCTTGGCGGTCAGCCGCGTGTTAAATGAGCACATTGAAGGTTTTATCGGCGAAATCGGTTTTGACCTCGGCGTCGATCATTCAGGGAAAGTGTGGATGTTTGAAGCCAATTCCCGCCCCGGGCGCAGCATTTTTTCCCATCCGAAGCTGAGATCGGTCGATTACCTGACAAAACGGAGAAATTTTGAATACGCGTCCTATTTATCAGAACGGTCCATCACCGCCCCGGAAAAACTTTGGCGGTGAGGCTGTCTTTTTTTGGGGTTTACCCGGGACAGGCACAGAATGATGAGCTACAATGAACAAGATCAACATTTCCCATAAGGAGCGTGAACGTCATGATTTCGCACTTCAGCTGGAAACCGTTATTCAAAAAAGAGAAACTGCCCGGATGGCGGATTTCATTTTACTGGCAGGGTACGCATTACGAAGGGATTTACCATAAGTCCGGAGACATTGAATGGGGACACACACATCCGGGAAAAGAAGAACCGGCTCTCGTAAAAGAGCTGCATGAATTAATGCTTTATCACATATATGACTGAAAGCTAAAAGCTCAGCCGCATCAGGCTGGGCTTTTCTTTTCCTTCCGCTATTTACCACACCGTTTTCCGAATGAGATGCCGTTTGATTCACCATAATACGTAGTACAAAGCGGCAAACAGCATTGGGTGAAGCCAAGCTGGCAATGGTTTTCGTTCCGAAAATCATCGGCTGGTGCAATTCCAGCAAACCCAACCATACTACTTTATAAAGGAGATCATACAAATGGCAAACAACAACTCTTCAAACCAACTAGTAGTACCCGGCGCTGCTCAAGCAATCGACCAAATGAAATACGAAATTGCTTCTGAGTTCGGCGTAAACCTTGGCGGAGAAACAACTTCTCGTGCAAACGGTTCTGTCGGAGGAGAAATCACTAAACGTTTAGTATCTTTCGCACAGCAGAGCATGGGCGGCCAAGGCGTACAATAACTCAATAAATGGCTTACAGAAGGCGCGGGATACCGCGTCTTCTTTTATGCCGTCACCCTTTTTTCCTATTCCACATACCCTAGGAAAAAAGGAGGGAAAACATGTCATTCATTGCCTCAGTCAATTGGGAGCTGTTTCAGTTCGTAAGTGTTTCTTTGGTCAATGAATATGTTGCCCACCATTTCCCGTTTATTCACAGGTATTCTTTTCCCCGCTGCTTTGAATGATATAATGAGCGGCGAGGAGGTTTTTTACATGAACATCGCTTTACTCGGAGCAACGGGAAGAGTCGGACAGGCTTTTATAAAAGAAGCGCAGAAACATGGACACATGGAGATATTCGCTCTTGTCAGATCAGCCGGAACAGTCCTTCCCATTCCTGAAAAACAAATCATAACAGGGAATGCGAGGCGGCGGGAAGATGTAAGCCGATTGATTTCCAAAGCGGACACAGTCGTGAGCTGTCTCGGCACGGACGGTGACGATACCCTTTCAGCCGCTATGACCCATATAATAGACAGCATGAAACGGCATCATGTTCAGCGTCTGATTACGATCGGCACCGCGGGTATCCTTCAATCACGGCTTATGCCTGATCAATACCGGTTTGAATCGGCAGAATCAAAACGAAAATCAACAAGAGCCGCAAAGGAACACGCCCGCGTATACGAGATGCTGCTGGCAGACGATCTTGACTGGACGATCATTTGTCCCACCTACCTTCCTGACGGAGACGCTGCCGGAGTTTACCGGTTCGAACAGGATCGCCTTCCTGAAGACGGCGCTGAAATCACCGTCGGAGACACGGCGCACTTTCTGTACCGTGAGCTGATCAGCCCGCAGTTTGTCAGAAAACGGGTGGGACTGGCTTACTGAATGAAAAAAAGGGCGAATCTTTAGATTCACCCTTTCCGATTACACCGCGGACTTCGCCGTTCCTTTCTGCAATTCATACATTTGGTGGTACTGCCCCTTTTGCGCCATTAATTCGTCATGGCTTCCCTTTTCAATAATGCGGCCCTTTTCCAGCACGAGAATCTGGTCTGCGTGTCTGATCGTGGAAAGCCGATGGGCGATAATAAATGTCGTGCGCCCTTCTTGAACGACTTGCAGCGCTTTTTGAATGACTGCTTCTGTTTCGGTGTCAATGTGCGCCGTCGCCTCATCCAAAATTAATATGGCCGGATCGAACACAAGCGCTCTTGCAAAAGAAATCAGCTGACGCTGGCCTGAGGACAGTGTGCCGCCTTTTTCGGTAACGGGCTCTCTGATGCCCTTCGGCAGGGATTGCAGAAGACTTGCGGCGCCGACTTGGCGAAGCGCTTCTTCCGCCTGCTCCAAAGAAATACGCTGATCATCGAGTGTCACATTGGAGCCGATCGTGCCCGAGAAAAGATACGGGTCTTGCAGCACAATGCCCATATGCGACCTCAGCTCCTGCCTCGACATGCCGTATATGCTTTTATTATCCAGCAGGATATCTCCTTTTTGGGCATCATAAAAACGGAACAGAAGATTCAGGATGGAGCTTTTGCCGGACCCTGTATGGCCGACGAGGGCGACCGTCTCCCCTTTTTCAGCTGTAAAGCTGATGTGTTTCAGCACCTCTTCTCCCTTTCGATATCCAAAAGAAACATCGCGGAATTCCACAGTTCCTTCAGCCTTTCTGTCTGCGGGAGCGCCTTCTTCTTCTGTTTCCTCCTCCTGTAAAAGCTCGAATACTCTGGCGGCAGAGACACGGGCCAATTCAAGCTTCGAAAATTGGTTGACAATCCCCGTAACCGGCTGGAACAAACGGTTTAAATAATCAACAAACGCGTATAAAACGCCGATCGAAACAATTCCGGCCGCACTCAGACTCGCGCCTCCGAAATACCATATCAGCCCGACAAACGCCAGATTGCGCAACACATTGACAAGACTGTGGGACATGAGGGAATTTAAGGACAGCATTTTGTTTTTGTAGCGAAAATGAGCTTCATTCAATTCTTCAAATTCCTTCATCGTTTCCTTTTCGCGGCGGAACGCCTGAATAATCGGCATTCCTTGAATGGATTCGTTCATTTTCGCATTGATGTTACTGTTAATGGAACGGATTTTTTGGTTGAAGACGGATGCGTATTTGCGGTACACAACCGACCAGATCATTAAAATCGGAATAATCAGCAGGCAAACGGCGGCCAGCCTGACGTCAAGCATAAACAGCGCCGTAAAAATGCCGAGCATATAAACGCCGCTTGTGATAAATGTCGACAGCACCGTTACATATAAATCCCTGACCGCTTCTGTGTCATTCGTAATGCGGGCCACGACTTTTCCGGCAGGCAGATTATCAAAGTAGCGGATCGGCATTTTCTGAATGTGTGAAAATACATCCTGCCTCATGCGCTGTATGATCCGGTTCGCTCCCATCTGCAGCAGATAATGCTGGCCGTAATGAAAACATACGGAAAACATGAGCAGTCCCGCGTAAATGGCGGTCAGCGTCAGCAATCCTTTTATTTCGGGACGGTAAAATTGAAAAATCTCCTGTCTTGATAACGTAATGGCGGGATATGACCTGCTTTCTTTACCGTTTGATATTGTCAGCCGGCCGTCAGACACCGAACGGTTTCCGTCAAAACTGACGGGACGGTCAACAAAATAG
This sequence comes from Bacillus sp. JNUCC-21, assembly GCF_041222765.1. Classification (NCBI taxonomy): domain Bacteria; kingdom Bacillati; phylum Bacillota; class Bacilli; order Caryophanales; family Bacillaceae; genus Bacillus; species Bacillus sp. JNUCC-21. The sequence goes on along the minus strand of NZ_CP166019.1, from coordinate 956,843 downwards.
TAGCCCGCACCGACTTGATAAATGTGCGCCTCTCCGGTTTTGTCCGCCCCCGGTTTGAGCCGGTCTTCCCTGACATAATCATGCCCCCGGAACCTGACGGCGCCCGGATCGTCCGCAGAGGCTTTAACCCATGTTTTTTCAATGCCGAGAATGTGGTCGTCAATCATTTTTTTTCCGATAAACGGGCCGGTCAGCTCAGTGCCGACCGCAATAATGAGCAGGACGACCGCCCATATCAGCAGCTTCTTATATTGAAGCGCGTAATTCCATAATCTTCTCCCGGTCTTCATGCGCCCGTCCCCCCTTCTTCAAGAGAGGACAGCTGCTGCCTCTCATATTGTTTACGATACCAGCCGTTCTGCGCCAATAGCTCCCGGTGCGTGCCTCTTTCAGACACCCGGCCTTCATCCATGACGAGAATGAGATCTGCGTGTTCAACTGCCGAGAGCCGGTGGGTGGTGATAATCGTTGTTTTATGCCGCCGTTTTTTACGGATGCTGTCAATGATGGCGGCTTCCGTTTTCGCGTCTACGGCAGAAAGCGAATCATCTAATATGAGAATGTCAGGATCGGTCAAAAGCGCTCTCGCAATTGAGATGCGCTGCTTTTGTCCGCCAGAGAGCGCTACGCCCTTCTCGCCGACAAGCGTTTCAAGCCCGTCGGAAAGCATGCCGATATCGTTTTCAAAATGCGCATCTTTCAGCGCGCTGCCGATTTCCTCTTCGTTTGCATCCTGCCGTCCGTAAAGCAGATTCTCTTTTACAGTCTTCGAAAATAAAATATGATCCTGCGGCACATAGCCGATCCACCCGCGGAGCTCCTCAAGCGGAATCTCTTGAATCGGAACGCCTGTAAACGTGATTGCTCCCGCACCGGGCGGATATTCACGCAACAGCTGCTTAATGATCGTCGTCTTTCCGCTTCCCGTCTTCCCGACGATGCCGAGTGTCTGCCCTTTTTCTACGGAAAAAGATACATCAGAAACCGCCGGTCCCGCTCCGCTCGGATACGTGAAAGTCACTTGTTCAAAAACAAGACGCCCGGGCTCCTTGATGCCGGCGGGGTGCTTGGGCCCGAACACGTCTGGCTCATAGGAAAGCGTCTCATTGACACGATCCAAGGAGGCATTCCCGCGCTGCATGATATTGATTAATTCTCCGATCGCAAACATCGGCCAGATCATCATTCCGAGGTACACGTTAAACGATACCAGCTCTCCCAGCGTCAGCCGGTTTTGAAAAACGAGATAAGCGCCGTAGCCGAGACCGATGAGATAGCTGAGGCCGACGAGAAGTTTCACAGTCGGTTCAAAAAGTGAATCGATAAACGCCACCTTCATGTTTTTCTCATATACATCCGCCGTCATATCACCGAACCGGCTGACATCATTTTTTTCCTGTACGAAAGCCCGGATGACCCTGACGCCGGATACCGACTCCAGCACCTTGTCATTTAATGATCCGAAAGCATCCTGCGCTTCCGTAAACCGCTCATGGATCTTTTTTCCGTACAGGCTGACCGCAGCCGCCATTATCGGCAGCGGAATAATCGCGGCAAATGTCAGCTTCCAGCTGATGAGAAGCCCCATTGTCAAAAATATCGTCAGCATATACATCGTCGAATCAACGAGCGTTAAGACCCCGAAGCCCGTCGTCATACTGACGGCCTGCAAGTCATTTGTCCCCCGCGCCATTAAATCGCCCGTTCTGTATTTCTCGTAAAACGGCGGTGACATTTGAAGAAGCCTTCCCATCAGCTTTGAACGGAGAATCTTCTCCATGACATTCGCCCCGCCGAAAAGCTGATACATCCAAAAATAAGACAGTAAATAGACGGCTGCCGTTAATGCGAGAAAAATACATATGTAAAACAGCATCCCGCTTTTTGTAAACACGCCCGCCTTCATATCGTCTATCGCGTTACCGAGAAGTTTAGGCGGAAACATTTCAATGACATTCACAATCAATAACAGAACAATCGCTGACGTATAGCGCAGCCAATAGGCTTTAAAAAACCATGCGAGCTTTTTTAATACAGTAAACAAATACCGTCATCCCCTTTCATCAATCAGCCGCCCTCAAGCTTTTCCGGATTGTTTTTCATTGTTTTCGCTAATACCGCCACATGCATCACACCTGTCTTTCTTTCATTTTTTTGTATAAAAAAAGACATGAAGCCTCAGCTCCATGCCTCTTATTATTATAAATAAGGTACAGACCCGCCGTTTATGCGCGACTGCCCCGTTTTTAAGCAAATGTTCAGAAAACGGAAGCTGTATGGGAGTCACGCCGGTATTCAGCTGAAAATGAGTTGACAAGCTTTAGTTTTGACATGATCCATACCTCCTTTTTCCCTATATTGTTCCTTCATCATATAAACAAATCCTTTTTTTGTCAATGCAGGTTTTACATTTCTGCCATTCGGGTATTGTAAAACAAACCTTTTTTACTGAAAGGATGAGGCCGATGTTTCATGCGGACCGGTTGATAGCAGCTTTTGACGGAAGTGATGATAGTAAAAAAGCGCTCCAAAAAGCCATAGACCTTTCAAAAACATTTCACGCGGATTTAACGGTCGTACATTCCCACAATGCAAAAGATACCCGGACGATTGTTGATCCCCCGAGGCCGGGAGCCGGGGCAACGTATATCGGCGGCGGGATTGCAAGCGTTCCTGACCCGCTCCAGGCGGAAAGAATCTCCCCTGATCCGATGATTTATGAAGACCGTACGGAAGAAATCGTTGCGGAAGCGAGAATGCTGATGAACGACAGCCAGATTGACGGGGATATCGACATTTTAGAAGGTGATCCCGCTGATGCCATTATCGAGCATGCCGACCGTATATCGGCGGATTTGATCGTCATGGGGAGCCGGGACCAGAACAGGCTGAAAAAACTTTTATTCGGAAGCGTCAGTGAAAAACTGTCATCGAAATCCGATATTCCCGTGCTGATCGTAAAATAATTCTTTCTGTAAAGCAGCTTAATCAAAAGCTGCTTTTTTTACAGCTCCCGGCTGTTTCTTCTTTTTTTCGGCATCACAAAAAAACTCGACATGATCAAAAAATCGATGCACAATACGACAGACCAGCCCTTTAACAGCTTGCTGAGCGCTTCGGTGCGGGAAGCGTCCTGAATGAGAAATACCGTTCCGGCTAAAAGAACGCCGCCGATGACAAACGCTAATACATGTCTTCCCCATCCTTTTGCATAATGTTTGGCATAATCCAGCCCGTACCGTTTGACCGGTTTTGCCCCTTCCTTGACCACATAATAGCGGAACCGCTCATCCGCCCATTGAATCATGCTTTTCCCGAAGGCGACAGACACTCCGATATAAATGGCCGCCACCGCATGCGCCATAGTCGCCGCCGCCCCTCTGTATAAATCAGCTGCGGCCGCCAGAAACAGTACGGCATCCAATAAAGGAATGAGAGCGAAAAAAAACATTCCGAGCTTTTGCCGCCTGAATATATAGCGCGCCGCCAATCCGAAGATGACAGCCGCCCAAAAAGCAGCCTCACAAATGACAATCAACCAAGCAATCGCGTTCAATCCGGTTCCCCCTTATCGTTTTCTAAAATGCATTGTATCACTGCTTTTTATTTAATACAACTGTATTACAAAATTGCAAGAAAAAATATTTCCTGTTACACTGGAACCATGCCTAAAATAATCGATCATGAAAAAAGAAGAAAACAAATAGCCGAAGCCACTTGGCGGACGATTTTGGAGCGGGGAATGGAAGGAGCGACAGTGAGAAACATCGCCCAGGAAGCGGGTCTTTCTTTAGGCGCGCTGAGGCACTATTTCACCACCCAGGATGAGCTTTTAGGGTATGCGATGACACTCGTAAAAGAAAAAGCGGCCGCCAGAATTAACGAAGTTGCCATGAAAGATCTGCCGCCGAAAGAAAAAGCAGTGCGTCTGATGCTTGAAATCATCCCGACAGATGAAGAAACGATGGCTGAAATGGAGGTATGGTTCGCTTTCACAGCTTATGCCAGACATAAGGGAGAAGAGTTTCAACCCCAGCAGGACGGGATCTTGGCATATATCCGCGGTCTGATTGACTGGCTGGATGAAAATAAGCTTCTGAAACCGAATCTTGATAAAGAGATCGAAGCGGAGAAAATGTACGCCATCGCCGACGGATTGGCGCTGCATGCCATGCTTGAACCTGAGCGTCTTTCAAAAGAGAAGATCTCCCGTGTGCTCGTGCAGCATATCGAATCTCTTTTTATCTGACTGAAGCAAAAAGGCCGGATGTGTTCCGGCCTTTTTTCAGCTTATGACTGAACGCCGAGCTCTTGCTGAATGTGCGACTGAAAAGCCTCCTGAATCGTTTTGGCTACAGGTCCCGGCGCTCCGCTTCCGACCGGTTTTCCGTCAAGGGTTACGATCGGGATTAATTCAGCCGTCGTTGACGAGATGAAAATTTCATCCGCATCCCTGAGTTCGTCTTCGGTAAGAGCCTTCTCCCGCACCTCAATCCCGTTTTCTTTCATCAGCTCTAACAGTTTCATCCGCGTAATGCCGTTTAAAATCAGCTCATTTGCAGGATGCGTCCGGACAGTGCCGTTTATGACGGCGTATACATTGGAAGAGGTTCCTTCCGTGACCGCTCCGTCCCTTATCAGCACCGCTTCATAAGCCCCTGCTTCATAGGCTTTTTGTTTAATCATCACATTATACAGTAAATTCAGACTCTTAATGTCACACCTCAGCCAGCGTTTGTCTTCCGCCGTTATGGCCTGCGCTCCGGCTTTTTGTTCATTTTCCGGTTTTTTCACTGAAAAGGTGTATGCAGTCGTCTGCGGTTCCAAACCTTCGTCATACTGGTGCTTGCGCGGCGCCTTCCCTCTCGTCGTCTGTATATAGACCCCGCCGTCAATGAGTTTGTTTTCCTGTACGAGCTTTTGCAGATCCCATTCTATGTCCTCTGCGGAGAACGGCAGGGTGATGCCGATTTCTGCGGCGCTTCTGAAAAGACGGACAATATGCTCACGCAGACCGAATAAGGCACCGTTATACACTCTGATGACCTCATACACACCGTCACCGAATTGATATCCGCGGTCCTCAATATCAACTGCCGCTTCTTCACGATCAATCAACTGGCCGTTTACTAATGTCTTCATGTAAACCCTCCTCATCGTTATCTGCCGTGATGTGCATTCTCAGCTGTTATTGTCAACTATTCTATCATACTGAACGAGCCGGCTGCGGAGTTTATTTTTTTCTTAAAATCTTATTATTCGACATCTTTTCTATGTCTTTTCCAGTTTTGTTCCTGTATACTTGATTCGACATACATATGCTGTTAACTTATGGCACTTCGCAAGCCTCCGCTGTTATCGGCATTATGCAGAAACTTATGCTACTGGAGAGATTGTTATGCGCAACACAAAAGAAGGTGCTTCCCCTTCTCTGTTTTCATTAGCTTTTAAACTTACGAGTTTAGCAGTTTTGTGCGGACTGCTTCTGGTAATCGTCATAATGGGATATTCCGCTTCCGCCGCAAAAAACAAACAGGTCACCGTGACCGCAAACGGGCAGCTTCGGGATGAAGCAGAAAGCCTGCGGCTGAAAAATGATTCTCCCGACGTCTTAATGAAACATTTGCAGAGAGAGCGTGACCCAGGGAAAAAAACGGTATATTTAACCTTCGACGACGGGCCGTCTCCATATACTGAACAGCTGTTGAATGTATTGAAGGCAAATGGCGCAAAGGCCACTTTTTTTATGCTTGAACCGCGGATGAAAGCCTATAAGCATTCCGTGCAAAGAGCGAAGCAGGAAGGAATCGCGCTCGGCCTGCACGGCGTGACGCACGATAATCACCTGTTTTATCAAACACCGACATCACCGCTGAACGAAATGCAGCAGGGACGCGATACACTCGAGGCAATCACCGGAGTAAAAACGGATCTTGTCCGCACGCCTTACGGCAGTAAACCGTCATTGACGGATGCCCAGATTAAGAATCTCGAAAAAGGCGGATTCGTGTACTGGGACTGGACGATAGACAGTGAAGACTGGAAGTACAAAAACGCACGGTACGTGCCGGAAGTATTGAATCAGCTCTCATATTTGGAAAGCGTTCATACGAGCAGGCCGCATGTCATTTTAATGCACGATCTGCCTGCGACGGTGCACGCTTTGCCGAGCCTGATCCAAAAACTGAAAGCCCAGGGCTACTCCTTTGATGTTCTGACGGATCAAATGATTCCCGTCCATGAATAAGAAAAGCCGGATCTGTATATGATCCGGCTTTTCTTATGTCGCGGCGCTGATCCGTTTTGCAAATTCACCGATCTTCTCATGGATGACAAGATCAAATAAATGGTCGCAATATGTCGGCTCAAGGTTAATGATCACCTGCTTCAAACCGGGAATCCGTCCCGCATCCTCAGGGACAAACCTTGCCGGCGCCACTTCAAGCGAAGTGCCGATCACAAGAAGAAGATCAGCTTTATCAAGCTTTTCATAAAGGGTTTCAAAATGCTGAACGAGATCGCCGAACAGCACGACATCCGTTTTTAATACGGTGCCGCATACCGCATGATCACCGATTTCCGCCGTACATTCCGGCACTTCGTCCTTCAGCAGATGAGAAAGCCCGTAGCGCGCTCCGCAGCGGGGGCATGCGGCGGTCTGAATTGAACCGTGAAGCTCATAGACACTGCTGCTTCCCGCTTTCTTATGCAGCCCGTCAATATTCTGCGTGAAAATGTCTACCTGCTTTCCCCGCTTTTCAAGATCCGCCAAATACGTATGGCCGGCATTCGGCTCATAGCTTCCGCTCATTTTCATCTGAAAGAGCTGTTTGAATTTAGGCCAGAATTCACGCGGACGGCGTTCAAAGGATTCCCTGCTCATCGCTTCCATTCTGGAGGTGTCTTCGGTCCATATACCGCCCGCCGAACGAAAATCAGGAATGCCGGATTCCGTGCTCATTCCCGCTCCCGTCAGCACCACGATACGTTCCGCCTGATTGATCAATGTCATAAACGCTTCCACTCTTCCACCGCCTTTTCTTTTTATCATATCATGAAAAAAGAACGGCGCCTGTTATGCCCGTTCTTTTTCTCCGGAATGATCCTTCACATGAACCGGATCATCGTGGCTTTTCTGTTTTACGAATACATTCTGGCCCGGATAGGCGAATTCCACGCCTTCCTCAGCAAAAATATCAATAATCCGGCGGTTGATATCCTGCCGCACATCCAGGCTTTCCGCCCACACGATGGTCTTTGTGTAAAAGTTGAAAAACAGATTGTAATAGCTGTCCGCAAACACGTCAAAGTTAACCATAATCGTATCATCATGCACGCCTTCATGTTCACGAAGCATTTCTCTGAGCCTTGTGATGCACCGCTCTAAACGATCAATCGGCGTCGCATAAGAAACACGAACGGAAAACGTGACCTGGCGCTTCGTCATCCTCGTCCAGTTTGTGATGGCTTCCATGGACAGCGTTGAATTGGGTACGGTAACAAGCGCCCCCTGCGCCGTGCGGAACCTTGTGCTTCGGAATGTGATATCTTCAACGCCCCCCGTTACAGATGACGTCTCGACCCAGTCGCCGATCGTAAACGGCTTTTCCGTAATGATGATAATGCCGCCGAAAAAATTGCTGATCGTATCTTTAGCCGCAAGCGCGAAGGCCAATCCGCCAAGTCCGAGTCCGGCCACGAACCCGTTTACATCATAATTGAATTCCTGCGCGATCACACTGACGCTGAGCGCGAGAATGACAAAGCGCAGCACCTTGGATAAAAACGGCGCCAAAATGTCATCCATATCAAGCTCAAAGCGCTGATTGACTTTATGAAATAAAAACGAAGACGCCGATGTCAGATTGCAAAGCCCCCAGGCGATCAGCGCAACGATCAGAGAGCGGTACAATTTTTTGACAATGTCCATCTGCCCGTCTAAAAACGGCGAATACTCAATCGCCAAAAATAGACCCAGCGCCACGAAAAACCATCTGGCCGGCTTGTCAAACGCTACGGCAATCTGTTTGAATATGTCGGTTTTCGGCTTGTTCGCCAATTTGTAAATGAGCTGAAAAAAGTATTTGACAAACAGTTTTCTCAAAACGAGAAAAGCCGCTAAAATTCCGATGCTGATACTGATCTGCAAAATATGGTCAAGAGTAAAAAAGCTCTGAAATTGTGTCATCATGGCATATGCTCCTTTGTCTTGTCGAAAATCTATTATACTAAAACATTCGGACATCAGCTTCTTTTAATGTCTTTAGGCAGCCTGAAAAACCCCGGCATCAGAGCACAGCCGGGGTTTTTCACACATTCGTTCATCTTTCAGCCAGATACAACAGGGTCAGGCACTATTTCTTCTTTGATTGTGTCTGTTTCAGGAGAGTCGCTTTTTGGATTTCAGCATCGGTTTCGGCCTTAATTCTTTCTTCCACTTTCAATCTCCCTTTTCCCATGATCTCGCCTCCTTTTTGCCATTATAAATCATCACTGCGGATTGTAAACCGAAAAAAGCACTATCTTTATTCCAAAAAAATACTGTTTCGCACATTCACCAGTTTGAATCGCTGTGCATATACGAATCTGATATAATAACAGAAATGCCCATGAGGGGAGCTGACAAGCTTGTATACCATCGCTCATCGCGGCGCATCCGGTTACGCGCCCGAAAATACATTTGCGGCATTTGATATCGCTGCCGAAATGAACGCTGATTTCATTGAGCTTGACGTCCAGCTCACAAAAGACGGCCAGATTGTCGTCATCCATGATGACAAAGTCGACCGGACGACGGACGGCTCCGGTTTTGTAAAAGATTTTACGCTGAAGAAGCTGCAGTCTCTGGATGCCGGCAGCTGGTATGGGGCTGAGTTTAAAGGGGAGCGGATTCCCCTGCTCGAAGAGGTTCTGAAGCGTTATCATTCTGAAATCGGATTTTTAATTGAACTGAAGGGGCACGTTTCTCAAGTCGGTCTTGAAAAAGCAGTCGGCCAGCTGTTAAGCAGGTTTTCCTTTTCCATCCACCCTATCGTTCAATCATTCAGCCTCAAGTCAATTCAGACCTTTCACGACATGTATCCGTCCGTTCCGACTGCAATAATTGCAAGACCCAGCTTCGGGTTGTTTTCCAAAAGCCAGCTGGCCGCCTACAAATCAGCCGTAAATTATGTCAATATTAAATATACCCGCCTGAATCGGTTCTTGATTTCCACCGCTCACAGACACGGCCTGAAAGTATTTGCCTGGACGGTCAGAAATCAAAAGACGGCCGAAAAACTGCAAATGATGGCAGTTGACGGCATTGTAACTGATTTTCCGGATTTTATTTCTAAGGATGGCTGATATGAAACAATACATCGCAATTTTTATCGGAGGCGCGCTTGGCGCATTGCTCCGCTTTGAAATGAGCGCGCACATTCACAGCAGTTCTTTCCCGGCGGCCACTTTCCTCGAAAATGCGGCGGGAAGCCTTTTACTCGGTCTTATTACGGGTTATTTCATCATTCGGGCTAAACGCCCTCTTTTGACCGCCTTTTTAGGAACCGGTTTTTGCGGAGGTTTCACGACGATGTCAACCTTCGCAAAAGAAACCATTTTTCTGCTGCAATCGTCTCCCGCAGCGGCTTTTTGTTATTTTGCCGCGACATTAGTCTCTGGCATTACCCTTGCATGTGCCGGCATTTTCTGGGGACGGCGGATTGCCCTTCACGCAGCGGGAAGGGGGCATGATACGCCATGACGATTGTCCTGATGCTTATCGCAGCGGGTATCGGAGCGGTATTACGTTCTCTTTTGGGTAAAACAATTTCAGAAAGAACAAAAGGTTTTCCGATGCCGCTTGGAATGGCTGCGGTCAACCTGCTCGGCTCCTTCGGACTCGGCATGTTCACCGGCCTGGGCCTGGATAATCCTTCTGTCGGCATCATCATCGCGACGGGCTTTTTCGGTGCGTTTACGACCTTTTCCACGTTCAGTATTGAAGCCGTGCAGCTGATGATGAACAACCGCATAAAGGAAAGCCTGCTCTACATCGCTGTTTCAGCAGCCGGAAGCCTTTTGGCGTTCTGGTGCGGCTTTGTTATGATATCCATTTAAAAAAACCTTGAGCTTATTTTTCGCTCAAGGTTGCGTTATGAAGCATGACCGTTTCAGGCACGGGCAGCTGGCGGTTTATTGTTCCCTGACCGCCCGGGCGGCCCTGTTCTTCTTTGAGTTCAAGCTGTTTAATAAACCGGCCGTCCATTTCTAATATGAGGGCAGTGTATCCCCCGATTTGTATCGACTCACCCGCACAGATGTCAATATTCCGTTTCAGCACAAGACCGCCGATCGTGTCGACTTCCTCTTCAATCCCTGCGTCGAGAAGATGATTCACCTGATCAATCCGAACCTTTCCGTCCAGCACATAATGGCGTTCGGACAGCTTTTGAATCTGCGGCTGTTCGTCCTCATCAAATTCGTCTCTGATATCGCCGACGATTTCTTCAAGGATGTCTTCGGTCGTCACAAGACCGGACGTTCCGCCGTATTCATCAGACAATATCGCCAAATGAATCCGTTCTCTCTGCATTTTTATCAGCAGGTCGTGTATCGGGATCGTCTCGATGACTTCAATCACCGGGCGGACGTAAGACGTGATGGATACCTCCGCTTTTTCATCTTCTGTCATAAACAGCAGATCTGAAAAGAGATGCTTCGTATTGATCATGCCGATGACACTGTCTTTGTCCCCGTCCGTTACGGGCCAGCGCGTATATTTGTCTTTCAGCATCATATCAAGCATTTCCGGCACGTCCATATCAGTGGAAACAGCCGCGATTTCTTTTCTCGGGATCATGATTTCCTTGGCGATCCGATTATCAAAATCAAAAATTTTATTCACAAATGTATATTCAGACGGATTGATTTCTCCGTTTTTTAAACTTTCTGACAGCAGGATCCGCAGCTCTTCTTCAGAGTGGGAGTCTTCATGCTCAGATGCCGGCTTTAATCCGGCCAAACCGGTCAGAATTCTCGCTGAGCCGTTCAGCACCCAAATAAACGGGAACATGAACACGTAAAATAACCGAAGCGGTCCGGCAATCCATAACGTCAGCTTTTCCGCTTTTTGAATCGCAACCGTTTTAGGCGCAAGCTCACCGACGACGACATGCAGAAACGTAATCAGCCCGTACGCCGCAGCAAAAGCAATCACATGCTCAGCAGAATCCGGCAGCCCCATGCCCTGAAACACAGGATGAAGCATCCGCTCAAATGCAGGCTCTCCCAGTACGCCGAGCCCGATGGATGTGAGTGTAATGCCGAGCTGCGAGGCGGATAAATACTCATCAAGATCCGTAATGATACGCTTTGCGAGCACCGCCCGTCTGTTCCCTTCTGAAATGAGCTGATCGATTCTGGATCTTCTCACTCTGACGATCGCAAATTCACTCGCCACGAAAAATGCCGTTAACGCAATGAGCACACCGATTAAAATCAAACTGTCAATATCGTCCATTTCACCTTATCCCGAATTGAAGGATAAGGACGTCACCTCCTGATTTCATCGTTTTTTCTTAAGCGAGAGGAACGAAATGGATGATTGACTACACAGAGGGCCCCATCCTGCCACCTCCTAAGTCAAAGCATGATTGTCATTTGTATAGTTTATTGTATCACAACTCCATTCTTTCATCATTTTCAGATTTTTATGATATAAAAAACAGCCTTCAAAAAGAAGGCTGCCGTTATCTGCTTCGGAAATGATTTTCTAAACAAAGCGCCGTATTAATCCCCCCGAATCCCATGCTTAAGCTTAACGCATGGTGTACGGTATGGGCGCTCGGCCCGTCGGTCACCCACTGAAATGAATCGTCAATCGGCTCCGTTAAGTTTCGGATCGGATGAAGCTTGTTTTCCCGCATTTGCAAGAGAGCAGCAATGATTTCCACCGTTCCGGCCGCACTCAGACCGTGTCCGGTAATCGATTTTGTCGCATTAATCCGCGCGTGCGACAGGCCGCTTTCAGAAAGCGCCCGGCATTCAGTCTTATCACCGATCGGCGAACCGGTGCCGTGCGGGTTGATGTAATCGATCTCTTTTGCTGAAAGACCGGCCCGCTCCAGCGCCTGGCGGATCACCGTCATTTCGCCCTCTGCTGAAGGATTCGGGTTGCGGTTCGCATCGGAAGCCATCCCCCAGCCCTTTAAGCCGGCCCACGAACGCGCGCCCCTCTGTTCGGCAGATTCAGCGCGTTCCAGCACAATCGCCCCGCACGCCTCTCCGAATATAAACCCGTCCGTATGCCGGTCAAACGGGCGGCAGGCGGCTTCAGGCCGTTCAGCGTATGTATCAGTGCCCATCGCTCCCAAAGAACGGAGAGCATGACACTCCATGTACGACAGATCGGCCAGCGCCCCGATCACGATGCACCGGTCAAACAGGCCGCCTTTGATTCCTTGAGCAGCCTGAATAACCGCCGCCTGGCCGCTTGCCGACGCGCCGCCGACCGTAAAGGCCGGCCCTTTTATCCCGAATTGCTCCGTACAAAGCCCCGACAAATCACTATCCATAAAAGAAAGCCCGTATGTCGGATTTACAAATTGCGGCGTTTCACCGTTTTTCTCAAAGGCCTGCAGCAATTCGCGCTGCGTCATATTCGAGCCGCCGATGATCAGACCGGTGCGGCTGTGATCAGCGCCGTCTAATTGAGCGTCATGCCACGCTTCATATAAAGCGATAAGCGCCGTCTTTCCTGATAATGCGGCCCTTCGGTACAAGCGCTTCGACAGCGCGTCCGGCGGCGTTAATTCGCTAAGCTCCGCGCCGATAAACGAACTGCCTTTCTGCCGGCCGGGCCGTTTCATCACATCAAAGGCGTGCCGCCCCTCCATAAGCGCATCGAGAAACGCCTCCTTGCCTTGTCCGACCGCGGTTAAGACTCCGATTCCTGTAATGCTGATGTCTGACGTGCCATTATTACTCCTCGACATTTGTCCGTTCTCCCATCTTTATGTATTGGAAGCTATGAAGAAAAATCTTGATACAGTGCTTTGAAAATATCGCGCGACTGTCTGATCTGTTCTGAAGGCACGCTGAAAGATAATCGGAAATAGCCGCTTTTTCCAAATCCGCTGCCGGGTACGATCAATAGTTTGTATTTCTGTGCGGCATGCATGCAGAATGCCACCTCGTCTTCAATCGGTGATTTCGGAAAGACGAAAAAGCCTCCTTTCGGCATTTCAAATTCGAAGCCGGCTTCTGTGAGGATGTCCACCATAAGGTCTCTCCGCTTTCTGTAAGGTTCAGAGTCAATCGAAAGATCATCCATTTTCGCCACGGCGCGCTGCATCATGACCGGAGCGTTCACAAAGCCGAGCGTCCGGTTGCAGAAAACGAACGCATCCGTCAGAAGATCGCCCTCAGGCATTTGGGCGTCTGCCGCGATATACCCGAGCCTTTCCCCCGCAATGCCGAGATCTTTACTGAACGAACTGACTAAAATCACGCGGTGATACGCCTGAAACGGATTCGCCTGCTCTTCTCCGTAGATCAGCTGGCTGTACGGTTCATCAAATAAAATAAATATGCTTTGGCCGTTCCGCTCTTCGGCTTCTTTTAATAAGGCGCCTAATTCGTTAAGGTTTTTCTGGCTGAGCACAGTCCCCGTCGGATTATGCGGCGTATTAACGATCAGTCCTTTCGTACGGGGGGTGATCGCACCTTTAACCGCTTCAATATCAATCTCAAATGAGTCAGTCAGCGGGCAGATGACGGGTCTGCCGCGGTAATTTTCAACATACGCTTTATATTCCGCAAAATAAGGCGCAAGTAGGATGACTTCTTCCTCGGGGTTTAAAATGCTTTTCAGCGCGACATTCAGCGCCCCGCCGGCTCCGACCGTCATGACTGTATGCCTGGCGGAAATTTCTGTCTGAAACCGCTCTGACAAAAAGCGCGCAACCTTTTCTCTCGCCTCCGGAAGCCCCTGGTTTTGTATGTATCCGTGCCGCCCTGTTTCAGCCGCTTCGCAAAGCGCCTTTTTAAATGTTTCAGGCGGCTCCGCAACCGGATTTCCTATTGAAAAGTCAAACACCTTATCGGCGCCGAACTCTTTTTTCAGCCGAGCGCCTTCATCAAATAGTTTGCGTATCCATGAACCTTTCTCCAGATTCTGTGTCACTTCCCGTGATAAACCGGCCACTGTCATCTGTCCCTTCTGTCTTTTTCTTCCGTTTCTATTTACAATGATTATGAAAGATTTACATGGCGCAGTCAACGCTTTTTCAGACAGCCCGCCGCGCCGTTTCAGGAGAAAGACGGAAAACAATAAACTTGTGCAAACTCCCCTTCATATATTAAACTATTCTCATAACTATAACGTGATGGTTGGGGAGGGATTTAGATGGGGCTGAGACTTATCGCATCAGTGAATTAGCAGAGCTTGCCGGTGTAACGAAACGCACGGTGGATTACTACACAAACCTCGGGCTTTTAAAGCCTGACAGGTCTTGTTCGAACTATCGTTACTACGATACACTTGCACTTAATCGGTTAAAGTTTATAGTCGCTTGTAAAAAGCAGCGATTGGCCCTGTCTGATATAAAAGATCGACTGGAGAACCAGTTTCCCTCTTCAGCCCTGCCTGACGATATTGGAAATCTGGCATCGGAAATTGATCACATGAATCAAAACATCTCCGTGATCTTGAATCGGTTTGAAAAGCTTGAACCAGAGGAGCGCGCCCAGCTGAAAAAAAGGCTGGCTCCTGAAAAGCTTGCAGTGCTTCAATCATTTATGCTGCTGTTAAGTTAAACCATTATCTTACTAACAGGAGGTGTTACCTTCATCTTCCCAAAAGGAGTGAAGGTTCTAATTGGACATTGTGAATTTGATTTTAGTCGCGGTTTTAATCGCGCTGACGGCATTTTTCGTAGCATCTGAGTTTGCGATAATCAGAATCAGAGGCTCACGGGTTGACCAGCTTATAGCAGAAGGAAATAAAGCCGCAATCGGTGTCAAAAAAGTGACCACGCATTTAGATGAGTATTTATCGGCGTGCCAGCTCGGCATAACATTGACTTCCATAGGTCTTGGTGTCTTAGGCGAATCAACGATTGAACGCTTGCTTCATCCGCTTTTCACAAAGATAAACGTACCCAGCTCATTATCGCATATTATTTCATTTATTCTCGCCTATGCGATCATTACATTCTTACACGTGGTCGTGGGAGAGTTGGCGCCGAAAACAGTCGCCATCCAGAAAGCGGAAGCCGTTTCAATGCTGTTTTCGAAACCGCTCATTTGGTTTTACCGCATCATGTTCCCGTTTATCTGGCTTCTGAACAACTCCGCCCGTCTTTTAACGAAGGCGTTCGGTCTGGAGACGGTGTCTGAAAATGAGCTTGCCCACTCTGAAGAAGAGCTGCGCATCATTTTATCGGAAAGCTATAAAAGCGGTGAAATCAACCAGTCTGAATTTAAATACGTGAACAAAATCTTTGAATTTGACGACAGACTTGCAAAAGAAATCATGATTCCGCGTACGGAAATCGTCAGTCTGCCGCATGATATCAAAATTTCTGAAATGATGGACATCATTCAGATTGAAAAATATACCCGGTACCCTGTCGAAGAGGGTGACAAAGATAATATTATCGGCGTTATTAACATTAAAGAAGTGCTGACCGCCTGCATCAGCGGCGAAGTATCAGTCGACTCGCCGATTACCGATTTTGTCAATCCGATCATCCATGTGATTGAGTCGGCACCGATTCACGATCTGCTTGTAAAAATGCAGAAGGAACGGGTTCATATGGCGATTCTGTCGGATGAATACGGCGGAACCGCGGGGCTTGTCACCGTTGAAGACATTATTGAAGAAATCGTCGGGGAAATTCGTGATGAATTTGATATCGATGAAATCAACGAAATCCGCAAACTCGGCGACGGCCATTACATGCTTGACGGCAAGGTCCTGATTGATCAAGTGAACGAACTCCTCGGCATCCATTTGGAAAATGACGAGGTCGACACCATCGGCGGCTGGTTCCTTACCCAGAAATACGACGTCGAACAATACGACTCGATTATCGAAGAAGGCTGTGAATTTATCATTAATGAAATTGACGGCCACCACGTCGCATATATCGAAGTGAAAAAACTGGCGTTTGATGAACTGCTGGAAACCGCCGAACAAAAAGAAGCATAACAAAAAAGCTTGCGCGTCTGATACAGACGGCAAGCTTTTTTTCATTTACAGTTGTTCAAGTTTTTTCTCAAGCTCTTTAATTCTGGCATTCAGCTCTTCTGTCATGGCCGCAAGCCTCTCCTTCGGCGCAAGATCGGAAAAGTCCTCCAAAAAAATCGGCTCGCCGATGATAAGCCGCATTTTTCCCTTTTTAAACAGCGCTTTTCCCGTAGACGGCCCTTTATATGCGGCCGGAACGAGCGGCGCTTTTCCCATTTGGGCGATGGTCACGGCCCCTCTTTTCAGCGGGACGTCTTCTGATGTTCTCGTACCGCTCGGAAAAATCCCGACAATCTTTCCTTCCTTCAGAAGCTTAATCGGCGTTTTAATGCTGCTCGGGCCCGGATTTTCACGGTCAACCGGGAACGCGTGAATCTTCTTCAAAAAACGTCCGATCCACTTTTTCTGAAACAGCTCTTTTTTCGCCATATAATGAATCTGATGGGGCAATATCCCGACACCGAGCGTGAGGACGTCCACCCAGCCCGCATGCGTGCACGCGATAACGAATCCTTTATCAGACGGAAGATTCTCTTTATTGTACACTTTCACTCCTCCGCGCAGGGATAGAATGCATTTGATGGCATTTGCACAAAACTTATACATAACGCACTTCCTTTGTTGTAATGATCAAAAGTGTTCTCTCTCTCTATTATAACAATATTTTTTATTACCTGGTACTAATAATTATATTTTTCCTCCGCCGATCTCTATCTTTTATGACGGATTTTGGGTACTATAGAGAAATGGTGTTTGATGAGGTGAAAATGAATTTAAGCCGTTTGCATGGAACGTGCAACTTTAAACCTTTCTTATGCGTGTATAACATAGAGGGGAGAAAAGGCAGTGACGATCGATGAAATTTACCAAATGTATATGAATGATGTTTACCGGTTCCTGCTCTCCATGACAAAAGACAAGCATCTCGCTGAAGATTTGCTGCAGGAAACCTTTATGAGGGCATACATACACATTCACTCCTACGACCACAGCAAAGTAAAGCCATGGCTTTTTCAAGTGGCGAGAAATGCGTTTATAGATTATGTCAGAAAACATAAAAAGGAAGTGACCATTTCCGATGACTTAATTGGGAGCCTTTTCCAGACGGCTGTTCAAAGCCCGGCTCATCAGATTGAAATCAAGGAAGTGCTGACAGGGTATATGTCCGAACTTCCCGACAATTATCGGGAGGCCTTAACACTGTATTATTTAAAAGAACTGAATTACAAAGAAGCATCCCATATTATGAATATTTCAGAGGCTAATTTTAAAAGTGTTTTATTTCGTGCCAGACAGCGGCTGAAAGCACTTTATAATAGAGGTGTTAATGATGAATGAAGAATTTAAAAAGCGTTTTTACCAATACAAAAATGGAGAAATGAGCGACCGGGAAATGGCCGCCTTTGAAGAAGAGCTGGAAAAGCTGGAAGTCTATCAGGAGTTGATTGAAAGCGAAATGCAGGACGACCGGGAATGGGACGTCGGCATCAGCCCGGAAAAACAGAAGGCCATTTTATCATACGGAAAACGCAAATCGTATTTGCGGATTTCAGTTCTCGCCGTCATCTCCACTTTGATGATTTTGCCGCTTTGCACATTAGGAAGCTACCTCTATTACGGTCTGGGGGGAAAAGAAAGCACCGGCAATCAATTAATGGAGACCGCGGCAGTGACGGTGGCGACCACAATGCCAAACGTCCTCGTCGATACCTCCGGACTGAAAAGCCAGGTGAAGCTGTTTGGAATGAATACGGAATTTCCGCTGCAAAAGCAGATCGGCACAAAAACGAAATCCGTCGGCGGAGAACGGATTGAAATGTTTTTAGATACGGTCAAATCGCCTGCCGTTAACTACTATGATCTAGACGCGGCACAGGCAAAGCATTATTTCGCCCATCCTTCCGGCTTAAAGGAACGCACGATTGACAAAGCCGGACAGACATTAAAAAAATTGCCTGAAGGAAGCGTGGCGGAGGTCTATCTTTCTTATGACAGGGCCTACCCTTCTTCTCAAGTATATTCGACTTTTAAAAAATACGATGTGAAGTTTTTATGGAACGCGGTCGAAACGGAGAAAAATCTGAAAGACAGTCCTTATGCCGAGCCGTTAGGATTTCCCGGGAAAGATTCCAAGATGGTGTCCTCTTTCGAAACGCAAGGACAGACAGACCGTGAACAATTTATCAATGCCCTTGAATTTATGTCCCGCCATAAAAAATGGGCGCATGCAATATCGAAACGCAAAGACATGAATCTGGGCAGCCGAATCGACTATGTTGAACATCACGGAATGAACGTATACGGCTCTGTCGTGACGGGGCCGACAAAAGAAATCGAACGTCTGCTGAAAAACAAAACAGTAAAAGCAGCAAACATCGGTGAGGTGGAATTATGGAATTGGTAAGAATTTTTAAAGAGCATAATGTTTTCGGCTGGATATCAGTCGGTACCGCGATTTTGTCGCTGCTGCTTTTGAACGTGGCAATCATCAGCAATGTGACTTTCTATTCTTATCAGATGCTGCCGTTTGCGATGGCCGCCGTGCCGTTCGGCATCATTGAGCTGTTTATTAAAAAAGGACGGACGGGCCCGGGACTGCTCGGTGTCATTCTCAATCTGTTCGTCATTGTCTGTGTATATACGATCGTTGCGGTTGATACGAATCTGCAATTCGGTTTTTAAACATAAAAACAGGCCCTTTTACGGGGGCCTGTTTTTTTAAAATGAAAGAACGCCGATTAAATGCAGCAATACGACGATGATAGCCAGCGGCACGAGATATTTCAGAAGGAAATACCACACCTGAAAGAAACGATAGCCGATGGCGGAACCGCTTTTCATCTCGGCAAACAGCTCCTGCTTCGGTATTTTCAGCGGGACGAAGATTGATATTAATAAAGCGCCGAGCGGAATCAGCACATTGCTGACGGTGAAATCCGCAAGATCAAAAAACGTTTTTCCGAACAAATGAACATCACCGAGAACACCGTATGATAAACAGGACGGAATTCCGACTAAGAAAATGAGCAGACCGCTTGTCCACGACAGCTTCTTTCTTTTCGTTTCATCACCTTTCCCCACAGTCGCCACGATAATTTCCACCATCGAAAAGGCCGAAGTCAGCGCGGCGAAGAAAAAGACCGCCAAAAAGCTGATAAAAAACAGCGAGCCGAACGGCAGCCGGTCAAAAACAGCCGGCAGCACGGTAAACAGCAGTGTAGGCCCTTCATCCGGTTTAAAGCCGAACGAAAAAACCGCCGGGAAAATGGCCAGTCCCGCAAACAGCGTAACGAGCACATTCATCATAACAATGGAACCCGCCGAACCCGGAAGATTTTGGGTTTTCGGCAGATACGAACTGTATGTCACCATGACCGAAACACCGAGCGTTAATGTAAAAAACGCCTGTCCTAAAGCATATAGGATGGATTCCGGCGTCAAATCTTCAAAGTGCGGAACCAATAAAAATCTAATCCCCTCAACGGCATGATCGAGCGTGACTGATCGCAGCACAAGCAATAGAAACAGCACGAATAAAATCGGCATCAGCACCGCACTGACACGTTCAATCCCTTTCTGCACGCCTTTTGCGACGACCGCCACCGTCATGATCATAAATACAAGCTGCGCAATGAGAGTCTGGATCGGATTTTCAATGACCGTCCCGAACACCGTGCCGTACTGCTCCTGAGTGAGCCCGGATAAAGAACCGGTAACGGCTTTTAACACATAAAGCAAAATCCACCCGCCGACAACACTGTAAAAAGACAAAACTAAAAAACAGGCCGCCACACCCACATAACCCGTAAGGTGCCATACCGACTTCGGCGCGGCTTGTTTGTAGGCATCAATCGCATTTGTCTGGCTCCGTCTTCCGAAAATAAATTCACCGAGCAAAAGCGGATAGCCTAAAAGCACGGTAAAGAGGACGAATACAAGAAAAAAAGCGCCTCCCCCGTTCGTACCCGCTACGTAAGGGAACTTCCAAATGGCTCCCAGGCCGATCGCCGAACCGGCAGCGGCCATAATAAATCCTATTTTTGAGGCCCATTGAACCCTTTTTTGGTCAGACACGACTTTCCACTTCCCTTCCGCCCTATATTATCCCTTATTCACTGCGATAACTTAAGCCCATTTCAATATGTTTCATTATTCCGAAAAATAAAAAGGAGCGGCGGGTGCCGCTCCTTACAAATTCCCGTTTAATTTCGAATGCTTTCTCGAATATAAGAAATAAATCACCAGACCGATGATCAGCCAGATAAAGAAACGGAATATGGTGGTTGCGCCGAGGTTAATAATCAAAAACACGCAGAACAGAATGGACAATATCGGAATAAAGGGAACCCCCGGACATTTAAAAGCCCTTGGCAGATCAGGCTGTTTCTTTCTCAATACGATAACCGCCACGGAAATCAGGACAAATGCGGCAAGCGTGCCGATGTTCACCAGCTTCGCCAGTTCATCAAGCGGGACGAGCGAGCCGAGTAATGCCGACAGGATGCCGAACACCCACGTCACCACGTGCGGCGTTTTATGCTTCGGATGGACTTTTGAAAGCGCCCCCGGCACCAAACCGTCACGGGACATGGCAAACATCACCCTCGTCTGGCCGTACAGCATGACGAGCATCACCGTTGTCATCCCCAACACTGCGCCGATATCAATAATCCCGGCCACCCAATTCTGTCCGGCCATCTGCAGGACGAGAGACACGGGATGGTCAACGCCTTCAAAGCGGGCAAACGGAACGACGCCCGTCATAATCGCCGATACGGTCACATACAGCACGGTGCAGACGATTAATGAAAAGATAATTCCTTTCGGCAGATCCTTCGCCGGATTTTTCGTTTCTTCAGCGGCGGAAGAGACGGCGTCAAAACCGATAAAAGAGAAGAAAACGAGCGCCGCGGCACTGAAAACACCGCCGAATCCCATCGGTATAAACGGCTGCCAGTTGTGAGGTTTGACATATACGGCCGCAACGGCGATAAACAATAGAACAACCAGAACCTTCAAAATGACCATAATATTATTGACCCGCTTCGATTCTTTAATGCCTAAATAGAGAAGGAATGTAATCGCAAGCACGATAACAAATGCGGGGAGATTAAAGAATGTGACCGTGCCTTTAATGGATCCCGGCGCGGCCGTTAATGCGGTCGGAAGATGAATGCCGAAGCCCGCCAAGAATGATTGAAAATAGCCGGACCAGCCGACCGAAACCGCGCTGACGGCGAGCATATATTCCAAGATTAAATCCCATCCGATGATAAACGCGAGAAGTTCACCCAGTGTCGCATAAGTAAACGTGTAGACGGAACCCGAAACCGGGACGCTTGAAGCAAATTCGGCATATGACAAAGCCGCAAATAAACACGCAAGAGCGGCGATGACAAATGAAACGGTCAGCCCCGGCCCCGCCGTGACAGCGCCTGTTCCGGTTAATACAAAAATCCCCGTTCCGATGATGGCCCCTATCCCCAGAAGGGTCAAATCAAAGGCCCCTAACTCTCTTTTCAGCGACTTTTCCCCGCTCGTTGCAGCAAGCAGGTCCTGAATGCTTTTCTTTCTGAATACGCTCCCTTTCATCTGCTTCACTCCTTGTAAACCAATATATGTTAGAATATTCAGATAACAATAGTAATAATGACTAAATTCTTATTTTTCGCACGAAATGTTTCAGCACATCATCCCTTTCTCCTACATCATATTATAGCGAAAAATATAAAAATGAAAATAACTTTTTTGAAAATTCTATATATTATTTTTAGTTTTCATAAAGCAAAACTCAGCGGATTCTTTACTGCAAAATATTAACATTAGTGATTCTGCTGGCGACTTCCATTTTTTAAAAATCGTATTCATATGTACGTTCAAATAAAAATCCCGCACTTTTTAAAAGCGCGGGATAAAACTTGCGTATTATGTTGAAATAAATCTGCCGCCATTTACGTGAATGGTCTGCCCCGTCATATAGGAAGATTCGTCTGAAGCCAGAAGCACGTAAGCTCCGGCGTGTTCCGCAGGCTGTCCCGGTCTTCCCATCGGAGTGTCCAGACCGTGCTTTTCTACCTTTTCTTCAGTAAACGTCGCCGGAATCAGAGCGGTCCAGATCGGTCCAGGGGCCACCGCATTTACTCTGATCCCCTGATCGGCCAATGACATCGCCATTGAACGCGTAAAGGAAACGATGCCGCCTTTCGTGCACGAATAGTCGATCAATGAAGTGTCTCCCTGATAAGCGGTAATAGACGTTGTATTAATGATGGCGCTCCCTCTTTTGAGATGAGGCAGCACGGCTTTTGTCATATGAAACATAGAAAACATGTTTGTACGGAATGTCTTCTCCAGCTGTTCAGCTGTAATATCAAGAATCCCGTTTTGCGGATGCTGCTCAGCCGCATTATTAACGAGAATATCTATTTTTCCGTAGTGATCTAAGACTTGCCGGACCGCCTTCTGACAATGCGCCTCATCACCGACGTCTCCCGGAATTAACAGGCATTCGGCCTGGTATTCTTCCGCACGCTTTTTCGTTCTCTCGGCATCGGCATGTTCGTCCAGGTACAGGATGGCAAGATCCGCCCCTTCCTTCGCGTAAGCGATCGCAGCCGCTGCGCCGATGCCGCTGTCTCCGCCCGTGATGACTGCGACTTTTCCTTTTAATCTGCCCGACCCTTTTACATCCGGGTCCTCCAAGAGCGGTTTCGGCTCCATGTCTGACTCAATACCGGGCTGGCGTTTTTGCACCTGCGGCTTTTGTCCTTCCGTCTGTCTGTCCATCGGATTCATATTCTCACACTCCTGCAATTGGTATTACTGAGACGATACCACGCAGTGCGGGGAGTTAAACGGACAAATATGCCGGTGATTAAAGCTGCTGAGCCGTTTCGGGAAAAGCGCCGGTGTATTTCGCAGACGGCCTGTAAATCATGTTGTCAGCGGACTGTTCAAGCACGTGTGCGCACCAGCCTGCCATTCTGCTTGCTGAAAAGGTCGGCGTAAATAAATCATTGTCGACATCAATGGCCTGCATCACAGCCGCTGCGTAAAACTCCACATTCGTATACAGCTTCCGTCCGGGCTTATATTGCTCTAACAAACGGATGGCTTCCTTCTCCACATAAAGCGCCAAGTCAAGCGACGGATCATTTCCCGCCACTTCTTCAGCCTTTATGCGCAGCGCTTCCGCCCGCGGGTCTTTTGTTTTGTACACCCTATGTCCGAAGCCCATTAGGCGTTCTCCCTTCATAAGCTTCGCTGTCAAATATGCTTCTGCATTTTCTTTTTCCCCGATGTCTTCAAGCATTTTCGTGACACCTGAAGGTGCGCCTCCGTGCAACGGCCCTTTCATCGTACCCAGTGCGGCAGTGACGGCAGACACTAAGTCTGATTCAGTCGAAACGGTGACTCTCGCTGAAAAAGTCGATGCATTCATCCCATGCTCCATCGCCAGAATCATATACGTCTCAAGCGCTTTCTTTTGGGCTGCGGACGGCTGCCTGCCTGTCAGCATATACAAATAGTTTTCAACGTGTCCGTATCGCGCCTCAGGTGACAACGCTTCCTGCCCTTGTTTACGGCGGTATCTGTACGCAATAATCGTCGGTGTGACGGCAATCAGTTTAATCGCTTCTTCCGGCTTGGGCGGATATGTAAATGAATCTGTGCCCAAACTTGAAACAGCCGTTCTCAGCACCGCCATGTCGTCCATTTCATCCGGAAGCGTTTCCAGTAAGTCGATCAAATGTTTCGGAAGCCCGCGCTCGGCTGCAAGTTCTTCCTGAAACGCAAGCAATTGCCGCTCATCAGGAAGCGTCCCGTTCAAAATGAGATACGCCGCTTCTTCAAAACTGAATTGCAGCGCGATATCCTTCGCGTCATAGCCGCGATATATTAAATGCCCCTTTTCTCCGTCAATATGGCTGATAGCCGTTTCTGCACAAGTAATCCCTTTCAATCCACGATAAATCAATTTCATTCCCCCTTATCCTCTTTCTGTTATTATAGTAAATATAATATTTAAAAAATAATGAATATTTTTAAGGGAATTAATTAAAACTTTTAATCAGAGGAGTGCATCTATGGATTTTAAATGGCTTCACACCTTCGTCACCGCGGCAAAATATGAGAATTTCAGAAAAACGGCGGAAACGCTTTTTTTATCTCAGCCGACCGTCACCGTTCATATAAAATTATTAGAGAAAGAAATCAGCTGCAAGCTGTTTCAGCGAAGCGGCCGGAAAATACAATTGACCGAAGAAGGAAAAGCATACGTGCCGTTTGCCATGAGGCTTTTGGAAGACTATGAAAACAGCATGGCGGAACTGCACAGGGTGCGCCAGGGCTACTCGCACACGCTGACACTCGCTGTTTCGCCGCTTATCGCCGACACCGTTCTCCCGTCTGTCATGAAGCGTTATACAGAGGACAATAAAGAAACCGAAATGACGGTCACCATTTTCGAATCGGAAGAAATCGCCTCTCAAATCAGAAACGGCTCAGCCGATATCGGACTGAGCTGCTTAAAGGTGCAATCATCTTCCCTCACTTGCCGCCCCCTGTACAATGACCCCGTTGTCCTCGTCGCGCCGCCCGGCCGAAAACCCGGGACAGGGAAGGCGGATGAAGTGAAAGACCTGTTCGGACAATATCTGCTTTTGACCCATAACCATCCTGACTATTGGGATGATTTGCTCCGCCAGGTCAGAATACAGTTCCCTTTCGTCAGGACAATGAAGGTGACACAGACGCATATTACGAAACGATTTATTAAAGAGGGGCTGGGTGTCTCATTTCTGCCGCTGTCAGCAGTACGGGCCGAACTCGCCGCAGGCAGCATGATTGAAATTCCGTGCGAATTCGCCCAGATGCCGAGCGCGGGCGCGTACGCCATCGCCCTCTATGAAAATGAAAAAAAGAAAACCTTTTTAGATTTTTTATCACATTTTCATTTTTAGGTGAAACAAATGGAGCTCTGTCCCGTCTAAATAAAAAACCCGTTCTGATGAACGGGTTTCTATCGCTGCTAGAATCTTTTCGCGCCAAGATAGCGAGGTTTCCAGTAGCTGTTATTCAGATCACTTGTTGTGACGCCGTCAGAACCGGCATGGATGAACTTGTTGTTTCCGATGTACACACCCATGTGTGAAGGGCCGGCCTGATATGTTGTAAAGAAGACGAAGTCTCCTCTTGACGGGCTGGACACGCTCTTCATTGAGCTCCAGTATCCCGCAGTGCTCGTTCTGCCGACACTCGTCTGTTTGTTTAACAGGTACCAGATAAATCCGCTGCAGTCAAAGCCGGAAGTCGTTGTTCCGCCCCATACATACGGCGTGCCGATTAAAGATTGCGCATCAGAAATCAGCTTGTTTACATTCAGGCTCGTCTGTGCAGCATTATGGCTGGATGAAGGCTGCTTTGATGACGAAGATCCTGAAGACGTTGAACCGGAAGTTGATCCCTTTACTTTAAGAACTTGTCCGATGCGGATCAGGTCCGTTTTTAAACCGTTTAAACTTTTTAATTGGTTTACCGTCATTTTATATTTATTCGCAATTTTCCAAAGGCTGTCGCCTTTTACGACTTTATATGTAGACGATGATGACTTGCTGCTTGAGCTTGAACCTGAGGATGATTTACCGTTAATCGAAAGCGTCTGACCGATGTAAATGATATCCGATTTTAATTTGTTCTCAGATTTAATGGAATTAATTGACATTCCATACCGATTTGAAAGTCCCCATAATGTATCGCCTTTTTTTACCTTAATCGTTTGCGCAGATGCCGCGCCCGCAAACAAAGTCGTCCCCAAAACCACTGCCGTTGTTGCTGTAACAAGTTGCTTTTTCATATTTTCCTCCCTGAATGATTCTATCTATTTTATGTGTCTCTTTTTTAAAGTTTTTATCTGTTTCCTATTATAAGGTTCAATTTCCACTAGAAATAGACTTGACTTCCCGTGACAAATTTCTTACTAATTCGTTTCAGAAAAAAGTTTTTAAGGGTATTAAATATTTCAATTTGATTTCAAACGTGACGAAAAACGAGTCAATTTGTCATGTTTTTTTCCTGTGATCCTCGTATTTTGGAAAAACAAAGCAGTTTATTTTCCAAATAACCCCTTGTTAAAAAAATCCTCGTCTTTTTCAAAAATGTGAATGGTTTTCACTCTTTCTTGAAAACATAACTTTACACCGGAATTTACATTTCTAACAATGTTTCACCTGAAATTTACAGGAGGAACAGGCGCTCTTTACAAACACCCCCTACCATTAGACATGCAGACACGATTAAAGGAGGACGAGTGAGAATGAGTCTATTTAAACAGGTTCGATCAAAACTTCTGCCGGCGGCAGCCGTATCCGTGCTGACAGCCGGTCTGATTGCGGGCGCGGGGCTTCAGCACTCTGAACAGGCTGCGGCAAAAAAACAGCCTGACAAAAACGAAATCAGAAACGTCATCTTCATGGTCGGCGACGGAATGGGCGCTCCCTATATGAACGCCTACCGTTCGGTCATTAACAAAGGAAAGCCTTCGGATGGTATGAAACTGACGGCATTCGATCCCAATCTCACCGGTATGATGATGACTTATCCTGACGATCCTGATTCCAATATTACCGATTCCGCGGCGGCTGGCACGGCAATGGCCACGGGCGTGAAAACGTATAACGCGGCGATCGGAGTCGATAAAAAAGGAAAGCGGGTAAAATCCGTCCTCGAAGAAGCGAAACAAAGAGGGAAATCCACCGGACTTGTCGCAACTTCGGAGATTGCCCACGCCACCCCTGCGGCATTCGGAGCCCATAACAAATCCCGAAAGAACATGGATGACATCGCAAGCAGCTACTTTGATGACCGCATCAACGGAAAACAGAAAGCCGATGTGCTCCTCGGAGGCGGCAAGTCAAACTTTATCCGTAAAGACCGCAATGTTACAAAGGATTTCAAAAAAGCGGGATACAGCTACGTGACATCAAAACAGGAGCTCAAAAAGGATCGTAATAAGAAAATTCTCGGCCTGTTTGCCGATGGCGGACTCGACAAAGCAATCGACCGATCAAACGCCGTCCCTTCATTAGAAGACATGACAACGGCGGCGATCGACAGGCTGAACAAGAATAAAAAAGGGTTTTTCTTAATGGTCGAAGGCAGCCAAATTGACTGGGCGGGACATGACAATGACATAGTCGGCGCAATGAGCGAAATGAAGGATTTTGAAAAAGCGTATAAAGCAGCGATTGCATTTGCCAAAAAGGACAAACATACGCTTGTCGTTGCCACGGCTGACCATACCACCGGGGGATTGACGATCGGTGCGAATGACGATAAAAACTGGCATGTTGAACCGATTCTTGCCGCCAAAAAAACCCCGGCATTTATGGCTGACCAAATCAAAGCGGGCAAATCCGTATCTTCCGTGCTTGCGCGTTATACAGACCTGAAATGGTCAAAAGCGGAAATCAAACAGATCGAAACGGCCGCAAAACAGGATGCTGACAAGGGGGCATACAAAGCGATTATTAAGCTCTTTAATGCGAAAACCAACAGCGGCTGGACAACCGGCGATCATACGGGCGAAGAAGTTCCCGTTTACGCATACGGTCCGGGAAGAGAGTCATTTACGGGGCTTTTAAACAACACGGATCAGGCCAAAAAGATCTTTCACATCCTGAAACACGGAAAATAAAAAAGGATGCGGGGGTTTCCCCGCATCCTTTCTTCTTTTACAGATATCTCCGGTGCACTCCTTTGCCGTCATACGAAAACATCACTTCTCTGTCTTCAAGAACAGATTCGATGTGCACGCTCCTGCCCCACAGCTGGTACAGATACGGCAGCACTTTCTCCAGATATTTCAGATCAAGCTCAATTCCCTCATACCAATGTTTAATATAAAGCTCATTATTCTTCAGGTAATCCCCGTCATTGACGGTCAGATAAGGAAATCCCCCGTTGACCCGCATGTTCACGAGCTGGTCGCGCACGGCCTTCCATTCTTTGTCGATCACTTTATAGTCCCTGCCCTGCTTTTGGAATAAATACAAATCCTCACGCATCACGAGATCTTTCGTCAAATAATTGCGGATAAATGATATATCCGATTCAATTTCCCTGACCTCAAACATTTTCTCGCGTCCGGAACCGGGCTTTACTCCTGTTTTTTTCATTTCATCTGTCGGGTTGTCATAACGCTCTTCGATGTCTTCAAAAATTTTCAGCCCTAAATAATACGGGTTGATTCCCGTTTTTGACGGCTGAACGACGCCTGCGTTCAGTTTCGCAAATTCAATGGCTTCATCTGAAGTCAGGTCAAGCTCGCGGATAATCCGCTGATGCCAATAGGATGCCCAGCCTTCGTTCATGATTTTCGTTTCCAGCTGCGGCCAAAAATACAGCATTTCTTCTCTCATCATGGTTAAAATGTCACGCTGCCACGGCTCAAGCTCCCGCGAATGTTCCTCGATAAACAGCAGAATATCTTTTTCCGGCCGGGGCGGAAACGGTTTTTTCCCTTTTTTCTTTTTCACCTGCTTCGGCTTATCCATTCCCCATAAATCATCGTAAGGCGATGGCGCGGTTTCTTCTTCGTCCTCCTCTTCGTCATCGACGCTCCACAGCAGCTTCGGCCTGACGAGCGACGGATCGATATGCTCCTGAACCGCCAGAATGGCATCTAAAAAGGACTCCACCTCTTTTATCCCGTGCATTCTTTCATAATGCTTAATCCGCTCCGCCGCAGCCGCCATACTCTCAACCATGTCCCGGTTCGTATTTTGAAAGCGGCAGTTATGTTTGAAAAAATCACAATGGGCAAGAACATGGGCTACAATTAATTTATTTTGGATCAGCGAATTGCTGTCCAGCAAAAAAGCGTAGCAAGGGTTGGAATTAATGACAAGTTCATAAATTTTGCTCAAACCGAGATCATAATGGAGTTTCATCTTGTGAAATTGTTTGCCGAAACTCCAATGGCTGAATCTCGTCGGCATGCCGTACGCGCCGAATGTATAAATAATCTCAGCCGGACAAATTTCATATCTCATCGGGTAGAAATCAAGGCCGAAACCC
Organism: Bacillus sp. JNUCC-21; assembly: GCF_041222765.1. Lineage (NCBI taxonomy): Bacteria > Bacillati > Bacillota > Bacilli > Caryophanales > Bacillaceae > Bacillus > Bacillus sp. JNUCC-21. The sequence continues at coordinate 927,535 of NZ_CP166019.1, read as the reverse complement.
TTCGCAATGTCGGTTATTTCCTCAATTGCCCGCTGTAAACCTTTTGTCTCCTCCGCGTTCAACCGAATCCCCCCTACTTGGACTTATTTATAATGTATGACCCCTCCTCTCAAAAGATGAAATAACAGACCGGTTTCCGGCTGAAAACTTTCGGCACATCCGCCCCGTTTGCTTTATATGTAAGTGGGTAAAACACACACCATACCCCAAAAAGAAAAGGAGCGATTCTACTTGAATACAGCAGACATGCTTACGACGTATCTCAGCAAACTCCCTAATCTGATCATTGCACTGCTCGTCCTGCTTATCGGCTGGGGCATTGCCAAAATCATTGAAAAAGCCGTATACAAAGGCCTGCAAAAAACAAAAATCGACGACAGGCTGTTCGCCGAAAAAAAGCCGGCGCGCTATTCCTCAGAAAAAGTCATCAGTAAAGTCATTTATTTTATCGCATTAATCATCGTTTTTATTCTATTCTTTAACATTCTGCATCTGACAACCGTGGCTTCGCCTTTTGTCAGCATGCTGTCAGCGATAACGGCGGCTGTGCCGAGCATTTTAAAAGCCGGCTTGATTCTGCTGTTGGGCTGGGCGGCCGCTTCGCTTTTCAGCTATCTCGTCAAAAAAGCTGGCATGAAACTCGCTGAAAACGGCCGGTTCAGAAAATGGACAATGGTTTCTGAAGAAGCGGAGATGAGCAGATCCGTTACGGCCGCTTCACGAATCGTTTTTTACTTCGTCTTGCTCTTGTTCCTGCCCGGCGTCTTGGCCGCTCTCCAAATCAGCGGAGTATCAGGGCCGTTTACAAATATGATCCAAAGCGTTTTGTCCTTTATACCGAAAGTATTTGCCGCGGCGCTGATTGTTCTAATCGGCTGGCTTGTTGCCCGTCTCGTCCGTGATATCGTCACAAACTTTCTGGCGAGTATCGGCACGGAAAGGCTCGCCGCACGTATGGGGCTTTCTATTTATCTGAAGGATACAAGCCTGTCGGCAATCATCGGAATGATTGTCTACGTGCTGATTTTCATTCCGGTGATCATTTCTGCGCTTGACCGGCTTGATGTGGCGGGTATTTCTGAACCGGCGTCAGCCATGCTGCACACGGTCTTCACAATGCTCCCTAATATCATCATCGGTATCGTGCTGATCATCGCCGGCATCTGGATCGGAAAATGGGTCAACAGCATTGTATCCGGGCTCTTGCACCGGGCCGGTTTCGACTCTCTTCTCGGTAAAATGGGCTTTGAACAGGCGGGTACCCCGAAGCTGACGCTTTCTCAGACGGTCGGCATGATTGTTCAAATCATCATCGTCCTGCTCTTTACGGCAGAGGCGCTGCAGCTTGTCCATCTTGAATTTCTCGTTGTTATCGCAACAGGTATTATCGCTTACCTGCCTAATGTTCTGGCCGCTGTATTTATTCTCGGAATCGGGCTTTTGGCCGGACAGCTCGTCAGCAGGCTGCTTGCCGGCATGCTGAGCGGAAAGGAATTCAGATTCCTGGCGCCGCTTGCGAAATATACCATTATCACTCTCTCAATCTTTATGGCGCTGGATCAGCTCGGTGTCGCCGACACGATCGTAAATGCCGCGTTTATTCTGATTCTGGGCGGTTTCGCGCTTGCCTTCGGACTTTCATTCGGTCTTGGCGGAAAAGAATTTGCCTCCCGTTATCTCGCAAAATTGGATCGCAAAATTGAAAAACATCAATCGGCTGACGATCGTAAGCCGCCGATGTCTTAACAAAAAAACGTGTGCTCAGAAGGAGCGCACGTTTTTTTTGAGTTAAAGGGGCAAATTCCTTTTTTTTCATTTTAGATTCATATATGATAGACTGTAACAGAAGCAAAATCTCTTTTTCCGAGGTCATTCTATGAAATTAACGAACTATACCGATTATTCTTTACGCGTTTTGATTTTTTTGGCTTCCAGACATTCCGACGAACTTTCCAACATAAAAGAAATCGCAGATACTTATTCCATCTCTAAAAACCACCTCATGAAAGTCATTTACCGCCTCGGCCAGCTCGGGTATGTCGAAACGATCCGGGGCCGGGGAGGCGGAATCCGATTAGGAATGACACCGGAAGACATAAACATTGGAGAAGTCGTTAGAAATACAGAAGACGACTTTAACATCGTAGAATGCTTTGACTCCAAAAAAAATCTCTGTATCATATCTCCCGCCTGCAACTTAAAGAACCTTCTGAATGAAGCCCTGCAAGCTTACCTGGCTGTTTTAGACAAATATACGTTAAGGGATCTGGTCAAAAACAAAGAGGAGATTATGAGACTGCTCAGAAGCTGAAGGAATGTCCGCATTCCTTCTTTTTTTTATGCCGGCGTAAGAAAAAAGGACTATTTCTATTAATATGATAAACGATTGCAGACAAGTGCCGATATAAAGATTATCATTACTGATATCCTCACCTTGCGGCTGCAACGAATGGGGATAGTAAAATCATCGCAGGAAAAGGGAGATTCATTATGAAAAAAAAGGTAGCGGTCGGTTTGACTGCATCTGCGATCGTCGGGTCTGCGTTAGCTGTAACACCGGCAGAAGCACAAACGATTAAGGTTAAAAGCGGAGATTCATTATGGAAGCTTGCCCAAAACTACAATACAAGCGTGGATGCCATTACATCAGCGAATCATCTAAAATCCACCGTTATTTCTATCGGGCAGACGCTCAACATTCCTAACGGCAAATCAGATTCCGGCAGCTCAAAGCCATCTTCAAAGAACAGCGGCACGACTAAAAGCGTTTATACAGTGAAAAGCGGCGACTCGCTGTGGCTGATCGCATCTGATTTTAAAATGTCCGTACAGGAACTAAAAAAATTGAACGGTCTGACAAGCGACTTAATCCGCGCCGGACAGAAGCTGCAAGTGACGGGGAAAGTTTCCTCAAGCACCGATCAGAAAAAAACCACACCGGGCAGCAGCTCAAACAGCAGCAAAAAGCAGTCATCATCTTCCGGGACGTATAAAGTCAAACTCGGCGATTCACTATGGAAGATCGCAAACAGCGTCAATATGACCATTGCGGAACTCAAAGTATTAAACAACTTAAAAACGGATACGATCTACGTAAACCAAGTCCTGAAAACAAAAGGAACGTCTTCTTCGGGAAACACGCCGTCAAAAGACAATTCAAACCAAAATAAAAAACAGACACAAACGTCCTCTTATACAGTAAAAAGCGGAGACTCACTCTGGAAAATCGCAAACGCATACAATATGACGGTTCAGCAAATCAGAAGCATCAACAAACTGACGTCAGACATGCTTCGGGTCGGACAAGTGCTTAAGCTGACCAAAACGTCATCTTCCGGCTCTTCGTCTTCACCGTCAACTCCGAACCAGTCCGGAGATACAGGGAAAACCACTACATATACCGTGAAAAGCGGGGATTCTTTATGGGTGATTGCCCAAAAGTTCAATGTGACCGCCCAGCAGATCCGCGAGAAAAACAATCTGAAAACAGATGTTCTTCAAATCGGACAAAAGCTGACGATTACCGGGCAGCAGACAAACACAACACCGAATCAGTCCGGCAACACAGGCGGCACAGGTTCAACAAGCGCGAAGATTAATGTAATGATCGATGCCGCAAAAGCTCAGCTGGGCGTACCGTATGTATGGGGCGGGACGACGCCGAGAGGCTTTGACTGCAGCGGTTTCATTTATTACGTTCTCAATAAGGTCACTTCTGTATCCAGACTTTCAGCCGCAGGCTACTGGAATACGATGACATCAGTCAGCCAGCCGGCGGTCGGTGACTTTGTCTTTTTCTCAACTTATAAAGCCGGACCTTCCCACGTCGGTATTTATCTCGGGAACGGCCAGTTTATTAATGCCAACGATTCGGGTGTCGTTATTTCCAGCATGAACAATTCCTATTGGAAACAGCGCTACCTCGGCGCAAAACGTTTCTTCTGATATCTGACAAGCTGTACGGCCTCAATTAGGCTGTGCAGCTTTTTTTACAGTCTGAAAATATTAATGCTGATCACATGTTTTGTCACGGGATGGAAATACACTTCAGCACGGGATGAAAACGTTTCTTTTGTTGTTTGCACCGTTACGCGAAACACATCTTTCGTCTGTTCCCGGTTCACTTTTGTACGGCCCATGTACGAATAATCGGTAAGCTCGGCCCCCTTGTATTCACGTTCAAGCTGGTTCCATGCGAGCTGCTCCCATTTTTCAACTGATGGATCAAGGTGTTCTGTATGCCCTTTTTCAGCGATCGAGGCAATGAGAATGCCGCAAAACAAGAGGGCAAGCGCAAATGGAAGGGATTTCATCTTTATGTTCTCCTGAGTCGTTTTTTGTCAATCTTAGCGTGTCCAAAGAAGAGACGGATATGCGGTTTTATTTTATGTCTCCCTCATATTGCTATGCCGCTGTGATAAGGACACCAACTTTTCCCCCGTTGCATCGGTCTTCGGCGGCATAAACTAACGGAGAACTTCTCATTGAAAGGAGAAGCGTTAGATGGATCATGCCGATTATGACAAAGCCTTGTATTACACACACCGGTCTCAATGGGACAATTTGTTAATATTGATGGTTCGTACAAAAGATGATTTATTATCAAAGCGTATTGAGCACTTTCTGCACGCGTATCATTTCGAATATGATCATGCGGTGCTTGAAAAAGAGCTGTATTCCCTTCTCGGGTATATTGATCATGCGACAGAGCTCGCTTATGAAGATCAATTAGCCATGCTGACATAAAACAATCCCGGCGTCAGACGCCGGGATTTCTTATGTTTGTGAACATATTCAGCTCTTCGATCATCTCTTTCAGGCTGACAGCCATATCCTCAGATACGGTCCGGCGCTCCATGTCGATGTGAATCGGGTCTAAGACCAGCTGTTTCGGGATGACATTTGCATAGACGCCCCGCATGACCGTCCGCATATTCGCCAGCGCGTTCATGCCTCCTTTTCCTCCGCCCGCCGCAGCAATGATTGCCACCGGTTTGTATGCCCAGTGATCGCTGCTTAAAAAATCGATGGCGTTTTTTAAAGCGCCGCTCATGCCGCTGTGATACTCGGGAGATAATAAGACGACGGCCGCCGACTTTTTCACCTGCCGCCTTAACTCTTCCACTGCAGGCAGCTCGTTCTGTTCTTCTTCACCGTTATAAAGCGGCAGTTCACTTTCGCTCAAATCAATAAAATCGGTATGAAACCGATCACTTATATAAGAAGCGGCAATTCTAGTCCGCCCGTTTTTTCTCGGTGTTCCGCTGATCACTAATATGCTCATCATTTTACCGCCTTTCCAAAAACATTATATTTTACCGCATACAATGCCGCCTGCGTCCGATCGGAAAGATTCAGCTTTGACAGCAGGTTGGACACGTGGGTCTTCACTGTTTTTTCTGAAATAAACAGTGCCGCCGCAATTTCCTTATTGCTTTTCCCTTTGGCTATTTCTTGAAGAACATCTTTTTCACGGGGGGTCAGCTGATCATATTTTACCTTATCCTGATCATCCTGAACCATATGGGTCAGCACGTGAGGCACAATATCCGCCGACAGCCGGTAACGTCCGGAATACACTTCCCGAAGCGTTTTTACTAAATCATCGGGCTGGGCGTCTTTCAGCTGATACGCTTTTGCGCCGGCTTTAAGGGCGGGAATGACATGCTCCTGATCAGAATAGCTCGTCAAAACGACGATACTGATGTCCGGAAATCGTTCCGCCGCAATTTTTGCCGCTTCTATGCCGTCCATATCAGGCATTGATAAATCCATCAGAATGATGTCCGGCTCCGTCTTTTCAGCTTGCTGAAGCGCTTCAGCACCGGTGGACGCCTCACCGACAACTTCAATGTCTTCCTGAGTGGCGAAGAAATAGCGCAGTCCTTTGCGGACAACGTGATGATCATCAGCAATCACAATTTTCATCAATCAGACCTCCTGTCCCGAAACGGAAGCCGAACGGAGACAATCGTTCCGGCGCCAAGCTCGGATTGCAGTGTAAAGCGGCCGCCGATTGCTTCAGCCCGCGCTTTCATGCCGGCCACGCCGAGCGATGGGAGCACAGCATGCGCATCAGCGCTGAAGCCCGCTCCACGGTCGCTAATATGAAGCTCAGCGCAATCCGGCTTTTTAACGGCGGAAATGATAACCCGGTCCGTTCCCGCATGCTTTTTACAGTTATTCAAGGCTTCCTGGGCGATCCGCCAAAGCGCGTGTTCCTGTTCATCTGTAAGCTCCAGCTCATCCTCCATTTCACAAACGGCTTCCAGGCCGATAAGAGCGGCATAGCTTTTGATCGACGCATACAGCCCTTTCGTCAAACTTTCCGGCTTCAGCTGCCAAATAAGCGCCCTCATTTCTGTTAGCGCATCATGAGACAGCTCTTGAATAAACGTAATCATCTGCCGGAGCCGATCATCATCTGTAAAGCTCTTTGCGGCTTTTGCCGTTAAGCTGACAGAAAACAGCATTTGATTGACGGAATCATGCAGCTCTTGCGCAAGTCTGCTTCGTTCCATCAACAGGGCGTTCTGCTGCTCAAATTCGGCCAGTTTCATCCGCTGAATCGCCGTTCCGATTTGAAATGCAACCGCTTCAAGCAGATGCAATTCTTCTTCGTTGAAAAATGTCTTTTCACTTGCGGCGACGTTTAATAAACCGAACTTCCGGCCGCCGTCCTCAAGCGGTACGGTCGCATGATGGGTAATGCCCTCCGTATCGCGGCAGTTCGTCGTCTGTTTCGCAAATTCAATCCGTTTACAATTCATTATGTTTACGGCCTTTGTCAATCCGCCATTGCTGAATTTGGTCAGACAATAGCATTCCCCGCTGCACATGAGTGCATTTTCCCGCTGACCGAGAGCCGGCGGTAAATAAGCGGATGCGGCGAGCGTATAAGATCCGTCCGGCTCAATCAGAAAAATCCACCCTGTCTGCAGCCCGGTCAGGCTGAGCAGTTCGCGGAGCACTTTATCAAGCGCATCCTTTAAATCGTGGCTTTGGTTTAAGGTTTCCGCAATCGCTTTTAACGTTTTTAACGTTTCTACCGTCGCTTTCGTCAATTCCCCTCACTCCGGCCAATCAGAATTATCCATATTATATCAATTCTTTTCTGTATATTCCTTTGTTTTCAGCATGAATTTTCCTCATACTTTCGGATGAGACGCATAAAAAAACCGCCGGATGTCGCTTCCGGCGGTTTGTTGTTTATTTCGTTTTTTCCACTATGCCATCCACCGTTTTCATGACGGCTTCAGATAATGTGGCAAGACGCTGTTCGCTGTCTTGTAAAGAAGTTCCCTTCACGGCGAAATAGAACTTCACTTTCGGCTCCGTTCCCGATGGACGAAGGCAGAACCAAGAGCCGTCTTCAAGGAAATATTTCAGGACATTTGACTTCGGCAGATCAATATCTTCTTCATGATGATCGGCAAATACAGTCCGTTTTCCCGTTGAATAGTCTTCAGCCTGCGTGATTTGTTTTCCGGCCATCTGCTTCGGCGGATCGTTTCGGAAGGAAGTCAGGATAGCGGAAATCTGCTCTGCTCCCTGTTTTCCTTTTAATGTCAATGACTTCAAGCCTTCACGGTAATAACCGTATTCTTTAAAAATGGACAGCAGCGCGTCATAAAGCGACATGCCCTGCTTTTTATAGAAGGTGCATACCTCGACGGCTAACAGCGCAGCCTGGATCGCGTCTTTGTCACGCGCGAAATCGCCGATTAAGTAGCCGTAGCTTTCTTCATACCCGAACTGGAACGTGTATTGGCCTGATTTTTCATATTCTTTGATCTTTTCACCGATAAATTTGAAGCCTGTCAGTGTGTCAACCGTATCTAATCCGAACGATGAAGCGACGGCGCGGCCCAATTCGCTCGTGACAATCGTTTTCATGACGACACCGTTTTCAGGAAGGGCGCCCTGTTTTTTCTTCTCGGAAAGCAGGTAATGCAATAAAAGCGCGCCTGTCTGGTTTCCCGTCAGCACTGTGTACTTGCCTTCGCTGTTTTTTACGGCAATGCCGAGACGGTCGGCATCCGGGTCCGTAGCGACGAGAATATCAGCGTTTTGTTCTTCTCCGAGTTTAATGGCATATTCGAAAGCCGCGTGCTCTTCCGGATTCGGCGATTTGACGGTTGAAAAATCCGGGTCCGGCAGCTCTTGCTCCTTCACGACGGTGACGTTTTTGTAACCGAGTGCTTCAAGACCGCGGCGCACCGGTTTATTTGCCGTGCCGTGCAGCGGAGTGAACACGACGCTGACATCCACTTCATCCGAAAGCTCGGGATGTACGGAGATGGAAGTCAGTTCTTCAGTATACGGTTTATCAATTTCTTCACCGATTATTTTAATCAAACCTTTTTCTTTCAGCGACTGTTCATCTTCAACTTGAATCGTTAATTCATTTTCTATGGCATTCACTTCCGCAATGACGATGTCCGCTTCTTTCGGCGGCAGCTGTGCGCCGTCATCGCCATACACTTTATATCCGTTATATTCAGGCGGGTTATGGCTGGCCGTCACGACGATACCGGCATAAGCGTTCAGCTTTCTCACCGCAAAAGACAGCTCAGGCGTCGGGCGGAGCTCATCAAATACGTATGTTTGAATGCCTTGGGAAGCAAGGGTTTTTGCAGCTTCCATCGCAAACTCAGGAGATTTATGACGGGAGTCGTATGCGATCGCAACCCCTCTTTTTTTCGCGTCTTCCCCCTGTTTCGCGATATACGCCGCAAGTCCGGCGGATGCTTTGCGGACCGTGTAAATATTCATCCTGTTCGTACCCGGCCCGATTTCTCCTCTCATGCCTCCTGTTCCGAACTCAAGATTTTTGTAGAAAAAATCTTCCAGCAGCTGCTCGTTTCCTTCTGCGTCCGCCAATAATTTTTTCAATTCTGAATCTAATTGTTCGGCCTGATTCCAGCGTTCGTAACTCTTACTCCAACTCATGTTCGTCCTCCTATAATTTCAGCTTATGACCATATTTTAATATGAAGCGGCTGCCCGTGTCACTTGATAACTTAACCAAATGCTTTATGTAAAAAGATAAAAGAAGGGCTCATGCCTTTTCGGCACAGCCCTCCGGTTATTATTGTTCGAGCGGAACAACCGCGTCGTGCAGCAGCGTATTTAACCACTCAGTGTGTTTTTCTTTCGTTTCGTCATTCCATTGGAATCGGTCGCTCATGTAATCAATCACGGCCGTTTTATACGTTTGCACCCATTTGATGTCGAAGAACAGTCTTCCCGTTCTGCGGACGAAGAAATCGGCAGGTGTCGCAGCCATTTCTTCTTCGATGCTGTAAGCCGCTTCAGCCAAAATGTGAACCGGAATCTGGCGTTTTTCCGCTTCGTCTTTCAGACCTTCAATCCGGCTGAATACATTTTCAACGTTAGAGCCGTATCTGATGGCTAACTGCTTAGCGGTTTCCTGTGATAAACCGATTTTCAAGCCGTCTTTTGTCTTTGCTTCCACAAATGACTCGAAGTTTTTAGAGCCGCCGACATGTCCGCCGGAAATCGGCATCGTCTTCGTCTTGCAGCCGCCGAAGTCCTGGCCGCCCTCTTCTTTCAAGCGGTCGCGGACAAGATCGACAATGTGCTCAGCCATTTTACGGTAGCCCGTCAGTTTTCCTCCGGCGATCGTAATCAGGCCTGATTGAGATGTCCAGATTTCATCTTTACGGGAGATCTCAGACGGGTCTTTCCCTTCTTCGTGAATAAGCGGTCTGAGGCCGGCCCAGCTTGATTCAATATCGTCCGCCGTAATGTTCAGTTCCGGGAACATATAATTGATGGAGCTGACGACATAATCGCGATCCTGCACCGTCATGCGCGGGTGCTCAAGTTTTTGTTTGTAAACCGTATCGGTCGTACCCACGTATGTTTTTCCTTCACGCGGAATGGCGAACACCATCCGGCCGTCCGGCGTATCAAAGTACACCGCCTGTTTAAGCGGGAATACGGATTGGTCGAATACGAGATGGACCCCTTTTGTGTGCTGAAGATGTTTTCCGCTTTTGCTGTGGTCTTTTTCTCTCAGCTCGTCGACCCACGGACCTGTCGCATTGACGATTTTTTTGGCGTAAACTTTGTATTCCTTGCCTGACAGCAGATCTTCAATTAAAACGCCGACAACTTTTCCTTTTTCATAAAGCAGTTCTTTCACTTTAGAATAGTTGACAGGCTCCGCACCGAATTTAACGGCTTCTTTCATGACTTCAATCGTCAGTCTCGCATCGTCCGTCCGGTACTCTACATAATAGCCTCCGCCTTTTAAGCCGTCTTTTTTGACGAGCGGCTCTTTTTGCAGCGTTTCTTTAGCAGACAGCATGCTTCTGCGCTCTGATTTTTTTACTCCCGCTAAATAGTCATACACACGCAGGCCGATGGAAGTAGAGAATGAACCGAACGTGCCGCCTTTATGAAACGGCAGCAGCATCCATTCCGGCGTCGTGACGTGCGGGCCGTTTTCGTACACGATGGCACGTTCCTTACCGACTTCTGCAACCATTTTGACTTCAAATTGCTTCAGATAACGCAAACCGCCGTGGACAAGCTTTGTGGATCTGCTTGATGTGCCGGCCGCGAAATCCTGCATTTCGCTTAAAGCGACTTTCATTCCCCTTGAAGCAGCGTCAAGCGCCGTACCGGCACCCGTAATACCTCCCCCTATAATAAACAGATCGTATGTTTTTTTAGTCATGTCTTCCAGCATATGATCCCGTTCCAAACTTGAAAATTGGTGATTCATCATTACGTTTCCTCCTTGTTGTCACGGTATAGAAAAAGAGACCACAACAGCCAAAGCGCAGTTATCACTTTGGTGCTGTGGTCTCTCCTCATCTCAGGACCGTTCCTATTAACTTGTTTTCAGTATACCACATTTTTATCTTATTTAAAAGCCATAGCTGCATTTACTGCTTTTTTCCATCCGCCGTACAATTCATCGCGTTTTTCATCTTCCATTTCCGGTTTGAATTGCTTATCAAGGTTCCATTGATCAGCGATTTCAGTGCTGTCCTTCCAGTAGCCGACAGCGATTCCGGCCAAATACGCGGCACCGAGCGCCGTCGTTTCATTAATTTCCGGACGTTCGACCGGCACATCAAGCAAGTCGCTTTGGAACTGCATGAGGAAGTTATTTTTTACCGCTCCGCCGTCTACACGCAATGTTTTTAAAGAGATGCCTGAATCAGCCTCCATGGCATCAAGCACATCTTTCGCCTGATAAGCGAGAGATTCAAGCGTAGCCCGGATAAAATGCTCCTTCGTCGTTCCGCGTGTCAGGCCGAAAACTGAGCCGCGCACGTCACTGTCCCAGTACGGTGTGCCTAATCCGACGAAAGCGGGCACGACATAAACACCGTCAGCGGAATCCACACGCTCTGCGTATGTCTCGCTTTCTTTTGAATCTTGGAACATCCGCATGCCGTCTCTCAGCCATTGGATAGCAGAACCTGCGACAAAGATGCTTCCTTCCAGTGCATACTCGACTTTTCCGTCTAATCCCCAGGCGATTGTCGTCAGAAGGCCGTGATCAGAAGTGATGGCTTTTTCTCCGGTATTCATCAGCATAAAGCAGCCTGTGCCGTATGTGTTTTTCCCCATGCCTTCTTCAAAGCACGCCTGACCGAACAGCGCAGACTGCTGGTCTCCGGCCGCTCCCGCAATCGGAATGTTTTTACCGAAGAAATGATAATCAACCGTTTTCGCGTACACATGAGAAGACGGTTTCACTTCCGGCAGCATTGATTTCGGCACGCCTAAAATATCAAGGAGCTCGTCATCCCATTTTAATTCATGTATATTAAACATCAGCGTTCTTGAAGCGTTGGAATAATCCGTTACGTGCGCCGCCCCTCCGGACATTTTCCAGATGAGCCATGAATCAATCGTTCCGAACAGAAGACTTCCGTTTTCCGCTTTTTCCCGCGCGCCTTCTACATTGTCAAGAATCCATTTGACTTTCGTTCCTGAGAAATAAGGGTCGATCAAAAGTCCCGTTTTTTCTCTGAATGTATCATTATATCCTTTTTCACGAAGCTCTTCGCAAATGCCGGATGTTTGTCTCGATTGCCATACAATCGCATTGTATACCGGCTTTCCGGTATCTTTATCCCATACGACCGTCGTTTCCCTTTGGTTCGTGATGCCGATGCCGGCAATTTGATCAGCGCTGATTCCGGACTCGGAGATCACAGTCGCGATAACGGCGAGCACCGATCCCCAAATTTCGTTCGCATTGTGCTCCACCCAGCCCGGCTGAGGGAAATGCTGTGTGAATTCCTTTTGAGCGGAATGCACGATTTTTCCTTCTTTATTAAAAAGAATCGCTCTTGAACTTGTTGTGCCTTGGTCAATTGATAAAATATAGGTCTCCATGATGCCGCTCTCCTTTTTAAATATATTCAGAATTTGATAATGTTTTCTGTGATTGAGATTTCTTGGTATAAATATAGAGTATGAAAAGCACTACAACCATTATAACGCTTACAAACCAAAAGCTAGGTGTCACATTTCCTTTAAACGCGGCATTGTAAAATACGCCGCCGAACGCACCGCCCATGATCGGACCGACTACGGGAATCCAGGCATATTTCCAATTTGACGGCCCTTTTTTCGGAATCGGCAAAAAGGCGTGGGCGATTCTCGGCCCCAAATCCCGCGCAGGGTTGATCGCATATCCGGTCGTCCCTCCAAGAGAAATCCCGATGGCAACGATGAGGAATCCGACAATCAGCGGGTTCAGCCCTTTTGTAAATTCATTCGCTCCGATTGCCAAAATGCCGAGCACAAGCACAAACGTACCAATGACTTCACTTATCATATTCCCAAATGTATGAGGAATACTCGGGCCGGTCGAGAAAACGCCCAGTTTAGCGGCCGGATCATCCGTCGCCTTCCAATGCGGCAGATAATGAAGGTACACAACAACCGCACCGATCATTGCTCCGATCATCTGTCCCGCAATATAAACAGGTACCTCTTTCCAAGGAAAGCTGCCTTCAAGCGCAAGGCCTATCGTTAAAGCCGGATTCAAGTGGGCGCCGCTGATGCTGCCGACGGCATATGCCGCCATGGCTACTCCCAATCCCCAGCCGAATACAATAACAATCCATCCGGATTGGTATGAAAGCGATTTCTTTAAATTGACTCCCGCACAAACGCCGCCGCCGAAAATAACAAGCAGCATTGTACCGATTACTTCTCCCCAAAATGCTGTCATCATCATTCCTCCTAAATGACATAATAGCAGGTTTGACAGAGTTATAGAGAATAAAAAACCCACAACAAACCGCTTTACGCTTTATTGCTTCCGTAAAGAGCTGTTGTGGGTCTCCGGGTCTCCATCACATAGTATTAACCTAGGTCTATTGTAACAATGGGTGTAAGCGGTGTCAATCTTTTTTTGTCATAGAATGTTCATATTTAGCCCATAGTTCGGTGTCTGAAGTCGTCACGGCCGTGGCTCCTGCCTGCAAGGCGTTTTCAACGTCCTGCTCCGTGCGGATGAAGCCGCCGGCAAAAATCGGAATCCCCGTCATTTCTTTAATTTCTCTGATTAAAGTCGGAACGATGCCCGGGAGAACCTCGATAAAGTCAGGCTTATGCTTTCCGACGAATTCCATGCTTTTCTCCATGGCGCTCGTATCTAAGAGAAACAGACGCTGGATCGCGTATATTTTCTTTTGTTTCGCTTTGACGATGACTGATGATCTCGTCGAAATGATGCCCGCGGGCCGGATATCCTGGCAAATGAACTCCGCACCGTATTCATCATGCTTAATGCCGTGGATTAAATCGACGTGAACCATCAGAAGTTTTCCGTGTTTTTTCGCTTCATTCACGACACCTTTTAATTGACCGAGGTGGATATCTAAAATGACGCCGTATAAGAACGGACTTTCTAAAAATGCATCGAATTGCTTCATGTTCCGGATTGCCGGTAGAATCTGCTGGTTGTGAAAACTCATGTTTTACTCCTTTACATTAAAAATCAATGCTCAGCACGCTTTCCTTGACGGTCGAAATGATGAAAGAGAGCTCCTCGTCCGACAGGCAAAAAGGCGGAGACAGCTGAATGACATTATTATATCCCGCTACAGTATCGCCATTTTTTCCGACAAGCAGGCCTTTTTCTCTGCACGCGGTGATGACGTGCTGCACAAGGGCGGCATCAGCGGGTTCCTTCGTGATTTTGTCCTTGACGAGCTCAATGCCGGCAAGAAGGCCCTTGCCCCGTACATCTCCGACCGCCGGATGTTCTCTGAGCGGGTCAAGCTCACGGAGCAGCCTTTCTCCAAGCTCCCGGGAGCGGGCGATCAGATTTTCGTCCTCCATCAATTGCAGGTTTTTCAAGGCCAGGGCGCAGGCTGCCGGATTGCCTCCGAATGTATTCACGTGCCGGAAGCGGCCGTACGGCTCACCGCCCGAATACGCCTCAAAAATCTCCCGTTTTACTGCCGTTGCCGACAGCGGCAGATAAGCGCTCGTAATGCCTTTTGCCATTGTGACGATGTCCGGTGAAACGCCGTAATGCTGAAATCCGAACGGCTCTCCCGTGCGGCCGAAACCGCAAATAACTTCATCACTGATCAGAAGCGCGCCGTGGCGGCGGCAAATGTCCTCTACCTTTGCCATATACCCGTCCGGGGGCATCAATATCCCTCCGCCTGTAATAATCGGTTCCATAATAACGCCGGCAATCGTTTCACTTAATTCCCACGTCATGATCCGGTCGATGTCATGCGCGCTTTCCAATGTGACGGCATCGCCGGGATTCCGATAAAGATCAGGCGGCGCCGCGTGCAAAAAACCTTGTGAGAGCGGCTCATATTTATATTTTCTCTGCGCCTGGCCGGTAGCGGCGAGCGCCCCCATCGTATTGCCGTGATAGCCTCTGTACCGGGAGATGAATTTGAAGCGGCTGTGATCGCCGTTTTCAATGTGGTATTGGCGGGCAATTTTGAACGCGGTTTCATTTGCTTCCGATCCGCTGTTGGAAAAGAAGATTACATAATCGCCGCCGAGCCATTCATTCAGTTTTTCCGCAAGCTCAATCGCGGGTTGATGGCTTTGGGTCAGCGGATAATAAGGAAGCTCCTTCAATTGGCTGTAAGCCGCATCGGCAAGTTCCTTTCTCCCGTATCCGATATTAACGCACCACAGTCCTGACATGCCGTCCAAATACCGTCTGCCGTCAATGTCCGTAACCCAGGCGCCTTCCCCTTTTTGGACGATTATGCTGTCATCCGGCTCCGCCCCTTTCATCGCGTGCCAAATCAGCTCTTTATCCTTTTGTTTGAGTGACTGATTTTTTTGTACATGTTCCACACCGCTCATCTCCCTTTCAATATCATTGCACTGTATCGAAAGCTGCCCGGCTTCTGACGCCGATTCTCTTGGTGAAGTTTTCCTCTTAATAAGAATATAAAGGCGCGGCATGGGCGAGTCAATAAAGCGGCGGCAATTAAAAAAACGCTTTCTCCCAGAAAGCGAAAGGGCTACAAGAGCATATCCCGAAACCGGGGCCGGTGCAAGTGTTTTTATAAAAAAACCCGCCCCTTAAGCGGAGCGGGCGTTTTTTATTTCAGGTGCGTAATCCGGTAAATGTCTTTGCGCCGGTCTTTCAGCTGGCGCACGGTTCCGTTTTCACGCTGCCTTCTTAAGATTTCAAGGTCCACGTCCCCGATCACGACCATTTCGATATTCGGATTCGTTTCACCGACGATTCCGTCTCTGGCAAATTCAAAATCAGACGGAGCAAAAATGGCTGACTGCGCGTATTGAATATCCATATTTTCTGTTTGCGGCAGGTTTCCGACCGTACCTGAGATGACGGTGTAAATTTGGTTTTCAACCGCTCTCGCCTGAGAGCAGTACCTTACGCGCAAGTAGCCTTGGCGGTCTTCAGTGCAGAACGGCGTAAAGATAATTTTCGCCCCTTGATCCGCGGCAATTCTCGCAAGCTCCGGAAATTCGATATCGTAACAGATCTGAATGGCGATCTTTCCGCAGTCCGTATCAAATACGCGCACCCTGTCTCCGGCGCTGATGCCCCACCATTTCCGCTCATTCGGCGTAATGTGAAGCTTATATTGTTTTTCAATCGTGCCGTCACGTCTGAATAAGTAGGCGATGTTATAAATTTTCCCCTCTTCTTCAACGAAGTGGGAGCCGCCGATGATGTTGACATTATATTTCACCGCGAGATCTGTAAAGAGGCTGATATAGTCCTCGGTATATTCGGTAATCCTCTGAATGGCCAGACTCGGAGAACGCTCCTCGAGGAAAGACATCAGCTGCGTCGTGAAAATTTCCGGGAACACCGCGAAATCAGATCTCGCATCGGAAGCCACATCGACATAATATTCAACCTGATTGGCAAATTCCTCGAAGGAGTAAATCTTTTTCATTTCATATTGAATGACGCAGATGCGCACCGGAAATGCCGATTTGTAATAGCGCTTCGACTGCGGCAGGTAATCGACATTGTTCCATTCCATTAATGTCGCATATTTAATGGACGCGGTGTCATCCGGGAGATAATTCGGATTGATCCGCATGAGCGTAAATCCGTTCATCAGCTGGAAAGAAAGCACCGGATCATAAATCTGATGGCGCGTCACCTGTTCGACATAGGCTCTCGCCGTCATTTCTTCCGCATACTTATGATAATTCGGGATCCGCCCGCCGATAATGATGCTTTTCAGATTCAATCGTCTCGCCAAGTCTTTTCTCGCCTCATACAGCCGGTGTCCAATTTTCATCCGTCTGTATTCCGGGTGAACCATTACCTCAATCCCGTACAGATTCAATCCGTCCGGGTTGTGGTTCGTGATATAACCGTCGTCTGTAATGTCCTGCCACGTGTGGCGGTCATCATATTCATCGAAATTGATGATCAGGCTTGAGCATGAACCGATAATTTCCCCTTCATACTCGGCGCAAAACTGACCTTCCGGAAAGTGCGCGAGATGGCTGATTAAATGCTCAGGCTCCCACGGCTCCATCCCCGGAAAACAATCCTTTTGCAGCTCAATAATTTTGTTAATATCTTTCTCTTCCATATTCCGTATGACCATTTTCTTTTCAAAACGGGTCAGATCAAGTTTCTCAGACAATGCTGCTTCCCCCTGCCGGTTCGTTTTGATCGTTCAATCGCTGTAAGAGTAATTCAAGTTCCATTTCAGCCATCGATTCCAGTCTGTGATCGTACTCTTCAAATAACAGGGCGCTTGTTACCTTATTCGGGACGATGACACATTTCATGCCGGCCCGTTTAGCTGCGATTGAGCCGTTGACCGAATCCTCAAAGGCCAGACATTCAGATGGTTCAACGCCTAAATGTTCCGCAGCTTTCAGATAGAGCTCCGGATTCGGCTTCACTTCTTCTACGTCGTCAGCCGTCTGAATCACTTCAAATTCATCAAACAGGCCTAATTCCTTCAGATGGCCCGACACCCATTTAAAATCTGAGCTGGAAGCGAGCCCCACCTTCAATCCTAATTCTTTTGCCGCGGCTAAATAAGCCTCGACCCCGGGACGCGCCGTTTCTGTCTTCATCCGCTGTTCGAAGCGCCCGCGCCTGATCGCCGTCAGTTCATCATGATCGAGCTTTCTTCCCAGCTGCTCCTCTAAATATGCGAACGGCTTAAAACCCGCGGCCGTTCCGATCACCTTTCCCCAGACGGATAAAGGTAATGTTGAACCGTGTTCTTCAAACATTTCCTGCAGCACTTCATATTCATGGGTTTCTGTATCTAAAATTAACCCGTCAAAATCAAAGATTAATGCTTTTATCAATGGTTACAGCTCCTTTAGCTAAACGTACTGACCTATGTATACACTATACCGTGAATTTCTTTCGCGTTCAAAATGTAACATTCTGACGGAAAGAAGAGCCTGCATAAGTGCAAGCTCTCTTCATCCGTTACTGTGTGTTTTGACTGGAAATATTGGAAAGAGCCGCTCCCGCAGACTCATTTGAACGCTGATCAACCGCTAAGTCTCCAAGCGCAACGATCCCGACCAGATGATTTTGATCGACAATGGGAAGGCGGCGGATTTGGTGTTGGGCCATCAGATGTGACGCCTCTTCAAGACTCATTTCCGGGTTTCCGGATACAACTGTAGAGGACATCACGTGTGAAACAGGTGTTTGGCCGTCGCGGCCTTGAGCCGTTGTTCTCAATGCGATATCACGGTCTGTCAGCATTCCTTTTAATTCCCCTCCGTCAACGACGGGAATTGCTCCGACATTATGCTGGTGCATCAGCGCAGCCGCTTCCTGGATCGTTTGATTGGGAGAAACGGTAGCCACGTGGGTAGTCATTGATTGTTTGATTGAACTCATTGTAAAGCACCCCTTTCGACATTTATTATGCTCGGGGATTTGTCTCAATATAAAGGGAGTTAGAGGAAAGAAATTGTGGTATCATGTCAAAGAAGCAAAAAAGAGCCTGTAAAAAGGCTCTTTATACCCGTCAGATCAGCCTTCTGCGACCGCAGGCTTCTGATCCGGCCCCTGTCTCGAAATCATCATAGGTAAACGGAAAATTCATTCCGCATTCATTCAGCAAAGCGCAATTTTTATCAAACAGCCCCCGCTCTTTGACGTCATATACCGGGTGCGGCTTTGACAGCATGATATGTACCGTTTGCAGACAAGCCATAATTTGAAACGCTTCTTTTAAAGTTCCTTGGTAACGTTGGTTTTGTAATGATAATACGCCCCTTTTTTTAAAGCGCTGAATTTCCAGTTCGGAGAAATAAAGAGGAAAGACATTTTGAAACAATTCAGAGGAAAGCTCTTGTATCGCGCTTTCTTGTCCGTCAGTCGCTGCGTTCACAATTCTCACATCAATCACCTTTCTTGCCATGTGAATATCCTTAATCTTTATCAAGAATAGCATAGAAAAAAACGCGAAAGCTAAGGTAAGTGTTTCCTATTGAAACAGCCGCTTTCCGCTTGAAAAGGAGCTTTATGAAATGAAACAAAATGACCGCGGTCTGGAACTCCTGATTACGGAAAAGCACGCCGGACAATGGCTGTTTTCAGTCCTGAAATCTGAATTCCAGGCGTCAAAACCCGTAATTACGGAATGGATGAACCAAGAAAGCATCCAGGTGAATCGAACATCACCGAAAAACAACATCATACTGAAAACCGGAGATCGCTTATTCATTGATCTTCAGGAAAAAACGGGTTCTTCGGTAACTCCTGAATACGGAGAGCCGGACATTTTATTTGAGGACAATCATATGCTGATTGCAAATAAGCCGGCGGGAATGCCGACTCATCCAAATGAAGAGGGTCAGACCGGCACCCTCAGCAACCTGATCGCTTACCATTTTCAAATCAACGGCGAGCAGGCGAAAGTGCGCCAAGTTCACCGTCTTGACCGTGACACTTCAGGCGCGGTCGTTTTCGCGAAACACCGCCTGGCCCATGCAATCCTTGACCGTCAGCTCGAAACCAAAACATTAAAACGCACCTATATCGCCGCGGCGGAAGGAAAAGTGACGCCTAAAAAAGGCACGGTTGACTCGCCGATCGGCCGCGACAGGTCACATTCCGTCAGACGGCGCGTCTCACCCGGCGGACAAGCCGCCGTCACCCATTACAAAGTGAAAGGCTATCATCCCGGTGCGCAGCTCACATTGGCAGAGCTTGAACTGGAGACCGGGAGAACACATCAAATCAGGGTGCATATGGCAAGCATCGGCCATCCGTTGGCGGGCGATGACCTGTACGGCGGAAGCAGGACGCTGTTTCACAGGCAGGCGCTTCACGCAAAAAAAGTCAGTGTCGTCCATCCGATCTCAGGAGAAGAAATCGTTGCCGAGGCGCCGATGCCGGCTGATCTGGCTCATTTTACCGAAACGTATTTTTCTTAAACCGGGTCGGCATATATAATATATCGTTTCGGCGCATTTCCAATGTAAGAAAACGGATAGCAAGTGGTCAGGATCAGTTCCTCCCGCTTGTGCTGAAGGGTGATGACAGATGTATCATCCCGGCTGACGATTTTTGTACGGCTGATTTTATAAGAAAACGTGCCGTAAGACAAAATCACGTTCAGTCTGTCTCCTTTTTTCAATTCGCCGGTCCGGCGGAACACCGTGTCCCTGTGGCCGGATAACACAATTTGGCCGTGATCGCCCGGATAATAGCTGTCCTTATAATGTCCGACGCCTTTTGCTAAATCATCTGCGTCAGTCCCTTCCACGATCGGGAGCTCAGCGTCGATTTCAGGGATTTCTAAAATGCCGCTTGCCTCCCCCGTTTCGGGGTGAAATTCTTTTTTGCGCTGTGCCAGCACGGCGCTTTTTGTTTCGTTCTTTTCCAAGACAGGTTCTGTTGCTTTTTTTGCTTCTTCAAGCGATTGGTTCGTTTTCATATGTGAATCAATGATCTTCCAGCTTCCGTAACATGTGATGATGATACCGGCGATGATGACGAGAAGCGGAATATGTTTCAGTTTGTTCATCGTGTGCGGGTTCCCCTTTTCTTTCTGAAAAGCCAATATACGCCGGCACCCGTGATCACCAGTCCGGCCAATGCCGTCTGATGGCTGCCCGCTGAAGTATCAGGCAATGGGCGGCCTTTTTGTGTGCCGCTTTCAGTCTGTTTTGTGCTTTGTTCCGAATTTGCGGCAGACGCCGGACGGGATTCGGGAATTGACTGCACTGTATCAGATGCTGTTTCTTCTACGACAGGACGTTCAGGTTTTTTGGTTTGATCAGGCTGTTCTGCCGCATCCGGTTTTTTAGCGGGTTTTTTCGCTTGAGGTTTTTCTCCTTTATCAGGCCTGGTGCCGCCCGGTGTTTCCCCGCTTCCCGGCTGATTGCCGGTGTCATCAGGTGTTTCGGCGGCTGATGCCGTGCGGATGCGGCCGTCGGTTTGATAAGAAATCGGCGCGGAAAAGCTTTTGACATAGTCTACTGTCGCTTCCAAATCCTCAGGCCCCGTCACCGGATTCTTGCCGAGTTTCCCGATCGGACCGTATTTTGCCCCCGCTGCCGTCGCCATAAATTGATTGACTGTTACTGTATATCCTTTTTCGGGCTGTATGTCTGTCCCGTCCGCCATTTTCATTTCAACCGCTTGTCCGGTTTCCGGGTTCCATGTATAGGAAAATCCGCTGATGCTGTAATCCGGACCGTACACCGGAGAAATTTGCGCGTTAATGATCTCCCGCAAATCTTTTCCTTTGATTTCAAGCTTCGTCAGCACATTGCCGAACGGCTGTACATTATAAAGGTCTCCCCATGTGATCGCCCCTTTTTTTATGCCGTCCCGGATGCCTCCCCCATTCATAAGCGCAAAATCGGATTTCATCTTCGCTTTCATACCGTCGGCAATCAGATTTCCGAGCGCCGTGTCGCCGTCATTTGAATACCCGCCCGTTATATCATGGGCCGCTTCCCCGACCGCTTCGCTGATAATCGGTTTCACTTTCTCTTCATATTTGCTTAATATGCCTGCCGCAGCCGGGTCAGGCTTGATTTTACTTTGATCGATATATTGGATTTCCGCTGATTTTTTCACGATATCCTTCGACTCTTTATCAAGTTCAAGATCGGCGATTCCGATTGCTTTTCCGTATTCAAATGCCTGCACGATCAGCTTGCCGTCGATTTCTCCGTTTACGACTTTATGATTGTGCGCGGCGAAAATCACATCAATCTCTGAGTCTGTTCCGCTTGCAAGCTTTGCGGATTCTCCCGTGATTGCTGAGCCATTTTGTTCAGCAGACATATGGGCGAGCACGGCGATTGCTTTAATTCCTTTTTTCTTCAGGTCAGCGGCGGCGTCATTGACGGCCTTTACCTCATCCGTAAACGTAATATCTTTAATTCCGTCCGGGATGACCATGCCTGCCGCCGATCTGGTTACAACCCCGATAAATGCGACCGGAATTCCGGAAACGTATTTAATTTCATACGGCGGCAGAAAGGACTCCCCTGACTTCAGTTTACAGTTGGCGCAGACGAGCGGGAAATTTTGGCCGTCATAACCGCTTGTCCCCTTACCGTCCGGATGATCTCCTCCATTGATGATCCGTTTAAGCTCATTCGTTCCTTCATCGAATTCGTGATTGCCGACAGTTCCGACATCAAAACCGATGTCTTCCATCAATTCTACTGTCGGTTCATCCTGAAAAAGGGCTGACACGGGAGAGCTGCCCCCGATCATATCGCCCGCATGCACGACAAAGGCGTGTTCTTTCTCGGCTTTCGCCTTTTTAATGTACGCTGCGGCGTAGTCCATCCGCCCGAACGTGCCATCCGGTTTACCGTCTCCGTTAAGGTCAAGCTCATATTGCTGATCAATTTTTCCGTGCAGATCATTCATACTGATGATTCTGAGCGGGACACGGCCGGAGTCTTCTGTCTGCTGTTCTTTATACGCTTTATCCATTCCAGCTTCATTCAGTGATCCTGCTTGTCCGATTGCTTCCGCATCTTTCACGCTGAACATCATAAAACAAACCGTCAGCAAACAGCACGAAAGACGCATACCCCTTTTTTTCTTCATTCATTTCCCCCCTGTCTTCTAAGAAATACGTTAGCTTATTTTCTTAAAAATCACATCACTTTTTTTGTAAAGATTGTCTTCGCTGGCGAAAAATAGTAAATAATCCCCACGTAACGAAACAGGACTTGATGTATAACGGATCGGCTTTTTTCACATCTTAATGATGATTTGACATGAAGGAGGAAAACAACCAGTGGAACAGCAGCAGAATCAGCAGCCGCCAGTAAATCAAGGGATCCCGGGTTCACCGCAAGTGAATCACGGAGGACATGAGCTTTTCGATATGCATGAAGTGCTGGCCGGAACAGTCGGCGTTTTGGATCAATTTATGATGCTCAGACAGTTTATACAGGATCAGCAGCTGGCCGACATCCTTGACCGCCAGTATCAATTCATTCTCGGACTCTATAATCTGACGGCAGAATGCTTTAAGACCGGCCAAAAGCCTTCTCAGGAAACGTCGACATATATGATGAAGGAACAGAACCAGGCCGTCTACGGTATAAAACCGACTCAGCCGAAAAAACCGAATCAATCATTAAATGATGTCAAAGATCTCGGGATCAGCGGCCATATGCTCGGCCTGATTAAAGCTCAAGCTTCTCTCTTGACGATGAGCTCGCTTGAAATGACCAATCCCGTCACTAGAAGAGTGCTCTCCGCCCAAATTCAGCAATATGTCGAAATGGCGTATGAAATCTTCTTATACCAAAACAAACACGGTTATTATCAGGTTCCTCAGCTCAATGCACAAGATATGCAGACCATGCTGAATTCATTTGCACCGGCCCAGGGACAGCCGCAAATGCCTCCGATTAAAGGACAAATGGGACAGCAGCAGCAAAACCTCCATTGATTAAAAAACGGCGTTGGAACCTGACTCTCCAACGCCGTTTTCTTTTTTTCATATGCTTTTATGAAATCATGTTCAAATTGTTTCAGGCTTTCTTTCGTAGCCGCTTCAAAGCCTTTTTCAAAATCCTGTGTTTCGGCGGTTTTGTTGATAATGGTTAAGATAATGCCTTCTCCGAATGTGTCGGTTAAGTCCTTTATCATATAGAAGCTTTGCAAATAGACATCCGTTTCATATTCCATACGCGATTTCTGCCATTTTCGGTCGGTCGTTAATTGATCAAACGGCACGACGGAAAATGCAATCGGATCAATGACTACATCATAATGCGCGACCCACTCGCTCAACCCCTCATGAAACCAAAGCGGAAATACAGACGTATCCGTCCCCAATTGCCGCGTTTTTTGATGAAACGCATAGTGTGTATATTCATGTATAATCAATTGCTTATACATGAAAACGGCCAGCTCATCTTTTTTCAAAAGCTGTTTTTTCTCTTCAGGCAAAAGCCCCATCATCTGCTCCTGTTCTGAATAAAAACCGACTACATTTTTCAATCCTGAATATTGCTCCATTTCATCTTCATCCGAAAAGAAAATGAGTTCAAGCGGCGCTGCACCTTTATAACCGACAATGATTTGATTGATACGCTTTGCGTGGTCCAGCGTAAGCTTGGTCAGATCCAAGAGCGGCTTTTCATCCGCCGTATAGTAAATCGCTGTATGTTTGTAAATTTCTTTATTCATGTGTTCAGTCACTTGTTCCTTCGTCGGAACAGAGCGGCTGTTTTGGCCTGACAGGACGTACATCATACTTACTGAAACGGCTGAACTGACAGCCAATATGACAAGGACTCCGCACAGGATCAGAGTGAATGCCGCCCGTTTCCCCATGCCGTCACGCAAACAAGCTCCCCTCCCCGATCCTTTCATTTTCATCTCATTCTTTACTTTATGCTCAGGAGCGCTGGGTCGTGACGGCAGATAAAATAAAAAAGCCGCAGCAAATGCGGCTTTTCCATTCATTTATTTATTGGGGTTTGGGAATACACGCTGCACCATTTGACCGAATTCATCAAACAGACCGGATACAGGATGTCCGTTTTGGATTCGTTTTCCGTAGCCTTGCATACGTTCAACGAAGTCCGGGTTCGCTGATACATATACAGTCCGGACATGTTTATCGGCTGATTTCACCTTATCGGTTATCTTATTTTTTAAATGGTTGGCGATGGCGCCTTTTTGTCCGTTTGTCAGAACAACGGCTACATAAGCGCTGTTTCCGGCAACGATCACAGTCGCATTTTTAACCTCTTTTAAATCAGTCACCTTGTCGGCGGCTTTATCAGCCACTCTCAGGTTACGATTGTCATTGTGATCGGTATTTTGGTTATGACGGTTCACTGTATTCATATTTGTCGCACCGTCGTTAGGCGTGTTGCGGTAATTTACATTCTGGGTGCGGTTGTCATTTCGTTTTCCTTCTCCCTGGTTCCCCATACTGCACCCTGCGGTAATCAGCATCGGCAGAAGAAGGGCAGAGATAACTGCTTGCTTTTTTATCATGTGAATTCCTCCTTTCTCACTTTACGTATAGGTTTTTCTATTCGGCGGGATTTATGCACGCCGTTTGCATTCTGAGCGGTTTGGATAAATATCAGAAGGAAAGGGAAAGGTAAGCGTAATCAATTGAATGAGGAGGGATTTAACTTGTTCAGAAAAAAAAGCGGCGTCAGCCCGTCAGCGCTGCTGATCGGATCATCGATTCTGATTGCAGCTTTATCACCCGAAATCCGCCGGAAAATCTCCGGAATGGTTTCAGGCAGAATGCAGCATAAAGATGGCACACACTCCATGCAGCCTGCTGACCTGATTCAACAGGCGTTCGGCGGGGAATCCGGCGGACAGCAGCACGCAGACAAAGCCCGGCATTCACAAACCGGCTCATTACAGCCTGCCGAGCTGATCAAACAGGCGTTCGGCGGGGAATCCGGCGGACAGCAGCACACGGACAAAGCCCGGCATTCACAAACCGGCTCATTGCAGCCTGCCGAGCTGATCAAACAGGCGTTCAGCGGGGAATCCGGCGGACAGCAGCATGAGCAGACTTCCCGCAATCACTCCGGCTCATCCCATACGGACAGACAGGCAGACCGCACAAAAGAAACTTCGCCGAAGCCTCACTATACCGAGCCGATTCACTTCGAAGAAAGCGCGGTTAATGTTTTAAATGACAGCACCGTGATGAATATGCTGGAAGAAATTGAACCCGGAAATCATTAGAAACGAAAAAATCCTTCATTCGTTCAACGATGAAGGATTTTTTCGTTTTAGCGCTCTATCTCATATTTTTCTATAAGAGAATGAACCATTGATCTGCTTTTTTGTTAAGCTTCTTCAGCTTCAATAACGATTGAGGAATCATTGTACACCGCGGTATCGGTTTCCTTCGTCATTTTACTTGTTAACAGCCCTGCGGTCATACTGCCACTGACATTTAAGGCGGTGCGCCCCATGTCAATTAACGGCTCAATTGAAATGAGCAGTCCGGCAAGCGCGACAGGCATGTTCAAAGCGGATAGGACGAGCAGAGCCGCAAATGTCGCGCCGCCTCCCACGCCTGCTACACCAAATGAACTGATTGCCACGATGGCGATGACGGAAATGATAAATCCCGGTTCAAACGGGTTTTGTCCCACTGTCGGCGCAATCATCATCGCGAGCATCGCCGGATAAATACCGGCACAGCCGTTTTGACCGATTGATAAGCCGAATGAACCGGCGAAGTTCGCAATGCCTTCCGGTACGCCCATGCTTTTTTGTGTTTTAATATTGAGCGGCAAAGCCCCTGCGCTTGAACGGGACGTAAACGCAAACACCATAACCGGAAATGCTTTTTTCACGTATGTGATCGGATTTAAACCGCTGAACGTGATCAGCAGCAAGTGAATGATAAACATGGCGATAAGCGCGGCGTATGAAGCGATCACAAACATTCCCAGTTTCGCAATGCTGTCGATGTCGCTTGTCGCGATCGTTTTGGTCATAATCGCCAATACCCCGTAAGGCGTCAGTCTTAAAATTAATGTCACGACGCGCATAATAATCGCGTAAACCGCATCGACAATTCCGCTGAATGTCGCTGCGTGCTCCGGCTGCTTCCGTTTCACGCCCAGAAAAGCGATGCCGAGAAAAGCGGCGAAAATAACGACTCCGATGGTGGAAGTCGGTCTGGCTCCCGTGAAATCAAGAAACGGATTCCCCGGCAGAAGCTCAACGATTTGCTGAGGCAGCGTTTTGGCCGTCATATCCTCAGATTTTTGCTGCAGCTCCTGACCCCTTGATAACTCAGTGCTCCCCTGGTCGATATGAACGGCTTTCAGATCAAAGGAAAGCGCCGAAACAATTCCGACTGCCGCGGCAATTGCTGTCGTAGCGATCAAAATTCCGATGATCAGACCGCTGATTTTCCCGATGTTATGGGTCAGTTTAAGCTTCGTAAATGCGCCGAGAATAGAAATAAAGACTAGCGGCATGACGATCATCTGAAGCAATTTGACATAACCGCCGCCGGCAATATTAAACCAATCGGCCGTTTGTGTCACGATATGTGAAGCCGGCCCGTAAATCAATTGCAGCGCAAAACCGAATACAATGCCTAATCCGAGCGCGGTAAAGACACGTTTAGAAAAGGAAACGTGTTTTTTTTGCATCACAAACAGACCTGCTATAAACAAAAACAAAATAAAAACATGTAAGATTACAAATAAATTCTCCAAAACAGGTAAACACTCCCTTGCTCATTATCCTTAAACACTATATTACATCAATTCCGATCGGTCAAGTAAGAATTGACAATATATGTATTTTTAATGATTTTTCTCTTTTCTTTCCATCCTTTCTTTAGTAACTTATATAAGGGTGATTGTTATGCTGAAGGAACTGTTTCTTAATTTGACGATTTTAATCACATTTAATTATCTCTTCACCGTTCTTTTTAAAGAGTCGCTTTCACATAAAGAAGACCGTCCGATGTTTCAATTACTGAAAGGGGCGGTTTGCGGGCTTTTAGGGGTTTTTCTGATTGCTTTCGGCTTTTCTTACTCCGATTCCATCATTGATCTCAGAAATATCCCCATTATCATCGCCGCTCTTTACGGAGGCTGGGTGTCTACAGCAGCTGCCTTTATCATTATCGTGGCAGGCCGTATCCTGATCAATTTCAATGCCAGCGCCATTTATTCTATCGCCGCAGTCGGCATGATTGCGATACTTTCTGTGGCAGTATTCAGAGGAAAAAAGCCGAATCACAAAAATGCGTTCGTTATGCTGCTCTTTTCAAATGTTATTATCACCCTGACGCTGCTGTTACTTATGCCTGAACAGCCTGCCGGGGCCCTCGTTTATTTTTGGCTCATTTCTACCTTGGGCGGAATGCTGTCGCTGTATATCATTAAACACGAAGCCGATGCCCGCCTTTTGTTCAAGCAATACAAGTTTCAAGCGAATTATGATTTTCTGACGGGGATTTTTAATAAGAGAAAATTCGAGGAAGTCTCGCGCGTTCTGTACGATCGGGCGTCTCAATCCCCCTCGTCTCAGCTCGCGCTTATTTATTTGGATATTGATCACTTTAAGCAGATCAATGATCAATACGGCCATTATGAAGGGGATCAAGTGCTGAAGGAACTGGGGGCGCGCCTGAGGTTCTTACTCAGCAGTTCTGATCCGTCAGCCCGCATTGGCGGGGAAGAATTTGCCGTGCTTATGCCCAATTGCACGTATACAAAAGGGCTTCACCTCGCAGAAGAAATCAGGCACACGATTGACGCGAACCCGATTCTGCTGACGAGCGGAGATACAATTCCCGTGACCGTTTCCCTCGGCATCGCGCATTATCCGACAAATACATCGGATCCTCAGACATTGCCCCTGATCGCGGACCGGATGCTGTACAAAGCGAAAACATCAGGGCGCAATCAAGTGTGCAGCACTGAAAAAAAAGAATGATCGCCCGAAGAGGAAATCATTCTTTCTTTTCAGTGAGAAAGCCGCCCCTCAGGAAAACAGGAATCAGGCTGCCCTCATATTCTTTTTCAATAAACGCCGCGGTATCATCTGATTGATACAAAGACAGGAGTTTTTGCATCCGTTCATCCTCTTTATCCTCAGCCCTGACGGCGATCAGATGAATATACGCTTCCTTCATTTGCGCCGATCGGATCAGCGCGTCCTTCTCCGCATGAAATCCTGCTCTTTTCGCCTCGCTTTGACTGAGAACTGCTGCGTCAGCATGTTCCGCCGCCTGATAGGCGTTCTTTTTTGTTTCCGTTTTTAAGGTCAGATGCTTCGGGTTGTCCTTGATCATATCAGTTGAACCCGTACCGGTGAATCCCTTTTTCAATGTCATCAGTCCGGCCTCCTGCATGAGAAAAAGCGCCCTGCCGAAGGCCGCCGCTTCACCAGGCACGGCAATGACAGCTCCGTCCGGTATATCCTTCAGCCGTTTATGTTGCTTGGAATACACCCCCAGCGATGCCGCATATGTCGTTCCTAAAGGAGCCAGCTTCTTTTTCACATGAGGCGGCAAAGATTGAAAATAAGAAACGGATTGAAACGCATTGGCGTCGAGATCCCCGCCGGCAAGCGCCAAATCGGCCTCGGCATAATCCGAAAACGTTACCAAAGAGAGCTGCAATCCTTCCTCACCGGCTTTTTTCGCGACAAACTCCCAGATCGATTGATCAGATTCATTGATTCCGATAGTAATTGTCCGGTTCCCGTCAGGATAATGACATGAAGTAAGTGACATGATCAAAATGAAAAGAAACAGACTGTTTATAAGCCGCAGGTTCAAGTTGACCTACTCCCTATCTATTTTTATGTACAGAGGCTGCACCATGGTATTCGGGCTCATGATTACATACAATACCGATTAAAAAAAGGGTTGTCAATTGCTTCCTTAAGAGGCTGCAAAGCGGTTTTTATCAGCTGAAAATGGGCTGTTCTAGTCTCAAATCAGATTTCCGTATCAGAGCGTTCCCCTCTTAAAACATGTTATTTCGAAAAAAGTTACATTTAGCAGTTGTTTTTTCTTCGAATTACTGGTAGAGTAAAGGTAATTATTTTTGTTCGAACTATCTTTAAGAAGAAAGTTTTGTAAGAGTTTTCGTCTTGGAAGTTTGTTTTAGAGCAAGAATAGTGAATTTAAGCGTTATGTCGCTTTAGGAGGAAATTTCATGTTAGAAGGTAAAGTAAAATGGTTCAACTCTGAAAAAGGATTCGGATTCATCGAAGTAGAAGGTCAAGACGATGTATTCGTTCACTTCTCTGCTATTCAAGGCGAAGGCTTCAAAACTTTAGAAGAAGGCCAATCTGTTTCTTTCGAAATCGTTGAAGGAAACCGCGGACCACAAGCTGCTAACGTAACAAAAGCATAAATTGTTTAAAAACCCTGCCGGTGTACGCCGGCAGGGTTTTTTTCATCTAAAACGAAAAGCTGTTTTGCAAAGGCAAAACAGCTTTTTATATCAGGTGGCAATATCGCGTTTTAAGAAGACGCCGAATGCGAGCGCCAGAAAAATAACGAAGTAAATCACAAGCATCACAACCGAAAATGTCATCGTCATCCCCTCTACTAAAGGAGTCCCGTTCATATATTGCGACAAATCCGTATTGGCGAATAAAATATATTTGGTCCATTCAAATTTCGTGGCAAGAAATACAGTCGCCGTGTTTCCCATAACCAATAGAAAAATAGAAAATCCGACCGCTAATGAGCTGTTCCGGAATACCGCAGACAGCATAAACGCCATCGTCGCAAGCATAAAAGCGGAGACAGATTCATAGACATATGTTTTAGCGAGGAAGGCGATGATATTTTGCTCAAAAACATGGCCGTCTTTGTATACGAGATGAACATCAGCCGCAGTATCTCCCCCTGTACCGAAAAAGACCAATCCCAACAGAGCGGAGCCGGCAAATAAAATCACAAGCATCAGCAGTCCGAACAGCAGCACCGTCATATATTTAGAAAGCAAAATCTGAAAACGGCTGAGCGGACGGATAGCCAGCAGCTTGATCGTCCCCCAGTTGAACTCATTCGCCACGATGCCTGCGGCAATGATAATCGTAAACAGCCCGGTCAAAACAGTCATCATCGAAGAATCAGCTACGTATGACCACACTGTGTACCCTGTATCCTCAGGGATGTTATGATCCATACGGTATTGATTTATCGCGACATTCTGTTTCAGGTTATCAATGAGCGTCTGGTTTCCGGTTTCCTTCATCTGCTGTTTCATTTCTTTGTTTTCGGCCTGGAGCTCCTGTTTCCAATTCGGATTGGCTTCGCTCGAGGTGAAATGGTTTGACAGAAGCGCAAAACCGATCATCGAAACGCCTAAAATTACAATCATAGCCCACGTGCCGACGCGGCTGAAAATTTTTATCCATTCATTATAGATCAGCTTAAACATATTGAACCTCCTCTTTCGTCCCGCCGGTAATCTCCAAGAAACGGTCTTCCAAAGATTTTGTCATGATTTTCACTTCATATAAGCGGATGTTTTCACGGACGAGCAGTGATATCACATCAGGCACTTCCTGTTTTGACAGCTTGATCTCAATGCCGTTTGTCTTCTTCGCACAGTCAAACTGACTCAGAACGGCCAGAGCCTCTTCTCTTTGTTCAATATGGAAGAAGTATGTATCTTGATCCTCTTTTCCTTCATCCCTTACTTTTTGAATATCGACAAGCTCCCCTTTTTGCAGAATGCCGATTCGGTCGCACATTAACTCCATTTCTGACAGCAGATGGCTTGAGACGATGACAGCCATTCCTTTTTCACGTGTCAGCTTTTTCAGATGGTCCCTGATTTCCCTGATGCCCGCGGGATCAAGGCCGTTTGTCGGTTCATCCAGAATCAGCACCTTAGGATTATGCAGCAGGCTTTGGGCGAGGCCGAGACGCTGTCTCATTCCGAGAGAGTAGGTTTTTACTTTGTCATGTATTCTGTCCTGCAACCCGACGAGCTCGATGACCTCATCTATTTTTTCTTTCGTAACGCCTTTTACCATCCTTGCGTACTGCTGTAAATTTTTATAACCGCTCAGGAATTTGTACAGCTCCGGGTTTTCCACGATGGCTCCGACGTGCCTGACCGCTTTTGCATAGTTTTTCGTAATGGATTCCCCGCAGATTACGATGTCTCCCTGAGACAGTTTCATTAATCCGACCATCATTCTGATCGTAGTGGTTTTCCCCGCTCCGTTCGGCCCTAGAAACCCAAACACTTCGCCCGCCCGGACGGAGAAGCTCAGATCATGAATAATCGTTCGTCCTTTTATCGTTTTCTTTACCTGTTGCAGTTCTAATACCGTTTCCAATTAGAATCCCCCTTCTATTTCGTGCGCCTGCATGACGCTTCTGTACCATTGCAGCACGGACATTCCTTCCTGTTCCCGAATTTCTTCGACCTCGCGCCGTTCAGCGATTTTCCCTTTTATGAAAACCATCACTTCGTCTAACAGCGTCTCAATCTCGCCGATCTCATGCGTGGCGATGACGACGATCTGGCTGTCAAAATCAATATAAGATACGAGACTGTTGACAATCGACTCCCTGACCGCCGGATCAAGACCTGAAAACGGCTCATCCAGCAGAATGACGGATGCTTTTCTCGACAGGGCCAAAACGATTTTCAGCCTGCCCCGGCTGCCTTTGGACAGCTCTTTTATCTTCTGCTTCGCTGAAAGATTCATTTCCGTTAATAGGTTATGTGCTTTTTCCAGCTGAAAATCCGGGAATTGCGAATGATAAAATGTGAGCATATCACCGACGGTCGTCCGGGCGAAAAACATATCATGTTCGGTTAAATAAGCCGTACGAAACAGCATGTTCCTGCTTACTGCGCAGTCTCCGATCCGGACGGCGCCCGAGGTCGGGAACGCAAGCCCGGCAAGCATTTTAAGCGTTGTTGATTTACCGCTTCCGTTCGGCCCTAAAATTCCGTAGATTTTACCCGGAGACAATGAAAATGATACATCGCTGACCGCGAGCCTGCGGCCGTATTTTTTTGTTACGCGTTCAAAATCAAGATTCATCGTTTCCTTCCTCCGCATATTGTTTGATCCCGTCGATCATTTCCTCAGGAGATAGCCCCAGCTCCGCCATTTCCTGAATAAAGCGTTTGAAAACGTCTTTAGTCAGCCTGTCTTTCAGCTCCGCTTTCAGATCGGACCTTTCCGCTATAAAGGTTCCCTGTCCTCTTCTCGTCTCCACGATCCCCAGCCTTTCCATTTCACTGTACGTTCTTTGTATCGTATTCGGATTCACTTTCATCTGTACGGCCATCTCCCTTACGGACGGCAGTTTGTCCCCCGGTGAAAGCTCACTTCGGATCAGCCGGTAGTATACACGATCGGCAATCTGCAGATAAATCGGCTTGGATGACTGAAATTCATTCTCCATCATTACACCTCAACCTTTCGATTCAGCAGCATAGAGGCCAGCGCGAGACAGAGCGCCGCAAGCACGATCACTGCCAGGAAGCTGAAAAGCGAGATGTGGACGGCCTTCAGCTCCACCGTCCAGCCGGTCAATTTTGTATAGTGAAAATCAAAATCCGCATACACTTTTACCGGCCATAAATCATGTTGAGATGAAGTGAAAGGCGTAATGATTTTATCGTCAATATAGGTCCAGACAAACGCAAGCACGATGCAGATCACCCAACGGAGGACGGGAACATGTTTTAATGAGTGAAAAACAGTCCAAAATACGGCCACGATCACAGATAAATACGCTGAACTGATCAGCAGGTAAGCATTCAATCCGGTTAATGTGCCGGCCAGGGGAATGGTGTGTTCCAGCGCTCCTTTTGCACAAAGCATCCGGTACATCCAAATGCCGTAACCGGTCAGCGCCAGCTGCCCGATCAACTGATACAGCAGTGAGGCCGTCAGCTTGGAAGCCAGCAGATAAAATCCTCCATTCGGATTGTAAAGCCACAGCTGATTTTTTCCTTCTTTATGAAGGTGATAGTACATAAAAAGCGGCGCTACAAGAAATTGAAAAAACCCCATTGCCGTAAAAAAGCCGAAAATGACGAGCGGTTCTTTCTGACGGGAAGCGATGACGTGGGCTGCAAACGCCCAGCAAATCATGCCGCAAAGCCACACCGCGAGCCAAATCCATGAAACTTTCGCATCTTTTTTCAGCAAACCTAAAAACGATGTCATTCTTTCTCTCTCCATTCGGATCAAGTGTATGAGTAACATAGTACACTAGATCATCACGTATTACAATATCTTCAATAAAAAAAAGACAAATCCGCTCTTACGCAGATTTGCCTTTTCAATTACTTCTTTTTGTTTTTTAAGGAGAGCAGCGCATCACGATAGCTGCTATCCTGCATTTTGCCGCCGCTATCAGGATCGTTTGGTTCCTGATCCGTCTCAGAAGTCTTAAACTTCTGAAGCGCCTGACGGTACACATCATCGCCCATTGTATTCTTTTTCTCACGGGGAGATTCAGATTTTACAACGACTGGAGCATGCTCGGCTGAGCGCTCCTCGGCCGGATCATGCTTTTCCGGCTGTTCGGCTGTAGTGCCGATCGCTTCTCTCTTTTCTTCTTTGACATCCTGTCCTGCAGAAGTGCTGCGGACATTGAATGTGATAAGAAGTGCAATCACAATGACAGCAGCAATAACCGCTATAATAATGGCCATATAACCCTCTCCTTACTGTCGTCCGGCAGTTAGATTACCTGTGACTTGGCTGACACGTCTGCCAAGCGCACGGCCTAATTGAAGGCCTTCTTCCGTCATCAGCACATCGCTGTCAACCGGGCATGTGACGCCCGCACCGTAGTAAGAGCCGTACAGCGCGTTTTCAGGAACGTTGCCGGGAAGTCCGACAACAATCATGCCTTGGTGAAACATAGGAGTGATCAGATTATGCATTGTCATTTCTAATCCGCCATGTGTTGTCGCCGTCGTACAGAATACGGCGCCGACTTTATCAATCAGCTCGCCTTCAGCCCACAGATAGCCGAGTCTGTCAATCCACGCTTTTAAGCCTGAACTGATGGTGCCAAAGTGTCCCGGGCATCCCCAGATAATGGCATCCATGTCTTTCAGCTTGCGGATGTCTGCTTGATCGACATGATCGATCAGGACTTCAGCCTCAGCGTTTTCTCGTGCTCCTTCGGCAATGGCTTCAGCAAGGTGTTTTGTATGTTCGCCTTCACTATCGTACACTACGTAAATTTTCATTCAGGAAACCTCCCATTCAGATGATTAAGATTCCTTCACTTCTTTAGGGGCCGGAAGCAATGACAGCTCCTCTTTTTTCTTCGCCCGCTGTTTGTCTTTCCGTACGTCACGCAAGAACAGGCTCAGGACTACGCCGATAACCGCAAAGATCGTCGCCCACATAAACGCGTCATTAATCCCCATAACGTTGGAATTAAGTGAAGCTGTTTTGTAGAGATAAGAATAAACGGTTTGTTTCGCCGCATCAAGCGACATGTTCATGTTGACCATTAAATTCGAAACCGCGCTTTGGAACGACTGCATGAAGCTTGGGTCAGCCGTGCTCGTTTTATCCGCAATCTGCGAATAGTGCATTGTCGTACGGTTCGTATAAATCGTTGTGATCAAACTTGTTCCAATTGAACCGCTGATCTGGCGGAGCGTGTTGCTCATCGCCGTGCCGTGGCTGTTCAACCGTGCCGGAAGCTGGTTCATTCCGGCTGTCATAACAGGCATCATTAACAGTGACATACCGAATGCGCGGATGGCATAGACAAGCATAATGTGCGTGTAAGGTGTGTCAATTGTCAATTTTGTGTACTGGAATGTCGTTGCGACCGTGATGACCAGCCCGATAATCGCAAGCGGTCTTGGACCGATTTTGTCAAACAGAATACCGGAAATCGGCGACATGATCAGCATGACAATCGCGCCCGGCAATAGCAAGAGGCCCGATTGCAGCGCCGTAAAGCCGACTAAGTTCTGCAGGTAAATCGGAAGCAGGAACATTCCTGTGTAAAGCGCAACGGTAATAATGATGTTAATCACACTGGAAAGTGAGAAAATATCATATTTAAATACCCGGAAGTCGAGCATCGGTTTTTCAGAGCGCAATTGCTGAATGACAAACGCCGCAATCGCGATGACACCGACAATGACGGTAGACAGCACGATCGGATCTCCCCAGCCGTCGCTGCCCGCTTCACTGACTCCGTAAAGCA
This sequence comes from Bacillus sp. JNUCC-21, assembly GCF_041222765.1. Lineage (NCBI taxonomy): Bacteria > Bacillati > Bacillota > Bacilli > Caryophanales > Bacillaceae > Bacillus > Bacillus sp. JNUCC-21. The sequence continues at coordinate 891,875 of NZ_CP166019.1, read as the reverse complement.
ATGAGGCAAATCCGACAATGGATAGAATCGCACCCAAGCTGTCGAGTTTGATTTTTTGCGGTTCCACCAAGTTCTTAAAGAGGAAGAACGCTATGATAATAACGATTGCCCCGATCGGAACAAGGCCGTAGAACATAATGCGCCATGTGTAATGCTCGATGATCCAGCCGGAAAGAGTCGGTCCGACCGCCGGAGCAAACATCATCGCAAGACCGAAAATCCCCATTCCTTTCCCCCTGCTTTCGGGCGGGAAGATAAGCAGAATGGTTGTCATGACCAGCGGCTGCAGGATACCGCCGCCGACCGCCTGAATTAACCGGCCGATCAGCATGGTTGAGAAGTTAGGCGCGATTCCGCAGACTAACGTTCCCGCTGTAAAACAGAACATGGCTACGAGAAAGAGGCTTCTCTGTCCGAACCGGGTAATTAAGAACGCAGATAACGGAATCAAAACACCGTTGACCAGCATGTATCCGGTCGTAAGCCACTGAATCGTTGTCGCACTCACACCGAACTCGGTCATTAAGTGCGGCATCGCCACGTTAAGAAGCGTTTGGTTCAAGATCGCCAGGAATAACCCGGCCATAAGCACAATAAGCAATGTTTTAGGACTTTTTACTTGATTATCTGATTTAGCCACCTAAGACAACCTCCCTTCATGGTTTGATGACTGATCTGTATTATTCAGAGATTTTTACAGATGCGTTCATACCAGGAAGCACCTTGTCAGATGGGTTGCTGAGTGAAATTTTAACAGGAACTTTTTGCGTTACTTTTGTGTAGTTGCCGCTTGAGTTTGAAGAAGGCAGCATATCAAATGTTGAATTTGTCGCATAACCGATTTCTTCTACTGTTCCGTCAAATGTTGTATTAGGGTCGCCGTCAACAATTACGTCTACTTTGTTTCCTACTTCAATGTCTCTAATATCTGTTTCTTTAATGTTTGCAGTGATGTAAAGGTGTTTCATGTCAATTTCCTGGGCAATTGTCGTACCGGCTTGCACCATTTGGCCGTTTTTCACTTCGTTTTTCACGATTGTTCCATCCATGATGGCTTTTACGTCAGCATTTTGCTGTCCTTTGATTTTTGCAACAACGTCGTTTTTGCTTACTTCTTTCCCCTCATCAAGGTTCCAGTCAGTTACTTTACCCGCAGCAGGAGCTGTGATAGCAGCCATGTCGCCGGCAACTTTTGCTTCATCGGTTTTTACATAGTGTGTGCTTTGATAATAGTAGTAAGCACCTCCGCCTATAATTGCAAGAACAACAATCAAACCGATAATGTTGGTCAGAATTAAACGTCCTCTGTTCATTTTGTTTTCTCCTTTCGTTTCTTCCTCTATCATTTTGTGGAATGATGATAAAAATATGTGGGGATTTTTTTATTTTCCGTTTTTCACTGCACAGCCGTTTGCAAGCTTCGTTAAACTTTCCGCAAGCTTGCGCAGGTACTGCAGTTCAGCGGTATTGAGCTGCCGGTATAAGACCGCCGCTTTTTCGGCATATTGAACAGCAGCTTTCTTTAGAAGTTCTTCCCCCTCTTCGGTTAACTGAATCATAACAACACGCCGGTCGTCGTGATAGTCGCTCCGAACCATTAGGCGGCGCTTATACAGAATATCGGTCATTCTCGTGACAGACGCCGGTTTCAGATCAAGCGACAAAGCCAGCCTTGAAAGCTGCGTGCTTTTGCTCTTATGTATTTTGAACATCAGCAGATACTGCAGCACTGTAATATCAAAAGGTTCAAGAACTGTCTCCAGAATCATTTTCTGCTTTTTGTAAATCGATCTGGAAGTATCAAACAGTTGTTCAAAACTGAGCAAAGCGAGCTCTGATTCAATCACCGTATTTTCACCTCATTCCCTTAATAATAGTTCACAAGATAAAATATTAATAAATGAAAGAAGGTTTGTAAAGAGAAAAGTTTCATTTTTTAAGGATTTTTTTTATGCCGTTTTTTCTCTTTATTTTTAATTTAAAAAAGCCGGGTGAAGAACCGCGGCCGCACGATTCTTCACTCGGCTTTATATTTCATACGATGCTTTGCTTACACCGGCTTCCTCATTTTTAAAAAAGCTTTTCAGCGCTTGAAATACGTCTGATTTCTGTTTCAGGATGTAGTATTTAAATTTATCATCTTTGACATTTTTATAGGCGGACATGAGGGTGGAATGCCTGTTATATTGATTGACCTCACCGTAACAGAACAGATTCGATTTTTTCATGATGTCATTGACGAGCTTTACGCACCGGGCGTTATCCGAAGTCAGGTTATCTCCGTCTGAAAAATGAAAGGGATAGATATTGTAGCGGGCGGGGTCATATTTTTCATCAATTAATTCAAGAGACTTCCGGTAAACGGAGGAACAGATGGTGCCCCCGCTCTCCCCTTTCGAGAAAAAATCTTCTTCCGACACGACCTTCGCTTCCGTATGGTGGGCGATAAATTCGATATCAACCGTTTCATACTTTGTCCGTAAAAATCGTGTCATCCAAAAAAAGAAGCTCCTCGCCATATACTTTTCCCATACGCCCATCGAACCGCTTGTATCCATCATCGCTAAAACGACAGCTTTCGATTCCGGCTTCGTCACATCATTCCATGTTTTGTATTTCAGATCTTCCGGATAAATAGGGTAAAACGACGGCTTGCCTGTCATGGCGTTTCGTTTATAGGCCGACAGCATCGTCCTTTTCTTATCGATATTCCCTGTCAGCCCGGTTTTCCGGATATCATTGAACTCGATATCGGTATGGACGATATTGTCCCTTTCCTTTTGCTGCAGATTCGGCAGTTCTAATTCCTGAAACAGCGCTTCTTCCAGATCCATCAATGAAACTTCCGCTTCATAATAATCCTCGCCTGCCTGATCGCCGGCTCCCTGGCCTTTTCCGGCCCCCTGCTTTTTATCTGCGCCGTCTCTTGCGACGACATCTCCGACTTCGCTGTCGCCGTCGCCTTGGCCGACATGTTTATTTTTATCATAGTTATAACGGATTTTATATTCATCAAGCGAACGAATCGGGATTTTCACGACATCTTTTCCGTTGGACATAATAATGCTTTCCTCAGTAACAAGATCCGGAAGGTTGTTTTTTATCGCTTCCTGTACTTTCTTTTGGTGGCGCTGCTGGTCGTCAAAGCCTTTGCGATGGAGGGACCAGTCTTCCTCTGAAATCAAAAAATTTCCGCTGTCATTACGGGACATGAATTCCCCTCCTTAACCGTTATGGTCGTTTTACATGTGTATGCCGGCTTGGTCCTGTTTATGAAACAAGTCCGGCGAAAAGATTTATTTTTATATTATGCCGGCCGGACTCTCCAATTGACAAACAATTGCGAAAAACAGACAAAAGAACCCGTCCTTTTACAGACGGGCCTCTCAATGAAATCAAACATCAGCGGTTTAACAAGCTTCCGACATATTTCAGCAGTTCATTAGCGCTAGTCGAATTATAGCCGTGTTCATCTATTAACCTTGCCACTACCTCATTGACCTTTTTAAGCTGCTGCTCATCCGGCGTTTTGGTGGAGGTCGTAATTTTCACTACATCTTTTAAGTCTGCGAACAGCTTTTTCTGAATCGCTTCGCGGAGCCTTTCGTGCGAATTATAGTCAAAGCGTTTTCCTTTTCTTGCATAGGCGGATATGCGGATTAAAATTTCTTCGCGGAACGCTTTTTTCGCGTTTTCTGAAATGCCGATCTGCTCTTCAATGGATCTCATCAGTTTTTCGTCAGGATTCATTTCTTCACCCGTCAGCGGATCGCGGAGCTTATTTTTATTGCAGTACGCTTCCACATTATCTAAATAATTGTCCATGAGAGTTTTCGCGGATTCTTCATATGAATAGACGAACGCCTTCTGCACTTCTTTTTTAGCGATGTCATCGTACTCTTTCCTGGCGGCGGAAATAAAATTCATATACCGCTCTTTGTCCTCGGCGGAAATGGACGGATGCTGGTCAAGTCCTTCTTTTAAGGAACGCAGCACATCAAGTGAATTGATCGATTCCATATTTTTTCTGATAATTGTTGAGGAAATGCGGTTGATGACATAGCGCGGGTCAATTCCGCTCATTCCTTCATCATGGAATTCCTTCTTCATATCCTCCAGATCAACGGAATTGTAACCTTCAACGCTTTCTCCGTCATAGAGCCTCATTTTTTTGACGAGATCAATATCAGAGCGGTTCGGTTCCTTCAGCCTGGTCAAAATAGAAAACATCGCGGCCACTTTTAATGTATGGGGGGCGATGTGTACGTCAGAAACATCACTTTCAGAAATCATTTTTTCATAAATCCGTTCTTCCTCTGACACCTTTAAATTATAAGGAACAGGCATCACGATGATCCTGGAGTGAAGGGCTTCATTTTTCTTATTGGCAATAAACGAGCGGTACTCCGTTTCGTTCGTATGCGCAACAACCAATTCGTCGGCGGAGATGAGCGCAAACCGTCCGGCTTTGAAATTCCCTTCCTGCGTGAGTGACAGAAGGTGCCACAGAAATTTTTCATCGCATTTCAGCATTTCCTGAAACTCCATCATTCCGCGGTTCGCTTTATTTAATTCACCGTCAAACCGATAAGCGCGCGGATCTGATTCTGAGCCGTATTCGGCAATTGTTGAAAAATCAATACTCCCCGTCAAGTCGGCGATATCCTGTGATTTCGGGTCAGACGGGCTGAAGGTCCCGATTCCGGTACGTTTATCCTCCGAGAAGAATATACGTTCAACCTTTACATCCTCAATTCTGCCGCCGTATTCTTCTTCAAGCCGCATGACATTAAGCGGAGAAAGGCTGCCCTCAATTCTGATGCCGTATTCTCTGTAGAAGTCGTCGCGCAGATGATGGGGAATGAGATGGAGAGGATCTTCATGCATCGGGCAGCCTTTAATGGCGTAAACAGCGCCGTTGTCTGTCAATGAGTAGGCTTCAAGCCCTTTTTTCAGCATGGTGACAAGAGTTGACTTTCCGCCGCTGACGGGTCCCATCAATAGTAAAATCCGTTTTCTTACATCGAGCCGCTTGGCAGCCGGGTGAAAGTATTCCTCCACGAGCCGTTCCAGAGATTCCTCAAGGCCGAACAGCTCCCGCGAGAAAAAGCTGTATGTCTTTTTACCGTCATCCTCCTCGATTCCGCTGTCTTTTATCATATTAAAAACGCGAGAATGAGCAGACTGCGCGACCAATGGATTTTCTTTTATGATCTCCAAATAATCAGCGAACGTCCCTTCCCATTTGAGACGCTGCTCTTCCTCTCTGTACTTTTCAATTTTCTTTAATATATCCATAAGAACCTCCTCTATCATGGTTAATGCACTAGAAATAAGGTACTTTGTTACAATCTATGCGGTGACGTGATAATACATGCTTTTCGTTTCTTAAAAATAAAGACGTTATAAGGCCGTCATTGACAAGGGTCCGGTGCACCGTTCATAATGAAAGAAATACAGTTTCATCCAGACTCGGACATCAAATGGAAAAGCAAAGAGGAGGAGAAATGATGAAAACGATCATTTTACTTGGGGTCATTCTCACTTTTTTAGTATCCATTTTTACGGCGGGTTACGACAGCAAACCTGAAAACAAATAACGGCAAAAGGGTGCTCTTTATAAAGAGCACCCTTTCCTATACAACATAACAATGTTTCATATTTGAATATGTTCTTGGACAGTTGATTTTTCATGAGATTTGCAGCTTGTTTGATACTCGATTTTTCCGATTTTGCAGCCCGGGCCGATTTCCACATGCTTTCCTCTGACGATGTCCGCTTCCGTGTATTCGAGGTAAATTGCGTCTCCTTCGATCAATTCAGCAGAAAGCGTGCCGGCTTTCCGTTTAAGAAAACCGGGTTTCCGTCTGACGGTGATCGATGTGCCGCCGATTTCTTTCACGCGGCTTCGGTCATAACGCAAATGGATGTTTACGTCCCCTGCGTTTAACAATCCCGCCACATTGATACATCCTGTTACATGAAGCAGCTCCGTCTCGCAATCGCCGCCGACGGTGAGACTGCCTTTTATATGACACCGCTCTCCCGCGGCCCCGCCGCCAATTTCAGCAAGTCCTTTCAGCCTCATCGTGGCGAAACGCATGGAGCCGCCGACTTTCAATGTGCCCATCACATTTGCTGAACGTGCTGATAAATCTCCTGCAACTTCATGCTCTCCGAAAATTTTCAGCCTGTTGATCTCGGCATCTCCGAGAAAAAGTCCCGTACCGAATATTCGGCAGCGTTCGCTTTGAAGTCCTTCGCCGACAGTTCCTTCCCCTTTAATGCTTACATTTTGGTAGGAGCCGCCGGAGGCGTGTCCGGCTCCGTACATTTTTAAATGACTCAATTTTTTTGTCGTTTCCATCGCAGTTCCTCCTATCGTTTCACGACTTTGTTAACCAAAGCGGAAGGATCACATGTAAAATCGCCGCTGTATTCCACAGTCCCAATGGTGCAGCCTGGGCCGATCCGTACATGATTTCCGCGGACTGTCTTCACGTTCGTGTCCGCCAATTCAATGATGTCACCTTCAATCAGCTCCGCTGTCAGCACCGGGGCCGGCATCAGCTTAAAACGCGTAAGCACGCTCTTTCTGCTCATCACTTTCAAATGGCGGCAGCCGATCTCTTTCACATGGCTTTCTCCCGCCGCCAGCTTAATACTGACTTCATCGGCATTCAGCAGGCCGCCGATCTTGCATTTGCCTTCCGAACGGAACGTCTCTGTCTCGCAATCGCCTTCAATCGCGGCTTTCCCGGATATGAAAATATCATCAGCTTTCACACCGCCGAAAGATGAAAATCCCGCGACGTTCAGCCGCTCCGTTTTGACATCACCTTTAATGACACCCGTTCCATTGATACGGATGGATTCAGCTTCGGCACTGCCGGAAATTTTCCCCGAACCGCTGATCGTCAGCGTTTGCGTCTTGACATGTCCGTCTGTTTTTCCGCTGCCGTTAAACAAAAAGCTCGCGCACTCCACATCACCTGACACCGTGCCGCTTCCGTTGATCTCCACTGTATGAAAACGGCCTCCTTTTGAACTTCCTGAACCGTTGATGATTAATTTATCTGTTACTTCCATTGATGGTCCTCCTGCATCCATTTCGTTTTTAATTCTTCCGATGCCGCAGCAAGCGCCACCCGTTCAACCACTTTGACAGTCGGTTCAAATAAAATATGTTCCGCGTCTGCAATGAAGCACGTCGTTACGCCAAGCTTTCGGAGCATGACAAGCTCCGTATTCGCTTTCAGTTCGGAAGCCTCATACGTTTTCAGCACCCCTGCCGCCAATTTTCCTTCCTCAAGGCTGATATTGCCCGATTGCAAAAGCCCTTCAAGCACATATAAAGACAGCAGCGCGCGGGACGTGAATGTCACACCGTCTTCGCCATAAACTTGCAGCGCGGCTTTTGAAATCAGTCCCTTTTGAAGCAGCTCCGCAGACGTTATATTGACATCAGTCATTTGCGGAGACAGCATTTCTCTCATTTCATCCAAAGACAGATTTTCTTTCATTTTCTGTATTTTTGAGATACGTTTTAATATTTCCGCTCTCGGAAAAAATGTTTCCTGGCCTGTAAATGTTGATTTTCGGATAAACCATTCTTCAGGAATTAAATTTTTCCGTTTCCAGCGGTACAGCTGCCCGTATGAGATTGATGTTTCTTCCAGCAATTCTTTTTTAGAAATCAGTTGTTCCTCCATGAATCCAGCTCCTTCGATGAAAGTATTGTAACATAACACTGTTACGTTGTTAAGCCTGAAATATAAAAATGCTGTGAACAGCTGCTGTCCGTCTTTTTTATTCAATAAAAAAACGCCCGGATGCGGGCGTTTTTTCACGTCAAATCTCTGTAATTTTGCTGGCGCAGCGCTTCATATACAAGAATCGCGGCCGTGTTGGACAGGTTTAATGATCTCACATGCTCGGTCATCGGCAGACGCAGGCAGCGGTCCATATTGTTTTCGATCAATTCTTTCGGAAGTCCGCTCGTTTCTCTGCCGAATACGAAGAAAAAGTCTTCCTCCGTATTTGAGTAATCAAATGATGTGTGCGGCTTTTGGCCGAATTTTGTAATGAAGAAAAACTTTCCGTTCTCATATGCCTCAAATAACTCTTCCAATGAATCATGATATACGACGTTGACGAACTCCCAATAATCGAGTCCGGCGCGCTTCAGCATTTTATCATCGGTCGAGAATCCGAGCGGGCGGATTAAATGAAGCGTTGTGTCTGTTGCCGCACAAGTACGTGCGATATTTCCCGTATTGGCCGGGATTTCGGGTTGATATAAAACGACATGTAATGCCACGATGTTCACCTCTGTTTTTTATTCCGCCCACCATTATATCATTAATTACTCTTTTGTCGTATCATCCGTAATATGAAAAAACGCATATCTGATGGAAGGAGTATACGCCGTTGAATCCTCATATGACCAATATCTCATTCTGCTGTCATACGTTTGGGCATTGACAAGCGGCATATTGCTTTTATCTTTCGCGACCACGATCGCCGTATGATTAAAACGGCCGTCCCCTTCAAAATCATAGCAAATGATATCTCCGGGCATCAGTTCTTCGGCTCTTGATACTTGCACCGCGCGAAGCCCTGCCTTGGATTGGGCCAGATACATCTTCATCGAATGCGCGACCGTCCAGCTGTAGCTCCACGAGCTTGCCTTCATCCACCAGCCTGAGCCTCTGTTCGGATGCCCCCGCATCGGTGCTTTTCCGGCATGTAAACATTGGGAAATAAAATTGGTGCAGTTGTCGCTGAAATTTTTATAAGCGGGATTTCGTTTATTCCAAAACTTCTCCGCGTACTGCACGGCAGCCAGACGGTCGTATTGAAACGCCCGCCCGAAATCTTCCCGTTCACTCCGCTCATATTCAATTACGCTGTTTCCGTCAGAAAATCCCGCCGGTTTTTTCTTTACTTCCCGGTCTTTAATCAAAAGCTGATCATAGAGAAATGCAGTCCGTTCCTCAATCTGCTCTTCTAAGTAAAGGTGTCCGTCATGCTCCTTGCACAAATATTCGAAATGAATCGTGTACATGACGCATAACGTGCCGTCGTCCTCAAGGCTGCTTTTGACAATGACGGCTTTTGCCTTCGCTTTCACGATGTCAACTTTCCGTTTTTCAAACAGCTCTTTTTTTCTCGTCAGGACCTCAAGATCGCCGGCCTGCCCATTGTGCCTCATCTCGGTTCCGTTGATTAAATAATGAAGCCGGGCCTCCGCTAAATCTTCAATAATATGCTTCAAGCGCTCCACCCACCATACTGTTTTATAAAGAAAAAACACTTGAACTCACGCCAAGTGCTTTTTCTCTATACATATGTCAGGACCGGCCGGTTTTAGTCTTATCAGAAACCGATAACAGCTCCAGTCCCTTTTCAAATTCCCGTATAGCTTCCTCATCCTGCTCCTTTTGAAGCGCTTTTTCTAATTCCCCCGCATAATCAGGATCACCGATTTTCCCGATGGCCCAGGCGGCCGTCCCCCTGATAACGGGGCGCGGATCTTGGTGCATCAAGGCCGTTAATTCCGGAAGAGACGAGGCATCTTTAAAATGAGCCAAAGCTAAAATCGCATTCCGCTGTATCGGCTTCTTGCCGCGCCATGATCCCGATACATGTCCGAATTTTTCTTTGAATTCGCGGTTGCTTATGGTCAAAAGCGGCTTTAACAGCGGCTTTGCGATTTCCGGATCAGGCTCCATCTGCGGATGAAGATGAAAATCTTTCCCCTTATTAATCGGACAGACCGTCTGGCACGTGTCACAGCCATACAGACGGTTTCCGATTTTCGTGCGGAATTCATCCGGCAAAAATCCCTTTGTCTGGGTCAGGAACGAAATACAGCGCTGGGCGTTAAGCTGTCCGGGATTGACGAGCGCGCCGGTCGGACACGCATCTAAACATTTTGTGCACGTACCGCACATATCTTCAATCGGCACATCCGGTTCAAAGGGCAGATTGGTAATCATTTCAGCCAGATAGACGTAAGAGCCGTATTCAGGCGTGGTGATCATGCAGTTTTTGGCGCTGAAGCCGATTCCCGCCCGTTCAGCCACGGCCCTGTCGGACAATTCCCCTGTATCCACCATTGACTTTGTGCGGATATCCTCATGTTTGCTTTGGAGAAAATTCTCCAGCAGATCAAGCTTTTCCCTCAGCACGTCATGATAATCCTTCCCCCAGGAAGCTCTGCAAAAAATGCCGCGCCGCCCGTCCCTCGTGCTCCTCGGCGCATCTTTCATTTTGGAAGGATAAGCAAGGGCGATGGCGACGATTGATTTGGCTTTCGGGAGAAGCAAAGACGGTGTAACCCGTTTTTCAATATCCGGCTCTTCAAACCCGGATAAATAGCCGAGTGATTCCTGAAGAATCAGCCGGTCCCGCAGACTGTCGAACGTATCAGCCGTCGTAAACCCGATTTTGTCGACTCCGATGCTTTTGGCGTATTCGATTAATTCCTCTTTCAGTTTATGAATATTCATTTTTTGCACAGCCTCCTTTCTTTGTGATCAGGCTCCCGCACAGGTATAATAGAGTTTTATCATCCCGAAATGGAGTGAACACACTTGAACATCAGTTTAGATCCACTTATTGCTGAACGGGTGCCGGGGATCAAAGCGGCAGCCGTCTTATATGAACAGATCGAAGTCGGGCCTGCTCCGCAAATGCTGAAAGGCCGCCTCCGTTTATTTCAAGAATCTCTTTACTTTGATTATGCTGACGGCGGTATAGAAGAGCAGCCTTTTGTAAAAGAGTGGGCGCGTATAATGGAACAGCTCAGTCCCGCCTTTTCAGGACAAAAAACGCCGATGGAGCTTATGCTCGGCGATATTTCCCGGGAACGATTCATTGAAAGTGTGAATTCAGCCCATGATACCATACTTTTTTTCTCCTTGAAATATTCATTGCCTATCATGGCGTATGATTCCTCAGAAATAGATGAACCAATTTCAATTACGATCGGAGAAAAAGAAAGCGTACTGTCCTTCTCCGGCCCGGACGGCGTTTTCGGCGACTTCACCGGACATATCAATACACGCCCTGTCACGCCCGGCACAAAGAAAATGCTGCAGCTGATCTTTTTCCCGCCTTCATTTCATGCCGACGCGGCGGATGAGCTGCTATCATCCTTAACAAAAATGTTTGAACAAATTCACGGAGGCACGCATACCGTCTCTTGGCTTTCATAAAAAGACACGCCTTCGTGTCTTTTTTCACATAAAAAAACGCAATACTTCGTTTATCAGAGAAACGAAACACTGCGTTAATAACGTATGTATGGAGCGGGTGATGAGAATCGAACTCACGACATCAGCTTGGAAGGCTGAGGTTTTACCACTAAACTACACCCGCATCAAAATTATTTTTTGTCAGTACCGATTTGATGTTTCTAATATTACATGTTTATTTTTTTTTCGTCAAGGGAATGTTAAAAAATTTGTCGAAAAAAATTCTTTTTTTGTCCACATGTTAAGTTGGGTTTACATTTTGTTAAGAGTCTCATACAATATAAAAAAGAAAAAACTTGAGGTACGCCTGATGATGAAAAATAAAGTAAAAGAGCTGAGAGCCAGATTCGGCTATTCTCAGGAAACGCTCGGAAAAGAAGCCGGAGCCACCAGACAGACGATTGCAGCGATTGAAAAAGGAGATTATGTGCCTTCACTTTTATTGGCGCTTAACATCTGCCGGGCTTTCTCCCTGCCGATGGAGGAAGTGTTCTGGCTGGAGGAGGAGAAAAAATGAGTTTGAAAAGAAAAGCGTGTTTTCACCTTGCACTCTACGGATTGGCCTGCTGGACGCTTATTTCCTTTATGGAAGCGGCGCCGCGGATCGCTCAGTTTTTCCAAACGGAGGGGAGCGGTTCATTTGAGCTGAATATCACTCCGTTTCTGCTGTTTACCGTTTGTGCCGCATTGTATATCTATGCCGAAAAGAAAAAACGGAACGGCAAAAAGCACAGGCTTGTGCCCGATGAATTTGAGGAACAGGATGAAAGAGAACGAATGATGACGGCTAAAGCTTGCCGTTCCTCGTATATCGCCGTTTACTTCTCATTGCCGGCCGCAGCCGTTCTGCTTTTGTTTTATCCGCTGATTCAGCCGCATCTACCCTTTTTTCCGATTCTTTTGATTTTCATTCTGATGATGATTCAGCATTTGGCTTATGTTTTCACTTTTCATAAGCACGGCAAAAACTCCGGTTCATGACAGATCCGGAGTTTTTTACATTACCAGCTCGCTTTTTTCACCCGGGAATCCGGCCTTTATGCGCCAGCTCCCTGAATGCGATTCTGGACAATTTAAATTTTCTCATATATCCGCGGGGCCGCCCCGTCACCGTACAGCGGTTATGAAGCCTGGCCGGAGCAGAATCACGCGGCAGTTTGCCCAGCGCTTCCCAGTCTCCTTTTGCCTTTAATTCTCTTCGGATGTCCGCATATTGTTCAACAAGCTTCTGCCGCTTGAGCTCTTTGATCACTTTTGATTTTTTTGCCATTTCAGCACTCCTAACAAATCGTAATAATTACGTTTTGTATCATATCATCCATATGAGTATCGTGCAAGCTAAGCGCTTAAAAAGGCGGGTGAATACCCGCCTTCACTGCCGGCATTTCCCCGGAAATGAATCCGCAGAAAGCGCCCGCCGTCAATTATTCGCCTTGCGACGTCATCAGACTTTCGCTTTCTTTCCTCTTGCAAAATGGTCGTTGCCCATTGCTTCACCCAGTCTGCGCTCAAGCTTTTTAGTCCGTTCATTCTGAAACGGCAGAAGCGGAAACACGAGTTCAGCCAGATAATAAGCTTCTTCCAGATGCGGGTAGCCTGAAAAGATAAACGTCTCAATGCCGAGTGCCTGATACTCTAAAATTCGAGCAGCGACAGTCTGCGGATCACCGACAAGCGCCGTGCCCGCTCCGCCTCTGACCAGTCCGATGCCGGCCCAGAGATTCGGGCTGATCTCAAGCTTCGAGCGGTCACCGTTATGGAGATCGGCCATCCGTTTTTGTCCCGAAGAATCAGCCCGCCGGAGCGAAGCCTGCGCTTTCGCAATCGTCTCTTCGTCTAAATGGCTGATTAATCGTTCAGCCGCTTCCCATGCCTCTTCCTCAGTCTCCCGGACAATCACGTGAAGTCTGATGCCAAAACGCATCGTCCTTCCTTCCTTGGCAGCCTGTTTTTTAACAGTTTCAATCTTTTCTTTTACCTGCTCCGGCGGCTCTCCCCATGTTAAATAGACATCTGTATGTTTCGCCGCAGCCTCAATTCCCGCCTGTGATGAACCGCCGAAATATAATGGCGGATGCGGAGACTGCTTTGGCGGAAACAGCAGATTGCTGTTTTCCACTTTGATATGGTCCCCTTCATATGTCACCGTTTCGCCCCGCATGAGTCCGCGCCAGACGGTTAAAAATTCTTCAGTCGCCTTATAACGTTCATCGTGGCTGATAAACATGCCGTCTCCCGCCAGTTCATAAGGATCTCCGCCCGCTACGACATTTACGAGCAAACGGCCGTCTGACAGCCGATCCATTGTCGACGCCATTCTCGCGGCGACAGACGGCTGCATCAGTCCCGGACGGACCGCCACTAAAAATTTCAAGTCACTCGTTTCCCCCGCTAAAGCGGCAGCCGTCAGCCACGGGTCTTCACATGATCTCCCCGTCGGCAGCAGAACCCCCGTATACCCGAGTCTGTCCGCCGCCTGTGCCACTTGCTTAAAATAAAGATGATCCGCCGTTCTCCCTCCCGTTTGCGTCCCTAAATACCGGCCGTCACCATGCGTCGGAATAAACCAAAGAATCTCCATATGAATCTCTCCTTTTTTAATAGGTTACCCTTCATAACTGTTCCGCCATTTTAATAGTTTCCGTTCGAGCATTCTGACCAATGCATCTGTCAGCTTGCCGACAGCCGCAAAAATGATAATGCCGACAAACACCTTATTTGTCTGTGAAAATTGTCTGGCATCCATAATCATATAACCGACGCCCTCGCTCGATCCCATCAGTTCCGCCACCACGAGACCGAGCCACGCAATGCCTAGAGAGAGCCTGATGCCGAGAAGGATATTCGGCAGAGATGCCGGAAGAATTAATTTCGTCATCTGCTGATACCAGTTAAATTCCAGCACCCGCGCGACGTCAAACAGCTTCGCGTCCACACTGCGGATTCCGAGAAACGTATTAATGTACACTGGGAAAAATGCCCCTAATGCGATCAGCAGAATTTTTGATGTCTCATCAAACCCGAACCACAAAATAAACAGAGGAGTCACGGCCAAGTGCGGAACCGTTCTGAGCATTTGCAGAGACGGATCTAGATATGCTTCCGTCCGCTTTGAGAAACCGACCAGCAGCCCGAAAACAAGTCCGAGGCCCGCGCCAAGCAGAAATCCGGCAGCCGCCCTGTATAAACTGATCTCTAAATGACCCCACAGTTCACCTGAAAGAAGAAGTTCCTGAAACGTCTGCAAGATGACGACAGGTGACGGGAGCACCGTTGTCGAGACGATGCCCAGACTTGCGATAACCTGCCATACTGCGATGACCGCAGCCGGGAGTACAACCCCTTTCATCCATTGGTATGAATACTTCCGGGAAGTTGCCAGAGCTTTCTTTTCTGATTGGCTTATTGCGCCGGCAGCCGTTGATGCTTCTGCTTTCATTACTTGCCATCCCCCGTTTCAAGCGCTTTTTTAATAAATGAATTGTCGACAACGTCTTTTACATGAATTTTCTTATGAATCGCTTTTGTTTGATATTGAAAATCAGCGGTTTCCTGCTGGGCTTTGACAATATCATCATTGATCGGTTCATTGAGAGGCTCAGTATTGTTAAGCACGTTTCTGACGACTTTCGGATCAAGATGTTTGATTTTCGCATATAAAGAGACAGCTTCATCTTTGTGTTCCTTTTGCCATGCAACTGCTTTATTGAACACTTTCAGAAATCGGACAACCTCATCCGGGTGTTCTTTGGAAAATCCCGTTCTGACTAACGTGAAACCGGGAGAATATAAATCTGTGCTTTCTCCGTTCGCCAATATTTCCGCCCCGTGCTGCAGCGTTTCAATTGACAAATACGGCTCCCAAATGGACCATGCGTCAACTGATTTGTTTTCAAAAGCGGAAACCGCCTCATCAGGCTGAAGCTGGATGATGGTGACGTCATCGGCGGAAAGCCCCGCTTTATCTAAAGCTTTATAGAGAAAATCAAAGCCGCTGCTGCCTTTGGCTACAGCGATTTTTTTACCTTTCAATTCTTTCAGGCTCTGAATCCCGCTGCCCTTGTTTACGAGAATGCCATTTTCCTTTAACCCGTCCTGAGACAGCCCGATCTCTTTAAAATCAATTCCAGCCGCCTGACCGGAAATGACCGGTGAATTGCCGACCTGGGAAAAATCAAGCTTATCGGCGGCAAGACCTTCAAACTGCGGAGGACCGCTTTGGAATTCGACCCATTTTACTTTTATTCCGTCTTTTTTGAAGGCCTCTTCAAACCAGCCTTTTTCCTTGGCAATGAGAAGCGGGCTTAAACTCTGCTGGATGCCGATCCGGATTTCTTTCACCGTTTTCCCGCTCCCTCCTGTCCTGTCTGCACTGCATCCGGCTGACATCATGACTGCTGCGGCTAAAAGAATGATGATTTTTTTCACTTCACTTCGTCCCTTCTATATCCCGGACCCATCCGCAAACCGGAGGTCTTCCGTTTTCTCAAACTCAGAAAGCACCTTCTGCCGGACGGCCTGAAAATCCGCTGAGGTCCGATTGCGCGGATGCGGAAGCTGAATCGGCATCAGGCTGTGCAGCCGGCCGGGCTTTGCGCTGAGGATCGCCAGCTTATCGCCTAAATAGACGGATTCATCAATATCATGCGTGACCAGAATCATCGTCGTTTTTTTCCCGCTCCATATATCAAGCAGCACATCCTGCAAATGTTTTCTCGTAAAAGCGTCAAGCGCCCCGAACGGTTCATCTAAAAGCAGCACCTCCGGCTCGCGCAAAAGGGCTCTGGCGATGGCAACCCGCTGCGACATGCCGCCGGATAATTCGCGCGGATAAGCGTTCTCCGCTCCCTGCAGCCTGACAACCTCAATCAGATCATCCACTTTTTTCCGAACGGCCGGGTCGTTCATATTGAGATCGGCAGCGATGTTTTGTTTTACCGTCAGCCAGGGAAACAGCCGGTGCTCCTGAAAGATAAATCCCTGCCGGATGCCCGGTCCCGATACATTGCGGCCGTTTATTGTGACAGAGCCTTTATAATCGGTATCAAGACCGGCAATCAATTTTAAAAGCGTGCTTTTGCCGCATCCGCTCGGCCCGATGACAGTCAAAAATTCTCCCGATGCAATTGACAGCTCAATATCATTCAGCACCGGCGTTTTCCGGCCTTCATGCTCAAAAGCTTTTTCTTGTATGCTGATGGTTACAGCCATCTGTCTTCCCCTCTCTTTCTGCCGCGTGCGATCGAAAAACAAAAAGGCCCCCATCTCCGATTGCTTGCAGAGATGGGAGCCTTCGGCGGTCCGATCGGCAACCCGTTTGTTTTTAAATTTGAATATCATGTTAATTCAAATTATTCCGACTTGTCAACTGTTTTTTATAAGGATTAAAATACGCCCTCCGGCATAACCCTGCCAGAGAGCGCATCGGCTGTATCACGTATTTACTTCCTTTTCTTGGCGGGCGATTTTCAATAATGTCCGCGCGTTGTTGCCGAAAATGTTCTCTATATCTTCTTCCCGCATATTGATTTCCCGGCAGGTCCTCACCTGCTCCTGAAGATATCTGTATACATATCCTCTCGGAAATCCGTTCGAATCCGTCCCGAAGATGATCCGTTCAGCACCGATTAATTCAGTTGTCTTCCGAAACAGAATTTCCAAATCAAGCGGGTACGGCATCCACCTCATCCACTGATTTGAGCCGGACGTGTCAATATACACATTCGGGCAGCTCCAGCACAGCTGCAGCAGTTCCTGATAATATCCGGCGCCGAAATGCGGAATGATGAACGGTATATCAGCATACTCTCTCGCGACGCGATAGATGGAGAGCGGGTTGATGTTGCGATGGCTGACAATGCCCCCCGCTCTTCCTAAAAGCCCGAAGTGAATTAATACAGGCAGCCTTTTGTCAGCCAGATACGTCCACAGCTTTTTCAGCGACGGATCATGAAAATCGATGTCTGTCAGCGGCCCGAACAGTTTATATCCTTTCAGACCGAGCTCTTCTACCGCTCTTTTCAGCTCTTCATACGCATCCTCCCGCTCCAAAGGATGATATGCAAATCCGGTAAATCTCGCGGGATTGGCTTGAATAAACGCCGCCATCCGGTCATTGCTCTCTGCTGTTAAAAAATTCAGCACGTCAATGCCGTACTTATCTAATTCATTCTCCCATCTTGTCATCAAAGCGATTTCGCCGTCATCGCCCTCAACATCATGCGGATCAGGAAAATCCCAAGTCAGATTCATTCTATCTGACCGCTCCCGGTTATAATCGGAAAATGTCTTATCGTTTTTGCCGAAATAAAGGCTGTACGGCAGATGACCGTGAATATCGACAGGTTTAAAATGCTGCCGGAAAAGCATACAATCGCCGCCTCCCTTACCGCCTGACAATATAAAAAGGCCCTTATCCAGTGAAGAATAAGAGCCTCTTGTGTCCAAGTCAGCGGTTTCTATTTTTTTCTCATCTTAAACCCATTATTCCCGTCAGTCAAGTATGCTTTCAAATCCAAACCCTTTTTCGATAATACAAATAATTATTTTATAATCATTATAAAATAATATTGACTTTTTAATGATAGGTGATATTATGTTTTTATAAATCTAAAGAGGTGATCACATGAGTTCAAATAAATTGACAAC
The DNA here is from genome assembly GCF_041222765.1 of Bacillus sp. JNUCC-21. Lineage (NCBI taxonomy): Bacteria > Bacillati > Bacillota > Bacilli > Caryophanales > Bacillaceae > Bacillus > Bacillus sp. JNUCC-21. Next base: position 873,966 of record NZ_CP166019.1, on the reverse strand, counting down.
CAGCTGGGGCGCTCCTGTCGGAGATAACCAAAACTCAATGACGGCCGGCGATCGCGGTCCTGCTTTAATACAAGACGTCCATCTGCTTGAGAAATTGGCGCACTTTAACAGAGAACGCGTTCCCGAGCGTGTCGTTCACGCAAAAGGCGCGGGCGCACACGGTTATTTTGAAGTCACAAATGACGTTACAAAATATACGAAAGCCGCATTTCTGTCAGAAGTCGGTAAACGCACGCCGCTCTTCATCCGTTTCTCAACCGTTGCGGGCGAACTGGGCTCTAGTGACACAGTGCGCGACCCGCGCGGATTTGCCGTTAAGTTTTATACAGAAGAAGGAAACTACGACATCGTCGGAAACAATACACCCGTGTTCTTCATCCGCGATGCCATCAAGTTCCCTGACTTTATCCATACACAAAAAAGAGATCCGAGAACACATCTGAAAAACCCGACGGCCGTTTGGGATTTCTGGTCTCTGTCACCGGAATCCCTGCACCAGGTCACCATTCTGATGTCAGACCGGGGCATTCCGGCGACTCTTCGCCATATGCACGGATTCGGAAGCCATACATTTAAATGGACAAATGATAAAGGCGAAGGCGTCTGGATCAAATATCACTTTAAAACAGAGCAAGGCGTGAAAAACCTTGATGTTAATACAGCCGCAAAAATCGCGGGCGAAAATCCCGATTACCATACGGAAGATTTGTTCAATGCGATTGAAAACGGCGATTTCCCCGCATGGAAATTATATGTTCAAATCATGCCGTTAGAAGACGCAAACACATATCGCTTTGATCCGTTTGACGTCACAAAAGTATGGTCTCAAAAAGACTATCCGCTCATTGAAGTCGGCCGCATGGTTCTGAACCGCAATCCGGAAAATTACTTTGCGGAAGTAGAACAGGCGACGTTCTCTCCCGGCACATTAGTCCCCGGCGTCGACGTCTCACCTGACAAAATGCTTCAAGGCCGGTTGTTCGCATACCATGACGCGCATCGCTACCGTGTCGGCGCGAACCATCAGGCGCTGCCGATCAACCGTTCCCGCAATGAAGTGAAAAACTATCAGCGTGACGGACAAATGCGTTTTGATGATAACGGCGGCCGCTCTGTCTATTACGAGCCTAACAGCTTCGGCGGCCCGAAAGAGTCACCTGAAGATAAACAGGCGGCATATCCTGTATCAGGTTTCGCTGACAGTGTAAGCTATAATCATCATGATCATTACACACAAGCCGGCGACCTGTACCGCCTGATGAGCGAAGAAGAGCGCGCGCGCCTTGTCGCCAATATCGTCAGTGCGATGAAACCTGTGGAAAAAGAAGAAATTAAGCTGCGCCAGATCGGCCACTTCTACAAAGCTGATCCTGAATACGGCAGACGCGTTGCCGAAGGACTCGGACTGCCATCACCAAAATAACATCAAAAAACCTGCCGGTCTGCCCGGCAGGTTTTTCCTGTTTATTATCAATAAAACCGTTTTTTTCTCAATTATACGAAGTGGCATGCCGCAAAATGATGAAGCCCTTTTTCTGACAGCGCCGGACTTTTCTCAGCACATATCTTCTTGGCTGCCGGGCATCTCGTTCGGAATTTACAGCCTGAAGGCGGATCAGAGGGGCTCGGTATATCACCCTTTAAAATTATCCGCTCCCTTTTCGCTCCGGGATCAGGAACAGGCACGGCTGATAACAGCGCTTTCGTATAAGGGTGAAGCGGCCGTGAAAAGAGCTCCTCCTTTGACGCGTATTCCACAATCGTCCCTAAATACATAATGGCGACCTTCGTACATAAGTGCTCCACCACGCTTAAATCATGAGAAATGAACAAATATGACAGCCCGTGCTGTTTTTGAAGGCTGCTGAACAAATTGATCATCTGCGCCTGGATGGAGACATCTAACGCCGCCACGGGTTCATCCATAATGATAAATTGCGGCTTGAGCGCCATCGCTCTTGCAATCACGATCCGCTGCCGCTGCCCTCCGGAAAATTCATGCGGATAACGGTCGATAAAGTTTGCGGAAAGGCCGCAGGCTTCAAGAACTTCCGCCGCTTTATCACGCGCGTTCCGTTTTACCGCCAATTGATGCTCGATCATCGCTTCACCAATGGCTTCTCCGATCCGGCGCCGGGGATTTAAAGAACTGAACGGATCTTGAAAGATGAGCTGCGCTTCTGATCTGAAAGTTTTGAGCTCGCGCCGGCTCATCCGAAACACATCACGCCCCTGAAAAAACACCTCTCCCGCTGTTTTTTCATGAAGCCTCAAAATGGTCTTGCCGATTGATGACTTTCCGCTGCCCGATTCTCCCGCTAAGCCGAACACTTCTCCCTTTTCTATCGTAAAACTGACACCGTCAACCGCTTTTACGGGATTTTTGCGGGTCTTTCTCATCCCCCCATGCTCCTCGTAATATTTTTTCAGCCCCTTGACCTCCAGCAACACATCACTCATCTGCTTTCTCCTCTCTGTAAAGCCAGCACGCCGACTGATGCCCCTTCCCGAATTCAGTAAAATGCGGGCTCGATTTCCGGCATATTTCCGTGCTGTGTTCACATCGCTCCGCAAAATAACAAGACGATCCCGACAGGTCCGCAAGCTCGGGGACCTGCCCCGGAATGGTGTACAGCATCTCCCTTCTTTGACCGATAACCGGCTTGGCCGCGAGCAGCCCTTTCGTATACGGATGCTTCGGATCAGAAAACAGCTTTGCAACCGGTCCTTCCTCCACAATTTTTCCCGCATACATGACAATCACATAATCAGCCATTTCAGCAACCACGCCAAGGTCATGAGTAATGAATAAAATAGACGTGCGAAATTGCTTTTTCATATCCCGCAATAAATCCAATATCTGCGCCTGAATGGTTACGTCAAGCGCTGTCGTCGGCTCGTCGGCAATGATCAATTTCGGTTCGCAGCTTAGCGCGACAGCCGTCATGATGCGCTGCAGCATGCCGCCGCTCAGCTCATGAGGATATTGGTGCATAACCTGCTCGGCATGCGGGATCCCCACTAACGTGATCAGTTCAACGGCCCTCCGCCATGCTTCTTTCTTACTCAGCAATAAATGTTCGCGAATCGGTTCGGCCAGCTGCTCACCGATTGTAAACACCGGATTCAAAGATGTCATCGGTTCCTGAAATATCATCCCGATTTCGCTGCCGCGGATTTTCTGCATGTCTTTTGGTTTCAATTCCAACAGGTTCCGTCCGGAAAAATGCACCGCTCCCCGTTCGATTCTCCCCGTCTCGGGAATAAGCTGCATAATGGACAATGACGCCATGCTTTTCCCGCAGCCGGACTCCCCTACAATACAAACCGTTTCCTCCTCATGTATCGTAAAGCTGACATCGTCCACGGCCTTTACCGCCCCCTCCTCTGTATAAAAAGCCGTTTCCAAATGCATCACTTCTAAAAGCGGTTTTTTCATTTCATTTTCACCTGCCGTTTTACCTTAGGATCAAAAGCGTCTCTTAAACCGTCTCCAAGCAGATGAATCGCCACAACGGTCAGAAAAATGGCCGTTCCCGGCGGAATCCACAGCCACGGACGGAGTGTAAAATCCATAAAATGATTCGCAGCTTCCATCATGTTTCCCCAAGAAGGTGTCGGCGGAGCAACGCCAAGCCCGAGAAAACTCAGCGCCGATTCACTCAGCATCGCTCCCGCCACATGCAAAGTCGCCGCTACCAGTAATAACGGCAATGTATTGGGAAGCAAATGATAGAGGATTTTCCGTTTATCACTAAGCCCCAAAACTTCCGCGGCCATCATAAACGGCTGCTCCTTCAGCGACAAAATCTGTCCGCGTACAAGCCGCGCCAGACCGGGCCATCCGATCAAGCTTAACATCATCATAATCAGGTACATTCTGTGTTCAGAAGGCACTTTCCACTCCGACATCACCGCAGCCAAAATCAAAAGCAGCGGCAGTCCCGGGATGGACATGAGCATATCAGCAATGCGCATAATGATCATATCAGCGGCTCCCCGATAAAATCCGGCCGCAGCCCCGAGTAAAGAACCGATGACAAGCGACAGCACCATTGAAGCAAGCCCCACGGTCAGAGAAATCTGCCCCGCCAGCATCAGCCTCGTCAGCACATCTCTCCCGTACTGGTCAGTTCCCAGCCAATGATGGATTCCCGGCTGCTGATTGGCATTTGAAATATCCGTCCGATCTGTTATGTACGGAGAAAAAGACGGCCCGATAAAGCACAATAAAAACATAAAACATAAGAAAAGAAGACTGATGACCGTCAGCTTATGCTGCAGCAGGCGGCGGTACGTCTGCTTCCAAAGAGAAGGCGGCACCCCTTTTTGTTTTTTCATTCCGAACACCCCCTATTTCAGCCTGACCCGCGGATCAACCGCGGCATAAGCGATATCCGCCAAGAAGTTCCCCACAATCGTTAAACAAGACAAAAACAAGGTAAACGCCATCAAAACCGGATAATCACGATAATGCACAGATTCCAGCTGAATACGTCCGACACCCGGCCACCCGAAAATCTGTTCAATAATGATGGCTCCGGAAAACAGTCCCGGCAGTTCAAAAGCAAGCAGGGTGATGGCCGGAATGAGCGCGTTTTTCAACGCATGTTTCCAGATGACGGTGCGCTCTTTCAATCCCTTCGCTCTCGCCGTTCTGATATAATCCTGTCTGATCACGTCCAGCATGCCGGAGCGGAAATACCTTGTCAGCGAGCCGATGCCGAGCATAGATAAAATCACGACCGGAAGAATCATATGTCTGGCGGCTTCAAGCACGTACGAAAAACCTGTACTCGTGCTTCCGGTATCAATCATCCCGCCGACGGGCAATATTTTCAAATCCACCCCAAACCACTTAATAAACAGAAGGCTGATAAAAAAAGACGGGAACGCCATGGAAGCAAAAACAAGAAACGTCACGATCCCGTCAAAGCATGAGTATTTCCTGACAGCGGATATGACACCCGTTATCATTGCGGCTGACCATGTGACAAGCAACGCCAAAAACGCGACAAAAAACGAATTCCAGACATATTCCCGAAGCAGTGACAGGACGTTCTCCTGATATTTCAAAGAAAACCCAAAATCTCCGCTGAGCACATTTCCGAGCCATGTCACATAGCGCTTCCAAATCGGCTGATCCAGCCCGTAAAGCGCTTTTAACTCCTGCGCTCTTTCAGGAGTCAGGTTTACATTGGAATCAATATAGTCGCCCGGCAGCATGGCGAATAAGAAAAAAATAATAAAGGACGTACCAAATAAGATCACAAGCATTTGAATGAATCGTTCTGCGGCATACCGTTTCACAAAAAGCCCCTCCTTTCCGCTGAAAGGGCAAAATCCCCGGGATGCACCGGGTATTTTGCCCAACCGTTCTATTGAATTGAGACATTTGAGAGACTTGAACTGATTCCAGAATAATTGTCAGGCTCAAGCCCTTTTATTTTTCCGCTGACCGCCCTTGCGCTCTGACGGTAATGAATCAGAATGTAAGGCGGGTTTTCCCCGAGCTCCCGGTACAGCTGGTGATAAATCTCTTTTCTTTTGCTGATATCAAGCGTGCCGGCTCCTTTCTCTATCAGCCGGTCCGCTTTCGGATTGGAATATCCCGTTACATTATTGGGATGGCCGGAAGCCAGCTTTTCCACCGTGTCATTCGGATCAAGAATCTGCGAGGTGGAAACGGCGGCAAGGTCATATTGTTTGTCATTTATTTTCGCTACTTCTGTATTAAAATCCATCACTTCCGGTTTTAATGAGATTCCGATGTCCGCGTAATTTTCTTTCGCGATCGGGATGAAATCATCATCCGCTTTAGACGTGTAATAGCTTATTTCAAGCTTTTTGCCGTTTTTTTCACGTACACCGTCTTTGCCCGTTTTCCAGCCCTCTTCATCGAGAAGCTTTTTGGCTTTTTCAGGGTTAAACGCGTACCGATTGACATCTTTGTCATCATAAGCCCACGAAACCGGAGACACCGGCACATTCGCGACTTCTCCGTAGCGTTTAAAGCGGACATCGACGATTTTTTGACGGTCAAGCCCGTAAATAAGCGCTTGGGACACTTTCTTATCTCGAAAAGGCGGACGCTTGTGATTGACGTACACAAGCCCGTAATCATTCACGACAGATACGCTTATATTAGCAAAACCGAGACTTTTTAAATGCTGAACCGTATCATCATCAGGTGAGAAAGAAGCGTAATCAAGGTCACCCGTTTCAAACAGCTGAAGGGAAGTTGACGGATCGATAATTTTATAAATGAGCTTTTCCGTTTTCGGTTTTCCGGCATAATAGTGTTCATTAGCCTGATAGCGTATTTCCTGTCCCGGAAGATATTCTGTAAATTGATAAGGTCCCGCTCCGAGCGGTTTGGCATAAAGCTCTTTTAAATAATCCAGTTTGCCGAATTGATATTTCTTCCCGTAGTAGGCTTCTGACAGCACCTGCCCGCCTAAAAGAAGCAGCGACTTCGCACTGACTTTCTCAGTCGTGATTTGAATGGTTCTGTCATCAAGGACGAGAATGCCCTCTATCGTCTTTGCCTTTCCTTCTTTGTAAGCCTTACCGCCTTTAATATAAGCCGTGGTGATATCTTCATAGCCCGCGTATGCAGGATCATGCAGCAGTGTTAAAGTGAATGCGGCATCCTTTGCGGTCAGCGGTGAACCGTCGCTGAAAACGAGATTTTTTCTTAAACGGAACGTGTATGTAAGCTGATCTTTGGAAATTTTCCAGCTTTCCGCAAGAGCCGGGGCAGGCTTCCCCGTTTTATCCAGTTTGACTAACGGTTCAAAAATAGGATCTGTCGCATTTCCGTCCCAGCCGTTTTCGTAAAAGTACGGCAGAAACACACCGCCCGGCGCGGAAATCCCAGCAACAAAAGTGTCAGTTCTGGCTTTCGATTTAGCGGGAATCGCCGCCGGATGAGAAGCTTTAAATTCCTTTGTCTTGACATGGGCAATACGTGTTTCTTCCTTTTTATCCGCCGCAGATGACGGTTCTTCTCCGGCACTCCCGAACGCGCACCCTGATAACATGATGGATACCGACAGCGCGAGTACCGTTGTTTTTATCCTCCATTTTCTATCCTTCATCTTTATCGAACCCCCGCATGCTTTTCATCTATCTTTATATAAATCTGCTCCATCTGTTCCTCATTTCTCATAATCTCCCGTTTGTTTTTCTCTACAAGCAGTTCGAAATTCAATGTGTGTTTTCTGTACTTTTTTCGTTTTTTGCTCTTTTTGCGCACATGTGATACCTTTTTTAACGCCACTTTTCATCCCTCCGCTTTTCATTTCATTCATGACTTTCACGCAAAAAAGGCCCTTATCTGTTTAAAAGATAAGAGCCTTCGGTGATCCGATCAGCCATCGTTTGGAAATATGTAATGATTATGTTAATTCATACAATCCCTACCTGTCAACTACAATTTAAAATATCGTTTCCTTCCGGGGGTTTTCCTCATACACTCTCTCATTTTTCCGCATATGCTAGAAAACATAGCAGAGTACAAGTGAAAGTGAGTGAGAATGTGGAAAAGACAACATTGACCGGCCGCATCGTCAAAAAAGATGACCCGGACTATAATGCTGCGAGAACCAATATCAATTTAAGCCTGCAAAGATATCCAGACATCATTGTGTTTTGTCAAAACAAACATGACGCCCTCAATGCGGTGAGATGGGCGCGTGAGAACAATGTGCCTTTCCGTATCAGAGGCGGAAGACACAGCTACGAAAATTTTTCCCTGTTAAATGACGGACTAGTCATTGATCTCAGTGAAATGAAGAAAATAAGAGTAAATGAGGATAAGCGGCTGGTCTCGATTGAAGCGGGAGCCGAATTGGGGGAAGTCTACCGGACACTCTGGCGGTACGGCTTGACTCTTCCTGCGGGAACCATTGCGAATGTGGGAATCACGGGGCTGACGCTCGGGGGAGGAATCGGATATTTAACAAGGACTGCCGGATTTACTTGCGATCGTCTCCTCCAGCTCGAGATGATCATAGCGGACGAAAAAGCGGGTGCTGACTTGATCACAGTCAACCGTTCAAAGCACTCTGATCTATTTTGGGCGTCTCAGGGAGGAGGGGGAGGCAACTTCGGTATTGTCACATCCATGATGTTTAAAGCCGTACCGATCTCGTGCGTGTCTGTTTTTTCTGTCACTTGGGGCTGGGATGATTTTGAGGAAGTATTTAACACATGGCAGCGCTGGGCTCCATTTACAGACAACCGGCTTACCTCATCAATTCAGTTTTGGCCTAAGGAAGTAAACCGCATAGAAGCGCTCGGTCAATTTACCGGGACAAAAGATGAGCTGAAAGAACTGCTGGCTCCGTTAATGAAAGCGGGAAAACCGGCAAGCGGCATGGTCAAGACAGTGCCATTTATTAAAGCGGCAGCCTTTTTTAACAGCCCGGGAGGCAATCAGCCGCAAAAGATGAAGCGGTCAGGATCCTTTATTGAAAAACCATTATCAACACGCGCGATTTCCACTTTAAAGCGCTATTTAGAGCACGCTCCGAACGAAAACGCCAGTGTGTGGCAGCAATCTCTCGGCGGGGCGGCCGGACGGATCGCTCCTGACCAAACGGCATTCTACTATCGCAACGCAATCATTGCCCAAGAATATATTACAACTTGGACATCTGCTGAAGAAGAAAGACAAAATGTCCGCTGGATCGAAGGACTGAGAACGTCCCTATCAAGAGAAACGATGGGAGATTACGTGAATTGGCCTGATAGAGAAATCAGAAACTGGCTGCAAACGTATTACGGAGAAAATGTTCACCGCCTCCGTCAAGTCAAAACGAAATACGATCCGGAAAATATATTCCGCTTTGAACAGAGCATTCCGCCGCTTCGCCGTTCACCGTTTTTCTAAAAAAGATGAAGATGGGCAAACTCCATCTTCATCTTTTCTTTTATTGATATAAGCGGCTTCCCTTCTCTGCAAACTCTTTTGCTTTTTCTTTCAGCCCTTCGTTGACGGCCTCGTCTTCAGTAAGTCCGTTTTCCTTCGCATAATCACGAATATCCTGAGAAATTCTCATGCTGCAGAACTTCGGGCCGCACATCGAACAGAAGTGAGCCGTTTTTGCGCCTTCAGCCGGCAGCGTTTCATCATGATATTCCATTGCTCTTTCAGGATCAAGCGACAAATGAAATTGATCACGCCACCGGAATTCAAACCGCGCCTTAGACAGAGCATCGTCACGGATCTGTGCACCCGGATGCCCTTTAGCAAGGTCTGCGGCATGTGCCGCGATTTTGTACGTAATGACGCCTTCTCTTACATCATCACGATTCGGCAGCCCCAAATGCTCCTTCGGCGTGACATAGCAAAGCATCGCCGTCCCGTACCAGCCGATCATCGCCGCGCCGATTGCTGAAGTAATGTGGTCATAACCCGGAGCGATATCCGTCGTTAATGGCCCGAGCGTGTAAAAAGGCGCCTCTTTACAAATTTCCAGCTGCTTGTCCATGTTTTCCTTAATTTTATGCATCGGCACATGACCCGGTCCTTCGATCATCACTTGCACATCGTGCTTCCACGCAATCTCCGTCAATTCTCCGAGAGTCTCCAATTCCGCAAACTGCGCTTCATCATTGGCATCCGCAATCGAACCGGGGCGAAGCCCGTCACCAAGAGAAAAAGCGATATCATAGGTCTTCATGATTTCACAAATTTCTTCAAAATGCGTGTACAGAAAGCTTTCCTGGTGATGAGCCAGGCACCATTGCGCCATAATCGCCCCGCCGCGGGATACGATTCCCGTCGTGCGTTTAGCCGTTAACGGGACGTAACGAAGCAGTACGCCGGCATGGATGGTGAAATAATCCACGCCCTGCTCCGCCTGCTCAATCAATGTGTCACGATAAATGTCCCACGTTAAATCCTCGGCAATGCCATTTACTTTTTCAAGCGCCTGATAAATTGGCACCGTCCCCACAGGCACGGGGCAGTTGCGGATAATCCATTCACGCGTCGTATGAATGTCTTTTCCCGTGGATAAGTCCATCATCGTATCGGCGCCCCAGCGAATCGCCCACGTCATTTTTTCGACTTCTTCTTCGATAGAAGATGTAACAGCCGAGTTGCCGATATTGGCATTAATTTTCACATGAAAATTCCGGCCGATAATCATCGGCTCGCTTTCCGGGTGGTTGACGTTAGAAGGAATAATCGCCCGTCCGCTCGCCACCTCTTCCCTGACAAATTCGGGAGACACATGCTCACGTATTGCGATAAACTCCATTTCCGGCGTAATGATGCCTTTTCTCGCATAATGCAATTGTGTTACATTTTTCCCCGGCTTGGCCCGAAGCGGTTTCCGCTGTAGGCCGGGGTATTCGGCGGCACGGCCCTCTTTTTTATAGCCGTTGTCTTCAGGTCTCACGGTCCGGCCGTTATATTCTTCTACATCTCCGCGCCCGGTAATCCACTTTGTGCGGAGCGCCCCCAGCCCTTCATGAATATCAATCTGTACATCCGGGTCTGTATACGGCCCGCTCGTATCATAAACACGGACCGGCGCATTCTCCTCTTCCCCGAATGCCCCTGTAGTCGCACTCAGGCTGATTTCCCGCATCGGCACTCGTATATCGGGCGAAGAACCTTCTGTATAAACCTTTTTACTGCCGGAAAAACTCGACATAATGGAAATGTTCGCTTGCTGTACTGATTGATTTTGCATACAAATCTCTCCTTTATCATTTGAATAACAGAACCAAGCTCAGCACCAGCACAAAAAAACCGGGTTCAAAGAAGAACCCGGTTTTTGCAGTCAGAAAGAAACTATTATTGTTTTCATCAACAATAATAAAACGTTTACTTCCCCACGCTGGTACGAACCAGATCAGGTCCAAAGGGTTAAGAAGCCGCCGCTTCTCTCTCAGCCCGCTCAGACGGGCACCCCCAGTAACTATTGATTTCGCTCTCATCGTAACATAAGTTGTGTACAAAAAAAAGCATATTATCAAAATTCAGATAACGGTACGGTCATAAGCTCTGTTTCCCGAACGCCTTTTTCGGTATTAAAAACCCGATAACCCTTTGCGGTTTCCCGGGAAGAGACAGCCCGGAACAGCTGACCGTCTTTATAATGAAGCGCAGCGCCGTCATCAGCGGCATAACCCTCCCTGAGTTTCATTTCTGAAATCAGACGGTGATACACCGGCCGGCGCTCCGCTTCTCCGTCATAGTGCGGACAAAAGCTTCCCGGCAAAAATCCTAAAGCTCTTAACTCTCTCAAATCTCCAGCCGAATCCGTCAATCCTTCTTCATACCAGCAAATCGCCCCGGCGCTGAGACCCGCCAACATGATGCCGTTTTCCCAAGCCTCACGAAGAATAAGGTCAATCCCCCACTCTTTCCATAAGACAAGCATATTGCGCGTATTTCCGCCGCCGACATATATAATATCTTTCTTCATGAGAAAGGATCTGAGATCAGAACCCGGCGGTTTAAACAGCGACAAGTGATCCGGCTCACACCGCAGCTTTTGAAAGGCCTGATAAAACCTGCCGATATAATTCTCCGAATCTCCGCTTGCCGTCGGCAAAAAACAAATTTTCGGCTCTGACCGCGCCGACTGCTCTAAAATATACTGATCCAGCACAAGATGATCCGGCTCCATGGAAAAGCCCCCGCCGCCCATTGCAATAATCTGCTTCAATGTCATCACCTCTTTTTTCCTCTAGTATAACAGCTCATAAAAAGGCGTTATCCCAATTTCGGATACCGCCTTTAAAAAGTATTTGTTATCTGAAAAATGAAAACGCACCGTATAACACAACGGAGATCCCCGCGGCGATAAGCGCTGGAACAAGCTTCGAACGGGCATACTTCACAACATCGATCCCCAACACCGTACAGGTTGTCACCGTATTATCACTGAGAGGAGAAGCAAACGCTCCAAATGTTCCGCTCGCAAACACGGCCCCGATCGCTAATAATAAGCTGGTATGTGACTGAACCGCCAGCGTTACGCCGAGCGGCATTAAAAGCCCCCAAGTCCCCCAGGATGACCCGATAAAATAGGATATAACAGCCCCCAGTATAAAAAGAGACGGCGCAATAAACATTTGGGGGATCCATGACGTTAAATGAGAAGTAACATATTTCGAGAATCCCAGGTCTTCAGATACTGCTGTTACGGCCCAAATCAGCGATAACATAATAATAACGTTGACCAATTCGTTTCCGCCCTTAATAAAATGGGTAACAAGCTCGCCTGCATGAAAACGCTGAAACATAAAAAGAGCAAATGCTGCAATAACCGCTGCCAATAATGCGGTTAACATGACGCCAAGCATATCGCTTTTGATAAAAGCATTCAAAAACCCTTGTGCTTTTGAATGGCCGTCCCACCAACTGAGAAAGAGTGTTAATAGCAAAAACAGCCCGATCGGAATGATTAAATTCCACGGCCGAATCGGTGTTTCCTTAATATAAGCACGGTGCGCCGAATCCAGCTCCTCCTGCTGGTCAGCATGCTCATCACTTTTGAACATTCCCGTATGTTCACCGTGAATATCTGAGATCGTCCCTGTTTCCATGTTGAATGAACCTGATCCTTTTGAAAGCAACACACCCCTGTTCCGCGGAATCGGTTCCGTATTTTTGTTATGTTTGCGAGCAGTAGTTTGTCCGCTCTTTTCTGTTTTTTCTAAGCTTTCGTCCGCTTTTTGTTTCTTAAAAAAGCAGTAATAAATTCCGACTACTATAATCACAATGGAGAAAAAATTGAAGGGAATACTTTTCACATACACCGTGTAAGCCGGCTGATCTATTCCTGACGTTTTAAGGGCCTGTCCGATAATGGAAACCATGTAGCCGACAAATGCCGTTGCTATCGGAATCAAGGCAATGACAGGGTTTGCCGTAAACTCAATGGCATACGCAATTTTCTGTTTCGACAGGTCCAGACGCTTGCTTAAAGCTTTCATGATCGGTGCAATTGTGACGATGCGAAAGTCCGGTTCACTGAACGTGCCAAATGTCGACAGCCATGCAAGCAGCATCGCACCTTTTTTGGTTTTAACTTTTTTACTGATCAAATGGACGAATCCTTTTATCCCGCCGGTCAGCTTTATAATCCCTACAAGGCCGGCAAATGAATATAGAAACACAATGATTCTAATATTATTGGTGACGACAATGTTGCTGATTACATATTGAACCATATGCTCAATCCCGCCAAGAAAGCTGGGATGCAAAAGATAGCTTCCGACCAGCAAACCGACAAACAGGCCGGACTGCACTTGCTTTGTAATGATTGAAATGGGAATGACCAGAATAAATGGGATAAGACAAGCCCAAGTCCCTTCCATAAAAAACACCTCTTTCAAAGAACTTCTTGTTAGTATCTTTGAAAAAAGCGGATTTATACAATCTGCTCGCGTATCATGTTTTCACAAGCCTTGGAGGATATTTTCACACAACAAAAAAGGCTTCTACATATTGTAGAAGCCTTTTTATACCGGTGGCCGGGGTCGAACCGGCACTCCAGAAGGAACACGATTTTGAGTCGTGCGCGTCTGCCAATTCCGCCACACCGGCATGTAATGCGTCGTGTTCAACCGACGTATATAAATATAACATGTATTTCATAAAACGTCAACGGTTTTAGCAAAGTTTTTTAAATGGTAATGCAGTATATACGATACAAGCAAGAAACTTATATTGATAGTCATTACGTTTTTATTATATAAAAAAAGTGATCTGCAATATGCAAATCACTCTCATATATGTTTTATAATGTGAAAACTGATGACCAATTTAACATAGTTCGTTCAAAGTTAAATTGGTGCCGAGGGCCGGACTTGAACCGGCACGGTAGTCACCTACCGCAGGATTTTAAGTCCTGTGTGTCTGCCAATTCCACCACCCCGGCAATAGAAAGGCGACACCCGGATTCGAACCGGGGATAAAGGTTTTGCAGACCTCTGC